>MKTI01000006.1 GCA_001898185.1 Cellulomonas sp. 73-145 | reverse complement strand
CCTCGCCCTCGACGTCCTCGGCGACGATGAACAGCGGCTTGCCGGCCTGGATGACCTTCTCCAGCAGCGGCAGCAGGTCCTTGACGTTCGAGATCTTCGACTCGACGAGCAGGACGTACGCGTCCTCCAGGACGGCCTCCTGGCGCTCCGGGTCGGTGACGAAGTACGCCGACAGGAAGCCCTTGTCGAACCGCATGCCCTCGGTGAGCTCGAGCTCGAGACCGAGCGCGTTGGACTCCTCGACGGTGATGACGCCTTCCTTGCCCACCTTGTCCAGGGCCTCGGCGATCAGGTCGCCGATCGCCTGGTCGCCGGCGGAGATGGCGGCCGTGGCGGCGATCTCCTCCTTGGTCTCCACCTCCTTGGCCTGGGCCAGGAGCTGGGTGGTGACGGCCTCGACGGCCTTCTCGATGCCGCGCTTCAGGGCGATCGGGTTGGCGCCGGCCGCGACGTTGCGCAGACCCTCGCGCACGAGCGCCTGGGCCAGCACGGTGGCGGTGGTGGTGCCGTCACCCGCGACGTCGTCGGTCTTCTTGGCGACCTCCTTGACGAGCTCCGCACCGATCTTCTCGTACGGGTCCTCGAGGTCGATCTCCTTGGCGATGGAGACGCCGTCGTTGGTGATGGTCGGCGCGCCCCACTTCTTGTCGAGCACGACGTTGCGGCCCTTGGGGCCGAGGGTGACCTTGACGGTGTCGGCGAGGATGTTCAGGCCGCGCTCCATGGAGCGACGGGCCTCCTCGTCGAAGGCGATGATCTTGGCCATGGGGCTATCGATCCTTCTGCTGGGTTCTGGGGGTGGTCGTCCGATGCCCGCGACGGACGGGCCCGCCGTCCGCAGTCACGTCCCGCGGCTGACGGCCCTCATCTGACGGCCGGTACTTCTGTCACTCTCACCAGGAGAGTGCTAGCCCAATGGTTAGCACTCGACCCTGGAGAGTGCAAGCCGCTGACGGTCCTCAGGGGCACGACGAGGCCTCCGTCGAGAGCCCCGCAGCGACTGCTAGCCGAGCACCACCGTGATGCCCGTGCCGGCCTGCGCCGCCGACAGCGTGACGGTGCTGATGCCCAGCGTCGACGCCGCGAGCGCGGCGGTCTGCTGCTGGGCGGCGGTGGCGTAGTAGACGACGCTCTGCTTGGTGGTGCTGGGGCTGTTGCCCGTGGTGATCGAGGTGAACCCGGCCTTGGTCAGCTTGCTGGCGGCGGTTGCGGCGGCACCCGATAGGCCCGAGGCGTTCAGCACCTTCACGGGGGTTGCCTTGTCGACCGTGCCGGACGACGACGCCGGGGGGCTGGCCGGTGCGCTGCTCGGCGCCGTGGACGCGGGCGCGCTGGCGGTGGCGGCACCGGACGCGGCGGCCGAGGGGGGCTCGGCGGGGGTGTCGGTCACGGCCGGGACGGCGAGGTTGGGCAGACCGCCGTGGTTGGACATCCAGGTGACGGCGCCCCAGGCGAGGAGCGGTACCAGGACGATCACCAGCAGGAAGGGCCACCAGCGGCTCCATGCCGAGCGGGGAGCGCGGTGCACGCCGCGGGGTGCGCCCGCATCCGGCTGCGCGTCGAACTCGTCGGCGGGGTACGGGTAGGCGGCCTTGCTCACGGCGAGAAGGCTAACGGCTCAGTCCGTGAACCCCGTGCGCCCCGCGCTCACGCGTCGGCGCTGAGCCGACGGGCCGTGCGGGCTCGCTGGCGGGACGAGCGCAGCCGACGGAGCCGCTTGACCAGCATCGGGTCGAACGCGAGCGCCGCCGGGTCGTCCAGCAGCCCGTTGAGCACCTGGTAGTACCGCGTCGCCGACATGTCGAACAGCTCGCGGACCGCCTGCTCCTTGGCACCGGCGTACTTCCACCACTGCCGCTCGAACGTGAGGACCTGCTGGTCCCGCTCGCTGAGGCCCGTCGAGCCCTCGGCCGGCTCCGACAGCTCCACGGTGAGGCTGCGCGCTGCTGCGACGTCCATGCCGGTCCCCTCTCGTCGTACCGGCGCCCAGCGTACGGCCCGAACGACACCGGTGTCATTCGCCTCGCGGCCGCCGCTCCGCGGGCAGGCGCGTGCCTACGTGCACCACTGGGTACCGTGCGGACCGTGGCACCCGCAGCGCTCGACCAGCTGATCGACCCGGGATGGGCGGCGGCCCTCGCACCCGTCGAGCCGCGCATCCGTGCGGCCGGCGACTTCCTGCGCGCCGAGCTGGCGGCCGGCCGCACCTACCTGCCGGCCGGCGACGCGGTGCTGCGGGCGTTCACGCGGCCGCTGGACCAGGTGCGCGTGCTGGTGGTCGGGCAGGACCCCTACCCCACGCCAGGCCACCCGATGGGCCTCTCGTTCTCGGTGCAGCCCGACGTGCGACCGCTGCCCCGCTCGCTGGACAACATCTTCCGCGAGCTGGTCGACGACCTGGGGGTGCCCCGGCCGAGCTGCGGTGACCTCAGCCCGTGGGCGGACCGCGGTGTGATGCTGCTCAACAGGGTGCTCACCGTGCGGGCCGGCGCGCCCGCGTCGCACCGCGGCAAGGGCTGGGAGGCGGTGACCGACCGGGCGATCGCGGCCCTCGTCGAGCGCGGCGGGCCGCTGGTCGCCGTGCTGTGGGGTCGGGACGCGCAGACGCTGGCACCGGCGCTCGGCGACGTGCCGATCGTCCGCAGCGCGCACCCCAGCCCGCTGTCCGCGCACGGCGGCTTCTTCGGCTCGCGTCCGTTCTCCCGGGTCAACGAGCTGCTGGTGGCCCAGGGCGCCGACCCCGTGGACTGGCAGCTGCCCTGAGCCGACCGGTGCGCCGGAGGCCTGCACGGCGTCGGTGCGCGTGTGCAAGATGTCCGGGTGCGCGACCACCTTCCCCCCTGGACCCGGTACGTCGCCTTGGGCGACTCGTTCACCGAGGGCCTGTGGGACAGCCCGGCAGGTCCCGACGCCCCGCAGCGCGGCTGGGCCGACGTGCTGGCGTCCCGGCTGTCCGAGCGGCGCACGGCCGCGGGTGAGCAGCCGCTGGAGTACGCGAACCTCGCGGTGCGCGGCCGGCTGCTGCGCCCGATCCTGCGGGAGCAGGTGCCGATGGCCCTCGACCTCAGGCCGGACCTGGTGAGCCTGGTCGGCGGCGGCAACGACCTGCTGCGCCCCACCGGCGACCCGGACCGGCTGGCCCGCGACCTCGAGCACGCCGTGCGCAAGCTGCGGTCCGCCGGCATCGAGGTGCTGCTGGGGACGGGGTACGACACCAAGGACAGCCCGCTGGTGCGCCGGATCCGGCCACGGTTGGGCGTGTACAACACCCACATCTGGTCGATCGCGCGCCGTAACGGTGCGCACGTGGTGGACCTGTGGGGCATGCGGTCCCTGGCGGACTGGCGGATGTGGGCCGACGACCGCATCCACCTGACCACCGACGGGCACGCGCGGGTGGCGCAGGCGGCTCTGGTCGCGCTCGGGCTGCCGCCGGACCGGGACGACTGGGACGACCCGCTGGCACCGTTGCCGCCGGTTCCGCGCGTGGAGCAGCTGCGGGCCGATGCCCGCTGGCTGCGGGTGCACGCCTACCCGTGGGCGACGCGGCGGCTGCGGCGGTCGTCGAGCGGGGACGCCCGCAGGCCGAAGCGTCCGCAGCCGGCGCCCGTGCTCCCGGAGGCACAGGTGCCGCAGGGCTGACGAGCGGCGGTCAGTCGGACGACGGGGCGCCGAAGCGGAGGCCGTCGACGACGAGGTCGAGCAGCTTGCGCACCTGCGGCGCCCAGCTGTCGCCGTCGGGGACCATCCAGACGGCCGACATCGCACACATCACGTCCTCGGCGGTGACGTCCGGGCGGACGGAGCCGTCGGCCTGGCCGGCGGCGAGGAGCACGCCGATCGCGTCGACGATCCGGCCGCGTGTCTCACCGAACAGGGGCGAGTCGGAGCCGACCGCCGCGCGCAGCGCCGCGCCCATGCCGCGCTTGGCGGCGGCGTAGCGGACGAAGCGCCCCATCCACTCGCGCAGCGCGTCGACCCCGGACCGGTCGGGGGTGAGCAGGGCCGGCGCCGCGTCGCACAGCTGCTGGACCTCCTGCCGGTAGGCCGCCTCGACCAGCGCGTTCCGGTTGGGGAAGTGCCGGTAGAGGGTCCCGATGCCGACCCCGGCCTGCTCGGCGATGGCCTCGAGGGGCACGTCGCCGTCGTGCGAGAGCGCCGTGGCGGCGCACACCAGCAGCTTCTCGCGGTTGCGCTGCGCGTCCGCGCGCTGCGGCCGGGCTGCTGCGGTGCTCACGGGTGCTGCTCCTTCGTCGTCGTCCTGCGTGGTCGTCCTGCGTCGTCGTCCTGCGGGTCGTCGTCCTGCGTGCTCGGCGGGCAAATTGCCCTTGCGTACCGGAGGAACCTCCGCTTATGGTGATGACCACAAACGATAGTCGCCTCCGTTACAGGGTACGCGTGCCTCGCCGGAGCGTCGACAGCCGGTCCCCGCTCGGCCACCGGCACCCCGTCGCAGCCCGCAGCCCGCACCCCGTGCTCACCGGCGCAGCGTCGGCATCTTTCGAAGGGAACCACCATGAAGACCTGGTTCATCACCGGCACGTCCCGCGGCTTCGGCCGCGAGTGGGCGATCGCCGCCCTGCAGCGCGGCGACCGTGTCGCCGCCACCGCCCGTGACGTCTCCAGCCTCGACGACCTGGTCGAGCGCTTCGGCGACGCCATCCTCCCCCTGCAGCTCGACGTGACCGACCGCGCAGCCGACTTCGCGGCGGTCGCGCAGGCCCACCAGCACTTCGGCCGCCTCGACGTCGTCGTGAACAACGCCGGCTACGGGCAGTTCGGCTTCATCGAGGAGCTGTCCGAGGCCGAGCTGCGGGACCAGCTCGAGACCAACGTGTTCGGCGCGTTCTGGGTCACCCAGGCCGCGCTCCCCTACCTGCGCGAGCAGGGTGGCGGTCACATCGTGCAGGTGTCGTCGATCGGCGGTATCAGCGCCTTCCCCAACGTCGGGGCGTACCACGCCTCCAAGTGGGCGCTCGAGGGGTTCAGCCAGGCCCTCGCCCAGGAGGTCGCGGCCTTCGGCATCCACGTCACGCTCGTCGAGCCGGGCGGGTTCGCCACCGACTGGGGCGGCTCGTCGGCCCGGCACGCCACCGCGCTGCCGGCGTACGAGGAGATCCATGCGCAGGCCGCGGCCGCGCGAGCCACCCGCACCACCGACCCGGGCGACCCCGCCGCGAGCGCTGAGGCGATCCTGCGGGTGGTCGACGCCGAGAACCCGCCGCTGCGCGTGTTCTTCGGCGCCGCGCCGCTCGCCATCGCGACGGCCGACTACGAGCAGCGCCTGGCGACCTGGCGCGAGTGGCAGCCGGTGTCGCTGCTGGCGCAGGGCGGCGTAGCCGTCTGACCCCGGACCCGGACCGGCCCGGCGGGCCAGTCGGGCGTCTCTCCCCACTCCCACCACTCCTGCCCCTCCCACCCGTGAGGAGATCCCCATGGCCACCTTCCGTGGACTGACCTTCGACGCCTACGACGCGCAGTCGACCGCCCTGTTCTGGGCCGCCGCACTGGGTCGCGACGTCGCCCCCGGCGCCTCCTCGGCGCACGCCGAGCTGCTCGACGACGCTGCGCAGGGCCTGCCGCGCATCGTCTTCGAGCAGGTCACCGACGGCCGACCGGCCCGCAACGCCCTGCACCTCGACCTGGTGACGGCCGACCTGCTGCGTGAGTCCGAGCGGCTGGTGCGGCTCGGCGCCCGCCGCCTCGGCGGCGTCAGCGCCGGCAGCGGGTGGGTCACGCTGACCGACCCCGAGGGGAACGCGTTCGACCTGATCGCGGCCTGATCGCCGCCTGAGCAGCACCGCGCCCGGCGGCCCGGTCGTCCACGGAGGGTGGACGGCCGGGCCTCGTCCGTCGCTCCGGGCCGCCGGATCCGCGCCCGGCGGCTCGGAGCACGGTTACCGTCTGCGCCATGCGGCCTGGGGTGGCGAACACTGGACCGACCGACCGCGCACTGGCGTGGGCGACGGACCGGCTGCTCGAGCTCGGCACGGCGCCCACCGGCGCGCCGGAGCTGGTCAAACGACGGCCCTGGTCGGCGGTGCACCGGCTACCGGTGGACCGCGGGGTGGTGTGGGTCAAGGCGTGCGGCGGCCGGACCGGCTACGAGGCGCCGCTGAACCAGGCCCTCGCGGCGTGGGTCCCGGACCTGGTGCTCACCCCGTTGGCGACGGACGACGACGAGGGCTGGCTGCTGCTGCCGGACGGCGGGACGCCGCTGCGGGAGCGTGCCGACGGGGCGGAACCGGCGGGATGGAGCCGGTTCGTGCGGGAGTACGCGGGCCTGCAGCGGGCGGTGGCGGCGCACACCCCGGAGCTGCTGGCTCTCGGCGTCCCCGACCAGCGACCCACGGCGCTGCCCGCGCTGCTCGACGAGCTGCTGGACGACCCGCAGCTGCCGCTGGACGGCGCTGTTCGCGCGGCCCTGGTGCGGCTGCGGCCGGCGTTCGCGGACGCCTGTGCCGAGCTCGTGGCCGGTGGCGGCGCGCTCGGGCCCGAGCCGGTCAGCGTGCAGCACGACGACCTGCACGCGGGGAACGTGCTGCCCGCCGCCCGGCCGGGCTCCCCCGACCGGTTCTTCGACTGGGGTGACGCGTCTGCCGGGCATCCCTTCACCAGCCTCCTGGTCACGCTGCGCAGCATGGCCGCCACGTCGGGGCTGCCCGCCGACCACCCCGCGCTGCGCGCGACCCGCGACGCCTACCTGTCCGGGTGGGAGGTCGAGGGGCCGGAGGCGGTGCGGCTGGCCCGGCTCGCGGCGTGGACGGGGTGCGTGGGGCGCGCGCTGGCGTGGCGGCGGGCGCTGCACGGCGCACCACCGCAGGAGGCGGCCGAGTGGTCCGACGCGGTGCCCGGTTGGCTCGCGGAGCTGCTCGAACCGCCGCCCGCCTGGTTCGAGGACGGTACGGCCGGCGGCTGAGGTGGTGTGTCGGTGGTCGGCGCGATGCTGGCCCGACGGCGCACCCGTCGGGCGCGCGACGACATCGGGGAGGGGTCGAGATGGCAGACGACGAGCTGACCGGGCTGATGCGATCGCTGGAGCACCGGTTCTGGGACGCGATGGTGGAGCGGGATGCCGCGGCGGCCGCCGCGCTGTGCGACGAGCCGACCATGGTGGCCGGGGCCAGCGGCGCCGCGACGATCGACCGGGCGATGTTCACGTCGATGCTGATGTCGGACGGCTGGGTGCTGCGCTCGTACGAGATCACGGACGTGGTGGCGCACCGGGTGACGGACGACGTCGCCGTCGTCGCGTACCGGGTGCACGAGGACCTCGAGGTGGACGGGGAGGACGTCGCGCTCGACGCCGCGGACACCTCGACCTGGGTCCGGCGGGACGGGACGTGGGTGTGCGCGCTGCACACCGAGTCGATCCTCGGCGACGCCTACGGACGGGATCGCGCGAGGAGCTGACCGCACCGCGGGACACGGTGTCCCGAGCAGCGAGATTCGCGCCCGACCAGGCCGGTCATGAGTCATAGGCCTTAACGCCCATGACATGATGGTGGCGTCCCGCGACCATGGGACACGTCGGCAACCCCGGCACCCGTCGCCACGCACCCACAAGGAGCGCACCACCATGACCACGCTGTCCCTGGCGCGCGTCGAGCCCCAGCTCGCCCGCCGTGCCGCCGTCCGCATCCGCGACCTCGGCGAGCAGATCTACTTCGGCCGTACCCCCAGCTACGGCCCCGACCGGGCCGGACGGCTCGCCTTCGTCGGCTACGTCGTCGGCAGCGTGGTTGCGTGGTCGCTCGCCACCCTCCTGGTCACCGGGGTGCTGGCCGCCGTCCTGCGCTGACGCAGCAGGCACCAGTCACAACGAGACGCCCCGGACCGTTGAGTGGTCCAGGGCGTCTCGCCGTCTCACGCGGGGTGCGACCTAGCGGCTGTTCACCAGCAGCCCCAGGTCGGCGCCCCAGCGCTCGGCGCGCTCCAGCTCCCCGTCCTTGAGCGGACCGGTGCTGTCCTTCACCCAGAACGTCTCCGGGTCGGACACCTCGGGGAAGGACAGGCGCTGCAGCGCCTTGGCGACCTTGTGGGCGGCGGAGCCGGGCAGCGGCGCCCGGACACGGGTGTCGAAGGCGGCGACCATCGTGCCGACGCCGCCCGGGTGCACCGCCTCCAGCCACTCGCGGACGCCCCGGCCGGTCGAGACGATCGTGCCGCCCGGCGCCTGCTTCACGGCATCGGCGCGGGTGCTGGCGCGGCTCATGCCGAAGGCGTGCGTCGGTGCGCCGACCACGAGCAGGTCCAGCTCGGCGGAGATCTCGTCGGGCGCCAGGCCCACCTCCGTCACCTCGACCTCGACGTGCTTGCCGAGACCGGCCGCCACGGCCTGCGCGATCTGCTGGGTGTTGCCGAACATCGACTCGTACACCACGAGTGCCTTCATCGCCCGTCCTCCGAACGCTCCGTTGCGGTCTGGTGACCCCTCCAGCGTTCCTCGCTGGTCAGAGGGCCGCCAGGGCCGAAGGGCCCTCTCGCGAGCGGCCCGCACGCAGCGGGCGCCACGCCCGCGGGCTTCACCCCGACGGGGTGGTGGGACCGCTTGTCGGCGCTCGTCGGCACTCCTAGCGTCGGCACTGAGGGCGGGCGACCGGCCGGGTCGTCCGGACCCGCGTCGAGAGGGACGACGATGTCTCCTGAAGCTGCACTGGTACCGGGTCGGTTCGACGGACGGACGGTGATCGTCACCGGGGCGGGCTCCGGCATCGGCAAGGCGACGGCGCTCCGACTGGCCCGTGAGGGGGCCACGGTGGTGGCGACCGACGTCGTGGAGAGCCGGCTGACCGAGCTGGTCGAGGAGAACCCGGGCCTGACGTTCGTCACGGTGCCGGGCGACATCTCCGCGCAGGAGGTGGTGGACCGGGTGGTCGCCGCGGCCGGTGGGCGCGTGGACGGCCTGGCCAACGTCGCCGGGATCATGGACGCGTTCCTGCCTCCCGCCGAGGTGGACGACGAGACGTGGGAGCGGGTGCTGCGGATCAACCTGACAGCCCCGATGCGCACCACCCGGGCGGTCCTGCCGCTGATGCTCGCGGCGGGCAAGGGCGCGATCGTCAACGTGTCCTCGGAGGCGAGCCTGCGGGCGTCGGCGTCCGGGGTGGCGTACACCGCCTCGAAGCATGCGGTGAACGGGCTGACCAAGGCGACGGCCGTCTTCTACAAGGGCGACGGGGTGCGGTGCAACGCCGTGGCGCCGGGCGCGGTGGCGACCAACATCGAGGCTCCGTTCCACTCGGCGCACGCCGGTGCGGTGCTCGGCCCCTTCATGCAGGCGATGGTCACCTCGGTGGCGCAGCCGGACGAGCTCGCCGCGCTGATCGCGTGGCTGCTGTCCGACGACGCGAGCAACGTCAACGGTGCGGTGATCCCGTGCGACGGCGGGTGGTCGGCGATCTGATCGCCGCGCGAGGCACGGTCCCGGCAGCGGTGGGGAGCCGTCGCGGCAGCGCGGGGAACTGATCGGACACACCGCGCCGGCAGCGGCCGGGGAGCTGATCGTGGGCACCGTCCTGGCAGCGGCGGGGGGCTGATCGCAGCGACGTGGCGCCGTCCAGCCGGGACGGCGCCACGTCTCGCTCCGAGGACGTCGGAAGCCTCGCCGGGGTCCTGCGGCGAACCGGTTCTCCGCGAACGGGCGCCCGGTGGCAACCCGGGCGGATGAGTTCGCGACGACGTGGGTGTCAGTTCTTGGACGCCTCGTCGACACATCGCCGCAGGTCAGGCGCACTATCGCCACCAGAAGGTCCTCCCGGGCGTCGAGATCCGGCGTGACGGGCGCCACATTGGTGCTTGCCTGACGCGCTCGCGTGTGCGTAATCTGCGAACCGGTTCGCTGCCGCACCGTGAGGATGGACGATGACGACGATCGGGGACGTGGCCCGCCTCGCGGGCGTCTCCCGCAGCACGGCCTCGAACGTGCTGTCCGGGAAGAAGTCGACGTCGTCGGAGATCCAGGAGCGCGTCCGCCGCGCCGTCGAGGAGCTGGGCTACACGCCCAACGCCGGCGCACGTGCGCTGGCGACGGCGCAGACGCAGGTGATCGGCCTGCTCGCGCAGTTCTTCGAGGACGAGTTCGCCCCCGCGATGCTGCAGTACATCCTCGGCGTCTCCAACACCGCCCGGGAGCTGGGCTACGACATCCTGCTGGTGTCCGAGCCGGACGGCGCTCGGGCGCTGAAGCGCATCACCGACTCGCGGATGGTCGACGGCGTGGTGCTGCTCAACGTCGCCGACCGCGACGACCGGCTCGAGGTGCTGCGCGCCGCCGAGCAGCCCGGCGCCCTCGTCGGGCTCCCCGCCGACCCCCGCCACCTCGACGTGTTCGACCTCGACTTCGCCGAGGCCGGGCGGCTGATGCTCGAGCACCTGGCCCGGCTGGGGCACCGCGAGCTGCTGCTCGTGTCGCAACCGGAGCACGTGGTGGAGCGCGGCGGTGCCTACGTCTGGCGCCTGGCGGACGCGGCGGCGGAGGAGGCCGAGCTGCGCGACGTGAGGCTGCACGCGATCTTCGGCTCCTCGCACCAGCCGGACGTCGGCCGGGACCTGCACGCGGCGCTGGACGCCCACCCCGGCGTCACCGGCCTGCTGGTGAACAACGAGGCGGCCGCGGCTGCGCTGCCCACGGTGCTGCGCGAGCGCGGCCTCAGCTCCCCCCAGGACATGTCCGTCATCGGGCGCTACTCCGACGAGTTCGCCCGCACCTTCTCCCTGCCGTTCTCCTCGATCGAGAGCGCACCCGACCGCCTGGGTCAGATGGCCGTGCGCCAGCTGGTCCGGCGGATCGAGTCGGCGGCGGGACGCACAGAGCCGCACGTGGTCCGGTTCATCTCGCCGGAGCTCGTGGACAGGGGGAGCACAGCGGCGCCGCCCACCGGCGCCCGCTGACCGTCATGCGCCGGCGGCCCACCCACCGGCGCAGCTGCACTCATCACTGATTCAAGGAGGAACACCGTGATGCGCATCTCCACCCACCGGCGCGCCCTCGGCGCGCTGGGCATCGCCGTGACGGTCGCCAGCCTGGCGGCCTGCTCGTCGAGCGCCGGCACGGCCGGCGGCGCGACCGCCAGCGCGGCCGGCGGCAGCAAGACCTACACCTGGTGGGACCCGTACCCCCAGCACGACGCGTCGTCCAGCTGGGCGAAGCGCGTCCAGTCCTGCGGCGACGCCGCGGGCGTCACCGTGCAGCGCACGGCGTACGACACCACCGCCCTGACCAACCAGGCGCTGCTCGCCGCGCAGGAGGGCACCGCACCGGACGTGATCCTGCTGGACAACCCGGCCGTCTCCACGCTCGCGGACACCGGCATGCTCACCACCACCGACGAGTTCGGCCTCGACACCTCGAAGATCGACCCGAACCTGCTCGCCGCCGGCCAGATGAACGGCAAGACGTACGGCATCCCGATCGGCGCCAACACGCTCGCCCTCTACTACAACAAGACGATCCTCGACGCCGCCGGCATCGACCCGACGTCCATCAAGGACTGGGACAGCCTGACCGCCGCGCTGCAGAAGGTGAAGGCCGCGGGCCACAAGGGCATCACCTTCGCGGGCATCGGCACCGAGGAGGGCTCGTTCCAGTTCCTCCCCTGGTTCTGGGGGGCCGGCGCCAAGCTGACCCAGCTCGACTCGCCGGAGGCCACCTCGGCGCTGCAGCTGTGGACCGACTGGGTCAAGCAGGGCCTCGCCCCGAACTCCGTCATCCAGAACTCGCAGAACACCACCTGGGAGGAGTTCCTCACCGGCGACTTCGCCTTCGGTGAGAACGGCACCTGGCAGGTGGACGCCGCGAAGAAGGCGAAGTTCCCGACCGGCGTGATCACCATCCCGGCGAAGACGGGCGGCGCCGCGCCGGCCCCGACCGGTGGCGAGTTCATCGAGATGCCCGTGCAGAAGGACACCAAGCGGTACGCGACCACCAAGAAGATCGTCGACTGCATGACCAGCACCGACGGCATGGTGCAGACGGCGACCACCTTCGCGTACTACATCCCGCCGACGGCCGACGGGCAGCAGGCGCTGCTGGCCAAGGACTCCTCGCTGCAGCCGTGGGTCGACGCGGTCAAGGCCGCCAAGGGCCGCACCAGCGACAACCTCGGCACCAAGTACCCGAAGATCTCCGAGCAGCTGTGGACCGCCGTGCAGAACGCGCTGTCCGGCTCGGCGACACCGGCCGACGCCCTCAAGGCGGCCCAGCAGAAGGCCGCTGCGGCCACCAAGTGACGCCCGGTCGCGGCTGACCGGCACGACGCAAGGACTGTCCTCATGGAATCCCTGACCACCACGGTCGGGACGACGCGACGGACGGCAGGTGCGACCCGCACGGGCGCACCTGCCGTCCGGCCGGACCGTCGGCCCGCCGCCAGCACCCGGTGGGCGGCGTTCGCGTTCATCGCCCCGCTGATCGCGTACCTGCTGGTGTTCTACGCGTACCCGCTGTACCGGAACATCGACCTGAGCCTGCACGACTACACGCCGCGGGCCTTCGTCCAGGGCAACGCCGCCTGGGTGGGGCTGAAGAACTACACGGACATCGTCGCGTCGACGACGTTCTCCAAGGCGGCGCTGAACACGGCGGCGTTCGTGCTGATCTCGATCGTGTTCCAGTACGCGATCGGCCTGGCGCTGGCGGTGTTCTTCCGCACCAGCTTCCGGTTGAACGGCGTGCTGCGCGGCATGTTCCTGGTGCCGTGGCTGCTGCCGCTGATCGTCTCCGGCTCGTCGTGGGCGTGGATGCTCAACAGCGACAACGGCATCGTCAACTCGGTGCTGCGGACGTTCGGGGTCACCCCGATCAACTGGCTCACCAGCCCGCACTGGGTGCTGTGGTCGGTGATCATCGCGAACATCTGGCTGGGGATCCCGTTCAACCTGGTGATCCTGTACTCCGGCCTGCAGAACATCCCCGGGGAGCTGTACGAGGCGGCGGCCCTGGACGGTGCCAACGGGCGGCAGCAGTTCCGGCGGATCACGTTCCCGCTGCTGCGCCCCGTCTCGGCGGTGACGATCCTGCTGGGCCTGATCTACACGCTCAAGGTCGTCGACATCATCTGGATCATGACCAAGGGCGGTCCGGGCGACGCCTCGACGACCTTCGCGACGTGGTCCTACCGCGAGGCCTTCGGCACCGGGCAGCCGGACTTCTCCCCCGCCGCCGCCGTCGGCAACCTGCTCATCGTGATCGCGCTGGTGTTCGGGTTCGTGTACCTGCACCTGCAGCGCCGACAGGAGTCGTGATGACCCACCACAGCCGCTGGCGGACGGCGGTCGGCGTCGTGCTGACCGCGATGATGCTGTTCCCCGTCTACTGGATGGTGAACGTGTCGTTCACCAAGACGTCGGACATGCGCGCCGACCCCCCGCACTGGTTCCCGTGGGACCCGACGTTCGAGGGCTACCAGGCGGTGTTCCGCCAGCAGCTGCCCGCACTGGGGACCAGCCTGATCATCGGTCTGGGCACCGTGGTGCTCACCGTGCTGATCGCGGCGCCGGCGGGGTACTCGCTGGCCAAGCTGCGGCCGCGCGGCGCCGGGACGCTGAACTTCGTCCTGCTGGTGGTGCAGATGATCCCGGCCGTGGTGATGGCGATGGGGTTCTACGCCATCTACCTCAAGGCCGGGCTGCTGAACACGGTGTGGGGGCTGATCGTCGCCGACTCCACGGTGGCGGTGCCGTTCGGCGTGCTGCTGTTCACCGCGTTCATGAGCGGCATCCCCAACGAGCTGATGCAGGCCGCGCGGATCGACGGCGCGGGGACGTGGCGGGTGTTCCGCTCGATCGTCATGCCGATCAGCCGCAACTCGGCGATCACGGTGTCGCTGTTCGCATTCCTCTGGGCCTGGTCGGACTTCATCTTCGCCTCGACGCTGAACCGCAACGGCGCCCTGATCCCGATCACCCTGGGCATCTACAAGTACATCGGCAACAACACCACCGAGTGGAACTCGATCATGGCCACCGCGGTGATCGCCTCGATCCCGGCCGCGATCCTCCTGGTGGTCGCCCAGCGGTACGTCGCCGCGGGCGTGGTCGCCGGCGCCATCAAGGACTGACCGGGCCCTGTGGGCGCCCGGCCGCGCCGGGCGTGCCCGCTCGTGCCCTCAACGTGCCCTCATCTCGACAACGGAGCTCTGCACCCATGACCTCGGACCTCGTCGACGCCGACCGCGCCGGCCTCAGCCGGCGGCTCGACCCCACCGGCGGCCGACCGGTGGTGCCCGCCCGCGGGGCGCTGCGTTCGCTCGGCCTGCACGAGGTGGCCCTGACCGACGGCTTCTGGGCCGGGCTGCAGCGGACCAACGCCGACGCGACGCTCGAGCACTGCGAGCGCTGGATGGAGCGCCTGGGCTGGCTCGCCAACTTCGACCGGGTCGCCGCGGGCGGCACCGCCGGGGCGGAGCGGCCCGGCTGGCAGTTCTCCGACTCCGAGGTCTACAAGCTGCTCGAGGCGCTCGCCTGGGAGTCCGGACGTACCGGTGACGAGCGGGCGGAGGCGGCGTTCCGGCGGCTCACCGCGCGGGTGGTCGCCGCGCAGGACGACGACGGGTACCTGAACACCTGCTTCGGGCACGCCGGCCAGCCGCCGCGGTACTCCGACCTGGAGATGGGTCACGAGCTGTACTGCACCGGCCACCTGCTGCAGGCCGCGGTCGCCCGGGTGCGGACCCGCGGTGCGGACGCCCTGGTCGAGGCGGCGCGGCGGGCTGCGGACCACGTCTGCACGACGTTCGGCGCCGACGGTGTGCAGGGCATCTGCGGCCACCCGGAGATCGAGGTGGGCCTGGCCGAGCTGGGCCGGGCGCTGGACGAGCCGCGGTACACCGAGCAGGCGCGGCTGTTCCTCGACCGGCGCGGGCACGGCACCCTCGCCGACATCCCGCTGGGCCGGGCGTACTTCCAGGACGACGTGCCGATCCGCGAGGCCGACGTCTGGCGCGGGCACGCCGTCCGGGCGCTGTACCTCTCGGCGGCGGCCGTCGACGTCGGCGTCGACACCGCGGACGACGAGCTGGTCGATGCCGTCGTCCGGCAGTGGGAGCGCTCCGTGGCCCGGCGGACCTACCTGACCGGCGGCATGGGCAGCCGGCACCAGGACGAGGGGTTCGGCGAGGACTGGGAGCTGTCGCCGGACCGCGCCTACTGCGAGACCTGTGCGGGGATCGCGTCGACGATGGTGTCGTGGCGACTGTTCCTGGCAACCGGTGACATGCGGTACGCCGACCTGATCGAGCGCACGTCGTACAACGTCGTCGCCACCTCCCCGCGCTCGGACGGGCGGGCCTTCTTCTACGCCAACCCCCTGCACCTGCGGGCGGCGGGCCAGCCGTCCGACGACGACCAGGTCAGCCCCCGCGCCGAGGGCGGCAGCCGCGCGGCGTGGTTCGACGTGTCGTGCTGCCCCACCAACGTCGCCCGGACGCTGGCGAGCTGGCACACCTACGCGGCGGCCGTCCGCGGCCAGGAGCTGGTGCTGCTGCAGTACGCCGGCGGCCGCATCCGCACGACCCTCGCGGACGGGAGCGTGCTGGCGCTGGACGTGGAGACGTCCTACCCGGACGACGGTGCCGTGGTGGTGCGGGTGCTCGAGGCGCCGGCCACGCCGGTCACCCTGACGTTCCGCGTGCCGGCGTGGAGCCCGGACGCCGTGCTGAGCACGCCGGACGGTCCGCTGGGTGCCGACGGCGGGCGGTCGGTCTCCGTCGTGCGCGTGCTGCAGGCAGGTGACGAGCTGACGCTCCGGCTCGACGTGTCGCCCCGGCTGACCTGGCCCGACCGGCGGATCGACGCCGTCCGCGGCTGCGTCGCCGTCGAGGCAGGCCCGCTGGTGCTGTGCGCCGAGCAGACCGACGTGCCGGCCGGGATCGACCTGGCCGACCTCGTCGTCGACGCCTCCGTCGCACCGGTCCGTCGGGACGGCCGCGTCACCGTCGCCGCCACCGCCATCCCGCCCGCCGAACGCACCTGGCCGTACGACGGCACGCAGGCCGGTGACCAGGGCGAACGCCTCGACCTGCCACTGATCGCCTACCACCGGTGGGCCGAACGCGAACCCGGTGAGATGCGCGTCTGGCTGCCGGTCCGATGAGCGCCGCGACGAGTCCCGCGGTCGCGGGCGTGTCCGCCGGGCCGCTGTTCGACGTGCAGGAGGTGCCGTTCAGCCGGCGCGGCTCCTGGCTCGACCTGTCCCCGGTGATCGGGCTGCACCAGCGTGCCGACGACGTGCACCTCGTGTCCCACCAGACCGGCATGCACCCCGTGCTGCGGCTGGTGCCGACGCTGGCAGGCGAACGGGTCGCCACCACGCTGACCGCGACGCCGGGCGTGCTGACGTGGACCGCGGACGGCGAGGCGGTCCGAACCATCGAGGCCGCCTTCGAGTCGGTCGACGCGGTGCGGCTGCGAGGTCGCGGGCTCGGGCTGGTGCTCGCCGACCCGAGCTCGTCGCTGACCCCGTTCACCGGCCTGTACCTGTTCCGGGACCCGATCGACGGGTCGGCCGTGCTGACGTCGTACGAGACGGGGCGCCGCTACCGCATCACGGCGCTGACCGGCGAGCTGGACGTGCTCGGTGCCGAGGCGCTGGGCGAGGCGACCCGCACCGTCACCGTGGTCGGCGACGAGTGGGAGCTCGTCGTCGAGGAGCTGGAGACGGCCCGACCCCCCTACCGGCGGCGGCGGGCGTTCGACGACGTCGTCACGACGAGCGCCCACGACTTCGCCACCTACCTCGACCAGGTGGCGCCGTGGCGCGACGGCTCGACGCCCGCCGCCGCCCTCGCCGCGTACGTGATGTGGTCCGCCACCGTGCGGCCCGCCGGGTTCCTGGGCCGTGAGGCCGTGCTGATGTCCAAGCACTGGATGGACAAGGTGTGGAGCTGGGACCACTGCTTCAACGCGCTGGCCCTCGCGCCGGGCAGACCGGCGGAGGCGCTCGACCAGCTGCTGCTGCCGTTCGACCACCAGGACGCCTCGGGCGCGATGCCGGACTCGGTGACGCACTCCGAGGTGCTGCACAACTTCGTCAAGCCGCCGATCCACGGCTGGGCCGTCGCACGGCTGCGGGCCTCGCTCGACGAGCCGCTGGACGCCGCGACGCTGCGCGAGCTGTATGACGCGCTGGTCCGGTGGACCGACTTCTGGCTGACGTCCCGACGCGTGCCCGGGCACGTGCTGCCGCACTACCAGCACGGCAACGACAGCGGCTGGGACAACGCGACGATGTTCGACGCCGACCGCGTGGTCGAGGCCCCCGACCTCGCGGCGTTCCTGGTGGTGCAGCTCGACGTGCTGGCCGGGCTGGTCGACGAGCTGGGGTCGGAGCCCGAGACCGGCACGGACCCGGCGGCCGACGGTGCGCACCGGCGGACCGCCGCGGACTGGGCGGCGCTGCGCGACCAGCTCGCCGCGGCGCTGGTGGAGCAGCTGTGGACCGGCTCGGCCCTGGTGGCCCGGAACCCCGTGTCGGGTCGCGCCAGCACCACCACCAGCCTGCTCCCCCACCTCGCGCTGCTGGCCGCCGAGCACCTGCCGGCGGACGTCGTCGACGCCCTGGTCGAGCAGCTGGACGCGTTCCTCACACCGTGGGGACCGGCCACCGAGCGGCCGGACTCACCGCAGTACGAGCCCGACGGGTACTGGCGCGGCCCCATCTGGGCGCCGTCGACGATGCTCCTGGTGGACGGCCTGCGCCGGGCCGGCCGGGACGGGCTGGCGGACGAGGTCAGCACGCGGTTCCGGCGGCTGTGCGAGGCGCACGGGTTCGCGGAGAACTTCGACGCGCTGACCGGCGAGGGGCTGCGCGACCGCGCGTACACGTGGACGGCCAGCTGCTACCTGGTGCTGGCGCGCGAGGCGGTCCGCTGAGCCGACGTCAGCCGCGGTGGTCGATCGCGTACTGCAGCGACTGCTGGTACCCGGCGGACGTGTAGGACGCCCCGGACACCGCCGCGATGTTCGCCGAGCCGGCGGCGACCGCCTCGCTGGACAGCACGGGGATGGAGAACGAGCTGACCTGGCTGCTGTACCCGCCCGACGGTGCCTGCAGCGCCTGCGCCGCGGTGATCGCGGTGCCGGTGAACGTCACCTGCACCTGCACGGGTCCGTACCGTGTCTGCACGGTGGAGCCGACCACCACGGTGGTGACCGGTGCGGGGGGTGGCGGTGCCGGAGCGGCGGGCTTCGGCGCGGGCGCGGGCGCCGTGGTCCGGGTCGGGGTCGCGGTCGGGGTCGCGGTCGGGGACGGTCGCTGCGTCGGGACCGTCGCCGTGCGCGACGGGGTCGGCGACGGTGTGGCCGACGGGTGCGGCCCGCGGCCCCAGCTGAGGCTGCTGCCGGTCGCCGTCGGGGTGGACGACGGTGTGGCGACGGCCGCCGCTACCGGTGCGCCCGTTGCGGCGCCCTGGGCGGCGGCCGCGTGCAGGTCCGGCGTCGTGGTGAAGAACCGGACCCCGGCCGCCGCACCGATGGTGACCAGCGTGGCCGCGTACAGGGCGGAGCCGCGGGACGGCGGCGTCATCGGACGGTCGCCGGGCGCGCTGCGCCGGTCGGGGTCGGCGCGCTCGTCGTCATGGGGCCCACGGCACCAGCCGATTCTCAGAGGATTCTGAGAACGAGCGTGGCGCCGCCGTCGGCGTGTCGCGACGACGGCGGTGTGTGGTTCGGCCCGGGCGGCCGGTCAGGTCAGCGACGCGTCGTAGATCGCCTGGATGGAGCCGTCGAGCACCGCGTCGAACTCGTCGTCCGACTGCTGCGCCGCCAGGCCCTCGGTCAGTGCGCGCGAGAAGCTGGCGATCACGCCGGGCTGCCGCGCCAGCCGCTGCACCGCCTCGGCGCGGGTGTACCCGCCGGAGAGGGCCGCGACGCGGAGCACGTGCGGGTGCTCGACGAGCGGTGTCCACCAGCCGTCCTGCTCGGGCAGCGTCAGCTTGAGCATCACCCGGGCGTCGCCGGGCAGCCGGTCGAGCCGGTCGTGCAGCGCCGAGCGGAGCATGTCCTCCGCCTGACCCTTCGTGGGGCTGTGGATGTCCACCTCCGGCTCGACGATCGGCATCAGCCCCGCCGCGAGGATCCGCTGCGCCAGCTCCAGCTGCTGGTCGACGATCGCCGCGACCCCCGCCTTGTCCGCCTGCACCACCAGCGAGCGCATCTTGGTGCCGAACACCCCGTGCCCGTTCGCCCTGGTCAGCGCGTCGTCGAGGTCCGGGATCGGCTTCATCAGCCGCACCCCGTCCGCCTCGTCCACCAGCCCCTTGTCCACCTTGAGGAACGGCGCGACGTGCTTGACCTGCCACAGGTACTCGGCGGCGCCCATGCCGCCGATCTGGCTCTCCATGGTCCGGTCGAACAGGATCGCGCCGACGATGCGGTCGCCGCCGAACACCCGGCTGGTGATGATCCGCGAGCGCATCGCGTGCACCAGCTCGAACATCTGCGCGTCGTCGGCCCACGTCTCGATGCCGTACCGCTTGAGGGCGCCGGGGGTTGAGCCGCCGCTCTGGTCCAGCGCGGCGATGAAGCCGCGACCCGTGGCCATCTGCTGGAGCTGTTCCGTGCTCATGACCCTCCGTCCACCGTGCCCGTCCAGCGGCGCTGCCCGAGGACACCGGCGACCCGCTCACCGGTGAGGTGGCGCCTGCCGCCAGTCTTCTCCGGCCGTCGCACCCGGGCCAGTGCTGCCGCGACCGCGCCGCGGGATTCCGTGAGGTACCTCACCATGTGGGACTACACTGGTCCCGGAGAGGCGGTCCGTGGAGACGACAGACCTGGCTGACGAGCTCGTGGAGTGCGTCACCCGCATCCGCCGCGTGCTCGACTCGCGGCTGCAGGTGCACGGTGTCTCGGTGGCTCGCACGCGTGTGCTCGGCGCGCTGGCGGACGGTCCCGCACGGCAGGCGGTGCTCGCGGAGACGCTCGAGCTGGCGCCGCGCACCATCACCGAGGCGGTCGACGCGCTGGAGCGCGACGGGCTGGTGCGCCGCGCCGCCGATCCGGACGACCGGCGCGCCTGGCTGGTGCACCTCACCGCCGCCGGCCGACGCACCTACCAGGCGGCGCTGACCACCCGTCGTCAGGCCGTCGACCAGGTGTTCGCCGACCTGACGTCGGAGCAGCAGGCAGCCCTGTCCACCCAGCTCCACCGGCTCCGCGAGCGGGCCGCCGCCATGACAGTCCCGTCCCTCACCCACCCCGACAGAACGGTGTGACCCATGTCCCTGAACGGTGCCGATCGCGCACAGGCCAGCCAGGAGCTGATGGCGAGCTACAACCTCGCCGGCCTGAGCCGGGACGAGATCCAGCACGACCTCGGGTTCACGCCGCACCAGCTGGAGCGCGAGCTCGCGGTGCGCCCCACGTCGGACCCGGTGCAGATGTGGCTGCTGCGGGACTACCTCGACCGGACCATCCGCGAGCGTGGGCGCAAGCCCGCCGCGTACACGGTGCTCACCGACACGGCACGGGCCGCCGCCGCCCAGGGGTTGCGGCTGCGGCCGGCACCTGTCGCGACGCGTCGGGGCTGACCGCCGCTCGCCGCTCAGCCGAGAGCCACTCAGCCGAGAGCTGCCGGGCCGCGAGGCCGGGCGGCGTCCGTCGCACGCCGAGGGGCGCCCCCGGCAGCGGCGGCACCCCTCGGCTCGAACGGTACGGAGTCAGTCGAGGATGCGGCCGAGCAGACCCTTCGACACCTGGGTGGGCCGCTGCATCTCGCCCTGCTGGGCGCCGAGCACGATGATCGTGCCGACCAGCGCCGGGGTGACCCACTGCAGGATGCGCTCCTGCCGCTGGGCCGCTGCCACCTCGTCGGACGTGCTGGACGACGGCGTGACGCCGCTGTGCGCCGGCTCTGAGGAGCCCTTGGCGATCTTGGTGCCGAGCATCCCGCTCCACGCGGTGGTGCCGAGGGCCGCGATCGTCAGCGCCGTCTTGACGACGGTGTTGGCCGTGACGCCCTCCTGGGCCTGGACGCGGCCGCGGTTGGCCAGCAGCAGGCCGGCACCGCCGACCAGGTGCGCGCCGATGGCCAGGGCGTTCACCGGTGCCCACTTCGCCCAGCCCATGGACGCGGTGTGCACGCGCTGACGCGGGTCCTCGACCTCCTCGGAGGCACCGTTGAGGCCGATGGCGCCCATCAGGCCGCCACCGAACCAGGCGGCGGCACCGAGGTCGTGCAGGGATCGGACAAAGGTGTTGGAGCTCATGGTGTGGGTCCCTCCGGTCGCTGTCGGGACAACCACCATCCGTCGATCCGGCCGCGAGCGCCTGTCGAGCGCTGCGGCGCGGGGCGGTCCGGCGCCTCAGCCCTTGCCGACGCTCGACAGCTGGCTGGTGCTGTGCTGCCACACCGCGCGGGCCCCGGAGTCGCCGACTCGGTACACCTGCCAGCCCGTGGCCAGGCTCGCGACCACGGACAGGACCGCGAGCGTCAGCGCGAGCGGACGGGCCAGCGCCGGGCCGGAACGCGCCCGACGGGTCACCCACCACAGGGCCACGGCGAGCACGGCGACGGGGAAGACGAAGTACTTCAGCTGGTCCCCCAGCTCCGCGTGCTCGCCGACCGGGCCGATCTGGGCCTGCAACGACTCACCGGTCTCCGAGGCGAGCGGGGTCAGCACGAGCGCGACCAGGGCCACCAGCGCACCGAGCCCCGCGTACCGGTCCCGCCACCGCGGCACGAACGTCAGCACCAGCAGCCAGACGACCGCGAGCGGCACCAGCACCACCACGGCGTGCACCACCAGGGGGTGCAGGGGCAGACCGTTGAACGTGCTGGGCATCGTGGGCCTCTCGGACGGGGACGGGCGCGGGGCGGACGGCGAGCTGAGGGGTTCAGTATCGGCGGAGCCTCACCGGGCGACCGGGAGATCGGTCGCGCCGTACTCCGCCCAGGAGCCGGCGTACAGCCGGCCGGCACCCAGGCCGGCGTGCTCGAGCGCGAGCAGCACGTGTGCCGCGCCGGCCCCGGTGCCGCAGTAGCACACGACGGGTTCGGGACCGCCGGCGCCCTCGACCACCGCGCGCAGCCGGTCCGGCGGCAGAAGACGGCCGTCGGCGTCGACCGTGTCGCGCCAGAAGAGGCTCACCGCCCCGGGGATGTGCCCGGACCGGGCGTCAGCTGGTTGGTCCAGGCCGTGGTACCGGTCCAGGGGCCGGGCGTCGACGATCCGGACGTCCGGTGATACCACGGCGGCCAGGTCGGCGACTCGGTCCGCCGGCCACGGCCGGGCCTCGACGACCACGGGCGCTGGCGCCACGTCGCCGGTCTGGAGGTCCCCGGCGTATCGCGCCAGACCGCCGTCGAGCACCGCCGCGGGCTGTCCCAGCGCGCGCAGCATCCACACGAGCCACGCTGCGGCGACGCCGCCCAGGTCGTCGTACGCCACCACCGCGGTGCCCGCCGCGATGCCGAGCCGACCGAGCACCGAGGCCAGGGCCTCCGGCGACGGCAGCCCGGCGCGCCGACCGCCGACCGTCCCGAGCAGGTCGGTCTCGACGTCGCAGAGCACGGCGCCGGGCAGGTGCCCGGCGAGGTAGGCGTCCCGAGCCGGCCGGCCCTCGGCGCTCCACCGGACGTCGACCAGGACGGCCTCCGGCCCGAGGTCAGCAGGCGTGTCGACCACCACCGGAGCTCCCGGGCCGGGCCACGGGGACGCCGTCGACCGTCGCCTGGTCACCTCGTGAGCGCACATGGCCTCACCGTAGGCACGGAGTCCGATGGTTGAGACCATTCGTCTTGCGCTTCGAGACCGACGCAGCCGGTCCTGCGCTCTCGTCGTTCTCGCGGGGGCTTGCCTGCTGCCATGGCCCGGGCCACCGCGTGCCCGGCCGGCCGGTGCTCGCGGTCCGCGCACCGGCCGGCCGGTCACGAGCGACGAGGTCAGTACCCGCGCGAGGAGTCGGCGGTGACGGCGGTGCCGCGCAGCGCGCCCACGTACTCCGCCGTGGTCATCGGCTTGGAGAACATCGGGTAGTCGTACCGGATGGCGTTCGCGTGCTCCTCGGCGGAGGTGGCGCCGACCGCGTCCGTCAGTGTGATCACCTCGAACCCCTTCTCGTACGCCGAGCGCATGGTCGACTCGACGCAGCAGTTGGTGAGGAACCCCGCCAGCACCACGGTGCTGATGCCCTTGGACCGCAGGATGAAGTCGAGGTTGGTCGAGCCGAAGGCGTCCAGCCCGCGCTTGCCCTCGATGACGATGTCGCCGTCGGCCGGGGCGACGTCGTCGACGATCTGCGCGCCCCAGGTGTCCTTGACGAAGGCGTTCGAGTCGACGACGCCCTTGAGGATGCCGTACGGGTGCGCGTTGATCTCGTAGTAGCCCTTCTGGAACGTGATCGGGCTGTGGATCACGGTGGCGCCGGCGGCGCGGGTGGCCTCGAGCGCCTCCCGTGCGTGGGTGAGCATGTCGGTGCTCTCCATCACGCCCTGGACCGCGCCGTGCAGGGCGCCGCCCTCGCTGGTGAAGTCGTGCTGGAACTCGATCAGGACAAGGGCGGTCGTCTCGGGGTTCATCGCTGCTCCTTTGCTGGATGTGGTGCGGACGGGCCGTGCTGGTCGGTCGGTTGTGCGCGTTCAGTTCTCGGTGTCGTGGTTCGGGTGCGGTCGGGTCGGGTGCGGTCGGGTCAGCTCCGGTCGGTGCCGAGCACCTGGTCGGCGAGCAGCTCGACGACGTGCCGGTACGTCTGGCCGGTGGCACGGGTCATGCCGAGCTCGCAGGTGCGGTTGCAGCTGGCGTGCGCCTCGGCACCGAGCCGGGCCACCTCGGCGGCCTCGCGGCGGGTGGCGGACGCGGTCAGCTCGGGGTGCAGCATGCCGCGGTCGCCGGCGAAGGCGCAGCAGCCCCAGTCCAGCGGCACGTCGACCTGGTCGGCCACCGCCCGGGCGACGGTGACCAGGTCCGGGTTCAGCCCGATCTGGGTCGACGAGCACGTCGGGTGCAGCGTCAGCGAGTCCAGCCGCCGGTACTCCCCCAGCTCCGGCAGCGCAGGCAGCACCCGGTCGGCGACGAACTCCACGACGTCCAGCACCTGCACGTCCAGCGTCGGGTCGCTCTCGACCAGGTGCCGGAACCCCTCGGTGCACGACGAGGCGTCGCACACCACCGGCAACCGTCCGCCGTCGGTGGCCTGCCGGATCACCGGCAGCACCACGTCACGCATGGCGTCGTGCCCGGCGGCGATCCCCTTGGACGACCACGGCGTGCCGCAGCACATCGACTCGATCGCCGACGGCACCAGCAGGGTGAGGCCGGCCGCGGCGCACAGGTCCTCGAAGGCGACCTGCACCCCGGGCCCCTCGGCAGGGCCGAACATGACGTTCACGCAGGCAGGCAGGTACACCGCGTCCGGCGCGGCCGTGGGGGCCGGTCGGTGGCGGGGCGCACCGCCGCGCGGCAGCTCGGCGCTCCACAGGGGCACGGTGTCCGAGCCGAGCACGGTGCGGGCCGCGGCGTTGAGCGCCGTGACGACCGGTGCGAGCGGCGCCGGGACCGCGTCCACCACGTTCAGCGCCGTGCGGGCGACCGTCGTCGTGACCCCCCACCCGTGCGCCGCGGCCGTCCACCCGGCCGCCACCGGCGCGGCGACGTCCTCGCGGCGCAGCCGCTTGACCAGCAGGCCCGTGTTGATGCCGACGGGACAGGCCGTGCCGCACATGCCGTCCACCGCGCACGTGTGCACGCCGGGGTACGTGTAGTCCTGCTCCAGCCGGTCCGCCGTGGCGGTGTCGCCGGCCAGCTCGGCCGAGCGGATCTCGCGGCGCAGCGCGATCCGCTGCCGCGGGGTGAGCGTGATCGACCGCGACGGGCACACCGGCTCGCAGTAGCCGCACTCGACGCAGCGGTCCACCTCGTCCTCGACGGACGGCGCGAGCTTGATGTGCCGCAGGTGGGCCTGCGGGTCGTCGTCCAGCAGCACGCCGGGGTTGAGCAGGCCGGCGGGGTCGAACAGGGCCTTGACCTGCCGCATCACGTCGTACAGCTCGTCGCCGTACTGCCGTCGGACGAACGGCGCCATCACGCGCCCGGTGCCGTGCTCCGCCTTGAGCGACCCCCCGGCGCCGAGCACCAGGTCGACCATCGCCTCGGTGAAGTCGGCGTACCGCCCCAGCTGCTCGGCCGTCTCGAACCGGTCGGTCAGCATGAAGTGGATGTTGCCGTCCTTGGCGTGGCCGAAGATCACCGCGTCGTCGTACCCGTGCTTCTCGAACAGGACCGCGAGCGCATCGCAGGTGTCCGCGAGGCGCTCGACGGGCACCACCACGTCCTCCAGCAGCGCGGTGGTGCCGCTGCGACGGGCTCCGGCCACCGACGTGTAGAGCCCCTTGCGCAGTTTCCACAGCTGCGCGCGGACGGCCGCGTCGCTGCTCAGCGCCACCGGTGCCAGCAGCGGCAGCGCGTCGAGGGTCGGCCGGGCCGCGGAGGCGAGCCCGGCCAGCTCGTCGGCCGTCGCGGCCTGGTACTCCACCAGCAGGGCTGCCTGCCGGTGGACGTCCAGGGCCCGCACCGCGGTCGGCGCGTCGGCCAGCTGCTGTCCTACCCGCAGGGACGTGGCGTCCATCAGCTCCAGGGCCGTCGCGCCCGTGGCGACCAGGGCGGGCAGCGCCCGGTTGGCCGCGTACAGGTCCTCGAAGACGAGCAGCGCCGACGCGGCGAACGGGCGCACCGGCACCGTGCGGAACGTGGCGGACGCGATGAACGCGAGCGTCCCCTCGCTGCCGATCAGCAGGTGCGCGAGGATCGCCGGCGCGGTGTCGAAGTCGACCAGGGCGTTGATGCCGTAGCCCATGGTGTTCTTCATCGAGAACTGCCGGCGGACCTCCGCGACCGCCGCCGGGTCGGCCAGCACGCGGTCCCGCAGCGCCAGCAGGCCGGCGTGCAGCGCAGGCTCACGGGTCCGCAGCAGGTCGTCGGCCTCGGGCGCTCCTGTGTCGACCACGGTCCCGGACGGCAGCACCGCGACCAGGGACTCCAGGGTGCGGTAGCTGTTCTCGACGGTCCCGCAGGCCATGCCCGAGGAGTTGTTGGCGACGACGCCCCCGACCGTGCAGGCCGCCTCGCTGGCGGGGTCGGGGCCGAGCTTGCGGCCGTGCCTCGCGAGCTGCGCGTTGACCCGTCGGACGGTCGCACCCGGCTGCACGCGGACGCGAGCCCCGTCGTCCAGCACCTCGATGCCGCCGAAGTGCCGCCGTACGTCGGCCAGCACCCCGGCCGTGCCGGCCTGGCCGGCGAGGCTGGTGCCGCCGGACCGGAACGTCAACGGCACCCCGGCGGCCGCGGTGGCCTGCAGCAGGCGGCCGACCTCGCCGGCGTCGCGCGGGGCCACCACGGCCTGAGGGACCAGCAGCACGTGCGACGCGTCGTGGGCGAGCGCGCGGCGCATCAGCTCGTCCGTCCGCACCTGGGCGGCGTCGCCGACGCACTCGCCCAGCAGGGCGCCGAGCCGGCCCCGTGCCGTCGCGGTGAGCGTCATGGATCTCCCTCGAGCCGCCCCGCGGCCACCGCAGGGTCAGGCGATTGTCGGACAAGTAGACCAGCGGGACAATAGTCCCCGGCATGTCGTCCACCTGCACCGTCGCAGCCCGGCACCCTGAGCACGAGGGGCCGGACGTGCGAGCGGCGGGCCCGCGGGCGGGCACGATGGGCGCGGCGACGGCGACGAGCCGCCCCACCCGGAGACGAGGAGGACGCGATGGCACGCGGGATCGTGGTGACGAGCCTGGTCGACGCCGTCGTCGAGGACCTGCGCACCCGGGTGGTCACCGGTGAGCTGTCCCCCGGCACGCCGCTCACCGAGCAGGACGTCGCCACCCGGTACGACGTCGCCCGGGCCAGCGCCCGTGCCGCCATCGAGCGGCTGACCGCCGAGAAGGTGCTCGACCGCGGCATGCACAAGACCGCCCGTGTCGTGGAGCTGGGCCCCGACGACGTGCGGGACATCTACCGCACGCGCACCTACCTGGAGTCGGAGGTGCTGCGCCGCCTCGCCGCCGATCGCTACGTGCCCGAGGCGGCCCGGACGGCCAACGCCGAGATAGCCGCGATCTGGGGCACCGGCTCGTACGCGATCGTCGAGCCGGACATGCGGTTCCACACCAGCCTGATCGACGCGCTCGGCAGCGCCCGGACCAGCGCGATGTACCACTCCCTCGCCTTCGAGGTGAAGCTGTGCATGGCCCAGCTCCAGGGCCGCCAGCGTCTGAGCCCGCAGATCATCGTCGCGGAGCACGCCCGGATCCTCGAGCTGATCGAGTCGGGCGACGGCGCCGGTGCGGCGGCGATGCTCGACGAGCACCTGGCGCGGGCGCGCGAGCTGCTGGCGGCCAGCCTCGGCGGGGAGGCCGGGCCGGAGGCGGACGTGCCGTCCTCGGCGCTCTCTGCGCAGCCCCGCCGCTGACGGGGCCGCTACTTCTCGCAGGCGATGCCGTCGCCGTCCCGGTCGAGGTTGGAGGCGTATCCCGGCTGGCCGCGGTACAGCGGCGCCTTTCCGGCGGCCCGCACCGCGTCGCAGTTCTTGTAGTAGACCTCGGCCGGCGCGGCGGGCGCTGCCGGGGCGGGCGCTGCCGGGGCGGGAGCGGAAGCTGCGGGAGCGGGAGCTGCCGGTTCCGAGGGCGCCGGGGTGGACGTCGCGACCTTGGTCGGGGTGACCGTCGGCACGGGCGTAGGCGTCGCCGACGGGGTGCGCACCGCGCTCGACGAGGAGACGGACGCGCCCGTCTTCACGGCGCCACCGGCCGGTCCGTCGTCCGCCTTGCACGCCGACGCCCCGGCCACGACCCCGGCCACCAGTGCGACCGCCACGACAACCCGCATGCCCCCTCGCATGGCAGAGGCATCGACATCTGCGTGCGGGCGCTTGAGCGGTCGGGACGCGAGGACGTCACAGTCTCGTAAGCAGCCGATCCCTTGTCCGTCGACGTGCGCGGTCCGCATGGTGGTGACGTCCGGAAGACGGTGAACGCCCTGGTCAGGGCGTTGCCGACCTGCGTCCTGGAGGATCCGTCATGTCTCGTCGCACGCCACTCGCGCGCCGTCGCACGCTACTCGCCACGCTCGGCACCGCCGCCGCCCTCGCCCTCGTACCCCTCGGCGCCTCGGGCGCCTTCGCCTCGGACGGCGCCGACGGCGGTCCCGACGGCCACGGCGCGCCCGGCGCCGTCTTCGTCCAGCTCAACGGCACCACCGGCAACACGATCGCGGCCTACACCCGGCACGCCGACGGCACGCTGACCGCGGCCGGGCGCTACGCCACCGGCGGGCTGGGCGGCACGCAGGTCGGCGCACCGCTCGACGCGCTGGCCTCCCAGGGCTCGCTGGTGCTGGACGAGCGCGACGACGTGCTCCTCGCGGTGAACGCCGGCAGCGACTCGGTGACGGCGTTCCCCGTGCACGGCGCCGCGCTCGGCACGCCGCGGACGGCGCCGTCGGGCGGGCACTTCCCCACCAGCATCGCCGTGCACGGTGACCTGGTGTACGTGCTCGACGCCGGTGGCGACGGTGCCGTCTCCGGCTTCCGGCTGATGCACGGCGCGCTGGTGCCGATCCCGGGGTCCACCCGCTCGCTGGGCCTGGGCGGCAGCAACCCGCCCGTGTTCATCGCCTCGCCGGGGCAGATCGGCTTCGCCGCCGACGGGCACGCCCTGGTGGTGACCACCAAGAACCACAACGAGCTGCTGAGCTTCCCGATCGACGACGCGGGCCTGCCCGCCGCCACCCCTGTGGCCACGCCGTCGGCCGGACCGGTGCCGTTCTCGTTCGTCGTCGACCGGCACGGCCGGCTGCAGGTGACGGAGGCCGGCACGGGCCGGACCAGCACGTACACGGCCGCGCGCGACGGGTCGCTGCACCTGGTCGGCTCCTCCGCATCGGACGGCGGCGCGGCGCTGTGCTGGAACGTCCTGGCGGGACGCACCCTGCTGGGCGCCAACGCCGGCTCCGCGACGCTGTCCGCGTGGGCCGCGCCGTGGTTCGGTCCTGCGGTGCTGACGGCGCCGGTCGCGGCGTCCACCAACGCCGGGCCGATCGACCTCGCCGCATCCCACGACGGCCGCTTCGTCTACTCGCAGGAGTCCGTCGCCGGGACGGTCGGCGCCTATGCGGTCTCCCCTGGCGGCACCCTGACGCGGATCCAGACGGTGTCCGGCCTGCCTGCCTTCACCACGACCGGCATGGAGGGCATCGCGGCCCGGTGACGGTCCGTGACGCCGCGCTGACTCAGGGGTGATCATCAGGACGGCCCGGCACCGCGGTGCCGGGCCGTCCCCAGCGTTCGGGAAGGGACCGACGTGACGCACGTCCTCGTCGTCGACGACGACGCCACCGTCCGCGAGGTCGTCGCGTCGTACCTGCGCGCGAGCGGGCACGACGTGGTCGACGTGGCGGACGGCGAGCAGGCGCTGGACGCGATGCGCCGCACGCGAGCCGACCTGGTGGTGCTCGACCTGATGCTGCCCGGCATCGACGGGCTCGAGGTGTGCCGGCAGCTGCGGGAAGACGGTGACGTACCCGTGATCATGCTCACCGCGCTCGGCGCCGAGACCGACCGCGTGATGGGGCTGGCGCTCGGCGCCGACGACTACGTGACCAAGCCCTTCAGCCCGCGCGAGCTGGTGCTGCGCGTGGACGCCGTGCTGCGGCGGGCCGGCCAGCAGGCGTCGCCGCAGGTCGAGGCGCTGACCGACGGCGACCTCGTCGTCGAGCCCGCCAAGCGCTCCGCGAGCCTGGCCGGACGCCCGTTGGCCCTCACCGCGAGGGAGCTGGACCTGCTCCGCTTCCTCGTCTCCCACCCCGGCCGGGTCTGGTCCCGGGAGGAGCTGCTGCAGGAGGTGTGGGGCTGGTCGTTCGGCGACCGGTCCACCGTCACGGTCCACGTGCGGCGGCTGCGCGAGAAGGTGGAGACCGACCCGACCAACCCCGTGCGGCTGCTCACCGTCTGGGGCACGGGCTACCGCTGGGAGCCGGCCGCATGAACGTCGCCCAGGTGGCCCTCGTCGCGGTCGGCTGGTCTGCCGGTGTCGTGCTGCTGGGCGTCGTCGCGGCGTGGCTGCTGAGGCGGGCGTCGCTGCGCTGGTCGGCGGCCGTCGTCGCGCTCGTCTCGGTGGGCGGCGTCGCCGTCGGCGTGCTGGGGACGGCCCAGGCGATGTTCCTCTCGCAGCACGACCTGCACGTGGTGATCACCGTGTGCGTCGTCTCCGGCCTGCTGTCCGTCGCCGTCGCGCTGTGGCTCGGGGAACGCCTGGTCAGGTCCACGCGCCGGTTGCGCGACGCCGCGACGCGGTTCGGCGACGGGCGCCCGTTCGAGGCGCCCGCCGCCGGCCCGCGCGAGCTGACGGACATCGCCGGGGAGCTGGCGCGCAGCAGCGACCGGCTGCACGAGGCCGCGGAGCGGGAACGTCGCCTCGAGCAGTCCCGGCGCGAGCTGGTCGCGTGGGTCTCGCACGACCTGCGCTCACCGCTGGCCGGGATCCGCGCGATGTCCGAGGCGCTCGACGACGGCCTCGCCCCGGACCCGGCCCGCTACCGAGCGCAGATGCGCACGGAGGTGGACCGGATGGTGCGCATGGTCGACGACCTGTTCGAGCTGTCGCGGATCCACGCCGGCGCGCTCCAGCTGACGCCGCAGACGGTCCAGCTCGCGGACGTGGTGAGCGAGGCGATCGCGGCCGCCGACCCGGTCGCGCGCGCCAAGGGGGTGCGCGTCGGCGGTGCCGTCGCCGGGGACGTGCTGGTGCGGGCGGACCCGGACGCGCTGGCGCGGGTGGTGGCCAACCTGGTGATGAACGCCGTGCGGCACACCCCCTCCGACGGGTCGGTGGTGATCACCGGCCAGGCCGACGGGCCCACCGTGACCGTCGCCGTGGCGGACGCCTGCGGCGGCATCCCGGCGGACGACCTCGGCCGCGTGTTCGACGTCGGCTGGCGCGGCGGGAGCGCCCGCACCCCGGACCCCGACGCGGGAGCCGGCCTGGGGCTCGCGATCGTGCGCGGGCTGGTCGAGGCGCACCACGGCCGTGTCGCCGTGCAGAACCAGGCACCGGGCTGCCGGTTCGTGGTCACCATCCCGGCCTGACGGGCGGCGGCTTGACCGGGCGACGATCGCTCAATCATCATTGACTCAATGAGCGACGACCAGAGCTGGGGAGTGACGCGCCGCGCAGCCGTGCACGCGGCGCTCGCCGACCCCGCGCGGCTGCAGGTGGTCGACACCCTCGCCCTCGGCGACGCCTCACCGTCCGAGCTGGCGCACCTGCTGACCATGCCGTCCAACCTGGTGGCGCACCACCTCGGCGTGCTCGAGCAGGCGGGGCTGGTGAGCCGCCACCGGTCCGAGGGGGACGGCCGCCGCACGTACGTCCGGCTGGTGCCGGGGGCGCTGGACGGTCTGGTACCCGGCGGCACCCGTGCCGCGCACCGGGTGCTGTTCGTCTGCACGGCCAACTCCGCCCGTTCGCACCTGGCCGCCGCGCTGTGGCGGCAGGCGTCCGACGTCCCCGCCGCCTCGGCCGGCACCCATCCGGCTGACCGGCTGGCCGCTGGCGCGGTCGCCGCGGCGGCCCGCCACCACCTGCCGATGCGCCGGCTGCGACCGCGAGCGCTGGCCGACGTGCACCGCGACGGGGACCTCGTGGTCACCGTGTGCGACCGGGCGCACGAGGAGCTCCCCGTGCCGGCGGACGTGCACTGGTCCGTCCCGGACCCCGTCCGCACCGGCACCAGCGACGCCTTCGACGCCGCGCTGGCGGAGCTGACCGACCGCGTGGAGCACCTGGCACCACTCGTCGTCCCTGCCTGACCCGACCCCTGGAGAGACCGATGTCCCCCACCGCCGCCGACCGCCCGTCGGTCATGTTCGTCTGCGTGCACAACGCCGGCCGCTCGCAGATGGCCGCCGGCTTCATGACCGCCCTGTCCGACGGCCGGGTCGAGGTCCGCTCCGCCGGGTCCATGCCCGCCGACCAGGTGAACCCCGTCGCGGTCGAGGCGATGGCCGAGGTGGGCATCGACATCACCGCCGAGCGGCCCAAGATCCTCACCGGCGACGCGGTGCAGGCGTCGGACGTCGTGGTCACCATGGGCTGCGGGGACACGTGCCCCTTCTTCCCCGGCGTCCGCTACGAGGACTGGGAGCTGGAAGACCCGGCCGGCAAGGACCTCGAGACGGTCCGCCGCGTGCGCGACGAGATCCGCGGCCGCGTCGAGACGCTGCTGGGCGAGCTGCTGCCGGCCTGAGCCGTACGGGAAACAGGTGGCGGGAGCCGGGGGCCGGCGGGTTACGGTCCGGCCCATGTTCACGACCCTGCGCACGCACCGACAGGCGGTGCGACCGTGACCGCCACGCCCACCGACTGGATCGAGCACCGCCGCGCCGGGGACCGCGAGCTGCTCGGCTGGCTGCGCCTGGAGGACGACGGCGCCGTCGCGATCGACCGGCTCGGCCGCACGGCGTCCGGCGTGCTCCCCTGGGACGAGGCGGAGGCGGTGCTCGACGAGCGCGGCATCGGCTGGCTCGCCGACCTGTGGGAGCTGGAGCTGGACGGGCGGCCGGTCCGGGTGCGCCTGCGTGAGGTGTCCACCGAGCGGGTCGTCGTCACCTACGACGACCACGGCGACGTGCACACCAAGGTGGACGCGATCGAGCTGCCGTTCCCGGCACCGGCGACGCTGCGGCCGTTCGGCGGCGACCGGCACGTCCTCGACCCGCTGCGCTGACGCTCGTCTGCGACGGCCGCGGGGCGGGGCCGGTTCGTGGTGACCGTCCCGGCGTGAGCCGTGCTCAGTCCCCGCCGTCCCCGCCACCCTTGCCCTTGTCCTTGGGCGGGTGGGCCGGAGCGGGTGCCCGGGCAGGCGGCGGCGCGGACGAGGTCGTCGGGGCGGGTGGCCGGACCGCGGCGGTGACGTCGGCGAGCACCGCCGCTGCCGCGCTCTCGATCGTCGCCGCGCGCGCCGCGTCGAGCGTGCCCGACTGACGTGCGGCGACCACGTCCGCGTTCAGCCGAGCCGCCGCCGCGGTGGTCGCCGCCAGGTCGTGGGCGGCCGCGGCCTGCGAGACGGCGAGGACGTCCGCCTGGAGGGCCGTCGGGCGCGGTGGCGTCGCGGAGCACGCGGCCAGGGACGGCCCGACGACGACCACGAGCGCGACCGCGGCCGCCGCCCTCCGGCTCATCCGGCCGGTCACGGCCGCACCGCCTGCTGGAGCCGGTTCAGGTCCTGCCCGAGCCGACCGCTCACCGACGGGTACGTGATGGTGCCGGCGGGCGCGCGGGGGCGCGTCGTGGCCGACAGCGCCGCGATGCCGATCAGCACCAGCGCGACGATCACCGTGACCAGCAGCACTGGTCGCCGGCCGCCCAGCAGCGACCGGGCCCCCACAGACCGCCGCACCGTCTGACGCTCCGACGGGGCCGCCGGCCGCACCGCCGTGCGGTCGGCGTCGCGGCCGTCGACCCCGAGCTCGAACCGGCGGGTCGGCGCGAGCGCCTCCGCCGACGTCACGGGCAGGACCGCGGTGCTCGCGACAGGCGGATCCGCCTGCGCATCCCTCGCGTCCACCGGCAGCGGGAGCCGCGCGGTCGCCACGGACGCTGCTGCGTCGTCGCTCGCCAGCGCCGCCGCCAACTGCGCAGCCGTCGGCCGTTCGTCGGGCTCGAGCGCGGTCATCCGCTGCAGGACCGACCCGATCGGCCCCGCCGCAGCGGGTAGCTCCGGCTGCCGGTGCAGCCGCGCCACCGCTGACTCCACCGCGCGACCGGGGAACACCAGCTGTCCGCTGAGGGCCTCGATCAGCACCAGGCCCAACGCGTAGACGTCGGTCGCGGGCCCGACCGCCGCGCCGCGGACCTGCTCGGGGCTCAGGTACGCGGCCGTGCCGAGCAGCTGCCCGGTGGCGGTCAGCCGGGCGCCGTCCTCCAGCCGCGCGATGCCGAAGTCGGCCAGCCGTGCGTCCACCGCCCCGCTCAGGTCCGTGCCCAGCAGGATGTTGCCGGGCTTGACGTCGCGATGCACCAGGCCGCGCCCGTGCACGTAGGCCAGCGCGTCGGCCACCTGCGTGCCGACCCGCCGGACGTCGTCGGTGGACAGTGGCCCCTGCTGCAGCCGCCGGTCCAGGCTCTGCCCCGCCACCAGCTCCATCACGAAGAACGGCTCGTCACCGTCGAGGTGCGCGTCGTAGACCGTCACCAGGTGCGGGTGGCTGAGGGAGGCGAGCAGCCGCGCCTCCGCCTGCTCGCGGCGACCGTCCAGCCCCGTCCCCGTCCGGCGGAGCAGCTTCACCGCCACCTCGCGGCCCAGGCGCTCGTCCCGGGCCAGCCGCACGTCCGACGTCGCACCGTTCCCCAGCAGCGGCCCCAACCGGTACCGGCCGGCCAGCAGGGTGCCCTGCAGGGCGTCGGTGCCGAGGTCGGGGCCGACGCCCGGGCCGGAGCCGAGGTCGTAACCGCCCGGCGACTCGGTCGATCGCGTCGCACGCATCGTCCGAGTATCGGCGAGGCCCTGCAGCCCGGCATCACGAGCCGGTCCACGCCTCGTCCCCTCCGACGGTGGGGACGCCTCCCGGCGAAGGCGCCCCCGCCGTCGACCGCACGGCCTGCCCCCGGCTCAGCCGCCGAACGCCGCCAGGTGCCGCTCGGACGCCGTGAGCAGGTGGCTGTACACGAGCTGCACGTCCGGCGCCGTCACCGTGCTGCAGGTGGCCGACTCCGGCCCCGGCATCCCCGCCGACGAGCTGCCCCACGTGTTCGACCGGCTGTGGCGTGGCCGGGCGGCGGGGCGGGTCGCGGGGTCGGGCATCGGGCTCGCGGTGGCGCGCGAGGTGGTCGTCGCGCACGGCGGGACGATCGAGGTGGCGTCCGACGAGGGTGCCGGCACCACGGTGACGATCCGGCTGCCGCTGGCGCCGAGCCCTCAGCGCCTCGGGTAGGCGCGGCACAGCACCTGCCCGCGCAGCCGGACGACGAGCGCCCCGGCGGTCATCGTCACCGCCACGACGGCCAGCACGGGCTGCGCGGGGGCGAACCACCGCATCGTGCCGGCGTAGCCGAGGGCCAGCAGCGCGATCTTGTTGCACACCGGGCAGCCGACGGCGAACCAGGTCAGCGCGCCACCGGCCAGGCCTAAGCGGCTCGGCCGGTCGGTGGCCGCCGGCCCGGCCGCCACCTCGGCCGACGTGGCGTCGTGCTGCGCCGGCGTCACCGGCGCCCCGCTCTCCACGCGCGGCACCGGCCGCACGTACGTCGCGGCGAGCATGCCGGCGAGCGCCGAGGACAGCACCCACGTGACGTAGCTCCACGTCTGGGGCGGAACCTCCCGGCCGAACACCGGGTTGGGGATCAGCACGGTCGGGATGCCGAGCAGCACCGCGAAGGCCAGCGTGAGCAGCACCGCGGCACCGGCCTGCCGGGGCGTCCACCCGCGGAGCGCGAGCGCGGCGGCGCGCAGCGTGCGGCGCGGCTCCGTCGTGGCGAGAACGCTGGGGATCATCGGTCCTCCGGGTAGGCGCCGGGCCGACCTGGTTCGACCGACCGGACGACGATACCCAAGGGGGTATCCGAACGGCACGCAGCTCAGTGCAGCGCCCCTACCGGAGGCTCCAGGTGCTGCCGCAGGAACAGCGCCGCACGGTCGAGCGCCTGGTCGGCCTCCTCCAGGGTGCCGGCGAACGAGGGGAACACGTGCGGCACGCCGGCGGTGACGTCGAGCACCACGTCGACGTCCGCGTCGACCGCCCGGCGGGCCAGCCGCACGGAGTCGTCCAGCAGCAGCTCGTGGGTGCCCACCTGCAGCAGCATCGGCGGCAGCCCCCTCAGGTCGGCGTGCACCGCGGGCGCCAGCAGGGGCTGCTCCGCGTCGGCACCCCCGACGTACAGCGGGCCGGTGCGGTCGAACGACTCCGGGGTGAAGTACGGGTCGAGCCCGTTCCTGGTGGTCATGCTCGCCCCGGAGCGGGTGTGGTCCAGGCCCGGGGAGAACGCCACGATCGCTGCCGGCATCGGCAGACCGGCGTCGCGCGCCGCGAGGCAGGTGGTGACCGTCAGGCCACCGCCGGCGGAGTCGCCGGCGAACGCGATCGACCCAGGGGGCGTGCCGTCGTCGAGCAGAGCGCGGTAGGCGGCGAGGCCGTCCTCGATCGCAGCGGGGAACGGGTGGTCGGGCGCGAGCCGGTAGTCCAGCGAGATCGCCCGGGTGCCGGTGCGGAGCACCAGGTGCGCGGTCAGCGCCATCGCGGTCCGGGGCGACCCGACGACGAAGGAGCCGCCGTGGAAGTACAGGATCGCGCCACCCGTCCCACCCGCGGCCTGCGCCTCCGGCTCGACGAGCACGGCCGGCACCCCGCCCAGCTCGGTAGCCGTCTGCCGCACGCCGGCCGGCACGGCGAAGGCGGCCATCATCGCGGCGAACCCGGTCCGCAGCTGGTCGACCGTCTGCGGTCCGTCGGGTGCCGGGGCGGCGCGCAGCATCGCGTCCAGCGCGTGTCGTTGTGCCCTGCTCATGACCAGCTCCTCGTCTCCTCGCCCCGGCAATCTGTATGCCGTGGCATGCATCGCTAGACTGTATGCCGTGGCAACGACATTGCCGGCCGCGGAGCTGCCCGCCCTGTTCGACGACCTGGTCCGCTGCGAGACTCGCCTGTACAACGCGCTCGGCGAGACCCTGCGCGCCGAGCACGGGATCGTCACCTCGCAGCTCGAGCTGCTGCGTTGGCTCCGCGACCACCCGGGCTCCCGCGTCGGTGACGCGGCGACGGCGTTCGCGGCCGGCGTCGGCGCGATGAGCAAGGGCACCGACCGGCTCGAGGCCCGCGGCCTGGTCTCGCGGCAGCCCAACCCCGCCGACGGACGCTCCTCGCTGATCAGCCTGACCGCGCGCGGTGCGGCTCTGGTGGCGGCGGCGGAGCGCACGTTCGACGCCCGGCTCGCCGAGCTGGTCGGCACGGTGCTCAGTGCCGAGCAGGTCCGCTCCGCGGGTGCCGCGCTCGGGGTGCTGCGGCGGAGCCTGGAGGCCGCCCGAGTCGGGCTGCCAGTCGGCTAGGGGCCGGCCGCCGGAGGGACCGTCCCCGGCTCCTACCATCGGCGGGTGCCGCCGCGTTCGCCCCTGCCGCCCCGCCACGGGCTGGCCGCGGCGTGGCTGCGCACCGCGGACCGCGACCCCGCCGGCCGGCAGCCGTGGCCCACCATGGGCGCCTGGCTGCGGCACAAGCTGCCGGAGCACGTCGACGTCGAGCGGATGCTCACGGTCGGTGCGTTCGTGGACCACGCCGGTCGCGCGGTGCACGACGAGGACCCGTACACCCCGCACACCTTCGTCTGGTTCCACCGGGACCTGCGGGACGAGCCGGAGGTGCCGGGCACCGTCCACGTGGTGCACCGTGACGAGCGGCTGGTCGTCATCGACAAGCCCCCGTTCCTCTCGTCGATCCCACGTGGTCGGCACGTGACGCAGAGCGTCGTCGTGCGCCTGCGCGCCGAGCTGGGGCTGCCGGAGCTGTCCCCCGTGCACCGCCTCGACCGGGTGACGTCGGGCCTGCTGATGCTCGCCACCGAACGCCGCTGGCGAGCGCCCTACCAGGGCGTCTTCGAGCACCGGGGCGTGCGCAAGACGTACTGGGCGCTCGCGCCACTGAACCCCGAGCTGCAGCTCCCCACGGTGGTGCGCAACCACATCCGCAAGGAGCGCGGGCAGTGGCGTGCCGAGGTGGTGCCGGACGCACCCGTGAACGCCGAGACCCTCGTCGAGCTCGAGCGACGCCTCGGCGAGCACGGCGTGTACCGCCTGACCCCGCGGACCGGCCGCACCCACCAGCTGCGCCTGCACCTGCACGGCCTCGGCATCCCGATCGTCGACGACCCGCTCTACCCGCAGGTGCGCGCCGTCGCGGTCGACGACTTCGGCCGGCCGCTTCAGCTGCTCGCCGGCGAGCTGGCCTTCACCGACCCGGTCGACGGGCGCGAGCGGCGGTACACCAGCGTGCGGCGCCTGCCGCTGGTCGCGGGCGACTGACCGGGGCCGCGGGCGCCGGGGCGGTCAGTCGCCGGCGTCCGTCAGGGAACGGACGACCCGCGCCGGGTTGCCGGCGACGACGACGTCCGGCGGCACGTCCTTGGTCACGACGGACCCCGCGCCGACGACGGACCGCGCACCGATGGTCACCCCCGGGCACACGACCACGCTGCCGCCCAGCCACACGCCGTCCTCGATGGTGATCGGCGAGACCCGCTCCCAGCCCTGCGGCCGCAGCTCGGGGTCGAGCACGTGGGTCGGCGTGTACAGGCGCACGCTCGGGCCGATCAGCACGTCCGCACCGATGCGGATCTCGCCGCCGCCGAGCGTCAGGAAGTCGGCGTTGACGAAGGTCCGGTCGCCGAGGTGCAGGCGGTGGCCGTAGTCGAGGTAGAACGGCGGGCGGAAGTCGACGCCCTCACCGACGGTGCCGAGCAGCTCGCGGAACATCGCGGCGGCCGCCTCGCGGTCCTCGTCGTACAGCGCCGTGATCCGGCGGCACGCGCGCTGCGTGGCGGTGGTCAGGTCGCCGAGCTCGGGACCGAAGCGGTAGCGGTACCAGTCGCCGGCCACCATCTTCTGGTACTCGGTGCGACCGTCCGCCAGTGCGGCCTCGAGGTCGAGCTCCACCGGATCCTCCTTCGTCGACGACGCCACAGTCTCCCAGGCGGTCAGCGGCCCACCTCTGGGACCGCCCGCGCCTCGAGGTTCACCAGGCGCAGCCGCTCGTCGTCACCCGTAACACCGCGGACCGACGGTTCCGCGGCCACCGTCGGCGCGCCGCGCCTCACGAGCAGGACCCCCGCGATCACGACCAGGCCTCCGAGCAGCTCGAACAGCCGAGGCCGCTCACCGAGCCACACGAACGCGATCAGCACGGTCACCGGCGGCACCAGGTAGAGCAGGGACGTCGAGCTGGCGACCGGCAGCCGGGCGACGGCGTAGCCCCACAGCGCGAAGCCGACGGCCGAGGGCAGCAGGCCCAGGTAGAACGCCGCCACCCACGCTCCACCCGACGCCGCTGCGAGCTGGTGCCATCCGAGCGGCAGCAGCGGCATGGTCATCAGGGTCCCGGCGACCTGCCCGTAGGTCGCCACCTCGAGCCCCGACCTGGTGCGCAGCAGAGGTTTGGTCAGGGGGTGGTAGACGCCCTGGACGACGGCCGCGCCCACCACCACCCACAGCGCCGTGCTGACGGTCGCGCCGGTCCGGACCAGGCACACCACCGCCACGCCGGCGATCGCGACGGCGCTGCCGACCAGCTGCGTGGCGGTGAGCCGCTCGCCGAGGGTCAGTGCGGCGGTGCCGACGCTGACCAGGGGTGCGGCCGCGACGATGATGCTCGCGGCACCCGCCGGCACGTGCAGCTCGCCCCAGTTCAGCAGCAGCTGGTACGCGGTCATCCCAGCGAAGGCCGCCGCGAGCACCAGCGGCAGCTGCCGGCGCTCCGGCAGCCGCACGTGCGCGAACGGCGCCACCAGCAGCAGCGCGATCGCCGCGGTGGCCAGCCGGACCAGCGACAGCCCGGCCACTCCGAGGGCCGGCGCTGCCACCCGGATGGCCGGGAAGGCGCTGGCCCACAGGAGCACGACGACCAGACCCGCGACCCACGCTCGTCCCGTTCTCACCGCCCCACGGTCGCCTGCAGCGACCATTTCCGTCTATTGACGATTCTTGCTGACTCGACTAAGGATGGCTGACGTGTTGGACGTCCGCCGGCTCCAGATGCTCGCCGCCCTGCGTCGCCTCGGCACGATCGCGGCGGTGGCTGCCGAGATGCACCTGACGCCACCCGCCGTGTCGATGCAGCTCACGGCGCTCGAGCGGGAGGTGGGCCTGCCGCTCACCGAGCGGCAGGGACGTCGGGTGGTGCTGACGCCCGCAGGCCAGGTGCTGGCGCAGCACGGCCGCGACATCGTCGACCTGGTCAGCGTCGCCGAGCTGGAGGTCGAGGGACTGCGCCACGGCGCCTCGGGCACCTACCGCCTCGCCGCCTTCCCGACCGCCGCCCGCTCCTACGTCACGGACACCTGGCGAGAGCTGCAGGCCGACCGCGCCACGGGCCTCGAGCTGCGGCTGACCGAGCTCGAGCCGGACGACGCCGCCGCTGCGCTGGCGGCGGGCGAGGTCGAGGTGGCGGTGACGCACGCCTACTCGAACGTGCCACCGGTCGATCGGCCGTCGCTCACCGCCTGGCCGCTGACCACCGAGGACGTCCTGCTCGCCGTCCCGGCGTCATGGGAGGTCGCGCAGGCCTCGGGCCGCCGCGCGGACCTGGCGGACCACGCCGGTGCACCGTGGGTGGTGCCGCACGCCGACCTGGCGTGTGCGCGCATGGTGCGGCACGCCTGCGCCGCGGCCGGCTTCCGCCCGACGGTGGTGGCCGAGGCGACGGACTTCACCGTGCAGCTGGCCCTGGTAGCCGCGGGCGTCGCGGTCGCCCTCGTCCCCCGCCTGGCGGCGAGCCACGTCCCGGACGGCGTGCGCCTCCTGGACCTCCAGGCGCCGGTCACCCGGCACCACTTCGCGCTGGTCCGCCGCTCGTCGCGCAACGACGCGGGCGTCCGTCGCATCCTCGACGCCCTGGTCGGCAACGCCTCGCGCACCGCTGGGGCGATCACCCCGCACGAGGCCGGGGCCGTCGCCGGGTAGTGCAGACCTGGGGCTTGCATCGAGCTATCTCCACGCCTTAGCCTAAGCCGTGTAATAAGCCTCTCGGCGACGGTGACGACGCCGCGACGCCCGTCCGACACAGCTGTCGGCACGGCGACGCGCGACCCGGCCCGCGTCGGGCTGCTGACCGGTCCCACCCCACCCTCGGCGTGCGCTGCACCCACTGAAAGGGATCCTTCGATGGCGAACTCCTCCGTCCGGCGCGCGCTGGTGCCCGCCGGGCTCGCTGCGGTACTGGCCCTCGCGGCCTGCTCGTCCGGCGGTGCGACCACGCCGCAGGCAACCTCCGGCGGCACCGGGTCCTCCTCCGCCGCGCCGACCGGCCCGCTGACCGTGTGGGTCATGGGCGACGCGACCACCAAGTTCGACACGCTGGTCGCGCCGTTCACGCAGTCCACCGGGATCAAGGTCAAGACGGTGGCGATCCCGTGGGACAGCGTCGACCAGAAGATGACGACGGCGGTCGCCTCCGGTGACGGTCCGGACGTGGTGCAGGTCGGCCTGTCCAAGCTGCGCACCTACGCCGACACCGGCGCCCTGCTCACCCTCGACGACGCGACGCTGGCCGGCCACGCGAACCTCGCGAGCTCGAACTTCCTCGACGGGGTCGCCGGCAAGGCCACCGCAGTGGGCGGCAAGGTGGTCAGCGTCCCGTGGATCGCCGACACCCGCGTGCTGTTCTACCGGTCGGACATCCTCAGCGCCGCGGGCATCAGCACGCCGCCGGCCACCTGGGACGAGCTGCGTGCCGACGCCAAGAAGCTGGCAGCCCGCGGTGCGGGCAAGTACGGCTACTACATCCCGCAGTGGGACAGCCCGCTGCCGGTGGAGATGACCTGGGACTTCGGCGGCGACATCATCGGCGCCGACGGCAAGGTCAACTTCGACACCCCCGAGTTCCGCAAGGCCGTCGACCTGTACACCGGGCTGTACGCGGACAAGAGCGTGCCGACCGCCGGTGACTTCGACCAGACGCAGGGCTTCGTCTCCGGTGCCGCGCCGATGCTCGTCTCCGGCCCGTACCTGGCCGCCGCGATCAAGGACGCCGCACCGGACCTGGCCGGCAAGTGGTCCGTCGCGCAGCTGCCGAAGGGCACAACCAACACCTCGCTGCTGGCGGGCTCGAACATGGCCGTCTGGGCCAAGACCGCCCACAAGGACGCCGCGCTCGCGCTGCTCGACTACCTGTCCACCCCGGCCACCCAGGTGAAGTGGTTCCAGCTGAACGGCGACCTGCCGACCGCCAAGGCGGCGCTGGCCGACAGCGCGCTCACCTCCGACCCGCTCGTGTCGGTCTACGCCGCACAGCTGGCCAACGCCAAGATCGTGCCGCTGGTCCCCAACTGGGACGGCGCCACGGGCAAGGCGCTCCTCGACGCCCTCAACTCGATCGCCCTCAAGGGCACCGACAAGGAGACCGCGCTCACGGCTCTGTTCGCGGCCACCAAGGGTCAGTCGATCGGCTGAGGACGCCGCGGTGGCCCGGTGGTGGGCGCCTCCTCCACCACCGGGCCACCGTCCGTCGACGCACCACCGAAGGGAGCTGAACCCCGTGCGACCCCGTGCGACCCCGTACGTCCTGGTCGGCCCGGCGACCCTGCTGCTGCTGGCGTTCGGCGTGCTGCCGATCCTGGTGGCGGGCGCCGTCAGCCTCACCGACCTGGACGCCGCCGGCCTGGGTGACGTGTCCCGGGTGCGGGGCGTCGGCCTGGCCAACTACGCGGAGCTGTTCGGCGACGCGGCGTTCTGGCAGGCGATGCGGAACACGGCGTTCTACGTGGTGGTCGGCGTGCCGTCGGTCGTCGTGATCTCGCTGGTGATCGCGCTGCTGCTCAACCGCTCGCAGAGCCGGTTCTTCCGGTTCCTGCGGTCCCTGTACTTCCTGCCCGCGATCACCGGCATCGTCGCGATCGCGCTGGTGTGGGGGTACCTGTACAACACCCAGTTCGGCCTCGTGAACTACCTGCTGTCGCTCGTCGGCCTCGGCCCGGTCCCGTGGCTGTCCAGCCCCGGGCTGGTGAAGGTGTCCGTCGCGCTGGTGGCGATCTGGCGCGGCACCGGCCTGAACACCGTGATCTTCCTGGCGGCGCTGCAGGGGGTGCCCAAGGAGTACCTCGAGGCGGCCGCCCTCGACGGCGCGTCCCGGCTGCGCACCACCTGGTCGGTGGTGCTGCCGCTGCTGCGGTTCGCCATCCTCTTCGTCACCGTGACCACCGTGATCGCGTGGCTGCAGTTCTTCGACGAGGCGTTCGTGCTGACCAAGGGCGGTCCGCTGGGCGCATCGACGTCGATCTCCCTGTTCCTGTTCCAGCAGGGCTTCGCCGGGGCGCGGTTCGGCTACGCCAGCGCCGGCTCGGTGGTGCTGTTCGTGGTCATCGCCGTCATCACGGTGCTGCAGCTGCGCGGGAGGAGGAGCGATGTCGAGTACTGAGACCCTGGCCCGCCCGGTCGTCACGCCGGCTGCCACCCCGGCCCGGCGACGGCGCCGCCGGCACCCCTGGGTCACCGGCGTGGTGCTGTCCGTCGGCGCCCTGGCCACCGCGTTCCCGTTCGCCTGGATGATCGTCTCGGCGCTCAAGCCGCGCCGGGAGTCGATGGCCTACCCGCCGCACCTGCTGCCGCAGCAGCTGACGCTGCAGTACTTCACGCAGCTGGTGCAGCAGCTCGACTTCGGCCGCTACCTGCTCAACACGCTCGCCGTGGTGCTGATCAGCATGGTCGGCCTGCTGCTGATGGCGATGGCCGGGTACGGGTTCGCCAAGTTCACGTTCCGCGGCAAGGAGCCGATCTTCTTCCTGGTCCTGACCACGATGATGATCCCGGTTCAGGTGACGATGATCCCCACCTACCTGATCCTCAACGGGATGGGCCTGACCAACACCCTGGTCGGCATCGCGCTGCCGACCCTGGTCAGCGCGTTCGGGGTGTTCCTGTTCCGGCAGTTCATGACGACCATCCCGACGGAGGTCATCGAGGCGGCACGGATCGACGGTGCCGGCGAGGGGCGGATCTTCGCCCGCATCGTGCTGCCGATGTCCCGTCCGATCCTGGCGGTCCAGGTGGTGCTGACCTTCATCACCGGGTGGAACAGCTTCCTGTGGCCGCTGGTGATCGCCTCCGACCAGAACCTCTACACGCTGTCCGTCGGCATCGCGCTGCTGAACCAGCAGGTCGCCACCAACCCGTCGCTGCAGATGGCCGCGGCCTCGCTGATGGTCGTGCCGGTGCTCGTCGTGTTCGTCGTCTTCCAGCGCCACATCGTGCAGGGCTTCGCCCTGTCGGGCCTCAAATGAGCCGCACCAGAGCAGGAGCGCACGCGTGAGCACCATCGCAGCAGGGGGCGTCTCGACGACGACGGGGTTCGTCCACGTCGAGGACGGGCAGATCGTCGACGGCGCCGGGCGGCCGCTGCTGCTGCGCGGTGTGGCGCTGGGCGGCTGGCTGCTGCCCGAGGGGTACATGTGGCGGCTCGGCGACGGGGCGCAGTCCCCGCGGGAGATCGAGGCGCTGGTGGCGCGGCTCGTCGGGCGGGCCGGCGCGGCGGACTTCTGGGCCGCCTACCGTGACGCCTTCGTCACCGAGGCCGACATCGCGCGGATCGCCGCGAGCGGGCTGGACCACGTGCGGGTGCCGATCAACTCCCGGGTGGTGCAGGACGAGACCGGCGAGCCGATCGAGGCGGGCTACGCGCTGCTGGACCGGGTGATCGGCTGGTGCCGCACCCACGGGCTGCGCGTGCTGCTCGATCTGCACGGCGCCCCCGGCGGCCAGACGGGCACCAACATCGACGACTCCCCGCGCGGCCTGCCGGAGCTGTTCCTCGAGCCGCGCTACCGCGAGCTGACCCTGCGGCTGTGGCACGACCTGGCCTCGCGGTACGCCGACGAGCCGACGGTGCTGGGCTACGACCTGCTCAACGAGCCGCTGCCCAACGAGTGGCAGCACCAGCTGGCGGACCAGCTGGTCGCGCTGTACCGGGACCTGACGGCGACGGTGCGCGAGGTGGACCAGGTGCACCTGATCCAGTACGAGGGTTCGCACTGGGCCACCAACTTCACGGCGTTCACCCAGCGCTGGGACGACAACGCGGTGCTGCACTTCCACAAGTACTGGTCGGCGCCCGACGTGGCCAGCATCGAGCCCTACCTGCGGGTGCGTGACCAGCTGGGCCTGCCGCTGTACATGGGCGAGGGCGGCGAGAACCACCTCGACTGGCTGTACACCGCGTTCCGGCTGTACGAGACGTTCGGCATCGGCTGGAACCTGTGGACGTGGAAGAAGCTGGACACGGCAACCTCCCCGGTGAGCGTGGCACCCCCCGCAGGCTGGGACCGGTTCGTCGCGAGCGCGCAGGGGCCGGCGCAGGTGACCGGCGCCGAGGCGGGTGCGGTGCTCGACGAGCTGGTGCACAACGTGCGTTTCGAGGCGGCGGACTGGCAGCCGGACGTGCTGGCGGCCGTCACTGGTGAGCGGCCCGCGGTGATGCCCGCGTGGGGGTACGGGTTCCGGGGCGCCGGCGCGTCGTACTCCGTCGCACGGCCGAGCCGGTTCGAGGTGGTGCGTGCGGACGATGCCTCAGCGCTGACCTGGACCGGCGCCGGGCCGCTGCCGGAGAACCCCTTCACGCACGACCTGGACCCTGCGGTGCGCCCCGACCGCGACCTGGGCGTGCGGCTCGCGGCCGGCGACTGGCTCGAGTTCGAGCTGACCGATGCCGGGCCCGCACTGCCCTACGCGCCTGTGCTGCTCGACGGCGGCACCGTCACCCTCGAGCCGGCACCGCGTGGGCTGCGGGCGATCGCCCGCACCGACGCGACCCTGCTGCGTATCGTCCGCACAGACGACCAGACCGACGACGAGGCCCGATGACGACCGACCTGCCCGGACGGCCGCGGAACGGTGGCGACCAGGCCACCGTCACCACGCTGCGCCTGCGCAACCGCTCCGCCGTGCTGCAGCACGTGATCCTCAACCGCCGCACCACCCGTGCCGACATCGCCCGCGACTGCGGCCTGTCCCCCGCGAGCGCCGCCAACCTGGTCGCGGACCTGGTCGCCGAGGGTCTGGTGCACGAGACCGGCACGGTCGCCTCCGGCGGCGGCCGCCCGATCGCCCTGATCGAGCCGCGGCCCGACGGCGCCTACAGCATCGGCGCGGACATCGGCGAGCGCGGGGTGGCCGTCGAGCTGTTCGACCTGACCATGACCCGCGTCGACCAGGAGTTCCGCGGCGGCCGCGCCGAGGAGGACCCGGTGGCGATCGGCCGGGACCTGCGCGAGGCGGTGGCGGCGCTGCAGCAGCGGCACGCCGAGGAGTGGCCGCGCGTGCTCGGCGTGGGGCTGGCGATGCCGGGCATCGTCGAGACGGACGACGGCGTGCAGACGCTGTACGCCCAGAGCCTGGGCTGGCCGCCGGTGGTGATCGACGATCTGCTGCCGCTGGACGTGCCGGTGTTCGCCGACAACGGCGGCAAGACGCAGGCGAAGGCCGAGCAGTGGTTCGGTGCCGCCCGGGGAGTCGACCACGCCGTGGTGGCGCTGCTGGGCCGCGGCGTCGGCGTCGGGCTGATCCAGGAGGGACGGCTGCAGGCAGGGTCGCACTCCAGCGCCGGCGAGTGGGGCCACACCAAGGTGCAGCGGGGTGGTCGGCTGTGCCGGTGCGGCGGCCGTGGCTGCGTCGAGGCCTACGTCGGCGCGCAGGCCATGCTCGACGCGTGGGCGGAGGCCGGCGGCAGCTTCGAGGGCACCGGCTGGCGTGCCGTCGGGCAGCTGCTCGACGCGTCGGCCGCCGGTGACGCGGCCGCGGTGGCGGTGGTGGACGACGCGATCGAGGCGCTCGCCTACGGCCTGGCGAACCTGGTCAACCTCACCAACCCGGCGCGGATCGTGGTGGGCGGCTGGGTGGGCATCCGGCTGATGGACGCCCTCGCCGGTCGCATCGAGACGGCGGTCCGGGCCAGCTCGCTCGAGCGCCCCGGCTCGCAGTTCGAGCTGCTGCCGTCGACCTTCGGCGGAGACACGGTGGCGGTCGGCGCGGCGATCCTGCCGCTCGAGGAGCTGATCCGCGAGCCCCGCCGGTAGCCGACCGGCCGCCGGTGGCCGCCCCCGCCGGCTCGTCGGGCGCGGCCGTGCAGCGGGTCAGGCAGCCGGGTCAGCGGGCCGCCAGCCACCCGTCGACCTCGTCCTCCAGCGCCCGCTTGCGCTCCGGCGGCAGGAAGCTGGCCTGCACCGCGTTGCGGGCCAGCCCGGCCAGGTCGTCGTCGGTCAGGCCCAGCTGCGCCGCGACCGCCGCGTAGTTGTCCTCGGCGTACCCGCCGAAGTACGCCGGGTCGTCGGAGCTGATCGTCGCGAGCACGCCCGCGGCCATCAGGCGCGGGAGCGGGTGCTGCGACAGCGCAGGGACGGCGTGCAGGCGGACGTTCGACAGCGGGCACACGGTCAGCGGCACCCGTTCGGCCGCCAGACGGTGCAGCAGGTCCGCGTCCTCGACCGAGCGGATGCCGTGGTCGACGCGCTCGACGCCGAGCAGGTCCAGCGCCTCGCGCACGTACTCCGGTCCGCCCTCCTCCCCGGCGTGCGCCACCCGGTGCAGGCCCAGCTCCGCGGCCCGGGCGTACAGGGCGGCGAACCGCGACGGCGGGTTGCCCACCTCCGCCGAGTCGAGGCCGATGCCGATGATCGGCGCCCGCATGGCGACCAGCTGCTCGAGCACCTCGAGGGCCTCCACGGCGCTCCGGTCCCGCAGGAAGCAGGCGATCAGCGCGCTCGTCGTCCCCGTCTCGACCGCCCCCGCCCGGCAGCCCTCCACCAGCCCGTCGACCACGTCGCGCAGCGGCACACCGCGGGTCAGGTGCGCCTGCGGGTCGAAGAAGATCTCCGCGTGCCGCACCCCGCCGGCCGCCGCCCGCCGCAGGTAGGCGGACGCGAGCTCGGCGAAGTCGTCGGCCGTACGCAGCACCACCAGGTTCGCGTAGTAGAGGTCGAGGAAGCTCTGCAGATCCTCGAACTCGTAGCGGGACCGCAGCTCCGCGAGCGAGCCGAACGGCACCTCGATGCCGTGCCGGGCGGCCAGATCGGCGATCAGCTCCGGCTCCAGCGTCCCCTCGATGTGCAGGTGCAGCTCCACCTTGGGCAGCGCCGCGATGCGGTCCATGGGTCCTCCGGTGCGTGGCGGTGGATCAGAGGGTGCCACGCGCGCACGCGCCCACGGGCCGATGTGCCCCCGCGCCTCGCGACCAGGGCCTCGACGCGCTGCCATACTCGCGCCGGATGCCCGCCCGACGCCCCAGGGAGCAGCGATGACCGCGCACGACGAGCACGCCGCCGACCGACCGGCCGACGGCACCAACCCGTTCGCGCCGCGGCCGAGCGGGCCGCCGCCGTACCCGGCGGCACCGACGGGATACCCGGCCGCCGGCCCCTATCCGCCGGCCCAGCCCTACCCGTCCGCCCAGCCCTACCCGCCCGCCCAGCCCTTTCCGTCCGCCCAGCCCTACCCGCCGACGAACGCGTACCCGCCAGCGCCGGCCTACGGCACTCCCGACGGCTACCCGCCGGCGGCCTACCCGTTCGTGCCGCTGCCCCCGCTGGCCACCTGGCCCTACCGCGTCGCGGCCCACCTCGTGGACCTGGCCGTCCCGGGCCTGCTCGGCCTCATCGGTGTGGCTGTCTGGCTGCCGGGATACATCACGTTCATCCGCACCATGGCCGCGTCTGCCGAGCAGGGAACCGCCTCGATGCAGACCTTCCCGATCTTCGGGACGGCCTACCTGGTCCTGGTGCTGTGCAGCCTCGCCGGTCTGGCGTTCACCATCTGGAACCGCGCCTTCCGGCAGGGCCGCACCGGCCAGTCGCTGGGCAAGCAGCTGGTCGGTCTGCGCCTGCTCAACGAGCAGACGATGGCGCCGATGGGTGCCGGCATGGCGTTCGTGCGAGACCTGGCCCACTACGTCGACGGTGCCGCGATGGACGTCGGCTACCTCTGGCCGCTGTGGGACCCGAAGCGGCAGACCTTCGCCGACAAGATCTGCCGCACCGTGGTGGTGATGGACGGCCGGCGCGGCCGATGATCGGCTAGCGAGAACGGTGCGCCGACCAGGATCACAGTTGCTGCGCGGCCTTCTTCGCGGCCAGGCGCGCGAAGTCTGCCACATACACCGACAACCACTCGGAGAACTGGTCCCACGTGTCCAGGAGCCGCTCCGGCGCGAGCCACGGTTCGCGCAGCGTCAGTCGATGGCCCGCGATCGTCTCCAGCCCGGCCATGAGCTGAGTGTGCTCGGTTGACATCCCGGCCTCGAGAAACCGGCCGAGGTTGAACTGGATGTACCCGGCACCATCTGCGGGATACAGGCCGACGAGCGTCGAACCGTCGGCAAAGCGGTACTGCCGCGCACGCCGGGAAGTCGTGACCTTCAACGCGTGCACCGCAGCAACTGAACTGAGGCGCGCCTCGACCTCCTGCATGGCCGACGGAGCGCCCGCCATCAGCTCCTCGAAGGACTGGCCGTCGACAGCCGGTCCCTTGGTGCGCTCCGCCTCGCTGGTCCGCCCGAGGATCGTCGGGCTCAGCACGCGGTGGTCTCCGGCGCGGTACTGGCGAACCTCGATACCTAGGACCTCGCACCGTGTCATCTGCTCGTTCAGGAACTCGATGATCCGGCGCAACGTCTCCGGGATGACGTCAGCCACGAACAGCAACCTCAGTCGTCCCGACCGCAGGTTGTCCTCGACTCGACTCCAGAAGCCGTCGAGGTCAAGATCCGAACTGCTCCGCATGAGGAGCGCCCGCACCTCGTCGTCGGCCTTCTCGACGCTGCCGAGGCGCTTAGCCAGATCCTGGCGGAGCCGATCCGGTGGCCAGTACCGGACTCCATTCGCTGCATAGTCGAGCATCTGACCGACTACCGCACGGCGGACCAGTGTGTTCGTGGAGCGCTTGACCTCCACGATCGTGGGAGTGCCCGCTTGATCGAGAAACAGATGGTCCGCGCTCCACATGTCACCACCGCTGGCGACGGACGGGACGCCTTCCTCCCGAGCGACGAGGAGCCACTCTTGTTGCTCGGCACCGTCGCCCTGACGGCCGGAGAGTAAACCGGGATAGCGAGCGATCAGTTCTTGCAGGTCAGCCTCGGCGTCGTAGGGGGTTAGGTCCATCGGCACCAGGCCATCGCCGACCTCGAGGAAGATGCCGTCCGCCATTGCCGACTCCTCCGGTCCAGAGGTACTCCGACAAGTATCGCGAGCGCGCTCCCCGCCCGGTACCGGCCGGGTCATCGTGGTCTGATGAGTCGAGGACCTTCGTCGAGACGCGTGCCGGCCGCTCCGCAGTCCCAGAGCGCGAGGTCCAGGATGCCGAACGCAGTGCCCGGCCGACTCACGACTCCGACGCGAGCCCGCTCCCCACATCAACTTTAAGGAGTTCTCGCCTCCACAGACGGGAACGCCGGGCGGCATGAGCCGGACGACTGACGGCTCAATCGGCGGCAGAGCGCACCATCTGACCGCGCTCCGTGCGACCTCGTGGGCCGACCACCGCGACGGCGCGCACCCGACCCCGTCCTCGCACTCGCAGGGCAGTGCGCGACTCAGACGGCGCGCGGCGACACCCGCTCAATAGAGACAAAGGTCCCTCGACGTGCCACTTGTTCGGGTCAAGCGTCGGGCGTAAGGGGCAAAGGGGGCTCGCCATGACTGCACTCCAGGCACGGCGATGGGTCTTCGTGGCGCTGATGGTCGGCGCCCTGGCTGCACTGGGCGGATGCGGGCCGGCGCAGCGTAGCGCGGAGCCGACTGGCCCGCCGGTCGCGCAGGCGAGCCAGCTTGAGGCGTACCAGACTGCGTGTCGTGACGCGGCCAGTGCGGCGTCGACCCGGGCGCAGGTCGACTGGCCGCGGTACATGAGCTCGAAGGTCGCGGTGTCGCTGGATTACCGGCTGGTAATCGACGCGAACGACAACCCGCTGCCCGCGGCGACGCACGTGCGCACCGGGCAGGCGGAGTCGTCATCCGCAGTCCTCGTCACGTGCCGGCTGATGGCTCGCCTGAACGGTGGCGACGCGCATGTGACCGTCTCGTCGCCGTCGGTGGGGGAAGACCGCTGGATCGAGCGCAGCATCAACGGGGCAGGGTTATACCAGTGGTCGTGGACGGTCACGGCCGACAGCCCCGGCCGGCATAGCCTGACGGCGGAGATCAAGCCACTGGTCGTCGGAGCGAACTACGCCTCGACGAACACGATGGAGCTAGCCACCGACCTGGAGGTCGGTGGTAACTGGTTCCAGCGCCTGGCGTGGTGGGGTCAGCGGAACTGGCCGGCTGCGCTGACCATCGGCGCCGGGATCCTGGCAATCGTCGGTGGGCTGATCGTGTTTCGCGAGCGCGTCTCCAAGCTGGCGGAAGGCCTGCACTGGCCGCTGGGAAAGAAGACGCCGAACAGCCCAACGCCACCGAGCCCAGCCGCACCAGTCCCTCCGGCGCCGACGGGCGGTGGCTGAGGCGGGTCGCCTGGAGGGGAAGGCATTGTCCGGTGACCGAACGCCTGAACCGCCTCGCGCTCAGAACTGATCCCCGAGAACAACGCCCTGCAGGTACTCTCGCAGTTCGCGGTCGCGCGAAGTCGCTGACTGCCGCGAAGCCTGACTGCCAGACAGCGACATGCGAATGACGCGATGATGACAGCGTGAGAACGATCCCGGTGCACACCGAACTCACGTGTGGGCTTCTTTGAGCAAGTCAGACGAAGCCGCACGACGGGCGAGGGTCCCCCTGCCGAGCCAGCCGACTGCCGCCGCATCGGAGGAGTTCGCCAGAACTAGCAATCGCCTGACGGTTCACGACTATCTGCCGCGCACCTTCCACGACGGCACCGGGGCGCCCGGCAAGTGTGAGTGGAGTTCACACGTCCGCGTCGACCTCTCGCTCGAGGAGGCCGGGGCGCTCGCCTGGGTGCTGATCGACACGATCATGGCGGTCCGCTTCGGTCCCGCGGCACATCTCTATGCCGAGTGGCGCCGGAACACGTTGGCAGGGACCAGGATCGCAGCTCCGCTCGACCGCGTGATCGGAGCCTTCGTTGAACCGGTCTTCGGCCTGCCGGGCTCTGCGAAGAGCGATGATCACCTGCATGGGCACGTTGGCGAGTGGCTCTGGCACCTCCTGACCAAGGACAATCCTGCTGTTCGCGTCCAGCCCGACCCGAAGGGTGACATCACGGACGCCGGAGGCGATGGCTTCTCCATCTACGAGGCAGGCACGGGCGATCTTCGCTTCCGACTTTGGGAGAGCAAGAAGAACACGGGTACAGGGTCACTGACGGCGAGCCTGAACAAGGCATATGCGCAGCTCGATGACGAAGGCCAGCGGTACGTCGCCAAGATCGTTGGCACGTTCAGCGGCGTGTCGAGCGACACGTCCAAGGATGTGATGGCCCTAGTCACTGAGCTTCCCGCGGCATGGGTCCAAGGCGATGAAGTCGTCGGCGCCGGCGTGATGCTCGCCACCCACCAGCACCTCCCCGCGACGCCGTTCGCGGGCATGGCCGGCAAGTTGCCGCTGCTCAACAAGCCCGGCCAGCTCCGAGGTCTCGCCGCGAGCATCAGCTGCTATGTCGAGATCGCGACCATGGTGAGGAGCTACGCATGGACCGCGCTCTAGCCGCGGACCACATCGGCGGCGCATTCATCGATGCCGAACTTAGTGAGCTCCCCACCGTTGCCGAGCTGACCGAACTCATCGCCGAACTCGAGATCGAGCTGGTCCGCGGCCTCACGGAGACAGGCTTTCGCGCCGACCTAGCGCCTCTGCGACGTGCAGCTTGGTACCTGCATGGGATCGCTTCGGCAACTGGGGCGTCTCGCTACTCCATCTCGCAACGGCGCCGAGCTTTCGCTGTCAGTGCCCACGTCCTAGACCTCCTCCTGGAGGATCCCGGACTGACCGACCGCGTGCGCCTGGCCACTGCGTTCGCGGCGCAGGTCGGATACCACCGTGCCGACGAGAGCCCGAACGCAGGCGCGGTCCACCGCAAGATCCGGACCCTCCTCGCCGAACCCGCGGCCTTCAACGAAGGCGCCGACGTCGCCCTTCAAGCCGGGACCCTCCTGCTTGGCCTCGACATGATCGGGCTCAACCAGCGCCTACGGATATGGGCTGCGGCGGCAACGGGACTGACGCGTGGCTCTGACCTGGTCAACCTTGACGGGACAACCTTCGGCCCGACGCAGCGACTCTTGCGTGCCATCGCCGACCTCACCACGTACCTGCGCGAAGGCCAGACCCGGGCGCTTGAGGACGCTCGCGGGCACCTGCTCCTCGTCCTTCGCGACGAGGTTGGCCTGAGCGAGCTGGACACCCGATGGGTAGCGGCGCACCTCCTCGCGATCGCTGACGACCTCAGCAAGAGCAGCTTGTGGGCGGTCCTTCCACAAGACGTTCCCACCGCCGTGAAGCAGGCGTTCACGCTCGACCGGCAGCCAGTCCTGACTCTCTGGCCGCCGCAGCGGAGACTCGTCACCGACCCGACGATCAACCCGCTGAGCCAGACGACCACGAGGCTTCTGGTGTCGGTCCCGACCAGTGCCGGCAAGACGCTGCTCGCACAGTTGATCATCTGCGCACACATGGCACAGGACGAGGGCGACGTCTGCTACGTGACGCCGCTACGCAGCCTTGGCCGAGAGATGCGTCAGTCGCTCCGGTCCCGCCTCAGGTACATCGACCGGCGGTTGGGTGCGGATCTCCCCGACGGATTCGGGGCCCAAGACCTCACGGGTGGTGGTCTGGACGCAACCGAGGAGGATTCCGCTCCGACACCGCAAGTCGAGGTGATGACGCCCGAACGGCTTATGAACGCTCTGCGCCAATCGCCGCAGGAGGTTCTCGAACGGTTCAGCTTGTTCATCATCGACGAGGCGCACCTCATTGCTCAGTCCGGCGGTCGTGGACTCCTCCTGGAAGGGCTCTTGTCCCTGCTGGACGCCAGTGACGCGAGGCTGATGCTGTTCTCCGGAGTGATGGGGAACGCCGCGGCGCTCGCTGCGTGGACGTCGTCGGGAGCCGGAGAGGTGCTGTTCACTGACGATTGGCGTGCACCACGTCGGCTGCACATCCTCACCGCTACGGACAAGATCGAGGAGAGTCGGACCGTTATACCCGGCCGCCGTGGCGCGGGAGACACGATCCACTACGACCTGCGAGCTCAGCTCGCCGTCCGACCAACACGTGAGACAGAGCGGCGCCTAGTCACGAGCGACGAGACACCGATCGGCCAACTCGTCCTCAGAGCCGACAACATGAAGCGCAAGACGGGGCCTGACGACACATCTCCGGCGTACGCGACCACGGCAAGGACAGCCACGCTGCTCCTCCGAGCGGGCAGCCTCCTGATGGTTGTCTCCCAGCGCAACATCGCGCGCAACGCAGCGATCATCATGGCTGCCGAACTGGAAGACGACCCTCGTTCGCAGGGCCTTGCTGACTCGCTTGCCGCGCGCCTCGGCGCCGGCCACCCGCTTGTCGGCTGCGTCCGCAAGGGCGTCGCCTACCACCACGCGGGACTTCCTGTCGAGGTGCAGGAGGCAGTAGAGGACGCGATCCGTGCTGAAACAATCAAAGCGGTAGTAGCGACCAGCACTCTGACGGACGGCGTGAACCTTCCGGTGCGGACGGTGGTCATCGCGACAACCGAGTACGAGGGTCAGGACCCCGGCCAGCGCATGTCGGCCGCGCAGTTGCTCAACGCGGTGGGTCGAGCCGGCCGCGCCGGAAAGGAGTCCGAAGGCTGGATCGTTCTGTCCTTGCAAAAGCCTCTGCAGCGCCGCGACTTCGATCGGCTTGCACCCACACCGAACGACCTAGAGGTCCGCTCGACGCTCACCGGCGACACCGCTCTGGCCGCCCTGTCGGAGGCGGAGGCGTTGGTCGCCCAAACGCACGACGCGATCTTGCGACTGCCTCCCGAGGGTGCGGCCGGCGGTTTCGTCAACTACGTCTGGTTCGTCCTCCATGCCCTCGAACTCGTTCCCGACCTTCGCGCGACTCACACCTGGCAGGACGTCGTCACTCGACTCTTCGCCTTCACACAACTGCCCAATGATCTGAAGTCCCGGTGGCTCGCACTGGCTGATGTCGTCGCCACCCAGTACGCGCACACACCGCAGGCTTCCCGTCGCCGCTGGGCGCAAGCCGGCACGAGCCTCGGATCAGCTGCCGCGATCGAGTCAATCGCCGTTCGTCTCGCAGATCGGGCTCAACTCCTGGACGCGTTCGACGAGGCGACTCTCGACGCGACCTTGGGGCTGCTCGCCGAGCAGGAGGTCTACGCACAACTGCTGCAGCTGCCGGAGCGGGGTAGGAGCTGGAGATTCCGAGCCTCCCCCAAAGGTGCCCCCATCGAGGTCGCTACCGACGCGGTAATTCGCGACTGGATTGCGGGCCGCGACCTCAGCGATCTGGCAGACACCCATCTCAGTGCGGTCCAGGATGCAGCGTTCCGGCTCGAGCAGATGGTCGACGGCATCAGCGAGGGTGTGCAGCACTACCTCTCATGGACCGTCGGCCTCGTTATTGCGCAAGCGAACGAGATCCTCCTGTCGCGCTTGAGCTTGGTTCAACTATTCGCAACGACTTCCGCCCACCTCCGCTACGGCGTAGACACCCCACTGGCCGTCGACCTGCTCGTCAGGGACGTGAAGTCCCGGTCCCTCGCACGGGACATCGGTCGGATCGCACGCGACCGCGGGCTGGATGAACTGGAGTTGCGCGAATACCTCCGCGAGCAGCACATCCGCGGCTGGCGCGCTGACCTCGGCGCAACCCCGACGGACGTGCTCGATCTGCTGCAGTACGTCCAGGGCGCGGACCGGCACAAGCTGAGCCAGCTAATGGCAACGGGGTCGGTTACTGGCCAGGTCCGTCTGGGTAACGAGAACCCAGCCTTGGAACCCTCGGATGAGCCGTTGCCTGTCACCATCGTCCCCTCCAGCGACGGCAACGAACTCGAGGTCCTGGCTGGCGACGGATCGGTTCTCGGGATCGTCGTGGCACGTGATCACGCTGGCGTCACTGCAGTCCTCGACAGCGGTCTACTCCTCGACTACACCCTTCGCGGCACGACGGTGACCATCACGCGCGCGGTCGGAGGGCAGCTCAGCTTCTTCTAGGGCGAACACCGACCAGGCGACCGGAGGCAGCGGGCCGGACTCACTTCCCTGCGGCAAGCGCGACTGCTGAGGGGTCTGCTGCACGAGTGGGTAACACCGGTTCTCAGGCGGCGAGTGAGACCAGAACGGTTGGCCTCATGGTTGACCTGGCTCCGACCGACTACATGTTCGGCACACTCGCCAGGGGCGACCCGCCGTCCAACGCGCAAGCCACCCGAACTTCATCCGTCGGGCATTCGGCCCGGCGTGGGTGGCGATCGGGCTGCCCACGGGGCGCAACAAGGGCGGCGTCGGGCTCCACGACCGGCGGCGCTGCTAGGCGTAGCTCTGCTCGTGTGCCGGCATGACGCCCGTCTAGGTAGCGCACCGCGTGGGGCCATCCGGACCCGATGCTGGTCCTCCGCACCTACGCGGATATGTGGCGGCGCGACAGCGACCGCTGGACCGAAGTGTTCGACAGCGTGATGGCCCGCCCCTCGGCTCAGCCGAACGTGGTCCCGCTGCGCGCGGCGAGGTGGGTCGGGCCCACTGCGGCAGGCTACCGGTTGCTGCAAACCCTCGGCAGCGGCGGAAGCCTCGCGTCGATGCCGCCGAGCTGGTTCCGCATCACGCGCTAGGGACCTCGTGCGCACCAGCGCCCTCTTCGGCCAAGCACCAGCTGATGAAGCACCCCTCAAGGCGCAACCAGTCAGCACCGTTCATGGCCAGGCCGTTTCATGAGGGTCTGACGTCGTCACCCCATCGCCCCACGCCTCAGCGAACACTCCCTTCGCCGAGGAAGGGGCCACTAGGGTCCGAGACATGACGCGTCTGGGCTCGCAGGGTGAACTGCGCACGTACCTCGATGGTCGGCTCCAGGCCGCCTTGGTCGACGTCGAGAATCACGACGCCGAGCGGCTGCGCTTCGACCAAAGTGCGGCGATTGACTACGTTGTCGAGAGGGCGTCGTTGGAGAAGATCGTCGTCGACTGGAGTAGTCTTTCCCGAAGCGAGCCGCGTGAGACAACGATCCGGCGGCGGGAGTTTGGGGAGACCTACGACGTCGCGGCACAGCGCGTGGATTTCTTTGTGCCGGTGTCCGGCGATGCGCAGCTCCTGGCATATCGGGCGAGCACCTATACGCTGTCGGCCGGCCCAGACGTCGAGATCGCGCGAACCGAGATCACGTTCTCCATGACTTCGCAGCAACTTGACCCAGCGCAGATGAAGTCGCAGGTCGAGAACCTGCAGGCGCGCGTCACTCAAGCAGTGGGGCGGGTGAACGAAGACGTCGAGCAGTGGCTTCAACAGCTCCGGGCACACGTCGCTCAGGCCGCCAGTCAGCGCAAGCAAAGGCTCGACGCCGCCGCAGACTTCAGCGGGGCCTTCGACATTCCTGTGCGTTCGGCGCCGGGTGCGCGACAGATTCAGGTGCCAGTAGCCCGCAAGACGGTGCGCGTCGTTGATCAGGCCGCAAATAACGCCGCTCCAACATCCGAGCCGAGGCTCGCGGACGCGATATACGAGGACGTCGTGCGCACCCTTCGAGCCGTCGGCAATTCCTTCGAGCGCCTGCCGAGGACCGCGACGAAGTTCAACGAGGAGGAGCTTCGAGACGTACTGCTGTTCATCCTGAACAGCAACTTCGAGGGGTCAGCCCGGGGTGAGGTCTTCAACGGCGCGGGCAAGACCGACATTCTCATCCAACATCAGGATCGCAACGCGTTCATCGGCGAGTGCAAGGTTTGGCATGGGGAGAAGAAGTTTGCGGAGGCTATCGACCAGCTCGTGAGTTACACAGTCTGGAGGGACACGAAGGCTGCCTTGATTCTCTTCATACGTGGTGGCGACGCGACCGACGTCCTGGCGAAGGCGGACGTGAAGCTGCGTAGTCACCCGCAGTTCGCGGGCGCGCGGACGTCTGCCGACTCGGACGCGCGGACCGACTATCTCCTCCGGGCCACCGATGACCAGGCGCGGCTCATCCATGTTGCGCTCCTGCCGTTCGTACTTCGTGACCGCGACGAGGTTTCGGGCGTCTGACGCCACACCAGCGTCTCGCTAGAGGGGTTAACTCGCTCATCTAGTGGTGTCAGTGGCGGCCTCTACGCTCTCTACCGAGTAGCCCATGCGACAGTTAGCCGAACGCGTGTGAAAGTAAGGGCGCTCATGCCAGACAATCGCGAGTTGGCGAGTGCCAGTCTGGTAGCCGCCGCGAGCCAGCTCGGCGAGCTGACCGGCAATCCCGGACAGCAGTACACCCTCACCCCCGTCGGCAAATTCCTGCCCCGCGCCGAGGCGTCCGTGGCCGAGCCGTTCACCGCCGGCTTCCTCGCCGCCTGACCCCAACCCGGTCAGGAGCAGCGCACCACGCCGCCGCTCCCGACCGAACAGAGAGCCTCCCGCCAGAACGCGCCCCGGAACGCGCACCCACCCGCCGACCGCACATCGACGAGCCACGGCGCCCGCAGGCGCACCGGCCAACGACTCCCAGCACCGCGCTGATCCACCAGGGTCACATGGCTGTTATCCCGAGCCTTCCCCTCAGGTCATCCGCTCCGGAGCGGGCGGCACCAGCCGCAGCACCGCATCGCCGGCCCCACCTGACTTCCTCAGGCCGGCGGGCTCCCCCGCTACAGTCGTGCCCCACCGGGCATGAACCACAGCGGGGTTGTCCCGCGACTTCCACCAACTAGAAGACTCATGCCCCGGGCCTCTAGCTCAATTGGCAGAGCAGCGGACTTTTAATCCGCGGGTTGTGGGTTCGATCCCCACGGGGCCCACCCGACCTGCAGTGCAGGAGAGCGCAGGGCGCAGGGCGGCTCGTACCACCAGACGTCCACACAAGGGGCTGCCTGTGCCGATGTACGACGCCAGTGGCGCCTCGTTGGCTTCCCCGGGTGGGTGGCGCTCCGGCCGCGCCCGGTTCATCGACACGCGGCGCGCCTTCGGCGTGGCTCGACGTAGCCGCACCGGCCCGATGGCGGTCAGGGTTGCGCTCCTCACGATCGCCGCCCTGATCGCGGTCGGCGGCTGCAGCCAGGTCGGCGGTGCGGGGACCTTCACGGTGTGCGGTCAGACGTTGTTCACCGCCTCGGACACGCCCGCGCAGTTCGACGTCAGCTCCGGACCCACCCGCGTCCACACGTCAGGCATCGTGCTGCTGGGCGTCTCGGCGGGCTGCACCCACGGCGTGGACGTGACGGTGATACCAGCGTCAACGCAGGTCGTCTCCCGTGCGAAGGCGAAAGACGGTCGCACGGCCGCCATCGTCCTGAAGCTGGATCGGCTGAGCGTGCGCCTGACGATCACACGCCCGGACGGAGTTGGCTACTACGTCTGGGTCTTCGACGAACCAGCGCCCAGTTCCTCTCCGCCCAAGTAGCAGCGAGTTCCCGCCCGGCGCGTCGGCTACACGGACCGTTCGGTCAGCACCTCCCGCGTGCCGCCCTCGTCCGACGCGGTCAGCGTGAACGACGCGTCCCGCACGTCGAACGACAGCGCCACCCGGTCGGCCCCCCGCTGCCACGACATCTCGGCGGCCGTCCCGTCGAGCGTCCACGCGAACTCCCCGGTGAACGCCGGGTGGCTGTTCCGCAGCCGCAGCGCGGCCAGCTGCGCCTGCACCACCGGCCTGGCGAGCTCCCGCTCCACCTCGTCGGCCGTGTAGTGGTGCCGGTTCACGTCGCGTCCCACGCCGGTGCGTCGCAGCAGGTCCAGGTCGTTGGAGCCGGCCAGCAGCCCGACGTAGTAGATCTGCGGCACGCCGGGCAGCAGCACCTGGATCAGCCGCGCCAGCAGGTACCGGCGGTCGTCGCCGCCCAGCGCGTCGTAGAACGTGCAGTTGACCTGGTAGAGGTCGAGGTTGGAGGCGGCGGCGCCGGTCGCCTGGCGGCTGCCGCCTCGGCTGTTGGCGTGGATGGCGTCGACCAGGGCGCTGATCTGCTCGGGCTCCATCAGGCCGGGCACGTCGGGCACCAGGTCGCTCGCGCCGACGTCCACCACGCCGATGCCGTCGTGCGTGTCCAGCACGGTGATGCAGTTGGCGGGCCGCACGGCCAGCCACCGGTCCAGCGGTCCGAGGTCGGCCGCAGTGAGGGCGTGCAGCACCAGCGGCGGCAGCGCGAAGTCGTAGACCAGGTCCACCTGCCGGGCGATCTCGAGCTGCTGGCGGTAGTGGCCGTGGACCTCCACCAGCACCTGTGCGCCCCGCTCGTGCGCGTAGGCCGTGATGCGGTCGGTCAGCGCGTGCGCGGACGGGGTCATGAAGCAGTCGGTTCCGGGCTCCTTGCCGGTGTACCCGACGGCGTCGAGCCGCAGCATCCGCACCCCGGCGCCGGTCAGGGTGTCGATCACGGACGTGAGGTACTCCCAGGCGAGCGGGTTCCGCACGTCGAGGTCCACCTGCTCGGCCGTGAACGTGGTCCACACCAGGCGCCGGCGGCCGCCGAGCGTCATCGGCGTGAACGGCAGCCCGGGACGCGGCCGGTAGATGCCGGCGAGCTCCGCCTCCGTGACCCCGTCGGGGTACACGGACGACAGGGTGAGGAACATGCCGGCCCACGGCGACTGGTCGCCCTGGGCCACCACGTCCAGGAACTGCGCCGACTGCGCGGACATGTGGTTCACGATCACGTCGGCCATCACCGTGTGGGTCGAGCTCAGCGCCCGTACGTCGTCCCAGCCGCCCAGGCGCGGGTCGACGAAGGTGTGGTCGCGCGGGTCGAAGCCCGCGTCGGCGCCGTCGTACGGCGTGAAGAAGGGCAGGACGTGCACGCCGCCGAACGCGCCGGCCAGCGGGCCGGTCAGCAGCTCGCGGAGTCCGCGAAGGTCACCGCCGAGCCGGTCGGCGTAGGCGATCAGCTGCGGTCCGGTGCCTTGGGTGGTGGTCATGTGAGGTCCTTGGTCGCTGCGGCGCCCTGGCGGTCCAGGGCGGTCATCGGGTCGGCTCGCCGTCCAGCGTGCTCGCTGCGAGGCCCGTGAGCACGCCGTCCCCGGTGGCCCGCGCGAGCGTGCGGATCAGCCAGCTCACGCGCGCGGCGCGCGCGGCACGGGACAGCTCGGCCTCCGGGGCCAGGAAGTCGAAGCCGTGGCAGCCACCGGGCCACACGTGGAGCTCGGCGTCACCACCGCACGCCCACAGCCGGGCGGCGTAGCGGAGGTCCTCGTCCCGGAACGTCTCGGCCGAGGCGACCTCGAGGTACGTCGGCGGCAGCCCGCCGAGGTCCTCGGCGCGCGCGGGCGCGGCGTAGTCGGGCACGTCCGGGCCGCCGACGCGGTCGCCGAGGTACGCGCTCCAGCCGGTGGCGTTCGCCTGACGGTCCCAGGCGCCGGCCCCGGCCATCTGGCGCCCGGACGCGCTGTCGTTGCGGTCGTCGAGCATCGGGTACACCAGCAGCTGCCCGGCCAGGTGCGGGGCGCCACGGTCGCGGGCCGCCAGGGCGGTGGCTGCGGCCAGGCCGGCGCCGGCGCTGACCCCGCAGATCACCACCAGACCGGGATCGAGCCCCAGCTCCGCGGCGTGCTCCACCAGCCAGACGAGCCCGGCGTAGCTGTCGTCGAGCGCCGCCGGGTAGCGCCACTCGGGCGCCAGCCGGTACTCCACGGCGGCGACAGCCGCGCCGATCTGCGCCGCGACGTCCACCAGCCAGGGCAGCTCCTCGTGCGCCGCCCCGGTCACCATGCCGCCACCGTGCAGGTGGTAGAGCACGGGCAGCGGTCGGTCCGCGACGACGGGTCGCACCAGGGTCAGCGCCACCTCCGGAGCCGTCCCGGTGCCGGGCACCCGGTGGGACGTCATGCGGTACGTGCCGCCGCGGGTGATCGCCGCGACGTCGGGGGCGGCCACCCGGCGGCGCAGGGCCGGGATGTCGGCCGCCGCCAGCGAGGTCACCACGTCACCGTGGGCGGCCAGAGCCGCGGCGATCTGCGGGTCGAACGGGGGTCGGGGCGTCGAGGTCCTCATCCCTTCAGCGAGCCCTGCAGCAGCGCGGACACGAAGCGCCGCTGGAACACCAGGAAGATCACCAACGTCGGGGTGAGGATCAGCAGCGACCCCGCGCAGAGCAGCGGGATGTCGGTCCCCCACTGACCCTGGAATGCCCCCAGCGCACCGGCCATCGTGCGTTGCAGCGGGTCGGACACCAGCACCACGGCGAGCAGGAACTGGTTCCAGCTCCACAGGAACAGCAGGATCGCCAACGACGACAGGGCGGGCATCGACAGCGGGACGTGGATCCGCCAGAACAGCTGCCACAGGTTGGCCCCGTCGATCCGGGCGGCTTCCGAGATGTCGTCCGGCATGGTGATGAAGTGCGCGCGCATCCAGAACACCGCGAACGGCATGTAGAGGCCGATCAGCGGCAGGATGATCGCCCACCTCGTGTTCAGCAGGCCCAGGTCACGCATCTGGTAGTAGAGCGGGATGATGATGCCCTCGAAGGGCAGCGTCAGCCCCAGCAGGAACCCGATGAACAACGCCCGTCCGCCCGGCGGCCGCAGGTGCCCGAGCGCGAACCCGGCCATCGTGGAGATCAGCAGGGAGACGGGCACGACGCCCACCTCGATCAGCACGCTCGACCACAGCAGCCGGCCCATGTCGGCGGCCTTGAACGCCTCGGTGAAGTTGGACCAGTGCGGGGTGGCGGGCCACGACAGCCCGGCCGGGTAGGTGCCGGAGGGGTGCAGGGCAGTGACGAACAGGCTGACGAACGGCAGCACCGTCACCGCCATGAGGATGACGAGCAGCACGCGGCCCAGCCACTGCTCGCGACGCGAGACGATCACGACTTCCCTTCCCGGCTGAGCGACTGCAGCGGCAGGACGACGGCCAGCACCAGGAGCATCAGGACGACGGCCAGCGCGGAGGCGCTGCCCACCTGACGCTGGAAGAAGGCCAGGTAGTAGATCTCCAGGCCGGGCACGAGCGTCCGGTTGCCGGGACCGCCCTGCGTGGCGATGTAGACGATGTCGAAGCTGGCGAGCGCCGCGATGATCGTGACGGTGAGGCAGACGACCACCTCCTGCCGCAGGCTCGGCAGCGTGATCGAGAAGAACTCGCGCACCGGACCGGCGCCGTCGACGCGGGCCGCCTCGTAGAGCGAGGGGTCGATCTTGGTCATCCCCGCGAGCAGCAGCAGCATGCAGAGGCCGAAGAGCACCCATGCGCCGATCACGCCGACCGCGGGCAGCGCGGTGCCGAAGTCGCCGAGCCAGGGGCGTGCCAACCGGCCGAGCCCGAGCAGCCGGAAGACCTGGTTCACGACGCCGTCAGTGGAGAGCTGCCAGCTCCACATGATGCCCGCGGCCACCAGCGGGATGATCTGCGGCAGGAACAGCACGGTGCGGGCGACGACGGCCAGCCGGCTGGTGGCGAACCCGCGGATCGCGTTGGCGGTGAACAGGCCGAGCGCCACCGGGACGAAGCTGAAGAACAGGATCAGCGTGAACGCGTTGACGATCGAGCCGGACAGCTCGGGGTTGTGCAGGATCGCGACGTAGTTCGACAGTCCCGCCCAGGTCGACGGCGTGATCCCGTCCCACTTGTAGAACGAGTACTGCACCGTCATGGCGATGGGCCGGATCACGAAGACCACGTAGGCGAGGACTGCTGGTGCCGTGAGCGCCAGGGCCAGCCCGCCGCGCCGCAGGCGCCGCGCGCGAAGTGCGCGACGCCTGCGGTCCGTCGTGAAGCGAGCTGCGGCCTCGTCCTCGCGGTGACGCCGGATGGTCGTCGACCGCTTCTGCATGGTGGTTCCCTCAGCTGCCGATCTGGGTCTTGTAGTCCGCCTGGACGGCCGTCAGCAGCCCCTTGGCGTCGATCTGGCCCGCCACCAGCTTCTGCAGGTTGGGCGTCCAGCTCTTGGCGTAGATGGCACCGGTCGCGTTGGCGATGAAGTCCATCGCACCGTTGTCCGCGCCGATCTGCGCGCCGGCGGCCAGCGTCTGCGCGGTGACCGTGTTCTTGTCGACCGCCGGCATGAAGGCGTCGGCCGGGCCCATCGGGTGCGAGCCGCCCACCTGGACGTCGATCGTCCTGGCCTGCTGGTTGGTCGCCACCCAGTTGAGGAAGAAGGCGGCGCAGTCGGCGTGCTTGGCCTTGGCGGAGATGCCGTAGGTCAGCGGAGCGGACATGGCCCCGAACTTGCCGCCGGCCTGGGCCGGGGGCATGAGGAAGAAGCCGACCTTGCCGGGCATCTTCTGGTCGAGGTTCCCCGACTCCCAGTCGCCGTCGAAGATGAACGCGCTCTTCCCGTCGATGAACCGGCTCATCATGGTCGCGTAGTCGATCGAGTTGACGTCGCTGGCGAAGTAGCCCGACGAGATCCACTGCTGCAGGTGCTGCGCGGCCTGGAGGTTGGTCGGCGTGTCGATCGTCGCGCCGGACTTCTGGTAGATCCAGGAGTTGATCGCCGACGCGTCGCCGTAGGAGGCCATCAGGCCCTGCAGCGGGAACGCGAGACCGCCGGTGGCGCCGCCGTTGAACTGCACGATCGGCGTGATGCCGGCGTCCTTGGCCTTCTTCAGCGCGGCGTCGAGGTCGGCGAGCGTCTTGGGCGCCTCGGTCATCCCGAACGTCGCGGCGAGGTCCTTGTTGTAGAACACGCCGGTCATGGAGAAGTTCAGGCCCATGGCGTAGAGCGGCCCGTCACCGCGGCGGCCGTCGGCGTCCACGCGCATCTGCTCCAGCTGCGACGCCGGCCACTTGTCCCAGCCGAACGCCTTGGCGTACGGGTCGAGGTTCAGCAGCAGACCGTCCTTGACCAGGCCGGACACCTGCGGCAGCCGCATCAGGTCCGGCGGGTCGTCGACGAGCACGCGGGGCGCGTTCTGGGTGATCACCGCGAACTGGTCCTCGCGGATCTTGAAGGTGACGTTCGGGTACTGCTTGGTGAACTCGTCGGTGAGGTTCTTCGGCAGCGGGAACCCGGTCTCGATGTAGGTGCTGAGCGTGACGGGCGAGGTGCCGCACGTGGGCGAGCCGCCGGCGAAGGTCGCCGAGCCGGTGGACGCAGCCGTGGAGGTGCCTGCGGTGCCCCCGGGGGCGCTGCACGCCGCCAGGGCGAGCGCGGTTCCCAAGATCACGCTGGTGGTGAGGGCCGTTCGTCGAGCTGATCCAGGTCGAGACACCGGTGTCTCCCTTCGTGGAGCGGGCCATGGTCGTCGGCCAACGCTGGCCCGACGGGTGCTAAATCGGCTTAGCCCGGCTAAGGTCCCGTATGGGCGCCGCCCTGTCAAGCGCCGCAGCCACCGCCGGCTCCGCGCCGTCGGTGCGCTCCGGGCTGCTCACCGAGCGCCGTCGTCGGGTCCGAGCGAGCGGCACGCGGGTGCCCTGCGGGCTCCACGGCGCCCACTACGATCCGCGTGAGCCGAGGAGCTGAGTTGGGCCGGAAGAGAGTGACCCTCGCGGACGTCGCGAGCGCAGCCGGGGTCTCCGGCACCACCGCCTCGCTGGTGCTCTCGGGCCGCGGGGACGAGCTGCGCATCTCCCCGACGGTGCAGCAACGGGTCCGTGAGGCGTCGGCCGCACTGGGCTACCGGCCCAACATCGTCTCGATCGGCCTGCGCAACGGCTCGAGCCGCACGCTCGGGTTCGTCTCCGACACCGTCGCCACCTCCCAGCTCGCCGGGGACATGATCAAGGGCGCGCTGGAGACGGCGCGTGCGCACGGCTTCATGCTGTTCATCGGCGAGACCGAGGGCGACCCGGAGCTGGAGCGCCAGCTGCTGGACGCGATGCTCGACCGGCAGGTCGACGGGATCGTCCTCGCCTCGATGTTCACCCGCACCCGTCCCCTGCCCTCAGGGCTGGACCAGGTGCCGGCGATCCTGCTCAACGCCCTCCCGGAGCAGCGCACCACCTCCATCCCCGCGGTCATCCCGGACGAGCTGACGGCGGGACGCGCGGCGGCGCAGCTGCTGCTCGACGCCGGCCACCGCTCGGTGCACCTGGTCGGAGCGGGCCCCGGTGAGCACGACGTGCCACCCGGCACGGTCGCGGGCGTCGAACGTCTCGCCGGCATCCGCGAGACCCTGCACGCCGCGGGACTCGAGCTGGCCAGCGGTCACCTGGCGTCGGAGTGGGAGCCTCGCGTCGGCTGGGAGGCGACGCACCGGCTGCTCGAGGAGTGGGGTCCCGGGCAGGCGATCATCACCCTGAACGACCGCTTGGCCTTCGGCGCGTACCAGGCGATCCAGGAGGCACGTCTGACAGTCCCCGGCGACGTGTCGGTCGTCTCGTTCGACGACGCGCCGCTCGCCCAGTGGCTGCGCCCGGGCCTGACAACCTTCGCCATCCCGCACCACGACCTGGGCCGACGGGCCGTGGAGCTGCTCGTCGAGCAGATCGGCGCGGACGGTGCGACCACGGGCACGTCCTCCGAGCCGGTGCACCGCGTGAGCATGCCGCTGCGTGAGCGCGGATCGGTCGCGCAGCGCCGCTGACCGTACGCACCCAGCGGCGGTGCTCTGCGCGGTCTGCCGGTGCGGGTCGAGCCGCTGGCCCGCACCGCCGCACCGGATGCCGCGACGGCGCTTCGCGTCTGGGACCAGCTCCAGCAGCTCGCCGGGGTGCAGCTTCGGGTCTAGCGAGCGCCCGCTGCGGCCCATCGGCGGCTCAAGTTCGCAGGTCCGCGCGCCGATGACTGTCCGCGACTGCATCATCACGAAGGGGGCACCGTGTCGAGCAACGACTCCTACCCACCGTCGGGTCAGGCCGGACCGGAGGGCGAGGCGGTGGGCCTGACGTCGTGGCAGCCGGCACATCCGGAGCCGTACGCCTCCCCTGCTCCCGCACCCCAGTGGGCCGCACCGGCGCAGCCGTGGTCGGCCCCGGCACCGGCCACGGCCCCGGCGCCGCCCACACCGGACCATCAGGTGCCGAACCCGTACGGTGCACCGACCTACGGCAGTGCGCCGTACGGCAGCCCGACGTACGGCAGCCCGGCGGTGGGCAGCCCGACGTTCGGCGGCTCAACGTTCGGCAGCCCCACCGGCGCACCGGCCTACGGACCGCCGACCGGCGCCCCGTCGTTCGGCGCCCCCGGCTACCCCGCAGCCCCCGGCTATCCGGCGGGCCCCGGCTACCCCGCAGGCCCGGCCTACACGGCACCGCCGATCGGCGCGCCGATGTACGCGCCGGTCCCGGTGCAGGAGGCCAAGAACGGCATGGCGGTGGCGTCCTTCGTCGTCTCGCTCGTGATGCTGGCCGCCGGCCTCTTCACGGGGTTCTACATCGGGTCGTTCCTCGTGGTCTGGATGGGCGTCACCGGCCTCCGCAAGGCGAGCGCTCTCGACGCAGCCGGGCACGGCCCGCGCGGCCGCGTCCTCGCCTGGTGCGGCATCGGGATCGGCGTGGTGAACCTGGTGATCGTGTGGGGGCTGCGCATCGCCGCGTTCTGATCGGAGCAACGATCCGTCCGGGGGCCTTCGCCGGGCAGCGCCCGGCGAGCCCGGCTTACCGTGAGGTCGTCCTGCCCCGAAGCACCACCGAGGGAGTGCACGATGGCTGATGCCCTGCTGACCACCACCCAGGTGCGTGACGCCGGTCTGGCCGACTGGCGGCAGCTGCTGGGACGGCTCAAGGCCCGGTTCCGCACCGGCGACTTCGCCACCGGGCTGGCGCTGGTGAACCGGATCGGCGAGCTGGCCGAGGCGGCGAACCACCACCCCGACGTGCAGCTGACCTACCCGGACGTGATCGTGACGCTGACCAGCCACGATGCCGGCGGGATCACCGACCGGGACGTCGACCTGGCGCGCCGCATCAGCGAGGTCGCGGCGGCGCAGGGCATCGCCTCCGACGTCGTCGGGCTCACGCAGCTCGAGCTGGGGCTCGACACGGCCGCGGGGTCCCGGCTCGCGCCGTTCTACGCCGCGCTGCTGGGCGGCACGGTCGCGGACGGCGAGGCGGTGGACCCGTCCGGCCAGGTCCCGACGCTGTGGTGGCAGGAGCCCGGAGCCGCGGACGACCCCCTGGCTCTGCCGGTGCAGCCGTTCGAGCAGCGGTGGCACCTCGACGTGTGGGTGGGCATCGACGAGGGCGAGCGGCGGCTCGCGGCGGTGCTCGACGCCGGCGGCCGCCTGGTCAGCGACCATGCGGCGCCGCGGTACTGGGTGGTCGAGGACGCCGACGGCAACCGGTCCTGCATCTGCACGGCCGCCGAGCGCTGACGCTCAGGCCAGGTCGGCGGCCTTGCGCTCCAGCAGCTCCCGCTCGCGCCGGTTGGTGGTGAGCTCGGCGGCGCGCAGCAGCTCCGCACGTGCCTCCGTCGGACGCCCGAGCCGGGCCAGCAGCTCGCCCCGGACGCTGGGCAGCAGGTGCGAGGCGGCGAGCCGGCCACCCGCAGCCAGGTCGTCCACGATCGCGAGCGCGGTCAGGGGGCCGTGCAGCATCGCGACGGCGACGGCCCGGTTCAGCTCCACCACCGGTGACGGCGCCACCCGCCCGAGCGCCTCGTAGAGCAGCACGATCCGTTCCCAGTCGGTCGCCTCGACCGACGGCGCGGCCGCGTGGCACGAGGCGATCGCGGCCTGCAGGCCGTACGGCCCGAGGCCGCGCCCCGCCTGGACCGCGCGCGCCAGCGCGGCCTGCCCGCGTGCGACGGCGGCGCGGTCCCACAGCCGGCGGTCCTGGTCCTGCAGGCCGACCGCCGCGCCGTCCGGTCCGGTGCGGGCCGGGAACCGGGCGGCGGTCAGCTCCATCAGCGCCAGCAGACCGTGCACCTCCGGCTCCGCGGGCAGCAGCCGGGACAGCACCCGGGCCAGCCGGAGCGCCTCGCGGGCCAGGTCGACCCGCAGCAGGTCGTCGCCCGCGGTGGCTGTGGAGCCTTCGGTGAAGACGACGTACAGCACGCTCAGCACGCCGCCGAGCCGCTGCGGTCGCTCGTCGGGCGCGGGCAGCTCGAACGGCACCTTCGCGGCGGCCAACGTCTTCTTCGCACGGGTGATCCGCGCCTGGACCGTCGCCCTCGGCACCAGGAAGGCGCGGGCGATCTCGTCCGTGGTCAGGCCCGCCACCACGCGCAGGGTCAACGCGACGCGCGCCTCGGCGGAGAGCACCGGGTGGCACGCGATGAACACCAGCGCGAGCACGTCGTCGTCGATCTCGTCGGGGTCCGGCAGCAGCGCGTCCAGCCCGTCCTGCGTCTCCGGGCCGCCCGACGACGACACCAGCTCCCCCTCGCGCAGCCCGTGCGCCAGCGCCGCGTAGCGCTCGTCGAGGGCCGCCCGACGCCGGAAGCCGTCGATCCCCCGCCGCCGCCCGACGGTCAGCAGCCACGCGCCCGGGTTCGCCGGGACACCGTCCCGCGGCCAGCTCTCCAGCGCCTCGGCCAGCGCCTGCTGCGCGAGGTCCTCGGCCAGCGGGAAGTCGCCGGTCCACCGCGCCAGCGCTCCGACGATCCGTGCGGACTCGATGCGCCAGACCGCCTCCACCGCCGCCCGGGACGCCTCGTGAGGGTCACGAGGCGTCCCGGCGACGGCCGGTCGGGCTGCGGCAGCGGCGGCGTCGGGGCCGGCGTCGGGCGTCAGAGCTGACCCGTCTGCTCGCGCCACGCCCGCTCCTTGACCACCCACTCGTTGTCCTGCGGGAACTCGTCGATCTCGGTGACGCGGCGGATCTCGGTCTTCGCGCCCGGGAACGGCGGCATGCGCTTGGCCCACTCGACCGCCTCTTCGAGGCTCGCCACGTCGAGCACGTAGTACCCGCCGAACAGCTCCTTGGTCTCGCCGTACGGCCCGTCGGTCACCAGCGGCGGCTCGCTGGAGTAGTCGACGACGACGCTGACCTCCGGGTCCAGCCCCTCCGCCGCGAGCAGCACGCCGGCCCTGATCAGCTCGTCGTTGAACCGCCCGACAGTCTCGAGCATCTCCTCGAACGGCCGCTGCATCATCGCGGCGAACGTCTCGTCCGACGGACGCATGATCAGCATGTACTTCGCCATCGTCTCCACCTCTCGGTCGCGGGTCGGTCGTCGACCCTCTCATCTGGTGGTCGAACGGGACAGGCTCGGATCGACATCACGGCCCGGCGAGTCGCGCAGCCGGTGCGGGCCGACGGCGCGGTTAAGTCGGCGCCGTGACCGTCCGCGCCGCCGCCCCGCCCGCTGCGGCAGCCGGTCGTCGCCCGGCGCGGAGGGGACGTGCCGGGGCCCTGGTGGTGGCGCTGTTCCTGGTCGGCATCGGCGTCGCCGCCGCGACGGCGGCACCGCACACCGAGCCGACGGCGACGCGCACGGGCATGCCGAGTCCGACGGCGACGGATCGCCCGTCCACCGCCCGGGCCGCCGACAGCTCGACGGCGCTCCCCGCGGGACGGGGTCGGGGTGCGCTCGTCGCCCTCGCGGCGCTGCGCGTCAACGACTCCCCGACCAGGGCCGGCTACCAGCGCGACCTGTTCGGCTACCGGGCCGTCGACCTGGACCGCAACGGCTGCGACACCCGCAACGACATCCTGCGCCGTGACTTGCACGACGTTGTGCTCAAGCCGGGCACCAACGACTGCGTGGTGCTCTCCGGCACGCTGACCGACCCGTACTCGGGCACGACGATCGCGTTCACCCGCGGCACCAACACGTCGAACGACGTGCAGATCGACCACGTCGTCGCCCTCGCCGACGCCTGGGCCAGCGGCGCGTCCGCCTGGGACCAGACCACGCGGTACCGGCTGGGCAACGACCCGCTGAACCTGCTGGCCGTCTCCGGTCCGCTGAACACGCAGAAGTCCGACGGTGACGCCGCACAGTGGCTGCCGCCGAACGTCGCGTACCGCTGCACGTACGTCGCCCGGCAGGTCGGCGTGAAGTACACGTACGGGCTGACCGTCACCACCGCCGAGCGCAGGTCGATGGCCGGCGTGCTCGCCGGTTGCCCGGACCAGCCGCTGCCGCCGGGGTCCACCCTGCCGGCGCCCGCAGCCGGCTGAGCCGGCCGGCCGCGGCGACGTCCCGACCTGACGCCGCCCGACCACTGACCGACTGCCGAACACCCCCTGGGAACCGCGCCCGCGGGCTCGCACACTGTGCCCATGCTGAGCCACCTGCTGGTAGCCACCGGGGTGCTGGCGCTGCTCACCATCCTGCCGGGACCGGACATGGCGGTGATCACCCGGGCCGCGCTGGCCGGTGGCCGGCCGGCCGCCACCCGTGCCGCTGCCGGCATCGTCACCGGTCTGCTGGTCTGGGGCTCGCTGGCCGTCCTCGGGCTGACGGCGCTGCTCACCGCGTCACCCCGGGCGTACCTCGTCGTCAAGGTGCTCGCGGTGCTGTACCTGCTCTACCTCGGTGTCCAGGCCTTCCGGACGCAGCACGCGCCCGTCGCCGGCACCGACGTCGAGCTGACCGGCCCCACCAGCACGACCGCGCGAGCGCCGTTCCTCACCGGCCTGACCACCGACCTGCTCAACCCGAAGATCGCGGTGTTCTACACGGCGATGCTGCCGACGCTCGCTCCCCCGTCCCTGCCGGGCGCGCGCGGGCTGGCGCTGCTCGTGGTGATCCACGTGCTGCTGACCTTCGCCTGGCAGGTCGGCTACGCCCACCTGCTGACCCGTGCTCGGCACGTCGTCGGACGGCCCGCCGTGCGCCGCGCGCTCGACCGGGTCACCGGGGTGGCACTGATCGGCTTCGCCGTCCGGCTCGTCACCGAGCACGCCTGAGCCTGCTCCCCCGCCAAGGTCGGTCGCGTCGGGCCCGGCCACGCGGGCAGGCCCGGGAGTACGAGAGCACGGTCTGCCGCATCGCCGGGTCGTCCATCCAGCCTGGGACTGGGCTCGTCGCGGCGGACTGCGCCGGCTAGGACCAACGTCCCCGACGCGACCTCCATCTGGGACGACGAACCGGTCGAGGTGGTCCGTTAGCGCCCTCCACGGTCTGGGGCACTCCGCGGCCGGGCGCAGGATGGACGTACGGCCGGGTCTTCCCAGGCCCGGCCTCATCAAAGGAGATGAGCCATGAAGGCAGCGCGCTACTACGACCGCGGTGACATCCGCATCGACGAGATCCCGGAGCCCCCGGTCGCACCGGGCGAGGTCGGCATCGACGTGGCGTGGTGCGGGATCTGCGGATCCGACCTGCACGAGTACGCGGAGGGACCGATCTTCGTCCCGCCCGCCGGGCACCCCCAGCCGCTCAGCGGCGAGTCGGCGCCGATCACGCTGGGCCACGAGATGTCGGGCGTCGTCAGCGCCCTCGGCGAGGGTGTGACGGACCTGGCCGTGGGCGACCACGTGGTGGTCGAGCCGTACATCGTCGCGGACGACGTCGACACCGGTCCCGACAGCCGCAGCTACCACCTGTCCAAGGACATGAGCTTCATCGGCCTCGGCGGCCGGGGCGGCGGGCTCGGCGAGAAGATCTCCGTCAAGCGCCGCTGGGTGCACAAGATCGCCGACACCGTCCCGCTCGACCAGGCGGCGCTGATCGAGCCGCTCTCGGTCGGGTACCACGCGGTGGAGCGCAGCGGGGCCAAGGCCGGGGACACCGCCCTGGTGGTCGGCGCCGGTCCGATCGGGCTGCTGACGGCCGCCGTGCTCAAGGCGATCGGCGTGACGGTGATCATCAGCGAGCCGAGCCCGCTGCGCCGGCAGAAGGCCGTGGACTCGGGCGTCGCCCAGCACGTGCTCGACCCACGGTCGGAGGACGTCGTCGCGCGGGTGCGCGAGCTGACCGGTGGGGTCGGTGCCGCCGTGGGCTTCGAGTGCACCTCGGTGCAGCCGGCGCTCGACACGCTGGTCGACGCGCTCGCACCTCAGGGCGTGCTCGTCGTGATCGCCATCTGGGCGCACCCGGGCACATTCGACCTGACCAAGATCGTGCTCAAGGAGCTCGACGTGCGCGGCACCATCGCCTACGTCAACTCGCACCAGAAGGTGATCCCCCTGGTGGAGCAGGGGAAGGTCGACCTCGCCCCGTTCATCACCGGCCGGATCGGCCTGGACCACCTGATCGACCAGGGTTTCGACACCCTGATCCACCACAACGAGACGGCCGTGAAGATCCTCGTCTCGCCGTCCGGCCGCGGGCTCTGACGCGCCGCTCCCGCTGACCGGCCATGCCCAGGCACAGCCTGGGCGCACGAACGGCGCCCGGTGGCAGGGGGTCCACCGGGCGCCGTCCGTGATGGGCGACCTACGAGGGCCGTCCCGTGCTGTCGCCCGGCAGCAGGGGGTCCGCCGGGCGACGTGTGTGAGCGGCCTCGAGGGCCGCTCGGCTCAGTGGTGCGAGTCGACGGCCGCGGTCGGGACCGCGGTCGGCAGCACGCGAGGCGCGTGCACGTCCGCCGACTCGGTGGCGTCGGCCGTCTCAGTCGGCTCCGGCGAGGCCGCGTCCTTGCGCAGGTCGTTGCGCTCGTGCGCGCGGGCCGCGATCTGCGGGCCGTCGACACCACCGTCGCGCGCGTCGGCGGCGACGGACTGGCCGAACGCCGCGGCGGACGGCAGGTCCGTCGGCAGCGGACGAGCGGTCTCGGTCTCACGCGCCTCGGGGGTCTCGCTCGCCTCGGGGGTCTCGGTGGCCTCGGGCTTCTCCGTCTCCACGGCGTCGGCGGACTCGCTCGCGTCGGCGGAGCTGGTCACGCCGGGCACCGGTGCGGTGGCCGAGCCGGTGAACTGGTCGGCGATCGCAGGTGCGCTCGCAGCGACACCGACCACGCCCGCGGCGATGACGACGCCGACGGTGGCCTTGCCCGCGGCGCTGAGCCCGGCGATCTTGGCCAGAACGGCCGCAGCTGTCGAAGTGCTCACGTGATTCCTCCGGTTCGCAGGAGCGCGGTCCGTCGGGACCGCGCCGTCTGTCCGGCGGCTCGTGCCGCCCTCACCCCGGCAATCGCGGGTGCCGCGCGGAGGGTTACGGGGTCCGCCGAGATTTCTCCGGCCGGATCCGCGCGACGCGCGTGATCCGGCTCAGTGCTCGGACGGCGACGGGCTGGCGTCGGGCCGCGGCGACGGGGTCGACGACGGCTCGGGCGACGGCGCGGGAGCGGCGTCCTGCTTGCGCGTCATCCACTCGTTCGAGCTGGTCGCGGGTGCCTGGTCGCTCGACGAGCGGTCGCCGGACGACGTGCGGTCGCCGGACGAGGTGCGCTCGGTGGACGTCCCCTGCCCGGCCACGGCGGGCGACCCGGTCCCGGCGACGGCCGGCGAGCGCCCCTGCTCCGGACGTGAAGCGTCCCGGCCGTCCTTCGCGTCGGCACTTCCCGCCGACGTCGTGGGCTCGGCGCCCGGGTCGCCGACCGCACCGGCGGTCTCCCCGGCGACGTCGTCGGGCAGTCCCGTCCGGCGCGTGTCGTCGCGGTGCGGGGCGGTGGTGGAGCTGCTGGGGGCCGGCGCGGGTTCGACGCCGCCGCCGAAGACGCGGCCGACGTCGACCAGCACGGTGTGAGCCGGCTGCTGCACCACGTCCGGCACCGCCGGGATGGTCGCGGCACCGGTCACGCCGGCCATCGCGATCCCGGCACCGAGCACCACCTTGCCGGCCAGCCCGAGGCCACCGACCCACCGGCTCGCGGCACTGGCGCGCTGCCGCACGGCACGTCCCACGAGCACGGGGAACGGCACCGGCGCGACGCGCGGCGGCAGCCCGGCCTCGAGCAGCGCGGCGAGCTCGGCCGTCGGAGCCGGCGCCGGCTCCTGGGCCATGGCGCGCAGCGAGTCGAACAGGTCGACGAGGGCGCCGTCGCCGGGCACAGGGTGCCCGGTCAGCAGCCGCTCATCGTCCTGAGACCTCATGCCCTCGTAATCGTCGAAACCGGTCATAGGGGCACGGTCTCCGTCTCGATCATCTTGCGCAGCGTCGCCAGCCCCCGCCGCTGCAGCGCCTTGACCGCCCCCTCGGACCGTCCGACCACCTCCGCGACCTGCTCGACGGTGAGGTCGGCCACCACCCGCAGGACCAGCACCTCCTGCTGCTCCCCCGTCAGCCGGCCCAGCAGCGCGAGCACCCGCCGGTGCCCCAGCACGTCCATCGCCTCCGCCTCGGCGCTGCCGACGGCACGGTCGTCCTCCGCCGGCTCGTAGGGCACCTGCGGCACGGTGCGGGCGCTGCGGCGCCAGTGGTCCATCACCCGACGGTGCGCGATGGTGAACACCCACGACCGGAAGTGCGCCTGGTCCCCGGTGAAGCCGCTGAGCCCGGTGAAGACGGCGAGGAAGACCTCGCTCGTCACGTCCTCCACCTCGCGCACGCCCTGCGCGCGGACGTAGGCGGCGACAGGCTTCGACAGATCGCCGTACAGGAGGGTGAACGCCTCGCCCGCTCCGCTGCGGGCGCGGCTCAGCACCCCGTCGAAGTCGTCGAGCACGGACCCAGCATGCCCGATACCGGGACGCTCGCCGACGCCCACCCGGCCGGACGCGGAACGATTCTGTCCGCTCCTTGACACGCCCACGTTCGAGTGGTTCGCGGGTGAGATGTCCACAAGTCGGCCAACGGCCGACCACCTTCCAGGCACTATATGCCGGTGACCAGCGACGAGACCGCGGACGAGCCGTGGGTGACCGTGAGCGACGACGACGTGCACGCGGCGCGGCGTGCGTGGCTGGCCGCCGTCGAGGAGTGCGCAGGCTCACCACGCGAGCAGCTGCTGCACGACTCGTTCCGCCGCATCGTCCACACGCAGGCGCAGCAGACCGCACTGGAGTTCCGCCGGTCGCACCGGCCGTCCTGACCGCCGGCGCGAGCACCACCCGCGGCACCGCGATGTCGGATTCTCGCTAGCCTCAGCCGCCGCCCAGGGCGCACCATCGACGGGTGCCCGCCCCGATCCCTCCCGCGGCCGCCGCGCCGCCCCCGGTGCGACCGGCCGCCACCACCGCACCACGTCCCGGCATCCCGGACGCCGACGCCTGCCTGGCGGCCGTCCGCAGCCGCGACCCCCGCTTCGACGGCTGGTTCTACACGGCGGTGCTCTCCACCGGCATCTACTGCCGTCCCAGCTGCCCCGCCCGCACCCCGCGGGACGACCGCATGCGCTTCTACCCCTCGGCAGCGGCCGCCCAGCAGGCCGGCTTCCGCGCCTGCAAGCGGTGCCGCCCCGACGCCAGCCCCGGCTCACCTGCGTGGGACGTGCGCTCGGACGTCGTGGCCCGGGCCATGCGGCTGATCGAGGACGGGCTGGTGGACCGCGGCGGCGTGCCCGCACTGGCTGCCGCGCTCGGCTACAGCACCCGCCAGCTCGAACGGCTGCTGCAGGGTGAGCTGGGCGCCGGCCCGCTGGCCCTGGCGGCGGCCCGCCGCGCGCAGACAGCCCGCACGCTCGTCGAGTCGACGCAGCTGCCGATGACGGAGGTCGCCTTCGCCGCCGGCTACGCCTCCGTGCGGGCGTTCAACGACGCCGTCCGGGCGACGTACGCGCTGACGCCCACCGAGCTGCGCGCCGCGGCCTCCCGCCGTGCACCGAGCCATCCCGGGGCGCTGTCGTTGCGGCTCCCGTACCGGCTGCCCCTCGACCCGTCGAACCTGCTGGGCCACCTGGTGGCGACCGCGGTCCCGGGCGTCGAGGAGTACCGCGGCGGCGCCTACCGCTCCACCGTGCCGCTGCCGCACGGCCCCGGGGTGGTCGCCGTGCACCCGCCGCGGGAGGGCGCCTTCCCGGTGACCGTGCGCCTGACCGACCTGCGCGACCTGCCGGCGGCGGTCGCCCGCACGCGCCGGCTGCTGGACCTGGACGCCGACCCCGTGGCGACCGACGAGGCGCTGTCCGCCGACCGCCGGCTGCGGCCCCTCGTCCGGTCGTCCCGAGGACGACGGGTGCCGCGCACCCTGGACCCGGAGGCGATGGCGCTGCGCGCGGTGATCGGTCAGCAGGTGTCCACGTCGGCGGCCCGCACGCACGCCGGCCGGCTCGTCACCGCGCTGGGGACCCCCGTCACGGACCCCGACGGCGGCCTGACCCACCTGTTCCCGCGGCCGGCCCAGCTGCTCGCCGACGAGGCGGTCACCGCCGGGCTGCTCGCCATGCCGGCGTCCCGTCGCGACACGCTGCTCGGCCTGGCCCGCGCGCTGGCCGACGGCGACGTGGTGCTCGACGCCGGTGCCGGCCGGGCGCCCGCTCGCGCGGCGCTGGCGGCGCTGCCGGGCATCGGGCCGTGGACCGTCGAGACCGTCGCCATGCGGGCGCTCGGCGACCCCGACGCCTTCCTGCCCGGCGACCTCGGTGTGCGGCAGGCCGCCCGGCGCCTCGGGCTGCCGACGTCACCGGCCGCCCTCGAGCAGGAGTCCCGCGCCTGGTCACCGTGGCGCGCCTATGCCGTGCAGCACCTGTGGGCGACCGGCACCCACGCCGTCAACCAGCTCCCGGACACCGATCTGCCCGACCGGCCCCGGAACCCGCTCCACGCATCGGAGGTCCTGTGATGATCCACACCGTCGTCGACTCCCCGCTCGGCCCGCTCACCCTGGTGGCGGACGACGAGGGACGCCTGGCCGGCCTGTACATGCAGGACCAGCGCCACCGCCCCGCCGACGAGCAGTTCGGTCCCGCCGTCACCGTCCCCGCCGGCCCGGACGCCGACCCCGCCGAGGCGGTCCTCACCGAGGCGGCCGACCAGCTCGAGCAGTACTTCGCCGGCACCCGCCGCACCCTCGACGTGCCGCGCGCACCGCTCGGCACCCCCTTCCAGCGCGAGGTGTGGGACGCGCTCGCACGGATCCCGTACGGCGAGACGCGCACCTACGCCGACGTGGCCCGGGAGCTGGGCCGGCCGAGCGCGGTCCGGGCGGTCGGCGCGGCCGTCGGCCGCAACCCGCTCTGCGTCGTGGTGCCGTGCCACCGGGTGGTCGGCACCGGTGGGGCGCTCACCGGCTACGCCGGCGGACTGGTCCGCAAGCAGCGGCTGCTGGACCTCGAGAACGCCCCGGCGGGGCACTCCGCGTCCGCATGCTGAGATTTCTCCCCTCGGATCGCGGACCGAGACCCGTTCGTGACCATCGGGTTACCGGTCGGTAAACCTCCCGTGCTCTCCTGAGGCGGTGCGCGCCCGCTCGGGGCGTGTCGGGACGCCGTCGCGCGGGGCGCGAGGCGATCGAGCAACGACGAAAGAGGTGGCGGATGGCATCCGCGACGACACGTCGCCGTGTGTGGGCGATCACGGCTGGGCTTGCGGCGACCACGCTCCTGCTCGCTGCGTGCAGCAGCGGCAAGAGCGGCGCGAACGCGACCACGGGTTCCACCGGTGGCTCCAGCACCGCGCTGACCATCGGGACGACGGACAAGATCACCACGATCGACCCCGCGGGCGAGTACGACAACGGCTCCTTCGCCGTCATCAACCAGGTGTTCCCCTTCCTGATGAACACCCCGTACGGCAGCCCGGACGTCAAGCCCGACATCGCGCAGTCCGCCTCGTTCACCAGCCCCACCGAGTACACGGTCAAGCTGAAGCCGAACCTGAAGTTCGCCAACGGTGACCCGCTCACCGCCACGTCGGTGAAGTTCTCGTTCGACCGCGTGCTGAAGATCAACGACCAGAACGGCCCGTCCTCGCTGCTGTTCAACCTGGACAGCACCGAGGTGAAGGACCCGACCACGGTCGTCTTCCACCTGAAGTCGCCCAACGACCAGACGTTCCCGCAGGTCCTGTCCAGCCCCGCCGGCCCGATCGTCGACGAGAAGGTGTTCTCGCCGACGGCGCTGACCCCGGACGCGGACATCGTCAAGGCGAACGCCTTCGCCGGTCCGTACGTGATCACCAGCTACACGCTCAACGAGCTGATCTCGTACAAGGCCAACCCGGACTACCAGGGCATCTACGGCGCCCCGAAGACGGCCAACGTCAACGTCCAGTACTACGCGGACTCGTCGAACCTGAAGCTGGACGTCCAGCAGGGCAACATCGACGTCGCGTTCCGCAGCCTGTCGGCGACCGACGTCGACTCGCTGCGCTCGGACAGCAAGGTGCAGGTGGTCGACGGTCCCGGCGGCGAGATCCGCTACATCGTCTTCAACTTCGACACCCAGCCGTACGGCGCGAAGACCCCCCAGGCCGACCCGGCCAAGGCTCTCGCGGTCCGTCAGGCCGTCGCCGACGTCGTCGACCGCAAGGCGATCGCCGACCAGGTCTACAAGGGCACCTACACGCCGCTGTACTCGTACGTCGCCCAGGGTCTGACCGGTGCCACCGAGTCGCTCAAGGGTCTGTACGGGGACGGCAAGGGCGGTCCGGACAAGGACAAGGCGACCAAGGCGCTGTCCGACGCGGGCGTCACCACCCCGGTCACGCTGAACCTGCAGTACACGCCGGCCCACTACGGCCCGTCGTCCGCGGACGAGTACGCCCTGGTCAAGGACCAGCTCGAGAGCTCGGGCCTGTTCAAGGTGAACCTGCAGAGCACCGAGTGGCAGCAGTACTCCAAGGACCGCACCGCCGACGTCTACCCCGAGTACCAGCTCGGCTGGTTCCCGGACTACTCGGACGCCGACAACTACCTGACGCCGTTCTTCCTGCAGGGCGGCTTCCTGAAGAACCACTACGACAACCCAGCGGTGGACCAGCTGATCCAGCAGCAGGCCACCACGACGGACGCGTCGGCCCGCACCGCCCTGATCCAGAAGATCCAGGACACGGTGGCCCAGGACCTGTCCACCGTGCCGCTGCTGCAGGGTGCCCAGGTCGCGGTGGTCGGCAAGAACGTGCAGGGTGCGAAGGACACGCTCGACGCGTCCTTCAAGTTCCGCTACGGCGCCCTGTCCAAGAGCTGACGGACGACTCCCGGCTGACGGGGGCGGTCTCCTCGCACGTCGAGGGGGCCGCCCCCCTGCCCGTCCTCCAGCACGTCCGCGCGGCATCGCGCCGCCTGCTTCCTCGAGGTCCTCGTGTCCACAACCGACGTGGCGACGGCTGAGCCCGCCGCCGACCCTGCCCCGGCCGCCGGGGCGTCCCGCCACCGCGGCGGCGGGCTGGGCCGCTACCTGCTGGTGCGGTTCCTGCTGATCTTCCCCACGGTGCTGATCCTGGTCACCGTCGTCTTCGTGCTGATGCGCTCGACGGGTGACCCGATCACCGCGGCGCTGGGCGGCCGGCTCGGGCCGGAGCAGCTGAAGGAACGCATCCACGCCGCCGGGTACGACAAGCCGATCCTGGTGCAGTACTGGCACTACGTGTCCGGCATCGCCCACGGCGACTTCGGCACCACGATCACCGACCACCGTCCGGTGACGCAGGTGCTCACCACGTTCGGGTCGGCGACGCTGGAGCTCGCCGTGTACGCCCTGGTGGTGGCGTTCCTCATCGGCATCCCGCTGGGCCGCATCGCCGCGGCGCGGCGGGACAAGGGCCCCGACGCCGTGCTGCGCGTCTCGGCGATCCTCGCCTACGCCACCCCGGTGTTCTTCGCCGGCATGGTGCTCAAGCTCGTGTTCGCCGTGTGGCTCAACGTGCTGCCGGTGGCGGGTCGCGCGACGACGCGCTCGATCCTCACCATGAAGACGCAGGGCGCCGGCACCGGCGTCTATCTGATCGACGCGATCTCCACCGGCGACCCGGCGGTGGTCGGCGACGTGCTGCAGCACGCGGTGCTGCCCGCCGTGGCCCTCGGCCTGCTGACCGCCGGCGTGTTCCTGCGGCTGGTCCGCACCAACGTGATCGGCACGCTGCAGACCGGGTACGTCGAGGCGGCGCGCTCCCGCGGCGTCTCGGAGCGGCGGCTGCTGCGGACGCACGCCTGGCGGCCCGCGCTGGTGCCGATCATCACGGTGATCGGTCTGCAGGTGGCCATGCTGCTGGGCGGCGCGGTGCTGACCGAGACCACGTTCGAGTGGAAGGGCCTGGGCTTCCAGCTGGTGCAGTACCTGCTGGCCCGGGACTTCGTGGCGGTGCAGGGCATGGTGGCCCTGCTCGCCGTCATCGTGGCGGTGACCAACTTCGTGGTCGACGTCATCGCCGCCCTGGTCGACCCGAGGATCCGTTACTGATGACCGCCGACGTCTCCGTCCCCAACGACACCCCGGCCGACCCGGCGGACATCCCCGTCGACGCCCTGCCGAGCCGTGGACCGCTCTGGAAGCGGCTGCCGGTGGTGCGCCAGCTGCGCACCAGCGTCGGGCTGCAGCGCGGCATGCTGGTCACCGGCGTGGTGATCACCGCGATCTTCCTGGTCACGGCGATCTTCGCGCCGCTGATCGCGCCCTACGGCGGTTCCCAGCTGCGCAGCGGCTCCGTCGCGTTCGGCGCCCAGAAGGCACCGTCCGCCGCCCACCTGCTTGGCACCACCGTCGGGGGCTACGACGTGCTCTCCCGGGTGGTGTGGGGCACCCGCACCGCGCTGCTGGTGATGATCGCCGCCGTGGTGCTGTCGATCTTCCTCGGCATCTTCCTCGGCCTGGTGTCGGGGTACTTCGGCGGCTGGATCGACCGCGTCCTGGTGGTGGTCGCGGACGCGATCTACGCCTTCCCGTCGCTGCTGCTGGCGATCGTCGCGGCCATCGTGATCAGCAAGGGGCAGTCCTCGATGTGGGGCGGGATCCTCGCCGCCGCCATCTCCATCACCGTCGTCTTCGTGCCGCAGTACTTCCGGGTGGTGCGGTCCGAGGTGGTGCGCGTCAAGGCGGAGGCGTTCGTCGAGGCCGCCAAGGTGATCGGCACGCCGCCGGCCCGGATCATGGTGCGCCACGTGCTGCGCAACTCGGTGCGGACGCTGCCGCTGATCGTGACGCTCAACTGCTCCGAGGCGATCCTCACGCTCGCCGGCCTGGGCTTCCTCGGGTTCGGCATCGAGCCGTCCGCGGCGGCCGAGTGGGGCTACGACCTGAACAAGGCCCTCTCGGACGTGACCAGCGGCATCTGGTGGACGTCGGTGTTCCCCGGCGTCGCCATCGTGCTGACGGTGCTGGGCGTAACCCTGGTGGGCGAGTCGCTGAACGACCTGGCCGACCCGCGGCTGCGGACGCGGCGGGCGGCCGGTCGGCGCGGGGCACGCGCGGCGGTGCAGTCCGAGGTGGACGTGGTCGAGGTCGACCCGCTGGACGCGCCGCCCGTGGCGGACGAGGACACATCCACCGGCCGGACCGGTTCGCACGACGAGACGACGGGAGGTGCCCGATGAGCGCGCAGGAGCCCGTCATCGACGTCCGGGACCTGAAGGTCACGTTCGCCACCGACGCGGGTGACGTCGCCGCCGTGCGCGGCGTCAGCCTGCACGTCGACCCCGGTCAGGTGCTCGCCATCGTCGGCGAGTCCGGCTCCGGGAAGACCGTCACCGCCCGCTCCATCCTGGGCCTGCTGCCCGAGACGGCGCTGGCGTCCGGTGCCGTGGTGCTGCGCCGCAACGACGACGCGGCGTCCTCCGACGTGCTCTCGCTCAGCCCCTCCCGGCTGCGGGAGGTGCGCGGCCGGGACGCGGCCATGGTGTTCCAGGAGCCGTCCACCGCGCTGAACCCGGTGTTCCCGGTGGGTTGGCAGATCGCCGAGGGCCTGCGCGCCCACCGCCGGCTGACCCGGGCCGAGGCGCACCGCGAGGCGGTCGACGTGCTGCGCCGGGTCGGCATCCCCGACCCGGAGGAGCGCGCCAAGCACTACCCGCACCAGTTCTCCGGCGGGCAGAAGCAGCGCATCGTCATCGCCCAGGCGCTGGTGCTCAACCCGGGCCTGGTGATCGCCGACGAGCCGACCACAGCCCTGGACGTCACGGTGCAGGCCGAGATCCTCGACCTGCTGCGGCGGCTGCCCGAGGAGTTCGGCACCGCGATCGTCCTGATCACGCACAACATGGGCGTGGTGGCGGACCTGGCGGACCAGGTGGCGGTGATGTACCACGGCCGGATCGTCGAGCAGGCGGACGTCCGCACGCTGTTCTCGGCGCCGCAGCACCCGTACACGCGGGCGCTGCTCGACGCGGTCCCGCGGGTGGGCGGGCCGCGGCTGCGCCCGGCGCGGACGGCCCCGGTGGGCGAGACCGCGCTGACGGCGGCGCCGTCGACCGGGGCGCCCGTGGTCGAGGCGAGGTCGCTCACCATCACCTACCCGGGCCGGTTCCGCCGTCCGGGGTTCACCGCGGTGGACGGTGTCGACCTGTCGATCCACGCCGGCGAGGTGCTCGGCCTGGTCGGCGAGTCCGGCAGCGGCAAGACGACTATCGGCCGGGCCATCGCCGGCCTCACGCCGGTCACCGGCGGGGAGCTGACGGTGCTCGGCACCCAGGTGCGCGGCATCCACGAGCGCGACTTCCGGGCAGTCCGGCGCCGCATCGGCTTCGTGTTCCAGGACCCGGCCACCAGCTTCAACCCGCTGCTGACCATCGCGGCCTGCGTGGCCGAGCCGCTGCTGGTCCACGGCGTCGCCAAGGACCTGGACGCCGCCCGTCCGCGGGTGGACGAGCTGCTCGAGGCCGTCCAGCTGCCCAAGGCGTACGGCGACCGGTTCCCGCACGAGCTGTCCGGCGGCCAGCGTCAGCGCGCCTCCCTGGCGCGTGCCCTCGCGCTCGACCCCGAGCTGCTGATCGCCGACGAGCCGACTTCCGCGCTGGACGTGTCGGTGCAGGCCCGCGTGCTCGACCTGTTCGCGCGGCTGCAGGAGGAGCTCGGCTTCGCGTGCCTGTTCATCAGCCACGATCTGGCGGTGGTGGACCTGCTGGCCGACCGGATCGCCGTGCTGCACCACGGGAAGCTGGTGGAGCAGGGCACCGGGGCTCAGGTGCTCGGCGCGCCGCAGGACCCCTACACCCAGCGCCTGCTGGCCTCCCTGCCGGTGCCGGACCCGGTGGAGCAGGCCGAGCGGCGCGAGGCGTGGCGGGCACTGGTCACGCGCTGACGGTCCGCCCCAGGCAGACGACGGCCCCTGCCGCGCCGGCACACGGCGTGACAGGGGCCGTTCTGCGTCCTGGGCCTCCTCGACCGCCGTCCGCACCGGAGTGGTCCTCAGCGACGCGGCGTGGTCTCCACCCGCTGCAGCTCGGGCAGCCGCTCGGCGAACGCCCGGTACGTGTCCAGCGAGCCGGCGTAGATGCCGTCGGCGCGCGGCCGGTGCAGCACCACGTCGGTGAACCCGAGCTCGGCCGCCCGGTGCACGCCCTCGACGGCGGTCTCCACCGACTCCAGCGAGAACACCGGCGCCCCGTCGATGCTCAGGTACCGGCGTGCGGGCTCGCGGTGCCCCGCGGTCGCCTCGATCTCGTCGTACGCCGCCGCGAGCTCCGCCAGACCCGCCCACCACTGGTCCTGGGCACCCGCGCCCGTCCCGTCCGGCACCACCGGCCCGTACGTCGCCCAGCCCTGCCCGTACCTCGCCGCGAGCGCCATGGTGCGCGGACCGTTCGCCGCGACCACGAACGGTGTCCGAGGCGCGCGATCGTCCCCGGCACCATCCGCGCGTCGGTCGCGGTGTACCAGCGGCCGGTGTGGTCCGTCACCGACTGGGTGAGCAGCGTGTCCAGCAGCTCGACGAACTCCTCGAACCGCGACGTCCGCTCACCCCTGGTCGGCGCCGGCCCCAGCACGCGCGCGTCGAACCCCTCACCCCCGGCCCCGAGGCCGAGCAGCAGCCGGCCACCCGTGACGTCGTCCAGCCCCATCACGTCCTTGGCGAACGGCACGGGGTGCCGGAAGTTCGGCGACGCGACCCAGGTGCCCAGCCCGATGGTGCTGGTCACGGCACCGGCCGCCGCCAGCAGCGGCACCGTGGCGAACCACGGCTGGTCGGCCAGCGACCGCCACGCCAGGTGGTCGTAGGTCCACGCGTGGTCGAAGCCGAGCTGCTCCGCCTCGAGCCAGTGCTGCCGGGACACCGACCACCGCTCCTGCGGCAGGATCACCACTCCGATGCGCATGGCCGGAGCCTAGGCGTGGGTCACGGGCTCGGACGGGCCGCCGGACGCGGGTTCCAGCTGGAACGTGCAGTGCTCGACGTCGAAGTGGCCGGTGAGGCAGCCGCGCAGCTGGTCGAGCACGCGGCCGGTGCCACCGGCCTCGAGCACGTCGTCGTCCACCACCACGTGCGCCGAGAGCACCGGCACCCCGGACGTGATGGTCCAGGCGTGCAGGTCGTGCACGCCGCACACGCCCGGCAGCGCGCCGATGTGGGTCCGCACGGTCTCCAGGTCCACGCCCTCGGGCGTCGCCTCGAGCAGCACGTCGGCGACCTGGCGCAGCAGCACCGCGGCGCGCGGCAGGATCAGCAGGCCGATCAGCACCGACGCCGCGCCGTCCGCGCGCGTCCAGCCGGTGCCGAGCACGACGAGCGCGGCGACCACCGCAGCGGCGGAGCCCAGCAGGTCCCCAAGCACCTCGAGGTAGGCCGCCCGCACGTTGAGCGACCGCCCCTGCCCCTGGTGCAGCAGCCCGAGACCCACGCCGTTGGCGACCAGCCCGACGGCGGCCACGGCCAGCATCAGCCCGGCCCGGACCGGTCCCGGGTGCACCAGCCGCTGCACGCCCTCGACCAGCACCACCACGCCGACGACTGCGACCAGCATCCCGTTGACCAGGGCGGCGAGCACCTCGGCCCGCTGCCAGCCGTAGGTCCGCGCGGCCGTGGCCGGTCGCGCGGCCAGCCCGGTGGCGACCAGCGCGAGGGCCAGCCCGCCGGCGTCCGTCAGCATGTGACCCGCGTCGGCCACCAGCGCGAACGACCCGGACAGCACCCCGCCGACCACCTCGACCACCATGACGGCCAGGGTGACGACGAGCACCGCGGTCAGCCGCCCCCGGTGCGCACCCGCCGCGGTGGCACCGTGCGGATGCCCGTGCCCACCGTGCCCGTGCCCGCCACGCCCGTGACCGGCGCCCGCCGCCGTCATCGACCGCTCCCCTGGCTCCGCGGCCCGGCCGCCACGCGCCGCCTCAGTCCCACCCCAGCTCCTCGAGCCGCTCGTCGTCGATGCCGAAGTGGTGCGCCACCTCGTGCACCACCGTGACGGCCACCTCCTCGACCACCTCGGCACGGTCGTGGCACACGGCCAGCGTGGGGTTGCGGAACACCGTGATGCGGTCCGGGAGCGACCCGAACCACGCATCGGTCCGCTCGGTGAGCGGCGTGCCCTCGTACAGGCCGAGCAGCGCCGGCTCGTCCTCCGGGCCGTCGTCCTCCACCAGCACGACGACGTTGTCCATCAGCTCGCCGAGCTCCGGCGGGATGCTGTCGAGGGCGTCGCGGACCGCGTCCTCGAAGTCCTCCCGGCTCATCTCGACCACGGACCCATCCTCCCGTCCCGCGCCGACGTGTCGCGCCCCACAGGATCCCGCTTTGGTGGTTCGGCGCCTGACCCGTATGATCGTCACCGGTCTTCCGACGCCTCGACGTTGGGGCGTGAGCCCCCATCGTCTAGCGGCCTAGGACCCCGCCCTTTCACGGCGGTAGCACGGGTTCGAATCCCGTTGGGGGTACGGAGCAGTGCAAAGGCCTTACACCAAGGCCCCGTAGCGCAGTTGGTTAGCGCGCCGCCCTGTCACGGCGGAGGTCGCGGGTTCAAGTCCCGTCGGGGTCGCTCGAAGCGCCGGTCCTCGGACCGGCGTCGTCGTATCGAGGCTCTGTAGCTCAGTTGGTAGAGCGCACGACTGAAAATCGTGAGGTCACCGGATCGACGCCGGTCGGAGCCACTCTCGAGAACCCCCTGGTCACCAGGGGGTTCTTCTGTTTCCCCGACCGCGTCACTCCCCCTGCGTCATGCCCCGGGCCAGCCCGGTGCGCGATGTCTCACCCCGGGCTGTCGTCGAGCCCCGCGTCGTGCACGAGCAGCGCGATCTGCGTCCGGTTGTCGAGGCCCAGCTTGAGCAGGATCGCCGACACGTGGGCCTTCACGGTCGGCACGGACAGGTACAGCCGGCGCCCGACGTCGGCGTTCGACGCCCCTGCGCCGATCGCCAGCACCACGTCCCGCTCGCGCGCGGTCAGCGCGGCCAGAAGAGCCCGGGCGTCCTCGCGGACGGAACCCGTGCGGGCCGTGGTGTCCATCAGCCGACGGGCGACGGTCGGAGACAGCACGGGCTCCCCGGCGGCGGCCGCCTGCACGGCCGCGACGAGGCGCGCCGGCGGTGTGTCCTTGAGCAGGTAGCCGCTCGCACCCGCCGCCATCGCGCCGTCGATCTCCGCGCCGGTGTCGAAGGTCGTGAGCACCACGACCGCCGGTGGGTCGCGCCGCGCGCGCACGGCCCGGGTGGCCCTGACGCCGTCGACCCCCGGCATGCGCAGGTCCATGAGGACGACGTCGACCGGGTGGGCGTCGAGCGCCGCCGGGACGCCGGCGCCGTCCGCGACCTCACCCACGACGACGATGCCGTCGGCACCGTCGAGCATCAGCGTCAGGCCGGACCGCACCAGCGGGTCGTCGTCCACCACGAGCACCCGGACCGGGGCGGTCACCGGGTCACCGGGATCTCGACGGCGAGCACGAACCCACCTGCGGCGGGACGGGCCTCCACCCGTCCCCCGAGCAGCTCGACCCGTTCGCGCAGCCCGACCAGCCCCGTGCCCGTCCCCTCGATGGGGACGGCCGCGCGACCCCGCGGCCCGTCGTCCTGCACCCGCACGCGCACCGCGTCGTGCGACCGCGCGACCTCCACCTGCACCGCGCTCCCGGGCGCGTGCCGGCGGGCGTTCGTCAGCCCCTCCTGGCAGGTACGGAACACGGCGAGGCCGACGGCGGCCGGCAGGTCGAGGTCGTCGGGCACCTGCAGGTCGACGTGCGTCCCGGCCGCACGCTGCTGGTCGACGAGCGCGGCGACGTCGGCCAGCCCCGGCTGCGGGGCCAGCTCGTCGGGGCCGGACCGCAGGAGGCCGACGACGGTGCGCAGGTCGTCGAGCGCCGCACCGGCCTGCTCCCGCACCACGCCCGCGGCGCCGGCGACCTGCTCGGGCGACAGGTCCGGGCGGTACTCGAGCGCCCCGGCCGTGGTGGCCAGGAGCGACAACCGGTGCGCCAGCGAGTCGTGCATCTCCCGGGCGATCCGCGTCCGCTCGGCGAGCCGTGCTTCGTCGACCCGCCTCTCCTGCTCGCGCTCGGCCCGGACCGCACGCTCGCGCCATACGTCCAGCAGCGACGCGCGGGCGCGCAGGTACGCGCCCCATCCGAGGAGGGCGGCGTGCACGGCGACGTCGCACACCATCCACCAGCCCCACTGCAGGCCCGTCGGCCGCCACAGCACGAGGACCGCGTGCCCGGCCGCGCTCGCGGCCGCCACCCGCCACGACGTCCGCACGGGATGCAGCCGCGCCGCGACGAACGTCCCTGCGGTCGCCGCGGGGGTCGCCGCCGGGCTCAGCGCCGCCAGCACGCCGAGCACCACACCCGCCAGGGTCGGCCGGCGCAGCACCAGCGGGACGGCGGCCAGCGCGGCGACGCCGACCGCGACGTCGAGGACCAGCAGCACGGGTGCGGTCCCGTACGACCCGTGCGGCCACGCAGCGAGCCCGGTGAGCGCCGCGAGCCCGACGAGGGCCGGCACGAGGGAGCCGCGGTGAGCCCGCAGCACCGCCTCGGGCGGGCAGTCGACGAGGTCGGGGGTCATGCGCCGAGCCTAGGAACGGGCACCACCACGGTCGACCTACCTCGGTAGGGGGTGCCCGGTCCCTCGGTCTGCTGGCAGCTCGACCATCGCACGATCCGCCGTCGACCGCCGTGCACCAGCGTCGGACGTGTCCCACCCCGGGACCCAGCCCGAAGGAGACCGCGTCATGCACCCGTCCCGCCCGTTCCCCGTCTGGTCCGTCGCCGTCGCTGCCGCGCTCGCTGCGTCGGCCGTCTGGGTGCTCGCCGTCCCGCTCGGTGGCGTCCGTCTCGTGGCGGGCGAGCCGCCAGCGACGGTCAACCTGCTGTCCGTCGTCGTCGTCGCGGTGCTCGCCACCGTCGCGGCGTGGGGCGTGCGGACGGTGCTGCTCCGCGCTGTCCAACCGAGGCGCAGGGTGGTGTGGTGGCGCGCGATCTGTGTGGCCACGTTCGGCGTCTCGCTCCTCGGTCCCCTCGGCGCGGCATCCCTGCCGGCACTGGGCGCGCTGCTCGCCATGCACGTCTCGGTAGGGGCGGCGGTGCTCGTGGGGCTCGATCCGCGGCGCGTCGCCCGTGTGCGGTCACCGTGGCGAGCTCTCCCTCCGAACGGAGCCGGCAGAGCAGGTGAGCCGAGCCGGGCAAGGCCGGCGACGAGCCGCGACCCAGTGGGCGGCGCCTCAGCCGCGGCGGCTGCCGTCGGCCGCAGCATCCGCGCGGAACAGGACGTTGCGGCCGACGATGCCCGGCCGCCAGGCGCCGTCCGCCCAGTGCGACGGGGTGTAGCCGAACGTCTCGAGCCGCCCGACGACGCTGCGCGCCGAGGTGTCGAACCGCATCATGTGCCGGTCCTCGAGCTCGAGCAGCAGGTGCGGGCGGAAGGTGGCCAGCGTCGTGCTCCCGCCGGCGAGCAGCCGCTCCTCGGCGCCCTCGACGTCGGCCTTGACCAGGTCGAGTCGTGCCAGCGCGAGGCGTGCCGCGACGGCGTCGAGGGTGTCGACCTCAACGGGAAGGCTGCGGTGCCGGCTGAACTCGGCGTTGGAGCCCAGCCCGTGCGTGCCGTCGGACAGGAACGCGCGGCCGTGCACCCGCATCCCGCGTCGGCTCGGCAGCGACAGGTGCCCACGTCCCGGTTCGGCACCGAGGGCGAGCTGGTGGACCGTCACGTGGGCCGCACCGACCAGGCGCTTTGCCAGTCTGAGCACGCGGGTCAGGTCGGGTTGGGGCTCGATGGCGTGCACGGCACCCGCGGGGCCGACGAGGTGCGCGAGGGTCCAGGTGTACAGCCCGAACTCCGCGCCGACGTCCACGCAGACGGCTCCGGGGCCGACCAGCTGGGCCAGGCCGAGCACCTCGTCCTCCACGAACGGCGCCCGGCGGGCGCCGGCACCGAGCGCGGCCGCCACGGCGGCGAGCCGTCTCGGCCGGCGAGGCGCCCGGCTGCCTTCCGGCGGCTCCGGCTCGGCACCGGCGCCGGGTGCAGTGGAGGTGGCGCCCGCGGGCTGGTCGGGGGCGGGGCTCGGAGTCGGCATGGCTCGATCCTGCGAGCCGTGCGGCGGCTCGGGCATCAGGCATCGACCCTGAACGGACCCTGGTTGCGCCCTGGAAACCCCTGAGCCGGGGGCACCCAGAGCCCCGCTGCACGTCCGTGCACCACGTCACCCCTCGTCAGCGCCGTGTCGGGGCCGATCGTCCCGGTGACAGGGTGACCCTCCTCCTACGCTGGACCAAGCCACCGCCGCCTATCCACCGAGGACGTCATCGTGACCTCCGCCCCGCAGCCCGAGCACCACGGCCTGTTCGACCGCCTCGCCCACCGGCTCGCCGGCCGGACCACCGAGCCGATCGCCGACCGGGCCAAGGAGCGGATCGGTCGGATGGAGGACCGGGTCCGCTCGTCCGTGATGGCGGAGATCGACGCGGTGAGCCGGTCCGTCCGGGCCCGTGCCGTGCAGGTGCGACCCTCGGCGATCGCCTTCGCCGTGGCGGCCGTCCTGACGGTCCTCGCGCTGGCACTCATGGTCGGCGCGGCGGTCGTCGGACTGGCGCACGTGCTGCCGCTGTGGCTGGCGCTGCTGATCGTCGGCGTCGCCCTGCTGCTGCTCGCGGCCGGCGCCGCCGCCTGGGGTCGCAACCACCTGCCGCCGGGGCCCGTGCTGGGAGTCCCGCCGGCGCCCATGCCGACGCACCCGGCTGAGGAGCTGGTGCACCCCTGGGCGGACTGACGCCTCCCTCCGGACGCCGAAGGACTCGCGTGCCGGGCCGCTGACCAGCAGACTGAGGTCGCAGGACGCGGACGGACGAAGGGTCGGGCCATGGTCACGCAGACGTCGGTACCGGGCGACACGAGGTCGCTCGGTCAGCTGGTGAGCGACCTGTCGGAGCAGGCCGGTCGCCTGGTCCGCGCGGAGATCGACCTGGCGAAGGCCGAGCTCGCCGAGAAGGCGAAGCAGGCGGGCATCGGCGGCGGGCTGCTGATCGCCGCGGGGTTCCTGGCGTTCTACGGCGTCGGCGCCGCGATCGCGACCGCGATCATCGGCCTGTCCAACGCCGTGGCGCCGTGGCTCGCGGCGCTGATCATCACCGTGGCGATCTTCCTGGTGGTCGGCGTGCTGGCCCTGGTCGGCGTCCGGCGCCTGAAGCGGGGCATGCCGCCGACCCCGGAGCACGCGATGGAGAACGTCCAGCAGGACGTGGCAGCCGTCAAGGAGGGCCTGCACTGATGAGCGACTCGAGCGCAACACCGAAGCTGGGCACGTCCGAGCGCATGAAGGCGCTGGAAGCGGAGCTCGAGCTCACGCGCGGGGAGCTCGCGGCGACGGTGGACGAGCTGGCCGACCGGCTCAACCCCAAGACGCAGGCGGAGCGAGCCGTCGCGGAGGGCAAGCGGCTGGTGGCCGACGCGACGGATCCCTCGGCCGCCCCCGAGGCGCGCAAGCGGGCGCGGGTGGTGCTGGGGGTCGCCGGTGCGGTGGCGGTGCTGCTGGTGACCGGCGTGGTGCGGCGGATCGCTCGGCACTGAGTCCGCCTCGGCACTGGGGCCACTTCGGCACCGGGGCCGCCCCCTGGGTGCCGGTGGTGCGGCCGGCCCGACCTGCTGGTGCCCGGCGGGACCGGTCGTGGCGCGCGACGCTGGAGGACCAGCCGTGGCGCGCACGTCGATGGACGCCGGACCTCGTCCGGCGTCCCGTACAGGTCTCAGTCGACCTGGCGCTGCTGCGGCAGGCCGTCCAGCAGACCCCGCACCTCGGACTCGCGGTAGCGGCGGTGGCCGCCCAGGGTCCGGATGGACGAGAGCTTGCCGGCCTTCGCCCACCGCGTCACGGTCTTGGGGTCGACGCGAAACAGGCTCGCGACCTCCGACGGCGTGAGCAGTGTCTCGGGGTCGACGTGGTTGGACGACATCCTGGACGTACCTCCTGACGGACCTGGGACTGAGCCTGCAGGTCGCTCCCCCTCTTGCCTCACACGTCCAGCATGGACGTATGCCTCAGATGCCGCACTTCGTACGGGGCCAATTTGCCACCCATATGGGTGACGCAGCTGTGACATCAGTCACCGCTGTGCTGACCGGCGCACGGAAGTCCTCGTCAGAGTGCCAGAGAGGGACGAACTACCCGACTCGCCGCCAACGGTACATCCGGCGATGGGCCGCCTATACCGCACCATGCCGGACTTGTGGCGCAGTTCACCACAAGTCGTGTGCGACCTTCGTCACACTCGGGGACGGAGGTCCTGGCGGCCTGCGGCTCCGGTCCGGCTCCGGTCCAGGGCGCCGGGGCTCGGTGGTCGGAATGCTCACGGACCATGTAGCGTTGCCCTGCGAACAGACGAAACAGCACCCCGGGGCCGCACGTGTGAGCACGGAGCCGCCCCGCTTCCACGTTAGAGGGGGTCGATGCCATGGGGCGCGGCCGTCAGAAGGCTAAGCAGACGAAGGTGGCCCGGGAGCTGAAGTACTTCAGCCCGGACACCAACTACAGGGCTCTCGAGCAGGAGCTCTCGTCGCGTGGCCACAACGATCTCGTCACCGAGACCCGTCCCCCGGTGAGCGAGGAGACCAACCCTTCGTGGAAGAGCTGGTCCTCGGACGACGAGGACGACGACGACCGCTGAGCGGTCGTCGTTCGGTGTCCGGCCCGCACCGCCTGGGCGGCGGGCGAGCTGCCGGTACCGCTCTCCGCTGGCGAGGCGACCCTGGGGTCACGCCGTGGCCCGCCGGCGACGCGTTCCTCAGACGCGGTAGCTGCCCGACATCAGGACGGCGCCGCCCTGCACGCCCTTGGTGCCGCTGACCAGGTCCGGAGTCCCGGGCACGTCGCGCTCCGGGTCGAACGGCCGGATGCCGCCCAGCTCCCACGCCGGTAGCCCGAGCTCGACGGCGTGCTGCAGCACACCGGCGGCGGCGTCCGGCGCGACGACGGCGACCATGCCGACCCCCAGGTTCAGGGCCGACTCGAGGTCGTTCCACGGCACCCCGCCGAGGCGCTGCACCAGCGAGAACACCGGCGGCAGCTGCCAACCGGCGCGGGACACCTCCGCGACGGAGCCGGTGGGCAGCACCCGGGCCAGGTTGGCCGCGAGCCCTCCGCCGGTGACATGGCTGAACGCGTGCATCCCGCCCGCGGCGCGCTCCGTCAGCGCGAGGCAGTCGGCGGCGTAGACGCGGGTCGGCTCCAGGAGCTCCTCGCCGATGGTCCGGCCCAGCTCGTCGACGTACCGGTCGAACCGCCAGCCGGACACCTCGATGACCCGGCGCACCAGCGAGTACCCGTTGGAGTGCAGCCCGCTGGACCCGAGGGCGATCAGCACGTCTCCGGACTCGACCCGGTGCGGACCCAGCAGGGCGTCCGCCTCGACCACACCGGTCGCGGCGCCGGCCACGTCGTACTCGTCGGGCGCCAGCAGGCCCGGGTGCTCGGCCGTCTCACCACCGACCAGTGCCGTGCCGGCCACCTGGCAGGCGGCGGCGATGCCGCGGACGATGTCGGCGATCCGCTCCGGGACCACCTTGCCGCAGGCGATGTAGTCGGTCATGAACAGGGGCTTCGCACCGACCACGGCGATGTCGTCGACCACCATGCCGACCAGGTCGAAACCGATGGTGTCGTGCCGGTCGAGGGCCTGGGCGACGGCCACCTTGGTGCCGACGCCGTCGGTCGACGTGGCCAGCAGGGGCCGGCGGTAGCCGAGCAGCGCCGACGCGTCGAACAGGCCGGCGAAGCCGCCGACCCCACCGACCACCTCGGCACCCTGCGTGGCCCGCACCGCCTCGCGCATCAGCTCGACGGCCTTGTCACCGGCGTGCACGTCGACGCCGGCCTCCGCGTAGGTGACCTTGTGCCCGGTCACGGGTGCTCCAGCGCACCGGCCGCGCCGGCGCCGGGGATCAGGGTGACCAGGCCGTCCTCCGGGGAGCCGAGCGGCAGCTGCTGCTGGTCGAGCAGGTTCTTCGCCAGCCGGTCGTCCGGCGGCAGCGGGATCGGGTACTTCCCGGTGAAGCAGGCGGTGCACAGCTGGCCGACCGGCTGCTCGGTGGCCGCGACGAGACCCTCGATCGAGATGTAGCCGAGCGAGTCGGCACCGAGAGAGGCGGCGATCTCGTCGACGGCCAGCCCGTTGGCGATCAGCTCCGCGCGGGACGCGAAGTCGATGCCGTAGAAGCACGGCCACTTCACCGGCGGGGAGCTGATCCGCACGTGCACCTCGGCGGCACCGGCCTCCCGGAGCATGCGGATCAGGGCGCGCTGGGTGTTGCCGCGGACGATCGAGTCGTCGACGACGACCAGCCGCTTGCCGCGGATCACCTCGCGCAGCGGGTTGAGCTTGAGCCGGATGCCGAGCTGGCGCAGCGTCTGCGACGGCTGGATGAACGTGCGGCCGACGTAGGCGTTCTTGGTCAGCCCCTGACCGAACGGGATGCCGGACTGCTGCGCGTAGCCGACCGCGGCGGGAGTGCCGGACTCCGGCACCGGGATGACGAGGTCCGCCTCGACCGGGTGCTCGACCGCGAGCCGCCGGCCCATGTCCACGCGCGACGCGTGCACCGAGCGGCCGGCGATGGTCGTGTCCGGACGGGCGAGGTACACGTACTCGAAGATGCAGCCGGCACGGTCCGGCGTCGCGAACCGGCTGCTGCGCAGCCCGTCGGCGTCGATCGCCAGGAACTCGCCCGGCTCGACCTCCCGGACGTAGGACGCACCGACGATGTCGAGCGCCGGCGTCTCGGAGGCGACCACCCAGCCGCGCTCGAGGCGGCCGAGCACCAGCGGCCGGACACCCTGCGGGTCACGGGCGGCGTAGAGGGTGGTCTCGTCCATGAAGACGAGGCTGAACGCGCCCCGCAGGCGGGGCAGCACCTCGAGCGCCGTCGCCTCGAGGGTGTGGTCCGGGTCGCCGGCCAGCAGGGCCGTCACCAGGGCGGTGTCGGTGGTGTTGCCGCGGGCGAGCTCGCCACGGCGCTTGCTGCCGTACCGCTCGGCGACCAGCTCGATCAGCTCGGCGGTGTTGGTCAGGTTGCCGTTGTGGCCGAGGGCGACGGTGCCACCGGCGGTGGCGCCGAGCGTGGGCTGCGCGTTCTCCCAGGTGGAGGCGCCCGTCGTCGAGTAGCGGGTGTGCCCGATGGCGATGTGCCCGGTCAGCGCGTTGAGCGCCGTCTCGTCGAACACCTGGGAGACAAGGCCCATGTCCTTGTAGACCAGCAGGTGCCGGCCGTCGCTGGTCGCGATGCCCGCCGACTCCTGGCCGCGGTGCTGCAACGCGTAAAGGCCGAAGTACGTGAGCTTGGCGACCTCCTCGCCAGGTGCCCAGACACCGAAGACCCCGCAGGCATCCTGCGGGCCCTTCTCGTTCGGCAGCAGGTCGTGGGACAAGCGTCCGTCCGCGCGGGGGGCCACGCGACCATGGTCGCACAGGGCCGGCGGCGGATCCGACCTCAGCGGCGCAGCGAGCGCCGGTCGGCCCACAGGGCGAGACCGGCACCGATGCCCAGGCCGAGCACGGCACCGGACAGCGCGGCGAGCAGGCGGACGCCGTTGGAGCCGCCGAGGAACGGCAGCACGCCGCCGGTGCTGCTGACGGAGCCGTCGGCGAGCAGCACGGCGACGAGCAGGCCGACGACGAGGCCGACCAGGGTGCCCGTGGTGAGGAAGGCGCTGTAGCGAGGGGCGTGGCGGACGGTGGCCGGCACGGCGGTGCGGAGCAGCTCGTCCTCCGTGGGGACGGCGGCGTCGGCGGGGGGCTCGTCGGTGTCGGCAGGCGCCGCGGCGTCGGCAGGCTCGGCGGTGTCGGCGGGCTCGGCGGTGTCGGCGGGCTCGTCGGTGTCGGCAGGCGCAGCGGCGTCGGGGGACGTCGCGGCGACGTCCGGCACGGCCGTGTCGTCGGGCTCGGGGGTCGGCTGGGGATCCGGCACGCGGCGATCCTAGGCGGGACTCAGGCGCGGGGTCGGGCGGCCTGGAGCGGCAGCCAGTCGGCGAGGTCGGCGCGGGCGCCCGACGCGTGCACCCTCCCCTGGGCGACGGCGTCCGTCCACGTCAGCGCACCCGTCGCGAGGCGGAGCCAGGTGTCGGGGTCCGTCTCGACGACGTTCGGCGGGGTGCCGCGGGTGTGCCGCGGGCCGGCGACGGCCTGCACGGCGCCGTCCGGTGGGACGCGCACCTCGACCGAGTTGCCCGGGGCCACGTCGGCGAGCTCCTCGAGGGTGAACCGGACCGCGGTGCGTCGGGCGCCCACCGGGACGTCGTCGGGCGCGGCGCGCCACACGCCGAGCGCCGCCCGTCCGTCGGCCGGATCCGTCCTGCGTCGTACCGCCACCCGGACATCCTGCCCCGGTCGCGGACGCGCGACCGCTCCGGGGCGAGCCCAGCCCCAGACCCGACTCGCTGGCCGGAATCCCTGGCCCGACCACCGACGGCGCGGGCTCAGCGGCGACCGGTGCCGCGCCCCTCGACCCGGTCCCGCTCGCGGAGCGACCGGTGCACGTCACGGCTCCACTGCCGGACACGCGCGCGCTCCTGCGCCGCGAGGCGCGCGTCCGCCCGGCGAGCCTGGTGGGCGGCCTCGCGCGCGAGGCGCCGCCACGACTCGAGGCGGCGTTCCGGCAGCTCGCCCTCCTCCACCGCGGCCAGCACGGCGCAGCCCGGTTCCGACAGGTGCGCGCAGTCCGCGAAGCGGCAGGCGGCCGCGAGCGCGACGACGTCGGCGAAGGTCTCGTCCAGCGCCTCGGCATCGGCCACCAGGCCGATTCCCCGCACGCCCGGGGTGTCGATCAGCAGCACGCCGTCGCCCAGCGGCACCAGCTCGCGGTGGGTGGTGGTGTGCCGCCCGCGCCCGTCGGCACGGCGCTCGCCCGTCTCCATCACCTGGTGCCCCGCCAGGGCGTTGACCAGGGAGGACTTGCCGGCACCCGACGGTCCGACCATGACGAGGGTCGTCCCGGGACGCAGCAGCGCGCGCAGTCCCTCGAGCCCCGACCCGTCCACCACGCTGACGGCGTGCACCGGGGCGCCGGGGGCGACCGACGCGACCTCCGCCGCCATCGACGCGGCATCCGGCACCAGGTCGGACTTGGTCAGCACGACCACCGGCTGGGCGCCGGACCGCCACGCGAGCGTCAGCAGGCGTTCGACGCGACCGAGGGACGGGTCCGGGTCGAGGTGCTCGACGACGAGCACCACGTCGACGTTCGCCGCGAGCACCTGCTCCCGGGAGGTGGCGCCGGCGGTGTCGCGGACCAGCGCGGTGCGGCGAGGCACGAGGTGGTCCACGTGCGGCTGGTCGCCGGGGTCTGACGCATCGAGGACCAGCACGTCACCGACCGTCGGCGGCAGGCGGACGCCGTCCGTGTCGGGGACCAGGCCGTCGTGGTCGAGCGGGACGCGCACCGGGGCGGCAGCGTCCATCGTGTCGAGGGCCTGCTCGGCTGCGTGGGGCCGCTGATCCGTCGGCTGCTGCGGCACGTCCGCGGGCACGACGAGGACGGCGCCGCGGTCGGCGCGCACCACTCGGACGGTGTCCATGCGTCGACCGTAGGAGTCCCCCGACGGCGCGGGCGAGCGGATTTCGTCCGGCTCGGGGCCGGTCAGGGCAGCCGGAACAGCACGGTGCGCCGGGGCACCGACGCCTCGGCCAGCCGCGCGTGGACCGGCACGCCGAGCGGGAGGTCAGCACCGTCGTCGGCCTCGATCCGAGCCCGGACCGCCGGGTGCCGCACCACCAGCTCGCCGCGCGTCGGTTCCGCGTCCCGCCGGTCGACCACCACGCCGTCGAAGGTGCCACCCACCCGCGGCGCCAGCACCGCCGCCTCCACCACGTCGGTCCCCTCGCGGTCGTAGGCGGCGGCCCGCTGACCGGTGCGGCCCATCACCGACGGCAGACCGGGCAGGGCCGCGCGGACCCACTCCGGCACCGCCGATCCGGCGCACGCGGCGATCGCGATCTCCGAGGCGTACCTGTCCGCGAGGCGCCGCAACGGTGCGGTGACGTGCGCGTAGGGCGCCGCGATGGCCGCGTGCCGGGCGGCGGACCCCGTCGGAGGTGCCGCACCGTCCGACCCGCCGAACGCCACATAGCCCGCGCCGCGGAACAGGGAGGTCGCGGCGTCCAGGAACGCGGCCTCCGCCGGGTGTGCCGAGTCCAGGCGCCGCAGCAGGTGCGGGTAGGGCTCGTCGGCGGGCCAGTCGACCTCGAGGGCCGCTGCCGTGCGGTGCAGCCGCGCGACGTCCCGGTCGTCCGCCGGCGGCATGGTGCGCAGCAGGCCGACGCCCGAGTCGAGCATCAGCCGGGCCGCGGCCAGGCCGGTCAGCAAGGACAGCTGCGAGTTCCACCGCTCCATCGGCAGCACCGCGCGGAAGCTCGTCGTCCAGCCACCGTGGCCGTCGGCCGCCACCTGCTGCTCCGGCACCGAGAGCGACACCCCGCCGCGGTCCCGTTCCGCCCGTTCGCGCAGCCGGCCCACCGCGCGCACCCCCGCCAGCACGTCGGTCAGCGCCCCCGGCTCGTGCTCGTCGAGCATGCGCTGGGCCTGCGGGTAGGCCAGCTGCGCCCGGCTGCGCACCGTGGCGGGGCCGACGTGCACCGCGGCCGGCTCGCCATCGGCTCCCAGGTCGAACCGCCACAGCACCGCCGGACGGTCCTGGTCCGGGAGCAGGCTCGCGGCGCCCTCCGACAGGGACGTGGGGTGCAGCGGGACGGTGCCGTCCGGGCCGTAGCAGGTGGTGCCGCGCTCGTGGGTCTCGGTGTCCAGGGCGCCGCCGGGGACGACGAACGCGCCGACGTCCGCGATGGCGTAGTGCACGGTCCAGCCGTCGCCCGCGGGTGCGACGTGCAGCGCCTGGTCGAGGTCCATCGAACCGGGCGGGTCGATGGTGAGCAGCGGGAGGTCGGTCGCGTCCACCCGTGCGACCGACCGACCCGGGACGTCCAGCGGTCCGGTGCGCGCTGCCGTCGCCGCCTCGTCGGCCGCCGCCGCGGCGAACTCCGTGGGGATGCCCAGCTCGGCACGGACCTGCGCCAGCGCCGCTGCGACCTGGGCGTCCGCGAGACGGGCGACGCGGGACCGGGGCACGGTCAGCCCCTCGTCGCGGGACGGGAGGGACCGGCCGTGGTCATGCGGCCGACTCTAGGTGGCGGGGTGGGATGACGCCGCGCCAGGCAGCCCGCGTCAGCTCGGACTGCCTCAGCCGAGCGTCAGCCGAAGTGGTGCGGCAGCGTGCCCTCGGACGCGGTCCGCAGCTCGGTGAGCGGGATGGTGAACAGCCCCTCCACCTCGACCGACGGCGCGTGCACGTGGTCCGACGGGTCCACCGGCCGGCCGGCGCCCGGGCTGCACGTCTCGGCGGTCTCGCCCAGCCGCAGCACCGGCACGCCGCGAGACGTGCACAGGTCGATCAGCCGGACCTCCTCCGAGCGCGGCACGGCGACCAGCACCCGGGCCGTGGACTCGGAGAACAGGGCCTCGAACGGCGTCAGCCCGTCCCGCGTGCACAGCGGGTCCAGGTCCACCTGCACACCGACCCCGAAGCGCAGCGACGCCTCGACCAGACCCTGCGCGAGGCCACCCTCGGACAGGTCGTGCGCGGCGTCGACCAGGTGGTCGCGGGCGGCCTGGGCCAGTACCAGGGCGAGCCGGCGCTCGGCCTCCAGGTCCACCTTCGGCGGGGTGCCGCCGAGCTGGTGGTGCACCACGTCGGCCCACGCGGAGCCGTCGAGCTCCGGCCGCGTGGTGCCCAGCAGGTAGACGGCGTCACCGGGGTTGGTCCAGCCGGACCGCACCGCATCGGCCACGTCGTCCAGCACGCCGAGCACACCCACCACCGGGGTCGGGTGGATCGCCTGGTCACCGGTCGTGTTGTAGAGCGAGACGTTGCCTCCGGTCACCGGGACCTCGAGGGCGACGCAGGCATCGGCCAGACCGTGGATCACCTGGACCAGCTGCCACATCGAGTCGGTGCGCTCGGGGCTGCCGATGTTGAGGCAGTCGGTGACGGCCAGCGGCTTGGCACCCGTCGTGGCGACGTTGCGATAGGCCTCCGCCAGCGCCAGCTGGGCGCCGACGTACGGGTCGAGCTGGGCGTAGCGGCCGTTCGCGTCGGTCGCCAGCGCCACGCCGAGGCCGGTCGTCTCGTCGACGCGGACCACGCCGGAGTCGTCGGGCTGGGCGAGGGCCGTGTTGCCCTGCACGAAGCGGTCGTACTGGTCCGTGACCCACGCCTTCGACGCCAGGTTCGGCGAGGACACGAGCGCGAGGACGGTGTCGCGGAGCTGGTCGGGCGTCTCCGCGCGCGGGTAGCGCGCCTGGCCGTCGGGCGTGCTGACCGAGTCCGCGACCAGGGCGTCCTGCCAGTCCGGACGGGCGTACGGCCGGTCGTACACCGGGCCCTCGTGCGCCACCGTCTTCGGGTCGACGTCGACGATGCGGGCGCCGAAGTGGTCGATGGTCAGCCGGCCGTCACCGGTGACCTCGCCGATCACCGCCGTCTCCACGTCCCACTTGCGCGTGATGGCGAGGAACTCGTCCAGCTGGTCGGGGCGGACGACGGCCATCATCCGCTCCTGCGACTCCGACATGAGGATCTCGCCGGCGGTCAGCGTGGGGTCGCGGAGCAGCACCTTCTCCAGGTCGACGTGCATGCCGGACCCGCCGTTGGACGCCAGCTCGCTGGTCGCGCAGCTGATGCCGGCGGCGCCGAGGTCCTGGATGCCCTCGACGACGTGCGCCGCGAACAGCTCCAGGCAGCACTCGATGAGCACCTTCTCCATGAAGGGGTCGCCCACCTGGACCGACGGCCGCTTGGAGGGCTTGGAGTCGTCGAACGTCTCGCTTGCCAGGATCGAGGCGCCACCGATGCCGTCGCCGCCGGTGCGCGCGCCGAACAGCACCACCTGGTTGCCCACGCCCTCGGCGTTCGCCAGGTGGATGTCCTCGTGCCGCAGCACCCCCAGGCACAGGGCGTTGACCAGCGGGTTGCCCTGGTACGACGGGTCGAAGACGAGCTCGCCGCCGATGTTCGGCAGGCCCAGGCAGTTGCCGTAGCCGCCGACGCCCGACACGACGCCGTGCACCACGCGCGCGGTGTCCGGGTGGTCGACGGCGCCGAACCGCAGCTGGTCCATCACGGCCACGGGACGGGCGCCCATCGAGATGATGTCGCGCACGATGCCGCCGACGCCGGTGGCCGCACCCTGGTACGGCTCGACGTAGCTGGGGTGGTTGTGCGACTCGACCTTGAACGTCACCGCCCAGCCGTCGCCGATGTCGACGACGCCGGCGTTCTGCCCGATGCCGACCAGCAGGTGCTCGCGCATCGCCGGCGTCTGGTTCTCGCCGAACGTCGACAGGTGCAGCTTCGACGACTTGTAGGAGCAGTGCTCCGACCACATCACCGAGTACATGGCGAGCTCGGCGGCGGTGGGCCGACGGCCCAGGAGGTCACGGATGCGCGCGTACTCGTCGGGCTTGAGGCCCAGCTCGGCGTACGGCTGCTCGAGGTCCGCGGTGGCGAGCGCGTGCTCCACCGTGTCGGACGTGGCGGCGGGTCGGGGGGCCGGCGACTGCACGTGGCTGGTCATCGATCCCCGAGGATACCGGCGCTGCGCTGGACACCGGTTGCTAGCGTCGAGGCGTGGTCATCCCCATCGCGGACGACAACAGCAGGCGCCGGACGACGCCCGGCATCACCTACCTGCTGATCGCGGTGAACGTGCTGGTGTTCCTCGCCATGGTGCGGACGACACCCACCGAGCAGGCGCGCCTGATGGCCACCTACGCGGCCGTGCCGCGCGCTGTGCTGCACGACGGGCCCACCGCCTGGCTCACGCTGCTGACCAGCATGTTCATGCACGCCGGCTGGTTGCACCTCGGCGGGAACATGCTGTTCCTGTGGATCTTCGGCGACAACGTCGAGGACGCGATGGGGCACCTGCGGTACCTCGGCTTCTACCTGCTGTGCGGCGTGGTCGCCGGGCTGACGCAGGTCGCCGTCGACCCGTCGGGAACCACCCCGCTGGTCGGTGCGAGCGGAGCCATCGCCGGCGTGCTCGCCGCGTACGTGGTGCTGTTCCCGCGCGGCATGGTCCGCACCATCGTGGTGCTGATCCCGCCGCTGTTCGTCTGGCCGCTGCTACCGGCGTGGCTGCTGATCGGCGGCTGGTTCTTCCTGCAGTTCTGGTCGGGGCTCAGCTCGCTCGGCGCGCTGGCGGCGGGCGGGGTCGCGTACTGGGCGCACGTCGGCGGGTTCATGCTCGGGGCGGTGCTGGCGAAGCCGTTCGCGCGGGCCGGTGGGGTGGAGCACCGGTTGGCGACCACGCGGCGGTACCCGCAGGACCTGTACCGGCGCGACCCGTACGGACGGCAGCCGCCGCGCTGGTGAGCGGCCCGTCGGGCCCGTCGCGCACGCGGAGACAGGTCCGGGTGCGGCGGGGACTCCCCCACCGCACCCGGAACTGACGCCGGACAGGCTCAGGAGCGCACGAGCCCCTGCGCCACCGCGGTGGCCAGCGACGGCGCGAGCGGCAACCTCGGGATCAGCGTGCACTGGGCGGCGTGGTACAGGTCCGCCTTGCCGGGCCAGACGGTGCCGGCCGGCTGGTTGTGCACGTCGAGCTGGTGGAACCACGAGCCGTTGACGTGGTCGATCACGTACCGGTCGACGTAGTCCCACCACTGGGCGTAGCGCTGCGCGTACTGCTCGTCACCGGTGCGCTGGTGCAGCGCCGCCGCGGCACCGATCGCCTCGGCGGCGACCCAGTGCATGCGGTCGGCCACGACGGGGGCGCCGGACCAGTCGGTGGTGTAGACGAAGCCGTCGGCACCGTCGGCCGCCCAGCCGTCCGCGACCGCGCGGTCGAACAGGGCGCGCGCCGCCTCGAGCCAGTCGGCGCCAGTGGCCCCAGCGGCCTCGAGGTGGAGCAGCAGGCGAGCCCACTCCAGGCCGTGGCCCACGGTGGCGCCGTACGGCTTGAACTTGTCGTCCCGCTGGTCGTCGTTGAACTCCGGCTGGGCGGTCCACGCCTCGTCGAAGTGCTCCGGCAGGCGCCACCCGTTGGCTGCGGCGGCCGAGGCGGCGAAGGCGCCGATCCGGGCGGCGCGGTCCAGCCAGACGCGGTCGCCGGTGACGTCCGCCGCGGCGAGGAACGCCTCGACGGTGTGCATGTTCGCGTTGATGCCGCGGTACGGGTCGAGCGTGGTGAACGTGGTGTCCCACGTGTCGACGGCCTTGCCTGCGGCGTCGTCCCAGAACCAGCGCTCGTAGGTGGCCAGCGCGTCGGTCAGCAGCTCGCGTGCACCGGCCAGGCCGGCGACGGTGGCCGACGAGGCGGCGAGCACGACGAACGCGTGCGCGTAGGCCGTCTTGTCGGGGTCGGGGGTGCCGTCGGCGCCGACGCCGGGGTACCAGCCGCCGTTCTGCGTGTCCCGCAGCGGGCCGGTCAGCCCCGCGAGCGCCGCCTCGGCGATCGGCCGGCTGCCCGGGATGCCCAGCAGGGTGCCGAGCGAGTACACGTGCACGGTGCGGCACGTGATCCACGTCTGCACCCCCTGCGCCGGCAGCGGCGTGCCGTCGTCGTCCAGCCAGTAGGCGCCTCCGCCCGGGGCGGGGGTGTGCCGACCGAAGGCCAGCAGGGAGTTCAGGTGGCGGTCCAGCCATGCCAGGTGGCTCGGGACCGTGGGCCAGGCCCGCATCGTCAGCTCACTCCAGAGGTGTGTCGGGGCAGGGACGCGGCGGTGGTGCCGCGCGGCGTCGGCCCGGGCGGCTCGGCGGGACCGTCGTCGGCCGCCACGGCGCGCCCGGCGGCCGCCTCCCCGCATTCTCGTCCACCGACGGCGCGGGGCGTGGGACCAGGGTGGCGCCGCCCGGTGGACCGCCCACGCCCGCGTCCGCCCGGTTAGGGTGCCTGCGTGTCCAGCCACCGCGGGCCGAGCACGGACCGTCGCCGGCGGGTGCGCGCCGGCCGCGCGTTCGCCCTGGTCTGCGTCCTGGTCGGCCTCGCGTCGGGGTGCACGGCCGGCGGCACGGCCGGGCCGACCGACGCCCGGCCCACGGGGGCCACGGTTGCGCCCGCACCGACCGACCCCTCAGCGGCGGACGTCCGGACGAGGGGCGTGGCCCTGACCGCCAACGGCGTCAGCGCGGCCGCTGTCCCGGACGCCACCGTCACCGCCGACGCCAGCACCGACCCGGACGGCTCCGCCCACCTGCACCTCGTGGTCAAGGACGGCACCGAGAGCGGATCGCCGACCACCGCGGCCACGAGCCCGACGACCTCCGCACCGGCGGCCGTGCCGCTGGCGTGGCTCACCGGTCCGGCCGGCTCGACCGCCGCCGTGCTCGAGGACGGGTCCGCGGTGATCTCCGCCTCCGACGGGTCCTTCCTGCTCGGGCTCAGCGCACCGACGCCGAGCGCACGGTTCACCGTGGTCGGCACCCCCGCGGCCGTGCTGCGGATCGACCACGTCACCGGCAGCGCACTCGGGGCCACGGCCACCGGCGCCCCGGTCACCACCTGGCTGTCCGGCAGCGCGGTGGTGGCAGCCACCTGGGGCGTGGCCGAGGGCGGCCGCTCCCTCGAGGTCACCCCGAGCGAGTGGGCCCGCACCGGCACGCTGGCCGCGCAGCAGGCGCTCTGGAGCCAGCTCGTCGCGCAGCACCCGGATGCGAACAGCCCGACGATGCACGAGCAGCTGCTGTGCCACGTGCTCGGCGCGGCCGGCAAGTCCACCTGGCACATCGAGCCGTGGCGGCCTCAGGTCGACGCGCTGACGATGCTGCGCACGCGGTGCAACCCCACGGCTGCCGACGTCGCCACCCCACCTGCCCCGACCGCGGCCAACGGCTGACGGCCGGGGACCGGGGCGCGAGACCTGCAGCCCCGTGCCGCGCAGGCTCAGCCCCGCACGTGCCGCTCCGGCACCGCCGCCTCGCCCGACGCGCGCTGCGCCCGGTTCCACGCCCGGGCCTCCTCCTGCCGCACCTGCTCGGCACCGGACGCGATGGCCGCGCGCAGGTGCTCCGGGCCGTAGCCGAACGCGTCCACCAGGTCCTGCGCGTGCGGACGCAGCCGCACCAGCAGCCGGTCGATGTACGACGAGACGGTCCGGGCCCGGCCCGCGGACAGCCGCCCGTGGATCAGGTACCAGGCGAGGTGCCGCTCCACGAGCGTGAGCCCGAACAGGTCCCGCAGCCGGGTGAGCACCCGGCGGGTGCCGGGGTCGTCGACGGTGGCCAGGGCCCGCGTGAACGCCTCCCACTGCACGCGCTCGGCGTGGGCACGGGCCGCCTCGATCAGCTCGTGCTGGTGGGCCTCGAACAGGGCCGCCGCGGCGGCGGGCGGCAGGCTGCGCGCAGGGGCGAGCGCGGCGGCGGCCTCGGCGACCATCGTCTCCACGCGGTCGGTCAGCAGCTGGCGCTGGGTGGACTCGTCGCGCAGCTGGCCCACCGAGCGGCGGGCGTCGCCGACGTCGGCGATCGTCTGGGCGGCGCGCACCAGCGGCGTGCGGTGCAGGGCGGCGTCCGCGGCCCGCTCGGCCACCAGCCGCGCCATGTCACCGGCGGAGTGCAGCTTGAGCCCCTTGGCGTAGTCGCCGAGCAGCCGCTTGGCCACCAGCTGGTACAGCACCGTGTTGTCGCCCTCGAACGTCACGTACACGTCCAGGTCCTGGTGCAGGCCGACCAGGCGGTTCTCGGCGAGGAAGCCGGCGCCGCCGCAGGCCTCGCGGCAGGTCTGGATGGTGCGCATCGCGGTCCACGTCGACGTCGGCTTGAGGGTCGCGGCCAGCGTCTCCAGGTCGGCACGGGTCGCCGGGGTGTCCGCCCGCCCGGAGAACACATCGTCGAACGCCGCGAGCAGCTCCTCGTGGGCGTAGGTCGAGGCGTAGGCCTCCGCGACCAGCGGGAGCAGCCGGCGCTGGTGCTCGCCGTGGTCCAGCAGCACCACCTCGTCGTCGTCCGCACCCGCGAACTGCCGGCGCTGGTTGGCGTAGGTGACCGCGATGGCGAGGGCGAGCTTGGAGGCGTTGGTGGCGGCGCCGTCCAGCGAGACGCGGCCCTGGACGAGCGTGCCGAGCATGGTGAAGAACCGCCGGCCCGGGTTCTCGATCGGCGAGCTGTAGGTGCCGTCCGCAGCGACGTCGCCGTACCGGTTGAGCAGGTCACGACGCGGCACGCGGACGTGGTCGAACCACAGGCGGCCGTTGTCGATCCCGTTGAGGCCGCCCTTGAACCCGTCGTCCTCACCGCCGACGCCGGGCAGGAACTCACCGGTGACCGCATCGCGGATCGGCACGTAGAACGCGTGCACGCCGTGGTTGACCCGCTCGCCGCCGGGCGCCGCCGTGATCAGCTGCGCGAACACCACCGCGGCGGTGCCGTGGGTGGCGGCATTGCCCAGGTAGTCCTTCCAGGCGCCGCGGAACGGCGTGTGGAGGACGAACTCCTGGGTGGCGGCGTCGTACTCGGCGGTGGTGCCGATCGAGGCGACGTCCGAGCCGTGGCCGGTCTCCGTCATCGCGAACGCGCCCGGCACCTGCAGGAACATCGCGTCCCGCAGCAGCCGCTCGTGGTGGTCGGCCGTGCCGAGGTGCAGGATCGCCGAGGCGAACAGACCCCACTGCACACCGGCCTTGATCTGCAGGCTGGGGTCGCCGGCCACCAGCTCCTCGAAGCGGGCCAGGCTGCCGCCGTGGTCGTCGGCACCGCCGAGCGCCGTCGGGAAGGCCCGCAGCACGTCCGTCTCCGCGACCAGGCGGCGCAGCTGGGTCAGCACCCGCTCGCGGTGCTCGGCGTAGGGCTGGCCCTCGATCTTCTGGAAGGCCGGGTCGGCGACGATCGCCCGGGCGCTGCGGCGCAGGTCCGCGTAGCGGCCGAGCAGGTGCTGCTCCAGCGTCGGGACGTCGACGCGCGCGTCCGCGGTGCGGACGCTGGCCGGACGTTCGGCGGTGGTGGTCATGAGGTCTCCTTCATCGTCGAAGTGCCTGCTGAGGGACGGGCGGTGGTGCCGGGACGCACGACGAGACCGACGGGGCCGGCCCACAACCAGGTGGAGACGCGGCCGGCGAGCTCGCCCCGGCTCGGTGCCGCGGGTTCGTGGCGGTGCAGCAGCCACCACTCGCCGGCGCCGCGGACGAAGCCGACGGCACCCGCGGCCCACGCGGTGGCCAGCGCGGCGGCGCTGGCCGGTGAGTCGACGGACCGGGCGGCCACCTCACGGGCGAACGGGCCCGCCACCAGGGCGGTCACCTGGTCGAGGAAGTGCTCCACCGACCCGTCGCGGGTGACGAACGCGTACACCGACGGCGACGACTCGATCATCTCCAGGTACACGTCGACCATCGCGCGGAGCCCCTCGCGGGGCGTGCCGTGCGCGGCGAGCGCATCCGCGAGCGCGTCGCGGATGTCCCGCACGACGAGCTCGGCCACGGCCACCTGCAGCGCCGTCTTGTCGGCGAAGTACCGGTAGACGATCGACTTGGAGGTGCCGGCCGCCGCCGCGATCTCGTCCATGGAGATGTCCGGACCGTCGTGGTGCACCGTGCGCCGGGCCGTCTGCACCAGCACCGCGCGCCGGGCCTCGCGGTGGTCCGCCCACCGGGTGGCACGACCGTCCGCCGGTGGGGCATCGCTGCCCACCGCCCGCAGGCCCGTCGTCGTCGACCGGGTCGGTTCACGACCACTCACGAAACCGACGGTATCAGGTACCATCGGTTCCGGACAGATCCAAGGGACGAAGGTCCTCCTGCCCCGTCGGCATTTCGACGGTGGAACCGGGGGCTGATCCTCCGTCCCCCGCAGCAGGCCCATCAGTGACGATGCGAGAGGACTTCTCCCATGGCCCGCACCCCCGCCCGGTCGTCCAGCCCGGCCCCCTCCGACCCGACCTCGTCGCCCACCGCGCGCCCCGCCTACGTGCTGGGCGGCAACCGGGTCCCGTTCGCCCGCGCCGGCGGCCCCTACGCCCACGCGAGCAACCAGGACCTGCTGACCGCGGCGCTCGACGGGCTGGCCGCCCGGTACGGGCTGCAGGACGAGGTGATCGGCCAGGTCGCCGCCGGGGCGGTGCTGAAGCACTCCCGCGACTTCAACCTCACCCGCGAGGTGGTGCTGGGCTCCGCGCTCTCGTCGCGCACCCCCGCGGTCGACCTGCAGGAGGCCTGCGCCACCGGCGTCGAGACCGTGCTGCTGCTGGCCAACAAGATCCGCCTCGGCCAGCTCGAATCGGGCATCGCCGGCGGCGTCGACTCCGCCTCCGACGCGCCGATCGCGGTCAGCGAGGGGCTGCGGCGCGTGCTGCTCGACCTGTCCCGGGCGCGCACCGTCGGGCAGCGGGCCGCCGTGCTCGCCCGGCTGCGACCCAAGGACCTGACCCCCAACCCGCCACGGGTGGACGAGCCGCGCACCGGCCTGTCGATGGGCGAGCACCAGGCGCTGACCACGGTCGAGTGGGGCATCACGCGCGAGGCGCAGGACGAGCTGGCGCTGGCCAGCCACCGCAACCTGGCGGCCGCCTGGGAGAGCGGGTTCTTCGACGACCTGGTGACCGGCTACCGCGGGCTCGCGCGGGACGCGAACCTGCGCACGGACACGTCGCTGGAGAAGCTGGCCGGCCTGCGGACCACGTTCGGCAACCACCTGGCCGCCCCCGCGACCATGACGGCCGGCAACTCGACGCCGCTGACCGACGGCGCCTCGACGGTGCTGCTGGGCTCGGCGCAGTGGGCCGCCGACCACGGCCTCACGCCGCTCGCCGCGGTGGTGGACGCCGAGGTCGCCGCCGTCGACTTCGTGCACGGCGAGGACGGGCTGCTGATGGCCCCCGCCTACGCGGCGCCGCGGCTGCTCGCCCGGCACGGGCTGACGCTCGACGACCTCGACTACGTGGAGATCCACGAGGCGTTCGCCTCCACCGTGCTGGCGATCCTGGCGGCGTGGGAGTCGGAGACGTTCGGGCGGGAGCGGCTGGGGCTGCCGGGCGCGTTCGGGTCGGTGAAGCGGGAGCGGCTGAACGTGCACGGGTCGTCGCTGGCGGCCGGGCACCCGTTCGCCGCGACAGGGGGGCGGATCGTGGCGAGCACCGCCAAGGAGCTGCACGCCCGGCACGTGGCGCAGGTCGCCGCGGGCGACGACTCCCCGGTGCGGGCGCTGGTGACGGTGTGCGCCGCCGGTGGGCTCGGCGTCGCCGTGCTGCTCGAGGCGGCGTGACATGCCGGACACCTACCTGCAGCTGGTGAACAGCGGTCCGACGGCCACGCTGGCCAAGCGGTTGGGGCTGCCGCGGCCCGCCGTCCTGCGGCGCTACACGCCCGGCGCGCCGCTGGTCGACGGGCCTGTGCTGGTGCTGGGCCGCGGGGACGACGCCGATGCGCTGGCGCGGCTGCTGTCCGGGCCGGCGGGCGGCATGGCGCCAGGGACGGGGACCGGATCGGGGACGGCCGAGACCCCGGTCCTGCTCGACGGCTGGGACCTGGAGGTGCACCGGCACCCGGCGCCGGACGTCCGGTACGGCGCCGTCGTCCTGGTGCTCACGGCCGCCGAACGTCCGGACCAGCTGACCGATCCGGTGCTCGCCGCGGCCGGTCCCGTGAAGGGACTGCGCAGCGGTGGCCGGGTGGTCACGGTGTCCCGGACGGCCACCGCGGACGACGCCCCGGCGGTCGCCGCCGCCCGGCAGGGGGTCGACGGCCTGCTGCGGTCGCTCGCCAAGGAGCTGCGCGGCGGGTCCACCGGCAACGGCGTGGTGCTGACGGGCGACGTGCCGGTCACGGCGCCGAGCGCCGTCGCCGCGCTCCGGTTCTTCCTGTCCCGGCGGTCGGCCTTCGTGGACGGTCAGCTGCTCGCGGTGGACTCGACCGCCGGCACGCTGCCGGCCGACTGGGAACGGCCGCTGGACGGGCGCGTGGCCGTGGTGACCGGCGCGGCGCGCGGCATCGGCGCGGCGATCGCCCGGACACTGGCGCGCGACGGCGCGCACGTGGTCGCGGTGGACGTGCCGGCCGCCGGTGAGCAGCTGACGGCGGTGGCCAACGAGGTGCGCGGCACGGCGCTGCAGCTGGACGTGACGGCTGCCGACGCCGGGGAGCGGATCCTCGAGCACGTGCGTGCCCGGCACGGCCGGCTCGACGTGATGGTGCACAACGCCGGCATCACGCGCGACAAGCTGCTGGTCAACATGGCGCCCGACCGCTGGTCGTCGGTGCTCGCCGTCAACCTCGAGTCGCAGCTGCGGATCAACGAGGCGCTGCTGACCAGCGGCGACTTCACCGACGAGCCGCGCATCGTCGCCACCGCCTCGACGTCCGGCATCGCCGGCAACCGCGGCCAGACCAACTACGCCACCTCCAAGGCCGGTGTCATCGGCATGGTCCGCGCCACCGCTCCCCTGCTGGTGCCGTTCGGCGGGACGGCCAACGCCGTGGCCCCCGGGTTCATCGAGACGGAGATGACGGCGCGGATCCCCGCGCTGACCAGGCAGGTCGCGCGACGGCTCAACTCGTTGCAGCAGGGCGGCCTGCCGCAGGACGTCGCCGAGGCGGTCGCCTTCCTCGCCTCACCGGCCGCGGGCGGCATCGTCGGCCGGACGCTGCGGGTGTGCGGGCAGAACCTGGTGGGCCAGTGACCGGGCCGCTGCGCACGGTCGAGCTGCCGACGGTGCCACCGCTCGGCGACTCGTACCGGCACGCGCTGACCGCTGCCGCGGCCGGTGCCGTGTCGCGTCGCGTCGGGCGAGCTGGCCGGGGCGGCGCGACGACGACGCTGCCCGACGTCACGCTCAGCGCCCACGGCGTGCAGGCCGACGCCGAGCGGCTCACCGCGTACCAGCACCTGGTGGGCGAGCCCGGCACGGACGTGCTGCCCGCGGGCTTCGTGCACGTGCTGGCGTTCCCGGTCGCGACCGCCCTGATGGTCCGCGACGACTTCCCGCTGCCTCTGCTCGGGCTGGTGCACGTCGCCAACCGCGTCGAGCAGCGGCGGCCGCTGCGGCTCGGGCAGGAGCTGGACGTGCGGTCGTGGGCCACCGGGCTGCGCGCGCACCGGTCCGGGACGCAGGTGGACCTGGTCAGCGAGGTGGCGGCCGACGGCGTCACCGCGTGGCGCGGGGTGTCGACGTACCTGGCCAAGGGGGTGCGGCTGGCCGGGTCGGCCGGGCCCGCGTCGGAGCCGGGCTCGGTCCCGGCCTCCGCCGACGACGACGGCGCCGGCGCCGGCGAGGCCACCGATCGCCAGCCGTTCGAGCCGCCCGTCCCCACCGCCACCTGGCGGCTGCCCGCGGACACCGGCCGCCGCTACGCGGCCGTCTCCGGCGACGTGAACCCGATCCACCTGTGGGCACCCGCCGCCCGGGCGTTCGGCTTCCACGGCGCCATCGCGCACGGCATGTTCACCGCCGCCCGGGCGCTGGCCACCGTCGGCGCCGTCCGCGGGGAGTCGTTCACCTGGTCGGTCGACTTCGCGGCGCCCGTGGTGCTGCCGACCACCGTCGCGGTGCGCGTCGCCCGCCGCGACCCGGCCACCGACACCTCCAACGGCATCGACACCTCCACGGGCACCGGCACCGGCACCGGCCACGACCTCACCGTGTGGGACCCGCGCCGTCGCCGTCCCCACCTGACCGGCTCGGTCGTCCCGCTGCCGACCGCCTGACCCGCACGGCGACCGCGCGCACCGCGGACCCGACCGCCAGCACCCCGACGCCCGTCGCCACCGCCCACCCGGGCAGCGCCGTCGCGAGCGCCAGGCACCCGACCAGGCCCACCACGGGAACCCATCGCGGTGCGAGCCGGTCGGCTGCCGGCTGCGTCCAGGCAGCCGCGTGGCCGATGCCGTAGTAGAGCAGCACGCCGAACGACGAGACCACCAGCACGCCCGTCAGGTCGACCGTCAGCGTGAGCACCACCACCGTCACGCCCACCACCAGCTCGGCCAGCCACGGCGCCCGCGAGCGCCCGCCGACGGCGGCCCAGCGGCGCGGCAGGTCGCCCTCCCGAGCCATGGCGAACGCCGTGCGGCTCACCCCGGCGAGCAGCGCGAGCAGCGCACCCCCGGCCGCCGCGACGGCGGCCACCCGCACGGCCGGCACCAGCCAGCCGGCGGTCGCCGTGGCCGTGTCGAGCACCGGTGCCCGGGACCCCGCCGCGCCGTCGACGCCGAGGACGTGCAGCACCGCGACCGCCACGGCCAGGTAGCCGACCGCGACCAGGGCGAGCGCGATGCGGATGGCCCGCGGGATCGTCGTGCGGGGCTTGCGCACCTCCTCGCCGAGCGTGGCGACGCGCGCGTACCCGGCGAAGGCGAAGAAGAGCAGAGCCGCGCCCTGCAGCGTGCCGCGCACCCCGCCGGGCAGACCGTGGGGAAGCACGTCCCCCGGCAGCGTGTCGGCGTGCCGACGCAGGGCGACGACGACGACCGCGACCAGCACCACCACCGCGACGGCGAGCAGCAGCCGCGCCGCCGCCGCCGTCCGCGAGACCCCCGCGAGGTTGACGGCGACCAGCACGACGACGATCAGCGCGGCCACCGGCCGGTGCCACGCGGTCGGCACGACGTACGCCGCCACCGTCCCCGCCATCACCGCGCACGAGGCCGTCTTGCCCAGCACGAACGCCAGCCCCGCGAGGAACCCGGGCCACTCGCCGAGCCGCTCCCGGCCGTACGCGTAGACCCCTCCGGCGCGCGGCAGCACCGCCGCCAGCTGAGCGGTCGACGTCGCGTTTGCCCACGCGACCAGGGCCGCGACCACCAGGGAGACCAGCACCCCGCCGCGCGCGGCGGCCGTCGCGGGGCCCAGCACCACGAACACACCGGCGCCGAGCATCGAGGACAGCCCGATCACCACCGCGTCGGTGGTGCCGAGCCGACGGTCGAGCGTCGGCACCTACGCCAGCCCCACGCGCTGCTCCAGACCGGCCCGCACCGCCGGCCACTCGTCGGCCAGCACCGAGAAGTAGGCGGTGTCCCCGCGGCTGCCGTCGGGTCGCACGCGGTGGCTGCGGAGCACGCCCTCGGCCGTCGCGCCGAGCCGCAGGATCGCGCCGATCGACCGCGCGTTTGCGGTGTCGGCGCGCAGGGCGACGCGCGCGAGGCCCCAGTCCTCGAAGCCCTGGCGGAACAGGGCCAGCTTGCAGGCGGGGTTCACCGTGGTGCCCCACACCCGGCGCGCGTAGTAGGTGAACCCGATCTCGGCGCGGGCGGCGGTGAGCGTCACGTCGTACAACGAGGTGCTGCCGACCACCGCACCGCTGGACTCCTCGACGACGGCGAACGCGTACCGGCCCGGATCGGCGTCGGCGGCGGCGATCAGGTCCAGCACGTCGTCCGGCGTGCGCGGGACCGGGCTGCTCATCCCGCGCCACATCGGCTCGTCGACCAGCGCGGCGAGCGCGGGGGCGTGCACGTCGGCCAGCGGGACGAGCAGGACACCGGGCGCGGCGAGGACCAGGGAGTGGCGCACATGGCGATGCTGCCATCCGCCGCCCACACCCCGCACCGGGGCTCCCGTCGACCCGTGGCCCCTCGACATCGGCGGGTCCCGGTCGGTCACCCCGCACGGGCGTGGGACGGTGGTCGCGTGAGGCCCCAGCCGCTCTCCCCCGGTGCCGACCTGGACGGCGTGGACCTGGCGGACGTCGACCTGTCCGGCGCCGACGGGCACGACGCCCGCGTCCTGGAGTGCACGTTCACGGCCTGCCGGCTGGACGGCGTCCGCCTCGACGGCGCCCGGCTGGTGGACACGTCCTGGTCACGGGTGCGCGCCGACGAGCTCAGCCTGGCGCGCACTACCTGGTGGGACGGCACGCTGACCGACTGCCGGCTCGGCGCCGTGCAGGCCTACGGGTCGTCGTGGACGCGGGTGACCGTCCGCGGCGGGAAGGTCGACTACCTGAACCTGCGCGAGTCCGAGCTGGTGGACGTGGTGCTCGACGGCTGCGTGGTCGACGAGCTCGCGCTGGGCGGGGCGACCGTCCGGCGGCTCGAGCTGCGCGGCTGCACGGTGCGCCGGCTCGACGTGACGGCGGCCCGGCTGGTGGACGTCGACCTGCGCGGCCTCACCGGGTTGCAGCACATCGAGGGTGTCGCCGGGCTGGCGGGGTCGACCATCACCGGCGACCTGCTGCTGGAGCTGGCCCCGGCGCTCGCGGAGCAGCTGGGCATCCGGGTCGACTGACCGATCCGCGGTCGCGACGAGCCTGGGGTCAGACCGCCGGGCCGCAGGCCGCCGCCGCGGTGGCCGCCAGGTGGTCCAGCCCCGGTACGTCGAGCAGCGGCCGCGGGTCGTCGGCCACCGTCCAGCACCCGTCCACGACCGTGTACTCCGCCGCCGGCCCGTCCACCAGCAGCCGGTCCAGGGCCGTGACCAGGCGGTCGACCGCCTCGCTCGTCGTCCCCACGCCCACCGACGCCCGCACCGCACCGTCCGACGCGGACAGGTGGGCCAGCAGCGGGTGCGCGCAGAACCGCCCGTCCCGCACCCCGATGCCGTGCTCGGCGGACAGCACCGCGGCGACCAGCCCCGGGTCCAGGTCCGCCACCGTGAAGCTGACCACGCCGACCGGGTCCACCGAGTCGGGCCAGACGCGCAGCACCCGCACCCCGGGCAGCGCCTCGAGCCCCGCCACCAGCCGGGACCGCAGCGACTCCTCGTGCGCCGTCAGCTCCCCGGCCGGCAGGGCGACCAGCGTCTGGCACGCCTCGGCGAGCGCCACCGCGCCCAGCACGTTCGGCGACCCCGCCTCGTGGCGCGCCGGTGCCGGCTGCCACAACGTCCGGTCCGGCCGCACGTCCCGCACCGCACCGCCCCCGGCCAGGTACGGCGTGCCCGCGTCGAGCCAGTCCCACCGACCCACCAGAGCGCCCGCACCGAACGGCGCGTAGGTCTTGTGCCCCGAGAAGGCGACGTAGTCCGCGCCGGTGGCCGCCAGCGAGAACCCGCGGTGCGGCACCAGCTGGGCGCCGTCGACCGCCACCCGGGCTCCGGCCTGGTGCGCCGCGGCCACCACGTCGCCCAGCGGCAGCGCCTCGCCGGTGACGTTCGACGCCCCCGTGACGGTGACCAGGGCGTACTCGTTGGCCGCGAGCTCGGCGCGCAGCGCGTCGAGGGTCGCTGCGACGGTGGCCGCCACCGGCAGGATCGTGGTGCGGTGGCGGGCCCGGGCGGCGTGCACCCATGGCAGCAGGTTGGCGTGGTGCTCCACGTCGAGCACCAGCACCGGGCCGGGCACCACGCCGGCCAGCAGGTTCAGGGAGTCGGTGGTGTTGCGGGTGATGATCGCGACGTCGTCCGCCCGCGCCCCGACGAACGCCGCGACGGTGGACCGCGCCGACTCGTACAGGGCGGTGGACACCTGGGACAGGTAACCGGCACCCCGGTGCACCGACGCGTACAGCGGCAGCACCTCGGCGATCCGGTCCGCCACCGACTGCAGCGCGGGGGCGCTCGCGGCGCAGTCGAGGTTGGCGTAGACGGCGCTGCTGCCGTCCACCAGCGGCACCAGGGTGTCGGCCCCGACGACGGGCAGCAGGGCGGGGATGTCGGTGCAGACGGGCGACGTCTCGAGCACGCTGGTCATGGCAGTCCTCCGGCGGGAAGGACCTCGGCGAGGTCCGCGCTTGCCGCCCGCCGGACGGCGGACGGCCTGGTCGTCACCCGGGGCACCCCGCCGCGGAGGGAGGGTTGCCGGCCAGCGAGCCGGGGCTTGCACGCCGCCTGCGGACCCACGCGGGGTCCCAGCCGGCGCTCGCTGGCGCTCATGACCGAGACGAGGTTCGGCGGCGGCCGGGCCCGCTGTCAACCGCCCACGCCCGTCCATCTCGCCATGCAAGACACTTCGTCCGCGCACTGGGACGACCCTCGGAGCGAGGCATAGCATCGCGCCACCATCCAGAGCGGCCGAGAGACCCGGATCGACGACGCCGCAGCAACCCGCGGACCACGCCCCACGGCGCGGACCGGACACGGGTGCTACCGCCGGGACCGATGGAGGAGCAGATGAGCGACATCGACGACCTGACCCCGCGCGAGGCCTGGGACCTGCTCGCGTCCGACGAGCGTGCCGTGCTGGTCGACGTCCGCACAGCCGGTGAGTGGCAGCAGATCGGCGTGCCGGACACGGCGGACCTGGGCCGCGAGCCCCTGTTCGTCGAGTGGCTGGACGGGACCACGCACGCGGTGAACCCGCAGTTCCTCGACCAGCTGGCGCTGGCCGGTGTGCAGCCCGGTGACGGCCGGGACCTCGTGTTCCTGTGCCGGTCGGGCGTGCGGTCCGTCGCCGCGGGGCTCGCGGCGCAGGCCGCCGGCTACGGTCCCGTGCACAACGTGCTGCAGGGCTTCGAGGGGGACGTCGGCCCGGACGGGCAGCGCGGCCACACCGGCTGGCGCGCCGACGGCCTGCCGTGGCGGCAGGTGTGAGCCGCCGGATCCCGGGACCTGCCGACTGGGACGACCGCCGGGTGGACCGGGCCGGGCTGCGGCCCGACACGCTCGCCGTGCGCGGCGGCCTGGTGCGCTCGGGTTTCGACGAGACGTCCGAGGCGCTGTTCCTCACGCAGGGCTACGTCTACGAGCGGTCGGCGGACGCCGAGGCGGCCTTCGCCGGCGAGGCCGACCGGTTCCAGTACTCCCGCTACGGCAACCCGACGGTGTCGACGTTCGAGGAGCGCCTGCGCCTGCTCGAGGGTGCCGAGGCGGCGGTCGCCACGTCCAGCGGCATGTCCGCCGTGTTCACCGCGCTCGCCGCGCTCGTCTCGTCGGGCTCGCGGATCGTCGCCGCCCGCGCCCTGTTCGGCTCGTCGATCGTGATCTTCGACGAGATCCTCGCCCGCTGGGGCGTGCGCACCGACTACGTCGACGGCCACGTGCCGGAGCAGTGGGAGGCCGCGCTGGCCACCCCGGCCGACGTCGTCTTCTTCGAGACGCCGTCCAACCCGATGCAGGACCTGGTCGACATCGCCGCGGTGTCCGCCCTGGCCCACGCCGCCGGCGCCGTCGTGGTGGTCGACAACGTCTTCGCCACGCCGGTGTTCTCCCGCCCGCTCGAGCACGGCGCCGACGTGGTGGTCTACTCCGCGACCAAGCACATCGACGGGCAGGGCCGGGTGCTCGGCGGGGCGATCCTCGGGTCGACGGAGCTGCTGCACGGGCCCGTCCGCACGCTGATCCGCAACACCGGTCCGTCGCTGTCGCCGTTCAACGCCTGGGTGCTGCTCAAGGGGCTCGAGACGATGTCCCTGCGGGTGCGCCACCAGGCCGCGTCGGCGCTGCGCCTCGCGGAGTGGCTGGAGCAGCACCCGGCCGTCGCCGGCGTCCGCTACCCGTTCCTGCCGTCGCACCCCCAGCACCAGCTCGCGCTGGCGCAGCAGACCGGCGGCGGCACCGTGGTGACGTTCGAGCTGGCGGTGCCGGAAGGCGCCGGTGCGGACGAGGCCAAGCGCCGCACGTTCGCGGTGCTGGACGCCCTGCGGGTGATCGACGTGTCCAACAACCTGGGCGACGCCAAGTCGATGGTCACGCACCCGGCGACGACGACGCACCGCAAGCTCGGTGCCGCCGGGCGCGCGGCGGTGGGCATCGCCGAGTCGACGGTCCGACTGTCCGTCGGCCTGGAGGACGTGGACGACCTGGTCGACGACCTGTCCCAGGCGCTCGACGCCGCCGGCTCCGCGGGCTGACCGGGCGGCTGACAGACCGGCCACCCGGCGAGCGGTGGCCTGACCCCCGCGGATCGCCCCGAGGGACGGGTCAGGCCACCGTCGTCCCGAAGATCTTGCCGACGGCGTAGGTGATCGCCATGGTCAGGATGCCCATGCCGACGTTCCGCAGGATCGCCCGACCCTCGGGCGCCTTGCCGAGGCGGGCGCTGAGGAACCCGGTGAGGATCAGCCCGAGGATCACCGCTCCGACGGTCGCCCACACCCGCGCACCGTTGATCGGCAGCAGGATCACGACCAGCGGGATCAGCGCGCCGACCGCGAACGAGATGAACGACGAGCCGGCCGCGTGCCACGGGTTCGTCAGCTCGTCCGGGTCCAGCCCGAGCTCGGTCTCGGCGTGCGCGCGCAGCGCGTCGTTCTTCGTGAGGTCCCGCGCCACCTCCTCCGCGACCCGCCGGGAGATGCCCTTCGCCTGGTAGAGCCGGGTGAGCTCCTCGAGCTCCTCGTCCGGCATGTTCTCCAGCTCCCAGCGCTCCTTGGTCAGCAGCGCCTTCTCGGTGTCCCGCTGGGTGCTGACGGACACGTACTCACCGCCCGCCATGGACAGGGAGCCGGCGACCATGCCCGCGATGCCGGCGGTGGCGATGGCCGTGACCGACGTGGTCGCACCGGCGACACCGATGACGATTCCGGCCGTGGAGACGATGCCGTCGTTGGCGCCCAGCACCCCGGCCCGCAGCCAGTTCAGCCGCGAGCCGACGCTCGCGTCGTGCGGCTCCTCGTGCAGCTCGGCGGGCTCCTGACCGTCAGGCGTGGGTGGGGTCGGCTGGGGGGCAGACGTCGACTCGGGCGCATCGGTCATGGCGACTCCAGGGTGAAGGGGTGGCGGCCACCGGCACGGCGGCCCTGCTCACGACTCTAGGCCGCTCGCCATCCCGGCACCCGGCCCACCGCGGGCCGCGTGGGCCGGCAGGCGGTTGACTGCTCCCATGGCCGACCACCACTCCACGGATCCAGCCGAGAGCCGCCGCCTGCGCCGGTTCAGCGCGTTCCTCGACGTGCGCCCCGGCATCCGGATCGCCGTGTCCGCCGTCGCGGGCGTCGCCGTGGGCCTGGCGCTCACGTGGAGCTCAGCCGTGGCGGCCCTGATGGGCGCCTGGGCGACCACCGGCCTCCTGTCGACCCTGTGGACGTGGCTGGTGATCGTGCCGATGAACGCCACCGAGACCGCCGCGCACGCCACGCGCGAAGAGCCGGAGCGGATCGCGGCGCACGTCATCGTGTTCACAGCGGCTATGGCGAGCCTGTCCGGGGTGGTCCTGGTCTGGACCGGCGCTGAGAAGAAGGCCGGCGCCCTCGGCATGGCCACGGTGCTGGCGGCGATCTTCGCGTCGTGGGCCGCGATCCACACGATGTTCGCGCTGCGCTACGCGCGGATGTACTACACCGGCCCGGACGGCGGCATCGACTTCCACCAGAGCGAGCCGCCCTGCTACACCGACTTCACGTACATCGCCGTCACGGTCGGGATGAGCTTCGCGATCTCGGACACCGACCTCAAGGCGTCGGCGTTCCGCCGCACCGCGCAGGTGCACGCCCTGCTGTCCTACCTGTTCGGCACCGTGATCCTGGCGCTGCTGGTCAACCTGGTGGCGGGGCTGTCGAAGTAGCGCCCGGGCAACCGCACGCGGCCGCGCGACAGCGGCCCCATGCCCAGCGGTGTCAGCCGACGAGCGTGTGCAGCACCGAGGTGAAGAACCGCATCCCGTCGGTCCCCGTCCGCGGTCCGCGAGCGCCGTCCGGCCCGAAACCGGGCTCCACCGCGTGCTCCGGGTGCGGCATCAGGCCGACGACGTTGCCCGCCGCGTTGCAGATGCCGGCGATGTCCCGGCGAGAGCCGTTGGGGTTCCAGCCGCGGTAGCGGAACACCACGCGGCCCTCGCCCTCGAGCTCGTCGAGCGTGTGCTCGTCCGCGACGTACTGCCCGTCCTGGTTCTTCAGCGGGACGGTGATCACCTCGCCGCGCGTGTACTCGCGCGTCCACGGGGTGTCGACGTTCTCCACCTCGAGCTGCTGCTCGCGGCAGACGAAGTGCAGGTGGTCGTTCTTCACCATCGACCCGGGCAGCAGGTGCGCCTCCGTGAGCACCTGGAACCCGTTGCAGATGCCCAGCACCGGCATCCCCTTGCCGGCGGCCTCGACGATCGACGTCATCACCGGCGCGAAGCGGCTGATCGCCCCTGCGCGCAGGTAGTCGCCGTAGGAGAAACCGCCCGGCAGCACCACGGCGTCCACGCCGTGCAGGTCCTCGTCGGCGTGCCACAGCGACACCGCCTCCGCACCCGACAGCCGGACGGCACGGGCGGCGTCCCGGTCGTCGAGCGTCCCGGGGAACGTCACCACACCGATGCGCGTCATCAGGCGTCGGCCCCTGCCGCGGTCGACGAGCCCTCGGCCTCCGCGTCGGCCACGTTGACCACGTCCTCGATCACCGGGTTGCTCAGCACCTGCCGCGCAGCCTCGGCCGCCGCCTCGAGCACCTCCGGCGTCACCGGCCCGTCCACCTCGAGCTCGAACCGCTTGCCCTGCCGCACGGAGACGAACTGGGCGAACCCGAGCCGCGGCAGTGCACCGGCGACGGCCTTGCCCTGCGGGTCGAGGATCTCGGGCTTCGGCATGACGTCGACGACGACGAGTCCCACAGCAGCTCCAGACGGGCGTGGCGAACGGGGGTCGGCGCCCATCCTAGAGCGGGGCCACGCTGGCACCGCCGAGGCGTCCGCCCGACGAACGGCTCGGTCTCCGGGTGAGGGAGTACTCCCCTCCGCGGCGACGGAGCCTCACACCTCCGGCACGACGAGCGGCGACCCGGTGATGCGCTGGTACGCCTCGAGGTACCGGTCCCGGGTCCGCGCGACCACCTCCGCCGGCAGCTGCGGCGGCTCGGCGTCGCCGGCACGGTCCCACCCGGAGGCGTCCGAGGTCAGCCAGTCGCGCACGTACTGCTTGTCGAAGCTGGGCTGCGCGTGGCCGGGCTCCCACTCGTCGGCCGGCCAGAACCGGGAGGAGTCCGGGGTGAGCACCTCGTCGCCGAGGGTGATCTGCCCGGTGACCGGGTCGGTGCCGAACTCCAGCTTGGTGTCCGCCAGGATGACGCCGCGCTCGCGGGCGATCTGCTCGGCACGGGCGTAGACCGCCAGCGTCAGGTCGCGCAGCGTTGCGGCGGCGTCCCCGCCGACCAGGTCCGCGACGGCCGCGAACGGCACGTTCTCGTCGTGCTCGCCGTACTCCGCCTTGGTGGCGGGCGTGAAGATCGGTTCCGGCAGGCGCGACCCGTCCACCAGGCCGGGAGGCAGCGGGATGCCGGTCACCTGGCCGTTGGTCCGGTACTCGACCAGCCCGGAGCCGGTGAGGTAGCCGCGGGCGACGCACTCGACGGGGAACATGGTCAGCCGCCGGCAGATCATCGCCCGGCCCGCCACCGCCGCCGGCACGTCGGTGGAGACGACGTGGTTCGGCACGATCGCGGCGAGCTGCTCGAACCACCACAGGCTGAGCTGGGTCAGCACCACGCCCTTGCCGGGGATGCCCGGGCTCAGCACGTGGTCGTAGGCGGAGATCCGGTCGCTGGCCACGACCAGCACCACGTCGCCGTACCGCTCGAAGATGGCCGCGCCCGACGGGTCCTCCGCCGGCACGTAGAGGTCGCGCACCTTGCCCGAGTACGCGTGCGTCCAGCCGGTCAGGTCCACCGCATCCGCCATGGCCGTCATCCTCCCTCAGGCGCCGCGGGCGCCGCACGGCCGTCCGCCGCGCAGCGCCGGGCGACGGTGCGGCTGACGGGAGCGGCACCCGAGGGCGACGTCCCCGGTCAGGGCAGCAGCAGGTCCCGCACGTCCCGCAGCCCGGGCAGCGGTGCCACGCCCAGCGGTCGCTTCCAGTAGACCCACGGGAACCACATCGTCCCGATGCGCTGCCAGCCGTCCCCCGGCCGCGGGGGCCCCGCGCCGACGTAGGAGCGGTGGTGCTCCCACTGCTGGTCGGACTCCTCGACCTCGAAGAACAGGGGGCCGTAGGCGACCGCGTGCCAGCCGTACCGGCCGGCCCGCTCCAGCACGCGCATCTCGTTGAACGCCGTCAGGGGCGTCAGCAGCTGCCGCCGGTGCGGCGCGGCCTCCGCCTCGGGGTCCGGCAGCTGCTCGTCACGCCGGCCGTACCGCTGCTGCGCGGCCTGCCGCGTCATGCCCAGCACGTCGCCGATCTGCTCCCACGTGCAGCCCGCCGACCGCGCCGAGCCGACGGCGGCGACCAGCAGCTGACCGGTCTCGTCGTACGCCGCCCGAGCGAGGCGGACCAGGTCGAGGTGCGAGCCGGGCTCGTGCTCGAGCCGGGCGGCGAGGTCCGGCTCGGCCGCGTCGAGCGCGGCGGCCAGGTGCTCGCGGAGGGTGGGACGGGTCGGGTCGGACGTCGTCATGCGTCAATCATTGCTTGACGTGGACGTCCGCGTCAACCATTTGTTGACGCAGGCTGGGAGTCGCGCTCAGACGCCCTGCGCCGCCGCCAGCGCGATGTCCGACCGGTGGTGCGACCCGGGCAGGTCGATCGCCTCGACCCCCGCGTACGCGGCCTCGCGCGCGGCGGTCAGCGTGGCGCCGGTGCCGACCACCGACAGCACCCGGCCACCCGCGGACACCAGGTGCCCGTCCTGGTCCAGTGCCGTCCCGGCGTGCAGCACGTGCACCTGCGGCAGCTGCTCGGCGTCCTCGATCCCGGTGATCGGGTCGCCGCTGCGGGCCTGCACCGGGTACCCGTGCGAGGCGACCACCACGGTGACGGCCGCACCGTCGTCCCAGGTCAGCGGCGCGATCGAGCCGAGGCGCCCGGTCGCGGACGCCAGCAGCACGCCGGACAGCGGCGTGCGGAGGCGGGCGAGCACCACCTGCGTCTCCGGGTCGCCGAACCGGGCGTTGAACTCCACGACGCGCACCCCGCGGCTGGTCAGCGCGAGCCCGCAGTACAGGACACCGGCGAACGGCGTCCCCCGCCGCGCCATCTCGGCGATCGTCGGCTTCGCGACCGTCTCGACGACCTCGTCCACCAGCCCGGCCGGCGCCCACGGCAGCGGCGAGTACGCACCCATGCCGCCGGTGTTCGGCCCGGCGTCCCCGTCCCCGACGCGCTTGAAGTCCTGCGCCGGCACCAGCGGCACCACGTCCACGCCGTCGCTCAGCACGAACAGCGACACCTCGGGCCCGTCGAGGTACTCCTCGACAACCACGCGGCCGCCCGGCTTGGCCAGGCACTCGGCGGCGTGCGCCAGCGCGGCGTCCCGGTCGGACGTGACCACCACGCCCTTGCCCGCGGCCAGCCCGTCGTCCTTCACCACGTGCGGGGCGCCGAACTCGTCCAGCGCTGCGGCCACCTCGCCGACCGTCGTCGCGACCCGCGCCGCCGCCGTCGGGACCCCGGCCGCCGCCATCACGTCCTTGGCGAACGCCTTCGACCCCTCGAGCATCGCCGCCGCACCGGACGGCCCGAACACCGGGATCCCCGCCGCGCGCACGGCGTCCGCCACGCCCGCGACCAGGGGCGCCTCGGGGCCCACGACGACGAGGTCCACGCTCAGCTCGGTCGCCAGCGCCGCCACCGCCGCACCGTCGAGCGCGTCCACCGGGTGCAGCTGCGCCAGCGCGCCGATCCCCGGGTTGCCGGGCGCCGCGTGCAGGCCGGTCACCGCCGGGTCGAGCGACAGCGCACGCACGATCGCGTGCTCACGGGCACCGGTGCCGACGACGAGGATCTCCACGACGGCCGAGCGTAACGGCCGCCCCGGCGGCCGCCCGGCGCCGTCCAGCGACTGCGATCGGTCCAGCGAGTGCGGTCAGTCCAGCAGCTCGTGCCGCACGACGGTCGCCTCGCGGCCCGGGCCGACACCGATGGACGACACCCGCACGCCGCTGATCTGCTCGAGGTGCTCGACGTACCGCTGCGCCGCCACCGGCAGCTCCTCGAACGTGCGCGCGCCGGTGATGTCCTCGGTCCACCCGTCGAGGTACTCGTACACCGGCTTGGCGTGGTGGAAGTCCGACTGGTCCGCCGGCATCTCGTCCACCCGGCGACCGTCCACGTCGTACGCGACCGCGACCGGGATCTTCTCCTTGCCGGTCAGCACGTCGAGCTTGGTGAGCACCAGGTCGGTCAGGCCGTTCACGCGGGCGGCGTACCGGACGACCACCGCGTCGTACCAGCCGGTGCGGCGCGGCCGGCCCGTGGTGGTGCCGAACTCGCCGCCGGTGGTGCGCAGCCACTCGCCGTCCTCGCCGAGCAGCTCGGTGGGGAACGGACCCTCGCCGACCCGCGTCGTGTAGGCCTTGGCGACGGCCACCACGCGGTCGATCCGCGTGGGCCCGACGCCCGACCCGGTGCAGGCACCGCCGGCCGTCGCGGACGACGAGGTGACGAACGGGTAGGTGCCGTGGTCGACGTCGAGCATCGTCGCCTGACCGGCCTCGAACACCAGCGTCTTGCCCTCGTCGAGCGCCCGGTTCAGCACCAGCGGCGTGTCCGCGACGTGCGGGCGCAGCCGCTCGGCGAACTGCAGCAGGTCCTCGACGGTCTCCTCGACCGTCACCGCGCGGCGGTTGTAGACCTTGACCAGCAGCTGGTTCTTGCCGTCGAGGGCGCCCTCGACCTTCTGCGTGAGGATGTGCTCGTCGAACAGGTCCTGCACGCGGATGCCGATGCGGTTGATCTTGTCCGAGTACGTCGGGCCGATCCCGCGGCCGGTGGTGCCGATCCGCCGCTTGCCGAGGAACCGCTCGGTCACCTTGTCCAGCGTGCGGTTGTACGGCGGGATGACGTGCGCGGCGGTGGAGACGAGCAGCGCCGACGTGTCCACACCGCGCTGCTCGAGCGCGTCGATCTCCTGGAACAGCACCTCGAGGTCGACCACGACGCCGTTGCCGATCACCGGCACCACGCCGGGCGTGAGGATGCCGGACGGCAGCAGGTGCAGCGCGTACTTCTCGCCCCCGACGACGACCGTGTGGCCGGCGTTGTTGCCGCCGTTGAACTTCACGACGTAGTCGGTGCGCGCGGCGAGCTGGTCGGTCGCCTTGCCCTTGCCCTCGTCGCCCCACTGGGCCCCGAGCACCACGACGGCAGGCATGCTTGTCCCCGTTCCGCGCTGCCTCGCAGGTAGGTGGACCACAGGGTCACGGGCGGCAGCGGGCCCGTCTCCCGCACGAGGCTATCGCCCGGCACCCTGGGACCCCGACCCGGGCAGCCCCCGCTCGCGTCCGACGAGGGCCCGACTTACAGTCGCACGGAGCACCGCCCGTCGCACCGGGCCACCGCCCGAACCGGAGGAAACCCGTCGTGATCGAGATCTCCACGTCCGCGGCGACGACGACGCTCACGATCGCCGGCGACCTGGACCTCGCGGAGCGCGACCAGTTCCCCGAGATCACCGCACGCGTGGTGGGCCTTCGTCGGCAGCTGCTGGTGATCGACATGTGCCGCGTCACGTTCATGGACTCCACCGGCGCGGCGTTCCTGATCTCGCTGGCGGACTCCGGTCGCAAGCGCGGCGGCGCGACGGTGCTGCGCGGTGCCGACCCCCGGGACCTGTTCGTCCTCGAGGTGTGCGGCGCCCTGGACATGTTCCGCATCGACGCGGAGCACGACTGCGGCGACTCGGTGGCGACGTCCGCGTTCCAGCGCCCGGACGCCTGACCGAGCGAAGGCCTGACCGCGCGAGCGCCTGACCGCCCGGGGCAGCGCGCGAGGCGGCCCGCGGGCCGTCGTCCGGTCAGCCGGCCGCTCCGCCGGCCGCTCAGTCGGCCGTGTGGCTCGTCGTCGAGCTCGACGCCGTCTCCGGCAGGGACCCCGGCCGGAGCTTGGCCCACACCACCTTGCCGCCGCGCGCCGGGCGCCAGCCCCAGTCGGACAGCCGCTCGACGATCTGCATGCCGAACCCGCCCACGCGTCCCGGATGCCCGTCCGTGGCCACCGGCGGGGTGGGGTTGGCGTCCTCCACCTCGATCCGCAGACCGTCACCCGTGTCGTACAGCTGCAGGGCGACCCGGCCCCAGCCGTGCAGCACGGCGTTGGCCACCAGCTCGGACACCACCAGCTCGGCGTTCGCCGCGTCGGCGATGTCCCAGGCCTGACAGGTGCGCACCACCGCGTGCCGGGCCCGCCCGATGGACGCGGCCTCGTTGGGCAGCGCCCAGCGCCGACGACGAGGGCTGGGACGGGAGTCCGTCACCTCGGCGGCGTCGGGCACGCGGACGACGACGACGGCGACGTCGTCCTCCGGCTGGTCGGCGAGCCGGACGAGCAGGTCCTCGCCGATGCCGGCCGCGTCCGTGGCCGTCACCGCCGCCGCCGCGTCGACCAGCGCCGCGAGCCCCTCGCGCAGCCCGCGGTCCCGCCGCTCGATCAGCCCGTCCGTGAAGTACACCAAGGCGTCGCCCGGCTCCAGCTCCACGGTGGCCGTGGACCGCGCGCCGCCACCGAACCCGACCAGAGGGCCGGCCGCGTCGGACAGCGGGCGGGCGTGACCCTGCCGCACCAGCAGCATCGGCAGGTGGCCGGCGCGGCAGTAGGCGAGCACCCACCGGTCGTCCGCCCTGGTCAGCGTCGAGAACACCAGCGCAGCCGACCGTGGCGTCCGCAGCCCGGCCACCAGCTGGTCCACCCGCTCGAGCACCGGCCCCGGCACCGTCACGTCGAACCCGTACGAGCGCACCACCGAGCGCAGCTGCCCCATGGTGGCCGCGGCCTCCACGTCGTGGCCCACCACGTCGCCGATCACCACGCCGACGACGTCGGGCGTGATCTGCAGGACGTCGTACCAGTCGCCGCCCACCTGCACGTTCGCCGAGTTCGGCGCGTAGTACGTCCACACGTCGAGGCCCTCGACCTCGGCCTGCTCCGGCAGCATCGCCCGCTGCAGCGCCTCGGCCAGCCGGTGCTCCCGCTCGTAGAGCCGCACGTTGTCCACCGAGAGGCCCACGCGGCGTGCCGTCAGCTCCAGCACCGTGCGCGTGGAGGCGTCCAGCCCGGCGAGCCCGGAGCCGCAACGGCCGCGCACCGCCAGCAGCCCCATCACCCTCCGCCGGCCCGACACGGGGTACACGACGACGTACGGCTCACCGTCGGACGGCCGCCCGTGCCGCGCGAGCCAGTCGCTGGCGCTCCCCGGCACGTGCCCGGCACCCTCCGACACGTCGAGCTCGACCGGCCGCTCGCTGTGGCCGTCCAGCAGCTGCTGCACCGGGTCGGCGGCCAGCTCGGCGGCGGGTGCCGCACGGTCGGCCGGCACCTCGGGGGCCAGGTGCCGACGGCCGACGCCCGTCGGCGGGCGGTCAGGCTCGATGCCGTCGGCGGCTCGCAGACCGCCGTCGTTGAGGTAGAACGCGGCCCACTCGACGGTCGTGGACCGCAGCAGCGCCACGATCTCGCCCAGCGCGTGCGGGTCGTCGATGTCGACCAGCAGGTCGGACACCTGGGCGACGACGGACAGCGCCTGCCGCTCCCGCCGCTCCTCGGCCACCTCCTCGGCCCGCCGGGCCTCGCGCGACAGCTCACCACCGATGTCCCGCAGCACCGCCACCCACACGTCGGCGCGCGGCCCGCCGCGCACCGGGGCGAGCCGCGCGGAGCACAGCAGCACCGTCCCGTCGGGACGGCGCACCTCCACGGACACCTCGGCGGGCCGCCGGCCGCGCAGCGCCTCGTGGAGGTGACCCTCGGCGCCGTCCAGCAGCCGGACGCGCGGATCCGCCAGCAGACCGTGCGGCGCCGCGCGCATGGCGTCGAGCGCGTACCCCGTACGCATCGACGCGACAGGGTTGGCCCACAGGACCCTCAGGCCGTCGACAGAGGCGTCGAGCACCAGCATCGGCATGTCGCTCGCGGCGACCGCCCGCGCCACCAGCTCCTGGGTGCTCTCACCCGTGCCGGGGGCCGCCGGGTGCGAGGTGGCCGGTAGATTGACCACCATCACCTCCGATCGTCTAGCGTTCGCGCCAGGAGCACGTGCCGCGGGACCCAGCGACAGCAGCCCCAGCACGTCCGGCCGGAAGGAGCATCGTGCGAGACGGTAACAGCCCCACGCCGGACGAGCAGACCCAGGCAGCAGAGGTCGTCGGGGAGCCCGGCGCCGTCCAGGTGATCGTTGGCGCGGACCGCACGCGCATCGTGCTCTCGGGCGAGGTCGACGCCGATCTCGGTGCCGAGCTGGCCGAGGCGACGTCCGAGGCCGAGCAGCGCGGGCTGCCGATCGAGGTCGACGCGCACCACGTGACGTTCATGGACTCGTCGGGCGTGGCGTTCCTCGCCCGGCTGTCCATCCGCAGCCAGCACCGCGTGCGACTGCTCCGCGTGCCTCCCACGGTGCGGTTCCTGCTCGAGGTGACCCGCATCGGCGAGCTGCTGGACATCGTCGACGACGACCAGAGCGCCCCGTTCGAGCCGCTCGGCGACGGCGCACCGACCGCCTGACCGCTGCTCGCGGCCGCCGGACCGGCCTGCGAGACACCACCGACGCACGAAGGCCCGGGACCATCAGGTCCCGGGCCTTCGTCGTCGTCAGACCGACCTCAGAGCTTGTGCCCCGCGGAGCCGAGCTGCTGGGCCGCCTCGACCAGGCGGGCCGCCATGCCGGCCTCGGCGAGCTTGCCCCAGGCGCGCGGGTCGTACGCCTTCTTGTTGCCGACCTCGCCGTCCACCTTCAGCACACCGTCGTAGTTGCTGAACATGTGGCCGACCACCGGGCGGGTGAACGCGTACTGCGTGTCGGTGTCGATGTTCATCTTCACGACGCCGAAGCTCACGGCCGCCGCGATCTCCTCGGCCGTGGAGCCGGAACCGCCGTGGAACACCAGGTCGAACGGCTTGTCCTTGCCGACCTTGGCGCCGACGACCTTCTGGATCTCCTCCAGGATCGCGGGGCGCAGCTTCACGGCACCCGGCTTGTAGACGCCGTGCACGTTGCCGAAGGTGAGGGCCGTCAGGTAGCGGCCCTTCTCGCCGAAGCCGAGGGCCTCGACGGTCTTCAGGCCGTCCTCGGGGGTCGTGTAGAGCTTGTCGTTGATCTCGGCCGCGTGGCCGTCCTCCTCGCCACCGACGACGCCCACCTCGATCTCGAGGATGGTGCGGGCCTTCTGCGACAGCTCGAGCAGCTCGGCCGCGATGACCAGGTTCTCGTCCAGCGGGATGTTCGAGCCGTCGAACATGTGCGACTGGAAGGTGGGCTCCTGGCCGTTCTTCACCTGCTCCGCCTCGAGGGCGAGCAGCGGGCGGACCCAGCTGTCCAGGTTCTGCTTGGTGCAGTGGTCGGTGTGCAGGGCGACCGTGATCGGGTAGCCCTTGGCGACCTCACGGGCGTAGGCGGCCAGCGCCAGCGAACCGGCGACGCGGTCCTTGACGGTCGAGCCGGAGGCGTACTCCGCGCCGCCGACCGAGACCTGGATGATGCCGTCGCTCTCGGCCTCCGCGAAGCCCTGGAGGGCCGCGGTGACCGACTGGGACGACGTGACGTTCACGGCGGGGTACGCGAAACCGCCGGCCTTGGCGCGGTTGATCAGCTCGGCGTAGACCTCGGTGGTCGCGATGGGCATCGCTGCTTCTCCTGCTTCGTCGGGACGGCGTCCTTGCTGCGTGCGATGCGCGACGTGGCATGCGCGACCTGGGGACGCGATGGATGCACCAGAAGTGTTTCACGCTGGGGAAGGTCCCGGCCCGGGACCCCTGGGCCCTACGGCCTGCCCGCCCGCACCGCGTGGCCGCACAGGACCGCCACACGGGCACCACGGCTCGGGACCACCCCGCGCCGTACCCTGGGGGCCATGCGCCCCGTGACCTCTCGTCCCAGCCGCGGCACGTCGTGCTGACCGCGTCCGCCCTGGCCGCCGGAGCGGTGCACACGCTCGGCCCCAGCTTCCTGGACCCGGAGCACATCATCAGCTCCCTGGGCACCGCCGCGCTGATCGGCGTGATGGCCATCGTCTTCATCGAGGTCGGGCTGCTGTTCCCGATCCTGCCGGGCGACTCCCTGCTGTTCACCGCGGGTGCCCTGGTGGCGCACGGCGGCTCGCACCTGCCGTCCATCTGGTGGCTGTCGCTGATCATGGTGCTGACCGCGTACGCGGGTACGCAGTGCGGCTACTGGATCGGGCGCACCCTCGGGCCCCGGGTGTTCAGCCGGCCCGACTCGAAGATCTTCAAGCAGGAGCACATCGACCAGACGTACGCGTACTTCGACAAGTACGGCGGCCGCACGCTGGTGATCGCGCAGTTCATCCCGTTCGTGCGCACGTACGCGTCGGTCGCGGCGGGCGTGGGCCGGATGCGGTACTCGCACTTCGCGCTCTACAACGGCATCGGCGTGGTGCTCTGGGCCGGCGGCGTGACGTGGCTGGGCTACGGGCTGGGCAACATCACCTTCATCAAGAAGAACATCGAGGTGCTGCTGGTCCTCATCGTGCTGGTCTCGGTGGCCCCGGTGCTCGTCGAGGCGTGGCGGGCTCGGCGCCGGTCGCGCGTGGCCCGGCTGGCCACGCTCGAGGCGGCCGACGGGGCGCCGGCGACGGCGCTGGACCGCGACGAGGCCTGACGTGCAGGCACCGCGCGAGATCGCCTCGTGGCTGTGCGACATGGACGGTGTGCTGGTCCACGAGGACCGCGCGCTCGCCGGTGCGGCTGAGTTCGTCGGCGCCCTGCAGCAGAAGGGCCGGCCGTTCCTCATCCTGACGAACAACTCCATCTTCACCACGCGTGACCTGCGCGCCCGGCTCGCGGCGACCGGCATCGAGGTGCCGGAGGAGGCGATCTGGACGTCGGCGCTCGCCACGGCGCAGTTCCTGGTGGACCAGGCGCCCGACGGTGGTTCCGCCTACGTGATCGGCGAGGCCGGCCTCACCACGGCGCTGTACCAGGCGGGCTTCACGCTGACGGCCAGCCGGCCGGACTTCGTCGTGCTCGGTGAGACCCGCACGTACTCGTTCGAGGCGATCACGCAGGCGATCCGGCTGATCCAGGGCGGCGCCCGGTTCATCGCCACCAACCCGGACGTGACGGGGCCGTCGGCGGACGGCGACCTGCCGGCGACGGGCGCGGTGGCGGCGATGATCTCGGCGGCGACCGGGCGCAAGCCGTACTTCGTCGGCAAGCCGAACCCGATGATGATCCGGTCGGCCCTCAACCGGATCGACGCCCACTCCGAGACCACCGTGATGGTGGGCGACCGGATGGACACCGACATGGTGGCGGGCATCGAGGCGGGGCTGCGCACCTTCCTGGTGCTCACCGGGTCGACGCGTGCCGAGGACGTGCAGCGGTACCCGTACCGGCCCACCGAGGTCGTGGGGTCGGTCGCCGACCTCGTCGCCCGCGTCTGACGCGCGGAGCTCAGGATCGGCCCTGCACGCCCTGGTCCGCGGCCCGGACGGGCCCTTCGTCCTCGCTGATCGCTACTCCCGGGTAGCACCCTCAGGAGGATGCGACACAGCGAGCTGGCACAGGTGCTCCGCGCCGCCAACCCGTGGTGGTCCCGCCGCACGCGGGTCTCCTGGGCAGTGGACGACGTGCACCTCGCCCAGCGCGCACGGCACGAGTGGCTGACCGGCACGCTCGCCGGCCGGGCCGCGCTGTCCGATGTCGCGCACACCCCCGCCGGGACGGCGACCGTGCTGGTGGGTCCGCGCGCCGTGGGCAAGACGACGGCCGCGAAGGACGCCGTGGTCCACGCGCTCGCCGAGCCGGACCTGGACGCCCGTGCGGTGCTGTGGGTGCCGGTCGAGGCGACCCCCGACGACCCGTTCCCCGACCGCCCCGCGCTGGACGCCCAGGACCTGGACAACGCCCTCCGGCGACCGACGCGGGTGGGCGCGCCGGCGTGCGACCAGCCCCGGTTGGTGGTCCTGGACGAGGCGTCGGCGTGCGGCGACTGGGCCGACGTGCTGGCGACGCCGGTGCCGGGCGTCCGGGTGCTGGTGACGGCGTCCGTCGGGGGCGCGGCGGTGGAGCGGGTGCAGGCCGGCTGGGAGGGGGCCGCGACCGTGCGCTCGCTGCGCCCGTCGACCCTCGCCGAGCTGCTCGGCGCCCAGCCGGGTGCCGACGCCCGAACGGTGCGCGAGGAGTACCTGCGGTACGGCGGGTTCGCGCGGGCCGTGGCCGAGCGGCGGGACCTCGGGGACGTCAGCACCGCGTTCGTCGACCTGCTCGCCGAGGGGCTGCGGCGGGACGTGTGCACCGGCGACGGGTCAGCACCGTGCCCGATCGAGCGGCTGTTCGTCGCGGTGTGCAGCACCACCGGGCGGTTCGTCGAGCCGGCGGAGATCGCCGTCGAGCTGGGCATCCCCGCCGAGCAGGTCGGCCACCTGCTCGACCGGTTGGCGGACGCCGGCGTGCTGGACCCGCGGCGGGGGTTCGTCGACCCGCTACTCCACCTGCTGCCGTCGCTGCGCGACCCTTCGCTGCCGCACCCGTCGCAGGAGCACGTCGCGACGTACTCCTTCTAGGCGGATCAGAAGCTGACGGTCGGCGCCTGACGAACCTGCGGGTCGTCCACCTCGAAGTACTCCGCCCGCGTGAAGCCGAACATGCCGGCGATCACGTTCGACGGGAACGTCTCGACCTTGGTGTTCAGGGCCCGCACGTTGGCGTTGTAGAACCGCCGGCCGGCCGCGATCCGGTCCTCCGTGTTGGACAGCTCGGCCTGCAGCTGCTGGAAGTTCTCGCTGGCGCGGAGCACCGGGTAGGCCTCGGCCACCGCGAACAGCCGTCCGAGGGCGGCGGTCAGGGCGTTCTCCTGCTCGGCCTGCTGGGCGGGGCCGGCGGCGGGGCCGGAGGCGGCGGCGCGCGCCCGCGCGACCTCGTCGAACACCGCGCGCTCGTGGGCGGCGTAGCCCTTGACCGTCTCGACGAGGTTGGGGATCAGGTCGTGCCGGCGGTGCAGCTCGACGTCGATCTGCCGCCAGGCCTCCTGCACCAGGTTCCGCAGCCGGACCAGGCCGTTGTACTGCGCCACCGCCCACAGCAGGAGCAGGACGACGATCGCCGCGATCACGATCAGGACGACGGACACGGGGTTCACAGGACGGCCTCTCCAGGGGTGCTGTCGGTGAGCGGATCGTAGCCGTGGTCCTGCCACACGTGGCGGGGAACGGCGCGGACCACGGCGGCCAGCACACCGAGCCGGGCCGCGAGCGAGTCGAGGTCCCAGCCGCCGGCCTGCCAGGACAGGATCCAGATCCCGTCGATGCGCCACGACACCCCGCGCGCGTCGCCGCGCAGCAGCCGCTCCATCAGCCGGGGGTTGATCACGTCGGTGGCGGTGCGCAGGTCGCCGGCGGTGACCCGGTAGGCGCGGTTGAAGTCCTCGGACTCGAACTGCATGTCCTGCGCGCCGACCAGGTGCGCCAGCACCGTGCCCAGGCCCTCGGGGGTCGCCTGGATGGTGGGCAGGTACGCCGGCAGCCGCAGCGCGACCACGTGCGCGTGGTGCACCTGCCGGTTCTTGCCCTGGCCGGTGGTCCAGCGGTAGTCGAAGGCGGCCGCCGGGTGCGCCTCGAAGGACCCCTGGACGACGTCGCAGGCGCGGCGGTCGCGTCCCTGGCCGAAGGGATGGGACGACGAGATCGTCGTCCACTCGTCGTAGCGCTCCGCGTACTGCCAGCCGGTGGCCTGCGCCCACACCTTCAGCCGCCGCCGGTTCTGCACGCGCAGCCACGCCTGCCCGGCCGTCGCGGCGACGCTCAGCAGCACGACCAGCCAGAAGACCCAGTTGCCGGTCACGGTCGCCAGCCTTCCGGACGCAGGCGGTGCAGCTGCCGCAGCTGGCGGCGCGTCGCGCCGCCGGGCAGCGGCGGGTTGTCGTCCAGCAGGTACGTCGGGATCAGCTCCGCGAGGTCGACGACCAGACGTGCCATGGGCAGCACGCGGCCGAGCGCCGTCCTGCCCGGGCGGTGCGCGACGACGTCACCGCTCTCGAAGAGGACCTCCAGCGCGGGGTCGTCGACCGCCATCAGCCGCTCCATCATGCGCGGGTGAACGACTGCGAGGGCGTGCCGCGGCTCGGCCGACACGATCGACCACCTGGCGTTGAAGTCGGCCCACTCCGTGGAGATCTCCTGGACGCCGACGGCGTCGACCGCCGCACGCACCAGGGTCCTCGGAACCAGCCGGACGGGCGGTCCGTCGAAGGGCCGCGCGGTGGTCACGACGTGCCTCGGGACGTCGTCGATCACGTAGGTCATGGAGAAGACGGCGCCCCGCACGTCGGCGTGGCTGACCAGGTTCAGCACCTGCGACCGTCGGGTGGTGAACGGCGGGGAGTCCCAGCGGTCCTCGAACAGCTCCGGCACCGCACCACTCGACCAGCCGTTCGACCAGCCGTTCGACTCCGCCCAGGCCCGCATGCTCCGGCGGCCGAGGGCGACGCCCTCCAGGCTCGTCCGGAACGCGAGCCAGGCGAGCGGCAGGAAGAGCGCACCCGCCAGCACCCACGCGACCACGCCGACGACATGGCCCTCCGCGTCACCGCCGAACGCGCCGACGAGCGCACCCACGACCAGGTCGCTGATCACCCAGAGGAGCGGCAGCCCCATCGAGAGCAGACCGGCGAGAGCGAGCACGCGGACCGCGCTGACCTGCCAGCGTCGCGGGCCGCCGCCCTCCCGTGTCATGACCGGGGCATCGACACGTGACGCGCCCGACGTGAGGGCGGTCGGTCAGGCGAGGCCGAGGTCGGCCAGGCCGTACAGGTAGTGGTAGGGCACGCCGAGGGCCTCGATCTTCTCGCGGGCGCCGGTGTCGCGGTCGACCAGGACTGCCACGCCCCGCACCTCGGCACCGGCCTCACGCACCGCCTCGACGGCCGTGGCCACCGAGCCGCCGGTCGTGGACGTGTCCTCGACCACCACCACGCGGCGGCCGGCGATGTCCGGGCCCTCGATGCGGCGCTGCATGCCGTGCGCCTTGGCCTCCTTGCGTACGACGAAGGCGTCGAGGTCCAGGCCCCGGCTCGCGGCGGCGTGCAGGAGCGACGTGGCCACGGGGTCGGCGCCGAGCGTCAGGCCACCGGTGGCGTCGATCTCGCCGGGGCCCAGGCCGACCTCCTCGAGGCGGTCCAGCAGCACGTGGCCGATCAGCGGGGCGGCGCGGTGGTGCAGCGTGACGCGGCGGAGGTCGACGTAGTAGTCGGCCTCACGGCCGGACGCGAGCGTGACGCGGCCGTGCACGACGGCGAGGTCACGGATCAGGTCGCGCAGCTGGTCGCGGGTGGAGACGGGGCCGGTCGGGGCGTCGGGGCTCACGGGTCGCCAGGGTAACCAGTCGTCGCATCCGGCGGTGGTTCGGCACCGATCCTGGGCAGCTGGGGTCCTGGTGCGGGCCGCGGCGGCGCCACGAGCGGCGGGTCGTAGCCCTGGTCGTGCCAGACGTGCCGGGGGACGGAGGCGAGGATCGCGGTGAGCAGGCCCGCGCGCGCCGCCATCGCGTCGACGTCGAGGCCACCCTGCGTCCAGGACACCAGCCAGTGGCCGTCGGTCCGCCAGGTGACGTCACGGGCGTCAGGTCGCAGCAGCCGCTCGATCAGGCGGGGGTGCAGCACGGCCGAGGCGGTGCTCGGGTCCTCGCACGAGACGCGGAACGCCCGGTTGAACTCGTCGGACTCCGTGTCGAGGTCCTCCTTGCCGCGCAAGGCGTCGACCGCCGAGCCGAGGCCTTCCGGCCGGACCTGGACCACGGGGAGCGGGGCCGGCAGCCGGAGCACCACCACATGGCGATGGACGGTGTGGCGGGCATAGCCGAGCCAGAGGGTGGTGCGCAGGTCGAACGACGTGACGGGCACGCCCTCGAACACCCCGTGCACCACGTCGTCGGCGTGGACGCCGGGACCGCGGCCGAACGGCGGGTCCCTGCTGATCGTCGTCCACGAGTCGTCGCGCGCCACGTACCACCAGCCGCACGCCTTCGCCCACGCGCGCAGGCGTCGGCGGACCACCCAGCGGGGGACGGCCCGCACCGCGCCGACCAGCACGAGTGCGGCCAGCACGACGTACGTGACCAGGTACCGCGTGCTCGGGTCGACCACGGGTGTCGGCGTCCGTCGGAGGGCTTCGGACGGGCAGGGGCCGTCAGGAGCGGTCGGACACCTGGGGCTCGTCGCCGGAGCGCTGCTCCGACGCCCCGTCGCCCGCATCCTGCAGGGACTTGCGGTACCGGCCGAACGCACGGATCGCGGAGCGCGGGGCGATGCGTGCTGCCGCGGCCGCGACCCGGTAGCGCAGGCTCGGCGTGGAGAGGACCACGCCTCGACGGACGTCGGCCAGGGCGGCCGCGACGACGTCCTCCGGGTTGAGGAAGGTGACGTCCGGGAACATCGAGACGTCGATGCCGCCGCGCTGGTGGAACTCCGTGTGCACGAAGCCCGGCTGGACGACGGTGGCGGTGACGCCCGTCCCCTGCAGCTCCACCGCCAGACCCTCGGTGAACGAGCGGACCCAGGCCTTGTGCGCCGAGTACGTGCCGGAGGCGAGCAGGCCGGCCACGGATCCCACGTTGAGGATGGCGCCGCGGCCACGTCGGACCATCGCCTCGGCCGCCGCGTGGGACAGCACCATGACGGCGCGCACCATCACGTCGAGCGCGTACTCCTCGCGGGCGACGTCGCCGCCGACGAACTCCTGCGCCAGCCCGAAGCCGGCGTTGTTGACCAGCAGGCCCACCGGGCGGGCGTCGTCACGCAGCCGGTCGGCGACGCGCTCGAGGTCGGCACGGACGGACAGGTCCGCGACGAGCACCTCGGCACGCACACCCGCGGCCGCCTCGAGCTGGGCGGCGAGGCGGCGCAGCCGGTCCTCGTCACGGGCCACGAGCACCACGTCGTGCCGCGCGGTGGCCAGCTGCCAGGCGAACTCGAGACCGAGGCCGGCGCTCGCGCCGGTGACCAGTGCGATACCCATGCGGCCACCCTACGGACCGTCGGGCGTGCTCGGGGAGGCGTCGGGCCGGACGATGGCCGACGGGTCCGGCCGCCCGGGGGCCTGGCCTGTGGGCAGCCGGGCGTCCCGTTGTCGGGGGTCACTCGTAGGGTGGGCGGGTGCAGCTGACGTCGCAGACCCCGCTCGACGTGCTGCGCACCGTGTGGGGGTACGACGAGTTCCGCGGCGCCCAGGCCGAGGTGATCGACCACGTCGTGGCCGGCGGCGACGCGATCGTGCTGATGCCCACCGGCGGCGGCAAGTCGCTGTGCTACCAGGTCCCGTCCCTGGTCAGGGAGGGCACCGGCGTCGTCGTCTCCCCGCTGATCGCCCTGATGCAGGACCAGGTGGACGCCCTGTCCGCACTCGGGGTGCGGGCGGGGTTCCTCAACTCGACGCAGGACCCGACGGCTCGCCGGGACACCGAGCGGGCGTTCCTGGCCGGTGAGCTCGACCTGCTGTACCTCGCACCGGAGCGGCTGACCGCGCCGGACACGCTCGACCTGCTCGACCGCGGACGAGTGGCGCTGTTCGCCATCGACGAGGCGCACTGCGTGTCCCAGTGGGGGCACGACTTCCGGCCGGACTACCTGCAGCTGTCGCTGCTGCACGAGCGGTGGCCGGACGTGCCGCGGGTCGCCCTGACGGCCACGGCGACGGCCGCCACGCACGCGGAGATCCGGCAGCGGCTGTCCCTCGGTGAGGCGCGGGACTTCGTCGCGAGCTTCGACCGGCCCAACATCCGGTACCGGATCGTGCCGAAGGACAACCCGCGGGCCCAGCTGCTGCAGCTGCTGCGGACCGAGCACGCCGGGGACTCGGGCATCGTCTACTGCCTGACCAGGGCGTCGGTGGAGCAGACGGCGGAGTTCCTCGTCGGGCAGGGCGTCGCCGCACTGCCGTACCACGCGGGGCTGGACCGGACGGTGCGGGCGCGCAACCAGGCACGGTTCCTGCGCGAGGACGGTCTGGTGATGGTGGCGACCATCGCGTTCGGTATGGGCATCGACAAGCCGGACGTGCGGTTCGTCGCGCACCTGGACCTGCCCAAGTCCGTCGAGGGGTACTACCAGGAGACCGGGCGGGCCGGACGTGACGGGCTGCCGTCCACCGCGTGGCTGGCGTACGGGCTGGCCGACGTGGTGCAGCAGCGGCGGCTGATCGACGGCTCCGAGGGGGACGCCGCCCACCGGCGGCGGCTGACCCAGCACCTCGACGCGATGCTGGCGCTCTGCGAGACGGCCGACTGCCGGCGCGTGCAGCTGCTCTCGTACTTCGGGCAGGCGTCGGAGCCGTGCGGCAACTGCGACACGTGCCTGGCCCCACCCGAGACGTGGGACGGGACGGTGCCGGCCCAGAAGCTGCTGTCCACCGTGGTCCGGCTCGAGCAGCGGGGGCAGCGGTACGGCGTCGGGCACGTGGTGGACATCCTGCGCGGCAAGGAGACCGAGCGGGTGCGCAGCCTGGGTCACGGTGAGCTGTCGACGTTCGGCATCGGCGGGGACCTGTCGGACGTCGAGTGGCGGGGCGTGGTGCGACAGCTGCTGGCCGCGGAGCTGCTGTCCGTGGACACGGACGGGTACGGCACCCTGCGGCTGACCGACGGCAGCGCCGACGTGCTGCGTGGTGAGCGCGAGGTACGGCTGCGGCGGGAGGCGCCTCGGGCGGGTCGGTCGCGGGCGCGGGGCGACGCCGCGGGGGCCCGGGCCGGCGGCACGGGGGTGCCGGAGCTGGACGACGAGGCGCAGGCGGTGTTCGAGCGGCTGCGTGCGTGGCGGGCCGGGGTGGCCAAGGAGCAGGGCGTGCCGGCGTACGTCGTGTTCCACGACGCCACGCTGCGGGACGTGGTGACGCGGCGGCCGGCGGACCTGGACGAGCTGGCCGGGATCGGCGGGGTCGGGGCTGCGAAGCTCGAGCGGTACGGCGCCGGGCTGCTCGCCGCGCTGGAGGGCTGAGTGGACGGCGAGGTGGCGGGCGCCACCGGGACCGTGGCGGCGGGGCGAGTGCCCGGGCCGGCGTGGGCGCAGCACGCCATCTGGTGGCACGTGTACCCGCTCGGCTTCACGGGGGCGGCGACCGACGGGTCCTCGGCCGAGGCCGGACGAGGGCTGCGGCACCTGGTCGGGTGGCTGGACCACCTGGTGGGGTTCGGGGCGAACGGGCTGCTGCTGGGGCCGGTGTTCCACTCGACGACGCACGGGTACGACACCCTCGACCACCTGCGGGTGGACGCCCGGCTCGGCGGGGACGAGCAGCTGGACGAGCTCGTCGCGGCGGCGCACGCGCGCGGGGTCCGGGTGCTGCTCGACGGGGTGTTCAACCACGTGTCGGCCGAGCACCCGTGGGTGCGGGACGCCGTGGCCGGTGGGCCGACGAGCGAGGCCGGACGGCTGGTCCGGTGGGACGGGGACCGGCCGGCGACGTTCGAGGGGCACGGGGCGCTGGTGGCGCTGAACCACGACGACGAGCGCGTGCGCGCGTACGTCGGGGACGTGATGACCCACTGGCTGGACCGGGGCGTCGACGGGTGGCGGCTCGACGCGGCGTACGCCGTGCCGGCGTCGTTCTGGGCGGCGGTGCTGCCCGGGGTGCGCGCCCGACACCCGGAGGCGTGGTTCCTCGGCGAGATGATCCACGGCGACTACGCGCAGTACGTCGCGGAGTCCGGGCTCGACTCGGTGACGCAGTACGAGCTCTGGAAGGCGATCTGGAGCTCGCTGGTCGACCGGAACCTGTGGGAGCTGGCCTGGACGCTCGGTCGGCACGACGAGCTCGTCGCACGATTCCTGCCGCAGACCTTCGTGGGCAACCACGACGTCACGCGCATTGCGTCGACCGTCCCGGCGGAGCTGCTGCCGCACACCGTCGCGCTGCTGGCCCTGCTGCCCGGCATCCCGTCGGTGTACGCGGGTGACGAGCACGGGTTCCGCGGCGTCAAGGAGGAGCGCGTCGGCGGGGACGACGAGATCCGCCCGGCGTTCCCGGCCTCACCGGACGAGCTGTCGCCGATCGGGCTGCCGGTCTACCGGGTCCACCAGGAGCTGTTCGGGCTTCGCCGGCGGCACCCCTGGCTGGTGGACGGGTCGGTCGGCGTGTCCGAGCTGTCGAACACGGCGGCGCGGATCACCGTCACGTCTCGCGGTGGTGGTGAGGCGCTGACCCTGGCGCTGAACCTCGGCACCGAGCCGGTGCCCGCACCGGCCGGGGCACGGCTTGCGGTCAGCGACCCTGCGTGGGCCGACGCCGCGTCCGTGCCGCCGAACGGCTGGGCCGTCCACACCGGCTGAGGTCAGCTGCGGCCCGTGCCGTCGACCGCCCACTGCTCCAGCGTGGCGATCTCCTCGTCCGTCAGCGGCGGGGCCGTCAGCGCGGCGACGTTCGAGCGCAGCTGCTCGGCCGAGCTGGCCCCGACCAGGGCCGAGGTGATCCGCTGGTCGCGCAGCACCCACGACACCGCGAGCTGCGCCAGCGTCTGGTCCCGACCCTGCGCGAACTCGTTCAGGGCCCGGGCGCGCTGCAGGTAGGTGTCGGTGAGGTTCGACGCCGACAGGAATCGGCCGGTCGCGGCGCGGGAGTCAGCGGGCACCTCGCCGGACAGGTACCGGTCGGTGAGCAACCCCTGCGCGAGCGGGGAGAACACGATGGTGCCGATGCCGAGGTCGCCCACCACGTCGAGCAGCGACTCGGTCTCTCCCGGCGCCACGTTCTCCACGTGCCGGTTGAACATCGAGTAGCTGGGCTGGTGGATCAGCAGGCGGACGCCCATGTCGGCGAGCAGGGCGTGCGCGGCACGCGTCTGCGACGGCGAGTAGTTGGAGACACCGACGTAGAGCGCCTTTCCGCTGGTCACGGCGCTGGCCAGCGCGCCCATCGTCTCCTCCAGCGGCGTGCTGGGGTCCGGACGGTGGTGGTAGAAGATGTCGACGTAGTCGAGGCCGAGGCGCTGCAGCGAGGCGTCCAGCGAGGAGAGCAGGTACTTGCGCGAGCCGCCGTCCTGGTAGGGGCCCGTCCACATCGGGTAACCGGCCTTGGTCGAGATCACCAGCTCGTCGCGGTACGCCGCCAGGTCGGCCGCGAGCGCGCGGCCGAGGTTGGTCTCCGCCGAACCGGGGCCCGGGCCGTAGTTGTTCGCGGCGTCCAGGTGGGTGATGCCGAGGTCGAGCGCGGTGTGCAGCACCTCGAGCTGGCGGCCGTACGGGCTGGCGTCGCCGAAGTTGTGCCACAGGCCCAGCGAGACCGCCGGCAGGTCCAGCCCGCTGCGGCCGGTGCGCCGGTAGGTCATCGAGTCGTACCGGTTCTCGGCGGCGGCGTACGGCGTGGGCATCGACGGCGATCCTCTCGGGTGGCGCACCGACGGCCACGAGCGGCCGTCGACGGCAGGGGTGCACGACCAGGCTAGCGACCGGTGCCGACGGCGCCCGCCGGCGGCCGGCCGGCCGGTGCCGCGCCCGGGACGGCGGCGCCGGTCGCGACAGGCAGCCCCGTGGCAGCATCGGCCCGTGCTGCACGTCGTCTTCCACGAGCCCCGGATCGCCGGGAACACCGGCAACGCGATCCGCATGGTGTCCGGCACCGGAGCGGTGCTGCACCTGGTGGAGCCGCTGGGGTTCGAGCTGGACGAGCCGCGGTTGCGACGAGCCGGCCTGGACTACCACGACCTCGCGCAGGTGGTGGTGCACCCTGACCTGGACCATGCGCTGGCTGGTCTGAGCAGGGTGTTCGCCTTCACCACCGGCGCGCAGCGCTGGTACACGGACGTGGACTGGCAGGACGGCGACGCGCTGCTGTTCGGCGCCGAGCCGACCGGCCTGCCGCCGGAGGTCCAGGCGGACCCGCGCCTGACCGACCGGGTGCGGATCCCGATGCTGCCCGGGCGGCGGTCGATGAACCTGTCCAACGCCGCCGCCGTGGCGACCTACGAGGCGTGGCGGCAGATCGGGTTCCCGGGCGGCGCCTGAGGGAGCCTGCGCCTGGACCGGCGGCCCGCGTCGCTGTCGTCCTGCCGCCTGCCGAGGCCCGGCCCCGGCCGGACCCGCCGCCGGAGCCCGCCCCCTCCCCGACCCGTCGTCGTCCGGACGCGTCGTCGCAACCTGCCCGTCACCCCCCTGCCGTAACCTCCGCCGATCAGGCACGATGCGGCCAACGAGAGGGGTGACCACGTGTTCGAGCACGTCGACCCGTTCATCGGCACGGAGGCCACCCAGCTCCCGCAGCCGCAGGGCCTGGCCGCCACGTGGTGGTGGCCCAAGCCGCAGGTGGGCAACACGCACCCCGGCGCGACCTACCCGCTCGGCATGGTGTCGGCGTGCGCGTACTCCGGCGCCTACCCCACCGGCTACGGCCGCTACGACCTCGGCACCGAGGGCCTGCCGGTACCGCTGTACGACCGGCAGGTGGCCAGCGGGTTCACGCACTTCCAGCAGTCGGGGACCGGCGCGATCCGCAAGTACTACAACTACTTCCGCGTCACCCCGATGCTGCAGCCGCTGGACGACCTCGGGTCGTTGTGGGACGTGGTCGACGAGCAGGCGGAGCCGGGGTACTACTCGGCGACGCTCGGGTCGGGCATCCACTGCGAGCTGACGGTCGGGCCCAAGAGCGCCGTGCACCGGTACACGTTCCCCGCGCACCGGGACGCGCGCGTGGTGATCGACTTCTCGATGGGCGGGCTGATCATCCCCTACGGCCGCACGGTGCCGTTGCGGGCGCGGCTCGCCGCGCTGGCTCCCGGGGTGGCGCAGGGCGAGATCGTCGTCGAGGGCGCGCCGCTGGCCGTGCACGTGGAGTGCGATGCACCCGGCGCCTGGCGGCAGATGCTCTGGTACGACCGTCGGCTGATGCCGGGCGGCACCCGGCTGGACTTCGACCGGATCCGGCCGACGACGCTGCGGCCGTTCGGGCTGATGTGGGCCGGTCGCGCGGAGCCCGGCCAGGTGGTCGAGGCGCGGTTCGGCTTCTCGCTGCGCGGCGTCGAGCAGGCGCGGGAGAACCTCGAGCACGACTGCGGGCCGGGGCCGCGCAGCTTCACCGTCCGACGGGCCGCGACGGCCGCCGACTGGCGCGAGCACCTGGACGGCGTGCAGGTGGACACGCCGTCGCGCGCGCGGCAGACGGTGCTGTCGACCGCCGTCTACCACTCGCTGATCAAGCCGTGCCTGGCGATGGACGAGTCGCCGTTCTGGCCGACGGACGGACCGTTCGTGTTCGACATCGCGACGATGTGGGACATCTACCGCACCCAGCTGCCCCTGATCACGGCGCTGCGTCCGCACAAGGCCGTCGCCCTGGCCAACGCCCTGATCCAGATCGCCGAGGAGGAGGGCAACCTGCCGATCGGGTACCGGATGGCGCGGGGCGCCGACCAGTTCTCCCGGCAGGGGTCGGCGCTGGCCCACACCTTCCTGGCCGACGTGTGCCAGCTGGGACTGCCCGGCGTCGACTGGGACTGGGCGCTGGTGCACATGCACAACGACCTGCGGCGCACGTACGGCGAGGACTTCCTGCTGCGCGGGCTGGCCCAGCCGGTCAGCCACACGCTGGACCTCGCGTTCGGCTACTGGTGCACGGCCTACGTCGCGGCGCACGTCGGCGACCGGGCGCTAGTGGAGCAGTTCGCGCCGCTGGCGGACCGCTGGGCCAACGCGTTCGACCCGGCGACCGGCCTGCTGCACGACTCGACCTACTACGAGGGCGGCAAGTGGAACTACTCCTTCCGGCTGCTGCACGACATGGCGGGGCGGATCGCGCTGGCCGGCGGTGACGACGCGTTCGTCCGGCTGCTCGACCGGTTCTTCGGGTTCGGCGCACCGCCCGTGGTGCAGCCGGGGCTGCAGCCCGAGCTGGCGGAGATGGCGGCCGGCTACCGGCTGGACCGGTTCGAGGGGTTGAACAACGAGCCGGACATGGAGGCGCCGTACGCGTACCACTGGGCGGGTCGGCCGGACCGGACCGCCCAGGTGGTGCACGACGTGGTGCTGAACCAGTTCGGCACCGGCCGCGGCGGGCTGCCCGGCAACGACGACTCCGGCGGCCTCTCGTCCTGGTACGTGTGGGCCAGCCTGGGGCTGTTCCCGGTGGCCGGGCAGAACCGGTTCCTGGTGAACGCCCCGTCATGGCGGGCAGCGGCGCTGGAGGTCGGAGGACGTTCGCTGACCATCGAGACGGAGGGGTTCCGGGAACCGGAGCCCGGCGGTCCCGCCCAGTACGTGCAGGGCATCGTCTTCAACGGTCGGCCGCTGGACCGGTCGTGGCTCAGCGGGCACGAGGTGCACCGCGGCGGGCACCTGCAGGTGCGGCTCGGCGTTGAGCCCAACGGCTGGGGCACCGACCTGGCGAGCCGACCGCCGTCGTCCCGCTCGCCGGTGCCGCTGACGACCAGCTCCGGACCGCCGACCCTGTCGACGCCGGTGGTGCGGCCGGGAGGAGCGGCATGAGCACGGTTCCGGACGGCACGACCCCCGGTCGCGCGCCGACGCGACGGCTGGTGCTGGTGGTGCGCGCCGACCCGGTGATCTGCGGGCACTCCGGCGAGGCGCGCAACCTCGCCGAGGCGGCGCTGCAGCGCGGGTTCGACGACGTGCGCATCGTCACCTGGCCGCTGGACGTGCTGCAGCGCGCCGGCCTGCCGCTCAAGCCGCTCGACGGTGTGCTGCCGTACAGCGACGGCATCACCGTGGAGCGGCCCGGTCCCGTGGGTGACTACAAGGTGCCGGACGGTCGGTGGCTCGCAGGGCTGACCGGCCGGCTGGTCGAGCTGTTCACCGACGGCGTGCCGACGGTGGCGATGTCGCTGTACCTGTCACCGCACGCCACGGCAGTGGCCGACGCCGTGCGGATCGCCCGGTCGACCGGCCTGCCGGTGGACGTGGTGACGGTCGCGGAGGCGGTCGGGTCGGACGTGACCAACGTCGTGCGCGCGTGCGTCGAGGAGGACCGGTTCGGGGCCGCGGCGCAGGTGCTGGCCAGCTACCTGGACCACGACGTGTGCCTCGCCGTGTCCCGGTACACCCGCGACATGATCGTCGGCGAGGCGCGCGCCATCGACGCCAAGCACGGCACCCGGTTCGCGGCGCAGTGCGAGGAGCGGGTCCACGTCAGCTACCCCGCGATCGACGTCGCCGCATACCTGGCGCGGGACGACGGCCTCACCGACGCGGTGCTCGCCGCGCGTGGGCTGACGCGCGGCGGGTACGTGCTCTACCTGTCACGGCTGGCGCACGCCAAGGGGGTGGACGACCTGATCGAGGCGTATGCCGCCAGCCGCTCGGCCGGGTCGGTGGAGCTGGTGGTCGCCGGCAACGGACCGCAGGCGGAGGCGCTGCACTCCCTGGCGGCGACGACCGCGGTGGCGGAGCGGATCCGGTTCCTGCACGACGTGGACGACGACGAGAAGGCGCACCTGATGGCCGGTGCGCGGGCGTTCGCCCTGCCGAGCAAGTCGATGCCGGAGTTCACCGAGACGTTCGGCATCGCCCTGGTCGAGTCGATGCTGTCCTGCGGCGGGCCGGTGATCACCACGGACGTCGGCGGGATCGGCGAGGCGGTCGGCGACACCGCGCTGATCGTGCCGCAGGCGGACCCGCCGGCACTGGCGGCGGCCCTGGACCGGGCGGTGCTGGGCATGTCCGACGTGGAGCGGGAGTCGATGGCGGAGCAGGCGCTGGCGCACGCGCGGCAGTTCGACCGGATGCCGGTGCTCGACGCGATCCTCGGTCGGGTGGCGGAGGTGCGGGCGGCGCGGGTGTCGCTCGTCTGACGCGCCGCGCGTGGCTCGTCCGACGCGCGGGGGCGCTCCTCTGGCGCCACGGCTGCTGTGTCCGGCGGTTCGTCGCGCGCAGCGGTGCCGACCGGGCCACGATCGAGTCGATGGACGACGAGCTGCTCGACCTGGTCCCCGACGTCGAGGCGCTGGTGCGCCGCTGGCTAGACGAGGCTGCCGACGTGCCGCCCGACCGCGGTGCGTCCCTGCTGGCGGGGCTGCTGCGCGACCCGGCCGGGCTGCGGTTCGCCGTCGGGTTCATCGACCGCGTGGTGCGCCCGGAGGACCCGGCGGCGGCCGCCCGGGCACTGGCGACCCTGGCCCGCGACGTGCCGGGCTTCCTGCCGGCGCCGCTGCGCTGGTCCGTGCGGGCCGGCGGCCTCGCAGGGCCGGTGGCGCCGGGCGCCGTCGTCCCGGCGGCCCGACGGGTGCTGCGCGAGCTGGTCGGGCACCTCGTCGTCGACGCGTCGGACGCCCACCTCGGAGCCGCGCTCGCCCACCTGCGCCGCGACGGCGTCGCCCTCAACCTCAACCTGCTCGGCGAGGCGGTGCTCGGCCGGCGCGAGGCGGACCGGCGGCTCGAGGGCACCGCGCGGCTGCTGGAGCGGCCCGACGTGGACCACGTGTCGATCAAGGTGTCGTCGGTCAGCGGTCCGCACGCGCCGTGGGCGTTCGACGCGACCGTCGACGAGGTCGTGGCGCACCTGCTCCCCCTGTACCGACGCGCCGCGGCGACGGGCACCGTCGTCACCCTCGACATGGAGGAGTACCGCGACCTCGACCTGACCCTCGAGGTGTTCATGCGGCTGCTCGACCGGCCGGAGCTGCGCGACCTGCACGCCGGCGTGGTGCTGCAGGCCTACCTCCCGGACGCACTGGCCGCGATGCAGCGGCTGCAGGGGTGGGCGGCCGCGCGGCGGGCCGACGGCGGGGCGCCGGTCAAGGTGCGCCTGGTGAAGGGCGCGAACCTGTCGATGGAGCACGTCGACGCCGAGCTGCACGACTGGCCGCCGGCCACCTGGGACACCAAGCAGCAGACGGACACCGCGTACAAGCGGGTGCTCGACTGGGCGCTGACGCCGGAGCGGACCGCGAACGTGCACCTCGGCGTGGCCGGTCACAACCTGTTCGACCTGGCGTTCGCCTGGCTGCTGGCGGGGCGGCGCGGGGTCCAGGACGCGGTGGAGATGGAGATGCTGCTCGGCATGGCTACCGGTCAGGCCGAGGCGGTGCGCCGGTCGACGGGGCGGCTGCTGCTCTACACGCCCGTGGTGCACCCCGAGCACTTCGACGTGGCGATCGCCTACCTGGTGCGGCGGCTGGAGGAGGCCGCCAGCCCGGAGAACGTGATGTCGTCCCTGTTCACGATGGCCGACGACGAGGTGGCGTTCACCCGCGAGCGCGACCGGTTCCTCGTCTCGCTGCGGGCGCTGGCGGACGCGCGCGACGAGGTGCCGGCACCGCGGCGCACCCAGGACCGCCGTCGTGATGCCGCGGCCTCGTCCGACTCCCTGCCGTTCGCCTCGTCCGACGCCCTGCCGTTCGCCTCGGCCCCGGACACGGACCCCTCGCTCGCCGCCAACCGAGCGTGGGGCCGCGAGCTGCTCGCCCGTGTCCCGTCGTCGCGCCTCGGCGTCCAGACGCGTGACGAGCACACCGTCACCGATCCGGCCGAGCTGGACCGGATCCTCGCGGCCGCCGTCACGGCCGGCGCCGAGTGGGGCGCGCTGCCGGCCCGCGAGCGCGCCACGGTGCTGCGGCGGGCTGCCGACGAGCTGGAGCGGCGCCGCGGCGACCTGTGCGAGGTGATGGCGGCCGAGACGGGCAAGACCCTCGACCAGGCCGATCCCGAGGTCAGCGAGGCGGTGGACTTCGCCCGCTGGTACGCCGGGCTCGCGGAGGAGCTCGAGGGGACGGACGGCGCCGTCGCGCACCCCGTCCGGCTCACCGCGGCGACGCCGCCGTGGAACTTCCCCGTGTCGATCGCCGCGGGCTCCGTGCTGGCCCCGCTCGCGGCCGGCTCGGCCGTGGTGCTCAAGCCGGCTCCGCAGGCGGCCCGGTGCGGCTCGGTGCTGGCCGAGGCGCTGTGGGCGGCCGGCGTGCCGCGCGAGGTCCTGGCGCTGGTGCACGTCGCCGAGGACGGTCTCGGCAAGGCCCTCGTCTCCGACGCGCGCGTCGACCGGCTGCTGCTCACCGGCTCGTTCGAGACCGCCCGGCTGTTCGCCGGCTTCCGGCCCGGCCTGCACCTGCTGGCGGAGACGAGCGGGAAGAACGCGATCGTCGTGACCCCGAGCGCCGACCTGGACCTGGCGGTGCGCGACGTCGTGGCCTCCGCCTTCGGGCACGCAGGTCAGAAGTGCTCGGCGGCGTCGCTGGTGATCCTGGTCGGGTCGGTCGGCACGTCGCGGCGGTTCCACGACCAGCTGCTCGACGCGGTGACCAGCCTGCGCGTCGGCGTCCCGGCCGACCCGGCGACCCAGATGGGACCGGTGATCGAGCCCGCGGAGGGCAAGCTGCTCGACGGCCTGACCCGGCTGGCGCCGGGCGAGAGCTGGGCGGTACAGCCGCGACGCCTGGACGACTCCGGACGCCTGTGGACACCCGGCGTGCGCGCCGGGGTGCGCGCCGGGTCGGCGTTCCACCGCACCGAGTACTTCGGGCCGGTGCTGGGCGTGATGACAGTCGAGACGCTCGACGAGGCGATCGACCTGCAGAACGGTGTCGACTACGGGCTGACCGCCGGCCTGCACAGTCAGGACGTGGACGAGGTGGCGGACTGGCTGACCCGCGTCGAGGCGGGGAACCTCTACGTGAACCGGGGCATCACCGGGGCGATCGTGCGGCGGCAGCCGTTCGGCGGCTGGAAGCGGTCCGCGGTGGGCCCGGGCGCCAAGGCCGGCGGTCCGAACACCCTGGTGCCGCTGGTCGACTGGGTCTCCGCGCCCGCCCGGCGCGGCGCGCCGTTGGGGTCGGCGGCCACCCGGCTGCTCGAGGCGGCCCGTGCCGCGGGCGTGGCGGATGCGCCGTTCGCGCACGACGAGGCGGACTTCCGGCCGGTCGGCGGCCAGACCTCGTCGTCCGCCTCCGACGACGCGCCCGTCGCGCCGTCCGAGGCCGCGACGCCCGCCACGGCCGGTCCGCTCGAGCGGGCCCTCGCCTCCGACGCCCTCGCCTGGCGCGACGTGTTCTCCCGGTCCGACGACGTCACCGCCCTCGGCGCGGAGCGCAACGTCCTGCGCTACCGGCCGGTGCCGGTGCTGGTGCGGCTCGGTCGGCGCGGGTCGGTGGCCGCCCTGGTGCGCGTGGTCGGCGCCGGGCTGGTGGCCGGCGCCGAGGTGACGGTCTCGACGTCCCACCTGCTGCCCGCCCCGCTCGGCGCCGTGCTGCACGACCTCGGCGTCACCGTGCGCGCCGAGGACGACACCACGTGGCTCGCCGCCGTCCGGACCCTGCCGTCCGGCCGCATCCGCCTGGTGGACGGCGACGCCGATGCGCTCGCCCACGCCACCGGACCGCGACCCGACCTGGCGGTCTACCACCAGCCCGTCACCGAGTCCGGCCGGGTGGAGCTGCTGACGTTCCTGCGGGAGCAGTCCGCCACCGTCACCGCCCACCGGTTCGGCACGCCCGACACGCTCGCCGACCGGGCGCTGCAGCGGTCCGCGCAGGCCGGGACCGACTGAGCAGGCCGGGGCCGACCCACACTCCCGGAGGAGTCAGGGCGTCGGGCCGCCTCCGGAGATGCCGGCGACCCCGTCGTCGGGCCCCGGGGTGCCACCGGTGGTGTCCTGCGCCGGGTGCGTCCGTCCCAACGGACCGTTCGCCGCCTCGGTCAGCAACCTCTCGGTCACCTGCCGCACCACCCGGTACGTCGCCGGGTCGCCCCAGCTGGCTTGGCACGCCGTGTCGTCCAGCGCGCACACCCACTTGCTGGTCCCCGCGTCGAAGACGCCCGCGCCGCTGCTCGCCGTGTAGTACGTGACGTCCGCGGCGTCCTGGACGGTCCGGCCCATGAGCTTGCAGGTGACGGGCGAGTGGAACAGGACCTGGAGAGGGTGCGGCGTCGGCACGGACAGGTCGACCCGGTCGTACTCCGGCCCGACGAGCGTGCCGAGCGTCTGCCCGGGCTGCAGGCCCTCGGTCAGCCACGACAGCCGGTGCGCCACGACGAGCGGCGCCTTGACCGGGTTGCACTGGTAGAAGCCCCCGACCAGGTCGCTCTCCGGACGCGGCACGGGGCCGGAGCGCCACTGCGTCGTCGACTCGGACGGGTCGGTCGCCGTGATCGGGTCCGCGGTGCTCTTGTAGTCGATCTCCAGCCGATCCGGTCCCACCGGTGTGGACCCGAACCGGATGTGCCGGTAGACGGCGTTGGCGCCGAGGAACGCCACGTTGGTGCCGCCGTCGCGGGCCCTGGTCAGCGCCTGCCGCATCGAGGTCGACCAGTACTCGTCGTGCCCCGGGGAGACGACGGCGCGGGCGCCGTCGAGCAGGTGCGGGTCCTCCTGCAGGTCGACGTCCGTCGCGTAGGCGAGGGGAAGCCCGAGGTGCTCGGCGAAGGTCACGAGAGGCAGCTCGTTGCCGAGGAAGTCGCCGCTGCCGGATGCCTCCGCGTAGGGCCGGTCGAACGTCACGGCGAACGACCGGCTCGCCGGCATCCCGTCCTTGCCGTGGTAGAGGCTCATGCCGCCGTAGTCGTTGTAGGCCTGCCACGTGGTGACGGCCTGGACCAGCACCACCTTCCCGGCGGTGCTGTCCGAGCGCACGGTCAGCGGGACGTAGCCCTCGGCACCGTCGTCCCCCTCGAGGCGCAGCAGGTACGCGCCCGGCGGCCACCCTGTCGCCGCGATGGTCGCGGTCGGGGTCCAGGACGTGGTGACCGTCCGGGTGTCGGCGACGACGGTCGGCGCCGGCTGCGCCACCACCCGGAACGGACCGGCGTGTGCCAGGCGGGCCGCAGCCGACGAGCCGTACGACCCCATCCGGAGCACCGTCACGCCGAACGACCTGCCCGTCGCGGACACGCGCAGCTGCACCTGGCCGTCGGTGCGGACGCTGGTGCGGTCCGCATAGCCCTCGATGTGCGTCCCGGGCGGCGAGGCGACGTGCCAGTCGTCCGTCGGGGTCAGCGGCGCAGCCGACGAGGTCGGGCCGGCGGTCGGGTCCGCGGTCGGTCCGGCGGTGCCGGCATCGGGGACGCGTCCCGGGGACGACGACACGGTCGCCTGGACCAGCCGACCACGCGCACCGAGCACCACGGCCCCTGCGCCGAGGAGGAGGACGAGGACGGCTGCGCCCGCCAGCACCGCCGCCCGACGGCCGGGTCGCCGCGGGCGTCGGGCTCCCGATCCGTCCTCGGCCGACATCAGGTCAGTGTCACCGGGAGCCGCTCACCCCGCCTCCCGGCCCACCGCAGCGCCCGCCGGGCCCGTGCGCACACCCCCTGGTGATGAGCCGCTCACCCTGCGGTGGGATCCTTCCTGGGGCGTCGGTCGTTGGACGCCACCGGGACCGCGGCGGTCCGGACGGCGACGAGGGACGGTCATGGGCAACGGGACGGGCCTGCTGCAGGCGAGGGACGTGTGGGCCGGCTACGGCGGTGCCGCGGTGCTGGCCGGGGTGGACGTCGACGTCTCGCCTGGTGACGCGCTCGGGCTGCTCGGCCTGTCCGGCGTCGGCAAGTCGACGCTGGTGCAGGTCCTCGCCGGCGCGCTGGTGCCGAGCCGAGGATCGGTGACGTTCGACGGTCGCCGCGTGGCGAAGCCGGCGCGACGCGATCGCAAGGCGCTGCGGGCCCGGCTGCGGACGGTGCACCAGAACGGCCTGGCCAACGCCGACCCGGAGCACACCGCCGAGCGCGCCCTCCGCCTGGCGCTCGACGAGGCGCGCGCCGCCGGCCGCTCCACGGGCGGCGACGCCGAGGGCGCCCTGGCCGTCGTGGAGCTGCCCACGCACGTGCTCCGCCGCAAGGTGGGCACCCTGTCCGGCGGCGAGCGTCAGCGCCTGGCGATCGCGAGCGCCCTCGCAGCCCGGCCGGACGTGCTGCTGCTCGACGAGCCGCTCACGGCCCTCGATCCGGCCATGCGCCATCACATCGCGGAGCAGATCTTCGCCCTGGTCGGTCCCGCAGGCATCGGGCTGCTGCTCGCCTCGCACGACGTACGGCTGCTCGAGCAGCTGACCACCCGGGTGCACGTGCTGGCCGAGGGGCGGCTGGTCCAGACCGGCAGCCTGCGCGACGTGCTGGCCGACCCGGTGCACCCGGACACCCGCGACTTCGTCGAGGCGCTGCCGGAGGCGACCCTCCGCTGGTCCTGACGGCGGTCAGCCGCCGCCCGCCAGCGTCCCCGTCAGCACCGGCAGCCGGGTGGCGCCGAACGCGACGTTGACGCTCGGGCTGACGGTGACCGACTCCCCGGAGACCTCCAGCTGCACCGTCCACACGAACGGCGTCTCCGGGTACCGCACGGTCAGCAGGTAGACGTCCGGGCCGGTCCACGTGCCGGAGACGAGAGCGGCCGAGGGCGCCCGCGGCGCCAGCCGGACCGACTGCGCGACGGGCTCCCGGTGACCCGCTCGCAGCGTCCACGTGCGCCGCCCGGCCCGGACGGCGATCCGGTCCTCCTCCTCGCCCGCATCGAGCACCGCGTGCGTCACCCCGAGCGCGTTCGCGCCGAACGCCACGGTCCGTCCCGCCAGGTGTGCGCCGGTGACCGTGGTGTCCCGCCCGGTGGGTGGGTCGAGCCGCAGCTCGCCCAACCGCCGCTGCAGGGCCGCACGCCCGTCCGGATCGGGCGCCAGCGGCTCGTCGTGCAGGCCGGGCAGCAGGTGGTCCCACAGCGCGTCCAGCGGCGCCTGCATCTCGGCGAGGCCGGACGTCATCACCACCACCGCGTCCTGCTCCGGCAGCACCACGCAGTACTGCCCGAACGCCCCGTCACCGCGGTACGCGCCGTGCCGGCAGCGCCAGAACTGGTAGCCGTACCCCTGCCACCAGTCCCCTCCCGTCACGGGGTCGCCGTTGGGCACCTGGAACCGCGTCGCCTCGGCCACCCAGCCCTCCGGCAGCAGCCGGTGCCCCTGCCAGACGCCGTCCTGCAGGTACAGCTGCCCGAACGCCGCCACGTCCTCGGTGCGCAGCGAGAGCCCGGAGCCGCCGGTGTCGATGCCTTGCGGGCTGCGCTCCCACGTCGCCCCGGTGATGCCGAGCGGCGCCAGCAGCCGGGGCCGGAGCCAGCCGAGCACCCGCTGCCCGGTGAGCCGCTGCACGATCGCCGACAGCACGTACGTGGCGGCGGTGTTGTAGACGAAGTGCGTGCCGGGCCGGTGGCTGAGGGGCTGGTCCAGGAACGCCTGCACCCAATCCGCAGCCGAGAACACCGCCTGGGAGGGGTCGGTGTCGTGCCCCGTCGTCATCGTCAGCAGGTGCCGCACCCGCAGCTCGCCGAGGTGGCCGCCCTCCCGCTCCGGCACGCCGAGCAGGTCCACCACCCGGTCGTCGACCGTCAGCAGACCCTCCGCCGCCGCCAGCCCGACCGCCGTCGACGTGACGCTCTTGCTCAGCGAGAACAGCTGGTGCCGCCGCTCGGGACCGAACGGCGCTGCCCAGCCCTCCGCCACCACGTGGCCGCGCCGCAGCACCATCAGCGAGTGCAGCTCCGGCTGCCGCAGCAGCGCGTCCAGGGTCGCGCTCAGCGCACACGGGTCGACGCCCTGCTCCTCCGGCGTGCTGCGGGGCAGGCGCCGCACGCCGCCCCGAGCGCGCGCCGCTCCCCGCACGCCGACTCCCACCTGCGCTGACCGGGTCGCCGCCATGCCCGCCACCCTGCCAGCCACCACCGACACCCGTCAGGCGGCTCCCGCCGACCGCGCCAGCCCCTCACCACCGCGCTTGGCCAGCCGCATCGCCCGCTGCGCGTCCTGCATCAGCAGGTCCAGGTCCGCCCAGCCCGGGGTCGACGCCGCCGCGACCACGCGCAGCGGTGGCAGCAGCCCCTCCGTCCCGTCCTCCGGCGAGCCGGCGAGCCCCGCGGCCACCTGCACCCGCAGCTCCTCGCGCTGCGCCGGTGCCCGGGACTCGACGGCGGCGGGCAGCAGCCCCAGCACCATGAACTCGTCGCCGCCCGTGCGGCCCACCAGGAACCCGCTCGGCACCACCTGGGTCAGCCGCTCGGCGATCGCGCGGAGCACCAGGTCGCCGACGGCCTCACCGTGCGCCGCGTTGATCGCGCCGAACTCCACGACGTCCACCAGCAGCACCACCAGACGGCGCTGCGTGCCCCGCAGCAGCTTGGCCCAGTCCCGCATCGTGTGCCGCACCAGCTCCCGGGACGGCAGCCCCGTCAGCGGGTCGTGCAGCGAGCGGCCGGTCAGCGCCGCGACCAGGGCGCCGATCAGGTCTCCGGTGCCGACCATCTGCCAGGCGTCCGCCCGCACCAGCACCTCGTCGAACCGCGACTCGACGGGCCGCTCGATCGCCCGGACCGCCGTCTCCACCACCGCCGTCTGCTCGTCCACCACCAGCGGGTTCCAGTCGGCCACCTGCGCCACCGGCTGCCGGGTCAGCACCGCCCGGCCGAAGCCCAGCCGTCCGGTCATCGCCTCGGCGAACCGGGTGCGGGTCAGCAGGCCCAGCCGCGACGGGTCGTCGGGGTCCTGCACGCCGATGCACGGCAGGTGCGGCGACCGGAACAGCACCTCGAGCTCGTTCATCGGGGTGGTCCCGTCGGTCACGGTCAGCGGTCGGACCAGGTCTCGCATCACGGCGGGACGGGTCGCGCCCGTCGCGCGCGCGGCTCGGACCAGGAGGTTCACGTCGTTCGGCACGCGGAGCATGGTCCATCCCGCACGACCAACGGCATACGGCCGGACGGGTGGGTGCGCGCAGTGTTCGTCCAACGTTCACCGGCCGGACGACGCCCCGACGACGACAGGACGACGAAAGCACGAGGACGGGACGACGACGGGGCTGCAACCCGCAGCCCACCGGCCGTCAGAGCAGCGAGTCCTCCTCGCGCGCCTGCACCACCTCGCCGCGCCCCAGCCGGCTGTGCCGGTAGGAGTACGTGGCGTAGACCACCGCGCCGACCGCCAGCCACACGGCGAACCGCAGCCAGGTCAGCGTCGTCAGGTTGAGCATCAGCCACAGGCAGGCGACGCCGGAGATCCACGGCAGCACCGGCGACCACGGCACCCGGAACCCGCGCGGCAGGTCGGGACGCAGCTTGCGCAGCACCGGCACCCCGAAGCTGACCAACACGAACGCGGACAGCGTGCCGATGTTGATCATCTCCTCGAGCAGGTGCACCTGCGAGAGGCCGGCGATCAGCGCGACCACCACGCCGGCACCGACCTGCAGCCGCGCCGGCGTGCCGAACCGCGGCGAGGTCCGGGACAGGCCGCGCGGCAGCAGCCCGTCGCGGCTCATCGCGAACACGATCCGGGTCAGCCCGAGCAGCAGCACCATCACCACAGACGTCAGGCCCAGCACGATGCCGACGGAGATCACCTTCCCGGCCCACGTCGCACCGACCAGCACGAAGGCCGTGGTCAGCGACGGGCTCGCCGACTTGGCCAGATCCGTGTACGGCACCATCCCGGTGACCACGACGCTGACCAGGATGTACAGCACGGTCACCACGCCGAGGCCGCCGAGCATGCCGCGCGGCATGGTGCGCTGCGGGTCCTTGGTCTCCTCGGCGGTGGTGGCGACGACGTCGAACCCGATGAACGCGAAGAACACCAGCGCGGCGCCGGAGAGGATGCCCGCGGCGCCGTAGGTGGCCGGGGCCCAGCCGAGCAGCCAGCCGAACAGCGACTGGTGCAGCGCCGAGGTGCCGGCCGTGGACGGCTGCGACGGCGGCACGAACGGGTGGTAGTTCGCGGCCTTGACGTAGGCGAAGCCGGCGACGACGACGAACAGCGTGATGCCCACCTTCAGGGCCGTGAACACCGCGTTCACGCGGGTAGACAGCCGGGTGCCGATCGCCAGCAGCGTGGTGAAGATGGCGACGACGAGCACCGGTCCCCACTCGACGCTCACCCCACCGACATGGAAGGACATCGGGACGTCGATCCCGAACAGGTGCAGCGCGTCCCCGACGTACACGCCCCAGAACTTGGCGATCACCGCGGCGGCCAGCAGCATCTCGAGGATCAGGTCCCACCCGATCACCCAGGCGACGCCCTCGCCCATGGTCGCGTACGAGAACGTGTACGCCGACCCGGCGATCGGCAGCGAGGACGCGAACTCGGCGTAGCACATGATCGCGAGGCCGCAGACGATGGCGGCGACGACGAACGAGACGATGACGGCCGGGCCGGCGTAGTTCGCCGCCGCCGTCGCACCGACCGAGAAGATGCCCGCGCCGACCGCCACCGCGACGCCCATCACGGCCAGGTCCCAGGGGGTCAGCGTCCGCCGCAGCTGCCGGTGCGGGTCGTGCGTCGCGGCGAGCGCGTCCTCCGGAGAGGTGCGCCGGAAGATGCTCCTGGGGGCGGACTGACCGCGACTGTGCTCCACGAGCGGGCGATCCTGGCACGTCAGGGCCCCTCGGCACGACCCCGGGTCACCATCCGGTCGCCCGATCGCGCCACCTGCGCCGATGCCGTCGAGCCCTCCGGGACCATCGTCCTACGCCGCCAAGCGTGCCGCGCAGGCCCGCCCGACGCTCGTGCATCCCAGGGACGACGAGAGGGCCCCGCCCCGGCGAACCGGGACGAGGCCCTCTCGGGACCGCTGTGGTGCGTCAGGCCGGCATCAGGCCGGTCCCACCGTCACCGAGCGACGGGGCCGGCGGGGCCGGCGGCACGTCGATGCCGGAGTTGGGGGTCCCCACCGAGGCACCCACGGCCACCGGCTGCTTGCCCCGGTCGCCGATCGGCACGCCACGGAAGGTGAACTCCCCGAGCAGGCCCTCGCCCTCGGCGTCCACGATCACCAGCTGACCGGACTTCAGCTCGCCGAACAGGATCTTCTCGGACAGCGCGTCCTCGACGTCCCGCTGGATGGCGCGGCGCAGCGGCCGTGCCCCGAGCACCGGGTCGTAGCCCTTCTCCGACAGCAGCTTCTTGGCCGCCGGGGTGAGCTCGATGCCCATGTCCTTGTCGCGCAGGCGGGCGTCCAGCTTGGCCGCCATCAGGTCGACGATCGCGAAGATCTCCGGCTGCGACAGCTGCGGGAACACCACCACGTCGTCGACGCGGTTGAGGAACTCCGGACGGAAGTGCGTCTTGAGCTCGTCGTTGACCTTGGTCTTCATCCGCTCGTAGGACGTCGACAGGTCGCCGCCGGCCTGGAAGCCGGTCAGCATGCCCTTGGCGATGTCCCGCGTGCCGAGGTTGGTGGTCATGATGATCACGGTGTTCTTGAAGTCGACCACCCGGCCCTGCGAGTCGGTCAGGCGACCGTCCTCGAGGATCTGCAGCAGCGAGTTGAAGATGTCCGCGTGGGCCTTCTCCACCTCGTCGAACAGGACGACGGAGAACGGACGACGGCGCACCTTCTCGGTGAGCTGACCACCCTCGTCGTACCCGACGTAGCCGGGGGGCGAGCCGAACAGCCGCGAGACCGTGTGCTTCTCGGAGAACTCGCTCATGTCGAGCTGGATCAGCGCGTCCTCGTCCCCGAACAGGAACTCGGCGAGCGCCTTGGCCAGCTCCGTCTTCCCGACGCCCGTGGGTCCGGCGAAGATGAACGACCCACCGGGCCGCTTCGGGTCCTTCAGGCCGGCACGCGTACGACGGATCGCCTGCGACAGCGCGTGGATCGCCTGGTCCTGCCCGACGACGCGCTTGTGCAGCTCCTCCTCCATGCGCAGGAGCCGGCTGGACTCCTCCTCGGTCAGCTTGAACACCGGGATGCCCGTGGCGTTGGCCAGCACCTCGGCGATCAGCTCCTCGTCCACCTCTGCGACGGCGTCGAGGTCACCGTTCTTCCACGCCTTCTCCTTCTCGGTGCGGCGCAGGCCGAGCTGCTTCTCGGTGTCGCGCAGGCGCGCGGCCTTCTCGAAGTCCTGCTCGTCGATCGCCGACTCCTTGTCGCGGCGCGTCTTGGCGATCTCCTCGTCCAGCTCGCGCAGCTCCGGCGGGGCCGTCATGCGGCGGATGCGCAGGCGCGCGCCCGCCTCGTCGACCAGGTCGATCGCCTTGTCCGGCAGGAACCGGTCGTTGACGTACCGGTCCGCCAGCGTGGCGGCGGCGACCAGCGCGGAGTCGGTGATGGAGACGCGGTGGTGCGCCTCGTACCGGTCCCGCAGGCCCTTGAGGATCTCGATGGTGTGCGCGAGCGTCGGCTCGGCCACCTGGATCGGCTGGAAGCGGCGCTCCAGGGCCGGGTCCTTCTCGACGTACTTGCGGTACTCGTCGAGCGTGGTCGCACCGATGGTCTGCAGCTCGCCGCGGGCCAGCATCGGCTTGAGGATGCTGGCGGCGTCGATGGCGCCCTCGGCGGCACCCGCCCCGACGAGGGTGTGGATCTCGTCGATGAACAGGATGATGTCGCCGCGGGTGCGGATCTCCTTGAGCACCTTCTTCAGGCGCTCCTCGAAGTCACCGCGGTACCGGGAGCCGGCCACCAGGGCGCCGAGGTCGAGCGTGTACAGCTGCTTGTCCTTCAGCGTCTCGGGGACGTCCCCGCGGACGATGTCCTGCGCGAGGCCCTCGACGACGGCCGTCTTGCCGACGCCGGGCTCCCCGATCAGCACCGGGTTGTTCTTGGTGCGGCGGGACAGCACCTGCATGACCCGCTCGATCTCCTTCTCGCGCCCGATGACCGGGTCGAGCTTGCCGTCGCGGGCGGCCTGGGTCAGGTTGCGGCCGAACTGGTCCAGCACGGCGCTGCCGGAGGGCTGGCCCTCGGCCGGGCCGCCGGACGCCACGGGCTCCTTGCCCTGGTAGCCGGAGACGAGCTGGATCACCTGCTGGCGGACGCGGTTCAGGTCGGCGCCGAGCTTGCCCAGCACCTGGGCGGCGACGCCCTCACCCTCGCGGATCAGGCCGAGCAGGATGTGCTCGGTGCCGATGTAGTTGTGGCCGAGCTGCAGCGCCTCGCGCAGGGACAGCTCCAGCACCTTCTTGGCGCGCGGGGTGAACGGGATGTGACCGGACGGGGCCTGCTGACCCTCGCCGATGATCTCGATCACCTGCGCACGGACCGCCTCGAGCGAGATGCCGAGGGACTCCAGCGCCTTGGCCGCGACACCCTCACCCTCGTGGATCAGGCCCAGGAGGATGTGCTCGGTGCCGATGTAGTTGTGGTTGAGCATCCGCGCCTCTTCCTGGGCGAGGACGACCACGCGACGGGCTCGGTCGGTGAATCTCTCGAACATGTGCACTCCTCACGAGCGGCGAGCTTCGGGACCCGCGCGCGTGGGCTGCACGGAGCCGACGAAGCGGCGTTGTTCGATGCTAACGGCGGGGTGCAGCCCGGTCGTCCCGTGTTCGCCGCAGGCGTGACGGCCGCGTCGGGGTCGGGCCGGCAGCGGCGCGGGACGGGCTCAGTCGAGCGGTGCCGACCAGCGCAGCAGCGCACCGCGGCCCGACGGCGGGCGCAGCAGCGAGAACGAGCCGCCCGCCTCCTGGGCACGCAGCGCCAGGTTCTTGGTGCCCGACGAGCGCTCCGGGGCGGCCGGCACGCCGACCCCGTCGTCCTCGACCTCGACGACCACGGAGCCGCCCGGTCCGGAGGTGACCCGCAGCCGCACGTCGACCCGTCGGGACCGCGCGTGCCGCGCCACGTTGGCCAGCCCCTCCCGGACCACCGCCACCACGTTGTTGGCCCGTCCGGGTGCGACGAGGGCGTCGACCGGTCCGGCCGGCTCCCCCTCGTCCTCGACGTCGAGCTCGACCCCGTCCACCTGCACCGACAGCGCCGGGGTGAACCCGAGGGCCCCGCGCGCGATCTCCACCTCGGCCCGGATGCGCGCCACCAGCGGCACGCTGGCGTCCGGGTCGTCGAGCGCACGCACGATCACCCGGATCTGCCGGATGCCGGCGTCGATGTGCTCCGTGACCTCGTCCAGGGCCCGGGCGACGCCGGCGCCCACGGGTTCCGACGGGTTGCTCGAGACGGCCTCGACCTGCATGCCGGCGGCGAACAGCTGCTGGATCGCCAGGTCGTGCAGGTCCCGCGCGATCCGTGCCCGCTCGCCGCGCAGCGCCGCCTGACCGCGCAGGTGCTGCGCCTCGGCCAGCACGAAGGCGAGCGCTGCCTGCTGCGCGAAGGACGTGGCGAGCTCGACGTCGTCCGGCTCGAACGGCAGCGCGCCCGGGCGCCGCAGCACCGCCAGCACGCCGACCCCCTGCCCCTCGGTACGCAACGGCGCGAGCAGCATCGGTCCGTACCGACCCAGCGGTGAGCCCGGCGTCACGGCGGCCGCCGAGCTGACGTGCCCGTCCAGCCCGCCGAACACCTGGCGGACCACCGGCTCGTCGGACACGTCCAGGCCGAGCAGGTCGTCCGCGTCACCGGAGACGATCTCGACGATCAGCGCCTCGTCCGGGGTCGGCAGGATCAGCACCGTCCCGTCGGCACCGTCCACCTGGCGCGCCGCGTCGGCGACGGCCTGCAGCACGTCCTCCGCGTCGGCGCCCTCGAGCAGCATCGTCGAGATCTGCGCGGCCGCCTGCGCCCACCGCTGCCGGCGCACCTGCAGCTGGTACAGGGCGGCGTTCTGCACGGCGACGGCCGCGGCCGCCGCGAGCGTGAGCACCACGCCCTCGTCCTGCTGACCGAACCCGCCGGGCTTGTCCGCCAGGTAGAGGGTGCCGTACCGCTGGCCCCGCCCCCGGACCGCGGCGCCGAGGAAGGGGCCCATCGGCGGGTGCGCGGCCGGCAGCCCGCGGAAGTGCGGGTGGTCGGTGAGGTCGTCGAGCCGCAGGACGCCCTGGTCGGGGATCGAGCCGAGCACGCCCCACGCGTGCGGCGGGTGGCCGAGTGCGGCGACCGTCGCCGGGTCCACGCCGGTCTGGACGAAGGTGATGGACGTCCCCGTGTCGTCGACGATGTTGATCGCGCCGTACCGCGCACCGGTCAGCTCGGCGCTCGCCGCGACGAAGCGCTCGAGCAGGCTGGCCACGTCGAGGTCCCCGGCCATGCCGAGGATCGCCGACAGCAGGACACCACCCTCACCGTCGCCGAGGTCTGCCTCCGAACCACGACCAGGACGACCCGCCCCGCGGCCGCGCCCCTCGTGCTCCCCCACCGCACCTTCCCCCACTGCCACGGTCACACCGTAAAGCGACCTGGGACCTAGGTCCTAGTGCCGCCGGTACGACGCACCGCACCCGTCCCGCACCGGCGTACGGTCGGCGGCGCGATGAGCGACCACCACGACCACCACCACGGCCCGCAGCCGACCGTCACCGTCCTCACCGGGGCGGGCATCTCCACCGGCTCGGGCATCCCCGACTTCCGCGGACCGCAGGGCGTGTGGACGCAGGACCCCGCCGCCGCCGAGCTCCTCGAGATCGGCCGGTACATGGCCTCCGCCGACGTCCGGGCGCGCGGCTGGGCGATGTGGCGGGACCATCCGGCGTGGGCGGCGCAGCCGACGGCCGCGCACCGCGCGCTGGTCGAGCTGGAGCGTGCGGGCCTGCTGATCGCGGCGCTGACGCAGAACTTCGACGGCCTGCACCAGCGTGCCGGGTCCGACCCGGGGCACGTCGTCGAGCTGCACGGCACGCTGACCACGACGTCGTGCATGCGCTGCGGCGCGCGCTGGCCGACCGAGCAGGTGCTGGCCCGCCTGGCCGACGAGCCCGACCCGCGGTGCACCGAGTGCGGGGTAGGCGTGCTCAAGCCGGACATCGTCTACTTCGGCGAGCGGCTTCCCGACGAGGCGCTGGAGCGGGCCGTGAACGCGGCGACGGATGCCGAGGTGTTCGTCGCGATCGGCACCACGCTGACCGTGCAGCCCGTGGCCAGCCTCGCCGGCCTCGCGGTGGACCGGGGCGCCCGGCTGGTGGTGGTGAACGCCGAGCCGACGCCGTACGACCACCTCGCCACCGAGGTGATCCGCGAACCGATCGACCAGGCCGTCCCCGCCCTGGTCGCGCGACTGCTGGACGAGCGGGCGCGGCTGCTCGGCTGAGGTGCCGGCAGGGCCGCGTTCACGAGCCCAGCAGGTGCAGCGACACGACCCACAGCCGCTCGGCGGTCGCCGGGTCGAGCGCCCACCGCTTCACGCCGTGCGGGTGGTCCGCCAGGTCGGCGTCGTTCGGCACGGTGTACGCCTCCCGGCCGTCGTCCAGGTAGTGGCCGCCGGTACGGGCCAGCTCGGGCGCGACCGCGGCGACGAGGGTGGTGGCCGCGCCCTGTGCCACGGACTTGTACCGGAAGACACCGGCCGCCTCGGCGGCGTCGAGCGAGGCCCGCTGCGCTGCGCTGAAGTGACGCTGCAGGCCGGTGGCGACCCCTCCGGGGTTGACCGCGTTGGCGACGATCCCGTCGTCCGCCCACAGCCTCGTCGCCTCCACCGCGAACAGGGAGTTCGCCGTCTTCGACTGCGCGTAGGCCAGCTGCGGGTCGTAGGCCCGCCCGCGGAACTGGAGGTCGTCGAAGTCGATCCCGGCACGCATGTGCGCCGTGGAGCTGAGGGCGACGATGCGTGCACCGTCGCGCTGGGCGGCGCCCGCCGCGAGCGCCGGGCGCAGACCGACGGCCAGCTGCAGGTGTCCCCGGTGGTTGGTCGCCAGCTGCAGCTCCCAGCCGTCGGCCGTCCGCTCGAGGCCGCTGGTCACCAGCCCGGCGTTGTTCACCAGCAGGTGCAGCGGGCCGGACCAGCCCTCGACGAAGTCCCGCACCGAGGCCCGGTCGGCCAGGTCGAGACGGCGGACGGCCGGCCGCCGTCCCGTCGACTGCGCGATCGCCTCCGCCGTGGCGGCGCCCGCGTCGGCGTCGCGCACGGCGAGGGTCACGTCGGCCCCGGCGGATGCCAAGGCACGGGCCGTCTCGGCGCCGAGGCCGGAGGACGCCCCGGTGACGACGACGACCGTCCCGCCCAGGTCCAACCCCCGGACGACGTCCGCGGCCGTGCTCTCGGAGGTGAACCCGGTGGTGATGAGGTGCTCGTTGGTCACTGCCGCACTATACGTCTTAAGTATATGTTGTCTAGCACGTCGGAACGCCCCTAACCTCGTGCCATGACGCTCGACGAGGCCGCCGCCGGTCGTCCCGGCACCGAAGCCGCGGGCCGGCGCGACGCCGTCCTCGAGTCCGCGCTCGCCACGTTCAGCCGGTTCGGCTACCGCAAGACGTCGATGGACGATGTGGCGGAGGCGGCGCACATCTCCCGCCCGGGGCTGTACTTCCTGTTCCGCTCCAAGGAGGCGTTGTTCCGCGCCGCCGTCTCCCGGTCGCTGGAGGCCGACCTGGCGGCGGCGGACCGCATCCTCGCGGACACCGACCAGCCGCTGCCGGACCGGCTGCTCGACGCGTTCCAGCAGTGGACCGGCCGCTACCTGGGACCCCTGGCGGACATCTCCGTGGTGATCGAGGACAACCCGGCCCTCCTCGGACCCGTCGTCGACGAGGCACCTCGGCGCTTCGCCACCCTGGTGACGGAGGCCGTCGCGGCAGGGCCTCCGGGCGCCGACCCGGCCCGTGCGGAGGCCGTCGCTCAGACGCTGATCAGCACGTCCGTCGGCCTCAAGCACCAGGTCGACGACCCCGGCACCTACCGCGAGCGCCTCGCCGTAGCCATCCGGCTGGTGCTGGGCTGACGGGGCCTGAGACAACGGGAGTCACCAGCCGTGCAGCTGTGGCTCCGGGCCCGCGTACGCCTCGAACGCCGCCCGCTCCTCGTCGGTGAACGGCCGCGGCAGGTGGGTGGCGGCGTCGAGCTGCACCATCCGGGTGCGTGCCCGCAGGCAGACGGCGCCGTCCTCCGGTGCGTCCCGGATCTCGTAGGCGATGTCCACCGACGACCGGCCGGTGCGCGGCACCCACACCTCGACGACGAAGGGCACGGGACGGAACGTCAGCGGCGCCAGGTAGTCGATCTCGTGCTTGGCCACCACCAGCAGCGAGGCGGTCAGCGCCCCCGACTCGTCGACGCCCATCTGCGGGAACAGGGTGAACCGGGCGTCGTCCAGGTACCGCAGGAACGCCGCGTTGTTCACGTGCCCGAACAGGTCGACGTCCGACCAGCGGACCGGCATCACCACTCGTCCGCGAGCACCGTCCTGCGCACCGTTCGACTCACCGTTCACATGTCGGACGGTAGCCCCGAGGCCTACGCTCGGCCCGTGCCAGCCGCTCCCGCCCCGTCCTCGGCACGCTTGCGCCGACCGTGGTGGTGGGCGCTGGCGGGTGCCCTCGTCGTCGGGCTCGGTCCGGTGCTGGTGGTCCAGGCCGTCGGTCAGGCGGCGGTGCAGCCGGGCGTCGCCTCGGTCGCCCCGAAGCCGGTGGCCCTGGTGCTCGGCGCCGGCCTGGAGCCGGACGGCACCCCGTCGGTGTACCTCGCCCGTCGCCTGGAGGCGGCGCGCCAGCTGTTCGCGGCCGGCACGGTGCAGGTGATCCTGGTCAGCGGCGACAACTCGACGCCGTACCACGACGAGCCGGGGGCGATGCGTACCTGGCTGCTGCAGCACGGCGTGCCGGACGCGAAGATCGTCCGTGACGCCGCGGGGTTCGACACCCACGACAGCTGCGTGCGCGCCCGGCAGATCTTCGGCGTGACCTCCGCGGTGGTGGTGACGCAGGACTACCACCTGCGGCGGGCGCTGTTCTCGTGCCGGGCTGCGGGGATCGACTCGACGGGCGTCGGGGTGTCGGCCGCCTCCGTCACGCCACGGCAGGCGGTGGTGTGGCGGCTGCGCGAGGTGCCGGCGTCGTGGAAGGCGGCCTGGGACGCGTTGACGCACCGCCGGCCGGTGTTCCTCGGCCGGCCGGAGGACGGTGTCCGCACCGCCCTGGCCAACCCGTCATCCCAGTCGTGACCCCCGCCGGGCTGCTGCTCGCCCCGGGGGCCGGTGCCACCCGCGACCACCGGACGCTCGTCACCCTCGAGCGCGCCCTCGCCCCGTTCCCGGTGCGCCGCGTGGACCTGCCGCGGTCGGCCGGTGCCGCGGTCACGGCCGTCGGACGCCTGGCCGCCACGTTCGCCGCCGACCTCGGGGTCGGCACCGAGCAGCTGCTGGTCGGCGGCCGCTCGTTCGGCGGCCGGATGTGCTCGATGGCCGTCGCCGACGAGCTGACGGTCGCCGGGCTCGTGCTGCTGTCCTACCCGCTGCACCCGCCCGGTCGGCCGGAGCGGCTCCGCGTGGAGCACCTGCCGCGGATCACCGTCCCCGTGCTCGCCGTGAGCGGCGACCGGGACCCGTTCGGCACGCCCGACGAGCTGCGCACGCACCTGTCCACGGTCGCGGGTCCACTGACGCTCACGCTCGTCCCGGGTGCGCACGCACCGGCCGACGGCCCGGTGGTGGCCGCCGTCCAGGCCTGGCTCCGGTCCGCCCCGGGGACGTCGTCGGCGACAATCGACGGGTGACCCCAGCCGACCAGCCCGTCCTCGACCCGCCCGCGCTCGGGACCGTCCCGGACGTCCGGCTGATCGCGGTGGACATGGACGGCTCGCTGCTGGACGACCAGAAGCGGATCGACCCGAGCTTCTGGCCGTTGCTCGACGCGCTGCACGAGCGCGGTGTGGTGCTGTGCCCCGCATCGGGGAGGCAGTACGCGACGCTGCGCCGGCAGTTCGGCCGCGACGACCTGGTGTACATCGCGGAGAACGGCGCCTACGTCGTGCGCGACGAGCAGGAGCTCAGCTCGGACGGCGTGAGCCGGGACGCCGCCCTGCCGGTGGTCGATGCCGTGCGGCAGCTGGCGGCCTCCGGCGCCGACGTCGGCACCGTGCTGTGCGGCAAGCGGTCGGCGTACGTCGAGCGCACCGACCGGGCGTTCGTCGAGCAGGCGGAGCCGTACTACGCGCGGCTGGAGCTGGTCGAGGACCTGCGGGCGGTCGACGACGAGGTGCTCAAGCTGGCGATCTACGACTTCGGCTCCGCCGAGCACGGCGCCGCCCCCGCCCTCGCACGGTTCGACGGCCCGGTCCGCGTGGTGGTCTCCGGCGAGCACTGGGTGGACGTGATGAGCCCGAGCGCCGACAAGGGGCACGCCCTGCAGGCCGCGCAGCGGGCGCTCGGCGTGACGCGCGAGCAGACGATGGCGTTCGGCGACTACCTCAACGACCTCGGGCTGCTCCAGGCGTCCGCGTGGTCGTTCGCCATGGACAACGCGCACCCGCAGGTGCGGGCCGAGGCGCGCTACGTCGCACCGGGCAACAACGCCAACGGCGTGGTGCGCACCATCGCCTCGGCACTGCAGCTGGACGGCGTGCTCAGCCGCTGACGGCCACGGTGGTCGCCGGGGCGGCGGCCGCGAGCGCGTCGAGGGTCGCGGCGACCGCCGGGACGCGGATCAGGTCCGGCGTCGTCACGGCGTAGACGCGTCGGGCCGACGTGCCGGCGGCCGGCCGCAGCACGACGCCCGGGTGCCGCTCCCCCGTCTGGCGCACCAGCCGCGGCAGCAGAGCGACGCCGAGCCCGGCGGCGACCAGGGACAGCACGGCGACGTAGTCGTCGGTCGCGTACGCGATCTCGGGGGCGAAGCCGCACGCCGCGGCGGAGTGCAGCAGGTGACCGCGGCACTGGGGGCAGCCGGCGATCCACGTCTCGTCCGCCAGGTCGGACAGCGACAGCTGCGGGTCGTCAGCGCGCGGGTGGTCCGCGGGGAGCACGGCGAGCGTCGGGTCGTCGAGCAGGTGCCGCGCGACGAGCCCGGACAGCTCCCCTTCCCGGGCGGCGTCCGCGGCCGCGTCGGTCCGTGGTGCGAGGCCCGGGGCGGCCGTCGAGCCGGCCGAGCCGTAGGCGAACGTCACTGCGAGGTCGCACGTGCCGGCGCGCAGCCGGGCGAGCGCCTCGGGCGGTTCGGCCTCGTCCAGCGTCACCGTCAGCCCGGGATGCTCGCGGCGCAGCCGGGCGAGCGCGAGCGGCACCAGCGTGGCCGACGACGACGGGAACGCGACCACCCGCACCACCCCGGCGCGCAGCCCGGTCAGCGCCGTCACCTGCGCGGCCGCCGCGCGCACCGCCGCGTTCACGGTCTGACCGTGCGCGGCCAGCACCGCACCGGCCTCGGTGAGCCGCACGCGCCTGCCGGAGCGGTCGAGCAGCGCCGTGCCGAGGCGGCGCTCCAGGCGCCGGACGTGCTGGGACACTGCCGGCTGGCTGGTTCCCAGCACTGCCGCCGCCGCGGTCAGGGTGCCGTGCTCGGCGATCGCCTGCAGCAGCCGCAGGCCGCCGACGTCCAGCCCGGCGAGGGCGCCCACCCCGTCCACCCCGTCGGCGGCGATCGGCTCCGGGACGGCCCCCTCGCGGACGGCCCCACGGACGGCCCGTTCGCGGACGGCCCCCTCGCGGACGCTCGCCTCACGGGCCGTCGCCCCGGCGGCACCACGCCCTCCCGATCTCCCCATGGTGCGGGAGCATAACGACGATGGATGGACTCGGTGCCACATTCGCCGTTGTGTGATGGTCGGGCGACCGGGACGCTCGTCGTCATGACGCTCGACGCCCTCCGCGCCCGCTTCGCTCCGACCCGCGGGTACCTCAACGCCGCCACGTGCGGGCTGCCCGTGGCCGGGACGGTCGCCGCGCTGGTCGACGGCGTCGAGCGCTGGAGCCGTGCCGAGCACGACCTGGCCGACTACGACGCCGCGGTCGCCGCCAGCCGCGCGGCGTTCGCCCGCATCGTCGGCGTACCCACGTCCGACGTCGCGGTCGCGGCGCAGACGGCCGCCCTGGTCGGCATGGTCGCCACCAGCCTCCCCGCGGGGGCGGAGGTGCTGACCGTCGAGGGCGACTTCACGTCCGTCACGTACCCGTTCCTCGTCCGTACCGACCTCCGGGTGCGCGCCGTGCCGCTCGCCGAGCTCGCCCACCGGATCGGTCCGAGCACGGACGTCGTGGCGTTCTCCCTGGTCCAGTCGTACGACGGCGCGATCGCCGACACCGACGCCGTGGTCGAGGCCGCCCGCCGGGTCGGCGCGCTGACCGTCGCCGACCTGACCCAGGCGGCCGGCTGGCTACCGGTGGACGCCACCCGTTTCGACGTCACGGTGACCAGCGCCTACAAGTGGCTGTGCGCGCCGCGCGGCGTCACGTTCCTCACCGCCGGCCCGCAGGCCCGCGACCGGCTGCGGCCGGTGCATGCCAACTGGTACGCCGGTGCCGACGTGTGGTCGTCCGTCTACGGCCACGACCTGCGCCTGGCGGACGACTCCCGGCGCTTCGACCTCTCCCCCGCATGGCTGTGCTGGCTCGGTGCGACCCCCGCCCTCGAGGCGTTCGCCGACGAGCTGGCCGGGCCGGTGCCCGATGCCGTCCGCGGCCACGACGTCGCGCTCGCCGACGCGCTGCGCGCCGGCCTGGACCTCGAGCCGGCCGGGAGCGCCATCGTCTCCCTGCCCGACCCCGACGGGTCAGGCGGTGCGCGCCTGGCGCGGGCCGGGCTCAGAGCAGCGGCACGGGGCGGCTGCGCACGTCTGTCCTTCCACGTGAGGAACGACGACGACGACGTCGCGGCCGCCGTGGAGGCGCTGCGGGGCTGACCGCCCGACGGCGGGACGCGGCAGGCGCCGAGGTCACTCCTCCAGCGCGGTGGCGAACGCACGGAGCGCCGCGTCGTTCCACAGCAGGAACCGCACCGTGCCCGGACCGCCCTGGTGCGTCCGGCCCCACTCCCGCACGGTCGCGACCGCCACCCGGGCCACCTGCGTCACGTCCCAGCCGTACACCCCGGCGCTGACCGCGGGGAACGCGACGCTCTCCGCGCCGACCTCGGCAGCGACGTCGAGCGAGCGGCGGAAGCACGACGCCAGCAGCTCGGGGTCGTCCTGGCCGGCGTGCCGGTTGGGACCGACGGTGTGGACCACCCACCGCGCCGGCAGGTCGAACCCCGGAGTGGCGACGGCGTCGCCCACGGGCAGGCCCTTCGGCAGCGTGGTGGCCCGCAGCTCGCGGCACGCGGCGAGCAGCCGCGGACCCGCCGCGGCGTGGATGGCGCCGTCGACACCGCCGCCGCCGAGCAGCGACGAGTTCGCCGCGTTCACGATCGCGTCGACGTGCTCCGTGGTGATGTCCCCCCGGACCGCTTCGAGCTCCACCGGCCCATCGTCGCCCGTCCCGCGCCGTCGGTCATCCGCTCCGACCTCCGCCGGGCACCGCGGCCGCCCAGGCTGCGGGGGTCTACCCCCTGAGGCGGGGGGCGCAGGATCCGGGGTGCGATGGGGGGACACCCCGATTCCGCCGTCGTCGCCTGCAGGTGAGGGTGGACGACGTGCCCCGCACCGCCGCCCCGCTCGGACCCGACGTCGCCTCGTCGGCCGTCCGGCGCACCGGGGCCGTGCTGGTCGTGGGGGCCGCGGCCCTCTCCGCGTGGGCGTGCTGGTTGGGCAGCTCCCTGCCGCCGTCCGCCCTGCGGCAGTCCTGGTCGGCGGCGTGGACCGGGCTGGGCAGCTGGCAGCTGACCTGGGTGATGGTCGACTCGCTGGAGGTGCTGGGGCTGCTCGTGACCGGTGTCGCGCTGCGCCGCGGCCACTGGGTGTCGGCGTTCAGCGCCGCCCTCAGCGTCCCGCTCTTCGTGCTCGACGCGTGGTTCGACGTGATGACGTCCACCACGCGGGTGGAGCTGTGGCAGGCGGTCGCGATGGCCGTGCTGGTCGAGCTGCCCACGGCGGCCGTGCTGGCACGCGTCGCGTGGTGGGGAGCCCGGGCGGTGCGCGCCGCGATGCTGCCCGGACATGGCGAGGCCCCTCGGACGCTTACTCCGAGGGGCCTGTACCGCGACCAAGGCTAGGGACGGCCTGCCGCCGAGCGGGTGAACGACACGCGAACTGTCCACAAATTCCGTCCACAGCCCTGTGCCTGACCAGCGTTCTCGCAGGTCGTCCTGTGCACAGACCTGTGAGGTCAACTGTGCACAAAGTTGCTCTCCAGAACCCCTTGTGGGGGTGTCAAGGCGGGACTAGAAATCACTCATCGGCCTCGGCACCGAGAACCGACGGAGAGAGACTCCCCCCGGGGAGATCCCACCGACGGAGACAGGTCGTCGAGGATCGGACCGACCGGAGAACGGACGGCCATATCGGCGGGGAAACCCGACGACTCGCGGCGACGACGCGAGGGCCATCACGGACCGGGCGGTCGATCGCAGTCGCCCCGTTCGCGGAGGACCGGTTCGCCGGATCCCGTCGCAGCGGGACGGAGCCGCAGCGTCGCAGCGGCGTCCCCATCGGGTAACCGATGAGCCAAGGGACCTGCGATCAGAGGAGGGCCCCCCGGACGCTTACTCCGAGGGGCCTTTCCTCATGTCCGGGCTCATTCCGGACTCGTCGGCCCGGACTCCAGCAGGATCGTCACGGGCCCGTCGTTCACCAGCTCCACCGCCATGTCGGCGCCGAACACACCGGTGCCGACGCGGAGCCCGCGCTCGCGCAGCGCCGCGACCAGGGAGTCGACCACCGGCTCGGCCACCGGCCCCGGCGCCGCGGCGTTCCACGTCGGCCGCCGGCCCTTGCGGGTGTCGGCGTACAGCGTGAACTGGCTGACCACCAGCACCGGCGCCCCCACCTCGGCAGCCGACCGCTCGTCGCGCAGGATGCGCAGGTCCGCCACCTTCCGGGCGATCAGGTCCACCTGTGCGGGGCCGTCACCGGGCGTCACGCCGGCCAGCACCACCAGCCCCGGCTCGTCGATCGCGGCGACCACCTCGCCGCCCACCGTCACGCGGGCGCGCGTCACCCGCTGCACCACCGCGCGCACGCGTCACCAGCCCCCGCGGGACGAGCCGCCGCGCGGTCCACGACCGGAGTACGGCCGCACCGCGGGCCGGACGTCCACCAGGTACACGACGGCCGCCACGGCGGCGAGCAGCGCGAGGAACTGGAAGAAGCTGCTCGGTGCGAACCCGAGCGGCACCGCGAGGAACGCCACCACCACGGCGGCCGTGAGGATGCCTGCCCAGAACGGCCGGGTGCGCTTGTCCGCGGCAGGGAACGCCCGGGCGGGACGGGTCAGGCAGTCGACCAACGCCCAGACGGTCAGCGCGAGGATCGCCACGAAGAAGACGAGGAAGAGGCCGAGCTGCACGGTGCCGATGGCAGTCACGGGCCGAGCCTACGGTGCCGTCCTACAGCTCCGGCAGGACGGCCCGCGCCTCCGCCGGGTCCGTGCCGGCGGCCTCGAGCAGGTCGACGACCAGCGACCGGGCCAGCAGCACGAGGCTCTGCGCCTGCCAGTCGTCCGACCCCATCGCGTACGGGTCCAGCCGCTCGGCCACCGCGCGGAGCGCCGCACGGGCCCGCGCCGGGTCACGGCCGGCGCCGAACGCCTCGGCCAGCGCGTCCGCCGCACGCGCCACCGCCTCGAGCAGCTCACCGGCGAGCTCGGTTCGCTGCCCGTCCTCGACGGCGGTGACCGCCCGGCGGATCAGCACCCGCGCGTTGCGCACCGCCCGGTCCAGCAGCACCGCGGCGGACACGGACCGCGTCAGCTCGTCACGGTGCCGCCAGGTGGCCGGGGACACCCGGGCGAGGTCGCGGGCGGTCCCGGCGGACTCGCGCCACTCGTCCAGGGCCGGCTGGGAGGTGCGGCCACGCAGCAGCGCGTCCTCCACGTCGGCCACCGTGCCGGTGCGCAGTCCTCTGGCCAGGGTGTGCAGCATCCCGGCGAGCTCCTCGGTGGCTGCGCGGGCCTGCCGGTGCAGGTGCCGGCGCGGGTCCGTCGGCGTGAGCACCACGACGACCAGGCCGATCACGCCGCCGACCACCGCGTCCACCCACCGGCCGAACGGTCCGCCGGTCAGCGCCGGCAGGGTCATGATGACGATCGCCTGCACGCCGGCCTGCGTGGTGATCAGCGGCGCCCGGTCGACGAAGCGGCCCACCAGGGCGGACACCGCCAGCACCACGCCCATCTGCCAGATGCCCGAGCCGATCAGCCGCACCATCAGCTCGCCGAACCCGACGCCGAGCGCCACGCCGACCGCCAGCTCGGCCACCCGCCGCGTCGACCGGTCCCGCGAGAAGCCCAGGGCCACCCACGTGCTGACGGGGGCGAAGAAGGGGTGCGTGTGGCCGAAGGCGTAGAAGGCCACGGCGTACGCGATGGTGCCCGCGACGGCGGCCTGCAGGATCCAGAACCAGGACGCGTGCACCCGGGCCCAGCCCTGGCGGGCGCGCGCCTCGGCCGTCACCCGCAGGTCCCGCAGCCCCGTCCGCCGCCCGGTTCGGGCCTGCCGCGCCGGTCCCGCGGCCGCCGCGCTCACAGCGAGACGTGCGGGCCGAGACCTCGGGCCACCGGCCCGCGCGGGGCCGGACGGTCCGCCGAGACACCGTCGCCGGGCACCACCTGCTCCTGCGAGGCGGCCACCGGCTCGGCCGGACCGTCCACCCGCAGCTCGTCGTCCACGGGCACGGACCGCTTCACCACCGCGAGCGCCACCGGTCCCAGCTCCTGGTGCCGCGCCACGGTGGTGACGGTCCCCACCTCGCGGCCGTCGAGGGTGCGGACCACGGCACCGGCCTCCGGCAGCAGGTGGCCGGACCCGTCGAGGTGCAGCATCACCAGCCGTCGCGGCGGACGGCCGAGGTTGTGCACGCGGGCCACGGTCTCCTGGCCCCGGTAGCAGCCCTTGTGCAGGTGCACCGCCGTGCGGAGCCAGTCGAGCTCGTGCGGGATGGTCCGGTGGTCGACCTCGTGCGAGAACCGCGGCCGCCAGGCCGCCACCCGCAGCGCCTCGGTGGCCCACGTGCCGGCCAGCACCGCGCCGGCGGCCTCGCGGGCCGCCACCTCGTCGGCCAGCCGCTCCCGCGGGACGAGCACCAGCCGCCACGGCCGCTCGGCACCGGGGTGCTCGTCGTCGGGCGGTCCGTACCGCGTGCCGCCCGACGCGACGTGCGGCCACCGGTCCCGCCACGTCACGGGCTCGTCCGCCAGGCCTTCCGCGTCGACCGGTTCACCGATCGCCGCCCACTCGTCGGTCACGTCGGCGACCTCGACGCGCAGCATGAAGCGCATCCGGTCCAGCCACGCAGCCAGCTCGACGGGCGTCTCGGTGAGCAGCCAGGTGGCCTCGCCGTCGTCCACCACGCCGGCGGCGTGCTCCACGTGCCCCTGCGGGTCCAGCACCAGCAGCTCGGTGGAGGTCCGCGGTGCGAGGTGCTCCACGTCCTGCGAGGTGATCGAGTGCAGCCAGCTCAGGCGGTCCGGACCCGCGACCCGCACCACGCCGACGTTCGAGGCGTCCACCACCGCACCGCCACGCTCGAGGGCACGCTGCTCCGCCACCGGGTCGCCGTAGTGCCACGCGACCCCGGCGTCAGCACCGCCCGCCGGGACGGCACCGTGGCGGCCGAGCAGCGGGCTGCGATGCCGGGGCTCGGCGGCCGGCGTCGGCTCGGTGGTACCGCTCGGGGTCTGCACCGCTGGCAGCTGGTCGGACATCGCTCACTCCTCCACGCGGGTCAACCGGCCGGAGGAGAACGACTGCAGCGGCTGGCCGAACGCCGCCAGGTCGTGCGCCCACATCAGCTCGCCGTGCACCAGGCCGTACAGCCGCCGTCCGGCGGACACCTCGGCACCGGTCGCGGTGCGCGCCACCAGGTCGCTGACCAGGTCGATCCGCCCGTTGCCCACGGCGCCGACGTACACCGCCACGTGCCCGGACGGGTCCGCCACCAGCTGCTCCACCGGGTGCTGCCCCTCGGCGAGCTCGACCGACGACTCCGGCGGCACCCGCCAGTACCCGACCTCCGACGACCACACCGGCCCGGTGTGCTCCGTCGGCGTGCTCGGTGGTGCGTCCGGGGCTGCGGTCGCCTCGTCCCCTGCCGGCTCCGGCGTCGTCTCGAGGGCCGTCAGATCGTCGGGTGCCACCACCAGCCGGATGCTCGACCGGTACGCCAGGTACGGGCCGCCGTCACTGGTGACTTCGAGCTCCTGCGTGAACGCCGCCTCCTCGACCCCGGGGTACGCGAGGACGCCCTCGCCACGCCACCGGCCCACCAGCCAGGCGAGCGGGTAGACCTCGGGTGCCAGACCCTCAGGCAGCACGAAGGGCATGGTGCCTCCCTGACGGACGGCGGTCGGTGCGGACGTGGGACGCAGGCGTCCCGGTCAGGGCCTGCTCAGCGCTGGCCCTGGTACAGCTTGTAGACGGACAGCGCCGCGAACCACCCGATCGCCAGCGTGGTGACGGCGAGCAGGGAGATGAAGAAGATCTCGAGCCCGGACATGGGCCCATCGTAACGACGCCTGGTCCGCTCCCCGGACGCACGGCCGCGCGCTGCGACGGTGCGGTCACCGGGTCACCGCCGCAGCGCCGCACGTCGCGTCAGCCCTCGGCGACGTCGATCAGCACCTTGCCGACGATGCCGCCCTCGACGGCGTCGTGCGCCGCGGCTGTCTGCTCCAGCGGGTAGTGGTGCAGCGGCAGGCCGTGCTCCTCGCCGACGCCGAAGGCGCCGTCCGCCACGGCGGCGGTGACGTCCTCGGCGGCCGCCGCGAGCGCCGCGGCCCCGATGGTGTAGAGCAGCACCCCCTGCAGACGCACGTTGGTGGAGAACATGCCGCGCACCGGGAACGTGAGCCGGTCGCCGCCGTTGTTCGCGTAGATCGAGATGGTCCCGCGTGGTCGGATCAGCGCCAGGTCGGTCTCGAGGTTCTGCGCCGGCGCCACCTCGACGACGATGTCGACGCCCTCCGGCGCGATCGCGTGCACCGCCCGCACCACGTCCTCGCGCCGGTAGTCCACGGTGTGCTGCGCGCCGGCGGCCGTCGCGAGCGCCGCCTTCTCCGGGCCGCTCACCGTGGTGACCACCGTCGCGCCTGCCCACCGGGCGAGCTGGATCGCCGCGTTGCCGACTGCTCCGGCACCCCCGGCGACCAGGACGGTCCGACCGGCCAGCGCACCGGCCGTCAGCCGGCGAGGGCCGTCCTCCAGGGTGGTCAGCGCGCGGTGCGCCGTCACCGCCGGCACGCCGAGGTCCGCGCCGAGGTCGAAGCTCGCCCCCTCGGGCAGCCGGTGCACCCGGTCGACCGGCAGCACGGTCAGCTCCTGCGCCGTCCCGGTGGGCCGCTGGTGCTGGGCGAGCATCAGCCACACCCGGTCACCGACCGCCAGGCCGTCGACACCCTCGCCGACGGCGTCGACCACGCCGGCGCCGTCCTGGTTGGGCACCACCTCGTCGAACGCCAGCCGCGATCCTGTCGAGCCGCCGCGCGCCTTCCAGTCCGTCGGGTTCACGGCCGACCGCACCACCCGCACCCGCACCTCGCCGGCACCGGGCGCGGCCACCTCCCGGTCGACGAGCTGCAGCACGTCGCTGGCGCCGGGACGGGTGAAGACGATCGCTCGCATGGGTCGGCCTTTCGTCGGGGATGGATCCGTGAGGGCTCCGTCGGGGGCCAACCGACGACGCCGTGCGGATATGCCCACGACGGCGGCGCGACGTGGCGCGGTCCGGCACGACGGAGCCCGCGGTCGCCTGGCTAGCCTGTGCCGGTGACGCGCTCCCTGGTGATCAAGTCCACGTCCGGCACCGACCGCCCCGAGGCCGCGAACCAGGCGTTCACGGTCGCGGCCGCGGCCGTCGCGGCCGGTGCCGACGTCAGCCTTTGGCTCACCGGCGAGGCGAGCTGGTTCGCCGTGCCGGGCCGGGCGGCCGAGCTGGAGCTCGCGCACGCCACACCGTTGCCGGAGCTGCTCGAGCTGGTGCTGGCCGACGGTCGCGTCACGGTGTGCACCCAGTGCGCCGTCCGGCGCGGCATCACCGCGGCCGACGTGCTGCCGGGCGTCCGGATCGCCGGGGCGCCCGTGTTCGTGGAGGAGATCCTCGCCGAGGGCGCCCAGGCCCTCGTCTACTGATCGCCCGGGCTAGGCCGAGCGCGCCGACCGCAGCCGCAGGCCCAGCAGGTACAGCTCGCACCCGAGGCACAGCCCGAACGCCGCGTTGAGGAACGCCGCGACCAGGGCGAGCGCCGCCCCGACGGTCACGCCGAGCGGCGCGCCGAGCACCGCGACCAGCAGCCCCGCACCGGTGACCACCAGCCCGACGAGCTGGGCGAACCGCGGGGGCCGCGGGTCCTCGCGCTCCGTCGGCGGCGCGAGCCGCGGCGCGACCAGCCGCCGGTAGACGGCGCCCTGCCACGTGCCGCCGACCCCGCGCGCCACGCCGAGGGCGAACCCCGCGGCGACGAGAGCGAGGACGACGGTGGCGGCGGCGCCGGTGCCGAGCAGCAGGACGACGACGAGCAGCACGGCGGTGAGCGCCGCGCCGAACCGGGGACCGCGGGGGTCGATCCCGGCGGGTGCCTGCACAGAGGTGGTGGACGTGCTCATGGGGGTTCTCCGGGGGCTGGTGCGGGGCGCGGTGCGCCAGGGCGCGGGGCCGGGACCATCCGATGCCGGGGGCGGTGGACGTGCGGGGCACGTGCACCGGGACCGCGGCGGGGCCGGACGCCTCCGCCGCAGCGGGGCTCAGCCGGCGGTGGTCCCGCGCGGACAGCCGTCGGCCGGAGGCGGGCAGGCCTCCAGGGCAGCGAGCGCCTGACGCCGGTCGGTCGCCCCGGACATCCGCCCGACGACGACACCGGCGCCGTCGATCAGCAGGACGGTCGGGGTACGCATCACGTCGAAGCGTCGCACGAGGTCCAGGTGCTGCGCGACGTCCAGGTCCACATGCCGGACACCATCTTCTTGAGCGGCGAGATCGGCGAGCACCGCGTGGGTGCGCCGGCAGGGCGTGCACACCTCGCTGGACAGCTGGACGAAGGTCGCGCGCGTCCCGGGCTCCACGCCGATCTCGGCGCTCGTCAGGCGCTCCACGCCGGGCGCGTGGACGTGCGGCCCGTCCGTCAGGTCGGCCGCCGCCAGCACCGCCGTGGGCACCGCGGTGAACCGGCCGTTGCGCCGCTGCCACGCCAGGCCCACCAGGACCGCCGCGGCGAGCACGGCCACGACCAGCACCACGCGGGCGACGGTCACCGGACCAGCACCCGTCCGACCACGTACAGCACCATGCCGGTCACGCACACGGGCAGGGCGATCGCGGCCAGCGCCGGCATCCGCCGCCGCAGCTCCGGCATCCCGTCGAACAGGGCGTCCATCGCGGCGACCAGCACGCCCACGGCGCCGCCCAGCAGCGCGCCGACGGCGGGGCTGAACGACGCGAGCGGGATGCTGACCAGCGCACCGACCACGGCGGCCGAGAGCACGGTGGTCACCGCGCTCAGCCACCGCGCGACAGCCAGGGCGGACACGGCGGAGCCGACCGCGAGCGCCACCGCGCCGGTGACCACCAGCGTCGGTCCGCCGGACAGCGCGTCGGCGGCCGCCCAGCCGGAGGCGGTCAACGCGATCACGGCACCGGCCGCCGTGCCGGACACCGACTCGACCATGCGCACGCGCCCGTCCCGGCGCAGCAGCTCGTTGACGAAGGCCAGCAGCAGCGCCCCGGCCATCGCGATGGACAGCGCGGACAGGTCCGACGACGCCGTGACGAACGCGACGGCGTACAGCGCACCGGCGCCGGCGAGACCGATCACGGCCGACGAGCCGGGCGGGAAGGGCAGCCGGGCGAGCCACGGCCAGCCGAGCGCCAGCAGCACGACGAGCACGAAACCCGCCCCCACCAGGGCCGTCGGGTGCAGGTAGCCGGCGAGCGCGACCGCCGCGGCGAGGGCGGCCGTGGCCACCGACCGGGTGGCGATGGTCATCGCGCCACCACCTGCCCGGGGCCGCCGAGCGCAGGCAGCGGCACGGGGGCGGGGGTCAGCACGCTGGGATTCTCGCAGATGCCGTGCCGCGGACGGCTCGGCATGCGCCCGCGCAGCGCGCGGTACCGTGTGCTCACTCGCGCGCCTGGAGGTCCTGGTGGCAGACCTGCTGCTCCTCACTCCGGCGTCCGGGGGGTCCGCGCAGGTGCTGCCCGCACTCGGCCTGCTGTCGCACCGGGTGCGGGTCCTACCGGTGGAACCGTCCGCTCTCGTGGACGCCCCGGACGCAGACATCGTCGTGCTCGATGCGCGCCGTGACCTGGTGACCGCGCGCACCACGTGCCGGCTGCTGCGCGCCACCGGCCTGACGGTCCCGCTGATCCTGGTGCTGACCGAGGGCGGCCTCACCGTGGTGACCGCCGAGTGGGGCGCGGACGACATCGTGCTGGAGAACGCGACCCCGGCCGAGGTGGAGACCCGCTTCCGCCTGGTGATGGAGCGCGCGGCGACCGCCGCCTACGAGGACGCACCGCTGGAGATCAGCGCCGGTGAGCTGACCATCGACGCCGGCGGGTACACCGCCCGGCTGCGCGGCCAGCCGCTCGACCTGACCTACAAGGAGTTCGAGCTGCTCAAGTACCTGGTGCAGCACCCGGGTCGGGTGTTCACCCGCGCCCAGCTGCTCCAGGAGGTCTGGGGCTACGACTACTACGGGGGCACCCGTACGGTCGACGTCCACGTGCGGCGCCTGCGGGCCAAGCTCGGCCCCGAGCACGAGCAGCTGATCGGCACCGTCCGCAACGTCGGGTACCGGTTCGACCCGCCGAAGGAGGCGCGACGCGGCGCCGACGACCGCTCCGGCCTGACGGAGACCGCCGGGCTGTAGTCGCCCTCGACCGGTAACCTGGCTGGCGGTGTGCCGGGAAGCCTGGTCGGCGTCCTGCTGCCGACCCCGGAGGTCCCCGTGCCGCCCCGCCGCGAGATGCACCCGCGCCCGACACCTGAGCGCGCGCCCGTCCACCCGGTCGGTGCCGGCCGCGCACCGCGCGAGCACGGCCGCCTCTTCGCCGCACTCACCCCCGGTGGGGAGCGGAACCTGCTCGACACGCTGCGCGACGAGCGGACCGGCGCCGTGCTGCTGCTCGTCGCGACGGCCCTCGCGCTCGGGTGGGCGCAGCTGTGGCCGGCCGGCTACCGCTCGACGTGGGCGACCGCGGTCGGGCCGGCGGCGGTGCACCTGCACCTGACGCTCGGGCAGTGGGCGACCGACGGGCTGCTGGCGGTGTTCTTCTTCGTCGTCGGGCTCGAGCTCAAGCGCGAGCTGGTGACCGGCGAGCTGCGCCGACCCGCGACCGCGGTGGTGCCCGCCGTGGCCGCCGTCGGCGGCATGGCCGTGCCCGCGCTCGTCTACCTGGCCGTCAACCTGACGTCGGCGGACGGCCGCCCGGTCGGCTGGGCCGTGCCGACGGCCACGGACATCGCCTTCGCCGTCGGGGTGCTGTCACTGGTGGGACGCTCGCTGCCGGCCTCCCTGCGCGCCTTCCTGCTGACGCTCGCGGTGGTGGACGACCTGCTGGCGATCGTCGTCATCGCGGTCTTCTACGCCCGTTCGCTGTCCGTGCTCCCGCTGCTGGGCTCACTCGGTGCGGTCGCCCTGTTCGCGGTGCTGGCCCGCCGGGCGCGCCCCCCGGTCTGGCTGCTGCTGCCGCTCGCCCTGACGGCGTGGGCCCTGCTGCACGCGTCCGGCGTGCACGCGACCATCGCGGGCGTGCTGCTGGGGCTCAGCGCGCCGACCAGCCTCCCGGCCGGCGCGGCACCCGATGCGGCGTCGACCGCGGAGCGGTGGGAGCACCGCTGGCGTCCGCTGTCGGCCGGCGTCGCGGTGCCGGTGTTCGCGCTTGCGGCGGCGGGGGTGACCGTCTCGGGCGACGTGCTGCGTGCCGCGTCGCACGATCCCGTCGCGCTCGGCGTGGCGGCGGGCCTGGTGCTGGGCAAGCCGCTGGGCATCCTCGCCGCCACCTGGGCCGTCGCCCGGTTCACACGCGCCACCCTCGCACCGGCGCTGGGCTGGGCCGACGTGCTGGGGGTCGGGCTGGTGGGCGGGATCGGCTTCACGGTCTCGCTCCTGGTGGGCGGCCTGGCGTTCGGCTCCGGGAGCCCGCACGACGAGCACGTGGTGGTCGCTGTGCTCGCGGCCTCCGCCGTGGCGGCCCTGCTGGGCGGCAGCACCCTGGCGTGGCGGGACCGGGTGCACCGACGGCGCCGCCGGTCGGTCAGCGGGTAGGTTTCGTGCCGATGAGCACCGTCGACTCCGCCGAGCTCGCCGTCGACGGCCCGTGGGAGCACCGCTTCGTGCCGGCCAACGGCGCGCGGTTCCACGTGGCGCTCGCGGGGCCGGACGAGCGGGACGCCCCGCTGGTGGTGCTGCTGCACGACGTGCTCACCTACTGGTGGGCCTGGCGGCACCAGCTGCCGGCGCTCGCCGAGGCCGGGTACCGGGTCGCCGCGATGGACGTGCGCGGCACCGGCGGGTCGGACAAGCCGCCGCACGGCTACGACGCCCCGACGCTGGCCACGGACGTCGCCGGGGTGATCCGGTCCCTCGGTGCGGGCCAGGCCGTGCTGGTCGGCGCCGGCACCGGCGGTCAGCTCGCCTGGGCCACCGCCGCCCTGCACGGGGACGCGGTGCGAGCCGTCGCGGCGCTGTCCTGCCCGCACCCGCTCGACGTCGGTCCCGCCACCGTGCGCCCCGCGGCGGCTCGTCGTCTGGCCTACGTGCAGCTGCCGTCCGTCCCGGAGCGGGCGCTGACGGAGGGCGACCTCGCGGCCCGCCTGCTCACCGGTCTCAGCGGCGGTCGGGGCCGCCCCGACGCGGAGGCGGTCGAGGCGTACACCCGGGCGCTGCGGGTGCCGTTCGCCGCCCACAGCCAGCTGGAGCAGGTGCGGTGGCTGCTGCGGTCCCGCCCCCGGCTGGACGGACGCCGGTACCTCGCCGCGTTCGAGCGCGCGCGGCCGCTGCCGACGCTGCAGGTGCACGGTGATCGCGACGGGGTGTGCACCCCGGCGGCTGCCGCCCTGCACAGGTCGACGGCCGCGGCGCTCGCCCGCCCCTACCGCTACGAGCTGCTGCGCGGCGTGGGTCACTACGTGTCCGACGAGGCACCCGAGCGGCTGACCGCCCTGCTCCTGGACTGGCTCGCCGAGACCCTCGTCTGAGGCTCGCCGAGACCTCGGTCGTCTGACCCCATGGCGTTCCTGTCGGGCCGCCCCTGGCCGCGCCCTCCGGCGTCGCGCCCCGGGGTCAGCCCTTCACCATCGCCGCGGCCTTGACCGGGTCGTTCTCCCCCATCCCCGCCGACGGGCACAGCGCGAACACCGGGCACGCGCCGCACGCGGGCTTGCGCGCGAAGCAGATCCGGCGGCCGTGGAAGATCAGGTGGTGCGAGGCCATCGTCCAGTCCTTGCGCGGCAGCAGGGCGCACAGGTCCTGCTCGACCTGCACCGGGTCGTCGCTGTCGGTGAGGCCGAGCCGGCCGGACAGCCGCAGCACGTGGGTGTCCACCGGCAGACCGGGCACGCCGAACGCGTTGCCGAGCACGACGTTCGCCGTCTTGCGCCCCACCCCCGGCAGCGTCACCAGGTCCTTCATCCGGCCGGGCACCTCACCGCCGAACCGCTCGACGAGTGCCTGGCCGATGCCGATCACCGCCCGCGTCTTGGCCCGGAAGAACCCGGTGGGCCGCAGGATCTCCTCGAGCTCGGTGGGGTCCGCCGCCGCCATCGCGGCGGCGTCCGGGAACCGTGCGAACAGCGCCGGGGTGGTCAGGTTGACGCGCACGTCCGTCGTCTGCGCCGACAGGACGGTGGCGACCAGCAGCTCGAACGGCGTGCGGAAGTCCAGCTCGATGTGCGCGTCGGGGAAGCGGACCGCCAACGCGCGGTCGATGCGACGTGCTCGGCGGGTGCGCGCGAGCGTGGACTCGTCGGGAACCAGGGTCACCGTCGCAGGTTACGCGGCGGCTCCGACACGGCCGCCGGGCGGCCTGCTCCCGCGTCCGCCCGCACGTTCGGCCGTCCGGGGGAACCGGCCCTGCGCACGGAGGCAGCGGTGCGTCCGCGCGAGTGAATCTGGACGCGCGTCCGGGTGGTCACGCTCAAGTCGGGGGGCCGACGTCCCGAATCAGACACCAGGAGACCACGGGACGGAGGTGCGGTGACCACGCAGCACGTGCTCGACGTCCACACCCTCCGGCTGGACCACCGCGCCCTGCGCGCCGAGCGGTCCCGGGTCGGCTGGTGGCGGCGGCTGGTCCGCGCCCGCCTCGACCTCCTCGTCGCGCGGGCCGTCGGTCCGCAGCCGCTCGGCGAGGAGCTCGCCTTCCAGCTGCCCCTCGACGTCGGCCTTGACGTGCCCCGACCCGACGAGCTCGAGGCCGTGCTGGGCGGCCACCGCTCCGGCACCCACCTCGACCAGCTCACCGCCCTCCGGGCGCTGGACAGCCGGCTGGTGCGGTACCAGGACGGTGTCGACGCCGCCCTGGCGGCCGCCACCGAGCGGCTGATCGGGCACCTGGCGGGGCAGCCGGACGCCGTGCTGGGACCCGTCCCGGAGCACGAGTCGCGCAACTGACCTGCGCGACCGCCATGGGGCAGACTGAGCGCTGACGCCGTCCCTTCGGCGCCTGCGGGAAGGTGGACTGATCGTGGCTGACGACGTGGTGCTGACCGCCCCGCTCTTCGCGGGCCTCGAGCCGGACTCCGCGCGCACGCTGATCGCGTCGATGAAGAGCATCGACGTCGGCCGCGGGGACGTGCTGTTCCACGAGGGCGAGCCGGGCGACCGGCTCTACGTGATCCGCGAGGGCAAGATCAAGCTGGGCACCCGCTCCAGCGACGGCCGCGAGAACCTGCTGGCCGTGCTGGGCCCCGGCGAGATGATCGGCGAGCTCTCGCTGTTCGACCCGGGCACGCGCACCGCGACCGCCACCGCGATCTCCGACGCCGTGGTGCTGGAGATGGGCCACCACGACCTGCAGACCTGGTTGGCGTCCACCCCGGCGGTCGCCGAGCACCTGCTGCAGGCGCTGGCCCGCAGGTTGCGCCGCACCAACGAGGCGCTGGCGGACCTGGTGTTCTCCGACGTGCCGGGCCGCGTGGCCAAGGCGCTGCTGGACCTGTCGAGCCGGTTCGGCCGGCCGGTGGACGACGGCATCCGCGTGGCCCACGACCTGACGCAGGAGGAGCTGGCCCAGCTGGTCGGCGCGTCCCGCGAGACGGTGAACAAGGCGCTGGCCGACTTCGCCGCGCGCGGGTGGGTCCGCCGAGAGGGTCGTGCCGTCGTGCTGCTCGACGTCGACCGCCTGGAGCGGCGCGCGCGTTGAGCGCGGCCACTCAGGCGACCTCGACGACCAGCTCCACCTCGACCGGGGCGCCCAGCGGCAGCGCCGCGACGCCGACCGCCGACCGCGCGTGCACGCCCGCGTCGCCGAGCAGCGCGTGCAGCAGCTCGCTCGCACCGTTCAGCACGGCCGGCTGACCGGTGAACGTCGGGTCGCTCGCGACGAACCCGACCACCTTGACCACCCGCACCACCCGGTCCAGGGCCGCGACGGCGTCGCCACCGGGACCGGCCAGCAGGCTCCCGACGGCAGCGAGCGCGTTCAGCGCCGCGATGCGCGCCTGCTCGGTGGCGGCCGGCGGCGTGACCTGACCGGGCGTCAGCCCGACGATCCCCGTGACGGTGAGCCCGCCGGAGACGAACGGCAGCTGGCCGGACGTCCACACGTACGAGCCGGTGCGCACCGCGGGCACGTAGGCGCCGACGGGCGCGGCGGAGGACGGCAGCTGCAGACCCAGCTCGGCCAGACGGTCGGCGACGGACATCAGGCCTCCCGCGGCCGCTTGAGGTAGGCGACGAGGTTGCCGTCCTGGCCCTGCAGGACCGTGACCAGCTCCCAGCCGTCCACCCCCCACTGGTCGAGGATCGCCTTGGTGGCGTGGACGATCAGCGGGACGGTCGCGTACTCCCAGGCAGTGGCCATGCACCCACCCTAGGCGACGGCCCGACGCCGGTCCGGTGCGCGCCCGCCGCTGTCCGCGAGCGGTGCGGCACCCGACCTCGGATGCGCCGTCAGCGCACGTCGCCGGCGGTGGCGAGCTCGCTGCGCCACGACCGGACCTCGGGGCGACGACGCAGCAGCGCGCGCCGCTCCCGCTCGGTCATGCCGCCCCACACCCCGAAGTCCATCCGGCTGTCGAGCGCGTCGGCCAGGCACTCCAGCCGTACCGGGCACGTGCTGCACACCGACCGGGCGTCCCGTTGCGCCGACCCCTCGACGAACAGGGCGTCCGGCGCCAGCTTGCCCTTGCCGCAGGCTGCCGACGCGGTCCAGTGGCCCTCCCGCGATGTCCAGGCCATCGCGCACCTCCTTGTCACGCGGGCACCCCCCCGAGTGCCCCCTGGTGGGGGACCGTACCGGGGAGTAGTACCGCTTGACGAGCCGCCGTTCGGGTCATCCTGCCTGGTGAGAAGCGTGGAAGCGCTACCAGACAAGCGTCCAGGTGTGTCCGTGATGCCACGAACGTCCTGATCTGGCTGTCCAGCACAGGTAACCGGGACGAACGTCCCCGCATTGCGCAGGCCGTCTTGCGGTGTGCACATACCGTGCAGACCCGGCTCGCACGGGGAGGTCCACGGGAACGGGTCAGGTGTCGCCGTTACCCTGGCGGGCATGGCGTCCCCTGCCCGCTCGCCCCGCACGCACGGTCGCTTCATCCGGCCCGGCCAGGCGTTGGCCCTGTTCCTGGCGCTCGTGCTCGTCGCCGGCGTCGGCGGCGTGCTGGCCGCGGGCCTCGCGCTGCCCGCCGTCGCGGTCGCGGACGGCACCACCAGCATGACGGTGAAGGCCTTCGACGGGCTGCCCACCGAGCTGGAGCAGAAGCCCCTGCCGCAGAAGTCGACCATCCTCGCCGCGGACGGGAAGGTGCTGGCCACCTTCTACGACCAGAACCGCGTGGTGGTGCCCCTCGCGCAGATCGCGCCGATCATGCAGAAGGCCGTCATCTCGGTCGAGGACAAGCGGTTCTACGAGCACTCCGGCATCGACGTGCAGGGCATGGCCCGGGCCGCGATCAACACGATCGTCGGCCAGAAGGAGGGCGCCTCGACGCTGACGCAGCAGTACGTCAAGAACGTGCTGATCGAGGCCGCGCTGGCCATCCCGGACCCCGCGCAGCGGGCGCAGGCGCTCGCTGACGCACGGGACAACTCCGGCTCCTCCGGCATGGCGCGCAAGCTGCGCGAGGCGAAGCTGGCCATCACGCTCGAGAAGACGATGACCAAGGACCAGATCCTCGAGAAGTACCTGAACATCGCCCAGTTCGGTGCCTCGTCGATCTACGGCGTGGAGTCGGCGGCGCAGTACTTCTTCGGCAAGTCCGCCAAGGACCTGACGTACCTCGAGGCGGCGACGATCGCCGGGATCACGCAGAGCCCGACGAAGTGGGACCCGGTGCTGAACCCGGTCGACTCGCAGAACCGTCGCGACACCGTGCTCGACCTGATGTACCAGCAGGGCTACATCACGCAGGCGGAGCACGACAAGGGCGCCGCCACCCCGCTGAAGGACACCCTGCACGTCACGCCGATCAAGCAGGGCTGCATGACGGCGAACGACACGGTGGCCGGTTCCGGCTTCTTCTGCGACTACGTCACCAAGGTGATCCTCAACGACCCGGCGTTCGGCAAGACGCAGTCCGACCGGGAGGCCCTGCTGTACCGCGGCGGCCTGACGATCACCACGACGCTGATCCCGGGCGAGCAGACGGCGGCCGACGAGGAGGTCAAGGCCGGCGTACCGGTGATGGACCCGTCGGGCATCGGCAGCGCGCTGGTCTCCGTCGAGCCCGGCACGGGCAAGATCACGTCGATGGCGGAGAACCGCGTCTACAACCCGATGCAGAACGCCGGCCCGGGTGAGACGGCGCTGAACTTCAACACGAGCTTCGAGTACGGCGGGTCCAGCGGCTTCTCACCGGGTTCGAGCTACAAGGCGTTCACGCTGCTGGAGTGGCTGCGCCAGGGCCACTCGCTCAACGAGAAGGTCAACGCGACGCCGCTGCAGTACAACATGTCGCAGTTCACGTCCTGCAAGGGGCGGCTCTCCGGGCCCTACAAGTTCAGCAACTCCGAGAGCAACCAGAACTACCCGCAGACGGTGCTCAGCGCCACGGCCAACTCGGTGAACTCCGCGTTCATCGCGATGGGTCTGCAGCTCGACCTCTGCAACATCGTCAACGGCGCGGCGGACCTCGGGGTGCTGCGCGCCGGCAACCCGAACACGAAGGACGCCAGCGGACAGCCGTGGGGTGGCGTGCCGTTCGGCGCGTACCCCGGCAACATCCTCGGTTCGGAGCAGACGTCGCCGCTGATGATGGCCGGCGCGTACGCCGCGTTCGCCTCCGGCGGCGTCTTCTGCAAGCCGATCGCCATCACCAGCGTGACCGACGCGACGGGCGCCAAGCTGAACGTGCCGAGCGCCGACTGCCAGCAGAAGGTCGAGCCGCAGTACGCCGCCGCGATGGACTACGCGATGAGCAACGTCTGGAACGGCACGGCCAAGGCCGTCGGCGCACCGCCGTTCCCCGCGGCCGGCAAGACCGGTACGACGACCTTCAACGAGGAGCTGTGGTTCGTCGGCTTCACGCCCCTGCGGGCCACGGCGGTGTGGTCCGGCCAGATCACCGAGCAGCAGAAGACGCTGCACGGCGAGACGATCAACGGCAAGACCTACTACCAGGGACCGTTCGGCTCCGACATCTCGGCGCCGACCTGGAAGCGGTTCATGATGCGCATCATGGCCGGCCAGAACGTGCCGAACTTCCCGGCGATCGGCAACGACCAGCTGTACGGCAAGCAGGTCGGCGTGCCGAACGTCGTCGGGCAGCCCCAGGACCAGGCGACGTCCACGCTGCAGAATGCCGGGTTCAACGTCCAGGTGTCGCCCAACCAGGTGCAGTCGTCGGTGGCTGCCGGGTCGGTGGCGAGCCAGTCGCCCACGGGCACCGCGACGCCGGGGTCGACCATCACGCTGGTGATCTCCAACGGACAGCCGGCAGCACCGCCGCCGCCGGCGCAACCTCCGCAGCCGGGGCCCGGCCCCGGTAACAGCGGCGGCGGCGGTGGCGGCGGCGGCGGTAACGGCCACTGATGAGAACCCTGAGCCGGACGACGGGCGCGCTGGCGCTCGCCGGTGCGGGCGCGCTCGCCTGGGGCGCCCTCGTCGAGGTCCACTGGTACGCCCTGCGCGAGGCCACCGTCCCCGTGCTGGCCCCCGGGCAGGCGCCGCTGCGCGTGCTGCACGTGTCCGACCTGCACCTGACGCCGGGTCAGCGGCGCAAGGTCGACTGGGTGCGCGACCTGGCGACCACGCGGCCGCACGTCGTCGTGAACACCGGCGACAACTGGGCCCACCTGGACGCGATGCCCGCGCTGCTCGAGGCGCTCGAACCGCTGCTGGAGGTGCCGGGGGCCTTCGCCCTCGGCTCCAACGACTACGTCGCCCCGCAGCCCAAGAACCCGGCGCGGTACCTGCAGCGGGATGCCCGCACGGCACAGGTGGAGCCGGTGGCGCTGCCGTGGCGTGAGCTGGTGCGCCGGTTCACCTCGGCCGAGTGGGTGGACCTGGACAACCACCGGGGCGTGCTCGACGTCGACGGCCGGCGCATCTCGCTGGTCGGCACGGACGACGCGCACCTCGATCGCGACCGCTTCCCCGCCGCGGGCGGCCCGGACGACGTGCGGGGCGCCGAGAGCCCGGTGGACCTGCACGTCGGCGTGACCCACGCGCCGTACCGGCGGGTGCTGGACGCGATGCTCGACGACGGCGTCGACCTGGCCATCGCCGGGCACACCCACGGCGGACAGCTCGGTCTGCCGTTCTGGGGCGCACTGGTGACCAACTCCGACCTCGACACGCGGCGGGCGAAGGGTCTGCACGGCTGGCCCGGCCCGCGTCCGGACCGCCCGGGCGGCGGCGACTCGATGTGGCTGCACGTCTCGGCCGGGCTCGGGACCTCGCCGTACGCGCCCGTGCGGTTCGCCGTGCGGCCCGAGGCGACGCTCCTGACGCTCGTCCCCCGCTGAGTCCCAGGCGGTCGACAGGCCGCCGACGGCCCCGACGTCGCGCTGCCAGGGCACTCCCTCCCGCACCTCCGAGGCGATTTCCTCGCCCGTGGCGGCGTCGGCTATCCTTGCCAGGTTCCTCCGGGGTGTGGCGCAGCTTGGTAGCGCGCTTCGTTCGGGACGAAGAGGTCGTGGGTTCGAATCCCGCCACCCCGACCCGGAGACGACGACGGCCCTTGACCGGCAGAAGTGCTGGTCAGGGGCCGTCGTCATGTGCGCTGAACGGTCCCGGAACGTGCGGGTGGTGGACGGCTCGCCCACCCGTGGGACGTCGAGGCTCGGCGCGGCGCCCGGCAGACTGGTCCCGTGAGCCCCGCGACCGAGCCCGCTGACGACGTGCTGGCGGGGCTGTCGGTCCTCCCCGGCGTCCCCGCCGCCGTCACCAGGGCCCGGGACGCCTGCACCGAGCTGCGCCGGCATCCCGCGATGCGGCGGCGCTGGTCCGAGGTGCGGGTGCGCGCCGGCCTCGAGGCCGCCCGGGCGAGCGCGGCGCTGGACGGGGTGCGGGTACCGGTGGAGAACGTGCAGGCGCTGGCCGCCGGCGCGCCCGCACAGGGGCCGACGGACGACGTCGTGCGGGGTGCGGTGCGGACGCACGCGGCCGTCGAGCGCCTGATGCCGGACCTCGGTGCACCGGGCCGGGTCGGCGACGGCAGGGGCACCATCGGCCCGCTCCCGCTGGGCCAGCTGCTGGCGCGGCTGCACACCCTCGCGGCGGCGGGCAGGGTTCCCGACGAGGAGCTGGGCCGACCCCGCGGCGACCGCCCGACCGCCGACCTCGCCGGTCTGGGAGCCGCGCCGGCCGGTGCGGACGTCGGCCACCGGCTGGCCGTGCTGACCGAGCTGGTCCGCCACACCGGCGCCTCTGCCGGGGTGGTTGCCGCCGTGGTGCACGGCGAGCTGCTGGCGCTGCGGCCGTTCACCGCCGCCAACGGCGTGGTCGCCCGTGCCGTCGCCCGCCTCACCGTGACCGCGGGCGGCCTCGACCCGACCGGTAGCGCCGTCGCGGAGCCCGTCTGGGCGGATGCGCCGCTGGTGTACCAGGCCACCGCCGCGGGCTTCGCCACCGGTGAACCGGACCGGGTCGCCGCCTGGTTGGTGCTCTGCGCCGATGCCGTCGCAGAGGGCGCCACCCGCGCGGCCCGGCTGGCGGACGAGGTGCTGTCGCACTGAGGGGTGACGGCGCTCAAGGCCGAGCCGGCACCTGACGATGCGTGCCTCATGAGCGCGCCGCTTCCACCCGCGGGTTGGTACCCGGACGGGTCCACGCCGAACGTCGTCCGCTGGTTCGACGGCAGCCTATGGACGGAACACGTCACCCCGGTCGCCGTGCCCGCTGCGCAGGTGCCGGGGTACGCGTCCGGTCCGTACGTGCCGGGTTACACGCCTGGCGCCTATGCCGGGGCTGCCTACGGTCCGGTGGCCCCCGCCGGCAGCGACATGGGGCCCGGCAACGGTCTGCACTGGGTGCTGCCGGTGGGTCGCTCGTGGCAGTCGATCGTCGCCGGCTACGTCGGGCTGTTCGCGCTCTTCGCGTGGTTCATGGCCATGGTCGGAACGGCCGGGGCCGCGTTCGGTGCGGTCGTCGGGCTGCTGTCGGTGGCGCTCGGCATCGTCGCGATCCGTCGCGCGTCGACCGGCGGCCACGGCCGCGGTCGGGCCTGGTTCGCCGTCGTCGCCGGCGCGTTGTGCCTGGTGATGACCGTGGTGGTGGCCTCCGGGGCCTGAGGTTCGAACGCGCGACCAGGCGAACGGCCGCACGACGCAGTCCGGCCCCGGCACCGTGGGGCGCCGGGGCCGGTCCTCGAGAACGTCAGGCCGTGGCGAAGCGGCGGGCGACCAGCAGCTCGGCGATCTGGATGGCGTTGAGCGCGGCGCCCTTGCGCAGGTTGTCGTTGGACACGAACAGCGCGAGACCGCGCCCCTCGGGCGCGCCCTCGTCGGTGCGGATGCGGCCGACGTACGACGGGTCCTTGCCGGCCGCCAGCAGCGGCGTCGGGATGTCCTCCACCTGCACGCCGGGGGCGTCGGCCAGCAGCTCGTAGGCACGCTCGACGGACAGCGGCCGCTCGAACTCGGCGTTGATCGACAGCGAGTGACCGGTGAACACCGGCACGCGCACGCACGTGCCCGAGACGAGCAGCTCGGGGATCTCGAGGATCTTGCGGGACTCGTTGCGGAGCTTCTGCTCCTCGTCGGTCTCGCGCAGGCCGTCGTCCACCAGGTTCCCCGCGAACGGGACCACGTCGAAGGCGATCGTCCGCGGGAACTTGGTCGGCGCGGGGAAGTGCACGGCCGAGCCGTCGTGCACCAGCCCGAGGGTGTCCTCCTCGACGGCGGCGCGCACCTGCGTGTCGAGCTCCTGCGCACCGGCCAGGCCGGCCCCGGACACGGCCTGGTAGGTCGAGACGATCAGGCGGCGCAGCCCGGCCTCGTCGTGCAGGGGCTTGAGCACCGGCATCGCGGCCATCGTGGTGCAGTTCGGGTTGGCGACGATGCCCAGCGGGATGTCGTCGAGCGCGTGCGGGTTCACCTCGCTGACCACCAGCGGGACGCGCGGGTCCTTGCGCCAGGCGGAGGAGTTGTCGACGACCAGGGCTCCGGCGGCGGCGAACCGCGGCGCCTGCTCCTTGGACGTCGCGCCGCCGGCGGAGAACAGGGCGATGTCGATGCCGGACAGGTCCGCCGTCGCGACGTCCTCGACCGTGATCTCGTCGTCACCCCAGGGCAGCGTGCGCCCCGCGGACCGCGCCGACGCGAAGTACCGGATCGACGCGACCGGGAACTCGCGCTCGGCCAGCAGCCGGCGCATCACGCCACCGACCTGCCCGGTGGCCCCGACCACTGCGACGTTCACACCGCTCATCCCGCTCACCGCCCCGTCCCGCCGTACACGACGGCCTCGTCCGACTCCGCGTCCAGCCCGAACGCCGTGTGCACCGCGCGGACAGCCTCGTCGAGCGAGTCGGCCCGGGTCACCACGGAGATGCGGATCTCGGAGGTGGAGATCATCTCGATGTTCACACCGGCCTCGGACAGCGCCTCGAACAGCTTGGCGCTGACGCCCGGGTGCGAGCGCATGCCTGCCCCGATCAGCGACAGCTTGCCGATCGTGTCGTCGTACTGCAGCGACGCGTACCCGATCTCCGGCTGGTGCTCCGCCAGCGCCGCCATGCCGACGCTGCCGTCCGTCGCCGGGAGCGTGAACGAGATGTCCGTCAGGCCCGTGCGGGCCGCGGACACGTTCTGCACGATCATGTCGATGTTCACGCCGGCGCCGGCGACCACCGTGAAGATCTTGGCGGCCTTGCCCGGCACGTCGGGGACGCCGACCACCGTGATCTTCGCCTCGGAGCGGTCGTGCGCGACGCCCGAGATGATCGGCTGCTCCACGGGAACCTCCTGGTGCGGGTCGGGCGCGTCGGTGACGAGCGTCCCGGTGTGGGTGGAGAACGAGGACCGGACGTGCACCGGCACCTGGTAGCGGCGGGCGTACTCGACGCACCGCAGCATGAGCACCTTCGCGCCGCTGGCGGCCATCTCGAGCATCTCGTCGTAGCTGATCCGGTCGAGCTTGCGGGCGCTCGGCACGATGCGCGGGTCGGCGGTGAACACGCCGTCGACGTCGGTGTAGATCTCGCAGACGTCGGCCTCGAGAGCCGCCGCGAGCGCCACGGCCGTGGTGTCGCTGCCGCCGCGGCCGAGGGTGGTCACGTCGTTGGTGGCCAGGTTGACGCCCTGGAAGCCGGCGACGATCGCCACCTGGCCCTTGGCGAGCGTCTTGGTGATGCGGCTCGGCGTGACGTCGATGATCCGCGCCTTGCCGTACGTCTCGTCGGTGATCACGCCGGCCTGTTGGCCGGTGAAGCTCTTCGCCTCGACGCCGAGCTGGTCGATCGCCATCGCGAGCAGGGACATGCTGATCCGCTCGCCGGCGGTGAGCAGGATGTCCATCTCGCGCTCGGGCGGCAGCGGGGTCACCTGGTGGGCGAGGTCGATCAGCTCGTCGGTCGTGTCACCCATCGCCGAGACGACCACCACCACGTCGTTGCCGGCACGCTTCGCCTCGGCGACCCGCTTCGCGACGCGCTTGATGCTGCTGGCGTCGGAGACGGACGAGCCGCCGTACTTCTGCACGATGAGGGCCACGAGGGTGCGCTCCGGATGGGTTGCGCGATCAGACCGCGATCGGACGAGGGGCGCCTGCGAGTCTAGGTCGGCCCACGATGCGGACCGACGGGTTTCCGCATGACGGACGCGGTGGCCCGCAGCGGGCACCCGCCGCAGCGTCTGCGCTGGTCAGCCGAGGACGTCGACCGCCAGCCGGGCGATCAGAGCGGCCACGACGACGACGAAGACGACGCGGACGAACGCGCTGCCCCGTGCCACCGCCGTCCGCGCCCCGAGGTACGCGCCGGCGATGTTGGCGCCGCCGACCAGCAGCCCCAGCCGCCACAGCGGCGCTCCCTCCAGCGTGAACACCAGCAGGGCACCGAGGTTGGTGGCGACGTTGACGATCTTCGCCTGCGCCGACGCCTCGAGGAACCCGTAGCCGACGACGCCGACCAGGGCGATCACCAGGAACGAGCCGGTGCCGGGGCCCAGCAGGCCGTCGTACGCGCCGAGCACCAGGCCGAGCCCCAGCGCCACCGCCCGGTGCCGGCGGCCCGTCCAGCGCAGCTGGGTCGCGCGTCCCACCCGGGGCCGCGCCACCGTGTACGCGCCGACCAGCACCAGCGCCACGAGGATGACCGGCTTGAACACCGAGGTGGGCAGCAGCCCCGCGAGGGCCGCTCCCCCGGCGGCGCCGGCCAGGGCGGTCATCGCCATCGGCCCTGCCGTCGACAGGCCGGGCTGCACCCGCCGGTAGTAGGTCAGCGCGCTGACCGACGTGCCCATGATCCCGGCCACCTTGTTGGTGGCCAGCGCCTGCACGGGCGTGATGCCGGGCACCAGCAGTAGCGCCGGCAGCTGCACCAGCCCGCCGCCGCCGACCACCGCGTCGACCCAGCCGGCGGTGAACCCGGCGAGCATCAGCAGGCCGACCGTCGCGAGCGTCAGGTGCAGGCCGGAGACGGTCACGGTCGCGGACCCTACCTCCCGCACGGACCTGGTCGGGCGGCGGCCGGACGGCCCGGCCGTCGGCCGCGCCCGCAACCGGCGCAGTCCCGGCACAGGATCCCCTCAGAAACCGGGCACGGCGCCCGGTGCCCGACCCCTACCGTCGAGCCATGACCAGCGACGTCGCTGCCTCGGCCGTCCCTGCCCAACCCCGCTCGCCCGGTCCGGGCGGCCCGGACGGGATCCGCACCGCGGGTGTGGTCCGCAGCTTCGGCGCCGTGCGGGCGCTGGACGGCGTCGACCTGCACGCCCGCGCCGGTCGGGTCACCGCCCTGGTGGGGCCCAACGGGTCCGGGAAGACGACGCTGCTGCTGGTGCTGGCGGGGCTGCTGGCGCCGGACGCGGGCACGGTGAGCATCGACGGGTACGACCCGGTGACGGACGGCCCCGCCGCGCGGGCCCGCACCGGCTGGATGCCGGACACGTTCGGCACGTGGGACTCGCTCACGGCACGTGAGGTGCTGCGGACGTTCGCCGCCGCGTACCGGCTGCCCGCGGCGTCCGTCGGCGCCCGCGTCGACGAGCTGCTCGCCCTGGTCCACCTCTCCGAGTACGCCGACCGCCCCGCGGCGGTGCTGTCACGCGGCCAGAAGCAGCGGCTGGGACTGGCTCGCGCCCTGGTGCACGACCCGGCGGTGCTGCTGCTCGACGAGCCCGCGTCCGGCCTGGACCCGCGATCGCGCGTCGACCTGCGCGAGCTGTTGCGCCGGCTGGCCGACGACGGGCGCACGGTGCTGGTGTCCAGCCACGTGCTGTCCGAGCTGGAGGAGATGGCCGACGACGCGGTGTTCCTGTCCCGCGGCCGGACGGTGCTGACCGGCGACACGGACGCGACCCTCGGCACCGCCGGCAGCCGCCGGCCCTGGCGGGTGCGCGCGCTGGACGCGGAGGCGCTGCAGGGCTGGCTCACCTCGGTGCACGCCGCCTGGCGGCCCGACGACGACGGTGTGCTGATCGACGTCGACGGGGACGAGGGCGCCGCCCGGCTGGTGCGGGACGCGGTGGCGGCCGGGGTGCCGCTCGTCTCGATCGCCCCCGCCGGCGGGGTGCTGGAGCAGGCCTACCTGGCCCTGGACGAGGAGCGGCGATGAACGGCACGTGGCGGCTGTCCTGGCACGGGGTGCGCACGGTGGCGGCCCTGGAGCTGCGGCAGCGGGTGCGGTCCACCCGCTGGATCGTCGCGCTGGTGGTCTGGTTCGTCGTGGTCGGCGCCATCACGGCGCTGACCACCGGAGCCCTGGGCACGCTGACGGGTCAGGACACCTCTCCCCTGCACCGCGGCCCGCTGCTGTTCTTCGTCGTGACGTTCCTGGTGCTGGGGCTGGGGCTGCTCGTCACCCCGACCCTGTCGTCGACCGCCGTGAACGGCGACCGTGCCGCCGGCACGCTCGCCACGGTCCAGGTGACCCTGCTGACCCCGGCCGAGATCGCCACGGGCAAGCTGCTCGGGGCGTTCGCCGCCGCCACCGCCTTCCTGGTGGCCAGCCTGCCGTTCTACGGGCTCGCGATGGCGATGGGCGGGACGAGGGTGCTGACGCTGGTCAGCGTCGTGGTGGTGACCGCCGTGATCCTCGCGTCGGTGTGCGGCATGGGCATCGGGTTCTCGGCGCTGACCGCCCGGACGGCCGGCTCCACCGTGCTGACCTTCCTCGGGGTGTCGGCCCTGGCGGTGTTCACCCTCGTCTTCTTCGGCCTGACACTGCCCGCGAACACGTCCCAGGAGCAGGTCCGCGTGTGGGGCGTCTCGCCGTCGTCGGCGTCCTCCGCGCTGGCGAGCGACGCGACGACGAGCGTCACGTCCCCGACCTGCGAGTGGCGGGTGGAGACCCGGCCGGTGACCCACACCGAGCGGACCTGGTGGCTGCTGGCGGCCAACCCGTTCGTCGTCGTCTCCGACGCCTCGGCCGTGCCGCAGCAGGACCTGCGGACGGTGACGTCACCGTTCGCAGCCATCCGTGAGGCGATCCGCACCGCGCGTGCGGGCGCCACGGGTGTCTCGAACGAGTGCTGGGGGCCGACAGGACAGGCGGCCCTGCCCACCGAGGGCCCGCGGCCGTCGACGGTGCCGGTGTGGCCGTGGGGGCTCGGGTTCAGCGTCCTGCTCGGCGCGGCCGGCTACGTCACTGCCGTCCGTCGGCTGCGCATCCCGCAGCGCACGCTGCCACGCGGGGTACGGGTGGCCTGAGGCCAGGGGCTCGGTCGGGCGTACCGCGACGTCCGCCCTGGTCAGGGCTGCAGCGCGTCGTACTCCGCCTCGGCGGCCACGTCGTCGTCCACGTCGAGCCGCAGGTGCGCCAGGATCGTCTGCACGGTGCGCAGGGCCGACGACGCCCGCTCACCCCAGTCGGACAGGTAGGAGAACTGCCACCACCACAGCGCCTCGATCGGCCGGCCCGCCTCGTAGTGGCGCAGCCCCTGGGCGAGCGCCCCGGCGATCGCGACGAGGTCGCCGGACAGCGTCGCCTGGGCCACCTCCGGGCCGACGACGGGGTCGACCACCTCGACGTACTCGTCGACGCCCTCGAACACGTTGGCCAGGTTGGCGCGCAGCGGCTCGACGTCCGGGTCGGGGCCGACGTCCGGCTCGAACCGCAGCGCCGGCACCACGTCGTTGATCGCACCGAGCCGGGCACCGGCCGCGATCACGTCCGACAGGGCGAGGAGCAGCAGCGGCAGGGTCGCCTCGGGGGCCGAGCCGGCGGCCACCTCGGTCACCGTGGTCAGGTAGCTGCGCGCCTCGTCGTGCACGGACCGGGCGAGGCTCGCGAGGTCGTCGGTGTCGTTGTCGGTCATCGTCCGCTCCCTACGCGCTGATCCGTCGGCGGCCCTCGAAGGCCCGGCCCAGGGTGACCTCGTCGGCGTACTCCAGGTCCCCGCCCACCGGCAGGCCGGAGGCGAGCCGGCTGACCGCGAGGCCCATCGGGACCAGCAGTCGGGCCAGGTAGGTGGCGGTCGCCTCGCCCTCCACGTTCGGGTCGGTCGCCAGGATCACCTCGGTCACGGTGCCGTCCGCCAGCCGGCTGAGCAGCGAGGCGATCCGCAGGTCGTCCGGACCGACGCCACCGATCGGGTTGATGGCGCCGCCGAGCACGTGGTACCGGCCACGGAACTCGCGCGTCCGCTCGATCGCGACGACGTCCTTGGCCTCCTCCACCACGCAGATGACGTTCGGGGAGCGGCGCGGGTCGCGGCAGATGCGGCACTGCGCCTCCTGGGCGACGTTGCCGCAGATCTCGCAGAACCGGACGCGGGCCTTGACCTCGGTGAGCGCGTCGGCCAGACGACGGACGTCCGCCGGGTCGGCCGAGAGGATGTGGAACGCGATGCGCTGGGCGCTCTTGGGGCCGACCCCGGGCAGCCGCCCGAGCTCGTCGACCAGGTCCTGGATCGCCCCCTCGTACACGCCGTCAGCCTAGTTGGTCACCCATCCAGTTGACCTCGCGGGGCCGTCGGACGGCGCCGTGGCGGCGGTCGACGCGACGGACCGACAGCGCGGCGTCGACGTCGCGGACCCCTCCCGCCAGGCGGGCGGCTCAGGCGTTCGGGTCGTCGATCTGCTCGTCGATGACCGTGCCGCCGAGCAGCCGCGCGACCAGCGGCGCGCCGACCAGGCCGGATCCGTCGATCAGCGGGTCGTCCGGCGACGGCTCGTCGGGCTCGTCGGACCAGCCGGGGGCCGCCGTACGGGGGCCGGAGCCCTCCACCGGGTCCCGGGGGACGTCACGCGGGTCGTCGAACGGCACCTCGTCGTCCGGGGGGATCCATTCGCCGGGCGGCAGCTCGTCCACCGGCTCGTCGGGCGGCTCGAGGTCCGGTGGCTCGTCGGCGGGACCGCTGCGGCGCGCAGGGGCAGCGGTGCCGGCGGCGCGGCCCTGCGGCGCCGACGCGCGGCCCGATCCTGGCTCCGACGAGGCGGCAGGCGCAGTGGCAGGTGCACCGGGGCGACCGCGGGAGGCGCGCGGTGCGGAGCCGCCCCCCGCCGAACCGGTCTTCGGCGCCGGTGCCCCTGCCGGGGCCGAGCCGGACGGCACAGGACGGCCCCACGAGGCCGCGGCCTCGTCCACGCTGGGGATGCCGGGCGACCGGGTCGTCGCGCGGCCCGTCGCGCCGCCTGACGACGACCGGGTGGACGGGTCGGCTGCTGACACTGGTGCCGCCGCGGCAGTCGAGCGGTCGGCCGGTGCACCACCGCCGGCCGGTGTCGCCGCATCGCCGAGCACGCCCTCGACCCGGGCCTCGACGCCCAGCGTCTCCCGGAGCGCCTGGGCCACCGCCTCGGCGTGGCTGCCGCGCTGGAACTGCTGGATCAGACCCGGCTGGGCGAAGCCGAGCCGCAACGTCGTCGCGTCCAGCTCGAGCACCTGCGCGTGCTGGCTGACCAGGGCATGCGTCAGCAGCCGCAACCCGCGGAGGGTGCCGAGCACCTCCGGCCAGCGGCGGCGGAGCATCTCGGTGTCCGGGCCGCCCGCGCCGCGCGGCGCTGCCGCCGCCGTGGGTGCAGCCGGAGCAGCCGGTGGCGCGACCGGCGAGGTCTCCTCGCCTCCCGAGGCACGTGCGGGCCGGCGGGGCGTCGAGGGTGCGCCTGAGGACGACGGTGCGGTCCTGTCCGCGCCCACCACCGGCGATGCTGATGTTGGGGAGGCAGGCGTGGCAGTCGCCGGCTCAGGTGCTCGGCGGACAGGCGTGTCGTCGACCGGCCATGGCGGCGTGTCCAGGTCGACGGGTGTGCTCGGGGCCGCCGTGGCCGGCGCTGCTGCAGCGGGTGCCTCAGCGGTCTCGGCGACCGTGACCGGCACCTCGGCCACCGGCGGCACGGTGCGCGGGGTGGGCGGCGTGGCGAGCGGCGGGGTGGCCGGCTCCACGGGCGCCGACGCACGGGCGGCCGCCGCAGGCGCGGCACCGGAACCGACCGCCGTCGGGACTGCCGCGAACCCGCCGCGCTCCAGCCGGTCGAGCCGGGCACCGAGGCCCGACGTGCCGTCGTCCGCGGCCGGCAGCAGCAGTCGCGCCATCAGCAGCTCGAGGTGCAGCCGAGGGGACGTCGCGCCGGCCATCTCGGTCAGCGCGGCGTTGGCCAGGTCGGCGGAGCGGGAGAGCTCGGCGGCGCCGAGGTGCGCCGCCTGGGCACGCATCCGGTCCAGCTGGTCCGACGGGATCATGCCGAGGGCCGCGCCGGCGGCATCCCCTGCCGCGGCCAGCACGATCAGGTCGCGCAGGCGCTCGAGCAGGTCCTCCACGAACCGTCGCGGCTCGTGCCCGGTGGCCACCACCCGCTCCACCACCGAGAACGCGGTGGCGCCGTCGCGGGCCGCGATCGCCTCGACCAGGTCGTCGAGCAGGGACGCCGGCGTGTAGCCGAGCAGCGCCACGGCGCTCTCGTACTCCAGACCGCTGTCCCCCGCGCCGGCGATCAGCTGGTCCAGCACCGACAGGCTGTCCCGCACCGACCCAGCACCGGCCCGCACCACCAGCGGCAGCACGCCGGAACCGACCGGCACGCCCTCGGTCTCGCACACCTGTGCCAGGTAGGGCACCAGCACGTCCGGCGGCACCAGCCGGAACGGGTAGTGGTGCGTGCGGGAGCGGATGGTGCCGATCACCTTGTCCGGCTCCGTCGTCGCGAACACGAACTTCACGTGCGGCGGGGGCTCCTCGACGATCTTCAGCAGGGCGTTGAAGCCCTGGTTGGAGACCATGTGGGCCTCGTCGAGGATGAATACCTTGTACCGGTCCCGGGCGGGGGCGAAGGTGGCCCGCTCGCGCAGCTCACGGGCGTCGTCCACACCGCCGTGGCTGGCGGCGTCGATCTCGACGACGTCCAGGCTGCCGGGACCGCCCGTCGCCAGCTCGATGCACGACTCGCACTCCCCGCAGGGCGTGTCCGTCGGGTGCTCCGCGGTGTTCTGCGCGCAGTTGAGGACCCGCGCCAGGATGCGCGCGGAGCTCGTCTTGCCACAGCCACGAGGGCCGGAGAACAGGTAGGCGTGGTTGACCTGGCCGGAGCGCAGCGCCTGACGCAGCGGCGCCGTCACGTGGTCCTGCCCGATGACCTCGGCGAAGGTCTCGGGCCGGTACCGGCGGTACAGCGCTGTGGTCACGTGCGAACCCTATGCGGCAGATCCGACACCCGTCTCCGGCCCTCGGCGGCTCAGGCGAGCGCGCCCATCGGGTCCCACGCGGGCAGGACGATGGGCTCGGCGGTGAGCGCGGGACGCAGGTCCTCCGGCAGGGCGTCGGTGCGGACGACGACCTCGAAGACGTACTCGTCGAACCACGAGTCGTCCATGGTGAAGAAGCCCTTGTCGGCCTTGTCGTCGCCCCAGCTGTTCTCCACGCGCCACCGCCGCGGCGTGCCGTCGACGACGTCCACGCCGGTCAGCAGCATCGCGTGGGTCATCGCCGACTCGCCGGAGACGACCCGCTCCTCCTTGGTGGTGGACAGGTCCACCCCGTACACGCCGGAGTAGTCGAACAGGTCGGCGGCCCAGATGCCGTCCTCCCGGTGCATCTGCGGCTTCACGTCGCAGCCGAACCAGACGGGCTCACCGGCGACGATCGACGCCGCGGCCAGCTCCTTGATGGTGGCCATCGGCGCGTTGACGTACCGCACCTGCCGACCGCCGATCACGTTGCCGAGGTTCGCCACGGTCAGCGCCGCACCCTTGGGGTGCTCGCGACGGGGGTCGTCCACCAGGCACACGTACTGGGTCAGGTCGAGGGTGACGTACCGCTCGAAGAACTGCTGGGGCGTCAGCACGCCGTCGCGGTGGAACTGCTTCTCGTCGTCCGTCCACTGCCAGTCGAACGACGTCGGCGGCGTGCCCAGGTGGATCGTCAGGATGGTGTGCACGTCCGTGAGGACCTCCGCCTTGACGGCCGCCACGTCACCGCCGTCGGCGACCGCAGCCCGCAGCGCCAGCGCGCCCTTGCGCAGGCGCGCCCGCAGCTGGGTGTTCATCGCGTCGGTGTCCGAGGACGACTGCGTCTCCGGCATGGCCTCCTTGGGCACCACGCCATGCTTGAGGAACACGCTGACCGCCATGTCCCACTGGCCGCCGTCGCCGAGCAGCGTCTGCAGCAGGAAGCCGACCAGGCGCGAGTCGATCGGCTCACCGGCCGTCGCGACGACGTCCTCGCAGAAGAAGTTGGCCCGCTCGAGCTTGTCCCAGTACATGGCGTAGTTCTGGCTGAACTCGAACTCCTTGACGCCCAGGCGCTGCTTCGCACCGACGCGCAGCAGGTTCAGTGCGGCGAACAGCCAGCAGCGACCGCTCTTCTTCTGGTTGGCGACGGACCAGTCGTCGAGCTGGTTCGACACGCTGGTGCGGATCGAGGTGGCGCGCGCGTGGTTCATGGCCACCTCGCCGACCGGGGTGCGGGTGACGGCGTTCTGCGCGCGCAGCCGGGCCGGGTCCGCGGCGAAGCCGGCGGCCAGGGTGGCGACGAAGTCGGGGTGGAGCGGCGTTGCCGCGACGGTTCCGGTGTGATCGGTGCTCTGCGTCGGGATGAGTGCCGGCGTCTGGGTCGGGTTCGGGGCCTGGGTCTGGTTCGAGGTCGTGGCAGTCACGACCGCCATTGTGGTCCTCCTCTGTTGTCCGGCTGCTGGGACTGCGGTTCGCTGACCCCATGGCCCCCGACGGCGCGGTCCGTGGTTCTGCTGGCGACCCCGATCTCGCTGGGCTGTACCGGGCCACCGCGACGCCGGCCAGGGTGGACGTGCCACAGCTGCAGTGCCTGATGGTGGACGGCGCCGGGGATCCCGAGACGACGCCGGCATACGCCGACGCGGTCGGCACCCTCTACGCCGTCTCCTACGGCCTGCGCTTCATGGCCAAGGCGATCGGTGAGCAGCCGTGGAAGGTCGGGCCGCTCGAGGGGCTGTGGTGGGCCGACGATCCCGACGCCTTCCTCACCGACACACGTGCGGAATGGCGCTGGACGATGCTGATCGTCCAGCCGACCCGCGTCACCGCGGACCTCGTCGGACGCGCGCTGGACGCGGCCGTCGCCAAGGGCCGTGCGCCCGCGGCGGAGCACCTGCACCTCGACGTGCTCGACGAGGGCACCGCGTTCCAGGTGCTGCACGTCGGCCCGTACGACGCCGAGGGGCCGACCATCGCCGGCCTGCACCGCGCCATCGCCGAGCAGGGGTACGCGCTCCGTGGCGCCCATCACGAGATCTATCTGGGCGACCCCCGCCGCTCCGCACCCGAGCGGCTGCGGACGATCATCCGCCAGCCGGTCCAGGCCCCGGAGGACGTGCCGCAGGGGTAGGCCGGTGGGCCGGCGCGGCCCTGGGCGGGGCCGAGGGCGCGGCCGGGACCCGGCACGAGGCGAGGCGGAGCCGACGGCGCGGCCCAGACCGGGCACGAGTCGAGGCGGAGCCGACGGCGCGGGCCTTGACGGACCCCGACCCGGCATGCATCTCGGGTTGTGCGCCCCGTGTACGTACATCGGGCGTACAGGCCGTTCGGTACCTTGCCGAGTCGCGCGGGCTCGGGGTCAGCCAGGAAAGCCCACCGCCGGGCGCGATGAGCTGGGGAAAACGGGCATTTCGGAATACGGCTTGTGCCAGGCTGCACGCGCCCCCACCGCCGCGCCCGCCGAGGTCACCCCATGTCGACACGCGCCCGCACCCACCACCGGACCGCTCGGCTCGCGCTCGTCGTCCCGCTGGCCGCCGCGGCTCTCGTCGCGGGCTGCGCGCCCGACCCGGCGCCGGCCCCTACCCCGACGGCGCTCAGCCCCTCCGTCACCCCGACGTCGCTGCTCCCCGCTCCAGCCCCGTCGCCGACACAGCCGGCGGAGATGTCTCGCGACGACGAGACAGGCGCCGCAGCGGCCGGGACCTTCTTCATCACGCAGCTCTACCCCTACACGGTCAGCAGCCAGGACACGGCGAGCTGGGACAAGTTCTCCGCGGAGATCTGCAGCTTCTGCAAGTCATTGAAGAGCTCCGTCGTGGCGGAGAAGGCCGCAAACCAGCAGACGCGGCCGGGGGCCATATCGATCAAGTCTCAGAAGCTCGGGATCATCGATCCTCTTCGCTACAGGATCGATCTTGAGGTGTCTCAGGAGGCCGACGTCACGTACTCGTCTGACGGGCTCGTCGCCGGAGGACGACCAGCGAGAACGATCGGTCTGGCGGTCTTGGTGGTCCGGAATCCCGGCCAGTGGCGCATCGGCGGGATCCAAGTCCTGACCGTGAATGGCGTCGCGCAGTGAAGGCGGTACTCATGGGCTTCGCGCTCACGAGCGCACTCCTCTTCGGCCCCACGGCGCCCGACGGCACGGCGCTCGAAGGGCACGCCGACCAGGACCATATCGACGTGGTGGCCGCACGTGGCAACGCCCCGGGCGATTCCGACGCCGCCTTCAGGGGATCCGCCGCTCCGCTCAGGGAGGAGATCCGAGCGCCGATCTGCCGGCGGAACCTCAGCGATTCCCCGGATCTGTTCCCTTGCTCGGGCGACCCCCTCACGCCGTTGCCGGAGTGTGAGGCGGCGGGGGTGGCGACGTTGGCGCCCGTCTGGCAGCGCACCCGGGCGGATGCCGCTAGCCCGTGGAGCGAGTGGACCGTGACGGCGCCGGCGTCCTGCGCCACGGCACCGACCGTCACGCCCGAGATGGTGCTCGCCGAGTTCCGCCGGATGACGCTGACCCCGAGTGCACTGACGGTCCAGCCCGATCGCGGATGGGTGCTGGTGAACAAGCCGACGGTCGTCTACGCCGCCGACGCGGCCGACCAGACGCTGACCACCATGATCCTCGGCACCCCGGTGACCATCACCGCCCACCCGCACAGCTACCGGTGGGACTTCGGCGACGGTGCCGTGATCAGCACAACGATCCCGGGCTGGCCTTGGCCCCAGGCGGACATCTCCCACCCGTACGTCCACACCGGGACCTACGCGATCACGCTGACGACCACGTGGACGGCGACCTTCACCCTCGCCGACGACCCCACGCCCCGAGACGTCCCCGGGACCGCCACCACGGCCAGCACCAGCGCACCGTTCACCGCCGAGGAGCTGCGCTCCCACCTCGTCGCCACCACCTGCAACGAGGACCCGCACGCCCCCGGCTGCGACTGACCGACCACCGACCACGCCGCCAACCGTCCCCTGGGGCGGCGCGCGGACATGGACACGCTGGAGGCGGCAGCGAGCAGGTGCGACAGTGTGTCTACCGGCGCGGCCGTCCACCGGTGTGCGGCTCGCCTCTGGTCATCCGTTGGAGGACCCCTGTTGGGTACCGAGATCGTCACGCGCACCCTGGCCCCCTGCACCATGGCCGCCGTCCGGGACACGCTTCCGTCTGCCGCCGACGAAGGTGTGCTGTGGGACCGCCTGCTGTCGGGGCTGGCCGCAGCCGGTGCGACGCCCGTCGGCACGCCCCTGGCGCTGACCGTGTACCACGACGACTTCCTGCTGAGCCGGAACGCCGACCTCGAGGTGCTGCTCGAGGTGACGGGCCCGTTCGAGGACACCGAGGCGGTGCGCTGCCGGCAGGTCCCCACCACGCTGGTCGCCTCCAGCTGGCAGGAGCGTGGTGAGCCGCAGCTGCACACCGTCTTCGACGCGCTGGGCCGGTGGATCGCCCGCAACGGCTACCGGTTCGCGGGACCGATGTTCAGCGTGCACCGACCCGAGCCGGGGACCGTGCCGCAGGCCGGGCGTGACATCGTCGAGGTCTGCGCGCCGGTGTCGCTGCTGCAGCTCTGAGGCGCTAGGGCCCGGACGACGACGCCGGCTGGCCCTTGACCAGGCCGGATGGCGGCTGCCCAGGTAGCCGCTGACCGGGCATGAAAGGACCCCCCGCACACCCGCCAGAGCTCACCTGCCCTTGCTGCCTTCCGGCCCTGGGGGAGTTCAGCGAGATGACGCCGCACGAGGGGTCTGCCCCCAGTCTAGGGCAGGGCCAGGGTGACGCCGGTCGCCCCCTGCTCGACCGGCGCCGGCTCAGCGCAGCACGTCGGCGAGGGGACGACGAGGGCTGGCGACCGCCCGACCGCTCGGTCGGCCCATCCGGAGCGCCGCGATCACCTGTCCACCGGCGAGCTGCGTCAGCGGTCCGTCGAACCGGTCCGCCGTCCCCAGCGTGGCGTCCCGCTCGGCCATCTCCACCGCCTGGTTCATATGCTGCATCGCCCATCCCTCGGCGACCAGGGCCAGGTGCAGCCGCTGCAGCGCGCGGCCGGCGTGCACCCGGGTGGCCGAGTCGCTGCGGTCGCCGACGACGAGCCCGTAGGCACGCGCCGTCGCGGTGTGCACGTCGCGGGTGGACCGGACCCACGACTTATCGCCCTGCGTGCGTGATGTGGCGGGCAGCAGCTGGGCGGCCACCTCGAGGAACGGTGAGAGGGCCTGCGCGTCGATGGTGAGGCCGTCGCCGTACCGCTCCACCTGCTGGTGGTCGTAGCGGATCAGCTCCGCGTTGTCGACGCTCATCTGGTGGTCGGCGGTCAGGGCGGTGGCGGCGTCGACGAGGATCGCGCCGAGGCGTCGCCGCTGGTCAGAGGCGGTGATCCAGACGAGGTCCACGCCGGTGGTTCCGGCGAGCGCCGTGGCACGCAACCGGTCCAGCAGGTCGGCCGACGGCTCCTCCGGCGGGTACGCGCCACGGTCCGAGTGCCGGTGCGGGATCGCCTGGGTCAGCGCGTCGGGCTCGGCGGGCGTGCGTGGGGTGAGGACGAGGCGTGCCAGCAGCGTCTCGTCGTCGGCCGCGGGCCGCACGGTCAGTCGGGTGTCGAAGCCGAGCGCCGGGGCGGCCACCTCGGCGTTGGCCACGGCGGCGCCGATGCCGAGGTGCGCCTCGCGGCGGTGCGCGTCGACCACGCCGAGGGACCGCGAGGTGTCGTCGTGCACGTCGAGCGTGACCGAGCCGTCGGCAGCCGTCGTCGGACGGAACCACCAGTTCTGCAGGTTGTGCGGGCTCGCGGCGAGCACCGCCGCGGCGACCACGGCCTCGGCGCCGGTGCGATGCGTCGGCTGCCAGGCGGTGTACGCGGGGCCGGTGCGGGGGTCCAGCAGCCCCTGCCGCTGAGCGCGCACCAGCGTCCCGCCGACGACGACGAGGGCGCCTGCGCCGACCCACCCGAGCACGGCTCGCCTGCTCACACCGTCAGTGTCGTCGTCGTCCGCATCGGAGCGGCGACGCGACCGCCGGCTCATCGTCCGGCGTCCGCCGACGGCGGCACGGAGGAGAGCCCGGTCGTCCCCTGCACGCCCGGGACGAGGTACGGCTCGATGAGCGCCCTGATCAAGCGCTCGCCCTCGACCGGCTCCGGCCGCTCGTCGTCCAGCTGCGCGAAGGCCCACCACGACTCGGCGAGCACCAGCAGCGCCTCGACGACGTGGTTCAGCCGGTCGTCGTCCACAGGGACCAGCACGCCGCGGTCGCGCCAGCCGCGCGCGACCCGCCCGAACAGCTCGCGGCGCTGGACCCGCACCGCCCGGTAGGCCTCGGCGAGCTCCTCGTCGTCGCGGACCAGCGTGATCAGGTCTCGCGCGAAGTACGGGTGGTCCGCCGTGATGCGAGCGCCGGCCGCCACCAGGCGGTCGAGCCGCTCCGGAGTGACATTGTCCGGGTCGATCCCGTCCCACACCGCCGCGTGCGCCCGGGCGTAGCGGGCGAACAGCGCGCGGACGATCGCCTGGCGGTCGGCGTACCAGTAGTAGAGGTTGCCGGGGCTGATCCGCGCGGTGGACGCGATCCGGTTGGTGGAGACGGAGCGGACGCCCTCCGCCGCGAACAGGTCCCCCGCCACGTCGAGGATCCGCTCGGCGGTGCCCGGGCGGCGCTTGCCGGTGACACGCAGGCTGCGGCGGACGGGGGCGACGGTGGGGATCTGCACGGTGGACTCGGCCATGCCTAGAGTTTTCGCTCTAGAGCGAGTGCTCTAGTAGGACGGGGGTCCCGGGTGAAGACGGGGCACCGACGACGGTCTCGCAGCGCGCCTGCCGACGGGTGACGCCGAGCTGCGGGTCTTGGTCGGGCGCTGTCGGGCGCACCGCCGGGGCTCCGCTAGACTTGCCGCCGCGGTCGGCCCGTCAGCCCAGGGTCGCCGTGCCAGGAGGATTCGCCTAGTGGCCTATGGCGCACGCTTGGAAAGCGTGTTGGTGTAACAGCCTCGGGGGTTCGAATCCCCCATCCTCCGCCGAGCGAAGGGCCCGTGACCTGCGGTGACGTGGGTTGCGGGCCCTTCGTCGTCGGCGGGTGCGGGCGGGTGGCGGGGTGGCAGTAGCAGTTCTGGTAGCAGTTCGTCCCCAACCATCGCGGTGATCCCGTACCAGACGCCAGCACCTCGCCCAAGATCACCCGTCGTTTCACCGGCGCGGGCACGCGCGGCGCAGGTACCGTCCCCGGCGGGGGTGTATCGCCGTGCCAGGACTCCGGTTCGACCCGAGCTCCAGCTTCTCTGACAGCTACGACGGGCTCAAGGCTGCGCTCATCGAGATTGATCCGGATCTCGCGGCGATCTTGACGGAGCATCTCGATCCGCTTCTCGGCGCTGAAGACGACGACGCGAGACGCAAGCGACGCGACACGTTCAATCGGCGCGTCAAGACTAGCCTCGACAGTCGCCCGGAGGAGCCGGGCGATGCCTAGGTACTACCTGACGCGGATCGAACTCGAAGGTTTTCGTGGCGTCAACAACGAAGGCAGTCCGCTCGTAATCCGATTCCGGCCCGACTGCGTCAACTCGATCTTCGCGGCCAACGGTACCGGGAAGAGTTCCGTCTTCGAGGCCCTCCACTACGCCATCCGCGGAACAGTCCCATCGCTGTCAGCGCTTCAGCAACAGGAGGAGCCGTCCAGGTACATCAACAACTTGTTTCACAAGGGTCGCACCGCAACGATAAGCCTGGAGTTGACACCCGACGACGCGAGCGGGACTCCCATTGAAGTCACCGTCAGGCGCGACCCGTCCGGAAGGCGATCAGTCTCAAGCGACCATCCCGATGCGGAGTCCATCCTGACAGGACTCGACAGCGACTTTGCGCTCCTCGACCACAATACTTTCGCAAGATTCATCCAATGCACACCTCTGGAGCGCGGGCGCTCCTTTGCGCCCCTCCTTGGCCTCTCCGAGTACTCGAATCTGCGACGGGCTCTACAGTCGGCAGCCGACACTCGAGCCTTCGAGAACGAGTTTGGCATCCCGACGCTCGAGAACTCAATCGCAGAGGCTCAGCTCCGCGAGAAGACAGCGCTCGGATCGTTGGCATCCCTGTATCCAGATATCACGGGCGACTTGTTCCCAGAAGGCCTAACCCTGACCGACTACGCATCTCGGATTGTCGCGAGCCTTGCAGAGATCGAACTCGTGGCGGACTTGGTCCAGGGGCGACTACTATCCGCGGTTGATTTCGGAGCCCTGAGAGCACGCATTCTGGAAGCGGAGAAGGGCCAGCTCCGCACTGACCTCGAGCGGCATGCGAGCCGACGCGCGTCCCTCCTCGCGGCTCCACTCGACGAGTCCGCCGTTTCGTCCAACCTGGAGGAGTTGAAGGCCGCGGCAGCCGAGTATCAAGACCACTTGGCCGCAACCAGGGGGACACTCGTCAGGACCCTGAGCGAGACAGCTCTTGAGCTCCTCGAGTCAGGGACATGGCCCGACGGGGCCTTGTGTCCACTCTGCGGCTCCCGCCTGGAGCGTGACCTCGCCGAGCACGTCGAGGCGACGCTCGCGCTCTACCAAGCAGCCACCACCGCATACGGCAAGGTCCAGGGCCTCCTGCAGGACGGCGCAGCCATGATGTCCATGGCATGCCTTGAGCGGCTGGGCCTCTTGGAGGCCGGCGAGGCACCTATTGCTGAGTCAACCCTGCTCCGCGCCCGCCAGGGGGACTTCAGCACGACGGACCTCTCGGCTATCGAAGACCGCGTGGACCTCCTCATCGAACGGCGCGCTCAAGGCCTCGCCGCAGCGACAGCAGCCCTGGAGCAGATCCAGAAGTCCCTGCCCCCGTCGCTCGTCTCGGTCACTAGCCGCATCACGGACGCACAGCAAGCACTAGAGGCTCTGACACGAGCTTGGCAGGCGCGTCAAGATCAGTCTCGGTTCCGCGCCAAGATCGCTCTCTATCGGAGGTGGAAGTCATTCATAGATCGGGCCGCGTCCCTCGTCGCCGAGGCGGAGTCCCAGCTCTCGAAGGACGTCCTCGCGAGTCTCGAAACGGACTACCGCCAGATGTTCACGGATGTGGTCAGTCTTCCGGATGTGGTTCCCAGCCTCAGCAGGGCAGACTCCGGGCAGCACCTCGCAGTTCAGCTGAGCGAATTCCACGGGCTTAGCGACGTCTCCGCACGAGCGCTCCTCTCGGAGAGTTTCCGCAACGCCCTCGCAATCTCGGTGTTTCTCTCCGCGGCCGTCCGGTACTCGCGAATCGCTAGATTCGTCGTCCTCGATGATGCGACTTCAAGTTTCGACTCCGGGAACCAGTTCCAGCTGATGGAGTACATTCGTTCAAGACTCCAGCAGCCGCTAAGGGCCGACGGCCTACAGTTCATCCTACTGAGCCACGACGTGACGTTGGAGAAGTACTTCGACAAGAATCAGTCTGAGTCCGATTGGCACCACCAGCGGCTGCACGGTTGGCCCCCAACGTCCTCCGTCAGCGCGACGCATCAAGCGGCGGATCGGCTCCGCTCCGAAGCTGAGTCCTTCATCAGGTCAGGCCGGTCAGACATCGCATCGGGTCTTGTTCGACAGTATTTCGAGTTTGTGCTCCTGCAGGTGATAACCAAGGTCGGAATCCCAGTGCCGATTGACCTTTCGATCAAGGATCACGCACGCATGGTGGACGCGTGCCTCCGCGCAATCCTTGAGGCTGTGGACCTCCACGATGCGGCAGGCAGGCTCGCACTCGACCCGGGACAGCGTGCTGCACTCTGCAGCCGGCACGTGCCCGCGCTCGTGGGCAACTGGGTCAGCCACTACAGCACCGGCGGCGCAGGGGCGTTCGCGCCGAACGCGTTGCTCGGCGTCCTCGACGACGTGGACGGACTTCGGCGATGCTTCCAGTACGAGGATCCGGCGCACCCAGGAACATGGGTCTACTACCGGTCGCTGCGGGCCCGTAACTAGCAGCTCGACGTCGAACCCGAACCGCGCCGCGAATCTACGAGATGGTCGTCGACCGCCGTCCCCGCGGTCCGGCCCACTTGCCCTCTCCAGACGCTTCCGACTTCCTAAGGTGGCGCCGTGGGCAGCCACCTCCTCCGGTCACGCGCCGGCTCGGCCATCGTCGGACTGGTTGCTCTCGCGATGGTGGTCGGCGGCTGCGCCGCGAGCAGGACCGAGGCGGCCGCGTACGGATGGAGGGCGTCGTCCCACGACGCGACCTCGCTGACCATCACCATCGTGACCGGCGTGAACGACACCGACGCCCGGGCCGCGATCGTCTCCGAGTCGGACACCGCCGTGGTCGTCGCTGCCTCGTACCAACGCGCAGGTGGCTCGAGCACGGCCAACGGGGTGTTCCGCGACGTGGACGTCCGGCTCGCCGCACCCATCGGAGACCGCGAGGTGCGCAACAGGGACGGCAGCACCGTCCCGGAGCTGCCGCCCCGGTAGACGCGACGTCCCGACGCTCGCGCGGCTGACCGATTCCTGCCGACCCGGTCGTTCGCCGGCCGGGACGGCTCAGCGCGCTGCCGCGCGGGTGGACTGGCGGACCACGAGGTGCGTCGGCAGCGGGGTGTCGACGGTGACGCTGTCCGGCTCCTCGACGGCGACCAGCACCTTCTGCATCATCAGCTCGCCCAGCGCCGCGAAGTCCTGCCGCACGGTGGTCAGTGCCGGGTAGAGGTAGCCGGACTCGGGGACGTCGTCGAACCCCACCACGCTGACGTCGTCCGGTACGCGCAGGCCGCGCTCGCGCAGGGCCGATAGGACCCCGATCGCCATGTGGTCGTTGGCGACGAAGACGGCCGACCCGGGGCCCACGTCCAGCTCGGCACCGAGCCGGTAGCCGCTGGCCGCCGACCAGTCGCCGTGCAGCGGGGCGACGATCTCGAGCCGGCGCTCCGCGAGCTCGTCGCGCCAGCCGCGCACGCGCTCGATCGCGTCGGCCGCCCGCTGCGGGCCGGCCAGGTGCACGATCCGCTCGTGGCCCAGCTCGGCCAGGTGGCGGACGGCGGAGCGGGCACCCCGGTACTGGTCGATCGACACGAACAGCGGGCTGCGGCGCGCGGTGGACGCCGCGGCGACCACGGGGACGCTCAGGTCCAGGCCGCGGACCAGCTCGAGCACGTCGGCGTCGGCGACGACGAACACGATTGCGTCCACCCGCTGGCGCAGCAGGCTCTCGACGATCGCCCGCACGTCGGTCGGGTCGGTGTCGAGCAGGCTGACCGTCTCGACGTTGTAGCGGGCGGCACGGGCCGCGACGTTGAAGTGCATCGCCACCGACGTCGGCCCGAAGTCGGCGGCCATCGGTGTGACCAGGCCGATCGTCCGGGTGCGACGGGTCACCAGGGCACGGGCCTGCGGCGACGGGCTGTAGCGCAGCTGCGCGATCGCCTGCTCGACGCGGGCGCGCGTGGCCGGCCGGACGTTCGGCAGGTCGTTCAGCACGCGCGAGACCGTCTGGTGCGAGACGCCCGCGAGCCGGGCGACGTCGAGGATGTTCGCGGCGCGGGAGCCGTCGCCGCTCATGCCTCGTCCCCCTCGGACCGGGCCACCATGGCGAGCAGCGAGTCCGTCGTCAGGCCCTCGGACGGCACGACGTCGACGACGCGGCCGTCCTGCAGGATCGCCACGCGCGTGCCGACCCGCAGCACCTCCTCCAGCTCCGCCGAGATGAACACGACGGACAGCCCGTTGTCGGCCAGCTCGCCCACCAGGTTCTGGATCTCCACCTTGGCGCCCACGTCGATGCCGCGCGTCGGCTCGTCGAGCACGATCACCCGGGGGGACAGCGCCAGCAGCCGGGCGAGCAGCACCTTCTGCTGGTTGCCGCCGGACAGGCTGGCGACCGGCCGGTCGAGGTCCGGTGGGCGGATGTCCAGCGCCTCGACCCAGCTCGCCGCGAGCTCCCGCTGGCGCGCCGACCGGATCCGGCGCAGCACCCCGCGCTGGGCCTGCAGGGCCAGCGTGATGTTCTCCAGCACGCTCAGCTCGCCGATCAGCCCCTCGGTGCGCCGGTTCTCCGAGGAGTAGACGACGCCGAGGGACAGCGCCCGGCGCGGGCTGGACAGGCGCCGCTCCTGCCCGTCGATGCGGATGATGCCGGCCTCCAGCCGGTCGACACCGGTCAGGGCGCGGGCGAGCTTGGTCCGGCCGGAGCCGAGCAGGCCCGCGACGCCCAGCACCTCGCCCTCGACCAGGTCGACGTCCGCGTCGGCGATGCCCGGCAGCACGGTGACGCCACGGGCGCTCAGCGTCACGGACGAGTCGTCGTCGGGTGCGTCGAACGTCTGCCGCTCGGCCAGCGCGGCGGCGGACCGGCCCAGCATCTTCTGCACCAGGTCGATCCGCAGCAGCTCGGTGGTCAGGTACTCGCCGACCAGCCGCCCGTTGCGCAGCACCGTGATGCGGTCGCAGATCTCGTACACCTGGTCGAGGAAGTGCGAGACGAACAGGATCGCGACGCCACGCGCCTTGAGCTCGCGGATGACGCGGAACAGCTCGGCGACCTCGTCGAAGTCGAGGCTCGACGTGGGCTCGTCGAGCACCAGCACCTTGACGTCCGTCGAGATGGCGCGGGCGATCGCGACGAGCTGCTGCACGGCCAGCGGATGGGTGCCGAGCACCGACGCGGGGTCGATCTCCAGGCCGAGCGCCGCGAGCGCGTCGTGCGCGAGGCGGCGGGTCGCGGCCCAGTCGATGGCCCCGACGCGGTTGCGCGGCTCGCGGCCGAGCGCGATGTTCTCCGCGACCGTCAGGTTCGGCAGGAGGTCGATCTCCTGGTAGACGGTGCTGATGCCGGCCAGGTGCGCGTCGTGCGGCGTGGCGAACCGCACCACCTCGCCGCCGAGGCGGACCTCGCCGGCGTCCAGCGCCAGCGCGCCGGTGAGCGCCTTGATCAGCGTGGACTTGCCGGCGCCGTTCTCGCCCATCAACGAGTGGACCTCGCCGGCGAACATGCGGAAGTCGACGCCGTCGAGCGCGGTGTCCGACCGGAAGCGCACGGTCGCGCCGGTGACCTGCACCAGCGGCTGCGCGTCCTCCATGGTGCTCATCATGCCGTGGCCCGAACGGCACCCCGACGGGCCACGGCCGGGCCTATCTGCGCCGTGCCGACCTGGCCACGATCAGGCGCTGGACGACGACGAACAGCAGCAGCAGGGCGCCGATGGTGATGCGGGTCCACGACTGGTCGACGCCGAGGAAGTTGATGATCGTCTTGATCATCCCGTAGACGAACACGCCGATCATCGAGCCGACGACGAACCCGCTGCCGCCGGTCAGCAACGTCCCGCCGATCACCACCGCGGCGATGGTGTCGAGCTCGGTGCCGATCCCGTTCAGCGGGTAGGCCGCGCCGGTGTACGCGGTGAAGATGACCCCCGCGAGGCCCGCGCACGTACCGCTGACGACGTATGCGAGCAGCTTGGTGCGGGCGACGGGCAGGCCCATCAGCCGCGCCGACTGCTCGTTGCCGCCGACCGCGTAGACGGTGCGCCCGAACCGGGTGTACGCCAGCAGCCCGGCCCCCACCAGGACGACCAGCAGCGCGATGATCCCGGTCGGCGTGATGTACCAACCGGACCCGGCCTGGAGGCGGGTGCCCTGGAGCCACAAGATCGGCCGGTCGGTGACCTTGATCGAGTTCAGGCTCACCACGAAGCCGAGCCCGCGCGCCAGGAACATCCCGGCCAGGGACGCGATGAACGGCTGCACGTCGAAGTACTGGACCAGCACGCCGACGCCGAGCCCGATGAGCGCGCCGGTCGCCAGCATCGTCGGGGCGACGACGGACGACGGCAGCCCCTGCCGCAGCAGGCTGGCGCCCATCATCCCGGTGAACGACATCACCGCCCCGACCGACAGGTCGATGCCGCCCGTGAGGATCACGAACGTCATGCCGACCGCGAGGATCAGCAGGTAGGAGTTGTCGAGCAGGATCGACGACACCAGCCGCGGCGTGAGGAACTTGCCGAAGTACAGCTGAGCGCCGACCACCATCGCGACGAGGATGCCGACGGCCGCGAACACGGGGATCCACGAGGCGTGCCGGGCCATGAACCGGTGCGGGCGCGTCACCGCGCGCAGCTCGCCCGTCAGAACCGTCTGCGTGCTCGTCATGACGCGACCTCCGTTCGCTCGACGGGCTGGGCGGACCTGACGCTCAGCCGACCGCCGAGCCGGCCGACCCAGCGCCGGAACCGGCTGGACTGGATGAGGACGACGAGCACCACGACCGCCGCCATGAACACCGGCGTGACGGCCGGCGGCACGCCGAGGAACGTGATGGTCGACTTCAGCGTCTGGATGGTGAACACGCCGACGACCGTGCCGGCCAGGCTGAACGTGCCGCCGGCCAGGGACGTCCCGCCGAGCACCACCGCGAGGATCGCGTCGAGCTCGATGTACAGACCGGCCGCGTTGGCGTCCGCCGCCATGATGTTGGAGCTGTAGAGCAGGCCGGCGAAGCCGGCGAGCAGCCCGCTGGCGGCGTAGGCGCCCCAGATGATGCCCCTGGCCCGCACGCCGGCCAGCCGGCTCGCCTCCGGGTTGATGCCGACGGCCTCGGTCAGCACGCCGAGCGCCGTGCGCCGCTCGATCACGGCGACGATCGCGATCGCCGCCAGGGAGACGTAGAACGCGAACGGCAGGCCGACCACGTAGCCCTGCGCCATGAACTTGTAGGGGTCGCTGTTGATCGTCGTGATGAAGCCGCGCGTGATCAGCAGCGCGATGCCGCGACCGGCGAGCATCAGCACGAGCGTCGCGATGATCGGCTGGATGCCCAGCACCGCGATGAGGAAGCCGTTCCACAGGCCGCACGCCAGTCCGGCGAGCAGCCCCGCGCCGATCGCCACCGCGAGCACCGAGGGGTTCGCCGCGTCGCCCGAGTCCTGGATGATCTGGAGCGCCACCGCTCCCGACACCGCCATCACCGCACCGACCGACAGGTCGATGCCGCGGGTCGCGATCACCAGCGTCATGCCGAGCGCCACCAGCATGAGCGGTGCGCTGTTGCGCAGGATGTCGATGAGCGACCCGTACAGCCGCCCGTCCTGCACCGTGATGCTGACGAAGCTGGGCCGCGACAGCGTGTTCACCAGGATCAGCGCGAGCAGCACCACGACCGGCCAGAACAGCCGATGCTTCATGACGGCGTTCACGCCGCTCCCTCCCGGCCCTCGTGGGCGATGAAGTCGATCAGTCCGTCGACGTCGGTCTCGCTCGAGGCCAGCTCGCCGATCTTGCGGTGCTCTCGCATCACGACGATCCGTTGCGAGAGCCGCAGCACCTCCTCGAGCTCCGAGGAGATGAACACGACGGACAGGCCCTGCTCGGACAGCTCGGCGACCTTGCTCTGGATGTCCGCCTTGGCGCCGACGTCGATCCCGCGCGTCGGCTCGTCGAGGATCAGCAGCGCGGGTGCGGTGGCGAGCCAGCGGGCCAGCAGCACCTTCTGCTGGTTGCCGCCCGAGAGGTTGCGGATGAGCACGTGCGGGTTGGCGGGCCGGATGCCGAGAGCAGCGATGTACTCGGACACCAGCGCATCCTGCTCGGACCTGCGCACCTTGCGCCATCCCCTGCGCGCCTGGATGCCCAGCACGATGTTCTCCGCGACGGTCAGGTCGCCGAGGATGCCCTCGGCGCGACGGTCCTCGGGCGAGTAGGCGATGCCGTGGTCGATCCCGTGCCGCGGCGTGTTCAGCCTGACGGCCTTCCCGGCGACCTCGATCTGGCCCGAGTCGGCGTGTTCCGCGCCGGCCAGCACCCGCGCGAGCTCGGTGCGGCCGGACCCGAGCAGACCGGCGATGCCCACGACCTCCCCGGGGTAGACGTCGACGTCCGCGGGCTCGATGAGGCCCTTGCGGCCGGCGCCCTTCATGCGAACGACCGGGGTGCCGGACCTGTCGACCGGACGGTCGGACGCGCCCGACAGGGCGGCGAGGTCCTCGAGCTCGCGGCCCAGCATCAGGGAGACGAGGCGGCCGGGCGACAGCTCGTCGATCGGGTAGTCGCCGACCAGCCGGCCGTTGCGCAGCACCGTGCACCGGTCCGAGATCTCGAACACCTGGTCGAGGAAGTGCGTGACGAACAGGACGGCGACACCGCGCGACCGCAGGTCGCGCATCACGGCGAACAGCTGCTGCACCTCACCGCGGTCCAGGCTGGACGTCGGCTCGTCGAGCACCAGCACCTTCGCCTCGGTCACCATGGCGCGGCTGATCGCGACCAGCTGCTGGACGGCGATCGAGTGGCTCCCCAGCGCGGTGCGCGTGTCGAGCCGCAGGCCGAGGTTCTGCAGGTGGCCGACCGCGGCCCGGTGGGTCGCTCGCCAGTCGATCCGCCCCGCGCGGCGCACCTCGTGGCCGAGCATGACGTTCTCGCCGACCGACAGGTTCGCGCAGAGGTTGACCTCCTGGTACACCGTCGACACGCCGGCCTGCTGCGCGTCGGCGGTGCCGTGGAACACGCGCTGCTCACCGGCGACGGCGATGCTGCCGGCGTCGACCGCGTACTCCCCGGTGAGGGCCTTGATCAGCGTCGACTTGCCGGCGCCGTTCTCACCCATCAGGGCGTGGATCTCGCCGCCGCGCAGCGTGAGGTCGACGTCGTCCAGGGCCTTGACCCCGGGGAACTGGATGGTGATGCCGCGCATCGCGACGAGCGCGTCGCTCGTCATCTCCTCGTCGGTGAGGGACATCGGGGCTTCCTTCACGGTGGGCCGGGGCGGGGGCCGGCACGAGGCCGGCCCCCGCCCGTCGACAGGGCCTGGCGGTCAGTACTTGCGGCTGGGCAGCGCCGTCTTGGCCTGGTCCTGCGTGAAGGAGAGGTCCGTGGCGGTCTGCGACTTCGGCACCGACTGACCGGCGACGACCTTCTTGACCAGGTCGGAGACCTGCGGGCCAAGCAGCGGGTTGCACTCGACCACGTAGTTGAACTTCCCGTCGGCCAGCGCCTGCAGGCCGTCGTGCGTGGCGTCGATCGTCACGATCTTGATGTCCTTGCCGGGGGTCAGACCGGCTGCGGTGATCGCGTCGAGCGCGCCCAGACCCATGTCGTCGTTCTGGGCGAACAGCATCTGGATCTTGTTGCCGTACTTCTGCAGGAAGCCCTCCATCACGGTCTTGCCGTCGGCCCGCGTGAAGTTGCCGGTCTGCGAGGCGAGGGTCGTGATGGGAGCACCGGCCGAGCCGGCCGTGAAGCCGGTCGCACGGTCGAGCGCCGGGGCCGAGCCGGTGGTGCCCTCGAGCACCACCATGTTGGTCGGGCTCGTGGCGTTCTGCTTTGCCCACGCGCCGGCTGTCTCGCCCTCCTTCTTGAAGTCGTCGCCCACCCAGGCGGCGTACAGGCTCGGGTCGGACACGTTGATCGTCCGGTCCTCGAGGATCACCGGGATCTTGGCGGCCTTGGCCTCCTTGAGCACGTCGTCCCAGCCGTCGACCGTGATGGGCGCGATGACGATGGCGTCGACGCCCTGGTTGATGAAGCTGCGGACGGCCGCGATCTGGGCCTCCTGCTTGTTGTCCGCGGCGTTGAAGATCAGCTTGAAGCCGTTCGCCTCGGAGAACGCGTCCTTCATCGACTGCGTGTTGGCGGCGCGCCACCCGGACTCCGAGCCCGTCTGCGCGAACCCGACCGTGATCACCTTGTGGGCGGCACCTCCACCGGCCGTGCTCGAGCCGGTCGAGCCGGTCGAGCCCGAGGCAGAGCCCGAACATCCCGTCGTCGCCAGCGCGATGGCCCCTGCCAGCGCCAGCCCAGCGAGCAGCCTCTTCCTCATCCTCAAAACCTCCTTGTTTTGAGCCCGGACACGTCCGGACTGAGCCGGAAACCTGCTGAGCCAGGTCCGTGGGCGTGACGTTAACCTTCACATCGGACAGAGGGGAAGATTGTGAGCGGTCACAATTGTGTAACGTGCCCGCTCACCAGCGGAGATGGCCGGGCTGCCGACCGCTGTGGCGCGGCCGGGTGTGATCCTTCACATTCCGGTTCGAGGGCGTGATCAGCGACTTCGTCGCCGTGGCGGAGGGGACGCCCCGGCATCGCCGTCCGGAGGAGGCGTCAGGCGTCGAGGGCCGCGAGCACCGGGCGGAGCGCCTCGATCGAGTCCGCGGTGATCGGGTCGAGCACCAGCTGCACCTCGGTGATGCCGGCGTCGGCGTAGGCCCGCAGCCCGGCAGCCAGCTCCTCGGGCGGGCCGGCCAGCGGTCGCACCTGCTGCGACTCGGAGGTGTCCCCCATCGTCCGGCCGGCACCGCCCGGCAGCTGCAGCAGGACGGCCACGGTGCGCACCACCTCGTCGGACGCCCGCCCCGCGGCACTCAGCGCGGTCGCCAGAGGGCCGGCTGCCGCGGCGGCTCCGTCCGGCGTGTTGCCCGTGTCGGCGAACCAGGCGTTCCACGCGTCGACGTGCGGTGCGGTCGCCGCGAGCATGCGCGGCCCGATCGAGCCGATCAGCAGCGCCGGGCCGCCCGGCGTCGGGCCGCGCGGCACCAGCTCGCAGTCGCGTGCGGAGAAGTACTGCCCCGCGAAGTCCACGGCACCCTCGCGCAGCAGGGACCGGATGATGGTGAACGCCTCCTCGAAGCGCGCGATCCGGTGGTCGAACGGCAGGCCGAAGGCGGCGAACTCCACCGGGTTCCACCCGGCGCCGAGGCCGAGCACGAAGCGGCCGCCGCTGATCTCGTCGAGCGTCGTGGCCTCCTTGGCCAGCATCGCCGGGTTGCGGAAGGCCGTGCACGCCACCAGCGGGCCGAGGGTCACCCGCGACGTGGACGCCGCGAGCGCGGCGAGCAGGGACCACGCCTCCCACGGCCCGCGGGTTGACCCGTCCGCGAAGCGGTAGAGCAGGTGGTCGCCCACCCACACCGAGTCGAGGCCGACGTCCTCGGCGCGGCGGGCCAGGTCCAGCAGCTCCGGCCAACGGACGTCCCGCTCGACCTCGGGCAGCTGCACGCCGACGCGGAGCGGGCGGTCCGGGGACGCGCTGGAGCGACGCGGGTAGCGGGGATCGGCAGGCATGCGCCGACGCTAGCCGTGCGGCGCAGGACGGGCGCCGGCCGCGGCTCGTCAGGCCCGGTTGGCGAGCGACCGCACCGAGTCGGCGATGGTGTTAGCCCCGTCGGCCACGTCGACGAACGTCGAGCGGGTGGCGGCCGTCGTCACCGACTGCTCCTCGACCGCCGCCGCGATGCTGGTGGTGTAGCCGTTGATCTGGTCGATCACCGTGGACACCTGCGCCATCGAGGTCAACGCGCCGTTGGTCTCCGTCTGGATGCGACCGGCGAGCTTGCCGATCGTGTCCGTGGCCGCTGCCGTGTCGCTGGCCAGGGTCTTCACCTCGGCCGCCACCACGGCGAAGCCCTTGCCGGCCTCCCCCGCGCGGGCCGCCTCGATGGTCGCGTTCAGCGCGAGCAGGTTGGTCTGGGCGGCGATACCGGCCACGACGCCCACCAGGCGGCCGATCTCCTCCGCCTCGCCGCTGAGGGTGGTGATGGCCGTGCTCGCCTCCTGCACCAGGCCGACGGCGTTCCGCGCAACGGTCGACGCGCTCGACACGTTCCCCGAGATCTCCCGGATCGCGCCGTCGATGGAGGTCACCGCCTCGGCGGCGGCCGAGACACCGCCCGAGACCGTGTGCGTCGCGTCGGTGAGGAACGCCAGCTGCGAGTCGATGCGCGAGCGGTCCTGGCGCTGTGACTCGAGCGCGTCGGCGACCTCCCGGCTCGCAGCCTCACGCTCCTCGGCGCGCGCCTGCTCGGCGTCGAGCTGTGCCGTCAGCACGTCCTTCGCCTGCTCCTCGGCCGCCGTGGCATCGAGCTGCGAGGCCTCGGCGAACCGCCAGAACGTGATCTGGGCCGCGGCCCCGGCGAGGATGAAAGCGGCGTGCACCAGCGCCCACAGCACCGGGTTGTGCGACTCGGGCGTCCCGGCGGTGAACAGGTGGTCCGGCATGGTGATCGCCATGGTCAGGTGGTGCACCGCGGTGAACGCCACGGCGAGCAGGAACACCGGCCAGCTCTGGTAGAGGGCGATGAACGCCAGGCTGACGAAGAAGCTGAAGTGCGCCGAGGTGGAGCCTCCCAGCAGCTCGACCATCGTGGCGGACACGCCGAGCAGCGCCAGTGCGGCCGCGGCGGAGGCGAGCCCGCGGTTGTGGGACACCAGGGCCACGACGCCGGGCAGCAGCACCAGGCCGGCGAACTCCCACACGGCCAGCATCCCGCCGTCCATCGCGTGACCGCCCAGCAGCGCCATCAGCCCGAGCACCGGCAGGTGCAGGGCGAGCACCACGAGGATCAGACGGTGCCGCTGGTCCCAGTGCCGCTGGGTCAGCGGGACGCCGACCGGCATGAGGGCGCGCAGACCGGAGCGCGGCTGCACCAGCACTGACGTCGTGGCGGTCGTGGTCATGGGGGTCCTCCGTCGGGCCGCTCGCGCGATCGTCTTGACCGGATGATCGACCGGCGGCGCGGGAGCCTGAGTCGTCTGCGGCGGGCACCCCGGCGCGGGACCTTCCAGGTGCGCGACGTACCCTGGCTGGCCGTGGCCACCTTCTCCTCCGTCCTGCGACAGCACGTGATCCAGACGCTCGCCGAGTACGACACCCGCGGCGGTGAGGAGTTCCTCCGCCTGTACGGGTTCACCGCGCAGCCGGAGTACACGGTGGTCCACGAGGGGCTGAGCTACGACGCGCGTGCGGTGCTCGGCGTCGCGCACCGGCTGGCGACCGGACGGTTGGCGCCCGCGGACGAGTTCCACGGCATGGACGCCGCCGTCGCGCTGCTGCGCAAGCGCGGCTTCGAGGTGCACGAGCCCTTCTCGGCCTCCGCTGCCCGGGCCGCCGCGCCTCGACCGGCCGCCCGCACCCGGTCCTCGGCACCGCGCACGCCCACGACCCGGACGACGCCGTCACGCTCCGCGGTAGTCGACGAGGCCCCCGCCATCTGCCCCACCTGCTTCATGACGCTGCCCGCCACCGGCATCTGCGACACCTGCGGCTGAGGCCGCCCGACGAGGAGCCGCACCATGTCCCTGGACCGCGCCCGCGACCACCTGGCCCGCTACGGGCGGGCGGACGACGTGATCGTCACCGAGCACTCCAGCGCCACCGTCGAGCTCGCGGCGCAGGCGCTCGGCGTCGCCCCGCAGCGGATCGCCAAGACGCTCAGCTTCCGGGGGGCCGACCCGGACACGGCGATCCTCGTCGTGCTGGCCGGCGACGCCCGCCTGGACAACACCGGCTTCAAGCAGGCCTTCGGGCTGAAGGCGCGGATGCTCGGCGGAGAGGACGTCGAGCGGCTGACCGGGCACGAGCCCGGTGGCGTGTGCCCGTTCGGCAACCCGGAGTCCGCCACCGTGTGGCTGGACACGTCGCTGCAGCGGTTCGAGTCGGTGTTCCCGGCGTGCGGCGACGCCGCCTCGGCGATCGAGCTGACGTGCGCGGAGCTGGAGACGGTGGCTCAGCCGGCCGGCTGGGTGACGGTCTCGACCCTCCCGGCCTGAGCGGCCGCAGCCCGGCGCTAGCCTGCACCCCGAGGTGGTCAGGGTTGACGACGGGAGCGGGTTCGGTGGCAGAGGGGCACTCGACGGGGGCCGGGAGCAACGGGTCGCGCGCCAGGACCACCACCGGGGAGCGCAAGCGCGAGCAGATCCTCGACGCCTCCGTGCGGGTGTTCGGCACCGGCGGGGCCTCCGCTGTGACGCACCGCGCGGTCGCCAAGGTGGCGCACGTGCCGCTCGGGTCGACGACGTACTACTTCACCGACCGGGACGACCTGCTGCTGCAGACCATGGCGCACGCTCGCGAGGCGGAGGCGGTGCGCCTGGCGTCGATCGTCGACGCGCTGCACGAGGTGCCTGACGTCGACCGGGCGCTCGACGTGCTCACCGAGATGTTCTTCGACAAGACCGTGGCCGACCCGCTGTACGACCTGGCTCTGTTCGAGATGTTCATGGAGGCCACCCGCAACGGTGTGGTGCGCAACGAGGCGCGCGCCTGGTCCCGGATGATCGGCGAGCTGGTGGACCGCGTGCTGCCGCCGACCGATCCGGCCGTGCCGCGGGACATGGCGGTGCAGATCGTGGCGTGCCTGGTGGACGGCCTGATGCTCGAGGCGGTCTCCAACGCCGAGCTCAGCGTTCCGGACCTGACCACCCGGCTGCGCGTGGTGGTCGAGCGCCTCTGCGTGCAGCCGTAACCAGGCCGGGCGCTCCGCAGGACGAAGGTCCCTAGGCCCCCATCGCGCCACATGTACGTTTGTACAACACGAGAAGTTGTACGTTTGTACATGTTCGGACCACACCTCGCGACCGCGAGCGGCTCCCCCGGTGCGACGTGCGCGACTCGGCACAGCGGCACGCCACGCAAAGGAGCTGCAATGACCGCGCAGACGGACCGTCCCCCGACGACCGAGGCAGGGACCCGCAAGACGTTCCGGATGTTCGACATGGTGCTGTTCTCGGTGGCGGCGATGCTGCTGCTGTCGCAGCTGACCGTGACGGCCGCCGTCGGCCCGACCGCCATCTTCTGGACGGTCGCGATCATCGTCGTCTTCTTCGTCCCCTACGGCCTGGTGACCAGCGAGCTCGGCAGCGCCTACCCCGACGCAGGTGGGATCTACGCCTGGGTGGTCCGGGCCTTCGGCAACCGCTGGGGCACCCGGGTGTCGTGGTGGTACTGGCTCAACGTGGGGCTGTGGGTGCCCAGCGTGTACCTGATGTTCTCGGGCGCCATCTCGTCGATGTTCTTCGACGGGCACCTGAACTTCTGGGTGCAGGTGGGTGTCACGGTGACCCTGATCTGGATCAACTACTGGGTCAACGTCCGCAGCCTCAAGACCGGCACGTGGGTGTCGAACCTCGGTGCGGGCATCACCATCGCGGTGATCGTCGCCCTCGCCGTCGCCGGCGGCATCTACACCGCGCACCACGGCTCGGCCACGACCTGGTCGGTCAGCTCGGTGATCCCGACCAACACGCTGCCGGCGTTCATCGCGGCGCTGCCGATCGTCATCTACAACTTCCTCGGCTTCGAGCTGATGTCCTCGGCCTCGACCCAGATGGAGAACCCGCGCCGCGACGTGCCCCGCACCATCGCGATCGCTGGCGCCCTGATCGGGGCGTTCTACCTGGTGGCGACCGTCGGCATGCAGCTGATCCTTCCGGCGGACGAGATCTCCAGCACCACCGGGCTGGTCGACGCGCTGCGACGCGGCTTCGGCGACTCCGGGGTAGCCAGCACCGTGGTGACCATCCTGGGCATCGGCGCCCTGTTCTGCTTCTTCGCCAGCCTGGTGCCCTGGACCATCGGCGCCAACATCGCCGCCGCCGAGTCCGCCCAGCAGGGCGACCTGCCCAAGGTGTTCGCCCGCACGCACCCGGACCGCGGCACCCCGACCGGCGCCGCGATGCTCTGCTCGCTCGTCGGCACCGTCTTCACGCTCGCCTACGCGGTGCTCTTCTCGGTGACCGGTGGCTCGATCGACGAGGTGTTCTGGAACCTGTTCGCCTTCTCGTCGGTCATCTTCCTGCTGCCGTACATCGTGATGATGCTGGCCTTCGGCAAGCTGCGCCGCATCGACCCGGACCGGGTGCGGCCGTACCGCGTGCCCGGCGGGCGAGCCACGACGTGGCTCGTGACGTGGGTGCCGGCGGCGCTGCTGGCGGCCGCGGCGGTGTTCTTCATCTGGAACCCGTACGACTCGTCGTGGGCCGTCACCGGCTCGATCCTCGTCGGGCTCGCCGTCACCGTCGGCATCCAGGAGTACTTCTGCGCCCGCGCACCGCGCTGGACCCGGGACCGCGCGCTGGAGCGCGGCGAGGACCCGGACGCGGAGCCGGAGCTCGCGGTCGTCGACTGACCGCACCCCCACTCGTCAACGAAGACCAGCACCACCAGGAAGGTCACCTCTCATGGCACGCACCCTCGACTCCACCCCCGCTGCCGACGGCTACCGCATGCCGGCCGAGTGGGCCCACCACGCCGGCTGCTGGCTCGTCTGGCCGGAGCGCCCCGACAACTGGCGCCTCGGCGGCAAGCCCGCCCAGGCGGCGTTCACCGCGGTGGCCACCGCCATCGCCCAGACGGAGGCCGTCACCGTCGCGGTGTCCGCTCGGCAGTACGACAACGCGCGCAGCCAGCTCCCCGAGCACGTCCGCGTGGTGGAGATGTCCAACGACGACTCCTGGATGCGCGACACCGGCCCGACCTTCGTGGTGAACGACGACGGCGACGTGCGCGGCGTGGACTGGGTGTTCAACGCCTGGGGCGGCCTGGTCGACGGGCTGTACTTCCCGTGGGCGGCCGACGACGCCGTGGCCCGCAAGGTGCTCGAGCTCGAGGGCGTCGACCGGTACCGCGCACCGCTGGTGCTCGAGGGCGGGTCCATCGACGTCGACGGCGAGGGCACGGTGCTGGTCACCGAAGAATGCCTGCTGTCGGCGGGGCGCAACCCCGACCTGACCAGGGCGGACATCGAGCAGCAGCTGCGGGACCACCTCGGGGTCGAGGTCGTCGTCTGGCTGCCGTACGGGGTGTACCTCGACGAGACCAACGGGCACGTGGACAACTTCTGCCGGTTCGTCCGGCCGGGCGTCGTGATGCTCACCTGGACGGACGACGAGACCGACCCGCAGTTCGAGCGGTCGGCGGCGGCGCTCAAGGTGCTGGAGAGCACGACGGACGCCCGCGGCCGCTCGTTCGAGGTGGTGAAGATCCACCAGCCCGGCCCGATATTCATCACCGAGGAGGAGTCGCGCGGCGTCGACTCGATCGAGGGCACCCTGCCGCGCGAGGCCGGCGACCGGCTGGCCGGCAGCTACGTGAACTCGTACATCGGCAACGACCTGGTGGTGCTGCCGGTGTTCGAGGACCCGCACGACGACGCAGCGGTCGCCGCGTACACGCAGCTGTTCGCCCCGCGGCACATCGTCACCGTCCCCGGCCGGGAGATCCTGCTCGGCGGCGGCAACGTGCACTGCATCACCCAGCAGCAGCCCTCGGGGCGCTGACCTCAGGTCCCCAGCACCAGGCCCTGACCAGGGCACTCACCCGGCCCTGCCAAGGGCCGGCCGGCGTCACGACGACGCCACCCTCCGCTCCCCCGGCATCCGACCGGTCCTGCTCCCGCACCCGCGGCGACCCGACCGCGCTCGGCCGACCCCGCACACCCAGAACCAGCCAGCAAACCAGCCCCAGAACCCGCAGGAGAGAGCCATGTCCCCCCGCCACTTCATCGACACCCAGGACCTGACCAAGGACGAGGTGCTCGACCTGGTCCACCTGGGCCTCAGCCTCAAGCGGTGCGTCCGCGCCGGCTACTTCCCACCGCTGCTGGCGGGCCGCACGCTCGGCATGATCTTCGAGCAGTCGTCCACCCGCACCCGCGTGTCGTTCGAGACGGCGATGTCCCAGCTCGGCGGGCACGCGCAGTACCTGGCACCCGGGCAGATCCAGCTGGGCGGCCACGAGTCGATGGAGGACACCGCCCGCGTGCTGTCCCACCTGGTCGACGTGGTGATGGCCCGCGTCGCCCGCCACCACACGGTGGTGGACCTCGCCCGGTACGCCACCATCCCGGTGCTCAACGGGATGTCGGACTACAACCACCCGACGCAGGAGATCGGCGACCTGATCACCATGGTCGAGCACCTGCCGGGCGGCAAGCGGCTGGAGGACTGCAAGGTGGTGTTCGTCGGCGACGCCACCCAGGTGTGCGCCTCGCTGATGATGATCACCACCAAGATCGGCATGGAGTTCGTCCAGTTCGGCCCCGAGAAGTTCCAGCTGAAGCCGGAGATGCAGGCGATCGGCCGGGCCAACTGCGAGACGTCGCACGGCAGCGTGCTGGTGACCGACGACGCCGCCAAGGCCCTGGCCGGCGCGGACTTCGTCTACACCGACGTCTGGTACGGCGACTACGAGGCCGAGCTCGGCGAGACCGAGCGGCTGGCCGCCTTCATGCCGAAGTACCAGGTGAACCGCGACCTGATGGCGCTGGCCGGGCCGGACGCCAAGTTCATGCACTGCCTGCCCGCCACCCGGGGCGAGGAGGTCACCGACGACGTGCTCGACGCCGACTTCTCGATCGCCTTCGACCAGGCCGGCAACCGGCTGACCGCCCAGCGGGCGCTGCTCGTGTACTTCCTGCGGCCGGAGGTCCCCAACCCGATCCGGGTCGCCGCAGCGAAGGCCGAGCTCGAGTCCGTGCTCGCCGGCATCCTCTGAGCGCCGGGATGTCACGCATCGTCATCGCCCTGGGCGGCAACGCCCTGGGCACCTGCACCGCCGAGCAGCAGGAGCGGATCGACGCCGCCGCCCCTGCCTTGGTCGGCCTGATCGCCCAGGGGCACGAGATCATCGTGTCCCACGGCAACGGGCCGCAGGTCGGCGCCATCGAGCTCGCGTTCGAGATCGCCTCGCAGCACACCGACCGCGTCGCCGCGATGGACCTGCCCGAGTGCACGGCCATGAGCCAGGGGTACATCGGCTACCACCTGCAGCAGGGCATCGCGCGCGAGCTGCGCCGGGTCGGCATGCCGTGGCACGTCGCCTCGGTGGTGACCCGGGTGGAGGTCAACCCGGACGATCCCGCGTTCGCCCGGCCCACCAAGCCGATCGGCGGGTTCTACGACGAGCTCACGGCGCGTCGGATGATGGCCGAGACGCCGGGCCTCGTCATGGCCGAGGACGCCGGACGGGGCTGGCGCACCCTGGTGGCGTCACCTCGGCCGGTCGACATCGTCGAGCGGGACTCGATCCTCAACCTGCTGGACCACGAGTTCATCGTGGTGGCGTGCGGCGGCGGCGGGATCCCCGTGGTGCGGGACGCCGGGGGTGACCACCACGGTGTGCGGGCGGTGATCGACAAGGACTTCGCCTCGGCCAAGCTGGCCGAGGTGGTCGGCGCCGACTACCTGTTCATCCTCACCGCGGTCGAGAGGGTGGCCGTCGGCTTCGGCACGCCGCAGCAGCAGGACCTGGACGAGCTGGACCTGGCGACCGCGCAGCGGTACGTGGACGACGGTCAGTTCGGCGCGGGGTCGATGAAGCCGAAGGTGCAGGCGGCGATGGGCTTCGTCGCCAGCGGCCCCGGCCGACGCGCAGTGATCTGCGCCCTCGAGAAGGCGCCGCTGGCGATGAGCGGCGCGACGGGCACGGTGATCCACTCCTGACGGCTGCGTCCGCCGGCACCGGATCGCCCTCTCACGCTGTACGCCCCGTGTACGTACACCGGGCGTACGGCGTGAGAACCTTCCCCGTCCTCGGTGCGACCGCCTACACCTGCACCGCCAGCAGGACGTCGACCGATCCCACCCGGAGGGTCGCAGCGCCCGGCGCGACGGAGTCGGGCACCACCACGTCGAACGCGACCGGGTAGTGCTCCGAACGGGGGCCGGCTGCCGCCGATCCCAGCGGCCAGGCGCTCGCACCCTGCTGCAGGGACAGCGGGACGTCCGCCATCGGCCGCTCCCGGTCCGACGCCGGCGGGCCGCTGCAGCCCGGACCCGTGCTGCTGGTGTCCTCACACCCCGTGTGGAACAGCTCGCCGCGCACAACCAGCCGGTCGCCCGGTCGGACGACCAACGCCAGGGCGGACTCCGTCACCGGTGTCGGCGTCGCGGCGCCGACGCCGACCCAGACCTGGGGCGCCGCACAGCTGGCCGCCGCGCGGTCGGGCACCCACAGGCCGACCAGCCCGGCGGCGCCGACCAGCATCGCCACGACCAGCGCACGAGAGCGCCACGCGGTGGTTCGGTCCTTGCTCCTCGGAGCGCGGTGCTGAGCGGCGGACCTCATCGCGGGGCAGGCTCGGCGCGGGCGCGCAGCACCACGCGCTCGAGGTAGCGCGGCACCACGGCGTTCCAGCCGAGCTCGTCGTCGAGCCGCTCGGCGAACGTCTCGGCCGAGTCCGGCTCGCCGTGCACCACGTAGGCGGTCCGCGGCGGGCTCACCGTGGAGAACCAGGCGATCAGCTCGTCGGCGTCGGCGTGCGCCGAGAAGCCGTCGATCACCACCACCTCGGCGCGCACCGGGACGTACTCGCCGTGGATCTTCACCTGCCGGGCGCCCTCCGCGAGCGCGGCGCCGCGCGTGCCGGCCACCTGGTAGCCGGTGAGGATCACCGCGTTGTTGCGCACCGGCAGCTGGGAGGCGAGGTGGTGCAGCACCCGCCCGCCGGTGGCCATGCCGGAGGCCGAGATGATCACGCACGGGTGGTCGGGGTGGTTCAGCCGCTCGGACTGCTCACGGGTGCTGGCCAGGTGGACGCCGGGGGCCGCGAGCACCGCATGGGCGGCCAGCACCTCCGGACGCAGGGCCGGCTCGTGCGCCGTGAAGGCCTGCCGGTACACCTCGAGGGCCCGCAGGGCCATCGGGCTGTCGACGTAGATGGGCACGTCCGGGATTCCGCCCTGCTCCCGCAGCTCGGACAGCGTCACCAGAAGCACCGCCGTGCGGTCGATGGCGAACGCCGGGAGCAGGCACACGCCACCGCGGCCGACCGTCCGCGTGACGGCGGCCGCGAGCGCCTCCCGGCCGCCGCGCTCGTGCTGGCGGCTGCCGTACGTCGACTCGGTGACCACCACGTCGGCGTCCACCGCGGGGGCGGGCGGCTGCAGCAGCGGGTGCACCGGCCGCCCCATGTCCCCCGTGAACAGCACGCGGACGCCGTCGACGTCGAGCACCGCGAACGTCGAGCCGAGGATGTGCGCCGACGGGTGCAGGGACACCTGCATGCCGCCGGGCAGGGCCGCCGGCTCGAGGCCGTCGTGCGGCCGGAACAGGGAGATCGCCTGCTCGGCGTCCGAGCTGTCGAACAGCGGCAGGGCCGGCGTGTGCTTGCTGAACCCGGCGTCGCGGGCGTACTCGGCCTGCTCCTCCTCCAGGTGCGCGGCGTCCCGCAGCACGATGCTCGCCAGCCGGGCGGTGTCGCGGCTGCACACCACCGGACCGCTGAACCCGTGCCGGGTCAGCAGCGGCAGGTACCCGCAGTGGTCGAGGTGCGCGTGGGTCAGCACCACGGCGTCGATGCTCGACGGCTCCACCGGCAGCCGGTCCCAGTTGCGCCGCCGCCACTCCTGCGGTCCCTGGAACAGCCCGCAGTCGACCAGGACGCGCGCGTCGGGCGTCTCCACCAGGAACTTGCTGCCGGTCACGGTCCCGGCCGCGCCGAGGAAGGTGAGGGTGGGCCGACGCCGCGGCCGGCGCGGGGTCGACCAGCCGGCCGACGACGAGGCGGGTGACGACGCAGCCGACGTGGGGTCGCGGGGCGTGGAGGCGGACGGCGACTGGGCGGACATGGTGCTCACATCCTTCGGACGACGATGTCCTCGCTGTCAGTCTCCACCCCGCCGCGGTCCGGTGGGAGGGCCTTGCAGGACGCTGACCAGGCGAGATCCTCAGGCGCCCACCAGGTCGCGCCGCCACAGCGCCGCCGCGCCGGCCGCCGCCAGTGCCACGGCGATCCCCGTCATCACCCACGCCGCCGGCCACGCCACGTCGGCGATCGGCACCGTGGCGAGGTGATGGAAGGGCGAGAGGTTCAGCACCCACTCGGGCCACTTCAGCAGGGGGCCGAGGGTCTGCAGCAGGTACGCCGCGACCGCGACGCCGGTGCCGACGGGCACCACCAGGCGAGGTGCCACGCCGAGCAGCAGCACGTCGATCCCGGCGAACAGCAGCACCACCGGCAGCGGGTTCAGCGCCGACACCACCGCGTCCGGCGCCGTGACGTCGGCACCGGCGGACGTGGCGCCCACCCAGAACGCCGCACCCGCCACGGCGACCAGCCCCACCGCACCGACCACCAGCACCACCACGTGGCCCGCCAGCCACCGCCACCGCGGCAGCGGACCGGCCAGCAGCAGGTCCAGCCGTCCGGCGGCCTCCTCCGCCCGGGCGGCACCGACCCGGAACGCGACCTGCACCGCGACCGCGACACCGGCGATGGTGCCCACCATGCCGACGAACCCCCGCACGTAGTCGCCGGGCGCCATGCCCATCGCGGACAGCAGCTGCTGGTACGACGGGTCCTGGTCGAGGAACCCCGTCACCGTCGGCACCAGCGAGCCGAACATCCCGAGCCACACCACCAGGGCACCGGCCCACGCGAGCAGCGACCCCAGCCCCGTCCGCGTCGCGAGCGCCACCGGGCTGCTCAGTCCCCAGCGCCGCGACCGGTCGGCCCGGCGCCGCACCAGCAGCCCGGCGCCGGTGTCGCGGCGCAGCCGCAGCCGCACGGCCAGGGCGCCGAGCACGACGACGACGCCGAGCGGCACCGCCAGCACCGCCACCCGGTTCGCACCGAACGGTGCGAGGTGGTCGGTCCAGCCGAACGGTGTGAGCCAGCCGAGCCAGGCCCGCGACGGCGCACTGTTCGAGGCGACCCGCAGCGGCAGCGCGATGCCGATCACCGCGGCCGCGACGCCCGCGGCCCCGCCGCGGGAGCCGAACAGCTGGCTGGTCACCGCGGTCAGCAGCACCGCGGTGCCGGCGAACCCCGCCAGCAGGCCGCCCATCAGCACCGACCCGGTCAGCTGACCACCGACCGCCACGAAGGCGGCCGCCGCAGCGAGCCCGATCAGCACGCAGGCCCCGAGCAGCACCCCGAGCTGGGCGCCGAGCAGCTGCACCGGCCGCAGGGGCTGCGCCAGCACCGGGTCGTGCCGGCCGGTCCTCTCGTCGGCCCGCAGCACGCGCGCGGTCGTCGTGATCGCCCACGCCGCGACCACCAGCTCGATCATCCAGCCGGCGTCCCAGACGGTGAACCCGCCGACCGTGTCCACGCCGGCACCGGGCCCGGAGATCAACCGGATCGACTGGTTCCGCGACCAGGCGAGCAGCGTCGCCCGGTCCGACGCCTCGGGGTACGCCACCCGGAACGTGATGCCCTCGATCGCCACGTACACCGCCGCGGCGAGCGCGATCGCCGCCGTCCCGCGCCGCAGCAGCCGCACGGTCAGGGCCACGGCCGTGCCCGCACCGCCGGGCCGCCGCACGGCCGCAGCGCCGGTGGCGGGAGCTGCCCGGTGCAGGTGGTGCCGACGAACGGCCGGCGCCGCCTGCCGCGTCCCCGCACCGGCCGACGCCGTCAGCGCAGCGGTCGTCGAGCGCTGCGCCACCGCACCCTGCCGTGCCGTCGGCCCGGCCGTCGGACGCTCGTCAGTAGTACGCAAGGAACGCCTCCTCCAGCGAGCGTTCCGGCGTGCGCAGCCGCACCACCTGCACGTCGGCCAGCACGCGCAGCAGGGCGGCCGGCGGCCCGTCGAGGGTCACGCGCAGCCCGCCCAGCACGCCGGGCATGGGTTCCACGCTGGCGACGCCGGGCACGTCGGCCAGCGCCGGCACCGGCCCGTCCACCACCAGCTCCACCACGGTGGCGCCCATCCGACGCAGCTCGTCGAGGGTCGCCACCTCTACCAGCCGCCCCTCGCGCAGCATCGCGACCCGGTCGCACAGGTCCTGCACCTCGTCGAGGATGTGCGAGCTGAGGAAGACGGTCTGGCCGCGGTCGGCCGCCTCGCGGACCAGCGCCTGGAACACCTCCTCCATCAGCGGGTCCAGGCCGGCGGTCGGCTCGTCCAGCAGCAGCACGTCCGCCCTGGTCATCAGCGCGACCACCAGCGCCAGCTTCTGCCGGGTGCCGCGCGAGTACGTGCCGACGCGGCGCGACGGGTCCAGCTGTAGGCGTTCGAGCAGCTCGGCGCGGTACGCCGGATCGACGCCGCCCGCGAGGTTGGCGAACAGCTCGAGGGTCTCGGTGCCGGTCAGCTGCGGCCACAGCGCCACATCGCCTGGCATGTAGCCGATATGCCGGTGCGCCCGCCGCACGTCCGTCACGGGGATGCCGTGCACCCGCGCCGTGCCGGCGTCCGGCCGGATCAGGTTGAGCAGCAGGCGGATGGTGGTGGACTTCCCGGCACCGTTGGGCCCCAGGAAGCCGAACGTCTCCCCCGGCGTCACCGTCAGGTCCAGCCGGTCCAGCGCCAGCACCGAGCCGAACCGCTTGGTCAGGCCTACCGTCTCGATCGCCCAGCCGCGCGCGGTCATCGTCGACCTCCTCGGACCTCCTCGCAGGGAGCCCTACGTCCAGCATGGCCCGCTCCACGGGGTTGCGGGAGACCGAATCCTCAGGTCAGGGCGGCCTGTCGGTCGGGGTCGCTACGGTCCTGGCCATGGCAGCAGTGGTGCAGGAGGTCGTCGTCGACTGCGCGGAGCCGGCAGCGCTGGCGCAGTTCTGGGCGCAGGTGCTGGAGGCGCGGTGGGCGCTGGTCGACCCGGGTTGGGCGGTCGTGGACGCCACCCCGTTGATCGTGGCGTTCCAGCAGGTGCCCGAGCCGAAGCCCGCCCCGAAGAACCGGGTGCACCTGGACGTCCGCGTGCCGGACGCCGCTGCCGCGGTAGCCCGTGCCGAGGCGCTCGGTGCGCACCGCACCGGTCACCAGGAGCTGCGGGAGAACGGTGACGGCTACGTGGTGCTGCAGGACCCGGAGGGCAACGAGTTCTGCTTCGTCGTGGACGAGTCGGGCCGCTGGGCGGGCGTCCTGTGGTCCGCGCTGGAGCACGCCGACCAGACGACGGGCCTGCCCGCAACCGTCTGATCCGCGGGACGTTCGCCTCTGGCGCGGGGCGCGAGGCCGGTGGTCTGCTCGACGCATGACGACGCGGACGCCCCTGCTGCCCCCGCCGCCACCGCGGCCGCCGGCCCGTGTGCTCGCCATCGCGGCGGCCATGGCGGTCGGTGCCGCGCTCCCCGTGATCCGCACCTGGATGCTGCAGTTCGGCGCCACCGAGGCGGAGCTCGACGCCCACCTGCCGGGTGACGACCTGATCGCCTCCCCCGACCTGGTGGCCACCCGCGTCGTCGGCATCGCGGCCGCACCGGACCAGGTGTGGCCGTGGGTGGCCCAGCTCGGCCAGGGTCGCGGCGGCTTCTACTCCTACGACTGCCTGGAGAACCTGGTCGGCTGCGACGTGCGTTCCGCCGACCGGGTGGAGGCACGGTGGCAGGACGTGCGGGTGGGCGACCCGTTCCGGCTGCATCCCGACGTGGCCCTCGAGGTGGTCGCCGTGGAGCCCGGACGGGCGCTGGTGGTCCGCGGAGCCGTCGGCGTCACCGGGTCCACGGCGTCGTCCGCCGGCGCCCCTCCGTACGACTTCACCTGGGCGTTCGTGCTGCGCCGCGGCCGCGACGGCGGCACCCGGCTGGTGGTGCGCGAGCGGTACGGCTACACGCGCCGAGGTGCCGCCCTGCTGGTCGAGCCGGTCAGCGTGGTCAGCTTCGTCATGACCCAGAAGATGCTGCGCGGCCTGCGTGACCGCGCCGAGCGGGTCGCCGCCTGATCAGCCCGCAGCGGAACACCGTTGCCGCGTCGGACACCCTCCGGTTAGGCTGGCCGACGTAGTCGCAGTGCAGAGATCTTCCCCCCGGTTCTCCGGAGCGGACGACGACCACCGTGATTCACCGGTCCCGGTCGTCGGGGTCGAACACCAACCGCAAGGAGAACGCACATGCCTACTGGCATCGTGAAGTGGTTCAACGCCGAGAAGGGCTTCGGCTTCATCGCCCCCGAGGACGGCGGCCCGGACGTCTTCGTCCACTACTCGGCCATCGCCTCGTCCGGCTACCGCTCGCTCGAGGAGAACCAGCGCGTCTCGTTCGACGTGCAGCAGGGCCCGAAGGGCCCGCAGGCCTCGAACGTCACGCCTGCCTGATCACGGCCTCGCCGGCGCATGCCGGCAGACGAAGGGCGCTCCACCTCCGTGGTGGGGCGCCCTTCGCGCATCCCGGGGGGACGTCGGCACCGTCCGCGTGCCAGGGCCGATCGCCCCGTGCCATGCTGCGCCCCAGGTGACGACGCCGTCGCAGCCACCGGGAGGCACCGTGGACGACCAGCAGATCCTGGACCGCATCCACCAGCTGATGCTCCAGGAGCACGCGCTGCGAGAGGCGGTCGAGCAGGGGCGGGCCGGGGACGGGCACGCGCAGACGGCCGAGCGGATCGCGCAGCTCGAGGTGGAGCTCGACCAGGCGTGGGACCTGCTGCGCCAGCGCCGCGCGCGGCGGGAGGCCGGCGCCGATCCCGACGGCGCGCACGAGCGGCCTGCCGCGGAGGTCGAGGGCTACCTCGACTGAGGGCGGTCGAGGTGAGGGGACGGTGTGCGCCACGCGTCGACCCGTCGTGCCTGGTCGCGGCCCCCTAGACTCGCGTCCGTGATCTTCAAGGCGGTGGGGGACGGCCGTCCGTACCCGGACCACGGGCTGACGACGGCCAAGCAGTGGGCCGCCGTGGCCCCGCGCCAGGTTCGCCTGGACGAGCTGGTCACCACCAAGCGCACGTTGGACCTCGACGCGCTGCTGGCCGAGGACTCCACCTTCTACGGCGACCTGTTCGCCCACGTGGTGCAGTACAAGGGCGTGCTGTACCTCGAGGACGGGCTGCACCGGGCCGTCCGTGCCGCGCTCCAGCAGCGTCCCGTGCTGCACGCGCGCGTGCTGGTGATCGAATGACCGACCCGGACCGCGCCCGCGCGCTGCGCCGCCGTCACGTGCACGAGCGGCAGGCGGTGATCTTCGGCATCCTGCTCGCGATCCTGGCGGTGGCAGGCGTCTCAGCAGCGGCGATCTACACCGGCAACCTCAACGTGCCGTTCTTCGCCCGCGGCTTCTCCGGCAAGCCGACGCCGAGCGTCACGCGGCAGCCGGCGCCGTGCCCGCCGCAGGGCGCGCTGCCCGTGGCGGCCAACACCATCAAGGTGAACGTCTACAACGGCGCCAACCGGGCGGGGCTGGCAGCATCCGCCGCCGTGGCGCTCGGTCAGGCAGGGTTCACCATCGGCACCACCGCGAACGCCACCACGCAGTTCATCGGCTCGGAGCAGATCTCGTTCGGCGTGGCCGGTGTCGCGCAGGCGTACACGGTCGCCGCGCACTTCAAGAACCCCGTGCTGCTGCTGATCGCCCGTGCCGACCCCAAGGACGCGACGGTGGACGTCACCCTGGGCAGCGACTTCGACACCCTGGTCCCCAACGACCCGGTCGGGCTCGACCCGAGCACGCCGCTCGTCGGGCAGCCCGGCTGCGTGCCGGTCGAGCAGCTGGCGGCGCAGGCGAGCGCCAAGCCGGCGGCGACGCCGACACCGACCAAGTCCTGACGGGCACAGCGCCCGGACGGCGCGCCGCACCGTGCGGGCACAGCGTGCCGACGCGCACGCGCCGTGACACGAAGGAGCGCCCCGCGTCGTGACGGCCGCGGGGCGCTCCTCTTCGTCGTGACCGGACGGGCCGTCAGACCCGGTCGCTGGTGACCGAGGGCTCCTCGGACAGCTCCGCGCCACCGGGCACGGAGGCCGGCGTGGCCGGCTCCTGCGACGTGCCGCGCCACTTCGCCAGCACCCGCATCAGGTGGTAGAGGCCGATCGCGGCGGCGGTGCCGAGCGCGATGCCCTGGAACTGCAGCTTGCCGGCGGTCCAGCTGAAGTTGGCGATGCCGATCACCAGGGCGATCGCCGCCGGGAACAGGTTCACCGGGTTGGAGAAGTCGACGCGGTTCTGCACCCAGATCCGTGCGCCGAGCAGGCCGATCATCCCGTACAGCACCGTCGCGGCACCGCCGAGCACACCGGCCGGCACCGTGGCGATCGCGGCGCCGAACGTGGGCGACATCGACAGGATCAGCGCCGTCGCGGCGGCGACCCAGTAGGCGGCGGTGGAGTAGACGCGGGAGGCGGCCATCACGCCGATGTTCTCGGCGTAGGTGGTGGTGCCGGAGCCGCCGCCCAGACCGGCCAGGGTGGTGGCCACACCGTCGGCGAGCAGCGCGCGGCCCATGATCGGGTCGAGGTTCTGGCCGGTCATCGCGGCGACGGACTTCACGTGGCCGACGTTCTCGGCGATGAGCACGAGCACCACCGGGATGAACAGGCCCAGCACCGAGACGTCGAGCTTCGGGGCGACGAAGTGGGGCAGGCCGAACAGCGAGGCCTGGCGCACGGCGGCGAAGTTGACCTCGCCGCGGAGGGTGGCCACCAGGTAGCCGACGACGACGCCGACGAGGATCGCGAGGCGGCCGAGCACCCCGCGGAACAGCACGGTCACCAGGATCACGGTGCCGAGCGTGGCGATGGCGGTCACCGGGGACGCGCGGAAGCCGGAGCAGCCGGACGCCGAGCAGGAGCCCCAGGCCGCAGGTGCGAGGTTGAGACCGATCAGCGCGACGATCGTGCCGGTGACCGCCGGGGGCATCACGGCGTCGATCCAGCGCGACCCACCGACGTGCACCAGCAGGCCGACGATCGCCAACAGCAGGCCGGTGACGAGGATCCCGCCCACCGCCACGGACTGGCCGCCGCTCGCCGTCGCCGCACCGATAGGCGCGATGAACGCGAAGCTGGAGCCGAGATAGCTGGGCAGGCGGTTGCCGGTGATCAGCAGGAAGCCGATGGTGCCGATCGCCGAGAAGAACAGGGTGGTCTGCGGCGAGAAGCCGGTCAGCAGCGGCACCAGGAAGGTGGCGCCGAACATCGCCACCACGTGCTGCAGGCCGATCCCGGTGGTCCGCGGCCAGCTGAGCCGCTCACCCGGGGACACCACGGCGCCGGGGGCGATCGTGCGCCCGTCGCCGTGCAGCTTCCAGCTCCAGCGCTGGGACCCGTTCGAGGACAAGGACGCCATCGGTTCCTCCATCGTCTGCGCGCCCAGCCCGGGCGTCGGGACGAAGAGTAGTGATCCGGGCACAGCCCGCGTGGGCGGCTCGGCGGGCGTGGACACGGCGGTCGTGCGACGCTCGGACGGACGAGAAGGCGGTGCCGGGCCGCACGGGAGCGGACCGCCGGCCGCGAGCCCCACGGAGGTGCGCGATGACCGTCCCGCAGACCCCTGACGACGCCCAGCCCGGCCTCGACGAGGTCCCCGACCCGGTCAAGGCGACGGAGCCCAAGGCCGAACCCGCGCCCGACGAGCGCGACGACGAGGAGACGACCGGACCCGTGGTCGCCGCACCGGGCCTCGGCGGCGCCACGACGACGCCGATGCCGCCCGTGCCGCCGGTGCCCAACGTCGGCAGCGGCCACTGAGCCGAGGCGGCGAGCCGTAGCGCTCGGCGCGTGGCGACGTGGTCGTCGTCACAACCGCCCGGACCGGCGTCCGCACAAGGTCTCGGCGCGGCTGCGATCAGGTCACGGGCAGGCCACGATCTGCCCGTAACCTGGGGAGGTCCTGTGTGACCGGTGGTCGTCCGACGTCTCGCACAGCACCTCCACCTACCCTGGCAGGACATCCCGCCCGGCCCCGGAGGTCATCCTGAAGCGCACGCTGCTGCACAGCCGCCCCGCGGTGTGGACCGCCTTCCTGCTGGTCCACCTGTGGCTGGCGGTGCTCGGCGTGTGGCTGATCCCGCAGAAGGCGTTCTGGGACCTGGACCTGTACCGCTACTGGATGTGGCTGGGCGTGCACGGGTTCGGGTGGCCGGCGATCGACACCAGCTGGGTGTACCCGATCGGCGCGACGGTCCCGATGCTCGCCGCCGGGTTCGGCGGGCTCGCGATCGGCCACGGGTACGCGCTGGCCTGGTCGATCATGGTGACGATCCTCGACGTGCTCGCCATGGCGATGCTGCTGCGCCGCGACCGCGGCCAGGTGGGTGGCTGGTGGTGGACCGGCTTCCTGCTGCTGCTCGGCCCCATCGCGATGGGCCGGCTCGACGCCATCGTCGTCCCCCTGGTGATCGCCGCCCTGCTGTGGAGCATGGACCGACCTGCCGTCGCGTCCGCCCTGCTGACCATCGGCGCGTGGATCAAGGTGGCGCCCGGTGCGCTGCTGGTCCCGCTGTTCTGGGGCGCCCACAGGCCGTGGCGTGACGTGGTCGCACCGGCGGCGGGCGTCTCCGCGATCGTCATGGGCACCGCGATCGGCTTCGGCGGCCAGGGGCACGTGCTGTCGTTCCTGCTCGAGCAGGGGCAGCGCGGCCTGCAGATCGAGGCGCCCGGCGCGACCCCCTGGGTGCTGGCGGCCCTGTTCACCACGTCGATCAAGCGGGTGCTGAACGCGCAGATCGTCACGTGGGAGCTGCTCGGGCCCGGGACGCAGAAGATGGCGGACCTGCTCGGCCTGCTGCTGCCGATCGCCGCCGCCGCCGCGATCGGGCTGCTGTGGTGGAAGCGGGAGCGCGTGGGCCTGGCGCTGTGGGCGCACCGGAGCAAGCGCGGTGAGCTCGTGGTGCGCGGCGCGATGCTGATGACCCTGGTGCTGCTGGTGTTCAACAAGGTCGGGTCGCCGCAGTACATGACGTGGCTCGCGGCACCTGTCGCCGTGGCCTTGGTGCTGGGCCTGCCTCGCTGGGGCACCACCGCCAAGTGGGTGCTGGGGGTCGGCGCCGCCACCCAGCTGGTGTTCCCGTGGGAGTACACGGAGATCACCGGCGGCGGCCTGGGCGTGACCCTGGTGCTCGCCGCCCGCAACGTCGCGCTGATCGGCCTGCTGGTCCACACCGCCCGAGAGCTGTTCCGCGTGGAGGTGGACGAGCCGGCGGCGCCGAGCGCGCCTGCGGACCGACGGCCTGCACCGGCCCCCGCGCCGGAGCCCGTGACGAGTCCCGTGCTCGCAGACGCCCTCCTGGTCGACGAGGCGCCGGCGGTGGAGACGACGCCGAGCCCCGCGCGTGAGCCGGTCGACCCGTCGCCGCGACGTGGTGTGCTGCCGGACGGCGGCCTCGCGTCTCCCGCCACACCGTGACGCGACCGCCACAGCGGCGAGCGGTGCGGCGGAGCCGGCGCGCCGCGCCGAGCGCAGCCCCCTGCCCGCGCTGAGCGGGCGCGCCGGCTCCGGCGCGGTCAGTAGGCAGCGGTGAAGCGCGCGCGCCGGTGGGTGGGGTTCTCCACCTCGTCGAGGATCGCGATGGCCAGGTCCGCGCCGGACAGGTCGGAGCGACCCTCGTCGTCCGTCAGCAGCACGTCGTCCCCCAGCCGGAACGTGCCGGTGCGCTCACCGGGCGCGTAGGCACCGAAGCCGGCGGCGGGGCTGACGTAGAACCAGTCGAGCGCCTCGGGGCTCTCGCGCAGCTCGTCGAGCACGGCGCCCAGCTCCAGCGACTCGGGCTTGTACTCGGCGGGGAACTCCGGGGTGTCGAACAGGCGCGGACCACCAGGGGCGACGAGCAGCGACCCGGCGCCGCCGATCACCCCGAGGCGCACCCCGGCAGCCTGCGCGGCGACGGCGAGCTCACCGATCACCTCTCCGATGCGGCCGGTCAGCGCGCCGCGGGGGGACAGCGCCTCGATCACCACGTCCGCGTCGGCGACCGCCGCGGTCGCGTAGGCGGGGTCGAGCGCGTCGGCCTGGCGGTAGGTGACGCCCTCGACCGGCTGGTCGGGCAGCGAGCGGCTGACCGAGGTCACCTGGTGGCCGCGGGCGGCGGCCTCCTGGACGATGTGCCCGCCGGCGTAGCCCGTGCCGCCCAGAACCGTGATCCGTGCCATGTGTGCTCTCCTCGAGGTCGTCGTCCGCATCCGGCCGCTCACCTGCCTGGTAGCGCCGTCGACCTGACGAACACCGCCGAGGTCAGAACCCTTCCGGGGCCTGTGGGACGTACGGCTGCTCGAGCTGCGCCAGCTCCTCCGGGTCGAGCCTGAGGGCGAGCGATGCGACGGCGTCGTCGAGGTGGTGCGGCTTGGTGGCGCCCACGATCGGAGCCGTGACCGCCTCCTGCTGACGCACCCACGCGAGCGCCACCTGCGCCCGGGACACCCCACGCTCGGCGGCGATGCGGCCGACGGCGTCGACGATCGCGCGGTCGGCGTCCTCGCTCTGCCGGTACAGGGTCTGGCCGAAGCGGTCGGTCTGCGAGCGCGTCGTCGTCGTGCCCCACTCGCGCGTCAGCAGGCCGCGGGCGAGCGGGGACCACGGCAGCACGCCGATGCCCTGGTCCAGGCAGAACGGGTACATCTCCCGCTCCTCCTCGCGGGAGAGGAGGTTGTACTGGTCCTGCATCGAGACGAACCGCGTCCAGCCGCCCAGGTCGGCGGTGTACTGCGCCTTGGCGAGCTGCCACGCGTACATCGACGAGGCGCCGATGTACCGGGCCTTGCCGGCGCGCACCACGTCGTGCAGCGCCTCCATGGTCTCCTCGACGGGCACCATCGGGTCCCAGCGGTGGATCTGGTACAGGTCCACGTAGTCGGTGCCGAGGCGGGTCAGGCTGGCGTCGATGGCCGAGAGGATGTGCTTGCGCGACAGTCCCCCGCCGTGCGGGCCGGCGTGCATGCGGCCGTGCACCTTGGTCGCCAGGACGATCTCGTCGCGCGAGGCGAAGTCACGCAGGGCGCGGCCGACGATCTCCTCGCTGGACCCGTCGGAGTAGACGTCGGCGGTGTCGAAGGTGTCGATGCCCAGCTCGAGGGCTCGTCGGACGAACTGGCGGCTCTCCTCCTCCGGGAGGCTCCACTCGTGGTTGCCGCGGGCGGGGTCGCCGTAGCTCATGCAGCCCAGCACGATCGAGCTGACCTGCAGGCCGCTGCTGCCGAGACGGTGGTGGTCCATGGGGTGTCCTCACGTCGGACCGAGGGGGTCGACCCCCCGGCGGGAAAACGGCTGCGCGGGACGGTGCGAACCGGTCCCGGCGCAGGTCGGAGCGGTCTCGGCGCCGGCGGAGGCGCGCCCCGCTCGAGGCTAGCCCGCGGTCCCCGGAGGCGCTCCGCGGGAACGGGTGCGACCGTGGAACGACCCGCCACGAGGAGGACCACGTGATCACCGAGCTCGCCACCAGCGTGTCCGTGTCGCCCGCGTCCCTGCTGCACGCCCTCGGACCGTGGGCGCTGGCGGGGATCGCGGTGATGATCTTCATCGAGTCCGGGGTGCTGTTCCCGTTCCTGCCCGGCGACTCCCTGATCCTCACGGCGGTGCTGCTGCGCGGGCAGCTGGGGCTGTCCCCGGTGTGGATCGCGGTGGTGGCCTTCCTCGCGGCGGTCGCCGGGGACCAGACGGGGTTCTGGCTGGGCCACCGGTTCGGGCGGCGGTTCTTCAAGGACGACGCGAAGGTGCTGACCACCGCGCGGCTGGCGGAGGCCGAGCGGTTCTTCGACCGGTACGGGCCGGTGTCGCTGGTGCTGGCGCGGTTCGTGCCGATCGTGCGGACGTTCGTGCCGCTGGTGGCCGGGACGGCGCGGCTGCGGTACCGGCGGTTCGTCGTCTGGAACGTCACCGGTGCCCTGCTGTGGGTGGTGGGGCTGACGGTCGTCGCCCTGGCGCTGGGACGGGTGCCGTTCGTGGCGCACAACATCGACCTGCTGGCGGTCGTCGTGGTGGTGGTCTCGGTGATCCCGATCGTCGTCACCGCCCTGCGCCGGCGTGCCGCGACCGGCACCCCCGAGCGGGACCGGGCTACCGTCCACGGGTGAGCGACTGGGTGCTGGACGTGCCGCTGGGCACCGAACGGTTGGAGCTGCGCGAGCACCGGGCCGGTGACCTGGAGGACCTGCTGGTGTTCCACGGCGACCCGCAGGTCACTCGGTACACGCCGTGGCCGGTGCGGGACCGCCAGCAGACCGGTGCGGCCCTCGACAAGCGCCTGACGCTCACGCACGCCGCCGGACCGGGCCAGGCGATCAGCCTGGCCGTGGTGGAGCGGGCGAGCAGCACGGTGATCGGCGAGGTGATGCTGATGCGCAGGTCGGACAGCACCGCCGAGCTGGGCTACGCGATCCGCACCGACCGCTGGGGGCAGGGACTGGCGTCCGAGGCGGTGGCGGCCCTGCTCGACGGAGCGGCGGCGCTGGGGGTGACGGAGGTGCGGGCCGTGGTGGTGGACGGGAACGACGCCTCCGTGCGGCTGCTCGGGCGGATGGGGTTCACCGAGCTGGGCGTGCCCGGTCCGCCGGCCAAGGACGGCAGCCCGACGCGGACGTTCGCGCTGACCCTGGGCTGACGGCGCGGCGGGTCTGGCCGGGCTGACGGCGGGCCGGGCTGGCAGTGGCCCGAGGGTGCGGCGCGGCGGGTCGATCGCGTCGTCGGCCGGGAAGTCCGTCGCGGGCGCCTGCGTCGCGCGGGACGATGGGGGCGTGACCCTCCTCGACCGCCTGGACACCGACCTGCACACCGCGATGAAGGCACGCGACACGTTCGCCACCGGGACGTTGCGGCAGGCGATCGCCGCCGTCCGCGGCGCGGCCAAGTCCGGTCCCGTCGCGCGCGAGCTCGACGACGACGAGATCGTCGCCGTGCTGACCGCCGAGGTGAAGAAGCGCCGCGAGAGCGCCGAGATCTACACCGGCGCGGGCGCCACCGACCGGGCGGCGAACGAGACCGCCGAGGCCGACTTCATCGAGGCGTACCTGCCGGCGGCACTGAGCGATGCCGACCTGGACGCCCTGGTCGCCGAGGTGATCACCAGCACCGGCGCCAGCTCGATGAAGGACATGGGCACCGTGATGAAGGCGGCGCAGGCCGCGGCGGCGGGCCGTGGTCGCGTGGACGGCAAGGCCCTGTCCGGCAAGGTGCGTGCTGCGCTGAGCTGACCTGAGCTGACGTGGGCTGACGTGGACGGGGCGCGCCGCGGACTGACCTCCGCGCAGGCGGCCGCCCGGTTGCGGTCGGACGGCCCGAACGCGCTGCCCGCACCACACCGGCGGTCGCCGCTGGCGACGTTCGCCGCGCAGCTGGTGCACGCGTTCGCGCTGCTGCTGTGGGTGGCCGCGGGGCTGGCCGCGCTGGCCGGCCTGCCCCAGCTGACCGTCGCGATCGCCGTGGTGGTGCTGGTCAACGCCGCGTTCTCGTTCCTGCAGGAGGCCCGTGCCGACCGGGCCGCCGAGCGGCTGCGGTCGCTGCTGCCCGGCTCGGTCAGCGTGCGGCGGGACGGGCAGCCGCGGCAGGTGGAGGCGGCCGACGTCGTCGCGGGCGACGTGCTGCTGCTCGAGGCGGGCGACCGGGTGCCGGCGGACGGTGACGTGCTGCTGGCCGATGCGGCGCTGCTGGACACCTCGACGCTGACCGGCGAGAGCGAGCCGACCACGCTGGACGTCGCCGAGCGCGTGTACGCCGGGACGTTCCTGGTGGAGGGGCTGGCCGAGGCCGTCGTCGGGGCGACCGGACCCCGCACGCGGCTGGCCGGCATCGCCAGCGCCACCTCGGCGGCCGGCCTGCACCCGACCCCGCTGACCCGCGAGCTGACCCGGGTGGTGCGCGGCATCGGGGCGATCGCCGTCGTCGCCGGCGGTGCGTTCCTGCTGCTCACCCTGCTGATCGGCCGGCCGCTGCCGGACGCCTTCGTGCTGGCGATCGGCGTCACCGTCGCGCTGGTGCCGGAGGCGCTGCTGCCGACCGTCACCCTCGCGCTGGCGTGGGGCGCCGAGCGGATGGCGAAGCGGCAGGTGCTGGTCCGCTCGCTCGAGGCGGTCGAGACGCTGGGGTCCACGACGTTCGTGTGCACCGACAAGACCGGCACGCTGACGCTCAACCAGATGACGGTGGTGGCCGGCTGGACGCCCGCCGGGTCGGCGCGGGTGGGCACCGCCGGGTACGCGCCGACGGCACCGGTCGACGTCGACCCCGGTGCGCGCGAGGCGATGGTCGAGCTGGGCCGGGCGGCCGCCCGGTGCTCGCGCGGGTACGTGGAGCAGGCCGGCGAGCGGTGGGTGGCGCACGGCGACCCGATGGAGGCTGCGCTGGACGCCTTCGCGCGGCGGCTGGGCGTGGACACCCCGACGGTGCGCGTCGAGTCCTGGGCCGACGTCGCGTTCGCCTTCGACCCGCACCGGCGGCGGATGAGCGTGGTGGCCGGCGCCCGGGTGCTGACCAAGGGTGCGCCGGACGCGCTGCTGCCGCTGTGCCCGGCGGACGAGGCGGCGGGGGCGGCCGCTGCCCTCGCGCGACTGTCCGGGCAGGGGCTGCGCGTGCTGGCCGTGGCGAGCCGGCCGACCGGGACGACGGCGCCGACGACCACGGCCGCCGCCGAGACGGGGCTGCACCTGCTGGGCCTCGTCGGGCTCGAGGACCCGCCGCGGCCGGAGTCGGCCGCCGCGATCGCCGCCTGCCGCAGCGCCGGTGTGCAGGTCGCGATGATCACCGGCGACCACCCGGTCACCGCGGCGGCGATCGCACTGGAGGTGGGCCTGCGGACCCCGGACGGTCCCGTGCACCTCGGTGCCGACCTGCCGGCGGACGACGAGGCGCTCGGCGCGCTGCTGGACCACGACGGGGTGGTGGTGGCCCGCGTCGCACCGGAGGACAAGCTGCGGATCGCGCGGGCGCTGCGCGCCCGCGGGCACGTGGTGGCGATGACCGGCGACGGCGTGAACGACGGGCCGGCGCTGCGCGAGGCGGACATCGGCGTGGCGATGGGCGCCTCCGGCACGGACGTGGCCCGCGAGGCGGCCGACCTGGTGCTGCTGGACGACCGGTTCTCCTCCGTCGTCGCCGGGATCGAGCTGGGCCGCGCGACGTACGCCAACGTCCGCCGGTTCCTCACCTACCACCTGACCGACAACGTGGCCGAGCTGGCGCCTTTCGTGCTGTGGGGCGTCACCGGCGGGGCGTTCCCCCTGGCGCTGGGCGTGCTGCAGGTGCTGGCCCTGGACATCGGCACGGACACGCTCTCGGCCACGGCGCTCGGTGCCGAGCCACCCGCCCGCGGCGTGCTGGCCGAGCCCCCGGCGGCGGGGCGGCTGCTGGACCGCACGGTGCTGCGCCGGGCGTTCGGGCTGCTCGGGCCTGTCGAGGCGCTGGTGTCGCTGACCGCCTTCACGGTGTCGCTGCTGGCGGCCGGGTGGCGGTTCGGCGATCCGGCGCCGGGCGGTGCGGCGCTGGCGACCGCGTCCGGTGCGACGTTCCTCGCGGTGGTGCTGGGACAGGCCGCGAACGCGTTCGCCTGCCGCAGCGAGGGGCGGGCGGCGCCCGGCCGGGCGAAGAACCTGCTGCTGGCGCCGGCCGTGGCGATCGGCATCGCGTTCTGCCTGGTCACCATCTACGTGCCGGCGCTGGCGCGGCAGCTGGGGCAGGCGCCGCCGAGCCCCGTGGGGTGGGCGGTGGCGCTCGGGGCGCCGGTGGCCGTGCTGGTGGCCGACGCGCTGGACAAGGCGGTGCACGCCCGGCGGCGGCCACCGGTCGGCCGGGCAAGTTCCGCAATGACTACGGAGGTCACGCCGGCGGCCCGCGGCTAGCGTCGAGGCGGCGCACGACCGTGTGCGGCACACCGTCCGGAGGGCACATGAGGGCAGCACCAGGCATCCACCGCGCGGGCACGGTGCGGCGGGCGCTCGTCGTGCTGACCGCCGGAGCGGTGGTGCTCGGCACGCTGAGCGGCTGCTCCCTGTTCGGTCGGGACAAGAAGGGCCATGCGGTCTCCGCCCTGGCGGCCAAGCCCGGCGACTGCGTGATCGCGCCGACCGCCATCTCCGCGGAGATCAAGGACGTCACCGTGGTGCCCTGCTCGCAGCCGCACCAGCAGGAGGTGTACGCGCTCGCCGCGTACCCGTTGCCCGCCGGCACCGAGAAGTCCGCCGCCTACCCCGGCGCCGCGGTGCTCAAGGCCTTCGCCGACGGCGCCTGCCTGTCCGCGTTCTCCGGCTACGTCGGCTCCGACTACCGCGACTCGTCGCTGTACTTCACGTACCTGCTGCCGTCCGCCCGCGGCTGGCAGGCGGGCGACGACCGGGACGTCACGTGCGTCATCACGACCACGGGGGCCAAGCGCACCTCGTCGGTCAAGGGATCGAAGCTCTAGCAGCAGCGGCGCGGCTCCGCGCCGACGGGAGGACGACCATGGGCAAGCCCGCCGCCACCGCGACCGCGATGCTGCAGTGCAGCTTCGGCCTGGCCCCCAGCACGCTCAACGTGCTGCCGATCGCGCGGGTGATGATCGAGGGCAAGCCGGCCGCGGCGATCACCGACGCGATCCCGATGGTGAACATCCCGCCGTTCGGCATGTGCACCTCGCTGGCGAACCCGCAGGTGCTGGCCGCGACGACGGCCGCGCTCGGCGTGCTGACGCCGATGCCGTGCATCCCGGTCACGGGCGCGTGGGTGGGCGGTGCCGTGCAGACGACGATCGGCGGGAAGCCCGCGCTGACCCTGGGCGCCACCTGCACGTGCGGGTTCGGCGGCGTGATCCAGATCGTCAACCCCGGCGCGGTGCGGACGCTCGAGTCCTGAGCGCAGGGGTCACTCGCGGCCGGCGAAGGACTGCGCGAGGCCGTCGATCCGGGCGCGTGCCTGCGTGTCGTCCGCCGGTGCCGTCGCCCACAGCAGCAGGTCGCCGTTCACCGTCGTCTCGACCACCAGGTCGGTCTGCCCGGCGAGGCCGCGCAGCTGCTGCTGGGCCGCGTCGGCCTCGTCGTAGTCGTCGAACTCGAACACCGTGACGTGGGCCTGCTCCCCGGGCCAGTCGAAGGCGATCGCGTCGAGCGCGTCGACGTCCTCGGCGGTCGGCACGGGGTCGGTCTGCTGCACGTCCGCGTCGTGGGTCAGGCCCAGCAGTGCCAGCACGCGGCTGCGCTGGTCGGTGAGGCTGCTCATCGGTTCTCCTTGTCGACCGTCACGGTGCGGGCAGCAGTGCCTTCGCCTTCGACCACTCCGAGCTCTTCAGATGGTCCCTGAACTTGGTCCAGGTCGAGTCCAGCTTCTTCGCCGCGATGGCGCCGTCCTTGGCCTTCAGCGCCGCACGGAACTTCTGCTCGAGCTTCTCCAGCTTGCCCTCGAAGTAGATCTCGGCGAGCACCGTCTCCTGCTCGACCTGGTTGGCGCCGAGGATCCGGATCATCTCGCGCACGAACGTCACGTTGCTCTGGTAGTTGTCCCGCTCGGGGCCGCCGTCCTTGGTGGGCGTGGCGTTCTTGGTGGTGAGCATGCGCGTGAAGAACTCGGTGATGCCCTCGTTGAGACCCGAGCCGTAGGTGTTGAGCACGTTCAGCACCGAGTAGCGGTGCATGCTCTCGTGGATCGCCGTGCTGGGGGTCCCCCGGTCCGCGTGCAGCATGGCCGGCCGGTCCTCGACCTTGTTGCCGACGTAGGCGTTGGTGCTGAGCTGCTCCTCCTCGGAGTCGCCCGGGTACTGGGCGGCGTACACGATGGCCCAGTCCTCGGCCGAGACGCTGGCCACGTAGCCCTCGCCCTTCTTGCCGGCGGCGGTCGCGGCACCGATGAACGGCTTGATGTGGGGGTAGTCCTCGACGTTCGTGGTGATGAACGTGTCCGCCTCGGCACCGGTGAGGTGGTGCTTCTCCTTGCCGCCGTCCTTCTTGGTCTTCTGCTTGGCCATGTTCACGGCGGCGAGCAACGACATGTAGTACAGGTCGCCGAGGTGCGCGCGGCCCTTGGCCATCGCGGCGGAGTCGTCGGCGATCGACTTCTTCTCCGCGATGGTGAAGGTGTTGATCAGCTGACGGAGGGTGTCCATCCGGACCTTGGCCTCGGCCTTGCCGGCCGGTGCGGTCTGCGGGTCGCAGGCCTCCTCGAAGCGCTCCTTCGCCGACTTGGGCGTCGGCGGGGTGACGGCCTCGGTGGTGGGCGTCTGCGCGGTCGGGGTCTGGGTGGTGGGCGTCTGGGTGGTGGGCGTCTGGGTGGTGGGCGTCTGGCTCGGCGCCTGGTCCTGGGACGCCGTCTGCGGCGCCGTCTGCTCAGGGACCGGCGTCGGCGCCTCCGGCTGGGGCGTGACGGACTCCGGCGTGGGCACGGGCAGCTCGCCGCCCTGCGGCACGGGCAGCGGGACCGGCTGCTCGGGGGTGGGTGCCTGCGGCGTCAGCGCCTCCGGCAAGGGGGCCTGCGGCAGCGTCGGCGCCTTCTTCTTCTTGCCGCCGAACAGCTTCTTGAAGGGGTTCCAGCGGCGAACGGTGGTGCCCTCGACGCGGGCCTGCTGCCGGCGCAGCGCCTCGGCGCCACCAGCGCCCGCGGCGTCGGCGGTCGCCGCCTGTTCGGCATCCGCCGTGCCCGTCGTCGTGACCCGCGCCGCCTGCCGCTGCAGCCGCTGCACCGTCCTTTCGGCCACCGCGTCGGCGGCCGCCTCCGCCGGGTCGTCGGCCCGCCCGATCACGGGACCGTCCCCCGCCGGTGCGACCCGGCCGCTCTGCTGCTGCACGACGTGGGCCAGCTCGTGGCCCAGCAGCCGGTCGCCGCCCGGGGTACCCGGCGCGTAGGTGCCGCTGCTGAAGTACACGTCGCTACCCGCGGTGAACGCCACGGACTGCACCGACCGGGCGATCGTGTCCGCCTCCGCGTCGTCGTGGATGCGCACGCCGCCGAGGTCCGCGTCCATCGCGGCACCCATCCGCTGCGCGACGGCCGGCTCGAGCGGCCGTCCCTGGCCCTGCCGCCGGCGCAGCACGTCGGCGACCTCGGGAGCGGCGGCGCTCCCGCCGAGCGGGTCCTGGGTGGCGGCGCGGCGGCGGACGTCCACCGCGAGCCCCGGGACGGCGACCGCGTCCACGGCGTCCTCCTGCGCCGGCTCCGTCGCGGTGACGGGGACGGCGGGCGGCGCCGCGGTCAGGCGTCGCTTCTCGAGCGTCGTGCGCTCGTTCTCAGCCGGCATGGTCGCCCTCGCTCTCGATCGGAAGTGTCGTTCGGACCCGCCCACCTGGCCGACCGCTCGCCAGGGCCCTGCGCCTCGCAGCCACCGGCGGTCAGCCCGGTGCGAACCCGTCGGCAGGCACCCGCCTGCCGAGCTTGTGGTACTCGGCGACCGTGGCCGCGAGCACGTGCCGCATGCCCACCGGCTGACCGGCGGCGATCGCGTCGTAGGCCGCCGCCAGCACGATGTTGCGGATGTCGCCCCCGGCCAGCTCGATCTGCTTCGCGAGGTGCGGCACGTCCACCGGGTCGGCGGGGTCCGTGGTGACCCGGTCCAGGTGCGAGCGCCACAGCAGCCGCCGCGTCGGCTCGTCGGGGTCCGGGAAGTGCACGATGAAGCTCATCCGGCGGCTGAACGCCGGGTCGAGGTTGCCGTGCAGGTTGGTCGCCAGGACGGTGATGCCGTCGAAGCTCTCCATCCGCTGCAGCAGGTAGGCGACCTCCTGGTTGGCGTACCGGTCGTGGGCGTCCTTGACGTCCGACCGCTTGCCGAACAGCGCGTCGGCCTCGTCGAAGAACAGCAGCACGTCCAGGCTCTCCGCCTCGTGGAACACGCGCTCGAGGTTCTTCTCCGTCTCTCCGATGTACTTGTCGACGATCGACGTGATGTCCACCCGGAACAGGTCCAGGCCCAGCTCGGCGGCGATCACGTGGGCCGCCAGCGTCTTGCCGGTGCCGGGGCTGCCGCTGAACAGGGCCGCGATGCCGGTCCCCTTGCCGCCGACGTCCACCAGCCGGCCGTCGGCGAGCACCTCGTCACGGTGCTGCGCCCAGGACACCAGCCGGCGCAGCGTCGCGGCGGCGTGGCCGGGCAGCACCAGGTCGTCGAACGACGGCGCACGGCGCGGCGCCGCTGCGGGACCCGTGGTCATCGAGCCGGCCACCCGGCGGGCGGCGGCCCGCGCCGAGCCGGCGGACAGCTGCGCACCGGTCAGCGCCGCGAGGTCCGTGGCGTAGCGGGCGGCGTCCGCGATCGACTCGGGCGCCAGCCGCAGCGCCGTCAGCGCCGGGTCCGCGACACCGGCGCCCAGGTGCTGGTCCCACACCACGGTGCGGTGCTGCGTGGTCACCGGCGGCGCCTCGACCACCAGCGGGTGCCGGGCCAGCCACAGCGGCTGCCACGGCCGGTCGCTGACGGCGAGCACCGGCACCACGGACTGCGCCAGCGCGAGGAAGGCCGACGCCGGGTCGGCCGCCCGCTCGGTGGCGGCCAGCTGGTCGGCGTTGGCCAGCACCAGGCCCGCACCGCGCAGCGCCGCCTCCCGCACCAGCGCGCTGACCAGGGCGGACAGGTCGGCAGACGGCGGCACGCGGGCGAGGTCCACCGCCAGGCAGCCGACGCCGGCGGCGGCCAGTGCCCCGGCGGCCAGCGAGAGGCCGCCCGAGCCGAGTGGTGAGCGCACCCACACCAGCGGCGCACCGGCCTCGACGGCCGCGGTGAGCACGCCGTCGGCGTCCAGGTCGGGCAGCGGCACCGGGTCGACCAGCAGCGCGGCGAGTGGGCCGTCGAGCTGGTCGACGCCCGTCAGGTGGGCCAGCACCCGGTCCGGCAGCCACACGTCGCGCAGCAGCCACGGCTGGTCCTGCTGCTGCTCGAGCAGCCCGTACCGGCGCAGCGGAGCGCCGGCACCGAGCCGGGCGTGCGCCTCGCTCGACAGGGACGGCTGCCCGGTCAGCTCCAGCACCAGGCCGGTCGACGCGCGGGCAGGTGACCGCTGCCCCCGCAGCAGCCCGTACACCAGCGCGAGGTTCGCGTCGAGGTCCGGTGCGGCCGCGACGGTCAGCACGTCGACGTCCTCCGGGTCCAGCCCGAACACGTCCGCGACGCCCGCCAGCCGGTCCTCCTGCTGCGGCAGCGGACCGGCGTACTCGTCGCGCAGCACCTCGAGCGCCGCCTCGAGCCGGGCCGCCAGCACCGGGTCCGCGAGGTGCCGCCGGTCAGCCGCGAGCTCGACCGGCTTGAGCAGGCGCGCCAGGCGTTCGCGCACGACGGGCCTCCTTCACGACGACGGACGGCGCGCGGCACCGGGCCGCTCTCGACCCGGCACGGCGACGCACGGTGCCGGGGCTGCCGGTGGGCTGCCGGCACCGCCGGTGCGGGTCGACCGGCCGGATCGCTCCGAGTCTGACCGCGGCGCGTGCGCACGGTCGAGGGCTGGGCGGCAACTTCGGTAGCGATTACCGATGTTGGCCGTTCCGCCCGGTTCCTAGCATCGGCAACGCCTCTCCGGCGTGCGATGGCTGCTGGCATGCGACGGCTGCTGGGCCGGTGACCGGGCCCAGGGGCGGCACGTCGAGCAGAAGGGAGCCCGCCATCCTCATCCCCGCAGTCGAGGACGGGCTCGAGAGCTACCTGCGCTCCGCCCTCCCGCTCACCCCGGAGACGGGCGACATCTCCTTCGAGGCGCCGTCGTCCACCTGGGCCGCGCAGGTCAACCGGATCACCGTGAGCCTGTTCCTCTACAACGTCGCCCGCAGCCCGGTGCCGCCGCGGCCCGCCGCCTCGCGGCCCGGGCCCGACGGGCGCGCCGAGCACCGGGCGCCGCTGCCGATGGTCCAGCTGTCCTACCTGGTCAGCGCGTGGGCGGGGAGCACGCGGGACGAGCACCAGCTGCTCGGGGACGTGCTGACGCGGCTGGTGGCGCAGCAGGTGCTGCCCGTCGAGCACCTCGCCGCGCCCCTGGAGTCCAGCGTGCAGCTGAGCCTCGCGGTCGACGAGCTGAACCGCCCGCGGGAGCTGTGGTCAGGGCTGGGCGGCACGCTGAAGGCGTCGTTCACCCTGCTGGCCACGGTGGCCGCGGACGCCTACCCCTGGCAGCTGGCCGCCCCGGCCGTCACGTCCGTCGACGCGACCGCGATCCCGCTGCGCCCGGCCGTCCTCGACCGCAGGGCGTGACCTGACCGTGCGCGTCCTCAGCGGTGTCGACGTCCTCGAGGTCCCCCCAGGCGGGTCCGGCGAGATCCCGATCGACGTGGTGAACACCGGCACGGTGATCGACGGCGTCAGCGCGCAGGTGCTGGGGCTGCCCGCCGAGCACACGTCGTCCCGGCCGTCGGTGCTGGCCCTGTTCCCCGACGCGACCGGGCAGCTGGTGGTGCGGCTGGACCTGCCGAGCAGCTTCCCGGCCGGCACGCACCCGATCACGGTGCAGGTGACGGGCGAGGCGGGCACGGCGGGCGCCGCGCACCACGACGTCGACGTGGTGGTGGCCACCCGGCCGGAGCTGGCCCTGACCGCGGCGCCGACGACCATCCGGGCACGCCGCCGGGCGACGTTCGAGGTGCAGGTGGCCAACCGCGGCAACGTGCCGCTCGACGTCGCCCTGCGTGCGACCGACAGCGACCGGAGCCTCGCGGCGACGCTGACCCCGTCCACCCTGAGCCTCGCGCCGGGGGCGACCGCCACGTGCGCGGTGCGGGTGCAGGGGCCGCGGCAGCTGCTCGGCCCCGACCGCGAGCGCGCGCTGCAGGTGGAGGGCACCGCGCTGGACCAGCACCAGGTGCTGCCGCTGGTGCTGCGGCAGCGGTCCCGGTTCAGCGCCGGCGTGCTGACCCTGCTGGTGCTGGCGGCGATCCTGGCGGCCTGGGCGACGATGTTCCTGCTCGGCGTGGGTGCGGTGCTGGGCGCGGACCCGTTCACCAAGGTGGCGCCCGCCTCGTTCTTCGCGGCGACCGGCGTGACGGCGGCCGGCGCCGGCACCTCGGCGGGCGGTGCGGGCGACGGCGGCGCGCCGGCCGGCGCGGTGCCGCGTGACGGGGTGCTGCCGGCGGGCGTCGGCGGCACGGTGGCCGGCACGGTGACCGCGACCAGCGACCAGCAGGGCGTGGGACGGCTGACCGTCGAGGCGTGGCGGGCCACCGCCAACGGCCCGGTGCTGGTCGGCTCGGCGGCCACCCAGCAGGACGGCAGCTACGCGATCGCGGGGCTGTTCCCGGGGGCGTACCTGGTCAGCGTGCGGGCGGACGGGTACACCACCGTCTGGTACCCGGCGGCGGGCGACGCCTCCGGCGCCACGTCCGTGAACGCCGTCGCACAGACGGTCACCAGCGGCATCAACCTGACCATCACCGGTGCCGCGGCCCAGATCAGCGGCAAGGTGGACGTCGGCGTGGTCACCGCACCCGTCGTCACCACCGTCGTCGCCCGGGCGACCTGGGCGCGCGACGATGCGACCCTCACCCGCACCGTGACCGCGGCCCCCGACGGCACCTACGCGCTGCCGAACGTGGTGGCGCCCGGCACCTACGAGCTGAGCTTCACGGCCCCCGGCTACCAGCCGACCACCATCACCGAGACCGTCACCGGCGGGCAGCAGCGGTTCGCGCCGAACGTCACGCTGCGCGCCGGCACCGGCCAGATCTCCGGGACCGTGACGGACGGCAAGGCGCCGCTCGGCGGGGTCACGGTCACCACGGCGGACGGCAGCAACCCGATCGTCGTCGGCACCCCGACCGTCGGGGCGGTCGGCACGTTCGTCATCCCCAACCTGCCGACCCCCGGCACCTACGTGGTCACGTTCACCGCGCCGGGCTACACGCCCTCGACCGTGGTGGTCGACCTGACCGCCGGCCAGTCGAAGACGGGCCTCGCCGTTGCCCTGACCGGAGGCGCGGGCACCGTCACCGGCCGGGTGCTGGCGCCGGACGGCAGCGGTCTGGGCCGGGCCACCGTCACGGCGACCGGCGGCCCCACCGCGGTCAGCGCCACCTCGCTGACCACCGGCACCGTCGGCTCCTTCACGCTGGCCGGGCTCAAGCCGGGCCTGTACACGCTGACCGTCACGCTCGGCGGGTACACGTCGCAGAGCGTCGCGGTGGACCTGTCCACCGGGGTGGCGGCGCCGGTCAGCGTCACGCTGCGCCCGTCCTGGGGGACGGTGCAGGGCGTGGTCCGCACCGGGACCGTCGGCACGGCCGGCGTCAGCGTGGTGGCGACGGACGGGCAGCACAGCTGGACCACGACGTCGACGGCCGCCGCCGGCACACCGGCCGGGTACTACTCCTTCGTCCAGCTGCCGCCCGGCTCCTACTCCGTCAGCGTGTCCCAGGGCGGTGTTGTGGTCAGCACCGCCGTGGTCAGCGTGACCGCCGGTGGCACCGTGTCGCAGGACCTGAGCCTGCCCGGGGCGGGCTGACATGCGCGTCGACCTGGCCCCGCGCCGCCTCAGCGCGGTCGCCGGCGCCCCGAGCACCGTGCTGGTGACCATCACCAACACGGACGACGTGATCAGCGGGTACGCCCTGCGCTGCCTCGGCGTCGACCCGGCCTGGGTCCGTACGGACACCGCCGAGCCGACCCTGTTCCCCGGCGAGAGCACCACGCTGACGCTGACGCTCGACCTGCCGGCGGAGCTGCCGGCCGGTGAGCGGCGGATGGCGGTGCAGGTCCGCGAGCTGACCGGCCCGGGACGCACGGGCGTCGAGGAGCTGGTGATCGACGTCGCCGGCGCGCCGCGGGTGGACGTCAGTCTGGAGCCGACGGTGGCGACCGGCGGACGGTCGGCGGCGTTCGCGGTGGCCGTGGAGAACAACGGCAACACCGCGGTGGACGGCGCGGTCGTCGGCAGCGACCCGGAGAAGGCCGTCCGGTTCACCTTCGACCCGCCCGAGTTCCACCTCAGCCCGGGCGAGCGGCTGGTGACACAGCTGCGGACGACGGCGAAGCGGCCGCTGGTCGGCTCCCCGGAGCCCCGCTCGTTCGAACTGCGGCTGGCCGAGCGGCCGCCGCTGCCCGCGCAGCTCGGCACGTGGGACGTGGCGGCCGCGGTCGAGCGGGCCGCCCGGGACGGTGCCGACCCGCTCGGCCGGCGGCCCGCCTCCCCGCCGGCGGCGGTCGGCGTCTTCGTGCAGAAGCCGCTGCTGGGCCGCGGGCTGCTGGCCATGGTCGGCCTGGTGGTGGCGATCTCCCTGTTCGCGGCCGTGATCACCACCGCGCTGGGCGGGGTGGTGCAGCGGTCGGCTGCCGACCGGGACGTCGCGCTGCAGGTGGCGCAGGCCCGGGACCAGAAGACGACCACCGGCACGTCTGCCCTCGGCGGTCAGGTGCGGCTGCTGTCGACCGGCGACGGGGTCGCGGCGGTGTCCGTGGACGCGTTCGACCAGGCCGACGCGACCACACCGGTGGCCAGCACGGCGACCGACTCGGCCGGGGCCTTCCACATCGGCTCGCTGCCGGCCGGCTCGTACCTGCTGCGGTTCCGCGCCGCCGGGTTCGGCGAGGTCTGGTACCCCGCGGCCTCCGCGCAGGCGAAGGCGCAGCTGGTGCCGCTGGCCGCCGGGCAGGACGTGACCGACCTGGTCGCGGTGGTCGGCGGCGTGCCGGCGACGGTGTCCGGGACGGTGACCGGCAACGACCTTGCCGGTGCCGTGGTGCGGCTGGAGCTGCCGCTGGACACCGCACCGCTGGCCGGCAAGGTGACGCCGCCGCCCGGTGAGGCGCCCGGCGCGACCTCCGGCGCCGTGGTGCGCAGCGTCCCGGTCGGCGCGGACGGCACGTTCACGCTGGACCAGGTGCCGTCCCCGGCGGTCTACGACCTGGTGACGACGAAGACGGGGTACAGCACCCAGGTGCAGCGCCTCGACGTGGCCGCCGGGGAGGACCGGACCGGCATCCAGGTGCAGCTGCTGGACGGCGACGGCGCCATCTCCGGGATGGTGTCCGGCGCCGGCGGACCGGTGCCGGGGGCGACCGTGGTGGCCACCTTCGGCCAGGTGACCGTCCGCACCGTCACGCTGACGCAGGACACCCCCGGCGGGTTCACGCTGCGCGGCCTGCCGACGCCGGGCACGTTCACCGTGGTGGTCAGCGCACCGGGCTTCGCCCCGGCCACCCTGAACCTCAACCTCGGTGCGGCCCAGACGCTGACCGGCGTCGCCGTGACGCTGGGCGCCGCCGCGGGCACCCTCTCCGGCACCGCCACCACGCCCGACGGCACCGGGGGCGTCACCGTCACCGTCACCGACGGCGGCGACACCCGCCAGACGGTGACGCAGAGCGGTGCACCCGTCGGCTCGTGGGCGATCTCCGGGCTGCACATCCCCAGCACCTACACGGTGACGTTCTCCCGCTCCGACCTGGAGTCGCAGGTGCTGTCGGTCAGCGTGGACGGGTTCGGCACGGTGACGGCCGGGGCCGCGAGCGCGACGGCGGTGGACGTGAAGATGCGGCCGGCCACGGCGCAGATCGTCGGCACCGTCGCGCAGAGCCCGGCCGGCGGCGGCACGGCGACACCCGCCGGCAACGTGCAGATCAGCGCCAGCTCCGGGCAGGCCCAGTTCACCGTCACGTCGGCGTCCACCCCCGCGGGCAGCGTCGGCACGTTCGCCATGCAGGGCCTGCCGCCGGGCACGTACACCGTGACGTTCAGCCGCAAGGGCACGCAGCCCACCTCGACCATCGTCACCCTCGCCGCGGGTCAGGTGCAGCAGCTCTCTCCCGTGCTGGTGTCCCCCGCCGCGATCAGCGGCGTCGTCAGCCAGCGCGGCACGCCCACCGTCGGCGCGATCGTGTCGCTGTACCTGGCCTCGCAGTACGGCACCGCGGCGCCGCCCGTGGCGACGGCCACCACCGACGGCAACGGCCACTACTCGTTCACCGACGTCGACGCGCCGCAGTTCTACCTGCTCGAGGTGCAGCTGTCCGCCAACGCGGCCGCCGCCGCCACCTCCCCACCGACCACGTTGAACCCCAGCCAGCAGCTGGTGCTCGACATCCCGATCCCCTGAGGGACCACCCGCCCCATGAGTGCACAGAGCGCACAGCACCCGAGCAGGCCGACCGTCAGCGTGGCGGTCGAGCCGGGCGCGCACGCGCCCGCGGGCCGTGAGGCCACCGTCCGCGTGCACGTGCGCAACCTGGCCGACGGGCCCCGCGACATCACCGTGTCCGCCATCGGGCTGGACGGCGCCTGGCGTCCCCGGGCCGCACGCCTGGTCGCTGTCCCGGCCGACGCCACCGCGTCGACCGACGTGGTGGTCGGCATCGCACGCGGCGCGCTGCCCGGCACCTACCCGTACGCCCTCGCCGTGCAGTCCCAGGTGCCGGGCGGCGCCGGTGACGGCGTGACGATGGTGGACAGCACCCTGGTGGTGGACGCGCCGAGCGCGGTGGTGCTCGCCGTCGAGCCTGCCGAGGCGACCGCCGTCCGGGCGCGCCGGGTCGCGGTGGTGCTGAGCAACACCGGTGACCGGCCGGCTGACGTGCTGGTGGACGCCGCCGCGTCCGACGAGCTGCGCGTGCAGCTGCAGAGCCAGGTGGTCAGCGTCCCGGCGCACGCGACCGTCCGCCTGCCGGCTCGCGTGGCGGTGCACCGGCCCCGGCTTGTCGGGCCGCGCACGCGCACCGCGTACTCGGTCACCGCGCACGGCGACCAGGCACCCGCGCACACCCAGGCGGTGCTGACCGCACGGCCGCTGCTGTCCTCCGGGGTGCTGCGCGGCGTGGCGATGGTCGCCGTGCTGGCGCTGTGGGTGGCCGGTGTGGCCGTCGGGCTGCCGTGGCTGTCGCACCGGGCCAGCCAGTCGGCGACGACGGCGGGGCAGGCCGCGGTGGCACCGGCACCCGCGGGCACAGGCGGGACGGGCGGTACGGCGGCACCCGGCAAGGCCGGTGGGGGTGCGGCCGGCGGGTCGGGCGGAGCGGCCGGTGGGTCGGGCGGCGGCGCTGCGGCGACGGGGGTCCGCATCGGCGGGATCGTCACGGCGGCGGACCCGTCGGGCTTCCGCGTCGAGGTGGTGCCGGCCAGCCTGCTGATCGGCGACAGCGGCCCGGCACCAGCGGCCGGCGCGACGGCACCGGCCGGCGGGGCGTCGTCGGGCACCGCCGCCGGCGGCTCGTCGGGCGGCTCCTCCACCACGGCCTCGGGCGCTGCGCAGACCGCCGGCGACGCCGTCTTCCGCACCGTCTCCAACGTCGTCGCCGCGCCCGTCCCCGCGTCCGCCCCCGTCGACCGCTCCGACCTCGGCAAGGTCGCCGCCGGCGCGCTGGCGCTGCAGGCCGTCGGCCCCGCCGACGGCGCCCGCACCACCTCGTCCCTCAACGACGGCACGTGGGCCTTCGCCGGCATGGCGGCACAGTCGAACTACCTGGTCACCATCTCCAAGCCGGGCTTCCAGACGCAGCGCTTCGAGCTGACCGGTGCGCAGGCGGCGGCCAACCCGCTCAAGGTGACGATGGTGGCGGGCGCCGGCCAGCTGTCCGGGCACATCACCGGTCCCGACGGCCCGCTCGGCGGCGTCGCCGTCACCATCACCGACGGCACCAACGTGGTGACCACCAGCAGCGCGACGCAGGGGAACGTCGGCTCCTGGTCGGTCACCGGCCTGTCGACCCCCAGCACCTACCTGGTCACGGCCGCGGCCACCCGGTACGGCGCCCAGTCGAGCCTGGTCTCGCTGGGCCCGGGCGGCAGCTCGGTGGTCGACCTGACGCTGTCGCACGGCGTCGCCTCGCTGGCCGGCACCGTCACCGGCCCGGATGCGCTCGGCGCGATCGGCGGCGTCGGCGGCCTGACCGTCACAGCGACGGACGGCACCACCACCCGCACGGCGTCGACGGTCACCTCCGGCCAGGTCGGCACCTTCGTGCTGGCCGACCTGCCGGTGCCGTCCACCTACACCGTGACGGTCAGCGGCCCGGGCTACGCCTCGCAGACCACCCAGCTGACGCTCGGCACGGGCTCGTCGGCGGCACGGCTCGACATGCGGCTCGACCTGTCCACCGGCGTGGTGCAGGGCACGGTGCGCGAGCCGAGCGGGTCGGGGCTCGGCGGCGCCGGCCTGAAGCTGACCGACGGCGTGAACACCTACAAGACGATGAGCACGTCGGACGCCGACGGCACCTTCCGGTTCAACGGCATCGCACCCGGCACGTACGTGCTGTCCGCCGACCTGTTCGGCCACCTCGCGGCGTTCGCGCCCGTCACCGTCGTCGCCGGCTCGGCCGCCACGGCGGACCTCGAGATGACCCCGATCCCCGGCTCCGGCCTGCTGTCCACCTCCGTGATCAAGGGACGGGTGTCCGACGCCCGCACCAACGGCCAGATCACCTGCACCAACCTGGGCCTCGACCCGAGCGGCAAGCCCGAGGTCTGCCAGATCACCGTCACCATGACGGCGCCGGCGGCCGACGGGTCCGCCCGCACCATCACGGTCACCTCGGCACCGGACCTCGAGTACGTGATCCCGGCGCCGGGCGACACCGGCCTGCTGCCCGGCCTCTACACGCTGACCGTGTCCGTCCCCGGCTACGAGCCCGGCACGGTGAAGGTCAAGGTGCCGATGGGGCAGACCGTCGAGGCGGCCCAGGTGGCGCTGTACCCGTCGCCGTCCGTCGTCGGCACCATCCTCACGCGGGTCGGGGCGGTGCCGGCCGGCACCTGCGTGATCGCCCGGCCCACCGGCTCCACCACGCCGCTCGGTCCGTGCGCGGTCTCCACCGCGCCCGACGGCTCCATCACCTGCACCATCACCGGCGGCGCCAAGTGCGCCGGGACCAAGCCCGACGGCTCGTACGCGCTCGAGCGCCTGGGCAGCGGCCAGTTCGACGTGTCGGTGCAGCCGGGCGACAGCGAGTACCTGCCGGTGGCCCCGGTGTCGATCGTGCTGAGCCCCGGCGACGTGCGCCGGTACGACGCGACGCTGGACCGGCTCGCGCGCGTCGCCGTCAGCGTCCTCTCGGACAGCGGCACGTCGTCGCTGGTGCCGGCGCCCGGTGCCGTCGTCACCGCCGTGCGCGTCTCGTCGGGCACCTACACGCCGCCGACCACGCCGTGGACCACGGGCACGGACGGTCAGGTGACGGTCACGCACCTGCCCGCGGGCTCCTACCGGTTCGACGTCACCTGGACCACCGTCCCGCCGGGGGCGACGTCGGCCGTGCAGCTCAAGGCCTCCTCGCCGGTGCTGACGGTGGGCAACAACCAGGAGATCGCCACGCAGGTGGTGCTCACCCGGCCGCGCAACGCGTTCGGCGGCACGGTGGTCACGCAGCTGACCTCGTCGGCGTTCAGCCCTGTGGGCGGTGCCACGGTGCAGCTGACCGGCGTGACGGGGTACTCCGGCCTGGTGCCCGTCACCACCTCGGTGCAGGTGACCACCGCCGCTGACGGCACGTTCCAGGTGGTGGCCAGCCCGGCCGACGTGACGACGTCCTCCCAGGTGTACTTCCCCGTGGTGACCGACCAGCTGAGCGTCACGGTGTCGTACACCGGCACGCCGGCGCCGTTCCGCACGCTGATCAGGTCGAACATCACCATCGCCGACCTGTCGTCCCCGCTGGTGCTGGAGCCCACCGGCCGGCACTTCGACGGCACCATCACGTTCACCGGCGCCCCCGCGCCGACCGACGCCGAGCTGGCCAGCACCACGTTCACGGTGGTGCAGGGTCCGCCCGGGGCCAGCAACGCGGGCCTGCAGGCCGTCGCCTCCGGCACCCCGGGGTCCGGCACGCTCGTCTGGTCGGACCCGTCGCAGCCCACCGACCCCGCCGGCGGCACGCTGGTGCGGCCGGGCACCTACCGCGTGACCGCCTCGCTGCCCGGCTTCGACTCGCGCACCCTGACGTTCACCGTCCCGGTGCTGCCCACCACCTACCCGACCGTCGCCTTCGACCTGCCGCGCTACGGCAACCTCACGGTGGCCGTGGTGACCGGTGCCGCGCCCGGCACCCCGGTCCAGGACCCGGTGGTCACGCTGATCCGGCCCGGATCGGCCAACGTGACGCTCACCGCGATCCCCGGCACCAGCTCGGTGTCGTTCGGGCAGCTGCCGAGCGGCACCTACCAGGTGCTGGTGCAGGCCGCGGGCTTCCAGTTCGACACGTTCTCGGTGACGGTCGCCGCCGGGCAGGTGGACCCGATCCCGGTGACCGTGACCAAGCTCGGCTCCATCGGCGGCACGGTGTCCGTGCAGCGGTCCAGCGGCGTCACCGCGACGCTCGCCGGCGTGCTGGTGCGCGCCGCGCAGGCCGGCGGCCAGACGTTCACGGCCACCAGCGACGCGGCCGGCGCGTACCGGATCACCGGCACCACCACCACGCAGGGCCTGTCCGCCGGCACGTGGAACGTGACCATCCTCGCGGCCGGGTACAGCTTCGCCGACGGGTCCACCTCGGTGACCGTGACGGTGGGCGCCGGTGCCGACGTGACGCAGGACCTGCTCCTCAAGGCCAACCCCGTGGACCTGCGGCTGACGATCTACGACCCCTCCGACCCGACGTCCACCGCGGTGAACGCCCTGGACGTGGCCCTGATCGGCGTGGACGGCACCAAGACGCAGGACTGCACCACGTCCACGTCGACCACGTGCCCGGTGCCGGCGCCGACCGGCGGCCTGTACGTGTTCACCGGCAACGACCCCGGCACGTACACCGTGTCGATCAACGGCGGCGGGTTCGCACCGCTGACCGTGAACATCACGCTGGCCGCCGGTGAGCCGACCATCCTCAGCCTCCCGATCGCGGTGCGCAGCAACACGATCACGGGCACGGTGTCCGGCCAGGCCGGCGCCGCGGCGCCGGTGGCGCTGGACGGCGCGACGGTGCAGCTGAAGGACTCCGGCGGGACGGTGCTGAAGCAGACCACCACGGCGGCCGGTGCGTTCACCCTGACCGGCATCGCGGACGGCTCGTACTCGCTGGCGTTCGCGGCAGCGGGGTACGGGTCCACCACCAGGTCGGTCACGCTGAGCGGCGGGCAGCTCTACTCGGCCGACATCGTGCTGTACACGGTGTCCCGGCAGGTGACCGTGACCGTGACGTCGCCGGAGGGCTTCGACCTGACCGGCGCACTGGTGTCGTTGGTGCCGAACCCGCCGTCCGGCGGCCTCGCGCTGGCGGCGCAGCCGGCGGTACGCACCGGGACCAACACGTTCGCGACGACGTTCAACCAGGTGCCGCCCGGCGCCTGGACCGCGACGGTGTCCGGCCCCGCCGGCCACGTCGGCACGTACACGGCCGCGGTCGCGGCCACGGACACGGCCGTCACGGTGACGGTCGACGAGCTGCGCATCCGGGTGACGGCGACCTCCGCCACGTCGGGCGCGCAGTCCATGCCGTTCGTCATCACGCGCAGCAACGGCACCGCCTCCGGGACCACCGTGTACTCCGGCACGGCCGGCATCGACACTGGTGCCGAGGTGATCTACGTCGACCGGACGTCGAACTACACCGTGACCCCCAACGTGACCGGCTGGCAGGTGTCCCCGACGTCCGCGGCGGTGAGCACCACCGACCCCAGCGTGTCCGAGGTGACCACGGCGTTCACGCTCTCCAAGTCGGCGAGCACCACCACGCTCGCCGTGTCCCCCACCACCATCTCGCCGGGCGACACCCTGACGCTGACGGCGACGGTCAGCCCGGCCTCGGGCAGTGCCTCGGGGCTCACCGGCGGGACGGTGACGTTCTTCCGGGACGGCGTCTCGCTCGGTGACGTCACCGTGTCGAGCAGCGGCGGCACCCGGACGGCCGTCCTGACGCCCGCCACCACCGGGTGGGCGGGCGGCAGCACCACGTTCACCGCGCAGTTCAACGGGACGGCGACCTTCGCGTCGTCGACCTCCACGGGCGTTGCCGTGACCGTGCGGTACGCGAGCACGACGACGCTCGCCTCCGACACCAGCACGTTCAAGGCCGGCACCGCCCAGTCGATCGTGCTGACCGCCACGGTGACCGGCGGCACGGGGACGGTGACGGCCGGGACCGTGACGTTCAGCCGGGACGGCACCAGCCTGGGCACGGCGACGGTGAGCAACGGGACCGCGACGCTGACGGTGCCGGGCACGACGACCTCGACCTGGACCGCCGGAACCTCGACGCTGACGGCGGCCTACGCGCAGACGGCGACGCTGATGGCCTCGACCAGCGCGGGAGTGACGCTGACGATCACGCCGTGACGACGAGGGCCGGGCGGTCGGTCTAGCCGCCGCCCGGCCCTCGCTCGGTGCGCTGGGAACCGATCGGTCAGTAGTGCGCGCTGACCCACCACGCGATGCCGCCGATCGCGGCCATCGCCAGGTACCACCACCACGGGAACCGCACCTTCGGCTGCTCCCGCGGCACCACCACGGGCACCACCACCACGGGCTCGGGCACCGGCAGCGGCACCGGAACGGGCGGCGGCGGGGGCACCATGTCGGCGCCGCACCGCACGCACACCACCGCGGACGGCAGGTTCAGCTCCTCGCACACCGGGCACGGCACGGTGGCCAGCAGCAGCGCGCCGGACGCGCCGGGCGAGCGCCGTCGGGCGTCGTCGGGACCGTCCTGCGGCGGCACCGTGCGGTCCTGCGGACGGGCCCAGAACAGCGGGTAGTCGCACGTCGGGCAGAAGTCGTCGGCGTCGCGCCGGGCGAGCGCGACGGCGGAGGGTGTGCCGCACTCGGGGCAGACGATGGTCACCTCGGCCGGCGCGGGAGCAACCGCCGGTGCCGGGGCGGCCCCACCAAGCGCGGAGGTGCGGACGACGGCGGTCGGCGCCGTCTCCGGCCGCAGCGGCGCCGTCGGAGCGGCGAACGCCGGCACTCGCACGGGCTCAGCCACGTCGACCCTCCTCGGCACGCGCCTGCGACCAGATGTCCCGGTCGCCCACCCACAGCTGCGCGCGCACGTGCGCGGGCACGTGGTCGGCGATCAGCGCGACGAAGTCGGCGTCGTCCAACCCGCCCGTGGACTGCACGTGCATCACCACCCAGGCGTGGTCGGCCGGCGCGTCGCCCTCCCGCCACACGCCGCCGCCGTCCTCCACCAGCGCGGGGCCGCCGCTGAACAGCTCGAGGAAGCTCTGCAGGGCGCCGGGCGTCCCGCGCCGACGCATGGTGCGCGCCGCCGTGGTGACCAGGCGCCGCTGGGTGAGCTCGGGGAGGTCCGGGTCGATGCCGTCCAGGCCGATCCAGTCGGCCATCCAGCGCACCATCGCCGGTGGCGCCACCGAGGGGTCGGCCAGGTGCGGCAGGTTGTCGCCGTGCGCCAGCAGCGTGCCGGCCTCGGCCTGGAAGATGGAGACGAACCGCGCGAAGAACTCGTCGCTGACCATGCCGACCGGCAGCTGGTCCAGCAGCCACGTGTCGCGGCTCATCGGACCACCACCCGGTGCTCGGCGGACAGGAACAGGGCGTGCGGCTCGGGGTGCAGCACGTCGCGCCCGCTGCCCAGGCGGTGGCCGGTGCGCAGGTCGTACTCGAACAGCTGCACCTCCTCGACGCGCTCCACCCCCTCGACCGCCTCGAGCAGCTGGGCGATCTCCGCGGCGGTGATGTCCTGGTCGAACGGCCACCCGTTACCCGACGGGCCGCCGGTGAGCGGGTTGACGTACCGGTCCACGACGGCGAGCACGCGCTGGCGCACCAGCGCCACCGGCCGGCCGGGCAGCGCCCTGACCAGGGCCGCCACACTGACCCCCTGGTAGAAGGGCGTGCCGATCTCGACGGCGACGCCGACGCAGCGGCGCTCCTCGAGCACGTCGGCGATCGCGTGCAGCAACGGCTCGGACAGCGCGAAGTCGTCGATCTTGTGGGTGCGCGGGTCGGTGCGCACCTGCGGCACGACGAGCACCCGCACGGCACCGTTCTCCGTCGCCGTGCCCGGCAGGCACCGCGCCCGGGCCACCTCGACGGACGTCTCGCGCGTCAGCCGCTCGTAGTCCCCGGCGGTGACGGCCCGCTGCCCGGTGCGCAGCGACAGCGGCCCGCGCACCTTCGCCTCGTCCACCGTCTCCGCGTCGACACCACCGGCCGCGGGCACCAGGTTCACCACGCTGGCGACGAACGGCAGCGTGGACCGCAGCTCGGTCAGCGTGCGCGCGCCGACGTTGCCGGCCGCGCCCCCGCCGTGCCGGTAGCCCGTGACCTGCACCAGCGCACCGTCCGGCGGGATCGCGCCGTGCTGGCGCACCGACCCGTCGGGGTACCGCACGCGCGGCCCGAACCGCACCACGCCGGTGGACGACTCCCACACCACGTGCCGGTCCGCCGGCCCGGACTCGGAGAAGTCGGCCACCTCGGTCCAGTCCTCGGCGCCCACCGTCGTCACCACCCGCACGCGCTCGCCGTCGCGCCGCGTCGCCACCGGCACGGACGCGACGCGGAACTGCTGCGCCGGCACGCCGACCGACCGGCCCAGGTTCTCCGGCCCGACGGTCATCGCGTGCTCGGCCGGCACCGTCAGGCCCACCACCTCGGCGCGCACCGACTCCAGCCGCGGCGACGCCTGGTACGTCGGCTGCCCCGGCGCCGGGCGCACCAGCCGCACCCGCAGCCAGTACGCCGTCGTGCCCGCCAGCATCAGCGACGCGTGCGCCTGCGGCACCAGCAGCACGATCTGACCGTCGCGGTTCAGCCCGCCCGTGGTGTCCTGCTGCACGCGCACCGGCGTCCACGCCTCACCCGTCCACACGTCCCACGCCAGCGGCGGGTTGGTCGGGTCGACGCCGATGCCCTGGGCGGACGCCTGGACGGTCAGCCGCAGGGCGGCCCCCGCCAGCGACTCGGCGAAGCCGAACAGGGTCGCGTCACCGGGCTCGAGCGGGTCCGAGACGAAGCAGGTCACGGCGCTGCCGGGGTAGGTCAGGTCCTCCCAGGCGTCCACCGTCTGCTCGCCGCGGGCCCGTGCCGAGTGGGCCGCGATCATCCGCGGCGGGCTCACCACCGCCTCGTGCTCGGTGGAGAACACGACGGCGTCCACCGCACTGGTGGACGTGGTCACCTCGGTGCCGGCCGGGATGGTCAGCGGCCGCTCGGACGGTGCGGAGAGCCAGAACGTCACGTCCGTGCGGGCCACCGACGGCGGGAACGGCTCGATGCCGGCGAGGTTGAGGAAGTGCACGTACAGCCGCTCGGGCACCTGGTTCACCCGGAACAGCACCATCTCGCTCATCCACGCGAACAGCTCGATCAGCGCGACGCCGGGGTCGGACACGTTGTGGTTGGTCCACTCGGGGGTGAACCGCGGGATCAGCCGCTTGGTCTCGTCGACGATGTCCTGGAAGGACCGGTCGTCGAGGTTCGGAGGGGGGATCGGCGGCATCAGGAGTCCTCACGCGGGATCACGTAGAAGGGGTAGACGAGGTTGCGGCGGTCGTTCGTCGCGCGGACCCGGTAGCGGATGGCGATGCGGACCAGGCCGCCGTCGTCCTCGTCCTGCACCGGCTCGACGTCCTCCACCTCGACGCGTGGCTCCCACTGCGCGAGGGCGTCCCGCACCGCCTCGGCGATCAGGCCGAGCAGGTTCGCATTGACCGGCTCGAACAGCAGGTCCCAGATGCGGCAGCCGAACTGGGGTCGCATCACGCGCTCGCCGGGGGCGGTCAGCAGCACCACGCGGATGGACCGGTCGAGGTCCTCCGGGCCCTGGGTCAGCCGGATCGCGCCGCGGTGGTCCACCTCCAGGGGCCAGCTGAAGCCGCGCCCGATGAACGACGCGTCGGGGACGGCCTGCGTGGGGTCGGGGATCGAGAGGCTCATCAGTTGATCTGCACCATCGATCCCTTGACGGCGGTGATGCCGGAGGACTGCAGCGTGGCGGTCCCGTCGGCCTTCAGGTCCACCTCAGGGGCGGAGGCGGCCACCTTCGCGGTGCCCTTGGCGGTCACCTGGACGCCCTCGAGCGTGAGGTCCTGGGTCGCCTTGATCGAGATGGTCGTCCCGGACAGCGTGATGGCGCCGTTGCCGTCGAGCTTGATGGACGACGAGCCGGAGGCGATGGTCAGCGGCACGCCGTCAGGCAGCGTCAGGTCCGCCTTGTCCTTGCCGAGCCGGAGCCGCACCTCGCCGCCCGCGAGCGCCAGCCGGATGTGCTGGGTCGCGGGGCCCGTCCCGTCGGCCAGCTCGACGACGTGACCCAGCCGGGAGGTCAGCGTGCGGTGCGCGACCGCGCCGTCCGCCACCAGGTCGGCCGGGATCGTGTCCTTGGTGCCGAACAGCCCGCCCAGCACCACGGGCCGGCGCACGTCGCCGCCCTCGAAGCCGACCAGCACCTCGTCGCCGACCTCGGGCATGAACACCATCCCGCGTGACGCGCCGCCACCGAGCACCGCCAGCCGGGCCCACTGCGACTCGATGGTGCTGTCGAGCCCGGGCAGGGAGACCTTGACCCGGCCTGCGGCCTGCGGGTCCTGGTCGATGGCGGAGACCAGTCCCACCACCAGCCCGTCGTGCGTGAAGCTCGACGCGGTCCCCGTCGCGACGGCGGGTGCGACGAGCGTGCCCGGCTCCCGGTCCCCCGCGACGAAGGTGGTGTGGAACCCGGCCGGCCGGTAGGTGTGCTCCACCTCGCGCACGTAGTAGGTGCCGGACGACGGACCGCCGTCACGGATCTGCACCAGCACCCCGGGTCGCAGCGTGGGCGTGATCTCGCAGCGTCCCCGGGCCAGCACCGCGCCGTTCAGCCGGCCGACGGCCTTGGCCAGCGCCTCGGCGTCCGACTGGTCCACCGGCCCGGCCTGCGCGTCCAGCACGGTCGCCGTCGCCAGCCCGGAGGCCGGCGCCAGGGACCCCAGCCCGTCCGGCACCGCCGACCGGCTGGTCTGCGCGTCGCCCACCACCGCGGTCTTCTTCAGGTGGTCCCAGCCGCGCACCCGCACCGAGCTCGGCGCATCGGCGTACACCCGTGCGGAGAAGTCCCGCAGGCTGTCGCCCACCGCGAGCCGCACGGCGGGCGACCCGGTCCCGTCCGGCAGGGCCCACGCCCGGAACGTCGAGCCGTCCATCTCCCAGTCCAGCCCGTTGCGCCGGCACAGCTCGTCGACGAAGGCCAGGTCGGTGTCGGTCTGCAGCGTGTACTCGAGCACCGCGGAGGTGGCGGTGACCGACGGCCGCGCACCGGCGGCGCGCACCACCTTCTCGACGATCTGCGAGGCGGTGACCTTGAGGAACGTCGCCGCCCGCGCCGACCGGCTGAGCTCGAAGGCCAGGTCCTCCGCGACGACGTGCAGCTCCGGCTGACCCCCGTCGCGGTGCTCCACCCCCGTGGACGTCACCTTGCCCTGGAAGACCACCGTCGCCGTGGCACCCTGCTCGACGCCCTTCGCGCTGACCCGCACCGGCGTGCCGACCTTGAGCTTGCTCGCCTGCGCCAGGGTGTAGCCGGGGTCGACGAACCGCATGGTGCAGCGCCCGATGGTGCGGACGGCCCGCCGCACGCGCAGCTCGACCAGGGCGTTGCTCCAGACGGCTGGCAGCTCGGTGCCGCCGGCGGCGATCACCGGGGCGAGCGCCATGCCGTCGGAGGCGAGGGGAGCGACGGACACGCTCACACCTCCAGCCGCGGGATGGACAGCCGGGAGCCGGGACGCAGCGACAGCGGGTCCTCGATGCCGTTGGCGACGGCGAGCGTCCGCCAGCGGGTCGCGTCGCCGTAGTACCGGGCGGCGATGCGGTCGAGCGTCTCGCCGGGCTGCACCTGGTGGACCCGGTGCGGGCGCGGCGTGCCGGAGGTCGGGTTCTGGGGGCCGAACGCGTGCGACTCCTCGTACTGGCGCAGCACCAGGGCGAGCGTGGCGCGCAGCGGGACGCCGGTGGAGGAGAAATAGGTGAACGTCAGGTCGAGGTGCGCGATGACGGCCTTGAACGAGTGCAGGTCGCCCCAGTGGAACGTCACGTACGGCGGCCGGGCGTTGTGGGTCGCGTCGTTCGCGCCCGGCAACGACGGGTCGACCTCCATCAGCCCGAGGATCTTGCCGGTGTACCGGGTGACGGCGGTGCCGTCGTTGGTGGTGTCGAAGAACAGCTCGACGGCCATCGTCGCCGGCCGGGCGCCGGCGTAGCGCAGCCGCGGCACGCCGCGGCCCGGCATCGACTCCCCCGCCCAGCTGTTGCTGCGCGTGATCGCCAGCTGCGCCGGGTTGAACAGGCACGGCAGCCGTTCGCCGCTCTCGATCTCCAGGAACGCCTTCTCGGTCGCGGCCATCAGAACACCCCCGGCATCCGGCGGCGTCCGCGCCGCTCGAGCTCCTCGACCACGCGGTCCTCCAGCCGCTCCACCACCCGGTCGACCAGCTCGTCCATCACCTCGGGCGGGAGCACGGCCTGCGACGGGTCCTCGGGCGGGGACCAGGACCGGCTGACCCGGTCCGCGGCGCTCGGGCTCATGACGGCTCCCTCGGTGGTGCGCAGGACGGTGGCGGCGCCGGGGACGCCGGCAAGGCCGGTGGGTCCGCCGACGGAGCCGCCCGAGCCGGTGGCGAACGTCGTGCCCGCCCAGCCGGTGCGGCCGGCGGAGGTGCTCTCGAACGCGCCCGCCGCCTCGGCGGCGACCAGGGCTGCAAGCCTCGCCGGGACGGACCCGGCCGGCGTCCCTGCGGTGGACGGTGCGGGGGCGGAGACCGAGCGACGCAGAGCGTCTGCAGGGCCGGAGGGCGCCGGGCGGTCCGACGGCCGCCGGCCGGCGCGGGCCGACGACGGCTCCGGCGGCCCTCCCGGTGGACCACCGAGGCCCGTGGTGCGCGGCGGGAGCACGACGAAGCCGGAGGCGACCCCGGGCAGTTCCACCGGCGCGGCGGCGCTGCGGTGCAGGGTCAGCGCCGCGGCTGGGCTGCGGCGCGCCGTGGTCGCCGCGGCCGGGCTGCGGCGCGGTGTGAGCGTCGTGGAGCCGTGGGAGACGGCTGTCGACCCGGCGAGCTCGACGGGCCCGACGGCGCCCGCCACGGCTGCGCCGAGCACTGCGCGCGCGCTGCGTCGGACGTCACCGGGTGCAGGTGCGAAGACGGGCGTCGCTCGTCCCCCGGCGGCCACGAGGGGACGGACCGTGGTTGCCGCGGCGTCCACTCGCCGGCGCATCGGCGCAGGGGGTCCGTCCGGTCGGCCCGGTCGGTTCGGCGAGGCAGGCGAGCCGGCTCCGTTCGGACCGACGATGCCGAGCGACCACGAGCGGCCTCCAGGTGCGGACTGGACCCGCCGCACCGGTGCCACGCGGCGTCCGTCCGTCCGCATGCCGGCCCGCGCCGCGGCCCCGGTCGGCACCGGCAGCACGCCGTGTGGCGCGACCCGCTGCAGCGACGTCCCACCAGCGATGGACGTCCCACCGCTCAGGGCTGCTGCACCGCGGCCCGCATCGGACGCGACGCCCCGCTCGGCCGCGGCGGTCAGGGCTCCTGCGTGGCGGGCGGAGGCGACGGCCGATGCTCCCCAGCTGCGCACCGCGCGCCCGGCACTGGCTGCGGCACCGAGCAGCCCGTCGTCGGCTCCGTGACCGACGGCCAGCCGGTCGATCGCCACCGGCAGCCCGCTGTACCGACGCCCGCTCGCGGCCCGGCGTGGGCGCCGCGACGTCCCGTGCACGACGGCATCCGGAGCGGCGACTCGCTGTGCCGGGAGGGACGTCGCGCTGCGGCCCGCCGAGTCCGCGCCGGCACCGGCCGGTGCCGCGGTGCCGGCTGCGTCGACCGCCGTGTTGGCCTTCGAGTCGGCCGCCGACTGGGCGGTGGCGGTCGGGGCAGCCGTCTGCCGGACGGTCGCCGGCGGGGCGGTGGACGGCCGGGCATCGGCATCGACCGGAGCGGTGGGCTGAGCGGTGATCGACTGCGCAGCAGCCGTTGGAGCACTGCTCGGCTGCGCCGGCGCGGCGACAGCTGCGGCCGGTTGGGCTGAGGTCGGCTGGGCTGAGGTCGGCTGGGCTGAGGTCGGCTGAGCAGGGCTCGGCACGCCTTCGGTGCGCTGAACAGCGGTCGGCGCCGCAGGTACGGGTCGCGCTGGGGTCGGCTGCGCACCCGTGGGCCGGACGGCGGCGGGCTGAGCCAACGGTGCCGGAGCGCCAGCGCTGCGGGTCGCTGCCGACGAGGCCAGAGGCGCTGCCGCCGCGGGGGCGACGGAGGCCGCTGCCCGCATCGCGCCGGAAGTATCGCCCCTGGTCGGACGCGCCTCCGGACGCGGACCGGCGGAGCGGGCACCGGCGCCGGACCGCACTCGTCCGCCGCCGACCGGCGCTCCGACCGCCCCGGCACCCGCGGGTCGCAGCCGCACCGGCGCGCCCAACGCACGCCGCAACGGTCCGCCGAGCGCACCGTCCGCCGCTGGCGTGGACCCGTCCGGCGAGACGCCGAGCGGTGCGAGCGACAGCGGTACCCGCCGCACCGTCCGGTTCGACGCACGGCTCGTCCCCGAGACCTCGCCGCTCACCGCAGGATCGTTCGACGCCGCCCCCGACGTGCCGACAGGCTCGGCCCCGTCGCGCCGCGTCGCCCGCGCGCCCGGTGCAGGAACCGTCCCCGCAGTGGCTCGCACATCACCGGCCGCGCGCGCGTCGCCCGCCGCCCGTGCCGCCTCGCTGGCGGCCAGCCGTCGTCGGACGAAGCGGCTCACCGGCGTCGCCCGTCCCGGCGTCCCGGGCGTCGACGCCGCCGCCTGACGCGCCGGACCGGCACCGCCCCGGGTCACCGCAGCCGTGCTGTCCGTCGGCCTCGGCCGCGCCGGCCCGCGCTGCTCGGCATCCCGCCGCACGGCCGCCTGCGGGGAACCGGCCGACGTGCCGCGACGCGGCAGGTCGGGCGCGCTGCCGGCCCCCGAGGTCTTCCCCGGCGAACCGCCCTGCGCCCCGCCGGCGTCCCTGGGTGGAGGCGGCGCCGTCCGACGCCGCCGGTCGAGCGAGGTGATCATCGCGCCGGCGGCGGTCACCTCGGCGGGCAGCCGCATCGGCAGCGTGCGCGGCGCCGCGGTGACGGACAGGCTGCCGGGGCTGTGCGACTCCTCGGTCGGCACGCTGCGCACCACCCGGCGCAGCCCGCGTGCCGGCAGCTGCGCGACCGCTGCGTCGCCGACCCCCGCCGTCGTCTGGACGGCGCTCTCAGTCGCCTCGACCGCGCGCGCGGACCGCCGCCACCACCGGGGTGCCCGCACCGTCGCCAGCCCCGCGCCGTTCGCCTGCACGCTGGCCGGCACGCCGATCGCCCGCCGCACGGCCAGCGGCCGCCCCGTCGCCGACCCGAACCGCAGCGAGCGCGCGGCGACCTGGCCGATCGCGCCGTGCCGCAGCTGCCGACCCGGCGACCCCGGCGGCCCGTACCGCGCCCACGGCGACGGCGGCGCGCTCAGCTCGTCGGCCGCAGCGGTCGCACCGGCCGCAGCCGAGCCGACCCGCGCCGCACCGGCCGCACCCGCACCGGCAGCGGCCGCCAGGACGTCGGAACCGCTCACGACGTCTTCGCCCGGAACCCGTTGTGCGCCACCTCGAGCTGCTCCACCAGCTGCCCGGTGCTGTCCACGTTGAACTCCGGCCCGGTCCACCGCACGGCGAACACGTCGGCGAACTCCCAGGCGCGCAACCGCTCGCCGGTGTAGCTGATCGCCGTCACGGCGCCCGTGCTGCGCTTCACCTTGTTGCCGTTGGCGGCGAAGTTCTCGCCCGACGAGTTGGCGACCCACGTGAACAGGGCGTCGCTCTCCACCATCCCGCGGCTGAAGACCAGGTTGGGCCAGTGCAGCGTGCCGGGAAGCTTGTGCACGTACTGGTTCTGGCCGCCCTCGACGTAGGTCTCCACGTCGACCGTCAGCTCCAGCCCGCGCACCTCGCGGAACGTGCCGATCTCGACGCCGTCCACCTCGAAGATGAAGTACCCGGTGGTCGACGGGTCGCCGCCGAGCGGTGTCCGGTCAGATCCCGCCACCGTCGCGCACCGCCTCCCACGCTCGTTCGTTCAGGGCAGAGACCGCCCGGACCATCCGGACGCGGTCCAGGTGCTCGAGGTCGAGCAGGTCCGCCATCGACCAGTGCAAGTGGTAGGCGAGGTAGGCGATCTCCTGCCAGAGCGCCTCAGCCGGGTAGCGCAGCATGGGTCACCGGCCGTCGGACGGGATCTCCTCGATCGCCGACCGCCGCCCGTAGGTGACCGTCGCCGACGTCCCCACCCCGACCGGCACACCGGCGGCCGCGCCGCCGTCGCCCCCCGCAGCAGCCCCGACGTCAGCCCCGGCGTCGGCCCCAGCCGCGACGGCCACCACCGGCGCCGCCGCCTGCTCCGGCACCACCACCGGGGTCGACACCGGCGCCCCGGCGTCGCGCTGCGCCGCCAGCAGCTCCTCGTACTCCTCCTGGCTGCCGAAGTTGATCACCCCGTAGAAGTCCTGGAGGAACGCGAGGTCGGCGGCGAACAGCCCCTCGATCTCGTGCCGGGTGACCAGCTCGAGCGTGCCGAGCCGCTCGACCACCCGCGCCAGCACCACGATCGTCAGGCGCGGGTCGTCGGGACCGTCGATCGTCGGGTCCCGCAGCGGCTCCAGCTCGTCGCGCGCCGTCGCCAGCCGCATGGTGCCGGTGCGGTGCACCTCGCCCTTGTCGTCGACGTAGCCGCGCGGCAGCGTGAAGTCGTAGCGGGTCTGCATGGTCACTTGACCCGTGCGAGCCGCTCGATCGTGAGGGTGATCGTCTCCTTCACGGCGTCCGAGCTGTCGACGCTGAGCTGGTCGGTGGAGATCTTGCTGGGCCAGCCGTTGAAGAAGTTGAACCGCGCGAGCTCGGCGTGGGTGTGGTCGTACATCACCACGGAGCCGTTCTTGCGGTTGTTGCTCCGGTCGCTGTTGAGAATGCCCTTCTCACGGATGTTGTTGAACCACTCCCAGAGCTTGTCGCCCTCCATCTTGGCGGGCGAGACCCGGGTCAGCGTGAGGTCGGGCGCTGCGGTGGTCGCACCGAGCGTCTTGATCAGCTGCTGCTTCCCGTCCTTGCCGGCCTGCTGGATGGTGGCGACGGAGACCTCGACGTCGAGGCCGCCGACGGTCATCAGCGCCGTGACCACCTCGCCGTCGATCTCGAGGAAGAAGTTCTGGGAGATGATCGGGTCGGTCTTGAACAGCCCGTCAGGCATGGTGGCTCCTCGGCTCTGGATGCGGCTCAGGGTGCGGGGTCCGGGCGGGGGCGCAGGCCACCCACCCGGACCGGGTCAGGTCAGTTCGCGGACTGCTTGTTCTGGCTGATGCGGAAGATGACGAACTCCGCGGGCTTCACCGGGGCGAGGCCGACCTCGACGACGAGCTTGCCGGCGTCGATCGACTCGGGCGGGTTCGTGGTCGCGTCGCACTTGACGAAGTACGCCTGGTCCGCCGAGGCGCCGAACAGCGCGCCCGACTGCCACAGCCCGTGCAGGTAGCCGGTGAGCGTGCGGGTGACGCCCTCCCACAGGGTGACGTCGTTCGGCTCGAAGACGGCCCACTGGGTGCCGGACATGATGGTCGACTCGACCATGTTGAACAGCCGGCGGACGTTGATGTACTGCCAGTCGGTGTCCGACGTCAGCGTGCGGGCGCCCCAGATGCGGATGCCGCGCGTGCCGAACGGCCGGATGCAGTTGATGCCGATCGGGTTCAGCAGCGACTGCTCGTTCTGGGTGATCGACCGCTCGACGTCCAGCACGCCGCGGATCGTGTCGTTGGCCGGTGCCTTCCACACCCCGCGGGTGTCGTCGGTGCGGGCCCAGACGCCGGCGACGTGGCCCGACGGCGGGATCAGCACCTCGGCGTCGCCGTTGCTGCCGATCGGGTTGTCCACCTTGATCCAGGGGTAGTACAGCGAGGCGAACGCCGAGTCGTACATGGCGACGTCGCTGCGCCACTCCTTGATCTGCTGCGGGCCCATCCCGGGAGGAGCGTCGAGGATCGCCATGCGGTTGGGGTGCAGCTCGCAGTGCGCGATCAGCGCCGTCTGCACGGCCTTCCACAGGTTGAGGTCGAGGGTGCCGTCGGCCTTGGTGGCGGCGGTGACCAGGTCGGGGACGATCACCATGGTGACGTCCTCGGCGATCGCCAGGCCGTTGATGCCGCTGCGCGCGGCCTCCGAGCCGGCGAACTTGCGGCCGTTGACCGGGGCCGGCACGGGCGCGGCCTTCTCCAGCTGGTAGACGCCCGGCTTCAGCAGCTCCAGCTGGCTGGCCACGTCGGCGTCGGTGTCGAGCTTGAGCTCCACCTTGATCTGCGTGGACGTCTTGTTGATCACCGTCGCGGCGTCGCGCGGGCCGCCGAACGTCAGGTCGGGGTACTGCTCCACGGCCTCGCCGCCGATCACCACGGTCAGCGTGAAGGGCGCGGGGCCCTCGGCGTCGGGGTCGGTGTCCTGCGTCTCGACCACCACGGAGACGTTCGCGTCCGGCTCCACGCTGGTGATCTCCAGCGGGCGGCCCAGCGAGCGGTCGGCGGCGGGCAGCGCCAGCTGCGCGGGCTCACCGGCGGGGGTGGAGTGCGGGATGCGGACGATGTAGGCCAGCGAGCCGCCGTTCTGGAAGTACCCGAACACCGACAGCGGCAGCACGGCACCCGCGACGAACCCGCCGAACAGCTGCTCGAACTGGTTCCAGCTGGTGACCAGACGGGGGGCCAGGCCCTCCGGGTCGTTCGGGTCGTCGAGCGGGGCCCGCTCGGTGAACCCGACGAAGGCCGCGACGGCCGTCGGCGCGGACGCCAGGACCTTCTGCGACGACGGGACTTCCTCGACGTAGACGCCGGGCGCGGTGTACGTGGGCACTGTGTCTCCCTGTTCTGCGCCGCATCCTCGGGCGGGAGGGCGGTGCCGGTGGCGCTGACAACCGTGAACGTAGGGAGAGGCCCTACTGGGCAACATCCGTAATCGCTACCGATCTTGAGCCCAACACCCCGGAGAGCCCCCGCTTTTCACCTCCTCGACCGCCCTATATCGGCACTATGTCAGGACTAAAGTCCTCCGCGAATCCGGCCGAAGACCTGGTCGGACCAACGGTCCGGGAAGTGGACCCCGCGACCATGGCCGCCCCGTGCGGAGACGAGGAACGCCGATGAGCGAGCTCGCGGAGAGAGCGGCCTCGAGCATCCGCCTCGCGCCGGCGTCCTCCCCGGCGTCCGTCCCCGCGGCTGTGCGCCCCTGGCCCTCCGTCGACCGCCTCGGACCTCGGCGCGCCGTGCTGGCCGCGCTCGCCGAGTCCCGCAGCGTGCTGGTGGTCGGCAGCGCAGGCGTCGGCAAGACGCACCTCCTCGACGTGGCCCTCGGCGAGTGGAGCGCGGCGCGGCGTGCCGTGACGGACCAGGCGGCCGCCGTGGCGCTGGTCCCGGCGCAGGCGGCGCACCCCGAGCCGGCCGTCGTCACCGTCGGCGGTCACGACGACTTCGGCGCCCTGACGACGCTGTGGCACGGGTCGTCCGGCCGCCTGGTGGAGCGTCCCGTGCAGCAGGCCGGTCACGTGGTGCGCGTCCACCACGACCTGACGGAACCGGTGCTGCTGCGCGTCGAGGACGCCCACCTGCTCGACGCGGCGGCGGCCGAGGCGCTCGTGTCGCTGGTGCGCGACGGTGAGGTGCGCGTGCTCGCCACGCTGCGCGGCACGCCGTCCTCCCCCTGGTCGGAGCTGTGGAAGGACGGCATCGCCGAGCGGGTCGACCTGGGCACGCTCGACCCCGCGCAGACGCAGGCGCTGGTGGAGACGGCGCTCGGGGGGCCGGTCACCGGGGAGACCGGCCGACGCATCTGGCTGCACACCCTGGGCAACCCGTTCTACGTGCGCGAGCTGGTGCGGCACGAGGTGGCCTGCGGTGCCCTGGTGGAGCGGCACGGCGTGTGGGTGGGGCTGATCGGCGCCGAGCCGGGGCAGCGGGTGCTCGACACGGTCGCCCGGGACCTGGAGCGCCTGGACGGCCCGACGCGGGACGCGCTGGAGCTGGTGGCCCTGGCCGAGCCGGTGCCGGTGACCACCCTCGACGGCCTGGTGGACGGCACGGTGCTCGACGACCTGGCGCACCGCGGTCTCGTCGTGCGCGGCACCGACCCGGCGCACCCGGGCCCCGGTGCCCTCGACCAACCCCTGTCGCCGACGGTGCGGCTGACCCCGCCGGCCTTCGCCGACGCGGTCCGGGTGCTGGTGCCGCACGACCGCCGTCGGCAGCTGTTCGCGCTGGTCCGCACCGCGCGGTCCGGCTTCCGGTCCGACCACGAGTCGCCCGCGGCCCTGCTCCGGTCCGTGCTCTGGGCCCTCGAGTGCGACGTGCACCAGAGCGGTGAGCGGCTGCTGCGGGCGATGCGGGCGGCGATCCTGCTCAGCCGTCCCGAGGCGGCCGTCCAGGTGGGCAGCGCCGCGCTGCGCCAGACGGTGGGCGGCCCGGGACCGCGGGTCGACGTGCTGCTGCTGCGGGCGGAGGCGTGGCGGCTGGTCGGGGCGCCGGAGCGGTCCGCCGCGGATCTGCTCGAGGCCTCCGAGCGGCTGGCGAAGGACGACACCGGCACCGACCACCGCCTGCGGCAGATCCGCCTCGCGGAGCAGACGGCTGACCTGCACCAGTTCCACGACGACGACTCCGACGAGTCGCTGGACCTGATCGACCAGTTCCTCGACGAGCTCGGCGAGGACGACGACGCCGCGCTGCGCTCCGCGCTCGCCGTGCGCCGGCTGGTGCGGCTCGGCACCGGTGGACGCTTCACGGAGAGCATCGAGCCGTCGCTGGCCGCCCTCAAGGCGGCCGGCTACCGGTCGCCGAGCGTGCTGGCCCTGGCGGCGCCGGCCGTCTTCGGTCTCGCGCAGACCGGCCGGATCAGCGAGGCGATCGCGCTCGGCTCGCGCAGCCTGCGCGCGGCGGAGGTGCACGAGCGGGAGCACCCCTGGCTCGGCTCGAACATCCTCGCCGCGCAGTTCCTGGTGCACCTGTGGGCGGGTGACGTGGCCGCCGCCGAGCGGATCGCCGCCGTCCCGCCCGGCGGTGACTGGGGGTACGCCACCAAGTACTCGACGGACGGCACGGGCCGCGGCCTGATCGCCGCGGCGCGCGGCCTGTGGAGCGACGCGATGGCCGAGCACCGGGCGGCCGCCGCCACGCTCGGCGTGCTCGACCCGTACGGCCTGACGGAGTTCGCCGCGGCCGCCGGCGCCGTGTCCGCAGCCGCCCTCGGCGACCGGTCCACCGCCCTGCAGCTGATGGAGCTCGCCCGTCGTGCGCCCCACCGGGCATCGGCCATGGTCGAGTCGGACCTGCGGCTGATGCTCGTCGACGCCGGCCTGTGGCTGCAGCAGCCGACCGTCCGGGCGGAGGCTCTGGCACTCGCCCGCTGGTGCGCCGAGCGCGGGTTGCGCCGCACGGAGCTGGAGGCCCTGCACCGGGTGCTCCTCGCCGGTCACCTCCAGGGCACCCCGGACCCCACGGACGCGGCGGTGCTGGTCCGGCTGCAGCAGGTCGGCGACCTCGTCTCAGGCTCCCGCGCCGCAGCGCTCGTGGCCCACGCCGTCGCGGTCGTCGCCGGGGACGGCGAGCTGGTGGCCGTCGCCTCGCGCGACCTCAACGCGCGGGGCCTGTGGCTGCCGTCGGTGCGCCCGTCGGCCCGGCTGACCGCCCGCGAGCGCGAGATCGCCGGGCTCGCCGCCGCCGGCCTGAGCAGCCGCGCGATCGCCGACCGCCTGACCCTCTCGGTGCGCACGGTCGACAGCCACCTGTCCCGGGTGTTCGCCAAGCTGGGCGTGACCAGCCGCGCGCAGCTGCGCGACCTGCGGGACTGACCGAGGTCCGCACCGAACCACCCGCGCCGACCGGTGCGCGGCCGCCCGTGCAGGAGCAGGCTGGCGCCGTGAGGCGACGCGAGGCCGCGTGGGAGTACGTCAACGCCGCCCTGTGGGTGCTGCCGTTCGTGGCCGGCAACCTCGCCCTGCTGGTCGGCTTCGCCCTGTCCCGCGTCGTCCCGGCGCCGGGCTCGTTCCTCGCCACCGTGGCGTTCCGCGGCTCGTCGGCCGACGCCCGGACGCTGCTGATCACCATCACCGGCACGGTCGTCACGGTGATCGCCCTGGTGCTGGGCCTGTCGATCGTCGCGCTGCAGCTCTCGTCCACCCAGTTCAGCCCGCGCCTGCTGCGCAACTTCCTGCGGGACCGCCCCAACCAGATCGTCCTGTCGGTCTTCATGGCGACCTTCGCCTACAGCGCCGCCGGCCTGCTGACGGTCGGCGTCGGGACGGACCCGGAGACGTTCCCCCGCCTCGCGGTCACCGGCGCGCTCGCGCTGCTGTTCGCCAGCATCGCCTCGGTGGCCTACTTCGCCGACCACCTGTCGCACTCGATCCAGGTGGACGCGATCATGCGCCGCGTCGAGCGGGACGCCCTGCACCTCGTCTCCCGGCTGCCGACCGACATCGAGCTGGTGCCCCCTGCCGCGCCGCCGTGGGCCGTGCCGGTGGCCGCCCGCAGCAGCGGCTACGTGGTGACCGCGCACCCGGAGCAGCTGCTCCCCCTCGCCCGCGAGCACGGCGTGAGCATCGCCCTGGTCAGGCGCGTGGGCGAGCACGTGGTGCCGGGCACCCCGCTCGCGCTGATCTGGGGCCCGACGCCCGACGACGCCGTCCCGGACCGGCACCCGTTCGAGCACGCGCTCGACGACGCCGTCGGCATCGGGTTCGAGCGGACCCGCCAGCAGGACGCGGCCATCGGCATCCGCCAGCTGGTCGACGTCGCCTGCAAGGCGCTGTCCCCCGCGGTGAACGACCCCTACACCGCCATCCAGGCGGTCGACCACATGGCGGTGATCTTCGCCGCGATGGCCGCCCGTCCCCTCGGCCCGCGGGTGGCCCGCGCCGGCGACTGCGTGGTGGTGGTCCCCAGCCGCCGCTTCGGGGAGTACCTGGCCACCATGTGCGGGCTGGTGCGCCGGTACGGCGCCGGTGAGCAGACCGTCTCGCTGGCCCTGCTGCGGCTCCTCGACACCTGCGCCACCATCGCCTGCACCGACTGGCCTCGCCTGCACGACATCGCCGAGCAGGCGAGGCTCATCGTCGACGACGCCGAGCGCGCCACCCACCAGCCCGCGGACGTCGAGCCGGTGCGCCTTGCGGAGCAGGCGCTGCTGCGCCGCATCGAGACGTACCGGGCGACGGCCGACTGAGCCGGGCCGTCAGCCGACCGTCAGCCGATCGTTCAGCCGACCGTCACGACGGTCTCCACCGGCACACGCGACCGCAGGTTGTCCAGCACCGGGCAGTGCTCCTCGACCGCGGCGACCAGCGCGTCGTACCGCTCCCGCGTCTCGGGGCCGGTGATCCGTACGTCCACCTGGATGCCGTCGAAGCCGGGGCGGACGTCCGCCGCCGTGCCGAAGAAGCCGCGAAGGTCTAGGTGCCCGCTCAGCTGCACGTCGACGCTCTCCAGCCGGATGCCCAGCGTGCCGGCCCACACCTGGAACGTGATCACCTGGCACGCGCCCAGCGCCGCGAGCAGGTGCTCCACCGGGTTGGCGCCGAGGTCCGTCCCGCCCAGGCCGGCCGGCTCGTCGATGGTGAACTCGTGGCTGCCGGCGGTGACGTGCACCTGCGTGCCGGTCACCAGCTGGGCGCGCACCTGCGGCGTGAGGTGCCGAGGTGCCGTCTCGGTCTGGGCGGTCCCGGTCTGCGTCGTCTCGGTCAGCTCGGTCTCGATCTGCTCGGTGTCGATCTGCTCGGTGAGGTCTGTGGCAGTCATGGTCGGTCTCCTCAAGGATTCAGGGCGCGCGAAAATGGCCTGAGGACCCGTCGCGTGAATAGCGCGCGCCCGGTCAGTGGGCACGCGAGGGTGCATTTCTCAGGCAGGCTGGGAATGACGCCGCGACCGAGGGGTCGCGAGCACGGGGCATGACGCCCGGCGGCCTCGGCTCAGACGAGCACGAGGGCCGCGGCGGTACAGACGTGCAGGTCCTGCCGCAGGCAGCGGCAGCACGGGTTCAGCACGTCTCGCACGACGACCTCCATCGGTCCTGGCATTAGCACCCGCACCCGGATCGGCCGGGGGGTTGCTGCGGTGTCACAGAGCCAGGTCTCTCGTACCGCTCCTGATAGGTGTGGCGAGCGTACGGTCGCATTCCAGTAAATGCCAGCGGCTATCCAGGATCTGGGACGGACCAATGGGGAAGGAGCTCGTCGCGCCCGGCGCCGCCTGTTTGACTTGTGCGGTGACCGAGCACCACGCCAGCAGCCTCGACGCCCCGTACGAGTTCTCCGCCGATCCCGCACGGCTCGATCGCGGGCGGGTCCACGACCTGCTGGTGAGCCACGCCTACTGGGCTGCGGGGCGGAGCAGGGCACTCCAAGACGCCGCGATCGACGCGTCGCGCAACTACGGGGTCTACCTGGCGAGCTCGGAGCGCCAGGTCGCGTACGCCCGGGTGGTGACTGATGGCGTCACGTTCGGCTGGCTGGCGGACGTCGTCGTGGAGCCTGAGCACCGCGGTCGCGGTCTGGGACGACTGCTGGTGAGCGGCATCCTCGCCGACCTCGCGCCCCTTGGCCTCAAGCGCGTCCTGCTCAAGGCGTCGCCGGAGGGGCGAGCGCTCTACGCGGCCCTCGGGTGGACCTCCGTCGACGACCCCGCCGACTGGATGGAGCTGCGCGCATCGCAGCGCTGACCGCTCCGGCAGGTGTCGTGGACCTCGAGGTCGTTGGCCGGCGGTGGCGATCCCAGAACAGTTCGGTTATTGACTGTTTGGTTTCTCACCATCTAGTGTTCCGGTCATGAGGAGCAGCCGTCCCGAGCCGACCGTCGCCGAGCTGATCGGCCGGATCTCCAGCCGGCTGCGTCAGGCGATGGGCGACGCCTTCGACTCGGCGGACCTGGGCGGGCTGACCCCGCTGCAGGCCCGCACCGTCGGCTTCATCGAGGCGAGCGAAGGCCGTGGCCTGATCCAGAAGGACATCGCCGACGTCACGGGCACCCGCCCGGCGACGGTGTCCGCCCTGCTCGGCACACTCGAGCGGGACGGCTGGATCGAGCGCCGCACCGACCCGTCGGACGCCCGCCGCAAGACCCTGCACGTCACCCCGAAGGCCCGCGACATGGTCAAACGCTTCGAGGCCGGTGTCTGGGCCAGCGGCGAGCGCCAGCTCGACGTCCTCGACGCGGACGAGAGACGCACCCTCGTCGCCCTGCTCACCAAGCTCGACCAGCACCTGTCGAGCTGACCACCGGACCGGCTGACCACCAGGCCGGCTGACCCCTCCACCACCCGCACCGACCGGCACCGCCGGCCGGCCGACCCCGCACGCCCTGGACCGGCTCACGGCCCCGGGCACCACCCCACCACCGCCCCGCGGCGCTGCCGCGCGCCCTCGCGCGCCCCGTCGCGCCCTCACGCACCCAGGAGGAACCATGACCTCGCACGACGACACCTACTACCTGCGCCGCGCCCCCATGGGTCGAGCGCTCGCCCACCTCGCGCTGCCGATGATGGCCGCCACCACCGTCGGCGTCGTCTACGGCGCCGTCAATGCGGGCTTCATCGGCTCGCTGCACTCCACGGCTCTGCTCGCCGCGATCACGTTCGGCCTCCCGCTGACCGCCGTGGTGATGGCTGTCGGCGGGGTGTTCGGCACCGGCGGCAGCACGGCGGTCGCCCGGCTGCTGGGTGAGCTGCAGGCGCTGGACGACGGCACCGGCCCCACCGCGGCGGCGCTCCGCGAGCGCATCCGTCGGCTGTCCGCGTTCACCGTCTGGGGCGCAGCCCTGGCCGGCCTCGTCGTGGCGATCGCCGGCCTGCTGGCCCTGCACCCGCTGACCCACCTGCTCGGCGCCACCGGCGAGGCGTTCGCCCCGACCGCCGACTACGTGGCCGTCCTGCTGGCCGGCACCCCGGTGCTCGCTGTCGCGTTCGCCATCGAGCAGCTGGTGCGGGCCGAGGGAGCGACGCGCGTGTCGATGGTCGGCATCGTCGTCTCCACCCTGGTCAACCTGGGTCTCGACGTGCTGCTGATCCTGGTGCTGCGGTGGGGCGTGACGGGCGCCGCGCTGGCGATCGTCGGCTCCAACGTCGTCACCGTCGCCTGGTTCGCCGTGCACCTGCACCGCCGCTCCCCCGAGCTGCGCATCGGCCTGCGCTGGTTCCGGCCGGACGGTCCGACGGCACGTGAGGTGTTCGGCGTCGGCGTCTCCGAGCTGCTGATGAGCGGCTTCCTCACCGTCAGCGCCGTGGTGTTCAACAACGTCGCGGCACGGTACGGCGACGGCGTCCTGGCCGCGTTCGGCGTCGCACAGCGGATCGTCCAGCTGCCGGAGATGTTGGCGATGGGCGTCGCCCTCGGCGCCATGCCGCTGCTGGCCACCGCCTTCGGCACCCGGGACACCGCTCGGCTGCGGTCGGCCCTGCTGCACTCGGCCGCCTGGGTGACGGGCTGCGTGCTGGTGTTCACCCTGCCGGTGTTCGTGCTGCGCGAGCGGGTGCTCACCCTGTTCAGTGCCGACCCGGCCGTGCTGACCACCGGCCTCTCGGTGCTGACGGCCATGCTGGTCGCCGCCCTGTTCGACGGCTTCACCGGCCTGGCCACCACGCTGTTCCAGTCCACCGGCCAGGCGGTTCCCGCAACTGTGATGTCGGTGGCTCAGGGCGTGCTGTTCGTCCCGGTGCTGCTCGCCGCCCGCGCCGTGCTCGGCCTGACGGGCGTCATCTGGGCGATGCCGGTCACCGAGGTCCTCTGCTTCGTCGTCGCGACCGCCCTGGTCACCGCCCACCGCGCCAGCACGCTGGCGCCCGCCGCCATCCACGCCGACCTGTCGCCCGCCGCACTCCCCGACGCGGTCGGGTAGGGCTTGGCGCTTCGGGCGACGGACCCGCCTCGTTGACGTCGCCTCAACGCCCGCCGAGCAGCGGAGCGAGGACCCCCACGATGGCGCACCAGCCGCCGAAGAGAAGGATCAGCGTCCAGTACGGATAGGCGTGCGCGAACGAGAACGCCTCCGGCCAGCGACGTCGGGCGTCCTTGGCGCGTCCCATGGCGCTGTTCCACCGGACCAGCGGAACGCCCAGCGGCGCCCACGCCTGGGCGAGCCACCTCTGGAACTCCGCCGACGTCCGCCACTGCCGTCCCCACAGGCCCACTCCGACACGCAGGAGGGCCGCCCCCGATCGGTCCAGCAGGAGCGCATACCTGCTCACCGAATCGACCCGCCCGGTCAGGACCACCTCGACCAGCTCGACGGCCGCGATTCTCCCCGCGGGCACGGTCCCCGACGCATCGCGCCAGGTCCGCCAGTGGACCCCGGCAGCGTCCACGCGGACGTACCGGGCGGCCACCCGGCGCACCCTCGGTACCTTCGTCGGCCGGGGATCGGGTCGTTCACCCACCACCATCTCCACCAGGACCCTCGCGACAAGCGCCCTGCCAGGCGCAACGGGTGCAGCCGCGGCGACGTGCGCGGGGGCCTCAGGGGGCACGGGCGCCGCCGACAGCGTCGCCACCACCTCGGCGAGGAAGGCGTCCACCTCGGCGAGGTCGTACCCGGGCATGACGCTGGTCCGCCCGAACGCCACCCGCGCGGCCTCCTCCGCCGTGACGACGTCCGCCGACCAGCCGCCGGCCGCGCGTGCGCGCAGCGTTCCGGCCACCCGGTCCAGGAAGCGGTCGACCTCGTCCTGGCGGTAGCCGGGACGGAACCGGCTCGCACTGAAGCGGGCGGTCACCACGTCGTCTGCTGTGAGCACCGATCCCCCTGGTCAGTCCCCTGCGCGGCGTGCCCCGCGCCTATCGGACGATCGACAGCCCGGGTGCCGAACTGAAGCGCTGCGCACGTGCCATGCCCAAAGCCCGCCCCTCCCCGTCGGCGGCGTGGGCGCGACGGCGCACGTGCCGGCCAGACGACGCGGACCGCCCGCATGGTGTCGGATGGACCCATGCGCGGAGCGATCATCCATGGAGCCGGCGACGTGCGCTTCGAGGAGCGCCCCGATCCCACCATCGTGGAGCCGACCGATGCGGTGGTCCGCACCGTCGCGGCCTGCGTGTGCGGGTCGGACCTGTGGCGGTTCCGCGGTCTGGCGCCGGTGCCGCAGCCGAAGCCCATCGGCCACGAGTACGTCGGCGTGGTCGAGGAGGTCGGTTCGGCGGTCACCACGGTCAAGCCCGGCGACTTCGTCGTCGGCGGCTTCCTGCACAGCGACAACACGTGCGCCGTCTGCCGCAAGGGCATGCACTCGAACTGCCTGCACGGCGGCGGGTACGACGGCTGCCAGGCCGAGCGCATCCGCATCCGCAACGCCGACGGCACCCTGCTGGCCACCCCGGGCCAGCCGGACGCCGACCTGATCCCCAGCCTGCTCGCCCTCTCCGACGTGATGGGCACCGGCTGGCACGCCGCCGTCTGCGCCGACGTGAAGCCGGGGTCCTCCGTCGCGGTGGTCGGCGACGGAGCCGTCGGCCTGTGCGGCGTGCTCGCGGCGGCCCAGCTCGGCGCGACGACGATCATCGCGATGAGCCGCCACGCCGACCGCCAGCAGCTCGCGAAGGAGTTCGGCGCCACCCACGTCGTCGCCGAGCGCGGTGACGAGGGCGCCGCCCGCGTCCGCGAGCTGACCGACGGCATCGGCGCCGACGCGGTGCTGGAGTGCGTCGGCACCGCGGACGCCCGGCTGCAGGCCGTGGCGGTCGCGCGCCCCGGCGCGATGATCGGGGTGGTCGGACTCCCCCACGGCGACGTCCCCACCGACCAGCTGTTCTGGCAGAACAAGGGCTTCCGCGGCGGCCCCGCCCCGGTCCGCGCCTACCTGCCGCACCTGCTCGACCTGGTGCTGAGCCGCAGCATCGACCCCGGCAAGGTGTTCGACCTGACGCTCCCGCTCGCCGACGTGGCCGAGGCCTACAAGGCGATGGACGAGCGCCGCGCGATCAAGGTCCTCCTCCAGCCCTGACGGCGCGCGCCGCAGCCGCACCATGCAGGTCAAGCTCTGTACATGCGCGAGGTAATCGGTCAGAATGGACCGGTTATCCGGTCTAACCGGTCACTTCTGAACTGTTAGGTGGTGGCGCGGATGGCGACGTCACCCATCGCCGTCATGCGCGCGATGAACGACATCGGTGAGTCGATCGCCACCTGGAGGCGCCTGAGGGAGCTCACCGTCGCGGAGGCTGCCGACCGCGCGGGCGTCAGTGTCAGCACGCTGCAGCGTCTCGAGCACGGTCAGGGGGGAACCGTGGAGACCCTGCTGCGCGTCGCCCGTGCTCTGGGCATCCTCGATCAGGTCACCGCGTCCGTGGACCCCATGTCGACCGACGTCGGTCGACTCCGGGCAGGGCAGGCCTTGCCGACGCGCGTACGCCGCAAGGAGCGGCGGTGAGCGACGCCGTCGTCCAGGTGTACGTCAGCACCCCGGATGGCGAGGTGGAGGCCGGCACGCTCTACAGCCATCGGCGCGGGAGGCTTGAGTCCGCGACGTTCGCCTATGCCCAGGAGTACGTGAGCCGGCGCGGCGCGTACCAGCTCGACCCCGCACTCCCGCTGAGCTCTGCCCCGTCCCAGACGCCCGTCGGCCGCGCGATCTTCGGGGCGTTCGCCGACTGCGCCCCGGACCGGTGGGGGCGCACGCTGATCAAGCGGGCCCAGGCACGCGCTGCGCAGGAGACCGGGGAAGCCGCTCGATCGCTGGGCGAGATCGACTACCTCCTCGGGGTGCGTGACGACCTGCGCCAAGGAGCACTGCGGTTCCGCATCGGCGACGGACCCTTCCTCGCGAGCGAGGAGGCCGGTGTCCCCACCCTGACGGACCTGCCCGAGCTGCTGCAGCTCGCCGACGCCGCCGAGCGCGACGACGCCTCGTTGCCGGACCTCAAGCGGCTGCTGCGCGTCGGCAGCTCTCTGGGCGGCGCGAGGCCCAAGGCGCACGTGCGTGCTGCAGACGGCAGGGTCGCGATCGCGAAGTTCCCCTCCGCGGCGAACGACTCGTGGAACGTGATGGCCTGGGAGAAGGTCGCGCTCGACCTGGCACGGGCGGCAGGAATCGCAGTGCCGGACTCCCAGCTGCTCACCCTCGCCGGGCGGCACGTCCTGGTCGTGGACCGCTTCGACCGCACACCGTCCGGAACGCGGCTGGGCTACATCTCGGCCATGACGGCGCTCGAGGCGCGCGACGGGGACCAGCGCAGCTATCTGGAGATCGCCGAGGCGATCGAGCAGACGTCCTCGAGGGCCGGCGCCGACCTCAGGCAGCTGTGGAGACGGATCGTGTTCAACGTCCTCATCTCGAACACCGACGACCACCTGCGCAACCACGGCTTCCTGCACGCCGGCGGCACCGCGTGGGACCTGGCACCGGCGTTCGACCTGAACCCCGATCCGGACCGCGGAGCCAAGTACCTGTCCACGGCGATCGACGCCTCGGACACGTCCGCGAGCCTCGCCCTGGCCATGTCCGTCGCGCCGCTGTTCCGCCTGTCCCCCACCGCCGCTGCGGTGGTGGTGCAGGAGGTCGCCGCTGCGGTGGGCACCTGGCGGTCGACGGCGGCGACGTGGCTGGCACCCGCGCAGATCGAGGAGATGGCGCCGGCCTTCGCGGCGCTGGAGCAGGTCTCGACCGTCCGGTAGGGCGGTTCAGGCGGCGGGCGCCCTCGGGGGTTTCGGCCGGACGGTGCCGTCCGTCGGTGCCGGGACCGACGACCCGTCGAGCGTCACCAGGGCCGGCATCGCCACGCCCAGCGACCCGGGCCAGGGCGCGGTCGGCGGCACCGACGGATGGGCGGGCGGCGTCGGCTGCTGGATCGTCGTCCCCGGCGCGGGCGGCACCGGCCGTGGCGCGGCACCCAGGTCCACCAGCCCCGCCATGCTCGGCGCCGAGTCGACCCTCGGCACGCCCATGGCCGGCAGCCCGAGCAGGTCGATGATCGTCTTCGGGATGCTGGCGTGGGAGTGCCAGGCGGTGTCGATCGCCTGCGTCACCCGGCCGCCGAACATCACCAGCGGGATGCGGGAACCGCCGATCGCGGCGAACCCGTCGGGATGGAGCGCGTCCGGCACGGTCTCGATCGCGGGCGTCTTCACGTGGTCGGCGTACCCGCCCCAGTCGTCCCAGGTCAGGATGAACGTGGTGTCGTCCCACCCGCCGCCGTCGATCACGGCCTGCACGCGCGACCACACCAGGTTCTGCCCGCGGGTGACGTAGTCCGGCTGCGGGGTCGCCGGCGGGTGCTCGTCGTACCCCGCCGGGCTCCAGACGTAGCAGACCTGCGGCAGCTCACCACCCGTCGCCATCGGCACGAACTCGTTGGGGTGGTGCACGTGCGTCTGCCCGGGTGCGCTGGTCAGCGACGTGTAGAACTTCGCCGGGTACCCGTGCTCGTCCGGGAACGCGCCCCAGGACACCCCGGCCTTGTCGGCCACGGTGAAGATGGACGGGAGGTCCCACACCGGCGACGGCCCGACGAACGGCGGGTTCTTCAGCGTCGGCATCTGCCCGCCGATCGCCAGCATGTGCCCCGGCGTGGAGTTCGACCCGGACCCGAAGTGGTGGTCGGAGAAGACGAACGTCTTGGCCAGCCACGCGTAGTACGGGATCACCGCGTCGGTGTCCACCTGCGCCGCCACCGCCGGGTAGTCGCCCATCGCGTAGTGCACCCACGCGTTGCGGTCGTGCGGCTGGTCGTGGTCGGGCGGCGCCGCGAGCAGCGGGCCGGTCGCGACGGCGGCGCCCCACGCTGCCATCGAGGCGAAGTAGAAGTCCGTCGTCTTGTTCTCCTGCAGGAAGACGACGACACGGTGACCGGATGCAGCCTTCGTCGAATCGGGCACGCTGGCAGTCTCACGCGCCCGGGTGGCAGCCGCACGACGGGTCGGTGGCTGCCACCCGAACTGCCGGTGTCGTCCCGGGATGCGGGACGCGCACCGGCGGGGTCAGTCCTCGACGACCTTGAGGGTGACCTCGACGTTGCCGCGGGTGGCGTTGGAGTAGGGGCACACCTGGTGCGCGGCCTCGACGAGTACCTGCGCCTGCTCGCGGTCGAGGTCGGGGATGACCACCTCGAGCTCGACGGCCAGGCCGAAGCCGCCCTGACCGTTGCGGCCGATTCCGACGCGGGCGCCGACGCTGGTGTCGTGCAGCGCGACCTTCTGCGTGCGCGCCACCGACAGGAGCGCGCTGTGGAAGCAGGCGGCGTAGCCGGACGCGAACAGCAGCTCGGGGTTGAGCGCACCACCCTCGCCGCCCATGTCCTTGGGCACGCGCACGTCGGCGTCGAGCAGCCCGTCCATCGTCGCGACGTGGCCGTTGCGACCGTCGCCCGTGGCCAGCGCCTCGGCCGTGTAGAGGATCTCCATGACGTTCACCTTCCGTAGGGGTCTTCGGGGGTCTATCGGCGTCAGGACGCGACCGCGGCCGCATCCGAGTTGGAGGCCTGCACGCTGCCGGTCAGCCGGTGCAGGGCGTCGAGCAGCTCACGCGCGGACTCGACGGTCAGGCTCATGCACTGCGCCACCTGCGCCGGCACGTCGGCCATCTCCGTGCGCAGCTCGCGCCCGTGGGCGGTGAGGTCGACGGTGACGACCCGGCCGTCGGCCTGATCGCGTGACCGCGTGACGATGCCGGCCGTCTCCATGCGCCGCAGCAGCGGCGACAGGGTGCCGGAGTCCAGGGCGAGGTCGTCGCCGAGCTGCCGCACGGACCGCGGCCCCTGCGTCCACAGCTCGACCAGCACCAGGTACTGCGGGTAGGTGAGCCCCCACCGCTCCAGCAGGCGCCGGTAGGCCTGCGTCGTGGCGCGGCTCGCCGAGTACAGCGAGAAGCACACCATCTGGTCCAGTGCGGTCATGCGCAAACAGTTGCACACAACCGAATTGTGCACAACCCACTCCTCCGGGAACTGGCCGGACGGACCCGGTCCGCGGCGTGACGGACGCCGCGCCGGGGTGGTCGGGCGAGGCGGCGGCTGGGCCCGGGTCCGGCATCGCGTGATACGTTCTGCCGGTCGAGAGATCGTTCTCTGGCTTCCTCTGTTCACGCGGGCGCCGACGCCCGGACGACTGGGCTGCGCCAGAGGTTCACACCAGCCAGGAGGCGACCCGGTGAGCACCGGCGAAGGCGCGCACGCGCCGCTCAGGATCGACGGCGAGGTGCCCACCGAGGTCGCCCTGTCGCACATCTGGAACGAGTGCGTGGGGGCGGGACGCGCGAACGAGGCGCTGCGCGCCGACTGGCAGGAGCACTTCCGGGAGGCCGTCGACGAGCTCGGCGTGCGGGCCGTGCGCTTCCACGGGCTCTTCCACGACGACATGTTCGTGTACCGGGCCACGGGTGGGAGCGGCTTCGGGCCGGCCGGCGACCTGGCGCAGCCGGTCTACACGTTCAGCTACGTCGACAAGGTGTTCGACGCGATCCTGGCCACCGGGGCGCGACCGTTCGTGGAGCTCGGCTTCATGCCTCGTGCGCTCGCGACGGACACCGAGACCGTGTTCTGGTGGGGCGCCCACGCGAGCCCCCCGACGGACATGACGCGCTGGGTCGAGCTCGTCACCGAGACGATCCGGCACTGGCTCGAGCGGTACGGCATCGACGAGGTGCGCACGTGGCGGTTCGAGGTCTGGAACGAGCCGAACCTCGTGCCGCACTTCTGGACCGGGACGAAGACCCAGTACTTCGAGCTGTACGCGCACACGGCACGGGCGATCAAGGCGATCGACCCGAGCCTCATGGTGGGCGGCCCGTCGACCAGCGTCTTCGTGCCGGACGAGCGGTACGCCGGCGAGACGGAGGACCGCGCGGTGCAGGTCGCCACCTCCGAGGCCGAGGACGTCGACGCACTCGACTGGCGGCCGGTCTGGATCGCCGACTTCATCGACTGGTGCGCGTCGCGTGACCTGCCGATCGACTTCATCACGACCCATCTCTACCCGACGGACTTCGCGTACGGGGCCGACGGCGGGACGCGCTCGATCAGCCGCTACGCCGACGCGACCTTCGACGACCTCACGCGGTTGCGCGCCCTGATCGACGCGAGCCCCTACCCCGCGGCGCAGATCCACATCACCGAGTGGTCGACGACACCGTCGAGTCGCGACAGCGTCCACGACACCGTCTACGCCGCGACCTACGTCACCCGCGCGTACCTGCAGTGTGCCGCGCTGGCCAGCTCGATCTCGTACTGGACGTTCACCGACGTGTTCGAGGAGGGCGGTGCCGGGATCGGTCCGTTCCACGGAGGCTTCGGCATGGTCAACGAGCAGGGCATCCACAAGCCGACCTTCCACGCCTTCTCGGCGCTGTCGAGGCTGGGCGACCGCCTCCTGCTCGCCACCGACCACGGCGTGCTCACCCGGGACAGCGAGACCGCCGGCGTCTCCGCCGTCTTCTTCAACTACCCGGACGACATGCACGGGCTCTCCCTGGGGTCGCGTGACAGCTACCCGGACACGCGCGAGCTGAGCGCCAAGGGACCGGCGCGCCGCGTTCGCCACCTCGTGGACGGCGTGGCACCCGGGGCGGTCTTCGTCGTCGAGACCCTCGACCTCGGCCACGGCAACGTCGCCGAGGAGTGGTACCGGATGGGCTCACCGACGAACCTCACGCCGACCCAGACGGCGCACCTGCGGGCGGTTGCCGACGGCCTGCGGCGATCCGTGCTGACGGCCTCCCGCGACGGCGTGCTGGAGATCGACGTCGAGCTCGAGCCGTGGGCCGTGATGTCGATCGTGCAGGCGTAGCGACCGAGCCCTCGACGGCCGCCGGACCGGCCAATCGGGCGCGAGAACGATCTCTCGCGTGACCGCCGGCGGCCGTGTCAGCGGGCTCCGGGGCGGGGCGCCTCGGCTGCGGTCAGCCCGCGTGGTGACGTCCGGCTGACCGCACCTTGGCGAACATGTCCTCGATGAGCCAGCGCGTGTCGAACGCCTCGCACACGCGGACCGTCCGCCCGCGCGCACCCGGCGCGAGCGTGCCCTCGGCGGTGAACGTGGGGGCCGGTCGGTCGGTCCAGCGCCCGCCTGCAGGGTTCATCACGGCGCCGATGGCGGGGCTGTCGCCGAGCGAGCGGAAGTCCATCGGGCCGTACTCCACCGTCGCGTTGAACGCGACGAGCTGGTCGACGAGGTAGTCGCCGACGGGCCCGGTCCCGCGCAGCCGCGCCTCGAGCTCGGCATGCCCGACGCCGACCATCGTGTACACCGGCATCGGGATCTGCCACACCTCGAGGCCCGACTGCAGCACCACGTTGGCAGCCGCGACGTCGTTGCTGAGGTTGAACTCCGGGGCGTAGGCCGCGACCCCCTCGTACGGTGGACCGCCGACCCACACCACGACGACGTCACGCTCGCGCAACGAGGGCTCCTCCAGCAGGGCCGAGGCGACGTCGGTGAGCGGCCCGAGAACGGCGATGTAGAGCCGACCGAGGTCCGCGCGAGCCTCGGCGACGATGAGCCGAGAGCCAGGGGACGGCGCAGGCGTGCTGATGTCCGGCAGCGCGTGCGGCGCACCGTCGGCGACGACGACGTCCCGGTGCAGCAGCTCGAGCAGGAGCCGCACCTCCGCACGCGACGCCGCCATGCTGCCCGGGCGCCCGAAGTGCGACGGGACGATGCCGCGCACATCGAGAGTCTCGGTGAGAAGTGCGTGGACGACGGCGAACTGGTCGTCCGCCTCGTTCTTGGCATCGGTGCACACGATCAGGCGACGGGGTGGGAGCACGACGCCGGCCTCCTCCAGGTGGGTGGGGTTGACGACGTCGCGGCGTACGCCGAGGTCAGGCTGGGTCCCGCCATAGATCGATCTCCGATCGACGCGAGCTCGTACTCGGTCGCCGGCGCTGGATCCACGCAGCGCGCGCTTCGCCGTCTGCAGAGTAACTGCTCGCTGCCAGACGCTTGCCCACTGGACAAGGTCCGGCTAACGTCGGGCCTCGAAAGAGAACGATCTCTGAGACCGAGGCAATGCCGCGTCGGACTCTCACGCGGCCCCCCAGAGAAGAGGAACTGCCGTGAAGCATCGCATGATCGTCCCGTCAGTCGCAGCCGTGGTCGCACTGGCCCTAGGAGTGCTCTCGGCGTGCAGCTCGGCCAGTGGGAGCAGCTCCGCCACCGCCGGCGATCCCAACGCCGAGTTCACCTTCTGGTCGTTCACCGGCATCGGGGCGAAGAACTCGGTCAGCGAGTACCTCGCCAAGAACCCGAGCGCCCACGTCAAGCTGTCCGAGGTGGGCAGCACGACGGAGACCGCGACCGCTCTGACGGCCGCGCTGGCCGGCGGCGTCGTGCCCGACCTGGTGATGATCCAGGGCGACGACCTGCCCAAGTTCGTCGCGAACCCGAGCAACTTCGTCGACCTGCGCACGCTCGGCGGCAAGGACCTGGCGAGCGCCTACCTTCCGTGGGCTGTCGGTGCAGCGACGGCCACCAACGGCTCGGTCATCGGCGTGCCGACCGACGTCGGCGGGCTGGGGCTGGCCTACCGAGCCGACCTGTTCCAGGCGGCCGGGCTGCCGACCGACCCCGCCGAGGTCGAGAAGATGTGGTCCACCTGGGACGGCTTCATCGAGATGGGCAAGAAGTACACCGCGGCGACAGGCAAGCCCTTCGTCGACAACGTCGAGACCAGCGTCTTCTTCTCGACCGTGAACCAGGTGACGGAGAAGTACTACTCGCCGGACGGCAAGCGCGTCTACGACACGAACCCGCAGGTCAAGAACGCCTTCGACATCGCGGTCAAGACGTACCAGGCCGGCATCAGCGCGAACATCGCTGCGTGGTCGTCCGGCTGGGACCCCGGCAAGGCGAACGGCTCCTTCGCGGTGACCATCGCCCCGTCCTGGCTGCTGTCGGGCCTCAAGAGCGCGGCACCCGCGACGGCGGGGAACTGGCGGATCGCGACGGTTCCCGGTGTCGGCGGCAACTGGGGCGGCAGCGTCATCGCCATCCCTGCCCGTGCGGCTCACCGCGACGCGGCGTGGCAGTACATCAAGACGATGGAGTCGGCCCAGAACCAGACCGAGCACTTCACGAAGACCGGGACCCTCCCGGCCGCCAAGGACTCGCTCACGAGCAGCGCCGTCCTGGGGTACACCGACAAGTTCTTCGGTGACTCGCAGATCGGCCAGGTCATGAGCGAGTCGGTGCAGAAGTTCAACTCGTTCTACAACGGTCCGGACACCAGCGCCATCGGCTCCGGGCTCCTCAACGCACTTGCGGACATGCAGGCCGGCAACGTCAAGCCGGAGGACGCGTGGACCAAGGGCTTGAAGAACGTCAAGGACGCCGTCGGCTGAGATGACCACTCGGCGGCTCGGCGCTCCTGGCGCCGAGCCGCCGCGGACGGAGGTAGGACGTGTCAGCGACAACCACCCAGGTCCCGACGTACAGGGACCGTCAGAAGCCCGACGACCGGCCTGTCCGGGTCCGCAGCTCGCTCGCAGAGCGCGTGGCGCCGTACGCCTACGTCGCGCCGTTCTTCATCATCTTCGGGATCTTCGGCCTGTTCCCCCTGGCCTTCACGTTCGTGGTGGCGCTCTACCACTGGAACCCCATCGGCGAGCACACGTTCATCGGGCTGGCGAACTTCACGCGCCTGCTGCACGACTCCCGGTTCTGGAACGCCCTGGGCAACACGCTCGGCATCTTCGTGATCTCCACCGTCCCGCAGCTGCTCCTGGCGCTCGGGCTCGCGCAGCTGCTCAACCACGCACGACTGCGGGCGGCGACGTTCTTCCGCATGGCGATGCTTCTGCCGTACATCACCTCGGTGGCGGCCACCGCCCTCGTCTTCGGGCAGATCTTCGACCGCAACTTCGGGCTGATCAACTGGGTCCTCGGGCTGCTGCACGTGCACCCCGTGAACTTCCTCGCGTCGCGGATCGGGTCGTGGACCGAGATCGCGGCGATGGTGACCTGGCGATGGTTCGGCTACAACACCCTGCTGTACCTCGCGGGCATGCAGGCGATACCGCGCGAGATGTACGAGGCGGCCTCGGTGGACGGTGCGAACGGGTGGCAGAAGTTCACTCGCCTGACCATCCCGTCGCTGCGCCCGGTGATCATCTTCACGGTCGTCATGTCCACCATCGGTGGGCTGCAGATCTTCACCGAACCCCTTCTCGTCTCACCGGAGTCCGGCCTGACCTGCGGGGCGGGGCGCCAGTGCCAGACCCTCGCGCTCTTCCTGTACGAGCAGGGCTTCGGCCAGTTCGACTTCGGGTACGGCTCCGCGATCGGTGTCGCGCTGTTCGTCATCGTCGTGGTGGCTGCGCTCGTCAACTTCTTCCTCACCACCCGCACGCGAGGGGCACGCTGATGGCCGAGATGACCGTTCCGACGGAGGCGAGCCTGAGGTCACCGGCGCGTCGGCGGCGCAGGCGCCCGGGCGCGGTCCCGTGGTACGTCTACCTCCTGCTGATCATCGCGGTGGTGATCAGCGCCTTCCCGCTCTACTACATGTTCGTGGTGGCGACCGCCGGCGCATCGGCCGTGACCTCGGTCCCGCCACGGCTGTACCCGGGAACGGACCTCGTCGGCGTCGCGACGAGGGTGTTCAACACCGTGCCCTTCGTGCGCGCACTGCTGAACAGCGCTTTCGTGTCCCTGTCGGTCGCCGTGATCTCGGTGGTCCTGTGCGCCGTGGCGGGGTTCGCCTTCGCGAAGCTGGAGTTCCGGGGGCGCAACGCGTTGTTCGTCCTGGTGCTGCTGACGATGACCGTCCCCGCGCAGCTGAGCGTCATCCCGCAGTACCTGATCGTCTCCAAGCTGGGCTGGGTCGACAGCCTGCAGGCCATCATCGTGCCGGGCCTCGCGAGCGCGTTCGGCATCTTCTGGATGCGGCAGCACATGTCCAGCACCGTCAGCGACGAGCTGATGCAGGCTGCGCGGCTCGACGGGTGCGGCAGCTGGCAGCTGTTCTGGCGCATCGCCTTCCCCGTGGTTCGGCCGGCTGCCTTCGTCCTCGGGCTCATCACCTTCACCGCGGTGTGGAACGACTTCATGTGGCCGTTCATCGTGCTGAAGTCGCCGGAGCTGTTCACGGTGCAGATCGCGCTGAAGCAGCTGCAGGCCAACCGGACGGTGGACGTCGCGCTGGCGCTGGGCGGGTCGTTCCTCGCGACCCTGCCGCTGCTGGTCACGTTCGCCTTCGCGGGGCGCCGAATGGTCTCCGGGATCATGGACGGGGCGTTCAAGGGCTGACGACGGCCCACCGCCCCCGGGGTCGAGCGACCATCCCGGGGGCGGTGGTCACTCGAAGCGCAGCAGCCGCACGCCGTGCGCCGGCACGTCGAGCGTCACCGCTCCACTGCGGAGCTCCACGGTGCGGCCCGTCCACCCGTCGGTCACGTGGTCGCGGCCCAGGCACCCGAGATCGGCGAGGTGCACGGTCCGGGTCGTCGCGGCGTCCCCGAGCCAGAACACCGCGCGCCACGCGACGTCACCGGCCTCCGCGCTCCACATCACGACGTCGTCGTCCCGCACGATCTCGCGGCTGGCGTCGCTGTCCAGCAGCGACAGCACGGTGTCGTTGGTCAGCAGCGCGAGCGTCTCGGGCGGGGTGTCCGGGAGGTGACCGCCGACCATGAGCGGTGAGCGCATCAGGCACCACAACGTCACCAGCGTGCGTTGCTCGTCGAGCGTGAAACGGCTCAACCGGTCCGCTCCGACGTGCGCCCGGACGCCGATCCGACCCAACGGCAGCATGTCCGCGTCCGCCCACGCCCCGGGGCGCTGGTGCGGCGCCCATCGTGCCGCGCGTTGGAACTGCTCGCGAAGGTGGGGCCACGTGTCCCAGAAGTCGTCCGAGATCCGCCACATCTGGGCGTGGCTCCGCAGCGTCTCGAGGTGCGCGAGAGACAGCTCCTTGCCGGGAGACAGGCTCAGCGTGATGGGGCGACCGGTCGCGTCGATCGCAGCGGAGATCGCGGCGATCTCCCGCTCCTCGATGGGCGGGTAGAGCACGTCGTCGAGCTTGATGAGGTCCACGCCCCACTCGGCCAGCGCCGCGACGACCGAGTCGTAGTACGCCTGCGCACCCGCGCGGGACATGTCGACGCCGTAGCTGTCGGGGTTCCAGGGGCAGACGCTGGTCCGGTCGGCGATCTGGCCGCAGGTCGACGTCGAGCCGAGCACCGGCAGGTCCCGGTCGACCGCACGGCGGGGCACGCCACGCATCAGGTGCACGCCGAACCGCAGGCCCAGGTCGTGGACCCTGGCCGCGAGCGCGCGGAACGTGCCGTCGGCTGCCGCCGAGGGGAACCGTCCGGGCGCCGGCAGCGGGCGCCCCCAGGCGTCGAGCACCGGGTCGGAGACGCGCTGGTAGCCCTCGAGCCCGGGGTCCGGCTCGTACCACTGGATGTCGACCACCACGGTGTCCCAGCCGTGCGGACGCAGGTGGCGGGCCATGAACTCGGCGTTCGCGATGACCTCCGCCTCGGTCACCGACGAGCCGAAGCAGTCCCAGCTGTTCCAGCCCATCGGGGGACGACGGGCGGCGTGGGTGCGGGCGTCGAGCGCCGGGCGGCCGTCGGTCGTCACAGGCGTCCGACGAGGTGCGCGAGGTGCCCGTCCCGGGCGAACACCGGGATGACGTCGAGCGGGGCGTCGACCGTCACGTCCTGGCCGCCGTCGTGGACGGCGCCGGAGTGCAGCTCGGTCCAGCGCGCGCCGGCGGGCAGGTACACCGATCGGCTCGTGGCGCCGGCCACCACCACCGGCGCGACCAGCAGGTCCGGACCGTACAGGTACTCGTCGAGGTCGCCCCAGCAACGGTCGTCGCCGGGGAACTCGTGGAACAGGCCGCGCATGACCGGTTGCCCGTCGGTGTGGGCCTGCCGCATGAGCTCGCGCGTGTAGTCGCGCAGCGCCTCACGAAGGTGCAGGTAGCGCGACAGGATCCGGTAGGTCGCCTCGCCGAACGACCACACCTCGTTGGGTGCGCCCGTCGACTGCCGAGGGGTCCCGTCGGCGGCCACCACGGGGACCTCGGGCAGCCGTGTCCCGTGCATGCGCATCACCGGCATGAAGGTGCCCGCCTGGAACCACCGCACGACCAGCTCGTGGAACGCCGGGTCGTCGGCGCGACCGCCCCAGAACCCGCCGATGTCGGTGGTGAACCAGGGGATGCCGGCGACGCCGAGGTGCACGCCGGCGGTCAGCTGCCGGCGCAGGCTCTCGAAGGTCGACGGGATGTCGCCGGACCACACCAGGGCGCCGTAGCGCTGCGATCCGGCCCATGCGCACCGAACGAGGTTGACGACGTCCTGCACGCCGTCGGCCTGCAGCCCCTCGAAGAACGTGCGCGAGAGGTGCTGCGGGTAGAGGTTCGCGACCTCGTCGCCCTGCCCCGCATGGAAGCGCCACGCGTCCCACTCCTGCTTGCCGAACTCGGGCTCGGCCTCGTCGAGCCAGAACAGCCGGATCCCGTACCGGGCGTAGTTCTCCCGGCAGCGGTCCCACAGGAAGGCGCGAGCCTCCGGGTTCGTCGCGTCGACGAACCTGCTGGGGCCGCCGAACCACATCTGGACGTCGATGCCGCGGTTGGTCGCCACGAGCAGGTTGCGGCGGTCCATCTCGGCGAAGTTCTCCGAGTCGAGCGCGACCTGCGGCCACACCGACACCATGAGCTCGACGCCCATCTCGCGGAGCTCGTCGACCATGGCCTGCGGGTCGGGCCAGAACTCGTCCTCGAACCGGTAGTCACCCATGTGCGGCCAGTGGAAGAAGTCCGCGACGACGACGTCCAGCGGCAGACCGCGCCGCCGGTGCTCCCGGGCGACCTCGAGCAGCTCCTCCTGGCTCGAGTAGCGCATCTTGCACTGCCAGTAGCCCAGGCCCAGCTCGGGCATCATCGGGACGTGGCCGGTCGCGTCGGCGTAGTGGCGCGCGACGTCGGCCGGTGTCCCGCCGGCCGTGACCCAGTAGTCGATCTGCCTGCTGCCGTTGGACTCCCACTCGGTGCGGTTCGCCCCGAAGGTGGCGCGTCCCACCGACGGGTCGTGCCAGAGGAAGCCGTACCCGGCCGTCGAGCTGACGAACGGGACGCTCGCCTGGCAGTTGCGCTGGGCGAGCTCGAACGTCGACCCCTTCAGATCGGGCGTCCGCTGCTGGTACACGCCCAGGCCGGCGAGGTGCTCGTCGGCCGCCGCCAGCGACAGCGTCGTGCGGTAGGTGCCTCCCGGCAGCGCACGGTACCGACGGGGTCGCGGCTTCGTGGCGCCGTCGTCCGGCACCTCCTGCAGCAGCAGTCGCCCGTCGGCGTCGTAGAACGCCAGGCGGCAGTCGTGCCGCAGCCCGCCGGCCTGCCAGTCCCTGTCGGACGAGGCACGGGCGACGACGGTGAGACGGCCGTTGCGGAGGGTCGCGACGTCGCCGTCGACGGCGATGCGCAGGGCGTCAGGGTCGCTCGTGGCGGGCAGCAGCGCCCAGTCGGTGTCCTCGATCCGGCCCATGCTGCACCGGACGCGCACGGAGTCCGGCCCCCAGGGCTCGATCGCGACCGTCTCACCGCCACCCGTCCAGGACAGGCGCCCGTCGACGACGCGGAACGGGGTGGCTGCGTCGGGCGTGGTGCCGGTGGTCATCGCATCTGCGGTCATCTCGTCCGGTCCTTCGTCGGTCCTCGTGGTCACGCGTGCTGGATCGTCGCCGAGACGGTCGCGAACGAGTGCGGTGGCAGCGTGAGGCGCAGGCCGGCCGGTGTCCGCTCCAGGTGATCGAGCCCGACCGGACTCACGACATCCGCGGCGCCGGGCCGGTTGTACGCGGCCGCGGAGCCCGCGGACAGCACGCGACCGGTCGCGTCCGACACGACGCCCCCGCGCACCTGCAGCTCGATCTCGACGGGTGCGTCGAGATCGACGTTCGTCACCGAGACGAGCATCGAGCCGTCCCGGGTGCTCGCGGACGCGGAGACCGTCGGGACGTCCCGCCCGGCCACGGCGCGTGACGGGCCCGCCACGTGGGTCGGCAAGGAGGTCGCGTCGTGGTGACCCTTGTTCATCTCGAACACGTGGAACGTGGGCGTGCGCACCATCGGGCCGCCGTCCGGATCGGTGAGCAGCATCGCCTGGAGGACGTTGACCGTCTGGGCGATGTTGGCCATCGTCAGCCGGTCGGCGAAGCGGTGGAAGACGTCGAAGTGCAGGGCCGCGACCATCGCGTCGCGCAGGGTGTTCTGCTGGTACAGGAAGCCGGGGTTGGTGCCGGGCTCGACGTCCCACCACGTGCCCCACTCGTCGAGCACCATGCCGTACTTCTTGTCCGGGTCGTAGACGTCCATCACGGCGGCATGCGCCCGGAGCAGGTCGTCGACGCCCTGCGCCGCGACGATGGTGCGCCAGTACTCCTCGGGACCGAACGCGGTCGCGCTGCCCTTGTCCGTCCAGGTGCCGCCGATCGTGTAGTAGTGGACCGACACCCCTTCCCACGGCACCGCGGCGAAGGGGTGGGCGCCGATCTCGGGGACGACCCTCATGAGGGTCTCCGTCCACGCGGTGTCGGCACCGTCCGCGCCGGCGGCGACCCGGTACAGCGGGGTCTCGTTGCCGCTGCGGCAGAAGGTGCCGAACTGGCGAGCCAGGTCGGCGTAGGCCTCCGCGCGCATGTTGCCGCCGCACCCCCAGGTCTCGTTCCCCAGGCCCCAGAAGCGGACGGTCCACGGCTCGTCGCGTCCGTGGGAGCGGCGCAGGTCCGCCATCGGCGACCGCCCCGCTCCGGTGAGGTACTCGACCCAGTCGGACATCTCCTGGACAGTGCCGGAGCCGATGTTCCCGCAGACGTAGGCGTCGGCACCCAGCAGCTCGCACAGGTCCATGAACTCGTGCGTGCCGAACGCGTTGTCCTCGAGGGTGCCACCCCACAGCGTGTTGATCAGCGCTGGGCGGTCCTGCCGGGGTCCGATGCCGTCCCTCCAGTGGTACCGGTCGGCGAAGCACCCGCCGGGCCAGCGCAGGTTCGGGATGTTCAGCTCGCGCAGCGCCTCGACGACGTCGAGCCTGATCCCCCGGACGTCGGGCACGGGCGAGTCCTCCCCCACCCACATGCCGTCGTAGATCCCGCGACCCAGGTGCTCGGCGAAGTGGCCGTAGAGGTGCCGGCTGATCGTGGGTCCGGGGCGGTCGGCGTCGATGGTGACGACAGCGGTCACGGTCTGCTCCTTGGGGGGTTCACGCTCTGAGGGGTCGTGGTCACCGCTACCACGCGGAGGAGCACCACGCGCTCCGGGTGGAAGGTCGGCAGGTCGAGCCCTGTGCGCGTGAGCAGGTCGCCGGCGAGCACGAGCGGGCCCGATGAGTCGGGTGAGTCGGGTGAGTCGGATGAGTCGGATGGACCCTCGCCGAGGGCCGGCACGGTGCGCAGCCACTGCGGGACCAGCCACGGGGGACCGAGGGATTCCGGCTGGGCGGCCTCGATGCGGTAGCGACGGTCGGGCTCCAGCCCCGGCAGCCGCACGCGACGACGGGAGTCGGCCGACAGGTGGGGGGTGACGATCGTGTACAGGGCCTCGCTGCCGTCGGCCGCGACGACTCCGCGCAGCGAGGGCGCATCCGCGTCGGCGTCCCCCGAGGTCACCACCCGACCGGTCGCGACGAGCTGGCGGTTGTCCTTGTAGGCGGCCACCCAGCGCGCGAGCAGGGCACGGTCGGCGTCACCGAGCCCACGCACGTCCCACTCGATGCCGAAGTGCCCGAGGAACGCGATCGCGCACCGGGTGTGCAGGTCGTGGGTGCGACCGGTGACCGACGACGTGGCCGAGGCGACGTGCGAGCCCAGCATCTCCGGCGGGACGAGCAGGCCGGTCCAGCGCAGGATGCGTGACCTGTCGAGCGGGTCGTGGTTGTCGGACGGATGGACCCGGTCGGTCCGCTCGAGGATGCCGAGGTCGACGCGTCCACCACCGGACGCACAGCTCTCGATCTCCAGCCTGGGGTGCCGCACGCGGAGCTCGTCGATCAACCGATAGGCCGCGAGCGTCTGCTCGTGCACCGCGGCGGCGCCCGAGCCGGGATGTCCGGCGTCGACCAGGTCGCGGTTGTGGTCCCACTTCAGGTACGCGAGGTCCAGGTCGGTGACGAGCCGGTCGAGGGCGTCGAGGACGTGGGCGAAGGCGTCCGCGGCGGTGAGGTCCAGGACCTGCTGGTGACGCTGCCGCAGCGGCAGCTGCGGGCGCGCGCGCAGGATCCAGTCGGGGTGCGCGCGGGCCAGGTCGGAGTCCTCGTTGATCATCTCGGGCTCGACCCACAGCCCCAGCTCCATCCCCAGGGAACGGACGTGCTCGGCGAGCGGACCGAGGCCGTCGGGCCAGACGTCGGGGTCGGGCGTCCAGTCGCCGAGGCCCGCGTGGTCGTCACGCCGACCGCGGAACCAGCCGTCGTCGACCACGAAGCGCTCGACGCCCAGGTCGGCCGCCTGCGTGGCGAGCTCGGCCAGGGTGTCGAGGTCCTGGTCGAAGAGCACGGCCTCCCAGATGTTCAGGGTCACCGGGCGTGGTCGCCCGGTGGCGCGGGACGCGTCGCGGAGGAAGCGGTGGAACCGGTGCGAAGCGGCGTCGAGCCCCTCGGCGTAGCTGCCGTAGACCCACGGCGAGGAGTACTCCTCACCGCGCGCGAGCCGGACCTCGCCGGGCAGGAGCAGCTCTCCGCCACGGAAGGCGAGATGACCGTCCGAGCGTTCGACGGCGTGCTCGTGGTTCCCCCCGAACCCGACGTGGCACAGCCACACCTCCCCCGACCGGGAGTCGAACCCGGGGGTTCCGATGGCCATCGTCCCCGTCGCATCGAGCCCCGTGCGTCCGCGGCGAGACTCCCGCGTGTGCATGCCGACGGCGACCGGGTGGCGTTGCGGCACCTTCTCCGTCGCCCACCGGCCTGCGAAGTCCAGGACCTCACGGGCGTCGGTCGGCACCGCCAGTGCCAGGCACACCGCACCGACGTCCAGGTGGTCGGACCCCTCGCTCTCGTTACGGACCACCGCTCGGGTCCGCAGCAGCCCGGCGGCCGTGAGACCGATCTCCAGCACCACCGCGACCTGCGCGACGCAGTCGCGGGCCACGACGCGCACGGTCGACGCCCCGCGTCGGACGACGCCGCCCGCTGCGACCGGTTCGCCGTCCACGTCGACCGTCTGCACGCTGAGCCGCGGGGACCAGGCGGCCCCGCTGCGGTGCAGCGACAGCCCCGGCCGACCGCCCCACCCGTGGGTGTGCTCCGGCAGCAGGCTCGGGTCGTACGGGACGTCGGACTCACCCTCCATACCGGTGCGGTGGGTCGAGCCGGCCCACGCGAGCAGGTCCGGGTCGGGAGCGTCGAGGCGACGTCCCCAGTGCGCGAGAGTCGGCAGCAGCTCGCCCTCGAAGACGAGAAGGACCGAGACGTCGTCGGCGGCGAGGTGGATCACGCGTGAGGTGGTCATGGCTCCGTCCCGTCGAGCGGGCCGCAGGGCGTCCACTCCGCGGCGAGTGTTCGTAGACTATAGTGAGATCGATCTCTGCAAGAGAGGGTAGAGCATGACACGGACTCATCTGGGGCACGCTCAGGTCCGGCTTTCCCCCGGTGTGTTCGACGACCGCCGGAGGCTCAACCGGGAGTACCTCGCCTCGCTGCGGGCGGCAGCCCTTCTCCAGAACCACCTCATCGAGGCCGGCATCGGCGAGCAGGCCTGGCACCTGCGGCCCTCGGGCGACACCGTGGCGGAACGCGGGCTCGACAGGCACTGGGGCTGGGAGACGCCCGGGTCGCTGCTGCGCGGCCACTTCGTCGGGCACTGGATGTCGGCCGCAGCGCGCGAGATCGCGGTCACGGGAGACGCCCACCTGCGCGCCACGCTCGACGCGGTCGTCGACGGCCTGGAGCGCTGCCAGCGCGAGAGCGACGGGGAGTGGGCCTTCGCGATCCCGGCGACCTTCCTGCGTCGCCTCGAGCGGGGGCGCGACGTCTGGGCACCGCAGTACGACCTGCACAAGACGCTCATGGGACTCCTCGACGTGTACCTGGACCTCGGCGACGAACGGGCGTTGCGGGTCGCGCACCGTGCCGCCCAGCCCCTGGCGCGCTGGGCGCGCGGCGTCGGGGCGGACGAGTTCCAGACGGTGCTCGAGGTCGAGACCGGAGGGATGCTCGAGGTCTGGGCCGACCTGCTGGCCGCGACCGGAGACCCGACGTACCGCGAGCTCCTCGACCTCTACTACCACCGCTCGCTGTTCGACGGCCTGCTCGACGGGCGTGACGTGCTCACCAACAAGCACGCCAACACGACGATCCCCGAGGTGCTCGGAGCCGCTCGCGCCTACGAGGTGACCGGTGAGGACAGATGGCGTCGGGTCGTCGAGGCCTACTGGGAGTGGGCGGTCGTGCGTCGTGGCACGTTCTGCACCGGAGGTCAGACCTCGGGTGAGATCTGGACGCCGCCGTTCGCGTTCGCCGCCCGGCGCGGGGCGAAGACGCAGGAGCACTGCACCGTCTACAACATGATCCGCCTGGCCGACGTCCTGTTCCGCTGGACGGGCCAGGTGGCCTACCTCGACTACATCGAGAGCAACCTGGTCAACGGGATCCTCGCCCAGCAGAACCCCGTGACCGGGATGGTCAGCTACTTCCTGCCGCTCGAGGGCGGCGCGCGCAAGGTGTGGGGCAGCCCCACCGAGGACTTCTGGTGCTGTCACGGCACCCTCGTCCAGGCGCACACCCGCCACTCGTCGCTCGTGTTCTACGCCGACGACGAGAGCCTGACCATCGCCCAGCACGTCGCCGCGCAGGCCCAGGTGCCGACCGCCGCCGGGGAGGTGCGGGTGGACGTCCGGCTGCTCGACGAGTCGAGGGACGTGGGCCCCGACGCGAACGCCGGCGACGCCGGCGACACGCACCGCCCGCACGCCTCGCGGGTGCGCGTCACGATCGACTCGGACGACGACGTCCCGCTGCGGGTCCGTCTGCGCGTCCCCGGATGGACCGCCGGTGAGCCCGTCGTGGAGACGGACGGCACGGTCCCGGTGGTCGACGGGTTCCTGACGTTCGACCACACGGGTGGCCGGACCCGCGCCGACGTCGCCTTCCCGTTCGAGCTGCGGGCGGTACCCATCCCGGACGAGCCCACCACGGTGGCGTTCGTCGAGGGCCCCGTGGTGCTCGCGGGTCTCGTCGACCGTGAGGTGGCGCTGCGCGGCGATGCGCGGACGCCGACCTCGCTGCTGGCCGCGGACGACGAGCGGCAGTGGTCGCAGTGGCTCACCCGCTACCGCACCGTCGCGCAGCCGAGCACCATCCGCCTGCGGCCCCTCAACGAGGTCGTCGACGAGAGGTACTCCGTGTACTTCCCGGTCATCCCCACCACGGCTCCCTGACGCCGTCGGGTGCTCGCCCCAAACCCCGAACGTCCCCGGTCGTCGCGACCAGGGACGACCCGCACCACGACGGCAGTGCCGTCGGGAAGGACGTCGCTCATGACGCCACGCACCGCTCTCGTCGTTCGCGGCGGCTGGGACGGGCACCAGCCCGTCGACGCCACGAACCTCTTCGTGCCGTTCCTTCAGGAGCGCGGCTTCCAGGTGCGGATCGAGGAGTCCTCCGAGGTCTACGCCGACGAGCCGCTGATGCGAGGAACCGACCTCGTCGTGCAGAGCGTGACCATGTCGGAGATCTCGCACGAGGCCTTCAAGGGCCTGGCCGCGGCTGTCCGTCGGGGCACCGGCCTGGCGGGGTGGCACGGCGGGATCGTCGACTCCCACCGCGCGAGCTCCGACTACCTGCAGCTGGTCGGCGGGCAGTTCGCGACACATCCGTCGAAGGACCCGGCGCAGTGCGTGGGCGACGAGACGGACAACTTCCTGACCTACGCCGTGCACGTCACCGACCTCGGTCGGACGCACGAGATCACGGCCGGGATCGACGACTTCACGCTCACCACGGAGCAGTACTGGGTACTGCACGACGACCTCATCGACGTGCTCGCGACCACGACGCACCCCGTTCAGCCGTACCACCCGTGGCACCGCCCGATCACCTCACCGGTCGTGTGGACCCGGCTGTGGGGTGACGGCCGCATCGTGGTCGCCACCCCGGGGCACAGCCTCGACGTGCTGCGCGACCCGAACGTCCGGACGATCATCGAGAGGGGCATGCTGTGGGCGAGCCGCACGGTGTCGGAGTAGTCGGGCTGGGCGTCATCTCGGCGCGCTACCTGGGGACCCTGGTGGGGCACCCCGACGTGGCCGTCAGGGCTGTCGCCGACCTCGACCACGGGCGCGCGGTCGAGGTGGCGTCGGGCATCCCCGGGTGCCGTGCGCTGCCGGTCGCCGACCTGGTCGCCGACCCGGCGGTCGACACCGTGCTGAACCTCACGACTCCCGACTCCCACGCCGAGATCGCCCTGGCGGCACTGGCCCACGGCAAGAACGTCTACGGCGAGAAGCCCCTCGCGGCCACGTTCCTCGACGCCGTGACGGTGATGCGCGCACGAGGGGACGCGTGGGTGGGCGGCGCGCCCGACACGGTTCTCGGCACCGGCATCCAGACCGCGCGAGCTGTCGTGGACTCCGGGGCCATCGGCCGGCCGATCGCGGCGTCCGCCACGTGGGTCGCGCCGGGCCACGAACGCTGGCACCCCCACCCGGACTTCTACTACCGGGCCGGAGGCGGCCCGCTGCTCGACATGGGTCCGTACTACCTGACCTCCCTGGTCCAGCTGCTCGGCCCCGTCACGCGGGTCACCGGAGCCTCGTCGCGCTCCCGCGGCACGCGGACGATCGGCTCGGGGCCGCGCGCCGGCGAGCAGATCCCTGTCATGGTCGACACCCATGTCACCGGCGTGCTCGAGCACGCCGGCGGCGCGCTGTCGACAGTCGTGCTCAGCTTCGACGCGGTCGCCACTGGCGCCCCGCCGATCGAGGTCCACGGCGAGCGGGGCAGCCTGGTGGTGCCGGACCCCAACACCTTCGACGGCACGGTGCGGCTACACCTGCTGGGCGAGCAGGAGTGGACCGAGGTGCCGCCGACCGCCGGCTACCAGGACGCCGAGCGCGGCATCGGGCTCGTGGACTTCGTCCGCGGCGGACGCCGAGCCGGTGGGGACCTGGCGCTGCACGTGCTCGAGATCATGACGGAGCTGCTCGAGTCCGCGGGCGACGGCGTGCGGCGACCGCTCACCACGAGCGTCGAACGCCCGACGCTCGTCCCCCTGACCGCCGAGCCGCAGTGGCGGGGGTCTCGCCCATGACGGCGCATCCCCCACCCGCTGGCGCTCCGAAGCGCACCCTCGCCGCCGAAGGGTGCACGCATGGGTGACCTCCCGAAGGGCGACGACGGGCACGACGCGCGCGCGACCGCCACGCGAGCGCGGGGGCGCGCGGTGCCTGCGGCGGTCGGCGACAGGGCCGTCGTCGTCGCGCCGGACGGCGACGACGCCGCTCCCGGGACGCAGGAGGCGCCGGTCGCCACGCTGCACGAGGCGCAGCGCAGGCTGCGGGAGCTGCCCGGCGGGACCGTGGTGCTCACCGACGGGACCTGGTACCTGGACCGACCGCTCCGACTGACCGCCCGTGACTCGGGAGAGCCGGGCGCCCCGCGACGGTGGACAGCCGCACCTGGCGCGCACCCGGTGATCTCGGGCGGCGTGCCGGTGAGCGGCTGGGTCCTGCACGACGAGGCGACACGGGTCTACCGCGCTGCGGTCGACGGGGTCGCCGACACACGTCAGGTCTCGATCGACGGTCGCCTGGCTGAACGGCCGTCGATGCCGCTCGATCGCGATCAAGTGACCGTCACGGAGGAAGGCCTGACCTTTCGGGACCCCGCGCTCGGACGCCTCGCGGAGCTGACCTCGCAGCACCGCATCGAGGTCGTGTGCACCGCCTCGTTCACCCATCGCTACGCGCCCGTCGCGCGCATCGAGCACGACCGTCTCGTCATGCAGCAACCGGCCTGGCGCAACAACACCTGGGGGTGGGACACGCTGGCGGACCCCGTCGAGGGCGGCGCGCTGCGGCTGGTGAACGCCTACGAGCTCCTGGAACCGGGTCAGTGGTACTTCGACCCGCAGGACGCCGCGCTGTTCTACCGGGCCGCCGAGCGCGACCACCCCGACGCGCACCGGTTCGTCGTGCCGCGCCTGGACTCCCTCCTTCAGATCGCCGGCACCCTCGACGAGCCCGTCCACGACGTCCAGGTCCGCGGCATCGAGCTCGCCCACACCAGCTGGCTCGGCCCCAGCACCCCGGCCGGCTACGCGAGTCAGCAGGCGGGCACGTTCCTGTCCCGGGAGTATCGCCAGCCCGCCGACTACCTGCTGACCTGTCAGCGGAGCTGTCCGGACTTCGAGGCGACCCGCAACGACTGGGACCAGATGCCCGCCGCGGTGCAGGTGTCGGCCGCGACCCGCGTGGACGTCGTCGACTGCACCTTCACGCAGCTCGGGCAGGTCGGGCTCGGCATCGGCAACGACGCCGGCGCCCATTCCGCGGGAGTCGGACTCGCCGTCACGGACGTCCTCGTCCAGCACAACCTGTTCACCCAGCTGGCCGGCGGTGCCGTCGTCGTCGGCGGGGTCCGGCCCGACGCCCACCATCCGACCGATCCCCGGCTGACCGTCCGCGACGTCGTGATCGACAACAACCTCGTGACGGCGGTCGCGGTCGACTACATGGACATGCCGGGCATCCTGTGCACGTACGTGGACGGGGCGACCATCACCCACAACGAGGTCTGTGACCTCCCCTACGACGGGATCGACGTCGGGTACGGGTGGGGCGCGAACGACGCGGGTGGCAGCGCCGAGTACCGCGCACGGGGTCTGTACGCGTCGCAGCCGGTGTACGCCGTGCCGACGACCCTGCGGCGCACCGTCGTCGTGGGCAACCTCGTCCACGGGACGAAGCGGTCCTTCACCGACGGTGGCGCGATCTACAACCTCTCGGCCAACCCGGGGTCGCGGGTCGCCGAGAACTACCTTCGGGACAACAACACCTCGGTCGGGCTCTACCTCGACGAGGGCTCACGGTTCCTCCTCGTGGAACGCAATGTCGTGCAGGGCGCCCCGGTGTGGGTGTTCACCAACACCTACGGCGAGAACAACACGAACGACAACGTGTTCGCGCACAACTGGTACGACGGCGGGCGCACCCACATGCCCGAGCCCGAGGCGCACAACAACGTGCTGGTCGGGAACGTGCTCGTCGAGAGCCGCGACTGGCCTCTGGCGGCGCAGCGGGTCATCGCCCGAGCCGGGCTCGAGCCGACGTTCCGCACGTTCGCGCAGGGGACGGTACCGGTGCCGTTCGGCGCGGAGCTGGCCCTCATCGACGACCGTGAGGCGGGCGGGGCGGGCGGGACGGGCGGGCGTCCGCTCGCCCTTGTCGTGGAGAACTTCGGGGACGCTGTGATCACGGCGCTCGAGGTGCTCACGGTCGAGGCGCCGACGGGATGGTCTCCTCGGCCCTCCGGACGGCTGCCCTCCGAGGTGGGCCCGCGTGGCCGTGTCGCGGCGGAGTGGCTGGTCGTGCCGGGCGCGACCGCGTCGGGTCGGGTCGCGGTGGCGATCGCAGCCGTCGTCGAGGGTGTGCGGCACGAGATCGGTGCCGGCCTGGCGGTCGGCTGAGCGATCCGGCGCCGGGCGCCCCTCAGGTCGCGCGTGCGGTGGTCCAGCGCAGGCGCACGGTGACGGCACGCCCGTCCGACGGCAGACGCAGTCGCTCACCGTCGGACGTCGCTCCCGCTGCGTCGTCGTCGACCGATGCCGTGAACGAGCGGCCTGCCGCCAGGAGGGTTCCGTCCGCGGGAGCGAGCCAGAGCCCTCGGGCAGCCGACGCACGGTCAGCGTGCACCCGGAGGGCTCCCACGCGAGGCGGTCGACGACGAGGCCGCCGCGGGCGCGCAGCCCGGTGACGCAGCCGCGCGCCCATTCGGAGGGCAGCGCCGGCAGGACCGTCAGGGTGTCGAGGGTCGAGCCGACGAGCATGGCGGCCACGAGGGCCGGGAGACCACCGCTGGCGTCGAGGTTGAAGATCCGGCCGGCGTCGTGGGTCGTGGTCAACGCCGGGCGCCAGTGGTCGATCGCGAGCCACTGCACGCAGGCGAGCGCGGAGCGCGCGTCGCCGAGCGCGGCGGCGGCGAGCCCCAGCTGGACCAGGCCGAACGCCATCTCCATCCGGCCCGGGGGCGCGGTGGGGTCCTCCGCCCGCCAGGCGATCTTCGCGGCGATGGTGGCGGCCGCCGCGGCGCGCAGCCGTGTCGCGTCCGTCGACGGTCCGACGAACGCCGGGTCGGGCTCGTACCACAGCGGGTACAGCTGCGAGGTGTGGCGGTGCGCGACGTTCTCCGGCCACAGCTCGCAGATCCACTCGGCCAAGGTCCCGTCGTCGGCCACCCGGTAGGGCGGCAGGCTCGCGACGAGGTCGGCCCACCGGTCGTCGAGACCGTGGTCACCGCGTGCCTGCGCGAGCACCGACGCCGAACGCGCGGCGTCGCGCAGGATGGCGACATCCATCGTGGCGTCCGCCACGATCGGGCTGGCACCCGGGCCGGGCGCGTTCTCGGGCGAGTAGCCCGGCACGAGGTGACGGCTCCCCTCGATCCACACCGTCGAGGTCTCGGCGAAGCGGAGCACGCCCTCGACGAGCGACCACAGCTCGTCGTCGACGATCGTGCGATCACCTGTCGTGGAGACGAGGTCCGCCGCGAACCGCAGCACCCAGCCGCCGCACCCGACCCAGAAGAGGTGGGGGTAGTCCTCGGCGAAGTGGTTCGCGAGCCCGTGCGTCGACATCCGGGAGGGAAGCAGCATCCCGTCGGCGCCGAAGACCCGCCGTGCGTTCTCGCGGTAGTCGTCCATGAAGGGCAGCACGAGGGCCAGCAGCGACCGCGCGAGCTCGGGCGTCCCGGTGGGGATGAGCCCGGCGACACCACCGTTCTGGACGTTGCCGTTCAGCGTGTAGTCGGCCGACCAGGCCGGTCGCCACGTGCCCTGCCAGACACCCTGGAGCGTCGGTGGCAGCTCGCCCGTCGACGAGACGACGTTCGCCCGCCCGGACAGGTACGCGACCTCCACGACGCGACGCGCAGCGGCTGGATCGCCCTGCCTCGCGGCTGCCCACAGCTGCTCGGTGCTCTCCGGGGGACGGGCGCCGCGAAGGTCGAGGGTCGAGACGCCGACGAGGCGACCATGAGTCCGTGCCTGCTGTTCGCGCAGGTCGTCCCAGTCGGCCAGAGCCGCGTCCGAGGTGCCCGCCGGTCCCACGCCGACGTCGAGACGGATCGTCGTGCGCTCGCCTGCCGGGACGGCCACCTGGCACCGGAGCCCTCCGGGCACCGTGCTCCAGACGCTCCCGGTGGTCGCGACGACGACCGATGACGTGGCGGGGTCGCCGGTGTCGGCGACGACCTGTCCGTGCGAGCCGCCGGTCAGGTCAGCACGTACCGCGGTGGACGCGTCCGACCCTCCGGTGTCCAGCGCCGTGTCGGCGCTGCCGCCGAGCCCCAGCTCGAGAACGGTCTGCATCCCGAGCTCCGACTCGAGGGCGATCCACACCGACTGCCCACCGCGTGGCGCCAGCATCCGCAGGACGTTGCTCCCGCCGGCCCGGTCCTGCCAGCGCACGGAGACCTCACCCAGGAGCAGGTCGACGGCTCGGCGCGCGTGCGCGGCACCCCCTGAGCTGGCGATCACCAACGTCGCGCAGATGCCGAGCGGATCCGTCCAGATGAGGTCGTCGTGGTAGCCGCTCACGTCCGCGGCCTCCCTCAGCAGGCGACCCGCCCGCGCGGTGTCGCCTGCGAGCACGGCGCGGCGCAGCTCGTCGAGCACGGGCACCAGGTCCGGGGCGGTCGGGCGGGCGTTGACCGGAAGGAAGAAGCGCTCGTGCGACAGGGAGACGATCTGCCGGTCCGCCGGCCCGAACACGACCCCACCGACGGTGCCGCTGCCGACCACCAGGCCGTGCTCCCAGCTGGGCGCGTCCGTCGCCGTCTCGAGCACCGTCGTGCTCGTCTCGCGCGTCCCGCGCGCGTGCGCGTCGACCGGGCTCGTCACGGCGCCCCCCGCCCGTGGCGGCCGACGTCCGGCCCGATGGGAAGCGGCGCGATCGAGTGCAGGCGGATCGTCTGCCGCTCCATCGCTGCCAACCCTTCCGCGTCGCCGCGCACGTCGGCGCGGTGGCCTCCGGCACGATAGCCGCGACCGTGTCGACAGCGCCAGAGCGGCACGCGCCACGTCCAGGACGGCATCGACACCGGGGCCGTGGACGTGGACGTGGACGTGGACGTGCCTACACGGACTCGCGCACCGTCAACGTGGTGGGTAGCTGGACCGGTTCGGTGACCGTCCCACCGCCGAGCATCTCCAGCACCAGGTCCGCTGCCCGCAGGCCCATCTCCCAGATCGGTTGGTGCACGGTCGTGAGCGGCGGGTTGGCCGTCGCCGCGACCACGGTGTCGTCGAAGCCGACGACGGAGATGTCGTCGGGTGCGCGTCGTCCGGCCGCCTCGAGCACGCGAAGCGCGCCAACCGCCATCAGGTCCGAGGCTGCGAACAGCCCGTCGAGCTTGGGGTCGCGGCGCAGCAGCTGGGCCATCGCCGCGGATCCAGACGCGAAGCCGAAGTCGCCTGTCGCCACGGGACCAGGCTTGACCCCCCACGCCTCGAGCTCGTCCAGGAACCCCTGAAGCCGATCTGCCGACGGCAGGTAGAACGAGGGGCCGGCGATCATCCCGATCCGTCGGCGTCCGGCTTCGAGCAGGGCCCGGGTCGCCAGTCGTGCGCCGCCGTAGTTGTCGCAGTCGACGTACACGCTCCCGGCGTCGAGCTCGACGGAGCTGTGCCCGACGAAGACGACGGGCACCGGCATGTCGGAAAGGTGCCGGAACATCAGCAGCGCCTCGCGCTCCAGGATCACGATCGCGGCGTCGACGTGGCCGGAGGACAGGTGCTGGACCAGCACCTCGGTGTTGTTCCCGTCCTCGAGGAGAAGGACCGGCTGGATGCCGTGCTCGAGCAACCTGGCGGAGGCGCTCCGGATCGGCGTCCCGATGAACGGGTCCGCGAGGCCCTCCATGTCTCCGCCCGGGGCCACCAGCGCGACCGCACCAGCCTTGCCGCGACGCAAGGCGCGCGCTGCGGGGTTCGTGCGGTACCCGAGCTCCTCGGCGGTCTTCAGGACCCTCTGTGCGAGGTCGGGTCGCACGGTCGAGGTGCCGGCCATGACCCTCGCCGCGGTCGCACGAGAGACTCCGGCAGCTCGGGCAAGGTCCACCAAGGTCGGCCGGGCCGTCGGCGTGTTCACATCGGCATCGTGCCATCAACGCCCAGGCCCCCAGGGCCCGGGGCACATACGTCACCCTGCGGCGTGGAGCCGTGCGTTCCGCCTCGCGGGGACAGGCCCCATCGATCGCGTTCGTGTGCGCCCGCCAACAGCCCCGTCGTCGGCCCTCGAAACGGCACAACCCCCCGTCGAAAGCCCTTTCGGGCCCCCGGCAGGGGGTTGTGTCACGTCAAGGGCCGAACTGTGTCGGATACCCCTGGTGGATGGCGGTAGCGGTGGGATTCGAACCCACGGTGGACTTTCACCCACACACGCTTTCGAGGCGTGCTCCTTTGGCCGCTCGGACACGCTACCGGGGACGAGGGTACCCGAGCCGCCGCCAGCCACCGAATCGGCCGCCGACCAGCCCGCACGCCCCGCACAGCACCCCGGCAGCCGACCTACCGTGGACGCCATGGGCACCCTCACCGAGCTGATCGACGTGCTGGCCGGCCACCGCCTGGTGGTGCTGACCGGCGCCGGTGTGTCCACCGACTCGGGCATCCCCGACTACCGCGGCCCCGACTCCCCGCCGCGCAACCCGATGACCTACCAGCAGTTCGTCGGCGACCCGCGGTTCCGCCGGCACTACTGGGCGCGGAACCAGGTCGGCTGGCGGCACGTGCACCGCACCGAGCCGAACGCCGGCCACCGCGCACTGGTGGACCTCGAGCGGCGCGGGATCGTCAACGGCGTCATCACCCAGAACGTCGACCTGCTGCACCGGCAGGCCGGGTCGCAGACGGTGATCGACCTGCACGGCAGCTACGACCGCGTCGTCTGCCTGCGCTGCGGCACCCGGTACACCCGCCAGCAGGTGGCGGACCGGCTGGACCAGCTGAACCCCGGCTTCGTCGAGAGCGTCACCGAGGTGGCGGACGTGGAGATCGCGCCCGACGCCGACGCCGTCGTGCAGCAGACCGAGCACTTCGTCGTCGCGGACTGCTGGGCGCCGGACCCGGAGGGTGGCCCGGGTCCGTGCGGCGGCATCCTCAAGCCGGACATCGTCTACTTCGGCGAGACGGTGCCGCGCGAGCGGGTGGAGCGGGCGTTCGCCCTGGTCGACGAGGCGGACGCGATGCTCGTCGCCGGCTCGTCCCTCGCCGTGCAGTCGGGGCTGCGCTTCGTGCGGCACGCCGCCGCGGCGGACAAGCCGATCGCCGTCGTCAACCGCGGCGAGACCCGCGGCGACCGCTACGCCGCCGTCACCCTGCACGCGGGCACCTCGGAGACGTTGGCCGAGCTGGCCCGTCGGCTCCCGATGCCCTGATCACTCCGGCGAGCGCTGCACCTCGAAGAACCGCTGCAGCAGCACGGTCGACTCCTCGGCCCGCACGCCGCCCACCACCTCGACGTGGTGCATCGCGCGCCGGTCCCGCAGCACGTCCCACTGCGACCCGACCGCCCCCGCCTTGGGGTCCCACGCGCCGAACACCACGCGCCGCACGCGCGCCAGGATCGCCGCCCCCGCGCACATCAGGCAGGGCTCGAGGGTGACGACGAGGGTGCAGTCGTCCAGCCGCCACCGCCCCAGGTTCGCCGCGGCGTCCCGCAGGGCCACCACCTCGGCATGCGCCGTCGGGTCCTGCTCGTCCTCCCGGAGGTTGTGGCCCCAGCCGACCACGTGGGCGCCCGGTGCGACCACCACGGCCCCCACCGGCACGTCCCCGGTCAGCACCGCCCGCCGCGCCTCGTCGAGCGCGATCCCCATCGCCCACTCATCCACCGGCTGCACCGGCCGCCCGGCCGCGGGGGACGTCATGCCCGTCATCCTGCCCCAGCGACGCCCCTAGGCTTGGGCTATGCGCCTGCACGTCGCCGACCACCCGCTCGTCGCCCACAAGCTGTCGATCCTGCGGGACCAGGCGACCCCGTCGCCCACGTTCCGCCTGCTGGTGGACGAGCTGGTGACCCTGCTGGCGTACGAGGCGACGCGGGACGTGCACACCGAGCAGGTGGAGATCACCACCCCGGTGGCCCGCACCACGGCGACCAAGCTGGCCGACCCCCGGCCGATCGTCATCCCGATCCTGCGCGCCGGTCTCGGCATGCTCGAGGGCATGACGCGGCTGCTGCCCACCGCCGAGGTCGGGTTCCTCGGCCTGCGCCGGGACGAGCAGACGCTCGAGGCGATCACCTACGCCAACCGGCTGCCGGAGGACCTGTCCGGCCGGCAGGTGTTCCTGCTCGACCCGATGCTCGCCACCGGCGGCACCCTGGTCGCCTCGATGCAGTACGTGTTCGACCGCGGTGCGCTCGACGTGACGGCCGTCTGCCTGATCGCCGCCCCGGAGGGGCTCGCCACGGTGGAGAAGTACGTCGGAGACCGCGCCGACGTGCAGGTGGTGGTGGCCGCGGTGGACGAGCGGCTCAACGAGAAGGCGTACATCGTGCCGGGCCTCGGCGACGCCGGCGACCGGCTGTACGGCATCGTCTGACGCCCACCCGACGGCGCTCCCGCAGCGTCGTCATCCGGCCGCGACCCCTCGAACGGTCGCCGTCGTCGCGTCCGCACCGCGCTGAGGTGCACGTTGACGTGACCACCGTCACGCCCGCTGCCTGAGACGCCCGCGCATATCCCTTGGTCGGCGCCGCCGCCCCGTGTGAGCATCGAGCCATGACTCCGGTGGCCCGTTATCGACGTACCGCTCCGGTACGTCGATCGACGTGCTGGCAGACGTGTTCGCGCTGACCGCGCACCCGTCCACCCTCACCCCACCCCGGAGACCCCTCATGTCCGCGCACCCCCGTCCGTCCGCACCCGAGCAGCCGACCTCCCGGGTGCTCCGCGCCCTGCGCGCCGTGCCGGACCCCGCCACCGAGCCGCCGGCCCCCGAGGCACGTCGCGGCCTGGTGCTGCACGTGCTCCTCTCGGAGGAGTCGGCAGGCGTCAGCGGGACGGAGCTGGCCGAGGTGGCGGAGCTGCTGCGCGAGATGGCCGAGGAGCTGCTGCCGGCGGCCGCGACCTACACGACCCTGTCGCTCGGCACCCGGTAGGCCCGGCGGCGCCAGGGCGGTCCGGCCTCAGCGCAGCGAGCCCGTGGTCGTGAGCGTCGGCGTGGGTCAGGCGTTCGACGGGGTCACGACGAAGCACCTGAAGCTGAGCACGCCGGCCGGGTGTCCCCCGGTCGGGCCGAGCTGCATCGAGACGGTGCCGGTGCCCGCCTGGTTGCCGCCGGTGCTCGGCTGGTTGCCCTGGAGGGCGAGCACCAGCGTGGTGCCGGCTCGTGCGCCGAGGCTCGGGTCCGTGCAGTGCACGGCGGTGGTGCCGCCGCCAGCCGGGGTCCGGGTGCACGTCCACGGGGCGGCCACCGAGCTGTAGGCGACGCCCGACGGCAGCACGACGTCCACCACCGCAGGCGCGGCCGCCGTCGTCGCCGTCCCGCCGGCGTTCCGCAGCGGCACCGCGACCTCGGTGGTGCGGCCCGTGACCAGCCACAGGTCGGGGACGGCACCGGCGGCCACCAGGTGCGCAGGTGACGGCGCGACGTGCAGGGGCACGCTCTGAGAGGCCGTCGTCAGGCCGGCGCCGCTGACCGACCACGCGAGCGAGCCGTCGCCGGCGTCATACCCCTCGTCGACCTGGACGGTGAGCGTCAGCCGCAGCTGCGTCTGGCCAGGCAGCTGCTGGAGGTTGCAGTCGACGGTCCCGCCGGCGGCGCCGCAGAGCCAGCCCACCGCGGCCAGGGGTGCGAACCGGCCGGTGACGGGTGACAGGGCGCCGGTGTCCACACCAGCGAGCGACACACCGGCCGGCAGCGTCACGGTCGCCACCAGACCGGTCGCCGGGGACCCGCCGGTGTTCACCACGTCGACCGCCAGCGTCCCGGTGGTGCCGGCCGTCAGCGAGAAGCCGGCCGGACCCTGCACGCTGAGCAGCGCCGGCGTCGGTGCGGGCGCCGGGCTGGTCTGCGTCGGACCCGTCCCGGGGTCAGTCGTACCGGGCGTGCCGGAGCCGACGGACGACCCCGTGCTCGAGCTGGACGAGCCGCCGGAGGTGGTCGAGCCGCCGGAGGTGCTGGAGCTGCCCGACGAGCCCGCGACCAGGTCGGCGATGCCCGTGCTGGTGCCGGCCGCGGCGGTCGAGGTCGGGTCGGAGGACGCCGCCGGAGTGCTCCCGGCCGCCGAACCGTCCGACACCCCACCCGACCCGGTGCTGCCCGTCGTACCGGTCGACGGCGACGCCGTCGTCGAGACGGCCGCGCCCTTGCCGGACGAGTCGGACGAGAGCAGCTGGACGGCGCCGACCACGCCGGCGGCCACCACCACAACCGCGGCGATCCCCGCGACCAGCGCCGTCGGGATGCCGGCCAGCAGACCGCCCACGCCGGCGAGCGCACCGCCGACCCCCACGGCACCCGTGGTCAGCGCACCGGCTGTCGCCGCACCGGCCGCGCCCATCGCCCCGGAGCCGGCCGCGCCGGCACCCGCCAGCTCGCCCGCGGCAGCTCCACCCGCGGCACCGCCCGCACCGGCACCCGCGGCACCGCCCGCCGCAGCACCGGCACCGGCGCCACCGCCGGCCGCCGCGCCCGTCGGCCCGGCCGTCAGGCTCGCCACCCCGGCCGCAAGCCCGCCGCCGATCGGCAGCGCGTGCCCCAGCGCCCCGAGCCCGGCCAGACCCAGCACCAGCGGAGCCACGACGCCGCGCATGCCGTGGCTGACGTCGCCCAGCTCCAGCACCAGCCCACGGCACCGGCCGCACTCGTCGAGGTGCGCCTCCACCGCCTTGGTGTCCCGCGCACCGAGCCCGCCGCGCACGTACCCACCGAGCTTGCCGGACACCGCGCGGCAGGCCTCGGAGAGCGGCTCGTTCAGGTGCTGCTGCAGGTACGCCTGGCGCAGACCCTCCCGCGCTCGGTACGCCAGCGCGGCGGTGCTGTTGGCCGTCAGGCCCAGCAGGGGCGCGATCTGCGCCGGCTGCAGCCCCTCGACCTCGCTGTGCCACAGCACGGCCTGCCACCGCTCGGGCAGCGAGGCGAACGCCCGGGCGACCAGCCCGCGCTCGAGCCCCGCGAGCGCCGGTTCGGCGGCGTCCGCCTCGGGCAGCGCCCCCGCCTCGAGCACGGCGACGTCGTCGGTCGCCTGCGTGCGACGGCCCGCGTCGCGACGCACCGCGGCGACCCGGCGGACGACGGTGAACAGGTAGGCGCGGAACGCCTCGGTCGGTCCCGACCCGCGTTGCAGGGCGCCCCAGACGGCGGTGAACGAGTCCGCCACCACGTCCTCGGCGTCCGCGGCGGAGTCGGTGTGCTGGCGTGCGACCACCAGCGCGGCCCCCGCGTGCCGTTCGTAGAGCGCGCCGAAGGCTCCCGCGTCCCGCGTACGGGAGGCGGCGATCAGATCGGCATCGGACCGCAGGTCCGAGCCGACCCCTGCCGTGGCGCTCACGGGCGCTCCGATTCGTCCGGTATCTGCCACACCTAGGGTGCCACAGGGTCCGCCATGCGGGTGAATCACGTTTCGCCCGCTCCATCGGCATCACGACGAGCCGACTGAACCCTCTCTTCCGGCGTGACGACGGACATGGGCCCACAGGCCTTCCTCTCCGGCGGCCTTCCCGGAGACGGATCGCGCGACCCGCGGCACCGCGCCGACCCTGTGCCGGACGGACTGCGTGACCAGTGGCGGCGCAGCAGCCTCGCCTCGGTGTGGCTGCGGCCCTCCGACTGGTACCACCCCGCGGTGGACGCCCTGGCTGAGGCGGTGCTGACCGGCGGTGACCCGACGGCCCCCGCGCAGGAGCTGGGCCGGGCGCGGTCGTACGACGGCGTCGGCCTGGGCGAGGCGCTCGACGACCTGAGCTGCCTGTACAGCAGCATGGGCGCGCACCAGCCGCCGATGGCGGTGGTCCGCGCGTTGTGCGACGGGTGGACGGACGACCAGGCGGGCGCGTTCGCGGCGTGCACCAGCGTGGACGCCGAGACGGGCCTGCCGACGCAGCAGTACCTGCACCTGCGGCTGACCGAGGCGTACGCCCGTGCCGAGGGCAGCCCCGGCTCGCTGACGGTGATCGACGTGGCGGCCGGGGAGGTGTCCGGCTTCCTGCGGGCGGCACGGTCCGCGGCGATGGGCGCCTCCCTCGACGCGGCGTTCGGACCCGGGTGGCCGATGGCCAGCCTGGGGGGCGGTGTCTTCGTCGTCGTCGGCCTGCACGACGAGGACCCGGCGGACCGCATCGCCGCCCTGCGGGCCGAGATCGCCCGCCGCTGCTGCGACGTCGACGTGCGCGTCGCCACCCGGTTGCCGCTGCGGGTGACGACGCATGCGCTGCCGCCGACCAGGTCCGGCGCGGAGGCGCTGCTGACACGGCTGACCCGCCGGGACCGGTGACACGGATGCGTTGACCCGTTCGGGTCAACGGAGGTCAAGAACAGCCCACGTGCTCTCCACGTCCGGTGACACCGCAGGTCATGGGCGAGTTTTCCCGATCACGGGACAATCTCGGGATCAGCGCCTACCTTCTTCATATGACCCCCGCCGGCCTTGCCCCGAGCGACCCCACGGCGCCGGACGCCGAACGGGACGCGGGTGCGTCGTCCGCCGCGGTGCCCACGCCTGCCGAGGCACCGGGAACGCCGCACGCCGCCGCGGAGGGACCCGGACCCCTGCTGACCGCGGGCTTCTCGGCGGACGTGTACGCCATCTCCGAGACCCAGGTGCTGCGTCGCTACCGCTCCGGCCGTGACGCCGGGCCTGAGGCCGAGCTGATGCGGTACGCGCTCGCGCACGGGTTCCCGGTACCCAAGGCCGTGCACGTCGGCGGTCCCGACCTGGTGCTCGAGCGCCTGCACGGGCCCACGCTGCTGCAGGCCCTCGCCGCCGGCGTGACGTCGCTGCACGAGGGCGCGCAGATCATGACCGACCTGCACGACAAGCTGCACCGGATCCCCGCGCCGACCGGCTGGGCGCCGTCGTCGCCCGCCGACTGGCCGCACGTCGGCGGCGGTGACGTGGTGGTGCACCTCGACCTGCACCCGGGCAACATCGTGCTGTCCGAGGTCCACGGTCCGATGCTGGTCGACTGGGCGAACGCACGGACCGGCACCGCGGCGCTCGACGTGGCGCTCAGCGCGCTGATCCTGGCCGAGGTGGCGGTCGACGCCGGCGGCGAGTACTCCGAGGCCGCGCGGGTGCTGCTCGCGTGCTTCCTCGCCGGGGTGCACCTCGACGTGCGGCCCGTGCTGAACGAGGCCGCACACCTGCGCGCCAACGACCCGGCGCTGGTGGCCGGCGAGCGGGAGCTGCTGGGCGAGGCCGTCGGGCTGGTCCGGTCCATGGAGAACGTCACCCGCGACTGACGGGGCGCTGGGCGCTGGGCGCTGGGACCATCGTCCTGCGCGGCGCGAGCCACGGGCGAGCTCGCCACCCGATCGGGTGCATCGCGACCTGACTGGCCCACGTGAGCCGCTCAGGCGGTGCCGTCGGCCGCCGATGGGCCGCGCAGTGTCATCGCAGGGGGCGATGGCCGCGAGCTAGGGCAGGGCTCAGCATGTCGTCGATCCGCACGTCTTCCATCCGCACGTCGTCGCTCGGCACGGCGCCTCTCGGCACGTCGTCCGGCGTCCGCCACCGGGGGTTGCTCGGCTGGTGGGGCGACAGGTCGGTGAGCACCCGCATCCTCACCGCGGTGCTGGTCGCCTCGGTCGTCGCCCTCGGCGTCGGGGTGCTGGGCATCGTCGGCCTCAGCAGCACCAACGCCGCCGCGTCGTCCCTGTACCAGCGTGACGTGCTGGGGCTGGAGGAGGCGACCGCGATCCGCCGCGCCACTCTCCAGATGCGGCTGGACATCACCAACCAGGCGCTCTCCCTCGACTCGGCCGAGACGACCACGTACGAGCAGGCCGTGATGGCCGACCAGAAGGACGTGCTCGACGCGGAGACCGCCCTGAAGGCCGTGGCGCTCAGCGACCAGCAGCAGTCGGCGCTGCACGACTTCGACCAGAGCTTCACCGGGTACGTCGGGGTGCGCGACAACGCCCTCCTGCCGGCGGGCCGCGCCAAGGACATCACCACCTGGACCAACGCGCGGGACGAGCAGGCCGCGCCGTTGATCGACCAGATGGGCACCGCGATGTCGACGCTGGTCGACAGCTCCAAGTCGGCGGCGAAGGCCTCCGCGGCGGGGGTCACCACGCAGTACCGGAACAGCCGGCTGCTGATGATCGTCGCTCTGGGCGCCGGGCTGACGGCGGCCGTCGCGCTCGGTCTGCTCGTCGCGCGGGGCATCGTGCGGGGCATCGGCCGGGTGCGGGCCGTGTCGACCGCGCTCGAGCACGGCGACCTGACGGTCACCGCAGCTCTGACCTCGCACGACGAGGTGGGGCAGATGGGCCATGCGCTCGACCAGGCGGTGGGGACGCTGCGGACGACGCTCGGCACCATCGACGCCTCCTCGGCGTCGCTCGCCAGCGCCACCGAGCAGATGGCCGCCTCGAGCCAGCAGATCGCGTCGGCCGCCGAGGAGACGGCCGCGCAGGCCGGGGTGGTGTCGAGCTCGGCGGGCGAGGTGTCGCAGAACGTGCAGGCGGTCGCGGCCGGCGCCGAGCAGATGGGTGCCTCGATCCGCGAGATCGCGCAGAACGCCACCGAGGCAGCGCGGGTGGCGGCTCAGGCGGTGGCGGCCGCGGCGGAGACGACGGCCACGGTGTCGCGGCTCGGCGAGTCGAGCCGGGAGATCGGCAACGTCGTCAAGCTCATCACGTCGATCGCCGAGCAGACCAACCTGCTGGCCCTGAACGCCACCATCGAGGCCGCGCGCGCCGGCGAGGCCGGCAAGGGGTTCGCGGTGGTGGCCGGCGAGGTCAAGGACCTTGCGCGGGAGACGGCCAAGGCCACGGAGGACATCGCCCGCCGCGTCGAGGCGATCCAGGGCGACACCGACGGCGCGGTCGCCGCCATCAGTCAGATCACGGCGGTGATCGGCGCGATCAACGACTACCAGACCACCATCGCGGCGGCCGTCGAGGAGCAGACTGCCACCACCAACGAGATCAACCGGGGCGTCACCAAGGCCGCCACCGGCGCGGGCGAGATCGCGGCGAACATCTCCGGGGTGGCCGACGCGGCCGCGGTGACCACCCAGGGGGTCGCCGAGTCGCAGGTGTCCGTCGCCGAGCTGGCCCGGATGTCCGTCGAGCTGAAGGACCTCGTTGGCCACTTCACCGTCTGACCGCCTCGGACGACGGCACTGAGGCCGGCGCCGCAGGGGGGCGCCGGCCTCAGCTAGGCCGGTTCGGGGCGATGGGCGTCGAGCAGCTTGGCGAGCAACGCCTGCAGTGCCCGACGTTCCGCCTGGTCCAGGCCGGTCAGCAGCTCGGCCTGGGCCTGGTCGGCGGCGTGCTGGATCTCCTGGAGCCGCGCAGCTCCGGCGTCGGTGAGCGTGACCAGGTTGCGTCGACGGTCGCCGGGGTCCGCGCGCCGGTCCACCGACCCGGTCGCGTCCAGCCGGGTGACCGTCCCGCTGATGTCGTTCCGGTCGAGCCCGAGGCGGCGGCCCAGCTCCGCCTGGCTGAGCGCACCGAACTCCTCCAGCGCGGCGAGGACCGCGAAGTCGGCGCGTGCGGTGAGCGGCATATGCCGGGCGGTCGCACGGGCGCCGATGGTGGACACCTTGCCCGCCTGCCAGCTGACCAGGGATCGAAGCCGCTGCGGCGGCCGCGGCGCGGCGTCGCGCTCGTCGGGCGACTCGTCCACCGGCTGGGACCGGGGCGCGTTCACGGGCTCGTTCACAGCCCGGAGCATATCCGTTGGCCTGGCCAACCGATGATGATACGTTGGCTCACACAACGTTGGTCGTGCCAACGCTAATCCTCGGCGAACCAGGAGGCTCCATGTCCGACACCGCTTCGCACCCCGACCTCTCCGGTCGGCACGTCCTGATCCCGGGAGGCACCGGGACCGTCGGGGAAGGCGCGGTCCGCGCCTACCTGGCCGCCGGCGCCGACGTCGTCGTCCCCAGCCGCACGCAGGCGCGGGCGGACGAGCTGGGCGCGCGCCTGGCCGACGTCCCCACAGGCCGCCTGCACCTCGTCGTGCACGACTACACCACCTTCGCGGGAGCCGCCGGCCTGGTGGAGACGATGGTCGACCGGCTCGGCAGCGTGGACGACGTGGTCGCCCCGATCGGCGGCTGGTGGTGGGGCAAGCGGCTGTGGGAGATCGACGAGGCCGACTGGCAGGCGGCCTTCGTGGACCTCGCGACTGCCCACATGGCCGTGGCGCGGGCTGCCCTGCCGCGGCTGTCCCGCCGTGGCGCCTACTCGATCGTCGTCGGGCAGTCCGCCAACGTGCCCGTGGCGGGCAGTGGCCTGGTGAGCATGGAGCAGAGCGCCCTGCAGATGCTGCACCGGGTGCTGGTCGCCGAGGCGGAGGACAGCAGGCGGGTGTTCCTCCTCGAGCTCGGGCCGGTGGCGAGCGGTCCGGCGACCTCCGCAGACCCCGGGCAGCTCACGGCCGAGCAGGTGGGTGCCGTCGTGGTGGCGGCGTCCGCATTGCCCGCGGCCGGCCGCCACCTGGAGCTCCCTGACGGCGCGGGCGCCGAGGACGCCGTCGCGCAGCTACGAGCGGCGGCCTGACCGCAGGCGTCGGGCCGGCACCTCGCCCGCCGGACGGCACCTCACGTGCCGCTGCAGCACGCAGGCCGGCTCCCCTGACGGGGGCCGGCCTGCGAGTGCGTCGAGGTACGGGTCAGAACTCCCAGTCCTCGTCCTGCGTGGTGACGGCCTTGCCGATCACGTAGGACGAGCCCGAGCCGGAGAAGAAGTCGTGGTTCTCGTCGGCGTTCGGGGACAGGGCGGAGAGGATCGACGGGTTGACGTCGGTCTCGTCGCGCGGGAACAGCGCCTCGTAGCCGAGGTTCATCAGCGCCTTGTTGCCGTTGTACCGGAGGAACTTCTTCACGTCCTCGGTCAGGCCGAGCTCGTCGTACAGGTCCTGCGTGTACTCGACCTCGTTCTCGTACAGCTCGAAGAGCAGCTCGAACGTGTACTCCTTGAGCGCGGCCCGCTCGGCCTCGGTGACCTGCTCGAGGCCCTTCTGGTACTTGTAGCCGATGTAGTACCCGTGCACGGCCTCGTCGCGGATGATCAGGCGGATCAGGTCGGCCGTGTTGGTCAGCTTGGCGCGCGACGCCCAGTACATCGGGGCGTAGAAGCCCGAGTAGAAGAGGAACGACTCGAGCATGGTGCTCGCGACCTTCCGCTTCAGCGGCTCGTCACCCCGGTAGTACTGCAGCACGATCTCGGCCTTGCGCTGCAGGTTCGCGTTCTCCTCGCTCCACCGGAACGCCTCGTCGATCTCCGGCGTGGAGATCAGCGTGGAGAAGATGGACGAGTAGCTCTTCGCGTGCACCGACTCCATGAACGCGATGTTCGTGTAGACGGCCTCCTCGTGCGGGGTCAGCGCGTCGGGGATCAGGCTGACGGCGCCGACCGTGCCCTGGATGGTGTCCAGCAGCGTGAGGCCGGTGAACACGCGGGTGGTCATCGTCTTCTCGGCCTCGGTCAGCGTGGCCCAGCTCTGGATGTCGTTGGACACCGGGACCTTCTCCGGCAGCCAGAAGTTGCCGGTCAGGCGGTCCCAGACCTCGGCGTCCTTGTCGTCCTCGAGACGGTTCCAGTTGATCGCCTGGACGCGGTCGATGAGCTTGAGCTTCGGGGGGGTCATCGTGCTTCCTCGTCGTTCGTCGTGAAGGGCGTCCGCGTCACAGCATGCAGCTGACGCAGCCGTCCACCTCGGTGCCCTCCAGCGCGAGCTGGCGCAGGCGGATGTAATAGATCGTCTTGATGCCCTTGCGCCAGGCGTAGATCTGCGCCTTGTTCAGGTCACGCGTGGTGGCGGTGTCCTTGAAGAACAGCGTCAGCGACAGGCCCTGGTCCACGTGCTGGGTGGCCTCGGCGTACGTGTCGATGATCTTCTCGGGGCCGATCTCGTACGCGTCCTGGTAGTACTCCAGGTTGTCGTTCGTCATGAACGGCGCCGGGTAGTAGACGCGGCCGATCTTGCCTTCCTTGCGGATCTCGATCTTGCTGGCGATCGGGTGGATCGAGCTGGTCGAGTGGTTGATGTAGCTGATCGAGCCGGTCGGCGGCACCGCCTGCAGGTTCTGGTTGTACAGCCCGTGCTCGGCGACGGACGCCGCCAGCGCGCGCCAGTCGTCCTGCGTCGGGATGTGGATGCCGGCGTCGGCGAACAGGGCAGCGACCCGTGCGGTGCGCGGCGCCCACTCCTTCTCGACGTACTTGGTGAAGTACTCACCGGACGCGTACTTCGAGTCGGCGAAGCCCTCGAACGCGCTGCCGCGCTCGATCGCCAGCTGGTTGGACGCCCGGATCGCGTGGAACGCCACCGTGTAGAAGTAGATGTTGGTGAAGTCGAGACCCTCGTCGGACCCGTAGAAGATCCGCTCGCGCGCCAGGTAGCCGTGCAGGTTCATCTGGCCCAGGCCGATCGCGTGACCGCCGGCGTTGCCCTTCTTCACCGACGGCACCGACTCGATGTCCGTCTGGTCGGACACCGCGGTCAGCGCGCGGATCGCCGTCTCCACGCTCTTGCCGAAGTCCGGCGAGTCCATGGTCAGGGCGATGTTCAGCGAGCCCAGGTTGCAGGAGATGTCCTTGCCGACCGTCTTGTACGAGAGGTCCTCGTTGTACTCCGACGGCGTGGAGACCTGCAGGATCTCCGAGCAGAGGTTGGACATGGTGATCTTGCCCTTGATCGGGTTCGCCTTGTTCACCGTGTCCTCGAACACGATGTACGGGTAGCCCGACTCGAACTGGATCTCCGCGAGGCGCTGGAAGAACTCACGGGCGCTGATCTTGGACTTGCGGATCCGCGCGTCGTCGACCATCTCGTGGTACTTCTCGGTCACGTCGATGTCCGCGAACGGCACGCCGTACACGCGCTCCACGTCGTACGGGGAGAACAGGTACATCGGCTCGTTCTTGCGGGCCAGCTCGAACGTGATGTCCGGGATGACCACGCCCAGGGAGAGGGTCTTGATGCGGACCTTCTCGTCCGCGTTCTCCCGCTTGGTGTCCAGGAACCGGTAGATGTCCGGGTGGTGCGCGTGCAGGTACACCGCGCCGGCACCCTGACGGGCACCGAGCTGGTTGGCGTAGCTGAACGAGTCCTCGAGCAGCTTCATCACGGGGATGACGCCGGAGCTCTGGTTCTCGATGTGCTTGATCGGCGCGCCGTGCTCGCGGATGTTGCTCAGCAGCAGCGCCACGCCGCCGCCGCGCTTCGACAGCTGCAGGGCGGAGTTGATGCCGCGCGCGATGGACTCCATGTTGTCCTCGATGCGCAGCAGGAAGCAGCTGACGGGCTCGCCGCGCTGCGCCTTGCCGAGGTTGAGGAACGTCGGCGTCGCCGGCTGGAACCGGCCCGAGACCATCTCGTCGACCAGGGACACCGCGAAGTCGGTGTCACCGTCGGCCAGGGCGAGGGCGACCATGCAGACGCGGTCCTCGAACCGCTCGAGGTAGCGCTTGCCGTCGAACGTCTTCAGCGTGTAGCTCGTGTAGTACTTGAACGCGCCGAGGAACGTCGAGAAGCGGAACTTCTTGGAGTAGGCGTACTCGAACAGCGTCTTGAGGAAGGCGCGGTCGTACTTCGCCAGCACCGCGGGGTCGTAGTACTTGTTCTCGACGAGGTAGTCGAGCTTCTCGTCCAGGTCGTGGAAGAACACCGTGTTCTGGTTGACGTGCTGCAGGAAGTACTCCCGAGCCGCCTCACGGTCCTTGTCGAACTGGATCTTCCCGTCCGCGTCGTACAGGTTGAGCATCGCGTTCAGGGCGTGGTAGTCCAGCCCCGTCGCGCTCACGCGGGAATCTGTCGCCGTCGCTGCCAAAACCGCCCCAATCCTTCGCGGACGCGAGTCACGTCCTCTGCTGTTCCCATGAGCTCGAACCCGTACAGGTAGGGGACGTCGCACTTGGCGGCGACGACCTTCCCCGCCTTGCAGTAGGCCGAGCCGAAGTTCGTGTTGCCGGCCGCGATGACGCCGCGGATCAGCGCACGGTTGCCCTCGTCGTTGAGGAACTTGACCACCTGGCGGGGCACCGCCCCGCCCTCGTTGCCGCCCCCGTAGGTGGGGACGACGAGCACATAGGGCTCCTGCACGTGCAGGAACCCGTCGGTGGGCCGCAACGGGATGCGCTCCGCCGCGAGGCCCACCTTGTCGACGAACCGACGGGTGTTCTCGGAGACCGACGAGAAGTACACCAACGAGCCCATGGCGCACCCCCTCCCCGGTTCCGACCTGCGGTCGCGCCGCCGCCGGGGACACGGATGCCCGGCGGTCCAGTTGTGATCAGCGCGTCCCCGGATCAGCGGGGACGGTGCCCTCCGGGCCGGCACGGTGTGGTCCAGCGCCGGCCCGGGGCGTCCGTCGGACGAGCGCTCCGGCTCGGGGCCGGCGCTCGCCGAGCCTCGTCAGGCGACGGCAGTCGCCATGCGCTCTGCGAGCGCCTTGATGCGGTCCGGGCGGTAGCCCGACCAGTGCTCGCCGCCGGCCATGACGACCGGGGCCTGCAGGTGACCGAGGGACATCACGTAGTCGCGGGCGTCCGCGTCCTCGCTGATGTCGACCACCGTGTAGTCGTAGCCGAGCTTGTCCAGGGCGCGGTAGGTGGCGCTGCACTGCACGCACGACGGCTTGCTGTAGACCGTGATCGTCATCCGTGGCTCCCCAGTGATCCTGCTGCTCTGCTGCGTCTCGTCGCTCCCGGCACGTGCTGCCGAGTGCCCCGACGTCGGTGGGCGACCCGCTGGAGCGGTGCGCCGTGCGTCGGATGCCGACACTACACCTAGTGGTCCGGCTTGCCACCAGCCACAAGGGCTTGTGTTACAGCCATGTCGTTTTTCACCCTGTGCATGGTGAGGCAATCCTACGGAGCACCACCGACACAGGGCCCTGGCCAGGGCGTTCGCGGCGAACGGGGGACCCGCTCTGGGCGCCGTCCCCAGGGTGTCGGCGCGTCGTCCACACGCCGTCCACAGCAGTCCCCGTAGGGCCGCGCAGCCGCCCACACGCCGTCCACAGGGCTCAACACCGACACCGGCGCGCACCATCCCCGGGCCACCCGCGGGACGGTGCCGGATTCACCCGCCGGCCCCGCAGGTCAGGCGATGCGCAGGTGCCCCGCGGCAGCCGGCTGGGCATGCGGGGCCGGTGATTCGCCCTCACGGGCGGCGCGGGCCGCCTCGAGCACGTCCGTGATCTGGTCGCCGATCAGCTCGTGCCGCTCCAGCAGCGCGTCGCGCAGCGCCTCGACCAGGTCGCGGTTGCCGGCCAGCAGGCGGCGGACCGTGCTGCGGGCCTCGTCGAGCACCTGCTCGAGCCGGTCGCGAGCGCGGGAGTCGGCCAGCACCGCCTCCACCACGTCCTTGCCGGTGGCGGCCAGCGACACCAGTGACCCCGTCATGCCGGCGGCGCCGACCATCTGGGCGGCGGTGCGCGTCGCGGCCGCCAGGTCGGAGGCCGGCCCCGTGGTGGTGCCGCCGAAAAACAGCTCCTCCGCCACCCAGCCGCCCATCGCGATCTGCACCAGGGCGGACAGGTCGTCGTGCGACTGCGTGTAGACCTCCTCGCAGTCGTCGTGCGCCAGCATGCCCAGCGCGGCGCCGCGCTTGACGATGGTCAGCACCTCGAGGTTGCGGCGGGGCGCCACCAGCCAGGCGGTGACGGCGTGCCCCGCCTCGTGGGTGGCGATCAGCTGCTGCTCGGCCGGCGTGTACGTCACGGGGTGGCCGATGCCCACCAGCTCGGTGATCCGCGCGTGCTCCACGTCGGCGAAGCTCATCGTCTCGGCACCCCGGCGCAGGGCGTTGACCAGGGCCTCGTCCAGCAGGTGCTCCACCATCACCGGCGTCCAGCCGTTGGTGGCGGCGGCGACGCGGTCCCGCAACGTCGGGTCGTCCAGCTCGGGCTCGTGCGCCCGACGGGCGAGGAAGTGGTCGACCAGGGCGCGGCGGCCGTGCGCGTCGGGCGTCGGGAAGGTCAGCCGGCGGTCGAAGCGACCGGGGCGCAGCAGGGCGGGGTCGAGCGAGTCGGCGCGGTTGGTGGCGGCGATCAGCAGGATGGGCGCCCGACGAGGCCGACGACGACGCAGCCGCCGGTCCGACGGCAGCAGCAGGTTCACCGCGTCGAGCAGCCGACCCATCAGACGCTCGCCGCCCATCGGCTCGTCGAACGACTGCATCTGCACCAGCAGCTCGTTGACCACGCCGCCGGTGCCCTCGCTGATGATCGCGTGGCGGACGGTGCCGCCGACGCCCGGCAGAGTGCCGGCCTGCTCCGTCGCCACCGACCCGAACAGGCCGCCGCGGCGCATCGCGATCGCGTCGATCTCCTCGATGAACCCGATCGCGCCGCCCTCGGTGCGCGCTGCCTTGCGCAGCGCCTTGAAGTACGAGCGGATCTTGCGGGCGGTGGCGCCGTAGTACATCGACTGGAAGCTGGTCGCGGAGACGAACAGGAACGGCACGCCCGCCTCGGCGGCCATCGCCTTGGCGGTCATCGTCTTGCCGGTGCCGGGCAGCCCCTCGAACAGCAGCCCGCGCCGCGGCGTGCCGCCCATCTGGTCGGCGAACCGCCGGTGCGTCCAGAACAGGTCGATGGACCGGCGCACGTCCTCGATGATCGGGTCGATGCCGATCACGTCGTCCAGCGTGACGTCCACCTGCTCGGGCCGGTAGACGACGTGCGGCGACCGGCTGGCGCCCACCTGCGTGCCGACCAGCATGAGGATCAACACGACGAAGAACAGCACCGGCACCATCACCAGCGGGTCGACGTGCGGCATCGGCGGCAGCACCGGGGCGCCCGCCAGCGACCGGAGCACCACCCACAGCTCCACGACGGCCAGCGCGACGGTCAGCCGGAGCAGGCGCCGGCGCCGCATCCGCTCTCGGTCCAGCGCGACGTCGTGCAGCGCGGGCCGACTGGGCACCGGTGCGGGCCCGGCCTCGGAAGCGGTCACGGGCACGGTCACGGGCACGGTCTCGGACACGGTGGGCCCTTTCCTCGAGCCGCACCTCGATGGGCGTGCGACGGCGACTGGGTGGCGAACACCATGGTCGAACCGGTCCAGAAATCCGACAACTCGGACAGGGCCTGCTGTGAACCCGAGCGAAGGCTCCGACCGCCACGAGTGCCGGCGGGCAGACGCACCCCTCACCGGACGCGCGCGGCAGCGGCGTGTCCTGGGCGCGGGGCCGCGTCCTTTTCGTGCTGTACGCCTGGTGTACGTACGTCAGGCGTACAGCCGACAGAAGCATCCGACTCGTGCGGCACCCGTGGCGTCGCCCGGCACGGCTCTGAGCTGCCAGCGCCGGCGCCCTCGCCGTGCCGGCGGGGCGAGATCAGCTGTTGCCGGAGACCTCGACCGTGACGACCGTGCTTCCGGGCGCCGGGGCCCCGAACGTTCCAGCGCTCCCCGTGCCCTCCACGCGGTCCGAAGCGGCGACTCGCACGTTGACCTGCAGCGTGGAGCCCGTGAGGGTCGTCAGGGTCGACGCGTTGTGCGCGTCGTGCAGCCCGTAGCGCTGCCCGTAGGCGGCGCGCCAGGCCGCGAGGGCGCCCTCAGGCGTGACATCGACCTGGTAGGCGACGAGGACGTAGGCCGAGGCGTTGTCGATGCCGTACTGCGACTGGCGGGTCTGACGTCCGAGCTCGACGGCGGGGATCGGCGCGACGAGGACCGGCTCCTTCTGCAGCTGCGCCAGCCGAGGCGAGGGCCCGGTGACGCTCAGGGTGATCACGAACGCGAACACGGCGAGCAGCATCAGCACCATGAGCGGGAGCGCCCGGCGGACCCTGCGGTCAAGCCCTCGCTGCACCTGGCGGAGCTCGTCGGCGAGATCGTCGTCGCGTGGTTCGGGCGAGGCGGGCACGGTCGAGCCCTCCTCGCGTCGCACCGGTTGCGCGGACCGTACTGCGCCGCACCGGCTTCCCGGGTGGGAACGGGGGTCGTTCACCCGGCTGCCGCCCGGCGGCGGCTCCGGGCTAGCTGCGGCGGGTGGAGCTGGGGCCGGCGAGGAGCTGGCGCGGGACCCAGCGGGGGGTGCGGCGGGGCTCGGTCTCCGTGGTGAACGGGGGGCGCCGGTCGGCGACCACGTTGCCCGTCGGGTCGGCGGTGAAGATGCGGCGGCCCGGGTTCAGCAGGGTGCGGAGGAACTCGACCTGCCGGCGCGAGGCCTCCAGCTCCTCCTCGAGCTCGAGGATGCGCTTGATGCCGGCCAGGTTGACGCCCTCGTCGTGCGAGAGCCGCTGCACCTCGCGGAGCATCGTGATGTCCCGGCGGGAGTAGCGGCGGCCGCGGCCGGTGGTGCGGCCCGGCTGGACCAGGCCCAGGCGGTCGTACTGGCGCAGGGTCTGGGGGTGCATGCCGGCCAGCCGCGCCGCGACGGAGATCACGAACACCTTGGCGTCGTCGTCCACACCCCTCACCTCCTCACGTCCCCGCCCGCGTCCGGGCCTACGTTCGCGCCTGAGCCATCAGGTCGGCCCGCACGTCCTGGTCCGCCGTCGCCTTGGCGAAGGCCTCGACGGCCTCCTTGGCAGCACCCGAGAGTCGCTGCGGCACCGCGACCTGAACGGTGACCAGCAGGTCGCCCGTGGCCTTGGCGGTGTGGATGCCCTTGCCCTTGACGCGCAGGGTGCGGCCCGACGGCGTGCCGGCGGGCACCTTGACCCGGACGGTGGAGCCGTCGAGCGTCGGCACCTCGACCGTCGCGCCCAGCGCCGCCTCGTCGAACGAGACCGGCACGGTCACGCGCAGGTTGTCGCCCTCCGACGTGAACACGGGGTGCGGAGTGACAGACACGGTGATGACCAGGTCGCCCGGCTCGGCGCCGCGCTCGCCCGGTCGGCCCTTGCCGCGCAGCCGGATCTTCTGGCCGTCGCGCACCCCGGCGGGGATGCGGGCGGTGACCGTGCGGCCCTCGACGGACAGCGACACCGTCGAGCCCTCGGCTGCCGTGCGGAACGGCAGCGTGGTGGTGGCCGTCAGGTCGATTCCGGGCTGCGGCCCGCGCTGCTGGGAGAACCCACCCCCACCGCCGCCGAAGAGCCCGCCGAGGATGTCCTCGAACCCACCTCCGCCGCCGGTGGAGTACCGGACCCGGGTGCCGCCCTGACCGCCGGCGCCGAACATGCCGCCGAACAGGTCCTCGAAACCGGCGGCGCCGCCACGGGCACCGCCGGGTGCGGTGAACCGGGCACCGCCGGCCATCGCGCGCAGCTGGTCGTACTGCTGACGCTGCTCGGTGTCCGAGAGGACGGCGTACGCCTCGCCGATGTCCTTGAACTTGGCCTCGGCGGTGGCGTCCCCCGGGTTGTGGTCCGGGTGCAGCTGCCGCGCGAGCTTGCGGTAGGCCTTCTTGATGGTCGCGGCGTCGGCGTCCTTGGGGACACCGAGCACGGCGTAGAAGTCCTTCTCGAGCCAGTCCTGGCCGGTCACGGTGCCTCCCTCCTCGTCGTCGTCGCGCCTGCGTGCATGCCGGTGCGCAGCAGGATTGTCAGGCCTCCGGCTCCACCACGGCCACGCGCGCCGCGCGGAGCACCCGGTCGGCCGTGCGGTAGCCCGGCTGGAGCACCATCTGCACGGTCGGGGCGGACACCTCCGCCGAGTGAGCGTGCATCAGCGCCTCGTGGACGTTCGGGTCGAACGTCTCGCCGGCCTCGCCGTACCGCTCGATGCCGAACCGCTGCAGGGTCGACTCCAGCTTCTCGGCGATCGAGGCGAACGGGCCGGTGAGGTCGCCGTGCTGGCGTGCCAGCTCGACGTCGTCCAGCACCGGGATGAGCGCCTCGGCGAGCGCCGCGACGCCCTGCCCGTGGGCGGCCAGCACCTCGGCCTTGGACCGCTTCACGTAGGCGGAGTAGCGCTGGTCCAGGTTGTAGTAGTCGGCCTGGGTGCGCTGCAGCTCGTCGAGCCGCTCGGCGGCCAGCCGCTCCGCCTCCTCGAGGGTCTCGGCGGCCAGCTGGTGGTCCGCGTCGGCGACCGCCTGGGCGGCGGCGTCGAGCACGGCCTCGTCAGGCGTCTTCCCCGCGTCGGCCGACGCGCCGGGCTGGCGCACCTCGAACGTCTCCGGGTCGATCCGGCGCTTGTCGGTGAACCGGGGGGCGCCCTCGTCGGGGCCGGGCGTGCCCGACCCCGACGAGGTGCCGTCAGCAGGAGCCATCACTTGGCGGTGTCCTCGTCGTCGACGATCTCGGCGTCCACCACGTCCTCGTCGGAGGTCGCGGAACCGGTCGAGCCTGCGCCCGCACCGGCACCCGCGCCCGCCGAGCCGGACTCGGCAGCGCCCTGGTTGGCGTAGACCGCCTCACCGATCTTCTGGCCGGCGGCCACCAGCGCGGAGTGCGCCGTCTTCACGGCGTCGAGGTCGGAGCCCTCGAGCGCGGTCCGGACGTCCGCGATCGACTTCTCGACCTCGGACTTCACGTCGTCGGACAGCTTGTCCGCGTTGTCCTTGAGCAGCTTCTCCGTGGAGTAGGCGAGCTGCTCGGCGGAGTTGCGGGTCTCGGCCTCCTCGCGGCGCTTCTTGTCCTCGGCGGCGTGCCCTTGCCCGTGCCGCGGTCCTTGGCGGACACGTGCACGATGCCGTTCGCGTCGATGTCGAAGGTCACCTCGATCTGCGGGATGCCGCGCGGGGCCGGTGCGATGCCGGTCAGCTCGAAGGTGCCGAGCGGCTTGTTGTCCCGGGCGAACTCGCGCTCGCCCTGGAACACCTGGATCAGCACCGACGGCTGGTTGTCCTCCGCCGTCGAGAAGATCTCGGACCGCTTGGTGGGGATGGCCGTGTTCCGCTCGATCAGCTTGGTCATCACCCCGCCCTTGGTCTCGATGCCGAGGGACAGCGGGGTGACGTCGATCAGCAGGACGTCCTTGCGGTCGCCCTTGATGACACCGGCCTGCAGCGCGGCGCCGACGGCCACGACCTCGTCCGGGTTGACGCCCTTGTTGGGCTCCTTGCCGCCGGTGAGCTCGGTGACCACCTCGGTGACCGCGGGCATGCGGGTCGAGCCGCCGACCAGCACCACGTGGTCGATGTCGCCCACCTTGATGCCGGCGTCGCGGATGACGTCGTTGAACGGCTTACGGGTGCGGTCCAGCAGGTCCTGCGTCATCTGCTGGAACTGCGCGCGGGTCAGCTTGGTGTCCAGGTGCACCGGGCCGTTCTCGCTCATCGAGAGGTACTGCAGCGAGATGTTGGTGCTGGTCGCGGACGACAGCTCCTTCTTGGCCTGCTCAGAGGCCTCGCGGAGGCGCTGCAGCGCGATCTTGTCCTTGGACAGGTCGACGCCGGTGGTGTTCTTCACCTCGGTGACCAGGTGCTGCACGATGCGGTTGTCCCAGTCGTCACCACCGAGGTGGTTGTCGCCGGAGGTCGCGCGGACCTCGATGGTCGAGAAGCCGTCGTCGTCCTTGCCGACCTCCAGCAGGGACACGTCGAACGTGCCACCACCCAGGTCGAAGACGAGGATCAGCTCGTCCTCCTTGCCGCGCTCCAGGCCGTAGGCCAGCGCCGCCGCGGTGGGCTCGTTGATGATGCGCAGCACGTTGAGGCCGGCGATGGTGCCGGCGTCCTTGGTGGCCTGGCGCTGGGCGTCGTTGAAGTACGCGGGGACGGTGATGACCGCGTCGGTCACCGGCTCGCCCAGGTACGCCTCGGCGTCCCGCTTCAGCTTGCCGAGCACGCGGGCGGAGATCTCCTGCGGCGTGTACTTCTTGTCGTCGATCGCCACGCTCCAGTCGGTGCCCATGTGGCGCTTGACGGAGCTGATGGTGCGGTCGACGTTGGTGACGGCCTGGCGCTTGGCGATCTCGCCCACCAGCACCTCACCGGTCTTGGAGAACGCCACGACGGACGGCGTCGTGCGCGACCCCTCCGCGTTGGCGATGACCGTGGGCTCGCCGCCTTCCAGCGTCGCGACCACCGAGTTGGTGGTGCCGAGGTCGATGCCGACTGCTCGTGCCATGTCTGTGTGCCTTCCTTGCCTTGCCGGATGCTGCCGGGATGCCGTGATGGAGCCGAAGTCTTGAGTCGAACCGGCTCAAGTCTGCGGCGGTCGCTCCCGTCGTGCAAGCTCGGGCGGGCAGACTTGAGTCTGATGGGCTCAACTCTTGCCGAGCCCGCTGTGTTCCCGGTCCGACGGAACGAATCAGGCCCGGCGGTACTCCGTGTCGCTCACGTGCTCGAGCCACGTGACGACCTGCCCGTCGTCGTCGGCCTCCTGGATGGCGACGTGCGCCATGAAGCGGTCCGGCGTCGCACCGTGCCAGTGCTCCTCGCCCGGCTCGACGTACACCACGTCGCCCGGACGGATCTCCTGCACCTGACCGTCGCGGGTGCCGACGTAGCCGATCCCGTCGGTGACGTAGAGCGTCTGACCCTTGGGATGGCGGTGCCAGGCGGTCCGCGCGCCCGGTGCGAACCGGACGTGCGTCGCCCCGACGGCGGACTGGCCGTCGGGGTTGCGGATGCCCTCCATGAAGACGGTGCCGGTGAACCAGTCGGCGGGACCGGCGCCGGTCGCGCCGCCGCTCCGGGTGAACCTCATGGGCCTCGTCCTTCCGTGTCGCGGGCCGTCGGACGGTGTCGTCGGACGGGAGGTCGTCAGACGGTGAGGTCGTCAGACGGTGAGCAGCACCTTGATGGCGCGCCGCTCGTCCATCGCCCGGTAGCCCTCGGCCGCCTGCTCGATCGGCAGGCTGAGGTCGAACACCGCGCCCGGGTCGATCGTGCGGTCCCAGATCAGCTCGATCAGCTCGGGCAGGAACCGGCGCACCGGCGCGGGGCCGCCGTGCAGGTGCACACCGGACCTGAACAGCTCCTGGCCCGGCAGCGACACGTCGTGGGAGACCCCGACGTAGCCGACGTGCCCGCCGGCCCTGGTCGCCCGGATCGCCTGCATCATCGACTCCTCCGTGCCGACCGCCTCGATCGTGGAGTGCGCGCCGAGGCCGCCCGTGAGCTCCTTGATCCGCGCCACGCCGGCGTCGCCCCGCTCCTCGACGATGTCGGTCGCCCCGAACCGCCGGGCCAGCGCCTGCCGGTCGGCGTGCCGGGACATCGCGATGATCCGCTCGGCCCCCAGCTGCTTGGCGGCCAGCACCCCGAGCAGGCCGACGGCACCGTCACCGACCACGGCGACGGTCTTGCCCGGGCCGACCTCGGCGGCGACTGCCGCGAACCAGCCGGTACCGAGCACGTCCGATGCCGCGAGCAGTGAGGGGATCAGCTCGGGCGCCGGCTGGCCCGGGGTGGCGACCAGGGTGCCGTCGGCGTTCGGGATCCGGGCGTAGTCCGCCTGCGCGCCCGGCACGGCACCCGGGCCGCGGTGCACGCAGTACGTCTGGTAGCCGGACCGGCAGATCTCGCAGGTGTTGTCCGAGGAGAAGAACGACCCGACGACGAAGTCCCCGACCTTGAGGTCGGTGACGGCGGAGCCCACCTCCTCCACCGTGCCCACGTACTCGTGGCCCATCGGCTGGTGGTCCACCTTGTCGATGCCGCGGTACGGCCACAGGTCCGACCCGCAGATGCAGGTGGCGGCGAGCTTGATGATCGCGTCGGTCGGCTCGACGATCGTCGGCCGCGCGGTCTGGTCGACCCGGACGTCGCCGGGGGCGTACATGACGACAGCACGCATGCTGATGAAGCCTCTCTCTCGGGTGCTCTTCGGCGCGGCGTCAGACGGACAGGGTCTCGCCCGCTCCGAGCCGGCGGTACTCCGCAACCCCGCCGGTGACCTGCGGGATCACGCGGTCGACGAGCCCCAGGCCGGCGTCGCTGAGGATCGCGTCGTGGATCGGCACGGCGACGCGCGGCGCGACGGCCTGCAGGTAGTCGGCGGCCTCGCTGAGCTTCATCCACGGTGCGCTCACCGGCAGCAGCAGCACCTCGACGTGCACGCCTGCGGGCGGCGGGGTGAACGAGTCGCCCGGGTGCAGCACGACGCCGTCCACCAGGTAGGCCGCGTTGGCGACCACCGGGATGGACGGGTGGATCACCGCGTGGTCGTGACCGACCACCTGCACCTCGAACCCAGCGGCCGTGAAAGTGTCGCCCTCGGTGACGGCGTGCAGGCGGTCGGCCGGTGCGCCGGCGGCGACCAGCTGGTCCACCACCACGCCGGGAGCCCACACCTGCAGGTCGGGTGCGGCTGCGAGCGCCGCCGTCAGCCTGTCCGGCACCACGTGGTCGACGTGCTCGTGGGTGATCAGCACCGCGCCGGCGCCGTCGAGCGTCGCGGGGTCGCTGAACACGCCCGGGTCGAGGACCAGCACCTGCCCGTCCTTCTCGAGGCGGATGCAGGCGTGGCCGTGCTTGCTGATCGTGGTGGACATCGCTCTCCCCTTCGTTGCGCCCTGTGGTGAGCGCCGCCGGCCATTGTCGGTCGGTCGCGGCGCAGTTGCAGCGCAGGGTGCGGCCGCCGTCAGTCGGGCCGGATGACGACGAGCGGCCCCTCCTCCGCCGTCGGCACCTCGAAACCGTCGAGGTAGGCGCGCGCCAGAGGCGCCGGCACCGGGACGTCGTGCGGACCGGCGCCCGCGCGGTCGGTGAGCCGGGCCAGGACCTGCACCTCGGGTGTCGCCAGATAGTGGGTCACCGGCGTGATGCCGAGGGGTGCGAGCAGCGCGCGGTAGGCGTCGCGGGACGCGCGGGACCAGAACGACGTGTCGACGACGACGTCCCGGCCCTCCCCGACCAGGCGGACCAGCCGGTCCTGGATCACCGCGTGGACCTGGGCGGCGGCCGCCGCGGGTAACGGGTGGTCGCGGTGGCCCAGCCGCCAGGCCTCCTCGTCGAACGAGAGCCGCACGTAGCCCGACTCCTCGAGCCTGCGGGCGTGCGTCGTCTTGCCGGAGCCGGCCGGCCCGCACGTCAGCACCACCCGCGCACGCCTGCCGGGTGCCTGTGCCCCGGTGTGCATGCGATCCCCTCCCGGTGCCATGGCCACACTCTCGCGCGCCGGCCCGGTCCAGGGCGGCCTGCGGGCCGCCCTGCTGACTGTCGACCGGCGCCGCACCGCCGGCCGGGGGTCCGACGAGGCCAGGTTTGGCACTCCTTCGTTGCCGACGTACTGTTGGCAACATGCCGACACAGTGTCGGTATGTTGCCCGCTCGTCCCCGTCGTCAAGGAGCCCGATGTTCCTCGCTCTGCGCGCGCTGGCCTTCCAACGCAGCCGCTTCCTCCTGGTCGGCCTGGTGATCGGGCTGTTGGCGCTGCTCACCGTGATGCTGTCCGGCCTGTCCAGCGGCCTGGTGAACGACGGCGTCTCGGGCCTGAAGAACCTGCCGGTGACCGCCATGGCGTTCTCGGCCGGCACCAAGACGGACAACGCGTTCTCGCAGTCGGTGGTCGACGAGAAGCAGCGTGCGGCGTGGGCGGGCCAGCCACAGGTCGCCGACGCGCAGCTGCTGGGCGTGTCCATCGTCAACACCCGCAAGGCCGACGCCACGCCGGTGGACCTGACGTTGTTCGGCGTCGCGCCGGACTCGTTCCTCGCACCGAAGGTGGACGGCCGGCCCGCGCTGACCGAGCCCGGTGACGTGGTCCTCTCGGCCACCGCCCGCAAGACGGGGGTCCGCGTCGGCGACGTGCTGACCCTGGACCGCGTGGGAACCACGCTGCGGGTGGTCGGGTTCACCGCGCAGCAGGACACCTTCGGGCACGTGGACGTCGGCTACCTGCCGCTGCGGACGTGGCAGTACATCGCCTCGGGTCGGTCGGCGGCGGGCGCCCCGACGGCGGCTGCGATCGCGGCGGACGCGCTGGACACCGCCAGCGTGGTCGCGCTGCGCAGCGCCGCCGGTTCGACCCTCGCCGCGTCGGGCATCGACGTCGCGGCCGGCGACCAGGCGGCCGACACCACCACCCGCTCGCTGCAGGCCACCTTCGCCAGCTCGCCCGGCTACACCGCGGAGACGACGACGATCAGCATGATCACCGCCTTCCTCTACGTGATCGCCGCCCTGGTGATCGGGGCCTTCTTCACCGTGTGGACGGTGCAGCGGCAGCACGAGCTGGCGGTGCTGCGCGCCGTCGGCGCCCCCACCGGGTTCCTGCTGCGGGACGGGCTCACGCAGGCGGCCGTGCTGCTGGTGACGTTCACCGCGGTCGGCGCCGGCATCGGGCTGGGCCTCGGCGCCCTGATCCCGGACGGCGTGCCGTTCGCCCTGGAGGCGGCGCCCGTCGCCGGAGCGGCCGTGCTGATGATCACGCTCGGGCTGGTCGGCGCCGGACTGGCCGTGCTCCGCATCGCCCGGATCGACCCCCTCACCGCGCTCGGAGGCCAGCGATGACCACGTCCACCGTCCCCACCCCGGCGGCCGGTGCCGCCGACACGTCCCGTACCGGCCTGGTGATGTCCGGCGTCAGCCTCGAGCTCGGCGACGGCGACCGGATCGTGCGCGCGCTGGACTCCGTCGACCTCGTCGTGCGGCCGGGCGAGCTGGTCGCCGTCGTCGGCCCGTCCGGCGCCGGCAAGTCGAGCCTGCTGGCCGTCGCGGGAGCGCTGACCAGCCCGACGTCCGGCACCGCCACCGTGCACGGCCACGATCTCGCCTCGCTGAGCGCGCGACGCCGGGCGCGCTTCCGCCTCGAGGAGATCGGGTTCGTGTTCCAGTCCGGCAACCTGGTGCCGGCCTTGACGGTCGCCGACCAGCTGCGGCTGGTGCATCACCTGCGCGGGCGGCGGGACGCCTTCGACGTGACGCGCGCGCTGGAGCAGGTGGGCATGGCGCACAAGGCGGACCGCCGCCCGCACGAGCTGTCCGGCGGCGAGCGTCAGCGCGTCGGCATCGCGCGGGCGCTGGCCACCCACCCGTCGCTGCTGCTGGTCGACGAGCCGACCTCAGCCCTGGACCGGGCCCGGAGCCAGGACGTGGTGGCGCTGCTGCGCGAGCGGACGGAGCGCGCGTCGGTGGCGACCGTGATGGTCACCCACGACCACGACGTGCTGCACCACTGCCACCGCGTGCTGACGATGGAGGACGGGCGGCTGCTGGCGGCGTGATGCCCGCGCCGCCTGGCACGCCCGGGCCGCCTGGCGCGCCCGCGCGGCATGGCGCACCCGCACACGCCGCGCGCCCGCTGCGCGCGGGTCAGTGCACCTCGAGGCCGTCACCCATCCACCGGAGGCTGCGCAGGTCGGGGACCTCAGCGTCGGCCCGCAGGTCACCGAGCTCGCGGTCGCCGACGCGGACCACGTGGCGCACCTGCGCCGCCTGGGCGGCGCGGATCCCCGCCGGTGAGTCCTCGAGCACCAGGCACTCGTCCGCCGGCACGCCGAGGTGGGCCGCCGCGGCGAGGTAGCCCTCGGGATGGGGCTTGCCGTGGGTCACGTCGGCGCTGGTCACCAGCACCTCCGGCACGGGCAGTCCCGCGGCGACCAGCCGAGCGCGGGCCAGCACGGGCGAGCCGGAGGTGACGGTGGCCCACCGGTCGGCCGGCATCGACGCCAGCAGCGCCGCGGCGCCGGGGATCACCGTGACGTCGTCCGCGTCCTCCAGCTCGAGGGCGTCGATCAGGGCCAGCGCGGCCTCGCGCCCGGCCGGCTCGACGAACTCGGCCACCGTGTCGGCCGCCCGCCGGCCGTGCACCGTCGCGAGCACCACGTCGGGCTCCAGCCCCAGCCGCTGCGCCCAGCGGGTCCACGAGCGGACCACCACCGAATCCGAGTCGACCAGCACCCCGTCGCAGTCGAACAGCACGGCCGTGCAGGTCAGGACGGTGGTCATCGGTGGGCGCTCCTTCGGCGTGGTCCGGGCAGGGATCTGCACGACGGGCGGGCGGCGGCGTGGCCGCACCCGGTCACAGCACGCCTCGGGCGGTGAAGATCCGGAACGCCGCGAAGCCCGGCAGGATCGGCAGCCAGAAGGTGGCGACCCGGTAGAGCACCACGGCGGCCAGGGCCGATCCCGAGGGGACCCCGACCCCGGTCAGCGCGGCGAGCAGCACCGCCTCGACCGCGCCAACGCCACCGGGCGTCGGGGCCGCAGTGGCGACCGCGCCGGCCGTCAGCGACACCAGCGCCACCGCGACGAACGGCGTGTGCACGCCGAAGGCCCGCACCGACAGGTACAGGCAGACGGCGTACCCGCCCGGCACCAGCGCCACGCCCGCCACCAGGGCAGCGAGCTTGCCCGGGTCGGACAGCAGCGGGCGCATCGCGCCGGCGGACGCCCGGACGGCCGGCGCCACCCGCTCGCGCAGCAGCCGACGGACGTTCGGCACGGCGGCCGCGATGCCCAGCACGGCCAGGGTGCCGCCGACGGCCGCGGCGATCACCAGCGGGGACGGCAGCCGGGACAGCTCACCGGTCAGCGCGCGTGCCGAGCCCGCCCACACCGCGGCGGTGACCAGCAGCAGCACGTGCGCGGTCAGCACGGCGGCCTCCTTGGCGGCGCTCGCGGACGCGGCGACCGGTGTGGGGAAACCGCGTTTCTGCAGGTAGCGGATGTTCAGGCCCACCTGACCGACGCCGGGCGGGGCGAACGTCGCGACGAAGGACGCGGACAGCGCGACGCCGACGGACTCACCGAGCGGCACCCGCCCCGGCGTGCCGCCCGCGAGGCCGAGCGCGGCGCCGAGGTAGGTCAGCGCCGAGGCGGCGAGCACCGCCGGCAGCCACCGCCAGTCGGCGGTGCGGACCGTGTCCACCAGCTGGGGCAGGTCCGCCAGCTGCGGCGCCAGCGCGTACACCGCCACGGCCAGCGTCGCCCCGAGCAGCAGCGTCCGGGGCCGGAACCGCTGCACGTTCTCGAACGCCGGTCGCTCCACGCCCAGGTCGTCGCTCAGGGCGCTGACCAGGGACGACCGTGCGTCCGGGTGCCCCTTGAGCGCCGCGCGGGCCGGTGCCGACAAGGCGTCGGGCACCATCCGACCGAGCGCCGGCGTCAGCCGGTCGGCACCGAGCACCCGGTGCGCCGCGGCGACGGCCCGCTCGGCGCCCACCACCACTGACGTGGTCAGCAGCAGCTCGGCGACGTCTCCCGCCAGCACACCGGGGGCGGCCGCCGGCTCGGAGGGGCCGAGGTCGACGACGGCCACGCCCCCGTCCTCCGTCAGCAGGAAGTGGTCGAGCGTCAGCTCCCGGACGGCGACTGCGCAGTCCTGCAGGGCGGCGAGCTGCCGCCACGCGGCGTCGAGCACGTCGTCGGTCAGCCGCTCGGCGGGCAGCTCGTCGAACCGGGTGCCCACCAGGTGCTCCGTCGCGAGCAGCCCCTCCCCCTCGCGACCGACGGCCAGTGCGAGCACGGTCGGCACCCGCACCCCGCGGCTGCCGGCCACCAGGGCCGAGGTCGCCTCGTTGGCCACCACCCGCACCGGCGAGCCGAACGGCGAGTCGTCGCCGACGCCCCGCAGCCGCAGCCGCCGCAGGCCCCGCCGCACGGCGTCCAGCCGCCACAGCTGCTCGTCCACCACCCGCACGTCCACGGGGACGTCCACTGCCGCGGCGGCCCCCGGGACGGCGACGACGTCGTCCGTCCGGCCCGCGACCACCACGGGGACGGGCCCGGTGTCCGCGTCGCTGCCGCGTCGGTGCCGGACGGCGACCGGTGCCACGGCCGTGGCGGCGTACCGGCCCGCCGCCGCCGCGACCGACCGGACGTCCCGCACCGCCAGGCCGGACCCGGCGAGCGCCAGCCGCACGCCCTCGCCGGTCAGCCGGTGCGCCGACCGCCCCAGCCCCACCAGCACCAGGGCACCCATGCCACCGCCTGCGCCGATCGCCAGCAGCACGTCGACCACGTCGACGGTGCCGACGGCCCGCAGCAGGGCGAGCAGCACCAGCAGCACGCGGAGCACCCGCACCCACCGCGGCGCCACCGCCGACTGCGCCACGGTGACCACCGCGGCGAGCACGACGATGTCCCACGACCGCACGCCACCGCCCACGCCGGCCGTCAGGTGCTGCGTCCACGACACCACCACGGGCACACGCCCCAGCGCGGCGAACGCCACCACCCCGAGCCCACCGCCGACCAGCACGCGCAGCAGCAGCCCGAACCGCCTGCTAACCAGGGCCCAGACCGGGCCAGCCAGCGCCAGCACGCCGTACGCGCCGAGCGCGAGCGTCTGCAGCACCGTGACCAGGGACGACGGCACCCCCGCCAACGCATCGCGCAGGTCGGTCGCCGCCGCCGTGGCCGTGCGGTCGGCGAACCGGGCGCCCACCACGGCCCCGACGATCACCAGCCCGAAGCTGAGGGTCATCCGGACGTCGGTCGGCGCTGCACGGACGGTGACGTCGCGGTACTCACGCTCCGGCTGCGCGCGGCCGCTCACTCACCCTCCCGGCGTCGTCCCCCCGCCGCCTGCCGACGGCCCCCGCATCATCACAGCACGCGAGCCAGTGAGGTCAGGACCTGCAGCGGGTCGTCGCCGACGGGAACCAGGACGGCGCTGGTCGCCCCGGCGTCCGCGAGCGCGGCGAGCCGTCCGCGCACCTCGTCGGGGGTGCCCGCGAGGGCCAGCTGTCGCACCCACTCGGCGGGCAGCCGCTCGACGAACTCGGTCCGGTCGGCGCAGGACGCGCGCAGGGCGGCGAGCTCGTCGCGGAACGGCAGCGGCTCCAGGTGCGGCGCGGCGTCCGGCTCGCCGACCCACTGGAGCGACGGACGCACGGCGGCCAGCGCGGCCGACGCGTCGTCGTCCACCGCCGCGACGTTGTACGTGACCAGCCGGTGCCTGCCGGGGGCGGCGATCTGCTCCAGGGCCGTGCGGACGTACTCCGGGGTGGACGGCTCGGCCAGGATCGTGCCGTCCGCCACCTGGCCCGACACCGCCAGCGAGCGCGGTCCGCGCACGCCGAGCAGCACATCCGGGACCACCGCGGGGACTGCGACCGGTTCCAGCGCGATGTCGCTCAGGTGCACCGACCGCGCGTCGGGGGCCGAGGTCACCTGCTCGCCGCGCAGCAGCGCCCGCACGGCGCTGACGTGCTCGGCGAGCAGCGTCAACGGGGACGACGGCCAGGCGCCGACCGCACGCATCCAGGCCGGCATGCCGTGGCCGATGCCGATGGTCACCCGGCCCGGGAACAGCTGCGCCAGGGTGGCCGCCTCCATCGCGGCGAAGGCGGCGTTGCGCGCGCCCGCCGGGAGGATGCCGACACCGACGTGGATGCGCTCGGTGGCCGCGAGCACGGCGCCGGCCTGAGCCACGCCGCCACGGAAACCGAGGTCCTCCACCACCCACAGCTCGTCGAACCCGAGCTCGTCCGCGCGGCGCGCGAACGGGATGACGTCCGCGGCGCGCAGGTCGCGGCGCAGCATGACGCCGGTGGGCAGGGGGCGGGTCATCGGGGCTCCTCGTCGAGCGGCGTGCGGGATCGGTCGTACGGGTCGGTCGTGCGGGCCCGCCTGCGCGGCCGGCAGGCCCGCGGGCGGTCGCGCCGGCCGGCGCCTCGAGCCTACGGACGGCGTCCGACGGGCGTGCGTGGTTCGGTCTGCCGACGGCAGATCTGCCCCGGGCAGCACCGGGCTCCCCCGGCCAGCGGCCGAGCGCACGGTGGGGACATGGACGAGACGACCTACCGACCGGGCGTCGACGACGAGCTGACCACCCGCCTGCTGCACCGGCGGATCCTGCTGCTCGGCTCGGCGCTCGACGAGACCCTGGGCAACCGACTGTGCTCGTCGCTGCTGCTGCTGGCGGCCGACGACCCCGACAAGGACATCACCCTGCTGATCAGCTCCCCCGGCGGCTCCGTGCCGGCGATGCTGGCGATCCGCGACGTGATGGACCTGATCCCCAACGACGTGGCGACCGTAGGGGTCGGCTGGGCGGCGAGCGCCGGCCAGTTCCTGCTGTCGTCGGGCACCAAGGGCAAGCGGTCCGCCCTGCGGCACAGCCGGATCCTGCTGCACCAGGGCTCGGCCGGGATCGGCGGCACGGCAGTCGACATCGAGGTGCAGGCCGACGACCTGCGCCACATGCGCGACACCGTGCTGGGCCTGGTGGCGGCTGACACCGGCCAGCCCCTGGAGCGCATCCGGGAGGACTCGCGGCGCGACCGCTGGTTCACCGCCGAGGAGGCCCGCGAGTACGGGTTCGTCGACGGCGTCGTGGAGCGCCTCGACCAGCTGCTGCCCGGGGTCACCGGGCCCGTCGGGTTCGGGGTGCGGCCATGATCGTCCCCTACGTGGTGGAGCGCCTGGCCGGCGGCGGCGAACGCGCGCTGGACGTCTACAGCCGGCTGCTCGCGGACCGGATCGTCTACCTCGGCTCCGCGATCGACGACGACGTGGCCAACGTGGTCGTCGCCCAGCTGCTGCACCTGGAGTCGGCCCAGCCCGACATGCCGATCGACCTGTACGTGAACTCCCCCGGCGGGTCGCCGTCGGCGATGCTCGCCATCTACGACGCCATGCAGTACGTCCGCTCGCCCGTGTTCACCACGTGCGTGGGGCAGGCGTCGGCCGATGCGGCCGTCCTGGTCGCGGGGGGTGCGGCCGGCAGCCGGGCGATCCTGCGGCACGCGCGGATGGTGCTGCACCAACCCGGAACGCAGGCGCGCGGCGACGTGCCGGACCTGATCCTCGCGGCAGACGAGATCGTGCGCGTGCGCGCCGAGCTGGAGGAGGTGCTGTCGGCGCACACCGGGAAGGACGTCGCGACGCTGCGCCGCGACACCGACCGCGAGCTGGTGCTGACCGCCGAGCAGGCCGTCGCGTACGGGCTGGCGGACCGGGTGATCGTCGGCCGGGAGGGGGCGTTGCGGCGAGCGGGGTAGGACGACGGACGACGACGGACGCCTGGCCGGACAGCATCGACCGGCCGGCCGGGCGACCCGTCAGGCCGCGAGGAGCAGGACGTCTCGCTGGACGGTGTCCCGTGCCTCGACGCGGGACACCGTCGCCGGCGTGGTGAGCGCCCGCAGCTCGCGGACCTGCGCGATCCGGGCAGGGCCGGAGGCGACCGTCCGGCGGCGGCCGTCGGTCGCAGCGAGGTGACGAGCCACCCCCAGCGCAAGGTCGGTCAACGAGCCGCCCAGAGCCTGCGTCACGGCGCCGAGCACCTCCGACGACGGCTCCTTGCGACCCCGCTCGACCTCGGAGAGGTACTGCACGGACACGCGGGCCCGCTCGGCCACGTCGGACAGCCGCAGCCCCTGGTCGGTGCGCCAGTCCCGCAGCACGCTGCCGACGGCGAGCCGCCACGGCGGCCGTCGGGCGCCGATCCGGACCACGCCATCGGCGCCGTCCCGCTCCTGAGCACCGCCGGACCTCGTCGCCATGTCGCGACGCTAACCGTGGCGGTGCCGCGCGTCCCCTCGTTCCGCCGACAGCAGATCGCTCCCGGCGGCGCCCACCGGCGCCACGACGGTTCGGCGGCTCAACCGTCGGTGCGGGCGTGCTCCGCCTCGTAGCCGGACCACCCGTGCTCGAGGAGCTCGAACCCGGCGTCGAGCATGCGGAGGCGGTCGCTGCTGGTGCCGGCGAGCGTCGCGAGCTGGAGCACGAACCGCGCGAACACCCGCACCTGGTCCTCCGGCTCCTCCTGGCCGAGCTGCTGCGCGATGGCGGCGGCGATGGCGTCCTCGTGCCGCAGCCACATGCGCTGCCCGTACTCGGCGAGCGCGGGCGTGGACTCGATCAGCTGCCAGAACTGCCGCACCCGACGGTCGAACTCCGCGTGGCCGACGAGGTTGGCGATGAGGTCGTCGCGCAGGTGGTCGTGGAACGCCTGCGTCAGCGACACCCCGGCGGGCCGGTCGGTGACCACGGCGACCAGCTCGGCGCGCTGCTGGTCGTCCTCGTCGAAGACCAGCGCCTCCTTCTGCGGGAAGTGGGCCAGCACGGTGGTCGGCGAGACGTCCGCCTCGTCCGCGATCTCACGGATGGTGACGGCGTCGAAGCCGCGCTCGAAGAACAGCCGGGTCGCCGCGTCCGAGATCGCCTTGCGGGTCGCGGCCTTCTTCCGTTCCCGCCGGCCGGTGGTGGTGGGCTCCGTCACGCGCTCACCTTAGCGCTGCGGTTACAGAAGTGGATTGACATCCATAGTGGTATCGCTACAGTTTCGGTATGCAACCAGCGATCGCTCCCGGCCGACGAGCCTGGATCATGCTCGTCGTCCTGACGATGCTGACCACCGCCGGCATGACCGTGGTGCTCCCCGTGCTGCCCTTCGTCGTGCTCCGCTACGTCCCGCACACCCACCTCGCGCTCTGGGTCGGAGTGCTTGAGGCGGTCAACGGGCTGTGCACCTTCCTCGTCGCCCCGCTGCTCGGCGCGCTGTCCGACCGGGTCGGACGCCGGCCGATCATCGTCGTGGCCGCCTTCGGCGCCGCGGTCGGCTACCTGCTCTTCGGCATCGGCGGGGCGCTGTGGGTGCTGGTGCTCGGTCGCATCGTGCAGGGCGCGACCGCCGGGGACCTGCCGGCCTTGTTCGCCTACCTCGCGGACATCACCCCGCCCGAGCAGCGGGCCCGCCGGTTCGGGCTACTCGGTGCGCTGTCCGGGATCGGCACCATGGTGGGTCCCGCGCTCGGCGGGCTGCTGGCCGCGGTGAACGTCGACTTCCCCGTCTTCGTCACCGCCGGGATCGCTGCCGCCATCGGCGTGATCAGCCTGGTGCTGCTGCCGGAGAGCCTCCCGGCCGAGCGCCGCACGCGCGCGGTCCGGCTCGGCGACCTGCATCCGTTCCGGGTGCTGACCGGCGCGTTCACCCGGCCCGAGCTGCGCGGCCTGCTGGTCGGCATCGTGCTGGTGACGGTCCCCTTCAGCTTCTTCGTCAACAACTTCAGCGTGCTGGCGCTCGACTCCCTCACGTGGACGCCGACCAGGATCGGCCTGCTCACCGCCGTGGTGGGGGTCGTGGACATCGTGATCCAGGGTGGGCTGCTGGGACTGCTGCTGCGCCGGCACGGTGAGCGGGGCGTGCTGCTCGGCGGGATCGCCACGCAGGCCGTCGGGATGCTGTGCCTGGCGGTCGTCGCCTCGGTGCTGGCGCAGCCGTGGCTGTTCATCATCGGCACGCTGGTGCTCGCCGCGGGCCAGGGCGCGGCGCAGGCCACCATGGACGGAGTCGCGTCGAACGCCGTCGACGGCGACGAGCAGGGGTGGCTCGCCGGGGCGATCCAGTCGATCACCGCCGGCGTCGGCGTGGTCGCTCCCCTGCTGGCGGGTGCGCTGTACGCGTCGATCAACCACGCCGGGCCCTACGCCGTCGGCCTGGCGATGATGGCCGCAGCGGTGCTGGTCCTCGCACGAGCCGGCGTCGCCAGCCCCTCCCGCCGTGGGGATGCGGAGCTTGTCGCGGTGCCGGGCGTGCAGGTCCAGCGCGCGCAGGTCTAGCGCACGCAGGTCTAGCGCGCGGAGGTGCAGGCGTGCAGATGGACGGCGTTCCGGTCTGGAGCGCACGCCCAGGTCGAGCGCGGAGGAGCCGCAGCGCACATCCGTGCGAGCCTGGAGGCATGAGCACCGGGGCCTGGATCGCCGTCGCCGTGGTCCTGGTCGTGCTGCTGATCGCCGTCGATCGCGCCGTGGCGGCCGGGTGGTTCGACCGTCGTCGTCCCCGCCCGCGGCCGGCCACCCGCGAAGGGTCAGGCGTGGCCAGCGGCCTGCTCGGCGACCTGGTGGAGGTGTTCCAGCCGTCCCGCCACCACGTCACCGACGAGCAGGACCGGCACGCGCTCGACATCCGGCAGGCGCCGGTCGAGGGGCCGCCCGACCTCGACTCCGGCGTGGTGGTGCTGCCGGCGGCTCCAGCGGAAGGGGACGACGTCCGCCGGCCGGACGGCGATCGCCGAGCCGACCGCGACGCCTAGCCCACCGACCTGACCACGCACGCCGACCCGACCGCGAGGCGTAGCCCCCTCAGGCGTCCGGCGCCGCACCCACCAGCGCCAGCAGGTCGTCGAGCATCGGTCCCTGCGCCGCCACCAGCAGCTCCCGTGCCTGGTCCACCGGCATCCACGCCAACCGGTCGATCTCCGGGAACGACTGGATCCGTCCGGACCGCGGCGGCCATTCCAGCTCCACGGTGGCCGCCCCGACCTGACCCGTCGGCGCGTCCGCCTCGGCGGTGAACACCAGCAGCCGCTTGCCGGACGAGTACCGGTACTCCCCGAGCGGCCGGTACCCGGCGTCCGGCGCCGGCACGCCGACCTCCTCGACGAACTCGCGCCGGGCTGTGTCCAGCGGCTCCTCGCCGGGCTCGATCAACCCCTTGGGGATCGACCACGAGTGCGTCGGCTTTCGAGCCCAGAACGGTCCGCCCATGTGCCCGGCGAACACCTCCGGCGCACCGTCGGTGGCCGCACGGCGGTAGAGCAGCAGACCCGCGCTGAGCTGTGGCACACGTCGACCGTACGACGCGGCACCGACAGGACGGCGGGGTCGGCAGCGGGGCGGGACGGCCCGCGGCAGGATGGCGCCATGAGCGAGACGCCCAACATCGAGCAGGAGACCACCACCACGTTCGGCGGACCCGTCGTCGTCGCCGTCGCGCTGCACGGCGACCAGGTCGGTGGCGGCTGGGGCCGCGCCCCGCAGGTCGCGGTGGCGACGATTGACGGTGCGACGATCCGCAGCTGGGAGGTCCACGACGTGCGGTGGGACGTCGCGCACGACGAGGGTGGCGAGGGTGCTCACCACGCCCGTGTGGTGCGGTTCCTGCGGGACAACGGCGTGCAGGTGGTGGTGACCGGCCACATGGGGCCGCCGATGCAGAACACGCTCGGCAAGCTCGGCATCCGGGTGGTGATGGGCGTGATCGGCGACCCGCGCCTCGCGGCGATCGACGCTGCCAACCCCTGACCTACGCAGAGGACGGCCGCCGCCCGGCCTGGCCTCGTCAGGCCGCCACGACCTCGCGCACCCAGCCGTCCGCCTGCTGCCGGAAGCCGACCCGCGTCAGGTAGTCGGCCTGCCCGGTCGGCACGACGAGCCGGCGGAACCCGTGCTCGGCGAACACGCCGCTGCGTCGGTACACGAACTCCCCCGGCGTGAAGTCGCGGAACCGCGGCGTCACCCAGTCGAGCTCCACGTACCCGACACCCTCGTCGAGACGCCGCACCAGCACCACGCCCACCGTCTCGTCGCCGCGCACGACGAGGAACGCGACCCGCCCGTCGGCACCCCGCTCCGCCACGGGCGCCCCCGGCGCCGGCGCCCGGAACTGCGCGATGTCCGCCGCGTGCACGCCGAGCACGTGCTGCAGGTAGGCGTCGTCCGGCGCCACCTCCACCACCTCGTACACCGCCGAGTCGTGCCGCTCCCGCAGCAGCCGCCACAGCCAGTACACGTCGATCACGGCGATCGCCCCGTTCATCGCCGCGAACGGCCAGATGGCGAACACGGCGTTGTACACGGTCGCCACAACGGCACCGGCGAGGTTCATCCACCGGAACCGCAGCACCCGCGCCTGCATCAACGACAGGACGACCAGCCCGGACCCGACCCACCCGATCACCTGCCACAGCACCATGCGCGCACGCTATCGGCCGCGCCCGCCCGGCGGACGTGGGACGGCGCCCCCGCTGGTGTTCGCAGGGGCGCCGTCGGTCCTTCAGTCCTTCGAGCGGGTCACGTCGACCCGCCCCACCCGGGCTCAGCCCATCCCGTGCCGCACCCGGCTGGCCTGCTCCTGGGCCTTGAACAGCCCGAACCTCGGCAGGAACTTGTCCCAGTCGATGGTGTGGGCGTCGATCTCCGGCCCGTCGATGCACGCGTGCTTGCGCACCAGCTTCCCGTCGAGCGTGACCGGCACCATGCAGGCGCCGCACATGCCCGTTGCGTCGACCATGATCGAGTTCAGGCTCGCCACGCACGGGACGCCGTACGGGGCCGTCAGGTCGGACACCGCGCGCATCATCGGCGGCGGGCCGATGGTGACCACCTCGGCGATCGGCCGGCCGACCTTCAGCATCTCCTCCAGCGGCGTGGTGACGAACCCGTGCACGCCGTACGAGCCGTCGTTGGTCGCGTACACCACGTCGAGCAGGTCGCCGAACTCGGCCTGCAGCCGTCCGACCCGCTCGTCCTCGGCCGTCCAGAACATCAGGTCCTTGGTGCGGAAGCCGGCGATCAGCGTGACGTGGTTGCCCAGCCGCAGGTGCTCGCGCGCGATCGGGTACACCGGCGGCAGGCCGAGGCCTCCGGCGGTGAAGACGACCGTCGAGCCCTCGTCGTACCGGTGCAGCTCGCTGGGCCGGCCCAGCGGCCCGGCGATGCCCGCGAGCGCGTCGCCCGGGGCCATCGCGTTCAGCAGCGCGCTGCTGACGCCCACCTGCTGCACCACCAGGCACACCGTCCCGGCGGTGGCGTCCCAGTCGGCCAGCGTCAGCGGCACCAGCTCGCCGTCCGACGTGGGCAGCACGCGGACGAACTGGCCGGCCTGCGCCGCACGCGCGATCACGGGGGCGTGCACGGTCAGCTCCTCGATGCCGGGGCTGAGCGTGCGCTTGGCCAGGATCACCGGGCGGGAGGCGGCCTCCTCGGTGTACCGGCGGGCGGTGGCGACCATGGCGGCCACCTGCTCGTCCGGCACGTCGATCGAGCCGAGGATCTCCCGCGCAGCGGCCTGACCGTCACCGGCGGCCCGGATGGCCGTCGACCCGCCGCGGGCCGCGTCGCCACCGGTGTAGATGCCGGACAGCGTCGTCTCCTGCGACCCCTCGTGACCGAGGTCGATGGTGCCCCACTTGGACACCTGCAGCCGTGGTTCGGAGTCCTTGATCAGGGGGTTCGCGGCGTTGCCGAGCGCCATGATCACCAGGTCGGCCGGCACGGTGCGGGTGCGGCCGGTGGCGACCGGACGACGACGTCCGGAGGCGTCCGGCTCACCGAGCTCCATCTCCTCCAGGACGGCCCCCTTGACGAAGCCGGTCTGCGGGTCGCCCAGGAACTCCGTCGGCGAGACGAGCACCGACAGGCCGATGCCCTCCTCGAGCGCGTGCTCCAGCTCCTCGACGCGCGCCGGCATCTCCGCCTGGGTGCGGCGGTAGACGATCGTCACGTTGCCGCCGAGCCGGCGGGCGGTGCGGGCCGCGTCCATCGCGGTGTTGCCGCCGCCGACCACCAGCACCTGCTTGCCGGCGGTGGCCGGCAGAGGCGTCTCGTACTCCTCGCGCAGGGCCTGCATCAGGTTGACGCGGGTGAGGAACTCGTTGGCGCTCATCACGTCGAGCAGGTGCTCGCCGGGCACGTTCATGAACCGCGGCAGGCCGGCGCCGGTGCCGACGAACACCTTCCAGAAGCCCGCGTCACGCAGGTCCTGCAGGGTGGCCGTCTTGCCGACGACGAAGTTGGTGACGAACCGTCCGCCGAGCAGCTTGATCTTGGCGACCACGTCGTCGATCAGCTCGTTGGGCAGCCGGAACTCGGGGATGCCGTACCGGAGCACGCCGCCGAGCTGGTGGAACGCCTCGAACACCGTCACCGGGAAGCCCTCGGCGGCCAGCAGGTAGGCGTTGATGAGACCAGACGGACCCGAGCCGACGATGGCGACTGGCGGCTTGGCCTGCGCCACCCACGGGTCCCGCACACCGGCGAACCGCCGGGCGGCGGCACCGGGGTCCACCAGCTTCTCCCGCTCGGGCAGGAACCACTCGAGCTGCCCGATCGACATGGCCGTCTTGTGCAGGCAGACGCCCTGGCACTGCAGCTCCTGCGGGCACACCCGGCCGGTGACGTCCGGCAGCGGGTTGCACGACTCGAGCATCTCCAGCGCCTCGCGGAACCGCCCGGTGCCGATGAGCTCCATCATCTGCGGGATGTGGATCTTCACCGGGCAGCCGCCCTGCGGCTCCTTGTGGCCCTCCACCAGCACGCCCAGCTCGCACGGCGACTCGGCGCACTGCTTGTCGCGCAGCGCCTCCAGCCACACGAACAGGTCGACGTCCCGGGCGGTGTAGCCCAGGTCCATGTAGCCGAGGTACCCCTTGTTCACCAGGCCGAAGTCGACCGCACGGTCCTCCGCCGAGCGGACGTACGGCGGGATGGTGTTGCCCGCCGGCCAGTCCACCGAGAGGCCGTCGAACATCGGGTAGCGGTCGGACAGGTGCTTGTCGATGCCGCGGATGAACGCCCGCTTCTTGCCCACCGGCAGGTCCCACAGGAACCGCATCAGCACGGTGCTGACCTCGTCGCCGCGCAGCAGCATGTCCCACAGCCGGTTGATGAACCCGGCGGACAGCTCCGGCTGCTGGAACTCCCACGCGACGGCCGCCATGCCGTCCGCGACGAACATGTCGCGGAACGAGCGCGGGTCGGCGACCAGCCGCTTCTCCAGCAGCGAGAGCTGGTTGCGGAACGACGAGACCGCGGGGCTGGCGCCGAGCGCGACCACCTCGTCCTGCGTCTGCTCGAGGGCCGTGCGGGCGCCTGCCCAGCGCAGCACGTCCTCCCGGCCGTCGGGCGAGCCGGCGGTCCCCTCGGTACGAGGAACGGTCGGCGTGCTCATCGGATGATCTCCGCGTCGCAGGTGGCCTTGACCCGAGCGATCCGCTTGGCCAGCTCCGGCGTGATCTCCAGACCGTCCAGCGCGCCGGCCTTCATGCGACCGACCGTCTGGGCGGCGCCGTCGACCACGATCGTCGCCTTCTCGAAGATCTGCGGGAGCTCCTGGTAGCAGGTGCCGCAGTCGTTGCACAGGTGCTCGTCGGCCTGGTCCAGCCAGATCGGCCGGTCGGCGACCGCCGTCGCCGTCCCCGCCGCAGCCGCCGCCGGAGCAGCACCCGCGAACCCGGTGGGCCGCAGCTGGATCGTCTGACCCATGCCGGCCGGTGCCGCGCTCGACGCCGCCAGCTCGGCCATCGCCGCCGCGATCTCGTCCAGCGTCGACTCCCGGGCCGTCACCGCCTGCTCGTACTGGGCGGTCAGCTCGGCGATCTCGGCCCGGTGGGCTGCCGACAGCGTCGCGTCGGTCCGTCCGGACAGGAACTGCAGCGTCTGCCAGTAGTGCTTGCGGTCCTCGACCAGGTCGACGATCGCCGCGGAGCAGGCCACCTTGATCAGGTGCCGGTCCGCGTCGGTCGCCTGCACGAACGGCACGCGACCCGCACGGGCCTCCGGTGCCAGCTCGACGTACTCGGCGATCGGCGTCGCACCGGCCTCCTCGTCGGGACGCAGCCGGTGGAACTGCTTGGAGAACCGCACCTCGCCGAGCGCGAACTCGGCCGGGGTCAGCGGGGTGTTCAGCAGCTGCAGCGCCCCGTTCTCGTCGACGTACTCGACCGTGGAGCTGGTCCACAGGCCGTCGACGTCCGGGTTGCCGTCCAGGCTGAACCGCTCCGGCAGCGTGTCCCCGCGACGGGGGTCGTGCACGAACAGCGGGCTCATCCGGGACTCCACCGCGAGCCGGGAACGGGCGTTGGAGAGGTTCTCCGCGATCCCGTTCTCGGTGCCGCAGGGCGCGTACACCTCCATGACGGCGGCGCCGTCGCTGTAGGCGAGCATCTCCGCCGCCGTGGACAGGAAGTGCCCGTGCAGCGCGGACGACGTGGTGCAGGCGAAGACGTTCGGGTGGAACGACGCCAGCAGCCCCAGCTCCTTGCGGTGCTCCCGCTTGCCGCGGTGGGCCTTGCCGTACCGCGCCAGGTCGGAGTCCTGACCGGTGAAGCTGGCGGTGGACGCCTGCCCGCCGGTGTTGGAGTAGGCACCGGTGTCCAGCACCAGGGCCTTGATCGGCGTGCCGCCCGCGAGCACGCGGGACATCGCACCGAACCCGATGTCGTAGCTCGCGCCGTCACCGCCGATGGTGAGGAACGTCGGCAGCAGCGCCAGCTCCTCGTCGGTGAAGTCGCGCCAGCCGAACGTCCGCAGCGCCGCGTCGTGCACCGCCGGGTCGTACTCGCCGGCGAGCTCGAGCTTGGCGACGCGCAGCGCCCGCACCTGCGGGATCACCTGCGCGACGATGCCCTCGAACAGGCCGACGGCCAGCGGCTGGGCGTCCTGGAACAGGCTGTTGACCCACGGGTCGAGGTACGGCGTGAAGGGCATGGTCGACGCGTACACGCTGGAGCAGCCGGTGGAGTTGGCGATGACGACCGGCGCCGGGCCGTTGCCCGTCGGGCCGCCCTCGTACAGGTACTGGCGGTGCTCGAGCTGCTCGATCGCGCCGGTGATCCGGTCGATCCGGGCGCGGGCGGCGGGATCGACGGCCCCTTCGTCGGCCCCGGCGTCCAGCGCCTCCAGCGTGGAGTGCAGGCTGTCCAGCACCTCGTCCAGCTCGCGCAGGTGCGAGCGCCGCTTGTCCTCGCCCACCGCGTGGCTCAGGGCCGTGACCAGGCGGATCGCGGTCACCTCGCCGCAGCCGCGGCACGCGCCGTGACCGCCGGTGGTCGAGTAGTAGGCGGTGTGGTCGAGCATCAGCCGCTTGGTGTCGCCGTCCGGCGACGTGGCGCCGGCGGTGAACCGCGACGGCGTGTTCGGCAGCCGCGTCATCGTCTCGAACCGCTGCTGGAGCGTCTCCAGCACGTCGGCGTCCTGGTCCACGGAGGTCAGCGCGCCGGGGCCGCACACGTCGACGCACTGCAGGCAGCCCGTGCACTTCCACGGGTCGACGACGGCGGAGAACAGGCCGCCGGTGCCCGGCTGCTCCTTCTCCATCGCGTCGAAGAAGGGCCGGGTCCGGGCCACCGGGAAGGTCGCCAGCTGCGCGACGACCGCGTCGAGGTTGCGGATCACCGCGCGCTGGTTCGGGTCGAGCGTGCTCGCCGCGGTGGCCGCCACGTCCGCGAACGACCGGTCGGACGAGTCGTCGCGGTAGCTGCGCCGGATCGCCTCGGCCCACGGGTACACCTGGGCGCGCAGCGCCTCACGCTGCGGCTCCGGTGCGTCGATCTGGCCGATCGCCGTGGTCAGCAGGTCGTGGATCTCGTGCACCTGCGTCGGGATCGCTGCGTCGGGGCAGACCAGCGAGCACTCGAGGCAGCCGGTGCAGGACGTGGGGTCGAACGCCGGCACCGTGCGCCGGAAGATGCCCTTGTCCTTGGCCGCACCGGTGCCGACCGGCATGAACAGGCCGGTGCCGGGGAGCACGGGCGCCTCACCGATGGTGCCCTCGCGGAACGGCCGGGCGATCAGGTCCTCGTAGTACGCCGGGTCGAACAGCGCGGTGGCGCGGGCGCCGGTGGCCGTCGGGCACATCGACGCGGACAGGGCCAGGGTGCGCGTGCTGCGCGCGGCGGGCTGCTGCTCGGCGGCGAGGAACTCCGGCTCGTCGTACGCGACCAGGTGCGTCGCGGCCACGCCGTCGCGGATCACCGACATGTTGGCCTCGACGACGGCGTCGCCCTTGCGGCCGAACTTCTTGGCGATCTGCGCGCGGATCTTGGCCTCGATCGCCTCGGCGGTGGCGCCGTGGGACACCCGGTCGACGTGACCGGCGACGGCCCCGATGAAGGCGATGCCCATCATGCGGGTCTCGAGCTCCGGGGTCGGCGCGTGCTTGCGGGCGACGGCGAACGCGTCGACCACCAGGAACCGGATGTGCCGCTCGCGGATGGTGCGGCGGGCGTGGGCCGGCAGCGACCGCCACAGGTCCAGCGGCGCCAGGTCGGACTGCATGATGAACGTGCCGCCCTCGACCAGACCCTTGAGCGGGTTGGTGTGCACGAAGGCCTGGTGGTCCGGGGAGACGACGACCTCCACGTCCTCCAGCTCGGCGTTGGTCAGCAGCACCGGCTCGGGGCTCAGCGTGATGTAGAAGTTGGTCGCCGCACCGCTCTTCTCCGAGCCGTACTTCGGCGCCGACTTGCTGTGCATGTCGAGCACGCCGGCCAGCACGTCGGTGAGCAGCTTGCCGCTGGCGACCGTGCCGTACCCGCCCACCGAGTGGAACCGGATCCGCAGCGCCTCGGGCGGCAGCAGGGCCGGGTTCGGCTCGGTGGTGAGGGCCATCGCCACCGTCTCCGGGTACGCGGCGCGCAGGCGGTCCTGCAGCGCGGCGGCGGCCGGCGGGGCGTCGGACGAGAAGAACTGCGAGCCGAGGTACACCAGCGGCGCGCTGCCGCCGTCGGCCATGTTGCGGAACGCGGCCACCAGGTGCCGCGGCTGCACGTCGTGCCCGCCGAGCCCGAAGATCGCCGTCGTCAGCCGGGGGCTGCGGGTGATCGCCGGGATGCCGGGGTGGGCCACGCCGCTCTCACCGTTGGCCCGCGCGCGGAAGAGCGCCTGCGTCACCATGCGCGTCAGCGCCGTGTCGTCGGACCGCTCGAGGACCGTGACCGCCTGGGCGTTGCGCAGCGCCTCGACCACCTCGGCCTCGGGGAACGGCTGCAGCAGCGTGATGTTGAGGACGCCGACCTTGACGCCGCGGGAGCGCAGGTACGGGATCACCGCACGGGCGTCGTCGGTGATGGAGCCGAGGCCGACGACGATGTAGTCCGCGTCCTCGCAGTCGTAGGCGCGCACCGGCGCGTACTCGCGGCCGGTCAGCTCGGTGTACTCGGCCATCGCCTGGCGCACCAGCGCCGGCACGGCGGAGACGAAGTGAGTGCGGTGGTCGACGGCACCGGCCTGGAAGTCGGGCTGGTTCTGCACCGGCCCGGTCAGCCCGGGGTTGTGCACGTCCACCAGGGCGGGGACCCGCTGCCGCGTGCCGAGCGGCCAGGCGTTCACCCAGGCGCGCCGCCACTGGCCCTGCAGGTCGGCCGGCAGCCACGCCGCGGTCTCGGCCACCAGGTCACCGGCGTCGTCCGCCTCGACCTTCTCTGCGATCGCCGCGAGGTGCGCCCGCACGGCCGCCAGGTCCTCCGGCGCCAGGTCCTCGACGTGCCGGTCGAGGTACTGGTTGAGGGAGAACACGCGGCCCTTGGCGCCGAACAGCATCTCCTGCGCGACCGTCGGGCACGGGATGCGACCGGCCGGGTCGCCGAGGTACGTGCGCAGCAGGTCGGGCTCCGGCAGCAGCACCTCGCTCATCACGTGGCTGGTGGCGAACCCGTCCATCACGTTGGCGACGGGGATCAGCGACAGCGCCGAGGCGCGGTACGAGATCGCCGCGAGGTCGGCGGCCTCCTGCGGGTTGGCGCCGAACAGGATGGTGTAGCCCGCGGGCAGCAGGGCGTAGACGTCGTCGTGACCCGCCATCACGTTGAGGGAGTGCTTGGAAACCACGCGGGCCGCGACCTGCAGCACGAAGCCGCCGATCTTCTTGCCGACCGTCACGTAGTGCGACTCGAGCGCGTAGAGGATGCCCTGGCTGGACGAGGCGTTGGACACGTAGCTGCCGCCGGTCAGCGCCGCACCGAGCGCGCCGGACTGGGCGGAGTGCTCACCCTCCGTCTCGACGAAGAACGGGTGCTTGCCCCAGACGTTCAGCTGGCCCTCGGCGCGGGCCGCCTCGAAGGTCTCGGAGATCTCGGTGGAGGGCGTGATCGGGTAGCCGATCACGCCGCCGCACACGTGCTTCATCACGTGGGCGACGGCGCCGTTGCCGTTGATGACGTCGGGGATGCCAGGGAATGGGTGCGAAGTGGTCACGATGCCCGTCCGAACACGCGCAGGGATGGAAGTCCGACGGAGGCCGGTCGAGGTGCGGGCGCGCTGCGGTGCGCGCCGTCGGCGACGGCGTCGGTGCCGGCACGGGGCCGGGTCTGGAGGTGCGACATTGCATTCCTCACGGGTCCAGAGATGGACACCGTCAGGGTAGGCACGGCGATTTCCGGGCCCCTGGGACCGAGGGCCCTACCCCGGCACTCCCCCCGCTGGGCTGGGCCGACGGGGCTGCCGACGACCCCGCTCGGGCTACCGGAGGAGCAGCACCAGCAGGGCGACGTTGAGCGCGACGACGAGCCCGACGACGGCCAGCAGCACCGTGTTGAGCCACGGCCCGGTGCGTTCCGCACCCATCAGCCGCTCGTCGCGCGTCAGCCGCACCAGCGGCACCAGGGCGAACGGGATGCCGAAGCTGAGCACCACCTGGCTGACCACCAGCGTCCACGTCGGGTCGGCGCCGAGGGCCAGCAGCACCACGGCCGGCACCAGCGTGACCGTGCGGCGGACCAGCGGCGGCACCCGCCGGTGCAGCAGCCCGTCCATCACCACCGACCCGGCGTAGGCGCCGACCGACGTCGACGCCAGGCCGCTGGCCAGCAGGCCGATGGCGAACGCCAGGCCGACGGCGGTGCCGAGGGAGGCGACGATCGCGGCGTGCGCACCGGGGATCGAGTCGGTGCCCGGGACGTGCCGCAGGCCGGTCGCGGCCAGCAGCAGCAGGCCGATGTTGACCACACCGGCGGCCGCGAGCGCGCCGCCGACGTCCCACCGGGTGGCGCGCAGCAGCCGGGTGCGTGCCGCACCGGTGCCGAGGTGCCCGTGCCGGTCCCGCGCCAGTGCCGAGTGCGCGTAGATCGCGTGCGGCATGACGGTGGCACCGAGCATGCTGGCCGCGAGCAGCACCGAGTCGGTGCCCGCGAAGTGCGGCACCAGGCCGTGCAGCACGCCGGCGGGCTCCGGCGGACGCACCGCCAGACCGGCGAGGAACCCAAGCCCGATCACCGCGAGCAGGGCCGCCACCACCAGCTCGAACCGGCGCTGGCCGTACCGGTCCTGGGTGGCGAGCAGCACCAGCGACACGACGCCGACGATCAGCCCGCCGACCGCCAGCTGCAGGCCGAACAGCAGCTGCAGCGCGAGGGCGCCACCGACCACCTCGGCCAGGTCGGTCGCGCCCGCGACCACCTCGGCCTGCACCCAGAACGCCAGGCGACCGCCGCGCGGCATCCGGTCTCCGAGCACCTCCGGCAGGGACCGGCCGGTCACCAGGCCGAGCCGTGCCGACTGGTACTGCACCAGCACGGCGATCACGTCCGCCGCGACCAGCACCCACAGCAGCAGGTAGCCGTAGCGGGAGCCGGCGGTGAGGTTGGCGGCCACGTTGCCCGGGTCGACGTAGGCGATCGAGGCCACGAACGCAGGACCGAGCAGGTGCAGCAGGCCCCCGCGGGCGCGGATCGGGCGGCGGGGCGGCCGCGTTGAGCCGGTCGACGACGGGGCCGCTGCCGGCGGCACGGCGCGGGGCGACCCAGCCGGTTGGGGCACGTCGAGGGGCGGCGACGCGGGCTCGGGCGCGTCGGTGCCGAGTCCGACGGCCGGGTCCACGCTCATGTCCCTCCGAAAGTTCGGATGTCCGAAACGCAGTGTAGGCCGCACCGGATATTGGGCCGCGGCTGCCTCAATTCCCTCGACCGGACCGGGGCCGGGCGTCGACCCTGGAGGCATGACGACCACCACCACCACCACCACGTGGACCGTGCGCGAGGTGCCGGTGCCGACCACGCTCGACGCCCCGGATGCCTGGCTGCTGCTCGGCGCCAACCGCGTCCGCACCGCCGGGAGCATCGACGTGTGGGGCAACGCCGACCGCGCCGACTCCCCCCAGGCGGAGCTGGCCGAGCTCCGCGACTCGCATGCCGAGCGGACCGTGCGGCTGGTGGCCGTCGCCGACGAGTCGCCGACGCCGGGCTCCGACGCGGGCGACCCAGCCGCCGCGGTCATCGGCGAGGCCTCCGTCGGTCTGCCCCTGCGGGACAACCGGCACAGCGCGCTCGTCGAGGTGAACGTGTCCGCGGCGCACCGCCGTCGCGGCATCGGCACCGCTCTCCTCGACGCCGCCGCAGCCGTCGCGCGCGCGGACGGCCGCACGCTGCTGATGGCCCACACCGGCGACCGCGTCGAGCCGCCCGCCGGCCCCGGTGCGCTCGAGTCACCGACCGGCGCGGGCCGTGTCAACCTCGACAACCCCGCCGTCGCCTGGCTGCGGCGCACCGGCTGGACGCTGGCGCAGGTGGACCGCCGGTCGCAGCTCGACCTGCCCGTCGACCCCGCGCTGCTGCGCCGGCACGCCGACGACGCCGCCGCGGCGGCCGGTGCCGACTACCGCCTGCACACCTGGGGAACCGACGTGCCGGAGCAGTGGCTCGAGGAGTACGCCGGTCTGCTGGCGCAGATGAGCACGGACGCACCGCTCGGCGACGTCGACTGGCGCCCCGAGGTGTGGGACGGCGAGCGGGTCCGGGCGCAGGAGCGGATGCTGCACGACGCGGGCTACGAGCTGCTGGTGACGGCGGCGGAGCACGTGCCGACGGGACGGCTGGCGGCGTTCACCAACTTCTGGATGCCGTCGCACACCGACGAGTACGTGCACCAGGGCGACACCTTGGTGGTGGCGGCCCACCGGGGTCACCGGCTCGGGATGCTGGTCAAGACGGCCAACCTCGAGGCGCTGATCCGGCAGCGGCCGTCGGTGCAGCGCGTCGGCACGTGGAACGCGCAGGAGAACCGCTGGATGCTGGCGATCAACGTCGCGCTCGGCTTCCGGCCGGCCGGCGTCAGCGGCACCTGGCAGCGGCCGCTGTAGCCCGTGCCGCGGCGGTCGCTGCCGCCGTCGGGCGCGGGCTAGTGGGGTGCGGTTCCGTCGGGCGCGGTCCGTCAGGTGTGGTGCCGGTGGCCGTCCCACCAGCCGGCCCAGCGGCGCTGCGCCTCCTCGCGCAGCTCGTCGGACAGGCCGTACGTGTTGAGGATCGCGTTCACGGCGCCGTGCGGCGGGTGGCTGGCCACCGGCACCTCCTGGATCACCAGCAGCGACTCGGCGATGCCGTGCAGCCACACGCCGAACTGCAGGTCGGTCCGGTACACCACCGTCCCGCCCACCTTGGTGCCGTCAGGGCGCGTCGCCTCGACGTGACCGCCGATCGGCACGCCACGCGCGCCGTGCAGCCCCGCCCGGTACATCAACGGGTTCTGGTGCGGGCCGGCGTCCAGGCCGTGCACCGCGAACGTGCGGCGGTCCTCCCCGCGGTGCACGGTCAGCGCGAAGTGCAGCTGGTGGACGGAGCTGATCCAGTTCTCGTCGACCACGTCCCGGACGCCGTCGAACGAGACGGACAGGTCGCGGGCGGCACGGTGCACCGTGACCAGGGTGTGACCGGGGTTGTCGTCCCGGCAGCGCAGCTCGAGGTCCTCGTGGTGGTGCCAGCGCAGCCGCCGGATGGACGTGCCGGGCACGTGGTCGTGCTCCACCTCGGCGTGGTCGAGGAAGATCCGCTCGATGTCGTCCGCCAGGTCGTCCCGGTCCCAGCCGTACCAGCGGTGGATCAGCTCGGGCTTGCGGACGTGCTCCCAGACGACGTCCGCCGGCAGCGGCACGTCGACGGACACCACCTCGCGGTGCAGGACCGCCGGGGTGTGGTGCGGCTCGGCACGATGGTCCACGCTGTGCTCCGTCCGCAGGTTCGTCAGGCGGTCGGAGCGGTGGTGGCCGACGCTGGTCAGCTGGTCACCGTGGGGCTCCGGACGGCGGTCGAGCCGATGCTCGAGCGGGGGTTCACGCGTCATCGCCGGTCACCTCATCCATCGAGTGGATGCCCTTGACGTTAACCCTCACGGGCCCCCAGCGCAGCCCTGGGACGACCGCGTGGCGGGTGAGCCGCGGCCGCGCGGCCAGCGGCCCGGCGGGGACGGCGCTAGCGTCGGTTCTCGTCGTCCCGCCGCAGACCGGAGGCCCGCATGCCCGAGAAGCAGTCCCAGTCGATGCTGGCCAAGCTGGTGGGCGCCGGTGTGGCCGTCGGCGCCGCGTGGCTGGCGCAGAAGCTGCTGGACCGCGCGTGGGTGGCGGCGGCCGGGCACGAGCCGCCGGCGCCCGAGTCGCAGGACGACGACATCAGCCTGCGCGAGGTGCTGCTGGCCGCGGCGATCACCGGGGCCGTCGTGGCGCTGGCCCGCGCGCTGGCCAGCCGGGGCACCGCGCGGCTGACGGCGAAGGTCAACAGCAAGCGGCCCGAGCTGCCGGCGTAGCTCAGCCGATGTCGGCCCCGGAGCCGCCGTCCTCGTCGTCGGCGGGCATCCCGTGCCGCCGGTCCAGCTCGGCCGTCAGCTCGTCGACCGCCAGCACGCCCGGGCTCACCTTGCCCGTGCGGTAGCCCGCGCGTCCGACGAGGTGCGCCGCGACCGGTGCGGTGAGCAGCTGGAACACCACGACGAGCACCAGCGCCCACACCGCACCGCCGCTGCGCAGCCGCAGCGCCAGCCCGGCCAGCACCAGCACCAGACCCAGCACCTGCGGCTTGGTCGCGGCGTGCATGCGCGCCAGCAGGTCGCGGAAGCGCAGCACCCCGACGCCGGCGGCGAAGCAGAGGAATGCCCCGCCGAGCATGAGCACGATCGACGCGACGTCGGCGACGGTGGACCAGGCGGCGGCGGTCATCGGGCACCTCCGTCGTCGGAGCCGCGCGCCGCCGGGTCGCCCGCGGGCTGGTCGTCCTCGGGCGCCGCCGGGTCGCCCACCAGCTCGTCGTCCTCCGTCGCGTCCGGAACCTCCCGCGCCGCCGCCTCCGCCAGCTCGGCGCGCAGGCGGGCCTCGTCCTCCGCCGCGACCTCCTCGCGGGTGCGCACGCGGCGGGCGTCCTCCGGCTCGACGGCGGCGAACCGGGCGATGGTCACCGACCCGATGAAGCCGACCAGCGAGAGCACCACCAGGATCGGCACCACGTCGGCCCGCCGCTCGAGCGAGGCGTACAGCGCCACGGCCGCGACCAGGCACGTCACCACGATGTCCAGGGCGACCGTCCGGTCGAGCATCGACGGCCCGCGCTCGGCGCGCACGATGGCCAGCACGGCGCCGACCAGGATCAGCACCGCCGCGACCGCCACGGCGACCCCCAGCGCGGCGCTCATGCCGGCACCATCCCCGCCGCGGCCTGCTCCTGCGGCGACGCGAGGGCGCGCAGCAGCCGTTCCTCCTGCGCGAGCACGTCGGCCCGCACCGCCTCGACGCCACCGGACCGGTCGAGGTCCAGCACGTGCAGGTAGAGCATCCCGGTGAGGCGGTGCGCCTCGACCACCAGCGAGCCGGGCACCAGGGACACCAGCTCGGCGGTGAGCGTCAGGTACAGGTCCGAGTGGCTGCGCAGCTGGACACCGATCACCGCGCCGCGGGGCGTGTACCCCGGCGTGAGGGCGATGGTCGCGACCTCGATCGAGGCGCGCACCACGTCGACGGCGAAGCGGGCCAGCAGCACCAGCACCCGCCACGGGTGCACGCGCCCGTGGAAGTCGACCGCCACCATCCGCAGGCCCCACGTCACCACGGCGCCCAGCACCAGGCCCGCCAGCACGTTGCCCCAGGTCAGGTCGCCCCACAGCAGCACCCACACGGCGGCGAGCCACACGATCCCCAGCCACTGCGAGCGCCGCCTCATCCGGCACCCCCCGGTGAGGAGGCCAGATGGGCCGAGCGGCCGGTGCCGCGGTCACCCTCGGGCAGGACGGCCTGGATGTACGGCGTCCGGTCGGCCAGCGCCTGTGCCGCACGGCCGGTGTAGGCGTACAGCGGGCCGGCGAACACGGTCAGCGCCAGGCTGGCGGTGACCAGGGCGCCGGTGGCGCCGATCATGCCCGGCGGCACCGGACCGGCCGGCAGCGGCTCGGGCGGCGTCTGCCAGAAGGCCTTGTTCCACGCCTTGACCAGCGCGTACAGGGTGAGCAGCGACGTCACGACGCTGCCGACCACCAGCGTCCACGCGAGCGGCGTGCCGTTCGCGACGCCGGCCTGCAGCAGCCCCAGCTTGCCCAGGAACCCGGACATCGGCGGGATGCCGGCGAGGTTCATGGCGGGGACGAAGAACAGCACCGCCACCACCGGTGAGAGCCGGGCCAGGCCGCCGAGCCGGGACAGCGACAGCGTGCCGCCGTACCGCTCCATCAGGCCCGTGACCAGGAACAACGCGGTCTGCACGGTGATGTGGTGCACCACGTAGTAGATGGCCGCCGTCCAGCCGGCGTGGGTGGACAGGGCGATGCCGAACACCATGAAGCCGATGTGGCTGACCAGCGTGAACGACAGCAGACGTTTGATGTCGTCCTGCGCGACGGCGCCGAGGATGCCGACCAGCATCGTGGCCAGCGCCGCCCACATCAGCACCGTGTCCACCGCCCCGCCGGGGAACAGCAGCGACTGGGTGCGGATCATCGCGTAGATGCCGACCTTGGTCAGCAGGCCGGCGAACACGGCGGTGACCGGGGCGGGCGCCGTCGGGTAGGAGTCCGGCAGCCAGGCGGACAGCGGGAAGACGGCCGCCTTGATGGCGAACGCGACCAGCAGCATCACCTGCAGGGTCAGCCGCACGCCGGGGTCGATCTGCGGCAGGCGCTGCGCCAGGTGCGCCAGGTTCAGCGTGCCGGTGGCGGCGTAGACGGCGGCGATCGCGGCGAGGAACAGGAACGAGCTGACGATGGCGACGACCACGTAGATGCTGCCCGCGCGCAGCCGTTCCCGGCTGCCGCCGAGGGTCAGCAGCACGTAGGACGCCGCGAGCAGGATCTCGAACCCGACGTACACGTTGAACAGGTCGCCGGACAGGAACGCGTTGGCCACCCCCGCCACCAGCACCAGGTAGGTGGGGTGGTAGATCGACGTCGGCGCGGACTCTTCGCCGGCGCCCTGGTCCTGCGCGAGCGAGTACACGAGCACGCAGAGCACGACGACGGCCGACACGGTGAGCATCAGGGTCGACAGGCGGTCGGCCACCAGGCTGATGCCGACCGGCGTCGCCCAGCTGCCCATCTCGGCGACCAGCGGGCCGCGGTCGGCAAGCACGGCCAGGGTCGCGGCGGACACCAGGACGGCGACCAGCACCGTCACCGAGACGATCCGCTGGACGCGCGGTCGGCGGTAGAGCGCGAGCGTCAGTCCGGCGCCGGACAGCGGGAGGACGACGGGCAGCGGGACCAGCCAGGACCAGTCGTTCATCGGCGGTCCTCCGGTGGCTCGGGCCGCTCGTCGGACGGGCCGTCGACCAGCGCCACCGCGCGGTCCGTCTCGTCGCGCGCCTCCTCCGCCTCCTGCTCGAGGGTGGAGGTGTCGTCGGCGTCCAGGTCGGCCACCGCCAGCCGGTCGCGAGCCGCGAGGCGGGCGATGCGGCGGTCCTCGACGTCGTCCTGCACCTCGTCGTGCCGGTTGAGCTGCCACGAGCGGTAGGCCATGGCGAGCAGGAACGCGGTGAGGCCGAGGGTGATGACGATGGCCGTCAGCACCATCGCCTGCGGCAGCGGGTCGGAGGTCGCTCCCGGCGGGCCGCCCAGGATCGGCGGCCGGCCCGCGCGGCCGCCGGCGCCCAGGATCAGCAGGTTCAGCCCGTTGCCGATCAGGATGATGCCCACCACCACGCGCGACAGGCTGCGCTCCAGCAGCAGGTACACGCCCACGGTCACCAGCACGGCGGCGGTGATCACGAGCGTCAGGTCGGGCGTCATGTCGATCATCGCGACGCCCCCTGGTGGAACCCGGCGGGGTGCGGCGTGCGGCGCAGGTCCGGCACCGACTCCTCGACCTCGTCCTCCCCGAACTCGGCACGCCGGTCCAGCTCGGCACCGAGGCTGCGCAGCACGTCGAGCACCAGCCCGACCACCACCAGGTACACGCCGACGTCGAACCCCAGGCTGGTCACCACGTGCACGTCGCCGACCAGCGGCAGGTGCAGGTCGACGATCGCCGACTCCAGCACCGAGCCGCCCAGCAGCAGCGGAGCCACCGCCACGCCCGTGGCCAGGAACAGGCCGGTGCCCAGGAGCACCCCGGGCTGCACCGGCGCGGCTTCCCCCAGCTCGTACCGCCCGCCGGCCAGGTACCGCACGATCAGCGCGATGCCCGTCACCAGCCCGGCCGCGAACCCGCCGCCGGGGTTGTTGTGCCCGCTGAACAGCAGGAACAGCGAGTACATGACCATGGTGTGGAACAGCAGCCGGACGACCACCTCGAAGATCACCGACCGGCGCACCGGCGCCAGGGTCCGCCCGGCGCGCAGCCACTCGCGAGCCCGGCCGGATCCCGGGGCGGACGGTCCGGGCCTCGTCGTCGGACCCGGCACGGGACCGCGAGTCGGGTCCCCCTCGCCGCCGCGCACCTCGACGGCCCGCGGGTGGGCGGCGCCGCCCCACACGGCACGGTCGGCCGGCGCGTCGTGCGCGCGGAAGATGCGGCCGGTGCGCCGGGAGACGAAGACGAGGGACGCGACGCCGGTCGCCGCGACCAGCAGCACCGAGATCTCGCCCATGGTGTCCCACGCGCGGATGTCGACCAGGGTCACGTTGACCACGTTCTTGCCGCCGCCGAACGCATAGGCCTCCTGCGCGTACGCCGCCGACACCGGCAGGTGCACCCGCGCGCCCGGCGCGATCAGCCCGATGCCGGCCACCACCAGCCCGACGGCCACCCCGATCCCCAGCCGCAGCCAGCGGGACCCGGCCAGCGGCCGGTCGGAGAAGTACGGCGGCAGCCGCCGCAGCACCAGCACGAACACCACCAGCGTGACGGTCTCCACCAGCACCTGCGTCAGCGCGAGGTCCGGTGCACCCTGCAGCAGGAACAGCCCGGCGACCGCGTACCCACCGATGCCGGTGAGGATCACGGCCTTCAGCCGGCGCCGGGCCCGGGCCGCCAGCACCGCCGCCACGATGCTGACCAGGGCGAACGCCACCTCGGTCAGCGCGTGGTACGGCACGACGCGGGTCGGCAGGCGGGTGCCGGTCAGCAGGGCGGTGCCGACGCCGACCACGAAGACGCCGAGGATCAGGCCCAGGTACACCGGCAGCGAACCGCGCTGGGTGAACGCCGTCACGTCGGCGGCGACGTCGTCCAGCCGGCGCATCGAGCGGCGGTAGAGGTGGTCGGCGTCGACCCGGGGCGGCAGGCGCAGCATGCCCTGGGCGCGCTCGACGCCGTCGCGGGCGCGGAAGGCGAGCGCACCGGCGAGCAGCACGGCGAGGGTGATGACGAGCGTGGGGGTGAGCCCCGCCCAGAGGGTCAGGTGGCCCACGTGCGCACCGGCGTCGGCACCGCCCGACGCGGCGTGACCCGCGGTGAACCCGTCGGCGTAGGGCCGCAGCAGGCCCTCCCCGTAGCCGGGCACCAGCGCGACCACCAGGCCGAGGGCGGCCAGCACCAGCGCCGGCACGACCAGCACCGGTGAGGAGGGTCGGACGGTGGCGGGCGTCCCGGGAGCGCCGGCTGCGGCCGCGCTGATCGGGGTCGTCGTCGCGCTGCCGTCCGCGTGCTCGACCGCCGAGGCGGACAGCACCGCCGGCTTCGTCGCGAACGCCCCCCACCACAGCCGCAACCCGTACGCCACGGTCAGCACCGACCCGAGCGCCACCACGACCAGCACCACAGCACCGGTGGCCCCGCCGAGCCCGGCTACCCCCTCTAGCCCCGCCTCCTTGGCGACGAACCCCGCGAACGGCGGCAGCCCGATCATCGACGCGACGGCCAGCGCACCCGCGCCCGCCACCCACGGCAGCTCGCGGCCCACGCCGGACAGCCGGCGCAGGTCGCGCGTGCCGGCCGCGGCGTCCACCGTGCCCACCACCAGGAACAACGCCGCCTTGAACAGCGCGTGCGCGCCCAGCATCGCCAGCCCGGCCAGCGCCGCCGCCGGGGTACCCAGCCCCACCAGCAGCACGATCAGCCCCAGCTGGCTGACCGTCCCGAACGCCAGCACCAGCTTCAGGTCGTGCTGCCGCAGCGACCGGTAGCCACCGAGCAGCAGCGTGCCGCCGCCACCGATCAGCACCAGCCACCGCCACACCGACAGGTCGGCGTAGGCCGGCGCGAACCGGGCGACCAGGTACACGCTGGCCTTCACCATCGCGGCGGCGTGCAGGTACGCGCTCACCGGCGTGGGTGCGGCCATCGCCGCGGGCAGCCAGAAGTGGAACGGGATCAGCGCCGACTTGGTCGCGGCGCCGACCAGCACGCACACCACCGCGGCCGTCACCGCGGGCCCGTGCGGCGGGTCGTGCAGCAGCTCGCTCAGCCGGGAGGTGCCGGCCGCGTGCTGCAGGATCACCAGGCCGACCAGCATCGTCAGCCCGCCCGCCGTGGTGACGACGATCGCCTGCATCGCCGCCCGGCGGCTCGCCTTGCGGCTCTCGGCGTAGTGGCCGATCAGCAGGTAGCTCATCACCGTGGTGAGCTCCCAGAAGACGAACAGCAGCAGCAGGTCGTCGCTGAGCACCAGCCCGAGCATCGAGCCGGCGAAGGCGAGGAACACCCCGGCGAACCGTCCCAGGCCCTGCGCATCGGCCTTGAAGTACGCCCGGCAGTAGACGAGCACGAGGGCCCCGACGCCACCGACGATCAGCGTCATCAGCCAGGACAGGGTGTCCAGACGAAGGTCGAGGTCCAGCCCCAGGGCAGGGATCCAGCTGACCGTCACCTGCGGGGCCGCACCGCCGCGGACGCGCTCCGTCCAGCTCAGTGCCCAGACCGCCGCCGATGCCGGGACCAGGGCCAACACCCAGAACGCCCGACGTCCGAGGCGTCCCACCAGTGCGGGCGCGACGAGGGCTGCGGCCAGGTGGGTGGCCAGCAGCCAGAGCATCGGTCCGCTCCGTCCTGTCGAGGGCGGGGGCTGCGGCCATGGTACCGGGAGGCCCGTCGGACCCCGGGAGCCGAGCGTGCACCGGCCGCGCCATCCCCGCGCCATCGCCGCGGCGCGCCCGGCGCGGCACGCAGCGGCGCTGAGCCGTCCCGTGGCCCCGTGGCGCGAACCGGTCCCGGCCGCTCGGAGGCGAGCGGTTACCGTGTCCCGGTGACGCCGCTGCAGGTGACGTGCCTCGTCCTGGTCCTGGTCGCGACGGTGGTCGGGGTCGCCGTCTTCGCGTGGGGCGTGACCCGGATCGTCGCGACCATCCGCATCGGCCAGCCCCTGCCGGGTCGGTGGCGTCCCGTCGGCCCGCGGCTGGCGACCCTGCTGCGCGAGGTCGTGTTCCACCTGCGGTTCCAGCGGCGGGTCTGGGTCGGCATCGCCCACTGGGCGGTGATGGTCTCGTTCCCGGTCCTGTTCCTCACGCTGGTGTCCGGGTACGGGCAGGTGGTGGACCCGTCGTACTCGCTGCCCGTGATCGGGCACCTGCCGCCCGTCGAGTGGCTGACCGAGGGGATTGCCTGGGCGTCGCTCGTCGGGATCGTCTACCTGATCGCGCTGCGCCAGGTGGTCCGGCCGCGACGTGGCGAGCAGGCCGCCGAGCGGAAGGCGTCGCGCTTCTTCGGCTCGTCGCAGGCGCAAGCGGTGTTCGTCGAGGCGACCGTGCTGCTGGTGGTTGCCGCGGTGCTGGTGCTGCGGGGGCTGGAGTACGCGCTCGCGGCCCGTACCGGGTCGCCGATCGCGTCAGCGTGGCACTTCCCGCTGACGGCCTGGTACGGGTCGGCGTGGGCCGGGGCGGGGACGGCGAGCCTGCAGACGGCCGTGACGCTGACCGCGACCGTGAAGATCCTCGGCTCGATGGCCTGGTTCGTGGTGGTCGGCGTGCAGCCGACCATGGGCGTCGCCTGGCACCGGTTCCTCGCCCTGGTCAACGTGTACGCGCGGCGCCGTCCGTCCGGCGGCCCGGCGCTCGGTCCGCTCGCGCCGATGCGTGCGCCCGACGGCTCCCCGCTGGATCTGGCCGCGATCGAGGAGCTTCCCGACGACGCCCGGCTCGGGGTCGGTGCCGTCGAGGACCTGACGTGGAAGGGGCTGCTGGACGTCGCCACCTGCACCGAGTGCGGGCGCTGCCAGGAGCAGTGCCCGGCGTGGGCCACCGGCAAGCCGCTCAGCCCGAAGCTGCTGGTGCTGGCGCTGCGGGACCAGGCGGCGGCGACCGCTCCGTACGTGCGGGCGGCCCGGGCTGCAGCCGTGGCGGGTTCGGACAGGTCCGCCGGAGCCGCGGGGTCGTCGGGCTCGTCGGCGTCGTCGCGCTCGTCGGCGGGCTCCACGTCTGACGCCACCCCTTCCGTCCACCGCACCGCGGACGGCCGCTACCCCACCGTCACGGACCCGCACCTCGGCATGGACCTGGTCGGCTCGGGCGTGATCGACCCCGACGTGCTGTGGAGCTGCACCATGTGCGGCGCCTGCGTCCAGCAGTGCCCGGTGGACATCGAGCACGTCGACACCATCGCCGACCTGCGGCGCTACCAGGTGCTGATGGAGTCCGCGTTCCCCGCCGAGCTCACCGGCACCTTCACCAAGCTGGAGCGGCGCGGAAACCCGTGGGGCATGCCGGCGCGCGGCCGGCTGGACTGGGCGAAGGGCCTGCCGTTCGAGGTGCCGGTGGTCGGCGTGGACGTGGAGAGCGCGGCCGACGTCGAGTACCTGTTCTGGGTCGGCTGCGCGGGCGCCTACGAGGACCGGGCCAAGCGCACGACGAGGGCGGTCGCCGAGCTGCTGCACACGGCCGGGGTGTCGTTCGCGGTGCTCGGCGAGGGCGAGTCGTGCACCGGCGACCCCGCCCGGCGGGCCGGCAACGAGCTGCTGTTCCAGACCCTCGCCGCCCAGAACGTCGAGACGCTCTCCGAGGCGAAGGCGACGAAGGTCGTCGTGACGTGCGCCCACTGCTTCAACACGCTCGCGCGCGAGTACCCGCAGGCCGGCGGCCGGTACGAGGTGGTGCACCACACCGAGCTGCTGAACCGCCTGGTGGCGGAGGGTCGGCTGACGCCGATCGAGCGGCCGGCCGACGACGAGGCTGCCGCCCCTGCCACAACGGGGCCGTCGGCCGCGGCCGCGCCCGCGACCACCGGATCCACCCGCGCCCCGCTGCGGATCACCTACCACGACCCGTGCTTCCTCGGCCGGCACAACCAGGTCTACGCACCGCCCCGCGAGCTGATCGCCGCGATCCCCGGTGTCGAGCTCGCCGAGATGCCGCGGTCCGGGTCCACCTCGTTCTGCTGCGGCGCCGGCGGCGCGCGCATGTGGATGGAGGAGACAATCGGCACCCGCATCGGCACCGCCCGTGCGCAGGAGGCCGTCGCCACCGGCGCGGATGCGATCGCGACGGCGTGCCCCTACTGCACGGTCATGCTGTCCGACGGCGTCGCCGCGGTGGCGTCGTCCACCCCGTCCACGCCGTCGAGCGGTGACCCGACCCCCGGCACCGCAGACCCGTCGGGCGCACCGGCCGGGGCCAACACGAAGGGGTCAGCGGGCCGCACGGCTGCCGTCGGCGTCCCCGAGGTGGCCGACATCGCCGTCCTGCTGCTCGAGCGCATCCGACCGGCGTCGACCGACTGACCGGCGCCCCCACCCGCCCGGACGGACTCGCCACCGGTCAGAACCGGCTCGCCACCGGCCAGGACCGTGGCGCCAACCGTCAGGGCGGGCGCGCCACCCGTCAGCACAAGCTCGCCGCCCGTCACGACCGGGGCGTCACCCGTCAGGACCAGCTCGCCACCGGCCAGGACCGGGGCGCCAGCCGTCAGGGAGCGACCGGGAGCGCCGCCGCGGTCCGACCCTGCACGCCGATCACCGGCGACGGACGGAAGCCCTTCGCCACCAGCCAGACACCGAGCGACAGCTCCCAGAAGAAGATCGGCGCCACACCGACCGCCGACCACACCGACACCTGGCTGTTCATCCCGAGGACCGTCCCGAGCACGGCAGAGATCTGCAGCGGGGCACCAACCAACCCCAGCACCGGGATCGCGCGAGGCACCAGCCCGGAGCGCAGCAGGAGGGTGCCGAGCAGCAGGGCGTTGATGCCGGGTACCAGGCTCGGCCCGAGCAGGAAGGTCCAGTCGCGCACGTCGACGAGCGCTGTGCTGACCGCGACGAGCGTGGCCGGGTCGCCGGTGTGGTCGGACGCGTAGGCGCGCCGCAGGGTGACGACGGTGAACAGGCTCACGACACCGATCGCGATGATCGCCGCCTCCATCAGCCGCGCGGCGACGAAGCCGAGCGCCGCAGCCTGGTGCTGGCGGCGGACCACCGGGAACAGCACCACCGCCGTGCCGATGCACGCGGCGGCGTTGACCAGGTCGAGCAGGCTGCCGGTGAGGACGCGGGCGTCGGCCCCCGCACCGAGCACGTACCGCGGGTCGTGCAGCACCGGAGCGAGCAGCCCGACGGCCGGGATCGACGAGGCGAACGTCAGCAGGTAGAGGGCGCCGGCGACGAAGGCCGTGCGTCGGTTCGAGTCCATGGCGGGCTCCTTCGGTGGATGGGGCGGCGGCACGAGGGCCGCGCGTGGCGTCGACGGTGGGCGTCGGCGGTGGGCGTCGGGGGTGGGCATCGGGGGTTGGCGTCGAGGGTGGGCGTCGGGGTGCGGTCGGCACGGTGGGACGACGGGTCGGGCACTCACCCTTCCGCCGAGAACTCCTTGCCGAACCGGTGGGTGTACGCCGTACACCTGATGCCCCGGACGCTAGGGTGTACGGCGTACGCCTGTCAAGGATCGGAGCCGCCCATGGCCCGCCCGTCGGCCGCTGCCACGCGTCCGCGCCTCAACCGACACCGGGTGCTCACGGCGGCCGCGGCGCTCGCGGACCGGATCGGCATCGAGGCGCTGAGCATGCGCCGGCTGGCCCAGGAGCTCGACGTCGTCCCGATGGCGCTCTACAAGCACGTCGCCAACAAGGAGCAGCTGCTCGACGGCATGGTTGAGCTGCTGGTCGCCGAGATCGACCCGCCCGCTACAGGCGTCGACTGGCGCACGGCGATCCGGTTGCGGGTCCTGTCGGCACGGCGGGTGCTGCTGCGGCACCCGTGGGGCCGCTCCGTGCTCGAGTCGCGCACCTCCCGCACCCCGGCGGTGCTCGGCTACATCGACTCGGTGATCGGCACGTTCCGCACCGGCGGGTTCAGCGACGAGCTGACGCACCACGTGATGCACGCCCTCGGCAGCCGCATGTGGGGGTTCACGCAGGAGCTCTTCGACGAGCCCGCCGGTCCCGACGCGTCCGGCGCCGACGGCAGTGGGGCGGACGAGGACGCATCGCCGGAGGTCCAGCAGGCGATGCTGCAGGCGCTCGCGGAGCACTTCCCCAACATCGCCGCGACCGTGCTGACCGCCACGCACGACGACGGCACCGTGGTCGCCCGCGGCTGCGACGACCAGGCCGAGTTCGAGTTCGCCCTCGACCTCATGCTCGACGGCTTCGAGCGCCTGCGTGCCACTGGCTGGAGCCCGCGCGTCGGCCACTGACGCCCGACGACCTCATGGGCACCAGGGCACCAGGGCACCAGGGCACCAGGGCACCAGGGCACCAGGGCACCAGGGCACCAGGGCACCAGGGCACCAGGGCACCAGGGCACCAGGGCACCAGGGCACCTGGGCACCTGGGCACCTGGGCACCTGGGCACCTGGGCACCTGGGCACCTGGGCACCTGGGCACCACCGTGCAGGTCATGGGCCCCCGGGGCCGCTGACCCGCAGGGTGATCGCGTCACGCCCGTGCGGCGTGGTGAATCGGTAGCGACTGAGCCGTCGGCTGCCTGGCGATTCCTCCGCCGGGTCGGGCGGTTGGCGGTGCACGGTGAGATCTCGTCGGTGGACCTGGTGGTGGTGGAACGAGCAGAGCATGACTGCATTTCTCAGGTCCGTCGGACCGCCGTCGCGGTCCCACCACGTCAGATGGTGAAGCTCGCACCACCGCGCCGGCGTGCCGCACCCCGGCCATCCGCACCCACCGTCGCGGACGGTCGCCGCCCGCCGCTGATGGGCGCTGAACAGGCGCTGCGTGCGGCCGAGGTCCAGCGGCACCGAGTCGGCGTCGACGACGAGGCGGGTCACGTGGCAGTCGCACAGCACCCGCCCCACCTCGGAGGCCGGCCACGGGTTCCCGTCCTCGTCGCACACCGGAGGCACGCCGGCGAGCGCGCGACCGACGTCGACGGCGCTCCCGGCGCCCGGCCGCCTCCGTGCCCTCCCCTCGGCTGCGCTACCCCTGCCGGTCTCACGGGCCGGCTCGCCCGGGCGGCGGGTGCCATCCGGCCCGAACTCGTCGGCCGATCGGTCACCGCGTCCGCGGAGCGCCCGCCACGTCGGCTCAGTCAGGACCAGGCTGACGTGCGGCCGCCCGGCAGGTCCGGTCGCGGGGCCGGTGTCGTCGAGCGCACGGTCGGCCAGCTGCGCGAGGGCGTCCGCCCGCCGCTGCTCCGGGGCGCGGTCGTCGTCGACACCCGGCCGCGGGCTCACCGCCTCGAGCGCGAGCCGTAGCCGATGCCCGGCGACGGAGTCGAGCAGGCCCTTCACGTAGGTGCCGCCGGGCGTCTCGGAGAGGTTCAGGTACCGCGCCGCCTGCTGCTCGTCGTGCGTGCGCTGCCGGGCGACCGGGTCCAGCTCGGCCTGCCACCGTGTCAGCGCCTTCCCCAGCCCCGCACCGTCCACGCGCGTGGCGAGGGCCACGATCGCGGCCTGGCCCGCGCCGGACCGCGCGTGCTCGGCGACCTGCGGCGGAGCGGCTGCGGTGAACCGGGCGATCGCGTCGACGTGCGTCGTGGTGATCGCACCCCTGGTCAGCGCGCTACGCACCTACGGCATCGTCGTGATGGCGTCGGCCTGGCGAACCTGCCCCACCGCCTCGCGAACCCCCGATCGTGAGGTCCGCGCCCGCCATGCCGTCAGGTCGCGGTCCCCGTGCAGCGCCCAAGTCCCGGCCGCTCGCTCCGCGGCCAGCAGCTGCGCCCGGGCCGCAGCCAGCAGGCCCGCCGTGCGATCCACCTGCTCCAGCGCCGTGCGTCGCTCACCGGCGGACCAGGCCTGCGCCCCGTCGACCGCCGCAAACAGCACCTGCGCAGCGCGCAGCACGTCGGGCGCCGCGCTCGCCTCGACGCGCACCGCCACGGGGCGGTCGACGACGGCCGTCGTCATCCCGCCACCGCCGGCGGCACGTTCGAACGCATGTTCGTATGCTATCGACGTGCACCGACATCCCGCAGGTCCCATCCACAGGCCACATCGAGGACGCCGCCCTGCGTTTCGCCTCAGCGCTTGTCGTGGATGGTGATGGCGTACCCGTCCAGGTCGAGCAGCGTGAAGGTGAGCCCGAACGGCGTCGGCACCGGCGGCTGCACCATCCGCACCCCGGCGGCGACCAGCGAGTCGTGCAGCTGCTGCGCGTCGTCGGCGTGCAGCCACAGCGCCACCCCGACACCCGGCTGCGGCACGCCGTCCAGGTCGACGCCAGGCAGCGGCTCCCGCACGGCGAAGGCGACCGGGCTCGTCGTGAACACCACCGCGCCCGGGGGCGAGGCGGGCGCACGGGTCAGGCCCAGGCGCTCCTCGTAGAACGCCGCCGCCTTGTCCAGGTCACGCACCTGCAGGGCGATGAAGTCGGGTCCGGTCACTGCCATGGCGCTCACCCGTCGTCCGAGGGATGTCAGTGTTCTGACATGCCGGACCGTATGTCAGACTACTGACATGCGTCAACAGCCGGACGACCTCGCGCACGTCGTCGGGTACGTGCTCAAGCACGCCCAGGCCTCGCTGCGTACGCGGATGGACGACACGCTCCGGCCCCTGGGCCTCAGCACGCCGCAGTACGTCTGCATGGAGCTGCTGTCGCGGGCACCGGGGATCTCCAGCTCCGACCTGGCCCGGAACGCCTTCGTCACGCGGCAGACGATGAGCACCCTGCTGCGCGGCCTTCAGGACCGCGGCCTGGTCGAGCGTCCCGAGCAGGCCCCGTCCGGCCGCGCCCGGCCCACCGCGCTCTCCCCCGAGGGCGCGCGCCTGCTCGCCCTGGCGCAGGCGCGCGCGGACGCGGTGGACGCCCAGATGGTGGCCGGGCTGACGGCGGCGCAGACCCGTGACCTGCTGCGCTACCTCGAGAAGTGCATCGACGCGCTCGAGGGGGACGACGCCGGCCGCACGGACGCGACGGCACCGACGGACGAGACCGCGCCCGACGAGCGCTAGCCCCGGACCCGCCCGCTACCGGTGCAGGGGCAGCCACTCCAGCACGCGCTGGATCGACTCGTCCCAGAACCCCCACTCGTGCGTCCCGGGCCGCAGCTCCGTCCGCACGGGCACGCCCAGCTCGGCCGCGAGCGCCAGGAAGCGCTCGTTCGACGGGTACAGGAAGTCCTCCGTGCCGCACGCGAGGTAGAGCGGCGGCAGCGCGTCCCGAGCGGCACCGCGCAGCAGCGCCATCAGGTCCACGTCGGCAGGAACGGGCGCGCCGGCCAGCACCTGCGGCACCTCGTCCGCCCACAGCGCCGCCTGGTCGGGGTGCGCCACGTCCAGCGCCCCGGACAGTGACGCGGCGGCACCGAACCGGTCAGGGTGCGTCAGCGCCATCCGGAACGCCCCGTAGCCCCCCATCGACAGGCCGGCGACGAAGGTGTCCTCCGGCCGGTCGGACACCCTGAAGAAGCGCTGCACCATCTCCGGCAGCTCCTCGGTGAGAAAGCTCCAGTACGCGGAGCCGTAGGCCTCGTCCTGGTAGAACGAGCGGCCGGCCCGCGGCATCACGACGGCCAGGCCCAGCTTCGAGACGTACCGCTCGATCGACGTGTGACGCGTCCAGATCGTCTCGTCGTCCGAGAGCCCGTGCAGCAGGTAGAGCACTGGCGGCGCCGCGTCCGACCCGGACCCCGTCACCCCGATCTGCCCGTCCGCCGGCTCCGGGAGCAGCACGGTGATCGCCGTGCTCACCCGGAGGGTCGTCGAGAAGAAGTTGCAGGTGATCCGGGCCATTCAGGCGTCTCCTTGGTCGTTCCGGCAGGCTCGCCCGGCGCGTCGTCGGTGCAGCCGCCCCACCCTGCCACGCAGCACGCGCGCGACGCCCGTCGAGGGGTCGACGACCCGTCCCGAGATGCACGAAGCCCCGGTCCCGCCGTGGGGCGAGTACCGGGGCTCGTCTTTCGTCGGAACCCTGCAGTGGTTTCCGGCTGTGGACCCAGGGTCGCATCGCAGGTCCCCTGCGGCCACGTCCATGTGCGTGGCTCGCTCCGCTACCACCTGGCGGAGTCTCATGCTGACAGGCGCCCATCGGGCTCCTGCTGCCAGCCATCCTCTCACAGATCTCACCAGACGGGACGGGTGAGGTATCGGCCCGGCCCAGGACCCGCCGCCGCCCTGCCGTGCACAGGCCCCCCGGCCGCGTCAGGCCGACGGCCGGTCCGACCCGGCCACCCGGCGCAGCAGCGCGAGCAGGTCGCCACGCTCGGCCTCCGTCAGCCGCTCGAGCCGGCGGCGCATCCCGACGTCCCGCTGCGCCCACACGTCGCCGAGGACCTGCCGGCCCTGCTCGGTCAGCTCGACGAGCGTCGCGCGCCGGTCGGCCGGGTCTGGCACCCGTCGCACCAGCCCGTCGGCCTCGGCCTGGTCCACCTTGCTGGTCATCGACCGCGGGGCGACGTCCATCGCCTGGGCCAGCTCACCGAGTCGCCGCGGCCGGTCGCAGCGGTTGAGCATCCGCAGCAGCCGAACCTGGCCCGGCATGGTGCCGACGGGTCCGTTGCGGTCGGCCGCCTCGCGGCGCAGGGAGTGCATCAGCCCGTGCACCAGCTCGAGCACCTCGCCGGCGTCGTCGGCCGGCGCGTGACCGGCGTGGTGGTCGGGGACCCCGGCGCCGGGCGCGCCCACGGCGCTCTCCCGCGCGGGAATGTCGCAGCCGTTCGCGGTGCTCATGAGCAGGAGGCTACCGGAAGCACACACATTGTGAGGTAACCTCAGCATCGGTCGTCGAGCGACGCCGTATCCGCGGCCAGCCCACGACGACCGCAGCAGCACCAGTCCGACCCCGGAGGCGCCCATGTCCACCCCGTCACCCATGCACGGCGGCCCCATGCTGCGCACCTTCGGCCGCGACCGCTCCGTCACCGAGCAGCACCTCGCCCCCGGCACCTTGCGCCGCATCCTGAGCTTCGCCGCCCCCTACCGGGCCCGGCTGACCCTGTTCGTCATCCTCCTGGCCGTCGACGCGGGCGTCGGCGCCGCGACCCCGCTGCTGCTCAAGCACCTGATCGACGACGGCATCGCCAAGGGCCGCGCCAACGTGGTGATCGGCATCGCGGCCGCCGTCGCGCTGCTGGCCGTCGCCTCGGCCGCCCTGTCCGTCGCCGAGCGCTGGCTGTCCGCGACCGTCGGCGAGGGGCTGATCCTCGACCTGCGCACCGCGGTGTTCGACCATGTCCAGCGCATGCCGCTCGCGTTCTTCTCGCGCGCCAAGACCGGCGCGCTGGTGCAGCGGCTCAACGGTGACGTGCTCGGCGCGCAGCAGGCGTTCACCTCCACGCTGCAGAACGTCGTGGCCAACGCCCTCACGGTCGCGTTCGTGCTCGGAGCCATGCTGTCGATGTCCTGGCAGCTGACGCTGCTGTCCCTGGTGCTGCTGCCCGCGTTCGTGTTCCCGGCCCGGTGGTTCGGCCGCAAGATCTCGGCGATCATGCGCGAGAGCTACGAGCTCAACGCCGAGGCGTCGCAGACGATGACCGAGCGGTTCAACGTGGCCGGCGCGCACCTGGTGAAGGTGTTCGGCGACCCCGACCGCGAGTCGGCGGCGTACGCGGCGCAGGCCGGTCGGGTGCGGGACATCGGCGTGCGGCAGGCGCTGTACGCGACGTGGTTCCGGGTCGGGCTCACCACCGTGGCGTCGGTCGCCGTGGCGATCATCTACGGCTACGGCGGCGTGCTGGCCGTGCGGCAGCAGCTGACCGTCGGCGTGGTGGTGGCCCTGGCGTCGTACCTCACCCGGCTGTACGGGCCGCTGACCGCCATGTCGAACGTGCAGGTGGACGTGATGACGGCCCTGGTCAGCTTCGAGCGGGTGCTCGAGGTGCTGGACCTCAAGCCGACGGTCGCCGAGAAGCCGGATGCGGTGGACCTGCGGGCAGCCGTCGCGGCCGGCGGCGCCGAGGTCCGCCTCGACCACGTGCGGTTCCGCTACCCGTCCGCCGACGAGGTGTCGCTGGCGTCGCTCGAGTCGGTCGCCCAGCTGCGGCACGACCCGGTGGCCGACACCCTGCACGACGTCTCGTTCACGGTCCCGGCCGGGTCGATGGTCGCCCTGGTCGGCCCGTCGGGCGCCGGCAAGACGACGATCTCCCAGCTGGTCACCCGCATGTACGACCCGACGGAGGGTTCGGTGTCCGTCGCCGGCCTCGACCTGCGGGACGTCACCGCCGCGTCGCTGCGTGCGACGGTCGGCGTGGTCAGCCAGGAGGCGCACCTGTTCCACGACACGATCGCGGGCAACCTGCGGTTCGTCCGGCCCGACGCGTCCGACGGGGACATCGAGGCCGCGCTGCGCCAGGCACAGGTGTGGGAGCTGGTGCACTCCCTGCCGGAGGGCATCGACACCGTGGTCGGCGACCGCGGCTACCGGCTGTCCGGTGGCGAGCGGCAGCGGCTGGCCATCGCGCGCCTGCTGCTCAAGGCACCGGACGTCGTGGTGCTCGACGAGGCGACCGCCCACCTCGACTCCGAGTCGGAGGCCGCCGTGCAGGCGGCGCTGGACGCGGCGCTCGTCGGGCGCACGTCCCTGGTGATCGCCCACCGGCTGTCCACCATCCGCGCGGCGGACCTGATCGTGGTGCTCGACGAGGGCCGCGTGGTGCAGTCCGGCACGCACGAGGAGCTGATCGCCGCCGGCGGCCTGTACGCCGACCTCTACCGCACGCAGTTCGCCCCGGCGGCTGCCGCCTGACGATCGACCCTCAGCGGAACCGCCCCAGGTGGATCCCCGCGAGCGCCAGCGCCGCCAGGGACTCCCCGTCGCGGATCTCTCCCGCCGCCGCCATCGCCAGCACCTGACCGAACGGCACCAGCCGCACGGCGCTGATCCCCTCCTCGGCCTGGTGCTCCGCCGCCGACCCCGGCAGCCGCGACAGCCCCTGCGCGACGAACACGTGGCCGGGCGCGTCGGCCACCCCGTTCAGCGACTCGACGTCCCCCACCGCGGTCCATCGCGACGCCGCCAGCCCGGTCTCCTCCGCCAGCTCCCGCTGCGCGGCGACGAGCGGCTCCTGACCGTCCGAGCCGCCCGCCGGCACCTCCACCGACCCCGGTCCGGTGGTGTACCGGTGCTGGGTGATCAGCACCACCTCGTCGTCGTCGGTGACGGCCACCACGAACACCGCCGGCTGCCGCACCTCGACCACGCCGTACACGCCGAGCTTCCCGTCCGGATGCTGCACGGCGTCCTCGCGCACCCGGATCCACCGGTTCTCGTAGACCACGCGCGACCCGCTGGTCCGCCAGCCCGTCGCGTTGTCGTCCGCCGTCCCGTCGTCCCTGGTCACCCGGCCGAGCCTAGGCGCGCGGCGGGCACCGCCCTACGCTTGCGCCGACCCGCCCGAAGCCGCCCGGAAGGGGTCCCGATGCAGATCCCCCGCCCCACCGATGCTGACAAGGAGCGCTTCCGCGCGCTGGTCGAGCACCTGCCGGAGGTGGAGGTGAAGCCGATGTTCGGCAACCTCGGCGCCTTCGTCCACGGCAACATGTTCGCGGGTCTGCTCGGCAGCGACGTCGGGCTGCGCCTGCAGGACCCGGCGAGCCAGGCGGAGCTCGCGGCGACCGAGGGCACGGGCCCGTTCGGCCCGGCCGAACGCCCGATGGGCGGGTACCTCTCGCTCCCGGCGGCCTGGGACGACGACCGCGCAGAGGCCTGGGTACGCCGCGCGTACCACGAGGTCGCCGCCCTGCCGGCCAAGGAGCCGAAGGCGTCCAAGCCCCGCGGGCCGCGGGCCCCGCGCGGCTGACCGACACGCACGGCCGTGGCCGGACCACCAGCCCCGGCAGCCCGTCACCGCGCCGGCCGGCGGTCAGAACCGCGGGTCGCGCGACGAGCCGACCAGGCAGGCGGCGCTGCCCAGCACCAGCGCGTCCTCCATCACGGCGGCCTTCCAGTCGGGGCGCAGGCCGTCGGGACCCTCCTCGTCGGCCCACCGCCGCCACTCCCGCCCGGCGATCGACCCGACGAACGCCCCCGCGCCCCCGGCGAGCAGCGCCACGAGGTGCGAGCCGACCCGCCGCCGCTCCAGCACCGACAGGGCCAGCGCGCCGAGCGCCCCGGCCGCCGTGCGGCCGTACAGCACGGGTTCGTCCGTGCGGGACGGCGTGCTGGGCAGCTTGTCCCCCACCAGCTCACCGACCACCGCGGCGCGGGCCAGCAGCCGCAGCAGCGCGGCCCCCAGGCCGGTCCGGCCGCGCGTGCCCACCATCACCGGCACCGCGAACGCCGTCGAGGTCCTTCCCCCGACCGCCAGACCGAGCACCGTCGACCGCACCAGGGTTCCCATGCCCCGTGTCTAGTCGCTGCCGCCCCGCCTGGCATCCCCTGGCCGCCCGCGGCGCCGACCCACGCGCCCTCAGAGGTCGGCGGGGTCCACCAGGAAGTCGGCCTCGTCGGCCACCTCGCCGCCCACCGCCTCGTGCAGCGCCTTGGCGATCGCCTGGATGCGGGGCGACGTCCGCCCCCGGGCCACCCGGTGCTCCAGCGAGGGCCGCTCGGCCTCGAGCTCGGTGACGTCGGCCGGTTCCCAGTGCACGCGGTAGGCCACCACGCCGTTGGCTGCCCACGGCAGACCGCGCAGCAGCGGCGGCACCTTCTGCCGCTCGCTGACCTCGACCACCAGGATGCCGTCCACACCGAGGTCCGCCTCGACGCCGAACGCCTCGGCGGCCGGTGGGTGCGCCATCATCCACCGGTCGTACGCGTCCGCCTCGGCGGACAGCCGCGCCCGCTCGGCGGCGTCCTGCACCCCGAACGGTCCCAGCGCCGCACGTACCGCCGCATCGTCCGGGTCCGGCGGCCCCGACCAGGGCTGGTGCACCCGCTCACCGGACCGGTGGGCGCGCGGCAGCACCCGGCGCACCACCGCCACCGCCTCGTCCGGCTCGAGCCACCGGTCGGTCAGCACGGTCAGGTCGATCGCCTGGTCGACGTCCGGTGTCAGCACCACGCCGGAGCCGGCGATCCGCACCGCACCCTGCAGCCGCCGGGCGGTGGCGACCAGCCAGATAAGCGCCCGCTCCTCGTCCCGCACCGGCACCCCCTTGGGGAACGCCCGCTTCAGGCCGTCGCGATCGCCACCCGGCCACGGCGGCTCGCCGCGCTCCGCCGGGCAGTCCAGGGACCACACCGTGCGGGTGGTGGCTGGCAGCCGGAGCGCCATCGCGTCCTCGGGAGTGACCGAGTACGGGCCGACCAACCGAGACATGCGGCCCAGCCGAAGGGCGTGGGCCGGCTGGGCGCCGGCGGCCACGACCCGGATGCCGAACGCGGCGGTGACGGCGGGCCGCAGCCCGGCGCGGACGGCGCCGCTGTCGGTCGGCTCCTCCCAGCGCGCGGCGGTGAAGCGGCTCTGGGCCAGCACCTCGACCTCGTCGGTGCCCACCCCGGCCGGCAGCGCGAGCAGGTGGCGGGCCCGCACCTGCGGGTCCTGGGTGTCGAGCGGGGGCAGCTGCTCGTCGCTCATGCGGTCACCCGCTCCGTCACACCGGCGTGCGGTGGAAGTTCAGCCACGACCGTGAGGCCGTCGGCCCGCGCTGACCCTGGTACCGGGAGCCGGCCGCCGTCGAGCCGTACGGGCGCTCCGCCGCCGAGGACAGCCGGAAGAAGCACAGCTGTCCCACCTTCATGCCGGGCCACAGCTTGATCGGCAGCGTCGCCACGTTGGACAGCTCGAGCGTGACGTGACCGCTGAACCCGGGGTCGACGAACCCGGCGGTGGAGTGCGTCAGCAGCCCGAGCCGGCCCAGCGACGACTTGCCCTCGAGCCGCGCCGCCACGTCGTCGGGCAGGCTGACCTGCTCGAACGTCGAGCCGAGCACGAACTCGCCGGGGTGCAGCACGAACGGCTCGTTCGGCGCCACCTCGACCAGCCGCGTCAGCTCCGGCTGCTCCTCGGCAGGGTCGATCACGGCGTACTTGTGGTTGTCGAACAGCCGGAACCACTTGTCGAGCCGCACGTCGACGCTCGACGGCTGCACCATCGCAGGGTCGAACGGGTCGAGCACCACGCGGCCGGAGGCGAGCTCGGTCCGGATGTCACGGTCGGAGAGCAGCACGGGGACACGGTAGTCGTCGGACCCCGGCGGCTCCTGAGCCTTCCGGCCACCGGCGCTCGGACGCCGAGCGCACGCCGATCCGGGCACCCCGCCAGGGGGTTCGCCACCCCGGCACCGGAGGCACTATCGTCTGCCGCGAGAGCGTGGGAGCGCTCTCGCACGCACTCAGCCCACACTTGCGACCACGTTCCCCGGCGCCAGGTGGCCGCGGCGACCGCACAGCAGCGGACCCGCGGCGCACGCGCCGGCACCACGAGAGGCACCGGCATGCGCTACGGCCACTTCGACGACGACGCACGCGAGTACGTCATCACCACCCCGCGCACGCCGTACCCGTGGATCAACTACCTCGGCTCCGAGCGCTTCTTCTCGCTGATCTCGCACCAGGCCGGCGGCTACTCCTTCTACCGGGACGCCAAGATGCGGCGCCTCACCCGGTACCGCTACAACAACGTCCCCGCCGACGCGGGCGGCCGGTACCTGTACGTCAACGACGGCGGCGACGTGTGGACGCCGTCGTGGATGCCGGTCAAGGCCGAGCTCGACCACTTCGAGACGCGGCACGGCATGGGCTACACCCGCATCACGGGTGAGCGGCGCGGCGTCAAGGTGGAGACGCTGGTGTTCGTGCCGGTCGGCGAGGACGCCGAGGTGCAGCGCGTCGAGGTGACCAACACCTCGGACCAGCACAAGGACGTGACGCTGTTCAGCTTCGTCGAGTTCTGCCTGTGGAACGCCCAGGACGACCAGACGAACTACCAGCGCAACCTGTCCATCGGCGAGGTCGAGGTGGAGCAGGACGGGCCGCACGGCTCGGCGATCTACCACCGCACCGAGTACCGCGAGCGCCGGGACCACTACGCCGTGTTCGCCGTCAACACCCACGCCGACGGGTTCGACACGGACCGCGACACGTTCGTCGGCGCCTACAACGGGCTCGGCGAGGCTGCGGTCCCGCTGGCCGGCGAGTCGGCCAACTCGGTGGCGTCCGGCTGGTACCCCATCGGGTCGCACTCGGTGCACGTGTCCCTGGAGCCGGGCGAGTCGCGAGTGCTGACCTACGTGCTCGGCTACGTCGAGAACCCCGACGAGCAGAAGTGGGAGGACGACGCCCACCAGGTGATCAACAAGCAGCGGGCGCACGCGCTGCTCTCCCGGTTCGCCACCACCGAGCAGACGGACCTCGCGTTCGACGGGCTGCGCGCCTACTGGACCGGCCTGCTGTCCAGCTACTCGGTGCGCAGCGGTGACGAGAAGCTCGACCGGATGGTCAACATCTGGAACCAGTACCAGTGCATGGTCACGTTCAACATGTCCCGCTCGGCCTCGTACTTCGAGACCGGCATCGGGCGTGGGATGGGCTTCCGCGACTCCAACCAGGACCTGCTGGGCTTCGTGCACCTGATCCCGGCGCGGGCCCGCGAGCGCATCCTCGACATCGCGGCCACCCAGTTCCCCGACGGGTCGGCGTACCACCAGTACCAGCCGCTGACGAAGCGCGGGAACAACGACATCGGCTCCGGCTTCAACGACGACCCGCTGTGGCTGATCGCCGGTGTCGCGGCCTACGTCAAGGAGACGGGCGACGTCTCGATCCTCGACGAGCCCGTTCCGTTCGACAACGAGCCGGGCACCGAGGTGCCGCTGTTCGAGCACCTGACCAGGTCGTTCGAGTTCACCGTCACCCACCGCGGGCCGCACGGGCTGCCGCTGATCGGCCGCGCCGACTGGAACGACTGCCTCAACCTCAACTGCTTCTCCACCGAGCCGGGCGAGCCGTTCCAGACGACGGAGAACAAGGCCGGGGGCGCCGCCGAGTCGGTGTTCATCGCCGCGCAGTTCGTGCTGTACGGGCGCGAGTACGCGGAGCTGGCCGAGCGGCGCGGGCTGACCGACGTGGCCGACCGGGCTCGCGGGCTGGTCGAGGAGATGCGCCGGGCCGTGCTGAGCGACGGCTGGGACGGTAAGTGGTTCCTGCGGGCGTACGACTACTTCGGCAACCCCGTCGGCACCGACGCCAAGCCCGAGGGCAAGATCTGGATCGAGCCGCAGGGGTTCGCGGTGATGGCCGGGATCGGCGTGGGCGACGGGCCGGACGACGAGACGGCGCCGGCCGTCCAGGCGCTGGACTCGGTCGAGGAGCTGCTGGGGACGCCGCACGGCATGGTGCTGCAGCACCCGGCGTACACCACCTACCAGATCGAGCTCGGTGAGGTGTCGACGTACCCGCCCGGGTACAAGGAGAACGGCGGCATCTTCTGCCACAACAACCCGTGGGTGGTGATCGCCGAGACGGTCCTGGGCCGCGGTGACAAGGCGTTCGACCACTACCGCCGCATCGCGCCGGCCTACCGCGAGGACATCAGCGAGGTGCACCGCCTCGAGCCGTACGTATACGCGCAGATGATCGCCGGCAAGGAGGCCGTCCGCGCCGGTGAGGCGAAGAACAGCTGGCTGACCGGCACGGCGGCGTGGAACTTCGTCGCCGTCTCCCAGCACCTGCTGGGCGTGCGGCCGGACTACGACGGGCTCGTCGTCGACCCGCAGATCGGGCCGGACGTCCCGGAGTTCACCGTGACCCGGGTGGCGCGCGGCGCGACGTACGTCGTGCACGTGACCAACTCGGGCGCCCGCGGGGCGCGCGGCCGGCTGGTGGTGGACGGCCGTCCGGTCGAGGGCAACCTCGTCCCCTACGCCCCCGCAGGCGCGACGGTCCAGGTCGAGGTCACTCTCTGACGGACCGTCCCCGGCCGGGCCGCGTCATCATGCCCCCTCGGACGCGGCCCGGTCGGTGCACGGTCGCGCGGTCGCGCGCCGCCGCACCACCCGCACGGCCCCGCTCTCAGAGTGGCAGCACCAGCCGGTGCCCCCACTCGTAGGACTCCTCCGGCTGGAAACCGAGCCGCTGGTAGAACGCGATCGCGCCGGTGTTGCGGGCGTCGACGCCGAGGTGCACGCCCGGCACGCCGCGCGAGCGCAGCTCGTCGGACAGCGCGCCGATCAGCCGTCGCCCCCAGCCCTGCCCCTGCAGCCGCGGCAGCAGGTCGATGTGCAGGTGCGCCGGGAAGCCGGCCGGCGGCGTGACGTGCTGCCAGTGGTGGATCCGCTCGACCAGCACGTGGTCGGCGGTGCCGTCGCGGGGGTCGGGCAGCAGCGGGTACTGCGCGCGCAGGGAGGGCCACCAGCTCGCGTCGAGCCACTCGTCGAACGCCACCGTGTCCGCCGTCGCCACGACGTACCCGCCGACACCCTGCTCGTCGGCCACCACGAAGGTCAGGCCCGGGTCCGCCACCGGGTACGGCCCGCAGTACAGGTGCGCCAGCAGGTCCGGGTTGCGGTACAGCGCGGTCGCGTCGCCACCGGCCTCGCCGGTGAGCAGGCACAGGCGGTACATGCCGGGCAGGTCGGACGGGTGGTAACGACGCAGCAGGGCGGGCACCGGCCCAGTGTGCCGGTGCCCGCCCACGCGTCCTGCGAAGACCCGCTCAGTGCGGCAGCGACAGCACCCCGAGCGCGACGATGCACACCGTGATCAGGGCGATCGTCAGCCAGTAGACGGTGGTGACCCACGGTCGCGCCGCGTACTCCCCCATCAGCCGCTTGTCCCGCGCGATGCCGGACATGTAGCCCAGCAGCGGGAGCAGCAGCACCGCGTTGATCACCTGCGTGCCCACCAGCACCGGCACCAGGGACACGCCCGGCAGCAGCACCAGCACCACACCGGTGACGGTGACGAACGCGAACGTGCCGTAGAACAGCGGCGCCTCCGCGATCGAGTCGTCCAGCGCCGCGGGGCGTCCCGCGATGTCCGCCACCGAGTAGGCGGTGGACAGCGGCAGGATCGACGCCGCGAGCAGGGCGGCACCGATCAGCCCGGCCGCGAACAGCTCGGAGGCCAGGCGGCCGGCGAGCGGTTCCAGGGCGACGGCGGCGTCCGAGGCGTCCTGGATGGTCAGGCCGCGCTTGTGCAGCGTGGCGGCGGTCGCGACGACGACGAAGAAGCCGATCACGCCCGTGAGCACCGCACCGGTGATCACGTCCCACCGCAGCAGCCCCAGCTCGCGCGGCGTCAGCCGCTTGTCCACCGCGTAGGACTGGATGAACGCCAGTCCCCACGGCGCGAGCGTGGTGCCGAGCGTGGCGGTGGCGATCAGGATCGCGTCCCGCCCGGTCGGCATCGAGGGCACCACCGAGCCGGACAGCGCCGCACCCCAGTCGGGCTTGGCCAGGATGCCGGCGGCGATGTACGCGACGAACACCGCCGACAGCGCCAGCAGCACCCGCTCCACGCCGCGGAACCCACCCCGGAGCACCAGCGTGGACACGATCACCGCCGCGATCGGCACGGAGATGTACCGGCTCACCCCGAAGATCTGGAACCCGGCCGCGATGCCCGCGAACTCCGCCGTGGTGGTGCCGATGTTCGCCAGCAGCAGCGCCGCCATCGACAGCACACCGGCGCGCGCGCCGTACCGCTGCCGGATCAGGCCGGCCAGGCCCTGACCGGTGACGACGCCGATGCGGGCGCCCAGGTCCTGGAACAGGATCAGGGCCACGGTCGACACCGTGAGCACCCACAGCAGGCGGTAGCCGTAGTTGGTGCCGAGCACCGAGTACGTGGTGATGCCGGCGGGGTCGTCGTCGGACAGGCCGGCGATCAGGCCCGGGCCGACCACCGCCCCGAGCGCCGCGAGCGCGACCTTCATCCGCGTCCGGCGCGGCACCCGCTGGTCGAGGGTGTCGGCCTCGCTCGTCGTCTGGACGCCCTGCGTCGGGGTGCCCTGCGTCCGGGCGCTCACGACGCGCTCCCCGCACGACGCTGCCACGGCCACCGGCGGTCGTCCTGGTGCACCAGGGCGTCCACCACGTCGTCGGCCAGGATGCGGCCCACCGGCCGGTTGCGGTCGTCGACCACCAGCACCGACGAGCCGCGGTTGTCCGTCATCCGCTCGACGACGTCCTCCAGCCCCGCGCCCAGCGGCACGGTGACCGGCCACGGTGCGCCGACCACGCGACCGAGCGGCGTGGACGGGTCCACGCCCAGCAGCTCGACGAGGGACACGTCGTCCACCAGCGCGCCGTCGTCGTCGACCACCACCACGCCGGCCGGCGTCTCGCCCCGGGCGGCGTCCGCCCGGACCGCGGCGATCGCGTCCGCCACCGTCCGCTCGGAGTGCAGCCGCACCAGCCGCGACGTCATGTAGCCGCCGGCCGTCTCCTCGTCGTACTCGAGCAGGGCACCGAGCTCGGCACCCCGCACCTCGGACATCGCGTCGAGCAGCTCGCTGCGCTCCTCCTCCGGCATCTCGCGCAGCGCCTCGACCGCCTCGTCCGACTCCATCGCTGCGACCAGGTCCGCGGCCTGCTGGACGGGGGCGTCCCGCAGCAGGTCGTTCAGGTCGTGCGGGTTCATCTCCTCGAGGGCGTCGGCCGCCGTCTCCGGCTCCAGGCCCTCGAGCAGCTCGCGCCGCTCGGCACGTCCCAGGCTCTCCAGCAGGTCGGCGAGGTCCGCCGCCCGCATCCGGTGGAGCTCGGTGTGCCCGCGACGCAGCCGTACCGACTCCCCCGGCACGCCGAAGGGCTGGATGCTCGACCAGTCGAGCACCTGGCTGGGGCTCGGCCGCCGGCCCCACCCGCCCGGCAGCACGCGGCGCAGCAGCGAGGCGAGGGAGACGTCCACCCCACCAGCCGCCACACGCCGTACACCTGCGTCAGGTACAGGTCGGAGGCGCGGACCACCCGGATCCCGGCGACGTCCACCAGCTGGTGGTCGATCACGTCCCCGAGCAGCTGCAGCTCCCGCTCGCGCCGCACCACGTCCCGTAGGTCGAAGCGGGTGGAGCGGAGCAGGACCTGTTGCTGCTCGATCGTGATGACGTCCTGGGCGTGCACCCAGGTGCGACGGGCGCCGACGCGGACGATCAGGCCGGTCAGGGGCGAGTAGCCGCTGTCCCAGTGGACGACGACGTCGTCCACGCGGCCGACCTCGTTGCCGTCGGCGTCGCGCACCGGGCGGTTGTGCAGACCCGCGACGGAGACGAGGGCGCCGGCGACCTCACGGCGCAGGGCGAGGGACTGGGTGCTGCGGGCGGCACGGGACCGCAGGCCGGTGCGGCCTGGCGGCGCCGGGTGCATGGCAGAGATGGACATGGGGCACTCCGAACGTTCGGCAGCCCGGCCGGGATGCGTGGGTGCGCGTGCCGTGCGCGGGCAGGCGTGCAGGCACGCAGGCCGCGTTCACGCAGGGCGGGGCTGTGCTGACAGGTGACGGGACGCGTGTCACGGGAGCCGCAGAAGGGCACGACGACGGGGCGCGGCGATGCTGCCGGCGCTCCGACCCGCTCGACGACGTCGACGAGCGCGTGAGCCCGCCACGTGCGACGGCGCCCGGCCGTCCGGGATCAGATCCGGGAGGTGCGGGGAGCGACCGCTGCGAGGCGAGCCCGTCGAGTACTGCCTGGGTCCACGAGGGCTCACCTCCCCGGTCGGGGTCCGAGGGCACGCCGCACGGCGGCCCAAGTCAAGGCTAGCCGCAGCAGACGGCCGCAGGCGCCACCCGACGGGAGGCGAACGCGTGGAGGTGGGATGATTCGGCTTGCCGCGGCGCCGGGCGGTGTCGCACCATGGCGGGCGGATGTGCCGCGGGAGCAGCCGGCGGCCGGTGAGCACGGAGCGCATCACGATGCAGCGGGGAAGCGGGGCGGCCGTCGCGGCCTGCTCGGGCCTGGGCCGGACGCCCGCCCGGAACGCCTGACGCCTCACGGCAGCACCCCCGTCGGACCGCACGGTCCGGCGCGCTCGGCGCACCCCCGGCGGGCCCTCGTCCTTCGCCGTCGTCCCGCTCGCCTCGCGACCACCTCGTCGCGCGGCAGCCGGTGTCGACGGCTCCCCGTCGCACGAGAGCCGAGAGCCATGAACCCCCTGACCGAGTCCCAGATCCGCTCGTCCTTCGTCAACTGCTCGCGCCGCGAGGCCGCGCAGGTGACCCTCCCCGACCTGCCCGCCCTGACCCCCGAGGCCTGGGACCGCCTCGACTACCTCGGCTGGGTGGACCGCAAGGCACCGCTGCGCGCCTACGTGGTGCTCACGGTCGACGACGCGCTGGTCGGCATCGCGCTGCGGGCGCCCGACGACCCCGGCTCCCGCCGCCGCGCCGTCTGCGCGTGGTGCGAGGACGTCACCGCCACCGACGACGTGTCGCTGTACGTCGCGCGCCGGGCCGGTGCCGCCGGCCGCAAGGGCGACACCATCGGCACGCTGGTCTGCACCCGGTTCGAGTGCTCACGCAACGTGCGGCGACGTCCGACCCTCATCGAGGCCGGCCAGGACCCCGCCGGCGTGGTGCGGCGGCGGATCGAGGGGCTGCGCGAGCGGTCGCTGCGGTTCGCCCGCGAGGTGCTGCGGGAGGTGTGAGCGACGCCGGTGGCCGGTCCCGTGCGATGCGGGACAGCCACCGGTCCGGCTCAGAGCCGGCGCTGCGCCAGCTCGGTCAGCGCGCGGCGGTCCACCTTGCCGGTCGGCGTGCGGGGCAGCGCGTCGACCACCAGCAGGTGCTTCGGCAGCTTGAACCGGGCGATCGAGGCACCGGCCGCCGCGCGCACCTCGTCGAGCGTGGGCGCCGGCTGCGAGCGGCACTCCGCGACGACGACCACCACCTCGCCCCACGTCGCGTCCGGGACGCCGAGCACCGCGAGCTCGCAGTCGCGGGCCTCGGCCAGCGGCATCAGCGCGGCCTCGACCTCGCCGGGGCAGATCTTCTCGCCGCCGGAGTTCACCACCTCGGAGAGCCGTCCCACCAGCCGCAGGAACCCGTCGTCGTCCCACGCGGCGAGGTCGCCGGTGCGGAACCAGCCGCCGCGGACGGCACGGGCCGTCGCCTCGGGATCGGCCCAGTAGCCGGCGGTCACCTGCGGGCCGCTCAGCCAGATCTCACCGGGGCAGCCGACGCCCGTCACCGGCTGCTCGGTGTCCGGGTGGTGCAGCTCGACGCGGAGGTAGGGCAGCGGCAGTCCTACGGAGGTCGGCTTGGCGGCCACCCAGGCCGCCGGCAGCACCGTGCCGCAGGGCGCCGCCTCGGTCATGCCCCAGGACGGCAGCAGCGTCAGGCCGCGCGACCGGTAGGCCTCGAGGAGCTGCGGGCGGACGGCGGCCCCGCCGACGATCGCCGCCCGGATGCCGGAGAGGTCGGCCGTGGCGAAGCCGGGTTGCCGCGCGATCGCCTCGTACATCGCCGGGACGCCGAACACGGTGGTCACGCGCGACGCGAGGTCGGCCAGCGTGCGCGCCGGGTCGAAGCCGGCGCGCAGCAGCACCGTGCCGCCCCGCGCGAGCGTCGCCAGGGTGAAGCAGTTCAGGCCGCCGACGTGGAACAGCGGCGCGACGGCCAGCGTCACGTCGGTCCGGTGCAGGTCGAGGACCGCCTCGAGGTTGCGGGCGCTCCACCAGAGGTTGGCGTGGCTCAGCATCACGGCCTTGGGCCGGCCGGACGTGCCGGACGAGTGCAGCAGCACCGCGAGGTCGTTCGGCGCGGCGGGCCGCGGTCGCGACGGTCCCGGCCGGCTCACCAGCTCTGCGCCCCAGCGCAGCGTGGTGACGGACGGCGGGAGGTCCGCCAGCTGCTCCGCCGCAGCCTCGAGCCCGACGACGACGCGGGCGCCGCACCACTGCACCATCTCGGCGGTCTCGCCGGGTGCCGCACGGAAGCTGAGGGGGACGAGCACGGCACCCAGTCGCTGCGCCGCCAGCAGCGTCATCAGCAGACCGGGATGGTTGCGGCCCGCCCAGGCGACGCGGTCGCCCGCCGCCACCCCGGCATCGGCGAGGGTGGCGGCGAGGCCGGCCGCAGCGCGGTCCAGCTCGGCGAACGTGAGCGTCGCGTCCTGGTCGTCCACCGTGGCGACGCGGTCCGGACCGTCGAGCGCCCGGGCGGCCACCGCCGCCGCAACGCTCAGGTCCGGGCCCATCTGTCCTCCGTCGGTCATCGGGGTGCGCGGGGGGAGACTCCGCGCACCCCGACGTCTTTGTTCGGCGCGCGCCGGCTCAGGAGCCCGCGCCGACGCGGTTCGGCACTGCGGCAGCCACGGCCGTGGCCTTCGCCGCCGTCATCCGTGCGAGCGCCAGGGTCAGCCCCAGGCCCACGAGCGTCACGACGATCGCGATGACGAACGGCTGCGTGTAGTCACCGCTGCCGGGGTGCTTGGGGTTCCACTTGCCGAGGCTCGCGCCGATCTTCGGCCCGAAGTACGCGGCGATCGAGTACGCCGAGAACATGATCCCGTAGTTGACCCCCTGGAACCGCGGGCCGTAGGTCTTCATCGTCAGCGCGGGGAACACGCCCATCACGCCGCCGAAGCACAGACCCAGACCGACGATGCCGATGACGAACCCGACGGTCGAGTGCACCGTCAGCATCACCAGGAAGGACACGGCGACCAGGCTGTAGATGAACGCCACCGCCGTGGTGTAGCCCAGCCGGTCGGACACGGCGCCCCAGCCGAAGCGGCCCAGGGCGTTGCAGATCGAGTAGACCGAGACGAGCACCGCCGCGGTGCCGGCCGTGATGCCGAACATGCTGGTCTGCGCGATCGGCGACAGCTGCGAGGCGATCATCAGACCGGAGAACGCGCCGGCACCGAGCATCACGAAGATCAGGTAGAACGTCGGCTTGCTCAGCATGTCCCGCCACGTCCGGTTCTCCACCGCGGGAGCGCCGGCCGGCGGGGTCCACCCCGCCGGCTTGTAGCCGACGGGAGCCGGCCGGACGAGCAGCGCACCGATCACCACGACGACCGCGTAGACCAGGCCCATCCGCACGAAGGCGGCGCCGGGACCGCTGCTCTTGACGATCGACTGCGCCACCGGCGCGGCGATCACCGAGCCGGCACCCATGCCGGCGGTGATGACGCCGGCCGCGAAGCCGCGGCGGTCCGGGAACAGCTTGATCGTGTTGTTCAGGCAGCCGGAGTACGCGAAGCCCTGGCCCAGGCCGGCGACCAGGCCGTAGTACAGGTACAGCTGCGTCAGCGTGGTGGCCGTGCCGGTGAGCACGAACCCGAGCGCGAACAGGATCGCGCCGAAGAGGATCGCCCACCGGGCGCCGCCGCGGTCGATGATGTAGCCGCCCAGGATCATGGGGATCGGGGCGACGGCGCCGTTGATGGTGAACGCCAACATCACCTGGGACATCGTCCAGCCGTGCCCGGCGGTCAGAGGGCCGGCGAACACCGAGAACGCGTAGATGGCGCCTGTGCACAGCAGGACCAGCACCGAGCCGGTCAGGACGGTCCACCTGTTCAGGGTGGGCGCCGGTTGGTTGGACATCACGTGCCCTTTCGAGAGGTGCGGGCGACGGCGCCCGCACGATGGGGTCGGTTCGAAGCTGTGGGGGCTCAGCCGAGGGCGGGCTCGGGGACGCCCGCGGTGGCGCCCAGACCGCCCCACACCTCGGCGAACAGCCCGGCGGGCATCTCGGCCAGGTCCGGGGACACCGCCGGGGTGAAGTCCATGAGGTCGAGGACGTCGCGCTGCAGGTCGACGCCCGGTGCGATCTCGATGAGCGTCATCACGCCGTCGAGCAGCTCGAACACCGCCCGCTCGGTCACGTACAGCACCCGCTGGTCGCGCTCGCGGGAGTACGGGCCGGAGAAGGTGATCTGCTCGACGTCGGCGAGGAACTTGCGCGCCTTGCCCTCGGTGCGGATCTCCAGCCGGCCGTCGGCGACGGCGACGTCGAGCCCGCCGGCGGTGAACGTCCCCGCGAAGATCAGCGTCTTGGCGGACTGGCAGATGTTGATGAACCCGCCGCAGCCGGCCACCCGCACGCCGAACTTGGAGACGTTGACGTTGCCGTGCTGGTCGGTCTGGGCCAGGCCCAGCACCGCGCAGTCGAGGCCGCCGCCGTCGTAGAAGTCGAACTGCGCGTGCATGTCGACCAGCGCCTCGGGGTTGTACGCGTGGCCGAAGTCCTTCAGGCCGGCCGGCACACCGCCGATCGCGCCGGCCTCCGTGGTGAGCATGATCTGGTCGCTCAGGCCCTCCTCGGCCACCACCGTGCCGACGTCGCACGGGATGCCGACGCCGAGGTTCAGCACCGCACCGGGACGCAGCTCCATCGCGCAGCGCCGGGCGATCACCTTGCGCTCGCTGAGCGGGATGGACTCGACGCCGGACAGCGGCACGCGCAGCTGACCGGAGAACGAGGGGTTGTAGTGGGTGTTCTCCGTCTGGAAGTGGTTCTCCGGCTCGGAGACGACGAGGTAGTCGACCAGGATCCCGGGCACCTTCACGAGGTTCGGGTCGAGGCTGCCCGCCTGCGCGATCGACTCCACCTGGGCGATCACGATGCCGCCGCTGTTGCGCACGGCCTGCGCGATGGGCAGCACCTCCATCTTCAGGCCCTCGTGCTCGAGGGTCAGGTTGCCGCGCTCGTCGGCCACCGTGCCGCGGATCAGCCCCACGGTGATGGGGAAGGAGGGGTAGAACAGCCACTCCTCGCCGCCCAGCTCGAGCAGCTGGACGTAGTCGTCCCTCGAGGACGGGGACATCCGCGCACCCTCGACGCGCGGGTCGACGAACGTGCCGAGGCCCACCTTGGTGATCACGCCCGGACGCTTCGCCGCGACCTCGCGGTACAGCTGGCAGATCACGCCCTGCGGCAGGTTGTAGGCCTCGCAGCCGTCGGCGCCGATCAGGTTCGCCAGCGCGGGCGAGGCGATGGCGATGCCGCCCATCCAGCGCTTGATCAGGCCCTGGTGCGCCCAGTGGCTCATGCCCTTGTCGCGACGGTTGCCGACGGCGCTCGCGTGGATCACGGTCAGGTCGCGGGGGTGCGCCTCGGCGAGGAACCGGGCCTCGACGGCGGACATCGTCTCCTCGTTGACGCAGGCCAGGCCGAATCCGCTCAGCGCGACGGTGTCGCCGTCCTTCAGCAGCGCGGCTGCCTGCGCTGCCGTGATCACCTGTGCCACGTCGCACTCCTTCGTCAACCCGCGGACGGTCCCGCCGGATGCGGATCACGATTGCGGACGCAGATCGTCGGCAAAAAGGACCATCGTCCTTCCGCACGTCACACCGGGCCTAAATTCGGACCCGTGTCGTCCGTAACGGGGACCATCGTCCTTGGTGCGCGCCCGTGGGCCGGGCCGACGATCGCCGTGCGGCACCCGGTGAGGGTCGCCCGACCACCCCCAGACGCGCCGACGGCGGAAGGCAGACCATGGACTTCGGACTGACCGACGAGCAGCAGCTGCTCCTCGAGAGCCTCGACGAGCTGCTCGAGCGAGAGTGCCCCGAGTCGTACATCGCGGACCTCGACCTGCACCACCAGCCGCCGACGTCGTTCCGCAAGGCGATGCACGAGGCGGGCTTCATGTCCCTCGGCTTCCCCGAGGAGTACGGCGGCACGCCGGTGGACGCGATCACGCTGGTGCTGCTGGCCGCCCGCACCGCCCGCCAGGGGCTGAACAACGGCTACGGCCTCGAGCTGCTGCAGGCGATGGACATCATCGAGTTCGGCTCCGACGAGCAGAAGGCCGAGGTGCTGGGCCTGCTCAGCAGCGGTGACGTGCCGTTCGCGCTCGGCTTCACCGAGCCCGGCGCCGGCTCCGACAACTCCGCGATGACCACCAGCGCGGTGCACCACGACGGCCTGGTGACGTTCAACGGCACCAAGACGCTGATCACCAACGCGCTGCAGTCGAAGTACCTGCTGCTGATGGCGAAGGACCCGGCCGTCGAGGACCCGCGCAAGGCGATCTCGATGTACCTGGTGCCGATGGACGCGCCCGGGGTCACGACGAACAGGCTGGACAAGATCGTCTGGCACATCTCGGACTCCTGCGAGATCTTCCTGGACGACGTGACGCTGCCCGAGTCCTGCCTGGTGGGCGTCAAGGGCAACGGCTTCAAGCAGCTGATGCGCAACTTCGAGATGGAGCGCCTGGTCATCGCCTCGCAGTGCCTGGGCCTGGCCGAGTGCGCGTTCGAGGACGCGGCGAGCTACGCCGCGCAGCGCGTGCAGTTCGGCCGGCCGATCGGTGAGTTCCAGCTGATCCAGCAGAAGCTGACGGACATGGCCATCAAGGTCGAGAACATGCGCAACTTCGTGTTCCGCACGGCCTGGATGCTCGACCAGCACGTGCCGCTCAAGAGCCAGGGCGCGCTGTGCAAGCGGTACTGCGCGATGGCGGCGTTCGAGGTCGCCGACGAGGCGATGCAGATCTTCGGCGGCGTCGGCGTGACCGTCGGCACCCGGGTCTCGCGCCTGTGGCGGGACATCCGCGGCCACCGGTTCGGCGGCGGCACCGACGAGATCATGGTGCACATCGCCGGCCGCCAGATCGTCAAGGACCACAGCTGAGCCCGCGCTCGGCTGCTACGTGAAGGAGCTGCGATGAAGATCGTCGTCGCCTACAAGTGGGCGCCCAACCCCCAGGACGCGGACGTCGCGGCGGACGGGTCCGTCGACCTCGGCCGCGCCAAGTGGGCCGTCAGCGAGTACGACCCGGTAGCGCTGGAGCTGGCCCGCCAGCTGGCGGACGCGACCGGCGGCGAGGTGATCGGCCTGACCGTCGGCGCCGCCGGCATCGACACCCCGCTGGCCCGCAAGGCCGCGCTGTCCCGCGGACTGGACCGGCTGGTGCTGGTGGCCGACGACGCGCTGGACGGTGCCGACGGCACCCGCGTCGCAGCCGTGCTGGCGGCGGCCGTCCGCGGCATCGGTGACGTGGACGTGGTGCTGGCCGGCGACTCGTCGGTCGACGTGGCCGCCGGGCAGGTGGCGCTCACCCTCGCCGGCACGCTCGGGTGGCTGGGCCTGGCGGCGGTCAGCGCCGTGCGGGTGGCCGACGCCGGGACCGCCGGGCTGGTCGTCGAGCGCGAGCTGCCCGCGGGCACCGCCGTCGTCTCGGTGCCCACGCCGGTGGTGCTCGCCGCGACGGCCGATGCCGTGGTGCCGCGCGTCGCCGGGATGAAGGACATCCTCGCGGCGGCCAAGAAGCCGGTCGAGGTGCTGAGCCTCGCGGAGCTGTCCGTCGCCGAGCCCGGCGCCGTGCTGACCACGCTGGCGACCGCCAAGCCCGGTGGTGCCGAGCGCACCGCGCGGATCTTCGACGGGTCCGACGCCGCTGCCGCCGCCACCGAGCTGGTGGGCGCGCTGCGTCAGTCCGGCGCCCTGTAGAGCCCTGAGGAGGACGAACATGAACGCAGCACAGTCGTGGATCGTGGTCGCCGACGACGCCGCAGCCACGGGCCTGGTCGAGGTGGCCCGGACCCTGGGCACCGAGGTGGTCGCCGTGGTGGCGGGCCGCCGGGCGGTGGCGGAGGCCGTCGCCGGCGTCGTCGACCGCGTGCTCTGGCTCGGTGAGCCCGGCACCGCACCCGTCGAGGCCTTCGCACCGGACGTCGCCCGGCTGGTCGCCGAGGCCGCCCCGCGTGCGGTGGTCGGCGCCACCACGCCCGGCGGCCGCGCGCTGCTCGGCGCGGTCGGCGCGGCCCTGCGCAGCCCGGTGCTCGCCGGCGTCGAGCGGGTGGAGCTCGCCGGTGACGACGTCGTGGTGACCCGGTCGGTGCTCGGCGGGATCAGCCAGCACCGCACCGCGGTGGCCGGCGGACCGGCCGTCCTGGCGGTCGACGCCGGTGCCGCCGTCGCGGTGTCCGACACCGCGGCGGCCGTCGAGGAGGTCGCCGCGACCCCGCTGCCCGCACAGGTGGTCGAGGTGCGGCCCACCACGGTCGCCGGTGTCGACCTGGGCGCCGCGCGCGTGGTGGTCGGCGTCGGTCGTGGGCTCAAGGCCCGTGAGGACGTCGCCCTGATCAGCGGGCTGGCCGGCGCGCTCGGCGGTGAGGTGGCCTGCTCGCGGCCGCTCGCGGAGGGTGTCGACTGGCTGCCGAAGGACCGCTACATCGGCATCTCCGGCCAGCGGGTCTCCCCCGAGCTGTACGTCGCCGTGGGCATCTCCGGGCAGCTGCAGCACATGGTGGGCGTCCGCGAGGCGAAGGTGATCGTCGCGGTGAACAGCGACAAGGCCGCGCCGGTGTTCGCCCAGTGCGACTACGGCATCGTGGGCGACCTGTACCAGGTGGTGCCGGCGCTGACGGCCGCCCTCGGCGGGACGGCATGAGCAGCGCCGCCGCTGAGCCCGACTTCGACGTCATCGTCGTCGGCGGCGGGCCGGCCGGGTCCGTCACCGCGTACCTGCTCGCGCAGCAGGGCCTGTCGGTGGTGCTGATCGAGCGCGGCGAGGCGCCGGGCGCCAAGAACCTGTCCGGCGGTGTGCTCTACGGGCGCGTGCTCGACGAGGTGTTCCCCGGCTTCGCCCAGTCCGCACCGGTCGAGCGCCGCATCACCCGGCACGTCACCACGTTCCTCACCGGCGACTCCTCGGTGTCCCTGGACTACGCCGGCGGACCGCTGGCCGAGCCGGTCAACGCAGTCACGGTGCTGCGGGCGCGGTTCGACCCGTGGCTCGCCGAGCGTGCCGAGGAGGCCGGCGTCTTCCTGATGCCCGGCGTCCGCGTCGACTCCCTGCTGCGGGAGGACACGCCGGCCGGGCCGCAGGTGGTCGGCGTCCGCGCGGGCGACGACGAGCTGCGCGCGCGCGTGGTGGTGGCGGCCGACGGGGTCAACTCGTTCCTGGCCCGCAGCATCGGGCTGCGGCCCCAGCCACCGACGCACCACCTCGCGGTGGGGGTCAAGGCGGTGGTGTCGCTGCCGCGCACCGTCATCGAGGACCGCTTCGCGGTCAGCGGCGACCAGGGTGCGGCGCACGCCATCGTCGGCGACTGCACGCTCGGCATCGGTGGCGGCGGCTTCCTGTACACCAACACCGAGTCGCTGTCCGTCGGCGTCGTGCTGCGCCTGGACGACCTGGTGAAGCACGGCCGGACCGCTGCCGAGGTGTTCGAGCACTACCTGAGCCACCCCGTGCTGGAGCCGTACCTGCGGGGCGGCGAGATCGTCGAGTACGGGTCCCACCTGGTCGCCGAGGGCGGCCTGGAGATGCTCGGGCAGATCGTCACGGGAGGCATGGTGGTGGTCGGCGAGGCCGCCGGCCTGACGATCAACTCCGGCCTGACGGTGCGCGGCATGGACCTCGCCATCGGCTCCGCCGTCGCGGCGGCCAAGGGGATCGGCGAGGCGATCGCGGCGCAGGACGTCACCGCGACCGGCCTGGCCGCCTACCGGCGCCACCTCGACGAGAGCTTCGTCGTGAAGGACCTGCGCACCTACGCGCGCGCGCCGAAGTTCCTGGAGCGCCCGCGGATGTACGGCGCCTACGGAGAGCTCGCCGCCGGCCTGTTCCGCGACGTGTTCCGCCTCGACGGTTCGCCGCGCAAGCACCTGGCGGCGGTGGCGCGGGACAGCTTCAGGAGGTCCGCAGTGTCCGTGCGTGACCTGGTCAGCGACGGATGGGCGGGGGTGCGTGCACTGTGAGGGCGATGTCGGTCCCCGAGCGCCTGGCGAAGAACCGGGTGGTGCTCGACGAGGAGGAGTCGCACATCGAGATCGACCAGGAGCTGTGCCGGACCACCGGCACCGGCGCCCGGATCATCGCGGTGTGCCCGGCAGGCGTGTACAGCGAGCAGGACGGCCGCATCGTGGCCGACCACGCCGCCTGCCTGGAGTGCGGCACGTGCCTCGCCGTCGCGGCCCCCGGTGCGCTGCGCTGGCACTACCCGCGCGGCGGGTTCGGGGTCAGCTTCCGGGAGGGCTGAGCCGCCGGACGCGCTCGGCGTCCGCCTGCGCGTCGTACCCCGCCGCGCGCAGCTGGTCGTCGACCATCCGCTCGACGTAGTCGTCCAGGCCGGCGCGGACGCGGTCCAGCAGCTCCGGCGGGGTGACCAGCAGGTGCATGAAGATCGCACCCTCCACCGCGTCGAGGATGCGCACCGGCGCCGCGTCCGGCGGCAGCACGCCGGCCCGCACGGCCTGGGTCACCCGCTCGCGCTCGTCGAGCACCAGCCGGGAGATCGCCTGCTCGCGGATCGCGCCGAACAGCTCCGGGTAGGCGCGCGCCTCGACGTACAGGCGCAGCATCGCCAGGCCGTACGGGCCGAGGTAGAGGTCTGCCCGGCGGTGCACGTGCGCCAGCAGGTAGTCGCGCAGCGTCTGCGGCTCGGGGGTGCTGCGGCCCTCGGGCTGCTCGTCGGCATCGTCGTCCGTGCCCGTCGCCGCCTGCGAGGGGTCGGCGCCCTGGATGCCGCGGAGCGCGTCGGCCAGCAGCGTCTGCTTGTCGGGCCAGCGCAGGTAGATGGACGACTTGCCGATCTTGGCGGTCGCCGCCACCTCGTCGATCGTCAGGCCGGAGAAGCCGCGCTTGCCGAACAGCTCGAGCGCGACCAGCCGCGTCCGCTCCTCGAGCCCGGGATCGCGCGGACGACCGCGTCCGCGAGCGCCTGTGCCACGACGTACGGCTCGGGACGACGTCACCGTGCCTGACGCGTCGACCACGGCGGCCAGCCTAGTGGCCGGGCGTGGGGTCCCCTGCGTGGCGGGGCTCACGCCGGGAGCAGGGACGCCAGGGGGCCGCTTCGCGCGCGCCGGGGGCGCGGCGTCGTCAGATGCGCGACGAGACTTCCTTGAGCAGCTGGTCCGGGGCGAGCCACATGGACGGGTACTCGGCCGCCCAGACCTGCTGGCCGGCCGCGTTGACCAGGACGAACCCGTGGCCTGGCAGGCCGGCGTGCATGCCCTTGCCCAGCACGCCGTACTCCTGGGACACGGTGCCCTTGTCCAGGTAGAACGCCGACTTGACCTCGAGGCGCTGCCGGTCGGCGTTGATCTGGTCGGCCGTGTTCATCACGATCGGCACCACGGTGATGCCCTTGGCCGCGAAGGCCGGGTCCTGCTCGATCTTCTGCATCTGCACCAGGCACGCGTCGCAGCCGGCGCCCTCGGAGAAGTAGAGCAGCACGGGCTTGCCGCGCAGCGCGGACAGGGTCACGGAGGAACCGTCGGAGCCGGGCAGCGTGAAGTCGGGGGCGATGCGCGTGGCGACCTGCTGGGTGGGGCGCGCGGACAGCAGCCCGGCGGTGATCACCCCGGCGACCACGAGCACGCCCAGGATGCTGACGGCGATGCGGATGAGGCGGCGTCGGCGGGCCGCGTCCTCACGCGCCTTGCGCGCGGCGGCCACCACCTCCTCGCGGTGCTGGTCACGCTTGACGGCGGATCCGGAGGTCATCGTGCGGTCCTGTTCTGCTCGTGCTGCTGGTGCTCGTGCGGGGTGCCGGCGGCCGGACCGTGGCAGGACGGGGCCTCGTCCTCGGGTGCGGGCGACGGATGCTCGGCGGCTGCGTCCGCGGGAGCGCCGGGGCGCCGGCGGCGGTCGGCCAGGGTGAACCAGACGAAGCCCAGGGCGACGGCCAGCAGCCCGAGGCCGAGCAGCACCTCTGGCAACGGCGCCAGCCAGCCCTCGAGCCGCAGGAAGAACCGCGTCAGCCCACGAGCGGCGGAGACCTGCAAGCCGCTTCCGCCGTTCATCGTGCTGTCGTTGGCACGGGCGACCACGAAGCCACCCATCACCGCGAAGCCGATGGCAACGGCGACGTTCAGCGTCGTGGTGACGAACCGGTGCCCGGCGATGGTGAACCGCACGGCCCGAGGACGCAGCCACTTGCGCTCCCCCAGCCGCACCCGGTCCCAGATCAGGGCCATGACGAACAACGGGAACACCATGCCGAAGACGTACGCGAGACCGAGGGTCAGCCCACCGGCGACGGAGCCGGACAACGCGGACAAGGTCATGACGCCGACGAGAACGGGCGCGCAGCACGACGAGGCGATGCCGGAGAACACACCGAGCGCGAAGAAGCTCGCGCTGTCCCCCTTCGTCGTGTCCGGAGCGCGCAGCGCGGACGGCAGCGACCACATCCGGCCCGAGAGCGCCAGCCACGCCAGGACGAAGAACAGCACGCCGCCGGCGTAGTACAGCGGCTGGTGGTAGCGGGCGATGGCGCCGGACAGCAGGCTCGCCCCGAGGGTGAGGGGCACCATCACCACGGCCAGCCCGCCGGCGAACACGAACGTCAACGGCAGCAGCCGCCACCGCGCACTCTTGACCGCTCCGGCCAGGTACGACGGCGCCAGGAAGACGATGCAGCAGGGCGCGAACAGAGCCACACCACCGGCGAGGAACGCCGCCAGCACGCTGCCTGCCGCCAGCAGCTCGCTACCCACGGACGTTCACCGGCCCGTCCCACACGTCGTCCAGCGGCACCGGGAGGCCGCCGCGCACGCGCAGCAGCGCGTCGACCTTGCGCTGCGGCAGCCGGCCCGAGCTGAAGAAGACCCCGTCGACCAGGACCAGCGGGCTCATCGGGGGACGGTGCTCCGCGACCAGGGCCCGGCCCTCGGCGGACTCGAGCTCGACGACGCGCACGTCGAGGCGCGCCTGTCCGGCGACGGCACGCAGTCGGTGCAAGGCGTCGTCGCACAGGTGGCACGCCGGCGCGGTGACCACCACGACCGGTAGCGGGCTTGGCTGGGGCCCCAACGGGTGCTCCTCGGGACGGCGCCGGGGTGGTGCCCAGCGTGAGCGACGTCCGGTCGGCGTGCCGGACCTCCTCAGCGTGGCCGCGGCGGGCTCAGGCGCCGTCGCGAACAGATCAAGGTTCGATGAAGGCGCCGGTCAGGTGGTCGCGGGCGTCTGGTCCGTGCGCAGGACGCGATCACAATGGGCCGGTGAGCACCTCTCCTGCCGCCCGACGCGCTCTCGTCGTGGACGACGAGCGCGCGCTGGCCGAGGTCGTCGCCGGGTACCTGCGTCGGGAGGGGTACGAGGTCCGGCTGGCCTTCGACGGCCCTGCCGCCCTCGACGCCGCGCGCGAGCTGGACCCCGACGTGGTCGTCCTGGACCTGGGCCTGCCCGGGCTCGACGGCGTGGAAGTGTGCCGGCAGCTGCGCACCTTCTCCGACTGCTACGTGGTGATGCTGACCGCCCGCACGGACGAGGTGGACACCCTGATCGGCCTGTCGGTCGGCGCCGACGACTACATGACCAAGCCGTTCCGGCCGCGTGAGCTGGTGGCGCGGATCGCGGCGATGCAGCGCCGGCCGCGGCGGTCCTTCGCCACCGCCGGACGCTCGGAGGACGGGTCGGTCCCGCCTCTGGTCATCGGTCCGCTGCGCCTGGACCTCGCCGGCCGAGAGGTGGAGCTCGACGGCGAGCCGGTGCCGCTGACCCGCACCGAGTTCGACGTGCTGGCGGCGCTGGCCCGACGCCCGGCCGCGGTGCTGACCCGGCGGCAGCTGATCGAGGCGGTGTGGGGCGACGGCTGGGTGGGCGACGAGCACCTGGTCGACGTGCACGTGCTGCACCTGCGGCAGAAGCTCGGCGACACGGTCGACGCGCAACGGTTCGTGCGGACCGTGCGTGGCGTCGGCTACCGGATGGGCACCGGAGAGTGAGCACGGACGCCCGGACGCCCGGCGGGGGTCGGTCGGGGCTGGCGGCGCGGCTGCTGCTGGCGTTCACGCTGGTGATGGGCGTGGCGGGGGTGACGGCCTGGCTGGTCGCGGGGCTCGCGGGACCGGTGCTGTTCCACCGGCACCTGGTGGGCACCGGGGTCGCCGACCCGGCCGCCGTCGTGCACGCCGAGGAGGCGTTCCGGTCGGCGTCCGCCCTGTCCGTCGGGCTCGCCCTGGCGGTCGGGCTCGCGATGTCGCTCGGGGTCGCCGTGGTGCTGGCGCGTCGGGTCGGACGGTCGCTGAACGCCGTCGCGACGGCCGCCGCGCTGCTGGCCGGTGGCCGGTTCGACGCCCGGGTGCCGCAGCCGCGGCTCGGTGCGGAGTTCGACGCACTCGCCACCTCGTTCAACGCGATGGCCGGGCGGCTGGCCGAGAGCGAGCAGCTGCGCCGGCGGCTGCTGGCCGACGTCGCGCACGAGCTGCGTACCCCGGTCGCGACGTTGGGTGCCTACCTGGACGGTCTGGAGGACGGCGTCGTCGACCTCGAGCCGCAGACGATCGCGGTGCTCCGTGCCCAGGGCACCCGGCTGACCCGGTTGGCCGACGACCTGGCCGCGGTGACCCGGGCGGAGGCGCCCGGCGTGCAGCTCGCGCGCGTCCGCACGGACCCGAACGACCTGGTGGGCGGCGCTGCGGCCGCGGTCGCCGACCGAGCGGCCGCAGCCGGGGTGGTCGTTCGCGTCGACCCCGACGCCGGGCTGCCGCAGGTCCTCGTCGACCGGGACCGGCTCGGACAGGTGCTGGGCAACCTGCTGGACAACGCGCTGCGCCACACGCCGGCCGGCGGGACCATCACGCTGGCCACCGGGCGGGCGTCTGACGGCGCCGTTCGCCTGACGGTGGCCGACACCGGCTCCGGCATCCCGGCCGAGCACCTGCCCCACGTCTTCGAGCGGTTCTACCGGGTGGACACCGCCCGTTCACGCACCGACGGCGGCTCCGGCATCGGGCTGGCGATCGTGCGGGCACTGGTCGAGGCGCACGGCGGCCGGGTCGTCGCCTCCAGCGACGGTCCTGGGCGCGGTGCCCGGTTCGAGATCGAGCTGCCGCCGGCGCCCTGAGCGTGGCGAGGGCCCGGGTCGGCGGTCGCACGACCCGGGCCCCGACACGTCAGTGGTGGTGCCCGCCGTGCTCGTGGTGCCCCTCGTGCTCGCTGTGGAGGAAGGAGCCGGGGTCGGAGACGAACGCCTTCCGGCAGCCCGCGGCGCAGAAGTAGTAGGTCTGTCCGTCGACCTCGGCGCTGAGTGCCGTTGCCGGGTCCACCGTCATGCCGCACACCGGGTCGATCGCTGATGCGCCCATCGTCTTCTCCCTCTCGCTTCGTTGGTACCCGTGGGGGGTATAGGTCGACGGTAGCGGCGGACGGCGGTGCCGCCCGTCGGAGAGCATGAAGTTCTGGTCAAGACTGTCGGGCCGGTCAGGCGTGAGTCGAACCTTCACCACCGCTTGACGGCGGCTCCATGAGCCGTCGCCTGGAATAGCACGTCGACGGGAGATCGGGTGGTTCAGGCGACGGCAGCCCCGCTGCGACCGGTCCCCGTTCGCGCGCCTGTGCGCAGGTGGCTGCGCGCCGTGCCGCGGATGGCGTGGACGGACGTGGCCCTCGCTGCCATGGGCGGCGTCCTGCTCGAGAAGGCCTTCGCACCGACGTCCTGGTGGGTGCTGGCGCCGTTCGCCGTCGCGCTGCTCCTCGTCGCTCTGCGACGCGACTCCGTCGGGTGGGGCCTGGCCTCAGGAGGCAGCTTCGGGCTCGCGTTCTTCCTGCAGCACGTGTGGTGGGCCACGGTCTCCGTCGGTTCGCCGATCGGCTGGCTCGCTCTTGCCGTGGCCCAGGCCACCTTCGTTGCGGCGTTCGGCGGCGCGTGGGTGTGGGTGCGTCGGTCCGCGTGGCTTCGCGCCCGCGCCGGGTGTCAGATCGTTGCTGCGGCCGTCATGTGGGTCACCGTCGAGCGGTTCCGAGCGCGGTGGCCCTTCGGGGGTTTCCCGTGGGGCGGGTTGGCCTTATCCCAGACCGACGGTCCGCTGCTGCGGTTGGCCCCGGTGGGTGGGACCACGCTCGTCAGCGCGACCGTGGTGGCGATCGGTGCGGCCGTCGCACTGTCGACCACGGGCACCGGGCGGCCGGCCCGCCGGGTGGCGACCATCGGCTGGGCGGGCGTGACTCTCGCGCTGGTGGCGGCGCAGCTCCTCGCACCGGCTACCTCGGCGCAGGCAGGCACCCTGCGGATCGGAGCGGTGCAGGGAGACGTCCCGTCGACCGACGTGGACGACCGCCGTCGGGCACTTCAGGTGACCGGCAACCACGTCGCCGGCACGGAGTCCCTGGTCCAGCGCACCGGCCCCGGATCCCTGGACCTGGTCCTGTGGCCCGAGAGTGCTGCTGACGGCGACCCGCGAGCCGATGCCGAGGTCGCCGCGCTCGTCGAGGAGGCGGCACGGACGGCCGGTGCGCCGATCCTGCTCGGCACCCAGCGCCTGACCGCAGACCGCCGGTTCAACGACTACGTCCTCTGGGAGCCGTCGGAGGGGGCGGTCGCCAGCTACACCAAGCAGCACCCGGTGCCGTTCGGCGAGTACGTCCCGTACCGGTCGTTCTTCCGCCGCCTGGCCCCCGCGGTCGACCGGATCAGCCGGGACATGGCGCCCGGCACCGGCACGGCGCTCGTGCTCGTGCCCGTGTCGCGGCTCGGCCGCAGTGTGCCGCTGACCACCGTGATCTGCTTCGAGGTGGCGTACGACGACCTGGTTCGACGGTCCGTGCTGGCCGGCGCCGAGGCGATCGTGGTGCCGACCAACAACGCGTCGTTCGGTCGCACCCAGGAGGCCGTGCAGCAGCTGGCGATGTCCCGCTTCCGCGCCGCCGAGCACAACCGGGCCGTCGTGCAGGTGTCCACGGTCGGTGTCAGTGCCGTGATCGCCCCGGACGGCATGGTGCAGCAGCGCACAGGCCTGTTCACGGCCGAACAGCTGCGAGCGGACCTCCCCTTGCGCACGTCGATCACCCTCGCGGACCGGCTCGGCGACTGGCCGGGGCGGTTCGTGGACGGCCTGGGCCTCAGCCTGCTGGTCGCGCGCGCCGCGCGGCGCGCTCGGCGCTCACGCTGACCAGATCAGGATCAGCGCGACGAGCAGGGCGACCGAGGCGACGACCAAGGTCGTCACCCGCCCGTACGTCGTGACGCGCCCGGCGGCACGCAGGGGGAACAGCAGCTGGCGTCCGATGAGGTAGGCCGCGAAGCCGGCGCCGAGAACCAGGCCGGTCCCCGCCGCCGGGGACGCGACGACGGTCACCGCGGTCAGCACCGCCAGCACGCCGGCCAGCGCCGACTCCATCAGCTGGACGGGTATCCGTCGTGTCCCGATCTGGCGGTCCGAGGACCACATCCCCCACCGGGAGGCCGTCGGCCGTCCCCCGCAGCAACCGGCGAACAGGCAGCCGAGGCGGCCGACCGCCATGCCGACGAACAGGCCGGGGGCGGTCGCGTCGAGCACGGCGCCGACCGGCGCACCCGTCACCAGCGTGGCAAGCGCCAGCACGGTGATCGCGACGATGACGAACCCCTGGACGGACATGCCCGGGGCGCGCCACGACCTGCGCCGCTCGGCCGGGTGGGTGAGCAGGAAGTAGGCCTTGGCGCCGAGCAGACCCAGGATCCCGGCCACCACCGTGGCGCCCGTCAGGGGCAGCCAGGACAGCCCCAGGCGTGGTGCGAGCAGCGCCTGCACCACGATGCCCAGGAGGAACCCGAGCCCGACGAGCGCCGGCCAGGACCCCGGCCACACCCCGGGGGCCAGGGCGTCGACCGCCATCGCGAAGCCCGTACGACCGGAGGCGGACCCGCGGGCCAGGCGGGGACGGGCGGCCGCGTCTGCTGCGGCGGGGCCGACTGTGAGCGGGGTCGCCGTCACCTCCCACCGGCCGGAGGCGACGTCCGCCACCCGCGTGGTGATCGACTGCCAGCCCGACCCCGGGACGACCTGGTTCACGGTCGCCACCAGGTCGAAGCTGGTCCGGCCCGTGTCGGCGTCGTCGTCCCGTTCCTGCAGCCGTCCGCGCAGCCGTACGGACACGGGGCCGCAGGCGTCCTCGTGCGGTGCCTCGAACCAGTACGTGAAGCCGAGGGATGTGCGGTCCAGGCCGTCGAGCGGCGCGCAGGCGGCATCGGTGACCTCCGCCACCGTCCGGGCGCGTCGACCGGCGAGCAGCGCGGGCCGACGCCAGTCGACGGCGACCTGGGCGACCGGCCAATCCGCCGTCGTGGCCTGGCCGGGCTGACCGGCCTGACCGGCGCGACCGGACCGGTCGGACGGGTCGGTCTGGTCGGCAGCCTGCTGGGCCTGCGGCTGTGCGCCCTGCGGCACTCGCGGACGAGGCGGCGGGACGGGGGCGACGGCAGCGGACGGGCGTCGCCCCGCCGGGCCTGTGCCCGTCGGCCTGAAGAACGAGGCACCGGCTGAGCCGCCCTGCTCCGCGGGTGCGCGCGCGCCCGTACGGCTCGCGACGGCGCGCGATCTGGTCGTCATGAGCGTGTCCCCGGAAGGGAGGCCTCAGTGCGACCCGTGGCCGTGCTGGTGCCCGGCCGACGGGTCGTCGATGCGCTCACGGTCCGGACCGATCTGACCGGCACCGGCGTCCTGCGGCGGGGTGCCGGCGTGACCGTGGCCGTGCCCGTGGCCGCCGGCCATCATCACCATCATCATCACCGGGCACGCGAGGATCACGGCCCACTGCAGCGCCACCCGCCAGTCGACCCCGAACAGGACCAGCGCGGCGAGGATCGCCGCACCGCCGACGATCATGTGCTTGAGGTGGGCCTTCATCGTGTGCCTCCCGTGGCGGACCGGTCGTCGAGGGCGTCCCTCAGCTCGCGGTACTGCTCGACGTCGAGCTCGCCGGACGCCAGGCGCTCCTCGAGCACCGTCCGGGCGTCCGGTCGCGCCTGTGCGGGGAACAACCGGCACACGGCCCAGATCGCCAGGCCGACCAGAAGTGCCCATGCCGCGACCATCACGAACCAGCCCACGCCAGACGACGTGGAGCACCACGTGGGCATGCCGGCCTCCCGGTGCGCCTCGCTCGACGGGACGCCGACCGGCGTCCGTTCGTCCAGCATCGAAGGTGCGGGTCAACGCTGACCGCAGGGCGGATCAAGACTCGGTGAAGGTCCTCGCGGGCCTCGTGGTCGCGGGCCGGACCGGCCGGCGCGGGGTGCGGACGCTCACAGCCCGAGGTAGGGCGCGGGGTCGACGGTCGCCCCGTTGAGGTACACCTGGAAGTCCAGGTGGCAGCCGGTGGACACCCCGCCGGTCATCCCGGCGTAGCCGATCAGCTGGCCGGCGCGCACGCTCTGACCAGGTGCGACGGCGAAGGTGTTGAGATGGTTGTAGGCCGTGATCAGCGACGACCCGCCGACCCATCCGTGGTCGATCATCACCCGGTTGCCGTCGCCGTCGATGGTCTGCAGCTTCAGCACGGTGCCGTCCCGTCCGGCGTAGACGGGCTGGTTGCACTGGTCGGCGAGGTCGATGCCGGCGTGCAGCCGCCAGATCTTCAGGACCGGCTGCAGCCGCATGCCGTACGGGGACGTCACGACGATCGGGCTGTTCGCAGTCGGGTTCACGAACCAGGCGCCGGCCGTCGCGGGGGCGGCGGGCGCCGAGCTCGTCGGACGCTGCGCGGCCGCCTGGGCGGCCTGCTGGGCGACGATCCCGGCGAGCTCGGTGTTCAGCTGCGCCTGCTGGGCATCGAGCCGGGCCTGGTCGGCGCGTCCCTGGGCGATCTTTCCTTCGACCGTGGCCTGCTTGGCGGTCTGGGCGGCCAGGAGCTGGTCCACCTGGTCCTTGGCGGCGCTGGCGGCCGCCTTCGCCTGGTTGGCCGTCGCAACCTGCTGATCGGCGTCCTTCTTGAGCAGGTCCACCCGGTCGCGCACGGCGGCGAGGCGGGCCTGCGCGCCCCGGTCGAGGGCCGCGGCCGCCTGGACGCGGCCCAGCACCTGCGCCTGCGTGCGCTGCGCGGCGGCAGCCTGCCCGATCCGCGCCACGAAGTCGTCCAGGTCGTCGGCGCCCAGCACAGTGGAGAGGCCGGCGAGCTCGCTGGCCGCCCCGCTCTGGTAGGCCTGACGGGCCATCCGTCCGATCGCCGCGTCGACCTGCGCCGCGTCCTTCTCGTCCTGCGCGACCGCTGCGGCGGCCACCACCTGCTGGTCCCGGGCGTCGGCGAGCTCGTCGCCGATCCGGCTCGCCTCACGTTGCGCGGCCTCGTAGGTGGCGTTCGCCTCGTCGAGCTTCTGCTGGGCTGCCAGGACCTGAGTCTGGACCCCCTGCAGGTCGACGACCGCCTGGGCGAGATCCGCCGACAGGTCCTCCAGCGAGGCGTCCAGCGCGGCCTGCGCCGCCTGGTTGCTGCGGATCCGGGCCTGGGTCTGGGTGCGCTTGTTCGACAGGTCGTCGGCCTGTGCGGCCGACGAGGCCATCGGCACGATGAGCAGGGTCGCGCTGACGGCGGCGGCAACCACGCGACCAGGGCCGCGATGCGCCTCAGGCCCGCGTCCGACGCGGGTGGCACGGGGCATGTCAGGACCTGCCCGACGCGACGGGTCTCACGGGTTCGCGTCAGTGGTGCGCGCTGTGCCCGGAGGGCACCTCGACCTGGCTCGGCGTGGGCTTCGCGGGCTCGTCGCCGCGGATGATCGGCCCGATGACGGTGGTCGAGACGACGAACGCCGCCACGAACACTGCCAGCGCGACCCCCGGCGCCCACCAGGAGCGGAAGCGCCGCCGCAGCTTGAGCAGCATCGGGACGGACGCCGCCAGGCCCAGGAGACCGAACAGGACCGTGCCGCCTGCGCCCGCGACCAGCGCCGTCCCGACGAGGGGCCCCACGTGGTGCAGGACGTGCGGCGCGATACCTCCGACGACGCCCGCGACACCCGTGACGGCGGTCCACACCGCCCGGAGCGGCGCCCACCCTCGCGTGCCGGCGGGCCGCACCTCACCGACGTCCGCCTGCTGGTCCGTTGCACTCATGGACCGATCGTCGGGCCGGCGCCACGACCGTCGGGTCGAGGTCTGATGAAGGTCCTGCTAACGCGGGACGCGCACCGACGTGCTCACGCGACCGGTGCGTCGCCGTCCGCGGTGAACCAGCTCGCGTCGACGGCAGAGGGGACCGGTCGGGTCGGGTGCTCGTGGGTCGCCGGGGTGATCAGCGGGAAGCCGGCGTCCTCTACCGCGGCGCGGAGCGCGAAGACGTCCACCGCCGCCGTCGTGCGGACGATCATCCGCGAGGGCTTGCCGTGCACCAGGTCGGCGCCGACGGCACCCACGCCCGCGACCGACCGGACACGCTCCAGGACGAGTGCCAGGCAGGTCGGGCACGTCAGACCGCTCACCGCGAAGGTGTGTGTGGCCACGTCGGGTCCTCCCCCTTCGCTCCGTGGCGCCGCGGTGGGCGGGCCGGAGCGGTAACCGGTCTGGGTCCCGCGGCGAGGTGCTGGGCGCCTGGTGGTGGGCGGTTCGGGGGGACCGCTGTGCACCGAGCCGATCGGCGGATGTGCTGGGTGAACGTGCCGGTGCCGCCGGAGGGGACGACCAACGGCACGCCACCGTGGGCCATTCTCGACCGCCGAAGCGCCTTGCCCCGCGCCTCGCCGCGGGTGGACGGCCGTTCTGGCCGCCATGTCCACGTTGCTGCACCCGGATCGAGTTCGGACGGTGGGCCCGTGAAGACTCGCTGAAGAGCCGAGCGCGGGCGACCGTCCCGCGAGCTAGTCGAGCTCGCTGGAGGGTGAGGGGAGCTGCCCCAGCATCGTGTGCATCCGGGCGATCTCGTCCGTCTGCGCGGTGACGATCTCACCGGCGAGCGCCACGGCAGCCGGAGAGGATCCGGTGCGCTGCTCGGTCTGAGCCATGGTGATCGCGCCCTGGTGGTGGGACACCATCAACGTCAGGAACTGGCGGTCGAGCTCGGTCCCGGAGCGTCCCGCCAGATCGCCGGTCGCGTCCGACTGCGTCATCCCGCCGACCTCCATCCCCGGCATCCCCGCGTGGGCGGCGGTCGTGGGGGACGGTGCACCCCACGCGGCGAGCCACCCGGACATCTGCTCGATCTCGGGGGCCTGCGCAGCGACGATGCGTCGGCCCAGTGCCCGGACGTCGGCGCTCGCGCCCCGCTGCGCGGCGAGCTGTCCCATCTGGAGGGCGCCCTGGTGGTGGACGATCATCATCTGCGCGAACTCGACGTCGGCGCCGTTGTGCTGCGCGGAGACCGAGGCGGTGCTGGTCGACACCATGGACGACGGGCTCGCCGGAGCGGCCTGGCTGCAGGCGGACAGCAGCGCCACCAGGCTGACGACACCCACGGCGACGAGCGCCCTCGTCCGGGACGAGCGACGTGCGATGAGGCGGTCGGTCAACGTTCGACTCCTTCGGGAGGGACTTTGGTCCCATCGAGTCTCACCCGCCCGACGGGTGCTCCTGCGGCGTGGACCATGAAGATCCGCTCAAGATTCGCCGCCGCCCTGCGCGGCTCCGGCCAGCGCCTTCACCCCCGCGACGAACTCCCAGTGCCACGGCTCGTACGGACCCACGCCTCCTGGTCTGGCCCAGGAGGGGTTGTCCCAGCCGTACGTCGGTCCGTTCTTCTTCAGCCACGCGCCGGCCGTGCCGGTGTAGGTGCTGGGGCAGAAGTCGATCGCCAGCCCCCAGCCGTGGTTGCTGGTGCCGGGCGGTGCTGCGAGGCCGCCCCGGGTGATCCGCAGAGCTGCCTGCTCCTCGAGGTTCCGGTAGCCCGACGTCAGGCACATGGCCCGGCCGAAGCGTTGCTCGAAGGCGTCGTTGAGGGTGAAGGCGGAGACGACGGCGTCCGCGCGGTCCTTGTACGGCGGCTGCCACAGGTCGCACAGGTCCTCCACCGTGAGGCGCCCGTTGATCTGCGGGCCCTTGACCACTCCGGAGCAGGTCGTCGCGACCCGCTGCTCGGCTGCCGCGGTCGCCGGGTCCGGCGAGGCCGCGGTGGGGTTGCCGGAGCTCGAGTCGCGGAACGCGTCCCGCGAAGTCTGGCCTCGCCCGCGATCGGCCATGGCCGCCAGTGCCTGCGGCGGGCTCAGGTCGACCGGCGCGGCGAGGGCCTCGAGAGTGGTGGGCAGGTCCTCCGCGGTGCGGGCCTTGGCCTCGGCCGACACGGCGACCCAGGCCGGCGCCGCCACCATGGCGATGGTCAGCACCGCACGAAGGACCAGGCTCGCGGTCCGCGTTCGGCCCGGAGCCGTGCGCCTGGTCCGGCTGGTGCGGGCTGGGGCTGGTGCTGTTCGTAGGTCGCGACGTCGGACGCTCGCGCCGGGTGCCTCCGGCGCTGCCCCGTCCACCGCGCTCACCGCACGCAGCTCGAGCGGCGCGTGCGCCCCCGGTCCCCCGCACACGGACCCCGCCCAGGGATCGGGGGCATGTCGGCAGAGGTGGGGACCAGGGCGCGCACCCGGCCATGCTGGCGTGGGACCTACGAAGGTCCGCCGAACGTTCGATCAAGACGTGATGAAGGCGTTCCGCATCCGTGACCTGAGCTGGTGGCGGAGTGCGAACCCCGACAGCGCCGCGAGGCCGGCCATCCAGGCCAGCGCCACGGCCAGTGCGGTTCCCGTGTCGAACGTCGAGGTCAGGCCCGCATCGACCACCATCCGCACGGGACCGTAGCCGGGCAGCGCACGGGCCCAGGCCGCCGGTTCGGCCCGCAGCATCGGGCTCTGCATGAGCCCGACGTCGAGGAACGGTCCGAGGAAGGCCACGAACACCCCGACGACGTGCCCCAGCAACGGTCCGACCAGGGCGCCGAGCGCGGCGTACACCAGGGCGAGCACCAGGTTGGCGGCGGCGTAGAGCGCCCACTGCGGCGGGTCGAACACGGCGGCGGTCACCGTCAGGGTCACCGCGGTGACAGCTGCGGAGGCGGCCGCGACGACGATGCCCCGCGCCGCGGCCACGGCACCGGGTCGCATCCCCGAGACGACCAGGCGACGGTCCGCAGGTCCGGAGTCGACGGACAGGAACACGCCGACCAGGGCGGCCAGGGACGCGACCGCGATCGGTGCCATGGTGCCCGCGTGGATGCGGGCCGGGTCGAACGTCTCCGTGATGCGACGGCCGCCCTCCAGCACGAGCACGGGGGTCGCGCCGTGGGGTGTGATGGCGTCCGAGAGCAGGACGAACACCGCAGGGACGACCACCAGCAGCACCCACAGGACCGGGTTGCGCCGCAGCTCGTGCCAGGCGACGGTGACGGCTCCCCGCAGCTGCGCGCTCGCCGAACCGGGCACCGAGCGGGACCGGCGGCGGTACGGCCGAGCGGCGATGACGACGCTCAGCGCCGTGACCGCCAGCGACGCGACCACCCACGTGAGAGCGAGTGCCAGGTCCCCCGCGCGGCCCGCATGTCCCGACGGGGTGCCGATCGCCCACTGCGTGACGAAGTGCAGCGGCATCACGCGCAGGGCGGGGTTGTCGGCACGGCTCAGGCTCGGCCCGAAGAAGACGTCGACGATCCAGACGAACAGGATCAGCACCGTGCCGTTGACCGGCACCCGGACGAACGCCGCCACCACGGCTCCGACGCCGAGGTACGCCAGCGCGGCGAGGAAGGTGCCCAGGGCGACCCGGGCCGGCTGGTCGACCCGCAGCCGCAGCGTCAGCGTCCCCACCGCCACGGCGGCGGCGACGCCGGACAGGATCACGCGGTCCAGCAGCCGGGCGACCGTCAGCTGCCGCAGGCGCGCGCCCGCCAGGGCCAGGCGCCGGTCAGGCTCCCGGGAGTCGACCGCCTGCAGGTAGGTGGCCACACCCGCGACGAACGCCGCCGCCCAGCCCGCGGTCGCCACCTCGACGGCCGGCCGGTCGCCGGCGCCGCCCAGCAGCCGCGCCGCGTCGGCCAGCGCAGGCGCTGCGCCGAGGACGAACACGACGGGGACCAGCACCAGGACGACCGGGGTCGCACGGTCCCGGGTGTGCTCGACCAGGAAGCGTCGGAGCAGCAGCCAGGTCATCGCGGCACCGCGATCCCGTCCCGCAGTGCGACGATCCGGTCGAACCGAGCCTCGTCCACCACGAAGTGGCTGATCAGGAGCGTGGCGCGACCGGCTTCCCGACGCTGCTCCACGATCTGCCAGAACCGCAGGTACGTGTCCCAGTCGAAGCCGGCGTACGGCTCGTCCAGCATGAGCACCGGCGGGTCGGCCAGCAGGGCCAAGGTCAGGTTCAGCTTGGCGGCCGTGCCACCGGAGAGCTGGCCTGCCTGGACCGAGGCGTACCGGCCGAACGTCAGCGTGTCGTAGAGCGTGGTCCGGGCCGACAGCACCTGTGCCGGCGTCATCCCGTAGGCGCGGCCGAACGCCTCGACGTGCTCGTCGCACGTCAGCCGTTCGTAGAGCTCGGGCCGCTGCGGGCAGTAGCCGAGCCGACCGGCCCAGGTGACGGAGCCGGCGTCGGGAGCCAGCGCGCCGACCAGGATCTTCATCAGCGTCGACTTCCCCGAGCCGTTCTCCCCGACGAGGCCGACCACCTCCCCCGCGGACAACGTCAGGTCCACGCCCCGCAGCACGGACGTCGTACGGCGGGCCGGCCACGGACCTCGACGGAACGTCTTCACCACACCGGCCGCCGTCAGCACCGGCCCGCCCCGCACCACGCTGTGCGTTCCCATCACCGTCACCTCAGCTCGATACCGGCAGCCGCAACCGCTTGAGCAGCAGGGCGTTGGTCGCGACGATCAGCGACGAGCCCGACATGGACAGGGCCGCGATCTCCGGACGCAGCACCAGGCCGAACGCCGGAGCGAACACGCCCGCGGCGATGGGCAGGGCGACGGCGTTGTAGCCGATCGCCCACCCGAGGTTCTGCCGCATCTTCCGCAGCGTGCCGCGGCCGATGCGCAGCGCCACGGCCACGTCCATCGGGTCCGAGCGCATCAGGACGACGTCGGCGGTCTCGATGGCCACGTCGGTGCCGGCGCCGATCGCGATGCCGACGTCCGCACCGGCCAGCGCGGGAGCGTCGTTGACGCCGTCGCCCACCATGGCCACGCGGGTGCCGTCGGCCTGCAGGCGCGCGACCACCGCGGCCTTGTCCCCGGGCAGCACCTCGGCGATGACCGTGTCGATGCCGAGCTCGGCGGCGATGCGGTCGGCGGTGGCCTGGTTGTCACCGGTGAGCATGACGACCCGTACGCCGAGGTCGTGCAGGGCCCGGACCGCGGCCGCGGACGTCGGGCGCACGGCGTCGGCCAGGGCGATGACTCCGACCGCACGGCCGTCGACGGCCACGAGCACGGCTGTGCGTCCGGCGCCGGCCAGCTCGTCCTGGTCCGCCGCCGCTGCACCCGGTACGACACCCTCCCCGGAGAGCAGGCGCCGGCTGCCGACCAGCACGGTCCTGCCGTCGACCTGCCCGGCGGCGCCGTGCCCCGGGACCGCCCGGAACGAGGTCGCCGCCGGCACGCTCAGCCCGCGACGCTCCGCCTCGGCGACGACCGCACGCGCGAGCGGGTGCTCGGACTCCCGTTCGACTGCCGCCGCCAGCCGCAGCACCTCGTCGGCGTCCAGACCGTCCGTGCGTACCTCGGTGACCGCCGGGGCGCCGAGGGTCAACGTGCCGGTCTTGTCCATCACGACCGCCTGCACCCGCGCCACCTGCTCCAGGGCGCCTGCGCTCTTGAACAGCACCCCGCGGTGCGCGCCCAGCCCGGTGCCGACCATGAGCGCGGTCGGTGTGGCCAGGCCCAGGGCGTCGGGGCAGGTGATCACCACGACGGTGATCGCGAACAGCAGCGCGGCCTGCAGACCGGCCCCCGCCGCGAGCCAGACGACGAACGTCAGGCCGCCGCCGACCAGGGCGACCAGCACCAGCCAGAACGCCGCGCGGTCCGCCAGCCGCTGACCGGGAGCCTTGGAGTTCTGCGCCTCCTGGACCAGCTTGACGATCTGCGCCAGGGCGGTGTCCGCCCCGACCTTGGTGGCCCGCGCGCGCAGGGCGCCGGTGGTGTTGATCGAGGCACCGACCAGCTCGTCGCCCACGTCCTTGGCCACCGGCAGGCTCTCGCCGGTCACCATCGACTCGTCCAGCTCGGACTGCCCCTGCTCCACGACGGCGTCCACCGGCACCTTGGCGCCGGGGCGGATCAGCAGCAGGTCACCGACCTGCACCTGGTCGGTGGGGACCTCGACCTCCTGGTCCCCGCGCAGCACCACTGCCTTGGGCGGGGCGAGCTCCAGCAGGGTGCGGACGGCGTCGTTCGCACCGCCCCGCGCCCGCATCTCCAGCCAGTGGCCGAGCAGGACGAACGCGGCCAGCACGGTGGACGCCTCGTAGAACACGTCACCGCCGCCGGTGAGGGTGACGACGACGGAGTACACCCAGCCGGTGCCGACCCCGACCGCGACCAGCACCATCATGTCCAGCGTCCTGGCCCGCAGCGCCTGCACGGCGCCGTCGAAGAAGATCCAGGCGGAGTAGAAGACCACCGGGAGGGACAGCACCAGGGCCAGCACGTCGTCCCGCAGCCCGAACGGCGCCGCCACGGTGAAGCCCAGCACCTGCCGCCCGATCGGCGAGAACAGCACGATCGGTACCGACAGCACGGCTGCGACCAGGAACCTGCGGCGCATGTCGGCGACCATCGCCGCCATCGACATGCTGCCGTGGTGGCCGCCGTGGCCCATCGCCTCGTGCGGGGACATGGCAGGGGCACCGTGTCCCTCGTGCGCACCGGCACCCGCGTGGGGTGCGTGCCCGACCTCGTGACCGGTCCTCGGACGCTCGTCGACCGCGGCGTGCCCCTGGTGCGCGGCGTGCTCGTCGAGCATCGGGTGACCGTCGAGCATCGGGTGCCCGTCGTGCATCGGGTGCCCGTCGCGCATGCCGTGGCCCTCCGACCCGGGGTGACCCGGCTCGGCGTGCGGGTCGCACACGTGCGCCGGCACCGACTGACCCGCGCAGTGGTAGCCGCACTCGCGCACCCACTGCTCCAGGACGGCGGCCGACGTCGTGCCCGGGTCGTACGTCACCGTCGCCGTCTGGGCGACCGCGTTCGCCGTCACCGAGCGGACCCCGGGCCGGGCCGCGAGCCGTCGTTCGACCGAGCCGGCCGAACCGCTCGCGTGCATCCCGGTCACCTGCAGGGTGATCGTCTGGTCGGGCATCGTGCCGTCCTCTCTCCGTCGTGCTCAGCTGCGTACGAGGCGTGCGATCGCCTCGGACGCCTCGCGAAGCCGCTTGTCCTGCAGGTCACCGCCGTGCCGAGCCGCCTCCACCAGGCAGTGGCTCATGTGGTCGTCCAGCAGGCCCAGCGCCACGGCCTGCAGGGCTCGGGAGGCGGCCGAGACCTGGGTGAGGATGTCGATGCAGTACGCACCGGACTCCACCATCCCCGCGATGCCGCGCACCTGCCCCTCGATGCGGCGAAGTCGTCGCAGCTGGGCCTCGACCGTCTCCGTGTCCATCTCAGCCTCCCGTGCTCGCCGTGACCGGGACCCGGGTGGACACGGCTTGGAACCGGCGCAGCCGCAGGCTGTTGCTGACGACGAACACCGAGGAGAACGCCATCGCCGCTCCGGCGATCAACGGGTTCAGCAGGGCCGCCACCGCCAGCGGGATCGCCGCGACGTTGTACGCGAACGCCCAGAACAGGTTGCCCTTGATCGTCGCGAGCGTGCGACGGGCGAGCCGGACCGCGTCCACCGCGGCGCGCAGGTCGCCGCGGACCGCCGTCAGGTCGCTCGCCTCGATGGCGACGTCCGTACCGGTCCCCATGGCGATGCCGAGGTCCGACTGCGCGAGCGCCGCGGCGTCGTTCACGCCGTCGCCCACCATCGCGACCACCCGGCCGCGTGCCTGCAGGTCCCGGATGACCGCCACCTTGTCCTCCGGCAGCACCTGCGCGATCACCTCGTCGATGCCCACCTCCGCGGCGATCGCGCGTGCGGCCCGCTCGTTGTCGCCGGTCAGCAGCACCGGGTGCAGGCCCAGCTGCTTCAGGCCCGCGATCGCCTCCGCGCTCGTCGGCTTGACCGTGTCCGTCACCACCAGCAGGCCCCGCACCGCGCCGTCCCACGCCGCCGCGACCACGGTCCGCCCCTGCTGCTCCGCGGCATCCAGGGCCGAGCGCAGCGCGTCGTCGAGCTCCACCTTCCACTCCGACGCCAGCCACGTCGGACGACCGGCGGCCACCGCGTGACCCTCGACGACTCCGGACACCCCGAGGCCCTGGCTGCTGACGAACTGCTCCACCGGCGGCAGGTCGCCGCCCCGCTGCCGGGCGCCCGCCGAGATGGCCGCCGCGATCGGGTGCTCGGAGGCGTGCTCGAGGGCACCGGCGAGGCGCACCAGCTCGGCCTCCTCGACCCCGTCGGCAGGGACGACGCCCGCGAGCACCATCCGGCCGGTGGTGACGGTCCCGGTCTTGTCCAGCACCACGGTGTCCACCCGGCGAGTCGACTCGAGCACCTGCGGGCCCTTGATCAGGATGCCGATCTGCGCACCGCGACCGGTGCCGACCATGAGAGCGGTCGGTGTGGCCAGGCCCAGTGCGCAGGGGCACGCGATGATCAGCACGGCCACGGCGGCCGTGAAGGCGAGTCCGACGCCGCCACCGGCGCCGATCCAGAACCCCAGCGTCGCCACCGCGATGGTGATGACCACCGGGACGAACACCCCGGAGATCCGGTCCGCCAACCGCTGCACGGGCGCCTTGCCGCTCTGCGCCTCCTCCACGAGCCGGGCCATCTGGGCCAGCTGCGTGTCGGCCCCGACGCGGGTGGCCCGCACCATCAGGCGGCCCCCGGCGTTGACCGTCGCGCCGACCACCTCGTCACCCGGTCCCACCTCCACCGGGACCGGCTCGCCCGTGAGCATGGACGCGTCCACCGCGGACGCACCCTCGGTGACGACGCCGTCGGTGGCCACCTTCTCCCCAGGGCGGACGACGAACACGTCGCCGACGACCAGCTGGTCGACCGGGATGCGCACCTCGACCCCGTCCCGCAGCACCGCCACGTCCCGGGCGCCCATCGCCAGCAGCGCCCGCAACGCGGCCCCGGAGCGTCGCTTGGCCCGCAGCTCGAAGTACCGGCCGAGCAGGATCGCCACCGTCACCACGGAGGCGACCTCGAGGTAGATCTCACCGGCTCCGCCACCGCGGCGCGGCACCAGGCTGAAGCCCATCCGCATCCCCGGGTCACCGGCGGGGCCGAAGAACAAGGCGTACAGCGACCAGGTGAACGCGGCCAGGACGCCCACGCTGATCAGGGTGTCCATGGTCGCCGCGCCGTGGCGCAGGTTCACCCACGCCGCGCGGTGGAACGGCCAGGCACCCCAGACGACCACGGGAGCAGCCAAGGTCAGGGAGGCCCACTGCCAGTGCTCGAACTGCCACGGCTCCACGCTGGCCATCAGCAGCACCGGCGCCGCGAGCACCGCGCTGATCACCAGCCGCCGGCGCAGCGCCCGCGCCTCGACGTCGACCTCGTCCTCCTCCTCCGGTGTCGCCTCGTCGCTCGACCGGACCGGCGTCGGGTCGTACACGCTGGCGGTGTAGCCGGTCTCCTCGACCGCCGCGATGGCCTGCGCCACGGTGGTGCCCTCGGCCAGCTGCACGCTGGCGCGCTCGGTGGCGAAGTTGACCGTCGCCTGCACCCCGTCGAGCCGGTTCAGCCGCTTCTCGATGCGCGCGGCGCAGGACGTGCACGTCATCCCGCCGATCTCCAGCTGGACCGCGTCGCTCATCGGACCGCCTCCGTCCCGGCTGTCGCCGCGGCACCGTTCGTGGTGCTCTGCTGGTGGGTGCCCTCGCCCGTCCCCAGCGGGCCGGCCGCCGCACCGATGCCCAGCCCGATCCCCAGGGCCAGCGCGAGCACCGCGCCGAAGCCGACCAGACGTGCCCCGTCGCTCATGCCAGCACCCCGGTCAGCTCGTACCCGGCCTCCGCCACGGCCGCCGCGACCGCCGACCGGTCGAGCGGAGCCTGCGACTCGACCCGGACGCGCGAGACGCCGTCCGGGACCAGCTCGATCTGCACTCCGTCTACGCCGACCACCCGGGTGACCTCGCGCGACACCGCGCCGACGCAGTGCGCGCACGTCATGCCCTGGACTGTGTACGTCGTGGTGCTCATCACGGCCTCCTCGTTCTCCGGCGGCCCGCGACCACTCCCCGGACCTGCACATCTACAGGTATACCCCTCCCGGGTACCCGTATAGCCCGGACAGCTCGGATCTTCATCGAACGTTGATCGCACGCGAGCCGTGCGGCGAGGGAACCGACGCGACGGTGGTCCCCGGGCGGACCACGCCCACGTGCGCTCTGCGCACGCCACGGAAGGAGTCGCCGTGCTGCCCGTGCTCTTCTCGATCGGGAGCTTCCACGTCCAGAGCTACGGCGTCAGCAAGGCTGCGGCCGCACTCGTCGCGATGTGGCTGCTGGGACGCGCGTTCACCCGTCGCGGGCTGCCGAAGGACTCGGCGACGTCGCTCGTGCTGTGGGCGACCATCTGGGGCTTCGTCGGCGCCAAGATCTACTACCTGCTCGAGCACCTGTCGGAGCTGAGCTGGCACCACCTCGGCGGCATGGGCTTCACCTGGTACGGCGGCCTGATCGGCGGCATCGTCGCCGGCCTGGTGATCATCCGGCGCCACCACCTGCCGGCCGCCGAGGTCGCCGGCGCCGCCGCCGCACCGCTCGCCCTCGCCTACGGCATCGGCCGCATCGGCTGCTTCCTGTCCGGCGACGGCACCTACGGGACGCCGACGAACCTGCCCTGGGGCGTGACGTTCACCAACGGGATCGTCCCCACCAGCGTCCCCGTGCACCCCACCCCGCTGTACGAGACGCTGGCCGCAGTCCTGATCACCGTCGTGCTCTGGCGGCTCGAGCGCCGGCTGGCGCCGCTGGGCGTGTTCGGCGCCTACCTGGTGCTGTCCGGCATCTCCCGGTTCCTCGTCGAGATGCTGCGCATCAACACCCGGGTGCTCGGCCCCCTCACCCAGCCGCAGCTGTGGGCGCTGCTCGGCATCGTGGTCGGTGCGGTCCTCGTCGTCCGGGCCGGCCGGATCGTCCGGGTGGAGGACGACCGTCCGCTGGGTGCACCGTCGAGGCCGATCGCCGAGCACGCCTGACCGGAACGGCTCGCCGACCGCCCGTCACGAGGGCGAGGCACCGTCACGGTTGGTCGAGGGAGGCTGGGCGTGCGGCAGCACGACCCGAACGCTCGTCCCGGCACCAGGTTGAGAGTCCACGGTGAGCGTGGCACCGACGCCGGCGGCCCGCTCCCGCGCACCGAGGAGGCCGAGCCCCCGCCCGGAGCGGGCCGACGACGTGAATCCGCGGCCGTCGTCGCGGATCTCCAGCGTCATCTGTCGGCCGAAGCTCACCTCGACCACGACGTGGTGCGCCTGGGCGTGCTTGAGCACGTTGGTGAGCGCCTCCTGGGCGATCCGGTAGGCGGCGAGCTCGACGTCGACGGACGCTCGCGCGATCTCGCCGACGGTGCGGAACTGCACCTGCAGCTCGGTGTGCCGGCCCAGCTCCTCGGTCAGCTGGCGCAGTGCCGGGACGAGTCCGAGGTCGTCGAGGACAGGCGGGCGCAACCCCTGGATCAGCCGGCGCAGCGCCGTGGCGGTCGTGCTCGCGATCGTCACGCTCTGGCCCGCGGTGCGCGCCAGCTCCGACGGGAGGTTGGGGTCGCGCGAGAGCTCGTCGAGTGCCCTGGCCAGGTGGGTCAGCTGCTGGAGGGCGTCGTCGTGCAGCTCGCGCGAGAGGTGGAGCCGTTCCTGCTCCTGCGCCTGGACCACTCGACCGGTGAGCGCACGCTGGACCTCCCGCCGGCGATGCTCCCGGGACACGTCGGCCAGGACGATCTGGGTGACGAGCCGACGGCCCTCGCCGATGGAGTGGGTGGACGCGACGTAGTGGTGCACCTGGCCGTCCGGTCCGGCCATCGCCACCGGCGACTCCTGCGCCACGAGTGCATGCCCGTCCAGCCCCGTGACCGCCGCCAGGGGCCGTCCGACGGCGGACCCGCCGAGCAGGTCCTGCGCGGCCTCGTTCATCTCGATGACGACGTCGTCGTGGTCGGTGATCACCACGGGTGACGGCTGGTGCTCGAACAGGTCCCGAAACCGTTCCTCGGCGACGGCCGCCTGCTCGAGGGCCTGCTCGGTACGTCGGTGGGCCTCGCGCGCGATGTCGACACGCCGGCCCACCACCACGCCGCTCGCGCTCAGGACGAGCAGGCCGACCAGCTCGATCCACAGGTGCTCGCTCGTCAGCGGATGCCGGTGGACCGCCAGCCAGTGGACCGCGAAGAGGGCGATCGACCAGCTCGCCGTCGCGAACGCTCCGATCGCGCCGTAGCTGAGCGCGGCGTAGAGCACCGGGATCAGCATGAGGCTGGAGGTCAACGGTGCCGGCACCCCGTCGATGTCGCGCCCGTCGAAGGACTCGAGAACGACCGTGTGCAGGGCGATGACCAGGAGGATCACGCCCTGGATCAGCCAGAAGCGGGTGGACCGTACGGGCACCGCCAGGCGCTGCCACCCGGTCGGGGCCGCGCCGGACGGTGGACCCTCCGCCCCGCGTCGTTCACCTGAAGACATCGCGGCTCTGCACCAGCCCGCTGGAGAGCGCCCTCACGACCGCTTCCGTCCGCGTGTGGACGGCCAGCTTGGCGTACAGGTTCTCGCAGTGACGTTCCACGGTGCGCGCGCTGATGTGCAGCTCGGCGGCGATGGCTCGGTTCGGCAGGCCGCGCGAGAGCAGCTCGAGCACGGCCTTCTCCCGCCGGCTCAGCTCGTCGCGGGTACCGCCCTCCTGCGCCTGGGTGGCGATCAGGCGCGCGAGCACGTCCTGCCGAACGACGCTTCGACCCTCGACCACCAGACGGATCGCCTCCACCAGCTCGCCGCCCGGCGCCGCCTTGCTCAGGTGACCGGAGGCGCCGGCCTGCAGCGCTCCTCGCACGTACTCGTCGTCGTCGTAGGCGCTGACCATGAGGACGCGGATCGCCGGGTCGGCCTCGCGGATCCGCCGCGTCGCCTCCACACCGCTGATCCCCGGCAGGCGGATGTCCATCAGCACGACGTCCGGCCGGAGTCGCAGCGCGAGCGTGACGGCGGTCTCGCCTGTGGCGGCCTCTCCGACGACCTCGAACTCCGGGTCCTGGGCGAGGATCTGGCGCGCACCGTCACGGTGCAAGGCGTGGTCGTCGACGACCAGCACCCGAATCGCCCGGGTCACGTTCCGAAGGCTACGTCATCGGACCGCAGCGGCCGATGCGCAGAACTACTCATCGGTGCTGCGTAGCCGCCGCCACCAGGTCGCGGGCGAGGGCCCTGGTACGCGCACCGCGTCACGTCGAGTGTGGACCCTGCAGGTACCGACGACGACGTCGAGTGGAAGGACCGGACGATGGTCGGCGCGAGGCGGAGAACCAGTCGCAGATCGCTGCGCAGGGCACTCATCTCGTCTGCCCTGGCGGCTGCCGCGACGCTGGCCCTCGCGCCCGGCGCGTGGGCGCACGGTGGCGACGGGGAGACGAAGGAGGGATACGTCCTGGTGCAGCAGGCCCTCGGCTACCTGGCCCACGACGGCGCGTCGGGGTCCGACGCCGCGATGGAGAAGGTCGACGACGCGCTGGCGACGACCGACCAGGAAGGGGTCGACGTCGCCCTCGTCCAGCAGGCCGACGATGCCCTGAAGGCGGGCGACGTCGGTGCGGCGCAGGACCTGCTGCAGAAGTCGATCGCTGCGGCGGTGAGCTCGCTGAAGCCCGCCGTGGGCGAGGACACAGGGACCTCCACCGTCCCGTCGGACCTGCCCGGACGTGGACCTCTCACGCGTCTGGACTGGGCTCTGCTGGCGATCTCCGCGCTGATCGCCGCCATCGGGGCCGGCCTGGCCGTCCGACTGCGGCCGGAGGACACCATTCGAGCGCTGCGGGCGCGTCTGGGCGAGTCGGCCCGGCTGACCGACCAGGCACAGGAGGTGGGGTTGCGATGACGATCAAGGCTCCCGCGGTCCGGCGTGAGCACGTGCCGGCCGACAGCTCGCAGCCCGCGCGTCGCAGCCGCGTGCGCGCCGTCGTCGACGTCGTCGACGAACGACTGGGGATCACGGCTCTGGAGTACCCCGTCCCCGAGCACGCGAACAGGCTGTCCTGGACCCTGGGCGGCATCACGGCCGCCTCGCTGGGCATCCTCATCGTCACGGGCATCCTGCTGGTGCAGTTCTACAGCCCGGTCCCGGAGTCGGCGAACGCCTCCGTGCGCCACATCGTCACGGGCGTCACGGGCGGCCGGTTCATCCGGGGCATCCACTTCTGGGCTGCCCAGGCGATGTACGTGACCGCCCTGCTGCACCTGATCCGCGTCTTCCTGACCGGCTCGTACAAGCGCCCCCGGGAAGGCAACTACCTCATCGGCGTGGCGATGTTCGGGCTGGTGACCTTGGCGATCTTCACCGGCACCGTGCTGAAGTGGGACCAGGAGGGCTTCGAGGCCCTCGGGCACAACATCGAGATCGGACGGCTGCTCGGTGGGGTTGGGTTGTGGTTCTCCCCCACGTTCGCCGACCAGGTGCCCATCCTCGTGCGGCTGTACGGCGCGCACGTCGTCATCGTCCCCGGCCTCATCTTGGTGCTCGCCGTGCTGCACGGGCTGCTGGTCAAGAAGCACAAGATCTCGCCCCACCCCTCCCTGCCGAGCGACGCGTCCGGCACACAGGCCCCGTCCGACGAACCGACCGCTCCGTTCACCGCACACCTGAAGCGGATCGCCGTGTTCGGGATGGTCCTGTTCGGCATCCTCGGCGTCCTCGCCGTCCTCTGGCCGCCCACCGTCGGCGCCCCGCCGGTCGAGGGGCTGGAGATCACCCGCCCGCCGTGGATGTTCTGGTGGGTGTTCACCCTGGAGAACTGGGTCGGCCTCGCCGGCATCCTGTGGGGCGAGCTGGCGTTCTTCGCCCTCCTCGCAGCCCTGCCCTTCATCGACCGCAACCCCCGGCGGGCGTGGCGGCAGCGACCCGTCGCGATCGCGGCAGCGTCGATCCTCTTCGTGATCGTCGCAGTGCTCACGACGCTGATGGCCGTCACACCGGCCAAGCAGCACCTGGGGATGTGACCATGCGCGGGAACCTCTCACAGGGACGTCCCGCCGACCCAGCGCGGCGTGCTCGGCGCTCGTTCTGGGTGCTGGCTGCGGTCGCGGTGCTCGGCACCGGCTCGCTGAGCGGGGCCCTGACCGCGCAGCCCGGCCCCATCACGGCCCTGAGGTTCGCGGTGAGCGCCCTGCTCGTCGTCGCCGCCCTCGTCCTCATGACCAGGGTGCTGATCGCGCTCGTCCGTCCGCGACCCGGCCCCGGGACGGACGGCGAGCGACCCTGATCAGGACGCGTCCGGCGTTCCCGTCCCACCGGAGCACGCGGCACCCGACTCCGGCGTCTGCGGGCCGTTGGCGTACTTGGTGACGAAGGCCGCCAGGCGGGGGTCGTCCGTCGAGGTCAGCTGCAGCTGCAGCCCCCAGGCGGAGGCGACCACCGGGGTCGGCAGGCCGGCGCGGGGCGTGACCAGGACGTACGAGCTCTTCGCGGCCAGCGACTTCAGGGTGGCCAGCTGCGCGGCAGGCAGGTTCGGGTCGTGGGTGATCCAGACCGCACCGTGCTCGAGGGAGTGCACGGCGTTCTCGTCGGCCACCGGCGCGGAGTAGTAGCCGCAGTTCTGGTCGATCTCGGAGTGGTCGCCACCGACCGGCGGGTTCTGCGGGTACTTGACGGTGCCGGTGACGTGGTTGCGGGACAGGCCGGTGAACGTCTGCACGCCGTCGATGGGGGCCTTGGCGGCGGCCTGGACGCTCGCGTTGTGGTTCGCCTGGCGGACGAGCACGGTGACAGTGGTCCCGACCAGGGCGAGAACCACGACACCGACGATCGTCCAGACCAGCAGGCTCCGGCGCCGATCCGCGCGCCGCTGCGCCGCCTTGACCTCCGCCAGCCGTGCCTGACGCTCGGTCAGCTCCGGGGTGCGCTTCTTGCTCATGGGTGAACGCCTCTCAGAAGGTTCGCGTCGACGGTGCGGCTCGGACGGGCTATTTCACACCACCGCGCTGAGCGCGAGGCTCCGCGGGGGCGCGGTGGCCGCGGGCCTTCATCGAATCTCAATCATCACGACGTCCGAGCCTTCGCATCGCCGGCGGAGGCTGGTTCGTATCAGGTCGGCAGAGCGTGCCGGCCGGGCAGCCTCGAGGAGATCGTGATGATGGGTGGGTACGGCGTCGGGATGGGCGTCGGATGGGTGTTCATGGGGCTGTTCTGGGTGCTGCTGATCGCCGCGATCGTGTGGCTGGTGGTCTCGCTCGTCCGTTCCGGGCACCGGACGGACGACGGCATGCCGGTCCCGCCGCCGGCGACCGGGTTCGGACCCGCGTCGGCCCCGTCGTCGCTCGAGCTCCTCGACCGACGCCTTGCGGCTGGCGAGATCGACCTGGCGACGTACCAGCAGGTGCGTGCGGCGCTCAGGGAGTCGGGCACCCGATGAGCACCGAGGGGAAGGGTCTGGGTCGGCGACGGCGGACGTGGCTGCTCACCGGCCTGGTGACCGCGGTGGTGCTGCTCGTCGGCTCCGTGGCGGCGACCGTGGCCTGGGCCAGCAACGCAGCCGGGGTCGCGAGGACGGACCGTGGCTGGAGCTCGATCGTGCCGGGTCACGCACCCGGCGGCATGATGGGCGGCCGCGTGGGCACGACCGTGCCCCGGCTGGACGGCGCGACGGTCCGGGTCACGGCCGTCGACATGGGCTCGATGATGGGCGGCCGCAGCCACATGGGCCTGGTCGTGGACCGGACCGCCGTGCCGGCCGGGACCGTCTCGCTGGTGCTGGCGAACGCCGGATGGCGCGCCCATGAGCTGGTGGCGCTGCCGCTGGCCGACGGGCAGCAGGTCGGCACCCGATCCGTGGGCGCCGACGGCACGGTCGACGAGTCCGGCAGCCTCGGCGAGGCGTCCCGCACCGGTGCCGCGGGCACCGGGGACGGCGTCGAGCCCGGCACGGCCGGGTGGACCACGCTCGACCTGCCCGCGGGCCGGTACGAGCTGGTCTGCAACCTCCCCGGGCACTATGCAGCCGGCATGTACGCGGAGCTCACGGTCGCCTGACGTCCGTCGGTTCCCCCGTGGGCGCCCCGCGTCACCCGGGCCGGAGGGTCCGTAGCATCGCCGGATGCCCTCGCCCGTCGGACCCGTGCTGCGCAATGCCACCTACCGGCGGCTGCTGACCGCGCAGGTCGTCTCGCTGCTCGGCACCGGCCTGGCGACGGTCGCGCTCGGGCTGCTGGCGCACGACCTGGCGGGCCGACGCGCGGGCGCCGTGCTGGGCACCGTGTTCGCCATCAAGATGGTCGCCTACGTGGTGCTCGCACCGGTGGCGACCGCCCTGGTGGCCCGGCTCCCCCGGCGGTCGGTGATGGTCACCGCGGACGTGCTGCGGGCCGTCGTCGCCCTGGCGCTCCCGTTCGCGGGGCAGGTGTGGCAGATCTACGTGCTGGTGTTCGTGCTGCAGGCCGCGTCCGCCGTGCACACGCCGACGTTCCAGTCGGCGCTGCCCGACGTGGTGACCGACGAGCACGAGTACACCCAGGCGCTGTCGTTCTCCCGGCTGGCCGACGACCTGGAGATGGTGCTGTCCCCGATGCTGGCCGCCGCCCTGCTGCTGGTGGTGTCCACGCACACGCTGTTCGTCGGGACCGGGCTGGGGTTCGCCGCGTCCGCGGTGCTGATCCTGTCGGTCGTCGTCCCGCGCGCGGCCGCCACCCCGGACGAGGGCACACCGTTCGAGGAGCTGCCGCTCGGCGCCCGCGTCCGCCACGGCGCCCTGCTGATGGCCCGCACCCCGGGCCTGCGTCCTGCGCTGGCACTGAACCTGGCCGTGGCGGCGGCGGGGGCGTTCGTCCTGGTGCAGACGGTGGTGATCGCCCGCGACACCTTCGGGCAGAGCAACGACGTGGTCGCCCTGCTCCTGGCGGTCAACGGCCTCGGGTCGATGACGACCGCCCTGGCGCTGCCGGCGGTGCTGCGCCGGCGGTCGGAGCGCGCCGTGATGCTCGGCGGAGCCGTGCTGCTCACCGTGACGACGTTCGCGGTGCCGCTCGCGCTCGGCATCCAGGCGCGGACGGTGGGACTGGTGACGGTCGGCGTGCTGTGGCTCGCCGTCGGCGCCGGCTGGGCGGCCGCGGAGGTGCCGATCGCGCGGCTGATCGTGCGGCACGTGCCCGCCGGCGAGCGGCACTCGGTGTTCGCCGCGCAGTTCTCGCTGTCGCACGCCTGCTGGCTGGTCACCTACCCGCTGGCCGGCTGGCTCGGCGCCGCGGGGCTGCCCGGTGCGGCACTGGTGCTCGCGGTGGTCGCCGCCGCGGCGACGGTCGGGGCCACGGCGCTGTGGCCCCGACGCCTGGCTCCGCTCCCCGCCTGAGTCGCCGCCCGGCGCTCAAGCCCCGGGCTCAGCTCCCGGGCTCAGCCCCCGGAGGCCGGTCGAGGTCCTCGACGTACTGCGCGGGGCCGACGACGTTCCCGTCGCCGCCGGTGGCATACAGGAGCGGCTGGGCGGGCGTGATGCTGCCGTCGGCCAGGCTCTCGCCGGTCAACCCCTCGACGACGGCACGGAACGCACGCAACGAGTCGCCGTGCGCCACGACCAGCACGCCGCGTCCCGCCGCGAGCGCCGGACGCACGGTCTGCGTCCACACGGGCTCGACGCGGCCGATGACGTCTCGCAGCGACTCGCCGGCGACGAGTGCGGCGTCGTCCACGAGCTCGCCCGGCGGTCGCCACGGCCAGCCGGCCGCCTGCGCGACCGTCGCGGACGGCGGTCGACCGTCGATGGCGTAGCGCCACTCGAGGTAGGCGTCGTGGCCGTACCGCTCGAGCGCCCGGCGCTTGGCGAGCCCCGTGAGGCAGCCGAGACCGCGGGGCAGCAGTCGATCGTCCGTCAGCACCGCCTCGCGCGGCACCGGCAGGGTCCGTGCGACGACCTCGGCGGTTCGTGCCGCCCTGGCCAGCGGGGACGTGACGAGCAGGTCGACCTCGACGCCGTGCGCGGCGAGCATCGTCGCGGCCGCGGCAGCCTCGGCGATCCCCACCTCGGTCAGGTGCGGGTCGAGCAGGCCGGCGAACACCTGCCCGTCGTCGGCCTCGCTCTGCCCGTTGCGCAGCAGGACGAGCGTGCGCGCACCCCGGGTCATCGTCTGTCCTTCCGCTTCGCGCCGTCGAGACGGACACCGCCGCGGGCGGCCGGAGGACGAGAGGTCACGGCACGCCCGAACCGGCATCCCAGGGACCGTTGGCGGCCATGACGACCGCGGTTGAAGGTGAGCCCCACCACCGTGACGATCCCGACCCTACAGCGCATCGGCACCACGAGAAGGGCCGAGCTCGCGTCACTCCCAGCGGCGTCGCACGCTCGCCTTGGGGCCCGCCACCAGCGTCCCGGCCGGCACGTCCTCCGCGACGACGGAGCCCGCGGCGATCACCGAGTCCCGGCCGATGCTGACCCCCGGCAGGATGGTCGCCCCGGCACCGATCCACACGTTCTCGCCCACGTCGATCGGCCCGCCGGTCAGCCACACGCGGCGGTCGTCGACGTCGACGGGATGTCCCACCGTGATGAACGTGACCTTCGGCGCCACCATCACCCGCTCACCGAGCCGGATGCCCGCGTAGTCGAGGAACGTGCAGCTCTGGTTGACGAACACCCGCTCGCCCAGCTCGAGGTGGAGCCCGTGGTCGGTGAAGAACGGCGGGTAGATGGTGACGCGCGGCGGCAGCGGCCGGCCGAGGAGCTGCTCGAACAGCTCCGCCTTGCCGGCGTCGTCGTCGAACGGCAGCACGTTGAGCAGGGACGTCAGCCGGGTCGCCTCGAGCACGCGTTCGCTCATCGCCGTGAACTCTGGGCTGTGGATGCGCATGAGCAGGCCGCCGGCCATCAGCGGCCGACCAGGAAGTGACCCACGCAGACGGCGGTCCACCCGGCGGCGAGCCAGCTCGAGGTGCGGAACCGACGCGCGCGCTCCACCGAGATGCCCCAACGCTGCCCGTACCGGCCGATGACCGCGTAGGTCACCGTGACGGTCGCGGCGACCACCGTCATCACCACCCAGAGCATCGGCCCTCCGCTGCCACCGAGCTCGCGCCGGTGCTCAGCGAGCGGCGCCCGGCACCAGCGCCGGCGCGAGGTCGGCGGCGAAGGACTCCTGCGACTCCGCCCCCACCGCGACCAGGCGCGCCACGGTCTCCCGCAGCTCCCGCGCGGTCGGCGGGTGCGACGTGTACCCGCCGTCGGCGTGCAGCAGCAGCGCCGCGAACACCAGCGCGACGGCCAGCCGGGCACGCTCCGGCGACGTGCGCTGCTCGGCGAGCTCGACGATCCGCTTGCGCAGGCTGACGGTCCACTGCTTCACCGCGGTCAGCAGGTCCGGCTCGAGGCGGATCAGCTCGCGCAGCCGGGGCAGGTCGTGGTCGTGCAGCTCGGCGGTGTCCGCGACCAGCACGCACACGTCGTCGACCAGGGCCCCGTGCGCCGCGAGGAAGCGCTCCTCGTCGTGCGCCGCGAGGGCGGTGTCCGGCAGGCCGAGCGCGGCCGCCGCCTTCGACGGGTAGTAGTTGAAGAAGGTCCGCTCGGACACGGTCGCCTCGGCGCAGATGTCCGCCACGGTGACGTGCGGCAGGCCACGCTCCATCACCAGCCGGCAGGCCGCGTCGTGGATCGCGTGGCGCGTCTGCTGCTTCTTCTGCTCCCGCAGCGAGCAGGGCCGGTCCAGTCCCGGTGCGGCCGGGACGGCCGTTGCTGGATGGTTCACGGCGCCTCCTCCTCGTCGGCCCGGGCCGGCGGGGACCCCGGACGCCGGGGTCCCCGTCACGCCGATCATGCCCGGTGCGTGTGCACGGTTCCGCCACCGGGTCCCGTCGGGGCCCCGGCGCCGACCGCGGCGTCGATCGCGTCGACCTCGAGGTCGTCTGCCGTCTGCAGCGCGTCGGCCCGCTCCTGCAGCGCGGAGCGCTGCCGCAGCGGCGGCGTCTTGAAGAACCAGGTGAGGACGAAGGCCAGCAGCATCACGCTCAGGCCCACCCAGTAGACGACCACCGCCGAGTCGTTGAACCCGGCGAGGAACGGCCTGGTCAGCCGCTGGTCGGCACCCTTGAGGAACGACGTGTCCGCGGTGCTCGACGACGAGGTCGAGGGTGCCGACGCGCTCTTCAGCTCGTCGATCATCGTCGGCACCACCTTGCCGACCACCGCACCGCGCTGCGTGGCGTCGGTGTAGTCGACGGCGAGCTTGCCGTCGGCCACCGTGACGCCGGCCTGCTGGGCCGCCGCCGCGAGCGCCTTCTGCTCGGCCGCCGGCTTGGCCGCCGCGACCTGGCTGTCGATCACGCCCTGCGCCCGCGCGGCCGGCAGAGCACCGGCAGCGACCTGGGCCTGGACGGCGGCGGTCACCTGCTGCGTGACGGCCGCGTCGGCGGCCTGCGTCGCGGCCGCCGTGCCCTGGTCGAGCCCCGTCTGCACCTGCGCCTTCACCGGGGTGAGGATCGGGTTCCAGATCTGGTTCATCACGCCCTGGTTGGCCGGCGCGGAGGCGACCGACGGGGTCAGTGCGGCGTCCAGCGCGCTGGTCAGGTCGGCCTTGTTCTGCATCGCACCGCTGACCTTGGTGGGCATCAGCGCGAACAGCACCGACAGCAGCACGGCGGTGCCGAGCGTGCCGCCGATCTGGCGGAAGAACGTCGCCGAGCTCGTGGCGACGCCCATGTCCGTCACGTCCACGGCGTTCTGGGTCGCCAGCGTGAGGGACTGCATCAGCTGGCCGAAGCCGAGCCCGATGAAGAACATCGCCATCATCAGGAACCACAGCGGCCGGTCGACGGTCATGAACGTCAGCACCAGGTAGCCGCCGGCGGTCACGAGCGTCCCGGTGATCGGGAAGATCCGGTACTTGCCGGTGCGGGCGATCGCCTGGCCGGAGCCGACCGAGGCGATCATCAGGCCGCCGACCATGGGCAGCGTCGCGAAGCCCGACTCGGTGGGCGTCAGGCCGGTGACCAGCTGCAGGTACAGCGGCAGGGTCAGCATCGCGCCGAACATGCCGAAGCCGACCAGGAAGCCCAGCACGGTCGACATGGAGAACGTCGACGAACGGAACAGGCGCAGCGGGATGATCGCGTCCGCCTTCATGATCGTCTCGGCGACGAAGAAGGCGATGAGCCCCACCACGCCGATCACGTAGCAGGTGATCGCGGAGGCCGAGGTCCAGCCCCACTCACGGCCCTGCTCGGCGACCAGCAGCAGCGGCACCAGGGTGACGACGACGGCGGACGCCCCCCACCAGTCGATGCGCGGCGCGGTGGACTTGTGGAACTTCGGCAGGTGCAGGAACGCGAGCACCATGAACATGGCACCGACGCCGACCGGGACGTTGATCAGGAACACCCAGCGCCAGCCGGCGATCCACAGGATCTGCGACGCGTCCGCGAACACGCCGCCGATCAGCGGGCCGACGACGGCGGAGACGCCGAACACGGCCAGGAAGAAGCCCTGGTACTTGGCGCGCTCCCGCGGCGCCAGCATGTCGCCCATGATCGCCAGCGGCACGGACATCAGCGCGCCCGCACCGATGCCCTGGAAGGCCCGGAACGCGGCCAGCATGATCATCGAGGTCGAGAACGACGACAGGAACGACCCGAGGATGAAGACGGTCAGGCCGAAGATGTACAGCGGCCGCCGGCCGAAGATGTCGGAGAGCTTGCCGTAGATCGGCGTCGCGATCGTCGACGTGATCAGGTACGCCGTCGTCACCCACGCCTGCTGGTTCAGGCCGTGCAGGTCGTCGCCGATGGTGCGGATCGCCGTGCCGACCACCGTCTGGTCGAGCGACGACAGGAACATGCCTGCCATGAGCGCGTAGATCACCAGCATGATCTGGCGCTGGGTCATGACGGGGGCCGCAGACGTGCCTGCGGGCCGTGCGGGAGCTGCGTGGGGCACGACGGGACCGACTCTCTTGTGGGCTGGGAGCCCGCTCACCCGGAGAAGCCGGGTTGCAGGCTGTGCAACTTTACACACTCTGCAACTTCTCAGGACCCACCCCGTGCTGCCGATAGACGAGGCAGAGGTCACACCTACCGAAAGGTCGCCATGTTCCGCCGCCGGTCCCGCGCCACGTCGTCGTCGAACGGGTTCGACGCCCAGTTCATCCGCGCGGGCGCGTTCGACGTGTTCCTCGCTGCGCCGGCCGCCATCCTGGTGACGGACGCCGAGGGCAAGATCGTCGCCCGCAACCGCGCGGCTGACGCCCTGGCCGCCCGGGTGGCGGTCGAGCGCGGCGACGCGGTGATGCCGGCGCTGCGCAAGGAGCTCGGCGCGATCATCGCCCACGAGCGGTCCTTCCCTGTGACCCGGGTGGTCACCGTCGAGGAGGCGGGGCGCCGCGCGTCGGCACGCACCACGGTGGACCGCCTGGGCGACGGGTTCGTCGTCGTCTGGAGCGACGACACCGAGGCGAGCGAGAACGCCCGCGTGACCAAGTCGGTGGCCGGCGAGCTGTTCAGCTCCTCCGGCTCGCTGACCGAGCTGAGCGACCAGATCGCCGCCGTGTCCGCGGACGTGTCCAACCGCGCCGACGCCGTCGCCGCCGGTTCGCAGCAGATGTCCGCCAGCATCCGGGAGATCGCCGTCGGCGCGGCCGCCGCCTCGAAGGGCACGGCCAACGCCGTCCGGATCGCCGGGGTGGCCAACGAGCGCCTGGCCAAGCTGGGCGAGTCGAGCGACCGGATCGGCGCCGTGACCAAGCTGATCTCCGCGATCGCCGACCAGACCAACCTGCTCGCGCTGAACGCGACGATCGAGGCGGCCCGCGCCGGCGAGGCCGGCAAGGGGTTCGCCGTGGTGGCCAACGAGGTCAAGGACCTGACCGGCCGCACCCGGACCGCCGCCGCGGAGATCACCGAGATGATCGGCGCCATCCAGGCGGACAGCACCGACGCCGAGAAGGCGATCACGGACATCCTGAAGCTGATCAACGAGATCGAGCTGCAGCAGGCGGCGCTCGCCAGCGCCGTCGAGGAGCAGACCGCCGTGGCCAGCGAGATGAGCTCCGGGGTGGCCGCGGTCGCCGACGGCGCCACCAGCTCGGCACACGTCAGCGCCCTGCTGCGGGAGTCGGCGGGCGTGGTGGCGACCAACGCCGCACAGCTGGACTCCCTGGTCACCGCCTGACAGCGGTAATTCGCTGGACGACCGCGCCGGGGCGCGGCAGGGTGTGCGCGCGGCGCTCGACGTGCCGCGCCGCCGACGTCCCGACCTCCGAGGTCGGGAACGTCAGGTGGCCACGATCGACCGGCAGGAGGTGAGACCCGTGCACGCAGTACCCGTACCGGGTGCTCCCTCGCGGTCGACCACCGCACGCGCGCGCTGAGAACGCCGGGGAGCGCCCACAGGCACCTCCCGAAGGGCGACTCCCATGAGCACAGCAGCTCCTCTCTCCACGCCTGACCCCGCCGGCGTCCCCCACGCGACGGCGGGACGAGCCCTCGTCATCGCGGGTGGCGGCGCGGCCGGCAATGCCTGGGCGATCGGCGTGATCGCCGGTCTCGCCGACGCCGGCCTCGACGTCACCGCCGCCGACCTGATCGTCGGGACGTCCTCCGGCGCCACCGTCGCGGCCCAGATCACCGGTGGCCCGTCGCCGGCGCAGCTGTACGCCGCCGTCGTCGACGCGCCCGCACCGCCGCCCCCATCGAGCACAGCGCCGGGCGCCGCGCCCCGCACCGGTCCGGCCCCCGGCGTGTCCGGCACGGGCTACCTGAGCTGGTCCGACGAGGTGATCGCGTCCGCGGCGGACGCCGCCGACATGCGCCGCCGGATGGGCGCCGCGGCGCTCGAGCGGGACGCGTCCGACGGTGCGGCGGGCGCACGCTGGCGCGACGTCGTGGCCGGTCGGCTGCCCAGCACCGACTGGCCGCAGCAGCGCGTGCTGCTGGTGGCCGTGGACGCGCGCACCGGCGAACCCGTGGGGCTCGACCGGGACAGCGGCGTGGACCTGGTGGACGCCGTCGCCGCCAGCACGTCGGCGATGGTGCCCTACCCGATCGGCGACCGTCGCTACCTCAACGGCGGCTACCGGCGCAGCGAGAACGCCGACCTCGCCGCGGGGTACCGGCGGGTGCTGGTCCTCTCACCCTTCGGCGGCCGGTCCCGCATGCCGGCCGCGTGGCGGATGGACCTGGCGTCGCAGGTGGAGGACCTGCGCGCCGGTGGCAGCGAGGTGGAGACGGTGTTCCCCGACGCGGGCGCCGGTGACGTGTTCGACGCGAACGCCCTCGACCCGTCGACCCGCCTGCAGGCCGCGCGCGGAGGCCACGACCAGGGACGACGCCTCGCGGAACGGCTGCGCACGTTCTGGGTCTAGGTCCACGGGCGGCCCGGGGCCAACCGGTTCCGGGCCGCCCGGACCTCTCCGCGGCCGGCACGTCGATGATCGAGCGGGTCGCGAGGTCTCCGGGTCAGTCGGCGCAGTCGACGTGGAACCACACCGTCTTGGCCCCGCCGCGCCCGCTGTCGACCCCCCACGCGGCCGCCAGGCGGTCGATCAGCATGACGCCGCGGCCGCCGAGCGCCCACGGCTCCACGTCCCGGACCACCGGCCGACCACGGCTCTGGTCCGTCACCGCCACCCGCCACTGCCCGCGCACCCGCGACACCGCGACGGTCACCGTCCCGCGGTCCGGCCCGTGCCGGACCGCGTTGGTCACCGCCTCGGTGGTCAGCAGGGCGATGGTGCTGACGCAGGCCTCCGGGCAGCCGGCACGACGAGCCCACGCCACCACCCAACGGCGGCTGGTGGGGATGCCGTCGAGGGCGGCCGTGAAGCTCAGCGAGTCCACGACCCGTCTCCCCGTCTCCAGGCGGTCGGGACACCGGCGCGGCTCCCCACCGACGTCCCTGCACGGGCAGGCCGGTCCCCCGGCGTGTCCCCCCGCACACGAGCCATCGATCGATCATGGCCCGCCCGCGCCGTCCGCACCTCTTGAGGACACGGATGCATCCTGACGGCCCTGCCTGCGCCAACGCCGGCGCGACGTGCACGGTGAGGAACGACAGCGCCCTAGGCGACACGCTCGAGTGCGTCCGTCCGTGCCTCGTCGGGACTCAGCGGACCGTCCAGCGGAACCACTGGACCCCGATGAAGCCGAACACCACGGCGTACCCGACCGACGCGACCAGCCCGATCACCTGGTCGGAACCCCAGGCAACGCTGCCGGTGGCGGCGCTGAAGAGGTTGGACAGGCCGCCGACGGGCGTCCAGCCGGCGATCGTCTTGAACGTGGTCCCCAGCAGGCCGGAGGAGCCGACGAGGCCGACGACGAGCAGCAGCGCGAACAGCACCCGGCTGAACGCGTTCACCTGGCCCGAGGTCGTGGTCAGACCGACGATCGCCTGCCCGATCGCCAGGAACACCGCCGCGCCCAGCAGCGAGATCACCAGGACCAGGAGCCAGTTCGAGAGGCCGAACGTGAGGTGGTGGCGCACGCCGCCGAGGCCGAGGACCACCAGCGACATGATCAGCGAGAGCACCAGCTGGACGACGATCCGGCTCACCGAGACCGTCCACATCGGCACGGGCGTCACGCGCATCCGCTGGAACACACCGGACTCGCGGTCACGCGCCACGGCCATCGGGTAGCCGAACAGGCCCGACGCCATCAGCCCGTACGTGATCGCCAGGCCGATCAGGTACCCCGGATCGAGCACCTGCCGTCGCCCGCTGCCGGCACCGGTGATGAACAGCATCGCGACCGGCAGCACGATCGACAGCAGCAGCGCCTGCCGGTTGCGCAGCAGCACGGTGGCGTCGGCGCGCAGCAGCGTGCGCATCGCCAGGCCGACCGGCGGCGGCTTCAGGAGGGTCACGTCAGTCACGGATCTCGTCCCCCGTCAGGCCGATGAAGACGTCCTCGAGCGTGACCTCGCCGTGCGCCGCACGCAGCACCCGTGGGTCGGTGCGGTGCTGGTCGACCAGCTCGGCGGGAGTGCCCAGCGCGACGAGCGTGCCGTGGTCGATGATCGCGACCCGGTCGCAGACGGCCGAGGCCTCCTCCATCGAGTGGGTGGTCAGCAGGATCGAGCCGCCCTCGCCTCGCGCCCGCTCGATCTGCGACCACAGCTGGCGTCGGGCCTGGGGATCCAGCCCGGAGGTCGGCTCGTCGAGCAGGAGCAGCGGCGGGTCGTGCAGCATCGCGACGAGCAGCGAGAAGCGCTGCTGCTGGCCGCCGGACGTCTGCTTGTAGCGCTTGCCCGCCTCGTCCGCCAGGCCGGCGCGGCGCAGCCGCTGGCTCAGCTCGTTGGTGGACAGCGTGAGCCCGTACAGCCCTGAGTACAGACGCAGGATCTCGGTGAGCGTGAGCTCCGCCTGGAAGCTCGACGCCTGCAGCTGGACGCCGATGAGGGCACGGACTGCCAGCGGCTCGCTCGTCGCGACGTGGCCCACGACCTTCACCGCCCCGGCCGCGGGGTTCAGCAGCCCCTCGATCGCCGAGAGGGTGCTCGTCTTGCCCGCGCCGTTCGGCCCGAGCAGACCGAAGATCTCACCGCGCCCGACGCTGAGGCTCAGGCCATCGACGGCGGTGTACGACCCGTACCGCACGACGAGACCGTCGACCTCGAGGATCGGAGCACCTGCCGCGTCAGCCACAGGCCCACCTTTCTCGCCCCCACCGGAACTGACCGGCGAAATCGTGGCGCCGCAGCCTGTGAATTCCCCGAGAGCCGAGAAGGTGGCGGTCGGCCTCCGCAGCGCCGGGAGCCAGGCCCAGCTCGGCCGCTGGGCTGCGCGCCGGCTCACATCGTGATTCGCGCCGGCCCGACGACGACACGCGTCCCTGCCGGCATCGACTGGTTCTCCGAACGGCTCGACACCAGCGTCACGGACAGCTCGACGGTCCCGATCTGACCAAACGCCTCGCACAGACTGCTCGACTGCTCCGCGGTGCCCGTCGAGTCACAGTGGACGCCGGAGTCCGGGACGTCGATCCCGAACTGCTGCAGGAGCGCGCGGAAGCTCGCCTCCGCCGGCGCGGACAACGGTCCGTCGCTGGTGAAGCACCATGCGTCGGCCACGGAACAGGTGGCGCTCCGTCGGTAGCCCGTCGGCGGCGTCAGTGCCGACATGGCTCTGCTCACGGCCGCCTGGTCGTCCGGAGTGATCGGGCGGTCGCCTCCGCCGGCGCAGCCGGCGGCGAACAAGACGACAAGAGCGGCTACCGCCGCGGCCTTCCGGCGCTGACAGTCACTCATCGCTGCTCCGCCGTGCGTCCGTGGACGTGGCATTCACGACTGCTCTCCCCCCTTGAGCCCACACCCACCCCGCTCCAGTCATCGGCTGCCGGCCGGTGGCGCCATAGGCCTCGCGGGTCGGGTCGCACTTGCTGTCACCCGGGAGCCTCCGGTCTGCGCTCCTGAGGGCCCCCTGGTAGCACGGTCGGCATCGCGATCGGGGTGCCGTTGAGGCCACCCACACGGTGCTCGTCGGCGACACTCTGAGCTGGGGGCGTGGGGCAGCGCTCGAAGGGGCGGGGACGATGAGCGTTCTGGCGGCGTCTCGGGTGGACGCATGGTTCGACGTGGCCGTGGCACGGGCACGCACCGGCACCGCTGGACCGCGGGCGGCCCAGGGGCGGCGATGACTGTGGAGCTCACGGGCACTGGGCGCCACGGGGTCCGCCCACCCGCGACGAGGCCCGGGAGCCTTGGTCGCCTGTGGCACGCGAGGCGCCCCTGGTGGCGGCTCGGAGGGACCCTGGGACTGACCGGGATCGCCCTCACCCTCCTGTTCGGTGCCTTCGTGACGGTCTGCGGTGTCGGGCAATGGCATGCGGACGTGACGGACCGCAACCTGGCTCGCCAGCTCCAGGCATCTGGCGTGCACACCGACGCGACGCTGGTGCAGATCTGGATCCGCTACAGCTACCGCTACCGCTACTCCGAGACCGTCGTCGTCACCCTTCCCACGGCGACCGGCGAGGTCCGCGCCGCGCTCGTGGGGCGAACGCAGTCAGCTGGGCGTGGCCGCTGTGGTGCCTGCTACCTCGGCACCACGGTCGGCGGACAGCTGAAGGTGGTGTACTCCCCCGACCGACCCAGCGAGGTGATGGCATCGGCGGACGTGACCCAGCGCGCCGCCAGCCCGCTCCCGCCGGGCGGCCCGCTGCTCGCGGCCGGCGGGGCCGTGATCACCCTCGTCGGCATAGCCGCATGGTGGTGGCCCGTCCGACCTCGCGAAGGCCACCGTTCCTCGGAGCAGCGCCGCTCCGGAGTCCGAGACCGGGACCTGCCACGACGGCGCTCGGCCCCGGACATACTCGCGCGATGAGCTCCGACAGGCCGCGGTTCGAGTTCGTGATGGTTCCCGACTCGACTGACGCTCGCTCGTTCATCGAGCTGTCCAGCCACGCCGCCGACCTGGTGCAGGCGCGCGAGGCGCTCGAGCTCGCGGTCAAGAGCCGGGAAGAGATCGGTTCACCACTGGAGAGCGTTCGCGACGCGCTCATCGCCGCTGCGGCCATGGCGTACTGCCGAACCTTCTTCCCCTCCAACGTGCGCCGGCCAGTCACGGACTTCATCACCCTTCCGGAAGCGCTCCGCGCCACGCACGAGCTCGTCAGGGCGTTTCGGAACCGCACGATCGCGCATTCCCAGTCGGACCTGTCCGTCACCTACGCGGTCGCCGTCCTCGACGCCCAGACGCTCGAGGTCCGCGATGTCGGAGCGCCGTCGATCGGCAGCACGATGCCGCCCGAGCGGGTGCGGGACTTCCTCGAGCTCGTCACGACGGCCCAAGACCTCCTCGACAACGCGATCGAACCGATCCGCGACCGCCTGATGACGGAGATGGCGGCTGCCGATCGCGCAGCCCTCGTGCGCCGCGGCGTGAGACCGATGGTCCGGGAAGCGCTCGCCGCCGAGTTCGACCCCTCGACAACTCGTCCCTCGTACCCGACCTCCCACCCGGTCTACTTGAGCCCGATGGTCGCCGACTGATCGTCAAGCCGGTATCGGGAGCTCGTGCTGGCCGCCGGTACCCGTCCGGGCCACGTTGCCCTGGTCAGGGCAAAGTTGGCGCCGTGCGGCTGTTCAGCGGGTGGCGTCCCGAACGGGTGGAGGTGGCGTCACCGCTGCCCGCGGCCGAGGCCGTCAGGTGCCTCGCCCTGGGGGTCGCCTCGTGGCGCGACGGCGTCTTCGGTCCCGGGCCCGGTGAGCCGCGGCTGGTGGTCGGGCGTGTCACGTCCCACTGGCTGATCCTGTCCACGCGACGTCCGGGGGTACGCAACGGATGGTCTCCGGTGCTGCACGGGCAGGTGGTTCCGGACGGGACGGGGTCGCGCTTCGTGGGCACGATCGGGTGGCACCCGCTCGCGCGCGCGTTCACCGTTGTCGCTCTCGTCGTCTCGGCGGCCATGGTGGCTGTGATCGAGACGCAGGTGGTGTGGCCCCACGTTGGTCACCGCCCAAGCACCGGGGCTGCGGTAGGCGTGCTCGGCCTCGCCGCCTTCTCGCTCGCACTCCCGGCCTTCGCCTCCTTGCTCGGGGTGGCGGACGGCGAGTACCTGTGCCGATGGGTGGCCACCGTCCTGGAGGAGGACGCTTCGGCGGGCAGTGCTCGTTGACGTACGGAACGACGCCCTGCCCTTGACCTCGCGCGATGTCCGCGCTCGTCCATGCTTCGGGAGCCGCGAACCCGCCTCGCGCGACCGCGGCCAGGTGGATACTTCAGCCGGCGCCAGCGGGCGCCCCCGCTGCAGGAGGAACACGTGCCTTTCTCGTCGCCAGGGGGCGCTGCGGCGCTCATTGTCATCGTCGTTCTGGTGGTCATTTTCATCCGGTCGTTCCGATTCATCGGGGCGGCCGAGGTCGGACTGGTCAACAAGAGGTTCGGACGTCGATTGACGGCCGACCAGGCCATTGCGTTCCATGGTGAGGCCGGCTACCAGGGCAGGCTGCTGATGCCGGGTCTGCGGTTCAAGCTGTGGCCCGTCTTCTCCGTGACCAAGCACCCCTGGGTCCGCGTGTCACCGGGAGAGATCGGCGTCGTCATCTCCCAGCTCGGCGCGCCCCTGCCGATCGGTGCCAAGAGCGCGCAGTACAAGGACGTCTTCGCCAACTTCACCGACCTCGACACGTTCTTGGCCGAGGGCGGCCAGAAGGGTGTCCAGCGACCCGTGCTCCCGCCGGGCTCGCTGCTGCCGCTGCACCCCCTCGCATTCCTCGTGCTCACCGCGAGCAGGGTGTACGGAGTCCCGATGTCCGGCGGCGCGCGCCGCGCTGCGCCGGCTGCCGAGAGCTTCGGCCTCATCCCGGAACAGCTGCGGGTCACCTTCGTCCAGCCGCAGGCCGATCAGGACGTGGTCGCCGTGGTGACCACCCTCGAGGGCCTCGCACCGGAGGGTGGCGACATCGCCAGCCGGCTCGGCGGCTTCCAGGACATCACGGACCTCGAGGCGGCGGATGCGCCCGATGCCGAGAAGATCGAGGCGATCCTGGCGAGCAAGAACGGGCAGCACAACAACTACCAGGACTACCAGGCGTTCCTCGACCACGGCGGACGCATCGGCCTGCAGCACGACCCGCTGCTGTACGGGTCCTACCTGCTGAACCCGTTCCTGGTCAGCGTGGAGCTCGTGCCGATGCTCGTCGTGCGCCAGGGCGAGGTCGCCGTGATCAAGGCCTACGTGGGACTGCCCACCGTCGACACGTCGGGCGAGGACTTCAAGTTCGGCTCGATCGTGCGTCCCGGCCACCGTGGCATCTGGAACGAGCCGCTGCGCACCGGCAAGTACGCGATCAACCCGCGGCTGTATGCCGCGGAGATCGTGCCGACCTCCATCCTCACGCTCAACTGGGCCAACGAGACGTCGGCCGCCCACAACCTCGATGCGGCGCTGAGCCCGATCGACGGAAAGTCCCGCGAAGGCTTCGTCTTCGGCATCGACCTTCAGGTGCAGATCCATGTTCCGGACTCGCACGCGCCGAAGGTGATCTCGATGGTCGGCACCATGCAGAACCTGGTGAACGAGGTGCTGCAGTCGGCGGTCGGCAACTACTTCCGCAATGCGCTGCAGGAGCTGCCGGCCGTGCAGTTCATCGAGACGCGCGATGTCGTCCAGCAGAAGGCGCAGGAGTACATCACGGGCTACCTGACGAAGTACGAGGTCGAGACCCGTGGGGTCTACATCCAGGACGTCATCTTCCCGCCCGAGCTCGTGGCCGTCCTGACCGAACGTGAGATCGCGAACCAGGAGCGCGTGACGTTCGAGGAGCAACAGCGCGCTCAAGCCGTCCGCGTCGACCTCGAGCGGGTGCGCGGGACGGCCGACATGCAGAAGGAGCTCGCCCAGGCGAACGTCAACGTCGACATCCAGAAGGCCGGCGCAGCTGCCAGGAGCGCAGCCGCCGAGGGTGAGGCCTCGTTCGTCCGGCTCACCGGACAGGCGGAGGCCGACAAGCGTCGCGCGATCGGCCTGGCCGAGGCGAAGGCGATCGAGGCGCTCGGGCTCGCGAAGGCCGCCGGCTACGAGGCCCAGGTCCAGGCACTTGGCCAGTCCGCGACGGCGGCCGTCGCCGTTGCGGGGGCGGTCGCCGACGGTCAGATCAAGATCGTGCCGGACGTCCTCGTCGGGGGTGGCGACGCCAGCGGGGCGATCACCGGCCTGGCGGCGACCCTGACCGGCGCGCTCCGGACCTGGGGTTCGCCGTCAGTGCTCTCGCCGGCAGCTGTGGGTACCGAGCCGGCGCCAGCAGTCGAACCAGGGAGCTCGGTTGCGGAGGCGCGTACCGGGCAGGGCACCGCATAAGCGGCCACCCGACAGGTCGAAGCCCGGAGCGGCGCCGCCGGCCGAGCCCTGACGTGACACGGACCTCTACGACGCGGCGTCGCGGTGTCAGGTGCGGCTGCGGCGGCGTTCGATCGCGGCGCCCGACGGGCCGTCCGAGACCAAGACTCGCAGCACTCTGACGGTGCTCGCGGTGCCCTCGTCGTCCTCGAGCGCAGCCGCCAGCCGGGCGTGGAACGCCGTCTCGACGTCGCGGACCCGCTGCGCCAGCGCGGTGCCGGACGTCGTCAGCCGCAGCCGGGTCAGCCGGCCGTCGACCTCGTCGCGCACCTGCTGGGCCCAGCCTGCCGTGACCACCGTCCGGGTCAGCCGGCTCGGGCTTCCCGTCTCGCAGACCAGCAGCGTGCCCAGCTCCTTGACGGACAGCGGTCCGTCGCTGCCGGCCAGCACCGTGAGCACCTCGGCCTGCGCCGGTGTGACGCCCAAGGGCCGGAGCGCGTCGGTGAGCCGGCGGTTGCCCTCCCGCTGCGCCGCGAGCACCAGGTAGCGGAGCTCCTCGATGCGATCCACGGCCGCAGCATACCGGTGACACAACATGCGTGACGTGTCTTGCATATCCGCGGGTAGCACCAGAGAATCGGTGACACGTCATCGAGATGGAGGAACCATGATCGCCGTCGTCGGAGCAGCAGGCTTCATCGGCTCGGCGTTGACCCGCCGCCTGCTGAGCGAGGGGCTGGGAGACGGACGCCGGGAGGGCGTCCGCGTCCTGGTGCGTGACGAGGGACGTGCCCGCGCCCGCCTCGGCATAACCGACGAGGGCCGGCTCGACGTCGTCGTCGGCGACATGCAGGACGACGCCGCGCTCGACGCGGTCCTGGCCGGCGTCGACGCTGTGTACGTCCTGGTGCAGACGGTCACGGCTCGTCAGCCCAGCGGCTCGGGGGACTTCGCCCGCGCCGAGGCTCGCGCTACGCAGCGGTTGGTGGCGGCGGCGCGCCGGGCGGGCACCCGGCGGCTGCTGACCGTCGGTCTGATCGGTGCGCGGCCCGAGGCGCGCAACCCCTGGGTGCGCTCGCGCGCGGCCGTCGAGCGGCAGCTGCTGGGCAGCGGGCTGGACGTGACGGTACTGCGCCCAGGCCTGGTCGCCGGGCCGGGAGGTACGGGGTTCGACGACCTGCTGGCAGCCGCCCGGCGGCGGACAGCGGTGATCCGCGGTGCCGGGCGGCAGCACTGGTCGTGGATCGCCCTCGACGACCTGGTGGGCTACCTGATCGACGCCCTCGACGAGCCGAGCACCTACGGCCGGGTGCTCGACGTCGGCACGGCCGAGGCGCCGACCTACCGCGAGCTGGTCGCGGCCACCGCTGCGGCGCTCGGCCGGTCCACGCCGCACGTCGTCGGCCTGCCGATCGGGGTGCTGCAGTTGCTGGCGCCGCTGCTCGAGCGCGCGGGCGGCCACCCGCACGGCGGCCTGCGGGCGGCGCTCAACCACCTGGCGGACGACCTCACCGGCGACCCGATGCCGATCCGCGAGCTGCTCCCGCGGGAGCTGCTCGACTGGGACGCCTGCGTGCGCGCGGCGGTGGATGCGCGTGCTCGCGGGGCGCGTCCGGTAGGGCCGGGCGTCAGCCGAGCAGGTGCAAGACGTGTCGTGATGGGAGGTAAGGGAGGAGGAGGTGAGGGAGGAGGAGAGGGGTAAGGGGCAGGAAGAGATGGGGAGGAGAGAGGAGGGGAAGGAGTGCGGGTCACCGGTTGCGCGTGTAGGTGCAGCGGGGAAACGCGTTGCATGCGAGGAACTGGCGGCCGCTCGCACGATGCCGTCGGACGACCAGCACCCCGTTGCCGCAGGCCGGGCACGCTTCTGCCATCTCGACGGCGCTCAAGTGCGAGAGCTCGACGCGGTGATCGGCGATCAGCTCGGCGATGAAGCTCGACTCCTTGCCTTGGATGCCGATGATCGTCACGGCCCGTCGAGCGCGGGTGACCGCTACGTAGAAGAGGCGGCGCTCCTCGGCATGCGGGTACGAGTCGGCGTCGGTCATGGCGAGCGACAGGACAGGGTCGTCCACCACTTCGCTGGGAAAACCGTACGTCCCCGCTGACACGTTCGGCAGGATCACGTAGTCGGCCTCGAGGCCCTTCGACGCGTGGACCGTCCTGAAACTGACGTCCAGACCGGGATACGACAGCAGCGGCATGACGTCGCGGTCGAATCGGTAGCGGCCGAGGATGTCGACTCTCACCACTCCCGACGGTCCGGGTGGGACCCTTCCGGCCCGTACCCCCTGGGAGATCTCGTCGAGAACCGCCGCGACCGCGCCTCTGACCGCTTCCGCGCGTGCGACGCGCACTAGGGAAACCGGTGGCCCGTAGTCGGACTGGACCGACCTGACGTGCTTGGCGAACTGCCGGGGGTTCTTCGAGACGAAACCGCTGGCTGTATCGCAGATCGACTGAGGGGAGCGGAAGGTCGTTTGCAGTCGCAGCGTCTGAGCCTCGCCGAACCACTCCTCGAACGACGTCATCACTGACAGGTCGGCACCGGCGAAGCGGTTGATGGACTGCCAGTCGTCGCCGACGGCGAGGAGGTAGCGGTGCGGCCTGTCCACGAGCGCCTTGGTCAGCCGCGCCCGAGCCCGGCTGGCGTCCTGGAACTCGTCGACCAGGACGAGCTCGTAGCCCATGTCGACTCGGCCAGCCTCTAGGTGCCCGGCCGCCAGGACCAGCATGTCTTCGAAGTCGATCGAGTCATCGGCGGCGAGGCGCGCCTGCCACTGCTCGTAGACCTCCCAGAAGAGGCCGAGGAAGAGCTGTGCGCGATAGTGCGAGACCTTCTGGTTCGACTTGAGCCGTTGCTCGAGGTCGTCCCGGGTGAGGGAGTTGGACTTCACGTGAGTCAGGAACGAGCGCATCAACCGCGCCAGGTCCTCGTGCTTCACGGGCTCAGCGCCCGGCGTCGGACGGTCGGGATTCCAGTCCAGCGGTAGACCCCGAGCCTTCAGCTCGTCTGCCAGAGGCTGGAACCCAGTCTGGTCCAGGATTGTCGCCCAGGTCGTCTCGATCAGGGTGGTGCCGTGGCTGCGGTGCACCGACTTCTTCCACTCGATGCCCTCGGCATAGCCGGTGAACTCGGCGGGTGGCCTCCCATGGCGATCGAGGGCCCAGTGCTCGTGCCATACGTCGATGTCGGGGTAGAAGAAGTCCGGCCGGTACTGCGAGTGCTCCGCGTCGGCGACCTCGTAGACATAGGGCTTCTCGTACTCGTAGCGGACGCCGTTGAGGAAGAGGAAGTCGGCAATCATCCGCTCGCCCTGGCTCTTGACGATCTCGCCGTTGTACGTGCGGTAGCCGGTCTCCTTGGTGGAGTAGTCGTAGCTATCGGGCTCGCCATGGCCCGGCTCGTCGGCCATCCGCGCGAACAGGAGCCGGTACAGGTCCCAGCGGAATCGGAAGTACGACGAGCGGTCGCGAAGGTCGTCGACGATGCGACCGACCATCTCCACGTCACCTCCGCCGTCGAGCCACGGCGCCAAGCGGGGCTTTCGCCCAGTCGCCTTCCCGATGACCGAGAGTCCGAACGAGTGGAACGTGGCCGCGGCCAACCCCTCTGATGCGATTCCGGCGGCGGCGAGCCGATGGGTCACCCGCTCCTGCAGCTCGGTCGCGGCGTCCTTGTTGAAGGCCAGCAGCAGGATCCGGTCGGCTGGGACCAGACCACGGAGGATCGAGTACGCGGCTCGCGCCACCATGACGGACGTCTTCCCGGAGCCGGCGGCAGCGACGACCTGGACGCGATTGTCGAAAGTGACGACCGCGGAAGCCTGCTCGTCCGTCAGCGGCCGCGACTCGATGCGGTCGAGAAACGGGCGTTGGGCAGCGAGCTCGCTTTGCAGCACCCGGTGGTTCGCCGCCGCGACGAGAGACCGAAGACCGTCCCGTAGGAACAGCAGCTGAGCCCGTGCTTCGTCTCCGAGGAGGCTCTTGACTCCCGCTAGCTCTCGGAATTCCGGCGATAGAGCTGGAGCGGAGCGCAGCCAGTCGAGACGGGCGTCGCGGGAGATCCAGTGACTGGCGCGGATGGCGTCAGCGGCAAGACTCTCGACCCACGCCCGCCACGCTTGCAGCGCCTGCAGTGACGGAGCCGCGGCCACCTGAAGCTGCGACAGCTTGCGGGTCGTAGTACGTCGGCGAAACAGCACAATTGCGACCACTGCGACGAAACCCGACGCACCGATGAGTAACCCCGCAGCCCCCTGCATGGTGGGATTCTGCCCCGGCCGGTGCGTGCCGGGTGACGTACGGCGTCAGCGAAGGTCAGCCGGCCAACGGCGCCGCACGGAAGGCAGCAAACCGTTCGGCTAGCAGTTCCCGGTCGGGGCGCTCCGCGCGCACATGCGGCAGTACGCGGAGGTGCTCACCGTGACGCTCCTGAAGTCCGTAGCGGAGCGTCGGCCCGTCGATCTCCTCAAGCAGGTCGGCGCGGATCTCGATCTTGAGGTTCGGATCGATGCCCAGGATGTTCGCGTCGAACGCAGCATGGTGAAGCTTGCAGAGGGCTAGGCCGTTCCGAACCGACGCAATACCACCGGGATCAGAGTCGGGAACGATATGTGCCGCGTCGAGCAGTTCCACATGTGCAAGAGAGCAGACAGCGCAGCGACCCTCGTACGCCCGCAGCACAGTGGCTCGAAAGACCGGCTGATGAAGGCGACGGCGGGTCTGCGCCAGGACGTACCGCCGTAGGTGCTCCTCGACCACGGAGCCGGGCGACACCAGCCCCCGTGCGGCATCGGGGTCGACGATGAACTCTTGGTTTCGCGGATCTTCGCCTACGACGAAGACGGGGAACACTGGATGCCACAAGGCTGGTCCGACTCCGAAGAACCAGACCAGCGGCACCTCGTCCCACATGGCGGTCCGGAGCGCTCGGTTCTCCCAGTGCTCACCGTCGTCGCCGCGCCACTTGTATCGGACCAGTCCGTCATCGCCGGTTCGATCGTCGTACGGACGCGGCTGACCAGGCATGCGGTAGGTCGTTCTGAGACTCAGTGCCGACGCCAGCACCGCTGGCTTCCAGATTCCGCGTTGCGCGTCCATGACGCGGAAGCGCTCGCCGTCAAAGCTGAAGTCCGCCAAGTCACTGGTGGCTACGGACTGCGCGCCGTCGTGAGTTCGAACGCTGAGCCACGCCATCAGCTCGCGGCGCAGCCGCGCGTCCGAGGCACTGTCCCACACGGAGCTTGACGCTAGCCGGCCGTGCGAAGCTCCGCGCCGAGCATTCGGATGATTCCTCGCCGGTAGTCACCGACGAGACGGCATAGCCGTACGAGAATGCGAAACAGATGGAGCGGGTGACGGGAATCGAACCCGCGCTCTCAGCTTGGGAAGCTGAAGTTCTACCATTGAACTACACCCGCGTGACCAGCACTTTCTCTGGTCGTGCACCCGGCGGGACCGAGACGGTCCCCCCAACGCGCGGCCCATGCTAGCCCATGGCCCGTCGCCGCCGGCACGCGCGCGCCAGCCCCCACTGGCTCACGACACGTCTAGCGCCAGGCCCCTCTCCAGGTACGCCAGCGCGGTGTCCAGCGCGCCGAGCAGGTCATCCTCCGGGTGGGCCACCCAGGCGGTCGCGGCAGCGATCCAGACGCCGACCATCGCGCCGGCCAGCGCCCGGGCCGCGGGGTCGTCCGCGGGGCGTCCGGCACGTTCGGCGATCAGCTCGGTGAGCCAGGTGATGCTCTGCGCCAGCTGGTCCAGCATCGCGGCGCGCAGCTCCGGCACCGAGAGGATCAGGGTGGCGCGCGTCTTGACGTCGAGCAGCAGGCCGGCGTCGACGGCGCCGAACACCTGCCGCAGCGCCGCGCGGAACGCGGACACCGGGGCCAGCTCGGCCGGCTGGGAGCGGATCGCGGCGATGAGCGCGGGGTCCAGCTCGTCGGTCAGGACCAGGTCGTCCTTGGTGGGGAAGTAGCGGAAGACGGTGCTGGGAGACACGTCGGCGGCCTCCGCCACCTGCTCCACCGTCGTCGCCGCGTAGCCCTGCTCGGTGAACAGCCGCAGGGCGTGGTGCTGGATGGCCGTGCGGGTGCGGGCCTTCTTGCGCTCCCGCAGGCCGGTGGCGGGGGCGGCGTCAGCGGGCACGTGCCCATTGTGCTGCCTGCCCCGCGGGGCGCGACGGCCACGCCGCACCCCGCGGGCGCCTCATCGGGTGGTCGCCGACGCGTCCCCGGTCAGGGCGTCGGCCTCAGCCTCCGGGGCGGCGTCGCCACCAGGCGCGGGGACGACGACGGCACGACGAGGCAGGAACAGCACCGCCAGCACAGCGCCGGCCACGGCCACCGCGAGCGACGTAAGCAGCGTGCCGGTCACCCCGTGCACGAACGCCGCCTGCACCTGCCGCCCCAGCTGCGCGTCGTGCAGCTGCCGTGCGACCCGCAGCCCGGCGAACACGTTGGCGCGCATCGCCTCACCGGCACCGCCGGGGGTGGTCACCACAGGCAGGTGGTTCCGGTAGCCGGCGGCCAGCACGCTGCCGAGCACGGCGGCACCGAGCGGCGCGCCGACCCCCTTGACGGCCTGCATCACGGCCGAGCCGACGCCGGCCCGCTCCGCCGGGATCTCGGCGAGGGCCGCGGCGGCGACCGTCGCCATCACCATGCCGGTGCCGACCCCGCTGATCGCCGTCCAGAGCGCCGCGAACCCGGTGCCGGAGGCGGTCGTCGTCATCGCCCCGATCGCGAGGCCGGCAGCCAGCACGACGAACCCGGCGGCGACCGTCGTCTTGACCCCCACCCGCACCGCCAGTGCGCGGGACGGACCCAGGCCCACCAGCAGGCCGCCGACCAGGGGAAGCAACCGGAGCCCTGAGCCCTGGGGGTCGGTGCCGAGAACCGCCTGGAAGTACTGCGGCAACGCGAAGATCAGGCCGATCAGCGCCAGGGTCAGCACGGCGAACAGCGTCACGCCCCAGCTGAACGAGGCCGAGCGGAACAGGGCGGGGTCCACCAACGGCTGTCCCCCACGCCGCGCCAGCCGAGCCTCCCAGCCGCCGAACCCGACCAGCGCCAGCAGCCCGGTGACCATCAGGGCCCACGCCCGCGCCGAGCTCCACCCGTCCTGACCGGCCTGGATGAACCCCCACGTCAGGGCCGCGAGCCCGGCGCTCGAGGCGACCAGCCCCACGCCGTCCAGCCGAGGCGGCCGGTCCGCGGAGCTCTCCGGGACCCACGCGGCGACTGCCGCGAGGCCCAACAGGCTGACCGGCACGTTGAGCAGGAACACCCAGCCCCACCAGACGTGGGACAGCAGCCAGCCGCCCAGGATGGGGCCGACGGGGAACGCGATCAGGTTGGCGGCGCCCCACACCGCCACGGCGCGGGGGCGCTCGGCGTCGTCGAACAGCACAGTCAGCGCGGAGACCGCCATCACGACCACCCCGGCCCCGCCGACGCCGAGCAGCATGCGCGCGACGACGAACCACGCCGCCGACCCGGCGTAGGCGCAGGCCGCGGAGCCCACCGCGAACACCAGCAGCGAGCCCATCAGCACCCGCTTGCGGCCGAGCCGGTCACCCAGCCAGCCGGCCGGCAGGGTGAGCGCCGCCAGCACCAGGGCGTAGCCGGCGGAGAACCACTGCAGGTCTGCGGCGGTCGCCGACAGCGCCCCGGCCAGCGTCGGCAGCGCGACGCTGAGGATCGTCACGTCCATCGACACGGCCAGCACCGCCAGGGTGACGCCGCCCAGCGCCCACCACCGGCGCGACCCCACCGTGCCGCTCGTCGTCCGGTTCATCGCTGCCTCCGCTGATAGTCACTTCCAAATGACAGTGACTAGCATGAACCCGGAACGCGGCAGAGTCCAGCCCGGGAGGCGGCCCCGATCGAGCGTGGGACCGCCTCCCGGGCGGGTGGTCGGCTTGGCGCGTCAGCCGGGCACGACATACCGCGCAAGACCGTGCCGCCGGTGCGACGTCCCGGCGCGCGAACCGTCAGCCCGGCACCACGTCCCGCCGCGCGAACCGTCAGCCGGGCACCACGTCCCGCCGCGCGAACCGGTCGACGCCCACCCACACCAGGAGCGCGGCGACGGCCGTCATCACCACCACGGGCGTCCACCGCATCGGGTCCAGCGGCATGTAGGGGGTCGCGGAGAACGGCAGCACGTCGAGCACCCAGCGGGGCAGGTGCAGGGCGTCGCCGATCAGCATGACGAACCACAGCGCCGCCAGCAGCCCCCACGTCAGCGCGATCGCCACCCGCGGCAGCCAGCCGAACAGCGCCACCGCCACCCCGACCAGCACCATCACCGCCGGCCAGTAGACGAGCGACGCGACGGCCATCCGGCCGGTCCACGACCCGTCGTGCACGGTCGCCCCGTAGCTGGCGCCCAGCAGGGCGCCCCCCGCGGCGAGCAGCACCGCGCCGCCGACGGCCGGGATCAGCAGCCGCTGCAGCGCCCACCGCCACCGCGACAGCGCCCCGGCCAGCTGCGTCTCCACCAGCCCGGACGCCTCGTCGGCCCGCAGCGTCGTCGCGGACTGCACCGCGTACACGGCCACGATCAGGGCGATCATCCCGGCGAGCACCGCCATCAGGGCGTCGATCCCCCGGCCGCGCAGAATGGCGGGCAGCGGCGTGCCGGCGTCGTTGAGCAGGTTGTCCATCGCGTGCACCACGGAGCCGAACAGCAGCCCGCACAGCACCACGGTGACGCTCCACCCGACCACAGGCCCACGCTGCAGCCGCAGGCCGAGGCCCAGCGGGGTCGCGTACCGCACGGGCGCACCGGCGGGGCCGGGACGCTGTGGCATGAGCCCGGCGCCGTGGTCGCGGTGCGCCTCGAGCACGGTCGCCAGCGCCAGCAGCACGACGGTGAGCACGACGAGCAGCCCGAACGGCCACCACCGGTCGGCGCCCCACGGCTGCATCTCCTGGCCCCAGCCCACCGGCGACGCCCACGTCAGCCGCCCGTCGCCCAGGTCGCCGACCATCCGCATCACGTAGAGCACGCCGAGCACCGCTGAGCCCAGGGCGTTGGCGCCGCGGGACGTGGAGGCGACCTGACCGGCCACGGCCCCGACCCCGAGCCCCACCAGCCCCACGCCGGTGACGGACGCACCGACGATGAGCGAGCCGGTGATGCCGGTGCCGTACGGGTCGAGGCCCGAGGCGGCCGAGACGACGGCGATCAGGGCGCCCACCAGCACGGACAGCACCGCGCACACCAGCCACGACGCCGCCGGGTACGCGTGCAGCCCCAGCTCCCGCGAGCGCAGCAGCTCCGTGCGGCCCACCTCCTCGTCCGCCCGCCCGTTGCGGGTGACCAGGAAGACGACGCCGAACGCCAGCGCCAGCGCGCACGTCATCCAGACCTTGGTCCAGACGGCCCCGCCGAGGGTGTTCGGCGCCGCCGCCAGGCCGGTCAGCGCCCGGATGCCGGGGGTGTCGCTGACCTTGGCGAAGTCGTCGAGCGCCTGCTGCGTGGTGAACAGGCTCTTGTAGTAGGCGCCGACGTAGGCGAACAGCCCGACCAGCACGACGAGCCAGACCGCCAGCCGCACGCGGTTGCGGCGCACGACGAAGCGCACCATCGCACCGAGCCCGGCGAGCGTGTCCGCCGGCCGCCCCCGCGTCGGCAGCGCCAGCGCGGCAGCGCGTGTCCGGGGCGCGACGGTGGTCACTTCTGCGCCCCGTTCCGCCCGTTCGAGTCGGCTCCGTTGACGGCCGCCAGCTCCTCGCCGTAGTGCCGCAGGAACAGCTCCTCCAGCGACGGCGGGTTGGCCACCAGCGACCGTGGCTGCAGCCGCGCCACCTGCGCCAGCACCGCCGGCAGGGACTCCTCGTCCACGGTGAACCGCGTCTGCCCGTCCACCTGCACCAGGTCGTGGACCCCGTCGACCGCGGCCAGGGCCGCCGACCCGCCTGCCAGCACGGCGGTCACCTGCGTGCGCAGCCGCTGCCGCAGCTGGGCGATGCTGCCCGTCTCGACGGTGACTCCGTTGCGGATGATCGTCACGGTGTCCGCCAGCTTCTCCACCTCGGCGAAGATGTGGCTGGACAGCAGCACCGACCTGCCCTGCGCCTTCACCTCGGCGATCGACTCGGTGAACGCGGTCTCCATGATCGGGTCGAGGCCGCTGGTCGGCTCGTCGAGCAGGAGGAGCTCCGCGTCGGACGCCAGCGCCGCGACCAGGGCGACCTTCTGCCGGTTGCCCTTGGAGTAGGTGCGGGCCTTCTTGGTGGGGTCCAGCTCGAAGCGGTCGAGCATCTGCTGCTTGCGCCGCGGGTCCAGCGGGCCGGACAGCCGGCACAGGATGTCGATCGCCTCGCCGCCCGTGAGGTTGTGCCACAGGGTGACGTCGCCGGGGACGTAGGCGATGGACCGGTGCAGCCGGACGGCGTCGGCCCACGGGTCGCCGCCGAGCACGGTCGCGCGGCCGCCGTCGGAGCGGAGCAGGCCGAGCAGGATGCGGATCGTCGTCGTCTTGCCCGAGCCGTTGGGGCCGAGGAAGCCGGTGACCTGGCCGGCCGGGACGGTGAGGTCGAGGCCGCGCAACGCGTGGACGTTGCCGAAGCTCTTGGTCAGGCCCTCGATCTCGACGGCCATGGCGTTGCTGGACATGCGGGGTCCTTCTCGCGGTGGTGCGGATGTGGGCGTGGCGGGCGCGAGCGCGGGCGTCACGCGGTGGCGGACCGTGCGGGACGGTCCGCGTCGAGGTCGGCGTCCGTGACCTGCACGGCGTCGGAGGTGGCGTCCGGGGTGGCGCCGGAAGTCGCATCGGACGACGCGTCCGGCGGCTGCCACATGTACTGCACGTAGTCGTCGAGCAGCTGCCTGTCGGCCAGCACGCCCTCGGTGAACAGCTCGAGCGTCGGCAGGATGGTGTCGCGACCGGCGGTCCGCATCGAGGCGACGAACGCCTCCGGCGACTGGTCCGGTGCGGTGAGGAACTGCACCAGCAGCGCGCCCATCGACTGGTAGGTGAGGTAGCGCAGGCGCGCCTCCTCGTCCCGCGAGGGGCGCACCAGGCCGCTCGCGACGCCGCGGGCCATGACCGTGCGGGCGTCGTCCATCAGCTGCTCGAGGAAGTGCCTCGCCGGTGCGCCACCCGCCTGGATCGCCCGGATCAGGTAGACGAGGATCGGCGCCGCCACCCCCGGCGTGGCGAGGTTGCCCAGCAGGTGCGCGCTCGGCGCGTCCACCGAGTCGGTCTTGATGGTGCGGTAGCGGCGCAGCACCTCGGTGTCGCACTCGGCGCGCAGCAGCTCCTTGGACGCGAAGTGGTGCGTGATCAGCCCCGGTGAGACTCCCGCGCGCTGCGCGATCGTGCGGAACGAGGCGCCGAAGCCCTGCTCGGCGAAGCACTCGATCGCCGCGTCGCGGATGCGGGCGCGGGCGGTGAGGTCCGACGACGGACGAAGGTCCGACGGCTCGGCTGTACGCACGACCAGCACGCTATACACGTGACCAGTCGAATGGCAAGCGTCCGTGCGGCGGGACGGCGCGAACGTCCGCTCGGCGGGAGATCACACGCTCCCGCACAGAGGGAGGTCGCGGACATCCGCGGCCGATCGCGCCGCTGCGCCGTCCCGCACGCGCCGAGCGACCAGCGGTCAGAACGCCGGGCAGCACTCCGGACCGCCGGCCGGCACGGGCGGCGCCGTCGTCGTCCGCAGCCGCGCGACCAGGGCCGTCACGGCCGCCGGGACCGCCGCTGCGCGCACGGCCGGTGCGGCGTCGGCGCGGGCCGTCAGCTGCAGCCGCTCGGCGAGCGCCGCGCGGCGGGCGTGCAGCTGCTCCAGCTCGCGCTCGTGCTGGCGGTGGACCAGGAGGAACAGCTCGGGGTGCATCTCTCGCTCTCTTCCATTGATGTGTGTCGATGTATTGCCACTGTCCCGCTTACATCGATGACTGTCAATGGGTCTTTCGGTCCACGCGGACCGCCACGTGCAGGCCACCGCCACCGGGCCGTTGGTCCCGTCTCGACGGCCGCAGCCCCCGGGACGCTTCAACCGTGGCTGTATCAACGGTGGCTGAAGTGACGACGGGTACGGCCCTGCTCCAGGTGGTGGCCGACCCGGTGCGATGGGCGGTGCTGGAGCGGCTGTCCCAGGGCAGCCGCTGCGTCTGCGACCTGCAGGAGCACGTGGACGTCGCCGCCAACCTCCTCAGCTACCACCTGCGCGTGCTGCGCGAGGCGGGACTGGTCACCACCGCGCGACGCGGACGCTGGGTCGACTACACGCTGGCCCCGGATGCCGCCGAGCGGGTCACCGCGGCGATGCCGTGGGCCGCCGGCGTGACCGGCGAGGCATGCGGGTGCCGGCCATGAGCACGCGACAGCCGTCCGACGAGCGGCGCGACGAGCGCGCGACAGGTACAGCCGCGGCTCCCCGCCTGGCCCGACGGCAGTGGCTCGCGCTGGCTGCCGCCGCCGCCGCGTGGGCGCTCGCCTGGATGGTGAACGAGCACCTGTGGACCTGGCTGGTGCGGGACGTCGCGCAGCTGTCCGGCCGGCTCGGCGACGGCGTGCACTTCTTCGTCTACGACAGCCTGAAGATCACGTTGCTGCTGGTCGGCATCATCTTCGTGGTCACCGTGCTCCGCTCGTTCATGAGCGTGGAGCGCACCCGGGCCCTGCTGGGCGGTCGGCGTGAGGGCGTCGGCAACGTGCTGGCCGCCGGGCTCGGCGTGGTCACCCCCTTCTGCTCGTGCTCCGCCGTGCCGGCCTTCATCGGCTTCGTCGCGGCCGGTGTCCCGCTGGGCGTCACGCTGAGCTTCCTCATCGCCAGCCCCCTGGTGAACGAGGTGGCGATCGCGCTGCTGCTCGGGTCGTTCGGGCTGGGTCCGACGCTGCTGTACGTCGGGGCCGGGCTGGTGATCGCCGTGGTCGCCGGGTGGACGCTCGGCCGGCTGCGCCTGGAGCGGTGGGTGGAGCCGTTCGTCTTCGAGACCCGCCTCGGCGGGCAGCTGGTGGACCCGTCGCTCGGGCTGACGTGGACGCAGCGGCTGCAGATGGGCCGCGAGGAGGTGCGCTCCGTGCTGCGGCGAATCTGGCCGTACCTGCTGGTGGGCATCGCGCTGGGTGCGGCGATCCACGGCTGGGCGCCGGCCGACTTCTTCGCCCGGTACGCCGGCGCCGGCAACCCCCTCGGCGTGCTGGTGGCCGTGGTGATCGGCGTGCCGCTGTACTCCAACGCCGCCGGGGTGATGCCCCTGGTGCAGGCCCTGTACGCCAAGGGCCTGCCGATGGGCACGCTGCTCGCCTTCATGATGAGCGTCGTCGCGCTGAGCCTGCCCGAGCTGATCCTGCTGCGCCGGGTGCTGCGACCCCGGCTGCTCGCCGCCTTCGTCGGAGTGACGGCCGTCGGCATCGCCGTCGTCGGCTACCTGTTCAACGCGGTGCTGCCGTCGTGAGCGCCGTCGTGCTCGACCCTGCCCGACCCCTCCGACCCCTCCGGCCGCCCGGTGCGGCCCTGGCCCCCGCCACCAACGAACGAAGGAGCTCGTCGTGATCATCAAGGTGCTCGGCCCCGGCTGCGCCAACTGCGTCAACCTGGAGAAGGCGACTCGCGCCGCACTGGACCACCTGGGCGTGGACGCCGAGGTGGTCAAGGTGACCGACTTCCCGACGATCGTCGGCTACGGCGTGCTGCGCACCCCGGCGCTGGTGGTCGACGAGACCGTGGTGCTGTCCGGCCGCGTGCCGACGGCCGACGAGGTGGAGGTGCTGCTGGCCGACGCCCTGCGCTGAGGCGGCACCCGCGGCGTCCGGAATGCGAGGGTCCGCCCCGGATGGCACCGTGGCCCGATGGATGCGACCCGCACCTCCGAGCCGCCTCGTGGAAGGCACCTCACCGTCACGCCGCCCAGGGGTGCACGGTGTGCGCGCTGACCTGGCAGGGCCGCCAGGACGTGCGCGTCGAGACGAAGGGCGCCAGCCTGCTGCCGGCGGCCGTCGACCCGATGCCGATGATGGACGTCTTCGACAAGCAGCTGACGCTGCGGTTCGGCCAGGCCAAGGTGCGCCGGTGGGTGGACGACCTGATGCCCCTGGTCAGCGACCCGTCCGACCCGCTGGGAGTGCTCGACCCGCGCACCCACCGGCTTCCGCTGGCGCAGGCGCCCGGCGCGTACGCGATGTTCCAGCGCAAGGAGGAGGGCTGCATCAAGGTCGTCCTCGACCCGGAGGGGTGAGCGGGGGATGATCACACCGAGCGATGATCAGGTCGCCAGGGCACTGGGGGCACGATGACGACGCAGGGCGACGAGGAGCCCAGCATCCCTGTCTCGCCGCCGTACCGGATCGAGATCGAGGCCCTGGCCGTCGCGATGGAGCGGGTCGGCACCGAGACCAACGGCGTCGCCGACCACCTGGACCCCGCGCGCGCCCTCGGCCGGGTGGCGATCGCCGCCGCCGGCATCGGCATCTTCGACTGGGACCTGCGCACCGGTGTGCTCGCGTGGGACGAGCGGCTGCTGGAGATGTTCGGCTACGACCGCGAGAGCTTCGGCGGCACCATCGAGAGCTTCGACTCTGCCGTGCACCCGGACGACGTGCCACTGGTGCACCGGGCGATCCGCGAGGCGATCGAGACCGCCGGCGAGTACGCCGCCGAGTACCGCGTGGTCCGCGCCGACGGCGTCACCCGGTGGGTCACCGCGCGCGGCCTGGCGCTGCCCGGCCCGGACGGCACGGCGGTCCGGCTGCTCGGCGCCGCGTTCGACTCCACCGCCGAGCGCGACCACGAGGTGCGCGTGGCCCGCGTGCTCGAGGCGATGCCGACGGCCTTCTTCTCGGTGGACACCCACTGGCGGTTCACCTACGTGAACTCCTCGGCCGAGCAGCTGCTGCAGCGCCACCGTGACGAGCTGCTGGGCAAGGACCTGTGGGACCTGTTCCCGGAGGCGGTCGGCTCCCGGTTCGAGAAGAGCTACCGGCTCGCGGTCGAGACGGGCGAGCCGGTGAACTTCGACGCCTACTACCCGGCACCGCTGGACGCCTGGTACGAGGTGCACGCCTGGCCGACCCCCGACGGGCTGTCCGTCTACTTCCTCGACGTCAGCGGCCGCCGCCGGGACGCCGCGCTAGCGGCGGCCGCTGCCCGCCGAGCCCAGCTCGCGTCGACCGTCGCCGTCGAGCTCTCCGAGACACTGGAGGCCGAGGAGGCCGTCGGGCGCCTCGCCAAGCTGGTGGTGCCCGTGCTCGCCGACTGGAGCGTGGTCACCCTGGTGGAGCCCGGCGAACCGCGTCGCGGACCGCGGCTGCGCGACGTCGGCTCCTGGCACCACGACCCGGGACGACGGGCGCTGGTGGACCGGTACGCCACGCAGCGACTCGCGTCACTGACCCCGCAGTCGTTCCTCAACCGCGCCGCGCGCACCGGCGAGACCGTGGTGGTGCCGGGCGACGCCACGGCGTCCATGCTCGAGGTGCTGGTACCGGGCGAGGCGAGCGAGCTGCTCCGCCACCTCGACCCGGGCAACGCCGTGGTGCTGCCCCTGCGCGGCCGCGGCCGCACGGTCGGCGTGCTGTCCCTGTTCCACGACCGGGGCCGTGCCCCGCTGACGGACGAGGACCTGCAGCTGGCGGCTGACGTCGCCGGCCGTGCCGGCCTGGCGCTCGACAACGCCCGGCTCTACAAGGAGCAGCTGACGCTCGCAGAGGGTCTGCAGCGGTCGCTGCTGACCAAGCCGCCGTCGCCGGACCACCTGCAGATCGAGGTGCGGTACGAGCCGGCAGCCGAGGCGGCCCGGGTGGGGGGCGACTGGTACGACGCGTTCCTCCAGCCGGACGGCGCCACGGTGCTGGTGATCGGCGACGTGGTGGGGCACGACGTGCTGGCCGCCGCCGAGATGGGCCAGGTCCGCTCGATCCTGCGCGGGATCGCCGTGGCGACCGGCGGCGCACCGGCCCAGGTGCTCGGCACGGTGGACAAGGCGATGCGCACGCTGCAGACCGAGTCGATCGCCACCGCCGTCGTCGCGCGTCTGGAGCAGACGCCGGAGGAGCTGGCCCAGCACCGGACCCGGGTCCGGTGGTCCAACGCCGGCCACCCGATGCCGATGCTGCTGCACGCCGACGGCACGGTGGAACCGCTGAAGGACGGCAAGCCCGACCCGCTCCTGGGGATCATGCCCGACGCCCCCCGGCACGAGACCGAGGTGGTGCTCGAGCGGGACAGCACCCTGCTGCTGTACACCGACGGTCTGGTGGAGCGGCGGGACATGCCCGTGCGCGACGGGATGGCCCGCCTCGAGGCCCTGCTCGCCGAGCTGGCCCCGAAGGACCTCGGGCTCGCGGAGCTGTGCGACGAGCTGCTGACACGCGTGCTGCCCGGGCGGCGGGAGGACGACGTCGCGCTCGTCGCCGTGCGGCTGCACCCGCAGGACGAGCCACGGCCGCCCGAGGCCGGTCCCGTCGAGGTACCTCCCGACGTGCCGGAGGATCCCGCGGCGCCGGAGCAGCAGGCCTAGACGGTCCCCGCGGCGGATGGGCCGCGCGGCCCGCGCCGCCCGTGGTGCCGGTGTCAGCCGCGCACGTCGCGCAGGTGGTGCAGCACGTCGTGCAGCATGTAGCGGCCGAGCGTGTCGACGGTGAACACCGAGCCGTTGGACCGGCGGCCCGGTCGCTGCCAGGCGTCGTCCGGGACGGAGTCGTAGCGGTCGGCGAGCACGGCGGCCGCACCCCCGAGCTCGTGGGAGACGAGCGCCGGGTCCTGCAGGTCGTAGCGCTCGGCCACCGCGGTCGCGTCCTGGTCCCAGTTGGCGAACTGCGGGTCGTCGTGCTCGAGCAGCAGCGCCAGCCGCTGGTCCATCACCCGGAACACGTCCCGGACGTGGGCGCCGTACTCCAGGGTGGACCAGGTGGCCGGCTCGGGACGGTCGCGGACGTCGTCGCGGGCCAGCGCGGCCTGCCAGCGGGGGACCAGCGAACGGACGGTCGCGCCGATCGAGCGCGCGTCCACCGTCGTCGCGTCGAACCCGCACTCGGGGCACGCCTGCTGCAGCACCCAGGTCCAGTCCTTGGTGTCCGGCTCGATCTCGGCGGCCACGCGGTCCTCCTCCTCCGGCGCCGGCACGGCCCGGCGGTCGGCTCGAGTCTGCCTCAGACGTGCCCCGCGCCACACCCGCGCCGCAGCACTGAGGGAAGGCTTTGCTGACGACGTGTGCGACGATGTCAGCATGCCCAAGATCATCGGCGGGTCGCTCCGCAAGCACCGCGAGGAGACGCGCCGACGACTGTTCGCGGCACTGGCCGAGCAGCTGAACGACCGTGGGTTCGACACCATCACCCTCGCCGACATCGCCTCCGCCGCCGGGGTGGGCCGCACGGCCGTCTACAACCACTTCGCCGACAAGGAGGCGCTGCTCGTCGGGTACATCGCCCACTCGACCGAGGCCTACGCCGACGCGCTCGAGGAGTCGCTGGCGGACGTGGACGACCCCGTCGAGCAGCTGCGCAGCTACGTGCGGGCGATGGTGCAGCTCAAGCACGACCACCACCTGCCCGGCTCGGAGCTGCGGTCGATGCTGTCCCGGGCCACCCAGGCGCGGCTGCGGGAGCACGTCACCGACTTCGAGCGCGTGCTGCGCGGCGTGCTGTCCCGCGGCATCGCCGCCGGGGTGTTCCCCGAGCAGGACCTGTCCACGACGGTCCCCCTGGTCAACGCCTGCCTGTCCGGCCGCGGCGTGCCCGGTGAAGGCGCCGCGCGGGCACGGGCGATCCAGCAGACCGAGCAGTTCGTGCTGCGGGCGGTCGGCGCGCTCGACGCCGTCTCGGCCTGACGGCGTGGCGCAGCCACCCGCGCGCCGCGGCGGTCAGGGGCACGGCCGCGACGAGCGTTCCGGCGGGCGCGGTCACGACGAGCGTTCCGGCGGGCGCGGTCACGACGAGCGTTCCGGGGGACGTGGTCGCGACGAGCGTTCCGGCGGGCGTGGTCGCGACGAGCGGACCGGCGGGCGTGGTCGCGACGAGCGGACCGGCGGGCGCCGTGGTGACGACCGTTCCCCTCGGGACGACCGGGGCAGCCGTCCCCCGAGGCGCCCCGGCGACCGCACGGCCGACCGCTCTCGAGCCGCTCGCACCGCGGCATCCACCCCACGCGGGCCGCGCGGCACCGCGCTCGAGCTGACCTTCCTGCCCGGCCTCGGCGACGTGCTGGCTGCCGAGGTCGCCGAGAGGCTGGTACCCGCCGAGCCGCCGGTGGCGGTCCCCGGACGCGACGACGCCTTGGCCGTGCGGCACACCGGTCCGTTGCGGGACGTCCTCGAGCTCCGCACGGCGGTCGCCGCGTGGATCCACCTGCACTTCGACGTGCCGCGACCCAAGTCGCTGACCAGCGGCGACCACCTGTCCCGCATCGTCGACGCGGTGTACGCGTCGCTGCGCGTGGCGGGCTCGTCGTCCTTCCGCTTCGAGGCCGCCGGGGCCGACTCGGTGGTGTTCGGCCGGCTGGCCGAGCTGCTGCACCAGGCGACCGGGCTGCAGCACCGGCCGGACGACGGCGAGCTGGTGGTGAAGGTGCGCCGCGGCCGACGGCACGGCGAGGCGGACCCGGGTTGGGACGTGCTGGTGCGGATCGGTCCGCGGCCGCTGTCCGCCCGGCGGTGGCGGGTGGTGGACCTGCCGGGTGCCGCGAACGCCACCATCGCCGCGGCGATGAGCCGGCTGGCCGGTGTCCGGGCCGAGGACCGGGTGCTCAACCTCATGTGCGGGTCGGGCACGCTGCTGATCGAGCGGCTGCTGGCGGGTCCGGCGGCGACGGCGGTCGGCGTCGACCTGGACGCGGACGTGCTGACCGGGGCGCAGGAGAACCTGCAGGCGGCCGGCCTCGGCCGCGCTGCCCGTCTGAGCAGGGGCGATGCCGCCGATCCCGTCGCCCTGCGGTCGCTGCTCCCCGACGAGCGGTTCGACGTGGTGCTGGCCGACCCGCCGTGGGGCGGCCTGCTCGGCAACCATGCCGACGCACCGGCCGTCCACGCGGGACTGCTCGCCGCCGCGCACGCAGTCGCGGCGCGCGGTGCCCGCCTCGCGGTGCTCACCCACGAGGTGACGGTGATGCAGCACGCCGTCGCGGCGGCCGCCGACCTGTGGACCCCGATCGGCGACCCGCTGCGCGTCTACGCCAAGGGCCACCACCCCCGCATCTGGCTCCTCCGCCGCCGCTGACCCCGGGGCGTGGCGCCACGTACTCTCCCGGGATGACGTTGCACCCGCAGGCGCGCGCCCTCATCGAGCAGCTGCACCCCTCGGGTCCGCCCGACCTGTCCACGGTCGACGTCGATCGCGCAGCCGCCCGCGGTGCGGCCCTCGCCCAGGCCGACCGGGTGCCGATCGAGCACGTCGCGGACCTGGATGCCGACGGCGTGCGCGTCCGGCTCTACCGACCGCGGCCCGCCGCACCCGTCGCGCTGTACGTGCACGGCGGCGGCTGGATGTTCCACGACCTCGAGACGCACGACGCCTTCTGCCGCTACCTCGCGGACGCCACCGGGTGGGCGCTGCTGGCCGTCGACTTCCGCCGCGCTCCCGAGCATCCCTACCCGGCCCCGCTCGACGACGTGCAGACCGCGGCCCGGTGGCTCCGGTCGCACGGTGCCGAGCACGACGTCGACGCGGCGTGGCTGCCGGGCATCGGTGACTCGTCGGGCGCCAACCTGCTCGCCGGGCTGACCGTCCGCGAGCCGTCAGCGCTGGACTTCCAGGTGCTGATGTACCCGCCGACGGACCGTCGGTGGCGGCTCGACCCGGCGGCGGACACCGCTGCACTGACCGGTGCCGAGATGGACTGGTTCTGGGAGCACTACGCCCCCGGCTCGCTGGGCGACAGCCCGGACGTGTCGGTGCTCCGGACACCCGACCTGTCGCAGGTGCCGCCGACGCTCGTCGTCACCGCCGAGCACGACCCGCTCGCCGCCCAGGGCCGCGCCTACGCCACCGCGCTCGCGGAGGCGGGGGTCGAGGTGGTCGGCTTCGAGACGATGGGCCAGGTCCACTCGTTCTGGCGGCAGCCACTGACGATGGACGCCTCGCGCGCCCTGGTGCCGATGGTCGGCGCCCTCCTGGACAGCCACCGCGCCCGCCACCGCTGAGTCCGTCAGCGGGAGGGCGCTGCGTCGTCCTGCTCGAGGTCCTCGTCGTCGTCGAGCCAGTGCTCACGGTCGATGCCGTGCGCGCGGTCGTACGCCTCCAGATGGGCGCGCAGGACGACGATCAGCCGCTGGGCGGCGCCGACGGAGCCGGGAACGAAGCCGCCGACCCGACGCAGCGGGACGACGCAGAGGATGTAGTCGGTGGTGAGCAGGATCCCCGCGGTGAGCCGTAGCCCTGCACTGCTGAGCGCGGCCTGGGCGGGCCCGACGTCGTCCACCTGGGACCACGGGATGTCGGCGACCTGGACCGGCTCGCCACCGCCACGCCACAGCTCCACGCCGTCGTCCGAGATCACCAGGCTGTAGGACGGAGTGATTCCGGGCCCCACGGTGTGCGGCTTGAGCAGGCCGGCGCCCTTCAACGTCGCCCGCAGGTTCTGCGCGCCGAGCACCTCGACCACGTCGTCATACGGCCGTCGGCTGACGATCGTGGGGTGCCGAGCGCGCTGCCTGGCGATGTCGTGCGCCCAGGCGCCGAAGAGCAGGAGGGCGACCGCGCCGCCGATGATCGCGCCGTCAGGCCATCCCGCCCCGATCAGAGCGGTCCCTACGCCCAGGACCGCCACGATCGCGATCAGCACCGGTCGGCGGCTGAACTTCAGCGGAGCACCGTTCGGATCGGTGTCGGGAGTGATGCGGCGCGGCACGGTGACACTGTTCACCAGAACGCCAACCCATTGCGCTCCACCTCCGGCAAATCATCCTGGCGTGTACGCCCGCTGTACGTACATCAGGCGTACAGCCGCACATGGCCTCCCACCTGTCTGCAGCCACCAGGACGTAACCCACCGCGGCTCCCGCCGCGGTTCGCCGCGCGATGGGCACCTCGACGCGGGATGGGCGCGTGCATGTGCCCATCTCGCGGGGATGTGCCCATCTCGCGCACGTCGGTCGGGCGGGTGCTGAGTCCCCGGGTCAGGCGGGGCCGACCGGGGGGTCGAGCAGCAGGCCGGCCTGCCGGAGGGTGGTGAGCTCGTCGTCGGTCAGCAGGCGGGAGCGGATCATGAAGCGGACGCCGTCCGGGGCCTCGAGGGAGAAGCCCGCGCCGCGGCCCGTCACCAGGTCGATGGTCAGGTGGGTGTGCTGCCAGTAGGCGTACTGCGCCTTGCCCATCCAGACGGGCACCACGTCGGCAGCGTCCCCGGGCTCGCCCTGATCCGGTTCGGTGCCGGTGAGCCGCAGGTCGCCGAGGTGCACGTCGGCGTCGCCGAGCAGCAGGTCGCCGGCTGGGTAGCACATGGGCGACGAGCCGTCGCAGCAGCCGCCGGACTGGTGGATCATCAGCGGTCCGTGGCGGTCGCGGAGCGACCGCAGCTCGTCGAGGGCCGCATCGGTCGCGGCCACCCGCTGCACCGTGGTCGTCGTCATCGGACCTCCTCGTCCGTCGTCGTCACGTCCGTCGTCGTCACACCGTCGCCGCCTCGTCGAGCCCGCGAGGGTGCCCACCCGGACTGCCGGGCCCGGGCGGGCACCCTCGCGGGGTGAACCGGCTCGATCAGAAGAAGCCGAGCTTGGTGCCCGAGTAGCTGACCAGCAGGTTCTTGGTCTGCTGGTAGTGGTCGAGCATCATCTTGTGGTTCTCGCGGCCGACGCCCGAGCCCTTGTAGCCACCGAACGCCGCCGCTGCCGGGTAGGCGTGGTAGCAGTTGGTCCACACGCGACCGGCCTCGATGTCACGGCCGGCGCGGTAGGCCGTGTTCTGCTCGCGCGACCACACGCCGGCGCCGAGCCCGTAGAGGGTGTCGTTGGCGATGTGGATCGCGTCCGAGTAGTCCTCGAAGCTGGTGACGGCCACCACCGGCCCGAAGATCTCCTCCTGGAAGATCCGCATCGAGTTCTTGCCCTCGAAGATCGTCGGCTGCACGTAGTAGCCGCCGGCCAGGTCGCCGTCGAGGTGCGCGCGCTCACCGCCGGTGCGGACGGTGGCGCCCTCGGCCTTGCCGATCTCGATGTAGCTGAGGATCTTCTCCAGCTGGTCGTGCGACGCCTGGGCGCCGATCATCGTCTCGGTGTCCAGGGGGTTGCCCTGCTTGATCGCCTGCGTGCGGGCGGTGGCGTCGGTGAGGAAGTCGTCGTAGATCGACTCCTGGATCAGCGCGCGGGACGGGCAGGTGCACACCTCGCCCTGGTTGAGGGCGAACATGGTGAACCCCTCGAGCGCCTTGTCGTAGTAGTCGTCCTTGGCCCGGGCGACGTCGTCGAAGAAGATGTTCGGGCTCTTGCCGCCCAGCTCCAGGGTGACCGGGATGATGTTCTGGCTGGCGTACTGCATGATCAGCCGGCCCGTGGTGGTCTCGCCGGTGAACGCGATCTTGCGGATGCGGTTGCTCGAGGCGAGGGGCTTGCCGGCCTCGACACCGAACCCGTTGACGACGTTGACGACGCCCGCCGGCAGCAGGTCGTGGATCAGCTCCATCAGGTAGAGGATCGACGCCGGCGTCTGCTCGGCCGGCTTGAGCACCACGGTGTTGCCGGCGGCCAGGGCCGGCGCCAGCTTCCACACCGCCATCAGCAGCGGGAAGTTCCACGGGATGATCTGCCCGACCACGCCGAGCGGCTCGTGGAAGTGGTACGCGATGGTGTCGGCGTCGATCTCCGAGATGGACCCCTCCTGGGCCCGTACCGCACCGGCGAAGTACCGGAAGTGGTCGATGGCCAGGGGGATGTCGGCAGCCAGCGTCTCGCGCACCGGCTTGCCGTTCTCCCACGACTCGGCGACGGCGATCTCCTCGAGGTGCTGCTCCATGCGGTCGGCGATCTTGTTGAGGATCAGGGCCCGCTCGGTGGCGGTGGTCCGGCCCCAGGACCGGGCTGCACCGTGCGCGGCGTCCAGCGCCCGCTCGACGTCGTCCGCGTCGCCGCGCGCCACCTCGGTGAACGTGCGGCCGGTGATCGGCGTGGGGTTCTCGAAGTACCGGCCGGACGCGGGGGCTACCCACTCGCCGCCGATCCAGTGGTCGTACCGGTCGCGGTAGCGGGCGGGGCTGCCGGGCTGACCGGGGGCTGCGTAGACGGTCATCGTCCACCCTCCTGTGACAGGGGCCGCGGGCCGTCGCGGGGCGGCGGGGCGCGGGGCGCGACCTCTTCGTCGCGACGAGGCAGGACGTTAGGTCGCGCATCGTTGCAGGAAGGTTGCACCTAGGAGGACGAAGGTCCCGGCCTGCGGATCGAGGCGTCGAGGTGCCCGGCGGGGACGACGACGTGCCCCCCAGCGCACTCCACGCCCCGACGGGCGGACGTGTCAGCCGAGGCGCTGCTCGACGGCGTGCAGCCGCGCGACGGCACGCAGGTGCGCCGCCGACCCGGACGGGGTGCACGCCGCCAGCGCGCGCCAGGCGGCCCAGTCGTCGGCGCCCTCGTCGGACGCGACCCACCGGCACACCAGCTCGGCGTCCCGCGAGGCGAGCACCGCCGCCCGGACGTCGGTGGACAGGTCGGCACGCACCCGGTCGACGCCCGGTGCCTCCGACCGCGGCAGCACCGGCCCGGCGTAGGCGGTGAGCGCGGCGGCGGTGTCGCCGAGCGCCAGCGCGTCCCGCACCGTGTCGGCGTCGGTGCGCAGGGCGCGGGTCAGCCGGTACGGGCGCGACTCGGAGAGCAGCGGTCCGACGGCACGGCGCAGCCGCGACACCTCCGCCCGGACGGTGACGTCCGACAGCTCGTCGTCGGACAGCAGCACTGCCAGCTCGTCACCGGACAACCCCGCGGGGTGCTCGGCGAGCAGCAGCAGGATCTCGGTGTGCCGGCGGGACAGCCGCACGCGGCCACCGCCGGCGTCGACGGGCAGGTGCAGCACCCCGGCGTGGGCGCCGAGCACCTGCAGCCGCGGCTCGTGCACGTCCACCGGCTGGCCGCCGGACACGCCTGGGTCCGCCGCCGGCATCGCGAGCCCCGCCTCGAGCACCGCCGCCGTCGCCCTGACCAGGGACATCGCCATCGGCGTACCCGCCGCCGGTCCCCCGGTGACGTCCAGCACGCCGACCACCCGGCCGTCGGGGGCGTGCACCGGCGCCGCCGCACAGCTCCACGGGTGCACCGACCGTGCCCAGTGCTCGGCACCGACCACCTGCACCTCGGCATCGGTGGCCAAGGCCGTGCCGGGCGCGTTGGTGCCGGCGGTGTCCTCCCGCCACACCCCGCCCTCGACGAACCCGATCTGCTCGATCGACCGCCGCACCGACCGGTCCCCCTCGACCCACAGCAGCCGGCCGGTGTGGTCGGTCAGCGCCGCGACCCACCCGGCGTCCGGCTGGAGCAGCAACCGTCGGGCCGTCGGGATGCCGGCCGCCAGCGGATGGGACCGGCGGACCGCGGCCAGCTCGGGGTCGGACAGGTCCACCGGTGCGCTGACCCGGTCCGGGTCGATGCCGATGCGCGCGCTGCGCCGCCACGAGTCGACGACGACTCGTCGGACCAGCCGGGCCGGTGCGCTGCCGGTGCTGACGAACCGCTCGTGCGCGTCGCGCAGCCTCGAGGTCGGCTCGGCCGCGGTGGACCGGTTCGTCTCGGTCGGGGGCTGGGACCTGATCGCGGCCGAGGACCGGCTCGGGTCGGCACCCGCTGCGCGTCGGGCCACACCGCCTCCTCGACCTCGTCGTCGGCTGGGCGAGTGTAGGCACACCTATGGCGTGCGTCACAGATCCCGGGAGGCGGCGCCCGTGGGCACACCGGCGTTGGTGCCCCCTAGACGCCGTCCGACACCGGACGGGAGGAGCCGACGCCGGCCGCACCGGCCTGCGCGGCTCGCATCGCCGCAGTCAGGGAGTCAGCGGCCTTTCCTGCGGGGAACCGCTCCCGGACCGACCGCCCGGGAAAGACGGTGAGGTGCAGCGCCGCTCCGCCGCCCGTCGTCACCCGTAGCCCGTGCTTCACGACCGCACGGCCCGGCACGTACGACACCCCGGCGCTCGACACGTTGACGTCCGCCCAGAACGCGCCGAACAGCAGCTGGTACGGGGCCTTCTTGCCGGTCCACAGCTCGACGCCCTGCGGCCCGAACAGCAGCGCGCACCGAAGCGGGGAGTGCCGGATCCCGGTCGCCGGCGAGCCGGCAGGCAGGGCCGTGATCGCTCGGACACCGACCCAGCCGGGGCGCTGCGCCACCAGCGCCGACACCCGCTGCTCCCACCGGTGCCGGCTCAGCAGCACAGGCACCGAGACGACCGCCGCGAGACCGGCGAAGGTGGCGAGGACGACGAGCAGCACATCTTGCCCGGACACGCCTGCACCGGCCGCCAGCGCGATCTGAGATACGAACAACGCCAGGGCCGCAACGAACGCACCGATACGAGCGCCTTTCACAGTCCGGAACGTACCGGGCCACTATCGCGGCGGAGGCCCGAACGGGCTGGGGACAAGTTTTCGGATGTACGCCTGGCGTACGTACACGGGGCGTACACCGGAAAGAGGCACGCCGCCCTCTCCGGTGGGCCGCCCCTAGCTCCGACACGCGACGCCGGTGGCAGGGCCCCGCGCGGCACTGCTGACTCGGCGGGGATGGGGACGTCGCGGCGTCCTGTTGACTCGTGCCGTGAGCACCAGCACCGCCCGTCTGCCCCGTGGCCGTGCGTCCGAGCTCGTCGGGCGCGGGTGGCTGAACACCGGGGGACGGACCGTCACCCTCACCGACCTGCGGGGGAAGGTGGTGCTCGACTTCTGGACGTCGTGGACGGTCTGACGATCTCCGGGCTGCGTTCAGCCTGTGGGCTGAGGGCGGCGTGGCCCTAGAACAGGTCAAAGAGCAGGCGAATCGGCGCCAGGAGCACCCGGCCGATGAGGCGCAGCAACGACACATGTTCGGCCCTGGACCTGAGCACTGTCGCGATCACGGCACACACCATGGCGAGGCCGAGCGCCAGGAGCGCCGGAACCACCGCCCAATCGGGCGCTGTTCCGAAGCCCTCCCAGAACACCACGGGCGCGGCGAGGAGCGCGAAACCCACCGCTGTGAGAACCCAATGCCCGGGCTCGAGGATCGGTCTCGACGGCTCCGAATCACTCTCCACGGCGTCACATGATTCCGGACGTCGACAGCCGTGTCACGGGCATCGCAGACGCGACGCACGGTGCCTTCGTCGTCCTGTTGACTTGTGCCGTGAGCACCAGCACCGCCCGTCTGCCCCGTGGCCGTGCGTCCGAGCTCGTCGGGCGCGGGTGGCTGAACACCGGGGGACGGACCGTCACCCTCACCGACCTGCGGGGGAAGGTGGTGCTCGACTTCTGGACGTCGTGGACGGTCTGACGATCTCCGGGCTGCGTTCAGCCTGTGGGCTGAGGGCGGCGTGGCCCTAGAACAGGTCAAAGAGCAGGCGAATCGGCGCCAGGAGCACCCGGCCGATGAGGCGCAGCAACGACACATGTTCGGCCCTGGACCTGAGCACTGTCGCGATCACGGCACACACCATGGCGAGGCCGAGCGCCAGGAGCGCCGGAACCACCGCCCAATCGGGCGCTGTTCCGAAGCCCTCCCAGAACACCACGGGCGCGGCGAGGAGCGCGAAACCCACCGCTGTGAGAACCCAATGCCCGGGCTCGAGGATCGGTCTCGACGGCTCCGAATCACTCTCCACGGCGTCACATGATTCCGGACGTCGACAGCCGTGTCACGGGCATCGCAGACGCGACGCACGGTGCCTTCGTCGTCCTGTTGACTTGTGCCGTGAGCACCAGCACCGCCCGTCTGCCCCGTGTCCGTGCGTCCGAGCTCGTCGGGCGCGGGTGGCTGAACACCGGGGGACGGACGGTCACCCTCGCCGACCTGCGGGGGAAGGTGGTGGTGCTCGACTTCTGGACGTTCTGCTGCATCAACTGCCTGCACGTCCTGGACGAGCTGCGGGACCTCGAGGCGCGGTTCTCCGACGTGCTGGTGATCGTCGGGGTGCACTCGCCGAAGTTCGTGCACGAGGCCGACCCGGTCGCCCTCGCGGCCGCCGTGCAGCGGTACGAGGTGCACCACCCGGTGCTGGACGACCCCGAGCTGGTCACGTGGCAGGCCTACACGGCCCGCGCCTGGCCGACGCTGGTGGTGATCGACCCCGAGGGGTACGTCGTCGCGCAGCTGGCCGGCGAGGGGCATGCGCACAACCTCGAGGCGCTGGTCGGCGAGCTGGTGGCGGAGCACGAGGCGAAGGGCACGCTGCGGCGGGGCGACGGGCCGGTGGTGATCCCGGAGCCGGAGCCCGGGACGCTGCGGTTCCCGGCGCGAGCGATCGTGCTGCCCGACGGGCACCTGCTGGTGGCGGACGCCGGGCACCACGGGCTCGCGGAGCTGGAGGCGGACGGCGAGACGTTGGTGCGGCGGATCGGCGTCGGGACCCGCGGGCTGGTGGACGGCGGTCCCGACGAGGCGCGGTTCGCCGAGCCGAACGGGCTGGCCCTGCTGCCGGAGGGCCTGCGGGAGACGGTGGGCTGGGACGTGCTCGTGGCCGACACCGCGAACCACGTGCTGCGCGGCGTGCGGCTGTCCGACGGGACGGTGACGACGGTGGCCGGTACCGGGACGCAGTTCCTGGTCGGCGCGCCGGACAACGTGCTGGAGGGCGTCGAGACCGGCGACCGCCGGGGTGCCGGGTACGACGGGCCGGCAGTCGGCGTGCGGCTGTCGTCGCCGTGGGACGTCGTGTGGTTCGAGCCGTGGCAGGCGTTCGCCGTGGCGATGGCCGGGCACCACACGCTGTGGGCGTTCGATCCGGTGGCCGGGACCGTGCGGCACGCCGCCGGCACCATGACCGAGGGGCTGCTGGACGGGCCCGCGCGGGAGGCGTGGTTCGCGCAGCCGTCCGGTCTGGCGGTGGACGAGGGCGGGCGGCTCTGGGTCGCGGACTCCGAGACCTCGGCGCTGCGCGTGGTGGAGACCGCGGACGACGAGGCGGACGACGAGGCGCGCGACGACCCCACCGGCTCGGCGGCTGGAGGCGGCGAGGTCCGAGGCAGCACGGTGCGGACGCTGGTCGGCGAGGGACTGTTCGACTTCGGTCACGTGGACGGTCCTGCCGCACAGGCCCGGCTGCAGCACCCGCTCGGCGTCGCCACGCTGCCGGACGGCACCGCGCTGGTCGCCGACACGTACAACGGTGCGATCCGCCGGTACGACCCCGTCACCGAGGAGGTCAGCACCGTCGCCACGGGGCTGGCCGAACCGAGCGGGCTCGTCGTGCTGGCCGACGACGCCTCGGCACCGCAGCTGCTGGTTGTCGAGTCCGCCGCCCACCGGCTGGTCCGCGTGCCGCTGCCGGCGGGGGTCGGCCGGCGGGTCGACGACGGTGCGCACCGCACCCAGCGGCCCGTGACCGTCCTCGCGCCGGGACAGGTGCGGCTGGACGTCGTCTTCACCCCCGCCCCTGGTCAGAAGCAGGACGACCGGTACGGGCCGTCGACGCGGCTGCGCGTCTCGTCGTCGCCCGCCGGGCTGCTGCTCGACGGCGCGGGCGACGACGTGCCGCTGACCAGGGTGCTCACCCTCGACCCGGCCGTCGGGGCGGGGGTGCTGCACGTGACCGCGCAGGCCGCGTCGTGCGACGCCGACCCCGCGATCGAGTACCCGGCGTGCCACCTGGCGAGCCAGGACTGGGGCGTGCCGGTGCGGCTCGAGCCCGGTGCGCCCGACGTGCTGACGTTGCCGCTGCTGGGCTGAGCCCCCGCGCGGAACCGGGCTCCGGCGCGGGGCCGACGACGCCGCAGGACCGGTCGAGGTCCGGCGCGGGGCCGCCGTCAGGCGGCGCCGACCACCGCGAGCGCCGTCAGCGCCCCGAGCGTGGTCGGCACCGGCTCCGCGATCGCGGCGGTCGCCGACGCGGACACCTCGATCAGCCACGTGCCGTACGCCGCCTCGAGGCGGACGTGCTCACCCCTGCTGCCGTCGTCGCCACCGCGGGCCACCGTGTCGGCCTGCTCGTCGTCGTCCCGCCGCCGCAGCACGGCCCACTCGCCGGCGCCGAGGGTGTCCGCCGCCGCGGCCGCCAGCGCGCACAGCCGGGCCACCGGCCCGCCCCGCACGTCGGCCAGCGCCGCCGACACGCTCACCACCAGGCGCTCCGCCGTCACCGCAGGGTCGGCGGTCACCGGTCCGGCGGCCGCCCGCAGCCGTGCGTGCGCCCGCTTGGCGCGGTACTGCGCCTGGTCGGCGCGCCGGAACAGCTGGCTGGCCGGCACCGCGCCCGCGATCGCAGTGGACGAGATGCCGAACGACAGGGTGGCGGCGTGCGGCAGCGGGAACGTGTCGACCGTGCGGGCGGTGACCTCGCGCACCGTCGCCAGCGAGTGGCCGGACGTGATCACGCAGAACTCGTCGCCACCGAGCCGGGCGGCGGTCGCACCGGGCAGGCCCTCGGAGATGCGGCGCAGCACGTCGGCCACAGCTCGGAGCAGGTCGTCGCCGGCGTCGTGGCCCAGCTCGTCGTTGACGCGCTTGAGACCGTCGACGTCGCACATGACGATGCACGTCTCGCCGCCGGACGCCAGGGCGTGCTCGGCGGCGGCATCGGCGATCCGCCTGTTGACCAGGCCCGTCAGCGGGTCGTCCGCGACCAGGTGCCGCACCTGCGCCTCGAGGTCCACCCGGGCCACGGCACCCCCGACCAGGCCGGCCAGGACAGTCGCCGCCGCCAGCTCGGTGGGCCCGAACCGTTCACCGGGTGCGTTGCGGGTGACGTAGACCTCGCCCCACACGGTGCCGTTCACCTCGACGGGGACGGCCATCGCGGCGGCGGCGCCGAGCGCGAGCAGCGTCTCCACCTCCACCTCGTCGCCCGCACGCGGGTCACCGGGCGGGAACGGGGTGCCGTCCTCGTCGTACGCGCTGGCCACCCACGGGAGACGGTCACGGATCAGGCTGTTCAGCGCCGGCCGGTCCTCGGCCCGGAACTCGGCGCGGGACATGTCGATCTCGCGGGTGTCGCGGGCGCCGGGCGCGACGGCGAGCACGCGGCAGGTCTGCTGCTCGATGCGCAGCAGCGCGGCGTGCTGGGCGGCGAGGACCTCCTTGGCGCACACCGTCGCGACGGTGCCGACCTCGTCCAGGCTCGCGGCGTAGCCCAGGCGCTTCGCGGCCGTCGCCAGCTCGGGCACACCGGCGGAGCGCGCCGCGGGCGGACCCTGCTCGCGCGCGTCCTCGGCGGTGAGCCACTGGACCACGTGTCCATGATCGCGGGTGCCGAAGACCGCTCACGAGGGGCCACCGGGTGAGGTCCGGCCGATGTCACCCGCCCCGGCGGCTCGGCGGAACCGTCGAATGCCCCGAGCGGGGGCATATCGACGGGCCGCCGGTCCGTGCCTCCGTCAGACGGGGCGCTGGTCCGTGCGCTGGTCAGACGGGCGGCAGCGGACGGTCGTCGTGCCGCTCGATCACCTCGCGGTGCGTGGTGTTGGTGCGCTGGGCGTTGAAGATGATCGACAGGATGATCGCCAGCACGCCCGCCGCCATCAGGATGTAGCCGATCACCGTGAGGTTCACGCCGGAGATGCTGTCCCGGACGCCGAACGACAGGATCGCGCCGATCACCAGCAGCGTGATACCGCCTCCGATGTACATGTGCGCTCCTTCTCCTCGTCCGGGTCTGGCCCGGGCGCTGCCAGTGTCACCCGAGGTCGGAAGGCCCGCACGCCGAGCCGGGACCGCCCACACAGCTGCGCGGCCGCGCCCGGACCGCCGGGGTCAGCCGAGCAGGCGGGGGTACGGGGTCGGCTCGCCGAGGACGTGCTCGGAGAGGAACGCCAGCACGGTGCCGTACCAGACGGTCGCGTTGCGCGGCGACAGCACCCAGTGGTTCTCGTCCGGGAAGTAGAGGAACCGGTGGGGCGTGCGGCCGTCGTCGTCCGCGGCGAGGGCCGACGACGACAGCAGCTGGCACCAGAGGCGCAGCGCCTCGCCGACCGGCACGCGGTAGTCCTTGTCGCCGTGGATCACCAGCATCGGGGTGGTGATCGCGCCGACGGACGCGTGCGGGGAGTTGTCCGCCGTCATCTGCGGGGTCATCTCGCGCTGCCAGTAGTACGCGGCGTCCGTGGTGGGGCCGAACTGGTCGAGCGCCCACAGCCCCGCGTGGCTGACGATCGCCCGGAACCGGTCGGTGTGCCCGGCCACCCAGTTGGCCATGTACCCGCCGAACGAGCCGCCCATCGCAGCCGTCCGCGACGCGTCCACGTCCGCCCGCGCCACCACCGCGTCGGTGACGGCCATCAGGTCGGTGAACGGCTCGGCACCCCAGGCACCCCAACCGCGCTGCACGAACTCCTGCCCGTAGCCCGTGGACAGCCCGGGGTCGGGCAGCACCACCGCGTACCCGCGCGCGACCAGCAGCCACGGGTTCCAGCGCCACGACCAGGCGTTCCACGTGCCGAGCGGACCGCCGTGGATCCACAGCAAGAGCGGCGCCGGCCGGTCGGGGCCGGCGGTGTGCGGCAGGGCCAGCCAGGCCCGCAGCGGGGTGCCGTCGGCGGCGGTGACCCGGAGCTCCTCGAGGCGGCCCGGCAGCTCGGGGAGCGGCGCCGGCCCGGGGAGCGGTTCGGCGGCGACCGGGGCGTCGGTGGCGGACGCCCGCGCCAGGTCGATGCGGACGGCGTGCGGCGGGGCCGTGTACGACGAGCGCAGCGCATAGGCCGTCGCACCGTCGGGGGCCACCTGCAGGTCGCTGAAGGCCGCGTCGTCGGACGTGACGCGGCGTACCGCCCCGGACGCCAGGTCGACGTGGAACACCGGCGCGCGGCCGTCGTCGTCGGCCACCACCAGCAGCCCGTCCGAGCCCGGCAGCCACACCGCACCCGACGGCCAGCGGTCCCAGTCCGCCGTGAGCGACCGCACCGGACCACCCGCCACCGGCACCACGGCGAGGTCCACCCGCGGCGCCCGCTGCGGCGTCGAGATCGTCTCGCGGTTGAACGCCACCCAGCGGCCGTCCGGGGACACCACCGGGTCGAGGACGTCGAAGCCCTCGTCGGCCACCAGCACCCGCCGCTCACCGGAGGCGACGTCGATCGCCACCAGCTGCGTGCGCACCTCCGCCGCGCGTCCCGGCACCGCCCACGTGGTGATCACCGTGCCGCCGTCCGGCGTCACGTCGCCGTGCTGCTCGACGAGCGCCGCCCGGGCGCCCGGCGTGACGTCGGTCAGCTCCACGCGCGGCTCGGCGACGCCGGCGGCGGGCGCGACCAGCCCGGGTGTGACGCGTCCGACGAACCAGTGCGGCGACTGCGGGCCGAGGTCGTGGTCCCAGTACCGGACCGGGTACGAGTCGTGCAGGATCGCCGCCACCTTGGCGTCCTTGCGCTCGGTGCGCAGCTTCTCGTCGTCGGCGGCGTCCTGCGCCGTCGGCAGCACGTCGGACGCGACCAGCAGCACCCCGGCGTCGGCCGCGACGTGCACGTCGCCCAGGCCGGAGTGCCGGTGGGCCACCACGCGGGCCTCGGCACCGTCGCGCGGGAGCAGCCACAGCGCCGCGACGTCGTCGTCGGACCCGTCCTTGCCTGGGTCGCCGTCCGGGTCCGGGCGGGCGGAGGTGAACAGCAGGTCGCCGTCCGGTGTGAACGCCGCGCTCGACTCGCCGCGGCCGCTGCGGGTCAGGCGCCGGGCCGGCCGGACACCGCTCGGGTCCACCTCCCACAGGGCGGTGACGTACCGGGTGCCCTTGGTGTCCAGGGTGGCGACGGCCGTGACCAGCCGGGTGCCGTCCGGCGAGAGGCGTAGGCCGGACAGCCGCGGCAGCGCCACGTACTGGTCGAGATCACCGAGCTGGCTGCCGGTCTGTGAGGTCATCGGCCTGTCTCCCCCTGTGGTTCGTCACCTGGTGCGTCGCGGCCCGCGAGCCGCGCGAGCATCGCGTTGTACTCGTCCATCTCGGTGTCGCCGGTCCGGTCCACCTGCCGGTCCCGGCGTCGGGCCAGCCGCTCGTCGTCCCGCGCCCAGGCGACCGCCACCGCCACCGCCAGGGCCAACGTGGGCAGCTCGCCGATCCCCCACGCGATGCCGCCACCGGCCTGCTGGTCGGCGATCGCGCTGGGTCCCCACGGCCGGCCGAGCAGGCCGAACCAGTCGGCCACCAGCAGCCCGTCGCCGCTCATCAGCGAGATGCCGAAGAAGGCGTGGAACCCCATCGTGGCGAACAGCAGCAGCAGCCGCTGCGGGTAGCCGGGACGCTGCGGGCCGGGGTCCACGCCGATCAGCGCATTGGCGAACAGGTACCCGACCAGTGAGAAGTGCACCACCATGAACAGGTGGCCCTCGGTGGTCCGCAGCGACCACTCGAACACGCCGCTGTAGTAGAAGACGATCATCGAGGCGACGAAGTTGGCCGCCGCCACCACCGGGTTGGCGAAGAACCGGCCGACCCGGCTGTGCACCAGCACCAGGATCCACTCGCGGGGACCGCGGGAGGCGTCGCCGGTGAGCCGGGTGGACCGGGCCGGCAGGGCGCGCAGCGCCAGCGACACCGGCGCCGAGAGGGCCAGGAACACCGGCACCACCGTCGCCAGGACCATGTGCTGCACCATGTGCGCGCTGAACAGCACGTGGCCGTAGGCGTTGGGGCCCCCGGACGTCGTCCAGACGAAGACGACCATCGCGGTGACCCAGGCGGCGGTCCGGCCCACCGGCCAGCGGTCGCCGCGCCGGCGCAGCCGCCACACCCAGCGCAGGTACACCACCAGGCCGGCGGCCGCGGCGGCGGCCATCACCACGTCCCAGTTCCACACGGTGAACCAGCGGGAGCCGGTCAGCTCCGGCGGGAGCGAGTGGCCGATCACCCGGAACGCGGGCGACGTGTCCGCCTCGGGGACGTTGGGGACGGGCGGCGCGGACGACGACAGCGCCACGGCGACGCCGGAGACCGCCCCCATCACCGCCAGCTCGACGAGGACCAGCCGGGCGAACGCCGCACCGGCACCGGTGCTCAGCTGCGGGATGGTCGCCCGACGGTGCGCCAGCCCGAGCGCGCCGAGCGCGACCAGCAGCACCGCCTTCGTGATCAGCAGCAGGCCGTACCGGGTGCCCAGGTCGGACCAGCCGCCCACCCGGATGAACCCGTTGACCAGGCCGGACACGCCCACCGCCGCCAGGCACCAGCCCGCGACGACCGAGTAGCGGCGCACCGCCACCGGCAGGTCGGTGCCGAGCCTGCGCGCGAGCAGGGCCAGTGCGGCGAGCGCCCCGATCCAGACGGCGGCGCCCAGCAGGTGCAGCAGCAGCGCCTCGGTGGCCACCTCGTGGTGCGCGGCGCCGGACGCGTGGCCGGTGCCGGACTGCATCCACAGCGCCACGAGCGCCAGCGCACCGGTCCAGCCGGCGCCGGTCGGGGTGCCGACCACCAGGGCCAGGGCGGTGACCGCCGCGGCGACCAGCACGATGCCGGCGTACGCCCGTCCCAGGTCCACCTGCGTGACGAACAGCCACAGCTGCGCGCCCGACGCGCCGAGGTCCACCGGGCTGCCGGACACCTGCGCGTACGTCAGCACGACACGCACCACGGCCAGCACCGTCCACACGCCGGCGGCGACGGCGGTCACCGTGGTACCGGCCGGCCACGCGGCACCGACCGCCGACGTGCCGGCGGGCGCCGTCGACCGGCGCTCGGGGTGCGCCTCCACCGCCGCCCGCCGCGGCACGATGCCGATCACCAGGGCGAGCGCGCCGAGCGTCACCGCCAGCGCCAGGTCGGTGAGCACGTCCACCACCGGCAGCCCCCAGCGGACCGCCGCACCCGGGTCGGCCAGGGCGGTGGCCGCCGCTGCACCGCTGAACGAGACCGCGACCAGCACGGCCACCACCGCCACGGCCCCCAGCACCGCGAGCCCACGCACGGCGACGACAGGGCGACGCGTCAGCATCTGCCCACCCTAGGCGGCGGTGCTGCGAGGAGGGCCGCCCTGACGCCGTCGTCCGGGCACGGGCAACGGCCACCGCCCTGCACGACCGCGCTCGGCGCGCGCCTCGCCCAGACTTGGGACGTCAGTCGGCGCGGCACGCCCGCACGAGCACGTCGACCAGCCGCTCGACCGACTCCTGGGAACTGCCGTCGGCGGTCGCCGCATCCGTGCCCGTGGGCGTGGCACCCCAGGTCAGCGGCTCACGCAGGGCGTCCATCTGGCTGGCGCCGAACATCACGGTGGCGATCGTGTCCGGCGAGACATCGGGGCTGACGGTCCCGAGCCGCTGCTCGGCCTCGACGAAGTCGACGATGTCGCTCCAGACGACCGGATGCGTCCGGCCCCCGGCGCCGTGCAGCCGGGTGAACAGCTCGTGCAGCAGGTCCGGCCGCCCCAGCAGGCCCGCCAGCATCGGGAAGGCGTCCGCCTGGAACGTCCGGCACTGCCGCACCAGCACCGTCAGCCCGGTGCGCAGGTCCTGTGCGCCCGGCTTCGGGCACCCGGCGGAGAACTGCCGGCCCAGCTCCGTGAACCGCTCCACCATCGCGACGACCACCAGGTCGTCCTTGCCGGCGAAGTGGTTGTAGAGCACGCCGTCCGCCACCTGGGCCTCGTGCGCGATGGTGCGCGTGGTCAGCCCCGTCACCCCGTGGGCGGCGAGCAGGCGCTGCGTCGCGTCGATCAGGTGCTGGCGCAGCGCCTGCGGGTGGCCCGGCTGGTCACGCAGGACACGAGCTTGGCGGGCCACAGCGCGATCCAACCATCCGGTCTCAGGCCACGTCACGCCGCCGGGTGAGCACCACCGCGCCCAGCCCGGCCAGCACCGTCCACCCGGCGAGCACCGCACCGCCGCCGACCTGCGGCAGGTACCCCGTACCGGGCGCGTACCCGAGCGCCGAGGCGGCGGTGGCCGGCAGCCATCGACCGACCGAGCTCAGCAGCTGGGACAGCGCGCCCTCGGCCACGAACAGCCACGCCACGGCGCCGACCACGGCGGCCGTCTGGGCTCGGACCATCGCACCGACGGCCACGCCGAGCACCGCGTACAGCGCCTGCCACACGATCACGCCCGCGGTGCTGCGGGCGACGACCGTCCAGTCCAGCGTCACGCCCTTGGCCTGGTACCAGGCCACCGCCAGGCCCACGACGGCCACCGCGACGACGACGCCGGCGACCAGCCCCGCGAGCGCGCCGGCGACGAGCTTGGCGACGACCACCCGGGAGCGCCGGGGCGTGGTGAGGAAGGTGTCGACGACGGTCCCGTGCCGGTACTCCCCGGCGCTCATGGTGATGCCGATGGCGAGGGAGAGGATCGCCACGACCCCGCCGTGGGCGAGGAAGGTCCGCATCCCGGCCTGCGTCGCCATCCGCTCGGGGGACAGCACCCCGGAGACGACGGCGCCGCTGGCCGCCATCGCCAGGAGCACCACCTGGGCGAGCAGCACCCACCGGGGGGTGCGGACCGTGGTGAGCTTCAGCAGCTCGGCCCTGACCAGGGCGGTCATGCCGCCACCTCCGCCGTCAGCCGCAGGAACGCCGTCTCGATCGCCGCGGCGTCGTCCGGGCCGGCCGCCGCGTCCGCGGTCGCCGCCAGGTCCGCCAGCGAGCCGTCGAACCGGAGCCGACCCCGGTCGATCACCAGCACCCGGTCGGCGGTGCGGGTCACCTCGGCCAGGAAGTGGCTGGAGACCAGCACCGTGCGCCCCTCGGCAGCGCTGCGGCGGAAGAACTCCCGCACCCAGGCGATGCCCTCGGGGTCCAGGCCGTTGGCCGGCTCGTCGGCGATCAGCACCTCCGGGTCGCCGAGCAGGGCGCACGCCAGCCCCAGCCGCTGCCGCATGCCGAGCGAGTACTCACCGACCCGCCGGTCCGCCGCCGGCGTCAGCTCCACGAGCTCGAGCACCTCGTCGACCCGGGCGGTGCCGATACCGGCCGCCAGGGCCACCACCCGCAGGTGGTCACGCCCGGTCCGGCCGCGGTGGAACCCGTCGGGACCGAGCAGCGCGCCCACCGACCGTCGCGGGGACTCGAGCTCGTCGTACCGGCGGCCGTCGAGCAGCGCCTGCCCGGCGGTCGGCCGGACCAGACCGAGCAGCATCCGCAGCGTCGTCGTCTTGCCCGCGCCGTTGGGCCCGAGGAAGGCGGTGACCTGGCCGGGCACCACCCGGGCCGTGACGTCGTCCACCGCAACCACCGAGCCGAAACGCTTGGTCAGACCCACAAGCTGGACATGCATCGCACCCGTCCTCTCGTTATGAACGCACGTTCATGAACACTCGTTCATTATTGGGCGTGCGGATGCACGGGTCAATGGGTCGGGAGCAGACGGCCGCGATCGAGGAGAGCCGCGGCGCGTGGCCGTTAGCGCTAGGAGGCGGCGGCCGTCCGGTGCGTGGTGAGAGCGGGACCCTCGGCGGTCACAGGTCGCACTGGCAGACGGTGTTCAGCTCGACGACCTCGTCGCCGTCCTCCGGGCGGGCCCACGCCTCTGCCTCGGCCCTGCTCGCGAACCGCCGGGGCGCGAGCCGGCCGCTGGCCAGCAGCACGCCGACGTCCGTCAGCTCGCGGGGGTCCTGCCACCGGATCGTCTGCACCGCGCTGTCGGTCATCCCGTCCCTCGTCCTTCCTGCGACGTCTGCTCCGCACAACAGTCCGGGACCGGCCCGGATTCCGCCGCCGACCTCGCGCCGGCGGACGCCCTCATCACCCCGGATGGCAGGGCCGCGCGGTCGCTGCGATGCTCGAACGGACATCGTCGACCCCGGGGAGCCCCATGCGCCGCACCGTGGACGCCGTCGTCGTCGGGGCCGGTCCCAACGGCCTGGTCGCGGCCAACGCGCTGGCGGACGCGAGCTGGGACGTGCTGCTGCTCGAGGCGAACGACGAGGTCGGCGGGGCGGTCCGCAGCGCCGAGGTGACCGTGCCGGGCTTCCGCAGCGACCTGTTCAGCGCCTTCTACCCGCTCGCGGCGGCGTCGCCGGCGATCCGTGCGCTGGAGCTGGAGCGGTACGGGCTGCACTGGCTGCACGCGCCGGCGGTGCTGGCGCACGCGCTGGACGACGGGCGCGCGGCGGTGCTGCACCACGACGTCGACCGCACCGCCGCGGGGCTGGACGAGTGGGCGGCCGGCGACGGTGACGCGTGGCGCCGGATGGTCGACGGCTACCGCCGGTTGCGGGACCCGCTGCTGGACGCGCTGTTCACCCCGATCCCGCCGGTGCGGGCGCTCGCTCGGATCCTGGCCCGCACCCGGACCGCCGGTGCGCTCGAGGTGGCCCGGCTGGCCGCGCTGCCGGTGCGCCGGCTGGGCCAGGAGACGTTCCGGGGCGAGGGCGGCGGGCTGCTGCTGACCGGCAACGCGCTGCACGCGGACATCCCGCCGGACGCCGCCGGCAGCGGCCTGTACGGATGGCTGCTGGCGATGCTCGGTCAGGACGTCGGCTTCCCGGTGCCGGAGGGCGGTGCCGGTGAGCTGGCGGAGGCGATGCGGCGGCGGTTCGAGGCGGCCGGCGGCGCGGTGCTGACAAGCGCCGAGGTGACCCACGTCGAGGTGCGGGCCGGCCGGGCCGTCGGGGTGCGGACCGCCGGCGGGCTGGAGGTCGGTGTCCGGCGGGCCGTGCTCGCCGACGTGTCGGCGCCCGCGCTGTTCGGCCGGCTGCTGCACCAGCGGGACGTGCCGGCGGCGTTGCGGCGCCGGATGGAGACGTTCCAGTGGGACTACTCGACGTTCAAGCTGGACTGGGCGCTGGACGGGCCTGTGCCGTGGACGGCCGAGGGTGCCCGCGGCGCGGGCACGGTGCACCTCGGGGTCGACGACCACGGGTTCGTGCAGATGGCCGCCGACCTGTCGATGGACCGGATCCCGGAGCGACCGTTCCTGCTGTTCGGCCAGATGACCACGTCCGACCCCAGCCGCTCACCGGCCGGCACCGAGTCGGCGTGGGCGTACACCCACGTGCCGCACGGCATCACGTGGGACAGCGAGGCGGTCGACGCGCAGGTGCAGCGCGTCGAGGCGGCGGTCGAGCGGGCCGCTCCCGGATTCCGGTCGCGCATCGTGGGCCGGTACGTGCAGAGCCCGACGGACATCGAGGCGGCCGATGCCAACCTGGTGGACGGCGCCACCAACGGCGGCACCGCGTCGATCCACCAGCAGCTGGTGTTCCGGCCCACCACCGGGCTGGGTCGGCCGGAGACCCCGGTCACCGGCCTGTACCTGGCGAGCGCCGGTGCGCATCCGGGCGGCGGCGTGCACGGCGCCTGCGGCTGGAACGCGGCGCGCGCGGCGCTCGGTCAGGCAGGTCCGACGGGCGCCCTGCGGCGGGCGCTGGTGCGCACCGCGTGGGACCGGGTGCTGCCCGAGCGCTGAGCGCAGGTCTTTCCGCCGGGCGGCCGCATCGGCCGGTCAGGTCGACGGGCGGCAGGCCAGTGCGCCGAGGCGGTAGAGCGTCTCGCGGTTGCGCCAGCTGATCAGCGCGTCGCGCAGCGGCTCCGGCAACAGCGTCGCGGGACCGCGCACCGCGTCCTCCGCGATGCGCACGCGGCAGCCACCGGCGGTCGGCACTACGGAGATCGCGACGTTCGCATCGCCGACGAACGACCCCTTCGCCTCCAGCTCGATGCCGCGCTCGGGGTCCCAGCGGCGGCTGACGCTCACGTCCTGCAGCACCATCGGCCACAGGCCGGCCGAGTGCGCGATGCGCGAGCCCGGCGCCGGCCACTGCTCGTCGACGCCGCGGATGCGGCTGGTGCCGACCACCCACGTGGCGTAGTTCCACCCGTCGGCGAGCACGCGGAGCACGTCCTCGGGCGGGCAGGGCAGGTCACGGGAGACGACGGCCATGCTCCAGCGTCGCATCGGGCACGCGGGTGCGCGCGGGCAGGAGGCGGCACCCGGCCCGTCAGGTGGACGACGAGAAGCCGTTGACCTTGTGGGTCCCGTCGCACCACGGCTTGATCGACGAGCCCCCGCAGCGGCACAGCGCCACGGTGCGTCGGCCCTTGTCCACCGGACGGCCGTCGGCGTCCAGCACCTCGACGTCACCACGCACCAGCAGCGGGCCGTCCGGGCACGCGACGATGCTCCCGGGGCGGGGAGGCGTCGACGGGTGCCCGTCCGTCGTCCGGCCGTGATCCGTCATGGCAGCGGCCGCAGCAGCGACGTCCCGTCGGCGTCCCAGGCCTGCATCATCCGGGCGGCGGCCGCGCCGTCGAGCGCGAGGCAGCAGGCGGCGCCGAACAGGATGTCGTCCACCAGCTCCGGCTCCTGCTCGGCCAGCGCGCCGGCGAGGTCGCGGCCGGCGATCTGCTCGTGCACCGCGTCGGCCGCGACGTGCTCGTCGAAGTACCAGGTGGCGGCCACGTCGTCGTGACCCAGCCGCCGCACCCCGTTGCCGTACAGCCGGTTCGGCAGCGAGGACGTCATCTCGAAGGCCGCCAGGTGCCCGACGATCGCCCCGCGCAACCGCCGGTGCAGCCCGAACAGCGACATCGCGTTCAGCGAGGCCAGGGTCGCCGCCGGCACGTGGTCCACGTAGGCGCCGTACGTGTCGTCGAGCCCGAACGCCCGCATGACCAGGGCGAACAGCTCCGCATGCATGCGGTGCGGGTCGCCGTCGCCGTACTCGTCGGCCTGGATCTCCACCAGCGCCGCCTTGGGTCCGCCGGCCAGCCGCGGGATGGCCCACGTGTGCGGGTCGGCCTCCTTGAGCTGGTAGATCGACCGGTGCACCAGCAGCTCGCGCAGCTGGGGCTCGGTCGTCTTGCGGGCGACGTGGCGGGACAGGCTCGGGCCGTCGGCGGCGGCCGTCAGGGCGAACAGCCGCTCGGCGACGCCGGTCCGGTCCCGGCGGTCGCACTCCGGCACCGGGACCGTGCGGCGCAGCTCGGCCTCGAACGGCACCTCGAGCGCGGCGCGGACGGCCAGCAGGTCCGGGTCCCACTCCCAGTCGTCGTCGACACCGGCGATGCCGCGGTAGTGCAGCTCGTAGAGGCACAGCAGGGCGAGCTGCACGTCCTCGTCGGTGCGCCAGTCGGTGGGATCGGTGAGTCGGGCGGCGACGGCGGCGCGCAGCGGGCCCAGGTCGACGGCCCCGGGCGAGCGGCTCAGCGCGGCGAGCAGGGCGGTGCTGATCGGGCCGCGCGGCGCCGGCCGGGGCAGGCGGACGGCCCCCCGCGGGGGCAGCGTGGGTGCGGCGCTCGACGAGGCCTCGCCAGAGGGCGTGGGTGCGGCGCCCGACGACGGCTCGACCGAGGGCGTGGGTGCGGCGCCCGACGACGGCTCGACCGAGGGTGCCCTCCCCGAGGAGGGCTCGACGGCGGTGGCGACGCCGGTGGACGGCGTCGTCGTCGGAGCCTCGACGGGTGACATGCCGTCCATCGTGCGCGCGGCCCGGACGAGCCGCGACCGCGCGACCGCCCCTCCCGGAGCTCAGGCGCCTGCGGCCCGGAGGCGCGGCGCGGCCGCGACCAGCTCGGCGGTGTACGGGTGCAGCGGGTGCTCGTACACCTGGTCGGTCGGGCCGCACTCGACGATCCGGCCCTCGTTCATCACCGCGACGGTGTCGCAGGTGCGCCGCACCACTGCCAGGTCGTGCGAGACGAACAGCAGCGTCAGCCCGTACTCGTCCGCCAGGTCGGACAGCAGGTTGAGCACCTGCGCGCGCACGGACACGTCGAGGGACGACACGGCCTCGTCCGCCACCAGGAGCTGGGGGCGGGTGACGACGGCCCGCGCGATCGCGATGCGCTGCCGCTGGCCGCCGGAGAACTGGTGCGGGTAGCGGTCGAGAGCCGTCGCCGGCAGCCCGACCGCGTCGAGAACCTCGGCCGCCCGCGCCCGCCGCTCGTCGGCACCCACGCCGCGCAGCGGTTCGGTGACCACCTCGGCGATCCGCATCCGCGGGTCCAGCGACCCCATCGGGTCCTGGAAGACGATCTGCGCGGTCCGCCGCAGCCAGCCGAGCGCCCGCTCCGGCGTGCCGACCACCTCGCGCCCGCCGATCCGCACCGAGCCGGCGGTCGCCTGGTCCAGGCCCGTGACCAGGCGCAGCAGCGTCGACTTGCCGCTGCCGGACTCCCCGACCACGCCGAACCGCTGCCCCTCGCGCACCTCGAACGACACGTCGCGGACGGCCTGCACGTGGGTGGCGCGGCCGATGCGGTGCGGGCGGACGTAGGTGCGGCGCAGTTCGGCGACGGCGAGCAGCGGGGCGTCGCCGGGGAGGTGGTTGAAGACGTGCGGGGCGGCCTGGTCGGGCAGCACCTCGTGCGGGCCGGGCTGCGGTGCGGCGGGGCGGCCAGGAGCGGTGACGACGACAGCGTCCGCGCTGCCGTCCGCAGGCGTGGTCGCCGGCACCGCGCCGGTCGCCTGCGTCCCGGCAGCAGCCGTCGCCGCGCCCGTCATCCCCGCGCCGGTCGACACCGCGCCGGTCGACACCGCGCCCGTCGTCCCCGACCCCAGGTCCACCACCGTCACCAGCCGACCCCGGGCGTCCGTCGCCAGGGCGGACACCGCCAGCAGCGAGCGCGTGTACGGGTGCTGCGGCGCGGAGAACACGCGGTCCAGCGGGCCCTCCTCCACCACGGCCCCGTCGCGCAGGATCACCACCCGGTCGCACAGGTCGGCGACGATCCCCAGGTCGTGCGTGACGAACACCAGCGACGTGCCGGAGCGCGCGACCTGCTCCCGCATCAGGTCGAGCACCCGCCGCTGCACCGTGACGTCCAGGGCTGTGGTCGGCTCGTCGGCCAGCAGCAGGTCCGGGGTGTTGGCCATCGCCATCGCCAGCATCACGCGCTGCCGCTGACCGCCGGAGAGCTCGTGCGGGTAGGCCCGCGCCGCCGCGCCCGGGTCCGGCAGGCCCACGCCGTCGAGCAGCTCCACCGACCGCCCCCGCGCCGCCCGCGCACCACCGGCGAACCCGTGCAGCGTGAGGATCTCGGCCACCTGGCGGCCCACCGGTAGCAGCGGGTCCAGCGCGGTCATCGGCTCCTGGAACACCATCGACACCCGCCGCCCGCGCAGCCGTGCCGACGCCCGGTCCCCCAGCGTCAGCAGGTCCCGGTCCTCGCCGTCCAGCCGCGCGGCGCCCGTCGCGCGCAGCGCCTCGGGCAGCAGGCCCATCAGCGCCAGCAGCGTCAGCGTCTTGCCCGACCCCGACTCGCCGATCAGGCCCACCCGCTCGCCGCGCTCCACGCGCAGGTCGATCCCGTGCAGCAGCTCCCGGGGTCCGGACTGCACGCGCAGGCCACTGACCTGGAGCAACGTGCTCACGCCGCCGCCTCCAGCCGAGGGTCGAGGCGGTCCCGCAGACCGTCGCCCAGCAGGTTGAAGCCGAGCACGGTCCAGGCGATGGCGACGCCGGGCCAGACGATCAGCAACGGCTGCACGTAGAGGAAGGCCTGCGCGTCCTGCAGCATGCGGCCCCACGACGGCGTGGGGGGCGGCGTCCCGAGCCCCAGGTAGGACAGCGCCGCCTCGGCCAGCACGGCCAGCGCGAAGCCGACCGACGCCTGCACGATGAGCATGCTGCGCACGTTGGGGAGCACGTGCCGCACCGCCGTGTACAGCGGCCCACGCCCGGCGGCGCGGGCCGCGAGCGCGTACTCCCGGCTGAGCACCTGCAGCGTCCCGGCGCGCGTCACGCGCACGAACCCCGGCGCGGCGCCGATCCCCAGCGCCACCATGGCCGTCCAGGTCGACGGCCCGCGGACCGCCGCGAGCACCATCGCCAGCAGCAGCGCGGGGAACGCCTGCACCACGTCGTTCCACCGCATCAGCCACAGCCCCGCGCCGCCCTGCCGCGTCATCGCCGCCGCGATGCCGAACGGCACGCCCAGCACCAGGGAGATCAGCACCGCGACCAGCCCGACCAGCAGCGGCACCCGCGTGCCGGCGATCAGCATGCTCGCCGCGTCCCGACCGAGGCCGTCGGTCCCCAACCAGTGCGCCGGGCTCGGCCCCTGCAGCCGGTGCAGCGGGTCGGTGACCAGAGGGTCGTGCGGGGTCCAGACGAGGGACACCAGCCCGATGAGCACCACCGCGGCGACCATCACGGCACCGACCAGCAGCGGTGCGTTCCACCGTCGCGTCGTCGGCCGCCCGCCGCTCGTCGTCCCGCGCCCGCTCGTCGTCCCCCGCCCGCTCGTCGTCCCAGGCCCGCTCGTCGTCGCGCTCATCGCGCCCGCCGCAGCCGCGGGTCCACCAGCACGTACACCAGGTCCACCAGCAGGTTCAGCGCCAGCACCAGCAGCACCACCACCATCACGACGGCCTGCACCTCGACCAGGTCGCGGTTGGCCACCGACCGCAGCAGCAGCGACCCCAGCCCGGGGATGACGAACACCGTCTCGATCACCACGGCCCCCACCAGCAGCCCCGCGAGCTCGACCCCGGTCACCGTCACGACGGGCACCAGCGCGTTGCGCAGCCCGTGGCGCCGCAGCGCCTGCCAGCGGGTCATCCCCTTGGCCCGAGCCGTCCGCATGAAGTCCTCGCGCTGCACGTCGAGCAGCGCAGAGCGCAGGTAGCGGGACAGGATCGCGCCCCTGACCAGGCCGAGCGCGAGCGCCGGCAGCACCAGGTGCCGCAGGAACCCCCCGACACCGTCCACGGGCGCCACCCAGCCGCCGGACGGCAGCCAGTGCAGCCGCACGGCGAACACCGTCACCAGCAGCAGCCCGGCCAGGAAGCTCGGCACCGAGATGCCCACCTGGGTGGCTGCCGAGAGCGCCGCGCCGTCGGCGCGCCCCTGCCGCACCGCCGCCAGCAGCCCGGTCGGCAGGGCGATCAGCGCCGCCACCACCATGCCGGCCAGCACCAGCAGCAGCGACACCTGCATCGCGTTGAGCACCTCCGGACCCACCGGCGCGCGCGTCGAGTAGGAGATGCCGAGGCTCCCGGTCGCCAGCTGACCGAGCCAGTGGACGTACTGCGCCGGCAGCGACCGGTCGAGGCCTAGCTGGTGCCGCAGCGCCGCGACCTGGTCGGGGGTCGCGTCGAGGCCGAGCTGCGCGCGTGCCGGGTCGCCCGGGAGCACCGCCAGCAGCACGAAGACGACCACCGACGCCACCAGCGCCGTCAGGGCGAACACCCCAAGGCGCCGCAGCACGGTCAGCAGCATGGACGGCTCACCAGTCGGGCGTCAGCCCGTGACGGAGACGCCGGCCAGGCCGATCCCCACGCCCAGGTCGTTGGTCGGCATCCCGTGCACGGCCGCGGTGGCCACCACCACGTTCGGCGGGTTGTAGAGCCACACGCCGGCGGCGTCCTTGATGATCGCCTGCACCGCGTCGGTCATGTGCGTGATGTACGAGTCCTCGTCGGTCGCCGCCTTCGCCGCCGCGAAGTCCTTCCCGACCGCCGGGTTCGAGTAGCTCCAGTAGTAGCTCGGGTTGCCGTAGTTGGTGACGTTGCGCGGCTCGACGTGGTTGACGACGGTCAGGTCGAACTGGTGCTGGGTGAGGGTCTTGTCCACCCACACGGCGGGGAACTCCTGCGTCTGCAGGGTGGCGGTGATGCCGACGGCGGCCAGGTCCGACTGCACCACCTGGCTGATCGCCTGCGCGTACGGCCGGTTCGGCACCGTGAAGGTGAGGTTCAGCCCCGTGACGCCCGCGTCGGCCAGCAGCTGCTTCGCCGCGGCCGGGTCGTACGGGTACGGCTCGTCGGACCGGACGAAGTACGGGTCGGTCGGCACCGCCGGTCCGTGCAGCTCCGTCGCGACGCCGCCCGTGGCTGCCGCGACGACCGCCTTCTTGTCGATCGCGTGGCTGATCGCCTGCCGCACCCGCACGTCGGCGAGCGCCGGGTTGGCCTCGTTCATCGACAGCACCACCACGGCCTGCGAGCTGCCCGCGGTCACCGTGAACCGCGGGTCGGCCTTGAACGATGCCAGCTGGTCGTACGCCTCCGCCTGGTACAGGGCGTCGACACCGCCGGACCGCATGGCGTTCGCCGCGGCGCTCGCATCGGCGAAGTAGTCCAGGTCCACCTGCTTGACCAGGGCCTTCGCGCCCCAGTAGGCGTCGTTGCGGGTCAGCACCAGCTTCACGCCGGTCTGGTACGAGGCGACCGTGAACGGTCCCGTGCCCACCGCCTTGGTGGCCAGGGAGTCCACCGCGTCGGGGGAGAACATGGCGCCGAGCGGACCGGCCAGCCAGAACGGGACCGTCGCGTCCGGCTTGGTCAGCACCACCTTGGCCTCGGTGGGGGAGACCACCTCCACGTGGTCCAGCGCCGCGAGGTTGCCGGGGGTGTTCGCCTTCCACGTCTTGACGCGCTCGAGGGAGAACTTCACGGCGGCCGCGTCGAACGGCGACCCGTTGCTGAACTTCACGCCCTCCCGCAGCGTGAAGTCGTAGGTCAGCCCGTCCCGGCTGACCGTGTACCCGGTGGCGAGCAGCGGCACCACCTTGCCGTCCTGGTCCAGGCGCAGCAGCCCCTCGTACACGTTGCCGAGCAGCGCCTGGAAGATCGCGGCGCCGCCCGTGCTGGTGAAGTCGAGGTTGGCCGGCGCGGCGGCCAGGCCCAGGCGGAGCGTCGCGTCGGCGCGGGCGGCGGCGGTGGACGACGAGGCGGTCGGCTTCGGTGACGCACCCGCGGTGCACCCCGTGACCGCCAGGGCCGTGGCGACCAGAAGCCCGATCGCGGCGAGGGCGTGACGCCCACGTCTGGTGCTCATCGGAGGTCCTTTCGGGCGGGAGGCGGGACGCACGGGCGCGATCGCCGCTGTCCGGGTCAACGTGCGGGGGGTTCCGTTCCGTCCCCCGGTCGCGGCGGCGGCCGAGGGGGACGTGGGCTCAGGGCTGCGGCTGCTCCGGTGGGATCCCGGTACCGCGTGCGGCGTCGGTCCCGGAGCCGGCTCCGGCCTCGGTCCCGGCGCCGAGCGCCTGGCGCCGACGCCGGCCGAGGGCGGCCGCGGCGGCCGCGAGCACCAGCACCGCGCCGACCACCAGCCAGTACGACGGGCGGCCGGTCGACGCGGACGGCACCGGGTCGGCCGAGGCGGTGGGTGTCGGGGAGGGGCCGGCGGCGGACGGGCTGGCGGCGGTTGGGCTGGCGACGGAGGCGCCCGGCGTGGCGCTGGGAGCCTGCGACGGCACAGCCGACGCCGTCGGGGCCGCGACGCCGACGGCCGACGTGGCGGCGAAGTGGAACGTGCCGGAGACGGGGTGCCCGTCGGCGGAGGTCACGCGCCAGACCACCGTGTACGTGCCCGCCGGACGCGCGGGCGCTAGGGGCTGTGCGACCGTGGTCGGCCCCAGCTGCGGGTCGCCGGTGCTGACCACCGACCCGTCCGGAGCCGTCACCTTCACCTCGGTGCCGAGCGCGATCGCCTTGTCGGTGAACGTGAGCGTCACCTGGTCCGGCGCCGTCGCGACGGTGGCACCGTCCGCGGGGTCGGTGGACACCAGCTCGTCGTGCGCCGACGCGGGCAGCGCTCCAAGGAGGCCCAGTCCCGCCGTCACCGCGACCACGGCTGCCGCGCCCGCCACGAACCTCCACCTGCTGCTCCGTCTCGGCACGGACCGCACGCTAGTGCGCCGCGAGCCGCTGGGCCGAGCCGGGAGCCCTGCGGCGTCGCAGTTGGGCGACCGGTGACGCTTCCCGCACGCCGGCCGGTCCTCGGGCGCGCGGACGTGGTGACGGCCTCGCATCAGGACCAACGGCCCGCCGTTCCGGCCTCGCCCGACGCCGCGGAGCCCGTGGGGTGAGACGGCCCGGACGCGAGCGAGCAAACGATTCCCAACCCGTGCCACGATGCTGACGTGGTCGACGGACGCCCGATGAACATCCAGGACGTGGCGCGGGTCGCGGGCGTGTCAGCCGCGACCGTGTCGCGCGTCCTCAACGGTCGCGACTCGGTCGACGCCGAGATGGCCGCGCGGGTGCGCCAGGCGGTCGCCGAGACGGGGTACGTGCCCAACAGCAACGGCCGAGCGCTCCGCCGGCAGGTGTCCGACGTGTGGGCGGCGATCGTCTCCGACGTCCAGAACCCCTTCTTCACCGGCATGGTGACCTCGCTCGAGTCGGTCGCCGCCCAGCGCGGGCTGTCCGTGATGCTGTGCAACACCGACGAGCACCTCAGCCGGGAGCGCGTCTACATCCAGACGGCGATCGCGCAGCGGATGGCCGGTGTGGTCATCGCCGCCGCGTCGGCCAAGCAGTCGAACCTGGCGCCGTTGCTCACGGCCGGCATCCCCGTGGTGGTCGTCGACCGGCGGGTCGACAGCTACACCGGCGACACGATCTTCGTGGACAACCACCTCGCCGGACGCCTGGCTGCCGAGCACCTGATGCAGATGGGCTACAACCGCATCGCGTGCATCGCCGGCCCCTCCGAGGTCAGCACCACCGAGGAGCGCCTCGCAGGCTTCCGCGACGCGCTCTCCAAGGGACCGCACCCGCTGAGTCCGTCCATGGTGCGACGCACCAACCTGCGCCCGGAGGGCGGCGAGGTGGCGATGCGCGCCCTGCTCAGCTCCCCGCACCCGCCGGACGCCGTGTTCACCACCAACGGACCGCTGACGGTGGGCGCGTACCGAGCGATCCAGGCGGCCGGGCTCGAGATGCCGCACGACATCGCCCTGGTCGGCACGGACGACGACCAGTGGACCCGGATGGTCGTCCCAGGCGTGAGCGTGATCCGCCAGCCGGTCGCCCAGATGGGTGCGCTCGCCGCCGAGCTCCTGCTGTCCCGCGGCTCGTCGTCGCACTCGGCGCCGCAGCACATCGTGCTCGATCCGGAGCTCCTGGTCAGGGCCTCGTCGACCCGCCGGGCCTGAGCGTCACCCCGGGTCAGACCCCGCTGCGGTGCCGACGGACGGCGACGGCGAGCTCCTCGTCGTCGGCGTAGGGCTCGCACCAGTAGACGAGCTGCTGACCGTCCCGGAACGCGTCGACCACCTCGAGGTTCTCGTACGCCGGGCCGCCCGGGATCGGCGAGGCGCTGGCCCAGTACGCCCAGCGGGCGTTGACCTGGGCGGCCGCCGCGTCGCTCGGCTCCTCGACCCGCCAGCCCTGGACCGCCCGAGCGCCCTCGTACCGCCAGTGCGTCGCCGTGCCGGGCGCGTGGACCGCCGACCAGGGGCGCTCCTCGTCCGGCGTCGCCCACACCAGCGCGGCGGCACCGTCGCGGTGCAGCCGGTCGAGCCCGAACCGGGCGTGCGGCGTGAACTCCGTGCGGGCGAACCCCGGCCACAGCTCCGCCGGCGTCACGACGCCGTCGGCCAGGTGCAGCCGCCGCAGCCGCGCGTAGTTGCCCATCGTGGCCGACAGGATGCAGGCGGTGAGCTCGGCGCTGCCGGGCCGCCGCAGCGCCGCGAGCGACACCTCGCGGGGTCGGTCCGCGCGGAACTGCACGCGCACCACCACCTCGGCGCCGTTGTCGAAGCGCTCGCTGTGGACGTGCACCGTCAGGCGCTCGACCCCGTCCTCCTGCGTGACCACGCCCGGCACGGGCTCGTCCGTCGGCCGCGGTGAGCCGTTCGACGGGTCCTGCGACGACCAGAAGCGCTTGCCCGGACGGTTGTCGAGCGTGCTGTGCTCGAGCTCCGAGTAGCCACGGTCCGTGGCTCCGGCGGCGACGGGCTCCACGGCGACGAAGTTGAGCAGCCGCGCGCTCCCGAGGTAGGGGGCGAAGATGCGCAGCAGCCCGCGAGGACCGAGCCCGGGCTCGATCCCGACCTGGATCCCGTCGGGATGCCCCCACCGCGGCGCGTTGCCGTGGGACGGGTCAGGTTGCAGCCACACGGACGCCTCCACCGACTCTGACCACGTGCCGACGCCCCCGAGCGAGGCCGTCGTCCCGGCGCCCGCCGGTGCTGAGGGCAACGGCGCGCCGATGGCCCGACGGTAGACATCCCAGCAATCCATTTCAAGGGAACTGGCCCTGCGGCCATGGCTCCCACCGAGGGGCTACGCCGGACGCGAGCCGTCCGCCGCGGCTCCGCGACCGCGAAACGGCAGGCAGATATCGCGCTCTACCTGCACGAACACTCGATCGGCACGCTCCGCCGCCCGGGAGCCGCCCCGACTGTCAGGTCACAGTCCGGCAACGGCCTGTTGACCGTCCCGGCGCATCAGGTGTAGACAACGGGAAATCGATTCCCCGTCTCCGGGGTTGTAGACGAACGGAGCAATGGTGCTCGCTGGCATCCACCCGCTGCTGACGGGAACCCTGCTGCATCACCTCGATGCGATGGGCCACGGCGACTGCGTGCTCGTGTGCGACGCGCACTTCCCTGCCGACCGGCTCGCCCCGGTGGTCGTCGACCTGCCGGGCCTCGATGCGGACGCCGTCGTGGAGGCGATCTGCACGGTGCTCCCGCTGGACGTGCCGACCGCCGCGGTGCTGATGAACCCCGAGGACGTCGAGGCCCCGGCCGTGACCGCGCTCCGGGACGCCTGCCCCGCACCGACGGAGGCCGTGCGGAGCCTGACCCGGACGGCGTTCTACGACGCCGCCCGCAGCGCTCGGCTGGCCGTCCGGACCGGCGAGCGCCGCACGTTCGGCAACATCCTGCTGTTCAAGGGCGTGGTCGCGTGAGCGGCGGGACGCTCGACGAGGCGCTAGCCGCGGCCGACCGCGCGATGGCGGCCGAGTCGGAGGCGATCGCGACTACCCGCCTCGCCGTCCGTCCGGCCCTGGCGGAGGCCCTCCGGCTGCTCAGCCAGACGCGCGGCCGCGTGGTCGTGTCCGGCCTCGGCAAGTCCGGGCACATCGGCTCGAAGATGGCCGCGACCCTGGCCAGCACCGGCACGCCCGCGTTCTTCGTGCACTCCACCGAGGCGCTGCACGGCGACTCGGGGATGGTGACCCGGGACGACGTCGCCATCCTGATCTCCTACTCCGGCGAGACCGCCGAGGTGTGCCAGTTCGCGCGGATGGTTCTCGCGCGCGGCGCCGCGGTGATCGCCATGACCGGTCGGCCGTCGTCGAGCCTCGCCACGCTCGCCCGCGTGCACCTGTCGATCCACGTCGAACGAGAGGCGGACCCGCTGGGGCTGGCGCCGACCGCGTCGACCGCCAGCACGCTCGCCCTCGGGGACGCGCTCGCTGCGGGCCTGATGACGCTGAGCGGGTTCACCGCCGAGGAGTTCGCCGTGTTCCACCCCGGCGGCTCGCTCGGGCGCCAGCTGCTCGGGGACCGGAGCATCGCGTGAGCGCCGACGTCTGCGTCGTGGGGTCCTTCATGATGGACCTGGTCGCCTACGCTCCGCGCCGCCCCGAGCCGGGCGAGACGCTGATCGGCACCGGGTTCTCCTCCGCCCCGGGCGGCAAGGGTTTCAACCAGGCGGTCGCCGCGGCGCGGGCCGGTGCGCGCACGGCGATGGTCGGCTGCGTCGGCGACGACGAGATGGGTGCGCAGTTCCGCACGATGCTCGGCGCCGAGGGGATCGACGCGACGGCGGTCACCGTCCGGCCCGACGCGGGGACCGGTGTCGGGCTGCCGCTGGTGGAGCCGAGCGGGCAGAACTCGATCGTCGTCGTGCCGCGCGCGAACCACGTCGTGGACACCGCCCAGATCGTCGACGCGGCGCCCGTGATCACCGGCGCGAAGGTGCTGGTGATGCAGCTCGAGCTCGCCGTGGAGGCCGCGGTCGCGGCCGCCCGGATCGCCCACGAGCGCGGTGTGACCGTGATCCTCAACCCCGCACCCGTGTGCCCGCTGCCCGCGGAGCTGCTGGAGCACGTGGACGTCCTGGTGCCCAACGAGGGTGAGCTCGCAGCCCTGAGCGGCGAGCCCGGTGCCGACCCCGTGACCTCCGCGGCGGCCCTCCGCGACCGCTGGGGACTTGACGTGGTGGTGACCCTGGGCGAACGTGGCGCGCTCGTGCTGACCCGGGACGGCGTCGCCCGGCGGGTACCGGCACGGGCCGTCACCGCGGTGGACACCGTGGGTGCAGGGGACGTCTTCTGCGGGTACCTGGCCGCCGGGCTCGCGCAGGGGCTCGACCTGGCGACGGCGGCCGACGCCGCCAACGCCGCCGCGGCCATCTCGGTCACCCGGACGGGGTCGGCGGCATCCGCACCGACGGCCGACGAGGTGCGGGCGCTGGTCGCAGCGTCCCCCACCACCGTCAGCCCCACCACCGTCAGCCCCACCACCGTCAGTCCCGGTGTGGTCAGCCCCGCCGTCGTCAGCCCCCGCTGATGCGCCCGCCGGACGCGTCACCCGACCGCTCGAGGAGGACCGTGCACCGCCGCCAGGTCGTCAGGAGCCTCGCCGCCGTCGCGGCCGGGACGAGCCTGCTGCTCGTCGCGGCGTGCGCCGGTCGCACTCCCTCGCCCGGCGGCAGCCTGCGCTCCACCGCTGGCAGCAGCCCGTCCGCCGCCACCAGCCTCCCGCCCGGTCCGCCCGCACCCGCGTCCTTCGTCCTGCCGAGCTCGACACCCTTCACGCTGACCGGCGTGCGGGACGTGGCGCAGGTCGGCCAGATCACCGGCGCGGACGCCCCCGGCAGCACGGTGCGCTGGGGCATGGGCTACGCCGACCTCGGCTCGATGTTCGAGGCGAACGGCAAGGTCTGGTTCACGTTCGGCGACAACTTCGCCAGCCGGGCGGAGGGCGCCACCGGTGGGGGCGGCACCGGCTGGCGGTCCAACGCGATGGCGTGGACCACGGACGCCGACCCGTCGGACGGCATCACCCTCGGCGGCATGGTCACCGACGACCTGGGGCTGGCCAAGGAGCTGCTGCCGTCCAAGAAGGTCGACGACACCGAGATGACGGTGATCCCCACCTACGGCTTCGAGGCCGGCGGGGCGATGTACCTGCACTGGATGTCCGTGCGGCACTGGGGCGTTCCCGGCGAGTGGGACGTCAACGACGCGGGCCTCGCCCGGTCGACGGACCAGGGGCAGAGCTGGACGGTGCTCGACGGCCCCCGCTGGGGTGGCACGTCGGGGTTCGTCCAGGTGGCCACCCACCACGTGACCGAGGACGGCGTGGACACCCTGTACGTCTGGGGCATCACGCACGGACGGTTCGGTGGCGTGCACCTGGCCAAGGTGCCCGCGGCCACGGTCGAGGACGCCTCCGCCTGGCGCTACCTCACGGCCGTCGATGGTGCGGGAAATCCCACCTGGGGCACCGACGCGACGCAGGCGACGACCATTCTCGACGACACCGTCGGGGAGCTGTCGGTCGCGTGGAACACCTATCTCGGCCGCTGGGTGATGACGTACCTCAAAGAAGGTACGGGAATCGTGATCCGCGAGGGACTCTCGCCGTGGGGACCGTGGGGGCAGCCGATCACCCTGGTCGGGGCGCACGACGTGGCGGGCCCTTATGCGCCCTACATGCTCGACCGGTACACGGCAAATGGCGGGAAGACGATCTATTTCGCGTTGTCCATCTGGGATCCGTACGAAGTTTTCTGGTACCGCGCCGACCTGCAGAAGTAGGAACGGCGAGCTGTTGGCGCAGCGACGCGCCCAGACAGGAGGAGGAGAAATGAGGCGAGGCAAGGGGCTGACGGCCCTCACGCTGGCGGTCGCCGGCGCGGTCACGCTCGCTGCGTGCGGCACGGGGTCGAGCGGAGGGTCCGGCACCACCGCAGCGAGTGGCGGGGGTGTGGGGACCGCCTGCGCGAGCCCGACCACCGTCACGTTCTGGCAGCAGAAGTTCGAGGACTACCAGCAGGCCTGGTACAAGAAGTACGTCGACCAGTTCAACTCGTCGCAGACCTGCGTCAAGGTCGACTACAAGGTCGTCCCGGCCGACACCTGGACCCAGAAGCTGCAGGCGGCGCAGGCGGCGGGCAACCAGCCGGACGTCGTCACGACGAACTACGGCAACATCAAGCCGGGCGTCGCGCAGGGCCAGTTCGCGGCTCTCGACGACTACCTGCCGGCGTCGGCGCTGGCCGACATCAAGTCGAACGTCGCGCCGTTCGTCACCGAGAAGGGCAAGCATTGGGGCTACCCGATGCTCGTCGAGCCCTCGGCCGTGCTCTACATCAACAGCGACATGGCCAAGGCCGCCGGACTGGACCCGGCGAGCCCGCCGAAGTCCTGGAAGGACCTGGTCGACTGGTCCACCAAGCTCACCTCGGGCAACGTCAAGGGCATCACCATCGCCTCCGTCGCCGCCGAGCTCGGCTGGTCCAGCTGGGGGCTGCAGGACAACTCGTGCGGCCACTTCCCCATCACCGACGACTGGGCCTCGGGGCGGGCGACCGACTCCTGCTTCGCGGACGTCGTCAACCTGTACAAGACGCTGTACCAGAACAAGCTGATGCCGCAGAACCCGAAGGTCGGCTACACCGACGCCGCACCGTTCGAGAGCGGTGAGGTCGCGATGATGGTCAACGGCTCGTGGGCCCTCGGCGCCATCAAGAAGGACAAGCCGGACCTGCTGGCCAAGACGGTGGTCGCCGCGTTGCCGACCAAGGACGGCGGCACCGGGGAGACCACCGCGACGCTCGGTGGCTGGACGCTGACGCTCGACGCCAAGTCCAAGCACCCCAAGGAGGCGGCGGCGTTCATCTCCTACCTGGCGGCCGGCGACCCGAGCATCATGGCCGACTTCTTCAAGCAGGCCGGCTACTCGAAGTACACGACCCGCACCTCGGTGGACAAGGCGATCGCCGCCAACGACCCCAGCACCACCCAGGACGCGAACATGAAGACGATCTCCGACGACATCGTCGCCCACGGGATCGCCGAGCCGGCCTACCCGTGGGACATCTCGCTCGCGATGGGCACGGCCATCGAGTCGGGCATGAAGGGAACGGCGTCGGTCGACGCGGCGCTGAAGACCGCGAACGACTCGATCAACAGCACCATCCAGAAGCAGCAGCTCAAGGGCACGGCGCCGCAGTCCTGACGGTCCGGACCCGTCGGCGTCCCGGGGGTGGCCATCGAGCCGCCCCCGGGACGGCCGTCGAGCGGGCCGCCCGTCGAGCGCGACGCAGCACACACAGGAAGGGATGACACGCAGATGCCCCCCACGCAGGCAACGACGCCGCGAAAGCGACTGGGCACCGTCACGGCGGAGGTGGTCGAGGCGGGGACGCCGGAGCGGCGCAGCAGCACCGCGAACCGCGAGGAGAGGCGCACGGCCTACCTGATGCTGGCGCCGATGGTGGTGCTGCTCGGCATCTTCGTCATCTGGCCGCTGGTCTACGCCTTCAAGCAGAGCATGTACCAGGGCAACTTCTACAAGGCCCCGGTCTTCGTCGGGCTGAGCTTCTACAAGTACGTGCTCACCGACCCCGGCTTCTACCAGTCGCTCAAGGTCGGTGGCTACTACGCCGTGATCGTGGTGCCGGGCGGCATGCTGATCGCCCTGCTCCTGGCCAGCTTCATCAAGACGCTCGGCGCCCGGATGGCGTCGTTCATGAAGACGACGGTCTACCTGCCGACGGTCGTCTCCGCCGTCATCGCCTCGGTGCTCTTCCGGCTGATCTACGCCGACCAGGGCCTGGCGAACTGGTTGCTCGGCCTGGTGAACCTGGGGCCGAAGAACTTCCTCGGCAACGCCTCGATGGTGATCCCGGCGGTCGCGGTGCCCGGCATCTGGCTGGGCCTGGGCATCACCACGCTGATCATGCTGGCGGGCCTGCTCGACATCCCCGAGAGCTACCTCGAGTCCGCCCAGCTGGACGGTGCCGGGTTCCTGCAGCGGACCTGGTACATCACGCTCCCCCTGCTAAAGAACGTGCTGCTGTACCTCTTCGTCACCGGGCTGGTAGCCGCGTTCCAGGAGTTCCTGCTGCCGCTGCTGATCGCCAACGGCGGGCCGGTGAACGCCTCGACCACGCCGAACCTCTACATCTTCAACCAGTTCCGCAGCGCCACCCCGTACGCGATGACGTTCTCGATCACCGCGTCGCTGGTGCTGTTCATCGTGCTCGGCACCATCTCCGCGCTGGTGTTCCGCCTGATCAGGTCCGAGAAGGCGGTGGACGCCTGATGGTCAGGTCCCGACGCTCCCTCGCGGCGAAGTGGGTGCTGCTCGTCCTCATCGCGCTCAGCATGCTGATGCCGCTCGCCTGGATGGCGCTGTGCGGTTTCAAGCGCGACCTCGACGTGCTGAAGACGCCGTTCGCCGTGCTGCCGCAGGTCTGGGAATGGCACAACTACACGGCGATGCTGCACGACAGGCAGTACATGACGGCGGTGGGCCTGACGATGCTGGGCGCGGTGATCTTCACCGGGCTGAGCATCGCGGTGAACGCGTTGGCCGCCTATGCGTTCGCACGGCTGGAGTTCCCGTACAAGCGGGTGCTCTGGGTGCTGTGCATCATGCCGATGTTCGTGCCGGCGATGTCGATCCTGATCACGTCGTTCGTCGTCGTGTCGAAGCTGCACATGCTCAACACGCTCGCGGTGCTGATCATCCCGGGCGTCGCCTCGGCCGCCCAGATGTTCTTCATGCGGCAGTTCTTCCTCGGCATGCCCACGGCGGTCGAGGACGCCGCGCGGATCGACGGCTGCTCACGGTGGCGGATCTTCCTGAAGATCTTCGTCCCCAACTCGGGGGCCGTGTTCGTCGTCGTCGGGATCATCTCCTACATGGCGTACTGGAACGCCTACGTGTGGCCGATCCTGACGATCAGCAACCCGACGCTGCAGCAGATCATGCCGGTGCTGGCCAACTTCCTCGACGACCGTGGCCCGCAGTACGGGCAGCTGATGGCCGCCTCGACGTTGGCCGCGCTGCCGACGATCGTCCTGCTGCTGGTGTTCCAGCGGCACATCGTCGCCGGCGTCCGACTGTCCGGCATCAAGTAGTCGTCGCACGCAACGAGGGGTGGAGATGGACCTCAGCAGCATCAGCGCACTGAACGACCGGCAGACCCGGTCGATCTCGCCGGAGAACTTCACGGGTGCGGTCGGCGGTGGCGGCCGGGCGACGGGGGGCACCGGGGCGTGGAACGCCCGCGACCTCGGCCCGGGCTGGAAGATCTCCCCCAGCGTGGACATCGCCGCCGGCGAGACGTTCGAGCTGGCGAGCATCGAGGGCGCCGGGTGGATCAGCCACGTGTGGATCACCACGCACACGGACAACTGGCGCACGCTGCTGCTGCGCGCCTACTGGGACGGGTCGACGGAACCGGCCGTCGAGGTGCCGTACGGCGACTTCTTCTGCAACGGCTGGGGCGTGTTCGCCCAGGTCAGCTCACAGGTGATCGCCGCGAACCCGCACGGCGGGTTCAACTCGTACTGGCCGATGCCCTTCCGCACGGGTGCCCGCCTGACGCTGGAGAACACCTCCGACGTCCAGGTGCGGGTGTACTACCAGATCACCTACGAGGTCGGCGGCGACCACTCCGCCGAGGGCTACTTCCACGCCCAGTGGCGGCGCTCCAACCCCCTGGCGGACAAGGTGCCGCACACGCTGCTCGACGGCATCGAGGGCTCCGGCCAGTACGTCGGGACGTACCTGGCGTGGGGCGTGAACTCCAACGGCTGGTGGGGCGAGGGCGAGATCAAGTTCTACCTGGACTCCGACGACGAGTTCCCCACCATCTGCGGCACCGGCACCGAGGACTACTTCGGCGGCGCGTGGAACTTCGACGTGCCCGGTCAGGGCTACACCCCGTACACCACGCCGTACCTCGGCCTGCCGCAGGTGATCCGGCCCGACGGGCTGTACGTGTCCCAGCAGCGGTTCGGCATGTACCGCTGGCACCTGCCGGACCCGATCCGGTTCCGCGAGCGCCTGCGGGTGACCATCCAGGCGCTCGGCTGGCGGTCCGGCTGGCGCTACCTGCCGCTGCACGACGACATCGCCTCGACCGCGATCTTCTACCTCGACCGGCCCACCGCCCACCGACCGGCGACGCCGAGCGCCGACGACCTGGAGGTCCACCTCGGCACCGCCCCCGTGCCGGACCTCGGCAGCACGCCGCCGCGGGCGCCGCGCGCATGACGGAGGCATCGGTCCTGGACAGCGGCGCGGCACCGGCCGCGGCACTGCCCCTCGGCGGGATCGGCACCGGCAACCTGGCGATCGGCGCGGACGGCGCACTGCGGCAGTGGCAGCTGCACAACCTGGGCAACCACCTCGGCGAGCTGCCGAACACCTTCTTCGCCCTGCGGTACAGCGGCCTGCAGCCGCCGGTCGACGGCCTGCGGGTGCTGCAGGCGCGGTCGTTCGCGACCGAGCCCGTCCCGATGGTGAACGACGCCGCCGTCCCGGCCTGGCACGAGGACCTCTTCCGGGCGTTCCCGCCGGTGGCGGCCACCCGGTTGCGGGGCTTCTACCCGTTCGCCGACCTGGAGGTGGTGGACGCCGACCTGCCGGTGGGCGTGACGGTCGAGGCGTTCAGCCCGCTGGTCCCGCACGACGCCGACACCAGCTCGGTCCCCGCGGCGATGTTCACCGTGCAGCTGACCAACCGGTCCGACGACCACCTGCACGGCTGGTTCGCCGGCGCCCTGCAGAACGACGTCGGTGCGGACGGGGTGGTCAACCCCCGCGGCACCCACCACCCCGGCTACGGGGGCAACACCAACCGCCTCGAGCGCGCCGGCCGGTGGACCACGCTGGTGTGCGAGAACGGCTCCATCCCGGACGACGACCCGCGGGCAGGCCAGCTGGCCCTCGCCCTCGAGGGGCACGGCTCCGTCGCGCAGCTGTGCTGGTCGACCCCCGCGGACCTCGCCGAGCGGCTGCGCTCGCTCGTCGTGCCGGGGCTGCCGGAGGACGGGTCGCCGAGCGCCTTCGTCGGTGGCGGCGACGAGATCGGTGGCAACGGCTGGCGCGGACCGAGCCCCGCCGGGCAGACGTGGGCGGGCGCCGTCGCGGTGCCCTGGCACCTGGCGCCCGGGGAGTCGACGGCCATCCGCGCGGTCCTCGCGTGGTCCTTCCCCCACCGGTTCGTCAACTACCCCGACTTCGGGCCGCGCCATCCCGAGCGCGGACTGTCGAGGTTCTGGCTCGGCAACTGGTACGCGCGCCGCTACCCCCGCGCCACGGACGTCGTCGCGGACGTGACGGCACGCTGGGAGGAACTGCGTGGCGCGTCGGACGCCTGGCGGCGCACGCTCCGCGACTCCTCGCTGCCGACCGACGTCGCCGAGCGGCTCGCGGCGCAGGCGGTGCCGCTGCGCACCCCGACGGTGTTCCGGGCCGGCACCGGCGAGGTGTTCGGGTTCGAGGGCGTGAACGGCGCGTCGACCCTGCACCACGCCGGCGCGGTGGGCGGCTCCTGCCCGCTGAACTGCACACACGTGTGGAACTACGAGCACGCGATGGCCGCGCTGTTCCCGTCGCTCGAGCTGTCGATGCGGGACACCGAGCTCGACGTGATGCAGGCGCCGGACGGGTACGTCCCGCACCGGGTGATCGCCCCGACGTACCTGCCGCAGCTGTGGGACGTGCCGATCGGCGGACCGGACGAACCGGCCCTGGACGGCATGCTCGGCACGGTGCTGAAGACGTACCGCGAGGTGCGCGCCGGCGCCGGCGAGGCGTGGCTGACCCGGCGGTGGCCGCGGATCGGCGCGCTGCTGGACCACGTCGCCCGGCGGTGGGACCCGGCAGGCACCGGCGTGCTGTCGGGCATCCAGCCGAGCACCCACGACATCGACCTGCGTGGCACCAACCCGTTCATGGGCACCCTCTGGCTCGCGGCGCTGCGCGCCGCCGAGGAGCTGGCGCTGCTGCAGGGCGACGATGCGAGGGCCCGCTGGTGCCGGGACCGGTTCGAGGCGGGGTCCGCCGAGTACGACCGGCGCCTGTGGAACGGCGACTACTACGTGCAGGTGCTGGCGCCCGACGAGCCCGACCGGTTCCAGTGGGGACCGGGCTGCCTGTCCGACCAGCTGATCGGCCAGTGGTGGGCGCACACCCTGGACCTCGGCTACCTGCTGCCCCGCGAGCACGTGGTGCAGGCGCTGCGCGCCGTTGTGCGGCACAACCACCGCGCGTCGTTCCGCGACGCGGTGCACACCGACCGGGTCTACGCCGACCGCGACGACTCCGGGCTCGTGATGTGCTCATGGCCCAGCGGTGGGCGGCCGACCGTCCCCACCCGGTACGCCGACGAGGTGTGGAGCGGGTCGGAGTACGAGGTGGCCGCGCACTGCCTGTACGAGGGCCTGGTGGACGAGGGCATGGCGATCCTGCGCGGCCTCTGGGCGCGGCACGACGGCTCGCGGCGCAACCCGTGGAACGAGGTGGAGTGCGGGGACCACTACGCCCGGTCGATGGCCGGCTGGACCGTGCTGACCGCGATCACGGGGCAGCAGCACGACGCGGGACGCGGGACGTTGTCCTTCGCTCCCGTCGCCGGCCTCGTCACGCCGGACGGTGGCACGGGGGTCGTGCGCCTGCCGTTCGTCACCGGTCAGGCGTGGGGCACCGTCGAGCTCGGCGAGCGCGGCGCGGCCCTGCGGGTGGAGCACGGCAGCCTGACGCTGACCGAGCTGGGCCTGCCGGGCCAGTTCGGGGCCGTGCCGCGCGTGGCGCTGGACGGTGCCGACCTCGGCGGTGTGGCGGGTCGGGCGGAGGAGAGCGGGACGGGCTCCCGGCTCGGGTGGGAACGGCCGGGGATCGTGATCGGCGCCGGGCAGCGGCTCACGGTCGACCGATCCTGAAGCAGACCGCCCCCCACGCCCCGCCCGCCGCCGGGCTGCACGCCCCGCTGCGACGTCTTCGGGGGAGCCCGCCCTCACGCTCCCGACGCTGCGAGGGCGTCCGCCCGGCCGAGCAGGTACCGGCGTTCCGGCGCGCTCGCGGTGCGCTGGGCGGCGAGCACGTACTGGGCCCGGGCCGCGGACAGGTCACCGGCGAGCTCGAGCAGGTGTGCGCGGACGGCGGGCAGGCGGTGCTGCGCCGCCAGCGGGCCCTCGTCGAGCGGTTCGAGGAGGGCGAGGCCGGCGGCGGGGCCGTCCGTCATCGCGACGGCGACGGCACGGTTGAGGCTGACCACCGGGTTCGGTGCCACACGCTCGAGCACGGCGTAGAGCGCGGCGATCTGCTCCCAGTCTGTGCTCGAGGTGCCGACCGCCTCGTCGTGGAGCGCCGCGATCGCCGCCTGCAGGCGGTACGGACCCACGCCCGGCTGCGCCAGCGCGCTGCTGACCAGGGCGCTTCCCTCGGCGACCAGCTGCGCGTCCCACCGGCCGCGGTCCTGCTCGCCGAGCGGCACCAGGTCGCCGGCCGCGGTGGTGCGCGCCTCGCGCCGGGCGTCGGTCAGCAGCATCAGCGCCAGCAGACCGGCCACCTCCCCGTCGTCGGGGAGCAGCCGGTGCAGCATCCGGGTCAGCCGGATCGCCTCGGCCGCGAGGTCGGGACGCACCAACCGCTCGCCGGACGTGGCCGCGTACCCCTCGTTGAAGACGAGGTAGAGCACCTGGAGCACCACGGTCAGCCGCTCCGACCGCTCGGGCACCGGCGGCAGCGCGAACGTGGCGCCCGCCGCGCGGATCTGGCGCTTCGCACGGCTGATCCGGGCGCCCATCGTCGCCTCGGGCACCAGGAACGCCGCCGCGATCTCCGCGGTGGTGAGGCCGCCCACGGCCCGCAGCGTCAGCGCCACCTGCGAGGCCGGCGTCACCGCCGGATGACAGCACAGGAACAGCAGCGTCAGGCTGTCGTCCTCCTCGCAGGGCAGCTCCGGAGCCGGTGCGTCCGGGTGCAGCCCGGCGAGCGCCGCCGCGGTCTGCTCCCGCCGTCGACGGGCGGCGTCGGACCGGACCTCGTCGACGACTCTTCGCGCGGCCACCGTCACCAGCCAGGCGCGCGGGTGGTCCGGCACACCGTCGCGGAGCCACTGCCCGGCCGCTGCGAGCAGGGCGTCCTGCACGGCGTCCTCGCACGCGTCGAACCGGCCGTAGCGGCGCACGAGCACGCCGAGCACCTGCGGCGCCAGCTCGCGCAGCAGGTCCTCGACGCGCGTCGCCTCCACCATCAACGCGTGCGTCCCCGGACGGTCGTCACATCTCCAGCCCGGCCTCGAACATCACCGGCCGCACCTCGACCCGCAGGCCCTCGATGCTCGCGTCCGGGACCTGCCGGGCCAGCTCGACCGCACGGTCGCGGTCGGCGACGTCGAGCAGGTAGTAGCCGCCCAGGAACTCCTTGGTCTCGGCGAACGGCCCGTCGGTCACCGCCGGCACGCCGTCCCGCAGCCGCGCCACGGCGGTCTGCGACGGGTCGGCCAGGGCCTGGGTGACGACGAGCTCGCCCGACTCCTGCGTCGCCGCGATGAACGCGGCGTGGCCGTCCATCAGCCGCTTCTGGTCCTCCGCGGACAGGGCGTCGATCACAGTCGGGTTGTTGTGCAGCACCAGCAGGAACTTCATCGCGGTCTCCTCGCACTCGGGCGGGCCCCGGCGGGGCCTGCACCGAGGAGTCGGAACTGCGCGTCGCACTTTGACATGAGGACTCGGCCTCGGGGAACACACCTGTCTGTGGACGGTGTTGTGCCTCGAAGCTGCCGACCGGCGTCCCGGACGCCCCCTCGGCCTTCGAACCGCCGCGCGCCACCACGACCAGCTCCCGCCACAGCCCCCGAGAAGGTCCGATGTCCTCTCGCACCGAGCAGCACCGCACCCCGCAGGCGTCCTCGTCCGCCGAGTCACCTGCAGTCGCACCCGGCCTGCACGCGCCGACGCACCGCGAGATCCTCACGATCATCGGCGGCCTGATGATCGGCATGTTCCTCGCCGCGCTCGACCAGACGGTGGTCGCAACAGCCATCCGGACCATCGGCGACGACCTGCACGGCCTCTCGCTGCAGGCCTGGGTCACCACCGCATACCTGCTGACCTCGACGATCGCCACGCCGCTGTACGGCAAGCTGTCCGACATCTACGGCCGCAAGCCGTTCTACATGACGGCGATCGGCCTGTTCGTCATCGGCTCCGTGCTCTCCGGCATGGCGGGCTCGATGTACCAGCTCGCGCTCGCCCGAGGGCTGCAGGGCCTGGGCGCCGGTGGCCTGATGAGCCTCGCGATCACCATCCTCGGCGACCTCGTCGCACCGCGGGAGCGCGCCCGCTACCAGGCCTACTTCCTGGCCGTGTGGGGCACGTCGTCCGTGCTCGGCCCGGTGATCGGCGGGTTCTTCGCGGGCACCCCGCACATCCTCGGCATCACCGGCTGGCGCTGGGTGTTCCTGGTCAACGTGCCGCTCGGCCTGCTCGGCGTGGTGGTGATCTGGCGGGTGCTGCACCTGCCGCCGCTGCGCAAGGTGGAGCATCGCATCGACTGGCAGGGCGCGCTGGCCCTGATCGTCGCGCTGGTGCCGCTGCTGCTGGTCGCCGAGCAGGGCCGCGCGTGGGGCTGGAGCTCGGGCAACGCGCTGCTCTGCTACACGATCGGCGTGGTCGGCATCGGCCTGTTCCTCGCGGCGGAGACCCGCGCGGGGGCCGACGCGATCCTGCCGCTGTACATGTTCCGCAACCGGACCTTCTCGGTGGGCGCCGGCGCGAACACCGTCATCGGCCTGGGCATGTTCGGTGGCCTGGCGACCCTGCCGCTCTACCTGCAGATCGTCCGGGGGCTGAGCCCGACGAAGGCCGGCCTCGTCCTGATCCCCTTCACGGTCGGCATCATGACGGCGTCGATCGTCGCCGGTCAGACGACCGCCCGCACCGGCCGCTACAAGCTGTTCCCGGTGGGCGGCACGGTGCTGATGGGCGTGGGCGCGCTGCTGTTCGCGCAGCTGTCGCCGAGCACCCCGATGCCCGAGTTCTTCGCCTACTCGGTGATCTTCGGCCTCGGTCTCGGCTTCGTCATGCAGCCGCTGGTGCTCGCCGTGCAGAACGCCGTGCCTGCCAAGGACATGGGGGTGGCCACGTCGTCGTCCCTGTTCTTCCGGCAGATGGGCGGCACGCTCGGCACCGCGGTGTTCCTGTCCGTGCTGTTCTCGACGGTGGGCGACAACATCGCCACCGCCTTCCGGGCGGCCGTCAAGACGCCGTCGTTCCTCGCCGCCGTCGCGGACCCCGCGGTCGCCGCCAACCCGGCGAACGCCGCCGTGATTGGCATGCTCAAGGGCGGCCCCGCCCCGTCGCTGGACGACTCCGCCTTCATCAACGCCCTCGACCCGCGCCTCGCGCAGCCGTTCCTGGTCGGCTTCAGCCAGTCGGTGGACAGGGTGCTGCTGCTCGCGGCGATCGTGATGGTGGCCGGCATCGTGCTGACCCTCCTGGTGCCCGAGCTGCCGCTGCGCAACGTGTCGGGCATCCAGAGCCGGCAGGCGGACGAGCGGGCGCACGACGAGCGCGCGGCGGCAGCCGACGAGCGCGCGTCCGACGAGCGCACCGCAGCCGCGGACGTAAAGGTTGCTGTGAATCCGGCGACCGACGGGCAGGCGGGCGCCGCGACCGACTAGCGTCGGTGCAGGTCAGGACGTCTGACCCTTGCGCTCACCCCGGAGGCGTGCATGACCTCGACCGATCAGACCGACACCGCGGAGGCCTCCGGCCTGAGCAGGCGTGACCTGCTGGTGCGCGGCGGCGCCGTGGGGCTCGGCGTGGCGGCCGTCGGCGTGCTGGCGGCGTGCGGCGCCTCGTCGTCTGGCGGCTCGGGCGGGTCGGGAGCTGCCGGCGGCTCCGGTTCCGGCGGCGGTGCCGCCGGCGGTCTGGCGAAGGTCTCGGACATCCCGGTGGGCGGCGCGCTGGCCACCAAGGTGGACGGAAAGCCGGTGCTGCTGGTGCAGCAGACGGCTGGCACCGTCACCGCCTTCTCGGCGATCTGCACGCACCAGGGCTGCACGGTGATGGCCGCCAAGACCGACCTCGAGTGCCCGTGCCACGGCTCGGTGTTCGGCCTGGACGGCTCGGTGAAGCAGGGCCCGGCGCCGTCCCCGCTCCCCCCGGTCGACGTGCACGTGGTGAACGGCACCGTCGTGGCGGGGAAGGGCTGAGCCGTGTCCGAGCCGGGGACGACGACGTCCCGCTCGAACCTCGGCACCTGGCACACCGGACGCCAGGCGGCCTCCGACGTGCTGCGCGGCCTGCTCGCCGCGTGCGTGCTGTTGTCCGCCGTGGTGCACCTCGAGCTGTGGTTCTCGGGCTTCCGTCAGTTCACGGTGGTCGGTCCCGCGTTCCTGCTCAACGCCGTCGGCGGCCTGGTGATCGGCGTGCTGCTGCTCGTCTGGCGCCACTGGCTGCCGCTGCTCGGCGCCCTCGGCTTCGGCGTCGCGACGTTCGGCGCCTTCCTCGTCTCGACCACCGCGGGCGGCCTGTTCGGCGTGCACGAGCAGTGGACGGGCGTCCCCATCTGGACGTCGGCGATCACCGAGACGGCCGCCATCGTCCTGGCGGTCGGAACCCTCGTCGTCGAGCGCAGGAGTCGGAGGCGCAGCGGCTAGGTTGTCGAAGTGCACGAGGCGCCGCACCGACATCCGCCGCGCGGCAACTGCTGTCGGATCAGTTGGGACGAGCAGCCTCGTCGTCAGGCGACTGCGCCCCGGAGAGCCTGAATTGCCGGAGGGTACGTGCCAGGTCTCGTGCCTGCACGTCGAGATTCGCCATGCGTTCCAGAAGCTCAGAGGACCTGGCCTCGTTAAGCCGGCCATCGACGGACGTTCTCTCAAGGCGCGCAGTCAGTTCAGCGCGTCGTTCTGACCGCTCCTGCGCTAAGTACATCTCCCGCCGCAGACGAGGTAACACCTCAAGCTCCTCTTCCTGCGACGTGACTCCCTTCAGGCGATCGCGTAGCCTGACGGTAGTCGACTCACCGCGATAATCTTCCTCATCGATTTGCGCTATCAAATGCCGCAGGTTCTTGGCCGCATCCGAAGTTAGGACCTGTCCGGAAGCTAGTTGAGCCGCAAGTTGGCCTCGTTCCATCTCTATCGCGGCCAGCGTCGCTTCGAGCGCCGCACGCGCCCGTTCCTGCTCCTGCCGCGCCAAGCCCTCAGCTTCGTCGATCGAGTTGGAGCTGACGCTCGACTTGTCGCGCTCATTCGCCACGCGAAGAAATGCCTCGGGACTGTAGAGGTGGATCCGCTGCCCAGCTTGAGCAGCGAACTCCGTTACTAGTTCCACGCGCGGTCCGATGGTCTTGCCCTGGTGCTCCCACCACCAGTCCTCCTTGCGGTCGTCGGTGACCAGAATCATGGGCATGGAGGACTCGGCGGCCTTCCTGAGAATTTCCTTCCATATCACGAGGTCGCCATAACGTCTTGGCTCGGGCTTCTCGGCATCTTTGTATCCGGGAGGAATTCGCCGGCTGTAACGGTCGACGCCTTCTTTGTAGATGGTCTCGAGATCCTGCTCCTCGAACCCCCCGCCAATCTTTCCTCGAAACAGGTTGGTAATCCGGTCAAGCAACTGGTCGGCGAGCGGAGAATGGGCCGCCTGCCCGTCGGCGTCGCGTTTCACGTCCTCAAGACGACCAACAAGCGGCGCCAGCGCATCGGCGAATTCCTTGCGAAGCGCGGTCGCATCAAGCTCTGGGTGGTATCTGAATTGCCCCGTCGACTCGGAGAAGACGTTCTTCGCCTTCGTAACCCCATCCAAGATCACAGTGGGGGCGCTTAGCAGGTCGCTCATTACCTTAAGTCGGTTCTCATGGAATTCCTGAGCAGCCTGGCGCGGCAACCAGAGCCGATCACCGAAGGAGCTTAGGAGGGAAAGGAAGTCGTCCCGGGTGCTGCGCGTATATCGATACACGTTCAGGAGGGCATTGGCATCAAGGGCAACGATTCCGGTATCCCACAGCCTCGCCATCTCTTCTGCGGTCGGCGGATAGTACCCCGGGAATTGGTCTCGCATGCAACTGCCTCTATCCTCAGTCAAACCAAGGGGTTTCGCCGCGGAAAGACTCGGGCGTTTCCAACGGCACGTTACCGCAAAGACCAGACGGGAGGCGGCGCGGAGGTGAGGCCTTCCTCCTCGCCGGAACTGGCCCCGGCTCGCCCTTACAGGCGGCATCTGTAGCCATCGCACCGCGGATCGACGCGCCGACGTTCACGGTCGTTTGCAGAGTCCGTGGTTCACGGCTGAGTGCCAAGGAGTCGCCTCAGCGCACGCCGCCAGGCCCGCCAGGAAGCGTCCAGTGCACGTCGTCCAGCGGGTCCGGGTGCGGCTCGACGAGCGACGCGACGTCCGGCTCGTCGCTGCCGTAGCGCGGCGTGATGCTCGGCGTCCGCCCGAAGTAGATGTCCTGCACGTCGTCGAACCCCCGCACCACGGGGCCGAGGGTCGCCCGCGCCGCACCGCCGCGCCGCGGCCGCAGCACGTTCCGCACCACCGCGACCACGAACAGCACCCCGAACGCGACGTACGGCGCCGCGACGAACGGGATCGGCAGCTCCCGGCCCTGGATCATCCACGCGACGAACAGCCCGACCCATGCGGCCACCGCCGCCCACGCCACCCACCGAAGCACGCGCATCGGACGCCCCCTCGGTGCCGACCTTGGCACCGAGAGGTCCGCCGCACCAGGTCAGCGGTGGAAGTCGTACGACCTCTCGACCTTGGCGACGTGCACCGCGAAGGACTCGTACCAGTGCGCGCGCCCGTCCGCGCGCGTCGCGGCGTGGTCCGCCTGGTCGCGCCAGGCGGCGATCGACTCCTCGTCCCGCCAGTACGACACCGTGATGCCGAACCCGTCGGCGTCGCGCGCCGAGTCCAGCCCGAGGAACCCCGGCATGCCGGCGGCCAGCCGTTCCATCTCGTCGGAGCGCTCCGCGTAGCCCTGGTCGCCCGGTGTGCGCAGCGACGTGAAGACGACGGCGTAGTAGGGCGGTACGGGCGGCGGGGTCGGCAAGGAGGGCGCGGTCGGCAAGGAGGGCGCGGTCGGCAAGGAAGACGGGGTCGGCTCGTGCTGGCTCACGGGGTGCTCCGGGGGTCGACGGGCGGCGGCAGCCCACCGTGCCGTATCGATGCGCCCCTCCGCCAGGTGCGCCGTCCGGAGCGTCGCGTACCGCGCTCGTCGTACGCGGACGACGGTCCGGTCGGAGGACGACGACGAGGCCGCCGCCAGGCGACGCTGATGCCGCACTCCACCGGACCACGCCCGTGACACGGCACGTCCGCCACCAGCCCACAGACAGGCGGAACGATGATCGAGCTCCATCAGCTGACCAAGAGGTACGGCGACAAGGTCGCCGTCGACGGCATCAGCGCCACCATCCCCCCGGGGGTGGTCACCGGCTTCCTCGGACCCAACGGCGCCGGGAAGTCCACCACCATGCGCGTGGTGCTCGGCCTGGACCGCCCGACCTCCGGCGTCGCCCTTGTCAACGGGCGGCCGTACGTCGACTCGCGGGCTCCCCTCGCGGAGGTCGGTGCGCTGCTCGACGCCAAGGGGACGGACGGTGGGCGGACGGCGCGCAACCACCTGCTGGCGCTGGGCGCCACGGTCGGCGTGGGACCGCGTCGGGTCGACGAGGTGCTCGGCACCGTGGGGCTCAGCCACGTTGCGGGCAAGCGGACGCGGGAGTTCTCGCTCGGCATGGGACAGCGGCTCGGGATCGCCGCGGCGCTGCTGGCCGACCCGACGGTGCTGCTGCTGGACGAGCCGGTGAACGGGCTGGACCTCGACGGCATCCAGTGGATCCGCGCGCTGCTGGCCGAGCTCGCGGCCGAGGGCCGCACGGTGCTGCTGTCGTCGCACCTGATGAGCGAGCTGGAGCTGGTGGCGGACCACCTGCTGGTGATCGGTCGGGGCCGGATCCTCGCGGACATGCCGATCGCCGAGTTCATCGCGAACGCGTCGGTCGGCACGGTCGTCGTCGCCTCGCCCGACGCCGCCACGCTCGCCCCGCTGCTCGCGGGCGACGGCGTGACCCTCACCTCCACGGAGGCCGGGACGTTCGAGGTGCGAGGACGTGCGGCCGACGAGATCGGCGACATCGCCGCCGCGCACGGCCTGCGGCTGCACCAGCTGGCCACGCACACCGGCTCGCTCGAGTCCGCCTACATGGCCCTGACTCGCGACGAGGTCGAGTACGCCGGTGCCGTCGAGCTCCACGCCCCGCACGCCGGAACCGCCCAGAGGAGCGCCGCCTGATGACCACCACGATCCCGTCCCCGACCGCCGTCCTCCCCGAACCGCGGCTGGTCAGGCACTACCGGCAGAGCTTCGGGCGGGTGATCCGCTTCGAGTGGATCAAGTTCCGCACGCTGCGCGCCAGCTGGGTCGGCCAGGCCCTGCTGGTCGCCCTGCTCATCGGCTTCTCCGCACTGGCCGCCGCGATGTCCAACAACCGCATGGGGGACACGGGCCGCGCGGGCCGGTTCGCGGAGATGGGGCCCGTGGCCATCGTGCTGACCGGCGCCAACCTCGGCGTGCTGGTGGTCGGCGTGCTCGGCTGCATCCTCGGCGCCCGCGAGTACGGCTCGCGCATGATCGCCTCGACCGTGGCAGCTGTGCCGCGGCGCTGGCAGGTGGTGCTGAGCAAGGCGGTGGTGCTGACCGCCGTGCTGCTGGTCAGCACGCTGGTCGGGGTGTTCGGGGCGTTCTTCCTCGGCATGTCCGTGCTGCACTCCGGCGGCAACCACACGGCGGCGCTCGGTGACCCCGGGGTGCTGCGCCAGGTGGTCGGCATGGCGGGTTACCTGACGGCCGCCGGCCTGCTCGGGATGGGTCTCGGCATCCTGCTGCGCAGCGTCGCCGGGAGCATCGGCGTGCTGATCGCCGGTCTGCTGGTGCTGCCGCAGCTGGCCGGCGCGCTGCTGCCCGCCAGCTGGGACCCGGCGCTGAAGTACCTGCCGAGCTCGTCCGCGGCGGCGTTCACCACGATCGATCGCGCCGGGACGGACGTGCTGAGCTCCGGTGCGGGCGCCGCGGTGCTGGTCGTGTGGGTGCTCGCGGTCGTGGGCGGCGCCGTGTGGGCGATCAGCCGGCGCGACGTCTGACCGGACGGTGCACCGACAGCACGCGACGACGACGGCGCGCCTCGGCGTCGTACGGCGACGGCAGCGCATGACGACGCCGGCTCCGAACGACGACGCCGCACGGCAGCCTCCGCTCGACGACACGCCCGCTCGGCTCGGCTCGGCCCTACCCTTCCGCGGCTGTACGCCCGGTGTACGTACACCAGGCGTACAGCCCGAAAGGGCTGGCGGACCTCCCCGCCGACCCGCGGCGACGCTCGACCGCCCGGGACCGGCGGCAGTCCGGGTGAGCTCCAGATGAGGGCGGACCTAGGGTGGCGCGCATGGTGAGAGTCAGGACGGTCGTCGGGGAGCTGCGTGCGCGCCCGGCCCTCGTCGACCTGCTGGTGGCCGTCGTCCTTGCCGTGGTGTTCCTGCGGGTGCCCACCCTGATGGCGCAGTCCGGACGCTACGGCGGCGGCTTCGACCTGAGGGTCACCGGGCCGGACGTCGTCCTGACGCTGGTGAGCGCCGCCGCCCTCACCCAGGTCAGGCGACTGCCGCTGGTCACCCTGCTCGCCACCGGCACGGCCGCTCTCGCGGCGCTCCTCGGCGAGTGGTCGGTCAACCTCGCCCAGCTCGCCCTCGTGATCGCCCTGTACGTCTTCGCCAGCCGCGCCTCGCGCGCCCACGCGCTGGTGGCCGCGGCGACCACCTCCGTGGTGCTCGGAGCCACCTGGGCCCTCGGCCTGACCGTGGCCGACCAGGTGTGGGGACGGCACAACCTGATCCTCTGGCTGTGGACCGCTGCGGCGCTCGGCATGGCCGTGCAGGGACGGCGCGCCAGCCTCGCTGCGCTGCAGGACCGGGCACGGCGCGCGGAGGAGACCCGCGAGGAGACCGCGCTGCGCCGGGTGGCCGAGGACAGGGTGCGCATCGCGCGCGAGCTGCACGACGCGATCGCGCACCACGCCGCGGTGATCAGCGTGCAGGCGGGCGTCGCCGAGCACGTCGTCGAGCGCGATCCCGCCGCCGCGCGCGAGGCCCTGCACCACGTGCGCGAGTCCGCGAAGGCGGTGCTGACCGAGCTGCAGTCGGTGCTGGGCGTGCTCCGGCAGGACGAGGCCGACCTGCCGACCGCCCCGACACCGGGCCTGGACCGCGTCGGGGAGCTGGTGGCGTCGTCCCGCGCGATCGGCACACCGGTGACCGTCGAACGGTCCGGACCGCCGTGGCAGCTGACGCCCGCGGTCGACCTGACGGCGTTCCGCCTGGTGCAGGAGGCGCTGACGAACGTGCAGAAGCACGCTGCCGGGGCGCGCGCCACCGTGCTTCTCTCCACGCGCGGCGATCGTCTGGAGGTGACGGTCACCAACGACCGGCCGCCGGCCGGTGCGGTGCCGCGCGGTACCGGCGAGGGCCCGACGCCCTCCGACGACGGGCCGACCGGCTCGGGCCTTGGGCTGGTGGGCATGCGGGAACGGGTCGCGGCGGCCGGTGGGCAGCTGCAGACGGGCCCGACCAAGGACGGCGGCTACCGGGTCGCCGCGCAGCTGCCGCTGGCGCCGCGGACCGACGCGGCGGCCTCGCCGACCCCGCCGCCTCCCTCGCCCCGGCCCGCCACGACGCGTCGGGCGGATCGATGACCACCCGCGTGGTGATCGCCGACGACCAGGCGCTGATCCGTGCCGGGTTCCGGGTGCTGGTGGACGGCGCCGACGACCTGGAGGTGGTCGGCGAGGCGGCCGACGGCGCCCAGGCGGTGGAGCTGGCCCGCAGCGCCCGCGCCGACGTGGTGCTGATGGACATCCGGATGCCAGGTGTGGACGGCCTCGAGGCCACCCGCCGCATCTGCTCGGACGAGGACCTGGCCGGCGTGAAGGTGCTGGTGCTCACCACCTTCGAGCTGGACGACTACGTGTTCCTCGCGCTGCGCGCCGGCGCCAGCGGGTTCCTCGGCAAGAGCGTCGACCCGGACGACCTGCTCGACGCGATCCGCCTGGTCGCGGCCGGTGAGGCGCTGCTGTCGCCGGCCGCCACCCGCAGCCTGATCACCACGTTCCTCTCCCAGCCCAACCGGGTGGCCGCCGCCGGCGTCCCGGCGCGGCTGGAGCAGCTGACCGACCGCGAGCGCGAGATCGTCGCCCTGGCGGCCGAGGGGCTGACCAACGACGAGATCGCCGAACGCCTGGTGATCTCCCCCGCCACGGTGAAGACGCACGTGAACCGCTCGATGGTGAAGCTCGACCTGCGCGACCGGGCCCAGCTGGTGGTGGTCGCCTACCAGACGGGGCTCGTGCGCGTCGGTCCTGCCGAGACCTGACGACGCCAGCCACCAGCGGCGCGAGCAGGGGGCAGCGGTCGAGCCAGGGCCATGTGCACAATCGGTGCATGGCGGCGGACCTCGACGAGCTGCGACGGCTGCGCCGTGCACATGACCGGATCGACCGCGAGTACGCCGAGCCGCTGGACGTCCCCGCGCTGGCCGCCACCGCGTTCATGTCCACGGCACACTTCAGCCGCCGGTTCCGCGAGGCCTACGGCGAGACGCCGTACGCCTACCTGATGACCCGGCGCATCGAGCGGGCCAAGGCCCTGCTGCGGCGGGGCGACCTCAGCGTCACCGACGTCTGCTTCGAGGTGGGCTGCACCAGCCTCGGCTCGTTCAGCTCCCGGTTCACCGAGCTGGTGGGCCAGACCCCCAGCGAGTACCGCGCCGCTGACCACTCCCACCTGCACGATGTGCCCGTCTGCCAGGTGATGGCCGTCACCCGGCCGCAGCGCCGACGCTCCAGCCCCTCGGCGGTGGCCGGCGCCGGCGCCACGCCGGACACCGTGACATCGAGCAGCTTCGAATCGAGCAGTTTCGAAGAAGCACCCGCCACGGCGCCCGCCTAGCGTCGTCGTCATGACCGTTTCCCTCAGCGGCGTCCACGTCGCCGTCGACGACATCGACACCGCCCTCGCCTTCTACCGCGACACGCTCGGCATGACCGTGCGCAACGAGGTCGCCCAGGGCGGCTTCCACTGGATCACCCTGGTGAACGAGAGCCAGCCGGAGATCAACATCGTCCTGTCCGAGGCGCACGCCGGCCGTTCCCAGGAGGACGGCGACGCGCTGGCCGCCCTGCTGGCCAAGGGCGCGCTCGGCATGCTGCAGCTGCGCACCGACAACCTCGACGCGACGTTCGAGAAGGTAGCCGCCGCGGCAGGTGCGGAGGTGCTGCAGGAGCCCGTCAGCCAGCCCTGGGGCGTGCGCGACGCGGCATTCCGCGACCCGGCCGGCAACATGGTCCGCATCGAGCAGGCCTGACCCGAGGCCCACCGCCGACCTCCCTGGTGGGACCGGCCAATCCGCTCGGCCCTGTCGAGCCGCTCGGCGCCGCCGACCATGTGGCGCCCGCCCGGACCGCCCTCAACCCCGTTGCCCTTTCTCGCTGTACGCCTGGTGTACGTACACAGGGCGTACAGCGCGAAAGGGAAGGTCGTTCCGCCCGGCCGCGCGGCTCACGGGCGCCGAAGGAGCCAGCGCACGCCCGCGCGGCTCACGGGCGCCGGAGGAGCCAGCGCACCCCGCGGGGATCAGCCCCAGACGAGGGCCTGCGCCGGGTCAGCCAGGATCGCCGCGATGTCGGCGAGCACCCGCGAGCCGAGCTCCCCGTCCACCAGCCGATGGTCGACGGACAGGGCCAGCTGGGTCACGTGGCGGACCTTGATCTTCCCCTTGTGCACCCAGGGCTGCTCACGGATGGCGCCGAACGCCAGGATCGCGGCCTCGCCCGGGTTGAGGATGGGCGTCCCGGTGTCGATGCCGAACACCCCGACGTTGGTGATGGTGATGGTGCCGTCGGACATCCCCGTCGGGGACGTCTTGCCGGCCCGTGCGGTCGCGGTCAGCTCGCCGAGCGCCTGCGCCAGCTGCAGCAGGTTCATCCGGTTCGCGTCCTTGATGTTGGGCACCACCAGACCGCGCGGCGTGGCCGCGGCGATACCGAGGTTCACGTAGTGCTTGTAGACGATCTCCTGCGTCTGGTCGTCCCACGAGGCGTTGACCTCGGGGTGCCGGTGCACCGCGAGCAGCAGGGCCTTGGCGGCGATCAGCAGCGGGGTGACCCGGACGTCGGCGAACTCGCGGTCGCCGCGCAGCCGCTGCACCAGGTGCATGGTGCGCGTGACGTCGATCGTGTGGAACACCGTGACGTGCGGGGCGGTGAACGCGCTGGTGACCATCGCCTCGGCGGTCCGCTTGCGGACCGACTTCACGGGGACCCGCGTCTGGCGGCCGTCGGCAGACACCGTGCCGCTGGCCAGCCAGGGCGCGTCGTCGCCCGGGTAGGTGGCGAGCGTGCGGCCCTCCGCCCGGTTCGCCTGCTCCAGCACGTCCTCCCGGGTCACGATCCCGCCGGGGCCGGAGGCGGTCAGCATCTCCAGGTCGACACCCAGGTCCTTGGCGAGCTTGCGCACGGGCGGCTTGGCGAGCGCGTGGAAGGCACCGGACGACGACGATCCCGACGACGGTGCGGCGGTGCTGGGCGCCGCGACGGCACTGCCGTTCCCCGCGCCGGCAGGACGTGCCGCCGGGGGGACGGGTGCCGCCACGGGTGCGGCCGCGGCGGCAGGCGCCGCAGACGCGGTGGCCGGCGACGTGCTGACCGGTGCGCCTGTGGAGGCCGGGGCGGTCGGACTCGTCGCCGCGCCTGTGGCGCCCGCAACGCCCGCCCGCGGACGCCGACCGGACCCACCCGATCCCAGCCCGTACCCGACCAGCACGGATCCGGAGGTCTCCGCCCGCTCGTCACGGGCGGCCCCGATCTCCTCCGCACCGCCCGGCTCCTCGGACGCGCGGGACGGGTGCTCGTGGTGGCCGTGCGGCGACTGGGCCCCGCTCACCACGCCGCCACCGGCCGCCGGCGCCGCCGTCCCCGACGGGTCGGTGTCGATCTCGATGATCGGCGTCCCCACATCCACCGTGGTGCCCACCTCGACCAGGATCCGGCTGACCACCCCCGACCAGGGCGACGGCAGCTCGACCAGCGACTTGGCTGTCTCGATCTCGACGATCGTCTGGTTGACGCTCACCACGTCACCGGGCGCGACGCGCCACTCGACGATCTCGGCCTCGGTCAGGCCCTCACCCGCGTCGGGCAGCGGGAACTGCTGGTAGGTCGGCACCGGTGTCTCCTCGGTACGTCAGGGGGAAGGCCGCGGAACGGCGGGTGGGTCGGCCGGTCAGAACGCGAGCGTGCGGTCCACGGCGTCGAGCACGCGGTCCAGGCTCGGGAGGTACTCGTGCTCGAGCTTGGCCACCGGGTAGGGGGTGTGGAAGCCACCGACCCGCAGCACCGGAGCCTGCAGGTGGTAGAAGCACTCCTCGGTGATCCGCGCCGCGACCTCGGCACCGGAGCCGTACAGCACCGGCGCCTCGTGCACCACGACGCAGCGGCCTGTGCGGCGGACCGACTCGGCGACCGTCGCAGTGTCCAGCGGGGAGATGGCACGCAGGTCGATCACCTCGAGGCTGGTGCCCTCGGCCGCGGCGGCGTCGGCCGCCTTCAGCACGGTCGCCACGCTCCCGCCGTAGGTGACCACGGTGACGTCGGTGCCGGGGCGGACGATGCGCGCACGGTTCAGCACGGCGTCGTCGGGCGCGGGGACGGAACCGGGGACCCGCTCGTCGTCGGCCGGGCCGAGGTCCACGTCGCCCTTCTCCCAGTACCGCACCTTCGGCTCGAAGAACAGCACGGGGTCCGGCGACGCGATCGCCGCCTGGATCATCGTGTACGCCTCGGCCGGGCTCGACGGGCTGACCACCCGCAGGCCGGGCGTGTGCGCGAACAGCACCTCCGGCGACTCGCTGTGGTGCTCCACCGCGCCGATGCCGCCGCCGTAGGGCACCCGGATCACGACGGGGACGGTCAGCCGACCGCGGGAGCGGTAGTGCAGCTTGGCCAGCTGGGTGGTGATCTGGTCGAACGCCGGGAAGATGAACCCGTCGAACTGGATCTCGCACACCGGCCGGTAGCCGCGCAGCGCCAGGCCGATGGCGGTCCCGACGATGCCCGACTCGGCCAGCGGGGTGTCCACCACGCGCTGCGCGCCGAACTCGTCGTAGAGGCCGTCCGTCACGCGGAACACGCCGCCGAGCTTGCCGATGTCCTCGCCCATCAGCAGCACCTTCGGGTCGTCGGCCATCGCCCGACGCAGTCCCAGGGTGATCGCCTTGGCGAAGGTCAGCTTCTGCACGCCGGACGGGGCGGCCGCGGTGCGCCGCTCGGTGGTGGTGGTCATCGGTGGGCCTCCTCGGTGTCCAGGAACGACGCCTCGTACCGCGCGAACGCCTCGCGCTCGCCGTCCACCACCGCGTGGGGGGTGGCGTACACGTGCTCGAACATGCTGTCCGCGGGCGGCTTCGGCATCGCGCGCACCTGGGTGCGCACACGCTCGCCGAGGGCGTCCGCCTCGCCGGCCAGCTCCGCCTGGAACACCTCGGGCAGCTCGCCGGCGGCCTCGAGGTAGGCCTTCAGGCGGTCGATCGGGTCACGACGCCGCCAGTGCTCCTCCTGCTCGTGCGTGCGGTAGCGCGTCGGGTCGTCGGAGGTGGTGTGGGCGCCCATCCGGTAGGTGAACGCCTCGATGAAGGTGGGACCGCCGCCGTTGCGGGCCCGGTCCAGCGCCGCGGCCGTGACGGCGTAGGTGGCGATGACGTCGTTGCCGTCGACCCGGACGCTCGGGATGCCGAAGCCGGGAGCGCGGTCGGCGATCGGCACCAGCGCCTGCCGGGTGGTGGGCTCGCTGATCGCCCACTGGTTGTTCTGGCAGAACAGGACGACGGGCGCCTGGTTCACGGCGGCGAAGACGAGGGCCTCGTTGACGTCGCCCTGCGACGTCGACCCGTCACCGAAGTACGTGATCACCGCGGCGTCGCGCGCCGCGTCGCCGGTGCCCACCAGCCCGTCGCGCTGCAGCCCCATGCCGTAGCCGACGGCGTGCAGCGGATGGGCGCCCACCACCAGCGTGTACAGGTGGAAGCTGACCGCCTCCGAGTCCCAGCCGCCGTGGTCCACCCCGCGGAACAGCCGCAGGATGTCCACCGGGTCGACCCCGCGCACCATGCCGACGCCGTGCTCCCGGTACGACGGGAACACCTGGTCCTGGTCGCGCACGGCGTGCCCGGAACCGACCTGCGCCGCCTCCTGACCCAGCGCCTGGGCCCACAGCGCCAGCTCGCCCTGTCGCTGCAGGCTGGTCGCCTCGATGTCGAACCGGCGGGCCAGCACCATGTCGCGGTACATCGCGCGGAGCCGGTCGGCGTCCAGCGCGTCCGCATAGGGGTCGGAGTGCGCCACGCGCTCGCCGGCGGGGGTGAGCAGCTGGACGAGGCCGTCCTCCGTCAGGGGGCCCTCGTGCGGGGGAAGAGACGTGGGAAGAGTGGTCACGCGTGCTCCTCGTGTGCGGCGGTGCGCCCGCTCCCGGCGCCGAACCTACGTCAGCGTAGGCTACGCAACCGTAGGTTTCCCGGCCGGGGCACCGACAAGCCTTCCGAGGCCGGTTTGTCGGCTCCCCACAGCGTGCCGCGCACGGCGGCGGAGGGCCAGCGGGACGCGCTCAGCGCCGCACGAGCTCCGCAGTCACCTCGAGCAGCAGGTCCGTCGCCTCGGTCTCGCCGACGCTGATCCGCACGCCGTCGCCGGCGAACGGCCGCACCAGCACCCCGGCACGGGCCGACCGGTCCGCGAACGACTTCGCGTGCTCGCCGAGCGCCAGCCAGACGAAGTTCGCCTGGCTGTCCGGCACGTCCCAGCCCTGGGCGCGCAGGCCGGTCAGCATGCGCGCGCGCTCGGCGACGATCGCGTCGACCCGCGTCCGCATCTCCTGCTGCGCCGCCAGGGACGCCAGCGCCGCGAGCTGCCCGATGTGCGACACCCCGAACGGTGTCGAGGCGGCCCGGATCGCCGCGGCCAGGCGGGGGCGGGCGACGGCGTAGCCGACGCGCAGACCGGCCAGCCCGTACGCCTTGGAGAACGTGCGCAGCAGCACGACGTTGGGGTGCTCGGCGAAGACGGCGAGGCCGTCGGCCGCCTCCGGGTCGCGGACGAACTCGACGTACGCCTCGTCCAGCAGCACCAGCACGTCCTTCGGCACGGCGTCGAGCAGCACCGCCAGCTCGTCGGCGCGCACCGCCGGGCCCGTCGGGTTGTTCGGCGTGCAGATCAGCATCACGCGCGTGCGCGGCGTGACGGCGGCCGCCATGGCGGCCAGGTCCAGGCGGCCGTCGGCGCCCACCGGCACCGGCACGCCGACGGCACCGGCCAGCGTGATGTAGATCGGGTACGCCTCGAACGAGCGCCACGGCAGCAGCACCTCGTCGCCGGCCTCGCACACGGCGGCCAGCACATGGCCCAGCAGCGCCACCGACCCACCGCCGGTCACCACCGATTCGACCGGCACGTCCAGGTGCCGCGCGATCGCCTCCGTCAGCTCGGTGGCGTACATGTCCGGGTACCGGTTCACGTCCACGGCACCGTCGGCGATCGCCGCCATCACCGAGGGCAGCGGCGGGAACGGGTTCTCGTTGGACGACAGCTTGTACGCCATCGCCCCGCCGCCGGCGCGGGCGCCCGGCACGTACGGCGGGAGGTCGGCGAGGGCACGGCGAAGAGGGACGCGGGGGGCGCGGGTCACGCCGGACAGCATGCCACCGTGCCGTCAGCCCTCCGCGGCCGGGGCGGCGGCTGCGGCTACGGCCGGGGCTGCGGCTGCGGCCGCGGTCAACCGATCCGCCAGGGCGCGCAGCAGCGGCCAAAGCTCCTCCGGCCCGTCGACGACGAACGGCACCGGGACGCCCGCGAGGACCGTCGGCACCCAGTCGAGCCGCTCCACCTGGATCACCACGCGCGTCCAGCCCTCGTCGTCCGTGTCGTCCGTGTCGTGCGTGTCGCGCAGCGTGGCGATGCCCGCCGGGAACATGCCGCGCACCGCGTCGGCCGGCGCCTGGACGCGCAGCCGGACCGCGTGCCGACGTGGTGCACCGGCCACGGCCTGCAGCAGCGCACCGGCGGGGTCGAACCCTTCCGGTACCTCGAACGAGCCCGGCAGCGTGGTCAGGGCCTCGATCCGGTCCACCCGGAACGTCCGGACGCCCGGTGCCGACGGGTCGGCGGCGGTCACGTACCACCGGCCGGCGTGGGCGACGATGCCGTACGGGTGGACCGTCCGGCTGCTGCGACGGCCCTGGGAGTCGGTGTAGTCGAGGGCCACCGGCCGGCGGTCCCGCGCCGCCTCGGCCACCACCAGCAGGTGGTCGGCCTGCACCGTTGCCGGATCGCCGGTCGGCATCGTGAACCGCACGCCGGTCAGCAGGGCGTCCAGCCGGCGCGCGAGCGTCTTCGGCAGCACACGCAGCACCTTGGCGGTGGCGCTCTCCAGCGCGACGGTGCTCGCGCCGGGCACACCGCCGGTTCCGGCGGACCCGGACCGACGCGAGCCGACGAGGCCCAGGACCACCGCGAGCGCCTCGTCGTCCGTCAGCATCAGCGGGGGCATCCGGTAGCCCGGCACCAGGTGGATGCCGCCGTAGCGGCCACGCACCGACTCGACCGGGACGCCGAGGTCCACCAGGTGCTCGACGTACCGGCGGACGGTCCGCTCGTCGACCCCGAGCCGCTGCGCCAGGTCGGCGGCGGTGCGCGTCCCACCGGCCTGCAGGATCTCGAGCAGGGCCAGCACGCGGGCGGTCGGACGGGTCACCCGGACATCCTCGCCGAAACCGGGCCGATCTTGTCCGGTATCCCTCCTACCGTCACCGCATGACCTCGCCCGAGCCCACTCCCCACCGTCCCGCCTCGCTCGTCTCCGTCCGCGTGATCACGGACGACGTCCCCGGCCTCGCCGCCTTCTACGAGCTCGTCACCGACACCCCCGTCCGCTGGGCGACCCCCGACTTCGCCGAGCTGCCCACGCCCGCCGGCACGCTGGCGATCGGCAGCACGCGCACCGTCGCCGCGTTCGCCCCCGGTTCCGTCCACGCCGCCGACAACCGGACGGCGATCATCGAGTTCCTGGTGGACGACGTGGACGCCGTGTACGCACGGCTGCACGACGGGCTGACCGACGCCGGTGGCACCTTCGTCAACGAGCCGACGACGATGCCCTGGGGCAACCGCTCGCTGCTGCTGCGCGACCCCGACGGCACCCTGGTCAACTGCTTCACACCGGTGAGCCCCGAGGCGAAGGCCAAGTTCGGACGCTGACGCCCGCCGGGCCGACCGTCCGACCCGCTGACCAGGCATCGATGCACGTCAGGCCTGGTCGGCGGGCCGGTGCGGCTGGCAGGATCGAACCGTGCGCTTCGTGCTGCGGGTCCTCATCAACGGCGTGGCGATCTGGCTGGCCACGCAGCTGCTCAGCGGTATGCACGTCAAGGTGGCCGGCGGCGGGTTCACCGGCAGCACCGTCGGTGTGCTGCTGCTGGTGGCCTTCGTCTTCGGCCTGGTCAACGCGATCGTCAAGCCGATCGTGGCCATGCTCTCCCTGCCGCTGTACGTGCTGACGCTCGGCCTGTTCACGCTGGTCGTCAACGCGCTGATGCTCATGCTCACCGCCTGGATCACCAGCCACGCCGAGTGGGGCCTGCAGGTCGACAACTTCGGCACGGCCGTGGTCGGCGCGCTGATCATCAGCATCGTCAGCTGGGTGCTGTCCCTGGTGGTCGGCCGCCGCCGCGTCCACTGACCCCGTCAGTCCACCTCCCGCCGGATCACGTACTGCGACGTCGTCGCGACGGTCCCCGGACCACCGAGCACGCCGTCGAGCGCGCTGACTCCCGGGATCGAACCCGGCGCCTCCACCACCGCCTCGTCGACCCGGCGCCCGGTCTCCACGTAGTTCTGGATCCCGTGCGCGCTGCCCCAGTCCGGCGCACCCTCGCCGTCGTCCGCCAGCTCCCTGGTGATCGCCGTGACCTGGGGCGTCACCCGGTTCGGCGCCCCGTCGAGCCGCGCGGTGCCGTCCTCCACGTGCTCCATGCGGATCACCGGGACGGCGGGCGGCAGCTGCGCAGGCACGTCCGGTGAGCCGGCCGTCACCACCGCGCCGACCGTGAACTCCTTGCCGGCCCGGGCGGCGACGTTCATCGCCACCATGCCGCCCTGGCTGTGGCCGACCAGCGTCACGGGCTGACCGGCAGGGATGCCGGCCTGCCGCATCGCCGCCAGGACGCCGGCCGTCATCGTGTCGGCGAGACCCGCCTCGAGACGCAGGTTGGTGCCCATGTCCGTCGGGACCGTCCCGGACATCGCCATGGTCTGGGTGCCGGGCACGGCAACCACCCAGGAGCGCGTGCCGTCGGGCCGGTCCAGCCGCTGGATGGTCACCGTGCCGGGTTTGGTGCCCGGCGCTGCCGAGCCGCCGTAGCTGGTGGCGACCACCCGCATCACATCGGCCAGGCCGTGCGGTGCCGGCTGCTGCACCGGTGCCGCCACGGGCGTCACCACGGCCGTGCCCGCGGGCCCGGTGATCAGCCCCGCGATCGCCGCAGCACCACCCGGCACCGGGTGCAGCGTCGGGAGCCCGCCGGCCTGCCCCCGTGCGACCGCCGCGACACCCGTCGTCGCCACCTCGACCGCCCCCGCCCGCACGGCGGCCTTCCCCGCGGCCGCCCCGGTCGCCTCCGCCAGCTGCGCAGCCTTCTCGGGACCCACGACGCGCGCGGTCTCGCCGAACAGGGCGAGGCCGGCGAGCCCGGCGGTACCCGCTGCCAGCACGCCCTCGGCGGCCAGCACCGGCGCGGGCAGGAGCCCGAGGAGGCCACCCCAGACGGCACCCGCCCCGCGCACGACCCCCGACACGGTGCTCTCGCCGGCCGCGTGCACGGCCGCCGCGGCGCGCAGCCGCTTGGCCAGCTCCCGCAGGTGCTCCGCCAGGTGGTACGGCGACCAGCGGGCGGTGAGCAGGAGGCTGATCGAAGCGCGTTGGGTGTTGTCGACGAGCACCGGCGTGGGCAGCGCGACCGTCAGCGTGGACAGCGACCCATGGACGTGGTCGAGGCGGTCGGCGCACGAGGTGAGCGTGGCGGCGGCGGCCTGCAGGGCCTGCGGGTCGACGCTGGTCACCCCGTCCGCACCCACCCGGACCGAGGTGCCGCCGACGGTCGATCGCGGCGCCGGTGTCGACCAGCCCGGCACCGGCGGCACCGGTCCGTGGTCCGAGGTGCACCAGGTGGGTCCACCGTTCAGTCCGGCCGCGACGAGGTCTCCCGACGTGACGAGCCCTCGCGCACACAGGCCGAGGTCCGCGGCGGCCGCCGCCACCTGGTCCTCGTACGCGACCGCCGCCGGCGACCTCCACGGCAGCCCCTGGCAGGCAGCCACCTGGGCCCGCACCCACCCCACGTCCTGCTGCGCCGCCGTCAGCACCACCTGCGCCCCTCGGATGTCCACGGCCGGGACGCTAGAGACACCCCTCGGCGCGGCGGGCGCCGGAGGACCGACGACACGGACGACGAGCGCGCCGTCCGGGCTGTGGGTGCGCGACACGCGTGCGACGACCCCGTCGCAGCGGTCCGACGGCCCTCACCGTCTCGACGTCCGCACCCCTCGCCGTCGTCGTCCACCGCTCTGGGACACTGCTGCCATGCCCCGCGTGCGCCTGGCCGACATCACCCCTGCCATCGCCCTCGGCCCGCTGGACGGCCGCTACCGTCCGGCCGTCGCCGACCTGGTGGACCACCTCTCCGAGGCCGCGCTGAACCGCGCCCGCATCGCCGTCGAGGTCGAGTGGGTGATCCACCTGTGCGCGCACGCGGTGGTGCCCGGCGCCCCGTCGCTCAGCCCGGCGGAGGAGGAGTACCTGCGTGGGGTGGTGGACAGCTTCGGCGCCGACGAGATCGCCGAGCTGGCCGCGATCGAGCGGACCACGGTGCACGACGTGAAGGCGGTCGAGTACTTCCTCAAGCGGCGGCTGGCCGCAGCGCCCGAGGCGCTGGGCACCGACACCGTGCTGCCGTCGGTCGGCGAGCTGGTGCACTTCGCGCTGACCAGCGAGGACGTGAACAACCTGTCCTACGCGCTGATGGTGCGCGGGGCGGTGCAGCAGGTGTGGTTCCCTGCGGCCGTCGACCTCGTCGACCAGGTGGCCGCCCTCGCGGCCGAGCACCGCGCGCTGCCGATGCTGGCCCTCACGCACGGCCAGCCGGCCACGCCGACCACGCTCGGCAAGGAGCTCGCCGTGCTGGCGCACCGCCTGCGGCGGCAGCTGCGCCGCATCGAGTCCGACGAGTACCTGGGCAAGCTCAACGGCGCCACGGGAACCTACGGCGCACACACTGCGGCGGTGCCGGGCGCCGACTGGCAGCTCGTCTCCCGCACGTTCGTCGAGCACCTCGGCCTGACGTGGAACCCGCTGACCACGCAGATCGAGTCGCACGACTGGCAGTCCGAGCTGTACGGGGACGTCGCCCGGTTCAACCGCGTGCTGCACAACCTGGCGACGGACGTGTGGACCTACATCTCCCGCGGCGTCTTCACGCAGATCCCCGTCCCTGGTGCGACGGGCAGCTCGACGATGCCGCACAAGGTCAACCCGATCCGCTTCGAGAACGCCGAGGCCAACCTCGAGATCTCGTCGGCCCTGCTCGACACCCTCGCCGCCACGCTGGTCACCAGCCGGCTGCAGCGCGACCTGACCGACTCGACCACGCAGCGCAATATCGGCCCGGCGTTCGGGCACAGCCTGCTGGCGATCGACAACGTGCGCCGGGGGCTCGGCGGGCTCGCCGTCGACCCGGCGCTGCTGGCCGCGGAGCTCGACCAGAACTGGGAGGTGCTCGCGGAGCCGGTGCAGTCGGCGATGCGCGCCGCCTCGGTCGCCGGCGTCACCGGGATGGAGAACCCGTACGAGCGGCTCAAGGAGCTGACCCGCGGGCACCGGCTGACGGCGGCGGACATGCGCGAGTTCATCGGCAGCCTGGGCCTGCCCGACGACGTCGCCGCCCGGCTGCAGGGGATGACGCCCGCGTCGTACACCGGCGTCGCCGCGGACCTGGTGGACCACCTCACGGACTGACGACCGGGGGAGGCCGGCGACCCGCGTCCCCCGACCGTGTGAGCGCTCCCGCGCCGACACGCCGCGACCTGGACACCCGTACTGGTTGAGGGCCAGAATGCCCACGGCTCGTCCGGTTCACCCGGTTCCTCCCCATCTCGCAGCAGGGTTCCCCCGTGACGCTCATGCAGAAGGTGGTCACACCTGCGTCGTCGTACGCGCACCTGGTCAACGGTCACGACCGGATGGCCGGCTACGTGGTGCGCGCCGCGGACGTGTCCTTCGCCACCACCCCGGCGCAGCTGTTCGAGGTGCACGGGCTCGGCTACCCCGGCTCGCCGTTCCGGCCCACCGACGACCACGTGGACCTGCTCCGCTTCGAGTCGTCACCGCAGCTGCAGTACCGCGACGTGCCCGGCTACATCGTCCCGTTGTGGTGGCTGCGCCACTCCCGCATCCCGCCGCGCACCGAGCTGGTGCGGGTGTACTCCGACGGCAGCTCGCGGCTGCTGGCCTGGTACGGCGACGTCGGCACCGGCTGGACCTCGGCGCCCGGCATCCCCGGCCAGCCCGGGCTGTCCTCGCTCTCGCGCTGCGTCGGGCCGGTGGCCAAGTGGCACTCGGCGTATCTCGAGGCGGACGTGCTGGACGACGAGACCGTGGTGCTCGCCCTCGCCAACCCGCCCCTGGCGGAGACCGGGTTCGACCAGTCGCCGAGCGGCCGCTGGTACCGGCACGTCGCCCGCACGGAGGTCTCCGAGCTGTTCGAGCTGGACCTGACGGCACGCTGGAACGGCCTGGCGGTGCGCGTGGTCGACCAGTGGCAGGACGCGCAGCGGTACGTGGTCGCCCGCATCTCCCACCTGGGCGACGACATGGACCGTGCCGAGCGGCTGCACCTGCAGCAGGTGGAGGCCGGCGTGTACGAGGCGGTGGTCTACGCCGCCGAGCTCACCGACCTGCAGACCAACCAGGTGGTGCCCCTGACGTGGGCGCCCGGTCCGACGACGACGGCCCAGCGCTCCTACGGCGCCCCCTACGAGCACCACGCGCACTACTGACGGACCCGGCGGCGCGGTCTGCGGTCCGCGCAGCACCCCGGACGCGTGCCGGGCCTGGCGCTCCCCCCGTCCAGGCCCGGCACGTCCGTCGTCGGGCGGCCGGCCGGGCGCAGCGACCAGGGCCGATGCGGTGCCGCGTCAGGCTCAGGCGATCGAGTCGCCGACGACGGGTTGGACGGCGGCCAGCTCCGCGAGCGCCTGACGGTACGCGTCGACGTCGCCGCGCCGAGCGGCCTCGCGAGCACGGACGGTCGGGCCGTGCAGCGCGGCACGGGCGCGTCGGCGAGCAGCCTGGTCGTCCTCGGTCGCCGTGAGCACCCGCGTGCGCTCGGCGACGACGGCTGGGTCCCATGCACGGACCCGGCGCTCGGCGACGAACTCCGCCGCGGCGGCGGCCACCATCTCGCCGGCCTCTGTGACGGCCACCGAGCCGGCGGGGGCGTGCTCCGCGACCGAGTGCAGCGACACGAGGTGCACCTGGGGCAGCGCACCGACGCTCGGGTCCACGTCGTGCCGCAGCGCGAGGTCCACGACGGTCAGCGGCTCGGCGTTCCCCGCGCCGGACCGGACGGCCGCGAGCGCCGACCCGTGCAGCACCGGGCCGCCGGTGCCGCTGCAGGCGACGACGAGGTCGGCGTGGGCGAGCTCGGACAGCAGGTCCGGGTCGGCGACGTGCGCATCGCGGGCCGCGGCGAAGGCCGCCGCCCGGCCGCTGGCCGACCACACCCGCACGTCCCGGCACCCGCGGCTGCGCAGCGCCGCGAGGCTGGCGCCGGCGTAGGAGCCGGTGCCGACCAGCACCACGCGGAGCCCTGACCAGTCCACGTGCTCGTCCGCGGCGCCGGCCCCGTCGTGCACGTGTCGACGCAGCGTGCCCGCCGCGAGGTCCAGCGCGACCCCGACCACGGACCGGCCCGTGCCGCCGAGCCCGGTCGCCGCCTCGACCGCACGGGACACCCGCGACGCCCGCTGGAACAGCTGCTCCAGCACCGACGTGGTGGTCCCCTCGCGGCGCGCGTGGGTCAGCGCCCGCCGCACCTGTCCGGCGATCTCGCGCTCGCCGACCACCATCGAGTCCAGCCCGGCGGCGACGGCGAACAGGTGCTGGGCGGCCTCGGCCTCGGTGCGGTGGCGCAGGTGGCCGCGGACGGTGGCCGGCGCCAGGCCGGACCGCGCGGCGACGGCCTCGGACGCCGCGGCACAGGCCTCGGCGAGCCGCTCGTCGTCGACGTCCAGGTACAGCTCGAATCGGTTGCACGTGGCGAGGACCACGGCACCCCGGACGGGACCCGCCGCCGCCACGAGCTCGGGGCCGACGCCGGCCCAGTCGGTGGACAGACGTTCCAGGGCGGACAGCTCGAGATCGTGATGGCTGGCGGCACAGCTGAGCAGCGCCACGCGGCCGATTGAATCACCCGAACATTTGTCCGGCACAATCGCGGTGTGACCCTTCCCGAGGACCACCCTCTGCGTACCGGCCGCACCACCAATTCTCCCCTGGTCAGCGCGTATTCCGGGCACCGGCCCCGACGGTTGCCAGTGTGGTTCATGCGCCAGGCGGGACGGTCGCTGCCGGAGTACCGGGCCTCCCGCGCGGGCGTCGCGATGCTCGACTCGTGCCTGGACCCGGACCTCGCGGCGGAGCTGACGCTGCAGCCGGTGCGCCGGCACGGGGTCGACGCGGCGATCTTCTTCTCGGACATCGTCGTGCCCATGGCGCTGCTCGGCGTCGACGTGAAGATCGAGCCTGGGGTTGGCCCCGTGTTCGCCTCGCCCGTGCGGACGCTCGACGACGTCGCCCGGCTGCGCGACCTGGGCCCGCTGGACGACGAGCGGGCGGCCCCGGTGACCGCCGGGGTGCGCGCCGCGGTGGCCGCCCTGGGCGACACCCCGCTGATCGGGTTCGCGGGCGCCCCGTTCACGCTCGCCGCCTACCTGGTCGAGGGCCGGGCGTCCCGCGACCACCTGGGCGCCCGCCGCCTGATGCACTCCGACCCGGCCGCGTGGCACGCGCTGATGAGCTGGGCGGCGGACGTGACGGGGGCGTTCCTGCAGGCGCAGGTGCGTGCCGGGGCGTCGGCCGCGCAGCTGTTCGACTCCTGGGCGGGGTCGCTGTCGCTGACCGACTACACGCAGCACGTGGTGCCCGCCTCGGCGCGGGTGCTGGCCGGCGTGCGGGAGCTCGGGGTGCGTGCCGTGCACTTCGGGGTCGCCACCGGCGAGCTGCTGGTGGCCATGCGGGACGCCGGTGCCGACGTGATGGGCGTGGACTACCGGGTGCCGCTGGACGAGGCGAGCTGGCGGCTGGGCGGTCGTACGCCGCTGCAGGGCAACGTGGACCCCGCGATGCTGGCGGCACCGTGGGAGGTGCTCGAGGCGCACGTGCGCGACGTGGTGGAGCGGGGGTCGGTGGCACCGGCGCACGTGGTCAACCTGGGTCACGGAGTGCCGCCGGACACCGACCCCGACGTGCTGACCAGGCTGGTCGAGCTGGTGCACTCGCTGTGAGCGACGACGCCGGAGTGACGGCCGCGGTCGCCGGGACACCGGACCAGGCCGTGCCGGACGAGCAGCGCTGGGACGCCGTCGTCGTCGGCGCCGGGCTCGGTGGGCTGGTCGCGGCGCGTGACCTCGCCCGTGCGGGCCTGCGGGTGCTGGTGCTGGACGGCCGCGACGCGCCCGGCGGCGCCGTGCGGTCGCACGAGGTGGCCGGGCTACGGCTGGACGCCGGGGCGGAGTCGTTCGCGACGCGCGGTGGTGCGGTGGCCGCCCTGGTCGGCGAGCTGGGGATGGCCGACGACCTGTGCACGCCCGCGCCGCGCGGTTCCTGGGTGCACCTGGTGACCGGCGACGGGCCGCTGCCGGCGACCGGTCTGCTCGGCATCCCGACGGACCCCGGAGCCGCCGACGTGCGACGCACGCTCGGTGCGCTGGGCTCGTGGCGGGCACGGCTGGACGGGCTGCTCCCGGCTCGGGTCGGTGCCGATGCCACCACGCTCGGCGCCCTGGTGCGGAGCCGGATGGGCGCCCGGGTGCTCGACCGGCTGGTGCGGCCGCTGGTCGGCGGTGTGCACGCGGCCGACCCGGACCAGCTGGCGGTGGACGTCGTCGCGCCGGGGCTGCGGGCGGCACTGGCGCAGCACGGGACGCTCGGCAAGGCGGTGGGCGCGCTGCGGGCAGCGGCACCGGCCGGGTCCGCGGTGCAGGGGCTGTCCGGCGGCGTGTGGCGGCTGGTCGACGCGCTGGTCGCGGACGTGCGGGCGCACGGCGGCGAGGTGCGGGTGCGGTCCGCGGTCACCGGTCTGGCGGTGGACGACGACCGGTCCGGGGCCGGCGCAGCGGTCGGGGCGGGGGTCGACTCGGTCCGCGGCTTCGTCGTGCGGACCGCGAACGAGGACGTCCACACCGACCGGGTGCTGCTGGCCACGCCTGCCGCGGTCCCGCTGGTCGCCGAGCTCACCGGTGCCGACCCCGGCACGATGCGGACCGACGACGGCACGCCGGTCACCCTGGTCACGCTGGTGCTCGACGGCGTCACCGCGCTCGACGCGGCGCCCCGCGGCACCGGGGTGCTGGTGGCCCCGGACGTCACCGACGTGACCGCCAAGGCGCTCACGCACGCCACCGCGAAGTGGGAGTGGCTCGCGGCTGCCGCCGGTCCGGGACGGCACGTGCTGCGGCTGTCCTTCGGGCGGGCGGAGGACGACGCCGCGGCGCTGCCGGCCGGTGACGACCTGGTGCGGCTGGCCCTCGCGGACGCCGCGGTGCTGCTGGGCGTGCCGCTACCGGCCGAGCGGCTGGTGGGCCACGACGTGGTGCGGTGGACGCAGGCGCTGCCCCGCCCGAGTGCCTCGCACCGGGACGCGGTGGCAGCGGTCCGCGACGCGGTCGCCCGGGTGCCGGGGCTCGCGCTCACGGGCGCGTGGGTGTCCGGCAACGGGCTGGCGTCCGTGGTGCCGCAGGCGCGCTCGGCCGCCGCGGAGCTGCTGACGGCGCTCGCGCCGCGGGGCTGACCTGGCGTGGGGAGTCGACAGGCCGCCATTTTTCTGACGGCCTGTCATAAATGTGCGGTCGATGATTTCTGGGGCCGGGTGTGACGTGGGTCGCAATGCCGTCCGGCACCACCGCCGGAAAGCGCCTCGATCGCCCCGAATTTCGACGCCACAGCAGCCGGAGGGACACTGACGCCCATGCAGGTGCGCATCGGCACGCGCGCGAGTGCGCTCGCGCTGACCCAGACCGGACACGTGGCCGCCGACCTCACGGCGGCCGGCCTCGAGGTGGAGACGGTCCGGGTCCGCACGGAGGGCGACCGCAGCCGTGCCTCCCTCGCGGCGCTGGGCGGGACCGGCGTCTTCGTCACCGCGCTGCGCGACGCGCTGCTCGAGGGACGCTGCGACGTGGCGGTGCACTCGTTCAAGGACCTGCCGACCGGTGCGGCACCGGGGCTGGTGGTCGCGGCGGTGCCCGTCCGGCAGGACCCGCGGGACGCGTTGTGCGCGCGGGACGGTCTGACGCTCGCGGAGCTGCCGCGCGGCGCGCGGGTGGGCACCGGGTCGCCGCGGCGCGCCGCCCAGCTGCGCGCCGCACGGCCGGACCTGGACGTGGTGGACCTGCGCGGCAACGTGGACACCCGGCTCGGGCGGGTCGCCGGCGGGTCCGGTCCCGGTGACCTCGACGCGGTGGTGCTGGCGCGGGCCGGCCTGGCGCGGCTGGGTCGGCTCGACGCGGTGACCGAGGTGTTCGACGCGGACTTGATGCTGCCGGCACCCGGGCAGGGCGCGCTGGCGGTGGAGGTGCGGGCCGAGGACGCCTCGGGGGACGGCGCCCTGGCGGCAGCGCTGCGCACGCTGGACGATCCCGCCACCCGGCTGGCGGTCACCGCGGAGCGGGCGCTGCTGGCGCGGCTCGAGGCGGGCTGCGCGGCGCCGGTCGGTGCGCTGGCACAGCTGGTCGGAGACCAGCTGGAGCTGCAGGCCGTGGTGGCGGGTGTGGACGGCAGCCGTGCGCTGCGCCGCACGCTGGCTGCGCCCGCTGCCGACGTGGCTGCCGCCGCCGACCTGGGGACCCGGGTGGCGGACCTGCTGCTGGAGGACGGGGCGGCGGAGCTGGCGCCGGTCGGGCCGGGGGCACCGGGCGGGCCGGGGGCATCGGGCGGCCCGGCGGTAGCGGGCGGTCCCGCGGGAGACGACACCGCCCAGGGCCGCGGCGCGGCGCAGCCGACGGTGCGCGGATGACCGGTCCGCTCGAAGGCCTGCGGGTGCTGGTGCCACGGCCGGCATCCGGGAGTGCCGACGCCGAGGCCGCGTTGCGGGTGGCCGGCGCCGAGCCCGTGGTGGTGCCGCTGGTGCGGACCGAGGCGGTCGACGACCCGACGGTGCTCGACGCGGCGCTGGCCGACCTGCGGGCCGGCCGGTACGCGTGGCTGGCGGTGACCAGTGCGGCGGCGGTCGGTGCGCTCGTCGGACGCGCGCTGGAGAGCGCCGAGGCGCTGGGCGACGTGGTGGGCCGGACCAAGGTGGCGGCCGTGGGGCCCGCGACGGCGCGCGCGCTCGCGACCGTGGGAGTCACCGCGGACCTCGTCGGCACCTCCGGCGCGCGTGCGCTGGCCGACGCGTGGCCGACGCCCGACGTCGCCGGGGCCCGGGTGCTCTTCACGCGTGGCGATCTGGCCGGTCCCGAGCTGGTGGACGGGCTGCGGGCGGGCGGCTGGGCGGTGGACGACGTCGTCGCGTACCGCACGGTGCCGGCCGGCCCGGCGCCCGACGACGTGGTGGACGCCTGGCGGGACGGGTCGATCTCCGCGGCGCTGCTGACCTCACCGAGCACCGTCCGGGCCCTCGCCGCCCGGCTGGGACCGCCGCCGAGCGGGACGCTGCTGGCCTGCATCGGGCCGACGACGGCGGACGCCGCCCGCGACGCCGATCTGCCCGTCGCCGTCGTCGCCCCCGAACGCACCATGACCGCCCTGGTCGGCGCCCTGGCCGACGCGGTGGCCGCCGCCCACGGCGATGCCCCACCGGCTCCCGCCGCACCGGACGCAGCAGACCTCGATCCGAAGGAGACCCGATGACCACGGTCCCGACCAGCGTCCCGACCTCCGTGCCGACCTCCGTCCCCACACCGGGACGCGTCCGCCTGCGCCGGATGCGCGCCACGCCCGCCCGTCGCCGCCTCGCCGCCCAGACCCGGGTGCACGCCGAGCAGCTGATCCTGCCGATGTTCGTCAAGGAGGCTCTGACCGACCCACGCCCCCTCGGCTCGATGCCGGGCGTGCTCCAGCACACCCGCGACTCGCTGCGCCGCGCGGCCGTCGAGGCGGCCGAGGCCGGCATCGGCGGCGTGATGCTGTTCGGCATCCCGCAGCGCCGGGACGCGGTCGGCAGCTGCGCCACCGAGCCCGACGGCATCCTCAACCTGGCGATCGCGGACGTGGTGGCCGAGGTGGGCGACGCGCTCGTCGTGCAGGCGGACCTGTGCCTGGACGAGTTCACCGACCACGGCCACTGCGGCGTGCTGGCGCCGGACGGCAGCGTGGACAACGACGCGACGCTGGTCCGGTACGCCGACATGGCGCTGGCGCAGGCGGAGGCGGGTGTCGACCTGATCGGGCTGTCCGGGATGATGGACGGCCAGACGGCGGCCTGCCGCGACGCCCTCGACGCGGCAGGGTTCACCGGCACCGCGCTGCTGGCCTACGCCGCCAAGTACGCGTCGGCGTTCTACGGCCCGTTCCGCGAGGCGGTCGAGAGCGAGCTGCAGGGCGACCGCCGCACGTACCAGATGGACCCCGCCAACCGCCGGGAGGCCGCCCGCGAGGTGGAGGCCGACGTGGCCGAGGGGGCCGACGTCGTCATGGTGAAGCCGGCGATGTCCTACCTGGACGTGCTGGCCGACGTCGCCGCCACGTCTCCCGTGCCGGTCTGGGCGTACCAGGTGTCCGGCGAGTACGCCATGATCGAGGCCGCCGCCGCGAACGGCTGGATCGACCGCCGTCGTGCCATCACCGAGTCCGTGCTGTCGATCCGCCGCGCCGGCGCCGATGCCGTGCTCACCTACTGGGCCGTCGAGCTGGCCCACTGGCTCTCCGAGGGGACCCGATGACCCACGCCCGTACCGAGCAGTCCGCGAGCGCGGACGCCTTCGACCGCGCCCTGGGGGTGATCCCCGGTGGGGTGAACTCGCCGGTGCGCGCGTACGGGTCGGTCGGTGGGACACCGCGGTTCATCGCCTCGGCGCGCGGCGCGTACGTGCGGGACGTCGACGGGGCCGAGTACGTGGACCTCGTCGGGTCCTGGGGACCCGCTCTGCTGGGGCACGCGCATCCCGAGGTGGTCGCGGCGGTGCAGGAGGCGGCGGCCCGAGGGCTCAGCTTCGGCGCCCCGACGATCGCCGAGGTCGAGCTGGCGGAGGAGATCCGCCGCCGGGTCCCCGCGGCCGAGCGGCTGCGCCTGGTGTCGACGGGCACCGAGGCGACGATGACGGCGCTGCGCCTGGCGCGCGGGTTCACCGGCCGCGACCTCGTCGTGAAGTTCGCCGGCTGCTACCACGGGCACGTCGACGCGCTGCTGGCGGCGGCCGGCTCGGGCGTCGCCACGCTGGCCCTGCCGGGGTCCGCGGGCGTCACGGCGGAGGTCGCCGCCGAGACGTTGGTGCTCCCCTACAACGACCTCGACGCCGTCCGCACCGCCTTCGAGGCGCACGGCCCCCGCATCGCCGCCCTGATCATGGAGGCCGCGCCCGCCAACATGGGCGTGGTGCCGCCGCTGCCGGGGTTCAACGCCGAGCTGCGCCGGATCACGGCCGAGGCGGGTGCGCTGCTGATCCAGGACGAGGTGCTGACCGGCTTCCGGGTGTCGCCGGCCGGCTGGTGGGGGCTGGAGGGCCAGGCCGAGGGCTGGGCACCGGACCTGCTGACGTTCGGCAAGGTGATCGGCGGCGGGCTGCCGGTCGCGGCGGTCGGCGGGCGGGCGGACGTGATGGCGTCGCTCGCGCCGCTCGGGCCGGTGTACCAAGCCGGGACCTTGTCCGGGAACCCGGTGGCGGTGGCGGCAGGCCTCGCGACGCTCCGGCTGGCCGACGACGACGTCTACGCGCGGGTCGACGCCACGTCGGCCCGGCTGCGCACCTCCCTCTCGCGGGCGCTCGGCGAGGCCGGGGTGCCGCACGCGATGCAGTGGGCGGGGTCGCTGTTCAGCACCATGTTCGGGCCGGGACCGGCCGCTGCGGGCGCACGCGACTACGACGCGGTGCTGGCCAGCGAGCACTGGCGGTACACGCCCTTCTTCCACGCTCTGCTCGAGCAGGGGGTGTACGCGCCGCCCTCGCCGTTCGAGGCGTGGTTCGTCTCGGCCGCGCACGACGAGGAGGCGATCGGCCGGATCGAGGCGGCCCTGCCGGCCGCGGCCGCTGCGGCCGCCGGTGCGGAGCACCCGACAGCCTGAGGGTTCGGCAGGGCGAGAGGTGGCGACGTCAGGTCGTCGATACGCCCTCTGAGCGGCCGGCGCCGCACCTAGGTTGTGCGCATGGCACTGCTGCCCGAGGTGGCCGCTGGTTCAGCTGCGCTGCTGGCCATGGTGCACGCCGCTCGGGGGCCCCGCAGTGCCGTCGTCTGGCGCGCACTGGCGGCGACCGCATACCTCGCAGTCGCGGTCGTCGGGCTGGTCCAAGGACCGGACTCGCCCGGATGGGTCTTCGGTGCGGTGGTCGGGGGCGGTGCCGGCATCACGTACGGGCTCGTCCGACAGCCCCTGTACCGTCTCACGCACCCTAGGTAGAGTTAGACCATGGCGACGATGCCAAGGATGTCCAGCGCGGTCGTCCTGGTTCTCCAGACCTTCCTCGAGGCTCCCCGATCCGCGCGCTACGGACTCGAGCTCGGGGCCGTCACCGGGCTTCCGAGCGGCACGATCCACCCGGTGCTCGCACGGCTCGAGGCAGCGGGCTGGGTCGAGAGCGAGTGGGAGGCCGTCGACCCGTCTGCCGTCGGACGCCCCCGCCGTCGGTTCTACCGGCTCACTCCCGCCGGCACCGAGCAGGCCCGGACCGCCCTGGCCGGCGTCGCCGCGCGGCAGGCTCGCCTACGACGCCGTCTCGCGGGACCGGTGGCCTCGTCACCGCTGCCGGACGAGGCCTGACATGCCCCGGCTCGCGACCGCCCTGCTGACCGCCGCCGTGCGGTTGCTGCCGCTGGCTGCCAGGCGGCGGTACCGGGAGGAGCTCGATGCCGAGCTCCGGGACGCCCCCCACCCGCTCGCGTTCGCCGGTTCGATGCTCGCTGCAGCACCGCGGCTGCGCTGGGACGTCCTCACCGGTCTGTGCGGCGGCCGCGCGTCGCTGCGCTGCTACCTGGGGTGGCACGGCCGGCACGTGCTGCACCCGAACCCGGAGGACCACACCGTCGTCGTCCTGCGCTGCCCGCGGTGCGGGCGCCTCCACGACCCGCGGCAGTACCTCCCGGCGCACGATGCTGAGGGCGTCGCCTGGGGCGGCGTCTACCTCGGCGGGCACTGACCCGGCTCGGCGACGGACGAGCTAGGCCCCCGGCGCCTCCGACACCGTCTTCAACCCGTCGAGCATCGCGCGCCAGTTGGCCGCGCTGTGCTCGGCGGACTCCGCCGTCGGGTTGTTGTCCTGCTCGAGCACCACCCTGGTCCCGCCGTCGACCGGTTCGAGCACGTACTGCAGCCGGTGGTAGCTCTCGGGCACGTCGGGCTGTCCCGACATCGGGCTGAAGTGCGTCACCACCAGCCGGCGCGGGCGCTCGACCTCCAGCACCTCGCCCTTGTCCTCGAACGGATGACCCTCCCACTGGCCGCTCCAGGTGATCGGGTGGCCGGGCTGCCAGTCGCTGACTGTCCGGGCGCCGAACATGATCTCGGGGCGCGGTTCCGGGCTGGTGAGCACGTCCCACACCCGTTCCGCGGGTGCACCGATCAGCACCTCCGCTCGTGCGACGTGGTCCATGGCAGCCCTCTCGCCGGTCGGTTGGTCTGGTCGTCGTCATCCTCAGCCTTCCCGGACGCGCTCGCCCAGGGGACGGGCCAAACCCCGTCGTCACCTCGGGCCGTCGGTCCCTCGTACCAATACCCGGTAGGGGTATATAGTCACGAGCGACGGGTCGACGGCGGCCCGACGAGGAGGACCCCGTGCCCGGTTACAGCGACGACAAGGACGCCTACCTCAAGCGGCTGCGCCGCGTGGAGGGGCAGGTGCGCGGCATCGCGCGCATGGTGGACGAGGACACGTACTGCATCGACGTCCTCACCCAGATCGCCGCGGTGACCAAGGCGCTGCAGGCCGTCGGCCTGGGGCTGCTCGAGGACCACCTCGACCACTGCGTCGTCGACGCCGCCCGCCAGTCCCACGAGGCCGGCCACGAGAAGGTCCGCGAGGCGGCCGACGCGATCGCCCGCCTGGTCCGCAGCTAGTCCCCACCCCCACCAAGGAGAAGCCATGAGCACCACCACCCAGTTCTCCGTCGACGGCATGACCTGCGGCCACTGCGTGCAGCACGTCACGTCCGAGCTGACGGCGATCCCCGGCGTCACCGACGTGTCGATCGACCTGGTCGCCGGCGGCTCGTCCCCGGTGAAGGTCACCTCCGACGCCCCGATCTCCGACGAGGCCATCGCCGCCGCGATCGACGAGGCCGGCTACGCCGTGACCCCGCGGGGCTCGCTGCTGTGAGCACCTCCGTCGCCGGCACCCCGGACGCGACCGGGGTGGTCGAGCTCGACCTCGCCGTCGAGGGGATGACCTGCGCCTCCTGCGTCGCCCGTGTGGAGAAGCGGCTCAACCGCGTGCCCGGGGTGCAGGCGACGGTGAACCTCGCGCTGGAGCAGGCGCACGTGCGGGTCGAGGTCCCCGAGGGGGGTTCCCCGGCCGACGTCGACGCCCTGGTCGCCGCCGTGCAGGCGGCCGGTTACGACGCGCACCCGATCGTGCACGAGCCCGCGATGACCGACGAGGAGATCGCGGCGGTCACCGGCGGCATGGGCATGGGCATGGGCGAGGAGGACACCTCTGCGCCGACCGATGCGCGCGGCACCGACCTGCGCCGGCGGCTGCGGCTCGCCGCGGTGCTCACCGTCCCGGTGGTGCTGATCTCGATGGTCTCGGTGCTGCAGTTCCGCGGCTGGCAGTGGGTGGTCGCGGCCCTGGCCCTGCCGGTGGCGACGTGGGCGGCGCTGCCGTTCCACCGGGCGGCGCTGGCGGCCGGTCGGCACGGCTCGTCGACCATGGACACCCTGGTCTCGCTCGGCATCATCGCCGCCACGGCCTGGTCGCTGTGGGCCCTGCTGCTGGGCGGCGCCGGCGAGCTGGGCATGCACATGCGCCCGACGCTCATCCCGTCGCGCGCCCACGGCATGACCACGCCCGAGCTCTACTTCGAGGTGGCCGCCGTGGTCACCACCTTCCTGCTGGCCGGCCGGTACGCCGAGCACCGCTCGCGGCGCCGGGCCGGTGACGCCCTGCGTGCGCTGCTCGACCTCGGCGCCAAGGACGTGTCCGTCCTGGTGGGCGGCGTGGAGCGGCGCGTGCCGGTGGCGGCCCTGCGGGTGGACGACGAGTTCGTGGTCCGCCCCGGCGAGAAGATCGCGACGGACGGCGTCGTGGTGCGCGGCACCGCCGCGGTCGACGCCTCGCTGCTCACCGGCGAGCCGGTACCGGTCGACGTCGGCCCGGGCGACCAGGTCACCGGTGCGACGGTCAACACGTCGGGCCACCTCATCGTGCGGGCCACCCGCGTCGGCGAGCAGACCCGGCTGGCGCAGATCGGCCGGCTGGTCGCCTCGGCGCAGACCGGCAAGGCACCCGTGCAGCGCCTGGCCGACCGGATCTCGGCGGTGTTCGTCCCGGTGGTGCTGGCCCTGTCCGTCGCGACGCTCGTGGTGTGGCTGCTGTCCGGCGCCTCGGCGCAGGCGGCCTTCACTGCGGCCGTCGCCGTGATGATCATCGCCTGCCCCTGCGCCCTGGGCCTGGCCACACCGACCGCCCTGCTGGTCGGCACCGGACGCGGTGCGCAGCTCGGCATCCTGATCAAGGGCCCGGAGATCCTCGAGCGCACCCGCGCCGTGGACACCGTGGTGCTCGACAAGACCGGCACCATCACCGCCGGCGCGATGCGCCTGGTCGACGTGCTGGTGCCCGACGGTGCCGACGCGGACGACGTCCTCGCGGCGGCCGGTGCCGTGGAGCGCGGCTCCCAGCACCCCATCGCCGCGGCGATCACCGCAGCGGCGGACGAGCGCACCGCGGCACCGGTCGCGGTGGGTGCCGTCCGGACGGCCGACGGCGACCAGGCGCACGCACTGGCCGGCGAGACGCCCGGAGCGGACGACGGCTCCACCGGCCCCGCGGCACCGGAGCTCGACGTGCACGACTTCGTCGAGACCCCCGGCCGCGGGGTCACCGGGGTGGTGCGCGCCGCGCACGCCGGTGTCGGCCTCGCCCGCCGCGTGCTCGTCGGGCGTCCCGCCTGGCTGCACGAGCAGGGCGTCGACACCACGTCGCTCGACGAGCGGTTCGACGCCGCCGAGGCCGACGGCGCCACCGCCGTGATGGCCGCCTGGGACGGGTCGGCTCGCGGCGTGCTGGTGCTGCGCGACCCGGTGAAGCCGACCTCGGCACAGGCGATCGCCGAGCTCCGGTCCCTCGGCATGCGGCCGGTGCTGCTCACGGGCGACAACCCGCGGGCGGCCCGGGTGGCGGCGCGCGAGGTCGGCATCGACGAGGCCGACGTGGTGGCGCAGGTGCTCCCCGAGGACAAGGTCGCGGCCGTCGACCGGCTGCGTGCCGGCGGTGCGACCGTGGCGATGGTCGGTGACGGGGTGAACGATGCCGCAGCGCTCGCCGCCGCCGACCTCGGCCTCGCGATGGGCACCGGCACCGACGTCGCCATCGAGGCGGCGGACCTGACGCTGGTGCGTGGTGACCTGCAGTCGGCGCCCCAGGCGATCCGGCTGTCCCGCACCACGTTGCGGATCATTCGGCAGAACCTGTTCTGGGCCTTCGCGTACAACGTGGCGGCGATCCCGCTGGCGGCGACCGGCCTGCTCAACCCGATGATCGCGGGCGCGGCGATGGCGTTCTCCTCCGTGCTCGTCGTCACCAACTCCCTGCGCCTGCGCCGCTTCTCCTGACGCCGGCGCTTCGCCTGAGGCGACCGCTGCACCCGATGCCCGGGCGCCGACCACCGCGTCGGCCCCGGGCATCGTCGTGCGCGGCTGTCGCCGTCGGCGCGCGACGTCGCGTCCGCACCCCGAACCGGACCCGTCCAGCGGAACCCGGTCGACGAAATCCCTCTCGTCCGCCTCGCAAACCTGATATCACTTTGCTATCGCGGTCCCGTACCGGGGCCGCCGGTCAGCGAAGGAGCACGAGCCAGATGTCGGACATCGCCTCACCCCCGCAGGAGTCGGTCGGGGGCCAACCCGCCGGTCGCCCGGTGGGCAGCGGAGGGACGCGGGTCGACGTGTCGGAGCGGACCGCCTGGTCCCTCGGCAGCGCCGCCACGGTGCTGCTGCTCCTGATCGACGTCGCGCTGGTCATCACCGCGTTCAGCCAGTTCGCGGCCGCCGACTCCACCGGCGACGACTCCCACGCCGGCCTCGGCGTGCTGCTGATCGCCGTGGCGGTGCTCACCTTCACCGGCATCGGCGTGATCAGCCCGGGCTCCACCCGCGTGGTGCAGCTGTTCGGCCGCTACATGGGCACCGTCCGCCGCACCGGCCTGTACACAACCGTCCCGCTGAGCAACCGGCGGCGGGTGTCGGTACGGGTGCGCAACTTCGAGACGAACGAGCTCAAGGTCAACGACGCCGACGGCAACCCGGTGAACATCGCCGCGATCGTCGTCTGGCAGGTGGCGGACACCGCCAAGGCGACGTTCGCGGTCGAGGACTACGTCGACTTCGTGCGCGTGCAGTCCGAGTCGGCCCTGCGGCACGTCGCGATGTCCCACCCGTACGACCGCCCGGACACGGGCGAGGAGACCCTGCGCGGCGCCACCGATGTGGTGTCCGGCGAGATCGCCGCGGAGGTCGCCGCCCGCGTGGCGATCGCAGGCCTCGAGGTGGTCGAGGCGCGCATCTCCAGCCTCGCGTACGCCCCCGAGATCGCCCAGGCGATGCTGCAGCGGCAGCAGGCCGGCGCGATCATCGCGGCCCGCAGCCGCATCGTCGAGGGTGCCGTCTCGATGGTCGAGGACGCGCTGAAGCGCCTCGAGGACCACGCCGTGGTCACCCTCGACGAGGAGCGCAAGGCGGCGATGGTGTCCAACCTGCTCGTCGTGCTGTGCGGCGACAGCCGGGCCACGCCGATCGTCAACACCGGGTCCCTGTACACGTGAGCGACGGCGGCGAGCCGCGCGAGCGCAAGGCGGTGCTCCTGCGGCTGGACCCCGCGGTGCACGACGCGCTCGCGCGGTGGGCCGCCGACGACCTGCGCAGCGTCAACGCGCAGATCGAGCTGCTGCTCCGCGAGGCGCTGGCCCGGACGGGGCGCACCCCGCCCGGGCTGCGCCCGCCCCGCCGTCCGGGCCGGCCCCCGTCCGAGCCCACCTGACCCGACCCACCCCGAGGGCTGACCGCGTGTCGCGGGTCGAGGGGAGGTTCGTTTTCGCGTGTACGCCTGATGTACGTACAGAGGGCGTACACGCCGAGAACCGATGCCAGACCTCCGAGCGGCACGCCGGACCACCGAGCGGCAGGCCAGGCCGCGTCGGCGCGTAGGCGCCGGTCGTACGCTTCGCGGCATGTCGGCCGACGAGGCAGCCCCGGACGCCACGGGCGCCGCTCTGACAGCGGCCGAGCGGGAGCCGGTGAACCCTGCGGGCTCGGCAGCCCGGACGGCACCGGCCGAACCGACGACGTCCGGCGAACGACCCGTCGGGACCCCCCCACCCGGTCGGCGGGCGATCTCCCGCCGGCTGACCGCCGAGATCTGGATCGTCCTCGGCCTGTCCCTCGGCCGCTCCGGGGTGTACGCGGTGGTGAGCCTGGTCGCCAGCCTGACCGCCGGCCCCCCGCTGGCGTCCCAGACCACCGCGCTGAACCAGAGCCAGTCACCACGGCCGCTCCTGGACCTGACCTACCAGCTGCTCTCCATCGCGTTCGCCCTGGTCCCCGTCGCGCTCGCGCTGTACCTCCTGTCGGCCAACGGCCGCTCAGCGGTGCGCCGCCTCGGCCTCGATGCTCGCCGCCCGTGGCAGGACCTGGCCGTCGGCGTGGGGCTGGCGGCGGTGATCGGCATCCCGGGGCTCGGCCTGTACGCCGCCGGACGGGCGCTCGGCATCACCGTGCAGGTGCAGGCCAGCGCGCTGAACGCGGCGTGGTGGACGGTGCCGGTGCTCGTCTTCTCCGCCGTGCAGAACGCGCTGCTCGAGGAGGTCGTGGCGGTCGGCTACCTCTCGGAACGGCTGCGCGAGCTGCGCTGGCGGGGCCCGCTGGTGGTGGCCGCGAGCGCCCTGCTGCGCGGGTCGTACCACCTGTACCAGGGCTGGGGGCCGTTCGTCGGCAACGCCGTCATGGGCGTCGTGTTCGCCGAGTACTACCGCCGGCGCCGACGGGTGATGCCTCTGGTGGTCGCCCACGCCGTGATGGACATGGTGGTGTTCATCGGCTACGCGCTGGTCCCGGCGCACTGGCGCACGGCGCTCGGTCTGTCCTGAGCGCTCCGAGCACCCCGCACGGTCGTCCTGAGCGCTCCGAGCACCGCTCACCGACTGTCCCGAGCGCCCGGCAGACGGCTCGCGGAACCCGCGCCGACCGACCGCGCCGGTGAGGGTCCCCTGCCTAGACTCGCCCGCATGACCGCCCAGTCCTCCGGGCCCGGCGCCCGTGCGGACGACACGGCGCAGGACGTGCCCGGCACCGACCCGCACGAGCAGCCGACCCTCCGGCTGCACACTGCGGTGCCACCTCCGCCCGTCGAGGTGATCGACGTCCCGACGTCGCGCGTGCAGCATCCCAGCGACCTGCTGGGCGTGGTGCTCGGAGTGCTCGGCGTGGCGCTGGTGCTGGCGCTGGCCTCGTACGCGCACAACACCACCTCCGGCGTCGCGGAGGACGTCCAGGGCTTCGCCACCCTGCTGCGACGCATCCTGTTCGTCCCGGTGAACGCCCTGGTGGGGCTGATCACGCTGGCGGTGCCGCTGCTGGTGCTCGGCGAGCAGGCGCTGCGCCGGCGCGGACGGCTGCTGCTCGAGACGATGGTCGGCGGTGCTGCGGCGCTCGCGCTGAACGCCGGCGCCCACTGGCTGATCAGCGGCCTGACGTCCACCGACCTGGCCCAGAACCTCTCGATCCGCGTCGGCACCGGCTGGCAGCTGACGTTGCCGGCGTACGCCGCACTGGCGGCCGGGGTGCTGACCGTCGCCGGGTCTCGGGTCAGCGCCTCGGTGCGGTGGGGCTGGAACGCCCTGTGGGTCGCCGTCGGCATCACGCTGATCACCGGGCAGGTGTCCCTGCCGGGCGTCGCGGTGTCGGTGCTGCTGGGCCGGATCGTCGGGATGGCCGTCCGGTACGTGTCCGGCGTCGCCCCCCAGCGCGCGTACGGCGAGGACCTCGCGGTCGGTGTGCGCCGGGCCGGCTACACGCCGCGGCGGCTGGTGCGGGTGCCGGACCAGGAGACCGCCGCGGCACCGCACCGCGACCGGTACCCGCCGCTGCCCGATCCCGACCCGGCCTCCGCCGCGCTGGCCCGCTCGTCCGGCACCCGCGTGTACCGCGTCGAGACGGCGTACGACGAGGTGCTCGACCTGGTGGTCCTCGACCGCGACCGCCAGGTGGTCGGCTCGTTGGCCCGCCTGTGGCGCAGCCTGCGGCTGCGCGGTCTCGAGGGCCGGTCGGTGGTGTCCCTGCGCCAGGCCGCCGAGCGCGCCGCCCTGCTCTCCTACGCCGCCGAGGCCGCCGGTGTGGACACCCCCGGCCTGCTGCGGATCGGCGAGAACGCCGACTCGATGCTGCTGCTGCTGGACCACCCGCACGGCGGCGTCCCGTTGACCGACCTGCCGGACGCCCGGCTGACCGACGAGCTGCTGCGCGCGGTGTGGGCCCAGCTGCGCCGCGCCCACGCGGCCGGCATCGCCCACCGTGCCGTGACCAGCGACAACATCGTCGTCGGACCCGTCTCGCACGGGGTCCCGCGGGTGTGGCTCACCGGCTGGGAGCAGGGCGACGTCGCGTCGTCCGAGCTGGCGCGACGGATGGACCTGATGCAGGTGCTGGCGCTGCTGGCCCTGCGCGTGGGCGCCGAGCGCGCCGTCCGGTCGGCGGCGGATGCGCTGGACGACGCCGACGTGGCCGCGATCGGTCCGCTGCTGCAGACCATCGCGCTGCCGCGGCAGACGCGCGAGGCGATGCGCCAGCACAAGGAGGTGCTGACCGAGGTCCGCGAGGCGCTGGTCGCCCGGCTGCCCCAGGCCGACGTGGAGCCGCAGCAGCTGGTGCGGTTCGGCGCCCGGACGCTGCTGACGATAATCGTCACGGTGGTGGCGGTGTTCGTGGTGCTCACCACGATCAACGTGAACGAGATCGCGGCCGCCCTGCGCGCCAGCGACTGGCGGTACTCGGTCCTGGCCTATGCGCTGGGCCTGATGACGCTGCTCGGCGGAGCACTGGCGCTGGTCGCGTTCAGCCCCGTCAAGGTGCCGCTGTGGCGAGCCACGCTGGTGCAGACGGCCGGCACGTTCGTCGCCCTCGCGGCACCCGCCGGCATCGGCCCCGCGGCGCTGAACCTGCGCACGTTGACCAAGCGCGGCGTCACGGCCACCCTCGCTGCGGCCACCGTCGCGCTGGTGCAGGTGACGCAGTTCGTCGTCACCGTGCTGCTGCTGCTGGTGCTGTCCCTGCTCTCCGGCACGCAGCAGCAGTCGGCGCTGCCCGTCTCCCCTGTGGTGCTCGTCGTCGTCGCCGCCGTCGCCGGCCTGGTGGCCGCCGCGCTGCTGGTGCCGCGCGTGCGGCAGTGGGCGCTGGCGAAGGCGATGCCGACGCTGCGGCAGACGTGGCCGCGGTTCATCCAGGTGATCGGCCAGCCGACCCGCCTGGGCCTGGGCCTGCTGGGCAGCACCGTGATGACGATGGGCTACGTGCTCGCGTTCGACGCGAGCCTCGCCGCGCTCGGCCAGAGCACCAGCCTGGTCAAGGTGGCGATCGTGTACCTCGCGGGCACGACGGCGGGCTCGCTGGTGCCGACGCCGGGTGGTGTCGGCACGGTCGAGGCCGCGCTGACGGCCAGCCTCGGCGCCGTCGTCGGGCTCAACCCCGGTGTCGCCCTGTCCGTCGCGGTGCTGTTCCGGGTGCTGACGTACTGGCTGCGCATCCCGCTGGGCTGGGTGGCCATGCGGCGGCTGCAGAAGCTCGGCGAGCTCTAGTCACCTCGCGACGTGCAGCGCCTCACCGAACGGCGTGCAGCGACCAGACGGAATCCGGCGACCCGACGGCGTGCGGCAACGACGATGTCGCAGCGCGCCGACGGCGCACGGTGATGCTCAGGCGGTGGTCCTCAGGCGGCGAGGTCCTGGTGGGGGATCACTGTCCCCGCACCGATCCTGGCCGCTACGCCAGCCCACGACTGCACACGCGCAATGGGTGTGGAGAGGGGCTGGAGGGGCGTGTTGACCGGTTCTGCTGCCGATCCTCGCTGGTCCATGTGACCGTCCTGCCTGTTCGGTAGCCCGGCTGACCCCGAGGGTCCCGTGGCTTTGCGTCCCCCCCTTGCGGAGGGTTTGCCCATTCGTTGACAGGTCAGACAGTAGATGATGACAAGTCGCCCCGGAAGGCCCTCAGACTCCTCAATTCGGGCAGTTGGTGCTTTTTCACCCGCAGGACGTCGGTCCTGGTCGGAAAGCCAATCGGGCGTGTAAGGACACTTCGGGCAGCATTGTGACGGCGAGTCGGCACAATCCGACCGCCCCCGGCGGCCTTGTGACGGCGGCTGAGCGGAACGCGTCGGGGATCGGCCCGGAACGCCACGACGCCCCGGCACCGACGTCGGTGCCGGGGCGTGCTGCGGGAATCAGGACAGCTTGTCCTTGAGGCGGTCGCCCTCCTGCTTGAGCTCGCCCACCGCCTCGTCCTTCTTGCCCTCGGCCTCGAGGCGGTCGTTCTCGGTCGCCCGACCGACGCCCTGCTCGGCCTTGCCCTTGACCTCCTGGGCCTGGTGACGGATCTTGTCGTCGAGTCCCATCGGCTGCTCCCTCCTGCTCGCTGCCGTCGTGCGACGGCCGACCCGGTCGACGCTAGGTCGGGTTCGACGCACCCGCATCCGGAGCGGCGGGCGGCCGCAGCCCGGCGGGGCCCGCGGTGCCCGGTGCGGGGTCGACGGCCGGAGCAGCGCCGCCCTCGTCGCGCAGCCTGGGCTCCGTGCGCCGTGCGGGCACCAGTCCGGACTTGTCGGCGTAGAAGCGCCGGATGCGGTCCATGTCCGCCGACACGTCCCCGGTGAGCCGCAGGGTCGGGCCCAGGCCGGTGGTCATGGTGGTGCGGTCGACGTAGCCGAGGGTGACGGGCAGGTCCGCGGCGCGGGCGATCCGGTAGAACCCTGACTTCCACCCGTTGCCGGAGCGCGTGCCCTCGGGGGTCACGACGAGGTAGAACCGCTCACCGGCCCGCAGCCGCGCCACCACGGCGTCGACCAGGCCGGTGGGGTCCCGCCGGTCCACCGGGATGCCGCCGAGAGCGCGCATCAGCGGGCCGGCAGCCCCCCGGAACAGGGTGTGCTTGCCGAGCCAGCGCAGGGGCAGACCGGCCTCCCAGGCGATCGCGAGCATCAGCACGAAGTCCCAGTTGGACGTGTGCGGGGCACCGATCAGCACGCCGGTCCCGTCCACCGGCACCCGCTCCGTCGCCAGCCGCCACCGGCTCACCAGCCAGAACGTCCGGGCGGCCACCCGGCGCACCCGGGTGCCCAGGGTCTGCCGTGCGGGGGTCATCCGGCCTCCTGCTCGTCGTCGGCTCCGTCGCCGTGCGGACATCCCACCACGTCGGACCTGGGAGGACGAACCCGGCACCTCCGGCCGCGTTCGTCACCCGAACGGCTCTCCGAGTCACAGCCCGGTGTTGCAACTGGACGAACGTCCGGGTGATCATGCGCCTATGGTCACGGACGGCACCGAGCGCAGACCCGCGCGGGTGCACACGGTCCGGACGACGCCGGACGTGCTGGTCCCGCTCGTGGAGGCCGACCGGCGGGGTGCCGCTCAGGTGCTGGCGGCGGCACTGGCCGACGACCCCGGCTACCGGCACCTGTTCCCGGACCCGAGGCGCCGCGAGCAGGAGCTGCAGGCGCTCTACCGGATGACGCTCGACGACGCGATCAACCACGGCCGCGCCTACGTCACCCGCATCGGGTCGGTGGTGACCGGGGCCATCGCCATCTACCCGCCGCACACCTATCCGATGAGCACCGCCCGCTGGCTGCGGCAGGGGCTGCGTATCGCCCGGATGGCGACCATCACGCGCGAGCACAGCCGGGGCATCGCCCGGTTCGGCTCGCTGACCGCGGGGGGCGTGCCGACGGATGCCTGGTACGTGGAGGCGCTGGGCGTGCGGCCCGACCTGCAGCGCGCAGGGCGCGGCTACCGCCTGATCCAGCAGGCGTTCGCGCTGGCGGACGAGGCCGGGGAGCGGTCGTACCTGGAGACGACCAAGCCGGAGAACGTCGCCTACTACGCCGAGATGGGCTACGAGGAGACCGGCGCACAGGTGTCGCTGGCGGGGGACGACGGGCCGTGGATCGTGCCGATGCTGCGGCCGGCGCGCGAGGCGGCGGCGGTCCGCGCCGCCTGACGGCGCTCGGCGGGCTGCCTGGCGGTGAGGCCGGATCGGCGGTCTGATGGGAGTGGACGGTCGTCTGCGACCTCACCCGTCAGCCCGCCCGTCGTTCCCGCTCGTGAAGGAGCCACCGTGCCTGCCGTCGTGCCCCACCTGACGCTGAACAACGGGGTCGAGATCCCGCAGCTGGGCTTCGGGGTGTTCCAGGTGGAACCCTCGCGGACCGCGGAGGTGGTGCTCGACGCCTTCGAGGCCGGCTACCGGCACGTCGACACCGCGCAGATGTACAAGAACGAGGCCGGGGTGGGGGAGGCGCTCGCGCGGTCCGGCCTCGACCGCTCCGACGTCTTCATCACCAGCAAGCTGAGCAACGCGTCCCACGACCCGCGCGCCGCGCACGACGCCTTCGAGCGCAGCATCGACGCGCTCGGCACCCCCTACGTCGACCTGTTCCTGATCCACTGGCCGATGCCGAAGGTCGGGGACTTCGTCGAGACGTGGCAGGCGCTCGAGGCGCTGTACGGGACCGGGCGGATCCGGGCGATCGGCGTCTCCAACTTCACCGAGCAGCACCTGCGCCGGCTCGCCGAGACCTCGGCCGTCACGCCGGCGGTCAACCAGATCGAGGTGCACCCGTACCTCTCCCAGAACCCGCTGCGCGCCTACGGCCGCGAGCACGGCATCGTCACCGAGGCCTGGTCGCCCATCGCGCAGGGCAAGGTGCTGTCCGACCCGGAGCTGGTGCGCATCGGCGGCGAGCACGGGCGCACGCCGGCGCAGGTGGCGCTGCGGTGGCACCTGCAGCGCGGGGACGTGGTGTTCCCCAAGACGACGCACCGCGAGCGCATGGCGGAGAACCTGGCGCTGTTCGACTTCGAGCTGGCGGACGACGAGATGGCCGCGATCGAGGCGCTGGACCGCGGCCTACGGACCGGGGCGCACCCGGACGAGTTCAACTGGGTGCCGGAGGACTGAGCCGGGGGTCCGGAGGGCCAGGTCGACGCGCGCGCACGGCGTGTCGGTGCGACCGTGTGTGCCATGAGTGACGACCTGCGGGTGACCGTGCTCGGCACGGGCACGATGGGATACGGGTTCGCCGTCTCGCTGCTGCGCGCGGGGGTGTCCACCACGGTGTGGAACCGCAGCCGGGAGAAGGCCGAGCCGCTGGGCGAGCTCGGTGCCAAGGTGGCCGACTCCCCGGCGGAGGCGGTGCGCGACGCCGACGTGGTGCTGACCATGCTGTTCGACACCGACGCGGTAGTGGCCGTCATGGGTGAGGCGATCGAGGCGATGCCCGCCGGCGCGGTGTGGGTGCAGTCGAGCACCGTCGGCAGCGAGGGCACGGCCCGGCTGGCGGGGCTGGCCGAGCAGCACGGCGTGGCGTTCGTCGACGCTCCGGTGCTGGGCACCCGCAAGCCGGCCCTGGCCGGCAAGCTCGTGGTGCTCGCGTCGGGCCCGGAAGAGCTGCGCCCTCGTGTGCAGCCCGTGCTGGACGCCATCGGGACGAGGACCGTCTGGGTGGCGGACCGACCCGGACCGGCGTCACAGCTGAAGCTGGTGACCAACGCCTGGATCGCCACGCTGACCGCCGGGGTGGCGCAGTCGGTGGCGCTGGCGCAGGTGTGGGGCCTGGACCCGCAGCTGTTCCTGGACGCGATCGACGGCGGCCAGCCGGACAGCCCGTACGCCCACGTCAAGGGCGCAGCGATGCTGTCCGGCGACTACGAGCCGCAGTTCGAGCTGGCCGGTCTGCGCAAGGACCTCGAGCTGGTCGCGGCGGAGGCCCGGCGGGCCGGGGCGCCGACCGCGCTCGTCGAGACCCTCGAGCACGCGTACGCCGCCGCGGTGGACGAGCACGGCACGCCGCGGGACATCGCCGCGGTGGTCGAGGCGTTCCGCGTCCGACCGGCGGGCACCGGTGGCGCCGAGGGCGACCCGGCGCCGCGCGGGCGGCACGCGCAGCCGTAGGTCGTCGTCCACCACCCCGAGCTCGGGTGCCGGCCTACTCCTCCACCATGGCGGCGCTGGCCTCCCAGAGGCCGCGGGCCAGGTCGCGGTCGGCCGCCAGCGGGTTGGTGCGGGCGATCCGGCGCTTGACCCAGTACTGGCCGGACACCCAGTCCTCGCCGGCGGTGCCCTCGGCGAGCCAGACGAGCGTGTCGGCGCCCCGCTCCGGCCCGATCATCACCCGCCGGCCGAGCGGCGACCGGTACACCCGGCCCCACAGGTGGTCGGCGTCCGTCGCGAAGCTCGTCGCCACCCCGCCCGGGTGGAAGGTCGCCGTGGAGATGCCGCGGCGGTGGTAGCGCCGGTGCAGCTCGCGGGTGAACAGGATGTTCTCCAGCTTGCTCGCGCCGTAGGCACCGTGCGCCGAGTAGCCGTGGCCGCTGTCGAGGTCGTCCAGGTCCACGCGGGCCCGCCGGGCGGCGACGCTGGACGTGGTGATCACGCTGGCCACCGACTCGACCAGGGTGTCCATGAGCAGCGTGGTCAGCAGGAACGGCGCGAGGTGGTTCACCTGGAACGTGCGCTCGTGACCGTCCGGCGTGACGGAGCGGCGGTCGTTGAACCCGCCGGCGTTGTTGGCCAGCACGTCGATGCGCCGGTGCGCGCCGGCCAGCGCGGCGGCGAGCGCCCGGACGTCGTCCAGCCGCGTGAAGTCGGCGACGTGGTGCTCGGCGTCCAGCTCCTCGGCGACCGACCGGGTGCGGTCGGGATCACGACCGACCACCACCACCTCGTGACCCGCCGCGGCCAGCTCCCGGGCGGCGGCCGCGCCGATCCCGTCGCTCGCACCGGTGATGACGATCGTCTTGCGCGCCACGTCTGCTCCCCTCCCGCGCCGGCCCCTGCGTCCCGGCCCGCTCCCGGCTCTCATCCTCCTGCCTGTTGCGGCGTCCGGGCGCGGCTCCGGCGGTCCGATGTGCGGCGGGTGCGCCGGGAGCCCGGGTCCGGACGGCGGTGCGCGACGCAGCAGATCGACCGGGGCGCCGCGGCGGGCCTGCCGGGTCGCCGGTAGCGTCCCTCGGGTGGAGTGGGCCGCGCTCGGCAGGGTCGCGTGGGCGTGCGCCGCTCGGGCGCAGCGGCCGGGCGGCGGTCCGACGGCGTCACGCTCGCCGATGCGGTGGGCGGACCCGGCGGCGGTGCTGCTCGCCGCGGCGGCCGCCGGTCACCGCGAGCCGACGCTGCACCGGCTCGAGGACCACCTCCGCACGACTCCGCCCGAGCAGCTGCCCGCCCTGCTCGACCCCCTGTCCCGGCAGCTGCGGCAGCGCAGCGGCACGACGTGTGGCTCCGCGTGCCTGGTGACGGCCCGCGCGCTGGCCGACCCCGTCTACGCCCTGTGGCTGCTCGAGGGGTTCGACGCCCGGACCGGTCGGCACGCCGCCGCGGACCTGGGTGAGCGGTTCGCGGCCGCCGAGCGGGTGGTGCACGCGCGCACCACGGCGCTGGTGCTGCCCGACGGCCGGTGGCAGGTGCCGTGGCCGCGAGCGCTCGGCACGCCGCCGTGGGCGGTGGCGACCGAGCTGACGCGGATCTGGGGCGGGGTGCGGGGTGTTGGGGTGCGGGTTGGCGGGGTGCCGGTCGACGGGGGCGCCGGACCCGTGGCGCGGTTCCGGACCCGGCTGGTGGACCCCGACGACGAGGGTTCGCGGCGCACCGCCACCGAGGCGGTCGCCGCGGCCGTGGCCGGCGGACGGGTGGCGGCGCTGTTCGTCGGCGACGGTGCGACGCCTCGGCACGTCACCCTCGCCGTCGGTGCGGAGGGGCCGGTCCTGGCGGTGTACGAGCCGGGATCGGGCGACGTGGTGCAGGTGCCGAGCGTCGAGCTGGTGGCCGGCCGGACCGTGCTGGGCGGCTGGGACCGGCTCTGGGCGGTGGTCGTCCCCGGCTGGGTCGTCCCCGGCCAGACCTCGTCGGCCAGCTAGACCTCGTCGGCCAGGAACGTCGCCCACACGTGCTTGCTGGTGCCGTCCGTGTACCAGCCGACCTGCAGCGCCAGACGGCGCGCCAGGTACAGCCCGAACCCGCCCTCGCCGTGCTGCCGCGCCGCCGCGAGCACCGGCTGCCGGTCCACCGCGCGGTCCTCCACGTCCAGCAGGTACGTCGCACCGTCGGCCAGCAGCGAGACCTGCGTCGGGGGGATGCCGTAGCGCAGCGCGTTGGTCGCCAGCTCGGACGCGACCAGCACCACCCGCTCGGGGACGCCGCCGGTGAGGATCTCGCCGACGTGACCGGTGACCGCCTCGTGGATCTCGGCGCGCAGCGCCCGCAGCTCGGCCGTCCTGTCCAGCACCCAGGTGCGCACCAGCTGGAACGTCGGCGGCGGTGTCGAACGGGCCAGCGGCTGGTCGGCCTCGATGTCGGGGATGCCGGCGGCCTGCAGCGCTGCCTGCATCTCCCCCGACACCTCGCTCACCATCGCCTCCCCGTGCGGCGTCTGATACGCGCCGAAGCTCTCGCGGACCCGGACGACGGTAACCCGTGCGGCGCGCATGGGCTACCGATCCCGGCGCTACCGGTGCCCGCGTCGGCGATCCCGGTGTCCCACCACGGCGGTGCCGTCCAGGCGTTCGCTGCGCACCACCCGGGCGGTGAGCCCGGCGGCGCGGAACGCGGCGGCGGTGACCGGAGCCTGGCGGCGGCTGGTCTCCACGACGAGCACCCCGCCCGGCGCGAGCCACCGCGGCGCGGCGCCAACCACCCGCCGCTGCACGTCCACGCCGTCCGGTCCACCGTCCAGCGCCCGCAGCGGCTCGTGGTCGCGCGCCTCAGTCGGCATGAAGGCGACCTCGTCGGTCGGCACGTACGGGGCGTTCGCCACCATCACGTCGACGCGGCCGCGCAGGCGCTCGGGCAGCGGCTCGTCGAGGTCGCCCAGCCAGGCTGTGCCGCCCACCGGCGTCAGGTTGCGGCGGGCGAAGGCGACGGCGGCGGGGTCGACGTCGGCGGCGTGCAGCTCGACGCCCGGGACCCGGTGGCCGACGGCGGCGGCAACCGCCGCGGCACCGCAGCACAGCTCGACGACGACGGGCCGGTGGTCCTCGTCATGCGACCGCAGTGCGGCCACCGCCTGCCGCACCAGCAGCTCCGAGCGCCGGCGCGGCACGAACACGCCGGGGCCGACGGCCACCCGCAGCCCGTCGAACAGCGCCCAGCCCAGCACGTGCTCCAGCGGCTCACCGGCCACCCGGCGGTCCACCCAGGCGTTCAGCCGGTCCGGTGGCGCCTCCGCCAGCAGCAGCCGAGCCTCCTCCTCCGCGAACACGCAGCCCGCGGCGCGCAGCCGTCGCACGACGTCGTCCTCGGCCGCCGGTCCCGCGCTGCTCATCCCGCCGTGTATATCAGCCGCACCCCGGCCGGATCGCCGCGCGCAGGGCAGACTCGGAACGCGTCGGTGCCGCACCCTCGCGCGGCCCGGGGCTCGCGTCCCGCTCTCGCCCGACGAGGAGGCTCGCCGCATGGAACCGGTCGGCTGGGTGGTGCTCGGCGTCCTGGTGGTGGTCGCCGTGACGGAGCTCGCGCCACGGGTGCACGTGTCCGCGCCGCTGCTGCTGGTGCTGGTCGGCGTGGCCGTCAGCTTCCTGCCGGCCGTGCCGGCCATCACGGTCGACCCCCGGTGGGTGCTCGGCATAGTCCTGCCGCCGCTGCTGTACTCCGCGGCGGTCGCGATGCCGACGATGGACTTCCGCCGGGACCTGACGACCATCTCGGAGCTGTCCGTCGGGCTGGTGCTGCTGTCCACCGCCGTGGTCGGCATCGCACTGACCCACCTGGTGCCCGGCATCGGACTCGCCACCGGCCTGGCCGTCGGCGCCGTGATCAGCCCCACCGACGCGGTGGCGACCACGATCGTGCGGCGCGCCCGCGTGTCCCCCCGGCTGGTGACCGTGCTCGAGGGCGAGAGCATGCTGAACGACGCGACGGCCCTGGTGCTGCTGCGCTCGGCGATCGCCGCGACGGCCGCCACCGTCACGCTGTGGAGCGTCACCGGCCGGTTCCTGTGGGCCGTGGTGAGCGCCGTCGCCATCGGCTGGCTGGTGGGCCGCGTCAACCTGTCGGTCCGGGCGCGGATCAACCACCCGACCGTCAACGTGGCGATCTCGCTGGTGGTGCCGTTCGTCGCGTAGCTGCCGACCGAGCACCTGGGCGGCTCGGGGCTGGTCGCCGCCGTGACCGCCGGCCTGGTCACCGGCCACGACGCCCCGAAGCGGCTGCGCGCGCAGGACCGGCTGAACGAGCAGGCGGTGTGGCGCACGCTCGAGCTGCTGATCGAGAGCGCCGTGTTCCTGGTGATGGGGCTGCAGCTGTTCGGCCTGGTCCGGGACGTGCGGGGCGAGCACGGGTCGCTGGTGCGGGCTCTGGTGGTCGGTGTGCTGGCGGGGACGCTGGTGCTCGTCGTGCGCTCGTTGTTCGTCGTCCCCTCGCTGTGGCTGCAGCGCCGTCGGGTGCGGCGCGGCGCGCAGGTGCGCGACCGGCTGTCGGAGGCCGAGGGCGCGCTCACCGCCCGTCGCGCCGCCGAGCGCACGCAGCCGCGGCCGCCCGGGATGGACACCGAGCAGCTGGCACAGGTGCGAGCCGCGCGGCGCAGCCGGCTGACCCGCGTGCGGCGGCTGATCTCCGACATCGACTACCTGGCGGCGGAGTCGTTCGGGTGGCGCGAGGGGGTGCTGCTGGTCTGGGCCGGGATGCGCGGCGCCGTCACCGTCGCGGCGGTGCAGTCGCTCCCGGCGTCCACGCCCTCGCGGTCGACGCTGGTGCTGATCGGCTTCGTCGTCGCCGGCGGCACGCTGCTGCTGCAGGGCGGGACGCTGCCGTGGCTGGTGCGGGTGCTGGGCCTGAGCCGCGACCCGCACGCGGAGCTGGCGTCCGAGCGGATGGCCCTGCACGTCGAGCTGGTCGCGGCGGTGCGGGCGCGGCTGGACAAGCCGGACCTGCGCCGCCCGGACGGCAGCCCGTACCCGGACGACATGCTGGACCGCGCCCGGCAGCGCGAGGAGGCGACCGTGGCGGACCCGGACCTGCCGGAGGACGAGGCGCTGGAGGCCTCCGAGCAGACGCGCGCGCAGTTCCGCGACCTGCGGCTGGAGATCCTGCAGGCTCGTCGGGCGCGCCTGCTGCGGCTGCGCGACGAGGGCGCCTACTCCTCCCAGTCCCTGGACCAGGCGCTGCGGGTGCTCGACGCGGAGCAGATCGGGGTGGAGATGCGGGGCGCTTCGGCGGGCTGAGGCCGACGACGGACGACGGCGATCAGCCACCGGGTCTGCACCACGGCGACCAGCCGACGAACCACCGCCACCGGATCCGGTCCGAGCGCCACCGCCAGCACCGCCACCGTGACCACCGCGCGCAGCACGCCGAGCTGCGGGTCCGTCGGCGTCAGCGGTCCCAGGTGCCGCACCACGTACGTGCCGGCCACGACGACCGTGCTCAGCCAGGGCCAGCGGGTCCGCCGCACGCCGAGGTCCACGAGCACCGTGGCCAGCACCAGACCGGCGCCGTAGTACGGGTACGTCGCCGGGTCCAGCAGCATCCGGACGCTCAGCACCACCGCCGGCACTGCCAGCCACCGCCCGCGGCGCACGGCGACCACGGCCAGCGCCACGCCGAGCAGCACCTGGACGGGTCGGTCCCACATCGGCGTCCCGGACGCGGTGATGCCGAGCGCCCGCAGCGACGACGACGCGTCGTTGGGGATGGCGAACCGACCGGCGTGCACCGTGCCCGGGTCGGCGAGCAGGAACGGCAGCCACGCGACGGCCAGGCCGCCGGCCCACGTGCCGAGCGCGCGGGCCCACCGCTCCCGCGGCAGCGCCAGCAGCAGCGGGACGAACGCGACCGCCCACGGCTTGGCGTCCGCCGATGCGGCGAGCAGCAGGGCCGCCACCACCGGTCGCTGCCGCGTGACGGCCAGCACCGCCGCGACCAGCAGCACCAGCGCGAGCGCGTCGTCGAGGTGCACGTAGTGCACGCCGAGCTCGGCCCACACCGGCAGCAGCACCACCGCCGCGAGCGCGCGCTGCCGGTTGCTGACCGGCGCGTCCACCAGGCGGGGCAGCACCATCAGCAGCGCCGGCCCGGTCGCGGCGATCAGCACCGCGACCACCGCACCGGTCAGCACCTCCGGCACGGCCCGGAACGGCGAGACCACCAGGAAGGTCAGCGGACCCATCTGCAGCTCGGGGTGCGCCGCGTACAGGTGCAGGCCGCCGTCCCGCGCGGACGACCGCAGCAGGCTCGCGCCGGTCATCACGTAGTGCCAGGAGACGAGCGCGGTACCCGCGTGCACCGCCGACCACAGGGCCATCCAGGCCCAGAGGAACCACGGTCGCTCGATCCACCCCACGGCGGGGGCGCGCCGCTGCACGGCACGGATCGGTACGAACGTCTCGACGATGGTCACGGTGGCGGGGCCTCACGTGCTCGGGAGCACCTCAGGACCGAGGCGCGGGGCACGCCGTCTCGCCCCGGGGCCGGAACCTGCACCGGCCCCCACCGGAGGCCCCTGGAGACAGCGCCACCGACCACCGTAGGACAGCAGATGTGCAGGTCCTGCGGATGTTGCCGGGACAAGTCCGCCAGGTCCGAGGGGAGTGCCGTGACCGGCGTCAGTCCCCAGTCAGTCCCCAGTCGGTCCCCTAGTCAGTCTCCGAGGCCCGTCCCCACCTGCCGCGCCGCGGCGATCCACGCGTGGTCCGTCGGCACCAGCTTGACCTTGCCGGCCACCTCGGAGAGCGGTACCGCCTCGGTGCCCTCGCCGCGTGCGGCCACCATCACGCCGAACTCCCCGTTGGCCACCAGGTCGGCGGCGGCCGCCCCCAGCCGGGTGGCCAGCAGGCGGTCCGCGGCGCACGGCGTGCCGCCGCGCTGCACGTAGCCGAGGATCGTCACGCGCGACTCCAGGCCGGTGGCGGCCTCCAGCTCGCGGGCCAGCCGGAAGGTGTGCTCGCGCTGGGCGTCCTCGACGTGGGCCAGATGGGCCTGCGCGGCGCGCTGCGCCTCACCGGTCTTGGCGGACCGCGCCAGCAGCAGGGCCGCCTGGTAGTCGGCGGTGTCGTCGACGTCCCGAGCACCCTCCGCGACGGCCACCACCGAGAAGTTGGAGCCGCGCGCCGTCCTCGTCTTGATCGTCTGCGCGATCGCGTCGACCGTGTACGGGATCTCCGGGATCAGGATCACGTCGGCACCGCCGGCCAGCCCGGCGCCGAGCGTCAGCCAGCCGGCCCGGTGCCCCATGATCTCCGTGAGGATGATCCGGTGGTGGCTGTGGGCCGTGCTGTGCACCCGGTCCAGGGCGTCCGTGGCGATCTCCATCGCGGTGGCGAACCCGAACGACGTGTCGGTGCAGGCGATGTCGTTGTCGATCGTCTTCGGCAGGTGCAGCACGTTGAGCCCCGCGTCGACCAGGCGCATCGCGTTCTTCGCCGTGCCGCCGCCGCCCAGCATGATCAGGGCGTCGAGGCCCAGTGCCGCGTAGTTCTCCACGACGGTCGGCACCATGTCCCGCACCTCGCCGTCGACCACCATGCGGTGCACCTTGTCCCGGCTGGTGCCCAGGATCGTGCCGCCGACCGTGAGGATGCCGGACAGCGCATGGGCGTCCAGGTCCACCCAGTGGTTCTCCACCAGGCCGGTGATGCCGTCGCGGAACCCGATCAGCTCCATGCCGTAGTGGCCGATGGCGGTCTTGCCGAACCCGCGGATCGCCGCGTTGAGGCCGGGGCTGTCGCCACCGGCGGTGAGGATGCCGACCCGCTTGGGCTTGCTGCTGCGTGCCATCGTCGTCGTCCCTCGTCCGCACCCGCTCGCGGCGGGCCGCCCACCGGGTCCGTGCGGGCCAGGTACGGCAAGTCTGTCGGGGTCGACGGACCGGGACAACCGCCGGTCAGGCGGTGGGCCGGCGCACCGCGACCCGGCCGGGGATCGCCCGGTCCAGGCCCGTGAGCAGGAGCGATGCGGTGCCGATGCCCACCACCGCCCAGCCGAGCAGGTGGAAGCCGTGGTCGGACACCCGGGGGCCGAAGGTCAGCCCGATCAGGCTGGAGCTGAAGATCGCGCCGACGTAGGCGAACGTCCGGGACAGGCCCGACGCGGTGGCGATGTCGGCGTCGGCCGTCTGGACGTACAGCGCCGTCTGGTTCGACACGTTGCTGAAGCCGCTGGAGAGGCCGAACAGCACGGACATGGCGACCAGCAGGACGATCGGCGAGCGCCCGTGCACCACCTGCATCACCGCCCCGCTGGCGATCAGCATCACGGCGCCGACCACGAGAGGGGCGCGCACCCAGCCGCGGGTGGACACCAGCCGTGCGGCGCCGATGCTGGCCAGCGAGAGCGGCAGCATGATCAGCCCCACCTGCGCCGGCGCGTACCCGCCGGCGGCCTCGAGCCACTGGCTGGCTCCGTACAGCGCCGTGTACATGCCGAGCCCGGCGAGGAGCTGCCGGCCGTAGGTCCGCTGCAGCGGCCGGTCCCGGGCCAGCAGCACCACGTCGAGCAGGGGCGTGGCGGTGCGGCGCTCGCGGACGACGAGCAGCACGCCGAGCACGACGGCCACGGCGAGCAGCCACCACCGCGGCCGGGACAGGTCGCCGAGGAAGACGAGCAGCGCCACCACCGTGCCGGCGAACAGCGCGATGCCGGGCAGGTCGAGGGCCGCCACGGTCGCCGCCGTACCGCGTCGCGGCAGCTGCTCGTCCCGCTCCACCGCGACCGCCGCGAACGCGATCACCAGCGCCGCGAGCGGCACGTTGACCCAGAACAGCGCCCGCCAGCCGAACGAGCCGGCCAGCACGCCGCCGAGCGGCAGGCCGATCACTACGGTGATCTGCGCCGCGATCGAGAAGCTGCCGAGCACCCGGCTCGGCACCCCGGCACCCGTCGTCCTCGCGCGACGGCGGACCAGCGCCATCGCCGTCGGGTAGCACGCCGAGGTGCCGACGCCGATCAGCGCGCGCGAGAGGAGCAGCACGCCCAGGTTCAGGGCCAGGCCGCCGACGACCCCGCCGATCAGCAGCACCGCGACCCCGGCCTGGAACACCCGCCGAGGGCCGAACAGGGTGGACAGCTTCCCCATGGTCGGCTGCATCACGGCGCTGCACAGGTAGAGCACCGAGACCAGCGACGCCGTGGCGGCGGGGCCGGTGCGGAAGTCGGCGGCGATCGACACGAGACCGACGGCGATCATCGAGCTGTTGATCGGGTTCAGGGTCGAGCCCAGCAGCAGCGGCAGGCTGAACCGCCAGCCGAACGGGTTCGACCGCTGCGCCGGCGAGACCGGCTGGTCCGGCTGGCGCTGCTCGTCGGACTGGCGCTGCTCGTCGGACTGGCGCTGGTCGGGCCCGTGCGGCTCGTCCGTCCTGGTCATCACACCCCCGGGGCTCGCGGTCCCGGCATGCGCGCGGACCGATGTTTCGTACTACTCAGCATCTCTTTCGATATACTAAGTGATTGTGCGAGACCGAGCGACCGACGCCATCCCCGAGGTGACCCCCGAGCCCGCCCCTGAGGCGATCTCCGAGCTCAGCGGGCGCGTGCGCGCCGCGGTCGCCCACCTCTACAGCCGGTTCCGCTCCGAACGGGCGCACGGCGAGATCGGCGATGCGGCGGTCTTCGCGCTGACGCAGCTGCTCAAGGCCGGTCCGCTCTCCCTGTCCGAGCTCAGCGACCGGGCGCACGTCACGCCCGGTTCCATGAGCCAGACGGTGAACCGCCTCACGGCGGGCGGCCTCGCGGTCCGGGCGCGCGACCCGCACGACGGCCGGCGCGTCCTGTTCTCCCTGACCACCGAGGGTGACCGCCTGGCCAGCGAGGTCCGCGCCCAGCGGGTCGGTTGGCTCAACGGCCGCCTGGCCGAGCTGACCGACGACGAGCGGGCCGTGCTCTCTCGCGCCGCCGAGGTGCTGGAACGCATCGCCGACTCCTGACCGCTGCACCCGACCGACCCGCCCACAGCCTGCCGACCAGCCCCGCCCCCCACCGGAGGACCCTGTGCCCCATCGCGACCTCTGGCTCTGGCCGCTCGGCATCGCCCTGCGCGGCCGCCGCCCCGGACCCAAGCGCAGCCTCCGCCACGCCCCGGAGCTCGCCAGCACGACGACGATCGAGCTGACCAGCCCGGCGTTCCCGCACGGCGGGGTGATCGACCGCCGGCACTCCGGCCTCGGACGCGGACCCAACCTCTCGCCGGAGCTGCGCTGGGCGCCGGTCCCTGCGGGCACCGCGGAGCTGCTGCTGGTGATGGAGGACGTCGATGTCCCCTTCGCCGAGCCGGGGATCCACCTCACCGCCCTGCTCCCTGCCGAGCTGACCGGAGTGGCCGAGGGCGAGCTGGTGCCGGACCGGCCGGGCATCCGCTGGCTGCCGGACCGGCGCGGCCGCACCGGCTACCACGGCCCGCGGCCGCTGCCCGGTCACGGCGACCACCGGTACGGCTTCCACCTGTTCGCCCTGGACACGGCGGTGCCCGACGAGCTGCTGGCGGCCGCCATCGCCCGGGCGCAGGACGAGCGTGCGGCGGGTGACTCGCACGCCACCGCCGTCCGGCACCTGGTGCCGCACCTGGCCGGGCACGTGCTGGCGCGCGGGTTCCTCGAGGCCCGGCAGCGCGGCTGAGCGCGAGCCGGACCGGTCTCGCCGGGTCGAACGGCAGCCGGACCGGCCCGTTCGCCTGGACCGGACCGACTCGTTCGGTCAGCCGCCTGCCCGGTTGCGGATGGACCACGGGTGCCCTGCAGGATGGTCGGATGGATCTCGCCCAGCACGACGACCGGACCGCCGAGCCGACCGCGCAGCCGACCTCCGTGACCGTCTCGATGGACGACCCGCTGCGCCCCGACGTCGTCGCCCTGCTCCAGGACCACCTGAACGACATGCACGCCACCTCGCCGGCCAAGTCGGTGCACGCCCTCGACCCCTCGGCGCTGACGGCGCCGGCGTTGACGTTCTGGACCGCCCGCACGTCGGACGGGACGCTGCTCGGCACCGTCGCCCTCAAGGAGCTGCACCCGACCGGCGGCGAGCTGAAGTCCATGCGGACCGCCCCGGCGGCCCGCGGCCGCGGCATCGGCACCGCCCTGCTCGACACCGCCCTGGCGGAGGCGACCGCCCGCGGCTACCGGACGGTGCACCTCGAGACGGGCACGCACGACTTCTTCGCACCGGCCCATCGCCTGTACACGCGAGCCGGGTTCGTCCCGTGCGGACCGTTCGGCGACTACCGGCCCGATCCGCACAGCGCGTACTTCCGTCTGGACCTGGCGCCCGCCACTGCCGGATGAAATCGGGCCCCGCGACGGGCCTGCTCACCCGAACGCGTCCCCCTGCGGCAGTCACCGTCCTACCGTGACGCCGTGACGTGGCCGTACGAGCCCCAGCCCCCTGACCAGCAGCCCTACGGCCAGCCGGCCCCGCCGCCGTTCACGCCGCCGAGCGCCCAGCCGTACGCGCCGCCGAGCGCCCAGCCCTACGGCCAGCCGGCGCAGCAGCCGTACGGCTCGCCGTACCAGCCGCCGGCCCAGCAGCCCTACCAGCCGCCGGCGCAGCCCGGCTACCCGCCCTACGGTTCGCCGTACCAGCAGCCGTACCCGCAGGGCTACGCGCAGCCTTACCGGCCGTACCTCGCCCCGCCGCCCCGCCGCTCCTCGCGGGCACTGCCGTGGCTCGTCGGGCTCGGCGTGCTCCTCTTCATCGTCGTCATGGGCGCCATCGCGCTGCCCGTCGTCCGGCAGCAGCACGCCGCCTGCGGTTCGGAGCGCGCTCCGTTCGGCGCCTCCGCCGCGACCACGGCGTACGTCCGCGCGGTCAACGCGTCCTACCCCGAGTGGTCCGCAATGAGCAACACGATCCAGTCCCAGGACATGAAGGTCCGGCCGGACCAGATGGTGCTGCAGCTGGAGGGCGACGAGAAGTTCCTCGCGGCGCTCAAGACCATCCCGTTCTCCGCGTCTCAGCGGCCGGCCGCCGACGGGCTGATGACGGCGATCGAGCAGTACGACGCGTTCGTCCAGACGGCGTCGCAGAACCCCGGCTACCTGTCGGCGAACCAGGAGCAGGACCGGACGCTGAACAACGAGCGGGCCCTCGCCAGCTCGCGGCTGCGCAGCACCCTGCACCTGCCCCTGTCGGCCTGCAGCTACAACCGCCCGTAGCCGCCGCGGCACCGGAGCCGGGCGACGGCGGCGGGCCAACGGTCAGGGACGGACCGGGACGACCTCGGCCGGCGCGGACAGCCTGCGGTCGAGGGCCACGGCGCCCAGGGCGAGCCCGACAAAGAGCACGGCCACCGCGAGGCAGACCAGCAGGACCGAGCCCAGCCCGTGCTTCGACACGTCGAGGAACGGGTACGGGTACCAGTGCACGACGGGTCCGAGCGCCAACGTCGCCACCAACCAGAGCACCGGCCACGCCAGTGCCGGTGCCACGTCGCCGCGCTCGGCGCGACCGCGGGGCCCGAGCACCAGCCAGCCGACCAGGGCGAGCACGGGCACGACGGCGTGCAGCAGCAGGTCCGCCCACCAGTCCACGCCGGTCAGGTGCAGGATCGGCCGCAGCAGCAGCAGGTGCACCACGCCGGTGACGGTGATGCCGACCACCGCGGCGAGCCGAGCCACCGCCCACCACCGGCTGCCCAGCCCCCGGCCGATCGCCGGCGCCAGCGCCGTGACCGCCACCAGCACGTTGGACTGGATGGTGAAGTAGGAGAAGAACCGTCGCACCGCCTCGCCCGTGGTCGGTCGAAGCTCCGGGGCGAGCGGCGAGTGACCCTGGACCACCAGCACCAGCTGGAACACGACGGCGAACGCCGCGACGGCGAACGTGATGGCATGAACGGCGCGAGCGCCGGGCCGGCTGTCCATGCCGGAACTGTAAGGTCCGGCCACCGGTCAGCCCGCCGCCACGAGCAGCTGGTGCACCAGCGGCCCCGCGGTCGTCGCCCCGAGGTCACCCGTCTCGACGAAGGCGGCCACGGCGAGGTCCCCGTGGATCGCGATCATCCACGCGTGGTTCGCCAGCCCCTGCGGACCCTGGAACTGCGCGGTGCCGGTCTTGGCGTCCACCTCGGGTGCCGGGATGTCGCGCAGCATCGTCGCCGTCCCGTCGGTGACCACCCCGCGCATCAGGGTGCGCAACGTGGTCGCCTCCTCCTGGGTCAGGGGCTTGGCGGGGGTCGCGGGTTCGGTGGCCGACGAGGACGGGCTGGGCACCGCCGCGCCCGCGGCGCCGGACGACGACGCCGAGGCCGAGGCCGAGGGGCTCGTCCCACCCGAGGCTGCACCGTTCGCGCCCGCCGTCGCCGTGCCCGCCGAGGCCTTGACCAGCACCGGCGTCACCGTGTGGCCGGCCGCGACCGACGCCGCCACCGTCACCATGCCGAGCGGAGAGGCGAGCACCCGACCCTGACCGATCATCGACGCCGCGTGGTCCGTCCCGGTCGAGTCCGTCGGCACGGAGGCGAGGAACGCCGGGAAGCCGAGCGACGGGGCGGGGTCCAGGCCCAGGGAGCGTGCCGCCGCGAGCAGGGCGTTCGCGTCGACGGTCCCGGCCTGGCCGACGAAGGCTGTGTTGCACGAGTGCGCGAAGGCGGTGCGCAGCGGGATGTCACCGAGGGCCGACGCGGGGTAGTCCGAGACGTTGTTGAAGGCGTAGCCGTCGACCACGGCCTTGCCGGGGCACGGCATGGTGCTGTCCGGGGTCAGGCCCGCCCGCAGCAGCGCCAGGGCTCCGGCCACCTTGAACGTCGACCCCGGCGCGTACTGACCGACGGTCGCGGTCGACGTCCCGTCGCCGTTGGGTCCGCTGGCCGCCGCCAGGATCTCGCCGGTCGACGGGCGGAGGACGACGAGCGCGGCGTTGCCCTGCACCGGAGCGAGGATCTGCTCAGCAACCGTCTGCAGCCGCACGTCGAGCGTGGTCTGCAGCGGGACCCCGGCCACGGCGTCGGTGTGGAACAGCTGTCGCTTCACCGCACCGGCCGTGGCCAGGACGGTCAGCCCCGGCCTGCCGCGCAGCTGCTCGTCGTACTGCCGCTCGAGCCCCGAGAGACCCGCCAGGTCGCCGGCGACGATCGCGCCGTGCGAGCCGTCCACGATCTCCTTGGTCGCCTGGCCGACCTGCCCGAGGATCGGCCGCGCGAACAGGCGGGTCGGTGCCAGCGGCAGGGAGTCGTTCACGGTGTTGACGCCTGCCAGCTTGCGCAGCGCGCCGATGTCGTACGTCGCGTCCCCCTGCCGCACGGTGATCGCCTCGACGAACGCCTTGGGGCCGGCCGCCGCGACCTGCGCGGCGTACGCCGCGGGGTCCATGCCGAGGGCTGTGGCCAGGGCTCGGGCGGCGGCGTCCTGGCCCGACGCGTCCACGTGGGTCTTGTCGATGCCGACCCGCCACACCGGCCGCTGCGTGATGATCGCGTCGCCGTTGCCCGCGAGCACCGTGCCGCGCTCGGCCGCCACCCGCTGCTCCGTGAGCACCTCGCCGTCGGCCAGGTCCGGAGCGAGCAGGGAGGTGCGCCAGTGCGCCTTCCACGCCGACGTCCCGCCGGCTTCGACGAGGTCGAGCTGCGTCGTCACGTCGTAGGTCCAGGGCTTCGCGGTGCCCAGGTCCCACTCCCAGTGCAGACCCGCCGTCGCCTTCGTGCTGTCCTTCGGGTCGACGGACACCGAGGTGACCGACACGGCGGGGTCGGCGCCGTCGAGGCCGGTGAACGCGGCAGTCCGTGCCGCGGTCAGCGCGGCGGCGTCCGGTGCGCCGGCCGCGAGCGCGACGTGCGTGAAGTCGCCGGACGTCAGCGCAGCGGCGAGCGCGTCGGCCTCCGCCTTCGGGGTCGGGCGGTGCGGCGAGCACCCGGCGAACCCGACGATGCCGAGCCCGACGATGGCCAGCACGGCCGCCGTCGTGGTCCCGGTCCGACGGCCCGACCGAACCTCATGCGCCCGTCCAGCAGTGCGACCTGACGCCGACATCACCATCGCCCCCTCGCGGTCCCCCTGACCCGCGACGAGCCTGCCACGTCACTCCCTGCTCATGGCACGGAACGAGCGACGAACCCCGCCGACGCCAGCAGGGCAGGCAGCAGGACAGTGCCGGTCCCGTCGGCGTCACCCGGCCGTCCTCAGGACGGGCCCTGGACGCCGCCCTGCCCCTCGCGCGTCGTCCAGCCGTACCGTCGGGCGCGCTCCTCACCGAACACGCCAGCATCGGTCTCCCACCAGGGGCGGGCGAGCACCGGGGCCGCGGTGGCGACCGGACCGTCGTCGCCCTCGCCCGACGGGATGCCGGTCGCAGGCGTGCCGGCGGCGGGCGTGCCGGCGGTGGCCGAGGCCGGCTCGGCCGACACCAGGTCGAGGGCGCGGTCGATGCGGTCCGCCTCGCGGGCGTCCGCGCGGATCCAGGCGATCATCGCGATCACCAGGAACGGCAGGTCACCCGCCTCGCCGAAGAACCACAGCATGCCGCCGGCCAGGTGCTGGTCGTCCAACGGCGCCGGACCCCAGCCCCGGTGCAGCACCGACCAGTACTCCGGGGCCAGCAGGCTCCCGTGCAGCCGGAGCGCGATGCCCGGGATCGCGTCGAGCAGGAACTCCAGGAAGCCCAGGCCGATCAGCGCCGCGTAGCCGAGAGAGCTCAGCGTCATCGCCTCGTCCGTCACGGGGAGCGCCAGCACCAGACCCGCGGCCAGCAGCATCAGGTGGACGGAGTGGAACACGGGCGGATGCCGCAGCGCGGCGCCCAGCAATGGCGTGAAGAACACCAGCACCGTGACCAGGATCAGCAGCAGCGGACCCACACCCGGCGCACCGAGCACGCGCAGCACCCGAGGCCGCCGCGACTCCCGCGACTCGTCGTCGTCGTCGACCGGCGCCCCGCGCCCGCGGACGGCCGCGACCAGCGCGACCGGGGCACCGACGCCGAGCAGCAGCGGCGCGACGAGCAGCAGCAGGCAGACCTGCAGCGTGAACACCCAGAACAGCAGGTGCGCGTACACGCCCACGAACCAGCAGGTCGAGGCGATCACTAGCACCAGACCGGACAGGAAGGCGGTGGAGCGCAGCGGCGACCATGCTGTCCCCGCACGTCGGACGGCCCGGACGCCGACGAGGTACCCGGCTCCGGCCAGCACGACCAGGACGAGCGCGGGTGCGTCGACCTGCCACGAGGTGAGCGCCGACGCGGTGGTCAGCGGGCCGGGGTTCATGCCGTGGTGGCGACGACGATGAGGAGACCCTCCACGTGCCCCAGGGTGCGGTGCCGCCCACCCATGGTCAACTCGAGCCGGGTCCTCGCCGCCCGGCGTTCATAGACTCGGTCCACGTCCGGGCGGGACCGCGCTCCAGCGTCGTCGATGCGGCGCCGAGGCACCTACCCGCGGCTCCTGTGCACACGTGCCGCCGAGGAGACCCCATGCAGTTCGACACGTTCGTGGTGGCCCGGCTCCTGGAGGGTCCGAACCCACCGGTCCTGACGGAGGACGGCGAGAACGAGCTGCAGGACGCCCACCTGGCGCACATCGCCGACCTGTGGGCGTCCGGGGACCTGATCGCCGCAGGTCCGGCGTCCGGCCCTGACGGGCTGCACGGCGTCAGCATCTTCGTGTGCTCGCTCGACCGGGCGCGGGAGCTCGGCGACCGCGACCCCGCTGTCGTCGCCGGCAAGTACGTCCACGAGTACGCGGTGTGGCGCGCACCGCGCAGCATGATCGTCCCGGGATCCGGCATCCCGCCTCGGTCCGTCGCCGAGGTGATGGGACGCGCGGACTGAGCGAGCCTGCCCGCTGTCAGCCCGGCGGCGACGCGACCGCCGCTGCTCCATCTGGATGTCGACGAGCCGCCGTCACATCTGCATGTCGACGAAGCGCGAGTAGTGCCCCTGGAACGCCACCGTGATCGTGTCCGTCGGACCGTTTCGGTGCTTGGCCACGATCAGGTCCGCCTCCCCTGCACGAGGTGACTCCTTCTCGTAGGCGTCCTCGCGGTGCAGCAGGATCACCATGTCGGCGTCCTGCTCGATGCTGCCGGACTCACGAAGGTCGCTCATCTGCGGCTTCTTGTCCGTGCGCTGCTCCGGACCTCGGTTCAGCTGCGAGATGGCGATCACCGGCACCTCGAGCTCCTTGGCGAGCAGCTTCAGTGCACGCGAGAACTCGGACACTTCCTGCTGGCGGGACTCCACGCGCTTGCCGGAGCTCATCAACTGCAGGTAGTCGATGATCACCAGCTTGAGGTCGTGCCGCTGCTTGAGCCGACGGCACTTGGCCCGGATCTCCATCAGCGACATGTTGGGGGAGTCGTCGATGAACAGCGGCGCCTCGGAGATCTTGCCCATGGTCTGCGCGACCTTCGCCCAGTCGTCCTCGCCCATCTGACCGGTGCGCATCTTCTGCAGGTGCACACGCGCCTCTGCCGAGAGCAGTCGCATGGTGATCTCGTTGCGGCTCATCTCGAGCGAGAACACGACGGACGCCATGTTGTGCTTGATCGACGCCGACCGCGCGATGTCGATGCCCAACGTCGAGTTGTGGGTCGGGATCATCGCAGGCCCGGCGAGGTACAGGTGGTCCGCGTGATCGACCTCGACGCACCGCACCGGCACCGAGTCGACGAGGTCGACCGCGACGACCATGCGCTGCCTCAGCCGCGGGGTCGAGGGCCGCCGCCGGTCCTTGTGCACCAGCCGCTTGCGCTCGAGGAGGAACACGTCGTCGTCGGTGGTGAAGGTGATCGTGTACGCCGTGGAGCGGGACTCGCGGCTTCCCGCCACCCTCCGCATCGACAGTCCGCTGCGGTATCCCAGCGTGTGGACGAGCTCCCGGGCGTCGGCCGCCAGCCGCTCGTCCGTGAACGTCAGCTGCACGCTGCCCGTCGGGTTGACCGTTCCGTCGGTGTCGAGCAGGCCGGCCAGCAGATCCCGGCGCTGCCGCTCACTGCCCCGCAGGTACTGCACCGGGATGTGCTTCGACCCCAGCACGCCCAGGGTCCGGAGCCGGCCCTGAACGGTCCCGAACGCGTCGCGGCACGCCTGGCACCGGACCAGTCCTGTCGTCGGCTGGCCGCAGTCGGGGCACGTGGGTACCGGGACCGGTCCGGAGAGCGCCTTGACCCGGCCGCCGCACGACTGCCCGCACGTGCGCACCTGGCTCCGCCGCGGGACGAAGGGCGCGCCGCAGACCTCGCACTCCCGCTCCGCGAACGGCTCAGCGGCAGGCAGCGCGATGCCGTAGCCCCGCGTCCCCGCCGCGCCCCGCGACCACTCCGTCGCGGTCGCCACGTACCCGCGCGACTCGATCTCCATCGCGATCTCGGGGTCGGCCGACACGAACCGGGCACCGTCCGCGCTGCCGTCCCCCAGCCACACCCCCAGCACGTACGGGTCGACGAGCAGCTCCGCCTCCGGCAGGTGCAGCGGCGCCGTGGTGTCCACGCTGTGGTTCGTCCGGCCGTCCGCGGTTGCGCACCGCAGCGTCGCCGCGAGCTCCTCCGTCGTCCGGATGCCCAGCTGGCCGCGGTCGCTGCGGCGCCGGTCCGCGCGGCTGCGCGTGGCCCACTGGTGCCAGGCGTCCGCGACGATCGTCGATCCGTCGTCGAACGTCACGCGGTAGCACGGACGGCCGCTCATCATCTCCGTGGCGGCCACCACCCGCGTCGGCGTGCCGTCCGCGGCGAGCAGCAGGTCGCCGACCTGCACGTCGCCCATCGTCGTCCAGCCGGTCGGCGTCGGAAGCGCGGTGTCGAGAGCGAGCGCCTTCCCGATGGCCGGCCGGGCGGCGATGACGATCATCTGGCCGGCGTGCAGCCCGTTGGTCAGCCGGTCCAGGTCGGCGAACCCGGTCGGCACCCCCTGCATGCCCTCGCCACGGTGACCGGCCGCCTCGATCTCGTCGACGGTGCCGCCGATGATCTGCGACAGCGGCAGGAAGTCCTCGCTGGCCCGCCGCTCGGTGACCGCGTACACCTCGGCCTGGGCCGAGTTCACCAGCTCGTCGACGTCGCCGCCGTCGGTGGCGTAGCCGAGCTGCGTGATCCGGGTCCCGGCCTCCACCAGACGCCGCAGGATGGCCCGCTCGCGCACGATGCGCGCGTAGTAGCCCGCGTTGGCGGCGGTGGGGACGGTGGCGATCAGCGTGTGCAGGTACGGGGCACCGCCGATGCGCCCGATCTCGCCGCGCTTGGTCAGCTCGTCGGCGACCGTCACCGCGTCGGCCGGCTCGCCCCGGCCGTACAGGTCGAGGATCGCCTCGTACACGATCTCGTGGGCGGGCCGGTAGAAGTCGGTGCCGCGCAGCTGCTCGATGACGTCGGCGATCGCGTCCTTGCTGATCATCATGCCGCCGAGCACCGAACGCTCCGCGTCCAGGTCCTGGGGCGGGAGCCGGTCGGCCGGGTCGTACCGTCGGTCGCCGGAGTCGCCGTGCGACCGCGCGGACGGCACGCCGTACTCCAGGTCCTCGATGGTCACCGGTCCTCCACCCCGCTCGCCGTCCTGCACTCTCGAACGTGTGTTCTACCGGACGCCACCGACATCCTCACGGACACCGCCCCCTGCGACCGCACGTACGCCCCGTCCACGAGGGGCCAGGGCGAGAGTAGGCGGCCGCCGACGGACCGCTCAACGACCGTCGTCCACACCCCCTGTGGAGCCACGGCGGCGCGGCTGTGCACAGTTGGTGGACAGCCTTGTGGACAACCGTCCGGAAGGTCTTCCGGCACGTCAGCGACCTGCGACAGCGCTGTGCACGGGCTGTGGAGTGCATCCCCATCATCACGAATTGGTCTCGGATTCACACCGTGGACAGCCTGCGGACACCTTCCGACGCGGGGTGTCCGGTTCGTCCCCAGGCCGGTCCCCAGCACCGACGCACCTGCGACGCCGCAGCGGTCCGATGTGACGCGTCGGTAACAGGCATCGCATCCCGGCCGGATGACCCCTACCATCGTCGTCACCCGAGTCGAGGGCGTGATCGCATCGTGGCCCTCCGGATCTCGACTCGTGATCCGTTTGCGTGTGAAGTGGAAACTCCACGGAAACGCAACGGGCCTACCTTGCGTGCCAACCCGACGCTCAGGGGTCGGGACAGAGGCCGTGCCTCGACCAACCAGGAGGTAGCACACATGCGCAGATCGACACCGCGGCTCGCGGGCGTGGCGCTCGTCATGACCGCCGGCCTCGTGCTGGCCGGCTGTTCCTCGAAGAGCACGGGCGGCGGCGGCGGGGGCAGCACCTCGGGGGCGACGGGCGGCAGCTCCGCCTCGAGCAGCCTCTCCATCCAGCCGCTCGTCCAGGTGGACGCGACCGGCAAGAAGGTCGCCGCAGCCGGCGGCTCGACGGCCGCGGACCCGGCGGGTGACGGCAGCGCCAAGTGCAGCAACATCTCGATCGGCATGGCCGGCGCCCTGACGGGTCCCAACGCGGCCCTCGGCACCAACATCCTCAACGGGCTCAAGCTCGCGGTCGACCAGCACAACAAGGCGAACGCCGGCTGCCAGGTCACCGTCAAGCAGTTCGACACCGAGGGTGACCCGCAGAAGGCCACCCAGGTCGCGCCGCAGATCGTCTCCGACACCTCGGTGATCGGCCTGCTCGGCCCGGCGTTCTCCGGCGAGACCAAGGCGACCGGCAGCATCTTCAACCAGGCCGGCCTCCTGTCGCTGACGGCGTCCGCGACCAACCCCGGTCTGACCACCAACGGCTGGAACAACTTCTTCCGTGGCCTGGGCAACGACAACTCCCAGGGCGGCGCGATCGCCAGCTACATGAAGGACACGCTGGGCTACAAGAAGGTCTGCGTGATCCAGGACGACTCCGACTACGGCATCGGCCTGGCCACCGTCGTGGCGAAGACGCTCGGCTCCGTCGCCGTCTCCTCCTGCAACGCCAAGGTGAAGACGGGTGACAAGGACTTCTCGGCCGCGGTGCAGCTGGTGAAGGACGCGTCCCCCGACGCCGTGTACTACGGCGGCTACTACGCCGAGGCGGCGCCGCTGCTGTCGCAGCTGCGTCAGGGCGGCGTGACGGCGGCCTTCGCCTCCGGCGACGGCACCAACGACCCCGAGTTCGTCAAGCAGGCCGGTGACGCGTCGAAGGGCGCCTATCTCACCTGCCCGTGCGGCCCGGCCCCGGACAAGTTCGCGGCCGACTACAAGGCGATGTTCTCCGTGGCCCCCGGCGTCTACTCGGTCGAGGCGTACGACCTCGGCACGATCATGCTGAAGGGCATCGACAAGGGCATCACCGCCCGCGGCGACCTGGTCAAGTTCGTCTCGTCGTACGACGGCGCCGGGCTGGCCAAGAACTACAAGTGGGACTCCACGGGTGAGCTGGCCTCGGCCAGCACCTGGGTCTACCAGGTGAAGTGACCCCGGACGACGGCCGGGCCCACCAGGGCCCGGCCGTCGTCGTCAGTCCCGCTCGCCCCGTCATGGCCGCGCGCCGTGGCGGTTCTCGTTAGGAGCAACATGAGCGTCCTCCTGCTCGCCGGCGGACACGTCCTCGCCGGAAGCATGGTCAGCGCCTTCGACATCGGAGCCCTGGGCCGCAACTTCTGGGCCCTCACCGTCGACGGCCTGACCTACGGGTCCATCTACGCCCTGGTCGCAGTCGGATACACGCTGGTCTACGGGGTGCTGCGGCTGATCAACTTCGCGCACTCCGAGATCTTCATGTTCGGCATGTTCGGCCAGTACGCGACGCTGATGCTGCTCGGCTTCAGTCCCAGCGGGAACGCCTACCAGCAGGGCACGCTGATGACGATCGTCTACCTGCTGGTCGCGATGGTCGGCGGCATGGCGGTCGCCGGCGGTGCCGCGGTAGGGCTCGAGCGGGTCGCCTACCGGCCGTTGCGGCGCCGCGGCGCCCCGGCCCTCGTCTTCCTCATCACCGCCATCGGCGCCTCGTTCGTGCTGCAGGAGTTCGTGCACTTCGTGCTGCCCAAGCTCACCGGCGGGAACCTCGGCGGCGTGAACGCGCAGCAGCCCATCCGGCTGGTCCAGGCGACGGCCCAGTTCCACTTCGGCAACGCGACCGTGAACAACGTCGAGATCGTCATCGTCGTCGCCGCCCTGGGCCTGGCCTTCGCGACCGACCGGTTCATCAACGCCACCAAGTTCGGCCGCGGCATCCGCGCCGTCGCGCAGGACCCGGTCACCGCCACGCTGATGGGTGTCTCACGCGAGCGCGTGATCATGCTGACGTTCCTGGTCGGCGGCCTGCTCGCCGGTGCCGCCGGCCTGCTGTACACGCTGCGGGTGCCCAGCGGCATCCTCTACTCCGGCGGGTTCATCCTCGGCATCAAGGCCTTCGCCGCCGCCGTGCTCGGCGGCATCGGCAACCTGCGCGGCGCACTGCTCGGCGGTCTGCTGCTCGGCGTGATGGAGCTGTACGGGCAGGCGCTGTTCGGCACCGAGTGGCGCGACGTCGTCGCCTTCGTGCTGCTGATCCTGGTGCTCATGTTCCGGCCGACCGGCATCCTGGGTGAGTCGTTGGGGAGGGCCCGCGCATGAGCACCGAGACCGTCACCGCCCCGGCCGCGCCCCACCTCGGCGTCGGCGACCGCATCCGGTTGTGGTGGGACACCCTGCCGCGCCAGACCCAGTGGCTGGTCGGCATCCCGGCGATCGTGCTGATCGCCCTGCTGCCCGTGCTGCGCCCGCCGGTGCTCACCACCGTCGGTACCGACTTCGGCGGGGTCCTCGCGCAGTTCGGCATGTACGCCCTGCTGGCCATCGGCCTCAACGTCGTCGTCGGCCAGGCCGGCCTGCTGGACCTGGGGTACGTCGGCTTCTACGCCGTCGGCGCCTACACCGTCGGCCTGATCACCAGCCCGGACAGCCCGTGGCGGGTGCACGGGCTCGACCCGCACTGGGCCTGGCTCGCCGCCCTGCCGGTCGCCGTCGCCCTGACCGCGATCTCCGGCCTGATCCTCGGGTCGCCGACGCTGCGGCTGCGCGGCGACTACCTGGCCATCGTCACCCTCGGCTTCGGCGAGATCGTCCGGCTCCTCGCGGACAACCTGTCGAACATCACCGGCGGCGGCCGCGGCCTGTCCCGGATCGCCTACCCCGTGGTCGGCACCAGCAGCACCCGCCCCACCGGCGTGTTCTCCGCCGGCAACACCGCCCACCCCGTGAACTCCGGCACCGCCTGGTTCTGGCTCTCGCTGGTGCTGATCGTCGTGGTGCTGACCCTGGTCGGGAACCTGGAGCGGTCGCGGGTAGGCCGTGCCTGGGTCGCGATCCGGGAGGACGAGGACGCGGCCGAGATCATGGGCGTCCCCACCTTCAAGTTCAAGCTGTGGGCGTTCCTGATCGGCGCCTCGATCGGCGGCCTGTCGGGCGCCCTGTACGCCGGCCAGGTGCAGTTCGTCGTGCCGACCACGTTCAACGTGATCAACTCGATGCTCTTCCTGTGCGCCGTGGTGCTCGGCGGTCAGGGCAACAAGCTCGGCGTCATCCTCGGCGCGTTCATCGTCGTCTACCTGCCCAACTTCTTCATCGGGCGGACCAACCTGTTCGGCATCCCGATCAACGGCAACGAGATCGCCAACTACAAGTACCTGTTCTTCGGCGTCGCCCTGATGGTCCTGATGATCTTCCGACCACAAGGCCTGTTCCCCGCCCGGCAGAAGCTGCTGACGTACGGCCGTGACGTGTACGCCGCGGCGCGCCGTGCGGCCACCGCGCTGACGCACCGAACCGAGGAGACCGTGGGGGAGGCCCGATGAGCATCAACCCGCAGATGCCGGAGGCCGGTTCCGAGCACTCCGAGCAGCACCGCGGCACCGAGTCGCGGTACGTCACCGAGGACTCGGTCGCCGAGGAGTTCCTGCCCGACGGCGGTGTGATCGACGAGGTGCCGGTCGACGTCGCCGAGGTCAACCCCGACCTGGCCAACCCCGAGCTGGTCGCCGAGCTGGTGGCGCCGGACCGCACCATCCGCACCGAGGTCGGCGGCTCCCTGCTGCAGATGGACGCCGTCACCGTCCGGTTCGGTGGCCTGACGGCGCTCGACGCCGTGAGCTTCGAGATCAGGCGCGGCGAGATCCTCGGCCTGATCGGCCCCAACGGTGCCGGCAAGACGACCTGCTTCAACACGATGACCGGCGTCTACCGGCCGACCTCCGGCCAGGTGGTGTTCGACGGCCGGCCGATCGGCGCGATCAAGCGGAACCAGATCACCCGGCTCGGCATCGCCCGCACGTTCCAGAACATCCGGCTGTTCTCCGACATGACGGCGCTGGAGAACGTGATCGTCGGGACCGATGCCCGGCACCGCACCTCCGTGCCGGGGGCGGTGTTCCGGTCCAAGCGGCACCGCGCCGAGGAACGCGACGCGCTGGAGCGGGGCATGGCGCTGCTGGAGTTCGTCGGCATCGGCAAGCGCGCCACGCAGCAGGCCCGCAACCTCCCCTACGGCGACCAGCGCCGACTGGAGATCGCGCGGGCCCTGGCCACCGAGCCCAAGCTGCTCTGCCTGGACGAGCCGGCCGCCGGCTTCAACCCGGCCGAGAAGCAGCAGCTGATGGACCTGATCCGCAAGATCCGCGACGACGGCTACACCGTGCTGCTGATCGAGCACGACATGCGCCTGGTGATGGGCGTGACCGACCGCGTGGTGGTGCTGGAGTTCGGCCGCAAGATCGCCGACGGCCTGCCCGCGGACGTGTCCGCCGACCCGGCCGTGATCGCTGCCTACCTGGGGGTTCCCGACGATGCCACTGCTTGAGCTGAAGGACCTCACGGTCTCCTACGGCCGGATCGAGGCCGTCCGCGGCATCTCGCTCACGGTCGAGGAGGGCGAGCTGGTCACCCTGATCGGCGCCAACGGCGCGGGCAAGACGACCACGATGCGCGCGATCTCCGGCATCCGGCAGCTGTCCCGCGGCTCCGTGTGGTTCGACGGCAAGGACATCAGCCGGATGAAGGCGCACGAGCGAGTGCTGGCCGGCATCGTCCAGGCGCCCGAGGGCCGTGGCGTGTTCCCCGGCATGACCGTGGTGGAGAACCTCGAGATGGGCGCCTACGCCCGGGTGTTCCCCACCAAGGCGGAGCACGACGAGACGCTGGCGCGGGTGTACGAGCTGTTCCCGCGCCTGCACGAGCGCCGCGACCAGGTGGGGGGCACGCTGTCCGGTGGTGAGCAGCAGATGCTGGCCATCGGCCGCGCGCTGATGGCCCGCCCTCGGCTGCTGCTGCTCGACGAGCCGTCCATGGGGCTGGCGCCGATGGTGATCCAGCAGATCTTCCGGATCGTCACCGAGATCAACCAGGCCGGCACGACGATCCTGCTCGTCGAGCAGAACGCCCAGCAAGCCCTGTCCCGGTCGCACCGCGCGTACATCCTGGAGACCGGTGAGGTGGTGACCTCCGGCGCAGGCAAGGAGCTGCTCGCGGACCCGGCGGTCAAGCAGGCCTACCTCGGCGTCGCGTGACCTCGGCCTGAGCCCGGTCCGGCGGCAGCCCGCCGTACCCGGCCACGTACGCAGAACGCCCCGCCACCCGGATCCCGGGGGCGGGGCGTTCTGCGTCGTTGCGGAGCGTCAGGCCTTGACGACCTTGACGGTCACCTTGGCGGCGACCTCCGGGTGCAGGCGGACCTGCACCGAGTAGTCGCCGACCGACTTGATCGCCTGGGCGATCTCGATCTTGCGCTTGTCCACGGCCGGGGCACCGGCGGCGACGAGCGCCGCGGCGATCTCGGCGGTGGTGACCGCGCCGAACAGCCGGCCGCTGTCGCCGGCCTTGGCGGCCACCGTCACCGGCTTGGACTGCAGCGAGTCGCGCGTGGCCTTCGCCTCGTCCAGCGTCGCGATCTCGCGCGCCTTACGAGCCTTGCGGATGGCCGCGACGTCCTTCTCGGCACCCGTGGTCCACGGCGTGGCCAGGCTGCGCGGGATCAGGTAGTTGCGGGCGTACCCGTCCTTGACCTCGACCACGTCGCCCGGGGCGCCGAGGCCGGTGACCTCGTGGGTCAGGATGATCTTCGCCATGTCGGTCCCCTTCCTCAGCGTGCCGACGACGAGTACGGCAGCAGGGCCATCTCGCGGGCGTTCTTGACGGCGCGGGCGATCGCCCGCTGCTCCTGGACGGACACCCCGGTCACCCGGCGAGCGCGGATCTTCCCGCGGTCGGAGATGAACTTGCGCAGCAGCGCGGTGTCCTTGTAGTCGACGACGTCGATCTTCGACGCCTTCAGCGGGTTCTGCTTCTTCTTGGGCTTGCGAACGACGGGCTTGGCCATCGTGGTGCTCCTCGTCTGTCGGAGCCCCGGGCTTGCCCGGCCCGGGGATGGGAATCAATCAGTTGTCTGTCAGAAGGGGGGCTCGTCGGAGTAGCCGCCGGCCGACCCGCCCGCGGGCGTGGCCCACGGGTCGTCCTGCTGGCTGCCGCCGGAACCACCCTGACCGCCGTACCCGCCGCCGCCGCCGAAGCCACCGCCGCCACCACCACCGAAGCCGCCGCCACCACCGGACCGCTGGGTCCGGGTGACCTTGGCCGTGGCGTAGCGCAGCGACGGACCGACCTCGTCCACCTGCAGCTCGACCACCGTGCGCTTCTCGCCCTCACGGGTCTCGTAGGAGCGCTGGACGAGCCGGCCGACGACGATGACGCGCGTGCCCTTGGTCAGCGACTCGGCGACCGACTCGGCCGCCTCCCGCCAGATCGAGCAGCGCATGAACAGCGTCTCGCCGTCCTTCCACTCGTTCGACTGGCGGTCGAACGTGCGGGGGGTGGACGCGACCGTGAAGTTCGCGACCGCGGCCCCGGACGGGGTGAAGCGCAGCTCCGGGTCCCCGGTCAGGTTCCCGATCACCGTGATGGTGGTCTCACCGGCCATGCCAGCTCCTCGCAGGTTCGTGTCGACTGACTTCGGCGCACGCTAGCGGCGGGCACCCACAACGGGTCAGGCGTCGGTGCGGAGCACCTTGGTGCGCAGCACGACCTCGTTGAGGCCCAGCTGGCGGTCGAGCTCCTTAGCGGTCGCGGCGCTCGCGGTGAAGTTGACGACGGCGTAGATGCCCTCGGCCTTCTTCTTGATGTCGTACGCGAGACGACGGCGGCCCCAGATGTCCACCTTGTCGACACTGCCGCCGTCGGACTTCACGACGGTCAGGTACTTGTCGAGCGACGGGGCGACGGTGCGCTCCTCGATCTCGGGGTCGAGGATGATCATGATCTCGTACTGACGCAGGCTCATACCCACCTCCTCTGGTCTTCGCGGCCACGGTCGGTCCGTGGCAGGAGGGTCTGTGCGTCCGCCCCCGGGCAGCCGTCAGGACGACGACGAGCACGCGGGGCAGCGGTCCATCGTAGCGTGCGGCGCGCAGCCCCCGGTCCGGGGCTGTGGACGACGGCGCCGTCGTGGCCGGGCGCTGGTCAGGGCCGCATCACGGTGTGTTCTTCGGGGCCGGGCCGCCCGCCGTGGCCGAGGTGCTCGGCACGGGCGCCGCTGTGGTGGGCGGCGGGGCCGGAGGGCCGGTCGACACGGTGAGGGTCACCGAGGAGCCCGCCGGCACCGTGGTGCCGGACGCCGGCGACGCGGAGATGACCCGGCCGGCAGGGACGGTGGCCGACGGCGCGGTGACGATCACCGCGGAGAGGCCGACGTTCTGCAGCGCGCCCGAGGCGTCGGCCTCGGTCCGGCCGACGAGGCCACCGGGCACCTGCACGGTGGTCGGCGCCTGGGTGGTCGGCGCGGTGGTCGGCGTCGCGGTGTCGGTCGGGGTGGCCGTCGGCGTCGCGGTCGGCTTGTTGCCGACCCACGCCGGCTGCGGGAAGTCGGACTTCGGTGTCCACTGCGGCATCGCGAGCACCGGCTTCATGTAGTCCGCCCAGAGCGCCGCCGGCCACGTGCCACCGGTGATCTCCTTGATGCCGGCGCCGAAGGGCGTGATCGTCTCCTGCGACTTGCCGTCCTCGCCCACCTGGCTCATCGCGACCACCGACGTGATGCTGGTGGTGAAGCCGTCGAACCACGCCGAGGTGGTGTTCGAGGACGTCCCGGTCTTGCCGGCGATCGGGATGTTCAAGGGGCTGATCCACTGGTGCCCGGTCCCGGACTTGTTCTGCACCACCTGCTGCATCGCGTAGGTGGTGTCGGCGATGACGTCCGCCGCGAACGCCGGCTTGCCGGCGCTGCCGCCCTTGAAGGCCGTCTTGCCGTTGGAGTCGAGCACCTCGCGCACGATGAAGGTCGGGTGCTGCACGCCCTGCGCGGCGATCGTCGCGTAGGCGCCGGCCATCTCGAGCGGGTGCACGGTGCCCGAGCCGAGGACGTTGGAGTTCACCGGAGGGACGTTGGACGTCACGCCGGCGGCCTTGGCGGCGGCGGCCGACGCGTCCTGCCCGACCTTCATGTTGAGCTGCGCGTACACGGTGTTCACGGACTCGGCGGTGGCCTTCACCAGGTCCATGTACCCCGGGTCGCCCTTCTCGTAGTTGACGACCTTGTTGTCCTTCCCGCTGGGGTCCCAGCCGGGGATGATCTGCGGCGAGGCCGCGTTGAAGGTCGTCTTGAGGCCGATGCCCTTCTCGAGCGCCGCGATCAGGGTGAAGGGCTTGAACGTCGACCCGGCCTGGATCGCGTCGTACGTCGCGGTGTTCCGCTGGTCCTTGAGGTAGTCGGCCCCGCCGTAGAGCGCGACGATCGAGCCGTCGGCCTGGTTGACGCTGGTGATCGCCACGCGCGTCCGCGGGTTCGGCGTCGCGCCGTTGGCCAGCTTGCCCGAGTACAGGTCCCCGGCGGCGCGCACCGCCTCGTTCTGCACCGCCGGGTCGATCGTCGTGATGATCGAGTAGCCGCCGGTCTTGATGTCGCCGACCGAGAGGTTCATCGACGTCTGCAGCTCGTCCAGCACCATCTGCAGCAGGTACCCGTTGGTGCCCGCCATGGCGTTCGACTGCTTGTACTGGACGGTCTGCGGGAACTCCTGCTTGTCCCGGTCGGCCTGGGAGAGGAACCCGCCCTTGACCATGTAGTCCAGCACGCGGTTCCAGCGGGCCTTCGCCTTGTCGGGGGCGTTGGCCGGGTCCCAGTTGTTGGGCGACGGGATGATGCCGGCGAGCAGCGCGGCCTGCGAGACGGTGAGGTCCTTGGCGTCGACGCCGAAGTACGACTGGGCGGCGGCCTGGATGCCGTAGGAGTCGCGGCCCAGGTAGATCGTGTTGAGGTAGCGGCCGAGGATCTGGTCCTTGGACTCCGTGCGGCCGATCTTGATGGCGAGCATCGCCTCTTCGGCCTTGCCGATGTAGTTCGTCGTCGTCCGGTTCTTGTAGTACGTCTTCACGTACTGCTCGGTCAGCGTCGAGGCGCCCTGCTGGGCGTTGCCGCGCAGGTTGTTCCACAGGGCGCGGGCGATGCCCTTCGGGTCGACCCCGGCGTTCTGGTAGAAGGTCTGGTCCTCCGAGGCGACCACGGCCTTGCCGACGTACGACGGCAGCGTCGAGTAGTCGACGATGTCGCGCTTCTGGTCGGCGAAGGTGCCCATCACCTGGCCGCGCGAGCCGTCGGCGTTGTTGGCGAAGTACACCGTGGAGGTCTGGAACTTCACCTGGGCGGACGGGGACGGGACCTTGAGCGTCGCGTAGGCGGCGACCGCGGCACCCAGGCCGACGAACACCAGGCCGAGGAGCGTGCCGAGCACGACGCGCCAGGACGGCAGCCAGCGCCGGAAGCCGGTGACGGTGGAGCGGGGGTAGTCGAAGAAGCGGCGGCGACCCGTGGCCGCGCCGCGGCCGGACCGGCCGGCTGCGGGACGACGGGTGGATCCCCGGCGGGACCGGGGAGGCGCGGAGCGCCGACTGCTCGCTGACAACGCAGGACCTTCCGGACGACGACGGGGACGGTCCCGACGCGCCAGGCAGGGCTGAACGGGCGCCCAGGACTCACAGCAGTATGGGGGACCACCCCCTGCGAGGGCCGCTCAGCCGCCGTCACCGGCCAACTTTCACCGGATCGGCGCGAAGGCTCCGCGTGCCGACCGCCGGGCCTCCGCAGGCGCCGGAGCGCCGTCTCGGGCTGGTCTCCGCGCACAAGCGGGTTGTGCCGACACATCGACTCGACGTACTCTGCAGATGTATCGAGTTGATACATCGGCGCTGCGGCGTCGTCCGACAGTACGCCGAGGGGGTGAGCCGTGCACGGACGGACCGACGTCCTCGAGCCGGCCATCCTGGGCCTGCTCGCCGAGTCGCCGATGCACGGGTACGAGCTGCGCAAGCGGCTCAACCTGGTGCTGGGCAGTTTCCGCGCCCTGTCCTACGGCTCCCTGTACCCGGCGCTGCGGTCGCTCGCCGAGCGTGGGTTGATCGTCGGCGCCGAGTCGACCGCCACCGTCGGGGTCGAGCGCGCCGTGGCCAGCAAGCGGGCGCGCATCGTCTACGAGCTGACCGCCGAGGGCAAGGAGCACCTGCAGCAGGTGCTGGCCTCGTCCGGGCCCGCGACCTGGGAGGACGAGAACTTCGACGTCCGCTTCGCGTTCTTCGCGCAGACGGACGCCGAGACGCGGCTGCGGATCCTCGAGGGACGCCGCACCCGGCTGACCGAGCGCCTCGAGGTGGTCCGGCAGTCGCTGAACCGCACCCGCGAGCGCATGGACGAGTACACCCTCGAGCTGCAGCGGCACGGCCTGGAGCAGGTCGAGCGCGAGGTGCGCTGGCTCGACGGCCTCATCGACAACGAGCGGAGCGTGCGTCCCGCGCGCTCCGTCGCACCGACCAAGAGGACCGGCCGTCCGGCCAGTCCCGAGATCCACGCCGAGAGCAACCCCGCCCCGGCGCACACTGAGAAGGAGCGAGGATGACCTCCATCCGCGTGGCCATCGTCGGCGTGGGCAACTGCGCCTCGTCGCTGGTCCAGGGCGTCCAGTACTACCGCGACGCCGATGTCGACACCAAGGTGCCGGGCCTGATGCACGTGCAGTTCGGCCCGTACCACGTCCGTGACGTCGAGTTCGTGGCGGCGTTCGACGTCGACGCGAAGAAGGTCGGCTTCGACCTGTCCGAGGCGATCTTCGCGTCGGAGAACAACACCATCAAGATCTCCGACGTGCCCCCGCTGGGCGTGCCGGTGCAGCGTGGCGTGACCAACGACGGCCTCGGCAAGTACTACTCCGAGACCATCGAGGAGTCGGACGCCGAGCCGGTCGACATCGTCCAGGCGCTCAAGGACGCCAAGGTCGACGTGCTGGTCTCCTACCTGCCCGTGGGCTCCGAGATCGCCGACAAGTACTACGCGCAGTGCTGCATCGACGCCGGTGTGGCGTTCGTCAACGCCCTGCCCGTGTTCATCGCGTCCGACCCGGTGTGGGCCAAGAAGTTCGAGGACGCCGGCGTGCCGATCGTCGGCGACGACATCAAGTCGCAGGTCGGCGCCACCATCACGCACCGCGTGCTGGCCCGCCTGTTCGAGGACCGCGGCGTCATCCTGGACCGCACGTACCAGCTGAACGTCGGCGGCAACATGGACTTCAAGAACATGCTGGAGCGCGAGCGCCTGCAGTCCAAGAAGCTCTCCAAGACCCAGTCGGTCACCTCCAACCTGAACGACGGTCCGCTGTCGGGCAAGAAGGAGGACCGCAACGTCCACATCGGCCCGTCCGACTACGTCGCGTGGCTCGACGACCGCAAGTGGGCGTACGTCCGCCTCGAGGGCCGCGCGTTCGGCGAGGTGCCCCTGAACCTCGAGTACAAGCTCGAGGTGTGGGACTCCCCGAACTCGGCCGGCATCATCATCGACGCGATCCGCGCCGCGAAGATCGCCAAGGACCGTGGGATCGGTGGCCCGATCCTGTCCGCGGCGACCTACCTGATGAAGTCCCCGCCGGTCCAGATGGAGGACACCGCCGGGCGCGCCGCGCTCGAGGCGTTCATCCGCGGCGAGAACGAGCGCTGACCTGAGCCTCGTGCTCTGAGCTGACGCGAGAAGGGCCCCGCACCCGAGAGGGTGGCGGGGCACTTCTGCGTCTACGTCGGGGTGAGAAGGCGATCGGGTGGCGCCCGAGCGCCCTGCCAGGTCTAGCGTGAAACGTGGTGGGGACGGTGCAGTCGCCCACCGTGACCGAGGGAGGTCGGCGATGGCTATCGTGCGACGCGACCGGGTCGAGCTGCCCGAGATGTTCCGCCGGTTCGTCGAGGGCGACTGGGACAAGCCCTGGCTGCGTGTCGAGGAGTACGTCGAGAACGGGGCGCTGGTCGTCCGGGCGGAGCTGCCCGGGGTCGACCCCGACAAGGACGTCGAGCTGACGGTGGCGGACGGGACCCTGCACATCAGAGCCGAGCGCGAGGAGAGGTCCGAGCACAAGGGCAAGGACTCCTACCGCTCGGAGTTCCGCTACGGCTCGTTCGCGCGGAGCATCCCGCTGCCGGCCGGCTGCTCCGAGACGGACGTGACCGCGACGTACCGCGACGGCGTGCTGGAGGTGCGGCTGCCGACCACGGCCGGACGGCCGTCGGAGCCCGTGAAGATCTCCGTCGCCCGAGCCTGAGCCGGCCTGGACGCGCACCGGCTGTGGCGTGACCGCACGCCGCCGCACCCCCGCGGCGGCACGTCGTGGCGTCCCTCCCGCTCGGGGAACCCGAGGAGGGACGCCGGCAGGGGCGGAGGTGCACCCATGACCCTCTTCGCTGACCGGGTGGATGCCGGGCGCGCGCTCGCGCGGCTGCTGGAACCGCTGCGGGGTCAGGGCGTGGTGGTGCTGGGGCTGCCACGGGGTGGGGTGCCCGTGGCGTACGAGGTGGCGCAGACGTTGGGCGCACCGCTCGACGTCATCGTCGTGCGGAAGCTCGGCGTTCCGTTCCAGCCGGAGCTCGCGATGGGCGCCATCGGCGAGGGCGGCGCTCGGGTGCTCGACCACCACGTCCTGACGTCGGTCGGCGTGCCCGAGGACGACGTCGCGGAGGTGGAGCGACGGGAGCGGATCGAGCTGGACTCGCGGGTCGCCCGGCTGCGCAGCGGCCGGGCGCGGGTCGACCTGACGGGACGCGTCGCGGTGGTGGTCGACGACGGGATCGCGACGGGCAGCACCATGCGCGTCGCGTGCACGGTGGCCCGCTCGCTCGGCGCCGCGCGCGTGGTCGCGGCGGTCCCGGTCGCGCCGGCGGACGTGGTGCAGGACCTGCGGGAGGCCGACGAGGTCGTGTGCGTCGCGACCCCGCGCACGTTCCGGGCCGTCGGGGCGCACTACCGCGACTTCTCCTCGACGACGGACGACGAGGTCGTCCTCCTGCTGGACGCCGCCGCCGCACGCGCGGTCCCGCTCCATCCCTGCACGGCCGGGACGGATGCCGACGAGGACGTCGTGATCCCCGTCGGCGGCCCCGCGCGCTCCGTCACGGTGGGTGCCCACCTCTACCTGCCGGAACCTGCGGTCGGCGTCGTCGTGTTCGCGCACGGCAGCGGCAGCAGCAGGCACAGCCCCCGCAACCGCTACGTCGCGGAGGTCCTCAGGGAGGCCGGGCTCGGCACGCTGCTCCTGGACCTGCTGAGCCCCGAGGAGGAGCTGGACCGGTCGAACGTGTTCGACGTCGAGCTGCTGGCGGGCCGGCTCGTCGCCGCGACGCGCTGGTTGCAGGGCCGGCCCGACGCCGCGTCCTGCCGCATCGGGTACTTCGGTGCGAGCACGGGGGCGGCCGCGGCGCTCTGGGCCGCCGCGGGGCTCGGGGCCGAGATCTCGGCGGTCGTGTCCCGCGGGGGCCGACCGGACCTGGCTCGCGCCCGGCTCGCCGAGGTGCGGGCCCCGACCCTGCTGATCGTCGGAGGGGCGGACACCGCCGTCCTCGACCTCAACCGGCAGGCCGCGGCCCTGCTGCGCTGCCCGCAGGCCCTGGCGGTGGTCGGCTGCGCGACGCACCTGTTCGAGGAACCGGGGGCGCTCGACGAGGTGGCGGCCCTAGCCCGCGACTGGTTCACCGCGCACCTGCTGCGCATTCCGCCGAGCGGGTGAGGTCGGCGCCCCGGCGTGGCGCCGGAGAAACCTGCGCTTAGCCTGAGTCCGTGCAGGTGACCGAGGACCTCAGACGGCTCTGGCCGCTCGTGGGTTTCCGGCGCCTGTTCGCGGTCCGGCTGGTCAGCCAGTGCGCGGACGGCATGTTCCAGGTGGGTCTGGCGACGCTGTTCTTCTTCTCGCCGGAGACGGCCAGCACCGCCACCGGGGTCGCGGCGGCCTTCGCCGTGCTGCTGCTGCCGTTCACCGTGGTGGGTCCGTGGGCGGGTGTGCTGCTGGACCGGTGGCGTCGTCGGCAGGTGCTGCTGTACGGCAACCTGGTCCGCGTCGCGCTGACGCTGACGATCGCCGTGGTGATGCTGGTGCACGGCGTCGGACCACTGGTCTACGTCCTGGCGCTGGTGACGCTCTCCGTCAACCGGTTCCTGCTGGCGGCCCTGTCGGCGTCCTTGCCCAAGGTGGTCGACGGCCCGTTGCTGCTCACCGCCAACTCGTTGACCCCGACGCTCGGTGCGGCGTCGGCAGGGATCGGCGCGCTGCTCGGCTTCGTGCTCGGCCGGCTGATGCCCGCCGGACGGGAACGGGACGCGATCGCCCTGGTGGTCGCGGCCCTGGTGATGGGGACGGCGTCCACCCTCGCCGGCCGCATCGCGCGCGACCAGCTGGGGCCGGACGAGCCGGTGGCGATGCCGGTGCGCCGAGCGCTGGGCGTGGTCGCGCGGGAGCTCGGCGCGGGTGCCCGGTACCTGGTGGCCCGGCGGACCCCCGCCGAGGCGCTCGCGATCATGGCGTGGCACCGCTTCTGCTACGGCGTCGTCTTCATGGCGAGCATCCTCATCTCGCGCAACCTGCTCAGCTCGCCGTCGGACGTCGACGCCGGGCTGCGCACCTTCGCGACCGTGCTCGGTGCCTCCGCGATCGGCTTCGCGCTCGCCGTGGTGGTCACGCCCGTGCTGAGCCCGCGCCTGGGCCCGCAGCGGTGGATCGTCGTCTGCCTGGTGGTGGCCACCGTCAGCCAGCTGATGCTGGTGGTCACCATGGCGCTGCCCGTGGTGCTGGTCGCCGCCGCGACGCTCGGCCTGGCGGCGCAGTCGGCCAAGATCGCGGTCGACACGATCGTGCAGCGGGACACCGCGGACGCGTACCGCGGCCGCGCGTTCGCCCTCTACGACGTCCTCTACAACGCTGCCTTCGTCGGCGCAGCCGCGCTCGGCGCCGTCACGCTGCCGGACACCGGCTGGTCCCGCGGCCTGTTCCTCGCGCTGGCCGTCGGCTACCTCGGCTCGGCCGTGGTGTACGGGCGGGCGTCGAACCGTGCCCACGCCGTCGGCCCGCTGCCTGCCGAGAGCGTGCGGTCATGACGGCCACGGCGGGGCACCGCACACCGCCCGGCGGGACACCGCTGCCCGGTGAGCTGCTGGCGCAGGCGCCCGACGAGCGGCTGCTCGCGCTGGCCGTCACGGTCGGCGACCTGCCGCTCACCCTCTCCGACGCCCAGGCCCCGGATCAGCCGCTGGTGTGGGTGAACGACGCCTTCACGCGCCTGACGGGTTACAGCCGGGTGGAGGCGCTGGGCCGCAACTGCCGGTTCCTGCAGGGTCCGGCGACGGACCGGGCCGCCGTGCGACGCCTCCGGGAGGCGGTGCGCGCCGGGAGGCCGGTCAGCGAGGTGCTGCTGAACTACCGCCGCGACGGGTCGGTGTTCTGGAACCGCGTCGTGATCAGCCCGGTGCACGACGCCGACGGGCAGGTGACGCACCTGGTCGGCGCGCAGCTGGACGTCACGGCCCAGGTCGGGGTCGACGACGCACGGGACCTGGAGCTCGAGCTGGCCCGCCAGACGAGCTCCCGGCTGGACCTGCTGCGTGCCGTCAGCGACGAGCTCGCGCGGCACCTGGACTACGAGACGGCGGTCGACGCGCTGGCGGACGTGGTGGTCCCGGCGCTGGCCAGCTGGGGGTTCGTCGCCGTCGTCGGCGACCGCGGCCGGTTCGAGCGCGTCCACGTCGTCGCCACGGACCCGCACCTGGCGCGGGCGGCCGCGCAGCTCGAGGAGCAGACGGGCCTGTGGCTCGAGCGTTCCCCCCGGATCCGCACCGCCCTGGACAGCAGCGTCGAGCTGGTGCCGGAGCCGATGCCGGTCGACCGCGCCGACCTGCCGTCCCGCACCACGCCTCGTGAGCTGCAGCTGCTCGAGCGGCTCGGCCTCGGCTCGTCGTTGATCGTGCAGCTGCGCGCCCGTGACCGGGTGCTCGGCGTGCTCGTCCTGCTGCACCACGAGCCGGACGGCTTCGGCCCGGAGACCGCCATCACCGCGGCCCACCTCGGCCGCCGGGCCGGCCTGGCGCTCGACAACGTGCAGCTGTACCTCGCGCAGCGCGAGGCCGCCCTGACGCTGCAGCAACGGCTGCTCCCGCACGTCGAACCCGTCGCCGGCCTCGACCTCGCCACCGCCTACGTCCCGTCCTCCCGCTACGCGCAGGTGGGCGGCGACTGGTTCGACGTGCTGCCGCTGCGCGACGGCGCCATCGGCCTGGCCGTCGGCGACGTGGTCGGCCACGACCTGCGCGCCGCCGCGTCGATGGGTCAGCTGGCGTCGCTGATGCGGTCCCACGCCTGGGCCGGCCTGCCGCCCCGCGAGGTGCTCGACCGGCTCGACGAGCTGGTGCAGGGCCTCGGCATGGCGGAGGTCGCCACGTGCGTCTACCTGCACTGGGTGCCGGCGGGCGACCACGCCCGGGTGACGTACGCCCGCGCCGGCCATCCGCCGCCGATGGTCCGGCTGCCCGGAGGTGAGGTGCTCCGCCTGGACCAGGCGAACAGCACCCCCATCGGCCTGACGTCGCACACCGCCGGCCGCGAGCAGGACACGGTCGACCTCCCCGCCGGCTCGACGCTGGTGGTCTACACCGACGGGCTGGTGGAGCGGCGGGACCGTGGGCTGCGCGAGGGAGTCGCGCAGCTCGAGGCCGAGCTGCAGGCGTTGCCCGACGACGCCGACGCCACCGCCGTGCGGGACCGGTTGGTGCAGCGGCTGGCGGCGACGTCCCAGGAGGACGACCTGTGCCTCCTCGTCGTGCGGGTGCCCGTGTCCGGACACCCGGTGCCTCAGCCCTGACGAGCCGCCCACCAGCGGAGCAGCTCCTCGCGCGCCGCGTCGGCACCGAGCGGACCGCGGTCCATCCGCAGCTCGAGCAGGTAGCGGTACGCCTCGCCGACGTCCCGGCCCGGTCCGATGCCCAGCGCCTGCATGATCTGCGTGCCGTCCAGGTCGGGCCGGATCGAGGCGAGCTCCTCCGCCTCGGCCAGGCGGCCGATCCGTTCCTCCAGGTCGTCGTACGCGGCGGAGAGGCGCGCCGCCTTGCGCGCGTTCCGCGTGGTGCAGTCCGACCGGGTCAGGCGGTGCAGGCGCTCGAGCAGCGGGCCGGCGTCCGTGACGTAGCGGCGCACGGCCGAGTCGGTCCAGCCCGCGTCCCCGTAGCCGTGGAACCGCAGGTGCAGCTCCGTCAGCCGGGCGACGTCGTGCACCGTCTGCTTGTCGAAGTGCAGGGCTGCGAGCCGCTTGGCGACCAGCTTGGCGCCGACCACCTCGTGGTGGTGGAAGCTGACGCCGCCACCCTGCTCGAACCGGCGGGTGCGCGGCTTGCCCACGTCGTGCAGCAGCGCGGCGAGCCGCAGCACCAGGTCGGGACCGGGTACCGCGCCGTCCGGGCCGGTCTCCAGGGCGATCGCCTTCTCCAGGACGGTCAGCGAGTGCTCGTACACGTCCTTGTGGCGGTGGTGCTCGTCGATCTCCAGGCGCAGGGCGGACAGCTCGGGCAGCACCTGGTCGGCCAGGCCCGTGCCGACCAGCACCTGCAGGCCGTCACGCGGGTGGTCGGACAGCAGCAGCTTGACCAGCTCGTCGCGCACCCGCTCCGCCGAGACGATCGACAGCCGCTCGGCCATCGCGACGGTCGCGGCCCGCGCGGCGTCGTCGATGCCGAACCCGAGCTGGGCGACGAAGCGCGCGGCTCGCATCATGCGGAGCGGGTCGTCGTCGAACGACTGCTCGGGGTCGACCGGTGTCCGCAGCACGCGCCGCGCCAGGTCGCCCAGCCCGTCGAACGGGTCGACGAACTGCAGGTCCGGCACCCGCACCGCCATCGCGTTCACGGTGAAGTCCCGGCGTGACAGGTCGCCCTCGAGCGTGTCGCCGAACTCGACGGCGGGCTTGCGGGACGTCGGGTCGTAGGCGTCCGTGCGGTAGGTGGTCACCTCGACGACGACGTCCGACGAGCCACCGCGACCGAACCGGCGCGCACCCAGCGTGCCGAACCGCTTGCCGATGTCCCAGTGGGCATCGCCCCAGCCGGACAGGATCCGCTCGGACTCGTCGGGCCGTGCCGAGGTGGCGAAGTCCAGGTCGGCGCTGACGCGGCCGAGGAACGCGTCGCGCACGGGGCCGCCGACCAGCGCCAGCTCGTGACCCGCGTCCGCGAACCGACGGCCCAGGGCCACGGCGTCGGGCGCCAGCTGCGCGAGCGACGCCAGGGCACGCCGCTGCAGGGCGGCCTCGTCGGGGTTCGGGCGGTCGATCGGCACCCGGCAAGCCTGCCAGACCGGGGCGGACCGCCCGGACCGGGGCGCCGTGCCCGAGTCGTTACAGTGTCGGCATGTCCGCCGCCGCCGAAGGTCACGCCTCGGGGCGGGTGCCGGCCCCGCCCGGCGGGCACCGGCTGCGCATCGATCCCAGCACCACCCCTGTCCGAGCGGTGAGCACCCCGCTCCCGGTGGTGGACGAGACCTCCGCGGGCGGCTTGGTGGTGCTGCGCCGCAACGGCCTGTTCCACGCGGCCGTCATCGCGCGCCGCAACCGTGCCGGACGGCTCGAGTGGTGCCTGCCGAAGGGTCACCTCGAAGGTGACGAGACACCGGAGCAGGCCGCCGTCCGGGAGATCGCCGAGGAGACCGGCATCACCGGCCGGGTGCTGCGGCGGCTCGGCGTGATCGACTACTGGTTCAGCGGCGAGGACCGTCGCGTGCACAAGGTGGTGCACCACTTCCTGCTCGGCGCGATCAGCGGGGAGCTGTCCGTCGAGGGCGACCCCGACGGCGAGGCTGAGGACGTCGCCTGGGTGGCCGTCGGAGCGCTGCCGGCCCGGCTGGCGTACCCGAACGAGCGCCGGCTCGCCGAGGCGGCCTGCGCGGTGCTCGCCGACGAGGCATGAGCCGGCCCGTCCGGCGCGCACCCGCCCGCGCCACGCCCGTCGTGCTGCTCGCGGTGCTGCTCATCGCGTCGACCTGGGTCTTCGGGGGTGCGCCGGCTGTCGCGGCGAGCGGCTCGCCCAGCCCGAGCGCGTCGGCGCTCGACACGGACCTGCCGGTGTCGGTCTCGATCCAGCGGGTGATGCCCACGGTGCTGCGGCCGGGCGACGACCTCACCGTCAGCGTGACGCTGCGGAACACCGGCTCGGCGGGCATCGCGGACCCCACGGTCGCGCTGCGGATCAACCGGCTGCGGCCGACGACCCGCGCCGAGCTGTCGTCCTGGATCGACCGCTCCAGCGGCGTCGTCGGCGTCCGGCTGACCACGGTGCACCCCGGGGCGTTGGCGCCCGGTGCGCAGCTGAACGTCGACCTGACCGTCCCGGCGTCGGCGATCGGGCTGAACAACGTCTCGAGCGGCTGGGGTCCCCGGGGCCTGTCCGTGGACGTCACCGACGACGGCGGTGACCGCGCGGGCACGGCGCGCACGTTCGCGCTGTGGCTGCCGGACGGCACGGTGCCGCAGGCGCGGGTGTCCGTGCTGCTGCCGCTGACCGGCCCCGCGCGCACGCCGACTGTCGCGGGCGGCGCCAACGCCGGTGCGACACCGGGAGCGACCGGGGCGTCGACGAGCGGTGCCACGGCCGGTGCGACCCCGCAGCCGAGCCCGAGCGGGACCGCATCGACTCCCAGCTCGGTGGCGGTGGCGCCGAGCGCGGCCGAGCAGGCCGCCCTGGAGCGGCTGACCACCGCGGGCGGTCGGCTGCGGGCGGTGCTCGACCTCGCCCGCAGCTCTCCCGACCTGGGCCTGGCCGTCGACCCCGCGCTGGTCGCGGACGCGCAGGTCTCGGGCGCGCACGCGCGCGCCTGGGCGAGCGACCTCGGGACGGCGCTGTCCGGCCGGGAGACGTTCGCGCTGCCCTGGTCGGACCCCGACCTCGCGACGGTCGCGCACGGGAACGGCGCCGACCTGCTCCGGACCGCGCAGCAGCTGTCCTCCGACGTGGGGATCGGTGGGCAGACGGCCCGTACCGACGTGCTGTGGGCGGGTCCCGGTGCGGTGGACACCAGCACGCTCGGGCTGGCGCGCACGGTGGGCGCCGCGGCCGTCGTCGTCGGCCCGCAGTCGCTGCAGAGCGTCGGCGGCGTCGCGACCACCGCCCGTGCCGACGTGAAGACGGCGACCGGGACGATGACGGCGCTGGTGCCCGACGACGTGCTGACCTCCCTGCTGACCGACCCGGAGTCGGTGGAGCCGGGCAGCACGGCGGCCACCGCCGTCCAGCGCACGCTCGCGGAGCTGGCGCTGCTGACCCGCACCGGCTCCAGCGAGCCGCGCGACGTGCTCGTCGCCCCGTCCCGCGACTGGAGCCCCGACCCGACCACCGCCCAGGCGGTGCTCGCCGCCCTGTCCAGCTCGCCGTGGAGCCGCCTCGAGCCGGTCAGCACGGCGCTCGGCAACCCCGACGACCGCAGCAAGCGCGCCCCGCTGCCGGCCAGCGCGTCGGCGCCGGACGAGCTCGCACCCGCCACCGTGCAGGCGCTGGCCACCGCACGCACCACCACCCGGGCGTTCGCCAGCATCACGCAGGAGCCGGACACGCTGCTCGCCGGGGTGGACGACGAGGCGCTGACCCCCCTCTCCGTCGCCTGGCGCTCCTCGCCGGGCGACCGTGACGCGCTGGCCGCACGGCTGGTCCAGGCGATCGACGACCGCCGCAGCGGCCTGTCCCTGGCCCCGGTCAGCAACCTCAACGTGATCAGCGCATCGGTGCCCTACCGCTTCGCCGTCCGCAACGGCCTGCCCGTCCCGGTGACCGTCCGGGTGGCGGTGCACCCCCGCAAGAGCTGCCTGGGTGCCGCCACCAGCGATGCGGTCACCGTCTCGGCTGGCGCGGAGGCGAGCGTCCCCGTCGTGCTGCACGCGGCGGCCAACTGCGAGGTGATCGTCGACGCGCAGGTGACGGACCTCGCCGGACAGCCGGTCGGCACCGGCGCCCAGTTCACGGCACGGGTGGCACCCACCGTCGAGAACGTCGGCACCGCCGTGGTCGGTGCGCTGCTGGCGATCGGCCTGGTGCTGGGCATCGTGCGGACCGTGCGACGGGGCCAGAGCGCCCGCCGCGGTGCCCGGCGCACCTCCGAGGACGAGGCGCCCCCGCTGCCTCCGCTCGGTGGCGACGTGTCGCCCGGACGTCCGTCGTGAGCCGGTCGGCCAGCATCGGCCGCGCCTCCGCGCTGATGGGCTCCGGCACCGCCGCGTCGCGTGCCCTCGGGCTGCTGCGCAGCATCGCCCTCGCGGCCGCCATCGGCGCCACCGGTCAGGCCGCGGACGCGTTCGCGGTGGCCAACAAGCTGCCGAACATCCTCTACCAGCTGCTCGCGGGCGGGGCTCTCAACGCCGTGCTGGTGCCGCAGCTGGTGCGGGCGTACAAGCGCCGGGCGGGCCAGCAGTACGTCGACCGGCTGCTCACCCTCGGGTTCGCCGTGCTGGCCGGCACCACGCTGCTGCTGACGATCGCCGCACCGCTGCTGGTGCTGCTGTACGCCGACGCGGGCAACCGGGAGCAGATGGTGCTGGCCACCACCTTCGCCTACTGGTGCATCCCGCAGCTGTTCTTCTACGGCGTGTACGGCCTGCTCGGGCAGGTGCTCAACGCCCGCGAGTCGTTCGGCCCCTACATGTGGGCACCGGTGGTGAACAACATCGTCGCCATCGCGGGCAGTGGTCTGTTCATCGTCATGTTCGGCTCGTCGAGCAGCGCCGACGGCTGGAGCGGCGCGAAGGTCGCCGTGCTGGCGGGCTCGGCCACCCTCGGCATCGTGGCGCAGGCGCTGGTGCTGTTCCCCGCGCTGACCAGGGCCGGCGTGCGGTTCCGGCTGCGGTGGGGGGTGCGCGGCACCGGGCTCGGCCGGGCAGGCTCGGTGGCGATGTGGACGTTCGCCGGCCTCGGGGTGGGCCAGCTCGCGTTCATCGTCCAGTCCCGGATCGCGTCCGCAGCACCCGCGGCGGCGCTGGCACGGGCTCACGGGCTCGCCACGGTCCAGTCGACCACCGGCGTCGCGGGGAACGCGGCGTACGACTACGCGTTCCTCGTCTTCATCCTTCCCCACTCGCTGGTGACGGTCTCGCTGATGACGGCGCTGTTCACGCGCCTGTCGGCCCAGGCGACGGACCGCGACCGCGCCGGTGTGCGCGACACGCTGTCCACCGGCCTGCGCGCGCTCGGCCTGTTCACCATCCCCGCCACGGTGATCCTCGGGCTGCTCGCCCTGCCGGTGGTGCGCCTGATCATCTGGCACCCCCACCCGGGCGAGATCGCCGCGGTGGGCGGCGTCACGGTCGCGATGGTCCTGGGCCTGCCGGTGCTCGGCATCTGGTCGATGTGCCAGCGGGTGTACTACGCCTACGAGGACGCCCGCAGCATGCTGGCGCCGCAGGTGGTGATGGCGGTGGTCATCGTCGTCGGCACCCTGCTCGGCTGGCTGCTTGCGCCGCCGCAGTGGTGGGTGGCCGTCTCGGCGCTGGCCGTCAGCCTCTCCTACGTGATCGGCTCGCTGATGGCGCTGCGGCACGTGCACTGGCTGATCGGCAGCTTCGACGGGTCGCGGGTGCTCCGGCTGCACCTGCGCGCCACCCTCGCCTCGGCGGCCGCGCTGGCCGTCGGCGTGCCGCTGCTGCTGCTGCTCGGCGCGGGCGCGCAGATGTCCCTGGTCGCGGCGCTGGCGAAGTGCGTCGTGGTCGGCGGGGCGATGGTGACCGTCTACGTGCTGGTGCTCCGGGCGATGCACGTCCCGGAGCTCGAGGTCCTCGCCGGCCCCGTGCGGTCGGTGCTCGCCCGGTTCCCGGGGCGACGGCCGGGGCGTCCCGACTAGCATGCACGTGTCCGGCGCCCGCCGGACGTCCCTGCCGATGGTGCGGGAGCTGCGCGTGGACCAGGTCGGACGAGGAACTCTGCTCGCCGGGCGCTACCGCGTGCTCGAGCCCCAGCCGTCCACCGTCCCCGTCCTGCAGACGTGGGCGGCGGTCGACGAGATCCTCGACAGACCCGTGCGGGCCCAGGTGCTGGCCCCCGAGTCGTCGACGGCCGGGCTCGACGCGGCCCGGCGCGCGGCGCTGGTCACCGATCCCCGGCTGCTGCGCGTGCTCGACGTCGGCACGCACGACGGGCTCGGCTACGTGGTCACCGAGCAGGTGTCCGGTCCGTCGCTCGCCCAGCTGGTCGTCCGCGAGCCCTTGACCGCCGACCAGGCCCGTGCCGTGATCGGCGAGGCGTCGGCGGCGCTCGAGGTCGCGCGGCGCCGCGGCGTGCACCACCAGGCGCTGCGCCCGTCGGCGATCTGCGTCGCGGACGACGGTCGGGTGCTCGTGTCCGGGCTCGCCCTGGACGCCGCCCTGCTCGGTCGGGTCGAGGGCGACGCGCGCAGCACCAGCCGGGCCGACGCCGTCGACCTGGTGCGGCTGCTGTACACGGCCCTGACGGGACGCTGGCCGGGTCCGGCCGCCGCCGCCGACGGCCTGCCCGTCGCGCCCGTGGTCGACGGCGTGCCCGTCCCGCCGGCCGACCTGGTCACCGCGGTCCCCGCGGACCTCGACACGCTCTGCTCGGTGACGCTGGGCCCGTACGACGACGGTCCGCACAGCCCGGCCGAGGTGGTGCGCGAGCTCGAGCCCTGGGGTGAGATCCGCATCAGCCGGCCCTCGGGGCACCTCGGCGCCGCCGGAGCGGCCGCGGCGGGTGCGTTCGCCGGTGCGGCCGCAGCCGCTGCGGCGGTGCCGGATGCCGAGGGGCCGGTGGCCGGTGGCCCGCCGCCCCAGGTCCAGCGGCAGTCCGTCCGCAGCGCCTTCAGCCAGAGCAGCGCGGGGACCAACCGCCCCGGCACGCCGCCGCCCGCGGCACCGGGTCGCACCAGCGCCTTCCCGGCGGTCGGGCAGCAGCCTCCGTCGTTCGCCGCGTCGGCGGCACCGCCCGCACGTCCGCCGTTCCCCGAGCCGGGTGCCGCTGCGACGGGGGCGGCCGCAGCCGCGGAGACTCGGCCGATGACGCCCGCGACGACGACGCCGCCGGCGTTCCCGCCCCCGCCGGCTACGGCGAACCAGCCCCCGGTGCGCACGTCGTCCGAGGCGCTGCGAGCGACGGCACCGCAGCGGCCCGTGCCGGCGGCAACCCCACCCGTCGCGGCAGCTGCCGCCGGTCCCGCCAGCGGCCGCGGCCCCGCACCGCTACCTCCCGCCGTGCCCCCCGCGGTCGCACCGGCCGCGGTGCCGCCCGCGGTGCTGCGCGAGCCGGAGGTCCGGGACGACGACCCCTTCGACTTCGGACGGGTCCGCGAGGAGCCGGTCGGACGGCGCCGGTTCGACCCGACGGTGATCGTGCTCGCCGTCGTCGTGCTGCTGGTGATCATCGGTGTCGCGTTCGCGGCGAAGTCGCTGCTCAGCGGCCCGTCGGCCCGCGGCGGCGCCGGTACCGCCTCCCACTCGCACTCGGCGAGCCCGAGCGCGAGCGCCTCCGGGTCCGGCACCCCGTCCGCCTCCTCCAGCGCCTCGGCCGCTCCCGCCGGCGGGGCGCCCGTGATCGCCTCGGGAGCCTCCGTCGACGCGAACGGCACGGAGGGTGACCACCCGGAGGCGGTCGCCAAGGCGTTCGACGGCGACCCCTCGACCTTCTGGGTGTCGCGCACGTACAAGTCGGGTAACTTCGGCGGCCTCAAGCAGGGCATCGGCTACGTCATCACGCTGAAGCAGGCGACCACCGTGTCGTCCGTGACGCTGCACACCAACGGCACCGGCGGCACGGTGGAGATCCGTGCGACCGATGCCTCGAACCCCGGCGGTGGCACGGTGCTCGCCTCCGGCCCGCTCTCGGGCAACGCCGCCTTCACGCTGAAGCCGCCCACGGCGACCAGCACCCTGAGCCTGTGGTTCACGGAGCTGCCGAGCATGCCGGACGGCTCGTTCCGCGTCGAGCTCACCGAGGTCCAGCTCGGCTGAGCGGGTGCTCGGGAGGGGAACAGATGCGCCCTACCATCGGTTGACGCGTGCGCACGGGCCGGCGGGGACACCTTCCCGACGGCCGGCGCCACAGAACTCCGACAGTCGAGGGATGCACCCGTGAGCGACACCACCGATATCCGTGACGTCGTCGTCGTCGGATCCGGGCCCGCCGGCTACACCGCGGCGATCTACGCCGCGCGCGCCGGCCTGGCGCCCGTCGTCATCGCGGGGTCGGTCACCGCCGGCGGCGCGCTGATGAACACCACCGAGGTGGAGAACTTCCCCGGCTTCCCGGAGGGCATCCAGGGGCCGGAGCTGATGGAGGCCATGCAGAAGCAGGCCGAGAAGTTCGGTGCCGAGGTCGTCTGGGACGACGCCACCTCGCTGGACCTCGCCGGTCCGGTCAAGACGATCGTCACCGGCGGCGGCGACACCTACCGTGCCCGCGCCGTCATCCTGTCGACCGGTTCGGCCTACCGCGAGCTCGGCCTGCCGGACGAGAAGCGGCTGTCCGGCCGCGGCGTCAGCTGGTGCGCCACCTGCGACGGGTTCTTCTTCCGTGACCAGGACATCGTCGTGGTCGGCGGCGGCGACTCCGCCGTCGAGGAGGCCACGTTCCTCACCCGGTTCGGCCGCACCGTGACGATGGTGCACCGCCGTGACCAGCTGCGGGCCTCGAAGATCATGGCCGACCGCGCCCACAACGACCCGAAGATCCGCTTCGCGTGGAACTCCGAGGTGGTCGGCATCGAGGGCGCCGACAAGGTGACCGGTGTGGTGCTGCGCGACACGCTCACGGGCGAGACCCGGCAGCTGCCGGCCGGCGGGCTGTTCGTCGCCATCGGCCACGTGCCGCGCACGGAGCTGCTGGTCGGCCAGGTGGACCTGGACGAGAACGGCTACGTCAAGGTCGTCGGCCGCACCACCGCCACCAACCTGACCGGGGTGTTCGCCTGCGGCGACGTCGTCGACCACACCTACCGGCAGGCGATCACCGCTGCCGGCACCGGCTGCTCGGCCGCGCTCGACGCCCAGCACTACCTGGCCGGTCTGGTCGAGGAGCCGCAGGTCGTCGACCCGGTGCCCGCAGGCGAGGCGCTGGTCACGGTGCCGGGCGCCCAGGCGACCGCGTGAGCGGCGCCCAGCCCGTCACCGACGCGACGTTCGACGAGCAGGTGCTCGCCTCGCCCCTGCCCGTCGTCGTCGACTTCACTGCGGAGTGGTGCGGGCCGTGCCGGCTGGTCGGACCGGTTCTCGACGAGCTCGCCGAGACCTACGCCGGCACGGTGCGGTTCGTCACCGTCGACGCGGACACCAACCCGGGCCTGGTCGCGCGGTACGGGATCGTGTCCCTGCCCACGCTGCAGTTCGTCTCCGGCGGTGAGCTGGTCGACGTGCTGTACGGCGCCCGGCCCAAGGCCGTCCTGAACGAGCAGGTGCGCAAGCTGCTGGCTGCGGTCTGACCCGTCGCGGCACGGCCGCGGCTCGCCGGCTCGCCGCTCGGGCCCACCGGTGACCACCGCAGGCTGAGCCGTCCACCGACCCCTGCCGCCGTCCCGCACAGGTGACGTGCGACACTGACGCGCATGACTCCTTCGCCTGTGCCCGACCGCGAGACGCCGGGCCGTCCCCCGTCGTCCGCTGCCGCCGGCACCGGCACCCGCCTCGACCAGTGGCTCGGCTCCTACGCCGACCGCACGCACGGCATGCGTGCCTCGGAGATCCGGGCCCTGTTCGCGGTCGCCAACCGGCCTGAGGTCGTCTCGCTCGCCGGCGGCATGCCGTTCCTCGACGGCCTCCCGCTGGACGTGCTCTCCGAGATGACGGCCCGGGTGGTCGCGACGCGTGGGCTCACCGCCCTGCAGTACGGCTCCGGCCAGGGCGACGAGACGCTGCGGGAGCAGATCCTCGAGGTGATGCGCCTCGAGGGCATCGACGCGCACCCGGACGACGTCGTGGTCACCACCGGCTCGCAGCAGGCGTTGGACCTGGTCACGCGCATCTTCATCAACCCGGGCGACGTCGTCGTCGCGGAGGCGCCGTCGTACGTCGGCGCGCTCGGCGTGTTCCGCGCCTACCAGGCCGACGTGGTGCACACGCCGATCGACGAGCACGGGCTGATTCCTGCTGCGCTCGAGGAGACGCTGGTCCGCCTCGAGGCCGTCGGCCGCCGCGTGAAGTTCCTCTACACGGTCCCCAACTTCCACAACCCCGCCGGTGTGTCGCTGTCCGCCGAGCGCCGGCCCCAGGTGCTGGACATCGCCCGCCGCCACGGCGTGCTGGTGCTCGAGGACAACCCCTACGGGCTGCTCGGCTTCGACAGCGAGCCGCTGACGGCGATGCGTGGCCTGGACGACGAGGGCGTGCTGTACCTCGGCTCCTTCTCCAAGACGTTCGCCCCCGGCTACCGGGTCGGCTGGGTGGTGGCCCCGCACGCGGTGCGCGAGAAGCTGGTGCTCGCCAGCGAGTCGGCCATCCTGTGCCCGTCGAACGCCTCCCAGCTGGCGATCTCCGCCTACCTGTCCACCTGCGACTGGCGCGGCCAGATCAAGAAGTACCGCGAGATGTACCGCGAGCGTCGCGACGCGATGGTGGGGGCGCTCGCCGAGCACCTGCCGGACTGCAGCTGGACCGTCCCGGACGGCGGCTTCTACACCTGGGTGAAGCTGCCCGACGGCCTGGACGCCAAGGAGATGCTGCCCCGCGCCGTCACCGCGCGGGTGGCCTACGTGCCCGGCACCGCCTTCTACTACGACGGCCAGGGCGCCGACCACATGCGACTGTCGTTCTGCTACCCGACGCCCGAGCGCATCCGCGAGGGTGTCCGTCGCCTGGCGACCGTCGTGGCCGGCGAGTCGGAGCTGGTCGAGCTGTTCGGCACCGCCGCCGGCGCGTCCGACGACGTGGTGCAGTCGCCGGGTCCGGACGTCGCCTGACCGCGGCTCCCGGCCGACTCCACGGGTTACCGCCTCTGGTGACCGGTCGCGCACAACCGACGTCGTTCGTCCTCGCACCACCGCTTGTTCCCCGTCCGCCGCTCGACGGACCGTTCGACTGGAGCGCAGCAGCGTGAACCCCACCCCGTCCGCCCCTCGGATCGTCGTGCTCGCCGGGGGCCTCTCCCACGAGCGGGACGTCTCGCTCCGTTCCGGACGTCGCGTCGCGGAGGCGCTGCGCTCGACGGGTGCGGAGGTCACGGTGCACGACGTCGACGCCGACCTGGTGCCGGTCCTCACCGAGCTCGCCCCGGACCTCGTGTGGCCGCTGCTGCACGGCGCCAGCGGTGAGGACGGCTCCGTCCGAGACGTGCTCGCCCTGCTCGGCCTCCGGGTGCTCGGCACCGGCCCCCGCGCCAGCCGCGTCGCCTGGAGCAAGCCGATCGCCAAGACCGTGGCGGGACGGGCCGGCATCGCCACTCCCGAGTTCGTGACGCTGCCGCAGTCGCTGTTCCGCGAGCTGGGCGCCGCCAGGATCCTCGACGCGGTGGTGCGCCGCCTCGGCCTGCCCCTGGTGGTGAAGCCGTCCCGCGGGGGCTCGGCGCTCGGCATGACCCTGGTGACGTCGTCGGACCAGCTGCCGCGGGCGATGGTGGAGTGCTTCTCCTACTCGGACACGGCCCTGATCGAGCGGGCCGTCATCGGAACCGAGCTGGCCGTCAGCGTCCTCGACACCGGGGACGGCCCGTTCGCGCTGCCGGCGGTCGAGATCGTCACCGACGGTCCGTACGACTACGACGCCCGCTACAACCCCGGCCGCACCGAGTACTTCGCCCCCGCCCGGTTGTCCGACGAGCTCGCCGAGCGGGTCGGCGCGGTGGCCGTCGCCGCGCACCAGGCGCTCGGCCTCGCCCGCATCTCCCGCACCGACCTCATCGTCGACGCGGACGGGACGCCGTGGTTCCTCGAGGTGAACGTGGCGCCCGGGATGACCGAGACCTCGCTGCTGCCGCAGGCGGCCGAGGCGGCCGGGTTCGGGCTCGGACCGTTGTACCGGTCACTGGTGGACGCCGCGATCGCTGCCTACGACAACGGCACGGCCACCGACCACCTGGACACCCGGGTCACCACCGACGCCTGAGCGCCGCCCGGCAAGGCCCCACCCGCACCGGGTCCGAGCACGGGCACGGCCACTGATATCGCACACCAGTTCGACACTGGGGGCTCAGCCTTCGAGCCGACCGCTCGACGTCGGGTCGAGCCGTCGGCGCGGGACCGCCACGCCGCGGCACCGACACGATACGGGGCCCCTCGGCGTGGGGCCGACGCGGCGTTGAGCGACCCTCCGGCTCAGCCGTGGAACAGGCCGGGATCCTCAGGGGCGAGCGTGTTCAGGATGCGGTTCAGGTCCTGGACAGAGGCGAACTCGACTGTGAGCCGCCCACGGCTCTTGCCGAGAGCGACCTTGACCCGTGTCTCGAACCGGTCGGAGAGGCGCGTCGCCAAGGCGTCGAGCGCCTCGTTCCGCACCCCGGCCCGCGGCGCCGCGCGGCGCTTCGCCACGAGCCCGTCCCCGCCGAGCGCGACGATCTCCTCGACCGCGCGGACCGAGAGGCCCTCGGCGACGATCCGCTGCGCGAGTCGCTCGATCGCTCCGCCGTCGGCCAGTCCAAGGAGCGCTCGCGCATGACCTGCCGACAGCACCCCGGCCGCGACCCGGCGCTGGACGAGCGGCGGCAGCTTGAGGAGACGCAGCGTGTTGGAGATCTGCGGCCGCGACCGGTGCAGGCGGGATGCCAGCTCGTCGTGGGTGCACCCGAAGTCGTCGAGCAGCTGCTGGTAGGCCGCCGCCTCCTCGAGCGGGTTCAGCTGCGATCGGTGCAGGTTCTCCAGGAGGGCGTCCCGGAGCAGGTCCTCGTCGCCCGTCTCCCGGATGATCGCCGGGATCGCGTCGAGGCCGGCTGCACCGGCCGCACGCCAGCGCCGCTCGCCCATGATCAGCTCGTAGCCGTCGCCCGCTCGCCGCACGACGACGGGCTGCAGCACACCGATCTCCCGGATGGAGCCCACCAGCTCGTCCAGGGCGTCCTCGTCGAACACCGTGCGCGGCTGCCGCGGGTTGGGCCGGATCTCGTCGAGCGGCAGCTCCGCGAACACAGCGCCCGGCACTGGCACCAGCTCGGTGCCCTCGCGCGCGCTGTCAGAGGCGGGCTCGCCGGATGCACGAGGCGCCGGTACGGCGGACAGCTCGCCGTGCAGCCCGTCGAACGCAGCAGCCGTGGACGGGCCATCCGGCTCGGTTGCCGCACCCGCTGGGTCCCGGTCGTCGTCCTCAGGGTTCGGCGGGGTGGCGTCGTCGGCGCTCACGGGCGCGGCCTCCGGAGCATCGCTGACCGGTGCCTCGGTCGCGCTCACGGCCGAGTCCGACGCCGTCCCGAGGGTGTCGCTGTCCATGGCCACATCGTCCGGGTCGATCGTCGCCACGACGGTCTCGTTGGGGCCGTCGGCGGCAGCCTGCGGGCGCGCATCCGGGAAGAAGACGTCGACCGGTCGCTCCCGGGTGGAGCGGGCGCCGTCCAGGCTCGTCGGGATCAGGGCACCAAGTCCTCGTCCCAGACCGCGTCGCTTCTCGCTCACCGTTCCTCCTCCTCGCCGGCCGCCATGGCCGGCATCCCCGTGCTGGAACCGTTCGTCGGCGCCGCCCCGCGCTCCGCCACCTCGCGAGCCGCTTCGAGATACGCGAGCGCTCCGGACGACCCGGCGTCGTACGTCATCACGGTCTGGCCGTAGCTGGGTGCCTCGGAGATGCGGACAGACCGGGGCACAGTGGTGCGCAGCGTCCGGTCCGGGAAGTGCTGACGCACCTCGGCGGCGACCTGCTGCGCCAGGTTGGTCCGGGCGTCGTACATGGTGAGCAGGATCGTGGAGACGTGCAGCGTCGGGTTCAGGTGCGCCTGGATCAGCTGGATCGTCTTGAGGAGCTGGCTCAGACCCTCGAGTGCGTAGTACTCGCACTGGATCGGGATGAGCACCTCTCTCGCGACGACGAAGGCGTTCACCGTCAGCAGCCCGAGGCTCGGCGGGCAGTCCACCAGCACGTAGTCCACGTCCGGGAGCCCGCTGGCCTGCCGCCAGCCCAGGTAACGGTCGAGGGCGGTGCGCAGGCGCGTCTCGCGCGCCACCATCGAGACGAGCTCGATCTCCGCCCCCGAGAGGTCGATGGTCGCCGGCAGGCACCACAACCCGGGAATCTCCGGGCTCTCCTGAACGGCCTTCTCCATCGGGAGGTCCTCGATCAGCACCTCATAGATCGACGGTGTGCCTGCGCGGTGCTCGACTCCGAGCGCCGTCGACGCGTTGCCCTGCGGGTCGTTGTCGAGCACCAGCACCGTCAGTCCGGACTGCGCCAGGGCAGCGGCCAGGTTCACCGCTGTGGTGGTCTTCCCGACGCCACCCTTCTGGTTGGCAACGGTGATCACCCGCGTCGCGGCGGGCCGCGGGAACCTCCGCCCCCGGAGCTCGATCCGCCGTCGTGCGTCCTCGTGGAGCTCTGCCATGAGCGGGGTGTCGGCCGAGACAGATGGCAGGCTCTTCACGAGTGCTGCGCGCCGCTGCTCGTCGGACTCGGGCGCTGGTGCATCGACGTGTCGCTTGGTCGCAGGCTCGTCGGACCGTCGCGGCGACGCGGATATCCGCTCGGACCAGACTGTGGCGGATTCGGATGAGGTCGTCGGACCGCCAGGCACGGGAGCGTCCGTCGGTGCCGGCACGTCGGTGCCCGGCGCTGCCGTCGCCGTGTCGACTGTCGCTGGCGTCTCCATGCCGGTGCTGAGCCCTCTCGTCGTGCTGCTGTCCCCCGCTTGCTGCGGCGGCTGGTCCGCGTGGCCCGGGGTCCTGGTTCCCTCTGGTGTTTCACGTGAAACCGCGGCCCGACCATCGTGTCCGTGCGCCGGGACGTCGGGTGGTGCCTCGACATCACGCGGGTCTGTCGCTGGTACGACGCTGATGGTTTCACGTGAAACAGCACCGGCTGCCGGCGACACACTCGACTCGTCTGCGGCCGCAGGGCCGTGGGCGACTCGAGCGTCGATGGCCGGACCGCTCGCATCCCGGGCTGGTGTCGGCTCGGCGTCGAGGGCGGCGGGCGCGTCGGTTGGTGACGCCTGCTGGTGCATGTCGGCGCCGCCATTGGGGTGTGCATCCACCCCTCGTCGATCCGTGGGTGGCTCGGAACGATCACCGGTGCGGGGTTCGTCGTGTGGGCCGTTCGCGGCGCCAGGCGAGAGCCACGCCAAGGCATCTGGCGACGTGCTCATCGGCTGGGCGGGCACCGGGTCTGTCCGCTTCCGCTTCCTACCGAACACGCCGCGCCCCCGCTGCTCGCACTGCCCTCACGATGGTGGTCGGTTCCACGCCGTCGAGCAGCGACGAGGTGACGATCACCGAGTCTTCCCAACCGAACCGCTCGGCGCTCTCCCGGGCGGACACCATCTCGTCACTGGCACGGGTTCCCTTCAGTGCCAGCAGGTGACCCCCGGGCACCACCAGCGGTGCCGCCCACCCGTAGAGCTTCTCCAGCGGTGCGACAGCTCGAGCTGTGAGCGCACCGGCCTGCAGCCGGCCTGCGGCCTCCTCAGCGCGTGCCCGAGCGATCTCCACGTTCGGGAGCCGGAGCTCCGTGACCACGTGTTCCAGCCACGCGACCCGCCGGGCCATGGGCTCGAGGAGCGTGACGCGGACGCCGGGCACCATCGCGGCGATGACCACTCCGGGCAGACCTGCGCCACTTCCCAGGTCGATCAGCGTGGCGACGCCGCCGAGCTGATCGACCACCGCCCCTGAGTTCAGCAGGTGCCGCTCCCAGAGCCGCCCTGTCTCGCGCGGACCGATCAACCCACGGACAGGCCCCTCATCGACAAGCAGCCGGTGGAATCGCTGGACGGCCGGCCACGCCGAACCGAATGCGTCGGGAAGTCGGGCGTCCCCGTCCAGCGGGTCGGTGAGTTCCACGTCCTGATCCGCGCCCACCCGCACCCCGCTCCACCCGTCGCCGCCCGGGTCCAGCCACCACGTTCGGCGACCGGACCGGCCCACGGTACCCGGTCGGCACCCCGAGCCGGTTCATGCGTCGCACCCGCACACGACCGATAGTCGGCCGCCTGTCCGATGAGCACACCGCCCGGCGCCAACTGGCCCGCGCGTTGGCCAGGCTGGTTTCACGTGAAACCTCGACGTCACGACGTGAGGCACTCGAGGGTGCCGTTCGCGGCCACCGAGCAACGAGGGCGGCGCGTGTGGTTCCAGCCGCCACGCAGGGATTCACACGCGTTGATCTGGGAGCCAGATGCCGTCACTCCCCGGGCCGGGCTGCGTTCCGCGACACGTGCCGTAGTCCGGCACTCACGACCGCCGCGCCCATCCGGACCCCGGTCTGTGCTTCGCCGGTCACCCCAGATCCGCGGACCATCGCCTCACAGACCTGTCCGGGGGCGGCGCGCTTCAGCGACTCCACCAGATCCAGTCGGGCCGAACCGCGCGGTTTCACGTGAAACCAGCGCCACCCGGACGGCCAGCGCGACGGACGCGACCACCCAGAAGATCGAGCCCGTCACCACCAGCACCGACGCCGCCGATCGCGCCCGAAGGGGAAATCGGGGCCGGATCACGGCACCGCGCTCCGAGAGCTAGCTCGCGCGGCTCCTGTCCCTACGCGAGTTGTCACGGCGCTTGTCCCGGCGAAGGCGCAGTCGCCTCAACCAGGGAGTTGTTTGCACGCGACGCCTCCGCCCAGCGTTGGGCACCACGGCCGGCGCTTCACCGCGACGCTGCCGCCACGGCTGTCCCCTCCGCTCGAGCAAGCGGACGACACTCCATCGAGGACGCCTCCTCGCCACCCCGTGGACGGTGTGCGTGCCGGACGACGACGGCGCACGGCACCCCGGCGTCCTCCGCTGCACGCCGGATCGGCGCACGGCGCGACCTCGGTCAGCCCCGTCCGCACAAGAGCCCTCTCCGACTGATGCACGTCACCTGCTCCGCCACGTCGCAACCTCGGGGCCCGCGACGCCCCGCAGACGACGCGACCTCAGGTGCCGCAGCGGTCTCGCGCAGCCTCCGAGCCGCGCCACGCCCCACTTCGAGAGCCGCCACCCCGCGTGAGAGTGGATGCTTCAGCGGCGGCAGCGCCGCCGGCTAGTGCAGGGAGGCATCGAGGTCGCCACGTGTGAACAACGACACAGTCCTGAGGAGGAGCGTCGCGCCACCGTCCAGTCCCGATACACGAGAGCGCCGCCCGCGCTCCCTACCACGCACCACACGGAGATGCGCGGCTTCGTGCTCCGCGCTGTTTCACGTGAAACATGGCGTCTCGGTGGCGACTGGAATGGGCTGGCAGCCACGTCACCGCGCGCCAGGACACTCCTGCAGGTCACCCCGACCCCGCTCGAGCCCTCTCGAAGGACCTAGCCGGAGGGCCTGCTGAGCCACTGCCACCAACGTCAGCTGCCGCCGCCGAACTGTCAGCGGCACGGTCCGCCGCGCGTCAACCGCCGACCTTGTCCCCGGCAACCAGCAGCCGGCGATTCTGAAGCGGCCGAGGAACCCTGGCCACACCCGGTGGGTCGCTCATCTGGCTAGGAACCGCATAGCTGACCACAGCGTGGTGCACCTTCTCGGCACCTGCAGCTGCTCCCGCCGCACCGACCGTTCGGTGCCGGCGCCCGGCATCATTCCCGACGCGATCGCGCCGGACGAGAAGGGCACCGTGGTCGCCCGGTCTCCAGGAAGCAACGAAACGGCCCGGACAGGCACCGTCCGCGGCGCGGTCAACCGGAACGGTTTGGGGAATAGTCAGCGGCACGGACAGCGGCGCGTCCACCGTCCTCGTCCGCGCCCAGCGCTGAGACGCAGAGACCCTCGGTTTCACGTGAAACCGAGGGTCTCTGTCTCCCGCCACCCACGGGCGGCTGGACCTGCTCTACGCGGGCCGCACCACGACGAACCGGTTGGGCTCCTCGCCGTCCGAGTCGCTCAGCAGCCCTGCGGCCGCGACGGCGTCGTGCACCACCTTGCGCTCGAAGGGGTTCATCGGCTCCAGCGCAACGGGCGCTCCGCTCGCGTGAACCCGGCCGATGGCCTCCTCGGCGATGGCGACGAGCTCGGCGCGCCGACCAGCGCGGTAGCCGGCGATGTCCAGCATCAGCCGGCTGCGATCGCCGGTCTTCGTCTGGACAGCCAGCCGCGTCAGCTCCTGCAGCGCCTCGAGGACCTCGCCGTCCTTACCGACGAGCCGTCCGAGCGATCGATCGGCACTGTCCTCGGCGACGATCTCCACCGCGGCGCGCCCGTGCTCCACGTCGATGTCGATGTCTCCACCGAGATCCGCGATGTCGAGCAACTCCTCGAGGTAGTCGGCTGCGATCTCCCCCTCCTCCTCGAGGCGCTTGAGCTGGTCGGCCCCGCCGGACACATCGGGTGTGGTCGTCACGTCGTTCATGGTCTCCTGTGCTCCAGCCACGTCGTCACATCTCCGGACGGGACGTCGTCGACCCGCCGTCAGACTTCTTCTTCCGCACCGGCTTGGCCGCCGCTCCGCTCTCCGACGCCGCGTCCGTCTCGCCCGCACCGGGCACGGATCGAGCGCCTGAGCTGCGCTTCTCCGGCTGCACCGCGCCATCGGCCGCCTGCTTGGATGCCACCTTCGGCGCCGGCGAGCTCTCGGCGCCCGAGTCCGTGGTGGACGACGGGGCGCCCGACGCGGAGGTGGCGGCACCAGTCTGGGCCTCACCGATGCCCGGACGAGCCTTCGCCCGGTCCTTGCGCTTCGGCTGCTGACGCTGACCGCTCACCCGCGGCTTCTCGTCCATCTCGAGCAGCGGGGCGGCGTCGGCCGCGGCACCACCATGGTGGGAGGCGCGGCGCGCCTGCCGCTCCTTCAGCTGCGCCTCGGCCTGCGAGCCCGGGGCCGGCATCCGCCGGATCGTGTAGAACTGCTGGCCCATCGACCACAGGTTGGTGGTGGTCCAGTAGACGAGCACACCGATCGGGAAGTTCACGCCCGAGAACGCGAAGATCAGCGGCATCAGGTAGAGCAGCATCTTCTGCTGCTGCGCCATCGGGCCTTCCAGCGCCGCCTTCGGCATGTTCTTCATCGTCAGCTGGCGCTGCGTGGTGAACGTCGTCAGGGCCATCGCGACGATCAGGATGATCGTCACCACCTGCACCTGCGTGTTCCCGGCCGCGCGCATGAAGGTGCCGGACAGCGGCGCACCGAAGACGGTCGCCGACTCAGCCTGCCGCGCGAGCTCCTGCGTCAGCGGGCCGATGTGCGTCTTGCCACCTGCGTACTTGCCCTGCGACAGCAGCGTGAGGGAGTTCAGCACCCGGAACAGGGCGAAGAAGATGGGGGACTGGGCCAGGATCGGCAGGCACGACGAGAACGGGTTCGTGTTGTGCTTGCGGTACAGCTCCATCGTCTCGCGGCTCATCGCCTCGCGGGACGCGGGATCCGTCTTGCCCTTGTACTTCTTCTGGATCGCCTGCATCTCGGGCTGGATCAGCTGCATCCCGCGGGACGCCTTGATCTGCCGCACGAACAGCGGGATCAGAGCCACCCGGATGACGATGACCAGGCCGACGATGGACAGCGTCCACGCCGCACCGCCGGACTCCTGCAGACCGAGGGCGGTGAACAGCTTGTGGAACTGCACCATGATCCACGCGACCGCGACCATGATCGGCCACAGCAGACCGTCGAACCAGTTCATGCGGTGGGTCTCCTCGAGACTCAGCGGGTGGCCGGGGCCACGTGATGGTGCCGGTGCCCGGCACCGGCAGGAGGAACGTCATCGACGCCGCCCGGGTTCCAGGGGTTGCACCGCAGCAGCCGGCGCGCGGCCAGCCAGCTGCCCCGCAGCGCGCCGTGACGGGTCACCGCGATGACGGCGTACTGGGAGCAGGACGGGTAGAACCGGCACGTCGGGGGACGCATCGGCGAGACGTAGAGCTGATAGAGCCGGAGCGCTCCGAGCAGCGCACCCCGGGGGATGCCCGCGATCACTCGAAGGACGTGCCCCGGCGACCACGGGACGCGGGACCCGGTGGCCGCGGTCATGCCGCAGCCCCCCGACCAGCGCGGCGCACGGCCGTCCGGATCGCGCCGTCGAGATCGGCGCCCAGCTGCTCGTACGGGAGCTGAGCCGCCGGCGCCAGTGCCCGGACCACGACGGACGACCGCTGCGGCAGGACGTCGAGACGAGCGCGCACCAGCTCACGCAACCGCCGTTTGACCCGGTTGCGCGTCACCGCGTTGCCCACCGCCTTGGACACGACGAGACCGACCACCGGGCTCGCAGGCCCGGGGTCGGTCTCGAACGTCAGGTGGACCACCAACGACTCGCGCCCGCCACGCGCACCCCTTCGCACCGCCCGCTCGAAGTCCGCGGAACGGCGCATCCGGTGCGCTGCTGGCAGCACCGGCGCAGCTGTCAGGCGGACAGCTCCGCACGGCCCTTGCGGCGCCGCGCGGAGAGGATGGCGCGCCCGGCGCGGGTACGCATCCGCAGGCGGAAGCCGTGGGTCTTCGCACGACGCCGGTTGTTCGGCTGGAAGGTGCGCTTGGTCACGTCGGTCTCCAAAGGGCATTCGGCGCGCGTGCCACGCGCACCAGGTGGTGGTGCAGGTCCGGTGCCGGGCTGGACGGCTCCGTGGTGTCGCGCCACGTGTGCGCGATGGCGTCTGGGCGCGCCAGCAGGAGCCTTCAGAAGGCTGGACCACGGTACGCCGGGGGCTGGAGAAGGGTCAAATGGGCTCGGGCGCCCTGACCCTCGGGCGTGGTCCTGTCCAGTCGACACACCGACGACTCGCCGACCTCACCCTTTCAGACACTCCCACCACCCCGGCGAACGGTTTAGCATCTGTGGTCGTCGCGCGGTCGAACGAACCGCCGTCATCGCCCCACGCACGCCTCGCGGCACCCCTCTGCGCTTCGCACACAGGTGTGGACAACCGTGTGGACGGTGGCGTGCGTGCCAGACTCGGCGACCTTGGCGATCGAGTACGAGGGCGGGACGTGACACAGGACGACGAACTGGCCGCAGTGTGGGGTCACGTGGTCGCGAACCTCGAGCAGAGCCCCGACATCACGCCCCGTCAGCTCGCCTTCGTCCGCCTCGCCCGTCCGCTCGCCCTCGTCGACGGCACCCTGCTCCTCGCAGTCGGCAACGAGCTGACCAAGGAGTACCTCGAGACCCGGGTGCGGGCCGAGGTGACCGACGCCCTCCGTGAGTCCCTCCAGCGCGAGGCCCGGTTCGCCATCACGGTCGACCCGTCCGTCGAGCAGGGCGCCTCGGGCCCGGGCGACGGGCTCACCTCAGGTGCTGCGGTGACAGGTGCGGGCACCAGCGCGTCCCTCACGTCGGACGGTCTCGGTCACGACGGCGTGGCACGTGCGCCGCTCACCGTCGTACCCCCGGCACCGTCCCCTGCTGCCTCGTCGGACGACCGGCCCTCGGCCGCGCACCGCCGCCCGCCGGTGGAGCACGCGCGGCTGAACCCGAAGTACCTGTTCGAGACCTTCGTCATCGGGTCGTCCAACCGGTTCGCGCACGCGGCCGCGGTCGCCGTGGCCGAGGCGCCGGCCAAGGCCTACAACCCGCTGTTCATCTACGGCGGCTCGGGACTGGGCAAGACGCATCTGCTGCACGCCATCGGGCACTACGCGCAGAACCTCTACCCGGCGATCCGCGTGCGCTACGTGAACTCGGAGGAGTTCACCAACGACTTCATCAACTCGATCTCCGAGGGCAAGGCCGGCGCCTTCCAGCGCCGCTACCGGGAGGTCGACGTGCTCCTCGTCGACGACATCCAGTTCCTGCAGGGCAAGGAACAGACGATGGAGGAGTTCTTCCACACGTTCAACACCCTGCACAACGCGAACAAGCAGGTGGTGCTGACCTCCGACCTGCCGCCCAAGCAGCTCAACGGCTTCGAGGACCGCATGCGGTCCCGCTTCGAGTGGGGCCTGATCACCGACGTCCAGCCCCCGGACCTCGAGACGCGCATCGCGATCCTCCGCAAGAAGGCCGGGTCGGAACGCCTCCAGGCCCCGGACGACGTGCTCGAGTACATCGCGTCCAAGATCTCCAGCAACATCCGCGAGCTCGAGGGTGCGCTGATCCGCGTCACGGCGTTCGCCAACCTCAACCGCCAGCCCGTGGACCTCACGGTCGCCGAGATCGTCCTGAAGGACCTCATCACGGACGACGACTCCGCGGAGATCACGGCCACCGCGGTGATCGGCCAGACGGCCGCCTACTTCGGACTGACCATCGAGGACATCTGCGGCTCCAGCCGCTCCCGGGTGCTGGTCACGGCGCGGCAGATCGCGATGTACCTCTGCCGTGAGCTGACGGACCTCTCCCTGCCGAAGATCGGCCAGGCGTTCGGCGGCCGCGACCACACGACGGTCATGCACGCGAACCGCAAGATCCGCGAGCTGATGGCTGAGCGACGGTCCATCTACAACCAGGTCACCGAGCTCACCAACCGCATCAAGCAGCAGAACCGGGGCTGACGGGACGATCGTCCCATCCTTTGTCCACAGGGTTGAGCCCAGGCTGGGGATAACTCGGGATCGCCGGCGACAAACGTCGCCCGCCGCCGAGCCCGACCACGACGCCCCGGCCCTCGCACCGCGCTGACCTGCAGCGACGTGACGCCCTTGCCACACTCCACAGCTGGAGTACAGCCCCCGCCGGCACCAGGAGCGGCCCCCCGAGGGCGCCCGCGGGCGGGCTCGAACAACCTTCATCCACTCCCTGAAACTTGCATGGGACGAATCGTCAACACCTGTGTACACACCTGTGGATGACGGTGGATGAGCTGCCGAATCGTGTGGACCGAATCAGACACGGCTGTGCGTCGCCGTGGACGACGAATCACACGTCCACCGACGTCCCCGACCGGCGCGCGTCACCCACAGGTCGCGTCCACACGCCGACGTGCCATGCGACCTGCGACGAGACCACCTCGTCCACATCACTCACAGGTGCGATGACGATGACGACACTTCTTGTCATCCAGATCCGGTGCACACCAACGTCTGACAGGCACCGGCCCGACGCCGCCCGACCCGCGCCGTGACGGCTGCTGCACGCCGAGCCGCCCACACCCCCACCGTCGCCCAGTCGCGACCGGGGCGCCTCCTGTCCGGCCGACGGCTGTCGCGTAGTGTTCCGCTCAACCCGTGCCCCACCCCGACCGATGCACCGGCATGGTCGCGGCCCTACCGCGCACCGGGTGGTACGAGGTCCGACGACGAGGAGTGGCGCATGAGGTTCCGGGTCGACCGTGACGTCCTGGCGGACGCGGTGACGTGGACCGCGCGAAGCCTGCCGACCCGCCCTCCGGTCCCGGTGCTGGCCGGTGTTCGCATCGAGGCGGACACCACCGGCACCCTGCAGCTGTCGAGCTTCGACTACGAGGTGTCGGCCCGCTCCCAGATCCCCGCCGACGTCACCGAGCCCGGCACGGTGCTCGTCTCCGGCCGGCTGCTCGCCGAGATCTCCCGTGCGCTGCCCGCCAAGCCCGTCGACGTGGTGCTCGACGGCACGAAGGTGCAGGTCACGTGCGGTGCGAGCCGCTTCACGCTGCTCACGATGCCGGTCGAGGACTACCCGACGCTGCCCGCGATGCCTCCCGTGGCAGGTGTCGTCGACGGCGAGGAGCTGACCCACGCGGTCGCCCAGGTGTCCGTCGCCGCCAGCCGTGACGACACGTTGCCGCTGCTCACGGGCGTGCGGATGGAGATCGACGGGGAGAAGGTCACGCTGCTCGCGACCGACCGCTACCGCCTCGCGCTCCGCGAGCTGTCGTGGAAGCCGGCGACGCCGGGGTACTCGAGCGTGGCCCTGGTCCGTGCGCGCACCCTGTCGGACGCCGCGAAGTCGCTCGGCGGGTCCGGATCGGTCACCGTCGCGCTGTCGACGGGCGGTGGTGTCGACCTGATCGGCTTCGAGGCGGGCGGCCGGCACAGCACGTCGCTGCTGGTGGACGGCGACTACCCGGCGGTGCGCCGGCTGTTCCCGGACGAGACTCCTATCCACGCCGTGATCGACAAGCCCGCGCTGACCGAGGCCGCGAAGCGCGTGGCGCTGGTCGCCGAGCGCAACACCCCGATCCGGCTGAGCTTCACCGACGGTCAGGTTGTGCTCGAGGCGGGTCAGGGCGACGACGCGCAGGCGTCCGAGGCGCTCGAGGCCGTGCTGGTGGGCGAGCCGATCTCGGTGGCGTTCAACCCGCAGTTCCTGCTCGACGGCCTGGGCGCGCTGGACTCGCCGTTCGTCCGGCTGTCGTTCACGCACCCGAACAAGCCGGTCGAGTTCACCGGGCAGGCGGAGCTGAACGGCGAGGACTCCCAGGCGTACCGCTACCTGCTGGTCCCCATCCGCTTCGCCGGCTGACCGGCGTCTGCACCGGCAGCGCGCGTAAGGCACAGTGGGGCCCATGCACATCGGGTTGGTGGGTCTGGGCAAGATGGGTGCCAACATGCGCGAGCGCCTGCGGCGCGGCGGCGTGGAGGTCACGGGGTACGACCGCAACCAGGACGTCAGCGACGTCCCGTCGCTGGAGGCGCTGGTCCAGGCGCTGCCGGCCGGCGAGCGGATCGTCTGGGTGATGGTGCCGAGCGGCCCGATCACCGACGCGGTGGTGCACCAGCTGGCCGAGCTGCTGACCGCCGGCGACGCCGTCATCGACGGCGGCAACTCGTACTACCAGGACGACAAGCCGCACGCGGACCTGCTCGCCGAGCGCGGCATCGGTTTCCTCGATGCCGGCGTCTCCGGTGGCGTCTGGGGCCTGGAGAACGGGTACGGCCTCATGGTCGGCGGCGACGCCGACCTGGTCGCCAGGGCGATGCCGGTGTTCGACGCCCTCCGACCCGAGGGACCGCGCGCCGAGAGCTTCGTGCACGCCGGCGCGGTCGGCGCCGGGCACTTCTCGAAGATGGTGCACAACGGCGTGGAGTACGGCCTGATGCAGGCCTACGCCGAGGGGTACGAGCTGCTCGCGGCGAAGGACCTCGTCACGGACGTGCACGGGACCATCAAGGCCTGGACCCGAGGCACCGTCGTGCGCTCCTGGCTGCTGGACCTGCTGGTCGCGGCGCTGGAGCAGGACCCGGGCCTGGACAAGATCGACGACTGGGTCGAGGACTCCGGCGAGGGCCGGTGGACCGTCGACGAGGCGATCGAGCTCGCCGTGCCGGCCCCCGTGATCGCCGCGTCGCTGTTCGCGCGGTTCGCCTCACGGCAGGAGGAGTCGCCGGCGCTCAAGGCCGTCGCCGCCCTGCGCCAGCAGTTCGGCGGCCACGCGGTCCGAGCCGCCGGTGCCGACACCGTCACACCGACGGCACCGCCCTCGTCCGAGGCCTGAGTGTTCGTCTCGCACCTGTCGCTGACCGACTTCCGCTCGTACGCCACGGTCGAGCTGCCGCTCGAGCCCGGTGTGACGGCGCTGGTCGGGCCCAACGGTCAGGGCAAGACGAACCTTGTCGAGGCGATCGGCTACGTCGCGACGCTGTCCAGCCACCGCGTGCCGACGGATGCGGCGCTGGTCCGGTCCGGTGCGCAGCGTGCCGTGGTGCGGACGCGCGTGGTCCGCGACGGCCGCGCCACCACCGTCGAGCTCGAGATCACCCCCGGTCGGGCGAACCGGGCACGCGTCAACGGCGGCTCGCCGGTCCGGGCACGCGACGTGCTCGGCATCCTGCGCACCGTGCAGTTCGCACCGGAGGACCTGTCGCTGGTCAAGGGCGACCCCGACGGTCGTCGTCGGTTCCTCGACGAGCTGCTGGTCCAGCTCAGCCCGCGGATGGCGGCGGTGGTCGCGGAGTACGAGCGGGTGCTGCGGCAGCGGTCGGCGCTGCTGAAGTCCGCCGGTGCCGCGCTGCGGTCGTCCCGCGGGGCCGACCTGCGGACGCTCGACGTGTGGGACGGGAAGCTCGCCGAGACGGGCGCGCGGATCACGGTGGCGCGCCGGCGGTTGGTGGGCGCTCTCGCCGGACCCGTCGCGGCTGCGTACGAGCAGGTCAGCGCGGGGCAGGGCGCGGCGCGGATCGTCTACCGCTCGTCACTGCAGAACCTCGCGGCGACCGGTGCGCCGGACCGGGCCTCGGCGGACACCCCGGACCCGATGGGGGCCGACGACCAGCAGTCGGGCCAGCCGGCGCAGGCGCACCTCGTCGAGGCGCAGCTGCTCGAGGCGATGGGTCGGCTGCGCAGCAAGGAGATCGAGCGCGGCGTCAGCCTGGTCGGACCGCACCGCGACGAGCTGGTGCTGACCCTCGGCGAGCTCCCGGCAAAGGGGTACGCGAGCCACGGCGAGTCGTGGTCGTTCGCGCTCGCCCTACGCCTGGGCTCCGCCTCGCTGCTGCGCACGGGCATCCACGACGACGAGGGCTGGTCGGCGGACTGGGGTCCGGACGGCGACCCGGTGCTGGTGCTGGACGACGTGTTCGCCGAGCTCGACGCGCGCCGTCGTGACCGTCTCGCGGAGCTGGTCGCACCCGCGGGCCAGGTGCTGATCACCGCTGCGGTCCCCGGCGACGTGCCCGAGGCGCTCACCGGGGGGCGGGTCGACGTGATGGGTGGCGAGGTCGCCCGTGTCCTCTGACACGTCGGACCGGGACCGACCGTCCCCCCGGCGCCGGGCACCGGCGCCGTCCCAGGCGACCGGCCGACGGCGGGCGGCCGCCACGGGGTCGCGGTCGACGGCGCCGGCCGCCGCACCGGGCGACGGTGGGTCCGACGGTCCGTCCGACGCAGCCGCGACGTGGACGCCGACCCCCCCGGCCGAGGTCGCCCGACGCGCGCTGGCCCGAGCCGTCCAGGCCGCCCGCGCCCGTGGTGTCCGCCCAGGTCAGCGCTCTCGCGCTCCGCTCATCGCGCCGCCCACCGCCGCCGGTCCGGACGGCCGTGACCCACAGCCGCTCGGCCGCATCGTCGGCCGGCTGGTCAACGAGCACGGCTGGCAGGGCGGGCTGGTCGCCGGCCAGCTGCAGAACCGGTGGGCGGAGCTGGTCGGGCCGATGGTGGCCGAGAACCTGCGGTTCGTGTCGTTCGAGGCCGGGTTGCTCGTCGCGCAGGCGTCGTCGACGTCCTGGCGTACCCAGCTGGTGGGCATGGAGCAGGAGCTGCTCCGGGCCTTCGCCGCACGGCTCGGTGAGGACGTCGTGCTCGAGGTCCGGGTGCTCGGCCCCAGCACGCCGACGTTCAACAGGGGCCCGCGAACGGTGCGTGGCCGGGGTGCGCGCGACACCTGGGGCTGACGCCGAGGCGCCCTGTCGACCCGCCCACAGGACCGGCGCCGTGACCGCGTGGGGCCCGTCCGCCCCGGCGACCGGGTTCGAAGGCGTCCAGAGGGTAGACTGAGAGGGTCTTTCTGGCGCGTTCCGTGCCGGTCCTGAGACGAGAACTCCAACACCGTGGACTGATCCGCCCTGTCCGTCGCCGGGCGGCGCGCTCCGCGGCGTGTGAAACCTTGAGGAGACGCGCCGCCCGTGGCTGACGAGACCACCCCGCAGGATCAGGACGGCACCACGAACGACCCGGCCCCCCGGCGCCCGGAAGGGAACGGGGGGTACGACGCCAGCGCGATCACCGTCCTCGAGGGTCTCGAGGCGGTCCGGAAGCGTCCCGGCATGTACATCGGCTCCACCGGTGAGCGCGGCCTGCACCACCTGGTGTACGAGGTGGTGGACAACTCGGTCGACGAGGCGCTGGCCGGCTACGCCACCGACATCCAGGTGACGATCCTGCCCGACGGCGGCGTCCGGGTGGTCGACGACGGCCGCGGCATCCCCGTCGGCATCGTCGAGTCCGAGGGCAAGCCGGCCGTCGAGGTGGTGCTGACCGTGCTGCACGCCGGTGGCAAGTTCGGCGGCGGCGGCTACGCGGTGTCCGGCGGCCTGCACGGCGTGGGCGTCTCCGTGGTGAACGCGCTGTCCACGCGGGTGGAGGTGGAGGTCCGCACGCAAGGCTTCGTCTGGCGCCAGTCGTACCTGCGCGGCGCCCCGGTCGCCCCGCTGGAGAAGGGCGAGCCGACCGACGTCACCGGCACGACCGTGACGTTCTGGGCGGACGACGAGATCTTCGAGACCACGGACTACGACTTCGAGACCCTGCGGTCGCGCTTCCAGCAGATGGCCTTCCTCAACAAGGGCCTGCGGCTGTCGCTCACGGACGAGCGCGCCCAGCACCAGGACGCCGACGACGAGGTGGCGGGTGGGGCGGACACCGACGAGGCGAAGGGTGCCAGCCACACCGTCTCGTACCGCTACGAGGGCGGCCTGATCGACTACGTGAAGCACCTGAACGCCGCCAAGAAGTACGAGGCGGTGCACCCCGAGGTGATCGACTTCGAGGCGGAGGACACCGAGCGGCGCATCTCCGTGGAGATCGCGATGCAGTGGACCGGCGCGTACAGCGAGTCGGTGCACACCTACGCGAACACGATCTCGACCACCGAGGGCGGCACGCACGAGGAGGGCTTCCGTGCGGCGATGACGTCCCTGATCAACCGCTACGCGCGGGACAAGGGCCTGCTCAAGGACAAGGACGACAACCTCACCGGCGACGACATCCGCGAGGGCCTGACCGCGGTGGTCTCCGTCAAGCTCGGCGAGCCGCAGTTCGAGGGTCAGACGAAGACGAAGCTCGGCAACACCGAGGCCAAGACCTTCGTGCAGCGCGTGGTCAACGAGCGCCTTGGTGACTGGCTGGACTCGCACCCGTCCGAGGCGCGCGACATCATCCGCAAGTCGATCCAGGCATCTGCTGCCCGCATGGCGGCGCGCAAGGCGCGCGAGGCGACCCGCCGCAAGGGTCTGCTCGAGTCGAACTCGATGCCGGGCAAGCTCAAGGACTGCCAGTCGAACAACCCCGCCGAGTGCGAGGTGTTCATCGTCGAGGGTGACTCCGCCGGCGGTTCGGCCGTCCGTGGCCGCAACCCGCGGACGCAGGCGATCCTCCCGATCCGCGGCAAGATCCTCAACGTCGAGCGGGCCCGGCTGGACCGCGCGCTCGGCAACCAGGAGGTGCAGTCGCTGATCACGGCGTTCGGCACCGGCATCGGCGAGGACTTCGACGTCTCCAAGCTGCGGTACCACAAGATCGTGCTGATGGCCGACGCGGACGTCGACGGCCAGCACATCCGCACCCTGCTGCTCACGCTGCTGTTCCGGTACATGCCCGAGCTGATCAAGCAGGGCCACGTGTACATGGCGCAGCCGCCGCTGTACCGGATCAAGTGGACCAACGCCGAGCACGACTACGTCTACTCCGACCGGGAGCGGGACGTGATGCTGGCCGACGGTCAGGCGAGCGGCAAGCGGCTGCCCAAGGAGAACGCGATCCAGCGCTACAAGGGTCTCGGCGAGATGGACTACTCGGAGCTGTGGGAGACGACGATGTCGCCCGAGCACCGGACGTTGCTGCAGGTCACGCTGGACGAGGCCGCCGCGGCGGACGAGACGTTCACCGTGCTGATGGGCGAGGACGTCGAGTCGCGTCGCTCGTTCATCCAGCGCAACGCCAAGGACGTGCGGTTCCTCGACATCTAGGCGGTTCCTCGAGCTTCGAGCCTGCCGGGGGCGAGCGCCCCCGGCGTGCACCGCAGCAGCCGCACGACGGACGAAGGGCATCATGAGCGAGACAACCGGTCCCGACGGGATCGAGCACGGCCGCATCGACCAGGTCGACCTGCAGCTGGAGATGCAGCGGTCGTACCTGGACTACGCCATGGCGGTCATCGTCGGGCGTGCGCTGCCGGACGTGCGCGACGGCCTGAAGCCGGTGCACCGCCGTGTGCTCTACGCGATGTACGACGGCGGCTACCGGCCGGACCGGCAGTTCTCCAAGTGCAGCCGCGTCGTCGGCGACGTGATGGGCAAGTTCCACCCGCACGGCGACACGGCGATCTACGACGCGCTGGTCCGCCTGGTGCAGGACTGGTCGATGCGGTACCCGCTGGTCGCCGGCCAGGGCAACTTCGGATCGCCGGGCGACGACCCCGCCGCGGCCCCGCGGTACACCGAGTGCAAGATGGCCCCGCTCGCCATGGAGATGGTGCGGGACATCGACGAGGACGCCGTCGACTTCGGCGACAACTACGACGGCCGCACGCAGGAGCCGCTGGTCCTGCCCAGCCGCTTCCCGAACCTGCTGGTCAACGGCTCGGCCGGCATCGCCGTCGGCATGGCGACCAACATCCCGCCGCACAACCTACGCGAGGTCGCAGCGGGGGTGCAGTGGCACCTGGACCACCCGGACGCCACCCGCGAGGAGCTGCTCGCGGCGCTGCTCGGGCTGATCAAGGGCCCGGACTTCCCCACGGGCGCGACGATCCTGGGCCACAAGGCGATCGACGAGGCGTACCGCACCGGCCGTGGCTCGATCACGATGCGTGCCGTCGTGGAGGTCGAGGAGATCCAGGGCCGGCAGTGCCTGGTGGTCACCGAGCTGCCGTACCAGGTGAACCCCGACTCGCTGGCGAAGAAGATCGCCGAGCTGGTGCGGGAGAACCGGGTGGGCGGCATCGCCGACATCCGCGACGAGACGTCGGGCCGCACCGGCCAGCGGCTGGTGATCGTCCTCAAGCGGGACGCCGTCGCCAAGGTGGTGCTGAACAACCTCTACAAGCACACCCAGCTGCAGGACACCTTCGGCGCCAACATGCTTGCGCTGGTCGACGGCGTCCCCCGGACGCTCAGCATCGACGCCTTCATCCGCCACTGGACCACGCACCAGCTGGACGTCGTCGTCCGGCGGACCCGGCACCGGCTCGCGGAGGCCGAGCGCCAGATCCACATCTACCGCGGGTACCTCAAGGCGCTCGACCAGATGGACGCCGTGATCGCCCTGATCAGGGCGTCGTCGAGCGCCGAGGCCGCCCGTGACGGCCTGATGGAGCTGCTCGAGATCGACGAGGAGCAGGCCACCGCGATCCTGCGGATGCAGCTGCGCCAGCTGGCCGCCCTGGAGCGGCAGCAGATCCTCGACCGGTACGCCGAGCTCGAGGCCAAGATCGCCGAGTACAACTCGATCCTCGCCTCGCCGCAGCGGCAGCGGGACATCGTCTCGACCGAGCTCGGGGAGATCGTAGACAAGTACGGCGACGAGCGCCGCACGCGCATCCTGCCCTTCGACGGCGAGGTCTCGGTGGAGGACCTCATCGCCGAGGAGGAGATGGTGGTCACCATCACCCGCGGCGGATACGCCAAGCGGACGCGCAGCGACAACTACCGGGCGCAGCGCCGTGGCGGCAAGGGCGTGCGCGGGGCACAGCTTCGCGAGGACGACATCGTCGACCACTTCTTCGTCACGACGACGCACCACTGGCTGCTGTTCTTCACCAACCTCGGCCGCGTCTACCGCGCCAAGGCGTACGAGCTGCCCGAGGGCGGCCGCGACGCCAAGGGTCAGCACGTCGCCAACCTGCTGGCGTTCCAGCCGGACGAGCGCATCGCCCAGGTGCTCGACCTGCGTGACTACGGCCAGGCGGAGTACCTGGTGCTGGCCACGCAGCGCGGGCTGGTGAAGAAGACGGCGCTGAGCGAGTACGACTCGAACCGCTCAGGTGGCGTGATCGCCATCAACCTCCGCGAGGACGAGGACGGGAACCCGGACGCGCTGGTGTCGGCGCGGCTGGTGAACGCCGACCAGGACCTGATCCTGGTGTCGCGCAAGGGTCAGTCGGTGCGGTTCACGGCGTCCGACGAGGCGCTGCGTCCGATGGGTCGGGCGACGAGCGGCGTCACCGGCATGAAGTTCCGGGGCGACGACGAGCTGCTGGCGATGGACGTCGTGCGGGAGGACGCCTACCTGTTCACGGTCACCGAGGGCGGTATCGCCAAGCGGACCGCGCTCACGGTCGAGAACTACCGGCAGCAGGGTCGCGGCGGCCTCGGCATCAAGGTGGCCAACCTGCCGGAGGCCAACGGCGACCTGGTCGGTGCCCTGGTGACGGACGCCGACGACGAGGTCCTGGTGATCATGGAGCGCGGCAAGGTCGTCCGGTCGGCCACGTCGGAGGTCAACGCGACCGGCCGCAGCACGCAGGGCGTCATCTTCGCGAAGCCCGACTCCGGCGACCGGATCATCGCCGTCGCACGCAACACCGAGCGACACCTCGGCGAGGATGCCGGTAGCGTGGGTCCGGACAACGGCCGCGGACCGGACGGATCAGACCTGCCGGACAGCACCGCCGTGGCCATCGGACCCAACCCGGGACCCGGTTCGGACGGTGCCCAGCCACCGGCCGACGGTGAGCCCGCGGAGGACGCATGACCGACGCCCCACCGCCTTCGATCCCGCCGCGCAAGCGACCGTCCCCTGCAGGTCAGGGCGACGTCCGGACTGTCGGGGGGGTCCCAGGCCAGGGCGGGCCGGGCGACGACACCATGCGCCTCGAGACCGGTGCGCGGGCGTCGGCTGCCGTGCCCGGCACGACGGACGGTGGCCTGCCCGTGAGCGTGCCTCCGACCCGGACGCCGCGGCCCGTGACGCGACCGGTCAGCGGCGAGACCGCCCGACCGGCCGGCAAGCGCGGGTCCCGCACCAACCCGCGCACCACGCGGGTCACCGGACCGGTCAGCCAGGACCCGGCCTCCGTCGCGTCGGTGATGGACGGTGACCTGGCGGCGAGCGCTCCGGTCTCCCGAGCGGACGCACCCGAACGACGTCAGACCGCGACGGACGCGCACCCCCCTGCCGGGGCGGAGGCACGGTCCCCGCAGGACGGCGGCACCGTGGCGCCCACCGCCGGGGCTTCCGCGGTCGGCGTCGCCGCCTCCGCCGCCGCTGGTCCGAAGGAGGGTGCCGCAGCTCCCGAGGCCGATGCCACGACGGGTCCGCGGGACGAGGCTCCCTCGCCGTCGCCGCTGCTGGAGGCCGTCGACCGTTCGACCGTCTGGCTGAAGAAGACGGCGGGTGTCGCTGGTGCGGGCTTGAGCGCCGCGTACGCTTCGTTGACACGCCCTCGGCCACAGGAAGAGCCCATGACCGCCAACCCGACCGCTCCCGCCGCGTCCGCGCGGCCGGCACCGGTACCTCCGCCGCACCCGGTGTCCGGGCGCGCGCCTGCACCGGGTGCACCTCGGCGGGTACGGCTGGCGATCTCCCGGCTGGACCCGTGGTCGGTGATGAAGCTGTCGCTGCTGCTCTCCTTCGCGCTCGGCATCATCCTGGTGGTGGCGACCGCGGTGGTGTGGCTCACGCTCGACGGCCTGCACGTGTTCGCCAGCATCAACGACCTGGTCAAGCAGGTGGTCGGCCCGGAGAGCGCGGTCAACGTCACCGACGTGATCAGCTTCCGCAAGGTGATCTCCGGCGCGACGCTCGTCGCGGTGATCGACGTGTTCCTGCTGACGGCGATGTCCACCATCGGCGCGTTCCTCTACAACATCGTGGCGGCGCTGGTGGGCGGCGTGCACGTCACGATGACGGACGAGTAGCCGCGGCACCGTCGCGTTTTGGGCCGGGAAGCGTCGCTGGGGTAGTCTCGACCGGCGCGCGCAGCCCGGCTCCCGGTCACCGCGCCCGGGGCCTATAGCTCAGACGGTTAGAGCGCTTCCCTGATAAGGAAGAGGTCACAGGTTCAAGTCCTGTTAGGCCCACTCGAGGAGGTACCGATGAAGAAGCTGCTGGTCCTCGCCGCCGCTGCCGCCGTCGGCTACGTCGTCTACCAGAGGTACGTGCAGGACCGCGACGAGCGGGACCTGTGGGCCGAGGTCACCGACACCTTCGAGTGACCCGCCGCTCCGGACCGTCACCGGTCCGGCTCCCCGGGGGCCATGGCGCAATTGGTAGCGCACCTGCTTTGCAAGCAGGGGGTTAGGGGTTCGAGTCCCCTTGGCTCCACCCTTCGGCTCCCACGGCCTGTGACGTGCCCGGTCACTCGGGCTGCGGGAGGTCCCCGCTCTCCCCGGCGATGGCGTGGATCAGGTCCTCCTCCGTCAGGCGGTCGCCGCCCAGCACGTCGGTCACCTTGCCCTCGCGCAGCACGACGATGCGGTCCGATCCGTCGATCAGCTCCTCGGTCTCCGACGAGATGAGCAGCACCGCCAGACCGTCCGCCGCCAGGGCGTCGATGGCCACCCGCACCTCGATCTTGGCGCCGACGTCGATGCCGCGCGTCGGCTCGTCGAGGATGAGCACCTTCGGGTCGAGGCACAGCAGGCGGGCGAGCAGCACCTTCTGCTGGTTGCCGCCGGACAGCGTGCCGACCTTCTGGTCGGGGCTGGACGCCTGGATCTTCAGCTGCTTCATGAACCCGTCGACGATGGTGTCGATTCGGCCGTTCGAGATCAGGCCGGCTCGGGACAGCCGTGGCAGGGCGCCGAGGATGATGTTGTCGCGGATCGACAGGTTGGGCAGGATCCCCTCGAGCTTGCGGTCCTCCGGCAGCAGCGCGACCCCGGCCGCGATGGACGCCCCCGGTGAGCCGGTGCGGATGGGCTCACCGTCGACGGTGACCGTGCCGGAGTCGATCCGCTGCGCGCCGAGCACCGCCATGCCGGTCTCGCTGCGGCCGGCACCGAGCAGGCCGCCGAGGCCGACGATCTCGCCGGGACGCACGGTGAACGAGACGCCGTCGAGCACGCCGCGCCGCGTCAGCCCGTCGACCGTCAGCACCGGCTCCGTCAGCACCTCGTCGTCGAGCCCGTCGTTCGGCTCGGCCTCGGAACGGCGGCGCGTCTCGGCGAGCAGCTCGCGGCCGAGCATCGCCGCGACCAGCTGGAGCCGGGGCAGCTCCGCGAGCGGTCCGGTGTGCACCAGGCGCCCGTCCCGCAGCACCGTGACGGTGTCGCAGATGCGGTACAGCTCGTCGAGCCGGTGGCTGACGTAGAGCACCGCCGCACCGTCGGACGCCAGGCGGTTGATCGCGGCGAACAGGGTCTCGACCTCACGGGCCTCGAGCGACGACGTCGGCTCGTCCATGATCACCACGTCGGCGCGTGCGGCGACGGCACGCGCCACGGCGACCATCTGCTGGGTGCCGAGTCCGAGGGAGCCGAGCGGCGCCTCGACGTCGGCATCGACCCCGTAGCGCTGCAGCACCTCGCGCGCCTGGGCGTTCATGGCCCGGAAGTCGATCAGGCCGAGGCGGGTGCGAGGTTCGCGGCCGAGGAACAGGTTGCGCGCGGCGGTGAGCGTGGGGACCAGGTTCACCTCCTGGTAGATCGTGCTGATGCCCGCGGCCTGTGCCGCACCCGGGCTGCGGAACGTCGCCGGCCGGCCGTGGTGGAGCACCTGGCCGGCGTCCGGCGGGTAGACGCCGGTGAGCACCTTGATCAGCGTGGACTTGCCGGCGCCGTTCTCCCCGACCAGGGCGTGGACCTCCCCGCGGCGCAGCACCAGGTCGACGTCCTGCAGCGCCGTCACGCCGGGGAACGACTTGGTGACGGCGCGCGCCTCGAGGACGGTGGACGAGCGGGGCTCAGGGGCAGAGGCGGGCACGGCGGGCGCCTCCTTCCCCTCGTCGGGCGTGCTGGCGCCCCACACTAGGCGACCACCGTCCGGATGGGTTCCCCCGGTGGTGGACCTCAGGGTGGTCACCCGTCGTCCCGCGTGCCGGCGACGTGCACCTGGACGCCGACCGCACGCAGCGTCGCGAGGGTGCCGGCGTCGGCACCGTCGTCGGTGACCACGTGTGCGATGCGGTCGATCGGCACGCTCTGGAACGGCGCGTCGGCGCCGAGCTTCGTGTGGTCGGCGAGGACCACCACCTCCTGCGCCGCGTCGGCGACGGCCCGGTCGACACCGGCCTCCGCGAGGTCGGAGGTCGACAGTCCCCAGCCGGCGGTCAGCCCGTCGCCGGAGAGGAACGCGCGGCGCACACGCAGGTCGGCGAACGACTGCTCGGCACCGCTGCCGACCAGGCCGTACGTCGCACCGCGCAGCGAGCCGCCCGTCATCACCACCGACACGCCGCGGGCCTGGCCGAGCACCTCGCCGACCAGCAACGAGTTGGTCACCACCGTGAGCTCCGAGGCGTCGACCAGCTTCGCGGCCAGCTGCTGGGCGGTGGTCCCTGCGCCGATCGCCACGGCGTCCCCGTCGTGCACCAAGGTGGCCGCCAGCCGCGCGATCGCCACCTGCTCCGGCCGGGCGGCCGGGTCGGTGCCCTCGGTCGACGGGCTTCCCACCCCGGGGTCCTGCAACGCCGCCGCGCCGCCGCGGTGCCGGGCGATCAGCCCCTGCTGCTCGAGCGCGCGGAGGTCCCGACGGATGGTGACCTCGGAGGCGTCGACCGCCTGGGCCAGCTCGCGCAGGTCGGCGGTGCCATGACGGCGCACGTGCTCGAGGATCCGACGCCGCCGCTCCGTCGCGAACACGGGCTCACGGTACTGGACCGGATCGGTGCGGCTGTCGGATCGCGGCCGGAACGGTCGCGCACCGATCCCGTCCGGTCGGAAGTGGTCAGGCGCCGTGCGATTCAGGGGGCTCACCGCGTCGTCTTGCGCGCCCGTCGCGCCTCAGGTGGTGGCGGCCGCCAGGTCGGACGGGGCGACGTGCACGTGCACGCCGCGGGACGACAGCGACTCCAGCACCGAGGTGTCGCCGGAGGTGTCCGTGACCAGGTGGTCGATCCTGGTCACCGGCGCCACGGGGTACGTGCTCTCCACGCCGAGCTTCGTGTGGTCCGCCAGCACCACCAGCTCCTTGGCGCTGCCGACGATGGCCCGCTCCACCTCGGACACCGCGAGGTGCGTGCTGGACAGCCCGCGTTCCGTGGTCAGGCCACCGCCCGAGACGAAGGCGCGGGTCACACGCTGACCGGCGATCCAGTGCTCCGCGGCGCTGCCGACCAGTGCGAGCGTCGAGTTGTCGAGGGAGCCGCGCGTCATCACCAGCTCGACGTTGGGCGTCCGCGCGAGCGCACGCGCGACGAGCATCGAGTTGGTCAGCACCGTCAGCGGTGAGCGGGGCGCCAGCCTCCTGGCCAGCTCGTACACCGTCGTGCCGGCGCCCAGCATGATGGCCGTCGCGTCGCCGACCAGCGTCGCGGCGAGCGTGGCGATGGCCGACTTCGCCGTCGTCTCGGGGTCGGACGGCGCCGTCGGCCAGGGCTCGATGATCAGGGCGTCCGGCAGCTGCGCGCCGCCGTGGGCGCGCTCGATCAGCCCCTGCCGCTCGAGCGTGACGAGGTCGCGGCGCACGGTGACCTCGGACGCGTTGACGGCCGCGGCGAGGTCGCGCAGCGAGACGACGCGGTTGGCCCGCACGTACTCGCAGATCAGACGGCGGCGCTCGGCGCCGAACATCGTCGTGCGAGCGGGGCCGGCCGCCTCGCCGAGGACCAGCGTCTCGCCCCGCTCCGGCTGGGACGTGCCGCCCGGCTCGCGGTTCGACAGGAGTGCCCCGCCGAGCTCGCCGTCCGGCAGCAGCGCCCCGCCGTGGCTGCGGTCGAGCAGCCCTCGGCTCTCGAGGGTGGTGACGTCGCGCCGCACGGTCACCTCGGACGCGTTGACTGCCATGGCGAGGTCGCGGATCGACACCGCGCCCTGGGCGCGGACGAGCTCGAGGATCAGCTGGCGACGCTCGGCGCCGAACATGTCCCTCCTTGCCCCTCCAGGTCAGACCCGCACGATGAACCGTCAGGCTGGGACGAGCGGCCTGGTCAGCCCAAGGGTAGCGTTCGCGGGTGCTCCGGCGCTTCCGAGCCCGATCGGTCATGGCCACGGACATGACGCCTGCGAACGAGCCAGGTCACGATTTGATCACGTGATGGACGGACAGTTGACGGTCCGATCAGAACTTCGTCAATATCGATCACACACACGTTCCGCCGGCGTCGTCGCAAGGGTGCGACACCGCGGGACGTCCGCGGGTCCGCACCGGGCGTCGAAGGGGACGCCGTCCGGCCCGGCCCGCCTCGCAGGTGCTCGTTCCACCTCGTCCAAGGAGCCACACACCCATGTCGATGAAGACCTCGCGGCGCACGACCGTCACCGCCCTCGCGCTGGCGGTCGGCCTCGCCGCCGCCGGATGCTCGTCGTCGTCCGCCGGATCCACCTCCGGAGGCACCGCCGCCGCTGCCGCGAACCCGACCGTCGCCTCGTCCGGCGCGGCGTCCGCGTCGGGCGACGGCTGCACGGCGAGCGCGCTCGGCTACCCGAAGATCAGCCTCAAGGGCGCCAAGGTCGGCTTCTCCCAGTCGGAGCCGGAGACCGCCGCGTTCCGCATCGCCGAGACCAAGTCGATGGTCGACGAGGCGGCCGCGCAGGGCGCCACGCTGATCAAGACGAACGCGAACAGCGAGATCGCCAAGCAGGTGACGGACATCCAGGGGATGATCAACCAGGGCGTGCAGCTGCTGATCGTGGCGCCGCTGAACTCGGACGGCCTGCAGCCGGCGTTCGACGCGGCCCGTGCCAAGAAGATCCCCGTGGTCACCGTCGACCGCCTGGTGAACTCCAAGGCCTGCACCGACTACCTGACGTTCATCGGCTCCGACTTCGTGTCCCAGGGCAAGCGCGCCGCCGACGCGATGATCAAGCAGACCGGTGGCACCGGCAAGGTCGCCATCCTGCTCGGCTCGTCGGGCAACGGTGTCACCACCGACCGGACCAGCGGCTTCGTCGACGAGATCAAGACGGCGCCCGGCATCCAGGTCGTCGCGCAGCAGACCGCGAACTTCGCGCGGACCGACGGTCAGACGGTGATGGCCTCGCTGCTCCAGGCGCACCCGGACATCACGGCCGTGTACGCCGAGAACGACGAGATGGGCATCGGCGCCGAGACCGCGATCGCCGCCGCCGGCAAGACGCCCGGCAAGGACATCAAGATCGTGTCGGTCGACGGCACGCACGACGCCGTGCAGCTGCTGGTGGACGGCAAGTACAACGGCGTGATCGAGTCCAACCCGCGGTTCGGCCCGCTCGCCTTCAAGGCGCTCGCCGACTTCGAGAACGACACGCCGGTGCCCGCGAAGATCATCATCTCGGACAACGAGTACACGCCGGACAACGCCTCCGCGAACCTCTCCAAGTCGTTCTGACCCGAGCGACCCACCTGCACCCGCCGCCCGCCCGGCGCCGTCGGCCCGGACGGCGGCGGGTGCAGGATGTCCACACCCAGCACAACCAGGGAGAGCACTCGATGGCGGAGCTCACCACGGCCGGGGCGCTCCCGGTGCTGGAGGCCCGGGGCGTGAGCAAGTCCTTCCCGGGCGTCAAGGCACTCAGCGACGTCAGCATCACGGTGCGCGCCGGTGAGGTGCACGCGCTGGTCGGCGAGAACGGTGCCGGCAAGTCGACGCTGATCAAGATCCTCACCGGCGTGTACCAGTGCGACAGCGGAGAGCTGCGGCACCGGGGCGAGCCGGTGACGTTCGCGGACCCGCGGGCGGCGCAGGCGGCCGGCATCAGCACCATCTACCAGGAGCTGGACCTGGTGCCGATGCAGAGCGCGGCGCGCAACCTGTACCTGGGGCGCGAGCCGCGCACCCGGTTGCGGCTGGTCGACTTCGCCCGGATGCGGCGCGAGGCGAACGCCCTGCTCGACGACTACCAGATCCGCGCCGACGTCGACGTGCCCCTGAACACCCTGGGCCTCGGCACGCAGCAGATGATCTCGGTGGCCCGCGCCGTCGCGCTGCACGCGAACGTCGTGATCATGGACGAGCCGACCTCCTCGCTGGAGTCCCGCGAGGTGGAGACCCTCTTCGGGATCATCCGGCGGCTGCGGTCGGAAGGCGTGGCGATCGTCTACGTCAGCCACCGGCTGGACGAGCTGTACCGGATCTGCGACACGGTGTCCGTGCTGCGCGACGGCCGGCTGGTGCACACCGGCCCGATGGCGGAGCTGCCGCGCGTGCAGCTGGTCGCGACGATGCTCGGCCGGGAGCTGCAGACGGCGCTGCACCGCTCGGCGCCGGGCGGTGGCGACCGCATCGTCGCCGGCCCGCCTGTGCTGGAGCTGCGTGGGCTGACCCGTCGCAACCGCCTGCACGACGTCTCGCTCGAGGTGCACCGGGGCGAGGTCGTCGGCCTGGGTGGCCTGCTCGGCGCCGGCCGCAGCGAGACCGGGATGGCGGTCCTCGGGGCGCAGGAGCTGGACTCCGGTGCCGTGCTCGTGGAGGGCAAGCCCATCCGCACCGGCTCGCCGGGAGCGGCGATCGAGGCCGGCGTCGCCCTGCTGCCGGAGGACCGCAAGCTCGAGGGGATCCTGCCGAACCTGTCCATCCGCGACAACATCGCCATCGCGGCGCTGCCGCGGATGTCCCGCCTCGGCCTGGTGTCCGACAAGCGGATCGACCAGCTCGTCGAGCACTTCATGGCGCGCCTGCACATCCGCGCCACCGGGCCGGGCCAGAAGGTCAGCACGTTGTCGGGGGGCAACCAGCAGAAGGTGATGCTCGCGCGGTGGCTCTGCCTGAGCCCGCGCGTCCTGGTGCTCGACGAGCCGACCCGCGGCATCGACGTCGGGGCGAAGTTCGAGGTGCGTCAGACGATCGACGAGCTCGCCGCGGAAGGTCTCGCGGTGCTGCTGATCTCGTCCGAGACCGAGGAGCTGGTCGACGAGAGCGACCGGATCGTGGTGCTCAAGGACGGGGCCGTCGTCGCGGTGCTCGACGGCGACGACATCAGCGAGCACGACCTGGTGCAGGCGATCGCCGCAGTCCCGTCCCCGGAGGAGGACCCCACCCGTGACTAGCCTGTCCACCGCGGTCGCCGGGACGGCGGCGAGGGCCGACCGCGCCACTGTCCTGCGCTGGACCAGGGACAACGGCGTGTACGTCGCCCTGGTGCTGATCGTCGTCTACAACGTGCTGTTCACCCCGCGCTTCATCACGTGGGACAACCTCGACGTGCAGCTGGTGCTGTGCACCCGGATCGTCGTGGTGGCCCTGGGGATGGCCATGGTGATCGGCACCGCCGGGATCGACCTGTCCGTCGGCGCCGTGATGGCCCTGTCCGGCGCGCTGCTGGTGCAGTTCAGCGGGGTGCCGGGGGTCGGGGCGATCGCGCTGGCGCTGGTGATCGGCGGCCTCGTCGGGGTGCTGAACGGGTTCCTGGTGGGCGTCGTCGGGATCCAGCCGATTGTCGCCACCCTGGCGTTCCTGTTCGCCGGCCGCAGCCTGGCGCAGCTGCTGCTCGCCGGGAAGAACCCGAGCATCCACGACAAGGTGATCCTGGGCATCTCCTCCGGCCACGTGCTCGGGGTGAACGGCCTGATCATCGCGGCGCTGGTCGCCGTCGGCCTGGTCGCGTTCACCGTCCGGCGGACCAACTTCGGCCGCCAGCTGCTGGCCGTCGGGGACAACGCCCGGGCGTCGTACCTGTCCGGGGTGCCGGTGCGGCGCACGCTGATCGGCGTCTACGTGCTCAGCGGGGTGCTCGCGGCGTGGGCCGGAGTGATGGACACCGCGTCGATCACCTCCGCGAACGCCCTGTCCAGCGGGCTGAACTACGAGCTGTTCGCCATCACTGCCGTCGTGGTCGGCGGGACGCCGCTCACCGGTGGACGGGTCCGGGTGGTCGGCACGGTGGCCGCCGCGATCCTCATGCAGCTGCTGCGCAGCACGCTGATCTTCCACTCGGCGACGGACGCGGTGTCCCAGATGGTCACCGCCGTCGTCATCGTCGGCGCCGTCTACATCCAGCGAGTGAGGGCACGCGCATGAGCACCACCGCACCGACGGGCGTCCCCGACGGCCCGGCCACCGCCGGCACCGGCCTGGCGGCGCGCCCCGTCGAACCCGTCGCCGCCACCGGGTCCCGCGTCGCGGCGGCCCTGCAGCGCAACGGGGTGGCGGCCTTCGCCGCGCTGGCGCTGCTGGTGCTGGTCGGCTCGGTGCTGTGGCCGAGCTTCCACACGCTGGACAACGTGCGGAACACGGTCCTGGGCAACTCGTACATCGGGATCGTCGCCATCGGCATGACCCTGGTGATCATCACCGGCGGTATCGACCTGTCGGTCGGTTCCGTCTTCGCCCTCGGCGGCGTGGTCGGCGTGTACGTGAGCAACCAGGCGGGACCGGTCGCGGCCGTGCTGGCGACGATCGTCGCGTGCGGGCTGATCGGCCTGATCAACGGCATGCTGATCGGCTACGCCCGGATGGCACCGTTCATCGTCACGCTGGCGACGCTGTTCGGCGTCCGCGGACTGGTGTACCAGCTGACCGGGGCCGGTGCCCGGACGTACTCGGTGCCGAGCGACTCGTTCTTCGCGCACCTGGGCACCGGGGTGCTCCTGACGATCGGCTACCCGGTGCTGATCGCGATCGCGCTGTACGTGGTGTTCCACGTGGTGCTCGAGCGGACACCGTTCGGCCTGACCACCCTGGCGATCGGAGGTGGTGAGGACGCCGCCGTGCTGATGGGGCTGAAGGTGCGTCGCACCAAGGTCAGCCTCTACGTCGTCTCGGCGGCGCTCGCGGGCGTGGCCGGGATGCTGCAGGCCGCGCAGCTGGTGTCCGCCAGCCCGATCATCGCCACCGGGTACGAGCTGCAGGCGATCGCCGCGGTGGTGATCGGCGGGACGCTGCTGACCGGGGGCGCCGGGTCCCTGATCGGCACGGCCGCCGGCGTGCTGCTGCTGGGCACCATCAACGCGTTCATCCGCGAGCTGCAGCTCGACTCCACCTGGAACAACGTGGTCAGCGGCGCGTTCCTGGTCACCGTCGTGGTGGTGCAGCGGCTGCTGAACTACCGCCGGGCCGACTGAGCCCGGCGGTCCGGCGATCAGCCGCGGCGGTACGCCGCCCCGCGCGCGGTGACGTCCGCCAGGACCTCGGGCGGGTACACGTCCTCGGGCTCCCGGGTGACCGGGCCCTCCTCGAGGGTCGCCCAGTGCCAGGTCGGCTTGACGGTCGGCTGACCGCCCTCGAGCCCGAGGCGCAGGTCGAGCAGCACCGCGTAGCGGTAGCCGAACCGCCGCTGGATGGCCGTCGCGCGGCCGAAGTCGCCGGCGGTCGAGCCGCGGGTGGCGTGGTCGGCGGTGAGCTCGAGGATCAGCAGGTTCTCCTCCGGGCCGAGGTGGCCGCGACGGTGCACGATCAGGTCCGGGATGCGGCGGCCCTCGGAGTCCGCGTCCTCGAGGCGGACCGCCTTCTCCAGGGCCATCGCCGATCGGTCGTACTCCGCGTCGATGTCCCAGGCGTTCTCGATCATCGGCCGCAGGTACCAGCCGAGGTGGAAGGCGATGGTGCGTTCCGAGGCGCTGCTGGTGCCGCTCGACGGGGTGAACAGCGTCCACTCGTTGGCGATCGTGTTGGTCAGCGCGATGCGCACGCGTGCCTGAAGGTCTGCCAGCTGCATGGCCAGACGGTACCGCGCAGACGTCCGGCATCTGGTGGGTTGTCCACGCAGATGTCCGCAGATGGCAAAAGGACGGTCAGGAGATGCCCAGCTGCTCCCGCACCGGCTCGATACCGTGCAGCGTCACGTCCGGCCGCATCCACTCGGGGCGGGCGTCCCAGCGCTCGCGGTCCATCCGGTAGCGCCACTGCTGCGCCGCGACCCCTTCCCTCGCGACGGTCACCAGACCGTTGCGGTCGTAGCCGAGCTTGGTGGAGACGGCGTTCGAGGGGCCGTTGTCCAGGAAGGCGCCGCTGGTCGTCTCCCGGGCGCCGAACCCCTCGAACAGCAGGTGGAGCATCAGCACGCGCATCCGGGTGCCGACCCCGTTGCCCTGGTGCCGCTGCCCCAACCACGAGCCGGTCTCCGCGGTGCGGGTCACCGGGAAGTGGGAGGACCTGGCCGACTGCAGGCCGATCGGCACGCCGTCGACCAGCACCGCGAGCTCGAGGCACCACGAGTCGGCCGCCAGCGACGACCGCTGACCCCACATGTACTGGAACACGTTGCGCGACACCGTCGTCGAGTCGCCCCGGGACCAGGGGATGGTGAACGGCATGGCGTCCGGTGCGTGGATCCCCCGGCCGGCCTCGCGGGCGACGCTCACCATCAGGTCGTCGTCCGGCCAGCGCAGCTCGAGGTCGCCGGAGACCACGCGCAGGCCTGCCACCGGCCACAGCTCGGTCAGGTCCTCGTCCATCGGTCGAGGGTCGCCGCCGCCGCGCGCGCAGGTCAACCGCATTCGCGAGGAGGCCGCGCGGCCGAGCGCTGGCGCGTGGCCAGGCTGGGGACGCCGGCACGACGACGGCGGGGCCCCGGGCACCCGGGACCCCGCCGTTCGTCGTGCTGCCGCCCGCGCGGCGACCGATCAGATGTCGCCCGAGGGGTTGTCCTTCTCCACGGCGTCCTCGGTCGCGTCGGCGACGTCCTCCGCCTTGTTGGCCGTGCGCCGGGTGACCTTCTTGGCCGCCTCCTCCGCAGAGGCGCGGGCCTCGTCGAGCTTCTCGGCCGCCTTGCGGGTCGCCTCCCGGCTCTTCGCGACGGCGGACCCGGCCACCTCACCCACGGCGTCGGCCGCGTCGCCCACCGCATCGGTCATCGACGCGCGCACGTCGTGCGTGTGGGTGTGCACCGAGTCCGCCCCGGTGCCCCCGGTCGGGTCGGTCGGCTCCCACGGCTCGGCCCACGGGTCCACCGTGGAACGGGAGCGGAACCAGGCGGCACCGGCCGCGCCGGCGCCGACGAGCAGGCCGACCACCATGAAGGTGTTCAGGCCCTTGTGGGACTTCTTCGGCGGGGCGACGTGGACCTGCTTCTTCAGCTCCGCCGCGTTCGCCTTGGCGACCTCCGCCGCGGTGTCGGCAGCCTTGACCGCCGCCGCACCCGCCTTCTCCGCCGCCTCGTTCAGGGCGGTGACCAGGCGCGGGATCAGCTCGTCCACCAGCTTGTCGTGCGCGGTGTCGATCGCCGGCGCCGCCTTCTCGGCCGCCTTCTCCACCCGCGGTGCCGCGGCCTTGACGCTCTCGTTGTAGGCGTTCTCGAGGCGCGGAAGCAGCCAGTCGATGAAGGCCTCCACGCGAGGTGTCGTCCACTCCTTGGCATGCACGGCGGCGCCCGTCAGCGTGGCGCCGAGGTCGGCTGCCTGCTCCTTCAGCTTGTCGGGGTCAACGTCGAGCTTGCTGTGCTTCGTCATCTGCCACTCCCGGACGTCGTTGCTGGTCTCGAGGCTGTGACCTCCCACTCTGCCACCGCGGGCCCCGCTGCGCAGGAGGGCTCCGTGCGAGACTGAGGCCATGTTTGCGACCCTGCACACCACCGCCGGCGACATCCGTGTCGAGCTGTTCCCCAACCACGCACCGCGCACCGTGGCGAACTTCACCGGGCTGTCCACCGGTTCCCAGGAGTGGACGGACCCGAGCGGTGCCACGCGCACCGACCCCCTGTACAAGGGCGTGATCTTCCACCGCGTCATCCCGGGCTTCATGATCCAGGGCGGTGACCCCCAGGGCACCGGCCGCGGCGGCCCGGGCTACAACTTCGACGACGAGATCCACCCGGAGCTGACGTTCTCCGAGCCGTACGTGCTGGCCATGGCCAACGCGGGCAAGCGCCTCGACCCGGTCACCGGGAAGATGGGCGGCACCAACGGCTCCCAGTTCTTCATCTCGGTGGCGCCGACGCCGTGGCTGAACGGCAAGCACACCATCTTCGGCAAGGTGGCCGACGACGCGAGCAAGGCCGTGGTCGACGCCATCGCCACCACTCCGACCCGCCCGGGCGACCGTCCCGTGCAGGACGTGGTGATCGACTCCATCACCGTCGAGGACTGACCATCACCACTCCCGACCCCCTGGGTGCCGGTACCGCGGCACCCCCGGTGTGCCCGCGGCACCCCGACCGGATCAGCTACGTGCGCTGCCAGCGCTGCGGGCGCCCCGTGTGCCCGCAGTGCCAGCGACCGGCGCCGGTCGGGGTGCACTGCGTGGACTGCGTCGCCGAGGCGAACCGCGCGGTGCCGGCCCGCCGGACGGCGCTCGGGGGTCGGGTGCGGGACGGGCGGCCGCTGGTCACCTTCACGCTGATCGGGCTGAGCGCGCTCAGCTACCTGCTGCAGCTGACGACGCCGACGTGGACGTCGAGGTGGCTCTTCAGCCCGTTGCTCGGCGCCTCGCAGCCGTACCGGTTCCTCACCGCGGCGTTTCTGCACTCGCCCGTGAGCTTCCTGCACATCGTGTTCAACATGGTGGCGCTGTGGACGGTCGGGCCGCTGCTCGAGCAGCTGCTCGGCCGGGCGCGCTACCTGACGCTCTACCTGATGGCGGCGGTGGGCGGGTCCGTCGGTGCGGTGCTGCTCGCGCCGGTGACGCACAGCTGGAACGTCGGGATCGTGGGGGCGTCCGGTGCGGTGTTCGGGCTGTTCGGCGCGATCCTCGTGGTGCTGCGCCGGGTCGGTGCCGACGCGCGCGGCATCCTCGGCGTGATCGTGATCAACCTGGTGATCGGGTTCGTGCCGGGGCTCGGCATCGCGTGGCAGGCGCACGTCGGCGGGCTCGTCGTCGGCCTCCTGCTCGGGGCGGCCTACGCGTACGCTCCGGCACCGCGGCGCCGGCTGGTCGCCGTGGCGGCCCCCGTGGTGGTCGGCGTCCTGCTCGTCGCATCGACCGTCCTCGCCTACCGGGCGGTCGGGCTCCTCTGAGCCATCCACAGGCTGTGACCTGCGGAATGACATCGGTGTAGTTTTCCACAGGGTTGTTCACCACTGGGGACAACCGGCCCGACGGGACGGCGGCGCTGAGCGGGTGGCTCAGCGCCAGCGGGTGGTCATCCCGAAGCCGACCAGGATCAGCCCGAAGCCGCAGGCGAGGTTCCACTGGCCGATCGCGGGGATCGGGTACGTGTGGCCGCTCTGGGCGGTCAGGTACGTGACGACGATCCAGGCCAGGCCGACCACCATCAGCCCCAGCATCACCGGCACGAACCACGGCGGGTTCGGCTTGCGCGGGACAGCCTTCCCGGGGGGCGGCGTGTACGCGACCTTCTTCCGCGACCTCGACTCAGGCACGTCCGGGTGCTCCTTCAGGCGATGGGTGGCCGCCGCGCCCGTGGCCGTCGCAGGCCGGTGGCCGAGGCGGAACCGGGGGCCGTCGCCCGTGCTGCGGTGCTCAAGGCGAGCCGCACAGACCGGGCGCAACGTGACCTAGCCTAGACGGTGCACGCCGTCGGACCGCGTGCACCGGCCCGTCACCAGGAGCGTTGCGTGAGCGACCGCCCGCACCGCCTGCGCCTGCCGCGCGGCAGCGTGTCCGTCGGCGTGGTGCTGCTGCTCTCGGCGGTGCTGTTCTCCATGTCGGCGCGCAGCGCGGCGGGGTCGATCTCGCGGCATCCCACCGATCTGCGCGGCCTGACGCAGGCGGAGTCGGACAAGGTCGCCCGGCTGTCCGCGCAGGTGGACGAGCTCCGCGCCGAGGTGGACGTGCTGACGGCGCAGAGCGCCCTTCCCGGGGCGTCGGCGGACGCCGTGGGGACGGGCTACCTGGTGGCCGGCGGTGGTGTGGCGGTCAGCGGCATCGGTCTGACGGTGCAGCTGAACGACGCGCCGGCCGACTCTCCCCGGCGCGGCAACGTCAGCCCCGACGTGCTGGTGGTCCACCAGCAGGACCTGCAGGCCGTGATGAACGCGCTGTGGGCGGGTGGCGCCGAGGCGATGGAGCTGCAGGACCAGCGGGTGGTGTCGACCAGCGCATTCCGCTGCGTCGGCAACGTGCTGCGGCTGCACGGCCGCGTCTACTCGCCGCCGTACACCGTCCGGGCGATCGGCGACCCGCGCAAGCTCCAGGCGGCGCTCGACCAGGCGCCGGCCGTGCGCGCGTACGTCCGCGACTCCGTCCAGGTGGGCCTCGGGTGGCAGGTCGCCGAGTCGTCCTCGCTGCAGCTGCCCGCCTACTCGGCCACCGACCTGACCTACGCCTCGGTGCCGGCCGGCGTGCAGGTGCTGCCCGGTCTGCCCGAGCCGTCCGCGACCGCCGGCGCACCGACCCGCCGCGGCGGTGCGGGATGAGGTGGCGCGGGACGGGGCGGCGCGGGACGAGCCGGTGCGGGACGAGGGTGCGCCGGATGAGGCGTGGGGCGGCCGCATGACCACCGACGTCGCGCCGAACCGGCGGGTCGCCCGGCGGGCTGCCCGTCGGCACGGGCTGGTGTGGGGCGCCGTCGGCGTGCTCGGCGAGGTGCTGCTGACGGTGGGCGTGCTGCTGCTCGGGTTCCTCGCGTGGCAGCTGTGGTGGACCGACGTGCAGGGGAACGCGGGACAGGCGCGTGTGGTGCAGTCGCTGGCGTGGGCCACGCCCGTGCCGACGAGCGTCCCGAGCGCGGCCGCGGGCGCGACGGCGGTCGCCGGACCGAAGGTGGCGACGCCGCGGCACGACGACCCGCCCGTGCTGGCCGAACCGGGGCACGCGACCACGTTCGCGACGTTGCAGGTGCCCCGGTGGGCGGGTGAGCCGGAACGCCCGATCAGCGAGGGCACCGACCGCGCCACGGTGCTCGACGTGCTCGGCATCGGGCACTACCAGGGGACGGCGATGCCCGGTGCCGTCGGCAACTTCGCCGTCGCGGGCCACCGCACCACGTTCGGCAAGCCGTTCAACCGGATCGCCGAGCTGCAGGTGGGCGACGCCCTCGTCGTGCGCACCAAGGACGCCTGGTACGTCTACAAGGTCGCGTCGACGGAGATCGTCTACCCGAACCAGACCGAGGTGATCGCGCCGGTGCCGGACAAGCCGGGAGCGACCCCGACGGCCCGGTCGATCACCATGACCACCTGCACGCCGATGTACTCCGCCGCCCAGCGGTACGTGGTGCACGGCGTGCTGGACTACTGGGCGCCGGCCTCCGACGGGGTGCCGGCCGAGCTGCTCGGGAGCGCATGATGTACGCGTGGCTGTGGCGGCACCTGCCGGGGCCGGTGTGGGTGCGGGTGCTGATCAGCGCGGCGCTCGCGGCGGCCGTGCTCACCGCGTGCTTCCTGTGGGTGTACCCGGCGATCGCCCCGCACATGCCTTTCAACCAGACGACCGTGGGTGAGTGATGACGAAGATCTTGGTGGTCGACAACTACGACTCGTTCGTCTACACGATCGTCGGGTACCTCAACCAGCTCGGTGCCGACACGGTGGTGGTGCGCAACGACACCGTCCCGCCCGTGTCCGACCGGGTGGCCTTCGACGGCGTGCTGGTGTCACCGGGACCGGGGACGCCGTCGGCCGCCGGCTCGTCGATGCAGGTGATCCGGGACTGCGCCGAGACGGGGACGCCGATGCTCGGCGTCTGCCTGGGCCACCAGGCGCTCGGCGAGGTGTACGGCGGGGTGGTGACGCACGCGCCCGAGCTGATGCACGGCAAGACGAGCGAGGTGCAGCACGACGGCCGCGGCGTGCTCGCGGGGCTGCCGTCGCCGTTCACCGCCACGCGGTACCACTCGCTCGCCGTGGTGGACGGGACGTTCTCCGACGAGCTCGAGGTCACGGCCACGGCGAACGGCATCATCATGGGCCTGCAGCACCGGACGCTGCCGCTGCACGGCGTGCAGTTCCACCCCGAGTCGGTGCTGACGCAGGGTGGTCACCGGCTGCTGGCGAACTGGCTGGCGATGTGCGGCGACGACGGGGCGGTGGGGCGGTCCGAGGGGCTGCACCCGGTGGTGCGCGCCTGAGCCTGCGCCGCTGATCGGCAGACCTGACCGGTCCGACGACGAGAACGGCCGCCCACCGGTTAGGTGAGCGGCCGTCGTCGCGCTGGGTGGCGGCTACGGAGCCGAGGTGGCCGTCGAGGTGCTGCTCGGACCGGGGCCGCCCGAGACGGTCAGCGTGATCTGCTGGCTGATCGCCACGTTGGTCCCCGACGGCGGGCTGACGCTGATCACCGTGCCGGCCGGCTGGTCGGACGGGTTCTTCTTCGGGTCCAGCGTGGTGACCTGGACGTTGGTCAGACCCGCGTTGGCGAGAGCCGTCTTGGCGGCGTCGACGGTCACCGTCGGGCCGGTGATGCCTGACGGGATGGTGGCCGTGGTCGGCGCGGCGCCGACCGTGATGGTGACGACCGTGCCCTGCTTGAGGATCGACTTGTCCGGACGGTCCTGCGCGGTGACGACGCCGACCTGCTTGGGGTCGGTGACCGGCACCGTCTGAACGTTGTTGCCCAGCTTCAGCGCCGTCAGCGCCGCCACGGCGTCTGCCTGCTTCTGGCCGACCAGGTTGCCGAGCACCACGTTGCCGGAGGAGACCGACAGCTTGACGGTGGAGCCGGCGGCGACCGTCTGGCCGGCGATCGGGTCCGTCTTGGTCACCTGGCCCTGCGGGAAGTTGGGGTTGTCGTCGGACGTCTGCGTGGGGTCGACGACGAAGCCCGCACCCTTCAGCTCCGTCGTGGCGTCCGCGACCGTCTTGCCGGTGACGTCCGGCACCTTGAGGTTGGACGGGCCCTTGGAGATGTACAGCACGACGGAGCTCCCGACGGGCTGCTGGCTGTCGGCGGGCGGGTCGGTCCGCGTGGCGCTGCCGGCGGGGACCGAGTCGGAGTTCTCCTGCTGGGTGCCGCCGATCGTGAACTTGTCGGTGGTCAGCAGGTCACGGGCGTCCTGCTCGGACTTGCCGACCACGTTCGGCACCGCCGCGGTGGTCGGCCCCGACGGCCCGCGCTGCGACAGCAGGAGCCAGACGAGCCCGCCGACCGCCAGCACCGCGATACCGACCAGCAGCCAGACCAGCCAGCGCCGGCCGCGCTCGTCGTCCTCGGGGATACCCGCGCCGGGCGTCGTGATGCCCGTCGCGCCCCAGGCCGCCGAGCCCGGCGTGAACGCCTGGGTGGCCGCGGTGGCCGGCGCCATCACCTGCGTGGCCTCGCCTGCGGCGAGGGCACCGGCGGCACCGGCCACCGCGAAGGCGCCGACCGGCGGTGCGCCCACCGCACCGCCTCGCAGCACCGCTTCGAGGTCCGCCCGGAACTCGCCGGCCGTCTGGTAGCGGTCGTCCCGCTCCTTGGCCAGCGCCTTCAACGTGATGCGGTCCAGGGTGTCCGGCACGTCCGAGGCGATGTCGCTCGGTGCCGGCGGGTTCTCACGGACGTGCTGGTAGGCCACCGCGACCGGGGAGTCGCCGGTGAACGGCGGGCGACCGGTGAGCAGCTCGAACAGCAGGCAGCCCGTGGAGTACAGGTCGGAGCGGGTGTCCACCTGCTCGCCGCGGGCCTGCTCCGGGGACAGGTACTGCGCGGTGCCGATGACGGCCTGGGTCTGCGTCATCGTCGCGGCGGAGTCCGCCACGGCGCGCGCGATGCCGAAGTCCATCACCTTGACCGCGCCCGTGGGGGTCAGCATGACGTTGGCCGGCTTGATGTCGCGGTGCACGATCCCGGCGTGGTGCGAGTACTCCAGCGCCGACAGCACGCCGGCGGTGATCTCCACCGCCTCCTCGATGGGCACGGCGGCGCCGTCGCGCAGGATGTCCCGCACGGTGTGGCCCTCGACGTACTCCATGACGATGAACGGCACGTGCGCGACCAGGCCGGTCGGCTCCGTCACCACGTCCTCGCCGGTGTCGTAGACGGCGACGATCGCCGGGTGGTTCAGCGACGCGGCGGCCTGCGCCTCGCGGCGGAACCGGTTCTGGAACGACGGGTCGCGGGCCAGGTCGGAGCGCAGGATCTTGATCGCCACCGTGCGGCCGAGCCGCCGGTCGTGACCGATGTGCACCTCGGCCATGCCGCCGCGCCCGATCAGCTCGCCGACCTCGTACCGGCCGGCGAGGATGCGGGTCCCCTCATCCACCACGTAGGTGCCCTTCAGCGTCGTCCGTCGGCGGTGGTGTGCCACCGGCCGTCCTGCCCGATCATCCCATCCGCCACGCCGGCCGGACCGGTGTTGTCCGGCGTGGCTGCGAGCACCACGCCCGGGGCCGTCCCGCCCGGTACCGCGTCCGCCCTGGTCAGGCTGCTGGCCAGCGCCGCCCCCAGCAGGGCCACCACGATCAGCACCGCGATCACCACGATCCAGCGCCACCGGGCCGGTCCCCGGGTGGTCACCTCGGTCACCCAGCCCGGGGTGGACGGCGCCGGTCCCGAGCGGGTGGAGCGGGTGCCGGTGGGGGCGGGAGCCGTGCGGCGGGCGGTGTGCCGGCCGGCCGTGGTCTCCGCCGGCCGCACGCGGTGGCGTGGCGGGAAGGACGGGGGGACGGCGTCGGCGGAGCGAGCGGCGGGGGTCGCGGTGCGGGCGTCCGACGTGCCGGGGGTCGACGTGCCCGCGCGCGCCGCCGTCCCGGCCGGCGTGCCCGTCGCGGCCCCGGCGGCTGTGCCCGTCGCCGTACCCGTAGACGTGCCCGTCGGCACCCGGACCGGCGGCTCCGGTGCGGTGACCACCATCGGGACGCCGGACACCGGCGTGTGCGGCAGCAGCCGGTCGAGGGTGACGGCCAGCTGCTCGCCGGACTGCGGTCGCTTGGCCGGGTCCTTCGACAGCAGGCGGAGCACCAGGTCGGCGAGGGCGTGGTCGACCGACGACGGCAGCGGCGGGACCGGGTCGTTGACGTGGGCGACCGCGATGTCGACCGCGGTCGGTCCGGTGAAGGGCCGCTTGCCGGCCAGCGCCTCGTAGGCCACCACGCCCAGGGAGTACAGGTCCGACAGGCGCGTGGCCGGCCGGCCGACGGCCTGCTCCGGGGACAGGTACTGGGCGGTGCCCATCACCATGCCGGTCGCGGTCATCGTCGGCTGGTCCTGCGCCAGCGAGACGCCGAAGTCGGTGATCTTCACACGGTTGCCGCGGCCGATCAGGATGTTGCCCGGCTTCACGTCGCGGTGCACGACCCCGGCCTCGTGGGCGGCGTGCAACGCGCGGGCGGTCTGGGCGAGGATCGGCAGCAGCCGGCGCGGCTCGAGCACCGGCTCGCGTTCCAGCAGGTCGGAGAGGGGTTCGCCGACGACGAGCTCCTGCACCAGGTATGCCGAGCCGTCCTGCTCGCCGTAGTCGTACAGGGCCGCGATGTTGCCGTGCGACAGGGCGGCGGAGTTCCGAGCCTCGGTGCGGAACCGCTCGAGGAAGCCGCGGTCGCCGGCGAACTCCTCACGCAGCACCTTCACCGCGACGGGCCGGCCGAGGGCCTCGTCCTGCGCCTCCCACACCTCGCCCATGCCACCCACCGCGATGCGGCGGGCGAGCCTGTACCGGCCGCCGAGCGCGACCCCCGGTGCCGTCCTCACTTGCCCGTCACCGCCTTGATCACGGCCTTGGCGATCGGCGCCGCCACGGCACCGCCGGTCGCGTCGTTGCCGAGGCTGCCGCCGTGCTCGACGAACACCGCGACGGCCACCTTCGGCGCGTCGGCCGGCGCGAACGCGGTGAACCACGCGTGGGGGGCCTGACCGGCGGCCGTCTCCGCCGTGCCCGTCTTGCCCGCCACCTGCATGCCCGGGATCTGCGCCGCGGTGCCGGTGCCGTTGTCGACGACGCCGAGCATCATGTCGCGCAGCGTCGCGGCGTCGCCGGACGACAGCGCCTGGGAGTAGGTGCTGGGCTGCGCCTGGCTGACCACCGTCAGGTCCGCGGCGCGCACCGTCTGGATCAGGTAGGGCCGCATCAGCACGCCCCCGTTGGCGATCGCCGCGGCGACCATCGCCATCTGCAGGGGCGTGGCCTGCACGTCCCGCTGCCCGATGGCCGACTGGGCCGTCTCGGGGGCGTCGAGCCCGGCCGGCATCACCGACTGCACCACCGACATCGGGATGGTCAGCGACGGGTCGTCGAAGCCGAACTTGTCGGCCTGCGCCTTGATCGCCGCGGCGCCGAGGTCGAGGCCCACCTGCGCGAACGCCGTGTTGCAGGAGACCCGCAGCGCGTCCGCGAGGCTGACCGTCGGACCCCCGCAGCTCTCGCCACCGAAGTTGCTGAGGGTGGCCGTGGTGTTCGGCAGAGTCAGCTGCAGCGGGGCCGGCACCTGCGTCTGCGGGGTGTACTTCCCGCTCGCCAGCGCCGCAGCCGCGGTGACCAGCTTGAACGTGGAGCCGGGGGCGAACCGGTCGCTGATCGCCTTGTTCAGCAGCGGGTTGCCGTCCGCCTTGTTCAGCTGCTGGAAGGCGGCGTTGGCGGCGGCGGTGTCGTGCACCGCCAGGGCGTTGGGGTCGAACCCGGGGGTGGACACCATCGCGAGGATCTTGCCGGTGGACGGCTCGATGGCGACGACGGCCCCGCGCTGGTTGCCCAGGGCGGTGCGCGCCGCCTGCTGAGCCGCCGGGAGGATCGTCGTCTCCACCGCCGCGCCCTCGGTCGCCTTGCCGGTGAGCAGGTCCCGGATGCGCGTGAAGAACAGCTGGTCGCTGCGCCCGGTCAGCTGGGAGTTCGCCGCCAGCTCGAGCTGGGAGCGGCCGTTGGCGACCGAGTAGTAACCGGTGACCGCCGAGTACAGCTCCCCGCTGGCGTACTGGCGCTGGTAGCCGAAGGCGTCGTTCACCTTGGTGCTCGAGGCGATCGCCGTGCCGCCGGCGACGATGGGCCCCCGCGGGTTGCCGAACTCGCGGTACAGGGTGCGGACGTTGCGCGGGTCGTTGTTCAGCTTGCTCGCCTGGACGAACTGCACCCAGGTGGCGCTGCCCATCAGGGCGACGAACATCACCAGCATCATGGTCGCGAGGCGGCGCAGCGGGGTGTTCACGGCAGGCCCCCGATCCGCTCCGTCGGGTTCTCGTCCGGCTCGGCACCGCGTGGCGCGGGACGCCGGACCACCGGGCCGCCGACGGCCGGGTTGCCGACCGCGGGCGTGCCGCCGGAGGGCGTGGCGACCGCTCTCATCGCCGGCGCCGGGCGCCGGGCGTCGTCGGACACCCGCAGCAGCAGCGCCACGATCACCCAGTTGGCCAGCAGCGACGAGCCGCCGTACGCCAGGAACGGTGTGGTCAGGCCGGTCAGCGGGATCAGGCGCGTCACACCGCCGACGACGACGAACACCTGGAACGCCATCACGAACGCCAGGCCGCCGGCCAGCAGCTTGCCGAACCCGTCCCGCACGCCGATCGCCGTGCGCAGCCCGCGCTCGGTCAGCACCGCGTAGAGGACGAGGATCGCCAGCAGGCCGGTCAGCCCCAGCTCCTCACCGAGCGACGGGACGATGAAGTCCGACTCGGCGAACGGCACCAGGTCGGGCCGGCCCTGGCCCCAGCCGGTGCCGAACAGCCCGCCGCTGGCCATGCCGAACAGGCCGCGGACCAGCTGCCCGGAGCCGCCGAACGGCCGGTTGAACTCCGTGTTGGACAGCGCGTTGGACCACGCCGAGAAGCGCACGGCGACGTGCGGGATCGCTGCGACCGCTGCGGCGGCGCCGCCCGCGAACAGCACCAGGCCGATGGCCACCCAGGAGATCCGCTCGGTGGCGAGGTAGAGCACCGCGACGAACAGCCCGAAGAACAGCAGGGACGTGCCGAGGTCGCTCTGCAGCACCAGGATCGCCAGCGAGACGCCCCAGACGACCAGGATCGGGCCCAGGTCGCGGACGCGCGGCAGCTGCAGCCCGAGCACCTTCGGCCCGGCGAGCGTGAGCGTGTCCCGGTTGGTGACGAGGTAGCCGGCGAAGAAGATCGCCAGCGCGATCTTGGCCAGCTCCGCGGGCTGCAGGCCGACACCGCCCACCCGGACCCAGATCCGGGCGCCGTTCACGTCCTTGCCGATCACCGGCAGCATCGGCGAGGCCATCAGCACCAGCGCGACGACGCCCGCGGTGTACGTGTACCGGCGCAGGGTGCGGTGGTCCCGCAGCCAGATCAGCACGACGGCGGCCAGCACCACCGAGATCGCGGTCCACACCAGCTGCTTGCCGGCGAAGTCGGTGGGGTGGCCCTTGGACTCGGCTGCGAGGTCCAGCCGGTAGATCATCGCCAGGCCGATGCCGTTGAGCGCGACGACGATCGGCAGGATCACGGGGTCGGCGTAGGGAGCGCGCCAGCGCAGCACCAGGTGCATGCCGACGGCCATCACCGCCATGCCGACGCCGTACCAGAGCACGTTCGACGGGACCTTGTCCTTCACCCCCAGGCCGACCAGGGCGTACGCGGCCACCCCGAGCACCAGGGCGAGCACGAGCAGGCCGAGCTCGACGCCACGGCCGGAGCGGACCCGCAGGGGCTGGACGGTCGCCATCACGGGCCGACGACGGTGGGGACCGGGGCCGGGAGCGGGGACGCGGTGAACGTCGCGTCCGGGCTCGTCGTGCCCGGGCTCGGCGTGGCCGATGCCGTCGGCGTCGGGCTGGCGGACGGCTCGGGGGTCGGCACCGCTTGGGCGAGGGCCGACACCTGGTCACGCGCCGAGGAGAGCGAGGTCGCCCGGATGGTGGCCCGCACCCGCTGCTGCAGGTAGTCCGGCAGCGTGCTGACCTGCACGTCGCTGTGCTCCACCACCGACGAGAGCTGCAGCGGTCCGACGGACGACGGCACGCCGCGGAACACCCCGACCCGGCCGCCGTCGTCGCCGACGAAGTACTGCGTCTGGCTCCACGCGTAGCCGGCACCGAGCAGCACCAGCACCAGGCCGAGCGCCGCCGACCACACCACCAGCAGGCTCCGCCGCGTCGGGCCGGACTCGGCGGCGCGCTCGTCGGCCGCCTCCTCGTCGTCCACCGCGGCGGCGTGGTTGTCGTCGTCCTCCGCCTCGTGCGCCGCGCCACCCAGGCCGACGGCACGAGCGGCCCGCTTGGTCAGGTTCGCGGCACGTGCCGCGGGACCGTCCGCCGCGGAGGTGGGCCGGTTGCGGGAGCTGGCGGCGGCGCCGACCACCGTGGTCGCGGTGCCGGGGGCGGTGCCGTCCCGCAGGTCGTCGAGCTCGACGACGTCCGCGACGATCACCGTGATGTTGTCGCCGCCGCCGGCACGCAGCGCCAGCTGCACCAGCCGGTCGGCGCAGGCGTCCACGTCCGCGATGTCGCGCAGCGTCTCGGCGAGCGTGTCCGCGCTGACGAACCCGGACAGCCCGTCGGAGCACAGCAGCCACCGGTCGCCGCGGCGCGCCTCGCGCACCGACAGGTCCGGGGTGACGTCGGTGTCGAAGTCGCCGAGCACCCGCATCACCACCGACCGCTGCGGGTGGTGCACGGCCTCCTCCGGCGTGATCTTGCCGGTGTCCACCAGGTGCTGGACGAACGTGTGGTCGGTGGTGACCTGCGTCAGCTCGCCGTCGCGCAGCAGGTAGCCGCGCGAGTCGCCGATGTGGGCCATCGCCAGCTTGTTTCCGGTGCGGAGGATCGCCGTCACCGTCGTGCCCATGCCCGTCAGGTCCGGCTCGGCCTCGGAGCGGGCGATGATCTCCTCGCGCGCGCTCTCCATCGCCTGCTCCAGCTCGGCGAGCGCGTCGTCCGGGCCGTGCGCCTCGTCGTCCAGCGGCGCGAACGCCGCCACCGCCACCGACGACGCGACGTCCCCGCCGGCGTGCCCGCCCATGCCGTCCGCCACCATCAGCAGGTGCGGACCGGCGTAGGCCGAGTCCTGGTTGTTGGCGCGGACCAGCCCCACGTCGGACCGGGCCGCGTACCGCAGGCCGATGCTCACCCGGTTACCTCTGCAGCTCGAGGACGCTGCGGCCCACCCGCACCGGCGTGCCGGTGGGGACGGGGGTGGGTGACTCGACGCGGCGCTCGCCGACGAACGTGCCGTTGGTGGAGCCGAGGTCCTCGACGAACCACTGGTCGCCCTGCTGGAACAGGCGGGCGTGGCGGGAGGACGAGTAGTCGTCGTCCAGCACCAGGGTGCAGCTGGGCGAGCGGCCGACCAGCACGGACGACGAGCCCAGCGGGAGGATGGTGCCGCGCAGCGCCCCCTCCGTCACCACAAGGCGGGTGGGGCCGCCGGTGGAGCCGGAGCGGCGCGGCTGGCGCGCGGGAGCGGCCGGTTCGGGCGCCGCGGCACCCGGCGGTTCAGGGATGGTCGACGCCGGTACCGGCTGCGCGGAACGGTTGCGCGCCGCCTGCGCGGCGCGTCGGCGGTCGACGATCCGGGTGCCGTACAGGTCCCGGCGGAGCACCGAGATGGCGGACAGCACCAGGACCCACAGCAGCGCCAGGTATCCCCAGCGCAGCAGAGTGACCGTGACCTCGCTCATGCGCCGGTGTCACCCGTCCGCTTCCGGCTCGCCACCGGTCCAGAACAGGATCCGGGTGCGGCCGATGGTGAGCGTGTTGCCGTCGAGCAGGGTGGCGGCGGGGACCTGGTGGCCCTCGACGAACAGTCCGTTGGTGGAGCCCAGGTCCGTGGCGATCACACCGTCCGGCGTGACGCGGATCTCCAGGTGCCGACGGGAGACGCCGGGGTCGTCGACGATGATGTCCGCCTCCGAGCCTCGGCCGATCACGGTCACCGGGCCGGTGAGCAGGTACCGCTGACCGTCGATGTCCAGCAGCGGGTGCCGCGGGCTCGGCGCAGCCGTGGTGGCGGGCGCGACCGCACCGCGCACCGTCGAGCTCTTCACCGTGAACCGGCCCGTCTCCAGGTCCGGGTCCTCGGCGAAGGACACGGTCACCGGTCCGACGAAGGCGTACCGCTGGCTCGCGGCGTGGTCCGTGACGTTCGCCGCGAACTCGTCGGCCAGCGTCTCGGCGCCCCACGCCTCGACCTGGTCGTAGTCCGACGTCGACAGCTCGATGACGAAGTCGTTGGGCACGACGGTCCGGTCGCGGTCCACCACCGCCGCCCGGTCGTCCACCTCCCGGCGCAGCGCGCTGACCAGCTCGACCGGCTTGACCTCGCTCCGGGCGAAGCGGGTGAAGGCGTTGTTGACCGCGCGCTCCACCCCGTTCTCGAACTTGTCGAGGATGCCCATCACGCCACCTCCTTCACCGGTCGTCGCCGGCGGAGGGGCCAGGCGAGGGGGTGTGCGCGAGCGTGGGTGCGCGACGACCCGGCTCGATCGTATCCGCGTGGGCACCGGGCCGCGGCGTCGGTGCTGCTCGGCGCGCTGGTGTGGGCCGTTGGTGCCGGTCCTGAGGGGACCGCGGCGGGTGCGGCGCGGGGCGGCTCGGAGGGCTCTCCGGGGCGACCGCGGCGCGGCTGGCGGCCCATCCGGGACGTCATGACGGTGGCGCCGGGGGCCTCCGGCTCCGTGCTAATGTTCTCCGGCGCGCGCGAGTGGCGGAACGGCAGACGCGCTGGCTTCAGGTGCCAGTGTCCGAAAGGGCGTGCGGGTTCAAATCCCGCCTCGCGCACAGAGGAAGAGCCGGAGACCCGATGGTCTCCGGCTCTTCGTCGTCTGGGCAGAGCGCTCACGATGCCCCCGCCACGTGATGCCGGCCCCCCAGGTGCAGCCGCAGCTCGGCTCACAGGGAGGCGTGGTTCTCCAGGTAGAGCGCCGGTGGGACGACGCTTCCCGACGTGTCCGTGCGGTAGGCCAGCGGCTGTCCCGGCACGACGCGCAGGGTGTCGACCTCGTCGGGGCCGCAGCTCTCGATCACGCGGCGCAGCGCTCGGAGCGAGTCGGTGTGCGCGACGACCAGCACGGTCCGTCCCGCGGCGAGCTCCGTGCGCAACGCGCCCTCCCAGAACGGTCGCAGCCGGTCCTCCACCTCACGCAGCGACTCCCCTTCGCCGAAGGGCAGGCTCTGCAGGAAGTCGGCCGCCGGCCGCCACGGCAGTGCTCGGATCCGCTCAGGGCTGGCGGCCGGTGGCTTGCCGCCGGGGGAGAACCGCCACTCGCTCATCGACTCGGCGCCGAACAGATCGATCGCGCGCGGCTTCGCCACCCCCGTCAGGCAGCCGAGGTCACGGGCCGCCAGGCGCCAGGAGGTCACTCGCGGGAGCTCGGCCTGGTCGAGCCGCGCCAGCACCGCGTCCGCCGTCTGCACGGCTCGCGCCTGCGGGGACGTCATGACGACGTCCAGGTGCACTCCCCTGCTCGCGAGCAGGTCGGCCACTGTCTGCGCCTCGGCGACCCCCGTCGGGGTCAGCTCGGGATCCAGCAGTCCCGCATAGGCCTGCCGCGCGTCCGCGTGGCTCTGTCCGTTGCGCAGCAGGATCAGCACGGTCACAGGAGCACCCTGCACCGGCGGCACCTGCCGCCGGAAGTGGCCAGAGGGGTGCACCTGGTCTACGAGCTCACACGCCCAGCAGGTACTCGGCGACGGCGCGCGGCTGCGAGAGCGCGATCAGGTGCCCTCCGGGCAGCAGGTCCGGCTCGCCAGCCGCGGCGACCCGCGGTCGACGTCGTGCAGGAAGTAGGTCGCCAGGTCGAACTCGACGGGATAGCCGCCGCGGACGGCGGCTGCGGTCCGCGCCTCTCCCCAGCCTGTGGCGTCCCACCAGTCGCCGGCCGTCTCGCCGGGCGCCGGGATCATCGCGTTCACCAGGACGACCGCACGCACCGGCACGCGCTGCGCGACCAGCGGCGCGGTGAAACCGCCCAGCGACTGGGTGACCAGCACGACGTCCCGCCGCCCCCCGATCGCCGCGCAGACGAGGTCGACGTACTCCGGCAGTCCGGCCGCCTCGTCCGGACCCGGGAGGTCGACGGCGACCGCCTCGTGCCCCGCGTCGATCAGGATCCGCGCGACGTAGCTCCAGTACCAGCTGCTGCCGCCGGCGCCCGGCACGAGGACGTAGGTGCTCACGGGCGGCCGCCCCCGGGTGGAGCGTTGACCGTCTCTATATGTGAGCCGACCCGCAGCCCCCATCGAGTGAAGCTTCCCAGCGGCGCCTCGAGCACCTGGGAGCCCCCGCGAACGGGGCGCGTCATCCGGCCGGGTCGCAGCACCGTCGTCGACACCACGCCGCCGGAGGCGTCCAGGACGGCGACCTCCAGCGACTCGCGCATGCCGACTCCGTGGACCGAGTTCGCAGGTCGGAGCAGCAATGCCGGTGGCAGCGGTGCGCGTCCGAGCATCCCGCGCAGCCTGGACACGGGGGTGTCCGCGACGAGCACCGGGGCCGTGTCGTGGCCGTCCACGAGGAGCCGTGCAGCGCGCATGCGACCACTCTGGCATCCGGGAGGTATCGCGAGCATTCGGACAAACCCGTTGCTAGAGTCCGCGACGACTCATGGACGGGTCAGCGACTTCAGGGGGAGCTCGCTTTGCCAGTTGTTGCCGTTGCGCCCCGGGCGCAGGTGCCCGAGGGGTGCCAGAGGGCCGATGCGGACCCCGAGGCGGTCATCGACGTCGTGTCCCGGCTGCCTGCCGGCACGGACGCGCTGCTGGTGACCAACGACCCTCAGGCGCGCAAGGTCGCGCAGTCCGTCCGTCTCGCGCTCGGGGGCGAGCGGGTCGGGCTGGTGCACCACGAGGCGCCGCCGACGGCGTTCTACCTCGCCCTGTCCGCCGCCCAGCTGCTCCCCGAGCAGTCGCTCGGCCTGGCGGGCGAGCTGCTGACCGCCGTGTCGGCGGCGACCAGCACCAGCGCGGTGCTGTCCAGCGTGGCGTCGCTGCAGAAGCCGAGCCCGAGCCTGCTGCACCACGTGGCCAGCCTGTGGCCGCCGAGCCGGTTCGCCGTCGACTGGCAGAACCAGACCGTCCGCCTGGGCGACGAGGCTCAGGCACCCGAGGGCGTCGCCGTCGTCGTCTGCGCCTCGGCGAAGCCCGTGGGTCCGTCGCAGACCCGGCCGGGTCCGGCAACCGAGCTGGAGCCCGAGGCGGGTGCCGCGTTCTGGGGTGCGGCCCGCTGGTTCGAGGCCAGCGTGCTCCTGACCGGGCTCGACACCCTCGTCGCGCGGACCGTCATGGCGACGAGCGCCCCGGGTGCGCGTACCTGCCCGTCGTGCGATCGTCCTGGCGGCGCGGACCTGTGTGCGTTCTGCCAGCTCCCGGTCGTCGAACCGACCGGTGACACCACCTACGGAGGTCCCGCATGAACCCCCGTCAGCGGCGAGGTGCGCTGCTGCTCGTCCTCACGTCCGTGGGCGCCATCGTGGTGTTCTTCGCCGTCGTCGCGTTCGTCGGCAGGGTCGGCTCCGAGGTCGGGCCGATGACCACGGCGTGGGAGCTGTCCCGCGACGTCACCGCCTACGAGCCGGTGGACGGCACCATGCTCCACGCGGTGCAGATGCCCGAGCGCTGGCTCCCCAAGACGGCGATCCGCAGCCAGTCGGAGGTGCAGGGGCTCGTGGCTGCCGCCAACGTGCCCGCCGGGTCGGTGCTGCAGAAGGGCATGCTCGTCCCCCGCCCCGGTGTGCAGCCCGGCTACCGCGAGGTCGCCATCGTGGTGGACGCCGAGACCGGCGTCGCCGGCAAGGTGAAGCCGGGCAACCACGTCGACATCATCGCGACCACCGCCGCCGGCAAGGACGGGACACCGCAGAAGTCGGAGATCTGGGTCTCCAACGCGCTGGTCCTGGAGGTGGGCGTCCCGAGCGACGTGTCGAAGTCGGACGCGGGCGGCAGCTTCGCGACCACGAAGGGTGTGCCGGTGACCTTCGCGCTGACCTCCGACGACGCCCTGCGCCTGGCCTACGTCGAGTCGTTCTCCGTCAAGCTGCGCCTCGCCCTCCGCGGTGACGGCGACGACCAGTCCGTGCCGGACTCGCACCGCACGTACGAAGGGCGGTGACCCGTGGCCATCAAGGTGATCCTGGCGTCGGCGGCCGAGGAGACCCTCGACCGCATGACCCAGATCGTGGCGGAGGCCGACGGCATCGACCTGGTGCACCTGGTCCGTGCCGCGTCCGGCATCCAGGACGCGATCGACCGCAACCCCGAGGCCGAGGTGGTGGTGGTCGACCGCGCGCTGGACGGCGGTCGCGGCCTCGCCGTGGCGCGCGGGCTCGGGGCGAGCAACCCGCTGCTGGGCATCGTGATGCTCGTCGAGCACTCCGGTCCCGAGCAGTTCGCCGAGGCGATGGAGTCCGGGGCGCGAGCCGTCGTCACCACCTCGTCCAGCCTCGCCGAGGTGGTGGCGAGGCTGGAGACGGTCGCGCAGTGGGTCGCCGCCGCACGGGCCGCCGTCTCGTCGGACCTCATGGGCGGACGCGGCGGCAAGGTGATCGCCGTCGCCGGTGCCAAGGGCGGCGTCGGCGCCTCGGTCGTCAGCCTGCTCCTCGCGCAGGGGCTGCTCGGCAGCCGGACGGTCGCGGCGGTGGACTTCGACCTGCAGTCCGGGGACCTGTCCGCGTACCTCGGCGTGCACACGCGTCGGTCGCTGGTCGACCTGGTCGACATCGCGGGCGAGATGTCCGGCCGGGTGCTGCGCGAGACGTCCTACGACGTGCCGGGCGGCCTGCGGCTGCTCTCGGCGCCGAACGACGGCGAGCGCGGCGAGGACATGACGGCCCGCGCGGCGCGCGCCGTCGTGAACGCCCTGCGGTTCCAGTTCGACGTATCGGTGATCGATGTGGGGACGCACCTCACCGAGGCGACGGCCACGGTGCTCGAGGACGCCGACGTGGCGGTCCTCGTCGTCACGCCCGACCTGCCCGCGCTGCGCGCGGCCCGCCGCGTGCTGGCCATGTGGGAACGGCTGACGGTGCGGCAGCCCGGCTCCGTCCAGGTGGTGCTGAACCGGTGCTCCCGGCAGAGCGAGGTCACCGAGCAGCTCGCGGCACGGATCGTCGAGACGCGGATCGCCGCGGCCGTGCCCGAGGGCGGCTCCACCTTCGTGAGCGCGATGAACACCGCCACGCTGGCGGCCACCGGCACACCCGTGCACGCCGCGCTCGCGCGGTTCGGCACGGGGGTCCTGGACGGGCTCGACGCGGACCGGCAGCCTGCCGAGACATCGGCCCCGGAGCTGCGGCGCGCGCGCGGACGCCGGCGCTCCCGGCAGCCGTTGGACGCGGGGCAGTCGTCGATCGAGCTGGTCGTCGCGTTCCCGATCGCCCTGCTCGTGTTCCTCGTCTGCGCGCAGGGGGTCGCCTGGGGGGCCGGCTTCGTGCTCAGCCGCAACGCGGCCCAGGAGGGTGCCCGGACGGTGGGCGTGATGGGGTGGGGCCCGACCACCGAGAGCGCCGCGGCGGACGACGCGCGCGGCGAGCTCGCCGGACCGTGGCTGGCCGGATCCTCGGTCGCGGTGGGTCCGGACCAGGTCCGGGTCGACGTGGTGGCGCCCACGGTGTTCCCCGGTGTCCGGCTCACCTCCACGGCGACGGCGGCCGTCCTGCCGGAGCCGTCATGAGGACGCCTCGGACGGCGGTCCCCGGCCGCGACGCGGGACAGGCGTCGATCGAGCTGGTCGGGGTGGTCACGATCCTGCTCGTGGTCACGCTGCTCTGCGTCCAGGGGTTGTTCGTCGCCCAGGTCGGGGCGGTCGCGCAGCAGGCCGCACGGGACGGTGCCCGGGCACAGACCCTCGGCGCCGACCCCGACGCGGCCGCCCGCCGGCAGATACCGGGGTGGGCGACGGTCGAGAGCATCGCGTCGAGCTCCGTGCCCGGCGGCGAGCGCGTCAGCGTCCAGCTGCGCGTGCCGATCGTCCTGCCGGGCATCACGTCCAGCTCCTTCGTCATCAGCCGCGACGCGGTCCTGCCGAGGGGGTGACACGTGGCTCTCCGCGACCGTCTGCAGCAGTCCGCCTCCGGCTCCGACGAGCCCGACCTGATCAGCCACTACCGCGACCGGCTGCTCGAGGAGGTCGACCTCGACGAGCTCGCCCGCCTCAACCCGACGCAACGCCGTGCACGGCTCGAGCGCATCCTGTCCCGGCTGCTGTCGGCCGACGGCCCGGTGCTCGCCTCGCGGGACCGCTCGGTCCTCATCCAGCGCGTGGTCGACGACGCCCTCGGGCTGGGCGTGCTGGAGCCCCTCCTCGCGGACGAGAGCATCACGGAGATCATGGTCAACGGGCCGCGCGACATCTTCGTGGAGCGCCGGGGCCAGGTGATGCGGGTGCCGACGACGTTCGCGTCCGAGGAGCAGCTGTACCAGACCATCGACCGGATCGTGTCGGCCGTGAACCGCCGGGTGGACGAGTCCTCACCGATGGTGGACGCCCGGCTTCCCACCGGTGAGCGCGTCAACGTGATCATCCCGCCGCTGGCGCTCGACGGGCCCTCGCTCACCATCCGGCGCTTCCCGCAGCTCTACCGGCTGGGTCAGCTGGTGGAGAAGGGGAGCCTCGACGTGCACGCCGCCAACCTGCTGGGCGCATGCGTCCGGGCGCGGCTGAACGTGATGATCTCCGGCGGTACCGGCACGGGCAAGACGACCTTCCTGAACGCGCTGTCCGGCCTGATCCCCTCCCACGAGCGGATCGTCACGATCGAGGACGCCGCCGAGCTGTCGTTGCAGCAGGAGCACGTGGTCCGGCTGGAGTCGCGGCCGGCGAACGTCGAGGGCACCGGGCAGGTGACCATCCGGGACCTGGTGCGGAACTCGTTGCGCATGCGCCCGGACCGCATCGTCGTCGGCGAGGTGCGCGGCGGCGAGACGCTCGACATGCTCCAGGCGATGAACACCGGGCACGAGGGATCCCTCGCCACGGTGCACGCGAACTCGGCGTTCGACGCCCTCGGCCGGCTCGAGACGCTGGCGAGCATGAGCGAGCTCGACCTGCCGGTGGCGACCATCCGGGACCAGGTGAACTCCGCGATCGACCTGGTGGTCCACCTGGAGCGGGCGGCCGACGGCTCACGCCGGGTGGCGGAGATCGCGGCGCTCGTCTCCACGCGGCGTGCGGAGTACGACCTGGTCCCGCTGTCCGTGTTCCACCAGGACCCGCTCGGCCCGGACCGGCACGTCACCGGGACGTGGGTGCGCCACCCGCTGCCGGAGGTGCTGCGGGCGCGGCTCGCGCGCGCCGGTGAGCAGGCGGTCGCCGGCGTGGGGGTGAGCGCATGAGCCCGGCGCTGATCCTCACGACGCTGCTGGTCACGCTCGTGCTGCTGGTCACCACCGTCGCGGTGCTGCAGCAGAACGTGGTGCACCGGCGTCAGCTGCTCGCCGCTGTCGACGCGCGGGCGTCGTGGCGGACCAACCTGCTCGACCGGGTCGACTCCCGGTTCCGCGGCACCCGGTGGGGTGGCCGGATCGGCGCGCTGCTCGCGGGGTCCGGACTGGTGCGCTGGACCCCGACGGTGTTCGTCCTGGTGGTCGTCGGGGCCGCTCTGCTGGCGGCGCTGCTCACCTGGGCGGTGGCCGGTCGGATCGCCGGGCTGCTGGCCGCCGTGATCGTGGTGGTGTCCGCCCGCCGGTGGCTGCAGCGGCGCCGCGAGGCGCGGATCGAGAGGTTCATCGGCCAGCTGCCCGAGCTGGCGCGGCTGCTGGCGAACGGTGCGCAGGCCGGGCTGGGCGTGCGGCGCTCGATGGAGCTGGCGGCGCGGGAGATGGAGGAGCCGGCGAGCACCGAGCTGGGCCAGGTCGGGGCCGAGCTCGCGGTGGGTCAGAGCCTGCAGGGCGCGCTGGCGCACCTGGCCGAGAGGCTGCCCTCTCGGGAGCTCGTGGTGCTGGTGCAGACCCTGGTGATCCAGGGCAAGGCCGGTGGCGCCCTGGTCACGGCCCTGCAGAACATCGCGGCGACGCTCGACGAGCGTCGTCAGCTGCGGCGTGAGATCAAGACGGCGGTGGTCGGCGCGACGTTCTCCGGCTACGCCGTCGTGGTGATCGGAGGCGTCGCGGTGGTCTTCATGAACATGATCTCGCCCGGTGCCCTCGACACGATGTTCGGCACCTTGATCGGCCAGCTGGTGCTGGGCGCCGCGGCGGTGCTGTTCGTCGCCGGCTTCGTCACCATCAACCGCATCACGGACGTGAGCCTCTGACATGGTGCTGCTGATCGGTCTCGCGTCCGCCGCCCTCGTCGTCCTGGGGGCTGCCGGCATCCGCATGCTGCGGACCACCGGCCTCGAGGACGTCGAGGCGGCGATCCGTACCGCGCCGGCCGCGGAGCGGCCGCGGGGGTTCGGTGCCTTCCTCGACCTGACGGGCGCCCGGTTCCTCGGCGTCACCATGCGGCTCTACGGACCGGCGCGGCTGCGTCGTCTGGAGGAGACCATCCGCCGGGCCGGCCGCCCGGACGGCCTCACGCTGACGATCTACCTGCGCCGGCAGGCGGCGTTCGTCCTGATCGGCGTCGTCGTGCTGGTCGTCTTCACGATCATCGGGCAGACGTTGTTCGGCCTGCTGGTCGCCGTGCTGCTCGCGGTGTGGATGCGGCTGTGGCTGTTCTCCGCGGGCCGGCGCCGGCAGGCGGCGATCGACTCGGAGCTGCCCGACTTCCTCGACGTGCTGGGCGTCACCGTGACGGCGGGTCTGGGGTTCCGGCAGGCCGTGGAACGGGTGTGCGAGTTCCACTCGGGCCCGCTCGCCGAGGAGATGCGCACGGTGATGCAGGAGATGAGCGTGGGAGTGTCCCGTCGTCGGGCGTTCGTCGCGCTGCGTGAGCGGACCCGCTCCGAGGGCGTCGGCGCGTTCGTCACGGCCCTGCTGCAGGCCGAGGAGCTGGGGGTACCGCTGTCGAGCGCGCTGGACGACATCGCGTCCGACGTCCGCAAGGAGCACGCCCAACGGGTCCGCCAGGCCGCGGCGAAGGCGGGTCCGAAGGTGTCGCTCGTGGTGACGCTGACCATCGTGCCCGGGACGTTGCTGCTGATCGGGTCGGCGATCCTGCTCGCGAACAAGGGCGTGCTCGGTGCGATCTTCTGAGCCGACCTCCGGTGCGGGAACGGCGGCAGGGGCCGCCCGGCCCGGCGCCGTGCCGCCGGCCGGGCCTGCGGTGGTGCCGCCACCGGGTCACCTGGCGATCGGCGGGGTGGTCCGGCTGCTGTGCGAGGTGCGGCTCGCCATCCTCGTCGTGGCCTTCGTCTCCTCGGTGGTGCAGGCGACGATCACGCCGCTGGGCGTCCTGATGGTCGCCGTCGCCGCACCCTTCTCCTACGTGCCGGCCCGGACGTGGGAGCGCCGTGGGGACCTGCTGTCGCGGTCCGGCATCCTGCTGGCCTGCGACCTGGTGACCACCGTCATCGTGCTGCTCGCCCTGCAGGGCGAGCTGATGATGGTGTACGCCGCTGCGACTGTGAGCCTTCTCGGCGTCGTGGTCGGCATGCGCCTCGCCCTCGTGATGGCGATCCCGGTCGCCCTGACCCTCCTGGCGGAGAACCGTGCGATGGCGGCCGGGGACCTGAGGTGGCTGGTGCTGTGCGCCGGAGCGGTCGGCGTGGTGGGGATGGCGTGGGCGGGCGGTGCGCTCGGCACGGCCCTGCGGGCGCAGGCAGCCGTCGCCAACGAGCTGGCGGCCAGCCAGGCCCGGCGCGCTGCGACCCTGGAGCGGGTCCGCATCGCACGGGACCTGCACGACACGGTCGCCGGCGACCTCGCGGGGGCCACGCTCCTGGGCCAGACGTTGGTGCGGCGCCTGGAGCGCGACGAGGCCGATGCCGAGGCCCAGGACCTGGCCCGTGCGCTGCTCACGGTCTGCCGCACGGCGCACGCCGACACCCGCACCGCGCTGGGCGAGCTGCGCCGGGCGGAGACGGCTGCGCCGGACGACCTCGCGGAGGTCTGCGAGCGGTGGGCGGACCGCACCGGCATCGCGTGCACGGCCGAGCTGGACCCCTCGATCACGCAGCTGGCCGCCGACCTCGCGTCGGACGTCAAGGCCGTGGTGCTCGAGCTGCTCGAGAACGTGCGGCGGCACTCCGGTGCGGCGAGCGTCACGGTGCGGGTCGCCGTGGTGCAGGACGAGGTGCACGTCGAGGTGACGGACGACGGCCGCGGGCTCGACGACGACAAGGTCGACGCCGTCGGGACGGACGGGCACTTCGGGATCGTGGGCATCCGGGAGCGGGCCCGGTCCCGCGGGGGCCACGTGCACCATCGCCACCCGGCCGGGGGCGGGCTCAGCACCCTGGTGACGTTCGGGGTGCGGACCCGATCGGCGGTGCCGTCGTGAGAGTCCTGGTGGCGGACGACAACGCCCTGATCCGGCTGGGGCTGCGGGCCGCCCTCGGTGAGCTGGACGACGTGCAGGGCGTGGAGGAGGCCGCGAACGGCGTCGAGGCCGTGGAGCGCGTGCGGCAGGGTGACATCGACGTGGTGCTGCTGGACGTGCGGATGCCGGTCCTGGACGGTCTGGGTGCTCTGCCCGACCTGGTCCCGCGCGCGACGGTGGTGATGCTTACCCACACCGACGACCTCGAGGTGGTCACCGAGGCGATGCGCCTCGGTGCGTCCGGCTACATCATCCACGGCTCGTTGGCACCGGAGGTGCTCGGGTCCGCGCTGCGCGCGTGCCTGGCGGGTGGGACGTTCACCGCCGGGCTGCCGTCGCTGATCCCCAGCTCACCGTCGCCGCAGGCGCCGGCCGTCCGGCCCGGTGGCCTGTCGGCGCGCGAGGCGGAGGTGATGGACGCCGTTGCCCGCGGTCTGACCAACCACGAGATCGCCCGGGCCCTGTTCCTCTCCGAGAAGACGGTGAAGAACCACATCAACAGCATCTTCAACAAGCTCGGCGTGGCCACCCGGGCCCAGGCGGTCGCCGTCTGGCTGAGCCCGCAGGTAGGTCCGTAGGCCCGTCCGGAAAGGGGCCCGAGCTGGGCCCTGGGCGGGTCGTGCCGCAGCTGCCCGGAACCTAGCGTCGTCCTTGCCAACAGACCACGGGGCCCGGCCCCACGCAGATCAGGAGCCCGTCATGGACACCCTCACCCGCCGCGCCGTCGCCGCTCAGCTCCTCGTCACCGGCTTCGTCGCCGGCGCCTTCGACCGCCTCCGCAGCGACGACCGCGGCCAGGGCTCGGTCGAGTACGTGGGCATCATCCTCGTCGTCGTCGCCATCATCGGGGTCGTGATCGCAGCCGCGAGCGGCCTCGGCGGCACCATCGTCACCAAGATCAAGGGCGCGATCGACAGCATCGGCTGACGCCGTCCGACCCTGGCTCGCTCTGCAGGGCCGTCCCCGACGAAAGGAGCCGCGGTGCGCCGCCTCCCCCTGGCCGTCCCCAGTGTCGCCGTGGCGGCGGTGCTCGTCCTCGCGGGCTGCACGTCCAAGGACCCCGCACCAGCGCCTTCCGCGACGGGCTCGCGTGCCGCGGCACCGAGCCCGTCGGCGCCGGACGGCACGGTGACCACGGAGGCGAAGCACCTCGGCGCGCCGGTGCGGATCGCGGTGCACCCCATCCAGGCGGACGGTCAGCGGGCACTGCTCACCGTGGACTTCGCCATGGCGAAGGACGCACCGCCGGACGCATCCATCTCCTTGGGCGTCCTGCTGCGCGACCCCGGCTCGTTCCTCAACGCCGGCAAGCTGCGGCTGCTGGACCTCTCCTCCTCGACGGTCTACGACGTGGCGCGGGACTCGACCAACCGTGCGGTGACCAGCCAGGGGCCGCAGAACCTGACGCCGGGCACCACGGTGACGGTGCACGCCTACTTCGCAGCCCCCACGGCGTCGCAGGTGGACGTGCTGCTTCCGTACTTCGGCCTGGTCGCCGGCGTGCCGGTGACCACGGTGGGCGCCGGAGGCACCTCGCCGACGCCCCCGGCGGACCTGCATGCGGACGGACAGGTGACGTATCCCTCCGCCGCCCTCGACGCCTTCACCGTGGGGTACGACAGCTCCTCGAGCGGACGGGTCGAGGGCCGGACGGCGACCGTCACGCTGGCGTCCGACGTGCTGTTCGCCACCGGCGAGTACGTGCTGACCCCGCAGGCGGCGGCCGTGGTGGACCGCGCGGCGCAGCAGGTGCGCGCGAGCGGCAAGGTCGGGGAGGTCAGCGTCACGGGGCACACCGACGACGTCGGCACCGATGCGTTCAACCAGGACCTGTCCGAGAAGCGTGCGCAGTCGGTCGCCGACCGGCTGGCACCCATCCTGGGCGGCTCGTACACCCTGACGGTGGCAGGCAAGGGCAAGACCCAGCCGGTGGCTCCCGGCACGTCGCCGGAGGCGCGCGCGGCGAACCGCCGCGTGGAGATCGCGTTCACGACGAAGGACGCCGGCGCCGCGGTCGACGTGCCGAGCGGCGTCCCGGCACCGGCCGCGACGGGCCCGGTCGGGTCGGGCAGCACGCCCGTCTCGCTCCAGGTCGACGGTGTGTCCTACACGGTGGCCGCGACCTCCGTCGTGCGGCGTGAGGGGTACCTGGTCGGGACGCTCGAGGTGACGCGCACGTCGTCGGGCACCGGCCCGCTCACCGGCCTGTTCGGGGACGCCGCGATCGGCCTGAGCCTGGGCCGTGGCCTGCCCGCCACCACTCTGGCCGGCGGGGCGTTCAACGTGAGCCTGCTCGGTCAGGGCAGCCGCCTCTACCCCGCGGACTACGTGACCAAGGCCGGGCAGGACGGTGCCAAGGACCGACGGGCGGTCGTGACCGACGAGTTCCTGGACGCTTCCGTCGCGGCCGGGCAGAGCGTCGCGGTCACGGTGGTATGGCCGAACCTCGCCGGCGGCACGGTGAGCATCGACGTCCCCGACCGGTTCCGGATCACCGACGTCCCGGTGTCGGGGTCATGACCGGACCGCTCCGGGACGCGATCCGCAGCATCGACCGCCGGGCCGTCGCCCTCTTCGTCGGGCTCGACCTCACCACCTACGTCCTCGTGTTCTGGCTGCTCGTACCGTCCTTCAGCCGGGTGCTCCTCGCCGTGCCGCCGATGACCGCCGCCGCTGTCGGCTGGGTCCTGTCGATCGTGCGGCTGACGCTGGTGAGCGTCGTGGTGGTGCGCTCGTCGCGCAGCCGACGGGGCCTGGTCGCGCGGCCCGACGTCGTCCCGACCATGGTCACGGCCGGTCTGGTCGCCTGGTGCGTGCAGCTGGTCCTCGGCGTCGCCGCCGCCCTCCTCGTGGGTGCGCCCGTGTGGAGGTGGCGCATGCTGCTGGACCTGGTCGCGTGGGTCGGGTTCGCCCTGGTCGGCATCCTGTTCGTCAGCCCCGGCCAACCGGAGCGGCTGCCGCTGCGCTACCGGCTCGCTGCCGAGCGGGACCGCGGGTCGCTGAGCCTGTGGCTGCTGCCGGCGGTGGTCGCCCTGGTGACCGTGACGCTGCTGGCGGTGGTCGGCATCGGCTCGGCCACCAACGACCGCCGCGAGTCCTCCACCGCGGCTGACGCGGCGGCGCTCGCGGCCGCCGACGCCTGGCGGGACCGGGTCGGGGTGGCCTTCGGCGCCGCGTGGTCCGCCACGGACCCGGTCGGGTTCTGGGCCTTCGCCGGTACCGACCTGGGCAGCCTCGCGGACGGCTCGTTGTCCGCCGCCGCCTCGTCGTACGCCGCTGCGAACGGGGCGCAGCTGCGCTCCCTGTCCGTCGACCCGGTGCGGGGCCAGGTGACCGTGCAGGTGGAGAACGACGCCGCGGTTCCGACCAACGGGCGGCACGTGCAGGCGGTTGCCACGGCGCGGCTGCGGTTCGAGTCCGGCGCCTGCCGGTCGGGCCGTCTCCTCGGCTTCCTCGTGGGCGCCTCCTGCAGCACGTCCGCGCCCGCCGCGACGCCGACCGCCTCGCCCACCCCCGGGCCCACGCCGTCGCCGTCGGACAGCCCCGCGCCGCCGCCGTTCGTCCGGCCGGCGGGCATCGGTGGGTTCGACGTCCAGGCCGAGCTGACAGGGAACCGATGAGCCACCCGAACCGCGTCGTCGGCCTGGTCCGGCGCCTGCTGTCCCGCGTGCGGGCCGAGACCGCCGGCGACCGTGGTGCCGGAACCGTCGAGTACATCGGCGTCCTGCTCGTGGTGGGCGCACTGGTGCTGTCGTTGCTGATGGCCGCCTCACCGCTCGGCGGCAGCATCGCCGCCAAGCTGTGCCAGGCGCTCGGCACGAGCTGCGCGGCCCCCGGCGCCGTCGCACAGGACAAGGCGCCCCCCCAGGACCCGTGCACGGTCCAGACGGACGACACCAACGTCAAGCTCGGCGTGTCGATCGCGTTCATCGACATCGGCGACCAGGGCAAGCTCGCCGTCGAGAAGATGAGCGACGGCACCTACAAGGTCACCGTGAGCGGCGACCTCGGGGTGGATGCCTCCCTGACCGCAGGAGAGGCCAAGGGGAAGCTGGTCATCGCGGACTACGGGGGCGAGCTGGGGGCGGAGGCGTCCATCTCCGGCGGTGTGTTCGCGGGCGCGGGGAACGAGTACACGTTCAAGAACGAGGCCGATGCCGGCAGGTTCACCGACTGGGTGACCCGGCAGGTGGCCAAGCAGGGGATCAAGTCGATCGCGAGCGGCGTGGCCCCCGGCGTGGGCATGAGCGTCGACCTGGGCAGCTGGTTGCTGGACAAGATCACCGGCTACGACTACTCGCCGCCGAGCCCCACGGCGACGTACTACGAGGGCGGCGTCACGGCAGGCGGCAGCGCGTCGGCCGGAGCGGTGACGGCGGGGGCGTCCGCGGACGTGGAGGCCAAGGCGGCGCTCGGCATGAAGCTCGACCACACCAACGGCGACCGGACCGTCTACACCAAGGTCACGGTCGACGCGAACGCGGCAGTCACCCTCGGCCTGACGGACACCAACGCCGACTGGGGTGCGGGCGCCGACGGGAAGGCCACCGTTGAGCTCGTCGTGGGCACCACCGTCGACAAGGACAACAAGGTCACGGCCGTCTCGCTCGACGGCGCCGCCACCGCTGAGGGGTCGGGGAACCTCACGGCCCTCGTCGGCTACCCGCTGCAGGGCGGGGGCGGCAAGGGGGTGCAGATGTCCGCGTCGTTCGACGTCACCGACGCGAACCGGGCGCAGGTGATAAACCTGCTCGCCGGGGTCGGAGCGGTCACGCTGTCCAGCGGCTCGCCCGCGGCAGGGGTCGCCTCGGCGATCCCCCAGCTGATCGACCAGGCGCGGCGGAACGGCGACGTCACCGCCCAGTTCGTCGACGTGAGTTCCTCTACGCTGCTCGACGCAGCCCTCGCGGTGAAGGCCCCGGCGGTCGGAGGCCTCGGTTTCAGCGCCGGTGCGGACACCTCCAGCACGACGTCGACCTCGGCGCACTACCTCGGAGACCACGGGTGGAAGGACTGGACAGCATGCGGACGTTGACCCGGACGGCGGCGGTCGTCGTGGTGCTGGTCGGAGCCCTGGCGGGCTGCTCCGGGACCGCCAAGGCCCCGAGCTCCGGCGGCTCGCCGGCGTTCGGCGTCCAGCCGACGGGACGCACCGTGACCATCACCAGCCTGGCGACGCCGCAGGGCACCACGCCGGTGACCGTCCTCGGGGTGACGGTTGACGTCCCCACGGGCGACACCAGCTCGACCAGCACGCTGGACAACGGCATCAAGCAGCTAGTGGTGCACGACCCGGCGCAGAAGCGCGCCGTCGCCACGGTGACGGTGACGCCGGTGCACGGAGCGAACGACACCGCGGTCGACGCGTCGTCGCAGACGGCCGAGGCGCAGATCGCCGCCACCCCGGGCTGGTCCGACGTCTCCCTCTCGCCGGCGGCCTGGAAGGGCATGCCCTACGCCACGGCGATCCGCGCCACCCTCACCCAGGACGACGGCTCCAAGCGCGACACGATCCTGGTCACGGTGCGGGACGCCAAGGGGACCAAGACCGTCGGCGTCTCGGCGGAGGCCGCCCACGGGCAGCTCGACGACTCAGCCGGGTTCGCCATCCTGCGCACGCTGCGCTTCGAGGGCTGACGGTGCCGCCCAGCCCGCTCGCCGGCCAGGCGGGCACCGTCCTGGTCCTGGTGGTCGTGGTGGTGTCCTGCGGCGTGCTGGTCGGCACGTTCGCCGCCTTCTACCGGCGGTACCGAATGTTCACCCGCGGCCTGCGCGGTACCGCGATGGTGGTGGACGTGCGGCCCACGGGAGTCTGGCAGCAGCGGTCGGTCACCGAGGCTCCGACGGACACCGTGGTCGTGGCCACCGCGGCGATGCCGCGTGGTGTGCCGGTGAACCAGAAGGTGCCGCACGGCCAGTACCAGCCGGGTCAGGTGGTCCCGGTGGTGCAGGCACCCGGCCGGCCGGACGTGGTACTCCTGGACCGGCCAGACCTGGAGCGTCCCGTGTGGGCGGTGTACCTCCCGCTCGTGCTCCTGGTGGCGGCCCCCGTCATCACCTTCCTGGGGCTCAGCCACCGCGGCTGACGGGAAGGCCACGAGAGGTCGAGGATCGGCATGGCAACGTTGATGCGAGGCGTCGTCGTCCAGGGCAAGGTCGTCCTGGTGCCGGCGCTGTGAACGGCCGCCCCGCGCTGACGCGGATCGCCGGTGACGACGACCGGCTCGAGGTGCTCCGTGCGGCGAACGACGAGCTGGAGCTCGCGTTCCTGCCCGGCGTCGGCGGTCGGCTGATCTCGCTGCGCTGCGGCGGAGCAGAGCTGCTGTGGCGCAACCCGGAGTACCTGGACGCCGACCTGGGGACGGTGCGACCGCGATCTACCTGGGCGCCGCTGACCGAGGCGATGGGGTCGTGGGCGAACGTGGGCGGCTCGAAGACGTGGCCGGCTCCCCAGGGCTGGGGCTCGCCGGACGAGTGGCCGGGCCCGCCGGACGGCGTGCTGGACGCGGGCCGCTGGACCGTCAGTGACGAATGGTCGGACGACCTCGACGGGCTCGTGGTCCGGCTGACCAGCCCGGACGACGCGCGCACCGGCCTGCGGGTCGAACGCCGGCTGGTGGTCCCCCGCTCGGGCGCCACCGTCCGGCAGCGCAACACGTTCACCAACGTCTCCGACCGACCGGTCCGCTGGTCCGTCTGGGAGGTCTGCCAGGTGGACACGGAGGCCTTCGCGCACCAGGCCGGAGGGTCGCTCGAGGTCGGCTCGTCCGGCACCGCCGCGCCGATCTCCATGGTCGAGTCCGACGGCGCGATCGACGTCGGGCCCCTGGTGGACGGCTTCCGCGCCGTGCAGGTGAGCGACGTGGTGGCCAAGGTCGGGTTCACCGATGCCACGGGGTCCGTCCGCTACCGCCGCCCCGACGGCGCGGGGATCGAGCTGACGTTCCCCGTGGACGCGGGCGCCGTGTACCCCGACGGCGGCTGCCAGGTGGAGCTGTGGATGCAGTACCCGACCGCTGCGCCGATCGGCTCGCTGGAGGGGCTGCACCCGACGGCGCGGCTGGTGGAGCTGGAGATCCTGTCACCGCTCCACGAGCTGGCGCCCGGCGCGAGCGCGTCGTTCGACTTCTCGTGGACGGTGCACGGGCCGCGCACGTGATGCCGGGTCAGCCGGCCTGCAGCAGCACCACGCCCTTGCCCCCGACCGCTCCCGCTTCCATGTCGAGATGGGCCCGGACGATGTCGTCGAGCGCGTACACCTTCCCCACCGGCACCCGGGCCCGGCCCGCGGCGACCGCGTCGAGGAAGTCCTGCAGCACGGCCGGCGGCAGGTCGGCGGCGTCGCCGGAGTAGGCGGTGAGGCGGACGCCGTTCGGCAGCCAGTCCATCGGGTAGAACTCCGGGATCGTCCAGCGGTCGGAGAGCATGCCGGTGAAGCACACGGTGCCGCCCGGCCGGACGGCGCGAAGCGTGTCGCGCAGCACGTCGGAACCGACCAGCTCGACGGCTCCGTCGACGCCGTCGGGCACCAGGTCCCGCACCTGGTCGGCGACGTGGCCGTCGTCCACCAGGGCGTGGTGGGCGCCGGTCTGCTCGAGCAGGGGGCGCCGCGCCGGCGAGCGGGTGGTGGACAGGACGGTGAGGCCCTGCAGCCGGCCGAGCACGGCCAGTGCGAGGCCGACGGACGACGTGCCGCCGCGGACCAGCAGGGTGTCCCCGGCCGACGGTCGGACGCCGACGGCCAGCGACCCGTACGCCGTCTGCAGCATCTCGGGGACGGCGCCCAGCACCTCCCACGGCAGGTCGCTGCTGAACGGCACCACCTGGGAGACGGGGACGACGACGTGCTCGGCGTAGCCGCCGTCGAAGGTGCGGCCCATCCCGCCCATCATCGCCATCACCTGCGTGCCGACGGCCAGCTCGCCGCCCGGGGCGTCCTCGACCACGCCGGCCGCCTCGATCCCGGGGATCCGCGGGAACGAGCCCGACCAGGCCTGCCCGCTGCGGAAGTGCAGCTCGGAGCGGTTGAGGCCGAAGGCGTGCACCCGGACCAGCACCTGACCGGGTTCCGCGTGCGGCAGCGGGACGTCGCGGACCTGGAGCACCTGGGGACCGCCGGGCTGGTCGACGACGACGGCACGCATCGTGGCGCTCATCGGGTCGCCGCCGGGTCCGGCTCGAGGGTGGTGAGCAGGTGCTCGAGGATCGTCGTGACCGCGGCTGCGGCCGGCTCGTCGCCCAGGTGCTCCTGCAGCGCCCGGTCGACGATCGCCGTCGCCTCGTCGAGCGCCGCCTCGCCCGCGGCCGTGAGGGTGATCAGCGACGAGCGGCGGTCGTCGGGATGCGCCGAGCGCGCGGCGAGGCCGTCACGCTCCAGACGGTCGACGAGCTTGCTCGCCGCCCCGACGGTGATGCCGAGCTCGGTGCGCAGCTCCTGCACGCGCGCCGCACCGGGGTGCCGGCGGAGCACCCGGAGGGCGGACAGGGTTCCCAGCCGGACGGTGCCGGCGTCGGCGAGCCGGTCGTCGAGGTGGTTCCACAGGGTGGTCTCGTAGCGGACCAGCACGTCGAAGAAGTCCATGCTCATCGCAACATGATGTCACGTCACTAGATTCCCGGTGATCTACCTTCCCCGGTGCTCTCCCGCGGCAGCAGGACGTGGGGCGCCAGCGCCTCCTCCGCGGGGGCGTCGGGCTCGTCGATCCGAACCGCGAGCCGCTCGACGGCGGCACGTGCGATGAACGGGATGTCCAGCGACACGGTGCTCAGCGTGGGCCGCGAGTACCGGCCCTCCTCGATGTCGTCGATACCGATGATCGCCACGTCGTCCGGCACCGAGAGGCCGGCGTCGAACACCGCCCGCATGGCGCCCATCGCCATCAGGTCCGAGTAGCAGAAGATCGCGTCCGGCCGGTCGGGTGCGGCGAGCAGCGTCTGGGCGGCGGAGTAGCCGTCGGCCCGGCTGTACCGGGGGGCCGGGCGCAGCAGGTCGGGGTCCGGCTCGAGACCGGCGTCGCGCAGGGCGTCCTGGTAGCCGGCGGTCCGCTTGCGCGGGGTCGCGTAGTCCTCCTGCGGCTGGGCGCCGATCGCCGCGATGCGCCGACGACCGAGGGACACGAGGTGCGCCGTGGCGTCGTAGGCCGCACGCTCGTTGTCGATGGCCACGTGGTCGTACCGGCCGTCGAAGTCGTGCTCGCCGAGCAGGACGAGGGGGATGGACCGCCCGGCGCGCATCTCCAGCAGCTCGGTGGCGGTGACGAGAGGGCTGAACAGGATGCCGTCGAACAGCATGGTCCGATCGGCGCCGGTGAGCAGCCGGCGCTCACGCTCGTGGTCGTCACCGGTCTGGTCGATCATCACGCGGTAGCCGACGGCGGCCGCGGCGTTGATCACCTCGCGCGCGAGCTGGGAGAAGTACGGCACGTCGATCTCGGGCACGACGAGGGCCAGCACCCCGGTGCGGCCGGTCCGCAGGGTGCGCGCCACCGGGTTGGCGCGGTAGTCGAGCTCCTCCATCGCGGCGAGCACGCGCTGCCGCATCGCCTCGCTGACGTGCTCGTACCCGCTCACCACGTTGGACACCGTGCGCATCGAGACGTTCGCCGTGCGGGCGACGTCACGGAGGGTGGCGGCCATCGAACTCCCCTGGTCGAACCTGCTCACGGCCTGGTCGGACGCGTCCCGTACACCTTGGCGGGAACCGCCTCGCAGCAGCGCCGGAATCGCAGCGCCAGCCTACTTGCCAACGTGCGCAAAGGCGAGCTACGTTTGCGCACGTTGGCAAACGGCGCGACGATCGGCCGTCCCCATGTCCACAAGGGAGTGTTCATGCACCAGGCACTGCCGCGGCGGCCCCGTCCGTCGCGCGACCTCGCGGGCCGGGCTCGCGGCCTCCGCCGCACCTTCCCCGCCGTCCTGACGGCCGCTGCGGCCGTCGTTGCGCTCGCGGCCTGCGGCCCCGCCGTCACCGCCGGCGGCTCCGGGGCCACCGGCACCGCCTCCGCGGCCAACCCGGACCAGCTCCAGGCGCCGAGCGACGCGAACCCGTCCGGCTCGATCACCATCTGGGACCGCTCCGGCGACCTCTACAACGTGTTCGACGCGGCGATCGCGGCCTTCAACAAGAAGTACCCGAACATCAAGGTCAACCACCAGGCCGTCGACATCAACGCCAAGCTGCAGAACACCCTGATCACGGGCAGCGACGTGCCGGACGGCGTGTTCCTCGACGACGCGCTGGTGGCCGGCTACTCGGACTACCTCTGGGACCTGAGCGGCGTCCTCAAGCCGTACGTGAAGGACATCGCCAAGCAGAAGGTGGACGTCAGCACCGTCAAGGGCGGCGTGTACGGAGTCCCGTTCGACCTGGACCCGGGCCTGCTGTTCTACAACGACACCGCGCTGCAGAAGGCCGGCGTCGACGCCACCAAGATCCAGACGTACGACGACCTGGTCGCCGCGGCCAAGCAGTACAAGGCCGCCGTGCCGGACGCCAAGCCGATCCACCTCGAGCAGACGGGCTTCCTGGGCCAGCTGCAGCTGGAGATGTACGCCAACCAGCAGGGCACCAGCCTCGCCGACGCCGACGGGAAGCTGCGGCTGGACTCCCCGGCGTACAAGCAGATCCTCGGCTGGCTCGACTCGGTGCAGAAGCAGGGGCTCGGCACCCGGGCGGAGTACCTCAGCCAGAGCGACGTCGGCGCCCTCGACTCGGCCAAGGAGGTGTTCTACCCCTGGTCGATCTGGTTCGACTTCGCCCCGGAGCAGCAGCTGAAGACGACCAAGGGTGACTGGCGGGCCATGCCGCTGCCGGCGTGGAGCACCGGCGGTGCGCGGTCCGGTGCGATGGGCGGCTCGTCGTTCGTCCTGCCGAAGGCCGGGAAGAACTCCCAGCTCGCGTGGCTCTTCTACCAGTTCCTCATGTTCGACCCGAACGGCTACACCGCCGTCTACGGGCCCAACAGCGTGTACCCCAACGGCCTCGACACGTCGATCCCGGCCTACAAGCCCGCGGCCGACCCGGCGAAGCCGCTGTTCAAGCCCTCCCCGGCACTGGGCAACCAGGACCTGTGGAAGACGGCGATCGAGGCGGGCGACCAGATCCCCGGCGGCACGCCGATCCCCAAGTGGTGGGCCGGTGCCGTCGACTACCTGGGCAGCAACGTGCAGAAGATGCTCGACGGGTCGATGACGCCGCAGCAGGTGATCGACCAGTCCACGGCGGACATCCAGAAGAACCTGGTGGACCGGCAGTAGGCCGCACGCCCGGCGGTCGGCAGCCCTTCAGCTGACCGCCGGGCCGGCCCCGACCGACCCCCGCCCGTCCGAGAGGACCCCTTCGATGACCCTCGGCTCCGTCGTCACCGACGTCCCGCGGACGAGCCGTCCCGAGCCCCGGCGCGCATCGCACCGGTCCCGGCTGCGGCGCCGGCTGGCCCCCTACGTCTTCGTGCTGCCGTTCCTCGCCCTGTTCGTCGCGTTCAGCGTCTACCCGATGCTGTTCACGCTGCGGCTGAGCTTCACCAACTGGCACGGCGCCCGCGCCCCGCAGTGGGTGGGCTGGGGCAACTACACGTACCTGCTGACCAGCCCGTCGTTCTGGCAGTCGCTGGGCAACTCGGCGGTGCTGTGGCTGCTGATCGTGCCGGTGCAGCTGGTGGTCGGCCTGCTGGCGGCGGTGCTGCTGGACAACGCCCGGACCCGGATGCGGGGGTTCTACCGGGTGGCCTTCCTGGTCCCGTTCGTCACCCCGCTGGTCGCCATCGCGCAGATCTGGGTGGTGGTGTTCGACAAGGACTACGGCGCCGTCAACGGCGTGCTCAGGCTGCTGGGCCTGCCGGCGGTCGGGTGGCTGGTGACCAGCACGTGGGCCAAGCCGACACTGGCGCTGCTGTTCCTGTGGAAGACCACCGGGTTCATCGTGATCATCCTGCTGTCCGGGCTGCAGTCGATCGACGGGTCGGTGTACGAGGCGGCGGCCCTCGACGGCGCGCACCGCGCGCGGCAGCTGTGGTCGATCACCGTGCCGCTGATGCGGCGAACCCTGATGTTCGCCCTGGTGATGCAGACGCTGGCCGTGTTCCAGATGTTCGCCGAGCCCTACGTCGTCACCAAGGGCGGGCCCTACAGCTCGACGACGACGGCCGGGCTGCACCTCTACAACGCGATCACCAGGTCGGACCTGGGGACCGGTGCGGCGAACTCGTTCCTGCTGGTCATCGTCGTGATGGCCCTGTCCCTGATCTTCGTGCGCCTGCTCCGGTCGGAGGACTGACATGACCACGCTGACCGCACCCGACCGCCCGGGCCCCGCGCCCGCCACCGCGACGTCCGGCCGCCGGCCCCGGCACCGTGCCCTCGGCTCCGTCGGGTCGCACGCCTTCCTCGGCCTGCTGACCCTCGCCTTCCTCGCGCCCGTCGTGTGGGCCGTGATCTCGGCGTTCAAGCCCGCCGGGCAGATCGTCAGCAGCCCGTTGAGCCTGGACCCGTCGCAGCTGACCGTCTCCAACTTCACCGCGATGTTCTCCGACGTGCCGATCGGCCGCGGGTTCGTCAACACGCTGGTCGTGCTGGCGGTGAAGGGCTCGATGACCATGTTCTTCGCGCCGCTCGCCGCCTACGGCTTCGCCAAGTACCGGTTCCCGCTGCGGGACGCCCTGTTCGGCACGGTGCTGGTCACGCTGATGCTGCCGACGATCGTGCTGATCATCCCGTTGCTGCTGGAGATGAAGGAGCTCGGCTGGGTCAACACGTACCAGGCGCTGATCCTCCCGGGGGCGGTCGACGCGTTCGCCATCTTCTGGATGCGGCAGGTGATCGCCGCGGTCCCCGACGAGCTGATGGACGCCGCCCGCGTCGACGGGTGCGGGGAGTTCGGCATCTTCGCCCGGATCCTCGTGCCGGTGATCCGGCCCAGCCTGGCCGGGCTGGCGGTGCTGACCGTGATGAACATCTACAACGACTTCGTCTGGCCCGTGGTGATCGCCAGCTCGCAGCGGATGGCGACCCTCCAGGTGGTGCTGTCCACCCTCGCCCAGAACATCAGCGGCAACCGGATCGGCGCGGACTACGCGACGGTCACCGGCGAGCTGCTGGCCGCCAGCTCGGTGGCCCTCGTCCCCCTGCTGCTGGTGTTCGTCCTGCTCCAGCGGCACTTCATCAACGGGATCATCGCCGGAAGCGTCAAGGGCTGACCGGACCCCCCACCTCCTTCCCCTCGTCCCACTGCCGACCGTGAGAGGTCCAGCCCCCATGAGCCCTGCGACGCCGAGCGCGACCGACGTGGTCGCGGTCCCCGAGACGACCCAGCCGAACCCGGCCGCCGCGCCGGCCGGGCCGTCGGCCTCCACCACCCCGAGCGCCTCGACGGCAGCGCCCGCCGGCATCGTCGTCCCGAAGCCCGAGTACCCCCGGCCGGACCGCGACCGCTCCGCCGCGTGGCTGACGCTGAACGGCCCCTGGGACTTCGAGTCCGAGTACGGCACGACCAGGATCACCGTGCCCTTCGCCTGGGAGACCGAGGCGTCCGGGGTGCAGCGCACCTGGTTGGAGCGCGGGACCTACCGGCGGTCGGTCACCGTGCCGGCCGAGTGGGACGGGTCGCGGGTGCTGCTGTGCTTCGGCGCGGTGCACCACTGGGCGCGCGTGCTGGTGGACGACGTCGAGGTCGGCGTGCACGTCGGCGGGTACACGTCGTTCGAGCTGGACGTGACGACGGTCGCGGCGCCCGGGGCGTCGGTGATGGTGACGGTCGAGGTCGAGGCACCTGCGGACAAGCGGTCGATCCCGCACGGCAAGCAGAGGTCGGTCCCGCGCGACGACTACGACGGCGTCTCGTTCACGCCGACGTCCGGCATCTGGCAGAGCGTGTGGCTCGAGGCGCGCGGTCGGTCGTACGTGGCCGAGCTGGCGTTGCGCGGCGACTCGCTGACCGGCATCGACGTGGTGGGCACCGTGCTGGGTGACGCGCCGACGGCGCCGGTCCACGTACGGGTGCTCGACGAGGCGGCGGGGACGGCCGGCTCCGACGGCTCGTCGGGCGCGGACCGCTCGTCGGGTGCGGACCGCTCGTCTGCCGCCGCCGTCGTGCTCGAGCCCGACGCCACCGGCCGCTTCACCGGCCGCCTCGAGCTGACCGACCCGCACCTGTGGTCGCCCGACGACCCGCACCTGTACCGCGTCGAGCTGACCACCGGCACGGGCGTCGCCGCCGACCGCGTCGCCGCCACCACCGGCCTGCGCCGCATCGCCGTCGAGGGCGACCACCTCACGCTGAACGGTGAGCACCTGTACGTGCGCGGCGTGCTCGACCAGGGCTACTGGCCGCGCACGGGCCTGACGGCGCCCGACGACGACGCGCTGGTGCGCGACCTCGAGCTCGCCCGCCGGTACGGCTACACGCTGGTGCGCAAGCACATCAAGCTCGAGGAGCCCCGCTGGCTGCACCACGCCGACCGCCTGGGGATGCTGGTCTGGTCGGAGCCGCCGGCGCCGAGCCGCTACTCGCTGGAGGCGGCCGGTGCGTTCGAGGCGCAGCTGCCGGACCTGGTCGAGCGCGACGGGAGCCACCCGTCGATCGTCGTCTGGGGCCTGTACAACGAGGAGTGGGGCCTGGACTGGGACATCCCCGGGAGCCCCGAGCGGGCCGAGGCCGCCGCCCACGCGTACGACGTGATGCGGCTGCTCGACGCCACCCGGCCGATCGTGGAGAACTCCGGCTGGTCGCACGTGCGCACCGACCTGGTCGACTGGCACTACTACGAAGTGGACCACGCGGCGTGGGCCGCCAACGTGGCGGCGCTCGCGGACGGCAGCCGCGAGGACTTCCCGGTGATGCTGGGCCCGGACTTCACCGTCGACAAGTCGCTGTACGGCGCACCGGACCACCCGCGCACCGGCATCCCCCTGCTGAACAGCGAGTACGGCGCCGGGTTCACCAACCTGGAACGTGCGTGGCACCTCCGCTGGCAGACCCAGGAGCTGCGCCGGCACGACCGGTACGCGGGCTACGTCTACACCGAGCTGACCGACGTCGAGCACGAGGCGGCCGGCCTGGTGGACGCCGACCGCCGCGAGAAGGACCGTGGTGGCCTGGACCCGGCGGACGTGAACGCGACGACGGTGCTGGTGCTGGACGTCGTCCCGGCGGCTGCCGGGGCGGACGTGCCGGTGCCGACCCACCCGTGGGACCTCGTCGTGCGGGTGTCGCACCACGGCCGGGCGGCAGCGCGCGGGCGCGTCCGTGCGGCGTGGGTGTCGGCGGGAGCCGCGTTCGGTGCGGGCCCTGTGGCGCCCACGGCGGAGTCCGCGCCGGTGGACGTGGAGCCGTTCGTGCTCAGTGGTCCGACGGCGATCCGGGTACCCGCGCCGGGGCCGGTGGCGTCCGCGCGGCTGCACGTGTGGTTGGTCGACGACTCCGGCGCCGTGCTGGCCCGCACGTTCGTCGACGCCGGCCCCGTCGAGCCGCCGAACCGCCGGGGCGCCCGAACCACCACCACCGACTGACCTCTCCCCGCGCCTCCCCGTCGTGGGCTTCGCCTTCCGCTACAACGAAACCGCCGCGCCGTTCGTAGACGCGGCAGGAAGTTGGAGCAGGGGGGGTTCGATGTCCGGCAGCGACGAGCTGTTGACATGTCTGGCGCGGGACCGAGGCCGTGACCTCGTCGCCTACGCCTATCTGTTCACGGGTGACCTCGCGGCCGCCCAGGACCTGGTGCAGGACGCGTTCGTCAAGGTGTTCGGGCGGTTCCGCACGGGGTTCGACGCGACGTCGGCCGAGGCGTACACCCGGTGCACCATCGCGAGCCTGTACATCGACGGCTACCGGCGCAGACGCCGGTACGCCGGGCTCGAGCACCTTCTGATCGAGCCGGAGACGCGGGAGCAGGACGACGCCGCCGCCCTCGACGTGCGCGCCGCGCTCGCGGTCCTGTCACGTCAGGAGCGCGCGTGCGTCGTCCTGCGGTTCTTCGCGGACCGCACCGTCGCCGAGGTCGCCCGGGAGCTGAACCTCGCCGAGGGCACGGTCAAGCGATACCTGTCCAACGCCACGCACAAGCTGGAGACGCGGCTGGGTCCGCTGGCCCCGCCTCCCGGCGAGACCGTCGACGTCCTGCCTGCGGCCGGACGAGTAGGGGGGCGATGATGACCACCGACCTGCGTGACGCCTTGCGGTCGATGCACGACGACGCGCGCCGAGGGGCGCCCGAGCTGTCCGCGGCTCCACTGGTGACGCTGGCGCGCCGCCGGCGGGCGCTGGTGCGGACCGGGTACAGCGCGGCGGGCATCGGCACGGCCGCGGCGGTGGCCATCGCCGGCGTCGGCCTCGGCGGGCGGCTCGAGCAGCGTCCCGCGCCGCCCGCCCCGGTCGTGACGACGACAGCTCCGGTGCCCACGCCGTCCACGACGGCGACGCCGACCCCGACCGCCACGCCGAGCAGCTCGCCGTCGGCGACGGCCCCCGCCGCCTTCCGGCCCGACCTGCAGCCGTGCGGGACGGCGGCGCCCGACGCGTTGTCCGGCGACTTCCAGGCGTTCGGCTCGGAGGTGTGGTCGACGGACGTCGGTGGGTCGTTGCTCGCCCACTACCAGGTGATGCTCGGCGGTGCGGTGGGTGACAAGGTGTCGGCCGGACCCTTGGCCGCCGTGCTGGTCGACCCAGGTCAACCGAGCGGGAGCGGTCAGTCGTCCCGAGTGGTCGGCGTGGCGGCACAGCCCATGGCGGGTCTGTCCCCGCAGGTGCTCACGGCGACCCCCGAGGCGCTCCTCGGTCCGGGCGGCGTCGGAGTCCAGCTGCCGGTCAGCCTCTCCTTCGTCATGTGCCCCGGCATGAAGGGGGCGGGCGGGCCGCCGCCGGCCGGGTCGTACGTCGCCTGGACCAAGCTCCAGGTGGTCAAGGACGGGCAGACCCGCTCCGCGTGGGGTCCCGCCTCCGGCACGGTCGGTCCGACGCCCACGTCGACCGCCGGCGGGGAGGTGGGGGTGCCGCCGGCGCGGACCTACCTGCCCGCGGGCACCGTCCGGCTCGACTCGCATAGTGACCAGTCCTTCTGCGCGCTCGATCCCCACATCTCGTCGGACACGTGGCCGGCGAGCACGGGAGCGGTCACCGGCCAGGCGTCGGCCGCGCTGGACGGCGGGAACCTCGTGGTGAGGATGCACCTGACCAACACCGGTGCGGCGGTGAACGACGTCGAGATCAGGTACCCGTCCTACTTCGTGGTCAACGACAACCCGATAGCGGACCCGTACGCCCCGGATGGGAAGGGCCAGCCGCTCGCAGCCGGGCTGGTGATGCACGCCGGGAACCTCGGCATCCCCGACACGAGGGTCGCCGGTTCTCTCGGCGCTCCGACCACGTCGTGGACGCCCCGCACTGCGCTGGCCAGCGGCGGCTCGCTCGACCTTGAGACCGGCGTCGGTCCTTACACGTGCACGACGGCGTGGGGCACGACCTGGCCGTCGGGCAGCTACACGATCTACGCCTACACCGAGCTGGTGCTGCCGGACGGGACGGACACCTGGGTGCAGGCAGCACCGGTGCGGCTGACGGTGCCGTGAGAACCCGGCGCTGAACCGGTTGGCAGGTGAGGTGGGGTCGCTCCGCAGGGGGAAGCGACCCCGCCTCACCTGCGTGCGGATCCGCACGACCGGCGGACGCGCGAGCCGCCGCCAGATCTTCGGTGGACGCGCTTCGAGGGCCCGTCCTAGGCCCTTTGGAGGTCAAGACGGACGATCCGGAGTCCGATGTGTCGGGCATGGGCCCCCTCCCGACGACCACCGCGCTGGCCACCGATGAGCAGCTCTCCCTCTGGGCTTCGGGCGCGGTGCTCTTCGACGACAGGGAGCTCGGCGCCGCGCTCCTGCCGGACAGCGAGCAGCGGACCGTCTGGCGGGCGACGGCCCTGCTCGAGATGGGTCGGCCTGACGAGGCGCTCTCGGCGCTGCAGGCGGAGCCGACGGCACCGATCTCGGCGCCGTCGCGCTGGTCGGACCTCGTGGTGCTCGCCGCACGGGCGCAGCGCGGCGACCTCCACGCTCTTCAGGTGCTCGCCGCCGTCCAGCTCGACGGTCAGCTGAGGGTTCAGCACGCCCGGCTGCTCGCCCTGGCCGCGTCCACCAACCCGGACCGGGCGATGGCCGACGGAGCCTGGACGGCCTACGTCGGCAGCGCCGGCACGTCCGATCCGGAGGCGATGGTCAACGTGTGCGTCGGCACGGTCCTGCGGCGCAACCGCGAGGATGCGCAGGCGATGGACGATGCCCTGGCGTCGGTGATCCGCGTGGTGGCGGCGTCCTGGCGGAACGAGCCGACGATGCGCGTGCCGCTCGTCGACAGGATCTGCGGCGACCTGGCCGCCAGCGGGGACGTGGTCGGAGCGGCACTCGTGGTCGACGTGATGACCAGGTTCCACGCTCCGTCACCGGGCCTCGACGCGGTGCGGGAGCGCTGGGACGTCCCGCTGCTGTGGGGTAGGAACCTCGCGATACGTGTCGTGCCCTACCTGGTGGCTGCTGCCCTGGCCGCGACCGGGTTGATCCTCTTCGACAGCATGTACACCACCGTCTGGCTGGTCCCGCTGCTGGCGCTGACCGGATGGGGTACGCGGCTCCGGATGCGCTTCCCGGTCTATCCGGGGCACACCAAGGCCGAGTCGTGGCTCCGCTCCCGGTACCGGACCCTCGGCGTGGACGGCGCGCGCAAGCCCCCGATCACGTCCCGGAACGCGGGCCACATGTTCGTCGGCGGCACGCTCGGGTTCGTCGCCGGCCTGTTCGGCGCCGCGCTGCTCGCGGACCCGTCCGGTCCGCTCGGCGACAGCGCCGCGCGGTGGGCGATCTCCCTCTACGTCGTCCTCCTCCCCGGCGGGACGGTCCTCGGTGCCGTCGTCGCCGAGCAGGTGCGTCGCCAGGTGGTGCTCAGGTCGGAGCGCATCCGGCTGCTCAAGGAGGCGGGCGCGTCGGCGGCCCCGGTGACGTGCCGTTGCTGGGAGCTGCGCGGGATCGTCGGCGAGGCGGCGGTCCACTACGCGAACCAGCACCTGACGCCGCTCGCCCTCGCCCTGCCGCCGCAGGCGTATGCCGCCCTGGCCGGTGTGGTCAACCCGCAGGGCCTCGCGGTGCTCGGGTGCCCGCTGACCGGGACGGCGTGGCTGGCGCTGAACAGGCTGCCCGTGCCGTCCGGACGTCCGCTCCGGCACCAGCAGGTGCTGGTCGCGGCTCCGCCGCCGATGCCGCCCGAGACCGCCCTCGACGGTACGGACATCGGCGGCGGGTACCTCTAGCCGGTCGGGATCCGGTCCGGTCTGCCCTGGTCAGGCCGGGTAGTCGCCCGTCGCGAGGTCGGCCAGCAGGCTCGGGTGGGTGGGCTCCCAGCCGAAGCGCTCACGGGTGAGGGCGGAGCTGGAGGGCTGGTCGACGCCGAAGATCGTGCCGAGAAACCCGCAGCTCTCGGCCGGCACCTGCTCGACAGGCAGCCCGAGCTGGCGGCCGATCTCGTCGGCCAGGGACCGCATGGTGTCGCCCTCGTCGCCCACCGCGTGCAGCACGGTGCCGGGCTCGGCGTGCTCGAGCGCCAGGCAGAACAGGTGCGCGGCGTCCAGCCGGTGCACGGCGGGCCAGCGCTGCGAGCCGTCGCCGACGAAGCCCGAGACGCCCGTGCGCCGCGCGGCGTTGATCAGCATCCCGGCGAACCCGAACGCCACACCGGCCTGGTGCACGGAGCGCGGCAGCCGGACGACGGCGCTGCGCACGCCCTGCTCGGCCAGGTCGATCACGTGCTGCGCGTTCACACCTCGACCGCCGGCGGTGCCCTCGTTCGCCACCGTCTCCTCGGTGGTGACCTGACCGGGGAGGGCCGGGGTGCCCGAGGCCATGACCAGGGGCTTCCCGGTGCCGAGCAGCGCCTCGCCCAGCGTCCGCGTGGCAGCACCCTCCTGCGCGATCGCGCCCGCGAAGTCAGTGAAGTCGTGGCCGAAGGCCAGGTGCATCACGCCGTCGGCCTGCTGCGCGCCCGCCCGGAGGACGTCCGGGTCGGAGATGTCGCCCCGCAGCACCGACCCGCCCGCGGCCTCGAGACGTGCGGCCGACGAGTCCGACCGGGCCAGGCCCAGCACCTCATGGCCGGTGGACAGCAGCTCGGCGACGACGGCGGAGCCGATCCCGCCGGTGGCACCCGTGACGAAGACGCGCATGACGACCTCCAGGTCTCGCGGTCGGCATCGGAGTGATGCGACTCGTGTCCCATCACTGTAATCCTGCGATGAGACTGCTGTCGCATCACTATGCTGCGGGCATGGCGAGATGGGAACCGGACGGACGGGAACGGCTGGTGGCCGCCGCCCTCGACCTGTTCGCCGAGCGTGGGTACGACCAGGTGACGGTCGCCGAGATCGCCGAGCGCGCCGGCCTGACCCGCAGCACCTTCTTCCGGCACTTCCCCGACAAGCGCGACGTGCTGGCCGCCGGACAGGCCTGGATGTCCGGCCTGCTGGTCGAGGGGATCGCGGGTGCGCCCGCCGAGGCCGGCCCGCTCGATGCCGTCGCGGCAGGCCTCGACAACGTCGCCGGCTCGATGACGTCGTTCAACCGGGAGGTGGCCCCGCGCGTGCGCGCGGTGATCGCCAGCAGCGCCGAGCTGCAGGCACGCGACCAGGCCAAGCACGTCAGCCTGGTGGCGGACGTCGCGGCGGCGCTGCAGGACCGGGGGGTGCCGGACCCGGTGGCGTCGCTCGCCGCGGAGATCGGGATGCTGGCCTTCCGGGACGGGTTCGCGACGTGGACGGCGTCCGACGGCGGACCGGGGCTGGTCGCGCTGGTCCGGGAGGCGCTGGAGAAGCTGCGCGGGGCGGTCGGCGCGCTCGGCTGAGCCGCGACGAGCCGCGGCCCTTGGCGAACCGCCCGTCCGGCGGACCTGTTCTCGGATCTTGCGCCCGCTCACCGACACCTGCCCATCCGGCGTCTCGCCCACACACCGGCGACGTCTCGCCAACACCTGCCCGTCCGACCTCCGGCAGGTGTTTCGCGCTGTACGTCTGACGTACGTACACCGGGCGTACAGCGCGAAAAGGGTCCTCGTGGTCCGTGCGGCACGGCTGGCTCGGCCAGTGCGGCGCGGCTCACCCGGCCAGTGCGGTGCTGCGCAACCGGCCAGCCCGGCGCGGCGCAACCGGCCGGCGCGGCGCACCTGTCTGACATGTGGGGCCTATCCGGCCCTCGCTATTGAGGGTCTCGCCACGTCGTTCCTACAGTCAGGCTCGCCGTGAGGGCGATGAGGCCCGAACCTGTCAGACAAGTGGTGGTGAGCGCCGTGGCTTCCGATCTCGAGTTCCGACTGATCCGCCACTTCCGCCTGCTCGAGCTGGTGCCCGGCGACCCCCTGCCGCGCGAGCGGGACCTGGTGCACGACCTCCAGGTCAGCCGGCCAGCGCTGCGGGAGGCGCTGGCCGCGCTGGAGGCCCTCGGGTTCGTCGTCTCGCGGCAGGGGGCACGGCGCACGCTCGGCACCTTCGACATGGAGACGGTGGTCGAGTCGCTGACCCGCTACATGGAGCCGACCACCGAGCTGATGCTCGAGATGCTCGACGTGCGGCGGGTGCTGGAGGCGGCCTTCTTCCCGATCGCCGTCGCCAAGATGTCCGCGAACACCCTGCGCGAGCTGCGCCGGATCGCCGAGCGCATGGTCGCCAAGGCGGGCCGCGGACAGCCCTTCGTGCAGGAGGACGCCCAGTTCCACCAGGCGCTCTACGAGCAGCTGGGCAACAAGACGCTGCAGGGCCTGATCGCCGCGTTCTGGCGGCTGTTCGACGAGCTGTCCGAGCAGTTCCAGGTGGGCGGCGACCTGCAGAGCACGGCGCTGCGCCACCTGCGCATCGTCGAGACGCTCGAGGCCGGCGACACCTCGCTGGCCACGCACGAGCTCAACGTGCACTTCTTCGACGTCCGCGCCCGGTTCACCGCCCTGCGGGCGAAGGAACGGGCGCTCGGTCCGGCCGCCTCCCGAGAGGCGACGCAAGCCGGCCTGTGAGGTCCCCCGAACCGCAAGAGAGAGAGGACTGCAATGAGGCACTCTTCCTGGCGTCGCGCCGGAGCCGTCTGTGCGGCGCTGACGGCGGCCGCCATCGCGCTCGCGGGCTGCAGCGGCAGCTCGTCCACCGGTTCCGCCGCTGCTGCCAGCCAGAGCACGGACACGTCCGGCCAGACCCTGAACTACTGGCTGTGGGTGGACAACGCCACCGACCAGACCTGGCAGCAGCTGGCCGACCAGTTCAACGCCGAGAGCGGCCACGGCAAGGTGCAGCTGCAGGTGGTGCCCGCCGCGCAGTACCTGGACAAGCTCCAGACGGCGCTGAGCAGCGGCAACGGCCCGGACGCGGCGCGCATGAAGGACGAGTGGATCGGCCAGTTCGTCAAGGCCGGCGTCCTGGCCCCGCTGAGCAAGAAGATCGACGCCTGGAGCGGCAAGTCGAGCGTCATCGACTCGAGCTGGAACGCCGGCAAGGTGCCCGGCAAGAGCGAGATCTACATGATGCCGCACCAGAACACAGCCTTGTACATGTATTACAACAAGAAGCTGTTCAGCGCAGCCGGCCTGGACGCCCCGAAGACGCAGGCCGACGTGATCGCCGACGCGCCGAAGCTGACTGGCAACGGTCACTACGCGTTCGACGTGCGCGGCGGGGCCGGCGGCCAGGACCAGTGGGCGGCGTGGATGTACGCCGGCGGCGCCCAGTTCGTCGACTCCAGCGGCAAGGTGACGCTGGACAGCCCGACGGGCGAGCAGGTGAACCAGTCGTACCTGGACCTGGTGAAGTTCGCGCCCCCGGGATCGGCCACGGCAGCGTTCGCGCAGGTGCAGAGCAACTTCCTGTCCGGCACGACGGCGATGATGATCCACCACGTCGGTTCGCTCGCCGCGGTGCGCAAGCAGTTCGGCCAGGACGTCGGCGTGATCCCCGTGCCGTCCCAGGACCCGTCGAAGCCGTCGTCGCTGCAGACGATGAGCGGCAACGTCGTCTTCACGTCGTCGAAGAAGCAGGAGCTCGCCTGGCAGTGGGAGACGTGGCTGCTCGGTGACGCGCAGATGCTCAAGATGAGCACCTCGCCCCAGGGCCAGCTACCGGTGACGACGGCGGTCGCGGCGAACGCCGCGTTCACCAAGGACGACGGCTACCAGGTGGCGCTCAAGGCGGCGCAGACGGCGCAGAGCTGGCCGCAGCTGAACGGCACCACCAACGTGGTCAACGCGACGTGGTCGCCGACCATCCAGCAGGCGTTCGGCGGCCAGTCCAGCAGCGCGCAGATGCTGCAGAAGCTGTCCGCGGACCTGTCGAAGTAGCCGACCGATGACCACCCTGACCACGCGACGGCCGATCAGGCCGAGCGGGCCGACGGGGCCGACGAGAAGGAAGCGGCGGCTCGACCTGACCGTGCCGCTGTTCCTCTCGCCGACGCTCCTGCTGCTCGTCGTCTTCGTCGCCTACCCGTTCCTGCGGGCGATCTGGCTCTCGTTCACCGAGACCAGCCTGCTCGGCGGCACCCTCGGGTTCGTCGGCCTGGACAACTTCCGCACCCTGTTCACCGACCCGAGCTTCGGCACGTTCCTGAGCAACTCGGTGGTGTGGACGGTCGGCGGGGTGGGCCTGCAGCTGGTGTTCGGGGTGATCGGGGCGCTGCTGCTCAACCAGCGGTTCCGGCTGCGCGGCGTCGTCCGGGGGCTCGCGATGATCCCCTGGGCGACGCCCAGCGTCCTGGTCGCGCTGATCTGGATGTGGCTGCTGGACCCGAACCACGGCCTGGTGAACGCGGTGCTGACCCGGACCGGGCTGATGCACTCGCCCGTGGCGTGGTTCGGCAACGCGCACTCCGCTCTGGGCACGCTGATCGTGGTGGACGCCTGGCAGGGCATCCCGTTCTTCGCGGTGATGGTGCTGGCCGCGCTGCAGGCCGTGCCGGAGGAGCTGAAGGAGTCGGCACGGACCGACGGGTGCGGGTTCCTGCGGGTGTTCTGGTTCATCACCGTGCCGAGCATCCTGCCGACGGTGCTGATCACCCTGGTGCTGCGGCTGATCTGGACGGCGAACTACATCGACCTGGCCTACGTGCTCACGGGCGGCGGTCCGGGCATCGCCTCGACCACCATCCCGCTGGCGTCGTACCTGACCGCCTACAAGCAGGGTGCGCTCGGCTCGGGCGCCAGCTACGCGGTGGTGCAGGCGGCCGTGCTGGCCGTGCTGGTCGCGGTCTACATCCGCCTGACGCAGCGAAGGGAGGCGTGATGGTGGTGCTGGAGAGGGCCGGGGTGGCCGGCGGTCGCACCCGGAGCGAGCGGCGGTCGCGTGCCGTCGCCGAGCGCCGGTCCGTCCCGCTGGGGGCCGGGCTGAAGCGGAGCCTCGGACGGCCGGCGCTGTACGTGGTGATCGCGCTGTGGATGGTGTGCACGCTCGGGCCGTACGTGGTGATGGCCGTGACCTCCGTGACGCCGCAGGACCAGCTGATCGCCTACGGGATGAGCCGGCTGCCCACGCACTTCTCGGTGCAGGGGTACTCCGAGCTGTTCGCCACCACGCCGTTCGTGCACTACATGGTGAACAGCGCGATCACCGCCCTGGGCACGGTGCTGTTCTCCCTGGTGGTGGCCAGTGCCGCGGCGATCTCGCTGTCCCGGTTCCGCTTCCGCGGCCGGACGACGGTGCTGACCGCCCTGCTGGTCGCGCAGCTGTTCCCCGCGGTGCTGCTGGTGATCCCGCTGTCGACGATGCTCCGCTCGGGGCACCTGCTGAACTCGCGCGCCGGCCTGGTGCTGATCTACGTCACCTTCGCGACGCCGTTCGCCACCTACCTGCTCAAGGGATTCCTCGACGGGCTGCCCAAGGAGCTGGACGAGGCGGCGACGGTCGACGGCTGCAGCCCGATGCAGATGGTGCGGCACATCCTCGTGCCGTTGCTGCGGCCGGGCCTGACGGCTGCCGGGACGTACATCTTCATCTTCGCGTGGAACGAGTTCCTGTACGCGTTGACGTTCACGTCCAGCACCGCCAGCCAGACCATTCCCGTGGGGCTGCAGCTGTTCATCGGCGACTACCAGATCCGGTGGGACCTGCTGACGGCCGGCGGCGTGATTGCGGCGGTTCCCGTTCTCGTCGGATTCATGCTGGTGCAGAAGCAGCTGATCGGGGGGCTGGCGGCGGGTGCCGTCAAGGGTTGAGCTCGACTTCACAGATAGGAAAGACGAATGTCTGATATCGCATTTGCCGCCGAGGTGTCGGCGGACCGGCGGGCGCCGGTGGCGGTGCCGCGGATCGACGAGGTGGAGATCGCCCTGGCCCGCGTGCCGCTGCCCGAGGGGCCGTGGGGCGACCAGATCCACCGGGTGACCGACATCGAGGTCACGGTGGTGGACGTCCGGGGCGACAACGGCCTGGTCGGGACGGGGTTCAGCCACACCTCCGGGATGGGCGCGGCGACCATCGGCGCGCTGGCGCGGGAGATCGCGCCGACCGTCGTCGGGCGCCCCGTGTCCCCGCGGGGGCTGTGGCACGAGATGTACAAGTACGTGCACGACGTCGGTGGAGCGGGCGTCACCACGCACGCGATCTCCGCGTTCGACATCGCGTTCTGGGACCTGCTGGGCAAGTCGCTCGGCGTGAACGTGGTGGACCTGATCGGCCGGGTGCGTGACGTCGTGCCGCTGTACGGCAGCGGCATCAACCTGAACAAGTCCGTCGACGAGGTGGTCGAGCAGGTGCGCCGCTGGCAGGCCGACGGGTATGTCGCCGCCAAGGTGAAGGTGGGCAAGCCGGACCTCGAGGAGGACGTCGAGCGGCTGGCCAAGATCCGCGAGGCGGTCGGGATGTTCCCGCTGGCCGTCGACGCCAACCAGGGGTGGGACTACCCGGCTGCCGTGCGCGCCTTCAAGCGGTTCGAGCAGTTCGACCTGCTGTGGGTCGAGGAGCCGCTGCCGTCGGACGACATCCCGTCCCACCGGCGGCTCGCCGAGCACGTGAGCACGCCGATCGCCCTGGGCGAGAACGTGTACACCGCCGCGCAGTTCGTGCAGTACTTCGACGCCCAGGCCGTCGACTTCGTGCAGGCGGACCTCGGCCGCGTCGGCGGGATCACCGGCTACCTCGACATCGCGGCGGCGGCCCGCACCCGCAACCTGCCGATGACCCCGCACTTCGTCATGGAGCTGAGCGCCAGCATCCTCGCGGCGGTGCCGAACATCGCCAGCGCCGAGATGACGGACGGCGGCACGTGGACCGACCTGGGCATCGTCGCCTCGGCCGGCCGCGTCGAGCACGGCCGCTACCACCCGCCGACGGCCCCGGGCCACGGCCTGACCCTCGACCGCGACTACCTGCGCGCACACGCGCTGGCTCTCTGACTCCCACCCGCTGGCACACGGAAGGACTGCACTGACATGACGTACGAGACGGTGGACCTGAGCGGCAAGGTGGCCGTGATCACCGGTGCAAGCTCCGGGATCGGCGAGTCGCTGGCGCGGCTGCTGCACGCGCACGGCGTGAAGCTGGGGCTGCTGTCCCGGTCCGGCAAGGACCTGGGGCTCGAGGGGTCGCTGGTGCGGGCGGGCGACGTGGGCGACCGTGCGACGGTGGAGGAGTTCGTCGCCGACACCGCGGCGGAGTTCGGGCGCATCGACATCGCGGTGGCCAACGCCGGGGTCGGCAGCTACGGGCAGTTCCTGGACGTCCCGACGGCGCACGAGGACGAGATGATCCGCACGAATGTGCAGGGGACCATCAACCTCTACCACGCCGCCGTGCCGCACATCGTGGCCGCCGGCGGTGGCGACCTGGTGACGGTGGCGAGCGAGGCGGGCCGCCGCGGGCTGCCCGGCGAGGCGGTCTACTCCGCGAGCAAGTTCGCGCAGATCGGCCTGACGCGCGCCCTGGACAACGAGCTGCGCGAGAAGGGCGTCCGCGCGACGAACATCGCGCCCGGCGGGGTGTGGACGCATTTCGCGATCGACGACCACCGCGGCCGCACGGACGGCAGCGAGCAGCTGCAGGGAATGATGCGGCCCGACGACATCGCGGAGCTCATCTACTTCGTCCTGACCCGCCCGCGCCATTTCCGCATCCTCGAGACGGCGCTGCGGCCGATGACCGAGGCGCAGTGGGGCTGAGCGCCCTTCTGTCCCCGCGACAACTCCCTTTGCCAGACCACCACAGAAACGCAGGAAAATGACGAGCATCGACCCGAACGTGCCCCTGCACGGCGTCATCCCGCCCATCACCACGCCGCTGACCCCCGACGGCGAGGTGGACGTCGCCTCCCTGGAACGCCTCGTCGAGTTCGAGGTGTCCGCCGGGGTGCACGCGATCTTCGCCCTCGGCACCGGCGGCGAGGGGCCGTACCTGACGGACGAGCAACGCGAGACGGTGCTGGACACGGTGACCCGCGTGGTGGCCGGGCGCATCCCCGTCCTGGTGGGGGTGACCGACATCGGCACCCGTCGGGCGCTGCACAACGCCGCCATCTCCGTCCGGTACGCGATCGACGGCCTGGTCAGCACCCCGCCGTTCTACGGCTCGGTCGGTTGGACCGAGATCGACGCGCACTTCCGCGCCATCCACGCCGCCCACGCCGACCTGCCGCTGTACGCGTACGACATCCCGGGCTTCGTCGGCGTCAAGCTGCCGGCCGAGCTCACGGTGCAGCTGGCGCACGACGGCGTGATCGCCGGGGTCAAGGACACCAGCGACGAGGAGGACGGCTTCCGCTACATCATCGAGGAGACCCGCGACCTGCCGGGGTTCGCCGTAATCACGGGCTCGGACATCACGGGGGACGCCGCCATCTTCCAGGGGGCGCACGGGATGATCGTCGGCGTCGCGAACATCGACCCCCACGGCTTCGTCCGCGTGTACGACGCCGCCGTCGCCGGTGACTGGGACACCGCCCGTGCCGAGCAGGAGCGGCTGCACAAGCTGCGGCTGATCGCCAAGATCGCCGCGAAGCGGATCAGCCCGTTCAGCGCGACCCTCGGAGCGTTCAAGGCGGCGCAGGTGCACCGCGGCATCATCGAGAACGACCTGCTCCAGGCGCCGCTGCAGAACCTGAACGCCGAGGAGAAGGCCGCCGTGGTGGCCGTGCTGGAGCGGCAGAGCCTGGGACCGGTGGCGCAGCTGGCGGGTGCCCGCTAGGTCGACGCCGGACGGCCGGGCCGGCGTCGTCGCCGGGCCCGGCCGTCCTGGCGTGGGCACGACGGTGGCAGGGTGGCGACGTGCCGTCCCCCCAGTCGCTCAGCGAGCCCGACCGCCGCACCGTCGCGCTGTGGGCGGCTGACTGCGCGGAGCGCGTGCTCGACCTGTTCGAGGCCGAGGCGCCCGACGACGACCGCCCGCGGGACGCCATCGCGCGTGCCCGCGCCTTCGGCCGTGGTGAGCTGAGCGCGGCCGGTGAGATCGCACGACGGTTCGTCGCCGGCCGAGCCGCCCGGGACGTGCACGGCGCCGCCGCCGTGGCGGCTGCCCGTGCCGCGGCGCAGGCAGCGGGGGTCGCGCACATGGGGGCGCATGCGTTGGGTGCCGCCGGATACGCCGCGCTGGCCGTCGGCCTGGCACACCCGGATCAGCCGGATGCGGTGAGCGCGGAGATCGAGTGGCAGGTCGGCCACGCGTCCGGCGAGGTGCGAGCAGCACTGCTGACGCTGCCGCCGGTCGGCGAGAACTCGTCGGGCCCGCTCGGGGCAGGCCTGCTGTCCACCGGCGAGCTCGGCAGGATCATCGCCCGTCTCCAGACCGCGCTCCGCGCGTCAGCCACCTGAGGAACCCGCTGCATCACGCCGTCGGCCTCCGTCCGCCAGCGCCGCGCGCATCAGCATCAGATGCGACGCCAGTGAGGCTGGCTAGTGTTCCCCCGTCAGCGGATCGACGGACTTCCCCGCGTGAGCGGTCGGACATGTCCCCCCGCACGTTCATTCGTGCTGCCTGGGGGACCCCGTCGTGGATGCGTTGCGCCGCAGCGCCGCGGAGCTCATCGCATACGCCGGCTCGGACTTCAGTGTCATCGAGCGCGCGCTCGCCGACTTCCTCATGTACCAGGGCGTCGGTAGGCCAGGCGAGAGCGAGCGCCGGTCGTGGCGCTCGTCGTTGAGCGCGCTGGCCGACGACCTCCGGCAGGCGGATCTCGGCGCCGTCGAGGTGCTGCTCGAGTACCAGATGCCGATGACGAGCAAGCGCGCGGACGTCGTGCTGGCAGGAGTCCATCCGAGGACCGGTGACCCCAGTTACGTCGCCATCGAGCTGAAGCAGTGGAGTCGCGCTCGACGCTGGGAAGGTAGCGAGACGCTGCTCGACGTCGACGGGGCCCGCTACCGACCCGTCCTGCACCCGGCGTTGCAGGTCGACGGCTACGTCGACTACCTGCGCGACTTCACCGCAGTCCTCTCGTCGGCGCCGGAGTCGATCGTCGGAGCCGCCTATCTGCACAATGCGTCCGAGGACGGCATCACGGACCTGCGGTCTCCGGGTGTCGGAGCCGCGTCAAGGCTGTTCACCGGCCAGCACCGGGCTGACTTCCACGAGTTCCTGCGGTCGCGCCTCGCGCCCGTGTCGGGCGTGCGGGCGGCCGACCGGCTGCTGTCCTCGCACGTCGCACCGTCGCGGCAGCTGCTGTCGGTCGCGGCCGACGAGATCCGGCAGCGTGAGCAGTTCGAGCTGCTCGACGAGCAGCGCGTGGCGTACGAGCTCGTGCTGAACACCGTCCGGACCGCGACCCGCGCGGACACGAAGACCGTCGTGGTCGTGTCCGGCGGTCCGGGCAGCGGCAAGAGCGTCATCGCCCTGTCGCTCCTCGGTGAGCTCGCCCGTGAAGGTCGCACGGTGATGCACGGCACGGGGTCGCGGTCGTTCACGCAGACGCTGCGCGCCGTCGCCGGGCGCGGCTCGCCTCGCACGAAGAACCTGTTCGCGTACTTCAACAGCTTCATGACGGCTGAGCGCAATGGCCTCGACGTGCTGATCCTCGACGAGGCGCACCGGCTGAGGGCCACCTCGGTGAACCGGTACACGCGCAAGGAGGTCCGCGTCGAGGCTCGGCCGCAGGTCGACGAGCTGTTCGACGCGGCGCGGGTCCCGGTGTTCCTGCTCGACCAGCACCAGGTGGTGCGGCCGGGCGAGATGGGCTCCGTGCACGAGATCCGGGAGCACGCGGAGCGTCGCGGTCTGCGGGTGCTCGAGGTGGACCTGAAGGGTCAGTTCCGGTCAGGCGGCAGCGACGCCTGGGTCGAGTGGGTGCTGCGGCTGCTCGGCCTCGACGGTGGCGGCCCCGAACCGTGGACGGGCGACGACCGGTTCGTCGTCGAGATGGCCGATTCCCCCGCCGACCTGGAGTCGCGCCTCCGGGACAAGCTCGCGTCCGGGATGAACGCCCGGATGACGGCCGGCTACTGCTGGCCGTGGAGCGATCCGCGCTCGGACGGGACGCTGGTCGACGACGTCGTCATCGGGGACTGGGCGCGGCCGTGGAACGTGCGCGGGGAGCGTGCCGTCGGCGATGCGCCGCCCTCTGCGTTGTGGGCCACCGCCGAGGGTGGGTTCGAGCAGGTCGGCTGCGTCTACACCGCCCAAGGCTTCGAGTACTCGTGGAACGGCGTGATCCTCGGCCCGGACCTCGTCTGGCGCGGCGACCGCTGGGTCGCCCGTCGCGAGCACAACCGGGACCCCGACTTCCGGTCGAGGAAGACCGTGGACGATGCGACGTTCGACCGCCTGGTCCGCAACGTCTACAAGGTGCTGCTCACCCGCGGAATGGTCGGCACCGTGCTCTTCTCCACCGACGAGGAGACGCAGGCGAAGCTCCGCTCGCTGCTCAGACCCGCGCGCTGACTCGGGGCCGCTCGAGGCGCGAGCGCGGCGCTAGGGCGGCCGCCGGGAGCGGTGCCAGACTGCCCGCCGTGCGGCTCTTCGCGGGTTGGCGGCCGGAAACGGTTGACCTTGTCTCCGCCCTGCCACCCGACGAGGCGCTGAGCTGCGTGCGCGCCGGAGTGTCGTCGCGCTGGGAGGCGCTGGTCGGCACGGGATTCGGCGGACGGCGCATGGTGCTGGGCCGCGCTGCCCCGGACGGGGTGCGGCTGAATGCGCCCCGCCCTGGTGTGCGGAACTCGTGGTCTCCGGTGCTGCGCGGCAGGATCGTGACGGAAGGCACCGGTTCACGCCTCGTCGCCACGATCGGCTGGCATCCGCTCACCCGCGCGATCACGTTCCTGGGTCTGCTCGCCGTGCTGTCGATGGCCATCTTGACCGCCGTGCAGGCGCTGCAGCCCGGCGGCGCCGGCGCACGAGGGGCGCTCACCGATCTAGCGGCAGGGCTGGCGGGCGTGTGCGGGTGGGCCGCACTGCCAGTGTTCGCGTCGCGGCTCGGGGTGGCGGACGGCGAGTACCTGCGCTCCTGGGTTGCGGCCGCGCTCCACGCCTCCGCTGCAGCGGTCAGCCGCCAGTGACGCCCCGGCGGGAGTTCGGCCTCATGTGGCGCGCGTGGAAGGCGATGACGGTCTGGATCGGTCCTGCCGATCGCGCTCAGGTCGACCTGGCGATGGACCGGGCCAGCCGGGGCCAGGTGCGGTGGCGGTGGAGGGTGTGGGGCGCGGCGTGGATCGTCGCGGTGGTGGCCTGGACGCCGTTGGCCATGGTGCTCGGTCTGACCCTCCCAAGCAGCATCCCTGAATGGCTGATCGGGACCATCCTGTACGGGCCCCTCGCCGTGGTCGGGAGCTTGGCACTCGGCTGCATTGTCGCCGGTGTGCTCGGTCCGCCGGTTCCGCTCGTCGTCACCACGCCGGATGCCAAGAACCGAGAGCGCCGCGCGATCGTCGCGTGGCGCGTCGTCGGGGCGGTGGGTTTGTCCCTCTTCATCCTGGGACAGCTCCTCCGCTAGTTCATCGGGTCCGCCGCGATCACGCCGGGCTGGTGAGCTGGATCAGGTTGCCGCACGTGTCGTCCACCACGGCGGTGACCACCGGTCCCATCGAGGCGGGCGGCTGGGTGAACCGGACGCCGCGGGCAGCGAGCTCCTGATAGGTCGCGTGCACGTCGTCCACCGCGAACGACGTGAACGGGATCCCGTCGGCCACCAGCGCCTCCTTGAAGACTCGCGCGGCGGGGTGCTCGTCGGGCTCGAGCAGCAGCTCGACGCCGTCCGGCTCGCCGGCGCCGACCACGGTGAGCCACCGGTGCTCGCCCAGCGGCACGTCGTTCTTCACGATGAAGCCGAGCACGTCGGTGTAGAAGGCCAGGGCCTTCGCCTGGTCGTCGACCAGCACGCTGGTCAGGGTGATGCGGGGCATGGCTGCTCCTCCTCGGGTGCGGGCTCGGGTGCGGGTGGGTCGGTGGGCAGGGGCCAGCGCTCGACGATCGAGCGCAGCGGCGACGTGTCGAGGTGGTGGATCTTGGTCCGCCCCTCGCGGTGGGACCGGACCAGGCCGGCGTCCTCCAGCACGGCCAGGTGCTGCGAGACGGCCTGGCGGGTGGACGTGTTCTGGTGGCGCATCGTCAGGCGCGAGCAGATCTCGAACAGCGACTGCCCGTCGTGCTCGGCGAGCTCGTCGAGGATGGTGCGCCGCGTCGGGTCGGCCAGCGCCTTGAACACGTCACCCACGGCTCGACGATAGGCAAGCCCCGACTTGCATGTCTAGGGCCCCGGGTCCGGGCGGCCCCGGAAATGCGCTCGACGCGCGCACCGCCGTCACGGCACCCTGCTGCCGTGCTCATCCACGTCGACTGACCGCAGCCGTCGCCTCGACGGCGCCCCGGTCGTCCCCCAGCCAGCCGCAGCCCATCGCTGCCGGCGGCGCGACGACCCCCGTCGACCCACGGAGCACCCCATGCCGTCATCCCCCAGCACTCCCGCACCCGCCATCACCCTGCGGGACGTCGCCTTCGAGTGGCCGGACGGCGCCACGGCGCTCGCGGGCCTCACCGGCACCCTCGGCACCGGCCGCACGGGGTTGGTCGGCAACAACGGCGCCGGCAAGTCCACGCTGCTGCGCGTGATCGCCGGCCGTCTCACGCCCACGTCCGGCCGCATCACCACCACCAGCGACGTCGGCTACCTCCCGCAGACCCTCACGCTGACCAGCGGCACGACGGTCGCCGAGCTGCTCGGCATCGCGGACACGCTGGCGGCGCTGCGCGCCATCGAGCAGGGCGACGTGGACGAGCGGCACTTCGACACCGTCGGTGACGACTGGGACGTCGAGACCCGCGCCGCCGACGCGCTGCGCGACATCGGCCTCACCGTCGCTGACCTGGACAGACGGGTGGGGCAGCTGTCCGGTGGCGAGGCGATGCTCGTCGCCATCACCGGCCTGCGCCTGGCCAGCGCGCCGATCACGCTGCTCGACGAGCCGACCAACAACCTCGACCGCCCGTCCCGTGCCGCGCTCGCGGCCCTGGTCGACCGCTGGCCCGGAACGCTGGTGGTGGTCAGCCACGACCTGGAGCTGTTGGAGCGCATGGACCAGACGGCGGAGCTCCACGCCAACCGGCTCACGGTGTTCGGCGGCCCGTACAGCGCCTGGCGCGAGCACCTCGAGGCGGAGCAGGCCGCCGCCGAGCAGGCGGTGCGGACGGCGGAGCAGGCGGTGCGGGTGGAGAAGCGTGAACGGGCGGCTGCGGAGACCGCGATCGCCCGCCGCGACCGGGCCGGACGTGCGGACCGCGACAACGGCGGGATGCCGAAGATCCTGCTCGGCGGTCGCAAGCGCAGGGCGCAGGTGACGGCCGGCAAGACGAGGACGGGGTTCGAGGCGCGCATCGCGTCAGCGCAGGCCGCGGCCGACGAGGCCGCCGCGCGGGTACGCGAGACGGAGCACATCCGCCTGGACCTGACCGATCCCGACGTGCCGCGCAGCCGCCGCCTGGCGGAGCTGGTCGGTACTGACCGGACCGTGGTGATCCAGGGCCCGGAGCGCGTGGCGCTGATCGGTCCCAACGGTGTTGGCAAGACGACGCTCCTCGAGCGACTGGTACACGGCGACGGCGCTGCATCCGCCCTGGTCAGCGGCGTCCCCGGAGGCGGGACGACGGCCACCGGCACACCCATCCGCCCGACGCCCGCCCCCGGAATGCCCGTCCACGCGACGGCCGCCACCGGCACGCTGCTGACCGACCGGGTCGGCTACCTGCCGCAGCGTCTGGACGGTCTGGACGACGACGGCTCCGCGCTCGACGCCGTCCGCGCCGCTGCGCCGAGCGTGCCGACGGGTGAGCTGCGCAACCGTCTGGCGCGCCTGCTGCTGCGCGGCGACGCCGTCGACCGCCCGGTCTCCGCCCTGTCCGGCGGTGAGCGGTTCCGGGTGGCGCTCGCCCGGCTGCTGCTCGCCGACCCGCCCCCGCAGCTGCTGGTGCTCGACGAGCCGACCAACAACCTCGACCTGACCAGCGTGGACCAGCTGGTCGAGGCGCTGCGCGCCTACCGCGGCGCGGTGCTGGTGGTCAGCCACGACCACCCGTTCCTGCGCCGCCTCGACCTGGACACCGTCATCGAGCTCGATGCCGCTGGCCGGCTCCGCGAGACAGAGCTCGGCACGGAGCGCGCGCCGCGCTGGTGAGCAGCCGGCGGGCGCCGCCAGGAGGCCAGCGGGGCCGACATATCTTGCGGCGCTGTACGCCTCGCGTACGTACACCAGGCGTACAGCCCGAAAGCACATCAGCTCTCCTGCACGTCCGGCGGGGGAAGGGGGCGAGGGCCGTGAGTGCGGCCACTCGGTCGGGCGAGACGCGCAGCCGGATGGAGCAGTGCAGCCGGATGAGCAGTGCAGCCAGATGAGCAGTGCAGCCAGATGAGCGGTGCAGTCGCATGCAGGGCGCAGTCCGCTCGCCGCCCACGTAGCAGGGACCGCAGCGCGGCTGCGGTCCCTCTGGGGCTGATGCCCGCTACGCCGTCTTCCGGTACAGCCGCATCGCGAAGACGTACGCGACCACGGCCAGGCCGACGCACCAGGCCAGCGCCGTCCAGATCGCGCCGCCCACCGGCTGGCTCTCCATCAGGTGCCGCAGCGACTCGACGATGGACGTCACCGGCTGGTTCTGCGCGAACCAGCGAACCGGTCCCGGCATCGTCGCGGTCGGCACGAAGGCCGAGCTGATGAACGGCAGGAAGATCAGCGGGTAGGCGAAGGCGCTCGCACCGTCGATGGACTTGGCGGTGAGTCCCGGGATCACTGCCAGCCAGGTCAGCGCCAGGGTGAACAGCGCCAGGATGCCGACCACACCGAGCCACGCCGTGAACCCAGCGCTCGACCGGAACCCCATCAGCAGGGCGACGCCGACGATCAGCGCCAACGAGATGAAGTTCGACACCACGGACGTCACCACGTGCGCCCACAACGCGGCAGACCGGCCGATCGGCATGGAGTGGAACCGGGCGAAGATGCCCTTCTGCGTGTCCGTGAAGATGCGGAATGCGGTGTAGGAGACGCCGCTGGCCACCGCGATCAGCAGGATTCCCGGCAGCAGGTAGTTCACGTAGTGACCGCCGCCCGCCGAGATGGCGCCGCCGAGCACGTAGACGAAGAGCAGCATCATGGCGATCGGCGTGACCGCCACCGTGATGATCGTGTCCGGGCTGCGCAGGATGTGCTTCATCGAACGACCGGTCAATGCCGTGGTGTGCGAGAGCGCACTCATCACGCCGCCTCCTTCTTTCCGATGATGGCGAGGAAGATCTCCTCGAGGCTCGGCTGCTTCTCGACGTACTCGACCTGGGCGGGCGGGAACAGCGCCTTGAGCTCCGCGAGCGTGCCCTCGGCGATGATCCGGCCGCCGTGCAGGATGGCGATCCGGTCCGCCAGCTGCTCGGCCTCGTCGAGGTACTGCGTGGTGAGCAGCACGGTGGCGCCGGCAGCGGCCAGCTCCTTCACGGTCGCCCACACCTCGAGCCGCCCCTCGGGGTCCAGGCCCGTGGTCGGCTCGTCGAGGAAGATCACCGACGGGTTGCCGACCAGGCTCATCGCGATGTCCAGCCGGCGGGTCATGCCGCCGGAGTAGGTGTCGGCCCGCCGGTCGGCGGCGTCGGTCAGCCCGAACCGCTCGAGCAGCAGCCGCGCGATGCCGGCCGGGTCCTTCTGGTCCCGCAGGCGGGCGATCAGCACCAGGTTCTCCCGGCCGGTCAGCATCCCGTCGACCGCGGCGAACTGGCCGGTCAGCGAGATGCTGCGACGCACCTGGTCACCGGCGCGCAGCACGTCGTGCCCGGCGACCAGGACCTCGCCGGCGTCCGGCTTCAGCAGCGTCGAGCAGATGTTGACCGTCGTCGTCTTGCCGGCCCCGTTGGAGCCCAGCAGCGCGACGATGTGCCCCTGCTGCACGTGCAGGTCGACGCCGTCGAGCACGGTCGTCGTCCCGAAGGACTTGCGCAGCCCACGGATCTCGATCGCGACGGCGTTCATCGCTGACCGCCGTCGAGCTTGTGGTGGATGTCCCGGTTCAGGGTCTCGTGCCACTTGCCGGTGTAGGTGGTGGCGTGGCGCAGCAGCTCGTCGGCGAAGGCGGCGACGTCGTCGCCGGTCACCTCGAGAACGGTCTTGCCCTCGGCGGCGCCGGACTCGAACAGGTCCGTCAGGTCGTTGAGGATGGCGAGGATGTCCAGGCCAGAACCCGCGGCGTACTTCCACATGTAGTGCTTGATCTTCTCGTAGACAAATGCGTAGTCCGCCGGCAGCGCCTTGACCCGCGCCTGCATCGCCTTGTACTCGCGCTTCTGCCGCGAGATGTCGCGCCAGTACGCGACGGTGATCCACTCAAACATCGCTGTGCCCCTTCAGCTGGTCGATCTTCGACGTGACGAATTCCCACCGTGACCAGAAGTCCGCCAGCTCGGCACGGCCGGAATCGTTGAGCGCGTAGAACTTGCGCGGCGGTCCCACCTCGGACGGCTTCTTGGTGACGACGACCAGACCGTTCTTCTCCAGCCGCAGCAGGATCGTGTAGACGGTCCCCTCGACCACGTCGTCGAAACCCAGCACGTTGAGCTTTCGCGTGATCTCGTAGCCGTACGTCTCCTCGCGCCCGATCAGCTCGAGCACGCACCCTTCGAGCGCTCCCTTGAGCAGCTCCGTCAGGCCCTTCATCGCCTCACCCCCTCTACTCGGTGTCGCTGGTATCCAGTAGCACTAGGTACCGGTACACAGTGACACCGAGTACCGCGAGTGTCAACCGGTTCGCATCACCCTCTGGCGGAGCAGGTGCCGCGGGCGCATCGTCTGAAGACGCGGCCGGCCGACGTGGGGAGCGGCGATGCGATCCGGTGCGACAGGCAGCCCGTTGGATGACGGTCGGGGTGCGGCGATCCGCATCCGTGCGGCGGAGGCGGCAACGACGGTCGGGGTCGCGCTGCTGCTCGTGGCGGGATGCACGACGAGCACGCCGAACCAGCCCGGCCCCAGTGGCGCCGCGTCCGGTGGTATTTCGTCAGCCGGTGCGGGCGGTCCGTCTACGCCGGCGCCCGATGGCACCCTCGCGCCCGCAGCCACGACGACAGCTCCGCCGGCCGTGCTCCCGTCGGGCGACCCGGCCGACGTGGTCACCGGCCTGCGATCTCCGTGGTCCATCGTCTTCGTCGAGACCACCGCCCTGGTCAGCGAGCGGGACACCGGCCAGGTGGTCGAGCTGACCGGCGACGGCGGGACGCGCGTGGTCGGCACCGTCCCGGGGGTGAAGCACGGTGGCGAGGGCGGGCTGCTCGGCCTGGCGGTCGACGGTCAGCACCGGCTGTACGCCTACTCCACCGGCGCCGACGGCAACCGGGTGCAGCGGTTCACGCTCACCGGCGCACCCGGCTCGTACGGGCTCGGCCCGTCCACGACGCTGATCGACAAGCTGCCGTCCGGCCAGATCCACAACGGCCGGCGTCTGGCGTTCGGACCCGACGGGATGCTCTACGTCGGCGTCGGCGAGACCGGCCAGCGGTCCCGGGCCCAGGACCTGAGTTTCCTCGGCGGCAAGATCCTGCGGATCACGTCGGACGGCGGCATCCCGGCCGACAACCCGTTCCCCGGCTCACCCGTCTACAGCTACGGGCACCGCAACGTGCAGGGCATCGGCTGGACCGCCGACGGGCGGATGGTGGCCAGCGAGCTCGGCCAGGACACCTGGGACGAGCTCAACGTGATCCAGGCGGGCAAGAACTACGGCTGGCCGCTGGTCGAGGGCACGGGCGGCACGGCGCGCGGGTTCGTGGACCCGGTGCAGACGTGGCCGACGGACGAGGCCAGCCCGTCCGGGCTCGCGGTCGTGGACGGCACGGTGTTCGTCGCCAACCTGCGCGGCACGGTGCTGCGCGCGGTGCCGGTGGCCGACCTGGGCCGGTCGACGCCGCTGTACCAGGGCCGGTACGGGCGCATCCGCGACGTGGTCCGTGCGCCGGACGGCCGGTTGTGGATCCTCACCGACAACACCGACGGCCGGGGCACCCCGCACCCGGGCGACGACCGGATCCTCGCCGTGCAGCTGGCTCCCGCCCCGAAGGGCTGACCGCACGCTCGCCGTCAGCCCAGCGCGTCGAGCAGCAGGTTGAGCCCCTCCGTCATGGTCGGGTGGGTCAGCACCGCGTCCCGCAGCTGCTGGTAGGGCAGGTGCGCCAGCATCGCCACCTGCACCGCGCCGATCACCTCACCGGCGTTCCCGCCGAGCAGGGAGACGCCGAGGATCTGGTCGGTCTGCGCGTCGACCACGGCCTTCCAGGTGCCGACCGTCTCGTGCAGCGTCTTGGCGCGCGGGATGGCCGCGACCTTGATCGTCGCGACCCGCACCTGGTGGCCCTGGGCGCGGGCCTCGGTCTCGGTGAGGCCGACGCGGCCCAGCTCGGGGGTGATGAACACCGAGTAGGGGATCAGCCGGCCGGCCGTGGTGGCCTCGCCGCCGGTCAGCAGGGTCCGCAGGATGCGGAAGTCGTTCCAGGAGGCGTGCGTGAACTGCGGCGTGCCGGCCACGTCACCGGCGGCCCAGACGTGGTCCGCGCTGGTCCGCAGGTGGTCGTCCACCTCGACGAACCCCCGGTCGGTCAGCCGCACGCCGGCGGCGTCGAGGCCGAGGTCCGCGGTGACCGGTGCCCGTCCGGTGGCGACCAGCAGCTGCGCACCCCGGACGTGCGAGCCGTCGGACAGGGCGACGACCACCTCGTCGTGACCCTGACCGGCGTGCCACGCCTCGTCGTGCCACAGGCCCGCGTCGACCGACTCGCGGTGCACGGACACGGCCCGGGTGCCCAGCCGTACGTCCACACCCTGGACCCGCAGCACCGCCGCGACCTCGTCGGACACCTCCGGGTCCTCACGGGGCAGCAGCCGGTCCGGACCCTGCAGCAGCGTCACCTTGCTGCCGAAGATCGCGAACATCGAGGCGAACTCGCACCCGACGTACCCGCCGCCCAGGATGACGAGCCGACTCGGGATCGAGGTGAGCTGCAGGATCGTCTCCGACGTCCACGGGCTGGCCCCCGCGAGCCCCGGCACGTCCGGCAGCGCCGGCGTGGTGCCCGTGTTGACCACCACGTCACGACCCCGCACCCACCGGACGTCACCCTGCCGGGTGCGGATCTCCACCGTGCGCTCGCCGACGAACCGCGCCGTGCCGAGCACGAAGTCCATCCCGGAGTCGTGGAACAGGTGCACGTGGGCGTCCACCATGCCGCCCACCACGTTCTCCTTGTGCGCCCGCAGCAGGGGCAGGTCCACCCGCGGGGTGCCGTCGACCACGATCCCCATCGCCGCCGCGTGCCGCGCCGACAGCAGCGTGCGGGCGGAGCCGACCAGCGACTTGGTGGGGATGCACGCGACGTTGATGCAGGTGCCGCCGATCTTGTCCCGCTCGACCATCACCACGGACCAGCCGGCCTTGGCCCGGTCCATCGCCAACGACTTGCCGGCCTTGCCGCCGCCGACCACCAGCAGGTCGACGTCCTCGATCGACGCGTCCATGACATCCCTCCGCCGTCGTCCACCGCCCACCGTCGGGGGTGCGGTGACAGGTCTACAGCCCGAGAGGGCGCACGAGGAGTGGCGGCTCGGGTCCAGGCAACTGCAGCCCCGGGGGACATCGGGCCTGGAGGACGTCGTCTCGTCGCCGTGTGCGGTCGTCGCACCCGGGAGCGTGCTCGTGCCCGGGGAGATCGGGATGCAGCTGACGGTTGTACGCCTGGTGTACGTACACCAGGCGTACAACGCGAAAGAGGAGGCCGGGAGCTTGGTGCGGCGAACCGAGGTCGGGGGCTTGGTGGGATGCGCCGAGGTCGGGGGCTTGGCGGGGTGAGCCGAGGTCGGGGGCTTGGCCGGGCGAGCCGAGGTCGGGGCTCGGCGGGGCGAGCCGGGGTCAGGCGGTGAGGGCCGCTTCGAGGAAGGTGGCGACGTCGGCCAGCTCGGCGGCACTGACGGAGTGCGGCACGCCGGGGTACAGCCGCACGGTGGCCTTCGTGTGCGCCGGCAGCCACGCGCCGGTTCGCTCGACGGCATCGGTGGCGATCACCCCGTCGGCGTCACCGCGGCCGTAGAACACCGGCACCTCCCCGAGCTCGTCGTCGTGCGGCTGCTCGCCGGCCAGGACGAAGCCGGAGAGCACCACGCCGGCGGCGAACCGCTCGGGACGGGCCCGCAGCAGCTGCGTCACCATCAGGCCGCCCTGCGAGAAGCCGAGCGGCACCACCGGGCGGTCGGCCGGGACCGTCTGGTCCAGCCACTCGAGGATCGCGGCCGTGGCGGCGTGCACAGGTTCGGGATCGGGGCTGCCGGGGGTGGTGATCGGGAACCAGGCGCGGCCCGCTGCGCCGGGATACGGCGACGCCGGGAACGGCCCCGGCAGGGACGCCCAGCCGAGGGCGGCCGGCAGGTGGGCGGTGAGCCCGGGGAGGTCGCGCTCGTCGGAGCCGAAGCCGTGCAGCAGGAGCAGCAGCGGGGCGGGCGCCGGTGCGCCCCCGGTCAGGACGGCGGAACGGTCGAGCTCCACGGCAAGCGGCATGACGACGGGCTCCAAGATTGTCGGGACAACTATTGAAGCGTACGCCCAGTGGTGCCCGCGTTCGGACACGTCTGGCTCAGGCCGCGCCGAGGATCCAGTCGAGGGCCTGCCGGGCGGTCCAGGTGCCCGGGTGCTGCGCGGAGAGCCGGCGCGCACCGTCGAGGTCGGACCCGAGGGTGACCAGCGCAGGCTCCTGGTAGCCGTCGGCACGGGTCTGGCCCAGGCCGATGTCCGCGGTCAGCGCGTTGCACAGGCAGGCCCGTCCGACGGTGTCCTCCGCGGCGCCGCCCTTGCGGACGTACACGTGCACCGGCTCGGCCTTGCAGCGGTAGCCCACCGCACCGTTGTCGCGCCGGTACGGCGTGCGCAGGTAGCCGAGGTCGCACAGGCGCTCGCGGGCGGCGACCACCGGTGGGTCCGAGAGGGTGCCGGGCAGCTGCGCCACCTTGAACGGGAAGCCGGTCGGTGAGGCGAGCGGGTCGGTGCGGACGGTCAGGGTGCCGGCGCGCAGGCGGGTCAGCAGGTCGTCGCGCAGGGCGGTGGTCAGCCCGGTCTCCTCGCACAGGGCGAAGACGGTGCCGACCTGCACCCCGGCGGCACCGGCAGCCAGTGCGGCGGCCAGGGCCTCCGGCGTCCCCTGCGAGCCGGCCAGCCAGAACGGCAGCCCGACGGCGGCGACCTTGGCGACGTCGGCCTCGTCGCGCGGCCCGAACACCGGCTGACCGTCGTCGTCGAGCACCAGCTGACCCCGCGGCGGCGCGTTGTGCCCGCCGGCCAGCGGGCCCTCGACGACGAAGCCGTCGGGTCGGATGTGCGCGTCCTTGGCCAGGTACGACGCCAGGGCGTGCGCCGAGACGATCGCCAGGAACGCCGGACGACGAACCGCCGGCAGCTCCGCGCCGAGCAGGGCGTGCGGGTCGAGGTGCACGGCGTGCCCTCCGCCCGCGGCACCCGAGACCTCCACCGGCAGGTCGACGGCATGGTGCGCGGCCAGCTCGTTCAGCAGGTGCGGGATGTCCCGCGGGATGCCGGCGCCCATCAGCACGTGGTCGACGCCGGCGAGCATCGCGCCGTACACCGCCGTCGGCGTGGCCATCTGGATCTTCTCCAGCAGGTTGATGCCGACCAGCCCGTCGTGCCCCTCCTTGGCCAGCCACACCTCGACGAAGCTGCCGAGGACGCCCAGCTCCTGCGCGGGCCGGCTCTGCCGGACGGCCAGCCGCGGCACCGGGGAGTACGGGGTGCCGGGGCGGCGGCCGCCGTCCAGGAAGTACCGGGCCAGCACGCGGTCGGCCACCGCGCGGACGGGGAAGGCCGCGAGCGCACGGCGTGCCGACCCGTCCGGGTCGCCGTCCTGCAGCCGACGGGCCAGCACCAGGTCCAGCGCGGTGCCCGACACCACGCCGAGCTGACCGGCGCGGGCGACGGACGCAGCGATCTGCCAGGAGGAGACCGCGACTCCCATCCCGCCCTGGATCACCCTCGGCAGGGGTCGCCCCTGCAGGGTCGGCCCCAGAGGGGGTCGCTCCGGCAGGGCGGCGGAGACGTGCACATCGGCTTGGGCGGTCACGAGGACCCTCTCCGCAGGTTACGGTGGCGTAAGTTACGTCACCGTAGGTTGAGGGTCGCGACGATGGCGCGTGACCTTCGTCCTGAGACCGCCGGTCTCACGTTCCGAACGGTGTCAGCATCGTCACTCTGGCGACGGGGTCGCTCCCGCGGCGGTCGGGTCAGCGATGCGTCGGCAGCACGGCCGTGCGCAGGTGCGTCACTGGCCCATCGCGTGCACGCCGCCGTCGACGTGCACGATCTCGCCCGTCGTCGCCGGGAACCAGTCGGACAGCAGCGCGGCGACCGCCTGGGCGGTCGGCACCGGGTCGGTCATGTCCCAGCCGAGCGGCGCGCGCTCGGACCAGCGGCCCTCGATCGTCTCGAAGCCCTGGATCGACTTGGCGGCCGTCGTGCGCACCGGTCCGGCGGAGACGAGGTTGCACCGGATGCCGCGCGGGCCCAGGTCACGGGCCAGGTAGCGGGAGGTCGACTCGAAGGCGGCCTTGGCGACGCCCATCCAGTCGTAGACCGGCCAGGCGAACTGGGCGTCGAACGTCAGCCCGACGATCGACCCGCCGGCGCCGAGCAGCGGCAGGCTCGCCACCGCCAGCGCCTTCAGCGAGTAGGCCGAGACGTGCAGCGCGGTGGCCACGTCGTCCCACTGACCGGTGAGGAAGTTGCCGCCGAGCACCGACTGCGGCGCGAACCCGATCGAGTGCACGACGCCGTCCAGATGGTCGGTGTGCTCGCGCAGCCGGCCCTCGAGCGCCGCCAGGTCCTCGTCCGACGTGACGTCGAGCTGCACCACGGGCGCCTCGACCGGCAGCCGGCGGGCCATCACCTCGGTGAGCTTGTACTGCCGGCCGAAGGAGGTGAGCACCACGTCGGCACCCTGCTCCTGCGCCAGGCGTGCCACGTGGAACGCGATCGAGCCCTGCGTCAGCACGCCGGTGACCAGGATCTTCTTGCCGTCGAGCAGACCCATCAGGTGACATCCGTTCGGTTCGAGTCGGGCTTCCCGGGGGTCATCCTGACAGCACCCGCCATCGGGCCGTCGTCGCGTCCTACGCGGTCCCGACCGACGGCCCCGCCGTGAACGCCTGAGTGCCCAGCACGGACAGCAGCCGCAACCGGCCCTCCGCCTCGCTGCGCGGCGCCGCGGTCAGCACCAGCAGGGTCTGCGACCCGTCCTCGGTGAACAGCACCTGGCAGTCCACCTCGATCGCTCCGACCTCCGGGTGCAGCAGCACCTTGTGTGCCTCGAACCGCCGCCCGACCTCGTGCCGCGCCCAGAGGGCGGTGAACTCGGGGCTGATCCGGGTCAGCTCCCGCACCAGCCGGTCGGCGCGCGCCCGCGTCGACGCCATCCCGTGGGCGGCGCGCAGGGACGCCACCATCGACCGGCTCTGCCGCGCGTGCGCCTCCGGCGGGTACAGGCCCCGGTCGTCGGGGTGCGCGAACCAGCGGTAGATGCCGCTGCGCTCCAGGCCGGTGAACGACGTCTGGTCGCCGAACAGCGCCCGCGCCAGGTCGTTCTGCACCAGCGTCTCGTTCAGGGACGTCAGCACCTGGGCCGGTGAGTCCGTCAGGCGGTCCAGCACGCGCAGCATGCCGGGCGAGACGTGGTCGGAGCCGGCGTCCCGGTCGGGGGCGGCGTGGCCGGCGACGCGGTACAGGTAGTCGCGCTCGTCGTCCGTCAGGCGCAGCGCACGGGCCAGCGCGGCGAGCATCTGCGTGCTGGGCTGCGGTCCGCGGTGCTGCTCGAGGCGGGTGTAGTAGTCGGTGGACATGGTCGCCAGCTGGGCGACCTCCTCGCGGCGCAGGCCCGGGGCGCGCCGGCGAGGGCCTGCCGGCAGCCCGACGTCCTGCGGCTGCAGCTGTTCGCGGTGACGGCGCAGGAAGTCGGCGAGGGCGGGACGGTCCACCGCGTCATGGTGCGGCACGAGTCGGCTGGGAGCCAGGGATCCGCGGTCCCTGGACGAGCCCGCCCTGGAGCATCCGTGGCGCCCGACGAAGACTCGACGGCATGCAGATCAGCGGAAACACCGTCTTCATCCCCGGCGCCACCAGCGGCATCGGCCTGGCGCTGGCTCTCCGGCTCCAGGCCCGCGGCAACACCGTGATCGTCGGCGGGCGTCGCACCGACCGGCTCGCGGCCATCGCCGCCGAGCACCCCGGTCTCGACGCCGTCGCCATCGACACGGCCGACCCGGCCAGCATCGCGACCGCCGCCGCGCAGGTGCTCCAGCGGCACCCCGACCTGAACGTGCTGATCACGATGGCCGGCATCATGCGGGCCGAGGACTGGCACACCGCGTCCGGCTTCCTCGCCACCGCCGAGGCGACCGTCACCACCAACCTGCTGGGCCCGATCCGGCTGATCGCCGCCTTCGTCGAGCACCTCGCCTCGCGTCCGGACGCGACGATCATGACCGTCTCCTCCGGCCTGGCGTTCGCCCCGCTGCGGGTCACCCCCAGCTACAACGCGACCAAGGCCGCGATCCACCTGCTCAGCGAGAGCCTGCGGCTGCAGCTGGCCGACACGTCGGTGCAGGTGATGGAGCTGGAGCCGCCGGCGGTGCGCACCGAGCTGATGCCGGGCCAGGAGAGCAGCGACTTCGCCATGCCGCTGGACGACTTCGTCGACGAGGTGATGGCCCTGGTCGAGGCTTATCCCGATGCGCACGAGATCCAGGTGGAGAACGTCAAGTTCCTCCGGTACGGCGAGGCCCGCGGCGACTACGAGCAGGTGGTGGCCACGCTGAACCGCCTCGACCCGCACGCCGCCGCCTAGGGCCGGTCGAGCTCCACCACCAGCGCCTGGTTCGCCTCGAGGTCCAGCGCGGCCAGGTCGACCGGCGTGCCGGGCGTCGCACCGTGGCTGGCGATCAGCACCCGGCCGGCGGCCGGTCCGTCGAGCGTTACGCGCCGGGGCTCGTCGGCGAAGCCGAGCAGCACAACGAGCGTCGCGCCCTCCGCCGACCGGCGGTAGGCGTACACGTCCGGACCGGCATCGAGCGCCGCATAGTCCCCGCTGACCAGGCACGGATGCGTCCGACGCAGCCGCAGCAGGTCTCGGTACAGGCTCAGCAGCGAGCCGGGGTCGGTTGCCTGAGTCGCCACGTCGACGCCGGCCGACGGCACCGGCCGCCACGGCACGCCCGTCGTGAACCCCGCACCGGGTTGGGACAGGTCCCACTGCATCGGGGTGCGCAGGGGGTCGCGGCCGTTGGGGTCGGTGGCGAGCTCGGCCGGGACGGGGACGTCCGTCATGCCGATCTCCTCGCCGTAGTACAGGAACGTGGCGCCCGGCAGCGTGGCGAGCATCACCGCGGCGACGCGGGTGCGGGGGTCCGGCTGCGACGGGTCTTGGTGCGGCTGCGCGTAGCGGGTGGCGTGCCGGGGGAGGTCGTGGTTCGACAGCGCATGCGTCGGCCAACCACCCACCGCCAGCACGTCCGCCATCTGCTCGCCGCCCGCCCGGAACGCGTCCGCGCTCCACGGGTTGCTCCAGAACCCGAAGTCGAACACCAGCGGCAGCTCGTCGTCGCTGCCGTGGTACGCCCGCCGCCGCACCGGGTGGTGGATGCCGACCTCGCCGACCAGGACGGTCCCCGGGTACTCGTCGACCACCGCCCGGATGCCGCGCAGCACGTCGTGCACGAAGGGGTCGCCCATGCTCCGGTGCTGCCGGTCGTCCAGCTGGGTGGCGATCCGCAGGTGGGCGACGTCCGCCGGGTTGTCCCGCAGCAGTGCGTCCTTGCCCAGCCGGTGCGGGGCGTCGATGCGGAAGCCGTCCACGCCCCGGTCCAGCCAGAACCGCAGCACGGCGTGCATCGCCTCGCGGACGGCCGGGTTGCGCCAGTCGAGGTCCGGCTGCTCGGCGGTGTACGAGTGCAGGTAGTACTGACCGGTGGCCGGGTCGAGGGTCCACGCGGGGCCGACGCGTGCGAAGGCGGACAGCCAGTTGGTCGGCGGGCCACCGTCCGGTGCCGGGTCCCGCCACACGTAGAAGTCCCGGTAGGGGTCGTCGCGGGAGCTGCGCGCCCGCTCGAACCACGGGTGCTGGTCCGACGTGTGGTTCGGCACGTAGTCGAGCAGCACGCGCAGGCCGCGCCGGTGCGCCTCCTCGACCAGGTGCTCCGCGTCGGCCAGCGTGCCGAACCGCGGGTCGACGTCGCAGTGGTCGGCGACGTCGTAGCCGAAGTCCACCATCGGCGACCGGTAGATCGGGGACAGCCAGATCGCGTCGACGCCCAGGCTGTCGGGGCTGCCGGCGAGGTGGTCGAGACGCTGCACGATGCCGCGCAGGTCCCCCATGCCGTCCCCGTCGGAGTCCATGAAGCTCAGCGGGTAGACCTGGTACACGGTGGCGTTGCGCCACCACTCGGACGTGACCACCCGGCCATCGAACCCCCGGCGCACGGGCGCCGCGCGTCCACGGGAGCGCCGGTCGCCGTGCGCGCGATCACGCAGGCGTCTCGACGGGCGTCTCCCTCGGGAGCCCGCCCGGCGCGCCGCGGTGGGGGCCGGGGTGCAGTTCACGTCGTACGCCTGGCGTACGTACACCAGGCGTACAGCGCGAAGGGGTGGGACGTCCTCCCCAGGCTGACGCCGGTGCTGAGGGTGGAGGGCCGCTGGGGTGGAGAGCCACGGAGGTGGAGGGCCACTGGGGTGGGCGGTCCTGAGGTGGGCGGCTGTGGGCTGCAGGGCCCGAGGGGCCAGTGCGCGCCGAACGACGCCGGCGAACAGCATGGGTCCGCGGGCCGCACCCCGCAGCGCGTCCGTGGCGGGCGCGTCAGGGCAGGGTGGCCAGCACGGTGCGCTGGATGGCGACGGCCGCCGCGCCGCGGGCCCACAGGGTCGGGTCGTCCTTGACCAGCAGCAGGTCGACGTCGCTGGCCTCCGGGTTGCGGTGCTCGCGGATGCTGGCCACCAGCCGGTCCCAGCCCACCTCCGCGAGGCGGATCCCCTCGCCGGTCAGCACCACGCGCTGCGGCTGGGCGATGTTGACCACGTCGGCGATCAGCACGCCGAAGGCCCGGGCGGCGTTGCCGACGATCTGGTCGGCGATCGGGTCGGCCGCCTCGGCGAGGTCGAGCACCTCGTCGTACGTCAGCGCGCGGCCCGAGGCGAGCGCCGCCTGCGTCTGGATCGCGTCCATGGACAGCAGCGCGTTGGCGCAGCCGCGGTGACCGTCGGGGCACGCCGGCCCGAGCGGGTCGAGCGCGAAGTGGCCGAGCAGGCCGAGGCCGGAGTCGCGGCCGTGCACCAGCCGGTCGTGCACCACCAGGCCGCAGCCGACCGCGGCCCCGATGGTCAGGGCGACGAAGTCGCTGACGTCCCGCCCGGCACCGAACCAGTGCTCGGCCTCCATCAGGGCGTCGAGGTCGTTGGCGAGCACCACCGGGAGGCCGAGCCGCTCGCGCAGCAGCACCCCGAGGTCCACGTCGCGCCAGCCGAGGAACGGCGCCCGGCCCACCCGCACGTCCTCGCGCACGATGCCGCCCAGCCCGACGCCGACCGCGCACACGCACGCGTCCGGCCGCCCCTCGCTGACCTGCGCGACCAGCCGGGCGAGCAGCTCGACCACCGCCTCGGGCCGGTGGTCCTCCACCGGCAGGTCCGCGGCGTGCACGATCTCCGCCCGCAGGTCGGTGAGCGCCGCGAACGCGCGCGTGCCGGTGAGCTTGATGCCGACGAAGTGGTCCAGGCCGGGGTCGACGTCCAGCGGCTGCAGCGGGCGACCGCCGTTGCGGGCGGCGGGATCGGTGGGGTCGTCGACCTCGTGCAGCACGCCGGTGTCGATCAGCGGCTTGGTCAGGCGGGTCAGGCTCGGGGTGGACAGCTCGAGCCGCTGCGCCAGCTCGGTCCGGGCCAGCGGGCCGTGCACCAGCACCTCGAGGGCGACCCGGCGCTCGGACACGGACAGCTCGGTCCACCGCGACGGTGTGGCGGGCATCGGCGCTCCCTCGTTCGGCGTCGGACGACGTGGCCAGATTATGCCGCAACGGAACGATCCTCGGCCACCGTCCCGTGATCGGAACGTGACTTCACCTGGCTTGACGGATCTCTAGCCGTCTGCCACTTTGTGTTGGCACGAAGAAAACACGCCACAGGGTGGCCGTTGCCGGACCGGGTCCGGCGGGGGCAGGGTCAGCCGCAGGCGTGGCGAGACGATGACGTCCCAACACCGGAGGCCGACGATGTTCAGCACCGCCCGAAGGACCGCCCTCACCGCCCTCGGGGCGGCCACGGCCCTCGCTCTGACCCTCACCGCCTGCAGCTCGGGCGGTGGTGTGGGCGCCGCGCAGACGCCCATCGCGTCCGCAGGCGCCACCATCTCCGGCACCGTCACCTTCTGGCACGCCTACTCGGCGGACTCGCAGGAGGTGAAGACGCTCGAGACGGTGATCATCCCCAAGTTCGAGCAGCTGCACCCCGGCGTAAAGGTGACGGACGTGGCGGTGCCCTACGACCAGCTGCACCAGAAGCTGGTGACGGCCGTCGCCGGCGACACGCTGCCCGACCTGGTCCGCTCCGACATCATGTGGGTCCCCGAGCTGGCGGACCTCGGCGTGCTGGTGCCTCTCGACCAGCAGATGCCTGACTTCAGCACCTACTCCGCCCAGGTCTACAAGGGCGCGCTGGCCACCAACGCGTGGAAGGGCCACTACTACGGCCTGCCGCTCGACACGAACACGCGCGTGCTGCTCTACAACTCCGACGCCCTGGCCAAGGCCGGCATCACCGCACCGCCGGCGACGTTCGCCGACCTGCGCGCCGACGCCCCGAAGCTGACCGCCGCGGGCGTGTCGACCTTCGCCGACAACAGCACCTCGGGCTGGAACGTGCTGCCCTGGATCTGGAGCGCCGGCGGCTCCGTCACCGACGACAAGGTGACCAAGGCGACCGGCTACCTGAACTCCGCGGCGTCCGTCGCCGGGGTGCAGCTGCTGGTGGACCTGTACAAGCAGAAGGCGATCCCGGACATCATCCTGGGCGGCACGGGCGGCACCGCCACGTCCGACGGCCTGGCGACCGGCAAGTACGCCACGATCCTCGACGGCCCGTGGATGTACCCGATCTTCGCCTCGCAGTACCCGCAGTTCCAGCTCAAGGCGGCACCGGTGCCGTCCGGTGACGGCGGCAGCATCTCCGTGGTCGGCGGCGAGTCGGTGGTGCTGACCAAGTCCTCGAAGAACAAGGACGCCGCGGCTGAGTTCCTCCGCTACCTGCTCTCGCAGGACGCGCAGCTGGCGATGGCCAAGGTCGGCCAGATGCCGGTGCTGTCCAACCTGGGCGACCAGCTGACCAGCATCAACGCCTACTACGGGCCGTTCGTCACGCAGCTGGCCAACGCCCGGCCGCGGACGCCGACCCCGGCCTGGCCGAAGATCGACGACATCCTCAAGGCCCAGATCCAGAAGGCGCTGCAGGGCGGCGTCAGCGTGAAGGACGCCCTCGACCAGGCGGCCGCGCAGATCGACCCGCTGCTGGCGAAGTACGCCGGCTGACCCTCACCGGCTGACCCTGCTCGACCGCAGTGACGACGAGAACGGACCGACCATGACCACCACCACCCCGGCGATCGGGTCGGTCACCCGCACCGCCCCCGGCGGGACGGACCGGCGCACGCCCGGTTCGCCCCGCCGGCGGGCGGGCTGGGCGGGGCTCGTCTTCATCGTCCCCGGCTTCGCCCTGTACCTGCTGGTGATCGGCTGGCCGGCGGTGCAGGCGCTGCTGATCAGCCTGCGCGACTACAAGATCACCCCGGGAGCGGAGAGCCCCTGGATCGGGCTGGCGAACTACACCCGGGCGCTGCACGACCCGGTGCTGGCCCGGTCGTTCGTCAACGCCGGCGTCTACATGCTCACCACGGTGCCGACGCAGATCCTGATCGGCCTGGGCCTGGCCGTGCTGCTCGACACCGTCCTGCCTGGTCGGACCCTGTTCCGGGTGCTGTTCTACCTGCCGGTGGTCACCAGCTGGGTGGTCGTGTCGCTGCTGTTCCAGTACCTGTTCGCCACCGACCACGGCGTCGTCAACTGGTTCCTGGTCGACGTGCTCGGCGTGGTGGGCCACCCCGTCAACTGGCTCGGGCAGCGGTGGACGGCGATGGTCGCCATCGGGGCGCTAGGCGTCTGGAAGGGCGTCGGCTGGTCGATGCTGATCTTCCTGGCGGCGCTGACCGGCGTGCCCCGCGAGCTGCACGAGGCGGCCGCGCTGGACGGGGCCGGCGCCTGGCGGCGGTTCAAGCACGTGTCGATGCCGTTCATCCGGCCGACCATGGTGACCGTGGTGATCCTGCTGGTCATCGGCGGGTTCAACGTCTTCACCTCGGTGCTGCTGATGACCAACGGCGGTCCGCTGGACCAGACGCAGGTGCCGTTGACGTACATGTACCGGCAGGCGTTCGGGTACCTCGACTTCGGGTACGGGTCGGCGATCTCGTTCCTGCTGACGGGCCTGGTGCTGGTGATCGCCGGCCTGCAGTACTGGTGGGCCCGGCGCACGGCCGACGGGGGTGTGAAGTGATCGCCGGGCCGCGCTCGCGGCGGGTCACCGTCGCCGGCGTCCGGTACGCGCTGCTGATCGGTGCGGCGGTGGTGCTGGCGCTGCCGTTCGGCTACATGGTGTCCACGTCGCTCAAGGCGCACACCCTGCTGCTGGAGTACCCGCCCCGCCTGATACCCAAGAGCCCGACGCTGGACAACTACGCCCAGGCGTGGGGGGCCAACAACTTCGGCCGGTACTTCCTCAACTCCGCGTCGGTGGCGATCGCGACGACGGTCGGCACCGTGCTGCTCGCCTCGATGATGGCCTACGGCTTCGCCCGCTTCCGGTTCCCCGGCAAGGGCGTCCTGTTCGGCACGGTGGTGGTCGGGCTGACCATCCCGACGATGCTGCTGATCATTCCGCAGTTCCTGCTGGCCAAGAACCTGGGCCTGCTGGACTCGCTGCCCGGCCTGGTGCCGTTCTACGTCGGCACTCAGATCGCCTTCTCGACGTTCCTGCTCCGCGCCTTCTTCGAGCAGATCCCGATGGAGCTCGACGAGGCGATGATCATCGACGGCGCGGGCGCCTGGCGGCGGTACTGGAACCTGGCGATCCCGCTGTCCAAGCCGGCGCTGGCCACGGTGGCGATCTTCACGTTCCTCGGCAGCTGGGACGAGTTCGTCTGGGCGCTGACGGTGATCAACGACGTCTCCAAGCGGACCCTGCCGATCGGCATCGCGCTGTTCCAGGGGCAGCACGGCACGTCCTGGGGGCTGGTGTTCGCCGCCTCGGTGATCGCCGTCGTCCCCGTCATCGCCGTCTACGTGACGTTCCAGCGCCAGCTCGTCGCCGGGCTGACCAACGGCGCCCTGAAGAGCTGACCCGCCGGCCCCGCCACACCCGCGGGCCACCCCACCGACCCCGTCCGTCACGACCCTTTCCGCCACGACCCCTTCCGCCACGACCGAGCACCCCCGGGGTGCAGGAGCACCATGCCCACGTCATCCGTCCCGTCCGCCGCCCCCGACCTGCTGCCGACCAAGGCGCGCTACGCCGCCGACGAGCCCGTGCTGGTCGAGGTGCGCGGAGACGTCACCGGTGAGCTGCAGGTGCACCACCTGGGCGAGCTGGTGCGGACCGTTCCGGTGACCGCTGCCGGGGTCGTCGACCTCGGCGTGCTGCCGGAGGGCGGGTACGGCGTGCGGCTCGTGCCGTCGTCGGACGGGCCGGACGGGCCGGTCGCCTCCGGCGCGTCGGACGCCTCGTCGGACGCGTCACCCGCCGGCCCGCTGCGGACGGCCGTCCTGGTCACGGACCACCCGCGAGCCCGCATGCGGTACGGGTTCGTCGCGTCGTACGGCCAGGACAAGGACGTCGCCGGCGTCGTCGACCTGGCCCGCCGCCTGCACCTGGACGCCGTCCAGCTCTACGACTGGGCCTACCGGCACGCCGACCTGCTCGGCGGCGGCCCGGAGTACCAGGACGCCCTGGGCCAGACGATCTCGCTGACCACCGTCCGGCGCCTGGCCGCCGCGCTCGCGGACGCCGGGAGCGACGCGCTCGGGTACGCCGCGGTGTACGCGGTGGGTCGTGACGAGTGGGCCTCCTGGGCGCACCGGGCGATGCTGCGCACCGACGGCGAGCCGTGGACGCTGGGCGACTTCCTGTGGCTGGTCGACCCCGCCGCTCGGGACTGGCAGGAGCACCTGGTCGGCGACCTGCAGGGCGCCGTCCGGGACCTCGGCCTCGCGGGGTTCCACTTGGACCAGTACGGCTTCCCGCGCCGCGCGCAGCTGGTGGACGGGGCGCCGGTGGACCTCGCTCGGTCGTTCCGGGCGTTCCTCGAGGCGGTCCGCGCGGGCCTGCCGGAGCAGCGCCTCGTGTTCAACAACGTCAACGACTTCCCGACGTGGGCCACGGCCGACGCCCCGCAGGACGCGGTGTACATCGAGGTCTGGCCGCCGCACACGACGCTGGCGTCCCTGGCCGAGGTGGTGACGCGCGCGCGTGCCGCGGGTGCCGGCCGTCCCGTCGTGATCGCCGCCTACCAGCACGTCTACTCGACGGCGCCCGCCGCGGAGGCTGACCAGGCGACCGCCCTCACCATGGCCACCCTGTTCTCGCACGGCGCGACGCAGCTGCTGGCCGGAGAGACCGGCCACGTGCTGGTCGACCCGTACTACGTGCGCCACCACGCCGCCGAGCCGTCGACACTCGCCCTGCTGCACCGCTGGTACGACTTCCTGGCCGAGCACGACGAGCTGCTGCTCGCGCCGCAGGCGGCCGACGTGACCGGGGCGTGGGTCGGCGCCTACAACGAGGCGCTCGACGTGACCTACCCCGAGGCTGTGACCAGCAGCGATGCGGTGGCCGGGACCGTGTGGCGGCGGGTGGTGGACGTCGACGGGCGGCTGGTGATCCACCTGGTGAACCTCGTCGCGCAGCCCGACACCGAGTGGGACGCGCCGCACCAGCCGCCGGGCGACCCCGGTGCGGGGGTGCTGCGGGTGCGGCGCGCCGGATCGGCGCTGCCGAGCGTGCTCGTCGCCGACCCGGACGGCACCGGGCGGCTCACGCCGGTCCCGGTGGTGCCGGACGGCGAGTACGCCGCCGCGACGCTGCCGCCCCTGGCGACCTGGCAGCTGGTGGTCGTGGACGTGGACGGTGCCCGATGAGCGCCGAGCCGTGGTGGCGCTCCGCCGTCGTCTACCAGGTGTACCCGCGCAGCTTCGCCGACTCGGACGGCGACGGCGTCGGCGACCTGCGCGGCATCACGGCCCGCCTCGACTACCTCGCCACCCTCGGCATCGACGCGATCTGGCTGTCCCCGGTCTACGCCTCGCCGCACGCCGACAACGGGTACGACATCAGCGACTACCAGGCGATCGACCCGATGTTCGGCACGCTCGCCGACCTGGACGAGCTGATCGCCGCGGCGCACGAGCGGGGCATCCGCATCGTGCTGGACCTCGTCGTGAACCACACCTCCGACGAGCACGCGTGGTTCGTCGAGTCGCGGTCGTCGCGCACCAGCCCCAAGCGGGACTGGTACTGGTGGCGGCCGCCCCGGCCCGGCTTCGTCGGCGGCACGCCCGGCGCCGAGCCGACCAACTGGGGCTCCTTCTTCTCCGGCCCGACGTGGACGTGGGACGAGGCGACGGGCGAGTACTACCTGCACCTGTTCGCGGCCAAGCAGCCGGACCTGAACTGGGAGAACCCGCAGGTCCGGGCGGCGATCCACTCGATGATGCGGTGGTGGCTGGACCGGGGGGTCGACGGCTTCCGGATGGACGTCATCAACCTGATCTCCAAGGACCCGGCCCTGCCCGACGGCGTCGTCGCGCCCGGCGCCGCCCACGGTGACGGCTTCCCGCACTACGCCACCGGTCCGCGCATCCACGAGTTCGTCGCGGAGATGCACCGCGAGGTGCTCGCCGACCGCGACGACCTGCTGACGGTCGGCGAGATGCCGGGCGTCACGTCGGAGGAGGCGCGGCTGTTCACCGACCCCTCGCGGCGCGAGCTGAGCATGGTGTTCCAGTTCGAGCACGTGTCGCTGGACCAGGGGCGAACCAAGTTCGACCCGGTGCCGTTGTCCCTGCCGGCGCTGAAGCGGTCGCTGGCCGGCTGGCAGGAGGGCCTCGGCGACGTCGGCTGGAACAGCCTGTACTGGTCCAACCACGACCAGCCGCGTGCCGTGTCGCGGTTCGGGGACGACGGTCGCTGGTGGCGCGAGTCCGCCACGGCGCTGGCCACCGTGCTGCACCTGCACCGCGGGACGCCGTTCGTCTACCAGGGCGAGGAGCTGGGCATGACGAACGCGCCGTGGGAGCACGTCGACCAGCTGAGCGACATCGAGTCGATCAACTTCTACGCCGAGGCGCTCGCGGCCGGGGTGCCCGCCGCCAAGGCGTTCGAGGGGCTGCTGAGCCGGGGCCGGGACAACGCCCGCACGCCGATGCAGTGGGACGACGGCCCGCACGCGGGGTTCGGCACCGGCACGCCCTGGCTGCCGGTCAACCCGAACCACCGCTGGCTGAACGCGTCGGCGCAGGTCGGTGCCGACGGTTCGGTGTTCGAGCACTACCGGGCGCTGATCGCGCTGCGGCACAAGGACCCGGTGGTGGCGCTCGGGTCGTTCCGGCTGCTGCTGCCGGACGACGAGCACCTCTGGGTGTTCGAGCGCACGCTCGACGGCTATCCGCCGCTGCTGGTCCTCGCCAACTGGTCCGGCACCACCCGGGAGCTGCCGCCGGAGCTGGCCGGCTGGGCCGACGCCGAGCAGGTGCTCGGGAACCACGCTGGACCGACGGCAGCACTCGCCGACCTGCGGCCGTGGGAGGCGCGCGTGCTCCGGGCGGTCGCACCAGCGGTGTAGCGACTCTTGCGCGCACCCCTCGCCGCACGCTGTGCTCTGCCCAAGTGCGCCGCACGGCGGCACGGGACGCAGGGGGCGGACATGGCGGTGGGGGCTGCGCGGCAGCGACGGCGGGAGTCGGCCGAGCGGCTGGCGCTGCGGGTACCGCGCGTGCCGGCCCTGGTCACGGGCGTGCTGTGCCTGCTGGTCGGCGCGTTCATGGCGCTGCGGCTGTTCTCGTCGCTCGCCGTGCTGGTGGTGCTCACCTGCGTCGGGCTGGTGCTGGCGGGGATCGGTGAGCTCGCGTCAGGGGCGGCCGACGGGCGCGGGGGTCGAGGCCGGGACTGGGGTCGCTGGGCGTGGGCCGGGGTGCTGGTGCTCGCCGGCGTGGTCGGGCTCGTCCGGCCCGGGCTGACGGTGCACGCGCTCGTCCTCGTGACCGGTGCGGGGCTCGTGGTCAGCGGGCTGCTCGAGCTGGTGCAGGGGTTCCGTGGCGGGGCGTCGCGCTGGGTCGCCGTCGTGTCGGGTTCGGCCTCCGTCGGGCTCGGCGTGCTGGCGCTGGCGTGGCCCGACGTCACGGTGGTGGTGCTGGCCGTCCTGCTCGGTGTGCGGATCGCACTGTTCGGGGTGGACCTGCTGCTGGCCGCGTGGCGTGGCCCTCGAGGCGGTGCACGGGTGTCCCGCGGATCTGTCCGGGCGGTGGCGTCGCTGGTCGTGGTGGCCGGGCTGCTGGTCGTCGGCGCCCTGGTGCACGACGGGGTGCCCGTGCCCGACGCGTTCTACTCGGCACCGGCCACCGTGCCGTCCCAACCGGGGCAGCTGCTGCGTGCCGAACCGTTCACCCGGGACGTGCCGGCGGCCGCGCAGGGGTGGCGGATCCTCTACACCACCACGCGGGAGGCCGGGCAGCCGGCGGTGGCCAGCGCCCTGGTGGTGGTGCCCCGCGCCGCGTCGTCGTCCCCGCCGGCGGTGATCGCCTGGGCGCACGGCACCACGGGGGCGGCGCCGGCGTGCGCACCGTCGCTGCAGGAGCACCCGTTCGAGTCGGGGGCCCTGTTCCTGACCGACCAGGTGGTCTCCCACGGCTGGGCGCTGGTCGCCACCGACTACGTGGGGCTGGGGACGGCCGGTCCGCACCCGTACCTGGTCGGCGAGGCCGAGGGCAGGTCGGTGCTGGACGCGGTGCGTGCCGCCCACCACCTGTCCGGCGTCACGCTGGGCACGGACACCGTGGTGTGGGGGCACTCGCAGGGCGGTCACGCGGCGCTGTGGACGGGCATCCTCGGGCCGACGTACGCGCCGGACGTCCGGCTCGACGGCGTCGCCGCCCTCGCGCCGGCGAGCAACCTGCCGGCCCTCGTCGAGCACCTCGGCGGCTCGCGCATCGGCAGCATGTTCGCGTCCTACGTCGCCACGGCGTACGGGTCGGTGTACGACGACGTGCGGCCGGACGACTACATCCGGCCCGGGGCGCGGCTGATCATGCGCGAGATGGGGCAGCGGTGCCTGTCCAACCCCGGCGTGCTGGTGTCGCTCGGCACCGCGCTGTCGATGGACAAGGCGCCGTGGAACCGGGACGTCGCCTCGGGACCGTTCGGCGCGCGGCTGACGCAGAACACGCCGACCGGCGCGATCGCGGCGCCGCTGCTGATCGCCCAGGGGCTGTCGGACACGCTCGTCGTGCCGGCCAGCCAGGACGCCTACGTGCAGCAGCGGTGCGCCGCCGGCCAGGCGGTCGACTACCGCACCTACGCCGGCCGTGGCCACGTCGAGCTGGTGACCGCCGACTCGCCGCTGGCCCCGGACCTGCTGACCTGGACGCAGGACCGGCTGGCCGGCGTCGCGCCGACCGGCACCTGCCCGGCGGTCTCTTGAGCGCTGGTCCGGTGCCGACTGCCCAGCCGCCGGCACCGGACCGCCCGGCTCAGCGCTGGCGCCGGTGCGTGGTCAGCACGGTCTCGCCGATCTGCTCCACCGAGCCGAGCGTGAGCTCGGCCGGACGCCGATCCGGCTCGAACAGTCGACGGCCCGTGCCGGCCAGCGTCGGGAAGGTGAGCAGCCGGTACTCGTCCACCAGGTCGTGCGCGACCAGGCTCCGCGCCACGTCGATGCTGCCGAGCACCAGCACGTCCGACCGGTCGCGCAGTCGGGGCACCTCCTCGAGCAGGTCACCGGCGAGCAGCGTCGACCGGTCCCAGCCGCTGAGGTCCGGCGTCCCGCGGGACACGACCACCTTCTCGATCCGGTTCATCGCGAGCGAGAACGGATCCGTCCGAGTCGGCCACAGCTGGCTGAACAGCTCCCACGTCCGCCGGCCCAGCAGCACCGTGCCGGTCTCGAGGAGCGGCCCGAGGCGGAACACGTCACCCGCGATGGCCTCTCGTCCGAACCGGAACGCCCAGGCGCCGCCGGCGCCGCCGCCGGACCCGTCCGGGTCCTCCACCACGCCGTCCAGCGTGCCGAACTCGCTGATGATCACCTGGTGCATGTCGCTTCCCTCCCGGCCCCGGGGGCCGTGCTCTCGTCCTGACACCGGGTGATACCGGCGGGCCGGCGCAGACTCATCGGTGGGTGACGGCACGCTCGGCTGCGAGCCGATGAGCCGCGCTCGGTCGCGAGCTCGAGGACAAGGGGGACGCGCGTGGCGGAGGTGACGACGGGCACGGCGCTCGTCGCGGCGGTCGAGCCGTTGCGACGCGAGCTGGTGGTGCACTGCTACCGCCTGCTCGGCTCGGTGCACGAGGCGGAGGACGCCGTCCAGGAGACGATGCTGCGCGCCTGGCGTGCCGCCGAGCGGTACGACGCGGCACGCGCCTCCGTGCGGACCTGGGTGTACTCCATCGCGACGAACGTCTGCCTCACCGCACTGGACGGACGGGCCCGCCGTCCGCTCCCGTCAGGTCTCGGTGCGCCGAGCACCGATCCGGACGCCGTTCTCCGACCCGACCTCGACGTGCCGTGGCTGCAGCCGTTGCCGGACCGGTACGTGCGCACCGAGACGCAGGACCCGGCGGAGCGGTCGGCGGCGCGCCGCAGCGTGCGGCTCGCCCTGGTCGCGGCACTGCAGCTGCTGCCGCCGCGGCAGCGTGCGGTGCTGGTGCTGCGGGACGTCCTCGCGTTCACCGCTGCCGAGGTCGCGGCCCAGCTGGGCACGTCGACCGCCTCGGTGAACAGCGCGCTGCAGCGGGCGCGGGCCACGATCGCGACGGCTGCCCCGGAGGAGGACCTGCTCGGCGACCCGGACGACAGCTCCGTCCGTGACGTGGTCGAGCGGTACGTCGCGGCCTTCGAGGCGGCAGACGTCGACGGGCTGGTGCGGCTGCTCACCGCCGACGTGGTGCTCGAGATGCCGCCGGTGCCGCTCTGGTTCCTCGGTGCCGACGACTACGGCCGGTTCATCGCGCGCGTGTTCGCGAGGCGCGGGACGGGGTGGCGGATGCTGCCGCTGCGGGCCAACGGTCAGCCGGCCGTGGCGGCCTACGCCCCGGAGCCCGGCGGCGGGCATCGGCTCCACACGCTGCAGGTGCTCACCGTCGGGGCGCTGGGGATCGAGCGGAACGCCGTCTTCCAGGACGCGCAGGTGTTCGCGGCGTTCGAACTCGCCCCCGAGCTGCCGCCGCGCTGAGGGACGGGGCCCGGAGCAGGGCGGACGGGAGCAGTGCCGACCGGAGCAGCGAGCCCTGCGCTCAGAGCACCGCGAGGGTCACGACGGCCACCGCGGTGGTCGCGACGATCTCGCCGATGCCGATGGCCTTGGGGGTGGCCCGGGGCCAACGCCGCGGCACGACCGCTGCCCGCACGGCGAGCAGCACGCCCACCGCCCCCAGCAGCGGGTGCACGACGAACCCGGCGGCCGCGATCGCCACGTGGTACCCGATCGACCAGGCCAGCACGTCGCGCCGACCGCGCTCGCGGATCATCGTCTTGACGTACAGGACGGTCCCCCAGAAGTACGCGAGCAGGACGACGGCCGCGAGCACCACGTGTCCCGGCGCCACCCCGGACCCGCCGACCACCCGCGACCCGTCGACCACCCCGGACCCGTGGACGAAGCCGGACCCGTCGACCAACGACCGTCCCCATGCCACCGCCGACCGCGCGGCCTCGGCCGGCGCCCGCGACCCGAGGCCGGCCGCGACCACCGTCATCAGGCAGGCGGCGAGCACCGTCACCGCGTCGTTGGACCACGACCGGTCGGCCCGCCGCACGGACGCCGTCAGGCTCACGCCGAGCAGCACCGCGTACGCCGGTGCCCACACCAGCAACCCGGGCGTCACGACGAGCAGCCCACCTCCCACCACCACCGCGGCGATGCCGTACGCGCGCACCGGAGGGAGGTACCGAGCCTTGCGTCCGGACCGCAACCACAAGCCCACAGCGTTGTACGCGAGGTAGGCGACCAGCCAGGCGACCAGCAGCAGCGCGTGCCGCCACGTCACACCGGACATCACCGCCCCCACCACGGGCGGCACCACCAGCATCGCCCAGGCGCCGTGCTGCTGCGGCACCCACCCGGGCCCGCGCCGCCGCCGACCCGGCGTGGTGCCGGGCCGCCGCGCCGGCAACGGCGAGGGCGACGGCAGCGGCGACGACGTCGGCGAGCTCACGGATGCCAGCGTGCCAGTCCGCCACGGGACGTCGAGCCGGACCTTCGGTCCCCGCGGTGCGCCGACCCGGACACTCGGGCGCCCGCGGTGCGTCGAGCCGGACCGTCGTTCCCCGTGGTGCGTCGAGCCGGACCGCCGGGCCCCGCGGTGTGCCGAGCCGGGCACTCGGGCGCCCGCGGTGTGTCGACGGTAGGTCTCTCCTGGCGCATTCGCCGACGTGCCCGGCTCGATCACGGGCCCGCGAGGCACGGTGCCGAGCGGCCTCATGCGACGCGCCGTCCACGCGTGCCGCCGGCCGACGGGCACTCGTCTTCGGCTGTACGCCCGGTGTACGTACAGCAGGCGTACAGCCGAAAAGGAAGTCCGGGAGGCGGGGTGGCACGCCGATCCCGTCCTCCACGCGCACCTGCCCACACGCCGGCCCGCGCCCGCCCACGCCGAAAAGGAAGCCCGGGAGGCGGGGTGTCATGCCGATCCCGTCCTCCACGCGCACCTGCCCACACGCCGGCCCGCGCCCGCCCACGCCGGCCCCCACGTTGCCCCGCAACCGCACACGCCGCACCCGCACCCACCCGCACCCGCCCGCACCCGCCCACGCGGGCCTCCCACGGGGCGGGACGAGGTCAGGGGGTCTGCGGGGCGTGGCGGTCGAGGAACTCGTACACCTCGGTGGTGTCCACACCGGGGAACACCCCCACCGGCAGGGCAGCGAGCAGCGACGCGTGCGGCCGGGCGGACGGCCACGAGCGGTCCGCCCAGCGGTCGGCCAGCGGCTCCGGCGGCTGCCGGCAGCACGTCGGGTCGGGGCAGCGGGAGGCGGTGCGCTCCGTCGTCTCGCGGCCGCGGAACCAGCGCACGTGCGCGAACGGTGTCCCGACGCTGACGGAGAACGCCCCCTGCGACGAAGGCTGCACCCGGGACGTGCACCAGAACGTGCCCGACGTGGTGTCGGTGTACTGGTAGTAGGGGCTGAACCGGTCCGCCAGGCCGAAGACGACGCGCGCCGTCCACTGCCGGCACACCGGCTGCCCCTCGATGGCGCCCAACGCGTCGGACGGGAACACCACGCCGTCGTTCTCGTAGGCCTTGTGGAGGGTGCCGCCCTCGTGGACCTTCATGAAGTGCACCGGGATGCCGAGGTGGCGGGTGGCCAGGTTGGTGAACCGGTGCGCCGCGGTCTCGTACGGCACCGCGAACCGGTCACGCAGGTCCTCCACCGACAGCTGCCGCTCGGACTTGGCCTCCTGCAGGAACGGCACCGCGCTGTCCTCCGGCAGCAGCAGCGCCGCGGCCAGGTAGTTCGCCTGCACCCGCTGCCGCAGGAAGTCGGCGTAGTCTCGCGGCTCGCCGTGCCCCAGCACGTGCGAGGCGAGCGCCTGCAGCAGCGGTGAGCGCGAGTCCGACGAGCCGGGGTTGCCCGCGGGCAGGTAGATGCGGTGGTTCGCCAGGTCGGTGACGCTGCGCGTGGAGTGCGGCAGGTCACTGACGTAGTGGAGCGTGAAGCCGAGGTGGGCCGCGATGTCCGCCGTCGCCCGCTGGCCGAGGGGTCCGCCGGCGTGGTCGATGCCGCGCAGCAGCGTCCGGGCGTGCTCCTCTAGCTCGGGGAAGTAGTTGTCCTGCGACCGCATCTGAGCGCGCAGCTCGGCATTGGCCCGGCGTGCCTCCTCGGGGGTCGCCGCGTGCTCGGTCAGCAGCCGCTGCACCGTGCCGACCAGGGACACCAGCGCCTCGAGGGCGTCCCCCGGCAGCGACTTGCCCACCTTCACCTGCCCCATGCCGAGGGACGTGAACAGGGGCCCGCGCTGCGCCCGCTCGAGCTCGATCTCCAGCGCGGCCCGGCGTGACGGCGGGTCGGTGCGCAGCAGGTCGGTCAGCGGGACGCCGAGCGCGTCCGCGACGTGGCTCAGCAGCGACAGCTTGGGCTCGCGGTGGCCGTTCTCCAGCATCGACACCTGCGAGGCGGCGCGGCCGATGGCGGCGCCGAGGTCGTCCAGCGTCATGCCGCGCAACGTGCGCAGGTGCCGGATGCGCCGGCCGAGCACCAGGGTGTCGAGGCCGTCGGCGTGGTGCGTCGCGGCGGGCGCGACCGCGGCGCCCTTCGTGGTGGAGGGGGTGCGGGGCGGTGTCGTCGTCGTCGACGTCATGCCGTCCACCGTCGCACCCGGGATGTTGTTCTGTCGAGGAGAAGGAGTGCCGATCTTCTGCCCTTCCGAGGGGTTCCCGCTGGGGTCGGCGGCCTCAATCTGGATCTCACGGCGACGAGGCCGAGAAGAACCCGGAACACTCACGGAGGCGATGATGAGCACGCAGAGCGGCGAGCACACTCCCCGGCGCAGCGGCGACCACTCCCGGACGGCCGCCGAGCTGGCCACCGAGTGGGAGCTGGACCCCCGGTGGGCCGGCGTCGTCCGCACCCACACGGCCGAGGACGTCGTCGCCCTGCGCGGATCGGTCCACGAGGAGCACACGCTCGCCCGCCGCGGCGCCGAGCGGCTGTGGGAGCTGCTGCACGAGCGGCCGCTGGTGGCAGCGCTCGGCGCGCTGACCGGCAACCAGGCGGTGCAGCAGGTCAAGGCCGGGCTCGAGGCGATCTACCTGTCCGGGTGGCAGGTGGCGGCCGACGCGAACAACGCGGGCCAGACGTACCCGGACCAGTCCCTGTACCCGGTCAGCTCGGTGCCTGCCGTCGTGCGGCGCATCAACAACGCCCTGCTGCGCGCCGACCAGATCGACGTCGCCGAGAACGGCCGGCCGACCCGGGACTGGCTCGCGCCGATCGTCGCCGACGCCGAGGCCGGGTTCGGCGGCCCGCTGAACGCCTACGAGCTGATGCTGGCGATGATCGCGTCCGGCGCCGCGGGCGTGCACTGGGAGGACCAGCTGTCGTCGGAGAAGAAGTGCGGCCACCTGGGCGGGAAGGTGCTGGTGCCCACGTCGCAGCACGTCCGGACGCTGTCCGCCGCCCGGCTCGCCGCCGACGTGGCCGGGGTGCCGACGATCGTCGTCGCCCGCACCGATGCGCTGGGCGCGGACCTGCTGACGTCCGACGTCGACGAGCGCGACCAGCCGTTCCTCACCGGCGAGCGGACCGCCGAGGGGTTCTACCGGGTGCGGTCCGGCCTCGACCCCGTCGTCGCCCGCGCCTGCGCGTACGCGCCGCACGCCGACCTGCTCTGGGTCGAGACGTCGACACCCGACGTCGGCCTCGCCATCGAGTTCGCCGAGCGGGTGCACGAGCAGTTCCCCGGCAAGCTGCTGGCCTACAACTGCTCGCCGTCGTTCAACTGGCGCGCGCACCTGGACGACGAGCAGATCGCGCGGTTCCAGACCGAGCTGGCGGCCCACGGGTACGTGTTCCAGTTCATCACCCTCGCCGGGTTCCACGCCCTGAACCACTCGATGTTCACGCTGGCGCACGACTACGCCCGCACCGGCATGAGCGCCTACGTCCGTCTGCAGCAGGCCGAGATCGAGGCCGAGGCCGACGGGTACACCGCCACCCGCCACCAGCGGGAGGTCGGCACCGGCTACTTCGACCTCGTCGCATCCGCTCTCAACCCGACCAGCGCCACCCTCGCGCTCGCCGGGTCCACCGAGACCGCCCAGTTCACGCACTGAGCCGGTCAAGGCGTCGCTGACCAGGCACGACGTGGCAGGGCCGACGCCCGTCACGTTCGCCGCAGCCCTCGTCGTACCCCGACGAACCGTCGTCCCCTTCCTTCCCTCCTTTCCCCGCAGGAGACCGCCATGTCCACCACCACCGTGTTCCGTCCGCCCAGCTCGCCCAGCGAGAACCCGCCGTCGCCCGGCCTGCCCGCCGCGCCGGCGAGCCTGACCATCACCGGCCCGCAGTTGCCCGACCGCGACCGGGTGCTCACGCAGGAGGCGATGGACTTCCTCACCGACCTGCACGTCCACTTCGCCGCGACCCGGCACGACCTGCTCGAGGCCCGTCGGCACCGCCGCCACAGGATCGGGGACGGCGCGGACCCGTCGTTCCTGCCTGCGACCGCCCACATCCGGGCGGACCGCACGTGGCGGGTCGCCGGCCCCGGCCCCGGTCTGGAGGACCGCCGCGTGGAGATCACCGGCCCCACCGACCGGAAGATGACCGTCAACGCCCTGAACTCCGGGGCCAAGGTGTGGCTGGCGGACCACGAGGACGCCATGAGCCCCACCTGGGCGAACGTCATCGGCGGGCAGGCGAACCTGTACGACGCGATCCGTGGGGACATCGACTTCACGTCCCCGGAGGGCAAGGAGTACCGGGTCGGCGATCAGACGCCGACCATCGTGTTCCGCCCGCGCGGCTGGCACCTGACCGAGCAGCACCTGCGCTTCACCGACCGGGCGGGGCAGGAGTGTGCCGCCTCGGCGAGCCTGGTCGACGCCGGGCTGTACCTGTTCCACAACGCGCAGGCGCTGATCGACGCCGGCCGGGGCCCGTACCTGTACCTGCCGAAGATGGAGAGCCACCTCGAGGCGCGGCTGTGGGACGAGGTGTTCCGGTTCACCGAGAGCTACCTGGGCCTGCGGATCGGCACCATCCGCGCGACCGTGCTGATCGAGACGATCACCGCGGCGTTCGAGATGGAGGAGATCCTGTTCGAGCTGCGCGCCCACTGCGCGGGGCTGAACGCCGGTCGGTGGGACTACATCTTCTCGGTCATCAAGACCTTCCGGGACCGGGGGAAGCGCTTCACGCTGCCGGACCGGGGTCGGGTCACCATGACCGTCCCGTTCATGGCCGCGTACACCGACCTGCTGGTGGCGACCTGCCACCGGCGCGGTGCGCAGGCGATCGGCGGGATGAGCGCGTTCATCCCCAACCGCCGTCGGCCGGAGGTCACCGAGCGGGCGCTCGCGCAGGTGCGCGCCGACAAGGTCCGCGAGGCGGCCCAGGGGTTCGACGGCACCTGGGTGGCGCACCCGGACCTCGTGCCCGTGGCGATGGGGGTGTTCGACCAGGCGTTCGGCGGTCCCGCCGGGACGCCGGGGGCTCGGCACGACCAGCGGCACATCATGCGGGGGGACGTCGCCGTGGCCGCGGCGCACCTGCTGGACATCCCGTCGGCCGGAGGTCTCGAGCCGGGGGCCGTCACCGAGGCCGGCCTGCGGGCCAACGTCTCGGTGGGGCTGCGGTACCTCGAGTCGTGGCTGCGGGGCGTCGGCGCCGCGGCGATCGACGACCTGATGGAGGACGCCGCCACCGCCGAGATCTCCCGGTCGCAGGTGTGGCAGTGGATCCACCGGGGGGTCGTGACGGCCGAGGGGTCGACGGTGACGCGGGAGCTGGTCGCCTCCGTCCTGGAGGACGTGCTGGGCTCGGTGGACCGGTGGGACGGCGACCGGTTCGACGACGCCGCGCAGGTGTTCGCCGAGGTGGCGCTGGGTGAGGAGTTCCCGTCGTTCCTCACCGTGCCGGCGTACACGCAGTTCCTCGTCGAGCGGGAGTGAGTGAGCGGGGCTCGTGGGGCTCCGGCCGGGGCGGGTCAGCGTGGACCTGCCCCGGCCGGGGTGCGCGGTGCGGACCGTGTTCGTCGGAGGCGAAATCTGTTGGCGGTCGCGGAGGTGCGACGTACCTTCGTCGGACACGGGAAGGAGGTGGTCCGCGAGATGAAGTCTTTCCGGACGAGTGAGGTGGCTGTCCGCTAGCCGCCCGACGCATCGGACGGATTGTCGAGTCCGCCGCTGCCCGGCCGGTCATCCGGTCCGGACGGCAGCGAATACCGGCAGTCACCGCAGCCCGTGGGAGCCGCGACCTCGTCCCTCGCGGCAGGGCCTCGAAAGAGGTACCGGCCCACGGGCTGTTCCCTGCCCGGACGCGTGTCGCGTGAGTGCCGGGGCACCGCTCTCTCCCCGCACCGGGGCGCTGCACTCCGTATGCGCAGGTCAGCGGCACGATTGGGGGCTGTGGAGAACGCCGGCGAAGTCGGTGGCATCTACTAGAGTCGAACACGTGTTCGAAGCGGTTGCCCTCGCACCAGCGCCGAGCCGCCACGCGGCCGGCGTCGCGTCGCGGTCGGCTGCCGGCTCGGCGCATCGCTCGGTCGCCGCCGGCCTCGCGCGCGGAGATGCGCGGACCGATGCCGACCGAGGAGCGGTCGGTGCGACAGCTGCTCTCGCGCGCCTCACGCGGGTCCGTGAGGAGCTCTCCGCGCTCGGCGCACTCGCCGGCGCTGGTGAAGGATGGGCTGCAGCCGAGCGGCAGGCGGTGTGGTCGGCGCTCGATCGCCTGTCCGGCACCCTGACAGCGGCGAAGGCCGCGTGGCTCGCGGTGGATCGTGACGCGGGCACGGTCGCCGCGCTCGGTGACGGCTCGGTCGCGGCAGCCATCGACCGGCGGTCCGGGTGCGGCATGCGCGCGGCACACGAGCAGGTGCGGCAGGCCGAGGCGTTGACCGCGATGCCCCGCGTGGCCGTGGCCGTGGACGCCGGCGCGTTGCCGGTCGCCCATCTCGACGTGGTGGCCCGTGTGCTCGACCGGTCGTCCGTCGCGGTGGAGAGCACCCTGACCTCGGCGGAGGGGCAGGCGACGGTGGTTCGCCTCGCCGAGTCCACGGACGTCCGACGGTTCTCGCGCGACCTCAGCTCCTGGGTCGCGGCGCTCGACCCGGCCCAGCTCGAGCGGGATCACCAGGCCCAGCGCACCGCGCGCTTCCTGCACGTCTCGGACGCTCCGGACGGTACGTACCTGAAGGGCCGCCTGGACCGGGTCTCCGGCGAGATCGTCCGACGAGCGCTCGACCGCATGGGCGAGGCGCCCGACGACGAGCGGACCGCTGAGCAGGCACGCGCCGACGCCCTGACGGCGATGGCGAGCACGCTGCTCGACCTGCCGGTGTCGGGGTCGGTGGCCTCCGTCCGCCCGCACATCAGCCTGGTCGTCGACGCTCCGACGTTCGCCGCCGTCCGCTCCGAGCTCGGCCGGCGTGCGACCCGCACGACCGATGCGGACGCGGCTGGTCGGGAGGCGGCGGAGGTGGGTGACGGTGCAGGCGTGGCCGTCGGCGTGGAGGACGGCGCTGGGGTGACCGTCGGCGTGGGCGACGGTGCAGGCGTGGCCCTCGGCGTCACGCCGACCGCTCTGCCCGGCCTCGGCAGCGTCACGCCGGCGTGCACCGAGGACGGTGTCCCGGTGCCGTTCTCGGAGCTGACCCGGCTCCTGTGCGACGCCGAGGTGTCCCGGGTGGTGCTCGGCGCCGACTCCACGCCGGTCGACCTCGGTCGGTCCGCCCGCCTGTTCTCGGGTGCGGTGCGGCGGGCCGTCATCGTCCGCGACCAGGTGTGCGCCTTCGGCGGCTGCGGCAAGCCTGCGCGCTGGGGCGAGGTGCACCACATCGCCTGGTGGGACCGGGACGGCGGCGGCACGTCGGTGGGCAACGGTGTGCTGCTCTGCGTCTTCCACCACCACGAGGTCCACCGCGCTGACCTGCGCATACGTCGGCTTCCGCCCGACCCCGGCGGCGCGCCGCCCGGCGTGCGTCCGCCGCCGCGCTACGAGTTCCGCACCCCCGACGGCCGCCTGGTGACCGCTGCGCGTCCTCGGCCGGCCGTGTCGACCCGCGCTACGGTCCCGGACCCAGCACTGTCGCCCGCACCCGCACCCGCACCGGCACCCGCGTCGGCACTGGCACGCGCACGGGCACTTGCATCGGTGCGGTCATCGGCACGGCCACTGTCACTCGCGCCGCCACCCGCGCCGCCACCCGCGCCGCCACCGCCACCGTCGTCGGCGACTGTGCCGGCGGCCGCGTCCGCACGACTCCCGCGGTTCGACGACGGGCCACCGCCGTTCTGACCGTCGGGACCGGTGCCCGCCTGCGGTGGGACCTGTGCCTGCACCTCCTCCGGGCCGGTGCCCGAGCCGGCGCCGCCGGGGTGGGTTGCGATCCGTGCGAAGGTGTCGCTGTGAGCCTGAAGACGCCAGCACAGATCGAGCAGATGCGGCCCGTCGGCCGGTTCGTCGGGGAGGTGCTGACGTCGCTGCGCGAGTTCGCGCGGATCGGGATGACCACCAACGACCTCGACGCGCACGCACGCGAGCTGATCGCCAAGGCCGGTGCGCGGTCGGTGTACCTCGGCTACCACCCGTCGTTCGGCGCGATGCCGTACCCCGGCGTGCTGTGCATCTCCGTCGACGACGCCGCACTCCACGGCCTGCCGTCCGACGAGGTGCTGAAGGACGGTGCCGTGGTCAGCATCGACTTCGCGTGCGAGCTGCAGGGCTGGGTGGCCGACTCGGCGCTGACGTTCCAGCTCGGCACCACCACCCCGGAGGCGCAGCGACTGATCGCCACCACCGAGGCGGCGCTCGACGCCGGCATCGCGGCCGCCCGCGTCGGTGCCCGGATGGGTGACGTGTCGGAGGCGATCGGCAAAGTCGGCCGGGCCGGCGGGTTCGGCATCAACGCCGACTTCGGCGGTCACGGTGTCGGCCGGACCATGCACGAGGACCCGCACGTGGCGAACCTGGGCCGCCGCGGCACAGGTCAGAAGCTCAAGGAGGGCCTGGTCATCGCCATCGAGCCGTGGTTCATGGCCGGTGGCGACGGCTACGTCATCGACCCCGACGGCTGGACCATCCGGTCGGCGGACCACTCGATCACGGCGCACGCCGAGCACACCGTCGCCCTGACGCCGAACGGCACGATCGTCCTGACGGCTCGCGACTGAGCCCGGCCGCACGCGACCGGCTGCGTTCGACGGGGACGGTTCGCGACTGAACCCGGCCGCATGCGGCCGGCCGCGCTCGACGGGGAGGGCTCGCGACGGCCTCGCCTGAGGAGGTCGGGCTCCAACCGGCCTCGCCTGCGACTCGGCTACCGCGCTCCGTGCCGCAGCCGGCTCAGCGCGCCCGGGTTGGCGGCGAGCCAGTCCGCGAACGATTGAGCCGCGTGGCCGGTGAGGTCCTCGACGGTGGTCGAGACGATGTCCAGCTCGCCGGCGGCGATAGCGGTGTACGTCGAGACCCAGCCGTCGACCTCCCAGTCGGCGGCGCCGTAGCGGGCCCGTGAGGCGTAGGCCTCGTCGACCGTCTCCGGCACGTAGCCGATGGTCCGCCCGACGGCGGCGGAGAGCTGCGAGCAGACCTCGTCCAGGGTCAGCTCCTCGGGACCGGTCACGTCGCGGACGTACCCCTCACGGGAGCCGACACCGATCCGGAGCGCCGCCACCACCACGTCGGCCACGTCGTCGTGCGCCACCGACGCGACGCGCCCGTCGCCGCCGGGCCCGCGCAGGGTGTCGTCGTCACCCACGAACAGCGGCCAACCCGCGTGGTAGAGCGAGTCGCGCAGCGCCACCCACGCCAGACCGGACTCGCGGAGCAGCTGCTCGGTGTGCCAGTGGTCCCGCGCGTAGGTGAACGTCGCGTCGGGCGCCGCGCCGAGGAAGGACACGTAGACGACCCGCTGCACGCCGGCCGCTGTGGCCGCCTCGACCACCGTGCGGTGCAGACCCACCCGGTCGGGATGCTCGTGGGCGGAGACGAGGACGACGTCGTCGACGCCCGCGAACGCCGCTCGCAGCCCGGCCTCGTCGTCGTACCCCTCGAAGGCCGCGACCTCGACCAGGTCGGAGGCGAGCAGCCGTCCGGGGTGCCGCGCGAGCACCCGGTGCCGCATGCCCTTCGCCGACAGCCGGGCCGAGACCCGGCTCCCCACCTGCCCCGTCGCACCCGTGACCGCCACGATGCCCATGCGACGAACGTATGGTCCGTCCGCCGACGACGACAGGGGCCGGGACTGGTTCACCCTGCCGCTCAGCCACCACGGCCGCCCCGCCGCCCACGCCGCCAGGCACTCACGCCGCCGGCGGCGCCCGGACGGCGCCTCACGCCGGACGCGCCAGGATGGACCGGTGAGCGCCGACAGCCCGTACCGCGTGATGACCGTGTGCACCGGCAACATCTGCCGGTCCCCGATGGCCGAGATCGTGCTGCGGCAGCGGCTCGCCGAGGCCGGTCTGGCCGACGAGGTGCTGGTCGACTCGTCCGGCATCAGCGACGAGGAGCACGGCAACCCGGTGGACCGCCGGGCGCGGACGGTGCTGCGCGCCCACGGCTACCCGACCGGCGACGGCCACCGGGCTCGCCGGGTGCGCGCGGAGGACCTGACGGCGCGCGACCTGGTGCTGCCGATGACGTCCACGCACGCCCGCGCGCTGCGCCGGCTGGCGGGACCGGACGCCGTGCTGGCGGACCGCGTCGTGATGTACCGACGCTTCGACCCCGAGGCCCCCGCGGTCGACGACCCGCGCAGCGAGCACCTGCTGGACATCGACGACCCCTGGTACGGCGGTCCGGACGACTTCGAGGCGTGCCTCGCACAGATCGAGGCGGGTGCCGACGGGGTGGTGGCGCACGTCCGGGCCGCCCTGGAGGCGCGCGGCCGGCAGGAGGCGTCTCGATGAAGGTCGCAGCCCGGTCGGCGGTGCCGCCGTTCGCCGTGATGGAGATCCTGGCGGCCGCCAACGAGCGCCGCGCGCGCGGTGAGGACGTCCTGGTGCTGTGCGCCGGTGAGCCGGGCACGGGTGCCGCGGAGGTGGTGCGCCACCGCGCTGCCGAGCTGCTGGCCGCCGGCGACCTGGGCTACACGGAGGCGACGGGCATCCCGGCACTGCGGGCGGCGCTGGCGCACCTGTACGCGGACCGGTACGGCGTGACCGTGAACCCGGCGCACGTCGCGGTGACCACGGGCTCGTCGGGCGCCTTCGTGCTGGCGTTCCTCGCGGCGTTCGACGTCGGCGACCGGGTGGCGCTGACCCGCCCCGGCTACCCGGCGTACGCGACGATCCTCCGGACGCTCGGCATCGAGGTGGTGGACCTGCCGTGCGGGCCTGAGCAGCGGTACCAGCCGACGGTGGCGCAGCTGGACGCGCTGCTCAGGGGCGGTGGACGGCTCGACGGGCTGATGCTCGCCAGCCCCGCGAACCCGACGGGCACGATGGTCGAGCCCGACGAGCTGACCGCGCTGGCCCGCTGGTGCGCGGACCACGGCGTGCGGCTGGTGTCCGACGAGATCTACCACGGCCTCACCTACGCCTCCGCCCCGCCGACGGCCACCGCCGCGGCGTTCCGCGAGGCCGGTGCCGTCGTCGTCAGCTCGTTCTCCAAGTTCTGGGGGATGACCGGCTGGCGACTCGGCTGGCTGGTGCTGCCCGACGACCTCGTCGAGCCCGTCAGCGCCCTGGCCGGCAACGTCGCCCTCTGCCCACCGGCCGTCGCCCAGCACGCCGCGCTCGTCGCCCTGTCGCCGGAGGGGATGGCAGCCGCCGACGCCTCGGTGGCGGACTACGCGCGCAGCCGCGACCTGCTGATGGCCGCGCTGCCGGACCTGGGCTGGTCCCCCGTCGCCCCCGCCGACGGCGCGTTCTACCTGTACGGCGACGTGTCGCGGTTCGGGCTCGACTCGGTGACGTACTGCGCGCGGCTGCTCGAGGAGGCGGGTGTGGCGCTGACGCCCGGCACGGACTTCGACCCGGCGGAGGGGCATCGGTGGGTGCGGCTGTCGTTCGCGGCGGCCCCCGAGGTGGTCGAGGCGGCGGTGCACCGCATCGTCGCCTGGCAGGCGACCCTCCCCACCTCCGCCTAGCGCCAGCCGTCTCGAAACGTGGACGTGACGCCCCCGGCATAGGCTCCGCCGCATGGACGTGGCGGTGCTCGGTGCGACAGGCGACGTCGGGCGGCAGGTGTGCACCCAGCTCGTCGAGCGCGCGCTGCTCCCCACGTCCTCCCGGCTGCAGCTGGTGGGCCGGGCGGGAGGCGCGTCCGAGCGCGCGGCGCACGGCCTGCGCGCCGACCTGATCGACGCGTACGACGAGCACGCGCCGATCATCGACGTCGCCCTGGACCCGAACGACGTGGTCGCCGACGTCGTCGTCGTCGCCGCCGGCCGCACGTCCCCACCGGCCAGCGACGGCATGCCGCTCACCCGCGCCGAGCTGGCCGCCGACAACCACGCCGTGTTCGCGGCCTACGCCGAGGCGCTCGCCGCCCACGGCTCGGGCTCGGAGGTGGTGGTGGTCGTCTCCAACCCGGTGGAGCTGGGCGTCGCCGTGATGGCCAACCGCCTGGGCCGGCACCGCGTGATCGGCATGGGCGCCTGGCTGGACACCCTCCGGTTCCGCCGGGAGGTCGCGGTGTCCCTCGGCGTGCGCCGCCACCGGGTGGGCGGGTTCGTCGCCGGTGAGCACGGGGACGGCGTGGTGCCGCTGTGGTCGACCGTGCGGATCAGCGGCCGCGACGTGCCGGAGCGTGAGCGTGCCGTGGCGGCGGTGCGCGGGCCCCGCACGCTCGACGGGTTCGGCGACGAGATCGCCGCGGCCAAGGCCCAGCTCGCCGCGCTCGACACCGCGGAGGCGTTCCGGCTGATCGACACGTGGCCGCCTGACCTGCGCGTGGTCGCGCGGCCGTGGATGACCCACCAGAGCGGCGCCAAGACCGCCACCGGCACGGCGAACGCCACCATCGACCTGCTCGACACGATCCTGGACGGCCGCGACATCGTGGTGGCCGGACAGGTGGCGCTGGACGGGGAGATCAGCGTCGGCGGCGCGCCGGTGCACGGCGTGCTGGGGGTGCCGGTGGTGCTCGGCCAGGAGGGCTGGTCCCGCGTGCTGCTGGACGAGCTGGCGCCCGACGAGGACCGGCGCCTGGCCGACGTCGCGCGCAGCATCGCCGCGACGCTCGCGCCGTGGTCGGACACGGCGGTGCCGGCATGAGCGACGCCGGCATGGGTGACGCCCAGCCCCACGGGCACGGCCCACAGCACCCGCACGGCGTGCACCACCACGCCGTGCACCCGACGCGTCCGGTGCACGAGCCGCACCTGTCGACCGGCCACTCCGGACCTGACGGCCTGGACCCGGACGACGAGCGCTGGGTCGCCTACGTCCGCGCCGACCACCGCACCGGCACCATCGCGGCGCTCGCGGGGGTGTTCGCCACCCGCGGTGTCAACTTCGAGTCGCTGGCCACCGGTGACGTGCACGGCGACGTCGGGCTGGTGGTGGTGACGTTCTTCGCCGGCGTCCGACGCCAGCGCATCCTCACCCGCGCCGTGACGCGGCTGCCGATGGTGCGCGGCGTGCTGGTGCGCGCGGCCACCGACCCGAAGGTGCGGGCCGCGGCGGTGCTCAACCTGCCGGTCGGCTCGTCGTTCCGTCCGGACCCCGGTGCGGCGGTCCGGTGGTTCGGCGACCCGCAGCAGGGCGAGCCGATGCTGATCGAGGGCGCGCTGGCCGCCGTCGAGGCGGTGGTGGCCGCGGGGCGTGCCGAGGGGGGCACGTCGGAGGGCCTCGTCCTGCGCGCGCCTGCGGTCTGACGCCACCCGTCGCGTACGCTGACCGCGACAACTGAACACGCTGCTCGAACCACGGCGGGAGAGTCCCCGCCCGTGCGGGGCGCCGTAGGAGCAACCCTCCCCGGGAATCTCTCAGGCACCCGTACCGCCGTGGCGAGGCAACTCTGGAAAGCGGCCCACCCCGCCTGCGGGTGACGGCCCACCGACGGTGCAAGTCGGCGCGCCCCGGCCCCGCGAGGGGATGGCGGACCGGCAAAACTCTCAGGTCGCGTGCTTTCGCGCGCGATGACAGAGCGGGGAGGCCCCACACCCGTCCCGGCACGCGCACATGCGCTGCAGGGCGATCCCAGGAGGCCCCGGCGTGACCCAGCCCGACCAGCACAGCTCAGCTCCGGCGACCGCGGCGTTCGTCGACCGGCACGTCGGCCCCCGCGGCACCGAGCTCGACGTGATGCTCCGCGCCGTCGGCTACGCCGACCTCGACGCGCTGACGGACGCCGCCGTCCCCGCGGCGATCCGCACCGACCGCCCGCTGGCCCTCCCGGCCGCCCGCTCGGAGGAGCAGGTGCTCGCCGCGCTGCACGCGCTGGCCGACCGCAACCAGGTGCTCCGCCCGATGATCGGCCAGGGCTACTACGGCACCCACACCCCCGCGGTGATCAGGCGCAACGTGCTCGAGTCCCCCGCCTGGTACACCAGCTACACGCCGTACCAGGCGGAGATCAGCCAGGGCCGCCTCGAGGCGCTGCTGACCTTCCAGCAGGTGGTGGAGGACCTGACGGCGCTGCCGGTGGCCAACGCGTCGATGCTCGACGAGGCGACGGCGGTGGCCGAGGCCGTCGCGCTGATGTGGCGGGCGCAGCGGAACAAGCCCGGCACGGTGGTGCTGGACGCGGACCTGTTCGGGCAGTCGCTGGCGGTGACCCGCGGTCGGGCGGCAGCGATCGGGCTGCCGCTGGTGGTGGCGGACCTCCGGCACGGGCTGCCGGAGGTCGAGGGTGACCTGATCGGCGTCGTGGTGCAGCAGGTCGGCGCCTCCGGACGGGTGATCGAGCTGGCGCCGGTGGTCGAGGCGGCCAAGGCGCGCGGCGCCCTGGTCACGGTCGCGGCGGACCTGCTGGCCCTGACCCTGCTGACGGCGCCCGGCGAGGTCGGTGCCGACGTGGCCGTCGGTTCTGCGCAGCGGTTCGGCGTGCCGCTGTTCGGCGGTGGTCCGCACGCCGCGTTCATGGCGGTGCGCGCCGGCCTGGAGCGCACCCTGCCCGGGCGTCTCGTCGGGGTCAGCGTCGATGCCGACGGGGCGCCTGCCTACCGGCTGGCGCTGCAGACGCGTGAGCAGCACATCCGCCGCGAGAAGGCCACCAGCAACATCTGCACGGCGCAGGCGCTGCTGGCGATCGTCGCCGCGATGTACGCCGTCTACCACGGACCCGAGGGGCTGCGCGCGATCGGTGAGCGGGTGCACGGCCTGGCGGTCGGGCTCGCGGACGCCCTGCGCGAGGCGGGCGTCACCGTCGAGCACGACGACATCTTCGACACGGTCCGCGCGGAGGTGCCCGGCTCCCGTGCCCGCGAGATCGTCGAGCACGCCGCCGAGCTGGGCGTGAACATCTGGGCGCCCGACGACGACCACGTCCAGGCCTCCTGCGACGAGACCACCACCCCGGCCGACCTGGTCGCCGTGCTGACCGCCTTCGCGGAGGCCGGTGCCACCACGCTGGACGCCGGCACGGACGACCGCTTCGCCGTCGTGACCCCGGCCGCGCCCCCTGCGGTCCCGGCCAACGCCGCTCTGCTCCGCACCACCGGCTACCTCGCCCACCCGGTGTTTCACGTGAATCGGTCCGAGACGGCGATGCTGCGGTACCTGCGCCGGCTGTCCGACAAGGACCTGGCGCTGGACCGCACGATGATCCCGCTCGGCTCCTGCACCATGAAGCTGAACGCCACGGTGGAGATGGAGCCGATCAGCTGGCCTGGCTTCGCCGACATCCACCCGTACGCGCCCGCCGACCAGCAGGCCGGGTACGCCCAGCTCGTCTCCGACCTCGAGAGCTGGCTGGCGGACATCACCGGGTACGACGCGGTGTCCGTGCAGCCCAACGCCGGCTCGCAGGGTGAGCTGGCCGGCCTGCTGGCGATCGCCGGCTACCACCGCTCGCGCGGCGACGACGAGCGGACCGTCTGCCTGATCCCGGCCTCCGCCCACGGCACCAACGCGGCCTCGGCGGCTCTCGCCGGCCTGCGCGTGGTGGTCGTCGGCACCGCGCCCGACGGGTCCATCGACCTGGACGACCTGCGCGCGAAGCTGGCGGATCACGGTTCGCAGGTGGCGGCGATCATGCTCACCTACCCCTCGACGCACGGCGTGTACGAGGAGCGGGTCCGTGAGGTGACCGAGCTGGTGCACCAGGCCGGTGGCCAGGTCTACATCGACGGCGCCAACCTCAACGCGCTCGTCGGGCTGGCCCGGCCGCGCGAGCTCGGCGGCGACGTGTCGCACCTGAACCTGCACAAGACGTTCTGCATCCCCCACGGCGGCGGCGGCCCCGGCGTCGGCCCGATCGGCGTCGCGGCGCACCTCGCGCCGTTCCTTCCGGGCGACCCGACCCCCGGCCGGCACGCCACGGGCGACGCGTCCGACGGCACGACGACGGAGACCGGCGCCCACGGGCGCCACGTCACCCCGCCGGTCGCTGCCGCCAACTGGGGCTCGGCCGGCATCCTGCCGATCGCCTGGGCCTACGTCGCCCTGATGGGTCCCGACGGCCTCACCCACGCGACCCGCACCGCGGTGCTCGCCGCGAACTACCTGGCCAGCCGCCTGAACGAGCACTTCCCCGTGCTGTACACCGGCCCGGCCGGGCTGGTCGCGCACGAGTGCATCCTCGACCTGCGCCCCATCACCAAGGCGACCGGGGTCACCGCCGAGGACGTCGCGAAGCGGCTGATGGACTACGGGTTCCACGCCCCCACGCTGTCGTTCCCGGTGGCCGGCACGCTGATGGTCGAGCCGACCGAGAGCGAGGACCTGGGCGAGCTCGACCGGTTCGTCGACGCGCTCGTCGCGATCCGCCGCGAGATCGACGAGGTCGCCGCCGGCACGTGGCCGCTGGAGGACTCGCCGTTGCGCAACGCCCCGCACACCGCGTCGTCCCTGGTGGCCGACGAGTGGACCCACCCGTACTCCCGCGAGACCGCCGCCTACGGCGTCGCGGCCCTGCGGCACGGCAAGTACTGGCCGCCCGTCCGCCGCATCGACGGCGCCCGTGGCGACCGTCAGCTCGTCTGCTCCTGCCCGCCCGTCGAGGCCTTCGAGGACTGATCACCATGACTGACACCGCCGTCACCGATACCGCTGCCGCCGACCGCCGCTCCCCCCTCCACGACGAGCACGTCGCCCTCGGCGCCGCGCTCACGTCGTTCGCCGGCTGGCAGATGCCGCTGCGCTACACCTCGGACCTGGCGGAGCACACCGCCGTCCGCACCGCCGCAGGCCTGTTCGACCTGTCGCACATGGCCGAGATCGTCGTCACCGGCCCGGACGCCGGGGCGTTCCTCGACCGGGCGCTGGTGGGTCACGCCTCCGCGATCCGGCTGCTCGGCGCCAAGTACACGATGATCTGCGCACCGGACGGCGGCGTGATCGACGACCTGGTCGTCTACCACCTGGAGGCCGACCGCTACCTGGTGGTGGCCAACGCCTCGAACCACGACCCGGTGCTGGCGGCGCTGCAGGAGCGCGCGGCAGGGCTGGACGTCGTGGTGGACGACCAGTCCGCGGCGACCGCGCTGGTCGCCGTGCAGGGCCCGCGAGCCCTCGAGATCGTGCTCGCGGCCGGGATCGAGCTGGCCGACGACGAGGTCACGGCGCTCAAGTACTACGCCTGCCTGCCGTTCACGTTCGCCGGTCGCCCGGCCCTGCTGGCCCGCACGGGCTACACCGGCGAGGACGGTTTCGAGTTCTACGTGGCGGCCGACGACGCGCCGGTGCTGTGGCGGCGGCTGCTCGAGGTCGGCGCCCCCCTCGGCCTGGTGCCGGCCGGCCTGTCGGCACGGGACAGCCTCCGCCTCGAGGCCGGCATGCCGCTGTACGGCAACGAGCTCGACCGCACCACCACGCCGCACGACGCCGGCCTGGGCCGCGTGGTGGCCCTCGGCAAGACCGGTGCCGACGGGCAGCCCGTGCCGTTCGTCGGGCGCGAGGCGCTGGAGGCCCGCGCGGCCGCCGAGCCGACGCGCGTGCTGGTGGGTCTGCAGGGGCTCGGTCGACGGGCCGCCCGGCACGGGTACCCGGTGCTCGCCGGCCCCGACCAGGTGGTCGGCACGGTGACGTCCGGTGCACCGTCGCCGACGCTGGGCCACCCGATCGCCATGGCGTACGTGCACCCGTCGGTGGCGGCCGAGGGCACGCAGCTCGACGTCGACGTCCGGGGTCGCCCGGAACCGGTGCGCGTCGTCGCGCTGCCGTTCTACCGCCGCCCCCGGTGACCCGCGGGACCACCGCCGTCGCCCGGCCGCACCGCTAGCGTCGGCACCACCGACCGCCAGCACGACCGACCGCCAAGCACCACCGACCGCCAGCACCACCACCGCCTCCACCACCACCGCCAGCACCACGACCCGTCAGGAGAACCGCCATGACCGCCGTCGAGCCCCCCGCCCACCTGCAGTACACCGTCGAGCACGAGTGGCTCGACTCCGGCTCCCCCGCCACGGTGGGCATCACGTCGGTGGCGGCCGACGCGCTGGGCGACATCGTCTATCTGGAGCTGCCGACCGTCGGTGACGAGGTCACCGCCGGCGCCGTGATCGGCGAGGTGGAGTCGACCAAGTCCGTCTCCGAGCTGTTCTCTCCGGTCAGCGGCACCGTCGTGGAGGTCAACCAGGCCGCGGTCGACGACCCGTCCGTGGTGAACTCCGACCCGTACGGCGCCGGCTGGCTGCTGCGCGTGGACGTGACGGAGACCGGCACCCTGCTCTCGGCCGAGGAGTACGCCGGGCTCAACCCGGCCGGACCCAACCCGGCCTGACCCCAACCCGGCCTGAGCCGTCGGCGGAGGCCCCGATCCTGGGCGATCGTCCAGTTTTCACCCGCTCGACACGCGCCGGACGGCCCCTGGAGGGGTCTCTGACGAGTCTCTGAGGGGTGCTCGAGGGGCTCACGGCCCCTTCGTCTGGCACACTGACCGCACGCGACGAGGGCGATTTGTCTCATTCGCGTAACGATTTGCTGCCACGGGATCTCGAATCGATAACTAAGGGCCATTCGTCCCTTGACCCGTTCGGGTGAATCGTGGGTGCTATTGCCTAGCGGTGTATCTCGTCCGGATGCCGCGCGTCATTCTTGGCGCAAGCGTTCGGCGGCACGGGGGGGCCTGTGCAAGACGAGAGTCGGAAAGTGGCGTCATGGGGAGCCACCGACCTCCTCTCATCCGGTACGCAGCAGCACAGCGGGACCCGGAGGGGCCGGGGTCCGTAGGCAACCGGAGGGCACCATGAGCATGTTGGAGACGGCCGGCTCGACCGGCACGACGACCGCACCGGTCGAGTCACTCACGCGCCGGGAGCGCGTTGTCCTCGCAGAGCTTGCCGAAGACGTCACGCTCGAGGAGATCGCAACCCGGCTTTTCGTCACCCGCAACACGGTGAAGTCGCAGGTCCGCAGCGTCTATCGCAAGATCGGCGTCTCGACCCGCTCCGAGGCGGTTGCCTGGGCCGTCGCCCAGGGCATCCGCTGAGCAGTACCGCAGCACCTCACATCCGCCGGCCGACCGGTCACCGCTGACCGGTCGGCCGTCATGTCCCCGCCGGTGCGACTGGCAGACTGACGACCATGGCACCGAGCCTCGTCGTCGCCGCCGCACTGGTGGACGACCTCGACGACCCGCAGCTGCTCCTCGCCGGTCGGCGCGCCACCCCGGCCAGCCTTGCCGGCCGCTGGGAGTTCCCCGGCGGCAAGGTCGACGCCGGGGAGTCCCCGGAAGAGGCACTGCACCGCGAGATCCGTGAGGAGCTCGGGGTCCGCGTGCTGCTGGGCCGGGAGATCGTCGGCCCCGAGCGCGGTGCGTGGCGGCTGTCCGAGCGGTACGAGATGCGGCTGTGGCTGGCCGAGGTCTCGTCGGGCATCCCGGAGCCTCTCGTGGAGCACGACGAGCTGCGCTGGCTGCCCGCCGGGCAGTGGCTCGACGTGCCGTGGCTCGATGCCGACGTCCGCATCGTGACGGCGCTGCTGGACGCTCTCGCCGGCGGTGGCCCGCTGGCCGCCGCGCTCTGACCTCGGCCCAGCGACCCGTCGTCCACCCGCCTGTGGCGCCCCAGCCGGCGCGCTGACCTCGGCGTGCGCCGAGGGTCGCCATCTGGACCGCGGTCCAGAACTTCGCCGCGGCGCCACGTCCCGTTCATCCGTCAGCACCTGGCACGTCGACTTGCGTCGGTAGACACCGTGACGCGCCGACATCGCGTCGGCCTCACTTCCTACCGAGGGACATCGATGCGCAAGCTGACCCTGCTCGCTCCTCTGGCCGTAGCGGCCCTCGCGCTGTCCGCGTGCAGCTCCGCGGCCGCCGGCACGTCGAGCACCGCCTCCTCGGGCGCCACCAGCGCCTCGGGGACGGCCGCCGCGACCAGCTGCGGGACCACCGTGCCGCAGATCGCCGCCGCTGCGAAGAAGGAGGGCGCGGTGAACCTCATCGCGCTGCCGGACACGTGGGCCAACTACGGCGGGATCCTCGACTCGTACCGCAAGACGTACGGGATCAACGCCACCGTCGCCAACCCCGACGCCTCGTCCGCCGACGAGCTCACGGCGATCAAGACGCTGCGCGGTCAGGCGAGCCAGCCGGAGCTGGTGGACGTCGGCGCGTCCTTCACGCAGCAGATGATCGACGACGGCTACGCGCAGACCTACAAGCCGACGGTGTGGGACGAGATCCCGGCGAACCTCAAGGACGCCGACGGCCACTGGGTCGCCGCGTACTACGGCGTGATGTCGATCGGCGTGAACACCAAGCTGGTGAAGAACGCCCCCAAGACGTTCGCCGACCTGAAGGACCCGCAGTACAAGGGCCAGATCGGCCTGAACGGTGACCCGCGCGAGGCGGGTGCCGCGTTCGCCGCGGTGATGGCGGCGTCGCTGGCGAACGGCGGCAGCTTCGACGACATCAAGCCGGGGATCCAGTACTTCTCCGACCTGAAGAAGTCGGGCAACCTCACGCTGACCAAGGTGAACAAGGCGAACCTGCTGTCCGGCGAGGTGCCGATCGCCCTGGACTGGACGTACAACTTCCCGGCCCTGAAGCCGCTGATGCAGCAGGCCGGCTTCGACCTGCAGGTGACCGTGCCGCAGGACGGCGTGTACGGCGGGTACTACGCGCAGTCCGTCGTCACGCAGTCGGCGCACCCGTGCGCCGCCGAGCTGTTCCTCGAGCACCTGGTCGGCAACGACGGCGCTCTCGGCTACCTCAAGGGCGGCGCCATCCCGGCCCGGTACGCCTCGCTGGTGAAGGCCGGTCTGGTGGACCAGGCGACGGCCGCCAACCTGCCGGACCCGGCCACCATCGCCAAGATCGCGTTCCCGACGCAGAAGCAGCTGGACGCCGCCAAGGCCGTCCTGGCCGCGCAGTGGGGACCGATGGTCGCGGACAAGTGACCGAGCTCCCGCTCACGGGGGTCACCCCGGTGACCGGCCCCGACGTCAGCGCCACGCGCGCGGGCGTCGGGGCGGTCGCCTCCCCTGCGCGCCGGTCGACGGGGGTTCGACGGGGGTGGCGGGCCGACGGGGCCACCGTGGCGCTGGTGCCGTTCCTGGTGTTCGTCGGCGTGTTCCTGCTGTGGCCGGTGGGGGCGGTGGTGCTCCACTCCGTCACGCCGGGCGGCAGCCTGGGGATCGGCGCCCTGGTCAGGGCGGTGTCGGGACCGTACCGGTCGGCCTTCACCAACTCGCTGACGCTGGCCGGCGCCTCGGCGGTGATCGGCGGGGTGCTGGGGCTCGCGCTGGCGTTCGCGCTGCGCGGGCTGCAGCGGCCGACCTGGCTGCGTCCGACGATCGACGCGTGGAGCTCGGTCGCGTCCCAGCTCGGCGGGGTTCCGCTGGCGTTCGCGTTCGTCGCGCTGGTCGGCACGCAGGGGGTGCTGACCAAGGGGCTCGCGGCGCTCGGCGTCGACCTGGCCGGTGCCGGGTTCTCGCTGTCGACCCTGCCCGGGATGACCTTCGTCTACCTGTACTTCGAGATCCCGCTGATGTTCCTCGTCGTCGCGCCGGCCGTCTCCGGGCTGCGCACCACCTGGCGCGAGGCCGCGGAGCTGATGGGAGCGGGTCCGGTGCGCTACTGGTGGGCTGTGGGCGGGCCGGTGCTGGCGCCCTCCGTGCTCGGCGGCATGCTGCTGCTGTTCATCAACGCGTTCAGCGCCTACGCCACGGCGTACGTGCTCAACTCGAGCGGGCAGCTGGTGCCGCTGGCGATCCGGTTCGTGCTGCAGGGCAACGTGATCACCGGTGAGCAGGACCTGGGGTACGCCCTGGTCACCTGGACCGTGGCGCTGATGGCCGCCGGGCTGGTGCTGATGCACCTGCTGCAGCGCCGCGCCGCCCGCTGGTCGCGCGCATGAGCGCCGTGGTGGTGCCGGAGACGGCCCGGCAGACCCCGATGCCGGCCGGTGAGCGGGCCGGCAGGCCGGCCGCTCGGCGTCCGGCGGCTCGGCGTCCCGGGGCCGGGCGTCGTCGGCCGGGGCTCGAGGCGGTGCGCTGGACGTTCCTCGTCGTGCTCGGCCTGTACTTCGTGGTTCCGCAGCTGGCGATGGCCCGCTTCGCCTTCCAGAACGTGCCGGTAGTGCTGCTCAACCAGCACACGCTGCTCTCGCGCTGGTCGGCAGCCTCCCTGATCAGCGCGCTGCACGAGCCGGCGCTGTGGCAGGCGACCCGGACCAGCGCGCTGCTCGCGGTGCTGACGCTGGTGCTGGACCTGGCGCTGCTGCTGCCGCTCGCCATCGTCGCGGAGGTGCGGGCGCCCCGGCTGCGCACCGTGCTCGCCACGGTGACGCTGCTGCCGTGGGTGGTGCCGCCGATCGCCCTGGTGGTGGGCGTGGCGGCGACCTTCCGCACGGTGGCGCCGGGCTTCCTGACGAGCCCGCTCGCCCTGGTGCCGTTCTACGCGGTGTGGGCGATGCCGTTCACCTACCGGGCGATCGACTCCGGCCTGCGGGCCGTCAACGCCCGCACGCTGGTCGAGGCGGCGCGCAGCCTGGGCGCCGGGCTGCCGACGGTCCTGTTCCGGGTGCTGATGCCCAACCTCAGCGCCTCCCTGGTGGCGGCGGGCGGGCTGACCGCTGCGCTGGTGCTCGGGGAGTTCGCGTTCGCGTCGCTGCTGCTCAAGACGACCCTGCCGACCTACCTGGTCGACTACCAGCGGGACGCCCCGCAGGCCGGCATGGCGCTCGCGCTCGCCGTGATGGTGCTGACGGCGCTCGCGCTGGGGGCCGTCGTGCACCTGCTGCGGCGCCGCGGCCTGGGCGTCAGCACCACGGGCTTCTGACCACACACCCTCCGGCTGGTGCCCGACCGGCCCCCACCGCGTCGCACCACCCGACTTCCCGCACCAGAGGAGAACCCCATGGCCACCATCGAGATGATCGGTGTCCGCAAGACCTTCGGCACCACCGTGGCGCTGGACGACCTGCACCTGCGGGTCGAGTCCGGTGAGCTGGTGTGCCTGCTGGGCCCGTCGGGCTGCGGCAAGACGACCGCGCTGCGCCTGCTCGCCGGCTTCGAGCAGCCCGACGCCGGCCGGATCCTGGTGGACGGCGAGGACGTCACGCGCGTCTCCCCCCGGCACCGCCGGTTCGGCATGGTGTTCCAGGACTACAGCCTGTTCCCCAACCTGACCGGCCGGCAGAACATCGCGTTCGGCCTGAAGATCCGCCGCAAGGGTGCCGCCGAGACGGCCGCCACGGTGGACCGGCTGCTCGCGGTGACCCGCCTGGAGAAGCACGCCGACAAGTACCCGCACCAGATGTCCGGCGGCCAGCGCCAGCGCGTGGCCCTGGCCAGGGCGATCGCCACCGAGCCGCGGCTGCTTCTGCTGGACGAGCCGCTGTCCGCCCTGGACGCGCAGGTGCGCGAGCACCTGCGGGACGAGATCCGGCGGCTGCAGCTCGAGGTCGGCGTCACCACCGTGCTGGTCACGCACGACCAGCACGAGGCGATGGCGGTGGCCGACCGGGTGGCCGTGATGCGTGACGGCCTGCTCGAGCAGATCGACCCGCCGCGGGCGCTGTACAGCCGGCCGGCGTCGGCGTTCGTCGCCGGGTTCGTCGGGACGGTGAACCGGCTGCGCGCGCAGCGGGCCGCGGACGGCTCCTGGACGGTGCTGGGCGCGCCGGTCGAGGTGGCGGACGGCGCCGGCCGGACCGCGGTCTCGGGGACGGGCGTCGGGGCGGGTTCTGCGGCGGCGTCGAGCAGCTCGAACGACGCGGGGACGCAGGCCGCCGCGGTCGCCCACGACCTGGACGTGCTGCCCGCGCCGCGCGCCGTGGTGCGCCCGGAGCAGCTGCAGCTGGCGCCGGCACCGGCCGGAGCGGCTCCGGTGGCCCGGCTGGTCGCGCTGTCCTTCCTCGGCGCGTTCACCCGTGCCGTCGTCGAGCACCCGACCGAGGGGCTGCTGACGGCCGACGTGCTCGGGACCGGTGCGGACAGGCTGCGCGTCGGCGACCCCGTGACGATCGGCGTCCGGCCCGGGGCCGGGGCCGTCGTCCTGCAGTGAGGCGCCGGCCGGGACCGTGCGGGGTCGCTACGAGTCCGTCGCTGCGTCGGTCGCTGCGCGCTCGATGCCCAGGAACCGCCGCAGCGCCTCGGCGCCCTCGGTCGAGACCGGCTCGTCCGGGCGGACGAACGTCGCCGGCGTCACCGTCACGCGCTGCTCGTCCACCCCGACCTTGCCGTGGAGGGTGCGCTGCACGATGCGTCGGCGGCCGTTGTCGACGTAGCCGACCTTGCGGCTGACCGCTGCCGACGCGTGGTTCCCCACGATGTAGCCCGACTCGCACCGCTCGGCGTCCAGCTCGTCGAACGCGAACCCGACGACGAGCTGCCGCATCAGCGTCCCGGTGCCCCTGCCCTGGTGCGCTCGACCCAGCCACGAGCCGCTCATCACCTGGTGCGTCTGCGGGAAGTCCGTCGCATGCAGGTCCTGCATGCCGACGAGCTCGCCGTCGCGACGGACGGTCAGCGCGAGGCGCCAGTCGTCGGGGGCGATCGCCGCCCGCTGCCCCCACCACCAGCGCAGCGAGGTCGTGGGGAACCCGTCGGGACGCCCTGGCGCGAAGGGCTCCTCGTGCCACGCGCGGAGGAACGGCATCGGCAGACCGGGGGCCTGGATCCCGCCGCGGACGAGCTCCACGAGCTCGGGGAGGTCGTCGTCCCGCAGGACCGTCAGCTCGACGGCGCCGCACGAGATCCTCAGCGCGAACGGCGGGAACACGTCCTCGAGGGTGAGCATGCGGCATCCTCTCCGGAACGGCCGGGGCTAGGCACACCTTTAGGGTCACCTCATGGGACTGAACCGGGTGGAGCTGATGTTCGTCGCCCTGCACCGGGCCGTGTACCGGGCGACCGGCGGGCGGCTGCTGGGGCGGTTCGGCCGCATCGAGCAGGTGCTGCTCACCACCACCGGCCGCAGCACCGGCAAGGCGCGCACCACCCCGCTGGCCGGCACCCCCGACGGTGACCGGCTGGTGCTGGTCGCCTCGAACAACGGGGGTGACGCGCACCCGTCCTGGTACCTCAACCTGGTGGCGAACCCGCAGGTCAGCGTGCAGCGCGGGGCGACGGTCGCGCCGATGACCGCCCGGACGGCCGAGGGTGCGGAGCGCGAGCGGCTGTGGGACCTCGTCGTACGCAACAACCCGGGCTACGCCCGCTACGCGCAGCGCACCAGTCGGCACATCCCTGTCGTGGTGTGCGAGCCGCTGGACCGCTAGCGGGGTAGTTCGCGGACCGCGAACGACGCTGGCACTCTCCCGCGCCGAGTGCTAATCCTGTGGGTGTAGCCGATCGACGGCCGCGGAGGTCGCCGGTTGCACCGGGTCCGCGGGAGGTCCGCGAACCCCGTCACGGGAGGTGAGCGCACATGGCTACGCGGTACGACCCCTTCCAGGAGATGGACCGTCTGCTCGGTCAGATGTTCGCGTCGGAGCGTGCTTCCGCCAGCATGCCGATGGACCTGTACCGCAGCGGTGACCACTACGTGCTCCACGTCGACCTTCCGGGCGCCGACCCGGGCAGCATCGACGTGAACGTCGACGACCGCACCCTGACCATCCGCGCGCAGCGCTCGGCCCACACCGAGCAGGACGTGCAGTGGCTGGCCAAGGAGCGTCCGGTCGGCACCTACGCCCGCCAGCTGACCGTCGGCCGTGGGCTGGCGCTGGACAAGATCAGCGCCACGTACACGGACGGCGTGCTCACGCTGACCATCCCGGTGTCCGAGGAGGCCAAGCCGCGACGCATCGAGGTGCAGCACGGCGCAGCCGAGCCGACGACGATCACCGCGGAGGCGTCGCAGCAGGGTTCGTGACGCCCTGACCAGCGGTGAGCCGCCGTCCGGCGATCACGACGACGCCCCGGAACCCGATCGGGTCCGGGGCGTCGTCATGCCCGGTGTGCGGCTCTGCTCAGCCGCACGCCGGTGGCTCAGCCGTGCCGGGGCAGCACGGCGGCGATGCGGTCGACCGCCTCGGTGACGAGGGTGGGCGAGGTGGCGAGGTTGAACCGGACGAAGCCGGTGCCCTCGGTGCCGAACTCGGGCCCGGGCACGGTGGCCACGCGCGCGTGCTCGAGCAGGAAGGCGGCCGGGTCCGCACCCTCCGGGAGGCCGGCGTCCCGCAGGTCGAGCCAGGCGAGATAGGTGCCGTCGCCCGGTGTCCAGCGGACGGCGGGCAGCCGCGCCGCGAGCAGCGAGCCGAGCAGCCGGGCGTTGGCGCCGAGCGCATCGAGCACCTCGTCCAGCCACGCGCCGCCGTCCCGGAAGGCCGCCTGGTGGGCGATCGAGGCGACGTGGCTGATGCCGTGCACAGCCGGGGTGCCGAGGCGGGCCAGGTCGTCGACCGCATCCGGACCGGGAACCGCCAGCGCCGCCTTGAACCCCGCGAGGTTGAACGCCTTCGACGCCGAGTGCAGCGCGATGGCGTCGGGGATCGCCGTCACCGTCGGGACGAACGCCGGCCGGGTGCCGTCGGCCCGGGTCGGCAGGATCGCCGCGTGGATCTCGTCGGCCACCACGCGCACCCCGTGCGACCGGGCGAGGTCGCCGGCCGCGCGCAGCTCGTCGAACGAGTGCAGGACGCCCGTGGGGTTGTGCGGCTGGCAGAGCAGCAGCACGGCAGGACGGCCGTCCCGACGAGCCTCGCCGAGCGCCTGATCGAGCGTGGCCGGGTCCAGACGGCCCTCGGGTGTCAGCGGCGCCGCGAGCACCCGGCGGTCGGCGTGCTCGAGATGGGTGCGGAAGGGCGCGTAGACCGGCGGCGTGATCACGACGGCGTCGCCGGGGGCGGTGAACAGCCGCACCACCTCGACCACGCCGCGCATCACGTCGGCCACCGTGCGGGTGGTCGACGGGTCCACCGCCCAGCCGAACCGCTCGGCGGCGAAACCGGCGAACGCCTCGGCGTAGACCTGCCCGTGCTCGTAGCCGGTGTCACCGGAGCGGACGGCGTGGTCGACGGCGTCCGCGACCGCCGTCGGCGGCACCACGTCCATCTCCGCGACGAACATCGGCAGCACGTCCGGGCCGTAGGCGCGCCACTTCTCGCTGGTGCGCGCGCGCAGCAGGTCGATCGGCACGTCGAACGGGGCGCCGGACGGCGTCGGATCGGCGCCGCTACCGTCGCCCGCCGACCGGAGCCGCCCGCGGTCCCGCTTCGCCGTCGGCTCGCCCGGGCCGCCCGCGCCGTCCTGGCTCGTCGCCTGGTCAGCGCCCGTCGCCTGGTCAGCGCCGGTCGCCTGGTCAGCGCCGGTCGCCTCGTCGGCGCCCGGCAGCAACCCGGCGTCGTCCGTCGGACAGTCGCTCTCCACCGTCACCCCGCCGGCCTCAGAGGCCCGCGCGCACGGTGCGCGTCGCGGCGATGATGTGCTCGAGCGAGGGGTTGACCTCCTCGTAGCGGCGGGTCTTCAGGCCGCAGTCGGGGTTGACCCACAGCTGCGCGGGGTCGATCGCCTGCACCGCCTCGGACAGCAGCTCGGTCACCTCCGCCTCGCTGGGCACGCGCGGCGAGTGGATGTCGTAGACGCCCGGTCCGATGCCCCGCGGGTAGCCCGCGGCGGCGATGTCGCCCAGGATCTCCATCTTCGAGCGGGCCGCCTCGATGCTGGTCACGTCCGCGTCCAGCCCGTCGATGGCGCCGAAGATCTGCCCGAACTCCGAGTAGCAGAGGTGGGTGTGGATCTGCGTGTCGGGACGGACGCCGGAGGTGGCCAGGCGGAAGGACGCGACCGACCAGTCGAGGTAGGCGGCGTGGTCCTTCTCGCGCAGCGGGAGCAGCTCGCGCAGGGCGGGCTCGTCCACCTGGACGATGGCGATGCCGGCGGCCTGGAGGTCGGCGATCTCGTCGCGCAGCGCCAGGGCCACCTGGTTGGCGGTGTCGGCCAGCGGCTGGTCGTCGCGGACGAACGACCACGCGAGGATCGTCACCGGACCGGTGAGCATGCCCTTGACCGGCTTCTCGGTCAGCGACTGCGTGTACGTGGTCCACGGCACCGTGATCGGCGCCGGGCGGGACACGTCTCCCCACAGGATCGACGGCCGCGTGCACCGGGAGCCGTAGGACTGCACCCAGCCGTTGCTCGTCACCGCGAACCCGTCGAGGTGCTCGGCGAAGTACTGCACCATGTCGTTGCGCTCCGGCTCGCCGTGCACCAGCACGTCGAGGCCGAGCTGCTCCTGCAGGTCGACGACGCGGCCGATCTCGGCGCGCATCTCGTCCTCGTACTCCGCCGCGGTGAGCTTGCCGGCACCGAACGCCGCGCGGGCCGCGCGGATCTCCGGGGTCTGCGGGAACGAGCCGATCGTGGTGGTGGGCAGGGCCGGCAGCTGCAGCCGGGCCTCCTGGGCAGCCCGGCGCTCGTCGAACGAGCCACGGTGGAACTGCTCGGCGGTCAGCGCGGCGACGCGCTCGCGGACCTCCGGCCGGACCACGCCGCCCGCTGCGGCGCGGGCCGCACGGGCGTCCGCGGCGGCACGCAGCGCGTCGTGGATCGCCTCGCGGCCCTCCGTCAGGCCCTCCGCCAGGGTGACGACCTCGACGACCTTCTGGTCGGCGAAGGCGAGCCAGGACGCGAGCGACGGGTCGAGGTTCGGCTCGTCGGCCACGTCGTGCGGGGTGTGGAACAGGGAGGTGGAGGTGCCGACGGCCACCGCCGCGGCGCCCAGCGTCTCCAGCTGCTCGAGCGTCGACAGGGCGCCGTCGAGGTCGGCGCGCCAGATGTTGTGGCCGTCGATCACGCCGCCGACCAGGGTCTTCGTCTCCAGGCCGGCCACCGAGCCGGTCGGCAGGTCGCCGCGGACCAGGTCGATCGCGAGGCCCTCGACGGCCGTGCGCGCCAGCACCGGCAGCGCGGCGCCGAGGTCGCCGTACGGTGCCGCGACCAGGATCGCCGGGCGGTCGGTGGCGTCGCCGAGCACCCGGTACGCCTCCTCCGCCGCGGCGAGCAGCCGCTCCGTCGGCACGCCGGTCGACTCGGACACCAGCGCGGGCTCGTCGAGCTGCACCCAGGTGGCGCCGGCGGCGCGCAGTGCGGCGAGCAGCTCGACGTACACCGGCAGCACGTCGGCCAGGCGGTCGATCGGCGCGAAGCCCTCGGGGGCGCCCTCGGCGGCCTTCGCCAGCGCGAGGAACGTCACCGGGCCCACCAGCACCGGACGGGTCAGCACGCCGTCCGCCAGCGCCTCGGCGAACTCCTGCACGGGCCGGTCGCCGGAGAGCCGGAACTCGGTGTCCGGGCCGATCTCCGGCACCAGGTAGTGGTAGTTCGAGTCGAACCACTTGGTCATCTCGAGCGGCAGGTCGTCACCGCGGCCGCGGGCCACCGTGGAGTAGCCGGCGAGGTCGAGGCGGCCCTCGGCGTCGCGCAGGTCCGCGAACCGGGCCGGCACGGCGCCGAGCACCACGGCGGCGTCGAGCACGTGGTCGTAGAACGAGAAGGCGGACGGGATCGCCGGCACGTCGGTGCGCAGCCCCAGCTCGGCCAGGCGGGTGCGGGTGCGCTTGCGCAGGTCGGCGGCCACCTGCTCCAGCTCGGCGGCGGTGGACCGGCCGGCCCAGAAGGACTCGAGGGCCTTCTTCAGCTCGCGGCGGGGACCGATCCGCGGGTAGCCGAGGATCGTGCCGGTCGGGAAGGCGGTGCGCTGCGTCATGCGTCTGTCCTCGCGGTGGTGGTGGCGGTGGGGCGGCCGACCAGGCCGGCCCCTTCCAGCAGGTCGAGTGCGGCTTCGTGCTTGTTGAACGTGTAGAGGTGGATGCCGGGGGCACCGCCCTCGAGCACCCGGTCGATCAGCTCGATGCCGAAGCGCAGGCCGCGGCGGCGGCGCTCGGCCTCGTCGTCGGCCTCGTCGAGCAGGGCGAGCAGGTCCGGTGGCACCGGGACGCCGGTCACCTGCTCCGTGCGGACCAGGCGGGCGGGGTCGGTGGCGGGGATCAGCCCGGGGACGATGGGGATGACGACCCCGGCCCGGCGAGCCTCGCCCACCAGCTCGAGGTAGGAGTCGGCGTCGTAGAACACCTGGGTGATGGCGAAGTCGGCACCGGCGCGCTGCTTGGCCAGCAGCGCCTGGATGTCCTGCTCACGGGAGCTGCCGGTCAGCCGGTTGCCGCGGGGGAACGCCGCCACGGCGATCGACAGCGGCTTGACCCGCGCGCGCACGGCCTGTGCCGGGCTCTGCTCGCAGCGCTCCTGCTCGATCTCCCGCAACAGCTCCACCAGCTGGCTGGCCGTGGTCAGCCCGTGCGGGTGCGCCTGCCACCGCGCCTCGCCCTCGGGCGGGTCGCCGCGCAGCGCCAGGAACGAGCGGACGCCCTCGTCGAGGAACTCCCGCACGATGGTGGAGATCTCCTCGCGGGATGCGCCGACGCAGGTCAGGTGGGCGATCGGGGTCAGCGTGGTCTCGTGCAGCATCCGCCGGACGAGGGCCCGGCTGGTGGTGCGGGTGCGACCGGACGCGCCGTAGGTGACGGAGACGAAGTCCGGCCGGACCGCTTCGAGGCGGCGGATGGTGTCCCACAGCTTCGGGGCGGCATCGGGGTTGCGCGGCGGGAACAGCTCGAACGAGACGGTCGGCCGGTCCACAGGCGCAACGACGGGACCGCTCTCGGCGGTCCGGGCGTCGGCAACGCTCATGGTCACTCCATCGGTCCCGGCTGAAGCACCCACACCCTCCCCGGAGGAAGGGGGGTTGCTGCGGCGTCGACGAGCCAGGTCTCTCGGCCGCTCTGGATGGTGTGCAGGACGATACCCGGCGTCTCGCAGTACGGTCACCATTGCCCGTTTGGTGAGACGGGGCAGCGTGCAGGGTGAGACGGCCTCAGGGGCGCTGACGATGCGCCAGCCCGCTGTGCTGACGTGACGGGTGCGGCGCCAGCGGGATGCCGCTCGTGGCGCAGGGGACGGCGGTGCCGCTGCCCTCGGACCGGGCCGCCGCTGCCGAACCGTCGGCACTCAGCTCCGCGTGCAGGGACCGCACCGGGACCGCTTCCAGCCCCCTGTGCACCGCGATGAGAAGCGCCGCGTCGACGGGTGCCGGACGCAGCATCGGTGCGTAGAGGGCCTCGCTGCCCTCGTTGTCCCCCAGTGCCACGGCCGCAGATGCTAGCCCCGACGTGTCCGATTTCGGGGAGCTGCTCATCGCGTCGGACGAACCGTGGCGCGCGCCTCTCAGGGGTGGGCGTCGCCACCCACGGGCGCCGCCCCGACCGGGGCCCCGGCGTCCCGCGCGACGGCCACCGGGCAGGCGGCGAGGTGGTCGTCCACCACCCCGCACGCCTGCATGCTCGCGTACGCCGTGGTGGGTCCGACGAACCGGAAGCCGAGCTGCTTCAGCTCCTTGGCCAGGGCGGTGGACTCCGGGCTGGTGGCGGGCACGTCCGCCCAGGTCAGCGGCCGGCGTCGGCTCTCGGCCGCGGGTTCCGGGGCGTGCGACCACAGCACCTCGTCCAGCGTGCGACCGTGCTGGTGCAGGGCGCGCAGCGCATGGGCGTTGGCGATGGTGGCCTCGATCTTGGCGCGGTTGCGCACGATGCCCGCGTCGGCCATCAGCCGGGCGACGTCGTCGTCCCCGAAGCCCGCCACCACCTCGGCGTCGAAGTCGGCGAACGCCGCCCGGAACGCCGGCCGCTTCCGCAGGACGGTGATCCAGGACAGGCCCGACTGGAAACCCTCCAGCGCGAAGCGCTCGAACAGCGCGTGCTCGCCGTGCACCGGCACGCCCCACTCCTCGTCGTGGTACTGCGCGAGCAGGGGGTCGCCGTCACCGAAGCACCGGCCGGAACCGTCCGTGGAAGCCATGCCGATGAGTCTGCCCGTGACCACCGACGCGGGGGACGGCGGCCGATCCGGGCGGGTGGCGCACGAGTGGCGACGGGGCCGTGGGCGGCTGGCCGTTGGTGGCCCAGGCGTTGCCGGGGTGACGTGCAGCGCCGCCCGCGGCTGCGCCGCCCTCGGTCAGGCGATGGCGGCGAGCGCCTTGCGGATGCGGGTGGTGGACACCGGGACCGGGGTGCCGAGCTGCTGGGCGAACAGGCTCACGCGCAGCTCCTCGAGCAGCCACCGGACCTCGTCCAGGGCTGCCGTCCGGACCGCGTCCGGCGCTCGGCCGGCGGTGCGGGCGACGGTGTCCCGGTACAGGCCCTCCACCTCCCGCACCTGGGCGGCCAGCGACTCGTCACGCTGCGGGTTCTCGGCCGCCTTGGTCAGCCGGTACGCGGCGGCGCGCAGGTACCGCGTCAGCTGGGGCAGGCGGTCGGCGCCGACCTCGGTGACGAAACCGTCGTGCACCAGGGCGTCCGTCTGGTCGCGGACGTCACGGGCGGTGCCGAGCAGGGCGAGGGACGACGAGGCGCGGACCGCGGCCTGCACCTCGCGCCAGGCGGTGAGGACGGCGACGAGGTCGGCGACCAGGCGGTGCACCTCGTCCTCCAGACGGTCGCGGACGGCCGTGCGCAGCGCCGTGTAGGCGGCGGCGTCCCGGACGGCTGCCTCCGGTGCGGCACCGGCGGCCGTGGCGGTCAGGTGGCGGGTGATCAGCCGGTCGATCGCGGCCAGCTGCACGTCCGTGACCAGGGCTGCCGTGTCCCGGTACGGGGAGGCCGCGAGCGCGAGTGCCTGCGTGCCGGTCCAGCGGGACGACACCCGGGCGGTCGCCAGCCCGACGTCGAGCAGCAGCAGGCGCCGCAGGCCGCGGCGGTGCTCGTCGGGAACCGCACCGGCGTCGGCGAGCAGCCGCACCCCGACGGACGGCGGGGGGCCCGGCAGCTCGACGAGCGACGGGTATGCCCGCACGACGACGCCACCCGCGGCCGTGGTCGACACCTGCTCCGGCAGCGACCCGGCCGGCTCTCCAGGTCGGTCGGGCAGGTCCGGCCACGTCCGCAGGTCGCTGCGCTCGAGGTTTGCGGCGGGCTGGCCCGCGGACGACGACGGGTCCGTGGCGGCGCCGACGGTCGGGCCGGGGGCGCTCGTGGCGCCCGAGCCGGCCGTCCGCTGCGCGCGGTCGCCGCCGCGTTCGTCGTGCACGGTTCCGAGCCGTCCACGCTCGCGGCCGCGTGCGTCGCGACCTCGACCTCGGCCGGCTCCGGCTCCGCCACCGGACGCGGCCTGCGCCTCCGCCAGCGCCGCGGCCACCGCGGTGCGGACGGCGGACGACACCGCGTCCTGCGCGTCCCCGGCCAGCCGCCGCTGCAGCGCCACCAGGTCCTTGCCCTCGTCGAGCACGCCCCCACCGGCGTCGACCACGCGGAACGTCATCCGCAGGTGCGCCGGCAGCCGCTCGTCGTCGAACGCGTCGGGCGGCACCTCCACGTCCCGCATCGCGCGCACGGCCTGCGCGAACGCCTCGTGGAACGACGGCGCGGCGTCGCCGGCCCGCACGGTGTCCTCCCAGGACGCGAGGTGCTCGTCCATCCACGCGTCCACAGCCCGCGCCACGTCCGGCGCCGGCACCAGCTGCACCCGCACCGGCTTCGGCAGCGCACGGATGGTGGCGGTGACCAGCTCGGCGCGCACCCCCGGGACCATCCAGTCGAACCCCTCCGGACGCAGCCGCGCGAGCGTGACCAGGGGGATGTGCACCGTCACGCCGTCGGCCTCGGTGCCGGGCTCGAACTGGTAGGTCAGCGGCATGCTGACGTCGCCCTGCGGCCACCTCGAGGGGAACGCCGACTCGTCGATCTGCTGCGCACCCGGTGCCACCAGCAGGTCGCGGGTGAACGCCAGCAGCTCCGGCTGGGAGCGCCGCGCGCCCTTCCACCAGGTGTCGAAGTGCCGCGCCGAGACCACGTCGTCCGGCACGCGCTCGTCGTAGAAGTCGAAGAGCACGTCGTCGTCCACCACCAGGTCGCGGCGGCGCGCGCGCGCCTCGAGCGCCTGCGCCTCGGCCAGCAGCCGGCGGTTCTCGTGGAAGAAGGTGTGGTGGGTGGTCCACTCGCCCTGCACCAGCGCGTGCCGGATGAACAGCTCGCGCGCCTGCGCGCGGTCCACCGAGCCGAGCAGGATGCGCCGGTCGGTGACGATCGGCACGCCGTACAGCGTCACCTTCTCGGTCACCATCGCGGCGCCCTGCCGGGTGCTCCACGCCGGTTCGGAGTAGCTGCGCCGGACGAGGTGGCCGGCCAGCTCCTCGGCCCACTCGGGTCGGATGCGCGCGACGTCGCGCGCCCACAGGCGGGACGTCTCGACCAGCTCGGCCGCCATCACCCACGCCGGGGGACGGCGGGCCAGGCCGGAGCCCGGGAAGATGGCGAACCGCGCGTTGCGGGCGCCGAGGTACTCGTTGCGCGGGCGCGGGCGGCCGCGTCCCTGCGGCGGCGCGTTGCGGCCCGAGCGGGCGGCGGGGGTGACCTCCGTGGCCTCCTGCATGCCGATCTGCGACAGCAGGCCGGCCAGCACGGCGAGGTGGATCCGGTCGCCGTCCCACGCCCAGGTGGTGCGCTCGGTGAGGTCCTCGACGGCGGCGGACGACGAGGCCGCGACGTCGGCTGCTGCCGATGTGGCTGACCGGCCGGCGCTCGCAGCCGCCACGTCGGCGCCCTCGGACGCGGAGCCCGCTGTCGGCGTCTGCTCCGCGACCACGGCACCGGGGGGCAGCCGTCGGCCACCGTCCCGCACCACGCCGCCACGTCCGCGCCCGCCACGGCCATCTCCCACGACGTCCTTCGCCCCGGCCGGCGCCCCGTCCCCGACGGGCCGCGGACCACCGCGGGCGTCGATCCCCAGCCCCTTCACCATGTCGCGCAGCTGCGTCACCACGTCCTGCCACTCGCGGACGCGCAGGTAGTTGAGGTGCTCGGACCGCACCAGCCGCCGGAACGCCGACCCGCTGAGCGCGTGCCGCTGCTCGCGCAGCCACTGCCACAGGTTCAGGTAGGTCAGCAGGTCCGACGACGGGTCGGCGAACCGCCGGTGCAGGGCGTCGGCCACCTCGCGCTGGTCCGCCGGACGCTCCCGCGGGTCCTGGATCGACAGGGCGGCGGCGATGACGACGACCTCGCGGGCGACATCGCGCTTGCCCGCCTCGACGATCATCCGCGCCAGCCGCGGGTCGATCGGCAGCTGCGCCAGCGCGCGGCCGGTGTCGGTCAGGCGGGTGCCGCCCGGGCCGGTGGACAGCGCGCCGAGCTCGGTCAGCAGGGCCACGCCGTCACGGACGGCGCGCACGTCCGGCGGGTCGACGAACGGGAACTGCGCCACCTCGTCCGGCGTGCGGACCACGCCGACGGCGATCATCTGCAGGATCACCGACGCCAGCGACGTGCGCAGGATCTCCGGCTCGGTGTACTCCGGCCGGGACGCGAGGTCGTCGGCGGAGTACAGGCGGATCGCGATGCCGGGAGCCACGCGGCCGGAGCGGCCGGACCGCTGGTTCGCCGAGGCCTGCGAGATCGGCTCGATCGGCAGCCGCTGCACCTTGGTGGCCTGCGAGTACCGCGAGATGCGGGCGGTGCCGGGGTCGACGACGTACCGGACCCCCGGCACGGTCAGCGACGTCTCGGCGACGTTGGTCGCCAGGATCACGCGCCGCTTGCCGTGCGGCTCGAACACGCGCCGCTGCTCCGGCGCGGACAGCCGGGCGTACAGGGGCAGCAGCTCCACGGCCTGCGGGTGCTGCGGGTCGGTCACCCGCGGGCCGAGCGCGCCGCGCAGCCCGTCCTCGGCGTCCCGGATCTCCCGCTCGCCGGAGAGGAAGACGAGCACGTCGCCCGGTCCGGCGACCATGAGCTCGTCGACCGCCTCGACGATGCCGGTGACCAGGTCCTTCGCCTCGGCACGCGGACGCCTCGCGGCGGCCGCCGGCGAACCCTTGCCCCGGCCGGCACCGCGCCGGCCCACTGCCGCTGCACCGGCACGCCTCGACCGGCCGGGCGCGGTGAGGTCGTCCGCCCCCTCCTCGTCGTCCTCGTCGCCCGCCCCGAGCGCGGACTCCTCCGCCGCCCGGTCCGGCGACAGGGGCCGGTACCGCAGCTCCACCGGGTACGTGCGGCCCGTGACCTCGACGATCGGCGCCGGCGCGCCGTCCGCGGCGGCGAAGTGCGAGGCGAACCGCTCGGAGTCGATGGTGGCGGAGGTGATGACGAGCTTGAGGTCCGGCCGCTGCGGCAGCAGCCGGGTCAGGTAGCCGAGGATGAAGTCGATGTTCAGCGACCGCTCGTGGGCCTCGTCGACCACGATCGTGTCGTAGGCCAGCAGCTGCGGGTCCCGCTGGATCTGCGCCAGCAGGATGCCGTCGGTCATCACCTTGACGAGCGTGTGGTCGCTCGACTCGTCGGTGAACCGCACCTGGTAGCCGACCACACCGCCCAAGGGCACGCCCAGCTCGTCGGCCACCCGCTCGGCGACCGTGCGGGCCGCTATCCGGCGCGGCTGCGTGTGCCCGATCTGGCCGGCGCGGCCGCGACCGAGCTCGAGCAGGATCTTGGGCAGCTGCGTCGTCTTGCCGCTGCCCGTCTCCCCCGCGACCACCACCACCTGGTGGGCCGCGATGGTCGCCGCGATCTCCGCCCGCCGGGCGCTGACCGGCAGCTCCTCCGGGTACGTGACGGGCGGCAGCTCCACCTGCGCGCGCAGGTGCGCGACGCGCTCGCGGCGGCGGGCGCCACGCTGGTCGGGCCGGTTCCCCGGCGCGCGGTCCCCGTCGCCGTGGCGGCGTCCGTCCTGGCCCGCGTGCCGCTCCGGACGCCCGGCGCCACGTCGGCGCGGACGCTCCGCACCGCGCTCGTGCTCGTCGGGACCGCTCACGACGGGCCATTCTCCCAGGCGGCACCCACGCACCGCCCGCGCATAACGTGGGTCCGTGGAGACGACAGAGGGCGAGCGGCGAGCGCTCGAGGCGTTGCAGGCGTCCGGCATCCCGCACGTGGTGGCGCGGCACGGTCGGGTCTCCTCGCTGGCGGAGGCGGCCGCGGCCAGGGGCATCGACCCGTCGCAGGTGGTCAAGACGATCGTGGTGCGCCGTGGTGACGACGACTACCTGTTCGTCCTGGTCCCCGGCGACCGCACCATCGCCTGGCCGCGCCTGCGCGAGCTGCTGGGCGTGAACCGGCTGTCGATGCCGGACGCCGCCACCGCGCGGGACGTCACCGGGTACGAGCGCGGCACCATCACACCGTTCGGCTCGCTGCACCCCTGGCCGGTCATCGCCGACGCGCGCGTGCACGGGCTGGTGTCGATCGGCGCCGGCGCGCACGGCGTCTCGGCGACGCTCGAGGGCGCCGAGCTGGTGCGGGTGCTGGGCGCGACGGTCGCGGACGTGACCGACCCGGCGCCGGACGCGTGACCTGGAGCTCAGCCCCGAGCTGAGCCTGGACGCCTCCTGTGAGGTGTGGACTTGACCTTCCGAGCGCCGTCCCGAGGTGCAATCATGGCGGCCGCATGACCGGGAGCGAACCTCCGGGAACCTGATGTCGGAGGTTCGCGTTCCACTGTGCGCCGGCGACACCCCCGTGTCACCGGGGGATGACGAGGTCATCCGCAGGACGTACTGTCGTTGTCCCGGTCCACCGGCGTACCGGCAGCAGTAGGCACGAGGAGCAGCAAGTGAGCATCGACGAGCTGATCGACGACGGCCCGACGGACAGCATCCGCGTCGAGGTGGTGGACGGCAGCACGGTGGTCCACCTGGTCGGTGAGATCGACGCAGCGCTCCGGCAGCAGGCGAGCAACACGATGGGCCTGGCGCTGATGCACGGGCTGCCCGTGGTGATCGACGCGAACGGCCTGCGGTTCATCGACTCGTCCGGCATCGCCTTCGTGCTGCAGCTGCACATGGCGGCGGCCGAGGCCGGCATCCCGATGTCGCTGCGCGACTCCCGGGGTCTGCTGCGGGACCTGCTGTCGGTGGTCGGGCTCGGTGCCGTGATCCCGGACGAGGTCGTCAGCCCGCTCTGAGGCGCGCCGCTCGGCCGCCCGCGTGGGTGCCGAGCCGTGTCGGTGGCCGCGGCTACGGTCGCCGCATGCGGCTGCTGCACACCTCCGACTGGCACCTGGGCCGCACCCTGCACGGTGTCGACCTGCTGGACCACCAGGCGGCCGCCCTCGACCACCTGGTCGACGTGGTGCGGGCCGAGCGGGTGGACGCCCTGCTGGTCGCCGGGGACGTGTACGACCGGGCGATCCCGCCGGTCGAGGCGGTCACGCTGCTGTCGGACGCGCTGGCCCGGCTCTCCGAGCTGACCACCGTGGTGCTCACCTCCGGCAACCACGACTCGGCGACGCGCCTGGGGTTCGGCGCGGCGCTGATGCGCGAGAGGGTGCGGCTGCGGACGCGCCTGGCGACGCTGGCCGAGCCGGTGGAGGTCGCGGACGGCCTGGTGTACGGGTTGCCGTACCTGGACCCGGACCTGACCCGGGGCGACCTGGCGTCGGCCGACGACGAGGGCGGCACGCCGGTGCTGCCGGCGCGCTCGCACGAGGCGGTGACCAGCGCCGCGATGCGGCGGGTGCGGGCCGACCTGGCCGGCCGCCGGGCCGGGGTGCGGCGGGCGGTGGTGATGGCGCACGCGTTCGTCGTCGGCGGTCAGCCGAGCGAGTCGGAGCGGGACATCCGGGTGGGCGGCGTCGACCAGGTGCCGGCCGGGGTGTTCGCGGGGATGGACTACGTGGCGCTGGGCCACCTGCACGGGCCGCAGGGGCTGTCCGGGGTCGACGGGACGGTGCTGCGCTACTCCGGCTCCCCGCTGGCGTACTCGTTCTCCGAGCAGCACCACACCAAGTCCTCCGTGCTGGTGGACCTGTCCGGTGCCGAGCCGGTGACCGAGCTGGTCCCGGCGCCGGTGCCGCGGCGGCTGGCGGACGTCACCGGCACGCTCGACCAGCTGCTCGGCGCGGGTGGCGAGACCCATGTGGACGACTGGGTCCGGGTGACCGTCACGGATGCCGCGCGGCCGTCGGAGCTGTTCCGACGGGTGCGCGAGCGGTTCCCGCACGCGCTGGTGGTGCAGCACGTCCCGGCCGACAGTGCGGCGCGGATCACCGCGTCCCGCGTCGTCACCGCCGCGGCCGACCCGCTCGAGGTGGTGGACGCCTTCGTCCGCCGCGTCACCGGAACCGCACCGACCCCCGCCGAGGTGGCGGTGCTGCGGCGGGCCTACGAGGACGTCGCCGACGCGGAGCGGAGCGCCTGATGCACCTGCGCCGCCTGGTGCTGCACGCCGTCGGCCCCTTCGCCGGCCGACACACCATCGACCTCGCCGAGCTGGGCGCGTCGGGCCTGTTCCTGCTCGAGGGGCCGACGGGTGCGGGCAAGTCCACGCTGATCGACGCGATCGTGTTCGCCCTCTACGGCAAGGTCGCGTCCGACGAGGCGTCGGACGACCGGCTCCGCTCCGCGCACGCGGCGCCGGAGGTGGAGAGCCTGGTCGACCTCGTGTTCGAGGTGCCGTCCGGGGTGTTCCGGATCCGCCGGACACCCCAGTACGAGCGGTCCAAGCGCCGCGGCACCGGCACCACCACGCAGCAGGCGAGCGCCAAGCTGTGGCGGCTGCCGGCGGACGTACCGTCGACGGCGACGGACGACGAGCTGGACGCGCTCGGCACCCCGATGGCGAACCGCCTCGACGAGGTCGGCGCCGAGGTGCTGCGGGCGATCGGCCTGGACCGCACCCAGTTCGTGCAGACCGTCGTGCTGCCGCAGGGGGAGTTCGCCCGGTTCCTGCGCGCCAAGCCGGAGGACCGGCGCGGGTTGCTGCAGAAGATCTTCGGCACCCAGGTGTACCAGCGGCTGGCCGAGCGGCTGGTCGAGCTGCGCCGCGAGGCGGACCGGGCGGTGGAGGCGGTCCGCGGGGAGCTCGGTGAGGCCGTGGCGCACCTCGCGGGGGCGGCGCGGCTGGCCGAGGACGAGGCGGCGGCCCTGCGGGACGACGTGACGGCCGCCCTGCTGGTGGACGACGCGGCGGTCGCCGGGGTGGTGGCGGCTCGAGCACGGGCCCTCGAGGTGGACGCGGTGGCTGGGGCTGCAGCGCTGACGACCGCCGAGGCGGCATGGCTGCAGGCGCGGGCCGCGGCGGAGGAGGCCCGGGCGACGGCCGAGCTGCTGGGGCGGCGGGAGCGGCTGCGGGCCGAGCGCACGGTGCTCGACGGCCTGGCCGAGCGGCACGCGCACGACGTCGAACGGCTGGAGCAGGGCCGCCGGGCGGCTGCGGTGCGGCCGCTGCTGGTCGGCGACGAGGCCGCACGTGCGGCGCTCGAGGCGGCCGAGAAGGAGTGGGGCGCCGCGCTCGACGGGGCGCCGGTGGGGCTGGTGCCGGCCGGCGTGGGCGAGGCCGCCGCGGCTGACGGCGGCGAGGGGACTGGCCAGGGGACCGAGCAGCCGATCGTCCGGCACCTGCACGACGAGCAGCGCGCGGCAGTGGAGCACGCGGCACGCCTGCAGCGACTTGTCACGGTCGAGGAGGGGCTGACCGAACGCCGGCGACAGCTGCACCGCGCGGCAGAGCTGCTCGACGACCTGACGCAGGAGCTGGCGGTGCACGACGCCTGGCTGGCGGCGCGGCCGGAGGAGCGGGCGACGCTGGTGGAGGGCCTGGACGCCGCCCGCGCGCTCGAGGCTCGCCGAGGCGAGCGCACCGCAGCCCGCGACGCGGCGAGCACCACGCTCGACGCGGTGCTCGCGCTAGCCGCCGCGCAGTCGGAGCTCGAGCGCGTCGAGGCGGACCGCGAGGCCGCGGGCCGCACGGCCCTCTCGCTGGCCGATGCCGCCGCTGCTGCGCGCACGGCGCGGATCGCCGACCTCGCCGGTTCGCTGGCCGCGGACCTGCGCGACGGCACACCGTGCCCGGTGTGCGGCTCGCCGGACCACCCGGCGCCCGCGCTGCCGACGGCGGCCGGCCACGTGTCGGCCGAGGACGTGCAGGCCGCCGAGGACGCGTGCCGCGAGGCGGAGCGACTGCTCGCCGGCCTCGCCGGACGTGCCGGTGAGCTCCGCGGCAACGTGACGGCGCTGACGGCACAGGTGGCCGGGACCGACCGGGCGTCCGCCGAGGCGGCCGTCGCACATGCCCGGGCAGCGCTGCTGGAGTGCGACGCGGCGGCCGCGGACGCCGTCCGGCTGGCCTCCGAGCTGGACCGGTTCGACACCGAGACGCAGCTGCGCCGGCAGCAGCGGGACGACACCGCCGGCCGGCGCGCGATCGCCGAGGCGACGTTGCTCACCGACCGGGTCGCGCTCGACACCGCCGAGGCCGAGGTGGTGGCGGCACGGGCCGACCACCCGACGGTCGCCGCGCGGCACTCCGCGCTGGTGGAACGCGCCGAGGCGGCACGTCAGCTGCTCGACGCGCTGGAGCTGCGCGGCGCCGCGCGCCGCACGGCGGCGACCCGGGCGGAGGAGCTGGCGGGGGGTCTCGACGACGCCGGCTTCCCGGATGCCGCGGCAGCCCGTGCCGCCCTGCTGCCCGCTGACCAGGTCGCCCACCTCGACGCGCAGGTGACGGCCTACCGGTCGGACGTCGCCCGGGTCGCGGCAGCCCTCGACGCGCCGGAGCTCGGCACGCTGCCCGACGACCTGGTCGTGGACGTGCCGGCCGCCTCCGCGGCGGAGGCCGCCGCACGGCAGCTCGCCGACACCGCGGGCGCGGCGGCGCAGGTGGCTGCCGAGCGGCTCGCCGCAGCGACCACCGCCGGCGAGGTGGTCGTCCGCCGCGCGACCACGCTGACCGGTCGCATCGCGGAGGCGGCACCGGTGGCCCGCCTCGCGACGCTGGCCGGTGGTGCCGGGGACAACGCCCAGAGGCTCTCGCTGCAGACGTACGTGCTGATGAGCCGCTTCGAGGACGTCGTCGCCGCGGCCAACGAGCGGCTGCGTGTGATGTCCGACGGCCGCTACGAGCTGGTGCGGTCCGACGAGCGGGAGGACGTGCGCGCGCGCACCACCGGGCTGGCGATGCGGGTGGTCGACCACCTGACCGAGCAGCCGCGGGACCCGCGCACCCTGTCCGGTGGGGAGACGTTCTACGTCAGCCTCTGCCTGGCGCTCGGCATGGCGGACGTGGTGACGGCCGAGGCGGGCGGCATCGACCTGGGCACGCTGTTCGTCGACGAGGGCTTCGGCTCGCTCGACCCGCACGTGCTGGACCAGGTGCTCGCCGAGCTGGGCCGGCTGCGTGCCGGCGGCCGGGTGGTCGGCGTGGTGTCCCACGTCGAGGCGCTCAAGCAGTCGATCGCCGACCGCATCGAGGTGCGACCCCTGCCCGACGGCTCGAGCACGCTGACGGTCCGCGCCGGCTGAGGGGCGGACGGCAGCTCACGGCGTCGGGCAGCCGCTCACCAGGTCCAGCCGCGGGACGCGAGCTCGACCTCCTCGCGGAACCGCTCCGCCGGGTCGCCCTTGGCGTGCCGCTGCACCTCGACCCCGGCCAGCGAGCACGCCTCCGCGAGCAGCTCGTCGTACGCGAGCTGCGACGCGATGATCCGCTCCGCCCGCGCGTAGACCGTCGGGTCCTCCTCGAGCGTGCGCACGTGGTTGGCCACCGCGCCCAGCCGCTCCTGCACGCGCAGCGCCAGGAACGGGTCCGGCGGCATCGCGTGCCGGTGCCGCAGCCGTAGGGCCACGCGCTCCAGCCGGTCGGCCAGGCGCAGCCGCCACCTCGGGACCGGACGTCCGGACGGGATGGCCATCGCCAGCAGGCTGAAGAGCACCGCGGGGGCCACCGCCAACGTCAGCACCATCGCCCACACCATCGTGGTCACCCCAGTCCTGCTCGACCCGGTGCGGCTCGGGGGACGGCGCCTGCGGCGCACCCCCCGGCCACCACCTCAAGCGTAAGAGCCTGCTGTGAGCAGCGCCACAGTCGACATGGACGGATGACCGGCTGAAGTCCGGCGGGTGCCGAGGCCCCCTCCGGCGGGCACCGACGGCCGGGGCGCCCTACCGTGGCACCCGACCGGCCGCCCGGCGGCCACGGGCGACGAGAGGCGGACGCGTGCGCAGGCTGCTCGGGACGGTGCTGGTGCTCGCCCTGCTCGCCGTCGTGCTGGTGGTGGGCGACCGGGTGGCCAAGGGTGTGGCCGAGCAGCGCATCGCCACGGCGGTGTCGCGGGCGGTGACGGTGTCGGGAAGCCCGCAGGTGACCATCCACGAGCAGACGCCGTTCCTGCTGCAGCTGGTCCAGGGCCGGGTGCGGACGGTCGACGTGGCGCTCGCCGGTGCGCAGCTGCAGGGCCTGGCCGCCTCGGACGTGCACGTCAGCGCGCAGGACGTCGCGGTGGCCTCGCCGCATCGCGCACGGCACGTCAGCGCCGACGGTGTGCTGCCGACGTCCACCGTGCAGCAGGTGGTGGCGCAGCGCACCGGCCTCGACGTGACGCTGAGCGTCGACGGTGCGGCGATGAAGGCGACCGGCAAGGTGCTGGGCCTGGACCTCGCCGTGGACCTGACGCCGCGGGTGGACGCGGGGCGGCTGCTGGTGGACGCCACCAAGGTGACGCTCGGCGGCCGGGCGATCCCGACGACGGCGCTGCCGGCAGCCCTGCGTCAGGGGCTCACCGGGCTGCAGGTGCCGGTGAACGGGCTGCCGCAGGGGCTGGCGCTCACGTCCGCGGAGGTGGTCCCGGCGGGGGTGCACGTGACCTTGACCGGCGACGACGTGGTGGCGCCGGCCGGGGCGACGTCGACCCCCTGAGGCCGCGGTTCGTCGGAACGTCCGGTGCGGGGCCGAGGGGCCGGTGTCGCCCCAGGCGCACGTACCGCCGGGCGGTCCGGCCGCGCGTCACGACCGGCGCACCACGACGCACCGGTCGAGCTGGTGGTCGATCGCGTCGCGCTCGGCGGCGGTGACCCACAACCCGTAGGCCGCCTTCACCCGCACCTGCCGCATCACGTACACGCACCCGTAGCCGTGCTCGGGCGGCAGCCAGGTGGCGGCGTCGCCGTCGCCCTTGTCCTGGTTGGTGCGCCCGTCGACCGCGAGCAGGTTGGCCGGGTCGTTGGCGAGCTGCTCCCGGCGGCTGGCCGGCCACGACTGCGCGCCGGTGCGCCACGCGTCCGAGAGCGCCACGAGGTGGTCGATCTGCACGGCCGTCGACCCCGCGCCGCGCTCGAACCGGACCACCGAGCCGGTGTACGGGTCCGCCAGCGTCCCCGACAGGACCACGCAGTCGGACGTCCCCGGCTTGAGCGTGACGTCGGTGAGATCCCGGCGCAGCACGTCGTTGCGGGTGTCGCAGCCGTTGCGGTCGACGTCGGCCCACGCCTGGCCGAACTGCTCGCGGCTGTACCCGGACGACGACGCGGGCCGCACCGGAAGTGCCCCGAGGGCCGCCCGCGCCGCGGCGAGGTCCTCGGCCGTGACGGGGTACCGCGCGGCGGACCGGGCATCGGTCCACACGGGAACGCCGGCGCCGAACCCGCCGCACACCAGCAGCACGGCGGTCCAGACGACCACCCGTCGCGGCGCCGGGCGACGGGTCACCCGGTGACCCTCGTCGTCGCGTCCGTCCGAGCGGGACGTACGGTCGCCGTCCGGGGGCCGTCGAGCCACTGACCAGGGCTGTTGTCGCGCCGGCTCTTCTCGGCTGTCGGTGGCCGGCGCGAGGATGCGCGCATGGCCGGTATGAAGGACGCGCCGCGCGTCGCCGTCAGCTCCGCCGCGCAGCTGCGCGCCTGGCTCGTCGAGAACCACGCCTCGTCGTCCGGTGTGCGGCCGCGACCCGGTCCCGACCGCGACGCCCCGACCTACGACGAGCTGATCGAGGAGCTGCTCGCGTTCGGCTGGATCGACGGTCAGTACGCGCCGATCGACGCGGACTCGTCGATGCTGTGGATCACCCACCGGAAGCCGCGCAGCGGTTGGTCGCGGCTGTCCAAGGAGCGGGTGGCGCGGGTGCAGGCGGCCGGTCGCATGATGCCCGCCGGTGCCGCGGTGATCGAGGCGGCGCAGGCCGACGGGTCCTGGGCGCTGCTGGACGACGTCGAGGCGCTCGTCGTGCCGCCCGATCTCGAGGTCGCGCTCGCCGCGCGCCCGGGCGCACGGGAGCACTGGGACGGGTTCGGTCCGGGCGCGCGCAAGGTGGTGCTCACCTGGATCGTGACGGCGCGGCGCCCGGACACGCGCGCGGCGCGGGTGGAGGAGGCGGCCCGCTCGGCCGAGGAGGGTGTGCCGGCGCGGCGCTGACCGCGCCCGCACGCACTTCGCCCGCACGCACTTCGCCCGCACCGCTGATCCTCGTTCTGCCACGCTGTCGCCATGGGCGACTACTCGCTGTGGACCCGGCTGGTCGCGGAGTTCCTCGGCACGGCGATCCTGATCATCCTGGGCAACGGCTCGGTGGCGAACGTGCACCTCACGGGCTCGAAGGGGTACCGCGCCGGCTGGAGCCTGATCGCCATGGGCTACGGGTTCGGGGTGATGATCCCGGCGCTGATGTTCGGCAAGGTGAGCGGCAACCACATCAACCCGGCGTTCACCCTCGGCCTGGCGGTGTGGGGGCTGTTCCCGTGGTCGCAGGTGCCCGCGTACATCGGCGCGCAGCTGCTCGGTGCGATGGCCGGTCAGCTGGCCATCGTCGCCACCCACAAGCCGTACTACGACCGCACCACCGACCCGGACGACATCCTGGGGACGTTCTCCACCATCAACGCGGTGCGCAGCCGGTCGAACGGGTTCGCCAACGAGCTGCTCGGCTCGTTCGTGCTGTTCTTCTGCGCGCTGGCGATCGTCAAGTCACCGTTCGCGACGAACGAGCCCGGCGTGTCCCACATGGCGCTCGGGTTCCTGGTGTGGGCGCTGGTCGCAGGCCTCGGCGGCCCCACGGGCCCGGCGTTGAACCCGGCGCGTGACCTGGGCCCACGCATCGTGCACCAGCTGCTGCCGCTGAAGCACAAGGGCAGCTCGGACTGGGGGTACGCCTGGGTGCCGGTGGTGGCGCCGATCGTCGCCGGCGTGATCGGCGTGGGGGTGTGGAAGGCGCTGCTCGGCTGACGGAGGGCGCGGTGGCCTGAGCGGCGCGGTGGCCTGAGCGGCGCGCCGCGCGGGGCGTCCCGACGGACGCGCCACGCCCTCACTGCGAGGTGCCGGCCTCCAGGTGCCAGCGGACCACCCGGAACCCGTGCTGCACCGCGGCGGTGAGCGGCCCGCGATCCAGCCGCCCGTCGGCATCCCGGGGCAGCGGCACGAAGCGCTCCAGACGCGGGTTGGCCCGAGCCATCACGCCGAGCAGCCGGTCCACCTCGTCGACGTCCGCCACGAGCTCGGGGCGCGCCGTGACATCACGCCCTCGCAGGTGGAGCACCACCGGGACGTCGTCACGCAGGTTCTCCGTCCACCGGCCGCCGCCCGGCGTCAGCAGGTCGGCACCGTCGGTCACGTAGCTGACCGGCTGCCGGTAGAGCCGGCCGGTCGTGCGGCCGACGTGGTGCACCAGCATCAGCTGCTTGCTGAGCGGGGTGCGGAACGGCAGGCCGAGCACCAGCCGCATCGGCACGTTCACCACGCGGAAGACGGCGGCCTGGCGCCGTCGCCGGCGTGCGGTCATCACCGGGGCCGCGGCGTCCTCCCGGTCAGACACCGTCCACCGGCTCTCGGCCACCCGCTCCGGCGGGGAGCGGAGGCGCGCCCGGCGTCCCCGCCACGAAGCTCATGTGCATCGCCGCGAGCCGCCAGCCGGCACCGTCCCGGGTGAGCACGTGCGTCGCCTGCAGCACCTGCGGGATCGGCGCACCGCCGAAGGATCCCGTCTGGCGGTGCCGGCCGAGCACCACGGCGGTGTCCCCGTGCTCGTGGGGCTGCAGGTCCTCCACCGAGAAGTCGTCGTACCGCAGGCCCTGCCCGAACCGCGCCAGCCAGGCCGGCCGCGGCAACGTGAAGCCCAGCGGTCCGGTGCCGACGAAGTCGTCGGTCAGCAGCCGGTCGAGCCGTGCGACGTCGCCGGCCTGCTCGGCGCGAGGCCACTCGGCGAAGAAGGACTGGATCGTGTCCGTCGTGCTCGCCTCCCTCTGTCTGCATCGCTGCCTAGTTGCATCGACTCAAAAAATCTAGACACACCAAGTTTGATGCGTCAAGAAGGATCTGCCACGATGGTGCCGTGACGGTCGAGCTCGGATTGCGGGAGCGCAAGAAGGCGCGCACGCGACAGCTGCTGGCCGAGACGGCCCGTCGGCTGTTCGCCGAGCGCGGCTTCGAGGCGGTGAGCGTGGCGGAGATCGCCCGGGCGGCGGACGTCTCCGAGGCCACGGTGTTCAACTACTTCGCCACCAAGGAAGACCTCGTCTACCACGGCATGGAGGCGTTCGAGCAGGAGCTGCTCGACGCCGTCCGGACCCGTCCGCGCGGCACGTCCGTGCTGGACGCCTTCGGCGCGTTCGTCACCACGCCGCGCGGGTTGCTCGCCACCGACGACCCCGAGGCGCAGCAGGCGCTGCTCGCCATCTCGCGCGTCGTCGCCACGAGCCCGGCGCTGCTGGCTCGCGAGCGGCAGATCCTCGCCCGCTACGCCGACTCGCTGGCCGGGGTGCTGGCGGAGGAGACGGGCGCCGGGCCCGACGACCTGCGCCCCCGGCTCGCGGCGCGCACCCTGATCGGGCTCCATGCCGTGCTGCTCGACTACGTGCGCAGCCGGCTGGTCGACGACGACCCGGACGTGCGCCGCCTCGCCCGGGACGTGCGGCGCGAAGGGGAGAGAGCCGTCGCGCTGCTGCGGACGGGTCTCGGCGACTACCCGTCGGCGTGACCGCGTGCCGGGCCGGCAGCGTGCGACGACGACCGCGCGGAGTCCCTCCGCGGCCGGCCGCCGTCGTCCGTCGTCGGACCGCCTCGTGCGCCTCGAGGCGTCAGTCGTCCGAGGTCGGCACCAGGACGAAGACCGGGATCTGCCGCTCGGTCCGCTTCTGGTACGTGGCGTAGTCCGGGAACGCCTGGACCGCCCGCGCCCACCACTCCTCCCGCTCGGCACCGGACGTCTCGTGCGCCAGGTACGTGCGGCGGTGCGGGCCGTCCTGGAGCTGCACCTCGGGGTGCTTGACGAGGTTGTGGTACCAGCGGGGGTGCTGCGGCGCACCGCCCATCGAGGCGACCACGGCGTAGCGGCCGTTGTGCTCGACCTTCATCACCGGGGTCTTGTGGACGGCTCCCGTGCGGGCGCCGGTGTTGGTGACGACGACGATGGGCAGGCCCTTCATCGTGTTGCCCTCGCGGCCGTCGGTCCTCTCGTAGAGGGCGGCCTGGCGGGCGGCAGGGCTGTCGATCATGCGGTGGATGTCCTCGTCTGCCATGGACCCACGTTCCTCCTGGTCGGCGCCGCCCGCCAGGCACATGGATAGCCTGACGAGGTGAACGAGGAGCGTCCGGCACCCCACATCTACGACATGACGGGGTTTCGCGTCCGTGAGCACCGGCTCGAGGTGCCGGTCGACTGGGACGACCCGCACCGGTTCGGGGCGATCGAGGTGTTCGCCCGGGAGATCGTCGACCCGGTGCGTGCCGGTGAGGACCTGCCGCTGCTGCTGTTCCTGCAGGGCGGTCCCGGCGGGGCGGGCCCGCGGCCGATGCCGGCGGGCGGCTGGTGGTTGACGGCCCTGCGGACCCACCGCGTGGTGCTGCTGGACCAGCGCGGCACCGGCCGGTCGTCGCGCGTGGACGGGCGGGTGATCAGCGGGTTCGACGACGCCGCGACCGCCGCCGACTACCTCAGCTGCTTCCGGCAGGACTCGATCGTGCTCGACGCGGAGCACCTGCGGCGCACGGTGTTCGGCGGCCGCCGGTGGTCCACCCTCGGCCAGTCGTACGGCGGGTTCCTCACCCTCGCCTACCTGTCGCGGCACGCCCACGCGCTCGACGCCTGCTACGTCACCGGCGGCCTGCCCGGCGTGGAGGCCACGGCAGAGCAGGTGTACGCCCGCACCTACCCGCGGCAGCTGGCCCGGTGCTCGGAGCTGGCGCGCACCTTCCCCGGTGACATGCAGGTGCTGGACCGGGTGGCCGACGTGGTCGCGGACGGCGGTGTGCGGCTGCCGGACGGGTCGACGCTGAGCGTGCAGCGGCTGCAGATGCTCGGCATGCCGCTGGGCATGAGCACCGGGGTCGACGACCTGCACTGGCTGCTGGACACGGCGCTGGACGCCGACGGACGGGTCTCGGCGGCGTTCGCCGCGGAGGTGGCGCATCGGACGTCCTTCGACAGCAACCCGCTGTACGCGGTGCTGCAGGAGGTCATCTACCACCAGGGCCGTCGGGCGGGCGGCTGGGCGGCCGCCGCGGAGCAGGCGCGGCATCCCGAGTACGGGCCCGACGAGCGGCCGCTGCAGCTGACGGGCGAGGCGATCCTGCCGTTCATGTACGACGAGATCCCGGCGCTCCGCCCGTTCAAGGCGGTGGCCGAGGAGCTGGCCTCCCGGACCCACTGGCCGCGCCTGTACGACCCGGAGGTGCTGGCCGCCAACGAAGTGCCGGTCGCCGCCGTGCAGTACTTCGACGACCCCTACGTGGACCTCGACCTGGCGCTCGGCACCGCGGCCGGGATGGGCAACACGCAGGTGTGGGTGACCAACGAGTACCTGCACGACGGGCTGCGGGTGCACGGCGACACGATCCTGCCGCGGCTGATCGACCTGGCCGGCGGCCGGTGGACGGTCACCGGCCGCTGAACCGCGCGGCGTCGCGGCCGATCTCCGTCGTGCTGCGCCATCCCGGACGCGCGTCGCCGACGGCGCCGGGCGGAGCGACCACCCGCACGCGTCCGGACGGACCCGCCACGGAGGTCAGGTAGGGCGTCGGGTCCACGGCCTGCTCCGGCCGGCGGTCCACCGGCCCGGCCTGCTGCAGCCAGTGCGCCGTCTGCGCGAGGGACAGCCGGGTGTGCCGGGCGGGCTCACCCCGGACCACCCCGGTCAGCGACAGCGCCGCGGCCGCCGCCGCGAGGTAGCCCGTGGCGTGGTCCAGCACCTGTGCCGGCAGGGCTCCCGGCCGGCCGTCGTGCCCCTCGGCGGCGGCGATGCCGGTGGGGCACTGGACCAGCGAGTCGAAGCCGCGTCGTCCCGCCCACGGGCCGTGCGGTCCCCAGGCGGACACCTGGACGACGGACAGGTGCGGGTGCCGTTCCGCCAGCTCGGCGGACGAGAGGCCGTAGCGGTCCAGCGCACCCGGGCGGTAGCCGTGCACCACCACGTCGGCGAGGGCGAGCAGCTCCTCGAACCGCTGTCGGTCGCCCACGGCTGCCAGGTCGAGCAGGGTGCTGCGCTTGCCCGGGAGCGTGTCGAGCGCCTGCGCACCGATCTCCGGCAGGTGCGGGCTGTCGACGCGCAGCACGTCGGCGCCCCACGCCGCAAGCGTGCGGGTCGCGACCGGGCCGGCGATCACGCGGGTGAGGTCCAGCACCCGGATGCCGTGCAGCGGGGCGGCGCCGGCGCGGGCCGGGGCCGGTGGTCGGGGCGGACCGTTCGTCGCCCGGGACGTCGCGAGCGGCAGAGCCGCGACGGCGCGTCCCTGGGGGTGCTCGGCCCACTGCTCGCGCGTGCGGACGGCGAACCCGAGCGCACCCGCCGCAGCGAGGGCCTCCTCGAGCTCCTCCCCGGACCGTTCCGCCACGGCGGCCCCCACGGCGTCGGGGTCGTCGGCGCAGCCCAGGACGTGCAGCGCACGGTCCCGGTGCCACGGGTAGTTGGTGTGCAGGCGCAGCCAGCCGTCGCGGGTGCGCCAGAACCGGGACAGCGGCGCGAACAGGGTCTCCGGAGGAGTGGTCCCCTCGAGGAGCGCGTACCGCTCGCTGCGGGCCGCCACGGCGACGTGCTCGGCGTCGACCACGACGGGACCGGCCGGCCTGCCGGTGCGCGCAGCGCCCAGAGCCGAGAAGGCGAGGGTCGAGGCCGCCACGGCAGCCACCATCGCCGACGTGCAGGCCGTGGTGGAGGGGAGGAGGCCGGCGTTCTCTCCGGTCACGTGCACCAGCGGCAGCAGCTGCGGGTCACCGGACAGCGAGTGCCACGCATCGGCCAGCATGCCGGTGGTGGTGCCGGTCGCACCGGTTGCCGTGGGTTGCGAGGCCGCAGGGCGGGACGTGGTCATCGCGCCCTCCTGCGGTCAGTCGCCGGTCAGTCCCCGGTCGGTCGCTCCTCGGGCTGCCCATCGTGGCGGGCCGCGAGCGCCGCGTCGAGGTCCTCGAGGAGGTGGCGGCACTCCTCGACGTCCCAAGGGGTGCCGGCCAGCTCGAACTCGAACAGCATCGGCCGGCCGGACTTCTCGGCGATCTGCCGTGCGGCCATCTGGTAGTACCGCCCGAAGTTGCGGTTGCCGGATCCCATCACGCCCACCATCAGCCGGCGGTTGTGCTCGTTGTTGAGGAAGCGGTGCACGCCCTCGGGGATGGTGTCGTTCGCCTCGTTGCCCGTCTTGTAGCTCGGTGTGAGCAGCACCCACGGACCGTCGACCTGCGACCGGCGGTGCTCGCGCTCGGCGAGGTTGAACACCGGGCGGCCCAGGCGCTCGGCGAAGGAGCGGACCAGGCCGGAGGCGGACGAGTAGTAGTAGACGGGCGTCTGCCGCACGGTGTTCACGATGCCAGCAGCGCGGTCACGTCGTCGGCGAACGGGAAGCTGCCCGGCTGGTAGCCGCACAGCGGGTCCTCGGCGTAGGGGTCGCCGGACGTGGCGTAGGCCCGGGACCGGGAGCCGCCGCACACCCGGCCGAACTCGCAGTCGCCGCACCGGCCGGTGAGGCGGTGCTCGTCGCGCAGGCCGGTGAACAGGGGGGACGTCCGGTAGATCTCCGGCAGCGGCTGCTGGCGCACGTCGCCGGCCGAGACGGGCAGGAAGCCCGACGGGTGCACGGTGCCGGTGTGCGAGACGAACACGAAGCCGTACCCGGCGTTCACGTTCACCGGCGGGCGGCGGTTGCGGTCGCCGTCGCCCCAGCCGAACGCCGCGGTGCGCTCGGTCAGCTCCCGGTACAGGTCGCCGAGACCGAGCGCGCTCACGTGGTCGACACCCCGCTGCTCCAGCACGTGGCGCTGCAGGTTGACGCGGCGGAAGTGGTGCCCCTCGGTCGTTTTGACCGGCACGTACGGCCCCAGGTCGTACAGGTAGTTCATGACGTCCTCGGCCTGCTGGGGGCTGAGCACCCCGAGGTCGACGCCGCGGCCCATCGGCACCAGCATGAACGCGCTCCACGTCATGGCGCCGTGCTCGCGGACCAGCCGGGCCAGGTCCGGCAGCTCGTGCACGGTGCGGCTCGACATCGTCGAGTTGACCTGCACCTTGAGGCCCAGCTCGCGGGCCGTCTCCCAGGCCGACACCGTCCGGTCGAAGGTGCCGGGCACCCGGCGGAACCCGTCGTGCACCGCCGCCGTCGCGCCGTCCAACGACAGCGACATCGCGGTGACGCCCGCCTCCTGCAGCCCGACCAGCGCCGCGCGGTCCAGCTTGGCGGTGCCGGAGGGTGACACCGCCATCGACAGGCCCAGCTCGCGGCCCCGGCGCACCAGCTCGAACAGGTCCGGGCGCTCGAAGCAGTCGCCGCCGGTGATGATGAAGATGGGCGACGGCTTGCCGAAGGACGCCACCTGGCGCATCAGCTCGGTGGCCTCGTCGGTGTCGAGCTCCCGCGGGTCGCGGGCCGGGTGGGCCTCCGCGCGGCAGTGCACGCAGGACAGGGCGCAGGCGCGGGTGGCCTCCCAGATGACCAGCAGGGGCCGGTCCGCAGGGTCGTGCCGGACGGTGCGGACCACGCGGGTGACGGCCATGCTCGGCAGGCTCGCACCTGGTCGCGCGGGGGTCCCGGGACGATAGGCCCAGTACTTCACGACGAGGCGTCGGCACCGAGCCCGTTGCCATCCCGCCGCCCGGCGGGCATGGGCCGTTCGGCCCACTCGGCCACCAAGGGAGCTCACTGGTGCGGGGTGGGCGCGCCCGCGCGGTCACGCCCGCGCGAGACGAGCACATCGCGTCGAGATGAGCACGTCGCAGTGCTCCATTCGCGTGGACGTGCTCATCTCGGCATGGCGCCGGCGATGGTGGCGGTGGGGTGGGGTGAGGTGCAGACGGGTCAGGCGGTGGCGAGGACCGCCGCGAGCAGGGCGGCGCGCTGCGCCACGGACGCGATCAGCACGTGCTCGTGGGCGGCATGGGCACCGCCTCCGACCGGAGCGAAGCCGTCCAGCGACGGGATGCCCGCGGCGCCCGAGAGGTTGGTGTCGGCGGCACCGGCGGCCGGGCGGCCGACTACGTCCTGACCGACCGTCCGCCCCGCCTCCGCCACCGCCTCGAGCAGCCGCTCCGTGGCGGTGCTGGGACCCCAGGCCGGCCGTCGGGACACGACCCGTGGGGCGACCACAGCCCCGTCCCGCACCGGCCGGAGCGCCGCCAGCCGGTCGAGCACCACCGTCTCGGTGGCGGCGTCGACGAACCGCAGCCCCACCTCCGCCTCGGCGGCGTCCGGCACGACGTTGGTGCGCCCGCCACCGTCCACCGTGCCGACGTTGACCAGCACGTCCGGGTGCTCCGCCGCCACGGCGCGCAGCACCAGCAGCTGGTCCACCAGCTCGTCGATCGCGTTGACGCCGGACTCGGGGTCGAGCGCGGCGTGCGCCGCACGGCCGGTCACCTGCAGCCGCCACCGCGTCGATCCGCGGCGGGACGTCTTCAGGGCGCCGTCGCGGTGCGGCGGCTCGAGGCCCAGCGCGTAGGCGACCTGCCCGGCCTGCGCGGTGACCAGGTTGCCCGAGCTGGGGGAGCCGATCTCCTCGTCGGGCGTGAGCAGCAGGCGCACCGCGCGGGCGGGCGCACCGACCGCCGCCAGCGCCGCCCAGGCGGCGAGCACCACCACCAGGCCGCCCTTCATGTCGTGCACGCCCGGCCCGTGCAGCAGCTCGCCCGCGGTGTGCAGCGGGACGGCCCCGGCCAGCGAGCCGACCGGGTGCACGGTGTCCAGGTGCCCCAGCAGCAGGGCGGGACGCAGGTCGGCACGGGCGCCGCTGCCGGGGTGCTCCATCAGCAGGGCGTCGCCGTGCGGCAGCGGCAGCCGCCGGGCGGTCGCGCCGAGGGCGACGGCGTCGGTGGCGACCGTGTCGGCGAAGGCGTCGATCGCGTCTCGGTCGCCGGTGGGCGTCTCGTGACGGGCGTAGGCGACGAGGCGTTCCAGGTCGGCGTCCGCGGACGCCAGCGTGGCGTCGCGCAGGGCGGCACCGAGGTCGGTGGTCATGGATAGGAAACGTATGCCCGTCGGGATCGCGGAGCAACGAGCGTGAAGGGCACGACGAACGCGACGTATGATGCCGGATCAGCCGCCAGCGCCGTTGGCCGGGGCCGCGCGACCGTGCGGCGCCGTGCGGTCGACGACGTCGGGACGGTGGGTGCGGTGCCAGCAGACGGGGCAGCAGAGGCGGGGGCAGCAGAGGCGGGGGCAGCAGCGGCAGGGGCTGCTGCGGCCGGGGCAGCAGAGCAGGCAGTGCCGTCTCGGGTGCCGGCCGGCGTACCCAGCGCCGTGCCCGGCAGCGTGCCGGACGACGACGGGCTGCTGGTCACCGGCATGTCCGACCCGGTGCTGCTGCAGGAGGCCGCCCAGCTGTACCGGGAGGTGTTCGGGTACACCGACCCGGCGCACGGCGTGAACCCGCGGCTGCTGTCGGCGCTGGCGGCGAACGGCGGGTCCGTGGTCGGCGTGCTGACGCCCGACGGTCACGTGGTCGCGTTCGCGTACGGGTTCCCGGGCGTCGACCGGGACGGGACCGCCTACCACTACTCGCAGGCGGCGGTGGTGCACGGCTCCGCGCAGGGCCGGGGGCTCGGCCGTCGCCTCAAGCGGGAGCAGGCGCGCATCGCCCTCGAGCACGGCGCCCGGCACATGCGCTGGGCGTACGACCCGGCGATCGCCCGCAACGCCCACTTCAACCTCGACGTGCTCGGCGCCCGGGCGCGCTGGTTCCACCCCGACTTCTACGGGCCCGAGTCGGACCGGCTGGTGGTCGAGTGGGACGTCACCGACACGACGCCGACCACCGCCGGCGTGGGCCACACCGACCCGCCGCCGCCGGCGGTCTCCGCCGAGGGGCGGCACTGGGGCGTGCCCGTGCAGGCCGACGGGTCGGTGTACCTTCCCCTCCCGGCGCGCATCGGCGAGCTGGCCGCGGCGGACCCCGCCGCGGCGGCCACGGTGCGGGCGCGGCTGCGCGAGGCGCTGGCGGCGCTGATCGACGAGGGCCGCGTCGCCGTGTCGTGCCGCCGGCTCGACGTGGCGACCAGCGTGTACCGGTTCGAGAGGGAGAGCTGATGACCAGCACGACGACGCTGCGGCAGCAGGGCGTCGCGACCCCGTCCGCGGACGCCGGGACCGGTCCCGCCGCCGGTGGGCGGACGGTGGCCGGTGTCGCGGCGGCACCGCACCCGCGGACCGGGGCACCGTCCGACGCGCCCGCGTCGACCGCGGCCGAGCCCGTCGGGGAACGCGCCGTCGGGCACGGGCCGGACAGCCCCGACGAGCGCTTCGCCCAGCGGCTGGCCGGCCGTCCGTCAGCCGAGGTGCTGATCCGGCGGGTGGTCGGCCAGGAGACGGCGCACCTGCCCGCGGCGCTCGCCGCCGTGGTGGAGCAGGGATCGCTGCCGCAGGCCGCCGCCCTCGTCGTCGCCGCGCGTCGCCGGTACGTCGCCGGCACCGCCAAGTCGCTGGCCTACGCCACGCTGCTCGCGGCGGACCTGTCCGTCGGGCTGTCGCACGTGCACCTGGTGGACGACGCGACCGTCCGCGCCCTCGACGTGCTCGCCGAGGTGGCACCGACCGACGTGCTGGTGGCGTTCTCCTTCCGCCGGTACCGCCGCGAGACCGTGGCCCTGGCCAGGGCGTTCGTGGCCGCGGGCGGCACGCTGGTCGCCATCACCGACGACGTGGACGCACCGCTGGCGGCCGTCGCCCACCAGACGGTGGTGGTGAACACCGACTCCGCGTCGTTCGTCGACTCGCCCACCGCCGTCGTCGCCGTCTCGCACCTGCTCGCGACCCTCGCGGCGGCCTCCGCCAAGGGCGCCCGCCGCCGGATCGCCGCCCGCGACGAGCTCGCCGCGGACCTGGACCTCTACCTGTAGCGGCGGCGAGCCGCGCCCCGACCCACCCGAAGGAGCCGCCGTGCGCGTGGTCGCCGCCAGCCTGCACCTGGTCCGCCTGGACCTGGTGCACGAGTTCCAGACGAGCTCGCACCGCAAGGGCCACCTCGACCATGTCCTGGTGCGGCTCGAGGACGAGTCCGGCGCGGTCGGCTGGGGCGAGATCGCCTCGCCCGCGGCGCCGTACTACAACGCCGAGAACGTCGACACCTGCTGGACCGTCGCCGCCGGCTACCTGCTGCCCGCGGTGCTCGGGGCGACGTGGGACCACCCGACGCAGGTCTCCGCGCTGTGGCGGCGGGTGCGCGGGAACGAGTTCGCCAAGGCCGGCGTCGACATGGCGGCGTGGACGCTGTGGTCCGGTGCCGCGGGGGTGCCGCTGGCCACCGCGCTCGGCGGGACGCGCACCGAGGTGGTGGCCGGGGTGTCGCTGGGCATCGAGCCGACCGTCGACGAGCTGCTGGCGCAGGTGGCCGTGCACGTCGGCCACGGCTACCCACGGGTCAAGCTGAAGATCGCCCCCGGCTGGGACGTCGAGCCGGTGCGGGCGGTCCGGGCGGCGTGGCCGGACCTCGACGTGCACGTCGACGCGAACGGCGTCTACACGGAGTCCGACGAGCACCTCGCGGCGCTGCGGGCGCTCGACGGGTACGGGCTGACGATGATCGAGCAGCCGTTCGCGCCGCGGGACCTGCTGGCGCACGCGCGGTTCGCCGGGTCGGTGGACACCCCGATCTGCCTCGACGAGTCGGTGGAGACGCTGGCTGACCTCGCGCTCGCGGTGCACCTGCAGGCCGGGCGGGTGCTCAACATCAAGGTGTCCCGGATGGGTGGGCTCACGGCGGCGGTCGCCGCCCACGACGCCGCGCAGGCCGCGGGGTGGCCGGTGTGGTGCGGCGGGATGCACGAGTTCGGCGTCGGCCGGTACGCCAACGTGGCCCTGTCGGCGCTGCCGGGGTTCACGCTGCCGTCGGACGTCTCGGGGTCGGACAAGTACTACGCGCGCGACCTCGTCGTGCCGCCGGTCGTCGCCCGCGCCGGCCGGGTGACCGTGCCGACCGAGCCGGGCCTCGGGACGCAGGTGGACGACGAGTGGCTCGCCGGCGCGACGCTCCGCAGCGAGCGGTTCACCGCCGGCTGAGCGGTCGCAGCGAGCAGAGGTCGCAGCGGGGACGGACGCCGCTGGTGTTCCTCGGCGCCCACGACCCCGTCAGTCGGTGCGGGAGATCAGGTACTCGTTGATCTGCCGGGTCAGCTCGAGGTCCGCAGGCCGCTCCTGACCGTCGACCGCCCGCACCGCCACGGCGAGCCGGACGGACGACGCCAGCCACAGCGCGTCGGCGTGGGCGATCTCCTCGACGCGGAGGTCACGGAACGCGGTCCGCAGACCGAGGCTCTGCGCGTACTCGAAGATGCCCTGCTGCGTGGTGCCGGGCAGCACGCCGGCGTCCGGCGGGGTGGTCACCAGCTCGTCGCCGAGCCGCAGCACGACGCTGGACGTCGGGCCCTCGAGCACGTAGCCGTCGGTGGTGGTGAACAGCACGTCCTCGGCACCGCGGCGGGCCGCCTCGCGCAGCGCGGACTTGTTCACGGCGTACGAGAGCGTCTTGGCGCCCTGCAGCAGCCACGGTGCGGTCTCCGCGACGTCGAGGGCGTAGCCGCGGGACAGCAGCACGATGCCGATTCCGCGGTCGCGGGCGTCCGAGAAGTCCTCGCTGGCGTCGAGGAACGCCCAGCCGGTGGGGCCGCTCGCGGCGTCGTGCTCGTCGCCCCTGGTCAGCACGTACTTCACCGAGGCGTCCGAGGCGTCGGGGAGCAGGCCGATGCCCAGCTCGATCGCGGCGCGGTAGACGTCCGGGTCCGGGGTCGGCAGGTCGAGCATCGCGGCCGAGCGGGCGAACCGGTCCAGGTGCTCCCGGGACGCCTGCACCCGGCCGTTGCGGATCGCGGCCGTCTCGAAGATGCCGTCGCCGCGGGTGGCGCCCAGGTCGGTGACGCGCAGCTGCGGGGAGTCGGCGGCGGCCACCCGGAAGGCGCGACCGTCACCGGTCTGCCCGAGTGCGGGTCGGTCGATCATCACCAGAACGCCGGTGCTCATGACGGGTCCTTCGTCGAGGGCTGCCCGTGACCGGGAGGCCGGGCACGGCGGACGGCCCGGTCGGCCGACTGCGTCGACCAGGGTCGTCCGCCACGATAGCCAGGCCGTGTGACGGGAATGTTTTGCGGTGCCGCGGCTGAAGCGGTGCGCTGCCGTCGGGGCAGTCGCTCGCCCGTCGCGAGCCGATGCCGGCCGCCGCAGCCGGCCGCCGCAGCCGTCAGGCCGAGGGCGTCTCCTCCCCGGCGATGTTCACCAGCCACGTGACGCCGAACTTGTCGACGCACATGCCGAACGCGTCCCCCCACGGCGCCTTCTCCAGGGGCGTGGTGACCGTGCCGCCCTCGGAGAGGCCGGCCCAGTAGCGCCGCAGCTCCTCGTCGTCGGACGCCGCGCCGCTCAGCGAGATGGAGAACGCCGACGCCTCCGGCAGCGGCATCGAGCTCGGCGTGTCCGCCGCCATCAGCGTGAGGCCGGACGATGTGTCGAGCATCGAGTGCATCACCTTGCCGCCCTCCGACGGGTCCGGGCTCGCGTTGTAGTCGTCGAACGTGCTGACCCGCAGGTCGCCGCCGAACACCGACCGGTAGAACTCCATCGCCTCGCGGGCGTTGTCGCGGAACGAGAGGTACGGGTTGAGCACCACGGACATGTCGAGCTCCTCGCGTCGTGGAGGCGGACCGCCCCCGTTCATCGGATCGACCGCCGTCGGCGGCCGAATTCATCGTCGTCCGGACCACCGACACGCCCCCGGCGTCGGCTGTCACGGATCGGAGGCCTGCGCGGTCTGAGTCGGTGAGGAAGGGAGATCCCCCTATGACGACGAGAGCACTGCGCGCCGGCCTGGCGCTGCTCGCCGCGGTGGAGACCGTGCTGGGGCTGTGGACGCTGCTGCTCCCCGCGAGCTTCTACGCCGACGTGCCGACCGTCGACCTCACCCCGCCGTTCAGCGAGCACGCGTTCCGCGACTTCGGTGGCGCCACCATCGGGCTGGCCGTCGTCCTGACCGCCGCGGCCATCTGGACCGAGCGGCGGCTGGTCGTGGTCGCCCTGCTGGCCTACCTGGCGTTCTCGGCCCCGCACCTGGCCTTCCACCTCGAGCACCTGCGCGGCGCCGATGCGGTGTCGGCCACCGCCCTCGTCGTCGTCCTGGCGGCCTCGGTGGCGCTCCCGCTGGCGCTGCTCGCTGTCGCGCTGCACCGCCGACAGCCAGCCGCGACGTCATCCCCGTAGGCCGCGCGACCTGGGCAGACGTCTTCTCCGGTTGCGGGTATGCAGACCGGCGCGTCCAATCGAAGACGCCGGGGGACCAGCGAGATGAGGGAGGCGCGTGACGATGAACCAGACCTTGTGGATCGTGCTCGTTGTCGTCGTGGTGCTGATCCTGCTCGGCATCTGGATCGCGCGGTCGCGGTCCGCGGGCGCCGAGGACCGGCGCCGTGCCGAGGCGCAGCGGATCCGTGAGGAGGCCGAGGCGGACCGGATCGAGCTGCAGCGGCGCGAGGCAGAGGCGGCCCGCGTGGACGCCCACGCCCGGCTGGCGCAGGCCGAGGCGCAGACACGTGCGGCGGAGGCTGCGCGGCTGCACCACGAGGCGCAGGCCCGGTCGGACGGTCTCGACGAGAGCCGGGCCTCGGTCGACGAGCGGCTGCGCCGCGCCGACGAGGTGGACCCCGACGTCGCGGACGTCCCCGAGACGGACGCGGGCCCGTCGGCCCGCGCGTGAGCCGTCGCGAGGACAGGGCGCCGATGACGAGCCCGCCGCCGGCTGAGAAGGCCGCCGGCCGTGCCCGGCACCGCATCGAGCAACCAGTGCACGACCGATCAGATGGAGGCGTGTGGTGAGCATCAACGAGGAGCCGGTGACGCCTGAGGAGGAGCTGCTGCGTCGTCGGACGGCCGCCCGTCAGGGCGAGGAGTGGGTTGGCTCGGTGCCGGAGGACAGCCCGGGGCCGCGGTCCGGCACGGGACCGCTGGGTGTGCCGGAGGACGAGCTGCTCGAGGAGGTGCCGATCGACAGCCCGGGCCCTGCGTCCGGGACCGTCGGCGGCGTGCCGGTGCCCGAGGACCGGGTCGACGTGCCGGAGGACAGCCCCGGCCCGCGGTCGGGCACCGGCCCGGACGGGCTGCCGCTGCCGGAGACCGGCTACGACGTGCCGGAGGACAGCCCCGGCAGAGACTCCGGTCGCTGACCGGACCACCAGCTCGGGTCCTCGGACCCGACCACCAGCTCGGGTCCTCGGACCCGGACAGACGCGGGTTCCGGCCCGTGCACGCGGCTCTCGACCGCCGCAGGACAGCGGAGGCCGCCCGCTCAGCGGGCGGCCTCCGTGGCGTCCGGGGGCGTGCGGGCTTCGGCTGGCACGGCGCGGACCCAGAGGCCGACGCGCGCTCCGACGTCAGCGCGTCAGCCGCGCACCGCCCGCTCGTACTGCACCGGCCAGCCGGTCGGCTGACCCGGCGCGACGCGGGCGTCGGCACCGACGTGCTCGAGGGTCGGCAGGGAGAGGCCCAGCTCAGCGGCCGCGTGCAGCGCCCAGGACGGGTCGCGCAGCGCCGCGCGGGCGATCATCACCGCGTCCGCCGAGCCCTCGACCAGCACCTGCTCGGCCTGCGCCGCGGCGCTTATCAGCCCGACGGCGGACACCGGCAGGCCGGACACCTCGCGGATGCGGCGGGCGGCCGGCACCTGGTACCCGGGGCCGACGGGAATCTGCGCCGGGACGTTGCCACCGGTGGACACGTCGACCAGGTCGACACCGCGGCCGGCCAGCCCGCGGGCCACCTCGGCGACGTCGTCCACCGTCAGGCCGCCCTCGGTCCAGTCGGTCGCGGAGAGCCGCACCACCACCGGTCGCTCGTCCGGCCACACCTCGCGGACCGCGTCCACCACCTGGTGCAGCAGCCGCACGCGGTTCTCCGGCGAGCCGCCCCAGCGGTCGGTGCGGCGGTTGGACAGCGGCGAGAGGAACTGGTGCAGCAGGTAGCCGTGCGCGGCGTGCACCTCGGCGACGTCGAAGCCGGCGTCCAGCGCGCGGCGGGCGGCGGCCGCGAAGGTGGCCGGGATCGCGGCGACCTCGTCGTCGGACAGCTCGCGCGGGGCCTCGTAGCCGGGGAACTCCACACCCGACGGTGCGACGGTGCCCCAGCCGCCGTCGGGGACGGGCACGCTGCCGTGACCCTCGTGGAAGGGCCGGAACGTCGACGCCTTGCGGCCGGCGTGGGCCAGCTGGACGCCCGCCACGGCACCGCGCGCGTGGATCACGTCGGTGATGCGGGCCCAGGCGGCGGTCTGCTGCTCGTTCCACAGGCCGGTGTCCTGGGGGCTGATCCGGCCGTCGGCGGTGACGGCGGTCGCCTCGGTGAGCACCAGGCCGAAACCGCCGGCGGCACGGGCCCCGAGGTGGACCAGGTGCCAGTCGTTGGGCACGCCGTCCACGGCGGAGTACTGGCACATCGGCGACAGCCAGGCGCGGTTGCGGACGGTGGTGCCGCGCAGGGTCAGCGGCGCGAAGAGGATGCTCACGTGCAGAGCGAACCGCCAGGCACGTCCCATGATTCCCGGTCCGTCCGGTGTCGCCGGCGGGCCGGTCGGGTCAGGCGGCGGGGAGGCTCCGGGCCGCGGCGGCCAGGCGGTTCAGGTCCGCCTCGTCGGTGTAGACGTGCGTCGCCAGACGGGCGGCCGTGCGGCCGTCCGGCACGGTGCCGGTCCACAGCCGCACCCCGGCGGCCGCCAGCGTCTCCCGCAGCACGGGCAGCGGCGTCGGGACGACGAAGCCGCGCAGCCGTGCCGGTCGCATCGAGGGCTCACCGGTCGGCACCCACCCGAGCTCGGTGAGCAGCTGGTCGGCGCGGTCGGCCAGCGCCGCGGCGGCATCGAGCCGGCCGCCGTCGTCCCACGTCCGCCACTCGTCGAGCGCCCGCTCCAACCCGCGGACCGGCGCCGGGTCCCACGTGCCGCGCCAGCCGAACCGCTGCAGCAGCGGCTCGTCCAGGTGCAGCGCGACCGCCGCCGGCCGCACCACGTCGACCAGTGCCCGGTCCACCCACAGGAAGCCCAGCGGCCTCGGCACCGGCAGCCACTTGTGCAGCGACCCGTAGATGGCGGCCGCGCCGAGGGTCGACACGTCCAGCGGCTCGTGGCCGACCGAGTGCGCGGCGTCGACGACGAGCGCCGCCCCGGCATCCGCCGCGAGGCGGGCGACCTCCGCCACCGGCATGCGCAGGGCGGTGGACGACGTGATCGAGCTGAGCACCACGTACCGGGTCCGCGCCGGCAGGGCTGTGAACAGGTCGACCACCGCCGCCGACGCGGCGGGCACCGGCAGGGGCAGCCGCAGCACCGTCGCGCCGACCGCCTCGGCCCGCACCTGCCAGGCACGGATCACCGACTCGTACTCGCCGTCGGTCAGCACCACCACGTCGCCGGCCGCCAGCGGCAGCGACGTCGACAGCGCCCCGGACGCCTCCGTCGACGCCGTCACGATCGCCACGTCCGCCGGGTCCGCGCCGATCAGTCCCGCGACCACGGCGCCGACCCGCCGCAGGTCGTCCTGCAGGGCCTTCCCCAGCGACGCGGACGTGTCCGCCTCCGCGGCACGTCGCACCGCGTCGTGCCAGGTCAGCGCCGCACGGGTCGGTGCGCCGAACGACGCGTGGTTGAGCTGGACGACGGCGGGGTCGAAGGCGAACTCCTCGACGAGCGAGCGGATCACGCGCCGACCCTACGCGGCAGCGGTGGACCGCTTTGTCTCAGCAGGGGAGATGCCGTTCCGAGTCGTGGGCATCCTGTGCTGCCATGGCGGCATGCGCGACGACCTGACCACCACCACGGCTGCGGCCGTGGCGGGTGCGTGTCGTCGCCTCTGCTGTCGCCGCTGAGCGACCCCCGCGCCGCCGTCGAGCGGCGCCCCGGACGATCTCGTCCCTCAGGTTCCCCCTAGCTCCGCCTGCCGGCACCACCGCGTGCGGCACCGGGAACCGCCCCGCAGGATCGACTCCCAGGAGTCCGTCCGTCCGTGAGACAGCTCCGCAGGGCCGCCACGGCCCGCTCCACCGAGAAGAGGCACCCCCATGCACGCCCGTCATCTGCGCACCGCCCTGATCGCCGCCGCCCTCGTGGTGGGCCTGGGCGCCTGCTCGTCCACGGGCGGGTCGGGATCGGCGTCCGCCACCGGCTCCGCGGCCTCCGGGACCGCTGCCGCCGGTGCCGACCAGTCGTTGGCCAAGGTGCAGAAGGCCGGCGTCATCACGTTCGGCACCGAGGGCACCTACAAGCCGTTCAGCTTCCACGCCGACGGCGGCGGCGACCTGACCGGGTTCGACGTCGAGGTGGCCCGCGCCATCGCCGGCAAGCTCGGGGTGAAGGCGGCGTTCCAGGAGACCCAGTGGGACGCGATCTTCGCCGGGCTGGACGCCGGGCGGTTCGACGCGATCACCAACCAGGTGTCCATCACCCCGGAGCGCCAGGCGAAGTACGAGTTCTCCACGCCGTACACCGTCTCCACCGGCGTCATCGTCGTGAAGCAGGACAACACGTCGATCACGTCGTTCGACTCCCTCAAGGGCAAGACCACCGCCCAGTCGCTGACCAGCAACTGGTACAAGCTCGCGCAGTCCAGCGGCGCCAACGTGCAGTCGGTCGAGGGCTGGGCGCAGTCCGTGGCCCTGGTGCAGCAGGGGCGCGTGGACGCGACGATCAACGACAAGCTGACGTACCTCGACTACGTGAAGACGAACGGCCAGGCCGGCCTGAAGATCGCCGCCGAGACCACCGACAAGAGCCAGAGCGCCGTCGCGCTGAAGAAGGGCGCCACCGCCCTGACCCAGGCGATTGACACGGCCCTGAAGCAGCTGGCCGACGACGGCACCCTGACGTCGATCTCGCAGAAGTACTTCGGCGCCGACGTGACCAAGTAGCCGATGCCCGTCCCGACCGTGCTGGCGGCCGTGCACGCCGCCCTGCCCGCCGTCCTGCCCACCACGGTTCCAGGCGGAGCCCTGTCCACGGTCGACTGGCCGCTGGTCCTCCGGTCGGCACCGACCATCGCGCTCGGTGCCGTCCGGGGGACCATCCCGCTGGCCGCGCTGTCCTTCGTCGGCGGCATGGTGATCGCCGTCGGGATCGCGCTGATGCGGCTCTCCCGCAACGCGGTAGCCCGTGGCGTCGGCCGCGCCTACGTCTCGGTGGTGCGCGGCACCCCGCTGCTGGTGCAGCTGTTCGTCATCTTCTACGGGCTGCCCTCGATCGGCCTGGTGATCAACCCGTGGCCCAGTGCGATCCTCGCGTTCTCGCTGAACGTCGGCGGGTACGCCGCCGAGATCGTCCGGGCGGCCATCCTGTCCGTGCCGCAGGGCCAGTGGGAGGCGGCCTACGTGATCGGCATGTCCCATCGGCGGGCGCTGGGGCGGATCATCCTGCCGCAGGCGGCCCGGGTGTCCGTGCCGCCGCTGTCGAACACGTTCATCAGCCTGGTGAAGGACACCTCGCTGGCGTCGTTGATCCTGGTCACGGAGCTGTTCCGGGAGGCGCAGAAGATCGCGGCGTTCAGCCAGGAGTTCATGCTGCTCTACCTGGAGGCGGCGCTGATCTACTGGCTGATCTGCCTGGTGCTGTCCGCGGGGCAGGCCCGCCTGGAGACCCGGTTGGAGCGTCATGTCGCCCGTTGATCCCGCGGTCCCGGACGGTCCGGCGGCTCCGAGCCGGGCCGAGGTCGGCCCCGCGCTCGTCACCGTCACCGACCTGCACAAGGCGTTCGGCGCCGTGCGCGTGCTGGACGGCGTCGACCTGACGGTGCACCGCGGCGAGGTGCTCGCCGTGATCGGCTCGTCGGGCTCCGGCAAGACGACGCTGCTGCGCTGCCTCAACGGCCTCGAGACGGCCGACTCCGGGGTGATCGAGATCGCCGGTGGCGCCCGCGTCGACTTCGGCGCCCGTCCCGGCCGTCGTGAGGTGCACGCGCTGCGGGACCGGTCGGCGATGGTGTTCCAGCACCACCACCTGTTCCCGCACAAGACCGTGCTGCAGAACGTGATCGAGGGTCCCGTGGTGGTGCAGCGGCGCCCGCGCGCCGAGGCCGTGCGGGATGCGGAGGCGCTGCTCGACCGGGTGGGGCTGGCCGACAAGCGGGACGTGTACCCCGTGCAGCTGTCCGGAGGTCAGCAGCAGCGGGTCGGCATCGCCCGCGCACTGGCGCTGCGGCCGCAGCTGCTGCTGTTCGACGAGCCGACGTCGGCCCTCGACCCCGAGCTGGTCGGTGAGGTGCTGTCCCTGATCCTCGAGCTGGCGCACGAGGGCTGGACCATGGTGATCGTCACGCACGAGCTGCAGTTCGCCCGCGAGGTGGCCCACCGGGTGGCGTTCGTCGACGCCGGTCGGATCGCGGAGATCGGCCCGCCGGACCAGGTGCTGCGGGAGCCGCAGCACGAGCGCACCCGGCAGTTCGTGCACCGCCTGCTGCACCCGTTCTGACCTGTCGCCTCTCCGACCCGTTGCCTGTCTGACCCATTGCCTCACCGACCCGAACCGCTCCGGGTCACCGGCCGTCGGACACGCACCGTGACCGACCCGGCGCAGAGCGGCCGCGGGTGGCCGGGTGAGCGGGGTGAGCGGGCATGCATTTCACGCTGTACGCCTGATGTACGTACACGGGGCGCACACCGCAAAATCAGCACCCGCTTGCCCCGCTCTACCCGCGTCGGCACCCGCGCCTCAGTGGCCGACCGGCACCGCCGGCGGTCGGTTGCGTTGGTCACGGCGCGGCCGCTCGCGCGCTGCCTCGTCCACCGCGGCGCCTCGCGCGCGTCCTCCCGGTACCGCGCGGAACGCCGCGCCGTCGGCTCACCTGCTGCTCGGCGCCGAAGCCTGCGTCGCTCATCGTCTGCCCCCGGGTGCGAGATCGGCGGGCAGGGGGCCAGGCTTGAGGGCGGCGCGCGGGGCTGTGGTCGGGACCACCCGATCGGGTCCTCAATCCGGGGGCGGTGCGCGCCGATAGGTGCACTGGAGGTCGATCCATGCCAGCAGGGCAGTCCGCGGGGGGCCGTGCCCGGCGCCGGGCCGCGCCTGCGCCGACCGACACGGTCGGGCGTGGGCACGTCGAGCAGATGCTCGAGCCGCTGGCGTCCCGGGAGTACCGGCTGCTGACCCGCCGGCAGTGGCCCCGCACCCGGCGCGCGCAGGTCGACGTGGTGGTGATCGGACCGTCCGGCGTGTTCGTCGTCGGCTGGCTCGACGGCACGGACGTGCTGGTCGGCGAGGACGTCATGGTGCGCGGCAGCGAGGACGTCACGGGGGAGGCGCTGGCGCTCGCCGACCTGGCCGACCGCATCGAGGCGGAGCTGGTCGAGACGGGCCTCGCACCGGCCGAGGTCCGGCCCGTGCTGGCGCTCGGCGGCTGGCAGGGGGTGCAGCGGCAGATCGGCCCCGTGCTGGTGGTCAGCGAGCGGGAGCTGCTGCGGGTGGTCGTCGGGCGCGGACCGCGGCTGACCCCCGGCGAGGTCGACGCGGTGCTGGCCCGGGCGCTGGCCTCGTTCCCGGCCGAGCCGGAGGAGGCGGAGCCCGCGGTGCCGGTGCAGGGGACCGGCCTGACGGACGAGGAGGTGCAGGCGGCGCTGCTCGAGGGGCTGCTGGCGCCGCCGATCGAGCAGTGGATGGCGTTCCTCGAGCCCGTGCAGTCGCGCCTGGTCCGACGGTCGTTCGACGGTCCCGCGCTGGTGCACGGTGCGGTAGGCACCGGCAAGACGACGGTCGGCCTGCACCGCGCGGCGTACCTGGCGCGGAACCGGCCGGGGCGGGTGCTGGTCGCGACGTTCACGCGAACCCAGCCGCCGGTGCTGGCGGAGATGCTGGGCCGGCTGGCGCCGGACGTCGTCGACCGGATCGACGTGGTGCATGTCAACGGTGTCGCGCGGCAGGTGCTCGACGAGGCCGCGGTCCCGTTCGCCACCGGCGTGCGGCCCGTCGCCTCGGCCTGGGCGGCGGCGTGGTCCCGTGCCGGTGCCGGGACCGTGCTCGACACGCTCCCCGTGTCCCCGGAGGACCAGGGCTACTGGCACGACGAGGTCACCGCCGTGATCAAGGGTCGCGGGCTCACCCGCTTCGAGCAGTACGCGCTGCTCCCGCGGCTCGGCCGGCTGCGGCCGCTGGGACCCGACGAGCGGCGCGCCGTGTGGGACGTGTACGTCGCCTACCAGGAGGAGCTCGTCGCGCGGGACGTCGGCGACTGGGCCGACCTGGTGGCGCTCGCGGGCGTGCACGTGCCGCAGACGTCCTACGCGCACCGGTACAGCGGCGTGGTGGTGGACGACGCGCAGCACCTCAGCTGTGCCGCGCTCGGCATGCTGCACGCGATGGTGGGCGACCGGCCCGACGGCCTGATGCTGCTCGGCGACGCCCAGCAGGGGCTGTACCCCGGCGGGTTCACGCCGGCGGAGGCCGGGATCGACCTGTCCGGCCGCACGGTGCGGCTCACCACGGCGCACCGCACCACCACGGAGATCCTCACGTTCGCCACCGAGCTGGTGTCCGGCGAGCCGGTGGTCGGTCTCGACGGGTCCGTCGGACCTGCGGACCGCCCCGGCTCGGTGCCCCGGCACGGCCCCAAGCCGCTCTACGTGCGCTGCGGCACCGACGACGACCGCGCGCGGCGGCTGGTGGCCCGCGTGAAGGACGTGGTGCAGCAGGTCGGCACCGGGTACGGGGACGTCGGCGTGCTCTGCCTGACGATGAAGGGCATGGACGTCGCCGTCGGCGCCCTCAACGGCGCCGGGATCCCGGTGGTGCTGCTCGACGACGACGACCGCGCCGTGCCCGATGCCGTGCGCGTGGGCACGGTGCGCCGGGCCGCCGGGCTGGAGTTCCGGCAGGTGGCGATGCCGGACGTCGCGACGAGCTGGTTCACCGAGCCGGTCGACGGGAACGGTGCCGAGCAGGAGCACCACCGGCTGCGGATGCGGGAGCTGTACGTGGCGATGACCCGCGCGCGCGACGGGCTGTGGGTGGCCGGCGTCTGACCGTCGCCGCTGGTAGCGGCGGCCGCGGCGATCAGTGGCGGTCGCGGCGGGCCGAGGCGCTGCGGCGGACCGCCTCGGCGAGTGCCCGGGCGGCGACCGCGGTGAGCACCAGCACCAGCCACAGCAGCGCCGGCGGGTGCGTCAGCTCGATGCCGAACGTCGCGGCGAACAGGGGCGCCCGCTGGGTCACGGCGAGCACGCCGACGGCCATGATCAGCGCCAGCTGAGGCACCGAGACCGACAGTCCCACGTGCGGGCCGAGGAGCGCGACGACGGCACCGGTCGCCGCGCCGGTGGCGAGGGCCGGTGTCAGCAGTCCGCCCGCCGCACCCGACCACAGCCAGCTCGCCGTGGCGGCCGGCTTGGCGGCGATCAGCAGGGCCGCCGGCAGCAGGGTCAGGCTGCCGACGAAGGCCGCGTCCAGCACCGCCTTGCCGTTGCCGGGCAGCGTGGGCAGCCACCACGAGGCGAGCCCGGTGGCGGCACCCGCCAGGGTCAGGGTGACGGGCAGCAGCTGCGGGCGGTGCACCGTCAGGTGCCGGCTCACGCTCGTCGTGCGGGCGAACGCGACGCCGACCAGGGCGGTCACCGGCACGGCGACGAGCGCCCCGACCCACGTGCCCGCGGTGACCGGTGTGGTCGGGAACGGGTACACCGGGTGCCGGCCGACCACCGGCCACGCGGTGACGGTGGCGATCGCGCTCACGGCCAGCGCCGCGACCACGGCCCGCCACCGCCGGGTGACCAGCAGCACCTCGAGGACGTACACGGCGCCGGTCAGCGGCACGTTGTAGACCGCCGCGAGCCCCGCGCCGGCCGCCGCGCCGACCATCAGCCGCCGCTCGGTGGGGTCGAGCCGCAGCCGCTCGCTCAGCCAGGTCGCCACCGCCGCGGCGCCCTGGCGCGGTGCACCCTCACGGCCGATCGACGCGCCCGCGCCGACCACCACGGTCTGCAGCAGCGCGTCGAACCATGTGCGGGCGAACGCCAGCCGCCGGTCCGGGTCCCGCAGCACGGTGGTGACCGGCTCGGCGCCGCCGTGCCGGCGCAGCCACCACCACGCCAGCCCGCACAGCAGCCCGGCGATCGCCGGGGCCAGCAGCCGGCGCAGCAGCGGGACACCGGCCACCGTGTCGAGCGAGCCGAGCGAGCCCTGCGCGACGGTTCCCAGCGCCAGCTGCTGCACGCCGTGCAGCAGCAGCCAGCAGACGGCACCGGCCACCCCGGCGCCGACGCCGACCAGCACCACGGCGAGCACCATCCGGCGCCAGCCGGAGGTGGGCGGCTCCGGGGCGACGCTGCTCAGCCAGCTCCGCAGCCGCCGGCCGGGCTGTTGCTCACCGCCGCCGGAGGTGGTGGTGTCGATCTCGGCGCTCACGCCGATGCCCCGCGTCGACAGCCCGTGCTCTGCACGTGCCCCATGGTCGCAGCGGATCTCGGATGCCGGTCTCCCCGGAATGCGTGACCCACCTCACCGGTTGGCAGGAGGTGGCCGTCAGCGTCGACGTCAGCGCCGAACCGGCGGACCTGCTCCGTCACCAGCCCGGACCACGGAGGCCATCCTGACCACCACGAAGCCCCAGCCCACGTCGGAGGCGACCGCCGCCCGCAGCAGTGGGGTCGGCTTCCGCTCGGAGCGCGGCCCCATCCTCATCGCGATCATGGTGACCACCGGCCTGGTGGCCATCGACGCGACGATCCTGGCCACGGCCGTGCCGACCATCGTCAAGGACCTCGGCGGGTTCACCTCGTTCCCGTGGCTGTTCTCGGTGTACCTGCTGACGCAGGCCGTCGCGGTGCCGATCTACTCCAAGCTTGCGGACACCGTCGGGCGCAAGCCGATCGTGCTGATCGGCGTGGGGCTGTTCCTGCTCGGGTCCGTGCTGAGCGGGTTCGCGTGGTCCATGCCGACGCTGATCCTGTTCCGGGCGATCCAGGGCCTCGGCGCCGGTGCCGTCCAGCCCATGGCGATCACCATCGCGGGCGACATCTACACCGTGGAGGAGCGCGCCAAGGCGCAGGGGTACATCGCGTCGGTGTGGGCGCTGTCGTCCGTCGTCGGGCCGACGCTGGGCGGCGTGTTCAGCCAGTACGTGACGTGGCGCTGGATCTTCTTCGTCAACGTGCCGCTGTGCCTGGCGGCCGGCTGGCTGCTGGTCCGGCACCTGCACGAGCGCGTCGAGCGGCGCCGGCACGCCATCGACTGGACCGGCGGCGCGCTGCTGACGGTCGCCTCGACCCTGCTGATCCTCGGCCTGCTCGAGGGCGGCAACGCGTGGGCGTGGGACGCACCGCAGAGCATCGCCGCGTTCGGCGTCGGCGTGCTCGCGCTCGTCGGGTTCTTGCTCGTGGAGCGCCGGGCGGCCGAGCCGGTGCTGCCGTTGTGGGTGATGTCGCGACGGCTGCTGGGCACCACGGCGCTGATCGCGGTGGGGGTCGGCGTGGTGCTGATCGGCCTGACGTCGTACATCCCCAGCTACCTCGAGGCGCTGCTGCACGTGTCGCCCCTGACCAGCGGCCTCACGCTGGCGATGCTGACCATCGGCTGGCCGATCGCCGCGTCGCAGGCCGGGCGGCTGTACCTGCGGTTCGGGTTCCGCGCCACGGTGCTGCTCGGGTCCGTGGTGGTGGTGGGCGGCACCGCGGCCCTGGCGCTGACCGCCGGGCAGCCGTCCGTGCTGGTGGTGGGGCTGACGTGCTTCGTCGTCGGGCTCGGGCTGGGGCTCGTCGCGGCGCCGAGCCTGATCGCCGCGCAGTCGAGCGTCGGCTGGGGCGAGCGCGCGGTGGTGACGGGCGCGAACATGTTCGCCCGGTCGATGGGCAGCGCGGTGGGCGTGGCGGTGCTGGGCGCCCTGGTCAACGGGCTGATGCACGGTGCGGACGCCGGTGCGGACCCCGTCCGGTTCCGCGGGGCGGTGACGGCCGGGTTCGTCGGTGTCGCCGCGGTGGCCGTGGTGACGACGATCGCCGCGCTGGCGATGCCGCGGAACCGTGCCGACGTGCCGGTGCGCGGCGGGGAGTCCGCGGCTGCGGCCTGACCGACGGCGGTGGGGACGGCCCGTACGTCGGACCGTCCCCACCTAGCACTCCTCAGGCAGCACTCCTCAGGCAGCGCCCCTCAGGCAGCGCGCCTCACGCCGCCGGCACCATGCCGTGCGGGTCGATGACGTACTTGCGAGCCGCGCCCTTGTCGAACTCCTCGTACCCCTTCGGGGCGTTGTCGAGGCTGATCGTCGTGGCGTTGACGGCCTTCGCGATGTGCGCCTTGTCCGCCAGGATCAGGTTCATCAGCAGGCGGTTGTAGCGCTTGACCGGGCACTGACCGGTGGTGAAGGACAGGGACTTCGCCCAGCCGGTCCCCAGCTTCACGCCGATCTGACCGACCTTGGCGTTCTCGTCGACGGCACCCGGGTCGCCGGTGACGTACAGGCCGGGGATGCCCAGCGCCCCGCCGGCACGTGCGACGGTCATGATGTCGTTCAGCACCGTCGCGGGTGCCTCTGCGGCGCCCGCGCCGTGACCCTTCGCCTCGAAGCCCACGGCGTCGACGGCGGCGTCGACCAGCGGCTCGCCGACGATCTGCTCGAGCATGTCGGGCAGCGCGTCGCCGGAGCTGAGGTCCACCGTCTCGCAGCCGAAGCTGCGCGCCTGCTGGAGGCGGTCGGCGTTCATGTCGCCGACGACCACCACGGAGGCCCCGAGCAGCTGCGCCGAGTAGGCGGCGGCCAGGCCGACGGGTCCGGCACCGGCGACGTACACGGTGGAGCCGGTGCGGGTGCCCGCGGTGTAGGCGCCGTGGTACCCGGTGGGGAAGATGTCCGACAGCATCGTCAGGTCGAGGATCTTGGCCAGCGCCTGGTCGCGGTCGGGGAACCTGAGCAGGTTGAAGTCGGCGTACGGCACCATCACGTACTCGGCCTGGCCCCCGAGCCACCCGCCCATGTCGACGTACCCGTAGGCGGCGCCGGGGCGGGCGGGGTTGACGTTGAGACAGATGCCCGTCTTGCCCTCGTTGCACATGCGGCAGCGGCCGCAGGCGATGTTGAACGGCACCGAGCAGATGTCGCCCGGCTTGACGAACAGCACGTCGTCGCCGACCTCCACCACCTCGCCGGTGATCTCGTGGCCCAGCGTCTGGCCGACCGGTGCCGTGGTGCGGCCGCGGACCATGTGCTGGTCGCTGCCGCAGATGTTGGTGGTGACCAGCTTGAGGATCGCGGCGTGCGGGGCCTCCTTCTTCACGCCGAGACCCTTCACGACGTCGTCCGGCAGCTCCAGCTTGGGGTAGTCGATCTGCTCCACTGCGACCTTGCCGGGGCCCTTGTAGACGACGACACGGTTTGTGGTCATGAGGTGCTTCCTTCGTTGCGTCCAGCCCGACCCGCGTGCACGCCGAGGGCCCGAGCCTTGCCGACGGCGTTGTGCGAGCACCGCGACGGCGTCGCCGGAGGACGGCGCGCAGCCGTTCCCGGCCCGTGACGACGACTTCCCGTCCCGCGTCGCTTCACGTGACCTGTGTCACAACTTCCATCAGCAGGCTAGGCGCCGGACGAGGGACGGCAACCGGGTGCAACGACGTGCACAGGACGCCGGGGGGAGGCCGGGGCGCCATGCGGCCGCAGGCCGGCTAGAAGGGAGGCACCGCGGGGTACCCCGACGGGGACGTCGTGGATGGTGCACCGCTGGATGCCCCGCTCGCACGGACCGGCCTCCGTTCGTCGTCGTCCGCCCGGGCCGGGGGCGGTGGCCACAGGGCGGTGGCTGGTCGGGTCCGGTAGCGGCGGCCGGTCGGGGAGTGCCAGCGCAGCGTTCCACCGCCCTCGTGGACCACCCGCCAGCCGGTCTCGTGCTTGAGGCGGTGGTGCTTGCGACACAGCGTGGCCAGGTTGTCGAGACCGGTGGTGCCCCCGTCGGCCCAGGCGGTGGAGTGGTCCACGTCGCAGCTCGCCGCCCGGCGGCGGCAACCGGGGAACCGGCACGTGCGGTCACGGATCGCCACGGCACGGCGCAGGTCGGCGGGGACCGTGTACCGGTCCCGGCCGACTGACAGCACCGTGCCGGTCTCCGGGTGGGTCAGCACTCGCGTGAACGTGGGCGCGTTGGCGCACAGCGTCCGGGCGGTCTCGAGGTCGATCGGCCCGAACCCGTCCAGCTCGGCCGGCTCGTCCGAGTGGCCCAGCAGCGTCAGCACCGGCACGGTCAGCACCACCTGCGGTGCGATCGCGCGCACCCACGACGGGACCCCGGTGGGGGACCCGTCGGCACAGGCACCGACCCCGTCCCGGGCGCGGACACGCTGGTCCTGCTCGCCATCGCGCGCCTGCGCCGTACTGGCACCGGCTCCGTCGGGGACGCCTGCACGTTCGGTGCGCTCGGTGTCGGCTGCCTGAGCACCCTCCCCGGCGTCGGTGGTCAGGAGGAGGTCGCACAGCACGTCCGCGCGGAGCTGGGGCCGGGTACGGGGCTCGTCCGGGCCGGTGAGCGTTGCGGCGAGGTCGTCGAGGCGGTTCGCGATACCCATCGCGGCGGCGGCCGGCAGCAGAGCCGTCAACCAGCAGAGGTCCGCGTCGGCTGGTGTCACGTCGACGAACCGGTCGGCCACGGCCCGGGCGGTCTGCTCGGCGGTGGTCGGCACGTGGCGGGCGCGCCACCGACGGGCCGCGGCGCGCAGCTGCGGGGCGGTCAGCCGAGCTGCCCGGTCGGCCAGTGCCGCGTCGGCACGGGCCAGCACGTCGGGGTCGGTCACCCCGTGGAAGACGTCCAGCACCCCGTCGACGTGCGCGCTCGACACCAGGCCTGCGGTGTGCGCGGCGTGCAGCCGGGGAAGGGCCGCGAGCATGGTGATCCGCGTCAACCGGCGCGCCAAGGTGCCCTCGGCCACATGCAACGTCGCGGCGAGCTCCGCGAGCATCCCGCGCGCGCCCCACTCCCGACGGCGCCGCGCGTCCCGGTCCACACACCGCGCCGCCAGCTCGGCCGCACCCCACACGTACGCCGCGGCGAGACGGGAGTCGAAGCGGGCTGCCGCCGCGGTCACCGCCTGCGCCTGCTCCGCCAGTCCTGCGAGCTCTATCGCCACCGGATCGCACGAGTCGTCCGCCAGCAGATCCCCGGGGAAGGGCGGCAGCTGTCCCATCATCGGCACTGTCGTCGAAACCGTCACCGGCACCGTCGCTGGCACCGTCGTCCGCGCGGGCACCGGCATCGGCCCAACCCCGGGCTCCGGTGCCGGCACGGGTCCTGCGTCCGTCGAGGGCAACAGCTCGGGCAGCGGCAGCGGGGCGACGAGTCGCCCGTCCCTCACCGCTACCAGCTCCATGACCCCATCACACCACCGACCACTGACACGGACCGGCGAGCAGAAACCCCGTCTGACCTGCATTGATGTCCACAAGCGTGAGCCTGTGGACGGCTCGCCGACCGACGCGTGGCCAGACGGCAACGTCGCCACCAGCGAGCGCGTCGCGCGCCGTCGGCAGGGTAGCCGGTGCCGGACACACGAGCGGCGACGCCCTCGCCGGCCGCCACCAGCGACCTCGTCCGGCGCCGTCGGCAGGCAGCCGGCCCCGCACACGCGAGCGGCGGCGCCCTCGCGGGACGCCGCCGCTCGACGACGTGACAGGGCTGGCTACACCACCGCAGGTTCGGGTTCGTCGTCGGGCGCGGCCTCATCGGCGGCTGCCGCCACCGCCCCGGCTGCCGCCGCCGTCGCGCCCGCCGTCGTCGTCCCGCCCGCTGCCTCCGCCGCCCCCGACCGCAGCCCGCCCGCCAGCGCGTACTCCTCCTCGGGCGACAGCACCAGCCGCGTGCGCCCCCACAGAGCGAACGCCCCCAGCCCGACGACGAACACCACCGCGATCGCCGCGATCGCCGACCGGTAGTCCTTGTTGAGCATCACGCCGACGAAGATCGCGGCGCTCATCAGACCGGCCACCACGGCACCCGGGATGCCGACCGGGCTGCGGTACGGCCGCGCCGCCCCGGGGAACCGCACCCGCAGCAGCACGTACGACGTCATCTGCAGCAGGTAGCTGATCACCGCACCCCACACCGCGATGTTCAGCACGATCGGCCCGGCGGCGGAGATGCCGTACTGCACCAGCACCAGGGAGACGAACCCGACGACCGCGCCGACCAGCAGCGCCACCCACGGCGTGCGACGGGCGCCGGTCAGGGACAGCACCTTGGGGTAGTACCCGGCGCGCGACAGCGAGTAGATGTTCCGACCGTAGGCGAACATGATCCCCTGCGTCGACGCGAGCAGGCCCACCAGGGCGAACGCCGAGAGGATGGCGGCCACGTTGCCGGTGGGCAGCATGGCGCGGAACCCGTCGAGCAGCGGCTCGGCCGACGTGCCCAGGGCGTTCGCCCCGGTGACGGCCGGGTTGAGGACGACGACGACGAGCGCGGAGACGATGAGCGTCCCCAGCCCCCACAGCCCCGCCCGCGGGATGTCCCGGCTGGGCATGTGCGACTCCTCGGCGGCCAGCGGCAGCTCCTCGATGCCGAGGAACAGCCACATGGCGAACGGCAGCGCGAAGAACACCGGCGTAAGGCCGTGCGGCAGGAACGTCGACTGCCCCGCGTCCGGGGGGATGTCGAACAGCGAGCCGAGGCTCAGGTGCGACGAGAACGCTGCCATCACGCCGAACACCACGAGCACCGCCAGCGACACGACCGAGACGACGACGGCGAACCGGAAGCTGGTCTCCGCACCGGCGGCGTTCAGCGCCAGGAAGGCGCCGTACAGGATCGCCCACCACGCCCACACGGGCAGCGACAGGCCGAAGAGGTCCTTCGTGATCTGGTCGGCGTACCCGGCCGAGAAGTAGACGACCACCGCGGTGGTCATCACGTACTCCACCGTCTCGGCCAGGCCGGTGACGAACCCGCCCCACGGGCCCATCGCCGCCCGCGCGAACGAGTACGCGCCGCCGGTGTGCGGCATCGCGGCGCTCATCTCCCCGATGCTGAACAGCATCGCGCCGTACATGACGGTGACCAGCACGGCGGCGAGCATGAACCCGCCCCAGCCGGCCTGGCCGATGCCGAAGTTCCACCCGGAGAAGTCCCCGGAGACGACGGCCGCGATGGCGATGCCCCACAGCCCCCAGAACCCGGCGCTGCGCTGCAGCTGCCGCTTGTCGAAGTAGCCGGCGTCCGCTCGGGCGTAGGTCACGCCGGAGACGGTGGTGCCGCCCGCGGCGGCATCGGTCCCGGTGTCGGTGGTGCTGGTGATGGCCATCTGTCCTCCCGTGTCGGTGAGCTACAGGGACGTGCGGTGCGGGGACGTGCGATGCAGCGACGTGCAGTCCAGGACGTGCGCTGCAGCGACGTCCGACGCCGCGACGTGCGACGCAGCGGCGTGCGCCGTGCGTGGTCAGTGCCGTGCGGGCCGGTGCTCCACCTCCGTCAGCACCTCGTCCAGCTCGGTGCACAGCCGGTCGACGTCGTCGTCGTCGAACACCAGCGGCGGCCGCAGCTTCAGCACGTTGCCGGGCCCGCACACGCTGGTGAGCACGTACCGGTCGCGCAGCCCCTCGACCACGTCGAGCGCCGTGGCGGTGTCCGGCGCGCGCGTCACCGGGTCCTGCACCAGGTCGACGCCGATGTACAGCCCGGCCCCGCGCACGTCCCCCACGCTGGGGTGCTGCGCCGCCAGGTTCCGCAGCTCGGTCAGCAGCCGCGCGCCGACGGTCGCGGCATGCCGCTGCAGCCCCTCGTCGTGGATCACGTCCAGCACCGCCTGTGCCGCCGCCATCGCCACGGGGTTGCCGCCGAAGGTGTTGAAGTACGGGATCTGCTCGCCGAACGGCGCCAGCACCTCGCTGCGTGCGGCCAGCGCCGACATGGGGATGCCGTTCGCCATGGGCTTGCCCGTCGTCACCAGGTCCGGCACCACCCCGTGGCGGTCGAACCCCCAGAACGCGTCCCCGGTCCGGGCGAACCCGGGCTGCACCTCGTCGGCGATCCACACGCCCCCGGCCTGGTGCACCGCCTCGACGACCGGCCGCAGGTACCCGGCCGGATCGGGGTGCACGCCGTCGGAGCTGAAGATCGAGTCGGCCAGAAACGCCGCGAACCGGATGCCGTGCCGCTCCAGGTCGGCGATCTGCGTCCGCACCTGGTCGGCCATCCAGCGGCCGAGCGCCGCGGGGTCGCCGGGGTCGCCGGCGTTGCCGTGATTGCCGGGGTGGCGCGCGTCGCCCACCCGCACCCGGTACAGGTCCGGCGCCGGCACCACCCGCACGTCCGTGCCCAGCGGCTGCGCCGTACCGAGCGCCGGCGACATCCCCGAGGTCAGCGCCGTGTTCCCGTGGTACGCCTCCGCGGTGACGATCACGCCGGTCCCGCCGGTGGCGGCCTGCGCCACCCGCACGGCCAGGTCGTTGGCCTCCGAGCCGGTGCAGCAGAACATCACCTGGTCGATCTGCTCGGGCAGCAGCGCCAGCAGCTGCTCCCCGTACCCGACGATCCCGTCGTGCAGGTACCGCGTGTGCGTGTTCAGCGTCGCGGCCTGCTCGGCGATCGCCGCCGCCACCCGCGGGTGCGCGTGCCCGACGGACGCGACGTTGTTGTAGACGTCCAGGTAGTCCGCCCCGTCGGCGTCCACCAGGTGCGCGCCGTGCCCGGACACCAGGTGCACCGGCCGCCGGTAGAACAGCCGGTACGACGGCCCCAGCACCTCCTGCCGACGTGCCACCAGCTGCGCCGTCCGGGGCGACAGCGGCACCCCGGAGTCCGTTCGGTAGGCGTTGGTGTCCATGATCGTCGAGCGCGTGGCCACGGCCGTGGTCCTCTCGGGCATGCCGACGGGCGCACCGCCGAGGCCGAGCGCGGGCTCGTGCGGTGCGACGGCGCGGCGTTCGTCGGGCAGGGGAGCCGCCCGGCCCGCCTCTGCTGACGTGGTCATCCTGTGCTCGTCGTGCGCACGTCCTGCTACCTGCGCGTAAGGAGTGCGTTAACGCACGGCCGCCCGATGTAAATGGCTGGTCAACGCCGTGCCCCGTCGTTACGTCGTCGTGAACTCTGGCCCCGACCCCTGGCGCCGCAGCGCGCCGCGGGCCGAGGATGGCGGCGCCGCCCGGCCCGCCTCTCTCGCCCGGCCGCCGCCTCCCGGCGCGCGGTCCCGCCGTTCAGGGGCAGACGATGACCGACCAGATCCTGCGCAGCGCACCGACCCTCGCCGTGTTCGACGAGCTGTCCAAGGGAGCGCCCGCGCCGTCGTGGCTGCGCGACGGGCTGCTCGACGCCTGGGGCTTCGCGGCCGACTCGACCGTCACGCTGATCACCGTCTCGGAGAACGCGACGTTCCTGGTGCGGGAGCACGGCGAACCCGTCGCCGTCACGCGGGTGGCCCGGCCCGGCTACATGGGCGACGCCCTGGCGTTCGAGTCCGAGCTCGCCTGGGTGGCTGCGCTCGCCGCCGCCCGCGTGGCCCGGGTGCCCACCGGCCTGACGACGGCGGCCGGCACCTACGTAGCCACCGTCCGGGACGACGACGGCACGCCGTGGACCTGCGTCTCCTTCGCGTTCATCGAGGGCGACGTGCTGGAGGACGTCGCCGACCCGGTGCCCTTCTACGCGGAGATCGGCGGCACCACGGCGCTGCTGCACGAGCACGCCTCGCGCTGGCGGCCGCCGACGCCGTTCCGCCGGCACGCGTGGACGCTGCGGGACATGCTCGGCGAGACCGCCAGGTGGGGCCGCTGGGAGGACGCGCCGCTGACCCCCGGTGAGGTCGCGCTGCTGGACCGGGCGCAGGCCGCGGCGCTCGACGCGCTGGCCGACGTCCGCGTCGGCGGCCCCGACTGGGGCCTGATCCACGCCGACCTCCGGCCGTCCAACGTCATGACGGACGGGTACAGCCTCACGGTGATCGACTTCGACGACTGCGGCTACGGCTGGTTCGGGTACGACTTCGCCGCGTCCCTGACCTTCCTCGAGCACGTCCCCTACGCCCGCGCGATGGCCGCCGAGTGGCTCGCCGGCTACCAGCAGGTCCGTCCCCTGACCACGCAGCAGCTGAACCGGGCCTGCGCCTTCTCGATGGTGCGCCGGCTGCAGATGCTCGGGTGGACCACCACCCACCGTGCCGATGCGCTGCCCGCCGACCTGTGGGCGGAGCAGACCTCCGGCACGGTGGAGGTGGCGGCCCGCTACCTGAAGCGCCGTACGTGGCTGATCTCCTGAGCGGGCCTGGGCCTGGGCCCGGGCCGGGTCCGGGACCTGGACCGGGTCCGCGGGGCGCGACGGTCGGCGCCGCGGCGGGTCGGGCGCTGCCGTGGGACGACGAACGGCCGGCCGCGGTGCTGTCCGACCTGGACGGCACCCTGATCGACTCCGAGCCGATGTGGTCGGCGGCCGTCGGCGCGCTGGTGCGCGAGCACGGCCACCCGTGGCACCTGGTGGACGACGCGGCGATCGTCGGCTGGTCCATCCCGGCGCTGGTGGCCGAGGTGCTCCGCCGCGGTGTGCCGCTCACGGAGGCCGAGGTGGTGACGCGGCTGCACCGCGACGTCGGCGCCGTGCTGCGTCGTGGCATGCCGTGGCGACCGGGTGCCCGGCACCTGCTGGCGGCGCTGCACCACTCCGGCATCCCGTTGGCGCTGGTGTCCGCCACCCACTCGGTGGTGGTCGACGCCGTGGTGGCGTCTGCTCCCGCCGGCGTCTTCACGGTGGTGGTCGCGGGGGACGGACCCGGCCGGCCCAAACCGTCGCCGGACCCGTACCTGCACGCTGCCGAGGCGCTGGCGGTCGATCCCCGCCGCTGCATCGCGGTGGAGGACTCGCCGACCGGCGTCCGGGCCGCGCTCGTAGCGGGGACGTTGACGGTGGCGATGGACCCGACCGCCGAGCTGCCGGCCGACCTGGTGGCCCACCCGCGCCTGCGCCGCGTGGACGGCCTCGATGCGGTCGGCCGCCTGGTGCTCGGTGTGCACGCCTGGTGACGGCCCTGGTGACGGGCCGGGTGCCGGCTAGAAGGCGACCGGCGACACCGACCGCTCGAGGTGCACCACATGGCTGGTGCTCAGGGCGATGAACGCCCCGAGCTCCGCGAGCTGCGCCGGGCGCCCCGGCAGGTAGTCGGTCAGCGCCGTCGACCGGACGACGAACGAGCACCACTGCCCGCGGGACACCGCGACGTTGAGCCGGTTCCGGTTGAGCAGGAACCCCATGCCCCGGCGCACGTCCACCGGTGACGACGCAGCCGTGGTGAGGATCGCGACCGGCGCCTGCCGTCCCTGGAACTTGTCGACGGTGCCGACGGGCACGCCGTGCAGCCCGGCCTCGGCCAGCGCCTGGTTCACCGCCGACACCTGCGCGTTGTACGCGGCCACCACCAGCACGTCCTCCGGCCGCAGCGGTCGGCCGGTCGATGCGTCGGCGTCGCCCGGGTCGGTCCACCACCGGCCCACCAGGTCGTGCACCAGGTCGGCGACCACCGCCGCCTCCGCCGCCGACCGCACCGTGTTGCCGCCGTGCTCCACCAGCAGCCCGTGCACCCCCGGCTCCACGCCGGACAGCGACCGCCGCGACGCCGCCGGTGCCGACCGCAGCCGGTCGTCGTAGGACAGCCTCGACACCGCGGCGCACAGCGCCGGGTGCATCCGCCACGTGTCGGCGAGGAAGTACCCGTACCGCTCGGGCAGCGTGGCGGCCCCGTCCATCAGCCAGCCGAGCGCCGAGTGGTCCACCGGTTCCGGGTGGGTGCCCTGACTGACCTGCGGCAGCTGCTGCGGGTCCCCGAGCAGCAGCAGGCGCCGCGCCGCACCGGCGACCGCGAACGTGTTCGCCAGGCTGAACTGGCCCGCCTCGTCCACCACCAGCAGGTCGAGGGGCTCGTCCGGCAGCCTGTTCGGGTTGGTGAACGTCCACGCGGTGCCTCCCAGCACCCACCCGGAACCGCCGTCCCCGTCCTCGAACGCGGCGATCGCCGTGTCGGTGCGCAGCCACGTCCACGGTGCCCGGGGATCCGGCCCACCGTGCGCCACCATCTGCTCGGTGGACGGCTGCTTGCCGATCGCGGCCGGGTCCACGCCGGCGGCGGCGACGCACCGCAGCAGGTTCTCCACCACGGCGTGGGACTGCGCCACCACACCGACCCGCCAGCCCTCGGCGACCAGGTCGGCGATCACCCGGGCCCCGGTGTACGTCTTGCCCGTGCCGGGCGGTCCTTGCACCGCCAGGTACGACGAGCCGAGCTGGTGCAACGCCTTGACCAGGGTGTTCGGCAGGTCGTCCGGACCCTCGGCCCGCGGCAGCACCAGGTCACGCCGCCCCTGGTCCTGGGGAGCCCGTCGCCGGGCGAGATCAGTCGCGGCACCGTCGGGCAGCCCGGGCAGGCTCTCCGCCACCTGCTCAGCGAGGCTCCGCACGGCGTCCCGCAGCGGACCCGTCCCCGGTCCCGGCGCGGGGACCAGCGCCATCGGCAGCTCGTCGAACGGTGCCTCCTGCCTGCCGAGCCGCTCCTCCACCAGCAGCACGTCGTGCCCGTCCTGCGGCGCCACGTCCAGCACCAGCAGCTGCGTGCGCCAGCCGCGCGACCCGTCCACGGACCCGTGCGCGCCCACCGGCACCGGCGGGTCGTAGAGCCCGTACACCGCGGATCCCGGACGGAGCTCGCTGCCCGGCTCCAGCCGTCCGGTCATCGTCAGCCGCCGCCGGGGCAGCTGACGCCCCACCGACGTCCAGCGCTGCTGCACCTCCACGGCGTCGGCCACGAAGGTGTTCCGGCGGTCCGTCCAGTCCGCCGGTTCGCTGCTGAGCCGGTCGAAGTGCGCCCACCAGAACGGCAGCTCCTCCCGCCGGTGGTACCGCAACGCCGCTGCGACCAGGGCGATCGCCTGCCGGTCGGGCTCGCGCGCGACACCCTCGCCGGGCCCGGGCCCGGCGGCGTCCATCAACCGCTGCTCGAGCGCGGTCAGGTCCGCCTCCGCCACGGCCCGCTCGTCGTCCGCCGCAGCACCGCCGCCGCCACCCACCGGCCCCGCGCCCACCAGCCCTGCGCCCACCGGCCCGGTCACCACGGCCCGTGCCGGTCCGCGCCCCGCCGCCGCGAGGTGCGCCAGCAGCCAGTCCCGCAGGCCCAGCGTCGACAGGCAGTCGTACTCGTTGTACCGGCCGATCTCCTCGACCCGCGCCCGCCACTCGTCCAGCCGCCCGGCGTCCCGCGCCGCCACCGCCTCGGCGTACTCGACGATCGACGCCGCCGCGGTGGTCACCTCGCCCGTGCGGTGCTCCGGCATGTAGAGCGGCTCGAGCTGCTTGAGGGAGTACGACGGCTGCCCCGTCCGCACGCCGGCGCGCACGGAGGCGTACAGGTCCACCAGCACGCCCTCGCGCAGCAGCGCGTCGACAGCCGCCTCGCCGACGCCGTGCCGACCGGCCAGCCGCAGCAGGGCCACCCGCTCGTAGGGCGCGTAGTGGTAGACGTGCATCCCGGGGTGCTCGGCGCGCCGCCGGCCCAGGTAGTCCAGGAACGCGACCAGCGCCTCCTGCTCCTCGGCACGGCTGTGCGCCCAGAACGGTCGGAACACCGGCTCGGCCCCGGGTTCGGACGGCAGCTCCACGACGCCGAACAGGTACTCCAGGCCCCACGCGTCCGAGCCGGCGGCCGCCGCGTCGTACCAGAGGGGGTCGCCCTCGAAGTCGAAGAAGATGTCGCCGGGGTCCGGCGGCGGCAGCGTCGCCGCGACCCCGTCCGCGTCGGCCAGCGTGACGGCGATGCCGCGCTCCAGCCCGGCACCCTCCGGCAGGCCGGTGCCGACCGCCCCGTGCTCCTGCGCCACCTGCAGCCGCGCCTGCAGCCGCAGCCGACGCACGCTGCCGTCGGACATGCCGGGCACGGGCCCGTCGCCGGCCGCCAGCTCGTCGATGGTCCGGACGCCGGCAGCCTGCAGCTTCTCCCGCTGACCGGCGAACACCCCGGCCACCAGCAGCAGGTCCCGTGCCGCAGCGGCCTCCGGCGCGCACACGTCGCACCGTCCGCACGCGTGGAACCGTTCGTCGCCCCACACCACCGGCCCGTCGTCGAGCCGGTGACCGTCGAGCAGCGCCTGCAGCCGAGCCCGCCGCTGCCGGTACACCGGCACCACGTCGGCCAGCCGGTGCTCCGTCGACGAGCCGTCCCCGAGCACCAGCCGCACGGTCGGCGCCAGCGGGATACCGGCCCGGTCCAGCTGGTCGGCGTAGGCCGCGAGCTGCAGGACCGCCACCACGGCGGCGTTGCGCGCGAGCTTGGCGTCCACCACCTGCCAGCCGTCGGCCGTCCGCACCAGGAAGTCGGCCCAGCCGACGAACCTCCCGTCGAAGAACCCTGCCTGGTACAGCACGTCCGGGCCGTCCCGGAGCAGGTCCACCGTGCGCGCGTGGCCGGCGACGAGCTCGTCGCGCACGTCGTAGTGCTCGGGCCGCGCCAGCTGCGCGACCCCGCCCGACCCGCCAGGGGACCAGACGCCGTGCTCCCGCACCAGCGCGCGCAGCACCCGCTGCTCGTGCTCGCCGCCCAGCCGGGCCACCCGCTCGAGCATCACATCGGCCGCGGCGCGCACCGGGGCCCCGCGCCCCAGCAGCCCGTCGAGGGTGCGCAGCACCGCGAACTCGCACGTCGCCGCCGCCGAGAGGTCGGACGCCGAGAACGCCAGCGTGCCGTCGTCGAGCACCATCACGTCTCGCACGCTATGCCGGACCACCCACACACCTCGCGAGCGTTTGGTCCCGGTCGGGGGCGTTCCGGTCAGGGCATGCCGAGCAGCCGCAGCACGGCGGTGGTGCCGGCGGCCGCGACGACGACCAGCACGAAGGAGGCCCGCCGCCACGCCAGCACGGCCCCGACCGCCACCCCGATCACGCGGGACGGCCCGGCGAAGGCGTGCCCGTCGAAGAACGTCGCGACGACGACGAGCGCCGTGAGCAGCACCACCGCCGAGTCGGCCATCAGCTGCTCCACCGCCTCCGGGATCCGCAGCCGCTCGCCGAGCCACGGACCCGCGGCCCGGAAGGCGTAGGTCGCGGCGCCGACGGCCACGGCGACGCCGATCAGCGTCCCGTGCGCGATCACGACGAGCCTCCCGGGGCACCGTCGTCGGCCGCGGTACCCGCCGGCCCCGGTCCTGCCGCCGCCCGTCCCCGTGCCGCCAGCCCCGCGAGCGCCAGCAGCACCGGCAGCCCCGCCGGCAGCAGCGGCGTGCTCGCCACCGCGACCCCGGCGCCCACCAGGGCCGCCCGCCGCGTGCGCCGCTGCCGCAGCGACGGCATCACCAGCGCCAGCAGCACCGCCGGGAACGCCGCGTCGAGCCCGAGGGCGGAGGTGTCGGTCAGCGCGCTGCCGCCCAGGGCGCCGAGCCCGACGCCGACGTTCCAGAACACGAACAGCAGCGACCCGCACAGCCAGAACGCCGCCCGCCGCCGGGCTGGGGTCGGCTGAGCGAGGGCCCACGCGACCGACTCGTCGATCATCACGTGCGTGCCGACCAGTCGGCGCAGCAGTCCGGACCCGACGGCGTCGCGCACCGCGAACCCGAACGGGATGTGCCGTGCGTTGACCAGGATCGCGGCCGCCGCCGCGGCGACCGGGCTGCCACCGGCGGCCAGCACGCCGACCACCAGGAACTGCCCGGCGCCGGCGAACACCACCACCGACAGCAGGGTCGGGTACCACCAGGGCATGCCGGCGGCGACGGTGATCGCGCCGAACGACGCCCCGACCAGGCCGTCCGCCACGCAGAGCAGCAGGATGTCGCGCACCTGCGCCCGGCCGAGCGTCCGGACGGCACCGCGCAGCGGGTGGCCGGCGGGCTCGTCGGGCACCTCGACGGGCGAGTCCTGGGTCATGGCGGTCGAGCATGGGTCCCCGGTACGCTGTTCGTCAAGACGAACGATCCGACCGATGGAGCGAACACGTGCCGGACTCGCCGGAGACCCTCCAGCAGGCCATCGCCCGCTCGCTGCGCCGCGAGCGGACCCGTACCGGCCTGAGCCTCACCGAGCTCGCGCGCCGTGCCGGCGTCGCCAAGTCGACGTTGTCCCAGCTCGAGCAGGGCCTGGGCAACCCGAGCGTCGAGACCCTCTGGGCGCTCGGCGACGCCCTCGGTGTGCCGTTCTCCCGGCTGGTCGACCCGCCGTCGGGCCGCGTCGTCGTCATCCGCGCCGGCGAGGGCCCGGCCGTCCCCGCGACCGGCGCCGACTACATCGCCACGCTGGTGGCCACCTGCCCGCCCGGCGCCCGTCGCGACGTCTACGTGGTGCGCGCCGAGCCGGGGTCCAGCCGCAACTCCCAGCCGCACGCGGACGGCGTCATCGAGCACGTGGTGCTCGCCGCGGGCCGCGCGCTCGCCGGTCCCGCGGACGACCCGGTGGAGCTGGAGCCCGGCGACTACATCTCCTACCCGGGCGACGAGCCGCACGTGTTCACGGCTCACGTCCCCGGCACGTGGGCCGTGCTGATCAGCGAGCACGTCTAGAGGAACTGGCTGCGCGGGCGGTTCGCTAGGCGGGAGGCGCGAGGAGCCGACGTGCGGCCGAGACGATGTCGTCGTCGTAGGCGGCTCGACGGCCTGGGTCGTCCTCCCACTCGCTCGCGAGACCGACGAACGGCGTCAGCTCGTCCGGGCGGCCGAGGGCCTCCCAGCCCTGCCACCAGATGAGCCGCGCTCCCTCGTAGGGCTCGATGGTGCCGTTGACGATCTGACGGGCCCAGGAGCGGACGGCATCCCACCGAGTGGGAGGTTCGATACCGAGCTGCGCCATGGCGAGCAGGAAGAGGTCACGCGCCTCACGAGGGTCCTGCCGGCCGAGCGCCGCCAGTTCTCTCAGCGCCGGCACGTCGACCCCGTGCGCGAGCGCACGGCTCGCGACATCGGGCAGGTCCTCGGGCGACTGCTGGTCATGGCTGAGCGCGACGAACGCGCTGCGCAGCTTCTCGACACAGTCGGTCACTCGTTCGCCAGCTCCTTCGCCCGCGCCAGCACGGCATCCAGCATCGCCGGGGTCAGCCGCCCGGTGAAGGTGTTCTGCTGGCTGACGTGGAAGCAGCCGACCAGCACCAGCGACGCATCGTCCCTGGTCAGCGTCAGCTCGGCACCGTGCCCGAACGCCGGCCGGGGCCTCGGCACCGCCCAGCCCTGCTCGCTCAGCGTGGTGAGCACCGCCTGCCAGCCGAACCCGCCGAGCACCACCAGCACCCGGGGTCGCACCAGCTCCAGCTCCCGGCCGAGCCACGGTGCGCACGTCCGGCGCTCCTCCGGCGTCGGCACGTTGGCCGGTGGGGCGCACCGGACCGGGGCCGTCATCCGGATGCCGGTGAGCACCAACCCGTCGTCGGCGCTGACGCTGACCGGCTGGTTCGCCAGCCCCGCGCGGTGCATCGCCGCCACCAGGAAGTCGCCGGACCGGTCGCCGGTGAACATCCGGCCGGTGCGATTGGCACCGTGCGCGGCGGGCGCCAGGCCGACCACCATGATCGGCGCGTGCGGGTCGCCGAACCCCGGCACCGGCCGTGCCCAGTACGTCTGCCCCCGGAACGCCGCCCGCGGCGCCGCCGCCACGGCCTCCCGCCAGGCGACCAGCCGCGGGCACGCCCGGCACTCGACCAGCGCGGCGTCGAGCTCGTCGAGGCTCCCCGCTGCCGCGCTCGCGGCCTGCACGTCGGTCACCCCCGCACGCTACGACGCCCGTCCGACGAGGTGGCCGACGCCCCGCGCCCTCACACCGTCGTACCCGCGTCGCCGCCGTCGTGCACTGCCCGGTTGGCGGCGACCTCGTCCATGTGCGTCTCCGCCCACCGCTTGAGCTGGCGGACCGTCCGGTGCAGGGAGAGTCCCAGGTCGGTCAGCTCGTAGGTGACCGTCACCGGCACGGTGGCCGTCGCCGTCCGCGACAGCAGACCGTCGCGCTGCAGCGTCCGTAGCGTCTGGGAGAGCATCTTGGGGCTGACGCCGGCCAGGACGCGGGCGAGCTCGGAGTACCGCATCGGCCGTGGCTCACCGGTGCAGTCCGGACCGCTGCCCAGCGCGGAGAGCACCAGCGTCACCCACTTGTCCGAGATACGAGCGAGCAGCTGCTGGCTCGGGCACGCGGCCAGGAAGGCGTTGTACTGCGCCTTTGCCTGGGCCTGCTTCTGCGCGGCCGTCATCGTGGGCATCGGACTCGATCCCGTCGCGGGTACCTACGCACTTTCGGGTAACTACTTCCCGAAGGGTAGCGGCGCCGTCCATCGTGGTCGCTCCGCACCACCCGACTCGCGAGAGGCCGATGCATGAGCACCACCCGTCCCACGCTCCCCGGCGGCACCTGGACCCTCGGCGACCTGACGGTCACCCGGTTCGGCTACGGCGCCATGCAGCTCGCCGGCCCCGGGGTGATGGGTCCGCCCGCCGACCGCGAGGGCGCGCTGGCCGTGCTGCGAGAGGCGGTCGACCTGGGGATCACCCACCTCGACACCTCCGACGCCTACGGTCCGCGGGTCACCAACGAGCTGATCCGCGAGGCGCTGCACCCGTACTCGCCCACGGTGCACATCGCCACCAAGGTCGGGGCCTTCCGGGATGCGGCAGGGGGCTGGCCGCCCGCTCGTGAGCCCGACGACCTGCGACGTCAGATCGAGGCCAACCTGCAGACCCTGGGCGTCGACACCCTGGATCTGGTGCACCTGCGCCTCGGCAACGGCCTGGGCCCCGTCCAGGAGCCCATCGCCGACGCCTTCGCCGCTCTCGTGGACCTGCAGCAGCAGGGCGTGATCCGCCACCTCGGCGTCAGCAACGCCACGGCGGACCAGGTGGCGCAGGCCCAGGCGATCGCGCCGATCGTGAGCGTGCAGAACCTCTACAACCTCGCCGTCCGGCAGGACGACGAGCTCGTCGACCGCCTCGCCGCCGAGGGCGTCGCCTACGTGCCCTTCTTCCCGCTCGGCGGGTTCAGCCCTCTGCAGTCCGACACCCTGGCGAAGGTCGCGGCGAGGCTCGGTGCCGCGCCCATGTCGGTCGCCCTGGCCTGGCTGCTGCAGCGGTCCCCGAACATCCTGCTGATCCCCGGGACGTCGTCGGTGGCCCACCTGCGCGAGAACGCCGCCGGAGCGGGCCTTCAGCTCTCGACGAAGGACGTCGCGGAGCTGGACACGATCGGAGCTGCGCCTCGCTGAGAGGCTCCGACCGGTGCGGCAGACGGTCCGACGACGACGCGCCTACGCCCGACGCTTCGGGTGCCGCCAGTCCCAGATGATCAGCCCCTCGATCAGCACCACGGCGGCCACCACGGCGACGAACCAGGGGCTGCCCCACGTCGCCTGGCCCAGCAGGGCGCCACCGGCCAGCGTGCCGACCTGCCGGAACAGGATGCTCGTCAGTGGCGGCCGCGCCGGGGCAGCGGCCTCGGTCTCCGTCGTCTTCGCCGGGACCGGCTCGTGGTCGTCGGCCGTCCGGGCCAGCTCGTCGCTCACCGTCGCCTGCTTCCTGGATCGCGGGCCGTGTGCCTCGCATGTCCATCATCCCGTGTCCCGGACAGCCGACATGTAGGCCCTCGCGACGTCCAGGCCCTCCGCGCACCCCAGTGCGGCACCCGCCGGCCGCGGTCCGCGGGCGCGGATAGTGGTCCGCCGCCGAGCGGGGTACCGTCGCCTCGCACACACGGGAGCTCGGGCACGACCGGGCTGAGAGGGCGACATCCAGGCGTCGCCGACCGTACGAACCTGACCGGGTAATGCCGGCGTAGGGAGGCATTCGATGACAGCAGTTCAGGACCGTCCGACCGAGGCGCCGCTGACCCTCGAGGCGCCGGCACCGCGCGTGCTCGGGCTGGCCGACCAGCTGGGCCTGTGGGGCAACCTCGGCGTGAGCCTGCTCGGGTTCACGGGCGCGATCTTCGTGCTGGTGCCGGTGGCCGACCCGGGCATGTCGCTCGGTGCCGCGCTGGTCGCGGTGGTCGTCGGCACCGTGCTCGGGTCGCTCGGCATCGGCGCGATCGCCATCCCGGGCGCCCGGACCGGGGCGCCGTCGATGGTGCTGCTGCGCGGCCTGTTCGGCACCAGGGCGTCGTACGTGCCGACCGTGCTCAACATCGTTCAGCTGATCGGTTGGACCACGTTCGAGCTGGTCACCATCAGCACGGCGCTGAGCCAGCTGGCGCCAGGCGTGCCGCGCTGGGCCTACGCGGTGGCGGCGGGCGTGCTCAGCACCGCGCTCGCGCTGCGGCCGCTGGCGTGGATCCGCGTGCTGCGCAAGTACGTGACGATCGTCGTGATGGTGGCGCTGGCGTACCTGGCCGTGCAGCTGCTGCGGCACCCGCTGCCCGCCCTGAACGACGGCGGCTGGAACGGCTTCTGGGTGGCGGTGGACACCGTGATCGGCGTGACCGTCTCCTGGGTGCCGCTGGTGGCCGACTACGCCCGGCACTCGCGCACGCCGCACAAGGCCTTCATCGGCACCTCCGTCGGCTACGCGGTGACGCAGTTCGCCTGCTACGCGCTGGGCCTGCTCGCCCTGGTCACGGTCGCCGGCCGGGACCCGGACAAGATCTTCGGCAGCTTCATCGCCGTGCCGCTGGGCGCCCTCGTGTTCGGTGTGCTGACCATCCGCGAGCTCGACCAGTCGTTCGCCGACACCTACTCCACGGCCGTCTCGGTGCAGAACCTGCGGCCCCGTTGGGACCGGCGGGTGCTGGCCCTGGTGATCGGCGCGGTGTCCACCGTCGCCGCCGTGGCGCTGAACATCGCCGACTACGAGAGCTTCCTGCTGCTGATCGGCTCGGTGTTCGTGCCGCTGCTCGGCGTGCTGTTGGTCGACTGGTTCTGGCTGCGGCGCGGGCGCTGGGACCTGTCCACGGGGAGCCGCACCCGGTGGGCGACGTTGATCGCGTGGGCCGCCGGCTTCGTCGCCTACCAGCTGGTCAACCCCGGTGCGCTGACGTGGTGGGTGCCCATCTGGTCCGGCCTGGGCTCGGCGCTGCACTTCACCGCACCGAGCTGGCTGGGCGCGTCGATCTTCTCCTTCGTGGTGGCTGCGGTTGTCGCCGCCCTGCTCACCCCGCTGCTGCGGGGTCCGGAAGTGCCGGACGAGCCGACGACGTACGACGAGACGCGTGACGAGGCACCCGCCGAGGCGGAGCTGGTCGCGCAGGACGAGGAAGGTGCTCGATGACCCGTCAGCCCGTGACCGCCGTCGCGGTGGGGGAGGCGCTCGAGGCGTTCCGGGACACGACGCCGCTGGTGCAGTGCCTGACCAACATCGTCGTCGCGCAGTGGACCGCCAACCTGCTGCTCGCCGCGGGCGCGGCACCGGCGATGGTGGACAACCCGCACGAGGCCGGTGAGTTCGCCCGGATCGCCGGTGGCGTGCTGGTGAACCTGGGCACCCCGTACGACGACACCACCGACGGGATGCGGCTGGCCGCGGCCGCGGCGGCCGACGCCGGCACGCCGTGGGTGCTCGACCCGGTGGCCGCCGGCGGCCTGCGCTGGCGCACCGACCTGGCGATCGAGCTGCTCGGCGCGTCGTCGCCGACGATCGTGCGCGGCAACGCGTCGGAGATCCTGGCGCTCGCCGGCGGGGCCGGCGGCAAGGGCGTCGACGCGACCGACTCGCCGGAGGCGGCGGCCGAGGTGGCGCGCGCGGTGGCGCGGGACAACCGGACGGTGGTGGCGGTCTCGGGCCCGACGGACCACCTCACCGACGGCGACCGCATGGTGCTGGTGAGCAACGGGCACGAGTGGCTGACGCGGGTCACCGGCGTGGGCTGCTCGCTCGGCGCGCTGATGGCAGGTTTCGCGGCCGCGGTCGACGACCCGCTGCTGGCCGCGACGGCGGCGACGGCGATGCTGACCGTCAGCGCCGACCACGCGGTGCTGACCACGCGCGGCCCCGGCGGGTTCGCCACGGCGCTGCTCGACGAGCTCAGCCTGCTGACGCCCGAGACCCTGGCGGCCGAGGTGAAGCTGGGCTGATGGACGGCACCGGACCCCGGACCACGGGCGGCGGCCGCGCACCGCTCGACCTGTCGGTCTACCTGATCACCGACACCGGCCAGTGCGGCGCGTTCGGCGTGCCGGCCACGGTCGCCGCCGCCGTCGCCGCGGGCGTCACGGTGGTGCAGCTGCGCGACCCGGACGCCGACGACGCCGACCTCGTCGTGCTCGGCCGGGCGCTGGTCGCCGAGCTGGCCGGCACCGGGGTCCCGCTCCTGGTCAACGACCGGGTGCACCTGGTCCAGGCGATCGGGGCCGACGGTGCCCACGTCGGCCAGGGCGACGCCGACGTGCTCGACGCCCGCGCCCTGCTCGGCCCGCACGCCTACCTGGGCCTGTCCGTGCAGACCGCCTCGCACGTGCAGGCCGCTACCGCCCTGCCGGCGGACGCCCTGGACTACCTCGGTGTGGGGCCGGTGTGGCCCACCGGCTCGAAGCCGGACGCGGCACCGGCCAGCGGCCTGGAGCGGCTGCGCGAGCTGTCCGCCGCCAGCCCGTGGCCGTGCGTGGCGATCGGCGGGATCACGGTGGACCGCGTGCCGGCGGTGGCCGCGACCGGTGCCGCGGGGGTCGCCGTGATCAGCGCCATCTGCGGGCAGCCGGACGTCGGCGCCGCGGCGCTGGCCCTGCGCGCGGCGTGGGACGGCGCGGTCGGCTCGGGTGCGGCGGAAGCGGGCGCGCTCGGCGGGCATGCGGTCGGCGGGCATGCGGTCGGCGGGGGCGTGGTCGGCGCGGGTGCTGCTGGCTCCGGGCCGGACGACGCGGCAGCCGGACCCCACGCCTGGGCCGGGGTCCCCACCCAGAGGTTCGTGCTGTGAGCCGCCCACCGGTCGCGCTGACCATCGCCGGTAGCGACCCGTCCGGCGGTGCCGGCATCCAGGCCGACCTGAAGACGTTCAGCGCCCTCGGCGCGTTCGGCACCAGCGTGATCACGGCGCTGACCGCCCAGAGCACCGTCGGCGTCACAGGCGTGCACGTGGTGCCGCCGGAGTTCGTCGCGCAGCAGCTGGACACCCTGGTCGCGGACGTGCGGATCGATGCCGTGAAGATCGGCATGCTGGCCGACGCGGCCGTCGCGGCCGCCGTCGGGCGCTTCCTCGAGGCGCACCGGCCGCCGATCGTCGTCCTCGACCCGGTCATGGTGGCCACCAGCGGCGACCGCCTGCTGGCCGACGACGCGGTGGAGGCCGTCCGCGCGCTGCTTCCGCTCGCCTCCGTGATCACTCCGAACCTGGGCGAGGCCGCCGTGCTGCTGGACGGCCCGGTAGCCGGCGACGTCGACGAGATGCTCGCGCAGGCCGCCGCGCTCCGCGGCCTCGGCGCCGAGCGGGTGCTGCTCAAGGGCGGTCACCTGGACGACGTGACGGCGGTCGACGTGCTCGCCGAGCCCACCGGCTCGACGCTGCTCAAGGCGCCGCGCATCCCGACCCGGAACACCCACGGCACCGGTTGCACCCTCTCGTCGGCGCTCGCCGCGCTGCGACCGCAGCGGGACACGTGGCTCGACACCGCCCGGGACGCGAAGGCCTGGTTGACCGAGGCGCTGCGCCACGCCGACGAGCTGCAGATCGGCCACGGCCACGGCCCGGTGCACCACTTCCACGCCCTCTGGACGCACTGAGGACGACCGGAGGCGTCAGGGCACCTGGCGCCAGAGCGCTGTCAGCTCGACACCGGTGAGCTGCAGCTCCTCGTCCGTCATCTCGATCAGGACGGTCTCGCCGTCGAGGCACTGGACGATCAGGTCAGCGGCACCGGTTCGTCCCATGACGGCGTCGGCGGAGTACGGGGCGAACCGGCAGAACGCGTCGACCAGACCTTGGTCGGACACGGGGACGAGGATGCCCGTCTGGCGACCAGGGGAGTGCTCGAGCAGGGCGGCACGGAACGGTTCCGCCGAGGCGTCGGTGCCGGGCATCTCGAAGGCGTCGATCGCCAGGTACGCGGGGCTCAGCACAAGGACGCGGCGCAGCAGCTGTGTGGTTGCCTCGGCGCCGAGGGTGGCGATGTCAGCGGCCCATGCGGGGATGCGCTCGCGGCGACGAAAGAGCCTGACGGCCATGTGGATCACCCCCTGGAATCCCGTCGACCGAATGATCGACCGCGCGGGGGACCTTTGGGAAGGCCAGACGATCAGCGCTCGTCACCCGTGAAGCTGCGCCCCGTTGCGCCTGACCCTCAGCAGCCGGTCCAGCGTGGCCAGGGCCTCGTCGACCGTGCCGGCCTCGACCGGTCCCGGTACGCCGTCCTGTGCGGCGGAGGTACCGGCGACCGCCGGCGTCCACCCGTCCAGCGACACCACCGGCACGCCGGTCCGGGTGGCCATCGCCACCTCGCTCAACGTGCCCCAGCTGCCGCCGACGGCCACCACCGCGTCGGCCGCCCACACGATCAGCCCGTTCCGCAGCTCGCCCAGGCCGGTCGCCAGGGCGATCGTCACCCACGGGTTGGCGGCGTGCCGGTCGTCGCCGGGCAGGATCCCGACGACCACCCCGCCGGCCTCCGTCGCCCCGCGCGCGACGGCCGCCATCACCCCGTCGCCACCGCCGCAGAGCACCACGTCACCACGCTCGGCCAGCGCCCGGCCCAGCCGCTCGGCCACGTCCTGCTGCACGCGGGTGCACTCCGACGGACCGACCACCGCGACGTACCGGCCGGATCGGCTCTCGTCGTCGGTCGCGTGGCGCATCGGTCAGAACCGGTCGGGGTCGCCCGCGCCGACGCGGACGATCTCGGGCTCGCCGGACGTCCAGTCGACCACCGTGGTCGGGGTGGTCCCGCAGTCGCCACCGTCCACCACGGCGTCGACCAGGTCGTCCAGCTCCTCCTTCACCTGCCACCCCTCGGTCAGCGGCCACTCCGTGCCCGGCATCAGCAGGGACGACGACAGCAACGGCTCGCCCAGCTCGTGCAGGATCGCCAGCGCCACCGGGTGGTCGGGGATGCGCACTCCCACCGACCGCTTCTTGGCGTGCGCCAGCCGCCGCGGCACCTCGGGGGTCGCCTTGAGGATGAACGTGTAGGGGCCGGGCGTCGCCGCCTTGATCGCCCGGAACTCGTTGTTGTCCAGGTGCACCAGCTGTCCCAGCTGCGCGAAGTCGGCGCACATCAGCGTGAAGTGGTGGTGGTCGTCGAGGTGCCGGATGCGGCGGATGCGCTCGGCACCGTCGTGGTTGTCGAGGCGGGCGCCCAGCGCGTACATCGAGTCGGTGGGGTAGGCGATCAGCGCGCCGTCGCGCAGCATCGCCACCACCTGTGAGATCAGCCGCGGCTGCGGGGTGGTGGGGTGGACGTCCAGGTAGCGGGCCACGGCGTCAGGCTAGGCCGCGCCCGGGCGGGCGGCCACGGGGCCCGGCGCGCGGCGGTAGCGCTCGTAGAGGACGCGGTTGGCGAAGGTCCGCGTCTCGACGAGGTCAAGCTCGATGCGCTGCGCCACCGCCGGCAGGTACGGGTTCCCGCCGCCCACCACGACGGGGTTGCGGAACATCCAGAACTCGTCGACCAGCCCCAGCTCGACGGCCTGCCGAGCCAGACCGGGGCCGCCGATCGCGACGTGCTTGTCCGTGCCGGCTCGGGCGGCCGCGACCTCCTCGGCCAGCGAGCCTGTCGCGAGGCGGGCGTTGCCCTGGACGCTGGTCAGCGTGCGGCTGAAGACGACCTTCGGCAGGGCCGTCCACGCGTCGGCGAAAGCGCTCTGCAGCTCGTCGTCCCGCATCGACGGGTCGGTCTCCCAGACCAGCATCGTCTCGTAGAGCTTGCGGCCGCACAGGTGCACGCCGAGGCTGCGCACCTCCTCGAGGTGCACCGTGAACTGCTCGTCGGTCGGCACGGACCACTGGAAGTCGCCGTCGCGGTCCGCGGTGAACCCGTCCACCGAGACGCTCATCGAGTAGATCAGCATGGGTCACGCTAGGCAGGCTGCGCGCCCCCTGTCACGGCCCTCAGCGCTTGTCGGGGGCGACGCCGCGCACCTGGTCGGCGACGAACCGCCGGTGGTTCAGCGCCAGCTTGGCGCGCGTCGTCTCACCGAGGTCGACGCCCAGCACGTCCGCCAGCCGCAGCAGGTAGATCAGCACGTCGGCCATCTCCTCGCCGGCGCGGGCCTGCCGCTGCGGGTCGGCCGTGAACCGCTGCGCCGCGGCGTCGGCCGGCACCCACTGGAACAGCTCCGCGAGCTCGCCGACCTCGCCCATCACGGCCAGCACCAGCGACTTCGGGTCGTGGAACTGCTCCCAGTCCCGCTCGATGCTGAACTCGCGCACCAGCCGGGTCAGCTCGGCGATCTCCCGCTCGTCGTCCACCCGCTCGTCGTCCGCTCGCTCGTCGCCCACCCGGCCATCCTGCCCGCGAGCCGGCGAGATGAGCAGTTCGCACCGAGACGAGCGCTGTGAACTGCTCATCTGAGTGGGAACTGCTCACCTCGGCGCGCGGCCGGTCGTCCAGCGGTCGTCCAGCCGGAGGATCCGCCGCACCCGTCCGCGGCTCTAGGGTTCGGGCGTGAGCACGGGGGTGTCGTCGGGCAGTCGGCTGTACCGGTGGCTGCGCGTGCACGTGCTCCCCGTGGACGCGCTGATCGCGGCGGTGATCGGCCTGTTCGCCGTGCTGCCGTTCGTCGCGATGGCGATCGGGCGGCCCACGGCGGACCGCATCGCCACCGCGGTCGTCGCTACTGGCCTGGTGCTGCCGCTGGTGTGGCGGCGCACGCGTCCCGTGCCGGCGGCCGCCGTGATGGTGGTCGTCTGCCTGGTGCAGCTGTTCTCCGGCATGGGCGTGGTGGTGGGGCAGGTCGCGGTGCTGCTGATGGTGGCGGCGCTGGCGGCGCACGCCCCGCGGTGGGCGTCGCGCGCCGGACTGACCATCGCGATCCTCGGAATGGCCGGGCTGGCGGTGCGCGGCCACCTGGTGGCCAGCTCGGCCGAGACTCCGCTGGCGCGGTTGACCATCGCCCTGCTCGGGTGGTCGATGGTGGTCGCCGCGTGGTTGTTCGGCGATCTGACGCGGAGCCGGATCGCGGAGCGGCAGGCGCTCGCGGACCGCGCCGAGCGGCTCGAGCACGAGCAGACCCAGGCGCGGGAGCTCGCGGCGGCGGAGGAGCGGGCCCGCATCGTGCGGGAGCTGCACGACGTGATCGCCCACTCGCTGTCCATCGTCGTGCGCCAGGCCGACGGCGCCCGGTACGCCGCCGGCTCGCCGCCGGGGCCGACCACCGACGCCCTCGAGGCGATCGCCTCCACCGCGCGCGGCTCGCTGGCCGAGCTGCGCCGGCTGTTCGGAGTGCTCAGCTCCGAGGCGCCGGACCAGCCGCCCACAGCCCCGACGCCGGGGGTCGCGGACCTGGACACCCTGGTCGCACAGGTGCGCGGTGCCGGCGTGGAGGTGGTGCTGCACCGCGACGGTGAGCCGCCCACCGACCTGCCGGCCGGTGCGCAGCTGGTGCTCTACCGGGTGGTGCAGGAGAGCCTGACCAACGTGCTGAAGCACGCCGGTCCGGGTACGCGCGCGGACGTGCAGGTGCGCTGGACCGAGGTTGCCGCGGACGTGACGGTGCACGACACCGGGCCGGGGCTGAGGCACGACGGCGACGGCATCGGCCGCGGTCTGCGGGGCATGCGCGAGCGGCTCGCGATGTACGACGGTGAGGTCAGCATCGGTGACGCCCCGAGCGGCGGGGTCGTGGTGCACGCCCGGCTGCCGCTGGCCGGGGTGCGGGGGGAGAACGAGTGAGCGAGACACCGCCGGCCGTGCCGCCGATCCGCGTCGCGGTGGTGGACGACCAGTCGTTGATCCGCAGCGGCCTGACGATGCTGATCGGCTCCCAGCCGGACCTGCGCGTGGTGGCCGAGGCGGCCGACGGCGTGCAGGCGCTCAGCCTGCTGGCACGCACCCCGGCCGACGTGGTGCTGATGGACGTGCGGATGCCACGGCTGGACGGCCTGGAGGCCACCCGGCGGCTGCTCGCCGCACCGCCGCCGGTGCCGCGCGTGGTGATGCTGACGACGTTCGACCTGGACGAGTACGTGCTCGCCGCCATCCGGGTCGGCGCCAGCGGGTTCCTGCTCAAGGACGCCGACCCCGAGCAGCTGCTCGACGCGATCCGCGTGGTGCACCGCGGCGACGCCGTCATCGCCCCTGGCATGACCCGTCGGCTGCTCGACCACGTCGCCCCGCTGCTCGGCGCCCCACCGGTCGCCCCGGACGGCGAGCTGTCCCGGCGGATCGCCGCCCTCTCGGCACGCGAGCACGAGGTGTTCCTGCTGATGGCCGCGGCCCGGTCCAACTCGGAGATCGCCACCGAGCTGTTCCTGTCCGAGACCACGGTGAAGACGCACGTCGCCCACGTGCTCGACAAGCTGGGTGCGCGGGACCGGGTGCAGGCCGCCGTCCTGGCCTACGAGGCAGGCGTGGTCACGCCCGGCGAGCGGACCGCCGTGATCGACCCGCCGCCGGCTCGTCCGGAGGGATGAGTCCGGACCACTCGAACCCCCGGCTCGCCTCGGGGAGATCCCCGAGGCGTCAGGCCGGGCTCACCCGGACGAAGTGGATCGGCGAACCGGGCAGGTCGGTGTCGTGGCGGGCGACGAAGCCCACCTCCACCCGGAACCCGTCCGTGGTGGTGTAGGAGTACGTGATGTCGGTGCCCCAGCCGCCGGTCCGTTGGTCCGAGCCGAGCAGCTGCTCGACGTCGGTCGCGGTGTGCGCCCAGGTCAGGCCGAGCGGCAGGGTGCCCCGGTACGCGGCGAAGTTGGTCTCCGTCCCCGGGTACCCGAGCGCGTTCTCGTCGTTGTAGACGGTGACCGCGACGACCGCCCCGGCGGCGTCCGGTGTCAGCTGGAACCCCAGCGACTGCACGTTCACGTCGGTGTCCCACGTGCGACCCAGGGTCTGCGTGTACGGCTGCAGGTCCGGATCGCTCCACACGTTGCGGCCCAGCGCCCACTGCCAGATCTCACCGGCGGCGACCGGCGTCTCGGTGGTCGGTTCAGGGGTGGGTTCGGGTGTGGGCAGCGGCGGCTCAGGAGTCGGCTCGGGCTCCGGTTCCGGCGGCACCGTGGTGCTCTCGTCGGGCGACGGGGTGGGGCTGTGCGTCGGCTCGGCGGTGTGCGTGGAGAACGTGGGTGTCGGTGGCGGGGGCGCTGGCGGTCCGTCGCAGGCGGCGAGCAGACCGACGGTGAGAACGGCTGCGGCGGACGTGCTGATCGCGACGAGCTTCCTCATGAGGCCCCCAGCCCTTCGAGCAAGCGCTCCTCCCAGTCTCCTCCGACCGGCTCCGCGCGGACCCGTCGGTCCCGGATTCACCCGTCCTCGACCCTGAGCGCCGTGCGCGTCCGGGGCTGGAGCCGCCGTCCGACAGGCTGTTGACGGCTCGTCCCGGAGGATGAGGACCCGCTGTGAGGATCGGCCCGCAGGCCGATCCGCCCGGCCCGGCCCGCTCCGTACGTTCGAGCCCATGACCAGCACCTCTGTCCACACCTTCGCGCCGCCGGCGATCAGCGCTCGCGGGCTGTCCAAGACGTTCGGCTCGGGCGAGACCACCGTGCACGCCCTCCGCAACCTCGACCTCGACATCGAGCGCGGCCGCATCACCGCGATCATGGGCCGCTCCGGCTCGGGCAAGTCGACCCTGCTGCAGATGCTCGCCGGCCTGGACCGGCCGACGTCCGGCAGCGTCCGCCTCGGCGGGGACGACATCACCGGTCTGGGCGACGACGAGCTGACGCGCCTGCGCCGCACCCGGATGGGCTTCGTGTTCCAGGCGTTCAACCTGCTGCCCGCCCTCGACGCGCGCGAGAACATCGAGCTGCCGTTCCGGCTGGCCGGCCGGCAGATCGACCTGAACACCCGCGGCTGGATCGAGCAGCTGATCGAGCGCCTCGGCCTCGGCCCGCGGCTCACCCACCGCCCCTCCGAGCTGTCCGGCGGTCAGCAGCAGCGCGTGGCGATCGCCCGTGCGCTGGCCACCCACCCGGACGTCGTGTTCGCCGACGAGCCGACCGGCGCGCTGGACTCCGCGACCAGCACGGACGTGCTCGACCTGCTCGCGGCGCTCGCCCGCGAGGAGGGCCAGACGGTGGTGCTGGTGACGCACGACGACGACGCCGCCCGCCGTGCCGAGCGTGTGGTGCGCCTGGAGGACGGCCGGATCGAGGACGACGTGCTCAACCCCGTCGCGGTCGGTACGCAGGTGCGGCGATGACCGCCTGGGCCCTGCGTGAGCTGCGCAGGTCCGCCGGCCGGTACGCGGCCAGCGTCGCGGTGGTCGCGGTGGTGACCACGTTCGCCGTGCTGCTGATCACCGCGATCGGCGCCTTCACGGGTGCCGCACGCGCGCAGGGGGCCGACGTCGGGACCGCCAAGGCGGTCCTCGAGGTGGTCGGCGGGGTGTTCCTCGGGATCGCCGTGACCGTCGCCGTGATCGTCGTCTCCAACACCTTCTCGACCATCGCGGCCGGTCGGATCAAGGACATCGCCGTGCTGCGGCTGATCGGCGCGACCGGCAAGCAGGTGCGGCGCACGGCTCTGGTCGACGGCACGGCCGTCGGCGTGGTCGGTGCCGTGACCGGCATCGGCGCCGGACTCGGTCTGGGCGCGATCGGCGTAAAGCTCATGCGGTCGTGGGCCCACCTGACCGTGTCGTTCCCCTGGTCGGTGCAGCTGGTCGTCGTGCCGTTCGGCGGTGCGCTGGTCGCCACCGTGCTCGCCGCGATCGTCGGCGTGCGGGAGGTGTCCGGCGTCTCCCCGTCGGAGGCCGCCCGGTCGCTGCCGGAGGGCCGGCCGGTCAGCAACGCCGTGCGACGTCGGCGCATCGCCGCCGGCGTGGTGCTCGGCGGCCTGGGGCTGGCGCTCCTGGTGTGCGGCGTGCTCGTCGGCTACGCGATGCCGCCGCTCGGGTTGATGGTCGCCTTCTTCGGTGGGCTGCTCACCAGCATCGGCGTGGTGCTGGCGGCACCAGTGATCCTGCCGCCGCTCGTGTCCCTCGTCGCCCGGCTGGCCCCCCGCGCCGCCGCTCCGCGGCTCGCCGCGGCGAACCTGCGCCACGACGCCGTGCGGACGTCCCGCACCGTCCTTGCCGTGATGATCGGCGTCACGGTGCTCACCATGTTCCAGGTGGCGGGGAACATGGCCGTCATGTCCTTCCGCTCCTACACCCGTCCGGTGCAGGACATGGAGCAGGTGCAGCAGGCCATCCGCGGCATGCTGGTCGCGGTCGACGTGCTGACCTCGTTCTCGGTGGTGGTGGCCGCGATCGGCCTGGCCAGCACGCTGGCGATCAGCGTGCTGCAGCGGCGTCGCGAGCTCGGCACCCTCCGGGCGGTCGGGTTCACCGGCAGCCAGGCACGGTCGATGCTGCTGACGGAGAGCCTGCTGGTCGCGGGGACCGGGGCGGTCGGAGGCGTGGTGCTGGGCAGCCTCTTCGGGTGGGTCGGGGCGGTGTCCGCGTACGGCAAGTACGCCGACCGGACCCTCCAGCTGCCGTGGCTCTTCGTGCTGGCCGTCGCCGCCGGCGCCCTGGTGCTCGGCGTGGTGGCGTCCCTCGCCCCCGGCCGCCGGGCGAGCCGCGTGCCACCGGCGGTGGCGCTGATGGACATCTGACCTGGCGGGCGCGGGGCAGCAGGGGGTGCCCCGCGCACAGCCGTGCGCAGACGCTGCGCACGAGCCGGGGCGTACGTCCGCCCGGACCGGCACGTGGAGGGACGGCCGGTCCGGGCGGAGGTTCGTGCGCCCGACGACGACGCGGGGCGGCGTCGTCCGCAGCGGATCAGCAGGTCAGGCGGGCACCAGGTGGCTCGGCAGCACGTCGAAGTGGTCCGGCTCGATGGTCAGGTCCGCTCGGCCGCCGGTCAGCGACCGGAGGTCCAGCACGTACCGGCCGAGCTCCGACTCGGGCACCAGCGCCTCGATCCGCACGGTGCCGTCGTCAAGGGACTCGGTGTCGGCGATGCGCCCGCGCCGGGTGGACAGGTCGCCCATCACGTCGCCCTGCACGGACGTCGGCACGGTGACCGCGATCCGGCTGACCGGCTCCAGCACCACCGAGCCGGCGGCCAGCAGCGCCTCCTTCACGCCGAGCGCGGACGCCGTCCGGAACGCCATGTCGGAGGAGTCCACCGGGTGCGACTTGCCGTCGAACACCTCGACCCGCAGGTCGACGATCGGGTGGCCGTGGGGGCCGCCCGCCGCCATGCCCTCGGTGACGCCGCGGTGCACGGCCGCCATGAAGTTGCGGGGGATCGCGCCGCCCACCACCGAGTCGACGAACTCGTACCCGGTGCCGCGCGGGAGCGGCGACACCCGCATGTTCACCACGGCATACTGCCCGTGGCCGCCGGACTGCTTCTTGACCTTGCCCTCCACCTCGACGGTGCCGGCGATGGTCTCCTGGTAGCCCACCGGCACGGGCGACGTGGTGACGTTGACGTTGAACACCCGGGACAGCCGCTCGAGGGCGACGGTCAGGTGCGTGTCGCCGAGGCCGCGCAGCACCGTGCGGTCGCCGGTGCGGTCGATGGTCAGCGTCGGGTCCTCGGCCACCAGCCGGGACAGGGCGGCGGACAGCCGGTCGTCGTCGGACTGCGTCACCGGCTCCAGCGCCAGGCCGTAGACGGCCTGCCGTGACCTCGTCGGACGCGCCCGCAGAGCCGTCCCACCAGGGGCTCCGCGGCCGGCGAGCAGCGACCCCGACGGTGTCCCCGTCAGCTTCGCCACCGCGGCGACCTCGCCCGCGCGCACCGCGTCGACCGGCAGGTGCTCCTTGCCGCGCAGCCGGAACAGGCCGGGCAGCCGCTCCTCGGCACCGGTGCTGGTGTTGGTCAGCTTGTCGCCGGCGTGCACCGTCCCGGACAGGACGCGGAACAGGGTCACCTGCCCGACGAACGGGTCGGCCATCGTCCGGAAGGCGTGCACCAGCACCGGCCCTGCGGGGTCGGGGGCGACCTCCACCTCCGTCTCGCCGGCCAGCACCGTCGCCACCGACTCGGTGGGCACCGGGCTGAGCTCGCACACCAGGTCGGCCAGGCGGTCGATGCCCACCTCGGTGATGCCGGACGCGACCAGCACGGGGAACGCCTCGCCCTCGCGCACCTCGTGCGCCAGGGTCTTCTCCAGCTCGGCGACGGTCGGCACCTCGCCGCCCAGGTACGCCTCGAGCTGCTCGTCGTCGTGGGAGACGATCTCCTCGGTGACCTCCTCGTGCAGGCGGTGCTCCTCGTCGGCCACCTGCTGGGGGATCGCCTGGTTGTGGTGCCGGCCGTCCGGGTCGTACGCGTAGCCCTCCTCGGCCAGCACGTCCGCGACCCCCGCGAAGCCGGACTCCTCGCCGAGCGGCAGCTCCAGCGGCACCAGCCCGTCGCCGAACTGCTCGCGCAGCTGGTCGAGCACGTGGTGGAAGTCGGCGCGGGTCTTGTCCTCCTTGGTGACGACGAACATGCGCGGCACGCCCGCCGCCGCCGCGGCCTTCCACGCCAGGTGGGTGCCGGCCTGCACGCCGTCCACGGCGCTGACCACGATCAACGCCATGTCGGCGGCCGTCAGCGCGGCGTCCACGGCACCGGCGAAGTCGAGGTAGCCGGGGGTGTCCAGCAGGGTGAGGTCGTAGGTGTGCCCGTCGTCGGCGGCCCAGGTCAGGGGCACGGCCGAGAGGGTCAGGGAGATGCCGCGGGCGATCTCCTCGGGCTCGTGGTCGGAGACGGTCGACCCGTCCTCCACCTTCCCCGGCCTGGTCAGCACGCCGCCGCGATGCAGCAGCGCTTCGACGAGGGTGGTCTTGCCGGCACCACTGGCGCCGAGCAGCGCCACGGTGCGGACTCTGGGCGACGTTGCCTGGTCCATGTCGTCTCCAACGGTGGAGCGGTTCGTCCGGCCAGGCTAATGAACGAACGCCCCCGGCGACAGGACCGGGGTCCCTGGCGCCGGGGGCGTACGAACGATTGAGGCGGAGGTGCTGATCAGCCCGCCGCGAGGATGTCGACGACGAAGACGAGAGTCGAGTTGGCCGGGATGCTGCCCTGCGCCTTGTCCCCGTAGCCGAGGTCCGGCGGGATGACCAGCAGCACCTGGCTGCCGACCTTCTGGCCGACGAGGCCCTGGTCCCAGCCCTTGATGACCTGGTTCTGACCGATGGTCAGGCCGGACAGCGGGGTGCCCTTGGTCCACGACGAGTCGAACGGCGTGCCGTCCCACAGCCAGCCGGAGTACTGCACGGTGATCGACTGCCCGGAGGCGACCGTCGCGCCGCTGCCCTGGATCAGGGGCTGCACGACGAGGGAGGTCGGGGCGGCCGTCTTGACCGGGGTGAGCGTCGGCGCACCCTTGTCGTCGAGCTTGACCGTCGGCAGACCGGCCGGCGGCGTCACCGCGGTGCCCGCGGCGCGCGAGGGGACCGTGCCGATCACGTCGATGACGCCGACGATCGTCGAGCCGGAGCTCGTCGACGGCACGGCCATCAGCACGCGAGCACCGACCTTCGAGGCGCTCAGGGCCTTGTACAGGTCGGCGTTGAGGCCGGTGCTGCTGATCGCCACCGTCTCCGGCGCCGCACCGTAGCTGCTCTGGCCCTCGGTGCCGTCCGACCCCTGCACCGCCACGCTGTGGAACTGGATGATCGTGCCGTCGGAGAGCGCGGCACCCGTGCCGGGCGACAGCAGCTTGACCACCGGGCCGCTGACGCTGAACGGCTTGGACGGCAGCGTGATGGTCGGCTTGCTGCTGGCGTCGCCGGTGACGGTGATCTTGTCCACGGCGGCGAAGTCCGCTGGGCTGGCCGTGGCGGCGCCCGTCGCGGCTGCGGTCGGGGCGCTGGTGGCCGACGGGCTCGCGGTGGACTTCGCCGAGCTGTTGCCGCTGCACGCAGCCAGGCCACCGAGGCCGATGGTGAGGGCGAGCGCGGCGGCGACGGCGCTCCGGACGGCTGTGGTGCGACGCACAGGAAGGCTCCGGTCGGGTTGGGTTGGCGCGCCCGGGTCGGGAGCGACCCGTGCACGGTACGCGACCAGCCTGAGAGTCGCCCGGGCCGACCGTCCTGCGGGCTACAGCGGCAGCGCCTGCTCGCGCAGCAGCGCCTCCTCCGACGCGGCCTCGAGCGCCTCGTCGGACGCGACTGGCGACGCGCCCTCGAGGGCGGCCGGCGGGTAGGGCGTCGGGACGACGGGGTCGACCGCCGCCTGCTCGAGCAGCGCGTCGTCGCGCGGCGGCGTGCGCGGGTCCACCAGCCGACGACGCTCGTGCTGGTAGGCCCACGTCAGCGGGATCAGCGCGGCGACCCAGGCGAGCGGCGACGCGAGGCACGCGCCGAGGAAGCCGAGCGGCCCGGTGAGCAGCAGCGCGGCCAGCACGCGCGTGATCAGCTCCATCACGCCCGCCGTCGTCGGGATCACGGTGCGACCCAGCCCCTGCAGGGTGCCGCGCTGCACGAAGAGCATGCCGAGCAGCGCGTACGGGATGCCGTTGGACACCAGGTACACCTGGGCCAGCTGCACCACGTGCTCCTGGCCCTGCCCGACGAACAGCCGCACCAGCCACGGCCCGGCCAGGATGTTCACCGCGCCGACGGCGACGGCGAACCCGGCGGACATCAGGCAGGTCTGCGCGACGCCCACCCGGATGCGGTGGTAGAGCCGCGCACCGTGGTTCTGCGCCGCGAACGTGGCCATGGCCAGCCCGAACGACTGCAGGGGCGCGATGGCCAGCGCGTCCACCCGTCCGGCGGCGGTGAACGCGGCGACCGCCGGGGCGCCCAGACGGTTCAGCGCGTACTGCAGCACCAGCGTGCCGAGCGCGATGATCGACATCTGGAAGCCCATCGGCAGCCCCAGCCGCAGCGGCTCCAGCAGCTCGGCACGGGTCAGCCGGAAGTCCTCGCGGTGCAGGTGCAGGATCGGCATCCGCGCGCGGATCAGCCACAGGCAGGCCAGCACAGACGTCAGCTGGGCGGTGATCGTGGCGAGCGCGGCACCGGCGACGCCCATCCGCAGGCCGCTGACGAACGCCCACACCAGCAGCACGTTGAGCACGCAGGACAGCACGAGGAAGACGAGCGGCGTCCGGCTGTCACCGAGCGCCCGGATGGTGTTCGACAGGAAGTTGAACGCCACCATCGCGGTGCAGCCCCAGAACGTCACCACGATGAAGGTGGTCGCGTCCTGGCGGATCTCCGGCGGCGTGCGCATCAGCACCAGCAGCCACGGCGTGATGGTGGTGGCCACGGCCGTCAGCAGCACGGCCGCGGCCGCCGTCAGGATGGCGCCGGCGGCGACCGAGCGGCGCACCCCGCGCTCGTCGCGCGCCCCGAAGGCGTGCGCGGTGGGGATGGCGAAGCCCGACGACATGCCCCACGTGAAGCCCAGCAGCAGGAACTGGAGCCCGCCGGTGGAGCCGACGGCCGCGAGCGCGTCGACGCCGATGGTGCGGCCGACGACGAAGGCGTCGGCGAAGCCGTAGAGCTGCTGGAACACGTTGCCGATGAGCAGCGGGACGGTGAAGGCGATGATCAGGCGGGCCGGGCGACCGGAGGTCAGGGCAGTGGGCACAGGGGTGCGGCGTTCTACGAGCAGCGGGAGGGGAGGTCGGGGTGGAGACGAGCGAGGGGGGCACCCGAATCGATTCGAGCGGAACCGATGTTAACGCTGCCGTGCGCCGAGGGGCACCCTCATTTCTGCATCCGGGACGCCTCTCTCCGAACCGCTTTCGCGCCACGTGTGGCATGTCCGAGACGGACGTCGTCGCCAACCTGGGTGATCGTTGGTTGATCGCGGTCCGTTCGACGCTGAGCCGTGACCGGCATCCCTCAGACTCGTTCCGTGACGACGCCGAGCGCTCCGCCGGTCTTCACGCCGGCGTCGCGCGTTCGCTGGCTTCGCCCGGTCGGCACCACCCTCGCGATTGCCGGCGCAGTCGTGCTCGGGGTGATCGCGCTCTTCTTGATGCTCGCCGCCATGTCGGACCCCGCCACGCCCTGGGTGGGTTTCGTGCCCGGCCCGGACGGCAGACCGACGGTGCTGGTTCAACGTTCCGGAGCCGAGAGCGTGACCCGGGTCCAGGTCCTGGCATCCGACACCGACCGGACCGTTCTTTGGCAGATCGACCGGGTGCCGGGCTCGCCGTGGGACGGAACGGTCCAGCTCGGCACCGTCCCGAAGGGCTTCGTGCTGCGCGCTGCCACGCAGGGGGCGTCGATTCCCGGTGGCGCCCAGGTCGCGGTCACGAACGGCTGCTACGCCTCGTACATCACCGTGCCGAGTGGATCGCTGACACCGGGCGTCGTGACGACCAACAGCCAGCAGGTCAGCCTCGACGAGTTCTACAGCTCCGGGGGCGCGTTCACGCCGTGTGGAGCCGAGGAGTTTCGGACCCCAGGCAGGATCGCGCTCGGCGGACTCGTTCTCCTGCTCGCCGGGCTCGGCGCGCTCATCGCCAGCGCCCGTCACCGCGTGCGGTGACCCCTCGGACATCACGCTCCCGAGCGGCTTCGTGCCGAAGTGACGACCACGAGGTGATCGCCGTCAGCACCCCCGGGGTGCACGGGCATCGCTCATGGGCGAGGGGTGACCATCGGTGTCCCGGAGCTGCGCGGCTCGTCGCGGACGCTGTCGATCCAGCCCTGGACCCGTTCCTTGCGCGCCTGTGCACGACGCCCTGGTAGGCGCGAAACGACATGGTGCTCGCCGCCGGTAGTGGCACCACTGTCCCGTCCTCGCCGTGGAAGACAAGCTCATGCAGGTAGACGAAGGGCGCGTAGGGGCCCGTCTCGATCTCGACGTGGCCGTTCGACAGTCGGTACGGCCGGCTGTCGAAGTTGCGGTACGTCACCCGTCCGCGCGAGAAGCGGACACCGCCAGTGAGAGCCCCCAGCACTGCAAGCGCGCCTCCCAGGATCGGGATCCAGCCCCCCATGATCTGCAGGACGGCAGGGCCTTGGAGGTTGCTGGCGCCGAGCACGACGAATACCGCCCCGACCAGGACGAGCACCGTCGTCTGACCCCACGAGACCATCTGCCGCACGTGCGCACCCTCCTTCGTCGCGCCCTCCACCACAGGTGGTGTCGCAACCCACCATCGCCGTCCGGGATACCAGCTCCACCGGCACCCGGAACGTATCGGCTACGCCCGCGCGCTCTCCCGGGGCGCGAACGTGGCCTTCGCGGACGGCGTCCCACGTCGGTGGGAAAGGCGGTCCACGATCGTCCGGACGTACGCCACACCCGCTGAGTACTCCAGTGGACCTCTGTCCTCGAGGTCGATGCTTATGTCGACCTCGAGCACCTCCGCGGAGGCGCGGCTCCGCCACCGGGTACCCGGCGATGAGGCGACCTCGACCGGTTCCTTGAAATGGCACAGGCACCACAGCAGCGGCCAGCCTCGTGCTCGCATCCCCCACGCGAAGACCGCGCTGGCCTCCCAGGCGGCAAGGGCGTCGCGCACGCCGTCCACGAAGGCGTTCACCGGCGGGTCTCCGTCGTAGATGTAAGCCCAGATTGGCTTGATCATCGCCAGTGCCGCCCACGTGTCATCGGGCCATGAGAGCCCGGCGTCCTCGTAGACCTCCCGAGCGAGGGTCGCCAGCTCGAGGGCTCGCTCAGGCGGAAGGTCAACGACGACAACTCCTTCTGACCGGGCGACGTCGGCGACGAACTCAGGCCCCGCCGAGATCACTGCACACACAAGCGCCAGGAGCCCGTCGCCCACCGCGTCTTGTCCATCCGGATAGCGCAGTGCTGCGTGAGCGAGACCGGCGGTCGTCGCTTCCAACCGTGCCTGAAAGCTCACCAGCTGCGGAGGATCGAGTGCACGGAGGGCTTCCCTCAACCGCTCGAGAGACTCCTCGGTCACCTCGCCGCGGAGGTTCCCTATGAGCTCCCAGAACTGGCTCTCGTCCATAGCCCCTCGGCCACTCGGCGTCAGCTCTGAAACCGCCCGGCGGTACCGCGCGTGCCGGCGAATCTACGCAGTCGAGCCACCGCGGGGAGTGGTTTCGCTACAGCAGTCGCCGCGAGCCCGGCTCCTCGACCCGCAGCCACCGGTACCCGTAGCCGGCCAGCGGCAGCTCGACCCGCCCCTTCTCGTCCACCTCGGTCGTGCCCTCGCACAGCAGGTCCACCAGGCAGGTGCCCTCCGGCAGGTCCGGCAGCTCGAGAGGCACCACCGCTGCCTCCTTGCTCAGGTTGTGCAGGCTGACCATCGACGCGTCCTGCCACGTGGACCGCATCGCCAGCACCGAGTCGTGCGGCTGGTCGAGGATCTCCGCCCGCGGCGTCCAGCCCAGCTCGGGCGCCTCCCGGTACCGGCGGATCAGCGTCTGGACGAACGAGAGCAGCGACTCCGGGTCACGCCGCTGGTCGGCGACGTTTACGTGCTCCGGCCCGAACGGTCCGTCGGTCACCGGCCGCACCAGCCGTGACGGCGCCACCCGGCTGAACCCGCCGTTCTTGCCGGACGTCCACTGCATGGGGGTGCGGACCGCACGCCGGTCCTCGGCCGCGAGGTTCTCGCCCATGCCGATCTCCTCGCCGTAGAACAGCACCGGCGTGCCCGGCAGGGCGAAGAGCAGGGAGTACACCATCCGGACGCGGCGGGGGTCGCCGTCGAGCATGGGGGGCAGTCGGCGGCGCAGGCCGCGGTCGTACAGCTGCATGTCCGGGTCGGGGCCGAAGGCGTCGAACACCTCCTGGCGCTCCTCGTCCGTCAGCTTGTCGAGCGTGAGCTCGTCGTGGTTCCGCACGAAGGTCGCCCACTGGGAGTCCTTCGGGATCTCCGGCCGGGACTCGAGCGCCGTGCGCAGCGGTCGGGCGTCCTGCCGGGCGAGGGACAGGTACAGGTTCTGCATCACGATGAAGTCGAACTGCAGGTCCAGCTCCCGGCCCTCCACCACGCCCTGGTCGTCGTGGTCGCCGAAGAACAGGCTCTGCTGGTCGTACGGGAGGTTCACCTCGCCCATCAGGATCGAGTCGCCCACCCGTCGCGACAGGAACGCCCGCAGCGCGGTGAGGAACTGGTGGGGGCGGTCGACGTCGTCGTCCGGACGCGAGGCCACGTCGGCGAGGAAGAACGGCACCGCGTCGACGCGGAACCCGGACAGCCCCAGCTGCGCCCAGTACCCCATCACCTTGGCGATCGCGTCCCTGACCTGCGGGTTCGCCGTGTTGAGGTCCGGCTGCTGGTGGTAGAAGTGGTGCCGGTACCACTCGCCGGCCACCTCGTCGTACGTCCAGATCCCCTTCTCCTTGTCGGGGAAGACGACCTCCTTGTGGGTGTCCGGCGGCTTGTCCGGCCGCCACACGTAGAAGTCCCGGTACTTGCTGTCCTTGCTGCGGCGGGCGGCCTGGAACCACGGGTGCTTGTCCGACGTGTGGTTGACCACCAGGTCGGCGATCACGCGGATGCCGCGGTCCTTGGCGGTGCGCACCAGCTCGACGAAGTCGCCGGCGTCGCCCAGCCGGGGGTCGACGCCGTAGTAGTCGGTGATGTCGTAGCCGTCGTCGTAGTCGGTGGTCGGGTAGAACGGCATCAGCCACAGACACGTGACGCCCAGGTCCGCCAGGTGGTCGATGCGCTGGACGGCGCCGGGTAGGTCGCCGTAGCCGTCGTCGTTCCAGTCCATGAACGTCTTGACGTCCAGGCAGTAGATGACGGCGTTCTTCCACCACAGGTCGCCGGTGTCACGGATCCGCATGAAGTGGTTCATACCGGGTGAAGCGCCGGTGCGCGCGGCGAGCGGACGGAGCGCCTGGTCGCGCGCCCGGGCGGAGTCACCCACGCCGGCCGGTTGCTCCCGCGTAGCGTCGGGACCACGGCGCGGCAGCGCCGCAGGTGGGACGACGACGAGGACGCACCATGACTGCACCCCTGGCCTACGCGGTGGTCGGCTCCGGCTGGCGCGGCGAGTTCTTCGTCCGGATGGCACGCCTGATGCCGGACCGGTTCCGCTGCACTGGCGTGGTGACGCGGTCCGACGAGCGCGCCGAGTGGGTGCGGCGGACGTGGGGCGTGCCGGCGCTGCGCTCGCTCGACGAGATCGACGGGGTGGACGTGGTGGTGGTGGCCACCCCGTGGCCGGTGACGCCGGTGACGATCCGGGCCCTGGTGGACCGCGAGATCCCGGTGCTGGCCGAGACGCCCCCGGCGCCCGACGCCGCCGGCCTGGTGAAGCTGTGGCACCACGTCGGCTCGACCGAGCTGGTGCAGGTGGCCGAGCACAGCGTGTTCATGCCGGCGCATGCCGCCCGGGAGGCCGTGGTCGACTCCGGCCTGATCGGCGAACCGACCAGCGTCCAGGTGTCCTCGACGCACCTGTACCACGCGATGGGCCTGGTCAGGCGGCTGCTCGGGGTGGCGCCGGGCCCCGCCGTCGTCCGCGCGTCGGCGTTCACCGCCCCGCTGCTGGACCCGCGTAACCGCGACGGCTGGACCGGTGCCGAATGGCCCGTCGGGGCGCGGACCGTGCTGGCCACCGTCGACCTGGGCGAGAACCGCAGCGCCCTCTACGACTTCACGGACAACCAGTGGCACAACCCGCTGCGTGCCAACCGGATCGTGGTGCGCGGCTCGCTCGGCGAGATCGTCGACGACCAGGTCACCCGGTGGGCCGAGGAGCGGACCGTCCTGACGTCGCCGATCGTCCGGCGCCAGTCCGGCATCGAGCAGAACCTCGACGGCTGGGACACCGAGCACCTCAGCCTGGACGGGCAGGTGCTGTGGCGGAACCCGTTCGAGGGGGCCCGGCTGGCGGACGACGACCTGGCGGTGGCGGGCCTGCTCGCGGCGACCGCGGAGTGGGTGCACGGCACCGGGCCGGCGCCGTACCCGCTGGCGGAGGGCTGCCAGGACCACCTGCTGGGGCTGGCGATCGAGGAGTCCGCGCGGACCGGCGAGCCGGTGCAGGTGCCGGCCGCGCCGTGGGCGACCGCCTGACCCTGGTCGTCCGGCGCGGGCGGGGTCGCTACTTGCCGACGCCCACCGCGATCCCCGCGACCACGTACCGCTGCAGCGACAGGAACACCGCGAACAGCGGCAGCACGCCCAGCACCAGCGTCGGCAGCAGCTGCTCGGGGCTCAGCGTGTGCGTGCCGATCGTGGCGTACACGGCCAGCGTCACCGTCTGCTTCGAGTCCGACGACAGCAGCACCAGCGGCAGGATCAGGTCGTTCCACACCTGCATCACCACGAAGATCGCCAGGGTGGCCGTCGCAGGCTTGAGCAGGGGGAACACGATCTGCGCGAACGTCCGAAGCAGCCCGGCGCCGTCGACGGCGGCCGCCTCCTCGAGCTCGGCCGGCACGGTGCGCAGGAAGCCCGCGAAGAAGAACACCGCGAACGGCGTCGTCGTCGCCGCATACGCCAGGACGATGCCGCCGTAGCTGTCCAGCAGGTGCAGCTTCTGCATCACCTCGTACAGCGGGGTCAGCACCACGAAGATCGGGATCGTCAGCCCGGAGACGAACACCTGGTACACCGTCCGGGTCCACCGGCGGGTGTGGCGCACGATCGCCCAGGCCGCGAGCGAGGCGGTCAGCACCGTCAGCGCCGCGGTGGCCAGCGTGATCAGCAGCGTGTTCCCGACGCTGCGCAGGTAGTGCATGTTGACGAACGCCGTGCGGTAGTTCTGCCAGTCCGGTGCCGTCGGGAACGCGAACGGGTTGTCCGGTGCGCTCTGCCCGTGGTGCAGCGAGACGACGACGAGCACGTAGATGGGCGTCAGCACCAGGGCGGCGAACAGCACGAGGAGCACCGAGGCGACCCCGTTGCCCAGTCGGCGGCGCGTGCGACGGACGGTCCGGCGGGGTGCTGTCGACGTCTGCTGCTGCGTGGCGGGTGCGGTGAGGGTGGTCATGCGAGGTCGGCCTCCCGCCGGCGCAGCAGGGTCGCCTGGATGACGCCGACCACGACGGTCAGCACGAGGAGCCCGACGGCCAGCGTCGTGCCGTAGGCGAACTGGTAGTTGGCGAAGCTGTTGTTGTAGATGACCAGGCTCAACGTCTGCGTCGAGTCCTCCGGTGCGCCCTGCGTCATGATGAACGGCAGGTCGAACACCCGCAGCGAGCCGATCACGCTCAGCGTGATGTTGATGGTGAACGACGGTGCCAGCAGGTGCCAGTCGATGTGCCGGAACCGGCGCCAGCCGCTCGCGCCGTCCAGGTTGGCCGCCTCGAGCAGGCTCGGCGAGATCGCCATGTAGTTGGCCAGGTAGATGGTCGCCGTGTAGCCCAGGAACATCCACACGTAGATCGCGGCGATCGCCCACAGGGCGGTGTGCGGGTCGCCCAGCCACACCGGCTCGAACCGGTGCAGGCCCAGGGCGTCCATCACCACGTTCAGCGGACCGCCGAGCGGCGAGTAGACGTACGACCACAGGTACCCGACGGCGACGAACGCCATCATCGCCGGCAGCAGCAGGCCGGCCCGCACCACGTCGCGCACGCGCTCCTGCCGGAACAGCCAGAACGCGACCAGCAGGGCCAGCGCGTTCTGCACCACGACCACCACGACGGTGTAGGCGAGCGTGTTGGTCAGCGCGCGACGCACGGTGGGGTCGGAGACGGCGTGCACGTAGTGGGTCAGGCCGACGAAGGCGCCGCCGTTGGGGCCGATCGCGTCGGTGAAGCTCAGCTGGATGCCCCGGACCAGCGGGTACAGCACGAATGCCGTGAAGAGAAGGGCTGCGGGGGCGATGAGCGCCATCGCGGATCGGCCACGGATCTGCATGGGGACCTCCGGGGGTCCGGGGCAGCGCGGCGTGCGGCTGCCCCGGACCCGGGTGCTGGTTGCTAGGCGGCGGTCTTCGGGATGGTCTGGTCGAGCTTGGCCAGCAGCGACGTGCTCGACTGGGTCGGGTCGTTGAACAGCGACGTGCCGACCTTCCAGAACTCCTGCTCGTACGTCGGGTAGTGCAGGTACTCGATGGGCGACACCTGCGAGTGACCGGCGTTGAAGGCGTCGACGTAGGCCGCGGCCTTCGGCATCTGCGGGCTCGGGACGTTCTGCAGCGTCGTGAACGAGTTCTCCGCAGCCAGGTAGCGGCTGTCGTTCGCCGGGTCGGCCATGAACGCGACGTACTTCTCCGCGGCGTCCTTGTGCTTGCTCGCGGCGTTCACGCCCCAGCCCGAGCCGACGAAGGTGACGCCGTTGGGCTTGCTGCCGGCGTCGCCGCCGGGGAACGGGTTGAACGAGAAGTCGAACTTGGCGTTCTGCTGGAAGTTCTGCAGCTCCCAGGCGCCCATCACGGTGAACGCCCACTTGCCGGCGGCGAAGTCGGCGTTGCCGGTGTTGAACGGCTCGATGCCGTTCTGCAGCTTGCCGTCGACGGTGCCGTTGGTCAGCAGCTGCTTGATGTGGTCGAACACCGGCGTGAACGTCGGGTTCCACGACGAGCTGCCGGTGTCGTAGCCGGCGCCCCACGTGGCGGGCAGCAGGTTGGCCGCGAGGGCCAGCGTCAGCTGCTCGGAGGTCCAGCCGCCCTGGTTGGCCAGCAGCAGGCCGGGCTGGCCGGCGTCCTTCAGCTTCTGCAGCGCCGCCAGGAAGTCCGGCCACGTCTGCGGGACGTCGGTGATGCCGGCCTTCTTCAGGATGTCGAGGTTCGCGTAGAGCCCGATCGGGATGTTCTGCTGCGTGAACGCATACGTCTTGCCGTTCACCTGACCGAACGGTGCGACGTTGGGCAGCAGCTGCGAGACCCACGCCTGCGAGGAGAGGTCCTCGAGGTAGCCCTGCTTCTGCCACTGCTGCACGCGCGTGGGGTTGGTCATCAGCACGTCGGCGTCCGTCTTGGCGGCCAGCCGGGTGTTGTTGTACTGGTCGTACTCGCCGTTGGCGACGTACTTGTAGTCGATCGTGATGTCCGGGTACTTCTTCTGGAAGTCGGCGTTGATCTCGGGGATGCTCGCCAGCTCGGTGCCGCCGCCCTCGAAGCCGACGACGGTCAGCGTCACCTTCCCGGAGCCGGCGGTGGAGCCGGAGCCCGAGCCGCCGCTCGAGCATCCGGCCATGGCCAGTGCGGCGGCCGCAGCCCCGGCCACCAGCAACGACTTGCGCATGTGTCCACTCCTTCGTGTGTGCAACATGGTGGGGGTGATGCCTAGGCGGTGCGCGCTGCGTCCGCCGGGTGTGGAGCCGGTGCGGTCCGCGCCGTGAGCGGGCCGGCCGGCCGGTCGTCGCCGTGCTCGATCGCCGCGGGTCGCGTCTGGATCGAGCGCAGCAGCCCCAGGTCGAACTTCGGCACCCGGTCGAACCGCGCGATGCCGTTCTTCTCCTGGAAGACGTCGGTGAGCTGCGTGAAGCAGTAACCGAACATGTCGGGGTCGTCGAGCAGCCGGTCGACCAGCGCCCGGAAGCGGTCCACCCACTCCGGCGCGCTGCGCGGGGCCTCGCCGTAGCCCCACGAGTCGTCGCCGTGCCCGTCGACCTCGGACCACCAGATGCCGCCGAACTCGCTGCAGAAGTACGGCTGACCGGCGTACGGCACCGACCACGGGGAGCCGTCGGGCGCCCGGTTGGTGTACGGCCGGCCGGCGGCCAATCCGTCCATCTGCCGGGCGAACACGGCCGGGTCCTGCTCGTACAGGTGCGAGTCGTAGACGTCGGCACCGGGGACCCGGTGCGCGTAGCCGGAGGTGTCGAGCACGGGGCGGGTCGGGTCGACCGCCTTGGTCAGCAGGTACAGGGCCCGCGTCGCGTCGTCGAGCACGGACAGCCGGGGGCCGATCGGCTCGAAGGTCTCGTTCAGCGGGCACCAGCCGACGATCGACGGGTGGGACAGGTCGCGCGTCAGCGCCTCGACCCACTCGGTGACGAACGAGACGGTGGGCACCTGCCGGCCGTCGTCGTCCAGCGCACCCCAGTCCGCGAACTCGCCCCACACCAGGTAGCCGAGGCGGTCCGCGTGGTACAGGTACCGCTCCTCGAACACCTTCTGGTGCAGGCGCGCACCGTTGAACCCGGCGGCGCGGCCCAGCTCGATGTCCCGCACCAGGTCGGCGTCCGACGGGGCGGTCAGCAGGCCGTCGGGCCAGTAGCCCTGGTCCAGCACCAGCCGCTGGAACACCGGCCGGCCGTTCAGCAGCATCCGGCGGCCGTCGATCGCGACGGACCGCATGCCGGCATAGCTGTCCAGGGTGTCGACGGGCACGCCGTCGTCGAGCAGCGTGAACCGGACCCGGTACAGGTGCGGGTCCTCAGGCGACCACAGGCGCAGGCGGTCGGCCGGCACGTCGAGGGTCAGGCCGGGGGTGATGCGCGACGTGACCTCGACGGCACCGGCCGCGACCAGGCCCCCGTCGTCGGACAGCTCGACCCGGGCGGTCAGCCCGGCGTGCGGGCGCGCGACGGGGAGCTCGAACGCGAAGCTCGACGAGGCCAGGTCCGGCACGGTCACGGGCCGCAGCAGGTGGCTGGCGGGGACGGGCTCGAGCCACACGGTCTGCCAGATTCCGGTGGTCCGCGTGTAGAAGGCCTCGTAGTTCTCCGCCCGACGGGACTGCTTGCCCCGCGCCTGGACGGCGTGCCGGTCGTCCTCGACCAGCAGCGAGAGCGTGAACGTCGGGCCGGTCAGCGCGTCCGTCAGGTCGACCGAGAAGGACGTGAAGCCGCCGCGGTGCCGGCCCACCTCGACGTCGTCCACCCAGACGGTCGTGTGGTGGTCCGCCGCTCCGACGTGCAGCAGGACCCGCTGACCCCGCCACTCCTCGGGGAGGGTCACCTCGCGCTGGTACCGCACCGCGTCGACGAAGTCGGTCCGGCCGATGCCGGACAGCTCCGACTCCCGGGCGAACGGGACGACGATCGTGCCGGCCAGCGACCAGGACGACGGCACCTGCGCGGAGCCGCCCTCGTCGAACCGCCAGGGGCCGTTGAGGTTCAGCCACTCCTGCCGCACCAGCTGCGGGCGCGGGTACTCGGCGCGGGGCAGCTCGGCCTGGACCAGCTCGGCCTGGACCAGCTCGGCCTGGACCAGCTCGGCCTGGACCAGTTCCGCCTGGACAGGCTCGGCGTGGTCGCCGATGCGGCGGCTCGTCGTTTCCCTCGATGCAAACGGCACGTCGAGGAGAGTAGCCACGGCTTTGCCTCGATGCAAGCCCCCAATCCAGGGCTCGCTTCGCGGCCCGCCGTCCCGGTGCTGGACGAGGTCGTGCCGCCCGTCGGACGGCGGGCGCGCTCGGGCGGTCGATCAGGGGACCGGCGAGCCGCGCCCGTCTCGGACGGGCTTGGCGCGGCCCCGTGGTCGATCAGGCGACCGGCGAGCTCTCCCGCACGATCAGCCGGTGCGGGCCCACCAGCACCTCGCCCGGCAGGTCCTCGCCGGACAGCCGGCGCGCGATCCGGTCGAGCGCCGTGCGGGCCAGCCACTTCTTGTCCGGGCTGACGGTGGTCAGCGACGGGGTCGCGAACCGGCCGTCCTCGATGTCGTCCCAGCCCACCACGGCGACGTCGTCCGGCACCGAGACGTGGGCCTCATACAGCGTGCGAAGCGCGCCGAGCGCGAGGGGGTCGGAGAAGCAGAAGACGGCATCCGGCCGGTCGGGACCGTCCAGCAGCCGGCGCATCGCGGCCGCACCCTCCGGACGCCGGAAGCCGCTGACGTACTCGACGATCTCCGGCAGGTCGCGGCCACCGGCACGGAGCGCCGCCCGGTACCCCTCGAGGCGCAGGGCGCTCGACCCGTGGGCGGCGCGCTCGGCGCCGATCGCCGCGATGCGCCGTCGTCCCTGCTGGACCAGGTGGTCCACCGCCTCGTAGGCGGCCTGGAAGTTGTCGATCATCACCTTGTCGAAACCGGGGAACTCGTCCTCGCCGAGGAACACCAGCGGACCGGCGGCGAACCCCGCGACGTCGTCGGCGCGCAGCGCGAGCGGGCTCAGCACCAGGGCGTCGAACAGAGCACCGGTCGCCGTCCGGTGCAGCAGCGCGAGCTCCCGCTCGTGGTCGCCGTCCGTCTGGTCCACCACCACGGTCAGGCCGTGCTCGGCGCCGCCCTCGACGAACGCCCTGGTCAGCTCCGCGAAGTACGCGGTGTCGAGCTCGGGCAGCATCAGGCCGACCAGGCCGGAGCGGCCGACCTTCAGGCTGCGCGCCAGCTCGCTCGGCCGGTACTCCAGCTCCTCGATCGCGCGGAGCACGCGCTCGCGGGTGTCGGGCGCGACGTGGTCGAACCCGTTCACGACGTTGGAGACCGTCCGCACGGACACGTTGGCCGCCCGTGCGACCTCGCGGCGCGTCGCCATGACGCCGCCTCCCCCCGGTCGTGGCCGTGATTGCCTCGAGGCAACCGCTCGCTCGGGATCCTAGCCGCAGGTCCGCGGCCGCCGCCGGTGACCAACGTCCGGACCTCTGCCGACCGCCAAGCAACCGCCGTGCCGTCACGATCTGCCCTCACCCGTGCTGTGGCAGAGCACCCGGCCCGGGGTGAGGCTGGTTCATCGACGACCCTCGACGGGAGGAGACGAAGATGGCGGTGACCAGCTTCCAGGACCTGCCCCTGGCGGACCGCGACCGCGACTGGGACGGCGACGCCGCCGAGCGCCGGGTGCGCAAGTGGGCCGGTGCGGACGACGAGCCCAACGAGAGGTACCGCGACGCGCACGTCTGGTACGACGCGGATGCGAAGGACAACTTCACCGGCTACAAGCTGCTGATCGCGGACGTGGTGGGCGGAAAGCTGCAGGCGGTGCCGCGTGCGGTGTTCGCCGCCGCGGCCGTGATGCAGGGGTCGCGCGGCGGGATCGACGTGCCGGACAAGGACCGCGATCGCATCCGCAGCCACCTGGCCAAGTACTACAAGAAGCTCGACGAGACGCCGCCCTGGGACGACTGAGGCACGCGCCCGGAGCAGTTTCCGTGCCACCGAACTCCCATTGTCGGAATTACGAGAACGGCGCGGAAATGCCGGCGCGGCGGTGATCCGCGCCATTTCTCCGTAGGCTTGACGGTCGAGCGCCCGCTGAGCACGCCGCCGTTCCCGTCGTCGTGCGCACCGCGGGCCACCACCGCCGCCCTCGTCTGGAGCCCGCCGTGCCTGCCGCCGTGCCCCCCGCCGCCTCGCCGCCGACCGCTGCCGACCGTCGTCGCTGGCGCCGCAACCTCGCCGACGAGCGCGCCGAGGCTGCCGCCTACCGGGACCTCGCGTCGCGCCGGACCGGTGAGGAGCGCGAGATCCTGCTCGCGCTGGCGGAGGCCGAGCGCCGACACGAGGCCCACTGGCTGATGCTGCTCGGGGACGACGTCGGCCGGCCGCAGCGCGGCGACTGGCGCACCCGCACGCTGGGACTGCTGGCCCGGCGGTTCGGTTCGGTGTTCACCCTGGCTCTGGCGCAGCGCGCCGAGATGCGGTGGGCGGCGGACGCGGACGCCGACGCGACGCCGACGATGGCGGCGGACGAGCGGATCCACGTCGAGGTGATCCGCGGTCTGGCCACCCGCGGCCGCAACGCGATCTCCGGTCGGTTCCGGGCCGCCGTGTTCGGCGCCAACGACGGGCTGGTCAGCAACCTCGCGCTGGTGCTCGGCATCGGCGCCAGCGGGGTGCCGGCCGGCACGGTGCTGCTCGGCGGCCTGACGGGCCTGCTGGCCGGCGCCCTGTCGATGGGCGCGGGGGAGTACGTCTCGGTCCGCTCCCAGCGCGAGCTGCTCGAGGCGTCCCGGCCGGCGGCGGCCGCGGGCGAGGCGCTGCCGATGCTCGACGTCGACGCCAACGAGCTGGCGCTGGTGTACCGGGCGCGTGGGCTGGACGCGACGGCCGCTGCCGACCGGGCGGCCGTGGTGCTCGGCTCGCTGGACCGCTACCGCGAGCAGCAGGCGCTCGACGCGTCGCTGCTGCGCTCGTCCACGGCACTCCCCGGTGACGACGAGCCGCTGCCGCCCGTCTCCGGCCAGACCCCGGCACCGCCGACGGACGAGCACGAGACGATCGGCACCGCGTGGGGTGCCGCCGGTGCGAGCTTCTGCTTCTTCTCGGTCGGCGCCGCGATCCCCGTCATGCCGTACCTGCTGGGCGCCACGGGCCTGACGGCGGTGCTGTGGTCGGCCGGACTGGTCGGCATCGCGCTGATCGGCACCGGCTCGGTGGTGGGAGTGCTGTCCGGCGCCTCGCCGGTGAAGCGGGCGCTGCGCCAGCTGGCGATCGGCTACGGCGCCGCCGCGGTCACCTACCTGCTCGGCTCGGTGTTCGGCACCTCGGCCAGCTGACCGGGCGCTACCGGGTCGACCCCAGGGCGGCACGCATCCGTCTCCCAGACCGACGGGTCGACCGCGCAGATGCGCCGGGTCGACCCCCGGAGGAGCCGCCTCGCCCCGCAGCACGGTCCGTGCCCGCAGCTCGCGGCCGAGCCGACCGGGCACGAGTTTCGACGTGTACGCCTGGTGTACGTACACCGGGCGTACACGTTGAAAGGGTTCCCTTCTTCCCGGCGCCCAATTCGCGTGCGCCCCACCGTCGTCCCGGTCTAGCGTCACGCCCGCTCCCGGACCAGCAGCCGGGCGGCGTTCGCCGCCGCGGGTCCTGCGCATCGCCCGGCGAGCACCTGCCAAGGAGCAGCGCCTGTAGAGCGCCCGGGTTCAACTCCCGATCGACCTGCCGGTGCACGGTCACCCCCGGTGACGCGGCCTGCGGCGGCGAGCCCGCTCGTCCGTCCCCCGTCGTCACCCGACCATGCACCGGTGGGCCGGCTCACCGGGCAGACGTGCAGCGGAGCGACGAGAGGAGGCAGCCATGAAGGTGATCGTGCAGGAGTGGGAGCGGGTGCTGGTGTACCGCGACGGACGGTTCGAGACCGAGCTGGCCTCCGGTCGGCACCGGCTGCGGCGCTGGCGGCGGCGGGTGGTCCGGGTCGCGGTGCGGCCGCGGCTGGTTGTCGTGCCGCTGCAGGAGGTGCTGACGTCCGACGGCCTCGCCGTGCGGATCAGCCTCGCCGTGCGGGTCCGGGTGGCGGACGCCCGCCGCTGGCACGAGGTGGTCGACGGCCCGGACGCCTTCGTGCACGTCGCGGTGCAGGTGGCGCTCCGGGACGCGGTCGCGTCCCGGACGCTCGACGAGGTGCTGGCCGACCGGTCCGGCATCGCCGCGCAGCTGCTGTCGGCCGTTGAGCCGGCCGCCGCCGAGGTGGGGCTCGCCGTCGAGCAGCTCGCGCTGCGCGACGTCGTCGTCCCGGCGGAGCTGCGGCGTGCCGCAGCCGAGCTGGCCACCACGCGGGCGCAGGGTCTGGCCACGCTCGAGCGGGCGCGATCGGAGGTCGCCGCGATGCGGGCGCTGGCCAACGCCGCGCGCCTCGCCGAGCAGCAGCCGGCGCTGATGCGCCTCCGCACGCTGCAGGCGGTCGAGGCCGGCGGCGCGACCGTGGTGCTCAAGACGAGCTGAGGTCCTGGTCAGCGGGCGGGGTTGCCTACCATCTGCGGGTGCCCCGCCTGCTGCTCGACGCCACACCTCTGCGCGTCAGCCCGGCGTTCAGGCGGCTGTGGCTCGGGCTGTCGGTGTCGAACCTCGGCGGTCAGCTGACCGTGGTGGCCGTCGGGCTGCAGGTGTACCACCTGACCCGGTCGACGTTCGCGGTCGGCGTGCTGGGGCTGTTCGCGCTGGTGCCGCTGGTGGTGTTCGGGCTGTACGGCGGGGCGATCGCCGACCACGCCGACCGCCGCACGGTCGCCCTGGTCGCCTCGGCCGTCGCGTGGGTGGCGGTGCTCGGGCTCGTCGTGCAGGCCGTCGCGCACAGCACGTCCGTCGGCATCCTCTACGCGCTGGTCGCGCTCGAGTCCGGCGCCGGTGCGGTCAACTCCCCGGCGCGCGGCGCGATCATCCCGCGGCTGCTCGAGCCCCGGCACATGCCCGCGGCCAACGCCTGGCAGACGCTGGGCTGGAACATCGCGCTGACCGTCGGCCCGCTGGTCGGCGCCGGCATGGTGGCCCTCGGCGGGTACGGGCTGGCCTACGGCACCGATGCGGTGCTGTTCACGTTCGCGCTCGCGGCGCTCTACCGGCTGCCGCCCGTGCCGCCCGAGCGGTCGGCCAACGGCCGGCAGCGGGCCGGGCTCGGCTCGGTGCTGGACGGCCTGCGCTACCTGGGCACCCAGCCGAACGTCCGCATGACGTTCCTGGTGGACCTCTCGGCGATGGTGTTCTCGTCCCCGCGCGTGCTGTTCCCGGCGATCGGCGTCGTGTACCTGGGCGGCGGGGCGACGACGACGGGTGCGCTGACCGCCGCGGTCGCCGTCGGCGCCGTGCTGTCCGGGCTGCTGTCCGGCGGGCTGGCACGCGTCCGGTGGCAGGGCCAGACCATCGTCTGGTCCATCACGGTGTGGGGCCTGTCGATCGTGGCGTTCGGCCTGGTGCTGGTGCACGTCGGTCCGCACAGCCCGGCGCAGGTGCTGTGGGGCGCGCTGCTGGCGGTGCTGGTGGCCCTGGCGGTGGCCGGTGCCGCGGACAACACCAGCGCGGTGTTCCGCCAGACGATCCTGCAGACCGCCACGCCGGACGACATGCGGGGGCGCCTGCAGGGGGTGTTCACCGTGGTGGTCGCCGGCGGCCCGCGGCTCGGCGAGCTGGGGCTCGGTGCCGTGTCCTCCCGGATCGGCGAGGGCTGGGCGGCCGTGATCGGCGGTGCGGCGTGCCTGGTGGCGCTGTGGCTGCTCGTCGTCGGCCAGCCGCGCTTCTGGCGGTACGACGCGCTGGACCCGCAGCCCTGAGCCGGCGCCCGCGCCTCGCCGTCGGCTCCGGGAGCAGGAGGGAGGACGACCCCACCCCCCGGTCGGTTCAGGCGAGCGAGTCGAGGGCCGCGCGCAGGTTCGTCTCGAGCGTGGCGCGGTGGCCGTCCACCCAGTCGCCCTCGTACGCGCGCGGCACCAGCTCCACCCGCATGATCAGCGCGAAGTAGAGCCGGTACAGCTCGATCCGGGCGCGGACGGCCTGGTCGTCGAGGTCCGGTGCCTCGGCGACCGAGGCGTACCCGGCGAGCAGGCCCGCCGGCACGGGGCCGCGGCCCAGCTGGTCGGCGCCGACCAGCTCGAACGCCGGGTCGCCCCACAGGGCGCGCTCGGGGTCGATCACGCCGACCAGCTCACCGGTCGCCGGGTCGAGGAACAGGTTCCCCGGCCACAGGTCCGTGTGCACCAGCACCGGGGTGCGCACCTGGTCCAGCGTCGGCCGGTGCCGGGACAGCGTCGCCCGGACCTCGTCGGCCGGGACGGGCACCGCCCACCGCTCGGCGTCGCCGAGCGCAGCCTCGACCATCAGCCCGAACGCCTCTGCCCAGGTGCCGGCCCGCAGCGGCGACGCCTCACCGACGTACCCGAACACCGGCCCGGTCACCGCGTGCAGCCGCCCCATCAGCGCCCCGAGCTCGTGCTGCGCGCGGGCGGCACGGGGATCGTCGTCCACCGACCCCAGCCCGCAGTCGCCCCACGGCGTGCCACCCAGGCGGCTCGCCGCGACCAGGTCGCCGGGCCACACGGACCGGGAGAAGTCCTCGAGCAGCACCCGCGGCACCGGCACGCCCGGGACGTCCGCGAGCAACCGGTACACCAGCGCCTCGCTGCGGACCAGGTCGTGCTCGTAGGTCAGCAGGCGGTCCTGGTGGGTCGGCGCGGTCTTGACCACCGCCTCGCTGCCGTCGTCGAACGTCACCAGGAACGTGGTGGCGAACATGCCGCCGGTCAGCCGCTCGGCCCGGGCGGCGTGGCCCAGCGGCGCGAGGGCGCCACGCAGGGCGGCGAGTTCGTCGACGTGCTGCTCGGCGCCGGGGACGACGTCCTCGGGCGCCGTGGACCGGTCCTGGGTGCCCGTGCTCACGGCCGGTCAGCCTAGGGCTCGCCGTGCGGGCTCGGTGGCCCCGCGTGATGCTGGACGTCCTGCTCGTCCCCCGACCACCGGAGCCGACCATGACCTCTGCGCACTCCAGCGGCCACGCCCCCGAGCCCGCACCGGCGCGCATGGCAGCCGGCCTCGAGCACGACGAGCGCCTCGACGGCGTGGTGGACCAGCTCGCACCCGTCGCCCGCGCCGTGGTGGGCAGCGACACCCGCGCCTCGGTGCTGCGCGGCGACCCGATCGGCCACAAGCTGCACCCGCTGCTGACCGACGTGCCGCTCGGCCTCTGGATGTCCGCCACCGTGCTCGACCTGGTGGGCGGCCCGTCGGCCCGCCCGGCCGCCCGGCGGTTGATCGGGCTCGGGCTGCTCGCCACCGGACCGACCATCGCGGCCGGTCTGGCCGACTGGGAGAACAGCAACGAGCGGACGCGGCGCGTCGGTGTGGTGCACGCCGGCCTGAACGGGGTCGCCGCGGCCCTGTACGGCCTGTCCTGGATGGCTCGCCGGCGCGGGAACCACGGGCTCGGCGTGGTCGCCGCGCTGGCCGCGGGCGGGGCCGCCGGCGCCAGCGGCTACCTCGGCGGCCACATGTCGTTCGGCATGCGGTCGGACGGCTGATCCCGGCGGCGCCTCAGGCGCCGGCGGGTTCGGGTGTGCCCGCGCGCAGGACGCGGAGCGCGAGCACCGTCGCGACGAGGACCGCCCCGCCGCACGCCACCACCACCAGGTAGGCGGCGCGGGCGCCGCCGGCGTCCACCTGCGCCCCGGCGAGCGACGACGCGATCGACACCCCGACGTTCAGCGCGGTGCCGACCCACGTCAGCCCCTCCGTCAGCCGTCCCGGCGGCACGTGCGCCTGCACCAGGCCGTTGCCGGTGATGATCGACGGGGAGATGGTGAACCCGACGGCGAACATCACCGCGGCCAGCGCCCACAGGCTGTCGACCAGGACGAACAGGCACACGCCGACCGCCAGCGCGGCGACGGCCCCCGCGAAGCGCCGGTGCAGCGGTGCCGCCCATGCCCGCGCGCCGTACAGCAGGCCCGCCAGCAGCGACCCGAGGGCGAACGTCGCCAGCACGAACCCCGCGGCGCCCTTGTTGCCGTGCTCGTCGGCGAAGGCGACGGTCGCCACCTCGGTGGCGCCGAACAGCCCGCCCATCGGCACGAACACCACGGCGAGCACCGCCATCGCCGGCAGCCGCAGCACCGTGCCGCGCGCGCGGCCCTCGGTTCGCCGCACGGCGGGCGGCTCGGTGGCGCGTTGCGCGCAGAACCACAGCCCGCCGCCCACCACGCCGATGGCCGCCACCACCAGGCCGGCCTCCGGCCGGACGGCCGTCGCCAGCATCGTCACCGTCACCGGACCGACCACGAACACCAGCTCGTCCAGCGCGGACTCCAGCGAGTAGGCGGTGTGCACCGCCCGCCCGTCACCGGCCAGCACCCAGGTCCACCGCGCGCGCACCAGCGACCCGAACGAGCCGCTGCCGGCGCCGATCAGCACGGCGGCCCCGAAGAGCCACACCGCGGGTGCCTGCATCGCGGACGCTGCCGCGAGCAGGAGCATCCCGCCGCCGGCCAGCACGGTCGCCGGACGCATCACCCGCGACTGCCCGAAGCGGTCCACCCAGCCGCCGAGCACCGGCGCGGCGACGGCCTGGGCGACGATGTACGTCGCGGACACCGCACCGGCCAGCGTGTAGGACCCGTACAGCGAGCTGACCGCCAGCACCACGCCGATGCCCACCATCGACATCGGCAGCCGCGCGATCGCCGCTGCGGCCGAGAAGGTCAGCGCCCCCGGGCGCGACAAGACGTCGCGGTACGGGGTGAGCATGCCGCCAGTCTGTCAGCCGGCGCCGACATCCCGTCCGGCGCCGGCCCAGCTCAGCCCGCCGGCGCCGGCCCAGCTCAGCCCGCCAGCGCCGCCGACACCACGTCCTTCGCCTCGGCCTGCACCTGCGCCAGGTGCTCGGCCGAGACGAACGACTCGGCGTAGATCTTGTAGACGTCCTCGGTCCCCGACGGCCGTGCGGCGAACCAGGCGTCCTTCGTCGTCACCTTCAGACCGCCGATCGCCGCGTCGTTCCCGGGCGCCCGCGTCAGCCGGTCGGTGATGTCCTGGCCGGCGAGCGTCGTCGCCTTCACCTGCTCGGGGGAGAGCGCCGCGAGGGTCGCCTTCTCCTCGCGGGTCGCGGGGGCGTCGACGCGCGCGTACCAGGACTGCCCGAACCGGGAGACGAGGTCGGCGTGGTGCTGGCTGGGCGACTTGCCCGTCGTCGCCAGGATCTCCGAGGCGAGCAGCGCCGGGACCATCCCGTCCTTGTCGGTGGTCCACACGGTGCCGTCCGTCCGCAGGAACGACGCACCGGCCGACTCCTCGCCGCCGAACCCGACGGACCCGTCGATCAGCCCGGGCACGAACCACTTGAACCCGACCGGCACCTCGAGCAGCCGCCGGCCCAGGTCGGCCACCACTCGGTCCATCAGGGACGACGACACCACCGTCTTGCCCACCGCCGTGCCGGCCGGCCACCCGGGCCGTCCGCCCCCGTACAGGTAGCTGACCATCACCGCGAGGTAGTGGTTGGGGTTCATCAGCCCGCCGTCCGGCGTGACGATCCCGTGCCGGTCGGAGTCGGCGTCGTTGCCCGTGGCGATGTCGAAGGGCGCGGCCATCCCCGACGCCGGGCTCATGCGCGTGACCAGGGACGCCATCGCGTACGGCGACGAGCAGTCCATGCGGATCTTGCCGTCCCAGTCCAGCGTCATGAACGCCCACCGCGGGTCCACCGTCGGGTTCACCACGGTCAGGTCCAGCCCGTACCGCTCGCCGATCGCCGCCCAGTACTCGACGGACGCGCCCCCGAGCGGGTCGGCGCCGATCCGCACCCCGGCGGTCCGGATCGCCTCGAGGTCGATCACGTTGGCCAGGTCGTCGACGTAGCTGGACAGGTAGTCGTGCTTGCGGGTGGTGTCGGCCGCCAGCGCCTGCTCGAGGCTGACGCGCGGCACCGACCGCCACCCGGACGCGAGGATCTCGTTGGCGCGGGAGGCGATCCAGCCGGTCGCGTCGGAGTCCGCCGGGCCGCCGTGCGGCGGGTTGTACTTGAAGCCGCCGTCGCGGGGCGGGTTGTGCGACGGGGTCACGACGATGCCGTCGGCCAGCCCCGGGCCCTGCGTGCGGACCCCGGCCGCCGTGCCGGCGCCGTTGAACAGCAGGATCGCGTGGGACACCGCCGGGGTGGGGGTCCAGGAGTCGCGCGCGTCGACCCGCACCTCGACGCCGGCTGCCGCCAGCACCTCGAGGGCCGAGCGCCACGCCGGCTCGGACAGCCCGTGCGTGTCCCGCCCGATGAACAGGGGGCCGTCGGTGCCCTGGCCGCGGCGGTACTCGACGATCGCCGCGGTGATCGCGACGATGTGCGCCTCGTTGAACGCGCCGTCGAGGGACGAGCCGCGGTGCCCGCTGGTGCCGAACACCACCTTCTGGGCGGGATCGGCGAGGTCCGGGACCCGGTCGTAGTACGCCCCGACCAGGGCGTCCACGTCGATGAGGTCCTCGGGGCGGGCAGGCGTTCCGGCGCGCGGGTCCATGGGGGGATCCTCCACCACCGTCAGGGGTTCCCGCACGCGGCCGATAGGTTGTGCCCCATGGCCAAGACGACCACCTCCTTCGTGCTGCGACCGTTCGAGAACCTGCCCGGTGAGACGGACTGGGTCGCGATGCGCGAGCTGGTGCCGGCCGCGACGGCGACCGTCCGGACCACCGCCGAGCACGGTGCGCGCGACGTCGTAGTCACCACCGTCCTCCCGGACGCGTGGGCGGCCCTGCACCGTGCCGACGGCACCGTGATGCTCGCGCTGCAGACGCGCAGCAGCTCCGGCGACGCCAGCCGCGACCTCGCCGAGGCCCTGCTGCGCGCGCTGGATGCCGAGCCGGGCACCGCGATCGAGAACCTCGGCCTGCCCACCGCCGGCCCCCGCCTGCAGGACGTGCTGGACCTGTCCGTGCCGTTCGAGGTGACCCTGCTCGACTCGTTCGAGTACTGGCTCGACCCCGCCGCGGAGCGCACCCCGGACGTGGAGGCGGCCCTCGAGGAGGCCGACTCCGGGATCATCGACACCCGCAAGCTGCCCGGTGTCGAGTCCGCGTACTGGTGTCGGATGGGTGCCAAGGAGTTCCTGCGCTGGGTGCAGCCGCTCGACGAGCAGCAGGTGCTGGACGGGCTCGCCCGCCTGCACGGCCGCCGCGAGTCGGGCTTCGAGGACGCCAAGTTCATCGGCTACTTCCGTGCGGCCGGCCTGGTGGTCCCGGTGTGGGAGCTCGCCCGCGGCACCGAGGCCGAGGAGATCGAGGACGCGCTCGCGGCGTTCGCCCCGCGGTTCGCCGCGGCCGTGGCCGACGACTCCCCGCTGGACGCCGACGCCCGCCGCGCCCGCGCCGGCCTGGTGGCGCGTCAGGTCACCCTGCGCTGACGGCCTGGCTGCCCGGGGTGCTCTCCGCCAGGCGGCCGTCCGGGTGAACGTGGCCCTCGACCGGCGACGGTCCGAGGGCTCTCGTTAGGCTGGTCACGTGACCAGGTCCGGCGACAGCACCCGCGCGCAGGCAGAGGTCACCGACCCTCAGGGCGAGCCTGCCGGCGACCCCGCCCCCTCGTCGAACCCCGCCCCCTCCCGACCGGCGCGTGCCGAGTCGGTGCGCCTCGGCGCCGGCCGCCCGCCGCGCCGGCAGCGGGTGGCGGTGATCATCCCCGCCAAGGACGAGTCGCGGCGCATCGCCACGACGGTGCGCTCGGCGCGGGCCATCCCGGGTGTCGACCTGGTGCTGGTGGTCGACGACGGCTCGGAGGACGCCACCCAGCACGTCGCGCGGGAGGCCGGCGCCGTCGTCGTGCGCCACTCCCACAACCGCGGCAAGGCCGCCGCGATGGAGACCGGTGCCGCCGTCGTCGCGATGCGCGACGCGCCGGACCGGCCGCCGCGGTTCCTGCTGTTCCTCGACGGCGACCTGGCGGAGTCCGCTGTGCACGCCGCCCCGCTGGTGCCGCCCGTGCTGTCCGGCGAGGCGGACCTGACGATCGCCCTGCTGCCGCCGCAGCCCGGCGCGGGTGGGCACGGCATCGTCACCGGCGCCGCGCGCCACGGGATCGCGGCCCTCACCGGGTGGACGCCCACGCAGCCCCTGTCCGGCATGCGCTGCCTGACGCGGGAGGCGTTCGAGGCGGCGACGCCGCTGGCCCACGGCTGGGGCGTCGAGACGGGGATGACCATCGACCTGCTGCGGCAGGGGTTCCGGGTGCTCGAGGTGCCGTGCGACCTGCGCCACCGCCCGTCGGGAGCGGACTGGAAGGGTCAGCTGCACCGGGCGGCGCAGTACCGGGACGTGCAGCTGGCGCTGAGCTCCCGGCGAGCCCGCGCCGCCGCGGGCGTGGTGCGCGGCGTGCTCAGCCCGAGACGGCCGGCCCGGGGTCCGCAGCTCTGACGTCCGGGCCGTCCTCGTTCCGGCCGTCCTCGCTCCGGCCGTCCGCGTTCCGGTCGCCGTCGCGCAGGCGCGCGACGGCGGCGAGCAGCAGCGGAGCCAGGAGCGCGATCCCGATCGCGGGGATGATGATCCCGGAGTCGTTCATCAGGAACCCGACCACCATCGCCGCTCCCCACGCCGCGAGCCCGGCGCGCAGCAGCGGAACGCGGGGGACGAGTCCTCCGAGGTCCGTGTCGCGCAACCGGCGCCCGCGCCGACGCGCGTGCCGGACCAGCGCCAACCAGCCCAGCGCCACGGCACCGACCAGCAGCACCAGCACGCGCCAGTCGCCCAGCACGTGCAGGTTCGCGGACTCCTTGCGGGCGAGCACCGTCCACAGGCCGCCCTGCAGCAGGGTCGCGACGAACCGGCCCAGGTGGGTCCGCTCCGCCGGTGGCCGCAGGTAGTCGAGCACCATCAGGGTCCCGACGACGAGCACGCCGGCGCCCAGCCCCAGCAGGACGGTCCGCCACCGGACCCGCCGCCCGCTGACCACCACGGCGAGCAGCCCGAACATCAGCAGCAGCGCCACCGGCCCGCCCGCATCGCTGCCGAGCCCCGGCGTGCCGTCCACGACGAGCACCACCAGGCCCAGCACGGCGACGGCCGCGACGCCGGCCCACCGCCGCCCCCGCCGTACCAGCAGGTCGGCGACCACCACCGCGAGCACCATCCCGGCCGTCGCCGCCAGGGCGAACGCCTGGTTGCTCCAGCCGTAGAACCGTGCGCCGAGCAGCCGGTGCCCGCCCATCGGGGTGTCCACGGTCAGCGGTGAGCCGAGCACCGCGTCGGCCAGCAGCACACCGGCCGTGACGGCGGCCACCGCGGCAGCCGTCCCCAGCACGATGCGCCGCCACGGACCCGCCAGTGCCGGCACCGCCAGCAGCACCGCCCAGCCGAGGGCCGCCGCACCGAGAGCCAGGGCCGGCGCACCGGCGCGCCACCACGGCACCAGCGCGACCAGGAACGACGAGACGGGCAGCAGCGCGACCACCGGGCCGGCCACCTGCAGGGTCCGGCGCACCGGCCGCGACGGCCGCCGGTCGCCGCGCAGCAGCAGACCGGCGACGGCGACGAAGGCCACGACCAGGACCAGCAGCACGGCATTGAACGTGCCGGAGACGCGGGTGATCGCCAGCGCCTCGCGCTGCACGTCGAGCAGGCGGGCCAGCCGGGCATCGGCGGTCGAGGGGCCGGGGGTGCGGCCGATCGTCGAGCCGACCAGCCCGGCGCTGCGGTCCCGCGCGCCGAGCGCGGCCAGCACGGTGGCCGGGACGTCCGCCGTCTGCACCAGACCCGTCTGCCGCGTCGCTCCGGACCTGAGCATGGCACCGTCGTACCGGCCGCCGTCCGGAGCCGGTCCTGTCGCGGCGACCAGCTGCAGGTCGGGGCTGCCGGAGTCGGTCAGCGAGGCGACCAGCACGGTGGTGCCCGGGTCGGCGGCATCGAGCGCGGCACCGACCACCGAGTCGACCGCGGTCAGCTGTGCCGAGCGTGTCGAGGCTGATGCGTCCGGAGACCCGGCGCGCACGGCCCCGGCGTCGACCACGACGACGCGAGCGGACCTCAGCGCCTCGCGTACCACCCCGGTGACCTGCTGCGCCGACGACGGCACCGCCTGGTACCGCCCGACCACCCGTCCGTCCGCACCGGCCAGCGCCACCGCGGCACCGGGACCGACCGCCGCCGCCGGCACCCCGGCGTCGCGCAGCACCTCACCGAGCGCCCCGGCCTTCGCGTCGTACTGCTGCGACGCCAGCGCCGTCCGGTCGGCAGCCCACCCCGGCACCGCGCCGTCGACCGGCTCGTCGAGAGCAGCGCACGTCCCGCCGGCTCGCGCCGCCGCCGCCTTGGTGCCCGCCGACACGGTCAGCCACCCGTCCACCGGGCACCCGGTCGGCTCGACGCCGCGCGTGCTCGCCACCGCGAGCCCGGCCGTGCGGGACAACCGCCACAGGGCCGGCGTCGCCTCGGCCGACACGTCGCTCCACCGCACCCCGCTGGTGCCGATCAGCAGCACCGGACCGGGCACAGCGCCGGTCGTGGCCGCCGTCGCCGTTCCGGACGCGGGCCCGGCCACCGCCGCACCGCTCACCAGCCCGCCCACCACACCGGCCAGGACCACCGCCATCAGCCCTCTGACCAGGCCACCCGCAAGGCCGCCGCGGAACGGGACACCGCCGCGGGCACGCACCCGGCTAGCCTACGGGCGCACCCCGTCTCCACCCCGACGGCCTCCAGGAGGACCGATGAGCGACCGCCCCCGGTACGCCTACCTCGGACCGGCCGGCACGTTCACCGAGGAGGCGCTGCTGCAGGTGGTGCGGCCCGACGAGGCCGTGCTGCTGCCGCAGACGGACGTCGGCTCGGCGATCGGCGCCGTCCGGGCGGGTGCTGCCGACTTCGCCGTCGTCGCGATCGAGAGCACCGTCGAGGGCGGCGTCACCGCAACGCTCGACGCGCTCGCAACCGGCGAACCCCTGGTGGTGCTGCGCGAGATCCTCGTCCCCGTCCAGTTCACGCTGGCCGCGGCGCCGGGCCGGCAGCTGGCCGACGTGCACCGCATCAGCGCCCACCCGCACGCCTGGGTGCAGTGCCGCCACTGGCTCGCGGAGCACCTGCCGCACGCCGTCCACGTGCCGGCCACCTCGAACACCGCGCCGGCGGCCCTGATCGCCGAGCGCCTCACGGACCCGTCGCTCCCGCCGCTCGCCTTCGACGCCGCCCTGGTCCCGCCGGCTGCGGTCCCGACGTACGGCCTGGCGGCGCTCGCCGACGAGGTGGCGGACAACGACGCGCTGGTCACCCGGTTCGTCGTCGTCGGCCACCCGGGCGAGGTGCCCGCACCGACCGGTGCCGACAAGACGAGCCTGGTGGTGCACCTGCCGGACAACGAGGCGGGTGCCCTGCTCGCCATGCTGGAGCAGTTCGCCGTGCGCGGCGTGAACCTGTCCCGCATCGAGTCGCGTCCCATCGGCGACGCGCTGGGCCGGTACTCCTTCTCGATCGACGCCGAGGGCCACATCCTCGACGAGCGCGTCGGCGAGGCGATCATGGGCCTGCGCCGACGCTGCCCGTACGTCCGCTTCCTCGGTTCCTACCCCCGCGCCGACGCGCTCCCGCCGACCGTGCACGCCGGCACGTCGGACGCCGAGTTCGTCGACGCCCGCACCTGGCTCCGCGCTCTTCGCGCCGGCCAGGCCACCTGACCCACCGCGCGCCGCGCTGCGGTGGGGCCACCTGACGCACCGAGCCGCGCGGCGGCCCGACCCGCCGCGCTACGGGTGCAGCGGCGCGAACCCGTCGATCACCCGCGCCAGCTCGGCGGGCGCCTCCAGCGGGATCAGGTGCCCGGACGGCAGCACCACCAGTCGCGCACCCGGCACGTACGGCAGCAGGTTGTCCCGCAGCACCTCGACCGGTTCCACCTGGTCCTCCTCGCCACCGACCACCAGCGTCGGCACGTCGATCGCCACCGTCAGCCCGCTGATGTCCTCGACGATGCCGCGCAGCGGCCACTCCTCGCGGGCCTCCGGACCGCTGGCCCGAGAGTCGGCCAGCACCTGCGCCTTCAGCCCGTCGGGCAGGGGAGTGGCCGTCAGCACGTGGTCGCGCGCCCCGGCGACGGCCTCGTCGGTGTCGTAGGCGTGCGCCAGCTGTGCCTGGTACTCCGGCGTGACGACGGCGGCAGGCCTGGCCGGCCCTGGTGCCACGAGCACCAGCCCCCGCAGCCCGGCCGGACGGCCGGCGGCGACCAGCTGGGCCACCTTGCCGCCCATCGAGTGCCCGACCAGCACGTGGTCCCGGACGCCCGACTCGGCGAGCACCCCGAGGACGTCCGCGGCCAGCTGGTGCAGCGAGTACGGCCCCGGCAGGTGCTGCGAGCGACCCCAGCCGCGCAGGTCGAGAGCCAGCACGTCGCGCCCCGGCAGCCGGTCGACGACGCCGTCCCACGTGCGTGCCGAACCACCCCAGTAGTGCAGCAGGACGAGGGTCGGGCCGGTACCGGCGCGATGGTCGTAAGTGGGCAACGCGCTACCGGCGGCGGCGGCGGAGTCGGTCGACGGACGGGTGGCCGTGGTGAGAATCTCGTTGCTGTTCATGCCTCTATCCCACCGGCAGCGGGCCCGACGAGCATCGGCCGAACCAGTCGCGTGATGGTGGAAACTGGACACGTGCCCGCTGTGCTGCAGATGACGTACCAGCCGCTCGGCGGGGTCGCGCGCCCGGTCGAGCTGCTCACCTTCGACCGGCTCCGCGAGCTCAGCACCGGGGGCACCCAACGGGCCGACTTCCACGTCGTCGCCGTCGTCGACGACGGCCAGGGCGCGGTGACCGTCGACTTCCACCGGCACCGGCTCGGCCCCCGCTCGGCCGTCTGGATCCCGCCAGGCGCCGTGCACCGCTGGGACGACATCGGGGCGCTGTCCGGCCGTCTGGTGCTGTTCGTCCCGAGCGCGCCCGCCACCACGGCCACCCGCCGGCTCACCGCGGCACCGAACCAGGCGCCGACGTGGACGGCCGGACCGGACTGGCCCCTGCTGACGGCGGCGCTCGACCACCTCGAGCTCGAGGCCGCTGCCGGACCGTCGGAGCTCGCCGGCCTCCTCCTGTCGGCCCTCCTCCTGAGGCTGGACCCCCCCGGCCGGGACCCCGAGCCCGACGGCTCGCTGTTCGCGCTGTTCCGGGACACCGTCGAGGCGGGCTACCGCACGCACCGGGACGCCGGCCACTACGCGTCGATGCTCGGCTACGCGCCCCGGACGCTGTCGCGCGCGGTCCAGCACGCCACCGGTCGCACGGCCAAGGCCTACCTGACCGAGCGCGTCGTCCTGGAGGCCAAGCGCCTGCTCGCGCACGACGGCTTCACCGCGGCCCGCTGCGCGCGCGAGCTGGGCTTCCCGGATGCGACGAGCTTCTCGGTGTTCTTCCGCACCGCCACCGGGCTGCCGCCCGCCCGCTGGCTGGCGCAGTCGCGCGACGTCGCGGCGGACCACCCGCCGGCATCCTGACGAGGGCCGCCCGCCTGCCTCGACAGGCGCGGGATCAGCTCGCGGGTGCCGGCACCCGCACGACGAGCGCGCCCGGGTCCACCCGCGCCGCGAGCTGCGCCACCCGCCCCAGCACGTCCCCGTCCAGCTGCACGTGCTCCCCGCCGGACAGCTGCATCTCCACCGACCGTGCCCGGGTGTGGTCGATCCGCCCGATCCGCGCCGGCAGCGGGTTCCGCAGCCCGAACCCCTGGAGCACCACCTCGCCGAGCAGCTGCGCCCAGCCGGCCACCCCGCCGCGGGTGTCGATCGCCGCGATGTCCAGCCAGCCGTCGTCGAGGATCGCGTCGGGCAGCAGCTGCAGACCGCCGGGCAGCTTGCCGCAGTTGCCCACCAGCAGGCTGCGCAGCCGCAGGTCCTGCCAGGCCCGCCCGTCGAGGCGCACCCGGACGCGGCTGCGCCGACCGTGCAGGTGCTGCACACCGGCGACGAAGTAGGCGATCCAGCCGACCTTCGCCTTGAGCGCGTCGTCGGTGCTGGCCACCATCGCGGCGTCGAACCCGACCCCGCCGATCACCAGGAAGATGTGCTCGCGGTCCGGGTCGGGGTCGGCGGCGGGCCCGGTCACCTCCTCGTCCGGGTCCTCGGCGTCGGCGGCCGCCCAGCGCTGCACGGCGATCCAGCCGACGTCGATGGTCCGGTCCTTGCCGTCGAGCGCCGCCGCGATCGCAGCCGGCGGGTCGCCCACCGGGATGTCGAGGTTGCGTGCCAGCAGGTTCCCTGTGCCCAGCGGGAGCAGCGCCATCGGCACGTCGGTGTGCACCAGCGCCTCGGCGACCGCCCGCACGGTCCCGTCACCACCGACCGCCACGACGAGCTTTGCGCCGCGCTCCACCGCTTCGCGCGCCTGCCCGACCCCGGGGTCCTCCACGGTGGTCTCCAGCCACAGCGGCTCGGGCAGGTACCGCTCCGAGCAGGCCTTCACCACCTGCGTCCGCAGGGCGGCGACGTCCGGCTTGGACGGGTTGGCGATGAAGGCGACCAGCGGCCGTTCCTCGTCGTCCGGACCCGTCAGCACCTCGCCGGCCCCCGTCGCCGGTGCGACGCTCGCGGCGCCGTGGCCCAGGCGCCCGCTCGCCTGCCGGCGCGCCACCCACACCGCCAGCACGATGGCCACGAGCGCGAGCACAGCAGCGGTGAGCCCCAGCCAGTCGTGCCATGTCATGTCCGGCAATCTACGCATCCACCTGCGACGTCGCGCGGGCGGGGCGGGTGAGGACGGCGCTCGTGGACCGGCCACGCCGCGGGTGACCGTGCCGGCCGGTCGATAGGCTGGCAGCCGTGATCGATCTGCGGCTCCTGCGGGAGGACCCCGATGTGGTGCGCGCCAGCCAGGTCGCGCGTGGTGACGACCCCCACCTGGTGGACGAGATCCTGGACGCCGATGCGCGCCGCCGCTCGGCGCTGACCGCGTTCGAGACGCTGCGCGCCGAGCAGAAGTCCCTCGGCAAGGACGTCGCGAAAGCGACCGGTGCCGACAAGGAGCACCTGCTGGCCCGCGCGCGGCAGCTGGCCGACGAGGTGAAGGCGCGCCAGTCGGATGCCGAGGCCGCCGAGAAGCAGGCGGACCTGCTGGCCCGCCGCATCGGCAACGTGGTGGCGGACGGTGTCCCGGCCGGCGGCGAGAACGACTACGTCGTGCTCGAGCACGTGGGCACGCCGCGCGACTTCGCCGCCGAGTACGGCGACGGCTTCCGCGTCCGCGACCACCTCGAGCTCGGCGAGGGCCTGCAGGCGATCGACACCGAGCGCGGCTCCAAGGTGTCCGGCGCGCGGTTCTACTACCTGACCGGCATCGGCGCCCGCCTCGAGCTGGCGCTGCTGAACGCTGCCGTCGACCGCGCGCTCGCCGCCGGCTTCACCCCGGTGATCACGCCCACCCTGGTCAAGCCGGAGATCATGGCCGGCACCGGCTTCCTCGGCGCCCACGCCGACGAGATCTACCGCCTCGAGGCGGACGACCTGTACCTGGTCGGCACCAGCGAGGTGGCCCTGGCCGGCTACCACTCGGGCGAGATCCTCGACCTGTCCGCCGGCCCCAAGCGGTACGCCGGCTGGAGCGCCTGCTACCGCCGGGAGGCCGGCTCGTACGGCAAGGACACCCGCGGCATCATCCGGGTGCACCAGTTCCACAAGGTCGAGGCGTTCAGCTACACGACGGTCGAGGACGCGGCCGACGAGCACCAGCGGATCCTCGGCTGGGAGAAGGAGATGCTCGGCCTCGTCGAGCTGCCCTACCGCGTGATCGACACCGCGGCCGGCGACCTCGGCTCGTCGGCCGCCCGCAAGTTCGACTGCGAGGCCTGGCTGCCCAGCCAGCAGCGTTACCTCGAGCTGACCAGCACCTCGAACTGCACCACGTTCCAGGCCCGCCGCCTCGGCATCCGCGAGCGCACGGCGGACGGCTCCGTCCGCACCGTCGCCACGCTGAACGGCACCCTGGCCACTACCCGCTGGCTCGTCGCGATCCTGGAGAACCACCAGCTCGAGGACGGGTCGGTCCGTGTGCCGGAGGGCCTGCGCCCGTACCTGGGCGGCGCGGAGGTGCTGCACCCGGCGGCGACGGCATGACCGGCACCGCAGGCCGGGTCGGCCTGCTCGCCCTGGACGTCGACGGCACCGTCATGACGTACGACGGCGTCGTGTCCGACGGTGTCCGCAGCGCCGTGTCCGCCCTGGTCGCGGCCGGGGTCCACGTCGTGCTCGCCACCGGTCGGTCGCTGCAGGGCGCCGCCCAGGCGGCCGCCGCGCTCGGCCTGACCGACGGCTGGCTGGTGTGCTCCAACGGCGCGGTGATCGCCCGCCTCGACTCGGACCTGGACGACGGCTACGAGGTGCACCAGGTGGTCACCTTCGACCCGGCACCGGCCCTGCGCGCCCTGGCGATCGAGCTGCCGGACGCGCTGTACGCGGTGGAGAACCTCGGCGTCGGGTTCCTGGTCAGCGCCGACTTCCCGCCGGGGGAGCTCAGCGGCGAGACCGAGGTCGTGCCGTTCGAGCGGCTGCTCGCGGCACCGGCCAGCCGGGTGGTGATCCGCAGCCCCGACAGCACGCCGGACGAGTTCCACGCCCTCGTCGAGCGCGTCGGCCTGCACGAGGTCTCCTACGCCGTCGGCTGGAGCGCGTGGCTCGACCTGACGCCGGGCGGCGTCTCCAAGGCCAGTGCGCTGGAGCAGGTGCGCCGCGAGCTGGGCGTGCAGCCGTTCGCGACGATGGCGGTCGGCGACGGCTCCAACGACACCGAGATGCTCGAGTGGGCGGCCCGGGGCATCGCGATGGGCCACGCCGACGAGCGGGTGCGCGCCGCGGCCGACGAGGTCACGGGCACCATCGACGACGACGGCGTGCTGCCGGTGCTGCGGTCGCTGCTGCACTGACCGCCGGCGGCATCCGCCCTGCTCACGGCCGGTGCGGGGCAGGCCCACCGTCCCGCTCGAGCACGCTGGCCTGCGGTTTTGCGGGAGCGCTCCCGCACGGCAGGTCGGGGCAGGCCGCCGCCGCGCCGACCCTCGCGGCGGTGGACCACCGCCGGTCCGCGGTGCACAATCGGCCCCCGTGGCGCGCATCGAGGACGTGGCGCGGTCCGCCGGTGTCTCGACGGCGACCGTCTCCCGCGCGCTGCGAGGGCTCCCGCACGTGTCGTCCGAGACCCGGGAACGGGTCCGGGAGGTGGCTCGCGAGCTCGGCTACGTCGCCTCCCCGTCGGCCGCCAGCCTCGCCTCGGGGCGTACCCGCACCATCGGTCTGCTGACGCCGTGGGTGAACCACTGGTTCTTCGCCAACGTGATCGACGGTGCCGAGCGGGCGCTGCGCGCCCAGGGCTTCGACGCCCTGCTGTACACGTTCGAGATCTCCCGTGACCTGCGCCGACGTCAGGTGGACCCCGACGTGCTGCGCCGACGTGTCGACGGCGTGATCGTCGTCGGCATGCCGCTGGACCGCGACGAGGTCGCCGCCCTGGTCGGCCTGGGCCACCCGCTGATCTTCATCGGCACCGGCGCCCCCGGCCAAGTCACCGTGCGGGTGGACGACCTGCGCACCGCCACCGAGGCCACCGAGCACCTGCTGCGCCTGGGCCACCGCACCATCGGGCACATCACCGGGTCGCCGCAGGACAACGCTCCGTGGGCGCCGCCGATCGACCGCCGCTCCGGGTGGAAGGAGGCGATGGCGCGCGCGGGTGCCGCGCCGAGCCCGGAGCTCGAGGTGAACGGCTACTTCGACGTCGAGGGCGGCCGGGAGTCGACGTGCCGGCTGCTGGCCCGGCGTCCGGACGTGACGGCGATCTTCGCGGCGTCCGACGAGATGGCGATGGGCGCCATCCTCGCCGCCCGCGAGCTGGGTCGGCGCGTCCCGGAGGACCTGTCCGTGATCGGCATCGACGGCCACGACCTCGGCGAGCTCGTCGGCCTGACCACGATGGCGCAGTCCGCCGAGGACCAGGGGACCGCCGCCGCGACGCTGCTCCTGGGCATGATCGCCGGCACCCCGGCGCCCGAGCAGGTGATCTTCCCGACCCAGCTGGTGGTGCGCACGTCGACCTCCGCTCCGGTGGCGCATCTCGCTACGTGACGAAATCGTGACGTCGGGGTGCTTGACGGCTCCCGGGCGGCGAATGTCAAGATCAAGCCGGTCTGTAAGCGTTTGCAGACACCAGCCACCTGTCGCATCAACGAAGTTGTGACCGGGAAGGACAGACATGAAGCGAAACGCACGATTCGCCGCCGTCGCCGCTGGGGTAGCGGCCCTGGCGACAGTCGCAGGGTGTTCGAGCGGCGGCTCGTCCGGCACGTCGAGCTCCGCTGGGGGCGGCGGCTCCGCAGCGGCCCTCACGGGCGACTGCGCGAAGTACCAGGACTACGCGGGGCACAGCGGCAAGACGGTCACGATGTTCGGGTCGATCCTCAGCCCTGAGTCGGACTCGCTGAACTCCTCGTGGGCCGACTTCTCCAAGTGCACCGGCATCACCATCCAGTACACCGGCTCCAACACCTTCGAGTCCGACCTGCCGGTCAAGGTCAACGGCGGCAACGCCCCGAACCTCGCGATCATCCCGCAGCCCGGTCTGCTCGCCCAGATGGTGGCGACGGGCGCGGTCAAGGACCCGCCGGCCGGGACCGTCAAGAACGAGGACAACTGGAACGCCGCCTGGAAGGGCTACGGCTCGGTCGACGGCAAGTTCTACGCGGCGCCGATGAGCGCCAACATGAAGTCCCTGGTCTGGTACTCGCCGAAGTACTTCAAGGACAACGGCTTCACCGTCCCCACGACGTGGGCCGACATGATGTCGCTGTCCGACCAGATGGCCGGCAAGATGACGGGCGCCGCGAAGCCGTGGTGCGGCGGCATCGGCTCCGGCACCGCGAGCGGGTGGCCCGCCACCGACTGGCTCGAGGAGGTCGTCCTCGGCAAGTACGGCGGCCAGGTCTACGACGACTGGATCAGCCACAAGGTCAAGTTCTCCGACCCGCAGATCCAGGACGCGATGAAGGTCATCACGGACTGGCTGCAGAACCCGAAGTGGGTCAACGGCGGCGTGGGTGACGTCAAGACGATCGCCACCACCACGTTCCAGAACGCGGGCCTGCCCATCCTGAAGAACGAGTGCGGCATGCTGCAGCAGGCGTCCTTCTACGAGGCGCAGTGGCCGAAGGGCACCAAGGTCGGACCTGACGGCGACGTGTTCGCCTTCAAGCTCCCGGCCGTCGACCCGTCGATCAAGACGCCCGTCGAGGGTGGCGGCGAGTTCGTGACCGCGTTCTCCGACGACCCGGCCGTGCAGGCGGTGCAGAACTACCTGAGCAGCCCGCAGTGGGCTGAGAGCCGGATCAAGGTCGCACCGGGCTGGGTCTCCGCGAACGAGAAGGTCGACCAGAGCCTGTACACCGACCCGATCGACCAGCTGTCCGCCAAGTACCTCGCCGACCCGAGCGCCACGTTCCGGTTCGACGCCTCGGACGCCATGCCGGCGGCCGTCGGTGCCGGTGCCGAGTGGACCGGGATGGTCGACTGGTTCGGCAGCGGCAAGTCCTCCGCGGACGTCGCCAAGGCGATCGACGCGGCCTGGCCGAGCTGACCGACCCCACCTGTTCGACCTGCTTGAGATCTGAGGTGCTCCGGCCCGCGGGCGAGTCCCGCGGGCCGGAGCACCCTTTCTGCCCGACCGTGGCACCCTGTTCGCAGCGAGACAGACAAGGGGGTCTGTGGTGAGCGCTACCTACGTCTCATTGGCGTCGAGCGTGGCCGGCCAGGCGGCCACCACCCTGCTCGGCGCCGTCGAAGCCGTCCTCGGCTTCGTCGCGATCCTCGCGATCGTCTTCTTCGTCGCCGGCCGGGCGACCGGGCGGCTCGAGAAGCCGCTGGCGGTGATCATCTGCCTGGGCCCGGCGCTGTTCCTGGTCGCCCTCGGGCTGGTGATCCCGGCGATCACGACGATCAACAACAGCCTGACCAACCAGCAGTTCCTCGGCCAGCAGAAGACCAAGAAGGTCGGCCTGAAGAACTACGTCTTCGCCTTCACCGACCCGTACACGCAGCAGACCATCGTGCGCACGGTGCTCTGGCTGGTGATCGTGCCGGCGGTCGCGGTGGGCGTCGGGCTGCTCGTCGCTCTCCTGGTCGACCGCATGAAGTACGCGTCGATCCCCAAGACGATGGTCTTCCTGCCGACCGCCATCTCGTTCGTCGGTGCGGCCGTCATCTGGTCGTACGTCTACAACTACGTGACACCGTCGCAGCCGCAGACCGGCCTGCTCAGCCAGGTCGTCATCAAGCTGGGCTGGAGCAACCCGCCCAACTGGCTGATCACCCCGCCGCTGAACACCTTCCTCGAGATGGTGATCATGATCTGGATCCAGGCGGGGTTCGCGATGGTGGTGCTCGGCGCCGCCCTCAAGGCGATCCCCGACGAGGTGATCGAGTCGGCGCGGATGGACGGTGCCTCGGGGTTCCGGCTGTTCCGCACCATCCAGGTCCCGATGATCCGCAACACCCTGGTCGTGGTGCTGACGACGGTGATGATCACGACGCTGAAGGTCTTCGACATCGTCTTCACCATCAACAACGGCAACTTCAAGACGGACGTCCTCGCCCGTCAGATGTACGCCGACATGTTCGTCACCAGCCAGGTCGCGCGCGGCAGCGCCCTCGCCGTGATCCTGTTCCTCGCCGTCCTGCCGCTGGTGCTCTACAACGTCCGACAGCTGCGCAGGGAGCGTGAGATCCGATGAGCGCGACCACCGACCCGATGAGCGCGACCAGCGCGACGTCGACCGACGTCAAGAAGCCCCTCACCGGTCCGGCGGCGACCAGGGCCGTCCGGACGGCGTTCAGCAGCCCGACGGCCTCGATCGTCGCGATCGCGATCGGCGTGCTGTGGACCATCCCGACGTTCGGGCTGTTCATCAACTCGTTCCGGTCGAAGTCGGACGCCGCCACCAGCGGCTGGTGGATGTTCTTCGTCCACCCGAGCTTCAGCCTCGACGGGTACCGGCAGGTGCTCACCGGCCAGGGTGGCCTGTTCATCCCCCTGGTGAACTCCCTGGCGATCACCATCCCGGCGACGATCATCCCGATCTTCGTCGCGTCGATGGCCGGCTACGCGCTGGCCTGGATGCGGTTCCGGGGCAGCGACGCGATCTTCTTCACGTTCTTCGCGCTGCAGGTGGTGCCGCTGCAGATGGCCCTGGTGCCGTTGCAGCAGTACTACGTGCACGGCCTTCGGATCGCGGGGATCACGGTGCTGCCGTCACCCGGGGTGAACGGCACGCTGGCCCAGATCTGGCTGTCGCACACGATGTTCTCGCTGCCCCTGGCGGTGTTCCTGCTGCACAACTTCATCGCGCAGCTGCCGGGGTCCCTGATCGAGGCGGCACGGGTGGACGGTGCGTCCCACCTGCGCATCTTCCGGTCGGTCGTGCTGCCGTTGTCGATGCCGGCGATCGCCTCGTTCTCCATCTTCCAGTTCCTGTGGGTGTGGAACGACCTTCTGGTGGCCAAGACCTTCGGCGGCTCCAACCCCGCCCTCCAACCGGTCACGGCCCGTATGCAGAGCCTCACCGGCAGCTACGGCTCGCACCTGGAGCTGCTGGCACCGGCCGGCTTCCTCACGATCGTCGTCCCGGTGATCGTGTTCCTCGCCCTGCAGCGGTACTTCGTGCGAGGGCTGCTCGCGGGGTCGGTCAAGGGCTGATCCGGACGCGACGGGGCGGGTGCGCGGTGCAGGCATAGCCTGGCCCGCGTGCCCGCCCCGCTGCTGTTCCTGCTCTCGGGGCTGACCCAGTACCTCGGTGCGGCGGTGGCCGTGCGGCTGTTCGGCACGCTGCCACCGGCCACCGTCGCGTGGCTGCGGATCGCCGTCTCGGCGGTGCTGCTGCTGGGGTGGGCGCGGCCGTGGCGGCGTGGTCCGTGGGACCGCCGGCGGCTGGCGACCACCGCGGCGTTCGGCGTGGTGCTCGCGGCGATGAACGTCAGCTTCTACGTGGCGATCGCGCACCTGCCGCTGGGCACGGCGGTCGCGATCGAGTTCGTCGGGCCCGTGGCGGTGGCAGCCGTCACCGGGTCCGGGTGGCGGGAGCGTGCCGCGATCGCGGTCGCGGCGGTGGGCGTGGTGCTGCTCGCCGGGGTCTCGCTGCACACCGGCGGGTCGGCCCGAGTGGGGCTGGCGGCGATCGGTGCGGCGGCGGCCTTCTGGGCCGGGTACATCGTGCTGGGCCGGCGGGTGGCCGGTCAGGCGTCGGGCCTGTCGGGCCTGGCGGTCGGGATGACGACGGGAGCGGTGGTGCTGGCCCCCGGGTTCGCCGGTGCCGCCGGGCCCGTGCTGCACGACCTGCGGCTCGCCGCCGCCGTGCTCGCCGTGGCGGTGTGCTCGTCGGTGGTGCCGTACGGCATCGAGCAGGTGGTGCTGCGGCGGGTCAGCGCGGCGACCTTCGCCGTGCTGCTGGCGCTGCTGCCGGCCAGTGCCGCCGTGGTGGGTGCCGTGGTGCTGCGCCAGCTGCCGCACCCGGTGGACCTCGTCGGCCTCCTCCTCGTCTGCGGTGCCATCGCGCTGACCGCCCGCCGAGAACCGCCGGTGGTCCGCGCCGCACGCAGCCGGACCGAATCGGCCGCGGACGAGGGGTTGGGCTGACCGGGGGATTCGCCCTCGAAACGGCCACCCAGCCCGCGCACAGGCTGCGATGATCGCGCCGCCCGGCCGTCGCCGGGACGTGCGCCGACGTACCGGCGCCACCTGAGCAGGGGGCTCACATGTCGTTGCAGCGCCGTCTTGTCGTGGGTTCGTCCGTCGCCGCGGTCGCGGCCCTCCTCGCCGGGTGCGGTTCCTCGACGCCGCAGGCCGCCGCGCCCGTCGCTGAGGCCACCACCTCCGTCGTGACGCCGACGCCGACGCCGACGCCCACTCCCACGCCGACCGCGGTCTACACCCTGACCGCCGCGACGTTCGTGCAGGCGATGAACGCTGCCGCAGCCAAGGCGACCAGCTGCACGTTCACCCTCGAGGCGACCGACCCGAGCAGCGGCACCATCACCGCGAACGGTGCGACTCGCGTCGCCGCCGGCGGGACCAACGAGGTGTCGATGAAGCTGACGGTGTCCGGCCAGGGCGAGATGGAGCTCCGCGTCGTCGGGGGCGTCTGGTACATGAGCGCCGGCCAGCTGACGGGTGGCAAGTTCGTCAAGGGCGACCCGAAGGACCCGAACGGCCCGTTCGCCGGCATGACGGGGATCTTCGACTCAGTGAACCCCAACCATGGGATGGCCTCCGACCAGGACGCCGTGGTCGCCGTGACGCCCGCCGGCGGGACCGAGCAGGTGGACGGCGTGCCGACACAGGCCTACGACGTGGTGGTGGACACGTCGAAGCTGACCGCGGCGGTACGGGCGGAGCAGTTCGACGACAAGACGCCCCTGCCGGCGCAGGTGACGTACCGGTTCTGGTTCGGCGCGGACGGGCTGGTCCGCAAGATGGTGGTCGACGTGCAGGGCGAGCACCAGGTGATGACCTTCTCCGGCTGGGGCCAGCCCGTGGACATCCAGGCGCCGCCGGCCAGCCAGGTGGTCGCGCTCAAGTGACGACGCGGCCCCGTCGGCCGTCGGGCCGGCGGGGCTCCGCCCCGGCTAGAGGTATTGGCCGGTGGAGCGGGAGGTGTCGCCGTCGTCGTCCTGGTCGCGCGGCACGACGAAGACGCCCGGTCCCGCCTGCTGCGGGTGCACGCCGGGCGGCAGTGCACGGCGCATCCCGGTCAGCTGCGCCTGCGCGGCCATCTGCTGCGCGACCAGCGCCGTCTGGATCCCGTGGAACAGACCCTCGAGCCAGCCGACCAGCTGGGCCTGCGCGATCCGCAGCTCGGCGTCCGACGGTGCGTCGTCGCTGAACGGCAGCGTGATGCGGTGCAGCTCGGCGACCAGCTCGGGGGACAGCCCCTCCTCGAGCTCGGCCAGCGACCGCTCGTGGATCTCGGCGAGCCGGCTGCGCGCCGCGTCGTCGAGCGGGGCGCTGCGCACCTCGTCGAGCAGCTGCTTGATCATGGTGCCGATCCGCATCACCTTGGCCGGCTGCTCCACGAGCGAACCGACCTGCTCGTCGCGGTCCTCGTCGGGTTCCGGGCGCGCGGCAGAGGTCGTCACGTCGTCGTCCGCCACGGTCGTCTCGTCGTCCTGGCTCACCTGGGCATTGTGCCGCCCGGCGGGCGCCCCGCGCGTGCTACGGCACCAGCAGGATCTTGCCGAACGCCGCGCCGGACTCCATCAGCTGGTGCGCGTGCGCGGCCTGGGCGAACGGGACGTGCGTGTGCACGACGGGCCGCACCGCCCCGGCCGACACCAGCGGCCACAGGTGCTGGCGGACCTCCGCCATGATCGCCGCCTTCTGCGCCAGGGGACGGGACCGCAACGTGGTGCCCAGCACGGTGGCGCGGCGCTCGAGCAGCAGCCCCAGGTCGAGCTCGGCACGGCGCCCCTGCTGCAGGCCGATGACGGCCAGGCGGCCGCCGTCGGCCAGCATCGCGAGGTTCTCTGCGAGGCCGCCGGCCCCGAGCACGTCGAGCACCACGTCGACGCCGCGGCCGTCCGTGGCGGCCAGCACGCGGCCGGCGACGTCGGGCAGCCGGTGGTCGACGACGACGTCGGCACCCAGGGCCCGCACCCGTTCGCAGCGCTCGGGACCGCCGGCGGTGGCCAGCACCCGGTGCCCCAGCGCGCGTCCGACCTGCACGGCGACGGACCCGACACCGCCCGAGCCGCCACGCACCAGCACCGTGTCGCCGTCCGTGAACCGGGCGGCCTGCAGCGTCGACCACACCGTGGCCAGCGCCTCCGGCAGCGCGGCCGCCTCGGCGGTCGCCAGGCCGTCCGGCACCGGCAGGCACAGCGCCGCCGTCGCGACGGCACGCTCGGCGTAGCCGCCGCCGGCCAGCAGCGCCGCGACGCGGTCGCCGACGGACCAGCCCGAGGTGCCCGGTCCGAGGGCGGACACCACGCCGCTGATCTCCATCCCCGGCCAGTCCGGCGCCCCGGGCGGAGGGGGGTAGTGGCCCTGCCGTTGCAGCACGTCAGCGCGGTTCACCCCGGCTGCGGCCACCTCGACGAGCAGCTCACCGGCACCCGGCACGGGGTCCGGGAGCTGGTCCACCTGCAGCTGCTCCGGCCCACCGGGGGCACGCACCACGACCGCTCGCACCCGGTGAAACTACGCCGGAACGGACGAATGGGTGTCCCCGAGCGGGTGACGTCCGTGGCAAACTCGCCCCGCGACCTCATGGTCCGCACCACTGCGACCGATAGCACCCGAACGAGGTCCACGTCACCGCGACGCGCTGAGGCGTGCGTGGCACCGGGTCGGAAGGGAACGACATGCTGCGACGGCTTGGCATCCGCGCCAAGGTTCTGGCGGTTCTTGCCGTGCCCATGCTCGTCATCCTCGCCGCCGGCGTGTTCATCTCCGCGACGGCCCTGACGCAGCTGCGGCTGGACCGCGCGACCCGCGGAGTCGTCGACCTGGTGCAGGCGTACCAGCCGCTGAACGAGGCGTTCCAGAAGGAGCGTGTGGTCTCCACGACCAACGGCAGCGCGGACCAGATCAAGGCGGCCCGCGCCGCGACCGACAAGGCGCTCGCCGACGTCAAGCCGGTCGCCGCCAAGCTGGACCTCGCCGAGTTCCCGCCGGACATCGTCGGCAAGTTCACCGAGCTGCAGCGGTCCTTCGACAACGACCTGTCCGCCATGCGGCAGAACGTCGACACCCAGGCGCGACCCGAGATCATCCAGGGCGCCTACGCCAGCCTTGCCAGCCGCCAGATCGCCCTGGTCCAGCTGGTGGCAGACACGATCGGCAACCGTGACGTCGCCAAGTACCTCTCGGCGCAGGCCGCCGTCGCCTCGACGGCGGACGACCTGGTGCAGGAGGCCGTCGCCGGCCTGACGCTGATGAACAAGCAGGCCGTCTCCTCGCTCTCGTCCGTCCAGTTCGCCAACCTGGGCATGCAGACCGAGAACCAGCGGGCGTTGGCCCGTGACCAGGTGGCCAGCCTGGGCGTCAAGAGCATCGAGATCGGCTACGCCGACCCGAACGCCGACTTCATGACGATGCGGTCGACGATCAGCATCGGCACCAACGCCGCGTTCGCCCTGGTCGACCCCGCAGCGTTCGCCAAGGCGGTCACCGACCAGACCGGCCGCCTCAGCGCGGTCAGCACCGAGGTCCTGAGCACCGGCCACAACGTCGCCACCAAGGCGATCGACGCACAGACCCAGCGCGCCATCATCACGGTCGGGATCGCCATCGGCGCCGCCGTGCTGTCCTTCTTCTTCGCGGTGGTCGTCTCCCGCACCATCGTCGTCCCGCTGCGTCGCCTGACCGCGGCCGCCGCGGACGTGCGCGACGAGCTCCCGCGCCTGGTCGAGCAGGTGCAGGTCCCCGGTGAGAGCCCCTCGCTGGAGCTGCCGCAGATCCCCGTGACGTCGTCCGACGAGGTCGGCCGCCTGGCCGCCGCGTTCAACGCGGTGAACGCCACCACCGTCCAGGTCGCCCAGGAGCAGGCGGCGCTGCGCGGGTCCATCGCCGAGATGTTCGTCAACGTGGCCCGCCGCGACCAGGTGCTCCTCAACCGCCAGCTGTCGTTCATCGACTCGCTCGAGCGGTCCGAGGAGGACCCGAGCACCCTGGCGAACCTGTTCCGCCTCGACCACCTCGCCACCCGCATGCGCCGCAACGCGGAGTCGCTGCTGGTGCTCGCCGGCATCGACTCCGGCCGACGCCTGCGCGACTCGCTGCCGCTGTCGGACGTCATCCGCACCGCCTCGTCCGAGATCGAGCAGTACGACCGCGTCGAGCTCGAGCTCACCGCCGACCCGGCCATGCTCGGGTTCAACGCCCTGCCGGCCGCGCACCTGCTCGCGGAGCTGCTGGAGAACGCCACCGTGTTCTCGGAGCCCGAGACGCCGATTGTGGTGGCCACGGGTGTCCGGGGCGACCAGGTCGAGGTCCGCATCATCGACCAGGGCCTCGGCATGAGCGAGGTCGAGCTGGACGCCGCCAACGAGAAGATCCGTTCGGTCGGTGCCGGTGACGCCCTGGGCGCCCAGCGCCTGGGCCTCTTCGTCGTCGGCCGGCTGGCGCAGCGCCTCGGTGCCGAGGTGGAGCTCCGCAAGAGCAGCCGTGGCACGACCGGTACCGAGACCGTGGTCCGCTTCCCGTCGACGCTGTTCCAGTCGACCGAGGTGTCCGCGCTGGGCAGCTACGGCCCGGCGGTCCCGTCGGCACCGGTGCCCGAGCTCGAGGAGGCGCCCGAGGCGCAGCCGGTGGACCTCGCAGCGCTCACGGACGGCGCGACGACTCTCGGCCTGCCTCGTCGTCGTGCGGGGGTCGATCCTGCTGCACCGCCGGCGTCGCTGCCGACGCGGACCCCTGCCGCCCAGCCCGCGGCTGCCTCGGCACCGCTGCCGCCGGCCGCGCCGCTGGCGCCCGCCGCCGCGGACCAGCGATCCGGCGGCCTGCCACAGCGCCCGCGCAAGACGTTCGACGAGAACGCCATCGTCCTGCCCGAGGCGCCCACCCCGACACTCTCGCCGTCGCTGTCCACGGACGCACCCGACTGGGCACCTGCCGTGGTCGACTCGCAGGCGGGTTCCGGCCTGCCGAGCCGCACCCGTGCCGCGACCTCGGCGTGGTCACCGGATGCTGCCGCTGGCGCGGCCGCTGCGGCTGCCGCGCCGGTGGCACCGGCCCCCGACGCCGGGGTCCGTACCGGGCTCTTCTCCGGCTTCCGGGGACGCGGGGACCTCGGCGCCACCCGTCCCGTCGACCAGGCGCCGACCGGCCTGCGTCGGGCCGGTGACGGTGCGGCACCGGCAGCGGCGGCCTTCTTCCAGTCGCGGCCCGCCCAGACGAGCTTCCAGCCCGAGCCGCTCGAGGCGGAGACGCCCGAGCCGGAGCCCATGGTGGTGCCCGGGCTCGCGCCGGACGACGACCTGCTGCCGGCCGACTACGCCGCCTACGCGGACGGCGCCGGCCACCCGGCCGCTCCGGTCTACGCGGACAGCCCCGCCTACGCCGACGCTCCGGCGTACGAGGACGCTCCCGCCTTCGCTGACACTCCCGCCTTCGCGGACGGCGCGGCCTACGCGGACACGTCGGGCGAGCCGCACGTCGCCGCCGACGAGCCTGCCGTTCCTGTCGAGCTGCCCGCCTGGGTCCCCACCTCGCTGTCCCAGCACGACGTGGTCGAGGCGGCGCCGCAGGCTCTCGCCGAGCCCGTCACCGAGCCGGCGATGCCGAGCTGGGCGGCACCGGCTGTCGACCTCGCAGGCTGGGCACCGCCCGCCGAGGAGGTGCCGACGTTCGAGCCCGAGCCGGCGGCCTTCACCTCGTACAGCGGCTTCGCCGGCTGGTCGGCCCCTACCACGGCACCGACCACCGAGACGACCCCGCTCGACGAGCCGGCGGCTTACCTGCCGTTCGGTCGGTCGATGGACGAGGCGCGGGCGTGGACCACCGGGACCATCCCGGTCGTGCCCGAGCCGATCGGCTTCCCCGGCGCCCCGGTGCCGACCGCGCCGGAGCCGCCCGCAGCCTGGGCGCCGCCGGTCCCGACCGAGCAGTCCGACGAGGCCGCAGGTGACTGGCCCCAGCCGGCCTGGCAGTCCCCGGCCTGGCAGCCGCCGACGTGGTCGTCGCCGTGGAGCGACCAGGCGCCGGCTGCACCGGCGCCCGCCGCCGAGGCGCCGCTGCCGGTGGTCGGTCTCGCACCGGAGGCCGAGCCGGAGCCGTTGCCGGTCGCCCGTGCGCTGCCGGAGCCCGTCGGTGCAGCGGTGCCTGACGTCGCAGACCCGGTGTTCGGCGGCTGGCCGCCGGTGCAGGGCGAGCCGGAGGAGTCCGCGCCGACCCAGCTGTTCTCGCCGATCGAGGCCGCGGAGGCGGTGGCGCCCGTCGCGCCCGCACCGTTCGCCGCCCCGGCGCCGTTCGCGGCTCCCGCGCCGTTCGCGGGCCAGCCGGAGCCCGAGCCGACCGAACCCGCCGAGCCGGCCTCGGTCGACTGGCAGCAGCAGGCCGCCTGGGCACCCACCAACGCCGCCCCGGCCCCGGTAGCCCCGGCTCGCTCTCGCGAGCGCGCACCTCGCAAGCGCGGTCTGTTCGGGCGTCGGCGCCCGGCCCCGGAGACGGGACAGACGCCGGTGGTCCCGGCAGCGCCCGTCGCAGCCGCCCCGGCGGCCCCGGTCCGCAGCGCCGTGTGGGGCCCGGATGGCGCGGCTGCCAAGCCCTCCGTCAACCCGCCGGCCCCGCAGGCGACCGGGTTCGCGCCGGCTCCCGGCTTCGAGGCTCCCGCCTTCGCGGCACCGGTGCCGACGTTCTCCCCGGCACCCGCCGCACCGGCCCCGCTGCCGCTGGCCGCTGCGCCGGCCCCGCACCCGGCACCGGCCGCACCCGCCGCACCGGCCCCGCTGATGCCCGCGGTGCTCGACACGCGCCAGGCGGCGTGGTCGGGCGCGCCGGAGCCGGCGTCGAACAGCTGGGCACCGTCCGGCTGGGCGCCGCGCGGTGACGCGGCAGGCACGGTGCCGCAGCCGAACCCCGCTCCGGTCGCCCGGATCGGCGCCCTGGACGACGACGTCGCGGCGATGCTCGCGATGCGGTCGGACATCCAGGAGCAGGCTCTGTCCGAGCTGAGCCAGCTGTCGGCCTACCGGCCGCAGGTGGTGTCCGGCGCCGCCGAGCGCCTCACCAAGCGCGTGCCGACGGCGATCCCCGAGGCACCCGAGATCGACACCGCCGCCGCAGGAGCCGAGCGCGACCCGGCCCAGCTGCGGTCACGACTGTCCAGCTTCCAGTCCGGCACCGCACGCGGTCGTCGCGACGCCGGTCAGGACGGTCCCCGATGAACCTTCGACCCACCCACCACGTCCCCCGCACCACACCGGGGGTCGGCTGCACAGCAGTCCGTCCCGACTGCACCATCAAGGAGGAAGTGTGACCGCGCTCAGCACCGAGGCAGCCAACTTCGGCTGGCTCCTGGACAACTTCGTCCGGACCGTGCCCGGCACCCGCCACACGTTGGTGGTGTCGGCCGACGGCCTGCTCATGGCGATGTCCGAGCAGCTCGACCGCACCAGCGGCGACCAGCTCGCGGCCATCGTCTCGGGCATGTCGAGCCTGACCCGTGGCGCCTCGCGCCAGCTGCACGCCGGGGAGGTGCGGCAGGCCATCGTCGAGATGGACAGCCTGTTCCTCTTCCTGATGAGCGTGTCCAACGGGTCCGTCCTGGCCGTGGTGGCAGACTCCACGTGCGACGTGGGCCTGATCGGCTACGAGATGGCGATGCTCGTCTCCCGTACCGAGGCGACGCTCACGCCGCAGCTGATCTCGGAGATGCGCGGCCAGCTCCCCGTCGACGGTGCTACCCGCGCCCCCGTCGCCTGAGCGGAGCCTGACCATGGCAGAGCACCTCGAGTACGAGGCCCGGACGGTACGGCCCTACGCCGTCACCGGTGGCCGGGTGAAGTCGGCACGGTCCGACCTGCCGCTGGAAGCCCTTGTCGAGCAGATGCCCGGGGCCGTCGCCGGCACCGGTCTCCCGCCCGAGAAGCGCGCGATCCTGCACCACGCGTCGGTCGGCTACATCTCCGTGGCAGAGCTCTCCGCCCTGCTCCACCTCCCGCTCGGCGTGATCCGGATCCTCGTGTCCGACCTCGCCGACCAGCAGTTCGTCCGCGTGCACACCTCGCAGCCGGTGGAAGTGAACACCGGTGAGTCCCCCGCCCTGTCCCTGAGCGTGCTGGAGAGTGTTCTCAATGGCATTTCCGCCCTCTGACGCCGCCGTCGCCGCTCCGACGGGACAGGCCGCGTCCACCGCACCCACCGTCGTCAAGATCGTCGTCGCGGGCGGCTTCGCCGTCGGCAAGACGACCTTCATCGGGTCCATCTCGGACATCGAGCCCCTCAACACCGAGGCCGCGATGACCGAGCACTCCGTCGGCGTCGACGACGCCGGTGGCGTGTCCGACCGGAAGACCACCACCACGGTCGCCATGGACTTCGGCCGCATCGCGCTGCCGGGCTCCCTGTGGCTGTACCTGTTCGGCACCCCTGGGCAGGACCGCTTCCTGTTCATGTGGGACGACCTGGTCCGCGGCGCCATCGGTGCCGTGGTGCTGGTCGACACCGACCGGCTCGACCAGTGCTTCCCGGCGGTCGACTACTTCGAGAGCCGTGGCATCCCGTTCGTCGTGGGTGTCAACTGCTTCGACGGCGTCGCCAAGCACGCCCTCGAGGACGTGCGTGAGGCGCTGGCGATCCCGCCGCACGTGCCGGTGCTGTACACCGACGCGCGCTCGCGGGCGGCGACCAAGCAGGCGCTGATCGCTCTGGTGCAGCTGGCGATGGCCCGCCTGCGCGCACGCTGAGCACGCAGCGCCCGACGTACCTCGCACGACCATGACGGCCGGTCCCTCCGGGGGCCGGCCGTCGTCGTCCGGGAGCGGTCCAGCGTCGTCCGAAGGTGGCCCGGTGCCGGACGAGAATGGAGCGGTGATCCCGAGCCCGCGCACGGCCGCCGAGGCGGACGGCTGGGTGGGGCGACCGAGGCCGCCGCGGGACCTGGTCTACGTGGACGGTTCGGCGCTGAGCCGGTTCCTCGAGGGTGCGCCCGAGCGTGCGGCGTGGGCGCAGTTCGTCGCCGACCGGCAGGGCGAGCTGGTGACCTCGGTGCTCGGCGTCACGGAGCTGAAGCGGGTCGCGCAGCTGCTCGGCCGGCCGGCCCGGGACCAGGCGGACGCGGCGACGGAACAGGTCGACGTCGTGCGCTTCTCCGACCAGGCGCTCAAGGCGGCGTCGCGGGTCTCCGCCGTGCTGCCGCCCTTCGTCGCGCTGCACCTGGGTGCGGCGCTGGCGCAGCCGGACGTGCGGACGGTGGCGACCTACGACACGGACCTGGCGCGCGTGTGCGTGCTGCACGGGCTGGTGGTGGTGTCCCCGGGGTGGCCGGACCGGTGGTGGGAGCGGGTCGGCTGAGTCGGCCGGGACTGCCGGGCGGGACTACCGGGCGGGACCGCCGGCCGGGACCGTCGACCGGAGGTGCCGTCGTCGGCTGTGGGAAAATCGTCGGGCCGCCACCTGTCTGGAGTGATCCCGCTGCGTCTCATCCTCGTCCGCCATGGCCAGATCGCCGCGAACGTGCGGGGCGAGCTGGAGACCACCACACCCGGGCCGGAGCTGACGCCTCTGGGTGCGCAGCAGGCCACCGCACTGGCGGCAGCGCTGGCGGAGGAGCCGGTCGCGGCGCTGTTCGCCTCGACGATGATCCGCACGCAGCGCACCGTCGCGCCGCTCTCGGAGGTCCGCGGCCTGCCGGTGACGGTGCTGGCGGGGCTGCGCGAGGTGGACGCCGGCGACCTGACGCTGCGGTCCGACCGTCCCAGCGTCGAGCGTTACCAGGGGACGGCGTTCGGGTGGGCGGACGGGCAGCTGGACACGGTGATGCCCGGTGCGGCGGGGGGACGGGAGTTCTTCGCGCGGTACGACGAGGCGGTGGCGGCCATCGAGGCATCGGGTGCCGACTGCGCCGTCGCGGTGAGCCACGGCACGGCGATCCGGGTGTGGGTCGCGGGTCGGTCGGCGAACGTGGACGCGGGCTTCGCGGCGGCCCGGCCGCTGAGCAACACCGGTGCGGTGGTGCTGGAGGGCAGCAGCGCCGACGGGTGGCTGGTCACGGCATGGGAGGGCGAGGCGCTCGGGGGCCCGGCGGTCCAGTCGGTCGGCGCGGACCCCACGGGCGCCCCGGCGTCCTACTGAGCGGCGGGCTTGCGGGCGCGGATCACCGCGTTGTGCATGCCGTCGGCCGCCTCGTTGGTGAACTCGACGGTCGCGTCGGCGAAGCCGGCGGCCGTCAGCCCGTCCAGGTACTCGCTGCGGGACAGCGCGCCGGCGACGCAGCCGGCGTAGCTCCCGCGCTCGGCACGCTGGGCCGGCGTCAGGTGGTCCTCGGCGACGACGTCGGACACCCCGAACCGCCCGCCGGGGGACAGCACGCGGAACGCCTCGCGGAGCACCGCGGCCTTGTCGACGGACAGGTTGATCACGCAGTTGGAGATGACGACGTCGACGGCTGCGTCGGGCAGCGGCAGCTCCTCGATGGTGCCCGCCCGGAACTCGACGTTGCTCGCGCCGGCCTCGGCGGCATTGGCGCGGGCGAGGGCGAGCATCTCGGGCGTCATGTCGACTCCGTAGACGTAGCCGGTCGGCCCGACCCGCCGCGCCGAGAGCAGCACGTCGATGCCACCGCCGGAGCCCAGGTCGAGCACGCGGTCACCCGGCCGCAGGTCGGCGACCGCGAGCGGGTTGCCGCAGCCGAGGGACGCCCGGACGGCCGCGACCGGCAGCTGGGCCCGGTCCTCGGCGGCGTAGAAGGGGCTCGGACCGGCGTCGAGCGTCGAGCAGCACGACGACGCGGCGGGGGAGCAGCACGCGGACGCCTCCGTCGCGGCCTGTCCGTAGTGGGCTCGCACCTCGGCGCGGAGGGCGTCAGCATCCGTCTGGCTCATCACAGTCTCCATTGATCGATGTACGTCGATGCGATGGAGGATGGCACGGGCATCGATCAGTGTCAATGGTGACAGACGTCGATATATGCGAGATCATGGCGTGGTGACCGTCATCCAGCTCCCCGTCATCCAGCCCGCCCCGGCGGACGCTGCCGCGTGCTGCGAGCCTTTGATGCAGGCGCCGCTGACCGCCGAGCAGGCCGTCACCCTGTCGCACCGCATGAAGGCGCTCGCCGACCCGGCCCGGCTGCGACTCGTCTCGATGCTCGCCGCCAGCCCCGGCGGGGAGGCCTGCGTGTGCGACCTGACCGAGCCGCTCGGCCTGTCGCAGCCCACCGTGTCCCACCATCTGAAGGTGCTGCACGACGCCGGGCTGCTCACCCGTGAGAAGCGCTCCACGTGGGTGTACTACGCCGTGGTGCCGGAGGCGCTGGCCGCGCTCGCCGACGTGCTGACGCCGGGGGTGCGGGCATGAGCGAGGTTCGGCTCGCGCCGCTCACGGCCGAGCACTGGCCGCAGGTGCGGGACATCTACGCGGCGGGCATCGCCACCGGCAACGCCACGTTCGAGTCCGAGCCGCCGACGTGGGAGAAGTTCGACGCGGGCAAGCTGGCGGAGCACCGGCTGGTGGCGCTGGACGACGACGGCACCGTGCTCGGCTGGGTCGCGGCGAGCCCGGTGTCCGACCGGTGCGTGTACGCCGGCGTCGTGGAGCACTCGGTGTACGTGCACCCGGATGCCCGCGGGCGCGGTGTGGGCCGGACGCTGCTCGACGGGCTGCTGCGGTCGACGGCGGAGGCCGGGGTGTGGACCGTGCAGTCGGGCGTGTTCCCCGAGAACACCGCCAGCATCGCGCTGCACGCCGCGGCGGGCTTCCGGACGGTCGGCACCCGCAGCCGGCTGGGTCGCATGAGCTACGGCCCGATGGCGGGGCAGTGGCGCGACGTCGTGCTGCTGGAGCACCGGCTGCCGGACTGACGGTCCGGGTCGAGGACTGGTCGGGTCAGCCGATCAGATGGCTGCCGACCAGCAGCCACCGCCCCGCCAGCACGGCCGCACCCACGGTGACCAGGCCGAACAGCAGCACCCACAGGCCGCCCGGCACGTGCGTCAGCATCGCGAGCTGTCCCGGGTCGGACCCGTCGTGCCGGCGTCCTCGTCGGGACGACGCGACCTCGAGCACCGCCCGTGGTGCACCGAGCAGCAGCACCCAGGCCGCCAGGTGCCCGGCCGCCACCTGCCACGTCACCGGCGCCCACCCTGTGATGCCCACCAGCACCGCGGCCGTCGCCAGCACCGCCCACAGCCCGTACAGGTTGCGGATCTGCACCAGCACCAGGGCGAGCAGCACCAGCAGCAGCCACAGGGCGCCGACGGCGTAGCCGCGCGCGACGAGGGCCGCGACACCGACCCCCAGGATCGCCGGTGCGGGGTACCCGGCCGCCAGGGTCAGCACCATGCCCGGCCCCCGCGGCGCACCCCTCGAGGTGGTCAGCCCCGACGTGTCCGAGTGCACGCGGATGCCGGACAGCTTGCGGCCGGCCAGCACGGCGACGGTCGCGTGACCCGCCTCGTGCACGATCGTCACCAGGTGACGCAGGGCGCGCCAGGCCGTCGGGACGCCCAGCAGCAGCAGCGCGGCCGCGGCGGTGCCGAGCACGACGGCCGCCGAGGGCGCGGGCTGCGGGGAGGTGGCGGTCCGCCACAGGTCGGTGATCCACGAAGGCACGGCCCTACCTCAGCACGTCGAGGGGTCTGCTAGCGTCCGGCACACCTGGAGGGCTGGCTGAGCGGCCGAAGGCGACGGTCTTGAAAACCGTTGTGGGGCAACCCACCAAGGGTTCGAATCCCTTGCCCTCCGCCATTGGGTACCACTGTTTTCCCAGGTCAGATGGCAACTTCTGATCCTTCGTCCTGCCCAGAAGGCGCCGTACAAGTCAGGATGACGCCCTCGGCTGCAGTCGGTTGGCTGTCAATCGGCTGTCAATCCGGCTGTCAACCAACTGTCAACCAACTGTCTTGGGGAGTGTCAGACCCTGGGCCTACGGTCGCGCACGAGTCCGCCGATGCGACGTGACCCGCTGCCTAGCCGACAGGCGCATCGAGGGGCTCGGCGTTCAGCCACCCGTCCCACGCCGCCAACGCGGCCTCAGCCTCAGTTGCCCACGAAGTCGTGTCCCAACCGAAGTGACCCGCGACTCGGTTCGTGGCCACGTGCGCTGCATACACGACGGAGCCCGTGAGAGCCGTGAACATGCGGAGCGTCATGCCGATCTGAGCCGTCACGACGTCCGCCTCCGTGGTGGCCACCGGGTCATGAAGGAAGGGCTTGAGGCCGTGCATCTGCGCGTGGGTGACCGCGCTCGTAAGCCGGTAGACAGCGGGACCGAACGTGTCGTTCATCGGTTGCAGGACCCCAGCAACGATCTGCCCCTCCGAGGGCCCGGGATGACCAAGGTACCGAGCGGATGGCTGCTTCTGGCCCTTCCGCCGCTTCCTAGTGGTGTAGTCGAAACCAAGCTTGGTCGCGGTCCACCGGATGTCGAGGATTTCCTTCGCCGTGCGCTCGTAGTCTTCGGACCCGAGGATGCGGGTGATCGAGAGCTCTTCGACCAGGGACGCCAGCCGTAGGTTGAACCGCCGACGCACACGCTCGCGCACATCGATCTCAGGGTCGAAGAGGTAGTAGAGGTGACCGAACGTCGCCAGCGCCGGCCTGATCATCGGCACGATGCCAACGGTCACCCGATCTGCTTCCGTGAGCGCAGCAAGCCCGCGGAGGTACTCGATCGCCAGGATCAGCCGGGCCGCCGGCTCGCGCAGGAGTTCGGCGGTAGCTCGACCCCACGGTCCGTCGAACGATCGGTCAGCCGCGTCAAGCTCCGCGCGGCTCCCCGGCGCAGCGGGCTGACCATTCGGTGGGAAGGCGGAGAGTTCTTCGGCCAGTCGTCGAAAGTGCTCGGCCGCCTCGAGGAACGGACCCTCTTTCGGGACGACCCCGTTCGCGGTGAGCACGTCGTCAACGTACTCGGCGGGCCTCGGCGTCTCTCTTCCTTGGGAGGGATGTCACCACAAGCCGGTGCCCCGGTGCCCATGGCAACCGCTACGCCCGTCCCTACCAGCCAGGATCCGTGGCACGGCTACCGTCTCCGGGGCCTCCGCCAGCACCGGACGGCTGATGGTGTCGCGTGGGCGGCGGAGGTACTCCGGGATGGGGAGCCGGTGGGCACTGTGGAGGACGCGGGCGAGGCTGGGCCAGTGTCGCCGCGGTGGGTGTCACGGGCGGAGCGTGAAGCGGGTCAGGCTCGATGCTGTGAAGTCTGAGGCCAGTGCCGCGCCTGGGGACGCTGCGGGGGTTGGTGCGGTTGAATGCGGGCGGCACCCAGGAGGTCCTTTGTCGAGCGTGGTCGGTCCGCTGTGGACTGGTGGGGGCAGCAAGCGGTTCGCGGGGCGGTTCCCCTTGGCGGTGGAGAGCCAAGCGATGGCGAACGTGGCCCAGCTGCTTCCCGGCATCACCACCGTCACACCGCACGCCCGGTACTACGCGCTGCACACGGCTGTGTTCGCCCGCGCGCACGAGCTCGACCTGGACTATTCCGCGACCACGCGGCTGCTGCGGCGGGCGGAGGTTGTCGTTGGGGCGGTGTCGATCCTGCACGGGCAGTCGGACCCGGACGCGCACGCGGGGTTGCGTTCCCCGCACGGGTCGGACCATCTGAGCTCGCGACTCGCTGGTGGCGCGGACGTGGACGCGCTGTCTGCTGACGGGGCGTACGCGAAGGCCGAACGGGGCTTCTGGGGGCCGTACGTTGGTTCCGAGTTCACCATGGGGTTGTTGGCCACCGAAGGTAAGCGGACCGTCGAGGGTCGGAACGCCGATCGGGCCGCACTGAACGAAGGGTTCGCGGGGTTGTTCGACCTGGCGGCCCGGTCGGTTCTGTCCACGGATGAGCTGGTCGCGGCGCAGCACCTGTGCATGTGCCAGGCGCGCACCTCGGCGGACGGGCAGATGATGCGTCGCATCCTGGTTCCCCGCTCGAGCACCGCCATGCATGACGACGACCGGCGTTCTCAGACGTTGCGGATGCTGCTGCGACTGACCGACCTGACGCCGACCGGTGGGTGGGTGAGTCGTGAGCTGGTGTTCGGTCCCGCGCGCGACGACGACGTGCTGAACGAGTTCGACGTGACTCCGGCTTGGACGGGCGTCGTCCTGCGGACCTTGACCGTGACGGCCTGGCGGAACTTGTGGCGGCACCTCGTGGAGATGATCGAAGGGTTCATGTCCATCGACGCCCTCGGGGAGGCGCTAGCGAGCACCCTGCCGGCGGGGTCGGTCCGAGCGTTCATGGACTCCCGCCCGCCAGGGATGGACGGCACCGGGCTGGTGGGGTCGGAGTTCTCTGCGCAAATCGAGGCGCTGGCCCCGGCCGAGCGGTGGCTGTCCTGGCTGATGATCGGGGCGTCCCGGTTCGGGCGGCTGAACGAACGCACGGGGGTGTACTTCCAGAGCGTGGGCACCCAGACGTACTTGAAGCACACCAGCAGGGACGAGCGCTTCCAGCAGCTGACGCCAAGCTGGCTGCTGGATCGGCTGAACGAGCAGGCCGACCGTCCGCTGCGGGACTTCGCAGTCTGGTTGACGCACCAGCTGGTGGAACGCACTGAACGCATCGCGCAGAGGAAGGCGTCATTCACGCCAAACGGTGTGCTGCGGATCCCGGCACGCGTGTACGTGCGAGACGGGTACGTGTTCAAGGACTCTGCGGAGGCCGGCGGTGGTGTGGCCCTGCGCTGGGAGTCAGCCTTGGAGGTGATGTCCGGGGTCGGGTGGGTCGCCCGGGTTGACGGCCAGTGGACGCTCACCGACGCTGGCAGGTCCGTATGAGCGGCGCCGTCGCCCAGGTGGCGAACCTGTACCCGTACCTGGTGGCCGAGGAGGGGCACCGCGACCACCAGGCCGAAGAAGCGCTGTTCCTCACGTTCAACGTGGACTTGGGCTACCTCGAGGTGCGGTTGCTGGGCGCGCTCAGGGCAAGCGGCGCCCGGGTCACTGTCCTGGCCGACGCCGGGGTTTGGGCACCGGACGTGCGTGCGGTCAACCTCGCCGGGCTCGAGTACCACGTCGGGCTCGCGGACCAGGCGACCGCGTTCCACCCCAAGTTGACCGTCCTGGTCGGACCGCAACGGGTTCTGGCGGCTGTCGGCTCAGGGAACTTGACCACCGGCGGCTGGCAGTACAACCGCGAGCTGCTGACGGTCTTCACTGGCGACCGGGAGGGCGTGCCCATGGCCGTCCGTGACATCCGCAACGCCCTGAATGCCCTAGAAGGCACCGTGCGGACCGACGGGGTGACCGCCAGGGCAGTGCAGCGCACCGTGGCACTTCTGGATGACCTGCTGAACGTCGCCCCGCCCATCGACACGGGTCATCGGGTGCACGCGTCCTGGGTGGCACCGCTGATCGACCAGCTGCCTGCTGGTGACGTCGCAGAGCTGTGCCTGACGGCCGCGTTCCATGACCCTGACGCCAGTGCCGTCCGTCGTCTGATCGCCCGCATGCGCCCGCGCCGAGTGCGCGTTGCCGTGCAGCCGGGCTGGACCCACGTGGACGCGGCCGCGTTGGACTCGGTCCTGGCCGACCATGCCGCGACGACCGGTGCGACCGTCGAGCTGCTCAGGGACCCCGAGTCGATCGGCACTCAGCACGCCCGATACCGCCACGGCAAGCTGATCGAGTGGGTCACCCTCGAGGGTGACCGGCGTGCGATGACCGGCAGTCCGAACCTGACCAGCGTGGCGTTCCTGCGTCGTGCCGGGCTCGGAGGCAACTTCGAGCTCGCGGTCACGGGGCCCGTTCCGGACACGCTGTTCCCCGGCGGGGAACCAGTGGACGCGCTCAGCGTTCCCGTCCTGGTCGGGGAGCGGGACACCACGGCGACAGAGGGGGGCCCGCCCAACGTTCAGGTGCTGTCCGCGGTCACCAAGGACGACACGCTCACCATCCACCTGAACCGCCCAGCCGACAGTGACGTGCCGATCGAAGGCGCGGCGCGTCAAGACCATCCCGACGTGTGGTCCACCGTCGGCCTCGTGCCTGCGGGTGTTCGCACAGCCACGTTCGCGGTGGTGTCGCCGCCCGGGTCGCGCGTTCGGGCCGTCATGCCCGACGGGAACCCGACTGCGGCGATGTTCGTCACGGGGGAGCGGAAGGTCCTGACCCGCACCATCCCGACCGCCCAACGGTCCCGGTTGCACAGGGCGAACGTCAACGACCTGTTCGGTGAGGACCTCGGCCTGCTGGAGCTCCTGCAGACCGAGCTTGCGGCGTTCGCACTGGACGCAACCACGGCCCACACTCCCATGGTTGCCCGTGCCACCTCCGGTGGGTCTGACGACGGCGAAAGCCACCACGGCGCGGAACCAATCCAACCGTGGCTGTGGCTGCAAGACCGGGCCACCGAACGGCTGGGCTCGGACATCGCCTCGTGGCTCCTGGCCGTGCCGAAGGCAGGCCCTGGCGACAGTGGCGCGGTGCCGTGGGCGGACATCATCACCGACGAGCAGGCCGCTGGGCTCGACAGCGACGAAGCCGCCGCGGACGTCGACGAAACCCTCACCGCCATCGACCATACGGACGCGAACGCCGAGGTGATCGACCATTCCGGCGACCCTGAACGAACCAGGCGCGCCCGTCGGCGAGCGTGCGTGAAGTGGGCCGCCAACGCTGTCCTCGACTCACCGTTCCGACAGCTGGGGACGTTGGGCGTGACCCTCCGGTTCTGGTCCACCGGGAACTGGGACGTGGACGATCCCGAACCGTTCACGTTGGTTCGCAACCTGCTCGCCGCCCTGGTCACCGCGGACCTCCCTGCAGAGATCGCGCAGCGGGCCGCTTCGCTGGCCGCGATCGGCCTGACGATGATGAGACAGCGGACTGACGTCACCATCAGTTCCGAGCCGACTCTGCGGTTCCAAGAGGCGCGCCGCGACACCCGCGACCTCCTGCGGCTCGCGGACCCGAACATGATCGAGGCGTATGCGGCTTACCTGCGAACCGAGGACGGGCGTCCGCTGACCGTGGAGGACGTGTCCGAGACGTTGGAGGAGCTGGCCGGTGACGACCCGCTTGCTGAGCTCGAAGCGGCCATGCGCAACGACTTCACGGTTCACCGACCCTCGAGCTCGTCCATGCATATCCACAAGGCCGCCGGCAACCCCGAGCTGTCGGCGCTGGAAGCGATCGGCTTCGCCCAGGAGCACAACGGCATCGTGGTCTGGGCAACCAACGACAAGGGCAGGTGGGCGTGCGTCGGCTGGAACAACCCTGACCTGGTCACCGTGAGCGGTGTCGGGCCGACAGCTCGGTGGCGCCACCAACGCCTGACGAGCTCGCGCCCTGCGGCGGTGGCCGTAGCGGTCGCCAACGCCCTCCTGTCGGGCGACGGGCCCGCTCACCTGCCGGGGCTGGTCAGCGCGGGACGAGCAGGACAAACGCCTCAGGCTCGGGACGTTCTGGTTGGCCTGGGTGTGGAGGAGGCTGGTCGACCTCCGTGCTGCTCGTGACGATCGACGCACGGAAGTAGTTCACCCGTCGGGCGGCCAAGTCGTCCCTGCACGTCCAGGCATGCTTCCCAATGGCGGGTCCTCCGCCTGACCAGGGGGTGGCGGCGTGGGCTTTGGCGTACGAGTCGGACCGAGGATCGCTCGAGTGCACGTTGGCAGCCGCGGGGTCGGCGTCAGTTCCGGTGTCGGGCCGTTCTCCGCGTACGCCGGAACGCGTCGCCGCTCAGGCTCCGGGTCTGGTTTCTGGTGGGCAACCTTCGGGGTGCTTCTCCTGATCGGGCTCGTCATCCGCTACTGGTGGGTGGTCCTCAGCGCGATCGGTGTCGTCCTGTTGATTGTGGTGACCGTTCGACTGGTGCGCCGCGCCCGCGTGTCCCGCCCAGTAGTCGAACTCGACCGTAGACCCAGGGGAGCGGGGGCACCGTCAGCCAGGCGCCCCGCCTTCGTGACTGGGGCACCGCCCGCCCACGCGCTCCAGGGGACGCCGCAGCAGCAGGAGAGCGTCCACGTCATGCCGGTGGCAGCGCCGCAGCTAGCCCCGCAGCCCACGCCCGGGCCGTTCGAGCCGTGGACCGGGCAGCAACCCCCGATACAAGGCCCGCCACCCTTGAACTGGTCTGCGCAACCCGCGCCGCCGACCGCTGGGCCCCACACGACTCGTGAGCAGCGGACCGACAAACCGAAGAATGACGTCGCGTGGTCCGCCCGAGAGGCTCAACGACGCACAGCCTGGCGTACCACGCACCCAGCACGCTTCGTCGCACCGAGGAGGCTGCGGCCGGTGAGTGTGCTGCTATGGGTGTTCACGTTCATTCTCCTAGTCGCAGCGCAGGACGTCGTCCGTGGGGTGCATGTGCCCTCAAGTCTCGTCGCACTATCGTTAGCGGCTTCCGCGTCGGCATGGGGTGTGTACCTGTGGCGCGGGATTCCCTCGGAGCGTTCAGCCGCAGTCGAAGACTTGGTCGCACCACGGCGGCGACCGTTCTCCGCCCCGCGCCGGTCCCGTACCACAGCAACCCTCATGTGGCTGCTGGCCGTGGTCGCGATGACCGGAATAGTGGGGATCACGGACCCCGGGGCTCGGGGGGCGGTGAACGTGTACCTCGGCAGTTGCTTCGTCATTCTCGGACTGCTGCTCATCGCCACGGGCGTCTACCTGTGGCGCGGGCCTCTGATCCCTCCGCGGTCACCGCATCGTGACGTTGACCCGGCAGTGACGCCGGCCACACGGACGGTTGACATCTAGGTGCGACTGTCGCACTCTCTTGGGAGAGGTCGCACAGTCGCACCCAGGGGAGTCGAGATGGAAGCAGACGGGTACTACGGGTTGGTTGCTCACGTCGTCGCCGCACGGCGGGACGAGGTGGAGCAGGACCTGATCGCCGCCGTGGAGGAGAGGGACCGCTTGGCTGCCGCGCTCGCGGAAGCGGAGACCCGGGTGGCGTCCATGCAGTTCCTGTTGTCCTTGGTAGACGCGCCGGCCGAGGCGGTGCGCACCTCCCTGCACGAGGCGATGCGCACCGTGCTGCAGTCCACCCCTGGGCACGTCATGCCCGCCGTCGAGCTGGCCAGGGAGATCAACCGTCGCGGTCTGTACCGGATGCGCGACGGTCGGCCGGTCGAGGCGCAGCAGATTCACGCCCGAGTGGGCAACCGTGACGACTTCGTTCGAACTCCGCGCGGCATCGGTCTGGCCTGAACGCCCGCGGGGCACCAGCTTCCCGTCCTAACTGGTCGATGGTGACCAGTTGGGGCTCGCAACCGGTCGTTAGTGGGACGGGCGTCGCAGGCTGGCGAGAAGCGGCAGGATCGATGCGTGGACGAAGTGTCCGGTGACTATGCCGACCAGGTGACTCTCACTTACGCACCCGCCGTCTACGGGGGCGTGGTCGTGGACCGTGACCAGTGGGTTGACGTCGACCTCCCAGGCGGGGCCCGTTGGGACATGACGTGGCTCCACGGGATCATCGACACGTCGCTGCAAGAATCGGAGGTTCCGGGATTCAACCGGGAGACCCGAGCAACGCTCACGTCGTGGGGCGCGTCCGGGGCCGGGATCGAAATCACGGTCGCTCTCGCGGAGACTGCCTTCGTCAGTCTCGGGGCGGCTCTTGCTCGTCGCGTGGTCGCCGCTGTTCGCGAGCGGTTTCGGATGCCCGTCGTTCCGACATCACTGGACCGGCTGGTCGAGCAGGCGCGACAGCGCGTTGCCGTCAGGCATGGCGTCTTCGCTACCGACCTCCGCGTCGTCGAGCAGGTCGATGGGACAGACGTTCTGAGAGTGACGTTCGCTGCCGGTGACGGAACGCTGTACGAGGTCGAGGTGGATTCTCGCGAGCCGTGGGTACAGACCGTGCGTCGACGCACGCATCTCGCAACTGGTTGATCGCCGTACCGTCGCGTCTGGACAGCTTGCCGTCGGGAGCAGGCCCTACGGTTCCAGCATGTCTGGCTTCCGCATCGTCGATGGTGTGCCCACGTTTGAGCTGACGTGGACGAAGGCCAACTACTGGCACGCGGCGCGGTGCGCGTGCCCGGGTGAGTTCGAGACCTACGAGCGCTTCCACCTCTGCCCCGCTGGAATCAGGGTCCTTCCGCACCCCTCGAGCGCGGTTCTCGCATGCACCTGGGACGGCATCACCACGCCGCGACGAGGAGCGCCGTACGACGTGGTCCGGCGGGCGACCGATCCCCTGTTCCACGCGCTCCGACAACCATGTCAACGACGGCTGAATACGGACCCCCTGGCGTCGTGTGAAAGTGAACCCCTCTCGTGGTGTGTCAGTCGGTCGTCCCGGCCGCGGGTGGGCGGCCGAGGTCGCGGTTCTTGAGCCGGTAGGAGTCGCCCTTGAGGGCGATGACGTCGGCGTGGTGGACGAGGCGGTCGATCATCGCGGCGGCGACGGTGTCGTCACCGAAGACCTCGCCCCAACGCCCGAACGGCTTGTTGCTGGTGACGATGAGCGACGCGCGTTCGTAGCGGGCCGAGACGAGCTGGAAGAACAGGTTCGCGGCCTCGGGCTCGAAGGGGATGTAGCCGACCTCGTCGATGACCAGCAGCGGGTAGCGACCCAGACGGCGCAGCTCGTCTTGCAGGCGCCCGTCGTGGTGGGCGGCCGCGAGCCGGTCCACCCACTCGGAGGCAGTGGCGAACTGGACGCGGTGCCCGGCCTGGCAGGCGCGGACCGCGATCCCGGTGGCGAGGTGGGTCTTGCCGGTGCCGGGCGGGCCGAGGAACACCACGTTCTCCCGGGCCGTGACGAAGTCCAGGGTGCCCAGGTGGGCGATCTGGTCGCGGGGCAGGCCGCGGGCGTGCTCGAAGTCGAAGTCCTCCAACGACTTGCGCCCAGGGAACCGGGCGGCACGGATGCGTCCTTCCCCGCCGTGGGCTTCGCGAGCGGCGACCTCGCGTTGCAGGCAGGCCGCGAGGAACTCCTCGTGGGTCCAGGACTCCGCGCGGGCCCGTTCGGCGAGCCGGTCGACCGCGTCACGCAAAGTCGGGGCCTTCAACGCGCGGGTCAAGAACGCGAGCTCACTGGTCACGTCCCGGGCCTTGGTGGCGGCCATCAGGCGACCTCGGTCAGGCCGAACGCGGCGTCGTAGGTGGAAAGGTCGCGCTGCTCGACCTCGTCGGTCGGTGGCGTTGGCGGGCGGTGCGCGGCCGCGGTCGACATCGCCAGGGCCGCGACTCGGTGAGCTGGGTCGGTGATGGTCTGCCACCGTGCCCAGCACCGCTCGTGGACGGCGACGACCCTCGAACCCAGCCGGACGGTGACCTGGCGCAGGTCGGCGAGCACGTCGACGAACCGGCCGACGGCGACCGGGTCCACGGAGTAGTCGTTCGACCCCAGGCGAACGTAGTGGTCCCGCGGGAGGCGGACCCGCTCGCGCCAGCCCAGCTGCGGAGCCACGGGCGGCAGGGCGAGCATCGCGTCCCGGTCGGTCGTCCACCGGTCCAACGGACGACAGCCCAAGGGGCGGTGCTTGCGCCGATTCGCCAGCTCGAGCCACTCGGCCAGCTGGGCGTTGAAGTCCTCGGGGCTGGTGAACGTGCGACCGGGCAGGAACGAGGTCTCCAGGTAGCCGTTCGCGCGTTCCACCAGCCCCTTGGCCTCCGGGTCGCGCGGCCGGCACTGGTGGACCCCGATGCCCAGGACCCCGCGGAACGCCTCGAAGTCGGCGGTGAGCTTCGGCTGGCCGGCCCGCCAGGACCCGACCGCGGCCTCGTTGTCCCAGACCAGCTCGCGGGCGACCGCACCCATCGAGGTCAGCAACGCCCAGTGACCGGCGATCAGATCGGGCGCCTGCCGCGAGGGCAGCATCAGCGCGAACATCATCCGCGAGTAGCCCGCGACCATCACCAGCACCGGCGGGGATCCGACCTGCCCAGCCCCCAGCGGCACGTCGACCGGCGGAAACCACAGATCGCACTGCAACCGGTGCCCCGGCTCGTAGGTCGTGCGCGAGGCCGGGTCCGGCGGCAGGTAGTACGGCCGCAGCACCCGCACCCGATCCTTCAAGATCGTCAACGAGTGCGCCCAGCCGATCCGCTGCGCGATCACCGTCGCCGGCATGCTCGGACACGACGCGAGCAGCCCGCGGATCGCCGGCTCGACCTCGTCGACCAGCGACCCCTTCGCCGGGCGCTCGTACTTCGGCGGCGCGTCCCGAGCCAACGCCCGACGCACCGCGTTCCTCGAGACACCCAGCCGCCGGCCGATCGCCTTGATCGCCATCCCCTCGACCCGGTGCAGCCGGCGGATCTCCGCCCAGTCCTCCACGGTCATCACCCTCCTCAGCGTCGCCGAGGGGGTCCGTTTTCATCCGGGTGGTTTCCAGTCGTCGTCGCAACACGTCCTTGAGAATCGGGGTTCGTGTTGGCGTCGTCTCGTCGTGTTGCGAAG
>MKTI01000005.1 GCA_001898185.1 Cellulomonas sp. 73-145 | reverse complement strand
CGGGTGGAGGCGATCCAGGCGGACACGGCGGGGGCGGTGACCTCGATCGGGCAGATCGGCTCGATCGTGGCGGCGATCAACGACCACCAGATGACGATCGCCTCGGCGGTGGAGGAGCAGACCGCCACGACCAACGAGATGTCCCGCGGGGTGACCGAGGCCGCGACGGGGTCGGGGGAGATCGCGCAGAACATCACCGCGGTCGCCTCCGCAGCGTCCACGTCCTCCCAGGTGCTGGGGCAGATGGGCGACTCCGTCGCCGAGCTGGCCCGCCTGTCCGCCGACCTACGCACCCGCGTCGCCGCGTTCACCGTCTGACGCGTGAGCGGGACCGCTCCTCCTCTGGCGGCGGGTGGCCTCAGCCGTCGGAGGAGGAGTGGTCGGCGCCCCCGTCGGGCGTGCCCTGGGTGGCCGTCTGCTGCGGCACGCCGGCCACGCACACCGCGGTGACCTTCGTCTCCGTGCCGGACTGCCGCAGCTCCACCTCGAGGTGGTCCGGACCGGCGGCGCCCACCTCGACGGTCCAGCCGTCGAGCGGCGTCGCGTACAGCAGCGAGATCGCCGAGCCGGTGCACGAGGCCGCGACGGTGCCGCCCGGGACGGTCCAGGTGCGTGCCACCGGGACCGTCGTGGGTGCGGGCGCGGCCGTGCTGGGCGCGGGGCGCGGCGGCGGGGCCGCGGTCACGGGGGCGCTCGGCTCCGGAACGGGCCCGGAGGTGGGGGTGGCTGGACCGGTGGTGGGTGTCGCTGCCGGCGACGTGGCGGTGCCCACGGCGGCCGCGCGGGCGGCCACCAGCACCCGGTCGACCTCGGCGCGGGACAGCACCCCTGACCGGGACGTGTCGGTGTCGAGCACGGCGACCGCGCGGCTGGCGATCAGCCCGGTGACGGCGACCCCGACCAGCCACACGGAGGCGGCGATCGCTCCGGCCCGCCGCGGCCCGGAGCCCCCGCCCGCGACGCCCGTGCGGGGTCGCCGCGACGGCGTCCACCGCCGGCCGGATCTCGGGCTGCTGCGCGGCACGGTCCATGGTCGCCCACGTCAGGGCCAAGGGAACGTTAAGGCGGGCGCAAGATCCGCTCGACGCTGCCGCGGGACGGTCGCCGCCGCCTGCCGATGGCCTAGGTTCCGGGATGTGGCGGACGTGCTCATCATCGAGGACGACGTGACGATCCGGACCGCGCTGGTGCGGTCCCTGTCGGCGCGCGCGCACTCCACGATGACCGCACCCAACGCCCTGGAGGGGCTGCAGAGCCTGGTGGACCACCCGCCGGACGTGGTGCTGCTGGACCTCGGGCTGCCGGACCTGGACGGTGCGGCGCTGCTGGCGATGATCCGCGCCGTGTCGCAGGTACCGGTGATCGTCATCAGCGCGCGCGACGAGGGTGCGGGAATCGTCGCCGTGCTCGACGCGGGTGCAGACGACTACCTGGTCAAGCCCTTCGCCGCCGACCAGCTCGAGGCGCGGATCCGGGCCGTGCTGCGCCGCTCCGACCACGCCCGGCCGCCCGGGCCCCTGGTGGCCGGCGGGCTGGTGATCGACGTGCGGTCCCGGACCGTCACCCTGGACGGCAACCCCCTGGAGCTGAGCCCCAAGGAGTTCGACCTGCTGGCCTACCTGGCCGAGCGCAGCGGCGAGGTGGTCGCGAAGCGGGAGCTGCTGGCCAAGGTGTGGAACCAGCCGTACGGCGGTGCGGACAAGACGGTGGACGTGCACCTGCACTGGCTGCGGCGCAAGCTCGGCGAGACGGCGGAGGAGCCGGTCTACCTGCACCGGGTGCGCGGGGTGGGCGTCAAGCTGGTGCCGCCGTCGTGAGAGGCCTCCTGGTCCGCTACGGCCTGGCGATGACCTCCGTCATGCTCGTCGCCTTCCTCGTGCCGCTCGGGCTGCTCGCCCGCTCGCTCGCCGCCGAGCGGGCGCTCACCGGCGCGCGTCAGGACGCCCAGCAGGTGGCGATGTTCACGGGAGTGGTCGCGCAGGACCCGTCGCGGTTGCAGGCCACCCTGCTCGCCGTGAACGGCGGGGCCCGGCGCACCAGCGTGTTCCTGCCCGACGGCAGCGTCGTCGGCTCGCCGGCGTCGCGCACCCCGGCCGTCGACCTCGCCACCCTCGGGCGTGCGCTGACCGCGAGGGCCGACGGCGGTGTCGAGGTGCTGCTGCCGGTCGGGGGCCCGGCCGGCACCGCCGTGGTGCGCACCTTCGTGCCCGATGCGCTGCTCACCGCCGGGGTGATGCGCGCCTGGAGCGTGCTCGCCCTGGTGGGCGTCGTGCTGCTGGTCGTCACGGCCTTCGCGGGGGACCGGATCGCCGCCCGGCTGTCCCGGTCCGTGCGCGACCTGGCGGACGTCGCCGAACGTCTCGGCTCCGGTGACCTCGGCGCCCGGGTGGCGCCGAGCGGTCCGGCCGAGATCGTGTCCGTGGGCGCGGTGCTGAACGGGCTCGGCGACCGGGTCGCCGGTCTGCTCGCCGACGAGCGCGAGCTGGTCGCCGACCTCTCGCACCGGCTGCGCACCCCCATCACGGCGCTCCGCCTCGACGTCGACCTGCTGGCCGACCCCGCCGAGCGTGCGCAGGTGGGCGCGCACGTCGACGGACTGGTCGCCGCGGTCGACACCGTCATCCACGCCGCCCGCACCCACGACCCACGACTGCCGGCGGCGTGCGACGCGGCGGAGGTGGTCCGGGCCCGCGCCACGTTCTGGGGTGTGCTCGCCGTCCACCAGGGCCGTCCGCTGACCGTGGACGTGCCGCCCGGGCCCACTCCGGTCGACGTCGGGGCGGCCGAGCTCGGCGCCGCGCTGGACGTGCTGGTGGACAACGTGCTGCGGCACACGCCCACCGGGACAGCGCTCGCGCTCACGGTGCACCGCGGCCCCGGGGTCGTCGTGGTGGCCGTCGCGGACGCAGGCCCGGGACTGGCCGACGGCGCTCTCACCCAGCGCGGGCGGTCGGGGACCGGCTCCACCGGTCTCGGGGTCGACGTGGCGCGGCGGACTGCCGAGCGGGCGGGCGGGCGGCTCGAGGTCGGACCCGGGCTCGAGGGGCGAGGTGCCCGGTTCGCCCTGGTCCTCCCGTCGGCGTTAACCCACTCTTAGCCACCGGTTGCCGCGGACCTCACGCCGCGGCCCGCACGCTGCTCCTCGACGACGCCGCACGGGCCGTCGGACGAAGGAGGACCCTCATGCGCTGGACCGTTCGCACCGCACTCGCCGGCACGGCGGGCGTCGCGCTCGTCGGCGCCGGTGTGCTCACCGCCGCCTACGCCGCGACCGGCACGCCGCAGCCCGCACCCTCGGCGGTCGCCGACCAGGACCCGCAGGTGGCGGCGCTGAACCAGGAGGCCCACGACCTGCAGGAGCAGCTCGCCCGGCTCGAGGCTGCGGCGGCGCAGGTGCCGGCACCGGTCGCGACAGCGGCGGCGCCCGGACCGGTCGACGACAGCCCGGCTCCCGCACCGGACGTTGCGCCCGTGCAGCAGGCACCCGTCGTGGCGCACGAGCCGGAGCAGCCCGAGCACGAGTCCGGCGAGCACGAGTCGGCCGAGCACGACGGCTCCGGGTCCGATGACTGACCGCGGCCGTCAGGTCCGGCGTCTCGCGGCCCTCGGGCTGGTCCCGTTGAGCGTGGGCGGGTTCGGCGGCGGCGTCGCCTGGGCGGCGTCCCACGAGCCGGCCGCCGTGCCGACCGCACCGCCGGTGCCCGTGGCGTCCGCGACCCCGGACCCGCAGGTGGCGGCCGCCCTCGCGGCGATCCAGGACGCACGGACCCGCATCGTGGCGCTCCAGGCGACCCTGGACCAGCAGGCTGCGGCTGCGCACGCCGCGGCGGCCGCCCCCGTCGCTCCTGCTGCACCGGCACCGGCGGCGCCCGCCAAGGCACCGGCCCGCGCGGCGGCACCGGCACCCGCCGCCGCCCCAGCACCGGCCGCCCCTCCGGTGCACACGACCACCAAGGCCTCCTGATGACGGCCGGCACCCGGTCCCGCGAGCTGAGCACCACGTTCCGGTCCATGGCCAGCGACGTGGAGCTGCGGGTCGTCGACCCTGGGCCGGACGCGCCGCGGGCGGTCGAGGCGGCGCGCGTCGCCATCCGGTCCGTCGCCACGCACCTGACCCGGTTCGAGGCGACCTCAGCCCTGTCCAGGCTCAACGCCCGGCCGTCGTCCTGGCACGTCGTGCCCGAGGAGCTCGCCGAGGCGGTCGAGGAGGCGGAGCGCGCCCACCGGATGACGGGCGGGCTGTTCGACCCGCGCGTGCTCGACCAGCTGCTGGCCTGGGGGTACGACCGGACGTTCGACGAGGTGGTCGGCAGTACGAGGGGCACGACGGCCTCGACCGGCCCGACGGCCTCGACCCGCGCGGTGGGCTCGACCGGCGCGGTTGGCCCGACGGGCGCGGTGGGCTCGGCCGGCTCGGCCGGCACGCCGGGGCCCCGCGGGACTCGACGGCCCTGGCGCCCGACGGTGCTGCCCGGCACCGACCGGCGGCTCGTGCAGCTCGACGGGGCGCCGATCGACCTGGGCGGCATCGGCAAGGGCCTGGCGGTGCGGCGTGCCGCCCGGGCGCTCGTCGGGGCCGGCAGCGCGGTGCTGGTGGACGCCGGAGGTGACGAGTGGCTCGGCGGCGCCGGTCCGGACGGCAACGGCTGGACGGTGGGCGTCGAGGATCCCCACGGCGGTGCGGACCCCGTGCTGGTGCTCTCCGTCACCGACCGCGGCTGTGCCACCTCCTCCGTGCGGCGACGGCACTGGGCGGCGCCGGACGGCACGTCCGTGCACCACCTCGTCGACCCCCGCACCGGCCGTCCCGGCGGCCCCGGCCTGGCCGCGGTGACGGTGCTGCACCCGGACCCGATGTGGGCGGAGGTGTGGAGCAAGACCCTGTTCCTCGCCGGCGTCGTCGAGGTCGAGGCGCAGGCCCACGTCCGCGAGCTGGCCGCGGCCTGGGTGACGGACAGCGGTGCGGTCCGCGTGTCGGCCGCGATGGAGCCCTACGTCGTCTGGCGGGCCGCATGAGCCGCGCGCAGGAGTCCCGTCCCGTGCTGCTGAGCGCAGCCACCGCGGTGCTGGTGCTCGCCACGGCGGCCAGCCTGGCGGCGGCCGGCTCGCTGGTGCTCGACGCGGCAGGTGGGCGCATGGCGCACTGGGTGCTCGGGCGGGCCGCGGGCCTGACGTCGTACGTGCTGCTGCTCCTGCTGGTCGGCACCGGCATCGTGCTGGCACACCCGTGGGCACGCCACCTGCGCCACCCGTCGGCGCGCACCAGGCTGGCCCTGCACGCCGGCCTGGCCACGTTCACCCTCGCGTTCACGGTGCTGCACGTGGTGGTGCTGGCCACGGACCCGTGGGCGAAGGTCGGCTGGATGGGCGCACTGCTGCCGATGGCGGCCGTCTACCGCCCGGTGCCGGTCAGCCTCGGCGTGATCGCCGCGTGGGCGGGGCTCGTCACCGGCCTGACCGCACGGTTCGCGGGCCGGCTGCTCGGCCGGCTGTGGTGGCCCGTGCACAAGGTGGCGGCCGGGCTGCTGGTGCTCGTGTGGGCGCACAGCGTGCTGGCCGGCTCCGACGTGGCCGCGCTGCGTGGCTTCTACGTGGGCACGGGCTGCGCCGTGGTGGCCCTGGCAGTGACGCGGTACGCGGCGCGCACGCCGGCCGACGAGGTCGGCGAGCTCGCCCGTGACCTGCAGCGGGTGCCGTCGCCGGCGGTGGCGGACGACGCGGCGTGGAGCGACGACGCGCTCACCGGTCTCCGGCCGGAGCGCCAGTCCGGCCGCGCAGGTCGGGACACGGCTCCCACCCGACCGATCCCCGTGGTGGGGCGCGGGCCGTGGCGATGACCGGGCTCTCAGCGTTCCCGACGCTGCCCGGGCGCACGGTCGGTGCCCCGGTGGACGGCGCGCGCCGGCTGCTGCTGCGGGACGTGCGGCTGCACCGTTCCGGCCCCGCCGACCCGGTCGAGCCCGTCGCCGCCGAGCCGCTGGACGTGCACCTCGACCGCCTCGGTCCGCGGCCGCTCGGCGACCCCCGGCTGGTCGACCTGCTCGAGGCCGCCCGGCTGACCGGCCACGGCGGCGCGCACGTCGCCGCCGCGCTGCGCTGGCGGGCGGTCGCGGCGGGCGCCGGACCGTTGACGGTGGTGGCCAACGGCGCCGAGAGCGAGCCGGTGGCTGGCAAGGACGGCACGCTGCTGCGCCAGCGCCCGCACCTGGTGCTGGACGGCCTGATGCTGGCGGCCGAGTCGCTGGGCGCCCATCGTGCCGTGGTCTGGCTGCACGGCGACGACGACGGTGGCCGTCGCGCGCTGCTCGCCGCGCTGGCCGAGCGGCGCTGGAGCGACTCGCGGCTGCCGGTCGAGGTGCTGATGGGACCGGTGCACTACCTCGCGGGGGAGTCGAGCGCCATCACCCGGGCAGTGCAGGGCGGCCCGGCCCTGCCCACCGTCCGCCGCCGGCGGGGCGACCCCCGGGCGCCGAGGACGCTGGTGCACAACGTCGAGACCCTGGCCCGCCTCGCGCTGCTCGCCCGCGGGCACGCCCCGGCCGGCACCCGGCTGCTGTCGGTGCTCGGTGCGGACCGGGTGGTGGTCGAGGTCGAGCAGACCACCACGTTCGGTCAGCTGCTCGCCGGCCTGGGCTGGCCCGCGGCACCGCAGGCGGTGCTGCTCGGCGGGTACGGCGGGCTGTGGGCACCGTGGGAGCGGCTGTCCCACCTGCCGGTGGACGAGCGTGCGCTGCGCGCCGAGGGGCTGACCCTCGGCGCGGGGGTGGTGCTGCCGCTGGCGGCCGGCGAGTGCGGGCTGCGTGCGACGGCCGACCTGGTGGACTACCTCGCCTCGATGAGCGCGCGCCAGTGCGGTCCCTGCCGGTTCGGGCTGCCGGCGCTGGCCGACTCGTGGCGGGCGCTCGCCGAGGGCCGTGACGTACTCGGGGAGGTGCTCGACGACGCGGGAGCGGTGGAGGGCCGCGGCGCCTGCCACCACCCGGACGGGGCCACCCGGCTGGTCGCGTCCGCCGTGGCGACCTTCGAGGCGGACGTCGCGGCGCACCGAGCCGGGCGTCCGTGCGTCGCGGGCGGGTCGGGGCCGTCATCCGCCGGATGGTCGTCCTCGTTGCCGTCGTCCGCGGTGCCCGCGTCCACCGGGCCGACCCCCGGAGAGCGTCGGTGAGCCGCGATCCCGGCCCGGCCGTGCGGCTGCGCGTGGACCCGGTGGCGTGCGAGGGCGTCGGCCTGTGCGCGCAGGTCGCCGACCGAAGCGTCACGCTGGACCGCTGGGGCTACCCGGTGCTCGCCGCCGAGCTCGAGCCGGGCGCTGCGACGCGTCAGGCGCGCCGAGCCGTGCGCGCCTGCCCTCGCAAGGCCCTGTGGCTCGAGAGCGCGGTCCCGGACCGCTGACGTGCGGCGCTCCGGCATCATGGGCCGGTGACCAGCAGCGGCGACGACGAAGGTGGTGGCACCTTCTCCGCCGGCGAGGTGCGCACCGCACGGCTGCTGGTGGCGGCGCAGTTCCTGCTCCTGGCGCTGATCGCGCTCCTGCCCCGCGGCTGGGGCTGGCCCGTGCCGGGGTGGCTGCGCGCCCTCGGGGTGCTGGGCGTCGTGGTCGGCGCCGTCGTCATGCTGCTGGCCGGCACGGCGCTGGGCCGCGGACTGACCGCCGTGCCGATCCCCAACGAGCACGCGCAGCTGCGCACCGGCGGCCTGTACGGGCTGGTGCGGCACCCGATCTACAGCGGCCTGCTGCTCGCCTCCGGCTCGTACGTCGTCGCCACCGGCAGCGGCTGGCGCGCCCTGGCGTTCGGCGCCCTCGTCGTGCTGCTGACCGCCAAGGCGCGGTGGGAGGAGGCGCGGCTCGCGCGCCGGTTCGCCGCCTACCCGGAGTACGCGGCGCGCACGCCGCGCTTCGTCCCGCGCGGGCCGCGCCGACCGGGAGCACCGCGCGCGTGAGCACCGTCCACGTGGTCGGCGGCGGTCCGGCCGGGCTGATCGCCGCGGAGCGCCTGGCGCAGGCCGGGGTGACCGTCACGGTGCACGACCGCATGCCGTCGGTGGCGCGCAAGCTGCTCATGGCCGGCCACGGTGGCCTCAACATCACCCACTCCGAACCCCTCGACCGCTTCCGCACCCGGTACGGCCCGTCGGCGGACCGCCTCGACCCGATGCTGGCGACCTTCGGCCCCGACGCGTTGCGCCGGTGGTGCGCGGACCTGGGCGAGCCGACGTTCGTCGGGTCGAGCGGGCGGGTGTTCCCCGCGTCGTTCCGTGCCGTCCCGCTGGTGCGCGCCTGGCTGGCGCGGCTCGCGGGGCTCGGGGTGCAGGTCCGGACGCGCGAGCGGTGGACCGGGTGGACGCAGGACGGCGAGCTGAGCTTCGTCGACGCCGGCGGTGCCGTCACGCACGTGCGCCCGGACGCCACCGTGCTCGCGCTCGGCGGTGCGTCGTGGCCCCGGCTCGGCTCGGACGGCGGCTGGGTGTCGCTCCTCGGCGAACGAGGTGTGCAGGTGCGGGCGCTCCGGCCGGCGAACGTCGGGGTGCGGGTGGCGTGGTCGCCCGTGTTCGCCGAGCGGTTCGCGGGCGTGCCGCTCAAGCACGTGGCGCTGACGGTGCCCGGGCGGACGGGCACGTCGACGGGCGACGCGATGGTGACCGCCGCCGGGCTCGAGGGTGGACCGGTGTACGCCGTCGGGGTGCCGATCCGCGAGGCGCTCGACGCCGACGGGCGGTGCGTGCTGCACGTCGACCTGCGGCCCGACCTGACGGTCGAGGAGCTGCAGCAGCGGCTGTCCCGCCGCCGCGCCAAGGACTCGGCACCGTCCTGGCTCCGCCGCAGCATTGGGCTCGACGCCGTGTCCACGGCGCTGCTGTGGGAGGCCGGCGGCGGCCTCCCGACGGACCCCGCGGTGACGGCCGCCCTGGTCAAGGCCGTGCCGGTGGTGGTGACGGGGACCATGCCGATCGACCGGGCGATCTCGACCGCGGGCGGCGTGGCGTGGTCGGAGGTGGACGAGCAGCTGATGCTGCACCGGCTGCCGGGCACCTTCGTCGCCGGGGAGATGCTCGACTGGGAGGCGCCCACGGGCGGCTACCTGCTGCAGGGCTGCTTCAGCACCGGGGTGGTGGCGGCCGGGGGAGTGCTGCGGTGGCTCGCCGGCGCGGGGTCGTCGGGCATCGCCTGAGGTCAGAGCGCCGGTGGTCGTCGGACACCCCCGGACCCGCCGGAGAACGCAGTCACGACGCTCGTGACTCGTCTCGTCGTTCCGGTTGACCGACGTCGGGACCGCACCTACTGTCGAGGCACATCCGGATGTAAAACGTTATCGAACGCTGGCGGCGCCACCTGCGAGACGTCCAGGGGCGCAGCCCTCTGCTGCAAAGGAGCACGCAGTGCGCATCCGTCAACCCCTGCTCGTGGCCGCCCTCGCGGCGGCCGCCCTCGCCGCGACGCCCGCCGTAGCGACCGCATCGGACGTCCGTGGCACCGACGCCCCCGACCGCTCCGCCCACAGCGTCCTGAGCACCCAGCCGAGCCTCCGCATCCTCGCGCAGCGCTCCGGCCTCAAGGTCGGCACCGCCGTCAACATGGACCTGTACGGGTCCGACGCGGCCTACACCCGCATCGTCGACCAGCAGTTCAGCACGGTCACCCCCGAGAACGTCATGAAGTGGCAGCTGGTCGAGCCGACGCAGGGCACCTACGACTGGGCGGCCGCCGACCGCCTCGTCGCCGCCGCACGGGACAACCAGCAGCTGGTGCGCGGCCACACGCTCGTGTGGCACAGCCAGCTGCCGTCGTGGCTGTCCACGGACGGCACCACCACCACGTTCACGCCGCAGCAGGTGCGGGACCTGCTGCACAAGCACGTGGTCGACGAGGTCAGCCACTTCCGCGGCCAGATCTGGCAGTGGGACGTGGTGAACGAGGCGTTCAACGACGACGGCACCCCGCGCCAGGACATCTTCTACAAGGCCTACCAGGCGCTCGGCATGAACGGGCTCGACTACATCGCCGACGCCTTCCGGTGGGCCCACCAGGCCGACCCGCACGCGCTGCTGTTCTACAACGACTACAACCTCGAGTTCACCGGGGCGAAGAGCAACGCGGTGTACGCCTTCGTGCAGCAGCTGCAGGCCGCCGGCGTGCCGATCGCGGGCGTGGGCTTCCAGGGTCACCTCGACACGCAGTACGGGTTCCCGGACCTGCAGAACAACCTGCAGCGGTTCGCCGCGCTGGGTCTGAAGGTCGCACTGACCGAGGTGGACGTGCGCACCTTCGTCCAGCCGGACCCGGCCAAACCGGGGTCGTACACCGACGTCCCGCTGACGCCCGCGCTGCAGGCGACCCAGGAGTCCTACTGGAAGCAGACGCTGCAGGCCTGCCTCGCGGTGCGCAGCTGCATCTCCTACACCGTCTGGGGCGTCGCGGACTCCAACTCGTGGATCCCCGGGGTGTTCGCCGGTGAGGGTGCGGCCCTGCTGTTCGACGACAACCTGCAGCCCAAGCCGCAGTACCAGGACCTGCGCCAAGTGCTCTGGACGACGAGGGCACCGCACCGCGGCTGAGAACGGCGGGACCGACCCCCGGTCCCGTGCAGGTGAGCACGACCGGGTGGGCGCGGGGCCTGAGGCCTCGCGCCCACCCGGCTGTGCGCCGTCGCGGTGGGGGAGCGGACGTCGCGGTGGGCGACGCTCAGTCGGCAGGCGGGACGACGACGACCTTGCCGTGCACCTGACCGTCGGCGGCCCGCCGGTGGATCGCCGGCAGCTCGCTGAGCGGCACCCGCTCGGCCACCTCCACCCGCAGCTCGCCGCGGTCGATCCGCCGCACCAGCTCGGCGAGCTGCTCCGCGTCGGGACGGACGAAGACCGTGACGGCACGCACGTGCCGCTCGTCGTCGCCGGGCGTCGGCATCCAGGCGGTGGTGGAGACGACGGCACCGCCGTCGCGCACCCGCGCCACGAGGGCGTGGAGCTCCGCCGGGTCGATCGGCGCCAGGTTCAGCAGCACGTCGACCGGCTCGGACACCGCGTCGAGCAGGTCGGTCGCCGTGTGGTCCACCACCTCGTCGGCCCCCGCGGCGCTGACGCTCGCGCGGCTGCGCGGGCTGGCCGTGGCGATGACGTACGCGCCGGCCCGCTTGGCCAGCTGCACCGCGTACCCGCCGACGGGGCCGCCGGCGCCGACCACCAGCACCCGCTGACCGGCGACCAGGCCACCGTCGTCGAACAGCGCCTGCCAGGCCGTCAGTGCCACCGAGGGGAACGCCGCGGCGTCGGCCAGCGGGATGGTGGTGGGGGCGCCGACCAGCACGTCGGCCGGGGCGACCACGTACTGGGCTGCCGAACCGTCGGCCGTCATCGGGAGGAAGCCGACGACGGCCTGTCCCACCGTCAGACCGTCCACGCCGTCGCCCACCGCGTCGACCGTGCCGGACACGTCGTAGCCGGGGACGTGCGGCAGCGTCACCGGGATCGGCAGGCGGCCGGCCCGGATGTTGCCGTCGGCGGGGTTGAACGCCGACCCCGCGATGGCGATGCGCACCTGGCCCGGGACCGGCGTCGGCTGCTCCGCGTCCTCGTACCGCAGCACCTCGGGGCCGCCGATCTCGTGGAACCGTACTGCCTTCATGTCGAGCTCCTCAGGACATTGCTTCGAGTTCGAAGCGGATGCCGTCACCGTAACGCTGCTTCGACTTCGTAGCAAGTGTTTCGAGTTCGGAGCGTCGATATGCTGCGGTCGTGGCCTCACCGACCCCGCCCCTGGACCCGACACAGCTGGGCGCGTACTTCGCGCTGATCGAGACGAGCAGCCTGCTGCGGCACACCGTCGAGCAGCAGCTGCGGGAGGCCGGTGACCTCAGCTACGTGCAGTTCCAGCTGCTCGCCACGCTGGGCGACTCGCCGACCGGCAGCCACCGGATGACCGATCTCGCGGACGGCGTCGTCTACAGCCGCAGCGGCCTGACCTACCAGGCCCAGCTGCTGGAGCAGCGCGGGCTGGTGACACGTGCGCCGTCGCCGGACGACGAGCGCGGGGTGACCGTGACGATCACCGACGCCGGTCGCGGCGTGCTGCGGACGGTGTTCCCGGGCCACGTCGCCGTGCTCGACGAGCTGCTGTTCGCACCCCTGTCCCGCGCCGACGTCGAGATGCTGGCGGACGTGCTGGGCCGCGTGCGCGACCACATGCGCGCGGCGCCGCCCCGCTCGGCGGCGCCGCGAGGCCAGCGGGCCCGTCAGCGTCCCAGCCAGCCGCCGTCCACCGGCAGGACGATGCCGTCGACGTAGTCAGACGCGGACGAGGCGAGGAACACCGTGGCGCCGGCGAGGTCCGCCGGTCGGCCCCACCGGCCGGCCGGGATCCGTTCGAGGATCGACCGGGACCGGTCCGGGTCGGCGCGGAGCGCCGCCGTGTTGTCCGTGGCGATGTAGCCCGGTGCGATCGCGTTGACGTTCACGCCGTGGGTGGCCCACTCGTTGGACAGCGCCTTGGTCAGGCCGGCGATGCCGGACTTCGCCGCCGTGTAGCCGGGCACGTTGATGCCGCCCTGGAAGCTGAGCAGGCTGGCGGTGAAGATCACCTTGCCGCGGCCGCGCTCGAGCATCGGGCGGGCGACCAGCTGCGTCAGCACGAACTGGCTGGACAGGTCGACCTGGAGCACGCGGTCCCAGCTCTCCAGCGGGTGCTCCGCCGCCGGCGCCCGCTCGATGGTGCCGGCGTTGTTGACCAGAACGTCCGGGGCCCTCTCGGCGAGCTCGGTGCCCAGCGCCACCACGGCGGCGCGGTCCGCGAAGTCGACGGCGCGGGCCTCGAATGACCGTCCGTGCGCCTCGACCGCCGCGGCGACGGCGCTGCCGCTGCCGGGCATCGTCGCGCTGACCCCGATCACGTCGGCACCCGCCTGCGCCAGCGCCCCGGCCATGGCCATCCCGATGCCGCGGCTCGCGCCGGTCACCACCGCCAGTCGCCCGGACAGGTCGAACATGCCGCTCATGCCGCTCATGCCCGGACCTCCTCGGGCTGACCCGCCTGCACGTCGACCAGGATCTTCATCGCGCGGCCCGCGCCGAGGTCGTCGAGCGCGCCGTTCACCTCCGTGAGCGGCACCACCCGCGTGATCAGCCTCTCGGCCGGGACCACCCCCGCGGCGACGAGCTCCACGGCCCGCTCGAAGTCGACGCGCTCGTAGACCCGCGCCCCGACGAGCGTCAGCTCGCGCCAGAACACCCGTTGCAGGTCGACGGGCCGCGGCTCGGGATGGATGGCCACCACCACCAGCGTGCCGCGCACCTTGGCCAGGCCGGTGGCGGCAGCGACGGCGGCGGCGGAGCCGGACACCTCGAAGACCACGTCGGCGCCCGCTCCGGCGGTCCACCGCTCGACCTCGGGGCCGATCTCCTCCGGGCCGACCGCGCGGAACCCGAGGTCCTGCACCAGCTCGCGACGTGAGGGGTCGGGCTCGACGACGACGACGCGTGCACCGGCGTGCGCCGCGACGCAGGCGATCAGCGTGCCGATCGGCCCGCCGCCCAGCACCACCACGGCGTCGCCGGCGGACACCCCGCCACGCCGCACGTCGTGGACGGCCACCGCGACCGGCTCGACCAGGGCCGCATGGCGCGGCTCCACGTCGGCCGGCATCCGCACCAGCGTCGACCCGGGGACGTTCCACAGCGCCTGGAGAGCACCGGGGGAGTCGATGCCGATGAAGGTCAGGTTCTGGCAGACGTGGCTGTTGCCTGCCCTGCAGGCCGGGCAGGTGCCGTCCCAGAGCAACGGCATCACGGTGACGAGGTCGCCCGCTCGCCAGCCCTCGACGCCGTCGCCGACGGCGTCGACCACCCCGCTCATCTCGTGGCCGAAGACCAGCGGCGTGCGCACCCGGCGCTCCATGTCGCCGTGCGCGACGTGCAGGTCCGTGCCGCACAGGCCGACGTACGCGACGCGGACGCGGACCTCGCCCGGCCCGGGGGCGGTCGGGGACGCGTCGCGTACCGCGACCGTCCGGTTGCCGAGGTACGCAGCAGTGAGCACGACTCGCCTCCGTGAGGTTTCGGCGTGGCCCGTCCGGTCACGACCCGCGCCGACTCTAGCCGAGCATTGCCCAAACGTCACACGTATGATCTACTGCCGTCTGCTACCTCGATCGAGCGGTGGGCCTCGAGTTTCTCCAAGGAAGAAGGAACGAGACACATGACCACAGAGCACCCCCGAGGCGCGGCGACCCCGTTGCGGCACCTGGTCGTGGCGGCGACCGCAGCCGTGACGTTGCTCGCCCTGGCGGCCTGCGGCTCCTCCACCTCGCCCAGTGCGAGCAAGTCGGACGGCTCCACGTCCGCCTTCGGGTTCGCCCCGGTCAAGCAGGACTCAAGCGCGGCGATCACGGTGTGGGTGGACGCCACCCGGGAGGCGGCGGCGAAGCAGTTCCAGACGGCGCACCCCGAGGTGCCGATCAAGGTCGAGACCTACGACGGCGGGGCCGACGGGTCCGGCTCCTTCCAGACCAAGGTCGAGGCGTTCAACCAGGCCGGCAGCGGCTGGCCGGACGTGGTGTTCTCCACGCAGAACAACGAGGCCGCGTGGGCCAGCCAGGGGAAGGACGCCTTCGCGGCTCCGCTGGACAAGGGCTACCTCGACAAGTCGTTCCTCGACGGGTTCACCCCGGGCGCGCTCGCGCCGGTCACGGTCGACGGGACCGTCTACGGGCTCCGCAACGACCTGGCCCCGACCGTCACCTGGTACGACACCGCGCTCATGAAGCAGTTCGGCTACACCGTGCCGACCACGTGGGAGGCGTACCAGGCCCTCGGCGAGAAGGTCGGCAAGGAGCACCCCGGGTACATCGTCGGGACCGTGGGCGACTCGTTCGCGCCGGAGATCTACTTCTGGGGTGCCAAGGCCCCGGTGAACGTGGTCAAGGGCACCGACCAGTTCAGCGCGAACACGTCCGACGCCTCGTCGGTCAAGATGGCCACCCTGGTCGACGACCTGCTGAAGTCCGGGTCGATGGCCAAGGAGAGCGTGTTCAGCCCCGAGTTCGTGCAGAAGTACACCGGCAAGGTGCTGATGATGCCCGGCCCGGTCTGGTACTCCGGCGCGCTCTTCAACAACCCGAGCTCGCTCAAGTCCGCGCCCGGCACCATCGCCGCGGGCCTGCCCCTCGGCTGGGACGGCCAGCAGGCCGTGGCCGGCAACGTCGGCGGCGGCACCTGGTACGTCTCGCGGCACTCGGCCAACCTCGAGGCCGCCAAGAAGTTCATGGAGTTCGTCACCTCGGACCCGAGCTACCAGGTGGACCTGGCCCAGGGCCTGCCGGCCTACAAGGACGCGGGCGACAAGTGGCTGGCCAAGCAGGCGGCCAGCGGGTTCTTCGCCGGCGACTTCGCCAAGAACGTCTCGGCGGCCGCGTCCGAGGTCTGGGACGGCTGGGGCTACCCGCGGTTCAGCCAGGAGGCGGTCTGGGCGAAGACCGTCACCCCCGCCCTCTCGGCGGGCAAGAGCCTCGTCGACACGCTCCCCGAGTGGGACAAGGCGATCAAGAACCAGGCCCAGGCGAACGGCTACAAGGTCAAGTGACCGTGACGCTCGCACCGTCGCGCGCAGCCGCTGCCGGCGCCCCCACGGGGGCCCGGCAGCGGCCCCGCCGCGCGTCCCGCTCCGTCACGGGTCGGTGGTCACGCATCTCCTACCTGTTCGTGTCGGGGTACGTCCTGTTCGCGCTGGCGTTCGGGATCCTGCCGACGCTCTACGCGGTCCGCATGTCGTTCACGCACGACGACGGCACCTTCGCCGGTCTGAGCAACTTCGTCGACGCGGTCCAGGACTTCCGCTTCCTGCCCGCCGTCGGCCACGTCGCCGCGTTCGTCGGGGTGTGGCTCGTCTCGCTGCTCGTGCTCGTCACGGTGCTCGCACTGATGGTGCACGCGATCGGCAGGGCCTGGCTCAGCTCGAGCGTGCGCTTCGTCTACTACATCCCCGGCGCGCTGGCCGGTGCCGCCTCCGTGGTGCTGTGGCTCTTCCTGCTGAACCCGACCGTCAGCCCCGTCTCGGCCGTGCTGCGCGCCTTCGGCTTCAGCACCTTCGTCGAGACGATCGCGCCGGGGAACCTGCCCGTGATCTTCGCGGTGATCGCCTTCTGGAGCGGCGCCGGCGGCTGGATCGTCGTGATGTACGGCGCCCTGAACAGCATCCCCGTCGAGGTCCTGGAGGCGGCCCGGCTGGACGGTGCGGGTGCGGTGCGCACCGCGCTGCACGTGCAGCTGCCCATGCTGCGGAAGTGGATCTCCTACATGGCGATCATGTCGCTGGCCGCCGGTACCCAGCTGTTCGTCGAGCCCCGCGTGCTGTCCCAGGCGAGCCACGCCGTGGTGCCCAACGACTACTCCCTGAACCAGCTCGCCTACCTGTTCGCGTTCAAGCAGGGAGACCTGAACGGGTCGGCCGCGATCGCGGTCCTCCTGCTGCTGGTCACGCTCGTGCTGAGCGTCTTCTTCGTGATCCGCGGAGGTCTCTTTGAGCGCGACTAGCCCGCGACGCTCGTACCAGCTGACACCCGGCGCGTGGCTCGGTCGCGCCGCGACGGTCCTGGTGCTGGTGTTCTTCGTCGTCTTCTTCGCGCTGCCGATCGTGTGGCTGCTCATCGCCTCCGGCAAGACGCCGCACCAGCTGGTCAGCACCGGCGCCTTCACGCCCGGATCGCTCGGTGCGCTGTCCGCCAACTGGGGCGCGCTGGTCCACTTCCAGAACGGCATCGTGTTCCAGTGGCTCGGCAACTCGGCGTTCTACGCGGTCGCGGCGCTCGCCATCACCCTGCTCACCACCATCCCCGCCGGCTACGCGCTCGCGCTGGGCGACTTCCGTGGGCGCAAGGCGCTGCTCACCACCACGCTCGTCGTGATGCTGATCCCGAGCACCGCGCTGGTGCTCCCGGTGTTCCTGGAGCTGTCGGCCGTCAGCCTCGTCGGCAAGCCGGCCGCGGCGATCCTGCCGTTCTCGTTCTTCCCGTTCGGCGTGTACCTCACGTACATCTACTTCTCGACGAGCGTGCCGCGCGACCTGCTGGACGCGGCGCGGATCGACGGCTGCGGGGAGCTGGCGGTGTTCGGCCGGGTGGCGATGCCGCTGGCGCGGCCGGTGGTGGCGCTGGTCGGCTTCTTCAGCTTCGTGGCGAACTGGAACAACTTCTTCCTGCCGTTCCTCACCGTGCCGGGGGCGCGCTCGCCGATCCAGGTCGGACTGACCAACCTGCTCGCCAGCGTCCCGGCGTTCAACTTCACGGCCACCGGGGACGCCGCCGTCGAGCTGCCCACCCTGGCGGTCGCCACGCTGCTGTCCGTCACCCCGGTGCTGCTGATCTTCCTGTTCTCGCAGCGCTTCCTGGTGGCGGGACTGACGGCCGGCGGGACCAAGGAGTGAGCGTGCAGCGGTTCGCCTTCGTCGTCGACGTGGTGCCGGAGCTGCGCGAGGAGTACCTGCGCCTGCACGCCGCCGTCTGGCCGGAGGTCGAGGCGGCCCTCTCGGCCCACCACGTCACCAACTACTCGATCTTCGTGCTCGAGGACACCCTCTTCGCGTACTACGAGTACGTGGGAGACGACCACGCCGCCGACCTGGCGGCGGTCGACGCGGACCCGGTCACGCAGGAGTGGCTGTCCCGCACCGACCCCTGCCAGGTGCCGTTCGGCCAAGGTGCGAGGCCCGGGGACCGCTGGCGTGCGCTGGAGGAGGTGTGGCACCTGCCGTGAGCCCGCTCATCGACTCCCACCTGCACGTGTGGGAACGCGAACGTCATCCGCAGCCGTGGATCAGCCCGGCGATGTCCGCGATCGACCGCGACTTCCCCCCGGCGACCGCCGTGCGGCAGCTGGCCGACGCCGGCGTCGACGGCTGCGTGGTCGTCCAGTGCGTGAACGAGCTCGCCGAGACGGTGGACCTGCTCGCCGACACGGAGCACCTGGCTGCGGTGCGCGGGGTGGTGGGCTGGGTCGACCTGGCAGGTGACCTCCCCGCGCAGGTCTCCGCGCTCCGGGCCGGCCCGGGTGGCGCTCGGCTGGTCGGCGTCCGGCACGTGACGTTCGCCGACCCGGACCCCGCATGGCTGCAGCGTCCCGACGTCGGGCGCGGGCTGACGGCGCTCGGCGAGGCGGGGCTGACGTTCGACGTCCTCGTGGCGCACCACCAGCTGGCCGCGGCCGCCGACGTGGTCCGTCGTCATCCCGGCACGTCGTTCGTCCTCGACCACCTCGGCAAGGTCCCGATGACCAGCACGGAGCTCGTCACCTGGGCGCGCGGGCTGACGGCGGTCGCCGAGTGCCCCAACGTGACGTTGAAGGTGTCCGGCGTCGTCACCGAGGACCGCTGGGACGCCTGGTCGGTGGAGCGCCTGCGTCCCGTCGTCGACCACGCGCTCGCGCTGTTCGGTGCCGACCGGCTGATGTTCGGCTCCGACTGGCCCGTCGTGGAGCTCGCCGGCGGCTACCGCCGCTGGCTCGAGGCCTACCGCGAGCTCACCGACCACCTGACGCCCGCCGAGCGCGATGCCGTCGACGGTGGGAACGCCGTGCGCGTCTACGGTCTCGCATGACGCCGCTGCCCAGCCGCGCGCTCGGCGGCACCGGGCTGCGGCTGACCGAGGTCGGCTTCGGCGCGTCCACGCTCGGCAACCTGCACCGCGCCATGTCGGACGAGGACGCGACCGCGGCCGTGGAGCAGGCCTGGGGCCGGGGCGTGCGGTACTTCGACACCGCCCCGCACTACGGTCTCGGGCTGTCGGAGCGGCGCCTGGGCCGGGCGCTCGCGGCGCACCCCCGTGAGCAGTACGTGCTGTCCACCAAGGTCGGCCGCCTCCTCGAGCCCAACCCCACCCCGACGGAGCTGGACGACGACGGGTTCGTCGTCCCGGGAGACCTGCACCGGGTGTGGGACTTCTCGGCCGACGGCGTGCGCCGGTCCCTGGACGAGTCGCTGACCCGGCTCGGGGTGGACCACGTCGACATCGCGTACGCCCACGACCCGGACCAGCTGAGCGACCGGGCCGGCCTCGAGGCGCTGGAGGCGCTCGCCGGCCTGCGCGAGCAGGGCGTGGTCCGGGCGATCGGGGTGGGGACCAACGCGCCGGACCGGGTGCCGGGCCTGTTCACCAGCGGCCTCGCCGACGTCGCGATGGTGGCCGGCCGGTACACCCTGCTGGAGCACGCGGCGCTGGCCACGGCGCTGGAGCCCGCACGGGCCAACGGGGTCGCCGTGGTGGTGGCCGGGGTGTTCAACTCCGGGCTGCTGAGCAGCCCGTGGCCCGGCGACGACGCGCGCTACGAGTACGCGGCGGCCCCGCCCGCCACCATCCGCCGCGCCCGGCTGCTGGCAGACGCGTGCCGTCGGCACGGCACCACGCTGCCCGCCGCGGCGATCGCGTTCCCCCTGCTGCACCCGGCGGTGGCCGGCGTCGTGCTGGGGATGCGCACCGTCGACCAGGTCGACGCCAACCTGGACCGCTACCGCGCCGGCGTTCCCGACGAGCTCTGGGACGACCTGTGCGACCAGGGGCTCGTGGACCCCGCGGCGGTCGCAGCGGGACGCTGAGCCGGGCGTGTCCCCGCCCGTGGGTCACCCGTGGTCGGGCGCCACAGGTGGGCGGCCGGGTCTCAGCCCTGGCCGGGTGCTCCCTTCGCCCGGCGGGCCGTCCGGCACCAGCCGGAGCCCCGCACGTGCCGGCCGGACGTGCGGCCCCGCCGGCTGCGCCCAGCCCTGCTCCAGCAGCCCGTCGGCGATCGACGCCTCGTCGAGCTGCACGCCGTTGCCGGGCTCCAGACCGAGCAGCACGCCGCCGTCGACGAGCTCGTGGTCGAGCCGCACGCCCAGCGGTGCGCCCAGGTCCTGCAGCTCGAGGGCGAGGTGGTTGGGCACCGCCGCCGCGGCGTGCCACACGGGGCTGGCGGCGGACCCGACGGGGCTGACCGGCAGGTCGCGGCTGTGCGCGACGGTGGCGACGCGCAGGAAGTGCGTGATGCCCCACATGCTGCCGGCCTGCACGATGTCCACCGCGCCCGCGTCGAGCAGCGGCTTGTACTGCTCGAGCCCGGTCAGGTTCTCGCCCGTCGCCACGCCGGCCCGTACCGACCGGCTGATCATGGCGAGGCCCTCGGCGTCCCAGCGCCGCAGCGGCTCCTCGACCCAGGCGAGGTCGATGTGCTCCTCGAGCGCGCTGATGTAGCGGATCGCCTGCTTGCGGTTCCACGACTCGTTGGCGTCCAGCATCACGCCCGGGTGCGGGGTGTTCGCCCGGAAGATCTCGCGGATCCGAGCCAGCCGCCGGAGGTCGCTGCTGAGGTCGAGGCCGCCCTTGACCTTGACGCTGGTGAAGCCCCGGTCGATCCAGCCGGCGTACAGCCCCTCGAGCTCGTCGTCCGGGATCGCGATCTCCAGCGCGGAGGCGTACCCCGGCACGAACCGGTCCAGGGCGCCGAGCGTGCGCCACAGCGGCTCGCCGGCGATCTTGGCCTTCAGGTCCCAGAGCGCCATGTCGAGGGCGCCGATGCCGCCGAAGGTGGCCCCGCCGTGACCGCTCTTGAACACCCACGCGAGCATGCGGTCGTAGAGCGCGAACGTCGCACGGGGGTCCTGACCCTCGATGGCGGGGAACACGCGGGCGACGTCCGCGTGCGACCCGATGCCGATGCCCTCCAGGCCCTCGTCGGTCTCGAGGACGACGAGGGGGACGTCGGTCACGCCGCCGCTGATGAAGCCGTTGACGTCGCCGACCGGACGGCCCCAGTCCTGCAGCGTCGTCAGTGTCCGCAGGCCGGTGATCTTCATGGGCGTGTCACGAGTCCTTCGCGTGGCCGGTCGAGGTGGCGACGTCGTCGGACGACATCGGAAAGAGCATACATCACACGTCTCAACTCACGGCTGGGCGGCCCTATAGTGGCCGCATGACGGAGCGGGCCACCGACGGCAAGGCCCCACGCATCTCCTCGCTGCCCGACAGGCTGCCGGCCCAGCGGCTCGGCGTCGCCGTCGTCGAGGCTCTGGTCAACGTCATCGTCTCGGGCGAGGTCGCCCCGGGGGAGTCGCTGCCGCCGGAGCTGCCGCTCAGCCAGCAGTTCGGGGTGTCCCGGACGGTGCTGCGGGAGTCGGTGAAGCGCCTCGAGGAGAAGGGCATGGTCAAGGTCGGTCAGGGCCGCGGCACCGTGGTCCAGCCCACGCGGAGCTGGAACATGATGGACCGGATGGTCCTGAACGCCCTGATCGCGCACGACGAGTCGCTCGGCGTCCTGGACGAGCTGAGCGTGGTGCGGGCACAGCTCGAGGCCGTCATGGCGCGGGAGACCGCCGGCGTCCGCACCGAGGAGGACCTGGCGCGGCTGCGCCAGGTGGTGGAGACGATGCGCGGGTCGCTCGACGACTACTCCGTCTTCGGCGCGGCGGACGTGGAGTTCCACGAGACCGTCATGGCCATCTCCGGCAACCGCCTGGCCGAGAGCATCGCGCGCGTCCTGTTCGAGCGGGCCCGGGAGAGCGCGCGGTACCGCGGCACCACGCCCGACTCCTTCCACGAGCAGACCCTGCGGGAGCACGAGGCCGTCTTCGCCACCATCGAGGCGGGTGCACGGGACGCGGCCGCCGAGGCGATGCACTCCCACATCATCGAGGCATGGCAGCGCCGCCGGCTGCCGGACCACAGCGGCCGTCGTCGCTGAGCACCGCGCCTGGCGGCAGCCGGTGATCCGCACCGCCGGTGACGGCGGACCGTGACCGCTCGAACCGGCCGAACACCCGGACCAGCACCGCCAGCACCAGGGCGAAGGCGCCGAACCAGACCGGCCGGCTCGCCCACCAGTCGACGCCCCAGGGCTCCGGCAGGCGCTCGTGGAGCACCAGCAGATCCAGACCGACCACCGTGAACATCGCGGTCAGGTGCCACAGGTACACGGTCACCGACCGGCCGGCCAGCCAGGCGACAGGCCGTCGTCCGGCACCGCGGGCCCACCGCTCGATCGCGGTGCGCGCCAGGAGGATCGCGCACACCTGCGCGACGGCCTGCGCCACGACGGGAGCCGTCGGCGGGCACAGGTTCGACATCGCCTGGCCCGGCATGCCGACCATGCTGAGCGGGTACGGACTCACGGTGACCAGCACGACCATCGAGGCGAGGGCCAGCACCAGCCCGGTCCACAGCGCGGCGGGCCGCGGGCTGGGGGAGCGGCCCGAGGCACGCTCGTCGGCGTACGCGAGCCCGGCCAGGAACGGCACGGCCCAGACGAGCAGCACGTTGGCCCAGCCGAGGGGCTGCAGGCCGGCGCCGAACCGCAGCACGTCCACGGCCAGCGGCAGGGCGACCGCCATGGCCAGCGCCCGGCCGCGCCACCGCCGCCAGGCGCGCAGCAGCAGCGGTGCGACGCCGACGAGGGCGAGCCAGACGAGCAGGAACCACAGCGGCTGCGGGGCCATGGTCGCCATCCGCCGGAGCGCGCCGGCCGGCACCCCGGCGCCCTGCAGTGCGGCGACCGCGACGACCCACACCACGGCCAGCGCGGCCACGGGGCGCGCCAGACCTCGGACCCGCCGACCGAGCGTGCGGGCCCAGCCGGTGCCCGGCATGCCCGCCACCCGGGCCGCGGCGGCTGCGCGCGACTGGTGGTACCCGGCCGCTGCGCCCGCGGCGAAGAACAGCAGCGGCAGCACCTGCAGCACCCAGGTGAGGGTCCACGCCGCGCCGTGCGCCAGGGCGTTGCCCACGTGCAGCGACGTGCCGTCCCAGGTCGCGTCGGCCATCAACCAGTGCAGCGTGACCACCGCGACGGTGCCGAGGGCCCGTACCGCGTCGACGAAGGTGTCGCGTCCGGCGGGGCCCGGTGCGCCGGAGGCCTGTGCCGGCGGGCTCGGTGCGGGACGGATCAGGACGGTGGCCACGGCAGGCTCCCAGGATCGGCTGACGATGCCGTTCCAGCCTTGTGACCAGGCACGACGCCCGGAACGTGGCCGTCCTCCCAGCGTCCGGGTGGCCCCCGCCGTCGTGCTCGGGGGGTCGCCTCAGCCCCGGCGGGGGCTGTCCCCCCCTCGCCGTCGCGATCAGGCGCCGAGGTACCGCAGCACGGCCAGCACGCGCCGGTGGTCCGCGGCGTCGGGCTCGAGGCCCAGCTTGGTGAAGATCGCCGCGACGTTCTTCTCCACGGCGCCGTAGGACAGGTACAGCTGCTCGGCGATCGCGCCGTTGGAGCGGCCCTGCGCCATCAGCTCGAGCACCTCGCGCTCGCGAGCCGTCAGCCGCCCGACGCCGTCGTCCCGCGCCGTCGAGGAGCTGAGCAGCTGGCTGACCACCTCGGGGTCGAGCACGGTCTGACCGTCCGCGACGCGGCGCAGCGCGTCGACGAAGTCGCCGACGTCGGCCACGCGGTCCTTCAGCAGGTAGCCGACACCGCGGGCGTCGCCGGCGAGCAGCCGCGAGGCGTACCGCGTCTCCACGTACTGCGAGAACAGGAGAACGCCGAGCTCCGGATGGGCGGCGCGCAGCGCCAGAGCCGCGCGCAGGCCCTCGTCGGTGTGGTTCGGGGGCATGCGGATGTCGGCGACGACGACGTCCGGCGGTGTCCCGGCGGCCGCCAGGGTGTCGACCTCGCGTACCAGCGTCTCGCCGTCGCCGAGCGCGGCGAGCACCTCGTGCCCCCGCCGTGCGAGCAGCGCCACGAGGCCGTCGCGCAGGATCACGGAGTCCTCCGCGAGCACCACGCGCAACGGCCGGGTGGCCACCGCACCGTCGGTGGGCGTCACCGCTGGGGGCCGGCCGGCAAGGTCACGGTGACCACCGTAGGTCCGCCCACCGGGCTGGAGAGGTCGAACGTGCCGTCGACGGCGTGCACCCGTTCGACCAGCCCGGCGAGGCCGGTGCGCAGGCCGGTGCCGTCCGCCGGCACCACCACGGCACCGCCGTCCCCGTCGTCGTGCACGCGCAGCCGCAGGAGGTCGGCGTCCCGGTCCACGTCCACCCGCACCACGTGCGCCGCGGAGTGCTTGGCGGCGTTGGTCAGCAGCTCGGCGAGCGTGTAGTACGCGATGGACTCCATCGCCGGCGTCAGCGGTGCACCACCGGCCACCGCCGGGTCGACGCGCAGCTGCACCGGCATCGCCGACCGTGCGGCGAGCGTCTCCAGCGCCACGGACAGGCCGCTGTCCAGGGCCGGCGGGTGGATGCCGCGGGCGATCTCGCGCAGCTCGGTCAGCGCCTCCTTGGTGGAGGTGTGGGCGGTCGAGAGCAGCTCAGCGGCCAGCGTCGCGTCGCCCGAGCTCAGCTGGTCGCGTGCCTCACCGAGCTGCATCGCGACGGCGACCAGCCGGGCCTGCGTGCCGTCGTGCAGGTCCCGCTCGATGCGCCGCAGCCGGGCGTCCGCATCCTCGACCGACGCCGCCCGTGACGCCCGCAGCTCTGCCACGCGCTCGCTGGTGCGGGACGGACCGAGCAGGGCCTGCGTCAGCAGCCGGAACAGCAGGGCGAACAGGTGCTGCACCCACGGCCACACCAGCAGCAGCACGAGCCCGCCGGCCGCGACGACCACCAGCCGGCCGGGGGTGTCGGCGTACCAGTCGGTGCCGAACTGGGCGCCGCGGTGCCAGGTGCCGTCGGCCGCCTGCTGCGCCGGCAGGAACTGGTACCACTCCCAGTAGGTCAGCCCGGCGACCGCCCACGCGAGGAACGTGATGCTGGACACCCACCCGGCGATCGCCACGGGGAACGCGACCAGCATGAACAGCAGCGCGCGCCACCCGTCCAGGTCGCCGAGCATCGCCCAGATGGTGCGCCAGAAGCCGCGCGGCCGGACGAACCGGTGCGGCTCGGCGACCTCCTGGTCGAGCAGCGTCCGCGCGAGCCCCCGGTACATCCCGCCCCAGCCGCGCGCGGCCAGCACCAGCGCGCCCACCAGGCCGAGCCCGACGACGGTCACCACCAGCCCGGCGGCCAGCGACGGCACCAGCACCACGTAGGCGAACGCGAACGGCGCCAGCAGCAGCACCAGCCACAGGTAGCCGTGCTCGCGCCAGGTCCGGGCGTGGAACGGCGCGGTGAGGAAGTTCGGTCCCGGGCGCTGCTCGCGCTGCAGGGCGGCGTCAGGGGTGGCGGACGCCGGCACGCTCATGCTCGTCATGGTCCCAGCGTCCCGGTCCCGGGTGGCGCAGGGCAGGGTGCCGACCGCCGAGCCGCTACGGGGGACAGCCCCCGCCCGCGCCCTCGCCTGCACACCCGCCCGCGCAGCCGCGGGCCGTTCGACGGGTCAGAGCACCGTCCACGGCGAGCCGGCGAGCAGCACCACGTCGACCGCGGCGACGGCGATGGCGGCGACGAACGGCAGGCGGCTGCGCGGGTACCGCAGCGACACGGCGGCACCGGCCGCCGCCACGGCCGCGGCGAGCACCAGCGTCACCGAGTCCGCGACGGACACGCCTCCGGGTGGGCCGGTGACCAGCAGCACGGTCGCGACCAGCAGGACGGCCGCGGAGCCCACCGCCGTGGGGACGACCCCGAGCCGGTGCGGCAGGCCTCGCACCCCGGTCGCAGCGTCGTCGAGCAGGTCCGGCAGCACGTTGAGCCCGTGGGCTCCGGTGCCGAGCAGCGCGCCCGCGCCGATCGCCCACCACGCCGCCGTCGGCCGCCCCGGAAGGGCCAGCGCGAGCGCGAGCGGCAGCAGGCCGAACGAGAGGGCGTAGGGCGCCCACGACCAGGCGGTCCGCTTGAGCCGCAGGTTGTACGACCAGGCGGACGCGACCGCCGCCAGGTGGACGATGCCCGCCGCCCAGCCGAGCAGCAGCGACAGCACCACGCACGCCGCGGCGGCGCTCAGCGCGGCGTTCCGGACGGTCCCGGCCGTGACCCGCCCGGCGGCGACGGGCTTGTCGGCCCGTCCCACCGTGGTGTCGCGCACCGCGTCCAGCCAGTCGTTGGACCACCCGACGGACAGCTGCCCGGCGAGCACGGCCGCGACGATGAGCACGCTGCGCACCCCGGCGCCGGCGGTGACCACCAGCACGCCGGCCAGGGCGGACACCGCGGCGGTCGGTCCCGGGTGGGACGCCCGCAGCAGGTCCACCGTCATGCGGCCACGACCGGGCCGTGCGCCCGACCGGTGCGTGCAGCGGGCGCGGCGGCTGGCTCGCAGCGCACCGACGACCGGATCACGCGACGAGCATGGCAGCGTCCCCGGCGCATCGCCGCCGGTGCGGACGTCACGGGCGCAGCAGCACCTTGCCGACCCGTCCTGCCTGCAGGCTCGCGGTCGCCGCCTGGGCGATGTCGGCGAGCGGGTAGCTGGCCGCGACCGGGAGCGTGAGCGCCCCGCTCAGCACGTGGCGGATGACCTCGCCCATGAGGGCGGCGCGCTTCTCAGCCGCCATCTCGCGGCTGACCTTGCTGCCCCAGAACCCCTTGACGACGAGCTGCTTGAAGATCACGTCGCCCGACGGGATCTGCAGCGTGGGGTCGGACATCGCGCCGAACACGGCCAGGGTCGCGTTCTCCGACAGCAGCGACGCGACGTCGCCCGCCGCCGTGCCGCCCACGGAGTCGACACCGGCCACGACGCGTCCCCCGGCGATGATCGCCGCGGCGCGCTCGCGCCAGTCGGGTGCGTCCGTGGCCACCACGTCGGTGATCCCCTGGGAGGCCAGCTCGTCGACCGCGGCGGACCGGCGCACCAGCCCGAGCACGTGCACGCCGCGTGCGGGGCCGAGCTGAGCCACGAGCCGTCCGACGGCGCCGTTGGCGGCGTTCTGCACCATCCAGTCGCCCTCGTGCAGGTCGAGGGAGTCGATCAGGCTGACGGCGCTGAACGGCATGGCCACGAGCTGGGCGGCGACCTCGTCGGACAGGCCGTCCGGCACGGGAAGCAGCCCAGCCGCCGGGGCGGTGAAGTGCTCGGCCCAGACGCCGAACGTGCCGCCGGTGGCCACGCGCTGACCGACCTGCAGGTGGGTGACGCCCTCGCCGAGCGCGTCGACGACGCCGACGGCCTCGGTGCCGGCACGGGCGGGCAGCTCGGGCTTGTAGCCGTAGGTGCCGCGCACCGTCCACAGGTCGTGGTTGTGGATCGGGGAGGCGAGGAGGCGCACGCGCACGTCGCCGGGACCCGGCTCCGGGGTGGGGACGGTCTCGACGGCGAGGACGGCTGCGGGGTCTCCGAAGCTGTGGTGCATGACGGCGTGCATGGTGGCGCTCTCCCTTGTCCGGTGTCGGTCGGCGGGTCGTGTCCTGACCTCGTTGTAAACCGGTCGTTGCACTATATACTGCAACAGACAGTTCAGAAAGTGGGCCGGGGAGGACGCCATGGGACGCGTGCGCACGTTCGACGAGGGTGCGGTGACGCGGTCCGCCCTCGGCGCGTTCTGGGAGCGCGGGTACGCCGAGACCGCCGTCCCGGAGCTCGAGGACGCCACCGGCCTCAACCGCTCGAGCCTGTACCACGCGTTCGGCAGCAAGCGGGGACTGTTCGACGCGGCGGTGGAGCGCTATCTGGACGAGGTGGTCCGTCCCCGGTTGGCCCCGCTGCTGGCCGACCGCGTCGCGGCCGGGGCGTTGGGGGACTACCTGCGGGAGCTGCGCGAGGCGATGCTCGGCGGCCTGCCGGAGCTGGCCGCCAACGGCTGCCTGCTGATGAACGCGACCGCCTCGTCCTTGGGCCACGACGCCGCCCTCCAGCACGTCGTCGCCCGGTACCACGCCGACCTGCGGGCCGCGATCGGCGCCGGGGTGGCTGCCCATCGTCCCGACCTCGATGCCGAGGCCACGAGGGACCTGGCGACCGCCTGCACCGCGATGGTGCTCGCCTCGATGATGATCGTCCGGGTCAACCCGGCGGCGGCCGGGGAGATGCTCGCCACCGCGTCCCGCACGCTCGGCTGAGGCACGCCGCACCGTCCGGGTCAGCGTGACACCCCGCGGGCCGGACGGCACGGGCGGCGTCGCCCCGGCCCTGCTCACTGCTGCAGGCGCGGGTCCTGCGTCGGGTCGGCGTACATCGCGGGACAGCCGCTGCGGACCGCCGCCGGGCGCAGCTCGTAGTGCCAGGGCTCGTTGCGGTAGGTCTGGCACAGCCCGTGGGCGGCGCCGTGCCGGGCCAGCCACGACGCGGCGGCGGTGGGCCCGACGTCGACGGCGCCGCCGGAGACGTGCGACGACGTCGTCGGACCGGCGACCCACCGGGCGGCCTCCGCCGCCGAGCCGTAGGTGGCGACCGCATGGCTCATCAGGCGGCTCTGGTAGGCGGCGGAGCGCCAGCCGCTGGTGACGTCGAGCCGCACACCGGCCGCCGCGGCGTCCGCGGCCGCCCGGCGCAGGGCGGCGAGCAGGTCCGGGCGCAGGTTCGCGATACCGGGGTAGCGGGTGTCCGACGGGGTCACGCCGGCCGGCAGCAGGCCGTCGGCCTGCGTCACGTCCGGCGGCGCAGCGGCCTCGCCGGTGGGGGTCGACGACGCTGCCGCGGAGGGGGAGTCGTGGACCGCTGCCGCGGAGGGGGAGTCGTGGACGGTCGACGCCGAGGCCGAGTCGTGGACGAGCGTGCCGACCACGGCAGCGCCGGCGACCACCAGCGCCGTGACGCCGACGACCGTCCGCCTCACCCATCGGCGCCGCGGTCGTCGTACCGCCGGTCGGACGCCCCGCACCGCCGGTCGCGCGCCGCGCACGGCTGGGACTCGTTGCATGCCGCCAGTCCAGGCGCCGGCGCGTTGCCACCCCGTATGCGGTTGCCGATACGCGGACCATATGTGCGGGCTCGTAGCATCCGGTGGGTGCGTGTGCTGGTCGTCGAGGACGAGCCCTACATGGCCGAGGCGATCCGCGACGGCCTGCGCCTCGAGGCGATCGCCGCGGACCTCGCCGGCGACGGCGACACCGCCCTGGAGCTGCTGAGCGTCAACTCCTACGACATCGCCGTCCTCGACCGGGACATCCCGGGACCGTCCGGCGACCAGGTCGCCGCGAGCATCGTCGCGTCCGGCAGCGGAACCCCGATCCTCATGCTGACCGCGGCGGACCGGCTGGACGACAAGGTGACCGGCTTCGAGCTCGGCGCCGACGACTACCTGACCAAACCGTTCGAGCTGCAGGAGCTGGTGCTGCGGCTGCGGGCCCTCGACCGCCGCCGCGCCCACCTGAGGCCTCCGGTGCGCGAGCTCGCCGGCCTGCGTCTGGACCCGTTCCGGCGCGAGGTCTACCGGGACGGCCGCTACGTGGCGCTGACCCGCAAGCAGTTCGCCGTGCTCGAGGTGCTGCTGGCGGCGGACGGCGGCGTGGTCAGTGCGGAGGAGCTGCTGGAGCGGGCCTGGGACGAGAACGCGGACCCGTTCACCAACGCCGTGCGGATCACGGTCTCGGCCCTGCGCAAGCGGCTGGGGGAGCCGTGGGTGATCGCGACGGTGCCGGGCGTGGGCTACCGCATCGACGCACCATCGGCGGGCGATGCGCGTGGATAGGCGGCCGGGGCTGAGCGTGCGACTCAAGCTCACCCTCAGCTACGCCGGCTTCCTGATGATCGCCGGCGCGCTGCTGCTGGCCGTGGTCCTGCTGTTCCTGCTCCGGTACGTGCCGGCCGACGCGGTCAGCATCCCCCGGGAGCTGGTGCCAGGCCGGATCGGTGGTCCGAACCTGTTCATCCCCGGCCGGTCCGACCTGTGGCGGGCGTTCGCGCCGAGGGCCGCCGAGGCCGCCGTCGTCCTGCTGGTGTTCGGCCTGGTCGGCGGCTGGCTGCTGGCCGGCCGCATGCTCGCGCCACTGACGCGCATCACCGAGGCGACCCGGCTCGCGGCGGCCGGGTCCCTGTCGCACCGGATCCAGCTGCCCGGCCCGGACGACGAGCTCCACGAGCTGGCCGACGCGTTCGACACGATGCTGGCGCGGCTCGAGGCGCACGACGCCGAGCAGCGCCGGTTCGCCGCCAACGCCTCCCACGAGCTGCGCACGCCGCTGGCGATCACCCGCACGATGCTCGACGTCGCCCGCAAGGACCCCGACCGCGACACCGACCGGCTGCTGGAGCGGCTGCAGACGGTCAATGCGCGCGCGATCGACCTGACGGAGGCGCTGCTGGTGCTCAGCCGGGCCAACCAGCGGTCGTTCACCCGCGAGCGCGTCGACCTGTCGGTGCTGGCCGAGGAGGCCGCCGAGACGCTGCTGCCGCTGGCGGAGAAGCAGGGCGTCACCGTCACCACGACGGGCGACGCGGCCGTGACGGTCGGCTCGCACGCCCTGCTGCTGCAGCTGGTCACCAACCTGCTGCACAACGCGATCGTGCACAACGTGCCTGGTCAGGGCACCGTGCAGGTCGGCACGGCGGCACGCACCGGCTGGGTGGTGCTCACCGTCGAGAACACCGGCCCGCGGCTCGCGCCCGAGCTCGTCTCCACCCTGACCGAACCGTTCCAGCGCGGCACCGAGCGGGTGCACGACGACCAGGCGGGGGTCGGCCTGGGCCTGGCGATCGTCGACAGCATCACGCGGGCGCACGACGGCACGGTGACCCTCACGCCGCGGGCCGAGGGCGGCCTGCGCGTGCGGGTGCGGCTGCCGGCCGCACCACCGCCGGTCGGCTGACGCCTTGTCGGTCGTCGCCCGCCGCACCCGGCGCTCGCGCGCCGTCAGGCCACCGGGAAGTCGAAGTACGTGTCCGGGTAGGGCTCGTCCCGCAGGGTGTAGTGCCACCACTCGCAGGGGTACCGCTCGAACCCGCAGGCCTCCATCACGGCGCACAGGCACTCCCGGTTTTCCGCCTCGGCCGGCGTGACGCCCGGCGCACCGTGGTGGGACACCGGGTCCATCAGGTCGTGGTCGCCACCCATCGCGGCGCGCTCGCCGGTGGCCAGGTGGTACAGGGTCAGGTCGACGGTCGCGCCGCGGCTGTGGCCCGAGCGGGCGGCGACGTACCCCTGCTCGAGGATCTGGTGCCGCTCGAGGTTGGGGTAGTGCCGCCGTTTGGTGCGGCCGTCCTCCGGGCTGCGCGACCACCGCACGAAGCAGTCGACAGCCCGGCGGGGGCGGTAGCCGTCCCACAGCAGCAGGCCGAACCCGAGCGCCGCGGCACCGGCCTTCGCGTCCGCGAGCGCCGCGCACAGGGCGCGGGTGCCGACCACGCGGTTGGCCAGGTACCCGTCGACCGGTCTGCCGGTGAAGTTGTCCCACGTGGCGTACTTGGCGTCCCAGCGGATGCCCGGCACCGCCTCGTCGACGAAGACGAAGTCGTCCCTCATCGGGCACCCGCCTCCAGGGCGAGGTCCACGAGCCGGTCGATGACGTCGGTGAGCGACAGGCCGGCGGCGGCCATCATCCGCGGGTAGCGGCTGTAGGACGTCAGGCCGGGCAGGGTGTTCACCTCGTTGAGCACCACGGTGCCGGCCTGGGTGAGGAACAGGTCGACGCGGGCCAGTCCCGTGCAGCCGAGGGCGCGGTACACGGTCGTTGCGGTCCGTCGGACCAGGTCCCGCGACTCGTCCGGGATGTCGGCCGGGACGATCGGCGTCGAGTTCTCCGAGCCCGTCTCCGGCCGGTCCTCCTGGTGGATGCGGAAGAAGCCGTGCGACAGAGCGATCCGGTCCACCTCGCCCACCACCAGGTCGGCGCCGTCTCCTCCCAGCACGGCGCACCCGACCTCCTGGCCGACGACCGCCGCCTCGACCAGCACCTTCGCGTCGTACCGCCGGGCGGTCCGGATGGCGGCCGGCAGCTCCTCGGGGCGGGAGACCTTGCTGACGCCGAAGGACGAGCCGGAGCGGGCGGGCTTGACGAAGACGGGGTACGGCAGAGCCTCCGCGTCGACGTCGTCGTCGGGCCCGACCGTCCGGAAGTCCGGCGTCGCGACCCCGGCGCCGCGCGCGACGACGTAGGTCAGCGACTTGTCCATGCACGCCGCCGAGCTCGCCACGCCGCAGCCGACGTAGGGCACCCCGGACAGCTCGAGCAGCCCCTGCACGGACCCGTCCTCACCGAACCTGCCGTGCAGCACGGGCAGCACCACGTCCAGGTGCACCGTCCGGTACCGGCCGCCCTCCAGCACCAGCAGGCCGCGCACGCCGCGGTCCGGCACCAGCACCGCCGGACTTCCCGGGCGCTCGTCCCAGTCGCCGTCCGGCCCGTCGCACAGCCGCCACGTGCCGGACCGGGTGATGCCGATCCACACCGGCTCGTACCGGTCGGTGTCCAGGGCGGCCGCCACCTCACGGGCCGACCGGACGGAGATGTCGTGCTCGTCCGACATCCCGCCGAACAGGATGCCCAGCTGCGGCCTAGCCACGCCGCATCCCCCGGTGCACGCAGCCGAGCAGGCTCTGCTCGACCGTCTCGCGCAGCGCCCGGTCCGTGTAGTACGCGGTGTGCGGGCTGACCAGGACGTTCGGCAGGGACGTCAGCCGCTGCAGCGGGTCGGCGTCCGGCGGCGCCGCCCGGTGGTCGGCGTAGAACAGGCGCCCCTCACCCTCGATCACGTCCAGGGCGGCGCCGCCGAGGTGGCCGGACTCGAGCGCGTCGACCAGCGCCGCGGTGTCGACCAGGGCGCCGCGGGCGGTGTTGACCAGCAGGGCACCCGGCCTCAGCAGCGCGAGGCGCTCGCGGTCGACCAGGTGGTGGGTCTCCGCGGTGAGCGAGGTGTGCAGCGTCACGACGTCGCTGGCGCGCAGCAGCTGGTCCAGCCGGACGCTCTGGACGCCGGGCGTCGGACGCCGGTCGAAGGCGAGCACGTGGCACCCGAAGGCCCGCAGCCGGTCGATCACCGCGGTGCCGATGCGGCCGGTGCCCACCACGCCGACGGTCAGGTCCCGCAGCTCGCGGTGCCGGCCCCCGACGATCCGGTAGTCCTGCGCGTCGACCCGTCGGACGATCCGCCGGGCGTCCCGCACCAGCATGAGGATCAGCATCAGCGTGTAGTCGGCGACGCCGTCCGGGGCGTACGTGACGTTCTGCACGCTCAGGCCGATGCTGCGGGCGACCGCCACGTCGACGTGGTCGAGCCCGATGCTGCGCGTGGACAGGTGCTCCACCCCCGCTCGGCGCAGCGCCACGAGGGTCCGGCTCGCCACCGGCGCCCGGTGGTCGATGCTGACGCACCGGTTGCCGTACGCCAGCGCGACGTTCGCCTCGGACAGAGGCTCCGCGGTGACGGTCGGACGGACACCGAGCGCCGGCGCCAGCTCCCGGACCAGAGCGGCCTCGTCCGGCGTGCAGCCGTACACGGTGACGCCGGTGACGGCGGGAGGCGTCGGCGGCGACGCCGCCGGTGCGGGGTGGTCGACCAGGGCGAGCGCGGGGTGCCGGTGACTCATGACCTGCAGTCAAGGTAGCGGCGTGTTGCCCGGCCGTATGCGGATGCCGATACGTCGGCGATACGCGCCCGGTCCGTCGGACGTCCGGGGGGTCGTGCCGCGGCGCGTCAGCCCTGGCGGTACGCGACCCCGAACCCACCCCGCGGGTAGTGCCAGCTGACCGCCTCCGGCGCGACCGCCAGGCACGTGCCGCACTCCAGGCACGCCGCCGCGGTGAACCCGACGCTGGCGTCCGGCTCCGCGGTGTACACGTGCGCCGGGCAGATCCGCACCAGCAGCGGCGCGGCGCCCGTGCGGCGCACCACGTCCTGGTGCACCTCGATGTGCGGCGTGCCCTCGTCGACGTCGTACTGGTTGCGGGCGAGCCGCTCCGGGACCGTACCGAGCTGCATCACAACCCCCTCATCGCGGCGACGCCGAGGCCCGCCAGCTGCCGCAGCGGCACGCCGGACGCCTTCACCGCACGCCGTGCCGTGGTCCGCAGGTGCGTGCGCGGGCTGGTGTCCAGGTCGAACACGCCGTGCATCACGTCGGCGAGCATCGGGCCGACCTTGTCGTAGAGCAACGTGCTGTCGAGGAACGCCGGCGCCTTGGCGTAGGTCGCCAGGTCGGCTCCGACGAACGAGCTCGCCAGCTCGGTCAGGTAGCCGTCCATCGCGGCCTGCGACACGTCGTCGGCCGCCAGCGCCCGGTCCGCCGCCGTGGCGGCCGCGATCGCCGAGCCGGCGGCGAGGTCCATCCCGCGCACGGTCATCCCGGTGTTCAGCGTGAACCCCGCGGCGTCGCCGACCAGCATCAGGCCGGGCCGGGTGAGGTCGTGGCCCGCCATCGCGGGGCCGTCCTCGATGGTGAGGTGGCAGCCGTACTCGAGCAGCTCGCCGCCGGCCAGCAGCGGCGCGATCGACGGGTGCGCGAGGAACGCGTCGTGCACGTCGGACGTCTGCAGGCCGGAGGCCACCAGGTCGTCCAGCCGCAGCACCACGCCGACGGACAGAGACTCGGCGTTGGTGTACAGGAAGCCGCCGCCGGCGATCCCCTGGGTGCAGTCGCCGACCACGGCGTACGCGGCGCCCTGGTCACCGCTGACCCCGAACCGCTCGTCGATCACCGCGCGCGGCAGCCCCACCACCGACTTCACGCCGACCGCAAGGTGCTTCGCCGGTTCCGGGCCACGGATGCCGGCCGACCGGGCGACGAACGAGTTCACCCCGTCCGCCGCGATCACGATGCGTGCTCGCAGCTCGTCGTCACCGGCCCGCACGCCGACCACCTGCTCGCCGTCCCGCAGCAGCCCGTCCACCCGGATCCCCGGCATCACCATCACGCCGGCGTCCTCGCACTGCCGTGCCAGCCACGCGTCGAGCCGCGCCCGCAGCACGGTGACCGCGTTGACCGGCTCCGCCAGCCGCTGGTCGCGGTAGTCGACGCTGACCGACGACGTCGGGTTGAGGAACATCAGGGTGTTGCGGGTGATCCGGCGCTCCACGGGCGCCTGGTCGACGAAGCCGGGGAACACCTGCTCCATCACCCGGCAGTACAGCACCCCGCCGGACAGGTTCTTGGAGCCGGGCTCGGCACCGCGCTCCAGCAGCACCACCGAGCGGCCGGCCTGCGCGAGGCGGTAGGCCGCCACGCTGCCGGCGATCCCGGCACCCACCACCAGGACGTCGAACACGTCCTCGTCCATCGTCGATCTCCTTGCTCGTCGGGCACGCGGGAAGCGCGGGGCGGGGCCGGCCCGCTCGGGGAAGACGAGACCGGCCCCACCCCGCCGTCTCAGACGGTGACGAGCTTCTTGATCGTCTCCGCGGCGTGGTCGGCGGCGAGCCAGCCGGAGGTCAGCGCGAAGCCGTTCGCCGAACCGGGGACGGTGAGGATGTACGAGTCGCCGAACAGGCCGCCCGCGTCGCAGCCGACGGAGTACAGGCCGGGGATGGGCTCACCCTCGCCGTTGATGACCTGCATGTTCTCGTTGATCTTGATGCCGCCCATCGTGACCATGATCCCGGGCTCCATCTTGATGGCGTAGAACGGGCCCTCCTGCACCGGGACCAGGTACTTCTCCTTGTGGAACTTGGTGTCCTTGCCCTCGGCGCAGGCCCGGTTGTACGCCGCGACCTCGTTGGTGAGCACCTCGGGGTCGACGCCCAGCTGCGGCGCGAGCTCCTCGAGCGTGTCGGCCTTGAAGACCGTGCCGGCGGCCACGTCCGCCTCGAGCTCGGCGGGCAGGTTGACCAGCTTCTCGCCGGTGCGCACGTACACGCCCAGGCCCACCTCGCAGCCGTCGGTGACCAGGTGGTTCACCTGCGCGGTGTCGAGGATCGTCCAGAACATGCTGCCCGGCAGGCCCGCCACCACGTCGCCGGCGTTGCCGAAGTTCAGGCCGCAGATCTCGTTGGTGCAGCGGCGGCCCTCGCGGTTGACCCACAGGTAGGGCTGGAAGCCGGCGGTGTTGGTGTGCGACGTGACGGTCTTCCCGCGCATGAACGGGAACAGCAGCATGGTGCCGATCGACGACCACGGCACGGCGCCGACCTCGAACATCATCGACAGGCCGTCGCCGGTGTTGCCCTCGCCGCCGACGTTGATCATCTGGTCGCCGCAGTCCCAGGTGGAGAAGCGGTTGATCATCTCGGGGTTCTTGGCGTAGCCGCCGGTGCCGACGATCACGGCCTTCGCACCGATCCGCACCTCCTCGCCGTCGGCGTCCGTGACGACGATGCCGGCGACGCGGCCGTCCGCCATCACGATCTTCTGCGCGGCGGTCTGCAGGTAGATCTCCACGCCGAGCTCCCGCGCCCGGGCCTCCATCAGCTCGAGCACGTGGGCCACCTCGCCGCGCGGGATGTGCCACGTCACCAGCTCACCGGGCTGGTCCTCGGCCGTGACGATGACCTCCTCGTACACCGCCCCGAGCTCGCGCATCTTCACGATGGTGGTCGCGGCGTTCTCCACGAACCGGGACACGATCGCCGCGTCGGCACGCCAGTGGCTGTAGTCCAGGTAGGCACGGAAGCCCTCGTCCTTGGAGACGTGGATGCCGCGCTTGATCTGCTCGTCGGACTCGAACGCCGCGTGGCCCTCCGCGAACGCCGAGGAGCCGCCCAGCTGCGGCATCTTCTCCAGCACCGCGACCGTCAGCCCGTTCTGCGCGGCCTGCACGGCCGCCGACAGCCCGGAGCCGCCGCCACCGACGACGACGACGTCGTACTCGACGTCGAACTGCTCTGACATCTCGTTCTCTTCTCTCGTGGTGTGACTGTGAGGTACCTGTGGTGCGACGAGCGCGTGCTACTCGGCGAGGGCGGCCACCAGCGCGGGGACCACCTCGTAGAGGTCGCCCACCACGCCGTAGTCGGCCGTGCGGAAGATCGGGGCCGCCGGGTCGTTGTTCACCGCGGCGACGACCTTCGCGTCGCGCACGCCCTCCAGGTGCTGCGGCATCCCGGAGATGCCGAGCGCCAGGTACAGGCGAGGGGCGATGTGCTGGCCGGACCGGCCGACGTACCGCTCCTTGGGCACCCAGCCCAGGTCGTCGGCGACCGGCATCGAGCACGCCAGCTCCGCGCCGAGCGCCGCGAGCAGGCCGTCGAGCAGCGCCAGGTCGTCCTTGGACCGCAGGCCGCGGCCGACGGAGACGACGCGGGCTGCGTCCCGGATGCCGGCGGCGGCACCGGGCAGCGGCTCCCGCTTCACCTGCATCGGCACGGGCGCCCCGGCGGGCGCCAGGGGAGCGACGGTGGCCGGCGCCGCGGCCGGCGGTGCGTCGTCCGCGTCCTCCAGGACGGCCGCCAGCGGACCTTGCACAGTGAGGGTCTCCACCACGGCGCCCCCGAGGGAGGAGCGGTCGACGACGAGCGCGTCGTCCTGCGACCGGACGGTCAGCACCCGGGTCAGCAGCGCCGCGCCGAGCGGTACCGCCGCGGCCGCCAGCAGGGTGCGCGAGGCGGGGTCGGACGGCGCGAGCACCACGTGCGGCGCCGCGGCGGCCACCTCGGCGGCGAGGGCCGCGGCCCACGCCTCGGCAGGCTGGTCGTCGGCCGTCTCCAGCCAGCGGACCTCGTCGGGTGCGGCGGCCGCGGCGGCGTCGGCGAGCTCGCGCGGGCCGACGGCCAGCACGGTGACCCGTCCGCCCGCTGCACGTGCCGCGGCGACGGCGCCCTTCAGGTGGGTGCCGGCGGCGGCCAGCAGCCAGGTGTCGTCGCTCATCACAGGACCCCCTCGGCCCGCAGCGCGGCGACCAGCTGCCGCGCGGTCTGTTCCGGTTCTCCCTCGAACACCCTGGTCCGGGCCTGTTCCGGCAGCCGGGTGCCCCCCGCGACCACCGCGGCGGGCAGCGTGTCCACGCCCAGCTCGGCGAGCGTCGTCGTCACCACCGGACGCTTGCGGGCCGCGAGCTGCTCCTTCATGCCGGGGGTGCGGCTCTCCGCACCCTCCGCCGCCACGCCGAGCACGGCCGGGCAGGTCACCACGACGGTCTCCTGCACGTCACCGGCCCGCCGGACCGCCTCGATCCCGGCACCCGACGGTGCGGCGGACACCACGCCGGCCACCACCGGCCAGCCGAGCCGCGCGCCGACGGCGGCCGCGACACCGGGGTGCTCCTCGCTGTCGCCGACCACCACCACGTCGACGTCGGCCACCGACCGGACGCCCGCCGCGATCACCGCGGCCGTGACGCCCTCGTCGTCGGACGCCGGCGCATCGGTCACCCGCACCGCACGTGCGGCGCCGCGGGCGAGCGCCCAGCTGGCGTCCGCGTCGCCGAGCGTCAGCCCGACGACGTCGCCGTCCGGCCCTGCCACCGCGAGGGCCGCGGCCACGGCCGCCGGGTCGTCCTCACCGGCCACCGGCCGGGCGTGGCGCCACTCGACCCCACCGTCCGCGTGCACGATCGCCCCTGCGGCCGACCGGGCCCACGCGTACACCACCACTGCCCTCATCGACGCCTCTTCGCTCGAGCCGGACGGCGCGCGTCTGCGCGCACCGTGACTGCCTCGAGTCAACCGGCGGGGCGCAGGGGCGGACCAGCACCGACCGGGTACGCCGGGGTAGCCGATCGGCTACCTCTGCCGGGGCCGGCCCACGGCCGCGGCGGCATAGGCGGACGAGCCGCGGCGCGCGAGCGGACAGTCCGCGGCGCGTGGGCAGACGGTCCGCGAGGGCTAGCGGACGATCCCCTGCCGCACGCCGAACACCGCCACCTGCACCCGGTTCCGCACGTGGAGCTTGGTCATGATGCTGCCGAGGTGCTTCTTCACCGTCGCCTCGGACAGGAACAGCTGCTGGGCGATCTCCTCGTTGGACAGCCCGTCCACCAGGAACCGCAGCACGTCGCGCTCGCGGTGCGTCAGCCGCTCGTGGGCCGGCGGGACCGGGGTGCCGGAGCCGCCCGGCAGGCCGAACTCGGCGAGCACCCGCGCCGCGATGGTGGAGGACATCGCGGCCTCGCCGCGCATCAGGCCGGCGAGGTACTCGTGCAGCCGGTCGGCGCGCTCGTCCTTGCTCAGGTACCCATGCGCACCGTTGCGCAGCGCCTGGTACACGTCCTCGCCGAGGCTCGACATGGTCAGCATCACCACGCGGACGTCCGGGTCGGCGGCGGTGATGGCCGCGGTCGCCTCGACGCCGCCGACCGGCTCCATCCGCACGTCCATGAGGATCAGGCCGGGCCGCAGGGACCGGGCCAGCCGGATCGCCTCGGCGCCGTCCGCCGCGGTGCCGACCACCACGAAGTCGTCCCACCGGCTGATCAGCGCCGTCAGGCCGTCGCGGAACAGCGCGTGGTCGTCCACCACGAGCACGGTGGTCGGCGTCATGACGCCACCCCGACGCGCGACGGCATCGCCGACGACGAGCCGGCGCGCCGCAGCGGCGCCTCCGCGGTGACGAGCGTCCCGCCGGCGGCGCCGCGGCCGAACCGCACCACACCGTCCACCTGCTGCATCCGCTCGGACATGATGCGGACGCCGAGGCGGGAGTCCGGCACGGAGGTGGGGTCGAACCCGTTGCCGTCGTCCTCCACCTCGAGGCGGATGCGCGTGGAGGTGGGCAGCAGCCGGACGGTGACGGCGGCGGCGTGCGCGTGCAGGTGCACGTTCGCCAGCGCCTCCTGCAGGACGCGGATCAGCTGGGCCGCCACCGCCAGCGGCACCTGGTCGGCGTCACCGGTGCACTCCAGCGTGACCGGGATGCCGAACTGCCGCTCGAAGTTGTCCAGGTGGCAGCGCACCTGCGCGGCGAAGGTGCCCTTGACCATCTCCGCGTCGGTGCGCAGGCCCAGCATCTGGTGCCGCAGGCTCCGGTTGGCGGTGGAGACGAGCTGCTCGAGGTGGTCCACGTCCGCCACCAGACGGTCCACGTCCCGCGCGGCGGCGTCCAGCTGCATCACCCCGGCGTGCAGCCCCAGCGCAGCGAGCTGCTGGGACAGGTCCACGTGCAGCTCGTCACTGAGCCGGCGCCGCTCCTCCAGCGCACCGAGCTCGCGCTCCCGCCCGGCGACCTGCCACCGGTACACCGCGTTGCCGAGGATCCGTCCGGCCGCCGCGAGGAACTCCTTGCGGGTCGTGGTCAGCGCCCACGGCCCGTCGAAGCACAGCAGGACGGCGCCCAGGTGCCGGCCGTCGGCGTGGATCGACACCACCACGCCCGACTCGCCGAACCACGCCTTGAAGTCGTCGGGCAGCAGCCTCCACGCCGGGTCCCCGAGGTGGTCCGCGGCCGAGACCGGCCACTCCTGCGGGTTGATCCACGGGGGTCGGACGTGCTCGTGCGCCGGCATCGTCGCGAAGTGGGGGCCGAGGGCGTCCCGCGTCTGGTCGTCCGTCACCAGCACCAGCAGGTTGCCGGCCTCGTCCTGCAGGTAGGTCGGCGCCAGGCGGGCGCCCATGATCTCGCGGATGATCTCGACCGCGGCGACGAAGGAGTCGGTGCGGTCCTGCGACCAGATCAACGTGTCGTTGATCCGGACGAGCTCGGCCAGGTACGAGCGCCCGTGACCCATGAGGTCAGGGTAGGGGCGGGTTTCGGCCCGCGGATGGGACCGTGATCCCGCCCGTCAGCTGGTCCGACCGACCTCGTCGAGCGCCGTGCGCAGCGCGCGGACCGCCGCCTCGTCCGTCGCCTGGCGCGCCGACGAGCCGGCCTGCGCCAGCGACCCGAGGTCCACCCGGGACGCCTCGACCACCGTCCGCTTCGCCGACGCGTGGACCGCGGCGACGCCCGTCGCCACCACGGCCCGCACCGTGGACGCGTCGATGCCGGACCCCGCCATCACCTGGAGCCGACCGTCGGCCCGCTCCACCAGGCGTTCGAGCTGAGCCAGCCCGTCCGCGACCCGGCTGGCGCCGCCCGAGGTCAGCACGCGGTCCACGCCGAGGCCGGCGAGCACCTCGAGGGCCGGCTCCAGGTCCGTCAGCGTGTCGAACGCCCGGTGGAACGTCACCTCCGCCGACCCGGCGAGCGCCCGGACCTGCTCGACCAACGACGTGTCGATCCGTTCGCCGCGCACCCCGCCGACCACCACGCCGTGCGCGCCGAGGTCGAGGGCCCTGCGCACGTCGTCGAGGATCACCGCGAGCTCGACCGCGCTGTACTCGAAACCCCCGGCACGCGGCCGCACCAGCACGTGCACGGGCAGCCCGGCGGCCACCGCCGCCCGGACCAGCGCGGCCGACGGGGTCAGGCCACCGAGTGCGAGAGCGGTGCACAGCTCGATCCGGTCGGCGCCACCGGCGACCGCCGCGGCGACGCCCTCGGGGTCCTGCACGGCGATCTCGAGCGCGACGGCCACGGGCGGGCTCCTTCGGGGTGAGGAGGGTCAGGGCACCAGTCGGTAGCCGATGCCCGGTTCGGTGAGTAGGTGGCGAGGATGAGCCGGGTCGGGCTCGAGCTTGCGCCGCAGCTGGGCGACGTACACCCGCAGGTAGTGGGTCTGCCGGTCGAGATGGGGCCCGCGCAGCTCCGTGAGCAGCTCGCGGCGGCCCACCACCTTGCCCACGTTGCGGGCGAGCTGTTCGAGCAGGTGCCACTCGGTGGGCGTGACCCGCACGTCCTCGCCGTCGCGCGTGACGCGGTGGTGCGGGATGTCGACGGTGAAGGTCGCCGTCTCGACCACGGGAGCGGTCTCGGGGACGGCGTGCCGGACCGCCACCCGCAAGCGGGCGAGCAGCTCGTCCATGGTGAACGGTTTGGTCAGGTAGTCGTCGGCGCCGGCATCCAGCGCGGCGACCTTGTCGTCGGCCGTCTGCCGGGCGGACAGCACCACCACCGGCACGCTCGTCCAGCCGCGCAGCGCGTGCAGCACGTCCATGCCGTCGAGGTCGGGCAGCCCCAGGTCCAGCACGACGAGCTCGACGTGGCCGCCGCCGGCGGCGTCCAGCGCGGCGGCGCCGGTGTGGGCGACGATGACGTCGTACCGGTGGGCGCGCAGGGTGATCGCCAGCGCGCGGGCGAGCGCTGGGTCGTCCTCGACCACAAGAACGCGGGTCATCCGGCCTCCAGGGGCAGCGTGACCACCATCGTGAGGCCTCCGCCAGGCGTGTCCTCGGCGTCGAGCGTGCCGCCGTTCGCCTCGACGAAGCCTCGCGCCACGGCGAGCCCCAGGCCCAGGCCGTGACCGCGCGGGTTGTCGCCCAGGCGCTGGAACGCGGTGAACATCGCCGGCTTGTCCTCGTCCGGGACGCCGGGCCCCTGGTCCACCACCCGCAGCACCACCGAGCCCGGAAGCGCACCGGCGACGACGCGCACGGGGGCCGAGGTGTAGCGCAGCGCGTTCTCCACCAGGTTGGCGACGGCGCGTTCGAGCAGCCCCGCGTCGGCACGGACCAGGGGCAGGTCCTCGGGGACGTCGATGGTCAGCCGCTCGTCGTCGAGCGGGGCCAGCGCGGTGAGCACCACCTCGTCGAGGGCGACGGGGGTGCGGGCCACGGTGACGGCGCCGGCGTCGAGGCGGCTCATGTCCAGCAGGTTGTCGATCAGCGCCTGCAGCCGGTCGGTGCTGGTGGTCAGGTCGTCCAGCAGGGCGTCCCGGTCGGCCGGCGGGAGCATGTCCCCGCTGCTGGTCAGCGCGGTGACCCCGGCCTTGATCGCCGCCAGGGGGGTGCGCAGGTCGTGGGAGACGGCGGCGAGCAGCGCGGTCCGGGTCGCGGTCCGTTCGCGTTCCAGCCGGGCGGCCTTGGCCTGGGCCTGCAGGGCGTCGCGCTCGAGCGCGGCTGCGGCGTGCACGCCGACCGCGGCGACGACCCGGAGGTCCTCGGCCGACAGCGGACGTCCCCGCAGCGTGACGGCGAGCGTGGGGTGCACGGGGACGAAGGTGACGTCGGCCTCGGACGGGTCGGGGGCCGCCAGCCCTGCGCTGTGCGCGGGCGCCCAGGCGGAGGTCTCGTCCGCACGTGTCAGCAGGGTGACGCCGTCGACGGAGAAGGCCTCGCGCAGCGACGTGAGCATGGCCGGCACCGCGTCGGTGCCGCGGAGCACGGCCGCGGAGGCGGAGGCGAGAGTGTCCGCCTCGCCGCGGGCGCGGACGGCCTGCACGCTGCGCCGGGCGGCGAGGTCCACCACCGCCGAGACGGCGACGGCGACGGCGATCAGGACGGTGATGGCCACGGCGTTCTGCGGCTGCGTGATGGTCAGGGTGCCGACGGGCGGGACGAACAGGTAGTTGCTGAGCAGGCCGCTGAGCACGGCGGCGCACAGCGCCGGCCCCACGCCGCCGACGATCGCGACGCCGACCGTCAGGGCGAGGAACAGCATGAGGACGGTCGGCAGGGAGGTCGCCGCGGCCTGCGCCTGCCGCAGCACGAGCCCGAGCAGGACCGGCCCCGCGACGGCGAGCGCCCAGGCGGTGGCCACCCGGCGCACCGACAGACCCGGTCGGCGAGCCCGGACCGGACGTCCGCCGCCGGCGCGCTCGTGGGTGACGACGAGCACGTCGATGTCGCCGGCGCCGCGGATGACCCGCGGCACCGCACCGGGCGCCAGCCGGCCGAGGGGGCCGCGGCGGCGGGTGGCGCCGAGCAGCACCTGGGTGGCGTTCATCGCCCGGGCGAAGTCGAGGATCGCCGCCGCGACGTCGTCCCCGACGACGTTGTGCCAGGTGCCTCCGAGGCTCTCGGTGAACGTCCGGTGCCGCGCCAGCGCCTCGGGACCGGCACCGGCCAGGCCGTCGCCGCGCGACACGTGCAGCACCAGCAGCTCGCCACCGGCCGGGCGGGACGCGATCCGCACCCCCCGGCGCACCAGGGTCTCCGTCTCCGGCCCGCCGCTGACGGCGACCACCAGCCGCTCGCGGGCTGGCCACAGCTCCGCGATCTCGTGCTCCTCGCGGTAGCGGGCGAGGGCGTCGTCGACCCGGTCGGCGGTCCACAGCAGCGCCAGCTCGCGCAGCGCGGTGAGGTTCCCGGGCCGGAAGTAGTGGGTGAGGGCGGCGTCCACCTTGTCGAGCCGGTAGACGTTGCCGTGCGCCAGCCGGCGGCGCAGCGCCTCCGGGCTCATGTCGACCAGCTCGATCTGGTCGGCGCGGCGCACCACCTCGTCGGGCACGGTCTCCTGCTGGTGCACGCCGGTGATCGACTCGACCACGTCGTTGAGCGACTCGAGGTGCTGGATGTTCACCGTGGTGACCACGTCGATGCCGGCTTCGAGCACCTCCTCGACGTCCTGCCAGCGCTTGGCGTTGCGGCTGCCGGGCACGTTGGTGTGCGCCAGCTCGTCGATCAGGGCGACCTCCGGGCGGCGGGCCAGCACCGCATCGACGTCGAGCTCTCCGAAGCTGGTGCCGCGGTACGCGATCATTCGCCGGGGGAGCACCTCCAGGCCGGCGAGCTGGGCGGCGGTCTGCTCGCGGCCGTGCGTCTCGACGAGGCCGGCGACGACGTCGACGCCCCGCTCGTGCCGGCGCTGGGCCTCGTCGAGCATCGCGTAGGTCTTGCCGACGCCCGGGGCTGCGCCGAGGAAGACCCGCAGCGTCCCGCGCCGCCGATCTGCGTTGCCCACGTGCTCACCCTGCCGCAGCGGCGGGCAGCGCGGCGAGCGCCACGTTCAGCTGCAGCACGTTGACGTGCGGGTCGCCGAGCACGCCGAGGGTGCGCCCCTCGACGTGCTCGTCCACCAGCGCGCGGACCACGGCCGGGTCCAGGCCGCGCACCCGCGCGACGCGGGCCACCTGCAGCCGCGCGTAGGCGGGGGAGATGTCCGGGTCGAGCCCGGAGGCCGACGCCGTGACGGCGTCCGCCGGCACCGCGGCCGGGTCGACGCCCTCGCGAGCGGCGACCTGCTGACGGCGCTGCTCCACGGTGGCCAGCAGACCCGGATCGTTCGGGCCGAGGTTCGAGCCGCCCGATGCCAGGGGGTCGTAGCCGTCGCCGGCCGCCGACGGCCGCGGCTGGAACCACTGGTCGCCGCCGGATGGCTGACCGATCAGGGCGGAGCCGACCACCGTGCCGCCGACGCGCACCAGCGACCCGTCGGCGCGGGCGGGCATCAGCCGGCCGATGCCCAGCACCACCAGGGGGTAGGCGAGGCCGAGCACGAGCGTCGCGACGAGCAGCACCTTGAGCGCCGCTACCAGCTGACGCAGCCAGGAGGTCATGGAGGTTCCCGTTCCGTCCCGGTTCACAGACCGGGCAGCAGCGTGACGAGCAGGTCGATCGCCTTGATGCCGAGGAACGGCACGACGATCCCGCCGAGGCCGTACACCAGCAGGTTGCGGCGCAGCAGGGCCGCGGCGCTGGACGGGGTGTACCGCACCCCGCGAAGCGCCACCGGCACCAGCGCCACGATGATCAGGGCGTTGAACACGACGGCCGACAGCACCGCCGTCTGGGGCGAGTGCAGGTGCATCACGTTCAGCGCCTGCAGCTGTGGGTAGAGGCCGGCGAACATCGCCGGGATGATCGCGAAGTACTTGGCCACGTCGTTGGCGATGGAGAACGTGGTCAGCGCCCCGCGGGTGATCAGCAGCTGCTTGCCGATCGCGACGATCTCGATCAGCTTGGTCGGGTTGGAGTCGAGGTCGACCATGTTCCCGGCCTCCTTGGCGGCCGAGGTGCCGGTGTTCATCGCCACCCCCACGTCGGCCTGAGCCAGCGCCGGGGCGTCGTTGGTGCCGTCGCCCGTCATCGCGACGAGGCGTCCCTCGGCCTGCTGGGTGCGGATCAGCGCGAGCTTGTCCTCCGGGGTCGCCTCGGCCAGGAAGTCGTCGACCCCCGCCTCGTCGGCGATCGCGGCGGCGGTCAGGCGGTTGTCGCCGGTGATCATCACCGTCCGGATGCCCATCGCCCGCAGCTGCGCGAACCGCTCGCGCATGCCGGACTTCACCACGTCCTTCAGGTGCACCACGCCGAGCGCCCGCGCCGGCCCGTCGCCCACCAGCTCCGCGACCACCAGCGGGGTGCCGCCGGAGCCGGCGATCGCGTCGACCGCCTCGCCCACGTCGGCCGTCGGGTGGCCGCCGTGCTCGCGCACCCAGGCCATCACCGCACTGGCCGCCCCCTTGCGGATCGACCGGGTGCCGTCCGGGCCGGACTGGTCCACCCCGCTCATGCGGGTCTGCGCCGAGAACGGGATGAACGTGGTCTGGCCCAGCTGGCCGGCCGGCCGCTCGCGCAGGCCGAACTCCTCCTTGGCCAGCACGACGATCGAGCGGCCCTCCGGCGTCTCGTCCGCCAGGGACGACAGCTGCGCGGCGTCCGCCAGCCGGTCCGCCTCCACGCCGTCCGCCGGCACCAGCTCGACCGCCTGCCGGTTGCCCAGCGTGATGGTGCCGGTCTTGTCCAGCAGCAGCACGTCGACGTCCCCGGCCGCCTCGACCGCCCGACCCGACAACGCCATCACGTTGCGCTGCACCAGCCGGTCCATGCCGGCGATGCCGATCGCGGACAGCAGCGCGCCGATGGTGGTGGGGATCAGGCACACCAGCAGGGCCACCAGAACGGTGATCGACTGCGCCCGGCCCGAGTAGGTGGCGAACGGCTGCAGCGTCACGACGGCCAGCAGGAATATCAGCGTCAGCGACGCCAGCAGCAGCGTCAGGGCGATCTCGTTGGGGGTGCGCTGCCGGGCCGAGCCCTCGACCAGGGCGATCATCCGGTCCAGGAACGTCTCGCCCGGCTTGGCGGTGACCTGCACGACGATCCGGTCGGACAGCACCCGGGTGCCGCCGGTCACGGCCGACCGGTCGCCGCCGGACTCGCGGATCACCGGCGCGGACTCGCCCGTGACCGCGGACTCGTCGACCGCCGCCACGCCCTCGACCACGTCGCCGTCGCCAGGGATCACCTCGCCGGCGGTCACCACCACGCGGTCGCCGACGGTGAGCGCCACCCCGGGGACGTCCTCGAGGGTGCCGTCCGCACGCAGCCGGTGCGCCGTGGTGGACGTGCGGGTGCGGCGCAGGGACGCCGCCTGGGCGCGGCCCCGCCCCTCGGCCACCGCCTCGGCGAGGTTGGCGAACACCACCGTGAGCCACAGCCACACGGTGATGGCCCACGCGAACCCGCTCGGGTGCAGCACCGCCAGCACGGTGGTGAGCGCCGCGCCCACCCAGACGACGAACATCACGGGGGAGCGCACCTGGTGGCGCGGGTCGAGCTTGCGCAAGGCCTGCGGCAGCGACGCGAGCAGCTGCCGCGGCTCGAACGCCCCGGCCGGGGGTCGGGTGCTCGGCAGGTCGGGAGCGGGGACTGGCAGCGCGGTGACGGTCATGACAGGGCCTCGGCGAGGGGTGCGAGCGCGAGTGCGGGGAAGAAGGTCAGGCCGGCGACGATGACGACGACACCCACCAGCAGCCCGACGAACACCGGCGTGTGGGTGGGCAGCGTGCCCGCGCCGGGCGGCACGGTCCGCTGTGCGGCGAGGGAGCCGGCCAGCGCCAGCGTCAGCACGATGGGGACGAACCGGCCCAGCAGCATGGCGATGCCGAGGGCGACCTCCTGGTAGGTCGAGGTGGCGGTGAACGCGCCGAACGCGGAGCCGTTGTTGTTCCCGGCGGAGGCGTAGGCGTAGAGGATCTCGCTCAGCCCGTGCGGGCCGCCGGTGCTGATGGCCGCGGCCCGCAGCGCGGGGATCCCGGCGGTCAGCGTGCCGCCCACCAGCACGATGGCCGGCATGGTGAGGATCGACAGCGCGACGAGGGTCACCTCGCGGCGGCCCACCTTCTTGCCCAGGTACTCCGGCGTGCGCCCCACCATGAGCCCGGCGAGGAACACGGCGAGCACCGCGACGACGAGCATCCCGTACAGCCCGGTGCCGACGCCGCCGGGGGAGACCTCGCCCAGCATCATGTTCATCATCGCGACGCCGCCGCCGAGGGCGGTCAGCGAGTCGTGCGCGGCGTTCACCGCGCCGGTTGACGTGCTGGTGGTGGAGGCCGCGAACAGGGCGGACGCGGCCGGCCCGAACCGGACCTCCTTGCCCTCCATCGCGGCGCCCGCCAGCGCCGGCACCGCTCCGGGACCGCGCAGCTCCACCCAGGTGGTCACGGCCACCGCGGCGCCCCACAGCGTGCCCATCACGGCGAGGATCGCCGCGCCTTGGCGCCGGTCGTGCACCAGGGTGCCGAACGTCCGCGGCAGGGAGAACGGGATCATCAGCAGCAGCACGATCTGCACCAGGTCGGTCCACGCCGACGGGTTCTCGAACGGATGGGCGCTGTTGGCGTTGAAGTAGCCGCCGCCGTTGGTGCCCAGCTGCTTGATCGCCTCCTGGGAGGCCACCGGGCCACCGACCAGGTGCTGCGTGCCCCCGGCCAACGTCGTGACGTCGTGCACGCCGGTCAGGTTCTGCACCACGCCGCCGGCCAGCAGCACCACCGCGGCGAGCACGGCCAGGGGCAGCAGGATGCGGACCACCGAGCGGACGACGTCCACCCAGAAGCTGCCGATCCGGTCCGTGCGGCTGCGCGTGAACCCGCGCACCAGCGCGACCGCCACCGCCAGGCCCACCGCCGCGGACAGGAAGTTCTGCACCGCCAGCCCGGCCATCTGCACCAGCTGGCCCATGGTCTGCTCGCCCGAGTACGACTGCCAGTTGGTGTTGGTGACGAACGAGGCGGCGGTGTTCCACGCGGTCGCGGGGTTCACGGCGCTCATGCCGAGGGACAGCGGCAGGTGCGCCTGCACCCGCTGCAGCCCGTACAGCACCAGCACGCCGACGCCGGAGAACGCCAGCAGCGACCGGGCGTACACGCCCCAGCGCTGGTCGGCGTCCGGGTCGACGCCGCACAGCCGGTACACCCACCGTTCGACGCGCAGGTGCCGGGTGCTCTCCAACGCCCGCGCCATGTAGTCGCCGAGCGGCACGTGCACCGCCGCCAGCACCGCCACCACGATGGCGATCTGGGCGACCGCCGCCGCCGTGGCGGACATCAGAACCGCTCCGGGTGCAGCAGCGCGTACAGCAGGTAGCCGGCCAGCGCGGCGGCGATCGCCAGCGCGACCCACGTCTCGGCGTTCACCGCCGCTCCAACCCGCGCACCAGCAGCCCCAGCACCACGAAGCACAGGGCGGTCAGCACCACGAACGCCAGGTCCGCCATCGTGTGCGCACCCCTCGCCGTCCACGGCCCGCAGGCCGGACGTCCACCGTGGCCGTCACGACCATTGATCCACCGGGGTCGGCGCCGGGCGACGATCCTGACGGTTCCCGGACGCCGGAGCCGCGGCCCCGGACGCAACCCGGGCCCAGGCAGACGTGGTCCGGCGTGCCCGCCGGTCCCGCGCCGTCAGTGCGCGGCGCAGCCCGTGGCGGCCGGCACGAGCAGCCCCTCGTGGACGGCCTCGAGGAAGGCAGGGTCGAGCGGCTCCCGGCCGACGAGCAGCCGGTACGTCACCATCGCGGCGGGCACCTCGGCCAGCAGGTCGGGGTCGGCCGCGCCGAGCTCGCCGCGTGCCGCCGCTCGGCGCAGCACCGCGCGCAGCTGCTCGACGCGCGGCTGGACCAGCCGGTCGCGGATCGCCGACGTCAGCTCCGGCGAGTCGGCGGCCTCGGCCACCAGCCCGGGCAGAGCACGCCAGAACGCCTCCTCGTGCGCGCCCGCGCGCAGCGCGCGCAGGTCGTCGACCACCGAGCCCGTGTCCGGCGCGGTGCTCGGATCCGGTCGCGGATCCGCCAGTGCGTCGACCACCAGCTCCGCCCGGGTCCACCACCGCCGGTGCACCCTGCTCCCGCGGGTACCCGCGCGCTCGGCCACGGCGGTCAGCGTGATGCCGTCGTACCCGCGGTCGCGGAGCTCGTCCCGGGCCGCCGCGAGGAGCTGCGCCTCGTCGGCCTCGGTCGGGCGGTGCCGCCACCCGCCCTCGGTCAGCCACGTGGTCATCGGGCGCTCACCCGCTCGAGCCACGGCGCCGCAGACTCGTCCGGCCAGACCGGCACCGGGATCGTCCGCCGCGCGACGGCGACGACGGTGCCGCACACGACGGCCAGCACCGCGACGGCGGTCAGCAGAACGGGGTAGCCGCCGACCGGCTGCAGCCAGGCGAGCACGACGGGCAGCGTGAACCCCAGGTACGTGAGGCTGTAGTACACGCCCGTCAGCCCCGCGAGGTGCTCCTCGTCGGTCAGCCGCTGCACCTCCACCAGGCCGGTCACCATGCAGATGCCGTAGCCCAGCCCCAGCACCACCGCCGCGACCGCCGCCAGCCACAACGTCGGTGCGACTGCCGCCCGGGCGCACAGCGCGGCACCGACCGCCATCGCGCCCATCCCCACGTGCGGCGCGTGCCGACGGCGTCCCGGCGGCAGCCGCCGCAGGCCCACCTGCACCAGCGCGCCGGTGCCGAGGGTCACCAGCGCGAGCACCGCCGCGACGGCGACGTCCGCACCGTGGCTGGCCCGGTGCAGCAGCGCGGGCAGCACCGCGTACGCCAGCGCGGCACCGGCGAACACCCACGGCGCCAGCGGGGTCAGCACCAGCAGGAACCGGCGGCGCGACGCCGCCGGCACGCGCAGGTCCGCCAGCAGCGAGCGGATGTCGGCGTCGAACCGCCGGGTCTCAGGGGCTGCGACCAGGGCGGCGAGCGCCCAGAGCGACAGCAGCACGTGCACGACGTAGGGGAGGACGGACGGCTCGGGCGCCCACTGCGCGAGCGCACCCGACACCCCGGCGCCCACACCGAACCCGAGCGTCAGCGTCACCGAGGCGCGTGCGGCTCCCGTGCCGTCGTCCGCCCCCGGCTCGAACGGAGCCTGCGACAGCTCGCGCAACCAGCTGGTGCCCACCACCATCGCCGCGGCGACGCTCAGCCCGGACAGCAGCCGCCCCAGGCACATCAGCGGCAGGGTGTGCACACCCGTGGCCAGGGCCGCGCTCGCGGCGATGCCCAGCACCACGGCCGGCACCATCACGCGCTTGCGGCCGTACCGGTCCGACAGCGCGCCGGAGAGCAGGAAGCCCGGCACCAGGCCCGCCACGTAGGCCGCGAACACGACATCCACCGCCATCGTCGTGTACCCGTCGTGCTGCCGGTACATCAGCATCAGCGGCGTGAAGTGGTTGCCGCCCCAGGCCGCCGCGAACACCGCCGGGGCGACCGTCGTCCAGGCCCGCGCCCGTCCCGTCCACGGGCCCACGCCCACCGTCGCCTCCGACATCCAACCGCCGTCCTACTGGAATCCAACTGGGATACCAATCAGGTTACCCCCGCGACCCGAGTGGGACAGACTGGGGGTCCAGCAGCGGGAACGAGGGGGCACGTGGTGGTGTCGCAGACGCCGAGCGCCGCACAGCGGGCGCTCCAGGAGATCCGCCAGGCGATCGCCAGCGGGGAGATCGCCCCGGGTTCGATGGTCAGCGAGCACGACCTCGCCGCCCGGGTGGGGGTCAGCCGCACACCGGTCCGCACGGCGCTCGTCCGGCTGCAGGACGAGGGCTGGGTCACCATCTACCCGCAGCGCGGCGCCCTGGTCCGGCAGATCGGCCCGGAGGAGTCCCGCCACGTGATGCAGGCCCGGCACGCGGTCGAGTACGCATCGGCACGGTCGCTGCCCGAGGCGGACCGCCGGGCGCTGGCGCGGACCCTCGCCGCACTGGTCGACGACCAGGCGGAACAGCTCGCCCGGGCCGACCTCCCGCGGTTCGTCGAGGTGGACGTCGAGTTCCACCGGTCCTTCGTCGTCGCCGGCGGCAATCCCGTGCTGCTCGACTTCTACGACAAGCTGCGCGCGCGGCAGGTGCTGCTCACCGCTCGGCGTGCGGCCAGCGGGCCGAACGCCGAGCGGATCCTGCAGGACCATCGCAGGCTGGCGGAGCTGGTCGAGCACGGCGACATCGAGACCCTCGACGGCGCGCTGCGCGAGCACCTCGCCACCGCGGAGCTGTCGCCCCAGGACTGAGCACCGGGTCAGACGCACGCTCCGTCCGCCGACCGGGTCGCCGCTGTCACAGGCGCTCCGCCAGGCGTTGCCGAAGTCCGGTGAGCTCGGCCGCGACCTGCGGCGGCAGCCGGTCGCCGAAGGTCTCGAACCACTCGGCGGTGGCGTCCGCCTCGGCCAGCCAGGCGGCCGGGTCGACGTCGAGCAGCTCGGACACCTGCTCGGGGTCGACGTCGATCCCGGTGACGTCCAGCGCGCCGGGGGCGGGCAGCAGGCCGACGGGGGAGTCCACGGCAGCCGCCGACCCCTCCAGCCGCCCCACGACCCACGCGAGCACCCGCGAGTTCTCGCCGTACCCGGGCCACAGGTACCGGCCGTCGGCACCCTTGCGGAACCAGTTCACGGCGAAGATCGCCGGGGCGCCGGCTCCGAGCCGGGCGCCGACCTCGAGCCAGTGCGCCCAGTGGTCGCCCATGTGGTAGCCGCAGAACGGCAGCATGGCGAACGGGTCGCGGCGCAGGGTGCCGACCGTCCCCTCGGCGGCGGCCGTCTGCTCGGAGGAGATCGTCGCCCCGAGGAACACGCCGTGGGCCCAGTCCCGGGCCTGCGTCACCAGCGGCACGTTGGTCGCCCGCCGGCCGCCGACCAGGATGGCGTCGACCCGCACCCCGGCCGGGTCCTCCCAGTCCGGGGCGATCGCGGGGCAGCGGTCCGCGCTGACGGTGAACCGGGAGTTCGGGTGGGCTGCGGGCCGGCCGGAAGCCGGGGTCCAGTCCTGCCCCGTCCAGTCGACCAGGTGGTCGGGGACCCGCTCGGTCAGCCCCTCCCACCACACGTCGCCGTCGTCGGTGAGGGCGACGTTGGTGAAGATCGTGTCGCTGGCGACCATGGCGATCGCCGTGGGGTTGGTGGTCTCGCCCGTGCCGGGGGCGACGCCGAAGAACCCGGCCTCGGGGTTGATCGCGCGCAGGCCGCCGTCCGGGCCGGGGCGCATCCAGACGATGTCGTCGCCCAGCGTCTGGGCGGACCAGCCCGGCAGGGTGGGACGCACCATCGCCAGGTTCGTCTTGCCGCACGCGGAGGGGAACGCGGCGGCGAGGTGGTAGTCGCGTCCCTCGGGGCTGGTCAGCCGCAGCAGGAGCATGTGCTCGGCCAGCCAGCCGCCGTCGCGCCCCATGACGGAGGCGATCCGCAGGGCGAAGCACTTCTTACCGAGCAGGGCGTTGCCGCCGTACCCCGAGCCGAACGACCAGATCTCGCGGCTCTCGGGGAAGTGCACGATGTACTTGGTCTCGTTGCACGGCCACGGCACGTCCGCGCGGGCCGTGCCGTCGGGGTCGACCAGCGGCATCCCGACGCTGTGCACCGCCGGCACGAAGTCCCCGTCCGAGCCGAGCTGGTCCAGCACCGCCGCCCCGACGCGCGTCATCAGGTGCATGCTCACCACGACGTAGGGGGAGTCGGTCAGCTCCACGCCGATCTCGGCGAGCGGCGAGCCGACCGGACCCATGGAGAACGGCACCACGTACATCGTCCGGCCCCGCATGGACCCGGCGAACACGCCGTCGAGCTCGGCGCGCATCTGCGCGGGCTCCCGCCAGTTGTTCGTCGGACCCGCATCCTGCTGGCGCTCCGAGCAGATGAACGTCCGGCTCTCCACCCGGGCCACGTCCCCCGGGGCCGACCGTGCGAGGAAGGACCGCGGGCGCCGCTCGGGGTTCAGCCGCACGAACGTCCCGGCGTCGACCAGCAGGTCGCACAGCTCCTGGTACTCCCGTGCCGACCCGTCGCACCACACCACCCGGTCGGGGAGGGTCAGGCGGGCGACGTCCTCGACCCAGGTGCCGAGGCGCTCGTTCCGCTGCGCCAGGTGCTGACCGCTCACGGTCACGCTCGGTTCGGCCAGGGACGTCATCGGGTACTCCTTCTCTCGCAACATCGCGGACGGTCTTGACGATTGCACCGTCCGGGCCACGAGGAACCGTGGCGGCGGCCGCAAGAAACGCGGATCTTTCGTTATCGTCATGCCATGTCGATCGAAGCCACCCGCCGGACCAGCCAGGCCGCCCTGACCGGCCCGGTGATCGCCGTACCGGAGACGACGGGTGCGGCGGCGGAGGCCGACGACCTCCTGACGCTGGGTCGCCGCATCCGGCACGTCCGGACCGAACGGGGCATGACCTTGGACCAGCTCGGTGCGGCGGTCGGGGTGAGCCCCAGCCAGCTCTCCCTCGTCGAGAACGGCCGGCGTGAGCCCCGAGTCACGCTGCTGCAGGCCATCGCGACCGCGCTCGCGGTGCCGACGGCCTCGTTCCTGTCCGTCGAACCACCGTCTCGCCGAGCGGCGCTGGAGATCGCGCTCGACCGGGGGCAGCGGCGGGCGTCCTACGCCGCTCTCGGCCTGCCGGAGATCCGTCCCGGTCGCACGCTGCCCACCGACGTGCTGGAGGCGCTGGTCGGCCTGCACGAGGAGCTGGCCCGCCGGACGGACGCCGCGGTCGCGACGCCCGAGGAGGCACGCCGGGCCACGACGGTGCTGCACCGCTGGATGCGCCAGCGGGACAACTGGCTGCCGCCGATCGAGGAGGTCGCCGCGGACCTGGTCCGCCGCAGCGGCTACACGACCGGGGCACTCAGCCACCGCAGCGTCGCGCAGATGGCCGAGAGCCTGGGCTTCACGTTGGTCCACACGCCGGACCTCCCGCCGTCGACGCGCACCGTCACCGACCTGGCCAACGGACGGATCTACCTGCCGCCCGCCTCGATCCCCGGGGGCCACGGGCTGCGCTCCCTGGCGCTGCAGGCGATCGCCCACCGGGTCCTCGGCCACGAGCGACCCGCCAGCTACGCCGACTTCCTGCGGCAACGCATCGAGATCAACTACTTCGCGGCCGCGTGCCTGATGCCGCAGTTCGCCGCGGTCCCGTTCCTGGAGCGGGCCAAGAAGGCCAAGAATCTGGCGGTTGAGGACCTGCGCGACGCGTTCGGGGTGACGCACGAGACGGCGGCGCAACGCATGACCAACCTGCTCACCTCCCACCTCGACCTGCGGGTGCACTTCATGCGGGTGGGGGAGGACGGCGCCCTGTACAAGGGCTACGAGAACGACGGCTTCCCGCTCCCGACGGACAGCACCGGCGCGTCAGCCGGGCAGATCGTGTGCCGGCACTGGCCGGCGCGCGCCGCCTTCGGCCGGCGCGACCGCAGCGCGGAGAACCACCAGTACGTGGACACCCCGGTCGGCACCTACTGGGCGTCCACCCAGACGGGCACCACCTCGCTCGGCGAGTTCTCCATCACCTTCGGCGTCCCGTTCGACCAGGCCAAGTGGTTCCGGGGACGCGAGACGACCGCACGCACCCGCTCGACCTGCCCCGACCCGCGCTGCTGCCGCCTGCCGGCCCGCGAGCCCGCCGAGCGGTGGGCCGACCGCTCCTGGCCCAGCGCGGTGGTGCACACGCAGATCCTGGCCCCGCTCCCGACGGGGACGTTCCCCGGGGTCGACGAGAACGACGTGTACGCCTTCCTGGACCGCCACTCCGGGAGCTGACGTCCCGGCCCGGGCGAGCGACGGCCGCCCGCATAGGCACGGGTGCGTGCCCCACCTCTGCTCGGTGGGGCACGCACCCGTGTGCGGACGCCCGCTACTGCGCGAAGCCCTCCAGCTTGTTGGCGGCGACGACGAAGTCGTTGGTGTAGGTCTTCGTCAGGTCGACCGGTGCGGTGACCTTGCCGGCCAGCTTCTCCACCGCCAGGACCGTGTCAGGGCCGTTGGCCGGCATCATGCCGTCGGGCAGGAACTGTCCCTTGTCCTGGTCGAGGGCCTTGACGTAGAGGTCCTTGGTCACCAGCCCGTTGGACACGAAGTTCGGGGGCAGGTGGTCGGCGATGTCCGCCGCGCTGTGCGTCGCGATGTAGTGCATCGTCGCCACCAGGGCGTCGACCACCTTCTGCACCGTGTCCTTGTTCGCGTTCACCCAGTCGGCGTTCGCCAGGACGGCGGCGGACGGGAACGCGCCGCCGAGCCACTTGTCGGCCCCGTCCGTCGTGGCCAGGTCGATCGCGGAGTACGCGATCTTCTGCGTCTCCAGCGCGCTGACGGTGGGCTGGGTCGTCATCCCGCAGACGACGGTGCCGTGCTGGAGTGCCGCGACCAGGGTGCTGCCCGCGCCGACGCCCTGCCGGTGGAACTGCGCCTGGGTGAGGCTGCTCTTCGCGGCGAGGTACAGCGTGAGGTCGTCGGTGCCGGAGCCGAGGTCGGTGACGCCCACGGTCTTGCCCGACCAGTCGGCCGGCGAGGAGATGGTCGTACCCGTCGCGCACATCTCCCGCTCGCCGGGCGCCCCGCTCAGCTGGGCGACGCTGATGACGTCCTTGCCCTTCTGCTGGAAGTCGATCGTGTGGACGTACCACGCACCGGCCAGGTTCACCTGGCCCGACGCCACCGCGTCCTCGGCCCCGACGCCGCCGGACACCTCGGTGCTCAGCTTCATGTCGATGCCGTACTTCTTGTAGTAGCCCAGGCCCTCGGCCAGCTGGTACGGCAGGTAGATCTGCTTGTCGATCCCGCCGACCATCATCGTCACGGTGACCGGTGCAGCGCTGGCGCTGCTGGCGCTGCCGGCGGCGGCACTGCTCGCGCTCCCGCTCCCGCTCGCGGCTCCGCCGCAGGCGGCGAGCGTCATGGTCGTCGCGACAGCGACGAACCCCGTCATCGTTCGGGCGTGCACTCGTGTGGCCATGTCTCGTTCTCCTCGTTGAGAGCTGATGTGCGGGTGGTCCGGTCGGTCACGTCTTGGTGGGCACCTCCTCGGTGGTTCCGGGCAGGCGGACGGGCATCGCAGTGGCAGGCCACAGCAGTGGCAGGCACAGCAGGGCAGGGCAGGGCAGTGGCTGCGCAGTGCAGTGGCAGGGCACAGCCGTGGAGGGCATGGCTCGCCCAGCGATGTGCCGGTGAGGGAGCGGGCTAGAGGCCCGCGACCTCGGTCTGGGTGCCGGGCCGCCAGCTGAGCAGGCGCTTCTCGAGCTGGCTGATCAGCCCCTCGGCGCTGAGCGCCACGACGGCGATCAGCAGCATCGCGGCGAAGATCCCGTTGGGGTCGAAGTTGTTCTGCGCCGTCGAGATCACCAGCCCGAGGCCCTGCTGGGCCCCGAGGAACTCGCCGACGATCGCCCCGATGATCGCGAACCCGAAGGCGACGTGCAGGCTCGCGATGATCCAGACGACGGCCGACGGCAGCACGACGTGCCGGACGGTCTGCGCCCGGGAGGCGCCGAGCACCCGCACGTTGGCGACGAGGTTGCGGTCCACCTCACGCACGCCCTGGAAGGCGTTGAAGAACACCACGAAGAAGACGAGGACCGCCGCGAGGAGCACCTTCGAGGTGGTGCCGAACCCCAGCCACACGACGAAGATCGACCCGAGCACGATGCGGGGGATCGCGTTGAGCACCTTGATGAAGGGCCCGATCACGTCCGCCAGGAACGGGATCTGGCCGAGCAGGACGCCGAGGACGATCCCCGCGCCCGTGCCGTAGGCGAAGCCCAGCAGGGCTTCCTTCATGGTCACGCCGATCTGCAGCCACAGGGAGCCGTAGGCCGTGCCGTGCTCCACCCAGTCCACCAGCTTGAGCACGATCCCCGACGGCTGGCCGAAGAAGAACGGGTCGACGATCTTGCGGTCGGTGAACAGCTGCCAGCCGCCGACGACCACGACGAGCACGGCGAGCCGCGTCGACTGGACCAGCACCTTCCGCCGGCGCACGCGGCGGCGCGCAGCCTCGGCGATCGACGCCTCGTCAGTCGAGGCGGGCTGGACGGACTGTGCGCGGATGGCGGCGAGCGTCCGGGCGTCGCCCATGGTCGAGGCCTCGTTCACGGCCGTCCTCCCTCGGTGCCGGTGGTGGCGGTGCCGGCGGTGCGGCCGGTTCTCGCGTACGCGCGCTCGACCTCCTCGCGCAGCGACTCCCAGATGCGCTGGTGCAGCTCGAGGAACCGGCTGTCGAACCGGATCTCCTGCACGGCCCCGCGCGGGCGGGGCAGGTCGATGTCGTAGACCGCCTTCACGGTGCCCGGACCGGCGGTCATCACCACCACCCGGTCGGCGAGCGCCACGGCCTCCTCGAGGTCGTGCGTGATGAAGATGACCGAGGGCCTGGTCCGCTCCCACAACGTGAGCAGCTCGTTCGACATGATCGCCTTGGTCTGCACGTCGAGGGCTCCGAACGGCTCGTCCATCAGCAGGATCGACGGCTCGCTGATCAGCGACGCCGCGAGCGTGGCCCGCTTGCGCATGCCGCCCGACAGCTGGTGGGGGTGGTGGTCCTCGAAGCCGGACAGGCCGACCACGTGGAGCCACTCCCGTGCGCGACCGAGGGCGGACGCCTTCGACTCGCCGCGGAACCGGGGCCCTAGCGCGACGTTCTGCAGCACGCTCTTCCAGGGCAGCAGCGCATCGTGCTGGAACATGAAGCTGGTGCTGTCGGGAATGCCGTCGACCACCGCGCCGCCGACGCGGACCACACCCGCGGTGGGCCGGTCGAGGCCGGCCACCATGGTGAGCGTCGTGGACTTCCCGCAGCCGGTCGGGCCGACGACGGCGCAGAACTGACCGGGCTCGACGACGAAGTCGACGTCGCGCAGCGCGGTCATGGCGGCCCCCGTCGGCGACACGAACCGCTTCGTGACGCCGACGAGCTCGATACGGGAACGGTCCTGCGGTGCCGAGGCCGGGGCGGCCCCGCCGGCGGCGGCGGAGCGCGGGGCGGCGCTCTCGTCGGCGGTTCGGGGAAGGGGCTGTCTGAAGGACATGTCGGGCGGTCCTCTCGCTTCGTCGGGAGATCACCGGGTCCGACGACTGTGAGCGGCGCCACACGTCCGGTCCAGGTTGCGTCGGTAGATCGCACCAACTGATCGATGAGGGCTTTGATGAACATTTCGGTCGCGGCGGCAAAGTCGCGGAACCGGACTAACATCCGCCAATGGCACTCATCGGTGAACGCCATCGGCTGTCGACGCAGATCTTCACGCTGCAGATCGTGATCCTGCTGCTGACGGTCGTCGCGGGCTTCGCCGTGTCGTTCGTGCAGGCCAGGCGGGTGCTGGACGCCCGGACGGCCGAGTCGTCCCTGGCCATCGCGCGCACGGTGGCCTCGATGCCGGAGATCGTCACGGCGCTCGCCGACCCCTCGCCGGCCCGCGTGATCGCCCCGGTCGCCGAGCGGGTCCGGCGTGCGACGGGGGCCGCGTTCATCGTCGTCGCGGACCGCCAGGGCATCCGCTACTCGCACCCGAACCCCCAGCTGATCGGGACGTCCCTGCTGGGAGACCCGGCCGAGGACCCGCAGTCGGTCCTGGCCGGCAACACCTTCACCGGCGTCGAGACCGGCTCGCTCGGTCGGTCGATGCGCGCCAAGGTGCCGATCGTCGCGCCGGACGGGGCCGTCGTCGGGCTGGTCTCGGTCGGGGTGCTCGAGGCGCACGTCAGCTCGGAGCTGGCGGCACGCCTGCCCGAGTCGTCGGTGCCGCCGCTGCTCGGCCTCGGGCTGGGAGCGCTCGGTGCGCTCCTGCTGGCACGCCGCGTGAAGCGGCAGACGTTCGGCCTCGAGCCGCGGGAGATCGCGGCGCTGCTCGAGCAGCGCGAGGCGATGCTGCACAGCATCCGGGAGGGCGCCCTGACCATCGACCCTGCCGGCCGCGTGACGCTGGTCAACGACGAGGCGACGCGGCTGATCGACATCGACACGTCGGCGCTGGGACGACGCCTCGACGAGCTCGCGCCCGCGGGACGGCTGCGGGACGTGCTGACGGGCAAGGTCCAGGGTCTCGACGAGGTGGTGCTGGTCGGCGACCGGGTGGTCGTGGTGAACCGGATGCCCGTCGAGGTGCACGGGAAGTCGGTCGGCGCCGTCGTCACGCTCCGTGACCGCACGGAGCTCGACGGGCTGCTGGACGAGCTCGCCGACGTCCGCACCATGGCCGACGCCCTCCGGGCGCAGGAGCACGAGTTCGCCAACCGCCTCCACGTGATCGGGGGCCTGCTCGAGCTCGAGCGCTATGCCGAGGCGGTGCGGTTCGTGAACGCGAGCTCCTCGCTGCACCAGGAGCTCGCGGGCGCGCTCGTCGGCCGGATCGGGGAGCCGATCGTGTCTGCGCTCCTGCTCGGCAAGGCCTCGGTGGCCAGCGAACGCGGCGTCACCCTGCGCGTCGAGATGGTCGAGGAGGTGCCGGCCGGGCTCGTCGACCCGCAGAGCCTGGTGACCATCCTGGGCAACCTGGTGGACAACGCCCTCGACTCGGCGGCGCAGGGCGGTCCGGGTGGCCGTGTCGAGGTGTCGATCGGGCTCGACGGGCCCGAGCTGGAGCTCCGCGTCCACGACTCCGGCCCGGGGATCGACCCCGCGGTGTCCGCCGAGATCTTCCGCGACGGGTTCACCACCAAGGTGGCGCGCGGCAACGGCCGCCGACGGGGGCTCGGCCTCGCGCTGGTCAGCCAGGCCGTCCACCGGCTCGGTGGTCGGATCGTGGTGGACAACGCCGACGGCGCCGTGTTCACCGTGACGCTGCCGATCCGTCCCCGGGACCGGGCGGCGGTGGCCGGGTGATCCGGACCCTGATCGTCGACGACGACTTCATGGCCGTCTCCGTGCACCGCCAGTTCACCGAGCGGGTGCCCGGCTTCGAGGTGGTCGGCACGGCGAGCACGGGGGCGGCCGCGCTCGCTGCCGTCGCCGAGTGTCGGCCTGACCTGGTGCTGCTCGACGTGTACCTGCCGGACGTGGACGGCGTGGAGACCCTCCGACGGCTGCGCGCGACCACCGGCGTCGAGGTCGACGTCATCGCGATCACCGCGGCGAAGGACGTCGACATCCTGCGTCGCGCCATGCACCTCGGCGTCGCCCACTACCTGGTCAAGCCCTTCACCTTCGCCACCTTCCGGGAGCGGCTCGAGACCTACGCGGCCGCACGTCAGCGTCTGCAGCAGATGGCGGAGGCCGACCAGCGGAACGTGGACCGCGTGTACGGCACGCTGCGCTCGGCCGGCGTGGACTCCCTGCCGAAGAACATCTCGGCCCCGACCCTCGCGGTCGTGGTCGAGGTGCTGCGTGAGCGGTCGAACATCTCGGCCGCGGAGGTCGCGACGAGTGCCGAGATCAGCCCGGGCGTGGCACGCCGGTACCTGCGCTACCTGCTGGACATCGGGACGATCGACTACACGCTGCGCTACGGCGCCGCCGGGCGCCCGGAGCACCTGTACCGATGGCTCGGGCAGCAACCCGCGGCCGCGGAGGGTCCCCGCCGGGCGCGCTGACGCCTGCGCTCCTGGGCGGGCAGCGCGGGCGTCCGACGACGGTCAGCGCCAGCTGAAGTACTCCTGGTGGATGTTCACCTTGGCCACTCCTGCACGCCGGAAGGCACGGGTGAGCTGCTTGACCATCCGCTGCGGCCCGCACAGGAACACGCTGAGCCGCTGCGGCGGCACGGGGAGCTCGGCGAGCACCCGCTCGGCGGTCAGGTGACCGTCCACCGCGGTGTCGACCACGTGCAGGTGCAGGTTCGGGTGCGCGTCCGCGATGCCGTGCAGCTCGTCGGCGAACGGTGACCGGCCGCGCGAGCTGACGTAGAAGTCGACACGGTCCGCGTCCAGCTGCTCGTCCAGCGAACGGGCCCAGCTCAGGAACGGGGTGATGCCCACCCCGGCACCGATCCACACCTGTTCCGCGGTGCCGTGCGCCCGGTCGAAGCGGCCGTGCGGCCCGTCGACGACGGCCGGCATGCCGGGGCGAACGAGGTCGTCGACGCTGCTGGAGAAGTCGCCGAGGCCCTTGACGGTGATCGAGAGGTCGCCCGCCCGGTCGGAGCTGGAGATGGAGAACGGGTTGCGTGACCAGCCCTGCTTGGTCTCGATGGAGACGATCGCCCACTGGCCGGCGACGAAGCGCAACGGCTTGGCCTGGGGCGCGAGGGTGATCACCTGCGCGTCCCGGCCGGGGATCGGCTCGACGGCCTTGACCTTGTACCGGTGCACCCGCACGAAGAACCGGGCGAACAGCTCGCGGTACACGTAGAAGGCCAGACCTGTCGCGCCGACGACGATCAGGCTCCACCGCAGCACCGGGTCGCCGCCGAACACCGTCGCATCGAGCACGGCGTGCACGATGCCCGCCGCGACGAACAGCCCGAGCACGCGGTGCACGTTGCGCCACAGGTCGTAGCCGTTGAGGAACCGATGGGCCCATCGACCGCCCGGGCTCTGCGCCACCCGCTCGACCGGCGCACGAAGGAACGGCGGCACGAGCTGCCGCCAGCGAGGCAGCATCGCCCACAGGACCAGCCCGACGATCCCGACGGCGCCGACCACGCCGAGGCTCTTGCCCTTCGGTGCCTCCTGGCCGGTCGACGTGGTCGCGGTGTGCACGAGCATCAGCACGGTGCCGGCGATGGCGCACGTGCGGTGCCAGATGGCCGCCCGGTCCAGGCCGGCGAACAGCGACTCGACCCAGCTGGTCGAGCTCATGAGCACCAGCGCCAGGGTGAACAGCAGCACGGCCTCGGAGCCGATCGCCTGGCCGAGGTACGTCCCCCACGGTCCGGCCGGGTGCCGGACACCCCAGAGGGCCGCGTAGCCGACCACGAGGGCGCCGAGGACGAACGGTCCGGCCGCACGGGTCCGGTACCGGATCATGGTCTTCCGGTCGAACGGCCACACCCCGGCGAAGGCCATCCGCCTGCCTCCCGCCGCGAGAGCCGACCCGACACGGGCAGTATTCGCTGGCCGCGGCGCGACTGCGACCGGTGGCGAGCCCGGTGCGGGGAGCGGGCCCGCGATCACCGAGGTCTCGTAGGGGAGCATGCCGCGGCGGGACACGATCGCGCCAGCCGCGACGCACCACACCGCGGCGAGCGGCGTCAGGAGCCCGAGCGAGCGCGCGGCGCCCTCCGCTGGACGGCTCGGCCGCCGGACGGCTCGGCGGCGACCGCGATCACTCGCGGTGCGGCAGCTCCTGGAGGGCCCAGGCGTTGCCGTCGGGGTCGCTGAAGTAGACGAAGCGTCCCCAGGCGAGGTCCTCGACGGCGCTGACGGCAACGCCGCGCGCCGACAGCTCCTCGTGCGCCGCATCGGCGTCGGCCACGACGATCTGGAGCCCGTGCACCGACCCCGGCGGCGTGTCGACGAGGCCTTCACCGAAGGCGATCGAGCAGGCGGAACCGGGTGGAGTGAGCTGGACGAACCGCAGCTGGTCGCTCACGCGCTGGTCGTGGTCGACCACGAAGCCGACCTTGTCCGCGTAGAACTCCTTGGCACGGTCCACGTCGGAGACGGGCAGGATGATGAGCTCGATCTTGTAGTCCATGTCGAGATGCTAGAGACGCCCACCGACACGGCACGAGGCTCACGCGCAGGACCGCTGCGCGGTGTCACCGGGGGAGGCGATGCCCAGGCCGACGATCCGGTCGGTCGGGGCACCGGCCGGTGCTGGGACCGTCGCGAAGCGCCCCCGTCGCACCTGCAGACGTCACCGCGCAGCGGTCAGGCTCGGACGCGGATGATCGTCTTGCCCTGGCGCCGCGTGGTGGGGTTGAGGGCGCTGGCTGCACTGTCGAGGGCGGCCACGGTGCCGATGTTCGACCGCAGCCGTCCGTCGCGCACCCGCTGGACGATCTCCTCGAGCTGCGCACGATCGGGCTCGACGACGAAGTCCACAGCCCGGCCGCCGTCCGGCCGAGCCTCGGCGGGGCCGACGACGGTCACGAGGGTCCCTCCTGGACGGATGAGCGCCGTCGACCGCCTCTGGACGTCGCCACCGATCACGTCGAACACGAGGTCGACGCCACCGAGCTCCTCGAGCTCGTCGTTCTCGAGGTCGAGGAACTCGTGCGCGCCGAAGCCCAGCACCTTGTCGCGGTCGCTGGTGCGCCCGCTGCCGATGACGTGCGCGCCGGCCTCGCGGGCGAGCTGGGTCACCACCGAACCGACGGCCCCCGCCGCACCGTGGGCGAGGACGGACTGTCCCGCACGGAGGCGGCCATGCTCGAAGAGACCCTGCCAGGCGGTGAGCCCGGAGATCGGCAAGCTGGCGGCGACCTCGAAGTCGACGTCCTCGGGCAGGGGCGCCAAGTCGCGTGCTTCGACGGCCGTGAGCTCCGCCAGCGTCCCGTCGCGATACCAGTCGGTGAGGCCGTACACCCGTTGTCCGACCGAGAGGCCGGTGGTGCCGTAGCCGAGAGCGACGACCACGCCGGACAGCTCGTGTCCCGGGACCGAGGGCGTCCGGTCACGACCCTGTCGGTCCACCCATGTGGACGGCCATTCCAGCTCGGTCGGGACGAAGCCGGAAGCGTGAACCTCGACGAGCACGTCGTTGATCGCCGCACTCGGCTCTGGCCGCTCCGTCAGCGACATCCCTGCCAGGCCCGCGCCCTGCTCACTCACCACGATCGCCTTCATACGACCACCTTCTCTGTCAGTTGTCCGGGGCGTCCTGGGGGCGCCCGGGAGCGCCCTGCTCAGAACCATCACCAGCGAAAGGAAGACGTGGCTTCCAGTGGCGGCCGGTGCCGGGCGGCGGTGAGGTGCCGGCCGATCGCCACCAGCGTCCCCACGAGCGCAAGAGCACCGTGCCCGAGGGCGATCTGGAGGTAGGCCGCAGCTGGTCGTCGGGAGCCGTGAGCGTGCAGATCGACGGGCCGAGTCCGCCGCCGTTCGGAGGCGCGCCTCGTCGGCATCGCCTTCACGTCACGGGAGGGCAAGGAGTCCAGATCGGCTGACGAAACAAGGAGAGGCCCTCTCGCTCGTCTGAGCGAAAGGGCCTCTGACCTGGATCTTTGTAGCGGGGGCAGGATTTGAACCTGCGACCTCTGGGTTATGAGCCCAGCGAGCTACCGAGCTGCTCCACCCCGCGTCGGCTCGACAACCCTACGTCACCACCAGGGCACGGCCAAATCCGCCGGCCCACCCCCGCCGCCGAGCGGGCCCGCGCACCACCCCTCCGGGCCGCGCAGGACGCCCCACGGACACCCGCCGTCACCACCCCCGCGAGCCAGTACGCTCGCGCGCGGCGTAGCCACGGCGGCGGACCGGTCCGCCTCCACGCGAGAGAGATGGCCCGATGCACCTCCTCACCACCGCAGCACCCGTCGACGCCGGCGACACGGCGTGGATCATCGTCTGCACCGCGCTCGTCCTGCTGATGACGCCGGGGCTCGCGTTCTTCTACACGGGCATGGTCCGGTCGAAGCACGCGCTCGCGATGATCATGCAGAGCTTCACCGCGATCGCGGTCGTGTCGGTCACCTGGGTGGTCGCGGGGTACTCGCTCGCGTTCGACACCGATGCGGGCGGCGGCCTGATTGGCGGCCTGCACCTGGTGGGCCTCGCGCAGGCGGAGTCGGCGGTGCCGGGCATCCCGCTGACGGTCCCGCCGCTGGCCTTCGTCGCGTTCCAGCTGATGTTCGCCATCATCACGGCGGCCCTGATCAGCGGCGCGTCGGCGGACCGGATGCGGTTCGGCGCGTTCGTCACGTTCGTCGCCGTCTGGTCGCTGGTCGTGTACGCGCCGCTCGCGCACTGGGTCTGGTCGCCCACCGGGTGGCTGCACCGCGCGGGCCTGCTGGACTTCGCCGGCGGGACGGTCGTGGAGATCTGCTCCGGGGCGTCGGCCCTGGCCCTCGCCCTGGTGCTGGGACCGCGGCGCGGCTGGCCGCGGGAGATGATGGCGCCGCACAACCTGCCGCTCACGCTGCTCGGCGCCGGCCTGCTGTGGTTCGGCTGGATCGGGTTCAACGCCGGGTCGGCGCTGACGGCGGGCACCCTCGCGGCGAGCGCGGCCCTGGCCACGCACCTGTCCGGCGTCGGCGGCATGATCGGCTGGCTGGCGCTCGAGAAGCGGCTCACCGGCAAGGCCACCACGCTGGGCGGCGCCACCGGTGCGGTCGCGGGGCTGGTCGCCATCACACCGGCCGCCGGCTTCGTCGCACCCGTCCCCGCGATCCTCGTCGGGGTGGTCGCCGGCGTCGTCTGCCTGTTCGCCATCCGGCTCAAGTTCCGCTTCCGCTACGACGACTCGCTCGACGTGGTCGCCGTGCACTACGTCGGTGGCGTGATCGGCACGCTCGCCGTCGGCCTGCTCGCCGCCACCGCGGTCAACCCGGCCGTCGCCCACCAGGGTCTGCTGCTCGGCGGGGGGCTCGGTCAGGTGGGACGCCAGCTGCTCGGCGTGCTGGCCGCCTCGGCGTTCGCCTTCGCGGCGTCCTACGCGATCGCGTGGGCGCTGCGCGCGACCATCGGGCTGCGGGTGACGCCCGAGGAGGAGCACGAGGGCCTCGACTCGAGCCAGCACGCCGAGACCGCGTACGAGCTCACCGCCACCTCCAGCATCGGAAGGACCTCCTGATGAAGCTCATCACGGCGATCGTCAAGCCGTTCAAGGTCTCCGACGTCCGCGAGGCGCTCGGCGCCATCGGCGTCCGGGGCCTGACCGTGTCCGACGCGCAGGGGTACGGCCGCCAGGGCGGGCACACCGAGGTGTACCGCGGCGCCGAGTACCAGATCGACTTCGTGCCGAAGGTGCGGCTCGAGGTGGTGGTCAGCGACGAGATGGCTGCGACCGTCGTGGACACGCTCGTCGCGGCGGCCCGCACCGGCAAGATCGGTGACGGCAAGGTGTGGGTGCAGACCATCGACGAGCTGGTGCGGGTGCGGACCAACGAGCGCGGGGACGACGCGGTCTGAGCCGCCGTCCGGGCCGCGGGCGTCAGACGACGGGCACCTCGAAGATCGTCTCGAGGCCGTCCTCGTCGTCCCACTGCTCGCCCACCTCGACCAGCCCGAAGGATGCGACGAGGGCCCGGGACGCGACGTTGTCCGGGCTGACCGTCGCCCGCAGCACGCGCACGTCGGCCCGGTCCCGCGCCAGGGCCAGCAGCGCGTCCATCGCCGCCCGTGCGTACCCGCGACGGCGCGCCCACGGCACCACCTCGTAGCCGACCTCGACCATGCCGCGTGCGTCGGGCGGGCCGTGGAACCCGGCGCGGCCGACGGCGGTCCCGCCGTGGGCGGCCGGACCGGATCCGAGGCCGGTGCCCGACCCCGCGGCTCCGCTCGTGGCCGCCACCAGGGAGGAGTCCACCAGCAGCCGCGTCACCCAGGACGCGTCCGCGGGCCGCTCCCGGACCTGCGCGGCGCGGATCTGCCAGACCCGACGGCAGTGGTCCGTCGCCAGCCCGGGGTCGATGTGCAGGCCCGGCACCGCGCGTTCCGCGCCGTCCGCGTGACCTGCGGCGAGGGCCGCGAGCGCCCGGGCAGGCACCTGGACCAGCCGCACCTCCGGCCGGGCGGGGGAGAGCCAGGGGTCGTCGAGCGCCGTCACGACCCCATCGTGGCCGGGGGCTCGGGGCCGGTCACGGGATTTGCCCTACAGCCAGTGCCGCCGCTTGAACACGACGTACACCCCGAGGTCGATCAGCACCACGGCGCCCATCACCCACGCCCATGCCCCGGCGGTGTTCACCAGCGGCAGGTCCTTGAAGTTCATCCCGAACAGCCCCGACGTCACCGCGGGGATGGACAGCATCGCCGCGATGGCGGAGATCTTTCGCGTGTCCTCGTTCTGCTGGGCGGCCACGTTGTTCTCGTGGCTGGCGACCACCGCGTCGAGGGTGAGGTTCTGCTCGTTGGCCAGCACGGCGGTGCCCGCCAGGTCGTCCATCAGGTCCCGGATCCACGGCCCCACCTCCTCGTGGTCGACGGAGAGCTCCTCGAAGTGGCCCTCGCTGGCCTTCAGGGAGGCGTTCAGGGTGGCGACCGCCCGGTCGACCTTGCCGATCTGCCCGCGGAGCCGGTAGATCCGTTCGCGGCTCTCGCGGACGGAGTCGTCGAACACGTCGCGCTCGAGCTCCTGGAGCTCGTCCTCGATCGTGTCGGTCAGCCGGGCGTAGTCGCCGGCCACCTCGGCCATGACGGCGAACGCCGCGCCGAGGGCCCCGCCCCGGACCCGGGCGTCCGGCTCGGCGAGGCCGGAGCTGCGGACCTCCTCGCCCTGCGCCCGGGTGCGCCGTACCGTGACCAGCGCTCCCGGGGCGACGAACAGGAACACCTCGCCGACCGTGACCGTGGGGTACGTCCTGGTCAGCTCCAGGGTCCACAGCACCACCGCGAGGTGGTCGCCGAAGCGCTGGATCTTCGGCTGCTGGCGGCCCGTCACCGCGTCCCGGGTGGCACGGGGGTCCAGCGACAGGGGCTCGGCGACCGATGCCATCTCGGCCTCGTCGGGCATCCAGAGCTCCAGCCACAGGAAGCCGCCCTCGTGGCGCGCCTCCTTCAGCTCCCTCGCGACATCCGGTGACGGCTCCGTGTCCAGTGCGTGCGGTTCCCCGGCGCTGTCGAACCGGACGGCGTGCGTGAGCACGGTGCCTCCTTCGTGCGCCGCACGTTGCTGGACGGTCGTCCGACGTGGGCGGTGGCACGAGTGTCCTGGCAGGCCCCGTGCTCCGCATCCGATGGCTACGGCTGTGGGCCGATGGTCCCGCCGTCGGGTGACCGCCCGTCAAGGCGGCGTCAGGATCCGCGCGACGGCGTCAAGACGGCGTCAGGACGGCGACCTGCCCACCGCAGGAGCCGTTCGATGGAGACGTGACCAGCCTGCTCACGGCGCCCAAACGCCTGCTCGTCGGCAACCCGCTGCGCAACGAGCGGATGGGGGAGACCCTCCTGCCCAAGCGCATCGCGCTGCCGGTGTTCTGCTCCGACCCGCTCTCCTCCAACGCCTACGCCACGGAGGAGATCCTCCTGGTGCTGTCGGTCGGCGGGGCGTCCCTGCTGCACCTGACCCCGTTCGTCGCGCTCGCCGTCATCGTCCTGCTCGTCGTGGTCGTCGCGTCCTACCGGCAGACCTGCCACGCGTACCCGACCGGCGGTGGCGCCTACGCCGTCAGCCGCGCCAACCTCGGCGCGCGGCCCGCCCTGGTGGCCGCCAGCGCGCTGATGGTCGACTACGTGCTCACCGTCGCCGTCTCCGTGGCGGCGGGCGTGGCCAACATCGTCTCGGCGTTCCCGTGGCTCGCGCACTCGGCGCTGCCGATCACGCTGGGCTTCGTCGCGCTGCTCGCGGTGATCAACCTGCGCGGCGTGCGCGAGTCGGGCACCGCGTTCGCGATCCCGACGTACGGGTTCGTCGTCGCGGTGCTCGCGATGATCGGTGTGGGCGTCGCCAGGACGCTCGCGGGGCACGCGCCCGTCGCGGCCTCCGCGGCGATCAGCGTGCACTCGACCGCGACCCTCGGCCCGCTGCTGGTGGTGGGCATCGCCCTGCGGTCCTTCGCCTCGGGGTGCACGGCGCTGACCGGCGTCGAAGCGGTGAGCAACGGCGTGCCCAACTTCCGCGAGCCCAAGGCTCGGAACGCGGCGAGCACGCTCGCCGCGATGGGCGGGCTGACCATCGCGATGTTCATCGGCATCACGGCGCTGGCGATGATCAGCCACGTCCACATCGCCGAGGACACCTCCCAGCTGATCGGCGCGCCGGCCGGCTACCACCAGGGCACGGTGATCGCCCAGCTGTCCGGGGCCGTCTTCGGCTCGAGCAGCATCGCGTTCTACGTCGTGCAGGCGTTCACCGCCGCGATCCTGGTGCTGGCTGCCAACACGGCCTTCAACGGGTTCCCGATCCTCGCCTCGATCCTGTCCGGCGACGGCTACCTGCCGCGGCAGTTCGGCCGGCGGGGCGACCGGCTGGTGTTCAGCAACGGGATCGTGATCCTGGCGCTGCTGGCCGGCCTGCTGCTGTGGGTGTTCGACGCGAGCACCACCCGGCTGATCCAGCTGTACATCATCGGGGTGTTCGTCTCGTTCACCCTGAGCCAGGCCGGCATGGTGAAGCACTGGACGACGGCCATCCGCGCCACCGTGCTGCGCGACGAGGTGCCGCGGATGGTCCGCGCCCGGCTGGTGAACGGGCTCGGCGCCGTGGTGACGGCGATCGTCCTGGTCATCGTGCTGGTCACCAAGTTCACGCACGGCGCGTGGCTGGTGGTGATCGCGATGCCGGTCGTGTTCCTGGCGATGGAGGGCGTGCACCGGCACTACGCCTCCGTCGACCGCGCGCTGACTCCTCCGCCCGGCGGCGTGCCGCTGCCCAGCCGCGTGCACGGCATCGTCCTCGTGTCCCGGCTGACCATGCCGACGCTGCGCGCGCTCGCCTTCGCCCGGGCCACCCGGCCGTCCACCCTGACGGCGCTGACGGTGCGCACCCAGGAGAAGGAGGCGGCCACGCTGCTCGCCGACTGGGCCGAGCGCGACGTGCCCATCCCGCTGACGGTGCTCGACTCCCCGTACCGGGACCTGACCCGCCCGGTGCTGGAGCACATCGCCCGCATCCGGCGGGACTCGCCGCGTGACCTCGTCGTGGTGTTCGTGCCGGAGTACGTGGTGGCGCACTGGTGGCAGCAGGCGCTGCACAACCAGAGCGCGCTGCGGCTGAAGGCCCGGCTGCTGGTGCAGCCCGGGGTGATGGTCACCTCGGTGCCGTGGGTCCTCAGCCCGGAGCAGACGCCGGCGCCGGTGCAGGTGGCCGGCTGACCGCATCCGCGCCCGCACCGGGCGCGACCACCCGCGCCCGCACCGGGCGCCTCCAGCTCGCCCGCCCGGACGGTGCGCGGCGCTCCCCCCGGGGGCGACCGCGGTCCCCTCACCGTCCGGGCGGGCGTGGCACGCTGACGCCATGAGCGCCGCGCCGTCCGCCCTGCCACGTGCGGGGATGCGGCTCACCAGGGCCCGGCGCCTGGCCGGCATCGGTCTGGTGGTCGTCGGCGGCCCGCTCGGCACGCTGGCGCTGGTGCGCCTGGGTACCGGCCTGTCGCTCGGCGCCGTGCTGATGCTCTACGTGCTGATGGTGGTGATCGCCGCCGCGGTCGGCGGCCTGGAGGCGGCCGGGCTCGCCGTGGTGGTCGGCTTCCTGCTGGCGAACTGGTTCTTCGTGCCGCCGCGGCACACCCTCGCCGTGGACAGCCGGGACGCCGTGGTGGAGCTCACGGTGTTCGTGCTGGTCGGCGGGGTCGTCGGGCTGACCGTGCAGCTGACGGCACGGGAGCAGGCCGCCGCCGCCCGGAGCCGGTTCGGCTCGCAGGTGCTCTCGCGGCTGTCCGCCGAGCCGGTGTCCGACGCCTCGGTGGTCGGTGTGCTGGACGAGGCTCGTCGCGTGCTCGGCATGGACACGATGGCCCTGGTGCGGCGGGGCGTCGGGGCGCCGCTGGCGCGCGTCGGCGCCACGCCGACCGGCGCTCCGGACCTGGTGCTCGACGCCGGCGCGGACCTGCAGCTGGTCGGCTACGGACCGGAGCCGTTCGCGGCGGAGCGGTCCCTGCTCACCGGCCTGGCGGGGGCGGCGGCGCGTGCGTGGGACGCGCAGGTGCTCGCCGAGCAGGCGGCACGGGCGCGCGAGCTGGCCGAGGGGGAGCAGGTCCGCACCGCGCTGCTCGCGGCCGTGGGCCACGACCTGCGCACGCCGCTGGCCGGGATCAAGGCGGCGGTGAGCAGCCTGCGGTCCACGGAGGTGGAGTGGTCGGACGACGAGCGCGCCGAGCTGCTGGAGGCCGTCGAGCAGGGTGCGGACCGGCTGTCCGACCTCCTGGCCAACCTGCTGGACCTGTCCCGGCTGCAGGCCGGGGCGCTCGCGGTGCACCGGGTGCCGGTCGACCTCGACGAGGTGGTGGGCCGTGCGCTGCTGACGCTCAGCGACGAGCAGGTCCAGGTGGACGTCCCGGCGGGGCTGCCGCCGGTGCTGACCGACCCCGGCCTGGCGGAGCGGGTGGTGGCCAACGTGGTGGACAACGCCCGCCGGTACGCGCCCGCGGGTTCACGTGTGCGGGTGGAGGCCCAGGCGGTCGACGACGCGGTCCAGCTCCGCGTGGTGGACCACGGTCCCGGGGTGCCCGAGGGGCAGTGGCGGCACCTGTTCGAGCCGTTCCGCCGGCTCGACGACCGGTCGGCCGGCGTCGGGCTGGGGCTCGCGATCGCGCACGGGTTCGCTGAGGCGGTGGGCGGCTCGCTCGCACCGTCGCGGACGCCGGGCGGCGGGCTGACGATGACGTTGCGGCTGCCGCTGGCCGGGCGGCAGGCCGAACCGACCCCGGGGGAGACGGCGTGACCAAGGTGCTGGTGGTCGACGACGACGCGACGCTCCTGCGCGCCCTGACGATCAACCTGCGCGCCCGCCGGTACGAGGTCGAGCAGGCCGCCACGGGGCGGGCCGCTCTGCGCGCCGCGGCGGCCGGGGTCGACGTCGTCGTGCTCGACCTGGGGCTGCCCGACATCGACGGCGTCGACGTCGTGGCCGGCATCCGGGGCTGGTCGCAGGTGCCGATCATCGTGCTGTCCGCACGCGAGTCCCAGGCCGCCAAGGTGGACGCCCTCGACGCCGGTGCCGACGACTACGTCACCAAGCCGTTCGGCATGGACGAGCTGCTCGCCCGCATCCGTGCGGCGCTGCGCCGGGCCACCCCCGAGCCGGTGGCCGAGCCGCTGGTGACCACCGACGCCTTCACCGTCGACCTCGCCGACCGCCGGGTCACCCGGGACGGCGCCGACGTCCGGCTGACCCCCACCGAGTGGCACCTGCTCGAGGTGCTGGTGCACAACGCCGGGCGCCTGGTGACGCAGAAGGAGCTGCTGGCGCAGGTGTGGGGCCACGGCTTCGAGGAGCAGGGCAACTACCTGCGGGTGTACATGGCGCAGCTGCGGCGCAAGCTGGAGCGGGAGCCGTCCCGGCCGCGGCACCTGGTCACCGAGCCCGGGGTGGGCTACCGCTTCGTGCCCTGAGCGGGCGGACCCGCGTCGCGACGGCCCGAGGGTGGCAACGAGCGGCTCGACGGCCGGCACAGCCCGCCGCCGTAGGCTCGCCCCATGTCGTCGGCCGAGCTCCTGCGGGTGCTCGTCGGCATCACGACGCTGGTCGTGGCCGCCGCGGTGGTGCTGCGGACCTTCCGCGTGCGGCACCCCTGGGCGCCGGCGACGGCCGTGGCGCGGGGAGCGCTGCAGCTCGCGGCCATCAGCCTGGTGCTCACCGGCGTGATCACCTCCCACCTGTGGGTCGCCGCGGCGCTGCTGGTGATGTTCTCCGTCGCCGCGACCACGGCCACCCGCCGGCTCGGCTGGACCCCGCAGCGCATGCGGCAGGTCGTCCTCGCGATGGCGGCCGGCGTGCTGCTGGCCCTCGGTGTCGTCTTCCTCACCGGGGCGATCGGCTTCACCGCGCGCTACACGTTGGCCATCGGCGGCATCGTCGTCGGCAACTCCATGACCATGGCGACGCTCGCCGGTCGGCGCTTCACCCAGGGGGTGATCGATCACTGGGAGGAGGTCGAGGGCTGGCTCGCGCTCGGCGCGCACCCGGCCCAGTCCACCGCCCAGATCGCCCGCGACGCGGTCTACTCGGCGATGATCCCGATCACCGACCAGACCAAGACCACCGGCCTGGTGACGCTGCCCGGCGCGTTCGTCGGCGCGATCTTCGGGGGCGTGTCCCCGCTGGAGGCGGGGCGCTTCCAGATCGTCGTGCTCGCCGCCGTCATCGCCGCCGGCTCCTTGACCGCCGTGCTCCTGGCCCACTGGCTGCAACCGATCCGTACCCGTCCGGAGGCCCTGAGATGACTGCCGTTCCCGGCACCGAGCGTCGGCTGCTCGTCGTGGAGGACGACGCCGACCTGGCCGACATGCTGGCGGAGCTGCTCACCGGCGAGGGCTACTCCGTCGACGTCGCGCGGGACGGCCAGCGCGGCCTGCACCTGGGGCTGACGCGCAGCTACGACGTGATGGTGCTGGACCGCGGCCTGCCGGCGATCGAGGGGCTGGACCTGCTGGGCCGGCTGCGCAGCCGGGGCGTCACCACGCCCGTGCTGGTGCTGTCGGCGCTCGGCAACCCCGCCGACCGCGTGGAGGGTCTGGACGCGGGCGCGGAGGACTACCTGGGCAAGCCGTTCGACATCGACGAGCTCGCCGCGCGGCTGCGGGCCCTGACCCGCCGGCACACGGAGGACGCGCTGACGCTCCCGGTGCTCGGCGGCACGCTGCACCCGGCGACGCACGAGGTGGTGCGCGACGACGGCGAGCGGGTGGCGTTGTCCGTGCGCGAGAGCGAGCTGCTCGAGGTGCTCGCGCGGCACCCGGGTCGCGTGTACGACCGTGAGCGGCTGCTCGACACGGTGTTCCCGGACGCGGGGGAGGTGGGCGTCGTGGACACCTACGTCTACTACCTGCGCCGCAAGCTGAGCCGGGACGTCGTCGCGACCGTCCGCGGTGTCGGGTACCGGCTCGGTGCGTCATGAGCGACGCCGAGCCCGCGCCCGACGAGGGCGTCGTGATCCGCCCCGGCCCCCCGCGCCCGCGGCCGTCCCCCGAGGACGTCGAGGTGGCACGTGCCGCGCGGCGCCTCGGCTGGCAGACCGCCGTGGTGGTGCTCGCCAGCGTGGTGCTCATGTCTGCCGTGGTGCTCGTCGCGGTGCTGCGGGGCCAGGCGCGAGACGCCGAGGCGAAGCTGGAGCAGGTCGCGCACAGCATCGACGACACCCGGGACGTCCCGCCCGGGCTGTGGGTGACCGTGATGTCGACGGTCGACGGGTCGATGACGTCGAGCCCGGGCCTCCCGCAGGGGCTGCCGGACGTCGGCGCCCTCAGCGCCGTCGCCGAGGGCCGGCACGAGGTGCGCAGCACGGTGGCGACCGGGGAGGGGCCCGTTCCCGTCGTCACGGTCGAGCGGGACCGGGTGGTCGTGCAGGTCGCGGTCGACCCGAACGAGAAGCACGACGAGCTGGAGCGGCTGCTGACGGCCCTGGCCTTCGCCGGCGGGACCGGGGTGGTGCTCGCCGGGGTGGCGGGTGCCTGGTTCGGCCGCCGGGCGGTCCGCCCGCTTGCGGATGCCCTGGCACGCCAGCGGCGGTTCGTCGCCGATGCCAGCCACGAGCTGCGGACGCCGCTGACGCTCCTGAGCACGCGGGTGCAGCTGCTCGGGCGCCACCTCGACGCCGACGTCTCCGACGTGCCACCACGGGTTCGCGCCGACGTGACGGGCCTGCACGGCGACACCGCCGCCCTCGCGGCGCTGTTCGACGACCTGCTGCTCGCCGCCGACGACCGTCGGGTCGCTCCCGAGCCGGTGGACGTCGCCGCGGTCGCGGCGAAGGTCGTCGCGGCCGCCGCTGCCTCCGCCTCGGCCCGGGGCATCGCGCTGCGCACCACCGGCGAGTCCGCGGCCGTCGCCCTGGCCGGAGGGGTCTCGGTGCGTCGTGCGCTGACGGCCCTGGTGGACAACGCGCTCGACCACGCGGAGTCGGCAGTCGACCTCGACGTGGTGCGCGACGGGGACCTGGTCCGCGCCCGCGTGCTCGACGACGGCCCGGGCATAGCCCCGGGCACCCGGGTGTTCGAGCGCTTCGCCTCGCACCGGCCGGCGGCCGACGGTCGTCGGCACTACGGCCTGGGCCTCGCCCTCGTCGCCGAGATCGCCACGCAGCACGGCGGCCGCGTGGCGGCCGGTCCCCGGGACGACCAGCGCCGCGGGGCTCAGGTCACGCTCGAGCTGCCGGCTCTCCGCTGACGGCAGCCGGCGCCGCGGTGATCACGCGCCGGTCGGTCGTCACGGCGATCACGGTGGCGGCCCCGTGCTCCACCGCCCACGCGGGTCCGTCCTCGCCCATCGCCAGCACGGTGGTGGCCAGCACGTCGGCGACCGTCAGGTCGGCCGCCACCACGGTGGCCGCCACCAGGGGCAGCTGCCGGGAGCCGCTGCGACCGTCCCACACGTGGGCGCCTCGCTCGTAGGTGCCGGAGGTCGCCACGGCGCCGTCCGTCACGGACAGCACGGCGAGCACCGCCTGCGGGTCGTCGGGGTGCCGCACCGCGACGTCCCACGCTCGCCCGGGCTCCGGCTCGCCGCGGGTCACCACGTCCCCACCGGCGTTCAGGCAGAAGTCGCGCAGGCCGGCGGCGACCAGCACGTCGGCGGCCCTCTGCGCAGCCCAGCCCTTGACCACGCCGTTCGTGTCGAGCCGGCCCTCGGGCGTGCAGACGTCGAACACGCCGCCCGACTCCTCGTGGGCGCGCGCCGCGAGGTCGAGCACCTCGCGCATGTCGGCGGACAGGTCGTCCTCGGGCACCTCACCGCGCTCCAGCCGCCGCAGCTCGCTGTCGGGCCGGTAGGTGCTGAACCGCTCGTCGGCCTGGTGCAGCACGGCGAACGCCGCGTCGAGGGCAGCCTGGACGTCCGGGCCCTCCGCCCGCCGCACGTCCACGGACATGGGGAGGCCCATGACCTCCTCGACGCGACGCACCGCGCTCAGCCGAGCTTGTCGATCGCCGACTGCAGCGACTGCGCGTACGCCTGCGAGGTGAACGTCGCGCCGGACACCGTGTCGATGTTCGAGGAGTTCGCGGCGACCGCCTCCTTCGCCAGGACCGGCAGCGCGTACTGGTTGATCCGCACGCTCTCCCCGTGGCTGTTCGGCGACTGCAGCGCCTGCACGGCGCTCACCTTGCCGCTGGTGAACGTCACCGACACCTGCACCGGCCCGTACGGCGTCTGCACGCTGCTGCCCACGATCGTCTTGGTCCCGCTCGTGGTGCCGGACTGGGTGCCGGTCGCGCTCGACGAGCCCGAGGTGCCCGACGACGTCCCCGTCGAGCCGCCCGTCGTACCCGCGGCGGACTGCCCGGTCGAGGTGCCACCCGTGCCGGTGTGCACGGCGCCGGACGCCGCGAGACCGTCGGACCCGGAGAACCGGGCGGCGGCGGTCGCCGCGATCGCGGCCAGCGTGCCGGCGAAGATCAGGGTCCCGCGCCAGGGTTGGGTGCTCATGACAGGCTCAGCTCCTCGTGGTGGATGGCGGCACGCGGGACGCCGAGCGCCCGTGCCGACCTGACGACGGTTTCCGTCATCGCGGCCGGGCCGCAGACGAACACGTCGCGCTGCCGGATGTCGGGGACCACACGGCCCAGCGCGGCCGGCGACAGCGGGTCGTACCCGAGCGCGCGCCGGCGGCCCGGCAGCGGGACGTAGTGCAGGGTGTCGTAGTCGGGGAACTCCCGGGACAGCGCCAGCCCCTCGGCGTCGTGGGCGCGGTGCACCACCACGACGTCACGCCCCTGCGAGACCAGCTCCTCGGCCAGCGCCCGCACCGGGCCGATCCCGGCGCCACCGGCCACCAGCAGCACGCGGCGCGAGCGGGCCCGGTCGGCGGTGAACTTGCCGAACGGTCCCTCGAGCAGCACCCGGGTGCCGGGGCGGATGCGCCGCACGGCCGTGGAGTGGTCGCCGAGCGCGCCGATGGTGAACCGCACGCGCTCGTTCGTCGGGACGACGGACACCGAGTAGGGGTGCGCGGTCCAGATGTGCCCGGGGGTGAGGAACCGCACCAGGAAGAACTGCCCGGCGCGGGCCTGCAGCGCGTCGATCCCCGTGCCCTTCAGCCACACGCTCGTCGTGCCCTTGGCCTCGTTGACCACGGACTCGACCGTCAGGCCGAGGTGCGTGTGCTGCACCAGCGGGAGCCCGACGCGCCACCAGACGATCGCCAGCGCGGTGCCGGCGTACATGGTGAACCACACGGTCTTGGCCGGCCAGGAGCCGACGAAGTGCGCGCCGGAGGAGATCTGGTGCAGGAAGGTCAGGAAGATCCCGCCGTAGATCGTGAAGTGGATGCCGAACCACCACTCGTAGCTCAGGTAGCGGCGCAGCAGCCGGGCGCTGGTCAGCCCGACGACCAGGAAGACGACCGTCCCGACGATCGCGGGCAGGATGTCCGAGTAGGTGTGCAGCTGCGCCATCAGCTCGGCCCACGGCGCCTTGTGGTCGCTGAGCATCCCGCCGAGGATCATCGCGCCGACGTGGGTCAGCACCAGCAGCAGCACCGTGGTGCCCAGCGACCGGTGCCAGGACACCAACCGGTCCAGCCCCACGGCCCGCTCGAACCACGGCACCCGCGCCACCAGCAGCACCTGGGCGCACACGAGGAACGACGCGATCAGTCCGGCGAGCTCGCCGAACGCCGTGATCGCCGTGCCGGGCGTGCTTCCCATGGACGGCGAGGTCCCGGCCCACCAGAACCACAGCACGGCGAGCGAGCCGAGCCAGATGACGGCACGGACCGACCGGGCACCGGGCCCCCGTACGGGTGCGGACTGACGGCTGCGCGACGAGGCTCCCGGGCGGCTGCCTCGGGCTGCCGGACCGGCCGTCCTGGTCATCGTGGAGGTCGTCATGGCAAGGATCATTCCGAGCCGTTCTCAGAGTTCTCTCCGAGCCACCTGTGTGTCGGTTGTGCGGCGGGTCGGGGGCGTCGGCAGACGGCAGGACGGCCGCGCCAGACGGCTCCGCGGCTCCCTCGCGACGCCGCCAAGGCCAGCCGATCCTTGCTATCGCACCTGGCCTTGGTTCAGGTATCACGGACGCATGACCAAGATCGAGGACTGGCTGCGCCGCTACCCGATGGTGGCCGCGACGCTCGTCGTGGCCCTCGCCGGGCTCGTCCTGACGCTCACGGCGCCCGCCGCCACCCGCTGGGTGGTGGGGGGCTACGCGCTCGTCGTCGCCGGGATGCACGCCTACCAGATGGTGCGGGACATGCTGCGGGGCAACTTCGGCCTCGACGTGCTCGCCGTCACCGCCGTCGTGTCCACCGTCGCGGTCGGTGACGTCTGGGCGGCGCTGATCGTCGTGCTGATGCTCACCGGTGGCTCCGCGCTGGAGGACTACGCCTCGGCGCGCGCGCACCGCGAGGTGTCCGCCCTGCTGGCCCGCGCACCGCACTTCGCCCACGTGGTGGGCCCGGACGGCGAGCTGACCGACGTCGCCGTCACCGACGTCCGCGTCGGCGACCTGCTGCTGGTGAAGCCCGGGGAGGCCGTCCCCGTCGACGGCGTGCTCGAGGGCGACACGGCGTCGTTCGACGAGTCCTCGCTGACCGGTGAGTCGCTCCCGGTGGAGCACCTCGCGGGCGAGGCCGTGCTGTCCGGCTCGGTCAGCGACCAGCAGGTGGCGATGGTCCGCGCGACCGTCGAGGCGAAGGACAGCCAGTACCAGAAGATCATCGAGCTGGTGCAGGCGGCGGCCGACTCCAAGGCACCGATCGTGCGGCTGGCCGACCGGTACGCCGTGCCGTTCACCGCCGTCGCGCTGGTGCTCGGCGGCGTCGCCTGGTGGCTCAGCGGCAGCCCGGTGCGCTTCGCCGAGGTGCTCGTCGTCGCGACCCCGTGCCCCCTCCTCATCGCCGCGCCCGTCGCCTTCATCGCCGGCATGAGCCGCGCCGCGAAGAACGGCGTCGTCATCAAGTCCGGCGGCATCCTCGAGCAGATGGCCCGGATCCGCACGGTCGCCCTCGACAAGACCGGCACCCTGACGTACGGCCACCCGCGCGTCGAGTCGGTCGAGCCGGTGCTCGGCACGGCGTCCGACGACCTGGTGCGGTTCGCCGCCGCTGCGGAGCAGTTCTCACCGCACGTCCTCGCCCAGTCCGTGGTCGACGCCGCGCAGAGCCGCGGGCTCGACGTCCCCGACGCCTCGGACGTGACGGAGACGACCGCTGCCGGCGTGACGGCCACCGTGGACGGACGGCGGGTGGTGGTCGGCAAGGCGAGCCACGTCGAGCAGGTCACCGGGACGACGGTGCTGGCGGCCGAGCTGCCGCCGGGCCGCCTGGCGGTGCACGTGGGCGTCGACGGCCGGCACGCCGGCCGGCTCGTCGTCGCCGACGAGATCCGCCACAACGCCGCGCCGACGCTGCAGACGCTCCACCACCTCGGTGTCCGGCACGTCGTCATGCTGACCGGCGACGCCGAGCCCACGGCCCTGCACGTCGCGGCAGCGATCGGCGTCGACGACGTGCGCGCGGGCCTGCTGCCGGCGGACAAGGTCTCCGCCGTGGTCGGCCTGCAGGACCGCCCGGTCATGATGGTCGGGGACGGCGTCAACGACGCCCCGGTGCTGGCGGCGGCGGACGTCGGCGTCGCGATGGGTGCGAAGGGCGCCACGGCCGCGAGCGAGTCGGCCGACGTCGTCATCATGCTGGACGACCTCGGCCGCGTGGCCTCCGCCGTCGCGATCGCTCAGCGCACCGTGCGGGTGGCCCTCGAGTCCATCTGGATGGGCATCGTGCTGAGCGTCGGCCTGATGGTCGTCGCCGCCTTCGGGGTGATCCCGGCCGTGGTCGGCGCCTCGCTCCAGGAGCTGGTGGACCTCGTCGCCATCCTGGGTGCGCTGCGGGCCGTCCGCCCGGGCCGCTCGGAGCCCGCACCCACCCACACCGACGTCCCCCCGGTGGAGCACACGCCGCCGGTCGCCGCCGCCGTGCTGTGAACCGCCCCTGAGGCGGCGCACCTCAGGGCACGACCACCGTCATCCCCACCCTCGCGGCGCCCGGCTCACCGAGCGCCGCGAGGGCGTCGGCGGCTTCGTCCAGGCCCACCACCGCCCCCACCAGCCGGTCGGGGGAGAGCCGCCCGTCGGCGATCGCGGTCAGCATCGCCGGGTACTCGTGAGCCGCCATGCCGTGGCTGCCGTACAGCTCCAGCTCCCACGCGATGACGCGGTCCAGCGGCAGCGGTGGCCGCGAGTGCGCGCCGAGCAGCAGCCCCACCTGGACGTGGCGGCCACGCCGCCGCAACGCGAGGACGCCCGTGACCGCCGTTCGCGGGTCACCCAGTGCCTCGACGCTCACGTGCGCACCTCCGCCGGTCAGCTCCACCAGGCGGCCGGCCACCTCCTCGGGGCTGTCGTCACCGGGGTCGAGCACCGCATCGGCCCCCAGCTCCAGGGCGGCCGCCCGCGCGGCGGCCGAGGTGTCCACGCCCACCACCCGCGCCCCGAGCGAGCGGGCGATCATCACCGCCGACAGACCCACGCCCCCGCACCCGAGCACCACCACCTGGTCGTCGGCCCGCACCCGGCCGTGCACCGTCAGCGCCCGGTAGGCGGTGGCGAACCGGCACCCGAGCCCGGCGGCCGTCGTCGCCGCCATGCCGTCCGGCAGGCGCACCAGGTTCGTGTCCGCATGGTGCAGCGCGGCCAGCTCGGCGAACGAGCCCCAGTGCGTGAAACCGGGCTGGGTCTGGTGCGGGCACACCTGCTGCTCGCCGCTGCGGCACGTCGGGCAGGTACCGCACGCGCAGACGAACGGAACGGTCACCCGGTCCCCGACGCGCCACCGGCGGACCAGAGGACCGGCGGTCACCACCGTGCCCGCCAGCTCGTGGCCAGGCACGTGCGGCAGCACCACCGAGTCGTCGTGCCCCTGCCAGGCGTGCCAGTCGCTGCGGCACACGCCGGTCGCCTCGACCTGCAGCACCACACCGTCGTCCGGGCACGCCGGGTCGGGGACGTCCACGACGGCGGGCCGGGCCCCGAACTCCTCGATCAGCAGCGCGCGCACGACCCGATCGTGCCAGCCGGCGCGGGCCCAGCCGTCGCCCCGTCGAAGATGCGGCCATGGTCCCGGTCCGACGGCACGCGCCGGTGGTCGGATGGGGAGTGGTCTGCACTCCGGGCCTGACCCCCGGGCCTGATCTCCGGGCCTGCGGGTGATCGGTCGCGACCGGCTGCCGCCGGCGCGTGGACAGAGGAAGAGGTTCGACGACGATGATCGTGCTCTGGGACCTGGACGGGACCCTGCTGCTGGACAACAGCCCCGAGGGCGGCGAGAGCGTGTTCGCCCAGGCGCTGCGCGACGTCACCGGTCTGACGGACGTCACGGTCCCGGAGCGGCACGGCAAGGTCGACTGGCAGATCCTCGACGAGATGCGCCGGGGCGCGGGCCAGCCGGACACGGTCGCGGGCCCTCTGACGCGCCGCTTCGTCGAGCTGTCGGAGGCCTGGTACGCGCAGCCCGAGAACGCGTGCGACCCGGTACCGGGTGTCCAGGAGGCGCTCGCGGCCGTGCACACCAACGGCTGGACCAACGCGCTGATCACGGGCAACTCCAAGCAGCGCACCCGCGTGAAGCTGACCAGCGCGGGCTACGACCTCGCCCTGTTCGACTGGGGCCACTCGTTCTTCGGCGCCATCTACCCGGACAGGGCGGCGCTCGCGTGGGCGGCCGCCCGTGCGGTGCACAACGGGGTGCTGGTCGGTGACACGGAGGGCGACGGCGTCGCGGCGAACGCGGGCGGCTTCGCCTTCGTGGCCGTCACCACCGGCGGGACGGACGCCGGCAAGCTGGCCAAGTTCGGTCCGGTCCTCGTCGTCGACGACTGGACCACCCAGCTCGAGGACTTCCTCACGGTGGTCAAGCGCTCGGTGCGCTGACCGGCGGACGGGGGCGCGGCCGTACCCGGTCGCGCCCCCGTCGTGCCCGCCCGTCGTGCCCGCGGGTGGTGTCGGCTCGTCGTGCCGCTCGGGCCAGCCGTGAACCCGGCCGCGGACGTCAGGGAGCGCCGATGGAGAACTCGTGCGGCGTGTACTTCCACACCGTCCAGATCCAGGCGACCTGCAGCACCGCCGAGATGCCCAGCAGCACCACCGGCCAGCGCCGTGCCCGTGGACGGTCTCCGGTCTCGAGGCCGAGCGCGACCACGCCGAACGGGAACGCCAGCAGGAAGAACCTGACCAGGCTGAAGATGATGTCGCCGACGGACAGGATGTAGACCAGGTACGCGGCGCTCCAGACGTACAGCTCCGCACCGAGCCGCCGCGCCGACCGGCTCGCCAGCATGGCGAACATCCCCAGCACGATGAGGACGATCCCCACCGCGACGGGCCACGGCATGATCCCCAGCCGCGCCCAGCCGGCGAAGGGGTACGCGCCGCGGCCCACCCGCCACGCCTTCTGGGTCAGCAGGTACGCGTCCGGGATGCCGGTCACCCAGCCGCAGATCGCGGGCCAGGCGAGCCCCGAGACCCCCGCGACGGCCAGCAGCACCCCGATCCGCACCAGCTCCCGCACGCCGAGCCGGTCGCGCCCCGCGCGCTGCTCGCGCCAGCGCAGCCATGCGTGCGCCAGCACCACCACCGCCATCGGCAGGGCCACCGCTCGGGTGAACCCCAGCGCGGCGACCGGAAGGGCCGCCCACAGGTACTGCCGTCGCAGCACCAGCAGCAGGCTCCCGGCCACCAGCAGCAGCGCCAGGGACTCGGTGTAGCCCGCCTGCAGCACGGTGGCCGCCGGGTAGAGGCCGATGGCGGCGACGGTCAGCACCGGCAGACCGGGTCGGGCTGCGACGGCCCGCGGGGCGCCCTCGGTCACCAGGCGGTGCACGACGACGGCCGCTGCACAGCCGAGGACCAGCGACAGCAGCGGGGCCAGCAGGTCCCAGCTGCCGCCCGTCAACGTCATCAGGCCGCGCACCAGCATCGGGTAGAGCGGGAAGAAGGCCCACGTGTTCTTGTCCACCCGGCCGCGGAAGTCCAGCGGGAGCGTGTGGGGGTACCCGGCGGTCGCCACCTGGTGGTACCACCAGCCGTCCCACCACCGGCTGAGGTACAGGTCGAACGGCGGCTGGGCCAGCACGCGCCAGGAGTGGGGAGGACCGAAGCCCTGCTGCGACCAGGCGATCAGCAGCACCCCCGTGGTGAACACCCGGGTGAGCAGGTAGACCAGCAGCGCCTGTGCCCACCAGGGCCGGCCGAGCAGCGCACGGCGGACCCGTGGCGCGAGTTCGGTCACGACGCTCCTCGGGGTACCGGCCACGGGGCCGGCCGGCGCGTGACGATGATAGGGGGCGGTGGGGCCGTCGTGGGCCCCCACCGCCCCCTGCCGTGCCGCCGTCAGACCGCCACGCCCACGCCGAACCACTCGTGGACGCGATCGGTGATCGCCTTCTCGAACAGGTCGTCGCTGTGCTGGTCGCGGAGCCACCGCGCCAGGCTGCCTCCCGCCGACGCGTCGATGTCCCGCCAGCACCCCACCGGGTCGGTGACGGCCCGGTAGAGCTGCTCCTCCGCCTCGGCGGGGGAGCGGTAGAACAGCGGGTAGCCGCTGGGGAGCAGGGCGTGCGCCCACGGCAGGTCGGGGAAGATGCCGACCGCGCCGGCGGCGAGCGCCTCGACGTACTCCAGGCCGTAGGACTCCTCGGTGGCGGTCGCGAGGAACGCCGTGGTGCGGGACAGCGCGTCCCAGTACCCGTCGCGCGTCGCCGTCAGGGGCCCGACCCACATCCACTCCCGCGACGACATGCGCATCGCCAGCTCGGACACCAGGTGCGACTCGTGCAGGCGCGCCTCGACGCGGATCGGCGTGCGCTCGCGCACGCGCTCGACCACCTCGAGGAACAGCCGTGGCTGCTTGCGCTCCGAGACGTAGATGGCCGGGTACAGCACCAGCGGCACCGGAGGCTCGTGGCGAGGCCGGACGTGCTCCAGACGGAAGCCGAGGTTGACCCACGCCAGCCGGGCCTTCTCGGCGAGGGGCTGGACCGTCCACCGGGAGACCACCTCGCGCGCCTCGTTCGCCGTGCGCTCGGAGTTGGCGAACGTGGGGAAGAGCGCGCAGGACAGCGCCAGCGCGGCCTGCTCCACCGGGTGCGGGTACGTCGTGGTCGGCCACCACAGGAAGTTCATCAGCCGTGGCTCGGCACCCGCGGGGCGGAGCGTGCGCCACACGTCCACCGAGTCGAGCACGTCCATGCTGATCACCACGGTGGTGACCGGGTCGACGAACTCGAGCGGGATCAGGTCGAAACCGGCGCACCTGCGCGGTCCCGGCCCGATCAGCTCCGAGCCGGGGAACACCCGCAGCAGCCGCCGCACCAGCGTGGAGCCGGCGTCGTGCCCGACGACGTGGCCGCTGCCGTCGACGAGCGCCGCGTCGTGCTTGATGGCGACCTTGGTGATCATCGTGCGTCGCCGCCCACCGTGTCGGTCGCGCCGGCGTGGGCGAGCGCGGCGTCGTCCGGACTGCCGGCCGGGGTGACCAGCTGCTGACCCTGTGCGGCTGCCGCAGGTGCCTCCACCGGGGCCGCTGCCGCCCGCGTGGTGCTCGGCAGCTCCCGCGCCTCGGGCCGGTCGTCGGAGCCACGCGGTGCCGACGGCTCGGCGGGCTGCTCGTCGTCGAGCGACGCCCGGATCCGCATCCCGTAGAACGACCGGTGCACGAAGAAGACCGACACCAGGAAGAAGACCCCGGCGAGGATGCGCACCAGCGTGCCGTTGCCGTCCCCGGTCAGGCTCACACCGAGCTCGACGGCCAGCAGGCCGAACAGCGTCGTGAACTTGATGACGGGGTTGAGGGCCACCGAGGAGGTGTCCTTGTACGGGTCGCCGACCGTGTCACCCACGATCGTCGCGTCGTGCAGCGAGGTGCCCTTGGCGTGTAGGTCGACCTCGACCACCTTCTTGGCGTTGTCCCAGGCGCCGCCCGCGTTGGCCATGAAGATCGCCTGGTAGAGACCGAAGATCGCGATCGAGATCAGGTAGCCGATGAAGAAGTACGGCTCCACGAAGGCGAACGCGAGCGTGACGAAGAAGACCGCCAGGAACATGTTGAGCATGCCCTGCTGGGCGTACTGGGTGCAGATGTCGACGACCTTGCGGGAGTCGGACTCGCTGGCCTTCGTGACCCCGTCCAGCCGGATGGTGTTCTTGATGAACTCCACCGCCCGGTAGGCGCCGGTGGTCACCGCCTGGATGGACGCGCCGGTGAACCAGTAGATGACCGCCCCGCCCGCGATCAGGCCGAGCAGGAACGGCGGGTGCAGCAGGGACAGGTTCTGCACGTCCTTCGTCAGGCCGGCGGTCAGCGCCATGATGATCGAGAAGATCATCGTCGTGGCGCCGACGACGGCCGTGCCGATCAGCACGGGCTTGGCGGTCGCCTTGAACGTGTTCCCGGCGCCGTCGTTCTCCTCCAGCATCTGCTTGGCGCTGTCCCACTTCGGCTCGATGCCGAAGTCGGCGGCCAGCTCCGCGTCGACGTTCTCGACCTCTTCGATCAGGGACAGCTCGTAGACGCTCTGCGCGTTGTCCGTCACGGGGCCGTACGAGTCGACCGCGATGGTCACCGGGCCCATGCCGAGGAAGCCGAACGCAACCAGGCCGAAGGCGAACACCGCGGGCGCGGTCATCAGGGCGCTCAGGCCCTGCCCGCTGATCAGGTACGCGCCGCTCATCAGGGCGACGATCGCCATGCCGAGCCAGTAGCCGGAGAAGTTGCCGGCCACCAGGCCGGACAGGATGTTCAGCGACGGACCGCCCTCGCGGGAGCTCTTCACCACCTCGCGCACGTGGCGGCTGGACGTCGAGGTGAACACCTTGACCAGCTCGGGGATCAGGGCGCCTGCCAGGGTGCCGCAGGAGATGATCGTCGCCAGCTTCCACCAGGCGCCGGCGCCGGGTCCCTGCAGGTCGCCCAGCACGAACCACGTCGTGACGAACGTGAGCACGATGCTCACCGCCGAGGTGAGCCACACGAGCGAGGTCAGCGGCTTCTCGAAGTCCATCCGCGTGGCGTCGCGGTAGCGCGCCCGTACCAGGGCGTCGTTGACGAGGTAGGAGAGGGCCGAGGCGACGAGCATCACGGCCCGGACGGCGAAGATCCACACCAGGAGCGTCGCCTGGATCTTGGTGTCGGCGACGCCGAGCAGGATGAACGTCACCAGGGCCACACCGGTGACGCCGTAGGTCTCGAAGCCGTCGGCCGACGGGCCGACCGAGTCGCCCGCGTTGTCACCGGTGCAGTCGGCGATCACGCCGGGGTTGCGGGCGTCGTCCTCCTTGATCTTGAAGACGATCTTCATCAGGTCGGACCCGATGTCGGCGATCTTGGTGAAGATGCCGCCCGCGATGCGCAGGGCGGAGGCGCCGAGCGACTCACCGATGGCGAAGCCGATGAAGCACGCGCCGGCGATGTCCGCCGGCAGGAACAGCAGGATGACCAGCATCATCAGCAGCTCGAGGCTGATCAGCACCATGCCGATGCTCATGCCCGACTTCATCGGGATGCGGTGCACCGGCAGCGGCTTGCCGTCCAGCGCCGCGAACGCGGTCCGCGAGTTGGCGAAGGTGTTCACCCGGATGCCGAACCACGCCACCGCGTACGAGCCGCCCATGCCGAGCAGGCTGAACCCGATGATCACCGCGACGCGGCCCCACGTGAAGCCGACGAGCGCCCGGTAGTACACGACGATGACCGCCGCGATGAACACCCACAGCGTGAGCAGGAACCGGCCCTGGCGCAGCAGGTACGCCTGGCAGGTCGAGTAGATCAGCTCGGAGATGTCCCGCATGCTGACGTGCACCGGCAGGCGCCGCAGCTGCAGGAACGCGACGAGCCCGAAGGCCAGCCCGAGCAGGCAGACGAGCAGGCCGGCGACCAGCAGCACCCGGCCGGAGAAGCCACCGGCGATGGTGACGGCGGACAGGTCCGGCAGCCGGAGGCTCGCCTCACCGCCGTGGCTCGCGCCGGCGCTCCCCGACGAGGCGCAGCCGGCCAGCGACGTCGCCGCCAGTGCGCCGACGGCGAGCCCGAGCAGCGGTCGACGCCGCCTGCGACTGCCTGGGTCGGGGCTCCCGGGGGGCGGAGCGGTGGGGGTGAGGAGGTGGGTGCGGGTATCCAGAAGTGTGCGCACGGTCCGATCCCAGGGAGAGCGTCGTTGCTGTCGTTCTCCACGCTAGGAGCGGGGCGCTGCGAGCGGGCGTGACCTACGGCCCAGGGCTCCGTGCAGGTCGCGGACGTGCGCTCAGACCGACGTCAGCGCACGTCCGAGCACGTGCGCGACCTCGTCGGCGAGTGCTGCTCCCAGGGCGGTGCACGACGTGTACGGACCGCAGACCACCCCTGCGGCGGACCAGACGAGCGTGCGAGCCAGCTCCGCACCCGACGCGGTGGCGAGCGTGACCTCGTAGCAGCGCAGCAGCCCCTCGTCGGTCGCGTCCCGGAACTCGGGGTCGTCGGCCGGGAACAGTCCGGCGGGCCGCTCGTCCGGCCAGCGCTCCACCTCGATCACGTACCCGGTGCCGACCAGCAGCTCGTCGACGGCGCCGGCGTCCGGTGCGGTCGCGACGGTGAGCGCGGGGCCGGGTGCGATCCGGACGGTGTCCACGGTGCTCGTTGTCATGCTCGCCACGGTAGGTCGGACCACCGACAGTGCCCGGGACCACCCTCCGGCGCGTCGCCGGGCACGTGCGCGCGACGGACGGCCGCACCCCTGTGGGGGCGCGGCCGTCCGCGGTCCCGCCGCGCGTCGTGCGTGCGGCAGCTCAGATGTACAGCGGCGTCAAGGCCTCGTACTCCGCGACGGAGGCGTCGTTGAGCACCAGGTCGATGATCCGGCGGCCGAGCGGGTCCAGCTCGTCCGTGGCGAACTGCTCCAGCTCCGACTTGAAGAAGCCGGTGAGGATGGCTGCCCCGGCGTCGTACGCCTCGACTCCCACCTGCGACTGGGACTCCGGCGTGAGCAGCGTCGGCCGGATCTGCTGACCGTCGATCTTGATCTCGCGCGGCCGGTAGCCGAACAGGGCGCAGCGCGCCGGCTCGAGCTGGTCCTTGCCGATGCGGCCGCCACCGCGGCGGGCGAGGTACTCACGGGTGAGCCACTCGGCCGCGAAGCCGACCTTGTAGGCACCGATGTGCTGGTTCGGGGTGAGGACGTACCGCGTGTGGTCCATCTCGACGATCTGCTTGAGCAGCAGGTTCGCCGAGCCCACCTTGGTCCCCGTCGAGAACGGCCAGTACGACCCGACGCCCTCGGCCACCATGCCGCCGTGCGAGATCGCCGACTTCTCCTTGGCGCTCTCGCCGATGGACGGGTTCTTGTCCCCGCGCGGCGCGATCAGCCGCCACACCCAGGCGAGCGACGGCGGGACGATGTGCATCATCCCCATCACCCCGTAGGTGGGCGCCTCGCGGGTGCACAGCGGCATCCGGACGCCGAACGTCCGCACGTCCACGCTCTTGGGCTCGCTGACCACGTTCTTGACGAACTGGCGGGGGATCACCACTCGCGGGTTGGGGCAGCGCTTGCCGTTCGAGTCGAGGGTGTGCTCCCACGGCAGGGCGGTCGCGTCGGCCACACCGTCGATCGACAGGAACACCAGGGGCTCCTGGGGCTCGATCACCGCTCGCTCGAACGCCGGGTCCTCGCCGTAGCTGGTCATGTTGTCGACGCGGACGAACCAGCCCGCCTCTGCGTCGGCCACGACCAGCCGGTGGTCGCCCTTCTGGATCGACGGGTGGCACAGCGTCATGTCGTCCGTCACCGGGGCGAGGGCGCTCGTCTCGCCGAGGGTGATGTGGTACGGCTCGTTGCGGACGACGTTGGTGCCGACCAGGATGCGGCCGTCGTCCTCGCGCCGGATCTCCTGGCACATCTCCGACTTGCCACCGCCGGAGGCGCCCTCGTGCATGATCACGGTCTCGTTCTCGTACGGCGTCGTCACCTTCACCGACGAGGCGTGGGCGGTGATCCACTCCTCGTGCTGGCCGATGTCCAGCAGCACCGAGAACACGCCCTTCTTGGCGCTCGGCCCCGGGTACAGGTTGTACGCGAACACCTCGTGCAGCGTGTCGGTGCGGTCGTGCACCACCACCTGGCGCCCGCCGAACTGCGTGTGCCGGAACGGCGGTGCGACGTACAGGATCGACCGTGGCGTGAACGGCCCGATCTCGTCGAAGGTCACCCAGCCCTGCAGGTCGACCAGCACCAGTGCGAAGAAGGCCGCGTTGGCCGGGACGATCGCCACGGACGGGTACCCGTACACCGGGCCGCCGGCCTTGAACGGGACGACGACGAGCTCCTGCGTGCCGAGCCACTCGAGGGTGTCGGCCTTGACCGGCGCGAACGCCTCGCCGAAGACGTCGCGGTAGCGCGGCTTGTCCGTGGGCAGGTCGTCCGCGATGCGCATGCAGTCGGGGTCCCGCCGACGCATGTAGTCCTCGAGGTAGTTGACCGCGATGCCGTTGCGGCAGCGGGTGACGGTGGCCTCCGGGTAGGGCGCCCCGTCCACCTCGTACTCCACCGTGAAGCTGGGGCCTCCTGCGGGGCCGAGTGCCAGCTCGTAGAGCTCGGCACGGCTCTCCGGCACGATCAGGCGCGGGCTCGCCTCGAGGGCGGCGCGGACGCCCTCGGGCAGGGCGACGTCGGCCAGGGATGCGGACGTGGTGACGCTCACGGCAGCTCCTTCTTCGGAAAGGGGCACCGGCGGGTCGGCGGCGGCTGCCGCCACGGCGCCGGGGCTGCGAGGCGGTCCGGGAGGAAACCCCGGCCCAGCACTTGCTTTGCCTGGACGTTACGACGGGATGGCCAGCAGCCAGTGGGACCTTAGGCTGCGGACGGCGGCGCAGCCCTGTGTGAGGTCGACGATCGTCTCTGCATCTGAGACGGGATCGTCCGGCGGCGTTCAGCCCGCCGGCGGCGCCGGCGGCCTGGCGGCCGTGGCGGTCGGGCCCGGAGCGCTCGGGCCGGGAGCGGATGGGCCGGGCGCCGGCGGGCCGGTCGGCACCGCCGGGACCGGTGCGCCCGGGGGCGTCGGCGGGTTCCCGGGGACCATCGGTCCGCCCGGCCCCCAGGGGACGCCGTGGTCGCCGGGCCGAGGCGGCATCGGCCTGGCGCCGTAGCGCCTGCGCAGCAGTCGTCGGGCCGCGCCCGCAGCGACGGCGACCAGTGCCGCGAGCAGGAGCCACGGGCCCACCACCCCGAGCGCGACGAGGGCGCCGCGCGCCACGGCCCCGAGCGCCTTCAGGCCTGCGGACCACCCGTCGGCGAAGCTGTGCAGCTGGATCCTCGGCGCGGGAGCCTCGCCGGGGGAGGTGAGCACCACCCGCAGCGTCGACAGCGCCACCTGGTCGGCCAGCACCGCGCGCTGGCCCTGGAGCTGCTCGAGGGCTGCCTGGCGCTCCGACAACGCCTGCTCGGTGGAGATCAGGTCGGCCGTGGTCGTGGCCTTCGACATCAGGTCCTGCATGCGTGCGACCGACAACCGCGCCGCATCGATCCGCGCGTCCAGGTCCTCCGCGGTCCCCGTGACGTCGGTCGCCTGCAGCGTGAAGGAGGTGACGTCCCCGAGGCCGCGGAGCGTCTGGACGGTCTTCTCGAGCTGTGCCGCGGGGACGCGCACGGTGAGCGTGGCGCTGCCGGCGGTCCCCGGCCCTCGTCCCGTCTCCTCGTGCGCGTCGACCCGACCGCCGGCCTGGTCGACGACCGCGAGCACCCGAGTCACCGAGCCGACCGGGTCCGGCACCGTCAGGTGCAGCTCGCCCGTCTGCACCACCTGGCGGTTGACGCCGGCGGCTGCGTTGGAGCCGGCTGCTGGCGCGGCGGCACCGCCACCGGCCGGCGCCTTGTTGACGTCGCCCTGCGCGGCGCTGTTCGGCTGGGAGCTCGAGGAGGAGCGCTGGTCGGCCGAGCACCCGCCGGCCAGCCCGACGAGCCCCACGACCAGCGCCACCACCACGACGCCGCCCCCGGGACGGCGGCGGCGCCACCGCGTGCGGCTGAAGGCGGAGGTCCAGGTCAGTGGCGTCGACGAACGCATGCCGAGACGCTAACGACCGCAGGGCCTTCGGTGTGACGCGGTTGACCTGATCGTGACCCGACCGTCACCGTTCTGTCGATGCAGGGCGCTGCCCGGCTCGGCCCTCGTGCCGCGGACCGTGCCGTTCGCTGCGAGCGTGAAGGTCTCTTGGTCCGAGGCGGACGTTCCCTATGCGCGAGGTGAGAGGTGGTGCTAGAAAGGAGACGGGCCGGGAGCGGGTGCCGGCCCTGCTCGAGGGTCGAGGGTCGCGGCGAGAGCCGGACCGCCCGTCAGGGTGCAGGAGCGCGCCACGTCTCGTGCCGGCGAGACGCCTCCCGTGGACGCCCCGTCTCCACAGGTGGAGACGGGGCGTCACAGCGTCCGGGGTCGGCCGCGTCGGTCCCGTACGCGTCGGCACACCTGGTGGTGGCCAGCCCGGATGCGACGCGCACCGGCCGGTGCCACCGTGGTCCGCAGGCGCCCGCGACGGACCGGGCCCGGGAGGAGCGGCGTGGACACCGTCGGCGATCGGCAGCGCTCATGAGGGTCGTCATCGTCGGGGCCAGCGGCAACGTCGGCACGGCGTTGCTGCGCCGCCTCGCGACGGATGCCACCGTCACCTCCGTCGTGGGCGTCGCGCGGCGCGTCCCTGACCGCGTCCCGCCCGCGCCGTACGACATCGCCTCGTGGCAGGGGGTCGACCTGGGGGCCTCCGGTCCGGACGAGCCGGTCGTGCACCGGCTCACCGAGGTCGTCACCGGGGCCGATGCCGTGGTCCACCTGGCCTGGGCGATCCAGCCGAGCCACGACCGCGCGCGGCTGCGCGCCACCAACGTCGTCGGGACGCGTCGGGTGCTGGAGGCCGTGCGGCGGGCCGGGGTACCGCAGCTGGTGGTGGCGTCCTCCGTCGGCGCCTACTCGCCCGCCGAGGGTGACCAGCCGCGCACGGAGGACTGGCCGACCGACGGCGTGCGGTCGTCGTCGTACAGCGTGGACAAGGCGGCGGTGGAGCGGATGCTGGACGAGGCCGTGCAGCGGCTGCCCAGCCTTGCGATCGCCCGGCTGCGGCCCGCGCTGATCTTCCAGCGGGCGTCCGGCCGCGAGATCGGCCGGTACTTCTTCGGTCCGTTCCTCCCCGAGCGTGCGCTCGGACACGTGCCGGTGCTCCCGTGGCCGGCCGGCCTGCGGCTGCAGGTGGTGCACGCCGACGACGTCGCCGCGGCCTACCGCGAGGCCGTGGTCCGCAGGGTCAGCGGACCGTTCAACGTGGCGGCGCCCGGGGTGCTGCACGCGGAGGACGTCGCGCCGCTGGTCGGCGCCGACCGCGTGGTCGAGGTCTCCCGGGCCGCCGCACGGGCAGCGGTCGCGGCCGGCTGGCACCTGCGCCTGGTGCCGGTCGGTCCGGGCTGGCTGGACATGGCGTTCGCGGCGCCCGTCCTGGACACCGGGCGCGCTCGGCGCGAGCTCGGATGGCAGGCGGGACGCGACGCCGCGACGACCCTGGCGGAGGCGGTGCGGGGCATCTCCGACGGCGCCGGCACCGCGAGCCCGCCGCTGCGTCCCCGGCACGTGCCGCGGCACCCGGCGAGGGGACGACCGGTTCCGGAGACCGGCATCGGGCGCTAGCGACGCCCGGACCGGCCCTGGGCTAGCCCAGCGCCGGCGAACCCAGCGCAGCCGGCACGTGGTCGGCGTGCCCCGCAGCACGCAGACCTGTCCGGAGTGCCTCCGCCGAGGCGTCGAGCTGCTGCGGGAGCACGTCCGTCCGGGCGTTGGCGAACGTGAGGCTGCGCTCGTCCCACGCCGGCAGCACGTGCAGGTGCAGGTGCGGCACCTCGAACCCGGCGACGAGGACGGCGGCGCGCGGAGCGCCCCACACCGCCTGCTGCGCGAGCCCGATGGTCTTCGCCACGGCGATGAGGTGGGCCAGCGCGTCGTCCGGAGCGGCCGTCAGCTCGGGGTACTCCGTGCGTGGCACGACGAGGACGTGGCCGTCGGTGATCGGGGCGATCGTCGCGAAGGCGACGGCCTGGTCGTCCGCCCAGACGAACCGCCCGGGGAGCTCGCCGTCGATGATCCGGGTGAAGAGCGTCGCCATGAGGCTCACGCTAGCGCCGTCCTCGGAGCCACCCGAGCGGAGGTCAGCGGCGCTCGTCGACCAGCGACTGCAGCGCCAGGACGGTGCGCCAGTTGCGCGCGGTGCCCACGCGGCCGGCGGCACGCGAGAGCACGTCCAGCGTCAGCCGGGACCGTCCGATGCCGTGCGGGTAGTAGACGTACGTCTCCTCACCGTGCCAGGCGACCTGCTCCTCCCCGTACCGGGCGGCGTCGAACGTCCCGACGCTCTCCTCGTCGGGCGTGCCCTCCCAGCAGACGACCGTCAGCCGGGACGGGTCGTCGGCGGCGTGGTCGGTGAACGGTACGTCCACGACCAGCCGGTCCCACTGCGTCCCGCTCCTGGTCAGCACGGGCACCGCGAAGCCGCACAGCCGGCCCAGGGCCCGCGACAGGCGCGGGCCGATCGTCTCGGGACTCGAGTCGGGCGAGGCGACCAGCACCGCGTTGCCGCTGGCTGCGTACGTCGCCACGCGCTGATGACCGAGCTCGGCGGCGGCGGCGCGCAGGTCGGCGCTGCGGACTGTCCGGCCGCCGACGTTCACCGCGCGCAGCAGCGCGACCGTCACCTCGGGCACGGTCCACACTGTGCCGCGCTCGCGTCACCGCAGCCAGTGCGCCACGCGCTCGCCCTGCACCCGCTCCGAGCGAGGGTGCGGTCGGGCGCCCCGACCGACCGGTCAGAGGTAGCGGGTGGGGTCGAACTCGTCGAGCGGGATGATGCGCAGGCGCGGCAGCTGCACGTTGAAGGCGGCGACGTCGAGCTCGAGGTCGAACGTCTGCAGACCCTTGGCGGTCAGCGAGGCCAGCGCGGTGCTGGTGAACTCGCGGAAGGCGAGCAGGCCGACCCTGCGGTCACCCTCCACGAGCCGCTGGACCTCGGGTGCGAAGTCGCCGTCGTGGCTGGCGAGCATGACGTCGCCACCGTGCTCGGCGATCGCGTCGAGCATCCGCTTGATGCCGATGTCGACCACCTTCTCGGTGGCGTCGCCCGCCAGCGGGATCGGCTGGAAGCCGATCGCCAGCAGCGCCTGCACGAACGACATCGGCAGCGAGCCGCTGGAGGCGTTGAGGAAGAACAGGCCCCGCACGTGCTGACCCCAGCGCTGCTCGGCGAACGCCAGGACCCGTTCCCACCGCGGTCGCTGGTCCGGGCTGGGCCGTCCACCGAGGATCGAGGATCCGAGCGTCGCGTCGATGTTCTCGCCGTCGACCAGCAGGTACGTCGTCGGACCGGTGGCCGGGATCGTGCTCATCCGGTCACTGTAGCCAGCGGGCACAATGGGACGCCGCGTGCCGGTCCGCAGTCCCGCCGGTGGCGCCGGGAGGCTCACGACGGTGTCCTCGGCGAGGGTCGGGACGGTGGCAAGGACAGGACGGGAGAGGCGGCGACGATGGAGCGCGCAGGGCGGCGGCCGACGACCCGCGAGGTCGCCGACGCGTGGGAGTCGCTGTTCCGCACCCAGGTGACCGTGCTCCGTCGGCTCCAGGACGACGACATCTGGGACGAGGTCTCGCTGCGCGAGTACGACGTCCTCTTCGCCCTCTCGGGGGCGCCGGGCCTCACCTTGCGGCAGCGCGACCTCCAGGACGCGTCGCTGCTCAGCCAGCCGAGCCTGTCCCGCCTGGTCGACAGGCTGGTGGCGGCCGGCCTCGTCGAGCGTCGCCCTGTGCCCGGCGACGGACGTGGGGTGGGCGTGCACCTCACGGACGAGGGCCTGAAGGTGCAGCGTGCGGTGGGCCGCCGGCACGTGCGCTCGATCGAACGGCTCCTGGGCGGCACCCTGGACGCCGAGGAGCTGGCAGCCCTCCGGACGCTGCTGGACCGGCTCCGGCACGGTGCCGCGACGACCCCGCCCGAGCGGCCGTGAGGTCGCCGATCGCGGGACCTCCGGCCCATCGCACGGCGGGGCACCGCAGGAGACGATGGATCCCCTCGCCACGAAGCGCAGCGCATCCCGGGGAGGGTTGATGAGAGTCCTGGTTACGGTCGCGTCCCGCCATGGCGCGACGTGGGAGATCGGCGAGGTGATCGCCGAGGTCCTCGCCGACCGCGGTCTCGACGTGGAGACCCGCGCGCCGGAGGACGTCGCGACGCTGGACGGGATCGACGCTGTCGTCCTGGGCTCCGCGGTGTACCTGGCGCACTGGATGCCGTCCGCACGCGACCTGGCCGACCGTCAGACCCAGGAGCTGCGGAAGCGTCCCGTGTGGCTGTTCTCCTCGGGTCTCGCGGTGCAGCCGGCGGCGTCGGCGAACTCGCCCCACGAGCTCCTCGCGCTGCGCGACCAGCTGCAGGCGCGGGGTCACAGGAGCTTCCGGGGTCGGTTGGACCGCTCGTTGCTCACGTTCACGGAGCGCGCCGCCATCGCAGGCGCTCGTGCGCGCGAGGGTGACCATCGCGACATGGGTGCGGTCCGCGCGTGGGCGGCCGAGGTGGCCGACGACCTGATCGCGCGCCCCGAGTCGCTGCCCGCCTCGGCGGAGGGTGCGTCGTTGCTCCACGAGCCGCGGCACGCCGCGGTCTGAGCCCGGTCCGCCCGTTCGCCCGTCCCGGCGGGCTCCCACGGCCGTACGGCGCCTCGCGGCGGCGGCCGGAGGTCGAGGTCGCCGTACCCGGCTCGGTCAGCCGGCCGCCGGCGCGAACCGCAAGGCCCGGAGCTCCGCGGCGACGGCCGTGATCGGCGGGCGGTTCGCCGGTTCCAGCTCCGTCATGCCGCGCAGCAGCCGCTCCCAGTCTCGGCCGAACCGGGTGGGCACGTCGGGCGCGCGAAGGAGCCGCGCGAGGCCGCTCGCGATCGGGTCGCCGGGGTACGCCCGCTCGCCGGTGAGGCACTCCGTCAGCACCAGGCCGAGCGAGTAGACGTCCGTCGCTGCCGTCAGCGGTCGGCCGAGCGCCTGCTCGGGGCTCTGGTAGCCCGCGGTGGCCGCCGAGTCCTCGCTGTGCGACCGCTCCGACGGCACCGCGATGCCGAAGTCCGCCAGCACGACGGGCAGCTCGGGCCCGTGGGTCGCACCACCGGGGCGCGGGTCCGCGACCAGCACGTTCGCCGGCTTCACGTCCCGGTGCAGCACCCCGGCACCGTGCGCGTGCGCGAGCGCCAGCGCCAGCTGGCGCCCGACGTCCGCCGTGACCGCCGGGCCGAGCGGACCGTCCCGCAGCACGTCGCGGAGCGTGGGCCCGGGCACCAGCTCCATCACCAGGAAGGCGACGGAGCTGCCGTCCTCGAGGACGTCGGAGCCGACGTCGAGGAGCGCGACGAGCGCGGGATGGCTCAGTCCCGCGAGCACGCGCGCCTCTTGCGCGTACCGGCGGATCTGGTCCGGCGACGCGGAGTCGAGGGGGAACAGCTTGACGGCGACAGGTCGGTGCAACCGAAGGTCGGTCGCCTGGACCACGTGCGCCTGGCCCCCGTGCCCCAGCGCATGGCCCAGGAGGTATCGGTGCGCCAGACGGGTGCCTGGGGCAGGGGTCACGGAACACGACGGTAGGAGCGCGCGGGTCTGCCCGCACGTCGAGGAGCGGCTTGCGGCCACTTGCGCGATCCTGCAAGCCGCTTGCGGGAGGTGTTCGAGGCGGCGCGCGTCGACGCAGCCGGTCCGTACCGCCTGTTCTGGTCCGTGGCGCTGCCGATGAGCAAGCCGATCCTCGGCGTCGTCTCGGTGTTCGCCGTCATCGCGTCGTGGAGGGACTTCCTCTGGCCGCTGCTGGTGCTGCGCAACCCCGGCGGACCCCGGGGCGGAGCGCAACGGTGACGATGCGATGATCGGGGTGTGCCCACCTCGCCCGACCTGACCCGTCCGTCCGGGGCCGACGCCCCGGCCGCGCAGCCGCTCGCACCGTACGACGCCGTGCTGCTGCTCTCCTTCGGCGGGCCCGACGGTCCCGACGACGTCATGCCGTTCCTGCGGAACGTCACCGCGGGGAAGAACATCCCGGACGCCCGGCTGGAGCAGGTGGCCGAGCACTACCACCACTTCGGCGGCGCCAGCCCGATCAACGGCCAGAACAAGGCCCTGCTGGCGGCCCTTCGAGCGGAGCTCGACGCACGCGGAGTAAGCACACCGCTGGTGTGGGGGAACCGGAACTGGGCACCCTTCACGCTGGATGCGCTGACGGAGGCGTACGCGGCCGGCGCCCGCCGGGTGCTGGCAGTGGTGACCAGCGCGTACTCGTCGTACTCCGGCTGCCGGCAGTACCGCGAGGACCTCTGGAAGGCCCTCGACGGGCTCGCCGCCCAGGTGGCCGGCCCTGGTGCCGACCACCCGTTGCAGGTCGACAAGATCCGGGCGTACTTCAACCATCCCGGCTTCGCCGAGGCGGCCGCCGACGCGCTGGTCGACGCCTTCGCGCAGCTCCCGCAGGACGGCGACGGAGCCCGCCTCGTCTTCGTCACCCACTCGATCCCGACCACGATGGACGAGGCGTCCGCGGTGTCCGGGGCGAGCTACACGGACCAGCACCGCGACGTCGCCGCGGTCGTCGCGGCGACCGCCGCCGAGCACCTCGGCCGCACGCTCGACTGGGACCTGGCGTTCTGCTCGCGGTCCGGCCCGCCGAACCAGCCGTGGCTTGAGCCCGACGTGAACGACCACCTGCGCGCGCTGGACGCCGGGGGGACCCGGTCGGTGGTCCTGGCGCCCATCGGCTTCGTCTCCGACCACATGGAGGTCGTGTACGACCTGGACACCGAAGCGCTTGCGACGGCGGCGGAGCTGGGCATGACGGCCGTCCGCGCCGACACGGTCGGCGTGCGGGCACCCTTCGTGTCGGGGCTCGTCGACCTGCTGCTCGAACGCGCGGCGCACGAGCGGGACCGATCGGCAGGGCGGCTGCTCGAGCCGGGACACGTGGTCGGCGACCTGCCGGCCTGGTCCGAGATCTGCCGTCCCGGCTGCTGCCTGCAGCGCGCCGGATCGCCGTCGGGCGTGCCGGCCGCCTGCTCGGCGGACCCGCTGTCCTGAGCGCCCGGCCGCGCGCCACCAACCCCCTGACCCAGCTGACCGAGGAGACCCCGTGACCACCGTCGACGCCGAGACCGTCAACTCCAGCCTGCGCTACACGATGTGGGCCGTCTTCGCGCTCGAGGACGCGCTGCCCGCGGACGACGAGGAGCGTGCCGCTCTCGTCGCGGAGGCGGAGCAGGCCGTCGGTTCCGACCCCGGGCTCGTCGTCCGCGGGTGGTACGACGTCTCGGGCCTGCGGGCCGACGCCGACCTGATGGTGTGGTGGCACGCGGAGACGGTGGAGCAGGTGCAGGGCGCGTACCAGCGGCTGCGGGCCAGCGAGCTCGGTTCCGTGCTCACCCCGGTGTGGTCCGTCGTGGGCCTGCACCGGCCGGCGGAGTTCAACCGCTCCCACGTGCCGGCGTTCCTCGCCGGCGAGGAGCCGGGTGCCTACATCTCCGTCTACCCGTTCGTCCGCTCGTACGACTGGTACGTGCTGCCGGAGGAGGAGCGCAGCCGGATGCTCGCGCAGCACGGCCGCGCCGCCGCCCCCTTCCCGGACGTGCGGGCCAACACCGTCGCGACGTTCGCCCTGTCGGACTACGAGTTCCTGCTCGCGTTCGAGGCACCGGAGCTGCACCGGATCGTCGACCTGATGCGCACGTTGCGCGGGGTGGACGCCCGGCTGCACGTGCGCGAGGAGATTCCCTTCTTCACCGGGCCCCGCACCGCGCTCGCCGACTGGGCGGACAAGCGGCCCCTCCGCTGAGCGGCCGTCGTGGCGGCACGCCGCTGCGCATGCGCCTGCGGCGGTCCATGATCGGCGCATGACCATCGACCTGCGTGGCACGTGGACGCTGGTGGAGCTGGACGACTCGTCGCCCGCCGCCGGACCGCGAGGCCCCGTGCACCTGACCTTCGACGGTGACGGTCAGGTGTACGGGATGGCGGGCGTGAACAGCGTCCGCGGCACGTGGACGCTCGAGGACGGCCGGCTGCAGCTGGGCCCGCTCGTCTCCACGCTGCTCGCCGGCGACCCCGAGCCGATGGCGACCGAGCAGGCCCTCGTCGCCCTGCTCCGCGAGCCGTTGCAGGTGACGGTCGACGAGGACCGCCTGCGGCTCGCGGCCGACGACGGGTCGACCGCGCTGCTGGCGCGCGCCGACCCGTCGGTCGTCCTCCTCTGACCTGCGCCCCCGGTCAGGGGTACAGGCCGCGGATCAGGTGCGCCTCGGCCACCCGGCGCACACCGATGACCAGCGCGGCGTCCCGCAGCGAGATGCCCTCGGCGCGGGACACCTGGGACACGGCGGCGTAGGCCTCGAGCATGCGGTGCTCCAAGCGCTCCTCGATCTCCCGCTCGGTCCACCAGTACGCCTGGTTGGCCTGCACCCACTCGAAGTAGGAGACGACCACGCCGCCGGCGTTGGCGAGGATGTCCGGCACCACCACCACGCCGCGATCGGCCAGCACGCGGTCGCCCTCCGTCGTCGTCGGCCCGTTCGCGGCCTCGACGACCCACCGCGCCTTGACCCGTGCGGCGCTCTCCTCGTCCAGCACACCCTCGACGGCGGCCGGGAACAGCACGTCGACGTCGAGCGCCAGCAGCTCCGCGGGGTCGAGCGGATCGGCGTCGGCGAACCCGACCACGGACCCGGTGCGCGCCACGTGTGCCGACAGCGCCGCGACGTCCAGCCCGTCGGACCGGACGATCGCGCCTCGCTCGTCTCCCACCGCGACGACGCGGCAGCCCTTCTCGTGCAGAAAGCGGGCCAGCGGACCGCCCACCTTGCCGAAGCCCTGGATCGCCGCGCTGACCTCGTCCAGACGCACGCCGGCGTCGCGCAGGGTCGCGGTCGCGGCGTGCAGCACCCCGCGTGAGGTGGCCGTCGCCCGGCCGAGCGACCCGCCGACGGCCAGCGGCTTGCCGGTGGTGACGGCCGGGATGGTGAACCCGCGGTTGACCGAGTAGGTGTCCATCACCCAGGCCATGATCTGCTCGTCCGTCCCGATGTCCGGCGCCATGACGTCGCGCTCGGGACCGATCATGGGCATGATCTCGCTGGTGTAGCGGCGGGTGACCCGCTCCAGCTCGGAGGAGGAGTAGGCCCGCGGGTCGATGGTGACACCGCCCTTCGCGCCGCCGTACGGCAGCTCGACGACGGCACACTTCCAGGTCATCCACATCGCGAGCGCCCGGACCTCGTCGATGTCGACGCTCGGCGCGTACCTCAGTCCGCCCTTGCCGGGCCCGCGGGAGATGTTGTGCTGCACGCGGTAGCCGTGCAGCAGCTCGACGTGGCCGTCGTCACGGCGCAGCGGCACGGCCACGTGCAGCTCGCGCCGGGGTTGGCGCAGGACGGCGTGCATGCCGTCGTCGTACCCGAGGATCTGCACGGCTGTCGCCAGCTGCGCTCGCGCCGTCGCGAGCGGAGAGGGAGAGGGGTTCATGGGGCCACGATGCCACCCACCTGCTGACCGGGCCGGTTGCCTACGCCGAGGCGCGCACCACCAGCTCGGGGGCGAAGATCAGCGGCGGCGTGGGCGTCGCGCCCTGCAGCTGGTCCAGGAGGCGCAGGCCGGCCGCCCGCGCCATCGCGACGACCGGCTGGATCACCGACGTCAGCGGCGGCTGGGTCGAGGCCGCGACCCCGAGGTTGTCGTAGCCCACCACGGCGACGTCCTGGGGCACCTCCCGGCCGAGCTCCGCCAGCACGGGCAGCGCACCGGCCGCCATCAGGTCCGACGCGATGAAGATGCCGTCGACGTCCGGGTACTCGGTGAGCAGCCGCCGGGCCGCCTCGGCGCCGGAGACGATGGTGAAGTCGCCGTGCACCACGGCGTCGTCGCGCTGGCCGGCGGCGGTCATCGCCTGCCGCCAGCCGATGAGGCGGTCGATGCCGGCGGACATGTCCTCGGGTCCGGCGATCGTGCCGATCCGCCGGCAGCCCCGGTCCAGGAGGTGCTGCGTGGCCATCCGGCCGCCCTGCACGTTGTCGGTGTCGACGTACTGCAGCCGGGAGTCCACCTCGGGCGTCGCGGACAGCGGTCGCCCGACGAACACGCTCGGCAGCCGGAGCTCGACGAGGGCCCGGTCCAGGGTGTCGTCGCGGTGGTGCGACACCACGATGGCGCCGTCCACGTGGCCGTTGCGCAGGTATCGGACCGTCCGCTCGTTCTGCCCGGGACGGGCGATGACGAGCACCACCTGGATCTCGGTGTCCGCCAGCGCGCTCGCCAGACCGTTCAGGGTGCCCGCGAAGAACGGGTCGGACAGCACCCGCTCGTCCGGCTCCGGCACGACGAGGGCGATCGAGTCCGTCCGTCGCGTGACCAGCGACCGCGCGGCCCGGTTGGGGGAGTAGCCGAGGTCCGCCACGGCCGCCTCGACCGCCAGCAGGGCCTCGGGGGAGACCCGCAGCCCTCCGTTGATCGCCCGCGACGCCGTGGACCGGGACACGCCGGCTTTCGCGGCGACCTGCTCGAGCGTGGGGACGCCCGGGCGCGCGGCATCCACGCCGCGCACGAGGCGGTCGGCCATGCTGCCTCCTCCACTGCCTGGGGATGAGCCGGGACGAGATCCGTCCCGGTCAGGACACCCTCCTGGTCTGGAACCTAGCGCGGCGCGCCCGTCGATCCACATCCGGGCCGCCCGCGTCTCGTTCTGCGCGCCATGGGCACCGGGCGCGGCGCGTGCCGGGACGGACCGCCGGCGCGGCTCCGGTTTGGGAGCGCTCTCCTCGGTCACCTTGGAAGCGCTCCTACGAAAATGGGGTCCCGGGCTGGCGTGCCGGGTCTCCGCGCGGCTGCGGAGGGCTAACGATTCGGTAACGCCAGCCGGTCGTGCAAGCCCCTGACCTGCATGGATGCGTTCCCACGCCGCAACGTCACCTGATCCCTGCTTGACAGCCCCCGGGGGACGCAAGAGGGTTCCGGCAGCGCGTGGGAACGCTCCCGCAAGGTGGTGGGAGCGAGTCCACGGGGCATCAGCCCTCGTCCGCGCCGGGTGGTGCGGACGACGACCGGTTGACGGCAGAGCTGCCGTCAAGACGACGAGGGAGTCAGCAGTGCACAAGTCACGCACGGTGTGGGCCGCGGCCGCAGGCCTGACCGGCATCGCCCTGGCGGTGACCGGATGCTCGACGGGCAGCAGCAGCAACAGCGCGAGCACGGCGTCGTCCGGCGGCAAGGTCACCCTGAAGGTGCAGACCTTCAACGAGTTCGGCTACGCCGACCTCTTCACCGAGTACATGAAGGACCACCCGAACGTCACGATCGTCAGCGACAAGGCGGCCAAGTCCGACGACGCGCGCGCCTCCGTCAAGAACTCCATCGCGACCAGCACCGTCACCGACGACATCGTCGCCGCGGACGTCGACTGGATGCCCGAGCTGCTGAAGTCCTCCGACTTCTTCGCCGACGTCAAGACGACGGACAACGCCAAGCGCTGGCCCGACTGGAAGATGGCCCAGGCCACCGACGCGTCCGGCAAGCTGATCGGCCTCGGTACCGACTCCGGCCCGCAGGGCGTCTGCTACCGCAAGGACCTGTTCCAGAAGGCCGGCCTGCCGACCGACCGCGCCCAGGTCGCGACGCTGCTCGGCGGCTCCAGCGCGACGTGGGACCAGTACTTCGCCACCGGCCAGAAGTTCATGGCCGCCAACACCGGGGCTGCCTGGTTCGACTCCCTCGGGGCCCTCGCCCAGGTGGCGAACAACCAGCAGGCTGAGCCGTTCGAGTCCAAGTCGGACGACTCCATCACCGTCGGCAAGTCGGACTCGAACGCCAGCAAGGTCTTCACCATGCTGACCTCGCACACCGACCAGTCCGCGCACCTCGCCCAGTGGACCGACGACTGGACGAAGGCCTTCGCCTCCGACAAGTTCGCCACGGTCATGTGCCCCGCGTGGATGACGCAGATCATCGCCGGTGACGCTCCCGACCAGAAGAACTGGGACATCGCCGACGTCCTGCCCGGCGGTTCCTCCAACTGGGGCGGCTCGTTCCTGCTGGTCCCGGCCAAGGGCAAGAACGTCACGGAGGCCAAGGCGCTCGCCGACTGGCTGACCGCCCCGGCCCAGGCCGCGAAGGTGTTCGTCAAGTTCGGCAACTTCCCGAGCCAGACCGACGCCGTCAAGGACGCCACGGTCACCGCGAAGACGGACACCTACTTCAACAACGCCCCGACCGGCCAGATCTTCTCCAACCGGTTCTCGGCCGTCTCGAAGCAGCCGTACCGCGGTTCGCACTACTTCGACATCAACGACCAGTTCGGAAAGGCGCTGACCCGGGTCGACGTCGACAAGACGGACAACGCCGCGGCCTCGTGGCAGAAGTTCCTCGACGCCGTCAAGCAGCTCGGCTGACAACGGTATGACCAGCGGGGTCGGGGCGTCGCCGTCCCGACCCCGCTGGTCGCCCGCGCACCCGCAGTCAAGTCGGACGAGGAGTTGCTCCCATGGTCACCATCACTGAGTTGCCGACGCGCCCGCGCGACGTACGGCCTCGCCGCCGGATCGGCATGCGTCAGCGGCTCGGCCGCTGGGACGTCAAGGTGTCGCCCTACCTGTACATCTCGCCGTTCTTCGTCCTGTTCGCCATCACCGGCCTCTTCCCGCTGCTCTACACGGCGGTCGTCTCGCTCCACAAGTGGAACCTGCTGACCGGTGAGGGTCCGTTCGTCGGGCTCAAGAACTACGTCGACGTGCTGCACCAGCCCTTCTTCTGGAAGGCGCTGCGGAACACTTTCAGCATCTTTGCGCTGTCGACGATCCCGCAGATCATCATCGCCCTGGTCATCGCCGCCGTGCTCAACGCGAACCTGCGCGCTCGTACGTTCTGGCGGATGGGCGTCCTGGTGCCCTACGTGGTCGCACCGGTCGCCGTCGCGATGATCTTCGGCCAGATCTTCTCCGACCAGTCCGGCATGATGAACGCGATCCTCTCCAAGGTCGGCATCAGCCCTGTCGGCTGGCACTCCAACGTGCTGGCGAGCCACCTGGCGATCGCCAACATGGTCAACTACCGGTGGACCGGGTACAACACGCTGGTCATCCTGGCCGCGATGCAGGCCATCCCCAACCTGATCTTCGTCATCATCACGTCGACCATCGGCGGCCTGCAGATCTTCGACGAGCCGACGATGTTCGACCAGCAGAACTCCGCGACCACCGCCGGCGGCGCCGACGGCCAGTTCGTCACGGTGACCATGTACCTGTACCAGCTGGGCTGGGGCAGCCAGAACAACCTCGGGCGGTCGGCTGCGGTCGCGTGGCTGCTGTTCCTCGTCATCCTCGCGATCTCGTTGGTGAACTACTGGTTCACCAACCGGATCGCGTCCGACTCCGGCGCCGTGCGCCGGGCACGGAAGGTCCGGTCATGAGCGCGCCGTCCATCCCCTCGATCGAGCAGTTCGCCGGCCGCGGTGCGGCCAGGGCGGCGGCTCGTCGCCAGAACCACCGAGGATCCGGCGCCGAGCGGCGGCCTCGCTGGCTGACCTACACGATCCTCACGATCGTGCTGCTGATCGCGATCTACCCGCTGTACTACGCGTTCCTGATCGCGTCCTCCACCAAGGAGGACGTGGCACGTCACCCGATCCCGTCGCTGGTCCCGGGATCGCACCTCTTCGAGAACATGCTCTCGGTCATCAACTCCGACATCGGGTTCTGGTCCGCACTGGTGAACTCGATCATCGTGTCGACCGTCACGGCCGTGTCCGTGGTGCTGTTCTCCACCCTCGCGGGCTACTCGTTCGCCAAGCTGCGGTTCCGCGGCCGCGGGCCGCTGCTGGTCTTCGTCATCGCCACCACGGCGATCCCCACCCAGCTCGGTGTGGTGCCGCTGTTCCTGGTGATGAAGCAGCTGCACCTCATCGGCAAGCTGCCGGCGGTCATCCTCCCGGCGCTCGTCACGGCGTTCGGCGTGTTCTGGATGACCCAGTACCTCGAGGGCGCGCTGCCGTACGAGCTGATCGAGGCCGCACGCGTCGACGGTGCCTCGATGTTCCGCACCTTCTGGTCGATCGCGCTCCCCGCGGCTCGTCCTGCTGCCACGATGCTCGGCCTGTTCGCGTTCGTCGCCAACTGGACGAACTACTTCTGGCCCCTGGTCGTGCTCGGTGCGGTGCCCGGGAGGACCACGCTGCCGGTGGCGCTGAAGATGCTCCAGGCCCACTACTACGCCGACTACTCGCAGGTGATGGCCGGTGTGTTCGTCTCCGTGCTCCCGTTGCTCGTGATGTTCATCCTGGCCGGTCGCCAGCTGGTGTCGGGCATCATGCAGGGAGCGGTGAAGGGCTGAGCACCGTCCGGCTGAGGGACGGGCGGCCCCGCCAGACGCACCAGCACGGTGGGGTCGCCGGGGTCCCTCCCACCCTCGAGGAGGTCGCGGCACGGGCGGGCGTCTCCCGGTCCACGGCGTCACGGGCGATCAACGGTGGCGATCGCGTCTCGCCCGCGGCCCTGGCCGCGGTCAACGCCGCCGTGCTGGACCTCGGCTACTCGCCGAACCGTGCGGCACGGTCGTTGGTGACGCGCCGCACCGACTCGATCGCGCTGGTGGTGCCCGAGCCCGACGAGCTGGCGCTGTCGGACCCGTTCGTGCTGGCCGTGCTCCAGGGGCTGTCGAGCTCGCTCGCCGACTCCGACGTGCAGGTGGTGCTGGTGATCGCGCGGCCGGGGCAGTCCGAGCGGACGTTGCGGTTCCTGCAGGGCGGTCACGTCGACGGTGCCATCGTCGTCTCCCACCACCGCGGGGGAGACCTCGATGCCGTCCTGGCGCAGCTGCCCCAACCGCTCGTGTTCGTCGGCCGGCCGCTGGTCGGCGCCTCGACCGGGCTCGAGCAGTACGTCGACACGGACAACGTCGACGGTTCGGTCCAGGCGACCCGCCACCTCATCGACACCGGCCGGCGGCGGATCGCGATGATCGCGGGGCCGCCGGACATGTCGGCGGGGGTCGACCGGCTCGCGGGCTGGCGGCAGGCGCTGACCGAGAAGGGCCGGCCGGTGAACGCGATCGTGCACGCCGACTTCACGCTCGCGGGCGGACAGGCGGCGACGCACCGACTGCTGGACGAGCACCCGGACGTCGACGGCATCGTGGCCGCGTCCGACCTCATCGCCGTCGGGGCCATGGCTGCGCTGGCCGCGCGGGGGAAGCGCGTACCGGAGGACGTGGCGGTCGTCGGGTACGACGACCTGGGGGTCGCGGCCACCGCGCACCCGCCGTTGACGACGGTCGTTCAGCCCGCGGTGGCGATGGCGCGGGCTGCCGGTGAGCGGTTGCTGGAGCTGCTCGCGGGCGGACCGCCCCGGGAGCCCGAGGTGTTCCCGGCGACCCTGGTGGTCCGGGCCTCGAGCTGATCCCGCAGGGCTTCCCGCCTCGTCCGCCCTAGTGCGCGTTCTCCGCGAGCCACCGAGCCGCGATGGCCTGCTCGGCCTCGAGTGCGTCCCGGACGGCGCCTGCTGCCGCCTTCTCCACCGCGGCGCCGAACAGGGGCACCGCGGCCCTCAGCTCACCGTCGTAGGTCAGTGTGCAGCTGTACGGCGTCACGGCACGCAGGCTGGTGCGCCCCGTCAGCCGCACCGGCGCCCCGACCACCTCGACCACCACGGTCCCGTGGCGGCCGTCCTCGTCGGGCTCGTCCCACGCCTCGACCTGTCGCACGTCGATCCGCGCCCCGACGAAGGACCGCAGCTGTGCCGGGATCTGGTCCGTCGGCAGCGAGCGTCGCGTCGTGACCGTGAACCCGTCCGCCGGTGAGCCGGCCACCACCACCTCACCGTCGGGGTCCCCGGTCGCGGCGACCTTGGCGCGCACGTAGCCGGGGTCCGCGAGCATCCGACCCGCGCCGGCGAGGTCGGTGGGCAGGTCCAGGGTCACGCGCAGCTGCACGGTGAGCCTCCTCGCAGGGGGTCCGTCACCACCCGCGCCCGCGGGACGCTGGGCGCTTGTCGGTGAGGGTGAGGGTATCCCGCCGCGGGTCACGGCGGCGGGTCGTTCGCCGCCTACCCTGGTCCGGTGTCAACCCTGAGCACGCTCGCCGACAAGCACGGCAGCCTCGAGCCGGCTGACCTGGAGTGGCTGCACCTGCTGGTCGGGGACTGGCAGGTGATCTCCGACCTCGCGTTCGCCGACCTGGTGCTGTGGCTGCCCACCGCCGACGGCGACTTCGTCGCGGTCGCCCAGGTGCGCCCGTCGACCGCCGCGACGGTGCACTACGACGACGTGGTGGGCTCCCTGGTGCCCGAGGGGCAGCGGGCGCAGCTGCTCCGGGCCCTCGACGAGCAGCGGTCGCAGCGGTCGCGCGAGCCTCGCTGGTTCGGCGAGTACGCCGTGCGGGAGGAAGCCGTGCCGGTGGTCCGCAAGGGACGGGCGGTCGCGGTGCTGGCCCGCCAGACCAACCTGGGCGGCGCGCGGACACCGAGCCGGCTCGAGCTCAACTTCGTCGAGGCCGCCGACGACCTGCTCGGGATGGTGGCGCGCGGCGAGTTCCCCGCTGCGGACGCGCCGACCGGCCCTCGCCGCGGCGCACCTCGCGTGGCCGACGGTCTCATCCGGCTCAACGGCGAGGGCGAGGTGCTCTACGCCAGCCCGAACGCGCTCTCGTGCTTCCACCGGCTGGGCGCGCTGGGCGACCTCGTCGGGCGTTCCCTGATCGAGGTGACCACCGACCTGCTGGACGCCGACGCCACGGTCGACGAGTCGCTGCCCCTGGTGCTGATGGGCCGTGCGCCGTGGCGGGTGGACGTCGAGACGCGGGGTGTGGCGCTCTCGTTGCGCGCCGTGCCGTTGACGGAGGGCACCGAGCGCGTCGGCGCCGTGCTGCTGTGCCGGGACGTGTCCGAGCTGCGCCGCCGGGAACGGGAGCTGATCACCAAGGACGCGACGATCCGGGAGATCCACCACCGGGTGAAGAACAACCTGCAGACCGTCGCGGCGCTGCTGCGGCTGCAGTCCCGGCGGGTCGGCAGCGACGAGGCGCGGGAGGCGCTCGGCGAGGCGGAGCGCCGTGTCGCCACCATCGCCCTGGTCCACGAGACGCTGTCCCAGACGCTCGACGAGACGGTGCCGTTCGACGACCTGATCGGGCGCAGCCTCCGCCTCGCGGCCGACGTGGCGACGCAGGACGGTGCGCACGTGCGGACGCGGGTGCACGGCTCCTTCGGTCTGGTCCGGGCCGAGGACGCGACGGCGCTCGCCCTGGTGCTGACCGAGCTGGTGACCAACGCCGTCGAGCACGGGTTCAGCGGCCGCGCGGTGGGGACCGTGGAGATCACCGCAGAGCGGGCCGGCGACCTGCTGCACGTGACGGTGGCCGACGACGGTGCCGGCGTCCCGAGCGAGAAGGGGGCCGGCAGCGGGCTCGGAACGCAGATCGTGTCGACGCTGGTGCGCAACGAGCTGCGGGGGTCCATCGCCTGGCGTCCGCGGCCCGGCGGCGGCACCAGCGTCGAGCTCGAGGCTCGGCTGCGGGTCAACCGGGATGCGGCCACCGTGGCCTGACGTGCGGTGCTGCCCGGAGAGCAGCAGGACCGGCTCGCCAGTAGGCGGCCGGTCCTGAGGCTCGATCGGGTGCGAAGCAGCGGCCGCCTGCGGTCAATCCGCGCGGGACGCCGACGCGGGCGGGCTGACGGGGTGCGGCGCTCGGCTCAGCTGGCGCGGCGCTGGCGTGCGGTGCGGCGCTTGAGGGCCCGGCGCTCGTCCTCGGACAGACCGCCCCAGACACCGGCGTCCTGACCGGTCTCGATCGCCCACTTCAGGCAGGTGTCCACGACCTCGCAGCGACGGCAGACCGCCTTGGCCTCCTCGATCTGCACGAGCGCGGGGCCGGTGTTGCCGATCGGGAAGAAGAGCTCGGGGTCCTCGTCGAGGCACGCTGCGCGGTGGCGCCAGTCCATGACATCTCCTTGGCACACGACGGTCCGGCTGCCCGGTCGGGGGCATGGCGGACGGCCGCGAGAAATTGGGGGTGGGATGACTTGCTGCGTCAAGGTTCACATCCGCGGCGGGCCCGCACAAGGGTTACGGGAACGTTTCGACCCTGTGACGAGTGAGGCGTTCGTCACACCTGTGCACGTGCTGAGCGGACGGGACGGCGCCGGGTGGGGGCAGGTCCGGACGTTCGTCCAGGTCAGCCCATGAATTTCCAAATCAGGGCGCTGACCAGGGGTGCCGCAGCGATCGCGACCCGCCCGACCGTGGCGTCGAGGCGATGTGGGCCAGGTCACGCCGGTGGGCGAAGGTTGCCGGCTAGTGAACGTAGGACAAAGGACCTAGGCACTCTGGTGACGGTCTGGTCATCGCCACGTCTGGGATCTGCTATACGGCCCCGGGGGCCGTAGGGTCGTCGCCGTGCCACCCTCCTCGGACGCCCGCTCGACGGGGTCGCGGCCCTCCGGGTCCTCGCCGTCGGGACGTCGTACCCCATGGCAGTCCGACGAGGCCGCCGGCAGGCCCCGGCTGGTGTGGGCGGTCGTGGTGGCCGTCTGGGTGGAGGCGCTCGGCGCGGCAGCCGCCGTGGTCGCCCTGGTCGTCGTGGTGGTGCGCGGGACCGAGCTCGCTGCCGCATCGGTGGCGCTCGCCGTCCTCGCGGCCGGTCTGGCCGCGGTCCTCGCCGCCGCCGGTCGGGCGCTGCTGGCCGGGCGGCGGTGGGCGCGCAGCCCGGTGATCACCGTGCACGTGCTGATCGCCGCCATGGCGGTGGCCTCATGGCGCACCGCGCCGGCGCCGTGGCCCGCCGTCGGAGTCGCTCTCGGGGTCCTCGTGGTCGCGTTCCTGCTGCAGCGGTCCGTGGTGTCCTGGACCGACCGCACGAGCCCTCCGCGCCCGGCGGCCGGTCAGGACGGGCGGCGCTGAGCCTCGCCCGTCAGTCGGCGTGCGGGCCCCAGAGCTGAACAGGAGCGACGTCCCCGTCCCGGCGCAGGACCCCGCGCCCGGGTCGTCCTCCGACGGGGTCGACGAGCCAGCGTGCCTGCGAACCGATGAGGTCGAGGGAACCGGGCTCCCGCGGATCGAGGACGACGAGGCGGCGGGAACGCAGCATCGTCGGGACCAGCCCGCGGTAGCTGGCGACGGCGTGCGCGGTCGACGTCGCCGCCACCACGCGGAGCAGCGGTGCCCCGCCGGCCGCGCGACGCTGCGCACCAAGCCGTTCGGCGAGCTCCTGGGCGAGGTGAGCGTCCATCCGCTCGAGGTCGTCGAGGTCGTCGAGGACGAGCACCACCTCACCACCCGGACGGAGCGTCTCGAGCAGCCGTCCCGGTGGCGCGCCGGAGGAGGTATCGAGCAGCTCCGCCGCTCCGCACGTGGCGATGCCGAGGTGCTCCAGGGCTCTCGCTATGCCCACCAGAGCGGTGCTGCGCCCAGAACCGGCGGGCCCGGCGACCAGCAGCGAGTCGGTCAGGTCGACCTCGACGACGCCGTGCCCGTCCGCGCCCAGGCCGAGCGGGAGGTGCAGGCGGCAGTCCGCGGTCAGACGCGCCGGTGCGCCGCTCCAAGGTGCGATGCTCGGGGGCGCACAGAGCCGCAGAGGGCCATGCCGCCGTTGTGCGGGCGGCGTCGCCTGGACGGCGTCGGGGAGGGCGACCTGGCACAGGAGGGCTCCGGCGGCGCGGACGTGGACCGCCCTGCCCGGCGCGAGGCGCGGCGCGCTCAGTGCCGGGGGGACACCCGCCAGCGCGTCGAGCGTCGGATCGGCGACTCCCAGGACCAGGCGGTCGGGGAAGGCGCCGAGCAGCCGGCTGGTCAGCGGCGACACCGGCGCGCTCGCCGCCACGCAGACCGGTGGGTCCGAGCGCTCCCAGAGCGAGGTGAGCAGCTGTACCCCGGCACCGCGCGCCACCGAGGCGAGGTGGTCGAGCGCCCCGTCGAGCCCGTCGACCAGCAGCACCGGACGTCCGGACGCCGGAAGTCCCCGCGTCAGGGAGTCCAGCAGCCGAGCGACCGTCACCACGTCGTCGACCGCGGCCACCGTGCCGAGCCCCTCCGGGACCGCCCCTCGCAGCGCTTCGACCGCGGACGGTGGCAGGCCCAGGGCGTGCACGTCCCTGCCCGAGACGAGAGCCTGCCGGCCGACGGCGACCAGCGTCGTGCTGCGCCCGGAGCGCGGCCCGCCCAGCACGAGGAGGTGGCCGTCGTCCGGCCGCCAGCGGACGGTCGTCCGACGCTGCTCCTCCGACACGTCTGCCAACGCGAGCGCCAGTCCAGGGCCGGGGGCCAGGTCGGCGAGGGCGACGCGTTCGGGCAGCTCGGGAAGCCAGGGGACGTCGGGAGGAGGCATGTCGACCGCGGCAGCCCTGACGGCGGCGACCCAGCAGGCGACCGGGTCGGGCGCCGTTCCGGCTTCCCGCGCGAGAGGCGTCCACGCGGGTCCCGTGGGCCCGGCGCCGACCTCTTCCGCCGCGGGCCTCGCGAGCTGGACGCGGCGGTGTCGCCCGGAGGCGCCGGCCCGTGCGACCTGGACGGCCTCCGCGGCACCACCCCCACGGACGAGGACGCACCGACCCGGCGTGCCGGAATCGATCCGGGCCGCATCCGGGACGCCGACCAGGTCCACGGAGTCGGCGGCGTCGACCACCCGGAGCGCCACCCGGAGCGAGACGTTGGCCCGCAGCTCCGCCGGCACGGCACCCGCGGGGCGCTGGGTCGCCAGCACCAGGTGCACCCCGAGCGAGCGGCCCTGCGCGGCGGCCCGTGCGAGCCCGGGCACGAGCTCCGGCAGGTCGTCGGCCAGTGCGCGGAACTCGTCGATCACCACGAGCAGCCGCGGCGGGACCGGGCAGCCGGCGGCGGGCTGCAGCTCCTCGACGTCACGCACCCCGGCGCGGGCCACGATCCGCTCGCGGCGCCGCAGCTCCGCCCCCAGGCCGAGCAGCACGCGCCGCGCGCCGGCCGCGTCCAGGTCCGAGAGCCGACCGACCACGTGCGGCAGCGTGGTGAGTCCCGGCAGGCCCGTGCCGCCCTTGAAGTCGACGAGCAGGACGGCCAGGCGCCGGGGTGGGTACGTCAGGGCCAGTCCGAGCACGAGCGTGGTCAGCAGCTCGGACTTGCCCGCACCGGTGGTGCCGGCCACCACGGCGTGGGGTCCGTCGCGGACCAGGTCGAGCCACACGGCGCGGCCGTCCGGCCCCTCCCCGAAAGGGGTCCTCAGCCCGGGCGGCGGTGCCGACCAGGCCGCCGCGACCGCTGACGGCTCCGCCGCGGGCGTCCCGGGCAGGTCCACGAGCGCTGTCGCGTCGGGGCAACTGCTGAGCCGGATGCCGTCGACGGCGGTCGACGGCTCGGCGACCGCTGCGCCCGGTGCCTGCATCGCGCGGCCCAGTGCTCGCGCGTGCGCCTGTGCGACGTCGGCCCGGACCCCCACGCTCGGCACGACCCGTGGAGCTTCGTCGCCCGATCGCAGCACGGAACCGGCGGCCGTCACGGTCAGCACGTTCCGGCACCACGCCGGCGCAGCGGCGCTTCCTCTGCCCACCCAGAGCAGCCGCTGCGTCGCCGGAGCGTGAGCGCGCCACCGCGTCACCTCCGCGGCACTCTCGCCGCCGTCCACCACGACCAGTGCCCGCGGCGACGGGCCCGTGCGGGTCGCGGACGTGCCCGTGCCGGGGAGCGCGTGGGAGGCAGCACCGCTCCAGACCAGCCAGGCCCAGTCGGACACATGGCGACCGCGGACCGTGACGCTGCACGCCCCACGGCTGCCGAGCTCGCCCAGCACGATGGCCCGCGCCGCCGCCAGGACGGGCTCCTCCGCACCGACCACCGCGAGGCAGCCGTCGTCGTCCCACGGCGCCGGAACCGTCAGATCGGTCCCGGGCGCGCCGAGCGCCACGGCGAGGCGCAGGGACGCGATGTCGGGCGGTCCGCCGTCCACCGCGTTCTCCGGCGATGCCGGTGCCGCCGGCACCGTCCGTCGGTTCGCCCACCACAGGAGCGGTCCGGTGAGGCTCGTCAGGGCGAGCAGAGGTTGGTGCACGGCGACCGCGAGGACGACGCCGGTCACGGTGGTGCCCACGGTCGACGCCGCCATCGCCGCGAACCCGCCGCCGCGTCGGCCGCGTCGGCCCCTCGGTTCCGCGGTGCGTCCCGGACCGTGCGGGGCGGTGTGCTGGATCGGCGGTGCACCGGATCCCGGCGGCGCGGCGACGTCCCGCAGCTCGAGGACGCTGGTCCCGACGTGCACCGCGGCCCCGAGCGGCCAGCGTGCCCAGTGTCGACGGGGCAGGCGCCGGGTGCGGGTGGACCCCCGTCGCGCCAGGACCGCGTCACCCGTGGTCCGCACGAGGACCACGGGCCCGTGCCGCCGTCCGGTACGCGTGCCCCGCCGGCGCGCCGCACGCACGCGGAGCCGCAGCGGCGACTGCCATCCGTCGTCCCGGACCACCAGCTCTTCGCCGGGGCCCACGGTGGTGCTGCGCGCCAGCCCGAGCGGCAGCACGGTGCCGGAGTCCGGCCCCGCGACCACCGCCAGGTGGCGTGCGCACGTCAGCCAGCGCCGTTCCGGCGGCACGGCGCTGGGAGCGCCGACCGACAGCACAGCCCCCGGCAGCACCGGGGTGAGGCCGGCGGGGTGCGAGTCGTCCACGGGGATGCCGTCGGCGGTCAGGGTGGTCCTGAGGGAGGCCCACTCGGGTCGGCCGGTGAGCCGCGCGACCTCCGTGCGCAGCGTCGCCACCGACGTCCCCGCGTGGACCTCCACGTCGGTCGCTCGTACCGGGTTCGGTCCCTTGTCGGCATGGAGGACGGTCAGACGCACGCGCCGACCCTGTCGTCGAGACACCGGCCCGTCGGGGCACCCGGAGGGTCCGCGGAGCCGCGCACCGATCCCCAGGGGCGTCGGTCGGTTCGGGTGCCGTGCGAAAGTCCGCCCCACCTGCACGCCGGTAGCGGAGCAGACCCGCTCGTGACCTAGCATGGGCCAATGACCCAGGTGCTGCTGGCGGAGGACGATCCGGCGATTGCAGAACCTTTGGCCCGGGCCCTCGGGCGTGAAGGTTATGACGTGGACGTGCAAGGAACCGGTCAAGGCGCGATCGACGGTGCGCCGACGGCGGACCTCGTCGTGCTGGACCTCGGTCTCCCGGACATGGACGGCCTGGACGTCGCCCGTGCCATCCGCCACCAGGGCCTGAGCACGCCGGTGCTGGTGCTCACCGCACGCGCCGACGAGGTGGACCTCGTCGTCGGCCTCGACGCCGGCGCCGACGACTACGTCACCAAGCCGTTCAGGCTCGCCGAGCTGCTCGCACGCGTTCGTGCGCTCCTGCGGCGCAGCGGCGCCGAGCTCGTGGAGGACGACGAGCTGCACGCGCAGGATGTCCGCGTCGACGTCACTGCGCACCGGGCGTTCCAGGGAGAGCGGGAGCTGCACCTGACGGCCAAGGAGTTCGAGCTCCTCCGTGTCCTGGTCGGGTCGGCCGGTGCCGTCGTCGGCCGTGACGGCCTGATGCGTGAGGTCTGGGGCTCGGACCCGACGGGTTCGACCAAGACGCTCGACATGCACGTCTCGTGGCTGCGCCGCAAGCTCGGCGACGACGCCAACGCGCCGCGCTACATCACCACCGTGCGGGGGATGGGCTTCCGCTTCGAGACCGCACCCAGCGCGCTCGACCGGGTCTAGCCGGTGCGCCGTCGCGTCCTGCAGGCCACGATCGCGGCGGTCACCGTCGCGGTGGTGCTACTGGGGTTCCCGCTCGCCTTCCTCGGCGCACAGCTGGTGCGCGAGAGCGAGATGCGTGGGCTCGAGGCCCGCGCGACCTCCGCAGCGCGGGCCGTCGACTTCCGGATCGACCAGCAGATCGACCTCACGGACACGATGCTCGAGCCGTACACCGGAGGTGGCGGGGACATCGCCTCCTCCGTCGTGGTGCACGGTCCGGACGGCTCCGTGTACACGGCCGGTCCGACGATGTCCGGCCGGGTCCTGTCCGTCGATGTGACCAGCAGCGACGGCGCCTCCGTGGCGTTGTACGTCTCCTGGTGGGACGTGTTCTGGCGATCGGCGCGGGTGATCGCCCTCGTCGTCGTCGCAGCCGTCGTCGCGTTCGCCGCGGGGATCGCGATGGCCATCTGGCAGGCGAACCGCCTCGCGGCGCCACTCGTGTACCTGGCAGCGTCGGCCGAGCAGCTCGGCTCCGGCCAGGTGCGCCCGCACCTCGACCCGTCCGGCGTGGAGGAGATCGACCTGGTCGCCGCCGAGCTGGCGCGCAGCGCGGACCGCATGGCCGGTCGGCTGGCCGCCGAGCGGCAGTTCGCGTCGGACGCGTCGCACCAGCTCCGGACCCCGCTGACGGCACTCACGATGCGGCTGGAGGAGATCACGCTGACCACGGGCGAGCCCGAGGTCAAGGAGGAGGCGCGGATCTGCCTCGAGCAGGTCGAGCGGCTGGTGCGCGTCGTCGACGACCTGCTCTCACGCTCGCGCAAGGCGCAGGGCGGCACCACGGAGGCCGTCGTGCTGTGGGAGGTGGTGCACCAGCAGGAGGAGGAGTGGGAGCGTCCCTTCGCGGTGGCGGACCGCGAGCTCGTCGTCGACGTCGACCGCACCACACAGGTGCTGGCCACCCCGGGGGCGCTCGCCCAGGTGCTCGCGACCCTGATCGAGAACTCGCTGAAGCACGGCGCCGGCACCACGACGGTCCGGGCTCGTAGCGGTGGACCCTCCGGTGCGGTGGTGGTCGAGGTGGCCGACGAGGGTCAGGGCGTGCCCGACGACCTCGCCCCGCGGATCTTCGAGCGCGAGGTGACGTCCGGCGCCGGGACCGGTCTGGGGCTCGCGCTGGCCCGGGACCTGGTGAACGCGGACGGCGGCAGGTTGGAGCTCGCGCAGCGACGCCCCGCGGTGTTCGCCCTGTTCCTGGCCGGAGTACCGGCGGCGCTCGCACCCGACGTCGTGCTGCCTCGCGGCGCCGCGGTGTCCTCCAAGGGAGAGCGCCGGCGGCGCTGACCGCAGGCTCGCGGGCGCGTCCGTCGACCACCGGCACCGCTGGTGCAGCGGCATGCCGCACGGGTCACTGCGTCCGTACCGCCACGAGGTGGCGGCCGGCCATGGAGGGGTCAGACCGTCTCGGCGACCGCGTTCGCGCCGGCCGTGGAACCCGTGAACACCCACTTCTTGTAGCCGACGTACCGCAGCACGGTCGCCGCAGCGATGCCGATGACGGTGGAGACGTTGTCCGCAAGCGGACCGGCGAGCGCCAGCGTGTAGCGCGAGAACGCCAACGTCCCCACGGGGACCAGGGCGCCGACGACGTTGATCGCGCCGTAGACGACCAGCTCGCGCGCACCGCGGTTGGTCCTGTGCTCGGAGAAGGTCCAGTACCGGTTGCCCACCCAGGACACCAGGGTCGCCAGCGTGACCGAGAGGATCTTGGCGGTCAGCGGCTTGTGCCCCAGCAGGTGACCCGGGCCGTAGAGCAGCAGGTTGAACAGGCCGAGATCGACGACGAAGGAGAGGCCGCCGACGGCGAGGAAGCGTGCCATCTCCCAGAGCCACGCGCGCAGGGCGGCCAGGTTCAGCCGGCCGCCCACGGTGAAGCGGCCGGAGAGCGGCTCCTCGAGCAGCAGAGCGTCGTCCTCGGCCACGGCCCGGGTGTGGGCCCGGTCCAGGGCATGGGGGACGAGGGTCTCGTCTGCGGCTGTCACCCGGAAACCATATCGCCGGAGCCTGAGCGCGGCCTGGGCAAGGATCGGCGAGCGGTGCGACCTCCACCACACTCCCACATCGGTTCTCAGTTTGCGCCCATGAGAGGCCTTGCCGACGCCCGCGCAGTTACGCTCCTGCACCGTGACGTTCCCCGTGGGCAGCCCTCCGGTGGTCGCGGTGGTCGGTGGCGGCCAGCTGGCGCGCATGATGACGCCGGCTGCGACCGCGCTCGGCCTGCACCTCCGCGTCCTCGTCGAGTCGGCCACGTCGTCCGCGGCGCAGGTCGTCGTCGACTCGCCGGTGGGGATGCCACGCGAGCCGGGCGTCCTCGAACAGCTCGCCGAGGGTGCGGACGTGCTGACCTTCGAGCACGAGCACGTCCCGAACAGCGTGCTGGACGCACTGGCAGCGCGTGGCGTGGCGGTGCACCCGTCCGCCGGTGCGCTGCGGCACGCGCAGGACAAGATCGTCATGCGGTCACGGCTCACCGCACTCGGGGTCCCGTGCCCGGAATGGGCGCCCGTCTCCACCGAGCTGGAGCTGACGGAGTTCCTCGAGGGCCACGGCGGCACCGGGGTGGTGAAGACGTCCCACGGCGGGTACGACGGCAAGGGCGTCCGGGTGGTCTCCTCGGCGGACGAGGTGATCGACTGGCTCGCGGCCGCGGCGGACGGCTCCGGAGCACCACTGCTGGTGGAGGAGCGGGTGCCGTTCAGCCGCGAGCTGGCTGCCCTGGTGGCGCGGCGGCCCTCCGGCGAGCTGGTCGGCTGGCCGGTGGTCGAGTCCGTCCAGGTGGACGGCGTCTGCTCGGAGGTGACCGCACCGGCTCCCGGTCTCCACCCGGCGACCGAGGCGCGCGCCCAAGCCGTCGCCCGTGCCGTCGCGGAAGGCCTCGACGTCACGGGAGTGCTCGCCGTCGAGCTGTTCGAGGTGCCGGACGAGGCCGGTGGGCCGCCCCGCGTTCTCGTCAACGAGCTCGCCATGCGTCCGCACAACAGCGGCCACTGGACCATCGACGGCGCGGTGACCAGCCAGTTCGAGCAGCATCTGCGGGCCGTTCTCGACCTGCCTCTGGGCGACCCCTCGCCACGGGCTCGCTGGACCGTGATGGCCAACGTGCTCGGTACCTCGCTGCCCGACCCCACCGCCGCCCTGCCGGCGGTCGCTGCGGCGGACCCGGCGGCCAAGGTGCACCTCTACGGCAAGGAGGTGCGTGCCGGACGCAAGCTCGGCCACGTGAACGTCAGCGGCGAGGACCTCGAGGACGTCCGCGACCGGGCCCGCCGCGCCGCAGCCCTGATCCGCGGCGACAGCGTCTGAGGCGGGAGGTCACCTCACTTCGGGGTGCCTCCGACGGTGCCGGCCGGGAGCTTGCCGTCCCTGATCTGGGCGAAGAAGGTCGGTGTGGCCGCCGGGTCGAGCTGCACCGCCGCCCCCACGTTGCCGGGGCGGTAGTCGAGGTTCTTGATCGGCGGCGTGCCCGTGATGCCCTTCGGGCCTGTCGCGGCCCGGAAGTCGAGCGCGAGGCGGCCGAGGTCCAGCACGCCGGTGGCGTCGTCGACCGTCAGCGAGTCCGTGCCCGCCCGGACAAGGGCCACCTGCTTGCCCGGGGCCAGGAGGACGGACGGCGAGGCGGCGACCTTGGTGATCGCCGAGATCACCTGCCGCTGGCGCGCCGTCCGGCCGACGTCCCCGGTCGGGTCGGAGTAGCGCATCCGCGAGAAGGCCAGCGCCGTCGTCCCGTCGACCGTGCGGCAGCCCGGCGTCCACACGAGCCCGCTCAGCTGGTCGTTGACGTTGAGGTCGGAGCACAGGTGGACGCCGCCGACCGCGTTCACCACGGTCTCGATGCCGCCGAACCCGACCTCGACGTAGTGGTCCACCTTCATCCCGGTCAGCTTCTCCACGGTGGCGACCAGCAGCTTGGGGCCACCCCAGGAGTAGGCGGCGTTGATCTTGTTGGAGCCGTGCCCGGGGATGGGGACGTAGCTGTCGCGCGGGATGCTGATCAGAGCGGTCGGACCGCTGGTGGGCACGTGCAGCAGCAGGATGGTGTCGGACCGCGCTCCGGCGGTGCCGTCCTGCATGTCCGCCGGCCGCTGGTCGGAGCCGGCGAGCAGGTAGGTGGTCCCCGGTGTGGCCGCCGCTGCGGACAGCGCGGAGACGTGGTGCAGGCGGCCGTTCGCCCACATGGCCAGCCCCACGGGCCAGGCCAGGAGCAGCACCAGCACCAGGACGAGCGTCAGGACGACGGCAGGACGGCGACGGTGGACTCGGGTGCGTCCCGCCGGTCCCGGCTCTGTCGCCGGCCGTTCCGTCTGACCGTTCCGCACCGGTGCGGCAGCGCCGACCTGCGGTACGGGACGGCCGGAGGAGGAGACGGACCGCCGAGCAGCCGCCGGCGGTCGGACCGGTGCGGGTATCGCGCGCGTCGAGCCCGGAGGCCTGCCGTCGTGGCCCGGGCGCGGGTCCGCGTTCGGCACGGCCCGGTCGATGCGGGTGGGCGTCGGCTCGGCCGCCGGTGCGGCACCAGGGACAGCGGGTCGTGACTGGCGCCGCGGCGGTGCTGCAGGTGGGACCGCCGGTGGTGCAGCCGCGGGCGGGACGGGCCGGCGAGGCGTCGCCGGGCGGCTTGGGTGCGACGTGCCCACGACGATCGGCGAGTCCTCCCCGCCATCGGGGCGAGGGCGCCGGGCACCGGGGTCGAAGCTCGGTGGCGGCGTCCCAGCCGCACGTCGCTCGTTGCTCACTGGTCCTCCTCGGTGCCGCCCCTGGTCCCGACCGGTCGGGCCGGGTGCTCGTCGATCGTACGGAACGGACCCCGCTCCGACCTGGCGAGTCGGGCGCGCCGCGCGGCTGCGACCGGCCGGCTGGCCAGGACGGATGCGGCACCCGTCGGCGGCGGGGCGGCATCATGGGACCGCCCGCAGCAGAACGCACCGCACCGGAGGACGCCATGCCAGCACAGCCGCTCGTCGGGATCGTCATGGGTTCCGACTCGGACTGGCCCGTGATGGAGGCTGCCTCGGCTGCGCTCGCGGAGTTCGAGGTGCCGGTCGAGGTGGACGTGGTGTCGGCCCACCGTCAGCCAGACAAGATGCTCCAGTACGGCCGCACGGCTGCGGACCGAGGCCTTCGGGTGATCGTCGCGGGGGCCGGCGGCGCGGCGCACCTGCCGGGGATGCTCGCGGCCGCCACTGCCCTGCCCGTGATCGGGGTCCCGGTGCCGCTGGCGCACCTGGACGGCATGGACTCGCTGCTGTCCATCGTGCAGATGCCGGCCGGGGTGCCCGTGGCGACCGTGTCGATCGGCGGCGCCCGGAACGCCGGCCTGCTCGCGGTCCGGATCCTCGCCAGCGGCGCCGACGAGCAGGCCGCTCGCCTGCGGGCCGCGATGGTGGCGTTCCAGGACGGCCTGCGGGAGGTCGCCGAGCGCAAGGGCGAACGTCTCCGTGTCCTCGGCCGGCAGCGGACGGGCTTCCAGGCCTGAGCTCCGAGCCCCTGGGGCGCACCCGGCGTACGTCGAGGCCTCGGCCGTCACGACCGGAGCCCCCAGGCGGACGGCCGGCGACGGCTCAGGAGCACGAACCGGTGTTGTCCGCGGAGGTGAACGCCTCGTGGCCGGCCGACTTGGACGCCGACGGTGCCGGTGCGGCAGGGGTCGCTGCGGCAGCCGGTGGCGTCGTGGTGCCCGCCTTGGTGCCGCCCGCCGCGCTCGTCTTGGCCGGCGTGCTCGCCGTCGTCGGCGTCGGCTGCGCCGCCTCCTGGAGGATCGGCTTGTCGGCCGCCATGTTGGCCCAGATGGCAGTCGCGGCCGACGTCCACACCAACCGGTTGGGGTCGCTCGGCGCCGGTCCCGTGGGGATCGTCATGAACACCACGTTGTCGCGGTTGATGTTGCGCAGGTTGTAGGCCAGCCCGGTCAGGTTCTGCAGCTGCAGACCGGAGTCGGTGGTCAGCGAGCTCGTCGCGGCGGAGAGGAACGAGACGAGGTTCGGCACGTTGGTCAGGACCTTCTTGGAAAGGACCTCGTTCACCATCGCCTGGATCAGTCGCTGCTGGTTGCCGATCCGGTCCAGGTCCCCGCCGTCGCCGACGTTGCCGTGCCGGGCGCGCGCCAGCTCCAGCGCCTGCTGGCCGTTGAGCACCTGCTGCCCAGCCGGGAGGTTCAGACCGCTGTACGTGTCGTGCAGGGCGTGCGGGATGCACATCGGCACACCGCCGATCGCGTTGACCATCGCCTGGAAGCCCGCGAAGTCCACGACCGCGAAGTGGTCGATCGCCACGCCGGTGTTCTGCTGGACGGTCTTGATCGCGCAGGCGGCCGCCGACGCCATGTCGCCGCCCATGTCCCAGCCGGTGGCGAACGCCGAGTTGAACATCGCGCTGCTGCTGGCCCGCGACGACTTGCCGTTGGTCGCCTGGCACACCGGGATCTTGACCAGCGAGTCGCGCGGGATCGAGACGAGCTCGACGCGGGACCGGTCCGCGGAGATGTGCACCACGATCGCGGTGTCCGACCGCTGCCCGGAGTCGTTGCCGCCGATCGACGCGTTGACACCGGCCCGTGTGTCGGAGCCCATCACCAGGATGTTCACCGGCTGGCCGGCGTTCGGGTCGCCGGGCTTGGCGACGGCCTTCGACGACGGGCGCGGGCCCGTGAGGCCGCTCACGTCGACCGTCGTGATGTTGTTCTGCAGGCGCTGCGCGACCGCCACCGCGCTCGAGGCGCCGAACACGACGAGCGCGACCGCCGCCAGGGCGACGCCTCGTACGGCGTTGTGGCTCTTCAGGCCGCGCGCATGGCGGGGCTGCTGCGCATGCGGCACTGACTGGTGGCGGGCTGGCACGGGTCGATCCTAGGAGCGGCGTCGGGGGGCGCGGCGGAGCGGTCGGACAGGCGCAGTGGAGGATCTGTGCAGATCAGCGCCCCAGCTGGGCGTACTTCGCCTCGGTCGCGTCCTTCTGCGGCCGCCACCAGGGCTCGTTCGCCCGGTACCAGTCGATCGTGGCGGCCAGGCCGTCGCGGAACGTCGTGTACTGCGGCCGCCAGCCCAGCTCGTCGCGCAGCTTCGAGGCGTCGATCGCGTACCGCAGGTCGTGACCGGGGCGGTCGTTGACGTGGTCGTAGGCGGTCGGCTCCTGGCCCATCAGCTCGAGGATCAGCTCGATGACCGTCTTGTTGTCCTTCTCGCCGTCCGCGCCGATCAGGTACGTCTCCCCGATGCGGCCCTTCTCGAGGATCGTCCACACCGCGGCGTTGTGGTCGTCCACGTGGATCCAGTCCCGGACGTTCTCCCCGGTGCCGTAGAGCTTGGGCCGCACGCCGTCGACCACGTTGGTGATCTGCCGCGGGATGAACTTCTCGACGTGCTGGTACGGCCCGTAGTTGTTCGAGCAGTTGGAGATCGTCGCCTGCACACCGAAGCTGCGGGCCCAGGCGCGGACCAGCAGGTCGGACGACGCCTTCGTGGACGAGTACGGGCTGGACGGGTTGTACGGCGTGTCCGGCGTGAACTTCGCCGGGTCGTCCAGCTCGAGGTCGCCGTACACCTCGTCGGTGGAGATGTGGTGGTACCGCACACCGTGGCGGCGCACCGCCTCCAGCAGCTGGTAGGTGCCGATCACGTTGGTGCGCACGAACGGCCACGGGTCGTGCAGCGAGTTGTCGTTGTGCGACTCGGCGGCGAAGTGGACCACCACGTCGACGTCCTTGACGAGGGTGTCCACCACGTCGGGGTCGGCGATGTCGCCCTTGGCGAAGACGACCTTGCCCTCGACGGGGTCCAGGCTGCGCTCGTCGCCCGCGTACGTGAGCGCGTCGAGCACCGTCATGTGCACGTCCGGGTGCTCGCGCACCGTGTGGTGGACGAAGTTGGAGCCGATGAACCCGGCTCCGCCGGTGACGAGCATGCGCATGCGGTCCTCCTGGGCCAGAGACGGCGTGGAGTCTATCGATCCGGCCGGTCCCGTCCGGACGCCTCCATCTCCAGGACGGGCGCCTCACTTTCCAGGACGATTCAGACAGTGCTGGCGCGGAACCTTGACCCGACCGGGTGATCGACCGAATCTCCTTGTGACCGCCCCGGCCATCGTCAGGATCAGCCATGCACCAGCCCGTCGTCCCGTTCGCACTCATCGTGGCCCTGGCCCTCCTGGTATCGGGGCCGATCGTCGACGGGCAGCAGCACACGTCCGGAGGGCAGGCGCCGTCCTCGGCCGGGGCGCTGGAGCAGGGGGCACCCGCGGCGCCGACCGTCGAAGGAGTCAGCGGAGGAGGTCCGACGGACCCCGTGACGGTGAACCAGATGGCGGTCGCCGTGTCCCCGGCAGGCTCGACCGGCACGGGGACGCCCTCGGCCGCGGCGTCACCGACGGCGTCGCCCTCGGCGTCCCCGTCGGCCGCACCCTCGGCCGCTTCGTCCGATGCGCCGCCCGTCGCGCCGTCCGCGCCGGTCGTCGCGGCGGCGAAGGACCCGAGCGGCGTCGTCGAGACCGCTCCCATCGACACGACGTCGGTCCAGACGGTCGGCATCACCTGGCCGGCCGGCCAGGACGTCGCGACGCTGCAGCCTCAGATCCGCACGAAGGTGGGCGACACCTGGTCGAGCTGGCAGCCTGTGCCGCAGCCTGACAGCGCCCCGGATCCCGGCTCGGCCGAGGCCGCCCGCGGCAGGTCCGGCACCGACTCCGTCTGGATCGGCTCGGTCGACGCGGTGCAGGTCGGCTTCGCCGCGAAGAGCACCGCTGCCATGACCGATGTGAAGGTCGCGCTCGTCGGGTCCAAGGCCGCGGCGACGCAGGCGCAGCCGGCCGGCTGGAGGCCCTCGGGCGCCGTCTCGCACGCCGCGTCCGCCCGACCTGCGGCCGCTCTCGCGACGTCTGCCGTGGGGGCGCCGACCATCATCAGCCGGGACCAGTGGGGCGCGGCACCGGAGGCCTGCACACCGGCCGTGGCGTCGACGCTCGTGGGTGCCGTGATCCACCACACGGCCGACACCAACAGCTACACCACGGTCGCGCAGGCCGAGCAGATGATCAGGAACGACCAGGCGTACCACATCAACGTCCGCGGCTGGTGCGACCTCGGTTACAACTTCGTCGTCGACAAGTGGGGAAACATCTACGAGGGTCGGGCGAACAGCGAGACCGAGCCGGTCATCGGTGTGCACGCCGGCGGCTTCAACACCGGGACGCTCGGCGTGGCGATCCTCGGCGACTACACCAGCCTCGTCCCCTCCGCTGCGACGCAGGAGGCGCTCGCCGAGCTCATCGGCTGGCGGCTCGCGGCGTACGGCCGCAACCCGGGCGGGATGATGACCTACACGACCTACGGTGGCGAGACGTCGCGATGGCCGACCACCACGACGGGCACGACCGTCACGGAACCCGTCGTGATGGGCCACCGTGATGTCGACTACACCTCGTGCCCGGGCGACGGGGCGTACTCGACGCTCGCATGGATCCGTGATCGCGCCAGCAAGATCGCGTTCTCGGAGCCACTGGTGCAGGCGCTGTACAGCGACATGCTGCAGCGGCCCGTCGATCCGACCGGTCTGTCGACATGGACCGCCGCACTGATGGCGGGCACCGGGGCGAGCGCGCTGGGTGACCAGATCGCGCACAGCGCCGAGTACGTCAACCGGCGGGTGGTCGAGGCCTACGCGCAGATCCTGGGCCGGACCCCGGACCCGACCGGGCTGGCGACCTGGAGCCAGGCGATCATGTCCGGACGCCTCCGGGTGGAGGACCTGCGTGGCCAGCTGATCCAGAGCGACGAGTACTACGCCCGTGCGGGCGGGACCGACCCGGCGTACGTCGCACGGCTCTACCAGGACATCCTCGGCCGGGCGCCGGCGGCCTCCGAGGTCAGCTCCTGGGTCAGCCAGATCCCGAGCCGCGGCCGAGGCATCGTGAGCAACGGGGTGTGGCGGTCGCTGGAGAGCGCGCAGCGGCGCGTGAACGAGGCCTTCGGGATCTACCTCGGGCGTTCTGCGGACCCCACCGGACTGTCCACCTGGGCGCCGTACTGGCAGGCGAACGGTGAGGACGCGTTGCGGGCCATGATCATCGGCAGCGACGAGTACCTCTCTCGGGCGGTCAGCCGCTTCCCGTGACGTTCCGGGACCCCCGGATCCGCTCGACGTTCCCGTGCCCCGGTAGACTTCCGCGGGCTCCGCGCCGCACGCGGGGCCGTCTGTCAGCCGTGAAGGGGAGTTCCGAGTGCCTAGCCCTGCCCCGGACCTCTCGGTGGTGATCCCCAGTTACCAGAGTGAGCCCTACCTGCCTTCGACGCTGGCGGCCTGCGCGGCTGCCCTGGCCAGGACGTCATGGCGCGCCGAGGTCGTCGTCGTGGACGACGGGTCGACCGACGGCACCGACGCGCTCGTCCGCGAGCTGGCGGCCTCGTTCCCGGTGCCGCTCCACCTCGTCCGCCAGTCGAACAAGGGCCGGTTCCTGGCCCGGTGGGCGGGGATGCAGGAGGCGACAGGCCGCCTGGTCCTGCTGCTCGACAGCCGGGTGCTTCTCGACGGAGACGCGCTGGTCACCGTGGAGACGGCGATGGCGGCCGACCCGGCCCTGACCGTCTGGAACGGGCATGCCGTGACGGATCCGCAGGCGCCACTCGTCGGGCACTTCTGGGAGGTCCCCGTGCACGTCTTCTGGGGCGGATGGCTCGGCAGCCCCAGGCCGGTCAGCTTCGGGATCCAGGACTACAACCGGTACCCGAAGGGCACCGGCGTGTTCCTCGCTCCTCGCGAGGTCCTCATCGAGGCGTGCCGTGAGGCATGGCCGACCGGGGACGCCGCCCTGGCCAGCGACGACACGAAGGTGATCCGCGGCATCGCGGCCCGCACGCCGATCCATCTCGACCCCGGCTTCCGTGCGGTGTACCGGCCGCGGACCTCGACGGGTGCGTTCGTGCGGCACAGCCTCGGCCGTGGAACCTTCCTGGTGGACAGCTTCGGCGGGATCTCCTTGGGATGGTCCGCGGCGCTGGTTGGGCTCGGCGTGGCGCCGCTGGTGGCTCTGGCCCTCCTCTGGTGGCTGGCTGCAGCGGGAGCCTGGGCCCTGATCGGATGGCTGGTCGTGGCGGGACTCCTGGCCGTGCTCGCGCCGGCGGCGGTGGCTGCCGCCCACGGCTGCTCCCGTCGTGGGCTCGCTGCGTACGTCGCCTATCTCCCGGTGTTCGTCCTGCCGTACTGGCTGGGTCTGCTGCGGGGCCTGCTCGTGCACCGTGCCGCGCTCTCCGTCGGGACGGGGACGGTGGCCCGATGATCGTCTTCTGCTACGGGACGACGGCGGAAGCCATCAAGCTCGCACCGGTCATGCGCCGGCTGGAGCAGCGCGGTGTCCCGTTCCAGCAGTGGGTCACCCTGCAGCAGGCCGACACCGTTCTGGACGCCCTGCCCGGCCTGGGCGTGCCCGACCCCGACCACGTGCTCGCGGTGGGCCGGGGCGGCCGACCCCTGCGCGGGCCGCTCGACGTCGTCGTGTGGCTCGGGCAGATCGGCCGGTGGGCGCTGCGGAACCGTCGGACGCTTCGGGGTCGGCGCGGGCGGGACGTCGTGGTGGTCCACGGGGACACGATGACGAGCGTCGTCGGCGCCCTGCTGGCGCGTTCGATGCGGATGGACAGCGCCCACGTGGAGGCCGGTCTGCGCTCCGGCAGCTGGCGGCACCCGTTCCCCGAAGAGCTGGACCGCCGCATCGTCGGCCGGCTCGCGACCGTCCACTATGCGCCGACCGAGGTGGCGGCTGGGCACCTGGCGGGTCGCGACGTCGTGATGACCGGGGGCAACACCGTGATCGACGCCGTGCGTGACCGCGTCCGCGGCGCCTCGGACGCGGGGACGGGGGAGACGTACGGCGTCGTGCTGCTGCACCGCTTCGAGTTCCTCGGCAACGGGTCGCTCGTCCGGCAGACGCTCCAGACCATCGTCACCGAGAGCCGGTCCCCGGTCGTGATGGTGGTCGACGACCTCGCGAGGCACTCGCTGGGGGCCGTGTTGCCAACGCTCCCGCCTGACCGCGTGCGGGTCGTGGACAAGATGCCGCACGCCAGCTTCACGCAGCTGATCGCCGGAGCCGACTTCATCGTGACGGACAGCGGCGGGGTGCAGGAGGAGGCGGCCATGCTGGGCGTGCCCACCCTCGTCCATCGTCGAGCGACCGAGCGGGGCGAGGGCCTCGGCGTCAACGTCCTGCTGTCGGGCTGGGACATGGGGGTGCTGCGAGAGTTCCTCGGCGACGTCGAGTCGCTTCGCACGGTCCCGCAGGACGACGGTGTCTCGCCGTCGCAGATCGTCGTGGAGGACCTGGTGAGGCGGGGTTATGGGGACTGAGTCGGCAGCCGTCAGCGTGGTGGTGCCCGCCTACCAGGAGGAAGCGAGCATCGTGCCGGCGCTCACCCGGCTCCTCGACGTGCTGGACCACGCCGGCCGAGAGTTCGAGGTGGTCGTCGTCTGCGACGGGTGCACCGACCGCACCGCAGAGCTGGCCAGGGGCATCGGACGCACCGAGGTGCGCATCGTGGAGTACCAGCCGAACCAGGGCAAGGGCCACGCCCTGCAGACCGGTTTCGCTGCCGGTACCCACCCCCTCGTCGCGTTCCTCGACGGCGACATGGACCTCGATCCCGTCGTGCTCCCTGGCTACCTCGCGCGGATCGAGGCCGGCGAGGCGGACATGGTCGTCGGCTCGAAGGTCCATCCGGAGTCACAGGTGGCCTACCCGCTGACCCGGCGCGTCGCGAGTCGAGCCTTCCGGCTCGCCACGCGGCTCGTGATCGGCCTGAACCTCGGTGACACGCAGACCGGGATCAAGGCGATGCGACGGGACGCCGTCGCCGAGGCGCTGGCGCACTGCTCCTCCCGCGGCTTCGCCTTCGACCTCGAGCTGCTCGCCCGGCTGGTCGACCACGACGTGCGGGTGGTCGAGGCGCCCGTCGTGCTCGAGTACGAGTTCACCTCGACGATGGGTCCGGGTGCGGCGCTGGAGGCGCTGCGTGACCTCGTGGCGGTCGCCCGACGCCGTCACGTGCTGGGGCAGCACCACCATCGGGACGTCGCGTGAACGAGCGACGCGCCATGCGCCTCGGCTACCTGCGGCGGCACGCGGCACCGTTGGCGACGGTCGGCGCAGTGAGCGTCGTCGGCATCCTGGCCTCGACGCTGTTCCAGGCCCTGACCGGGCGAGGTCTGGGTCCTGCCGCGTTCGGGCTGCTCGCTGCGTTCCTGTCCATCGTCAACATCGCCGCCATCGGCGCCTCGGCGCTGCAGAACTCCGTCGCCGTGGCGACCGCGCGGACGCTCAGCGGTGCACCGGACGCACCCGCTGCTCCTCGGCGGTGGGACGGCGCGATGGTGGAGGGTGTCGCTCTCGGCGGCGGCGGCGCGCTCGTGGTCGCCGCGTTGGCGGGTCCGCTGAGCGGCCGGCTGGGCACCAGCGTGATGGCGGTCCTGCTTGCGGCCGCCACGGTGCTCCCGAGCTTCCTGTTCTCCGTCGCCCAGGGGAGGCTGCAAGGTGCCGGGCGCGCGACTGCGGTGGCGGGCTGGTCCACGGCGTCGCAGGTGCTTCGGCTCGTGCTGGCCGGTGTCGCGCTGCTGGCAGGTCTCGGAGCCGTCTCGATCCTCGTGGCGGTCCTCCTCGCGATCGGTGCTGCAGCGCTCGCAGCCGCGATCCAGGCGGACCGTGCCGGGCTGCGCACGTCGACGTCGGCGTTCACCAGGAACAGCGTCGTGCTCATCGGGCTGACGTTGGCCTTCGCCTGGTTGACGAACATCGACGTCATGCTGGTGCGCACCGGCGCGCCCGAGCACCCGGCCGGCATGTTCGCCGCAGCGGCCGTGCTGGCGAAGCTGATCCTCATCGTGCCGACGACGCTCTCGCTGTACCTCTTGCCGCGGTTCGTGAACCGTCGCGAGGACCACGGGGCGATGCGCTTCGGTGTGAACGTCGTGCTGCTCACCGTGCTGGGGACCGGACTGCTCGGAGCCGGCGCGCTCGCGATCCTGGGCGGCTTCGTCATCCGCCTGTTCTTCGGCTCCGGCTACGCCGATGCCGTGGGCCTGCTGCCCGCGCTCGCGCTCGCGTACGTGCCGTGGGCGCTCTCGCAGGGCCTCCTCATCCGCCTGACGGCTTCGCGTTCCAGGCGCGCGCTCGTCGTGCTGCTGGCGGCGTCGGTCGCGCAGTGGGTGCTCGCTCGGCAGGTGCTGCCGGACCTGCGTGCGATGACCCTCGTGATCGGGGTCCTCGGCGCGATCGTCGCCGGCGTCTTCTACCTGCTCCATCACTTCAGCCGCGCTCAGTCCCCCGCGGCTCCGACCGCCCCGGAGTCACTTGCATGAGGCTCGTCCGTACCGCCGGCTGGTGGGCCCTCGGCACCTTCCTGATCGCCCTGGCGCTGCTGCCAGTGGCCCGGGTCCCGATCCTCGGAGACGACCTGCACGCCTACTTCGAGACGTACGCGCTCGCGCACGGCAGCGCCTGGCGTGCTCTGACGTTCGGCTGGGGTCAGGGGATGAAGGCTGGGCACTTCAACCCGGTCGGCCAGGCGATCGGTGCGCTCTACCACTTCGGCGCCTTCGCCTTCTCGTCGAGCACGGGCATGAGTCCGCAGCGCTACCACGTCGCGGGCGGGGCTGTGCTGCTCTGGCTGACGGTCCTGGCCGCGGCGGCCGTCCTCGTCTGGGGCGTCCGCCACGCGGCCGCGAGCCGCGTCGTGGAGCGCCTGACGTTGCCGCGTGCGTTCGCGCTGGTCGCCGGGGTTGTGGCCGTCTCGCTCGAGCTGCACCCGTGGACGAACGACCCCGTCAGCACGTTCGCCATGGCCGGTTGGGGCTCGGCCGCGATCGGCTTCCTGGTTCTGGGCCTGGCCCTGCGCGCAACCGTGCCGGGACGCGCTGGGTGGGTCGATGTGCTCCTGGTCGCCGTGGTCGGTTCGATCGCGGTCCTGTACTACGAGGAGCTGACCGGCATGGTCGCCGGGGCAGCTGCCGTGTACCTGCTGGTGGGCGTGCGGGCGCGGCGGCGTGGTGACCGAACGGGGGTTCGCCGTGTGGTCGTGCTCGCCCTGGCGGGCGTCGTGCTGCCAGCCGTCGTCTTCGTGCTGGGCCGATACCTCGCCATCCCCTCCGACGTCAGCAACTACACGGGAACAGCCGTCGCGTTCGGCCCTCGGGGGCTGGCGACGTGGTGGGCGGCCATGGTGGGTGCCCTTCCCGGCGGCGGCCTCCCGTTCCTCCTGAGCAACGCGGGCGGGGCGGCGCTGACCCTCACCTCGTTGGCCCTCGGCCTGGCGATGGTCGTGGGCCTCGGTGTGCTGGCTGTCGCGTGGCGTTCCGCTACGCCTCTCCCGGAGCCGGCGGGGTGGTCATGGCTCCCGCTGGTGGTCGGCATCTGCGTCGGCTGGGCGCTCACCACGGCCACGCAGGCGTTCACCCCGAAGTACATCGAGGAGATCCAGATACCGGGGCAGGTGTACCTCTACTACTCGGTCGGGGTGGTGAGCGCCGCGCTCCTCATCTCCTGGGTGGTCGTCGCGCACGCCCGGGGCCTTGCCCGGCTCGCCCCTGCCCTCCTGATCGTGGTGGGCGCGTTCGCCATGGTGCAGGTGCCCCTGAACTGGCAGCTCGGCGGCATCAGCGCGAGCGCCTACACCGTCAACCACCAGCTCTCCCGGGTCGCGTCCGACGACAACGTCCCGTCCGCGGCGCGTTGTGCCGCAGTGCTGGCGTTCGCCGAGCGTCCGTGGCCCGACTACTACCGCAAGGCTGTGGTGACCAACGCGATCACGGACTTCCAGCTGGCCTTCGGGACACCGCTGTGCCCCGACCCGGAGGTCGACGCGAAGGTGGACGCGCTCGTGAAGTGACGGCGCTGGTCACCGCCGCGGATCGCGCGGGACGGTGACCCGCCGTGCGGGGTGTCTCTTCTCAGGCGCGCTGGAACGTGGAGTCCACCGCGAGGGGGCCCTGGCTCCGACCGTCACCCTGGACCTGCAGGCTGGTCGCCTCGAGCACCCGGTGGATCTCGTGGCCGTCCCTGCCCACGAGGTCTGCACGTACGGTGTACAGCCCCTCGCCGAGGTTGATGTCCGGCAGGCGGAAGTCGAACATCGCCGGGCCGTCGAGCCGCGGCGTCTCGACGTCGAGAAGCTGGGTGTTGGTGCCGAAGACGGTGGTACCCATCGCGGTCTGCAGCCCCACTCCCAGCACCCAGTCGGACAGGGAGCCCTCCGGCTCGACCTGGACGCGCACCCGGATCGAGTCCCCGGTGCGGACCTCCGTCACCTGCTCGCCGGTCCGGTCGTCGACGACGGCGGCCCACCCGATGCGGCCGGCAGGGAGTGCACCCGCGGCGGTTGCGGTCGCTCGCGCCTGAGCCCGTTCGATCTCGTTCTGCCGGGTGGACTCGAAGTCGGCGCGGAGCACCCGGAGCGCCTGCTGCGGCTCCCCGTCGGCCACGACGCGCCCGCGCTCGAGGACGAGTGCCCGGTCGCACAGCTCCGCCACCTGGTCCAGCGAGTGCGTGACCAGCACGATCGTGCGGCCCTCGTGCTGGAAGCCGCGGATCCGCTCCATGCACTTGCGCTGGAACGGCTCGTCACCGACGGCCAGGACCTCGTCGACCAGCAGGATGTCGGGGTCGACGTGGACCGCCACCGAGAAGGCGAGCCGGACGTACATGCCGGAGGAGTAGAACTTCACCTGCGTGTCGATGAACGGCTCGATGCCGGAGAAGTCGACGATCGCGTCGAAGTAGCGATCCGTCTGCGCACGCGAGATGCCGAGGATGGCCGCGTTCAGATAGACGTTCTCGCGTCCTGTCAGGTCCGGGTGGAAGCCCGCGCCGAGCTCGAGAAGGGCAGCGAGGCGGCCACGCAGCTGGACCGAGCCCGTGTTGGGCTGGATGATCCCGCCGATCAGCTTGAGCAGGGTCGACTTGCCGGAGCCGTTGGGACCGATCAGCCCGACCGTCGTGCCGGAGCCGATCGTGACGTTGACGTCCCGGAGGGCCCAGAAGTCGTCCTTGTGCAGGTTGGAGCGGCCGAAGTTGACCAGACGCTCCTTGAGGGACTTCTCCTTGCGGATCACGAACCGCTTCGAGACGTCGCTGATGTCGATGACGGGCGTGGACATCACAGCTCCTGCGCGAAGTTGCTCTGGAGCCGTGCGAACACCCGCTGGCAGATCCACAGCGCGAGCACAGACACCGCGAGCGCGGCCGCCAGCATCTTGCCGAGACCGGCGGGGTACGGCTCGTCGGACCCCGCCACCCAGAGTGACCGCTGGAAGCCCAGGACCACGAGGGTCATCGGGTTCGACAGGTACAGGTCGAGCAGCAGGCCCTTGATGTGGCTGCCGACGAACTTCCAGGCGTACAGGATCGGCGACGCCCACATCAGGATCATGATCAGGATCTCGATGAGGTACTGCACGTCCCGCAGGTAGACGTTGACGGCGGCGAGCAGCAGGCCGACGGCGGTCGACCACACGATCAGCACGGCGAGTGCGAGGAAGAAGTATCCCCACCGCCGACCGGTCGGGATCTCGCCCATGAGCACCGTCGCCCCGAGCAGGATCACCATCTGGATCGCGAAGTTGAACAGCGCCGCGCCCACCACGCTCAGCGGGTAGACCTCGCGAGGGACGTAGACCTTCTTGACGAGTCCGGAGTTGGCGACGATCGAACCCGTCCCACCGACCACGATGTCGCTGAACAGCTGCCAGGCCGTGAGGCCCGAGAAGATGAAGATCGCGAAGCCCGGGATGCCGCCCGGTCGGCCCGGGACCTGCTCGGCGCCGAGGAACTTGCCGATGGCGACGTAGTAGACGAGCAGCATCGCCAGCGGCTTCGCCAGGCTCCAGAAGAACCCGAGGACGCTGTCCTTGTAGCGGGCCTTGAGCTCACGGCGGATCAGCAGGTCCAGGAGCTCGCGGTGCGCGTGCAGGTCCGCCACAGAACGCCAGGTACCGGTGACGAACCCGGGGCGCGGGCCGGCCGGGCGCATCGGCTCGGCTGCCAATCGCTCCGCGCGCGACTGGCTCTCGATAGTCATCGGCTCCCAACATCCATCCTGTCGGCCGTGCCGACGACTGCCAGCACACAGTACCCGCCCGTGCGGCACACCGGTCGCGGGAAGGGCTCAAGGGCGGCCGTCAGTGCGACGATGGAGAGTACACGCCGTACCGAGAGGATCTCGATGTCTGCCAGGCATGCCCTTGTCCGACCGCTGGTCGTCCTGGCAGCGACCGCGCTGCTGGTGGGCGCAGGAAGCCCCGCGCTGGCGGCGACCGAGCAGTCGTTGCCGACGGTCACCAGTCCGATCGGCAACTACGGGTTCACCGGCCACGGATACGGGCACGGACGTGGGATGGGCCAGTACGGCGCGCTCGGCTACGCCCTGAACTACGGGTGGGGCTACCAGGACATCGTCGGCCACTACTACGGCGGCACCGCCTTGACGCCCACAGGGCAGAACCCGCTGATCACCGTCGACCTGACCCGCTTCGACGGGCGCACCACGGTGGTGCAGGGCTACCGGCTCAGCGTGAACGGCGTGGCGGTCCCGGCGGACCCGACGACGGGGTACTCCTACCTCCAGGTCTCCTTCGACGCGTCCGGCAACTACACGGCGCTGAGCTCGAGCGGCTGCTCACCGTCGGGCAGCTGGCAGCCCTTCACGACCGGCAGCGGCAACGCCGTGATCGCGTCGCCCGACCAGACGAGCCCGCACCTCGTGCGGACCTGCGAGAGCGGCGTCTCCTACGGGTACCGCGGCGTGCTCGTCGCTGCCGGCGGGTCGGGGGGTCCCCGGACCTACAACGTCCTCGGTGTGGAGGACTACGTCCGTGGGGTCGTGCCGCGCGAGTCGCCCGCGTCCTGGGGCGACCTGGGCGGTGGCAAGGGCATGCAGGCCCTCATGGCGCAGGCCGTCGCCGCGCGCAGCTACGCGCTCGCCGGGACGACGCCGGGCTCCGCGCCAGGTGTGATCTGCGACACCACGTCGTGCCAGGTGTTCATGGGCACGACCAGGTCGTCGGTCGACGGTCCCAGCTCGGTGGCGGCAGGCAACCTGACGATCATCGAGGACTCTCGCTCGGAGGTCGCCGTCGCGAACACCTTCGGGCAGGTGATGATGGCGGGCGGGCGCATCGCCCGGACCGAGTTCAGCTCCTCGACCGGCGGCTGGACGGTCGCCGGCACGTTCCCGGCCGTCGAGGACCTCGGCGACGCCGTCTCGTACAACCCGTACCACAACTGGTCCACGAGCATCAGCGCCACCGACATCGCCGCGCGCCTGGGGATCTCCGGCGTGAGCGCGATCAACGTCACGCAGCGAAACGGGCTCGGCGACCTCGGCGGACGGGTCCTGCAGGTGCAGGTCGTGGACGGCAGCGGTGCGAGCCACACATACAGCGGCGCGGGCTTCCGCAACGCGATGGGGACGAGCACGTTCAGGTCGGACTGGTTCGCCGTGACCGGCGTGACCCCCGGCCAGGCGCAGGCCGTGGTGCAGGCGCTCTACCAGGACGTTCTCGGCCGGGCGCCGGACCCCACGGGCCTCGCAGGCTGGACGGCCACCGTGCAGTCCACCGGTAACGGCCAGGTCGTGGCCAACGGGATCGTGTACTCCAAGGAGCGGCTGGTGACGCTGGTGAGCGCCCAGTACCGCGCGGCGCTCGGTCGTGAGCCGGAGACCGACGGCCTCAACAACTGGGTGGGGTACCTGGAGCGCGGCGCCGGGGTGTCGGACCTGCAGATCGGCATCTACGCGTCGCAGGAGTCGCTCAACGTGCTGGGCGGCGGCGACACGGCTACCTGGGTCGGCGCGATGTACGCCTCGATCCTGGGCCGGACCGCCGCACCGTCGGAGCTTGCCCAGTGGACGCAGGTGGCGCTCACCCAGGGCCGGGTGCGGACCGTCACGGGGATCGCCAAGTCCAGCGAGGCGGGCCTGCACCGGCTCGACGCCTACTACGTCCAGTACCTCGGCCGGCACCTCGACCCGACGGGTGCTTCGACGTGGCTGCCGTACATGAACGGTGCCGGTGACTTCCAGGTCCCGGGCTTCATCGGCGGCAGCATCGAGTACTGGAACAGGGCGCAGGTCCGCTACCCGTCCTGACGGGTGACCGACCGGTGTGACGGTCCGGCAGCGCTCCGGCTGCCAGGCCGTCACCGGTTGGTCGCGACGAGGTACTGCCAGGTCTCCTCGGCGTACTGCTGCCACGTCCGCGCCGCACGCCCGCGCGCCTGGGCCACGAGCTCGTGGTGGAGGACGTCGTCGGTGAGCAGGGCGCGCATCGCGCTCGCGACCGCGGCGTCGTCCCGCGGGTCGACGGTGAGCGCACCGCCACCCTCCGCTATCTCGAGCATGCTGCCGAAGCTCGACGTCACCACCGGCGTGCCGCTGGCCAGCGACTCCGCAACGGGTAGCCCGAAGCCCTCGTTGAGCGACGGGAAGACGGTGCAGCGCGCCAGCGCGTAGAGCGCCCAGAGCAGCCGGTCGGACAGCCCGAGCACTGACTCGACCGGACGGCCGGCGGCCGCGAGCTCGGCCAGCCGCCGCGAGAAGCCCTCACTCTTCCAGGCGTTGCCGCCGACGAAGACCAGCGAGAACTCGACGCCGTCGCGCCACAGGCGTTCGGCGGCATGCAGAACTGCGAGGTGGTTCTTGCGCGGCTCGTGGCTGCCGACGCAGAGCACCATGGGTAGCGTCGGGACGCAGTACCGGGCGGACGCCTCTGCCAGCGCCGCCGGATCGGGTGTCACCGCCTCCACGGCCAGGGTGATCTCCCTGATCTCCGGTCCCTCGAGGCCCATGCTGCGCACCATCGTCCGCCAGCCCTCGTACTCGCAGGCCGCGGCTGCCGAGATGGTCGCGATCCGGTGCGCGTGCCGCAGCGCTGCCAGCTCGAGCACGAAGCGCGGCGGCACGTCGTCGGCGGCCGTCTCGGCGGAGGTCAGCGGCACGGTGTCGAAGCCGATCGCCGCACCACGTGAGCGCGAGAAGCGCAGCAGCGCCTGCATGCGCCGGGTGCGCCCCTCCTCGAGGACCACCTCCGGCAGCACGTACGTCGCCTGCCACGGCACCAGCACCCGCCGCTCCTTCGGAGGGTGGGGCACCGACGGACGGCCCTTCACCGAACCGCCGAGGGCGCGGCCGAGCTCGGGGGCCGTCAGCGGTCGCATCGCCCGGTGGTCCAGGTGCCAGCCCGCGGCGTGCAGGTCGTGACGCGCCACCCAGTGCCGCATCGTCTCCCTGGTCACCCGCTGGATACCGGTCCCGAGGGAGGTGCGCGCGAGGTGCTCGATGTCGATCACCGGGCCGCTGACGACCTCGACGATGGCGGCGCGGTCCTCCGGGTGCCCCAGCTCCATGGCCGCGTCGATGACGGCCTGGGGACCGCCGAACCGTGCCGCCCGTCGCGCGGTGACCACCTCGTCGGCCGTCGGCAGGGCGCCGGACAGCACGGCGAGCGTCAGCCACACGACATCGTCACGCGGCGTCGTCAGATGCGCCTCGAGGACGGTGCGCGCGTGCGCGGCTTCCACCTTGTGGCCCTCGAGCGTCGTCGCGAGGAGGGCCATCCGGACGGGTGCTGGCGACGGCGTCCGGGACCGACGGCGGGCCTTGGCGAGGACGGTCATCGTGCTGCCTCCTCGACGACGAGCGCGTCCCACAGCTCGTCCGCGTAGGTCCTCCACGACTTGGGCGTGTACGCCCGCGCCTCGGCCCGGAGTCGCTCCAGCAGCTCGGGCTCCGTCAGCACGCGGCGCAGCGCCGCCTCGAGCTCGTCGTCGTCGCGGGGGTCGACGAGCAGGCAGCCGCCCGCGGCGGTGGCGATCTCGCGGGTCGAGCCGTAGTCGGTGGTCACCACAGGTGTGCCGCAGGACAACGACTCCGCGACGGGTAGGCCGAAGCCCTCGTGCAGGGAGGGGAACACCGTGACGGTCGCGGACGCCGTGAGCGACCACATGTCCTCGTCCGGCAGGACGCCGTGGTCCACGATCGGGCGTCCGTCCCGCAGAAGGCGCGCCACCGTTGCGTCGTACGCCCGCACGTCCCAGCCCGGTCCGCCCACGAAGTGCAGCTCGAAGTCCAGGCCGTCCCGCCACAGGGCCTCGGCGACGTGCAGCACGGCGAGGTGGTTCTTGTGCGGTTCGTGGCTCCCGAGGCAGAGCAGCAGGGGACGGTCGCCGCCGGCGGTCGACTCCCGACGTACCACCTCCGTCGCCAGGCTCACCTCGACCACCTCGGGACCGGCGATGCCCTGCGCCGCGAGTGCCGACGCGAAGCCCTGGAACTCGGTGGCCGAGGACACGCTGATCGCGGCGATCCGCCGCGCGTGCTTCAGCATGCTGAGGTACCGCACGAAGGTCGTCGCGTCCGCGAGCGGGCGCAGGTCGATGCTGGTGACCGGGATCGCGTCGTAGCCGATCGCGACGACCGTGCTGCTGGAGGACTCGGCAAGCGCGGACAGGGGGATGGCGCCGGCTGACGGGGGCACCTCTGCCAGGACGAGCGTGCACCGCCACGGCACGCACAGCCTGGGCAGCCCGGTCGGCGCGGCATCGTCTCCGGCCCACGGCTCACCGTGCCGCAGAACCCGATGCGTCTCGCGCTCGGTGAGCCGTCGGTGGCCGGCATGACCGGGCGCCCAGGCCACCAGGACGAGCGAGTGCCGCTCGGACCAGAGCGCGCTGACCTGCCGCGTCACGCGCTGGATGCCCGTCTGCTTGTCGTTGCGCGCCGAGAAGTCCGCCTCGACCACCACCGCGTCGCTGACCACGTCCATCTCCATGGGCGGCAGCGTCCGCGCCGCGGCGGCCTGCCGGGCGTGCTCCAGGAGCAGCAGCTCGACATCGGTCCGGTCGGCTGCGAACTCGATCGCCCGCCGGGCCCAGGCCTGGTCCTGCGGGCTGGGGTACGCGCCCACCACGGCCGTGAGCACGAGCCAGAGCTCGGCTGGCGAGGCCGTGCGCACATGGGCGGAGAGCGGGGGCAGCAGCTGGGCGGCGTCGCGAGCGGGTTCCGGGTCGCGTTCCGGCAGGGTGTCGAGCAACACCTCCGCTGCGGCGCGCAGGCGCTGCGCGAGGCAGCAGAGGCGGTCGCGCTCGATCGCCTCGCGGTTCGAGTCGATGGAGGACGGGCCGAGGTTGCGGGATCTCGACACGCGATCAGCCCCGAGTGCGCGAACGGACCGACCGCAGCGGGGCCGTGACTCGCCACGAGATCGTCGCGCGCATCGCGGCCAGCTCGGCCCGCAGCCGTTCGGCCTCGTCGTCGGACGGCGGCGTCGCGCTGCGTGCCCATCCCTCGAGAGCCAGTGCGCGCCATCGCAGCACCTCGTCGAGCAGCTCGCGGCGCTCCTCGCGTGCGTCGCGAGCCACCCTGGTGTCGTAGACGTCATGAGGGCAGGCGGGGTACGAGAGCGCCGCCGCCAGCTCCTCGTGCTCCGCGGCCACGTAGAAGCGGGAGAGGCCGTCGAACAGGCACAGGCGGTAGTCGGCCGCGAGCACCCCGTCCTCCCAGGCCATGTGGCTCGGCTCCGGGCTCAGCGGGTTGGTCGCCTCGACCACGAGCACCCACGGGCGCCACCGGTGGAGATCGACGCTGGCGAGCACGGACCGTTCGGCGCCCTCGACGTCGATGAGCAGGAAGTGGATGGGCTCGTCCGGTGAGAGGTGCTCCTCGAGGACGTCGTCGAGGCGGCGCGCTGCCACCTCGATGTCGCGGTGCGCCCACCCGTTGCCCTCGTGCGACGTGCTGACCGCGTCGACCAGCGTCGAGAGGCCCGTGCCCGGGATCTCGTGGAGCGTCACGGTGTGCACGTCGGCATCCGTGATCGCCGCCTCGACGAGGGTGTCGCGCGGCCGCAGCTCGCGGTGCAGGGACGCGTAGACCGGCACGGGCTCCACGGTGATGCCCGACCAACCGGCGTCGTAGAACGCCTTGGTGACCGACATCTCGGACGGGTGGTTGGCGCCTACCTCGACGTACCGACCGGCCGTGACGTGCTGCAGTGCCCGCCAGAGGACCACGTCCTCGCCGTTCTGGGCATAGGACAGGAAGACGGACTCAGGCACCGGACGAGCATAGGGGACCTCCCGAAGGCGGGCCCGCGACGCTGGGACCGGCAGCGCGGGTGCCGCACGATAAGGTGCCTTCGACTGAACCCCCTGGATCAGAGGAATCATGCCCCGCGCACTCATCACCGGAATCACCGGCCAGGACGGCCTCTACCTGTCCGAGCTCCTGCTGTCCAAGGGCTACGAGGTCTACGGCCTCATCCGTGGGCAGAACAACCCCAAGCGGGAGCTCGTGGAGCAGACGGTCCCCGGTGTGAAGCTGCTCACGGGCGACCTCATGGACTTCTCGTCCCTCCTGCGGGCTCTGGAGACGGCGCAGCCGGACGAGGTCTACAACCTCGGTGCGATCTCGTTCGTCGCGTACTCGTGGGAGAACGCCCACCTGACGGCTGACGTCACCGGCAAGGGCGTGCTCAACATCCTCGAGGCCGTGCGGCTGTACGCGCACGACGACGTCTCGAAGGTCCGCTTCTACCAGGCGTCCAGCTCCGAGATGTTCGGCAAGGTCCAGGAGGTCCCGCAGCGCGAGACCACGCTGCTCTGGCCGCGTTCGCCGTACGGCGTCTCGAAGGTCTTCGGCCACTACATGACGATCAACTACCGCGAGTCGTACGGGATGCACGCCTCCAGCGGCATCCTGTTCAACCACGAGTCGCCGCGCCGCGGTCCGGAGTTCGTCACCCGCAAGATCTCGATGGCGGTCGCGCGGATCAAGCTCGGCCTGCAGGACCACGTCACCCTGGGCAACCTCGACGCGAAGCGTGACTGGGGCTACGCCGGCGACTACGTCGAGGCGATGTGGCGCATGCTGCAGCAGCCCGAGGGCGACGAGTACGTGGTGGCGACGGGGGAGACCCACTCGATCCGCGACTTCCTCGACCGCGCCTTCGCCCACGTCGGCATCGAGGACTGGGCGCCGTACGTCAAGCAGGACCCGCGGTTCATGCGGCCGGCCGAGGTCGAGCTGCTGATCGGCGACCCGACCAAGGCGCACGAGAAGCTGGGCTGGGAGCGGAAGGTCGACTTCCCGCAGCTCGTCGCGATGATGGTGGACAACGACCTGCAGGAGCAGCGGGGGCTGACGGCTGGATGAGCGGGCGTCGCGCCCTCGTCACCGGGATCACCGGGCAGGACGGCGGCTACCTGGCTGAGCAGCTGCTCGCCGAGGGAACCGAGGTGCACGGTCTGGTGCACCACCAGGACTCGCTGGCAGCCGACTTCGCGCGCAGCCACCCGGAGGTCGTGCTGCATCCCGGCGACCTCGCGGACCATGCCGGGCTGCGCGCCCTGGTCGAGGACGTCGAGCCGGACGAGCTGTACAACCTGGCGGGTGTCAGCTCGGTCGCCTTCTCCTGGGAGCACCCGGTCACGACGGCGGAGCTCACGGGCGTCGCCGCCGCGGTGATGCTGCAGGCGGCCCTCGCCGTGCAGGAGCGGACCGGCCGGCGCGTGGCCTTCGTCCAGGCGTCCAGCTCCGAGATCTTCGGGGAGGCCGACGTCTTCCCCCAGGACGAGACGACGCCCGTACGCCCGGTGTCGCCGTACGGCGCGGCCAAGGCGTTCGCGCACCACATGGTGACCGTCTACCGAGGGAAGGGGCTGCACGCGACCAGCTGCATCCTCTTCAACCACGAGTCGCCGCGCAGGCCGCCGACGTTCGTGACGCGCAAGATCACGGCCGCCGCGGCTCGGATCGGACGCAGCGGGGCGGGCACCATCACGCTCGGCAACCTGGACGCCCGCCGCGACTGGGGGTGGGCGCCGGACTACGTCGACGCCATGGTCCGCGCAGCACGGCACACGGACGCCGGCGACTTCGTCATCGCTACCGGTGAGACACACACGGTGGAGGAGTTCGCCGAGACGGCACTGCGGCGCGCGGGCGCGGGCGACCACTGGCGCGAGCACGTCGAGGTGGACCCCGACCTGCTGCGGCCGGTGGACACGCCGCTGATGGTCGGCGACGCCGGCAAGGCGCTCCGGGAGCTCGGCTGGAAGCCGAGCGTGGGGTTCGCCGAGCTGGTGGCCAAGATGGTGGACCACGACATCGAGCTGTTGCAGGAGGGCTGATGCCCGAGCCCCTCGTCCGCCCCGGCGTGGTGTCCGTGGTGCTGGTGAACTACCACGGCGCCGACGACACGATCACCTGCCTCCAGGAGCTGCAGAAGCTCGACTGGCCGGAGGACCGCCTCCAGCTGGTGGTGGTGGACAACGACTCGGGCGACGGCGAGGCCGACCGCATCCGCCGTGCCGTGCCGGCAGCCACCGTCGTGGACTCGGGGTCGAACACCGGCTTCGCGGGTGGGTGCAACCTCGGCGTGGCCCACGCCACGGGCGAGTACGTCGCCTTCCTGAACAACGACGCGCGTCCGCACCGCGACTGGGTCTCCGCGGCAGTGCTGGCCTTCGAGGAGGACGCGACCGTCGGGTCGGTGGCCTCGAAGGTCCTGGACTGGGACGGCAACCTGGTCGACTACGTGGACGGTTCGCTCACGTGGTTCGGCATGGGCTACAAGCGCGAGGTCGAGAAGCCGGACACGGGGGAGTGGGACACACCCAAGGACGTGCTGTTCGGTACCGGTGCGGCGATGTTCGTGCGCGCCGAGCTCTACCGCGAGATCGGTGGGTTCGACGAGCGCTTCTTCATGTTCTACGAGGACGTCGACCTCGGCTGGCGCATGAACCTCCTGGGCCACCGGGTGCGTTACGTTCCCGGGTCGGTGGCCTACCACAAGCACCACGTGACCATGAAGAAGTTCGGCAACTTCCGCGAGAGCTACCTGCTCGAGCGCAACGCCTTGCTCTCGATGGTGAAGAACTACGACGACGAGACGCTGGCCCGGACGCTGCCGGCGGCGATGGCGCTGGCCGTGCGACGGTCGATCGCGCGCACCGGCGTGGACGCCACGGCGCTGGACCTGCAGCGTTCGCCTGGTGGTGACGACGTCGGCACCCTGGACATCCCGAAGATGGCGCTCACAGGCCCGTACGCGATCGACTACCTGGTCGAGCAGCTGCCGAGCCTGATGGAGACGCGCCGAGACCTGCAGGCGCGCCGTCGGCGAAGCGACCGCGACCTGTTCCCCCTGTTCCGGGAGGCGCTGGAGCCTGCCTACGGCATGCCGAGCTACCTCGCCGCTCACGACTCCCTGGTGGACGCCTTCGGGATCGCGGAGCACGTCAGCGCTCGGCACCGCATCCTCGTCGTCACCGGCGAGCCTCTGGCCGACCGGATGGCAGGTCCGGCCATCAGAGCCTGGGAGATCGCCAGCGCTCTGGCGCCCGAGCACGACGTGCGGCTGGTCTCCACAGCCGGTGCCCACCGCAGCAGCCCCGAGTTCTCGGTGGAGTACGCGGCCGGAACCGGTCTGCGCGAGCCGACCGACTGGGCCGACGTCATCGTCTTCCAGGGCTTCCTGCTCGAGACGGCTCCGTGGCTCAAGGCGAGCAGCAAGGTGATCGTGGCGGACGTCTACGACCCGATGCACCTCGAGCAGCTGGAGCAGGCCAAGGACCTGGGCGCCGAGGGGCGGCGCAACGCCCTCGCGGTCACCACGCACGCCCTGAACGAGCAGCTGCGCCGCGCCGACTTCCTGATGTGCGCCTCGACCAAGCAGCGGGACTTCTGGCTCGGGCAGCTTGCCGGCCAGGGACGCGTCAACCCCGCGGTGTACGACGAGGACGCGTCGCTGGACAACCTCATCGCGGTGGTCCCGTTCGGGATCGGCGACGAGCCGCCCGTCCAGCGGCGGCACGCGATCAAGGGAACGGTGCCCGGCATCGGGCCCGACGACAAGGTGATCGTCTGGGGCGGCGGCATCTACAACTGGTTCGACCCGCTCACGCTGGTGCGGGCGGTCAGCCGGCTCAAGGAGCGCCACGGCGAGGTGCGCCTGTTCTTCCTGGGAACCAAGCACCCGAACCCGGGGGTGCCGGACATGCGCATCGCCTGGGAGACGCGTCAGCTGGCCGACGAGCTGGGCCTCACGGACCGGCACATCTTCTTCAACGACGGCTGGGTGCCGTACGACGAACGTGCGGACTACCTGCTCGACGCAGACCTGGGTGTCTCCACGCACTTCGCGCACGTGGAGACGGCCTACAGCTTCCGCACCCGGATCCTCGACTACCTGTGGGCGGGTCTGCCGATCGTCGCCACGGACGGTGACACGTTCGGCGCCCTGATTCGCGAGCGCGGCCTGGGCCGTGCGGTGCCGGAGCAGGACGTCGAGGCTCTCGAGGCGGCCCTCGAGGAGATGCTGTTCGACGACGCCGCACGTTCGGCAGCGGCAGCTGCGGTCCGGGCGGTGGCCGGCGAGTTCGTCTGGAAGCGTGCCCTCGAGCCACTCGTCACCTTCTGCCGCTTCCCACGGCGTGCGGCGGACCTGGCCGTCCCCGGTGCACCGCAGCCTGCGGCTCGGGGTCGTCGCCGCGTCGGGCCCAAGCGGTCCGTCCGGTCGGACCTCGCGCTCGCGCGCGGCTACCTGCGGGCGGGCGGCGTGCGTGAGGTGACGCGGCGCGCCGGAGGGCGCGTGCGCCGGGTGCTCGGCGGGCAGTGACCGGCCACCGGGTCGAGTGGGCCAACGCGCTGCGCGGCATCGCCGCCGGCTGTGTGCTCGCCTTCCACTTCGGCGTCGTCTTCTGGGTCCGTCAGGACGTCGCTGCTTCGCTCGCCCGCCGCCCCGCGCTCTACGCGGGTGACGCGCACGCCCCCGCGCTGTCGCGTCTCGTCGAGCGCTCCGGCGTGGACCTGGGGGCGTTCGGTGTTGCGCTGTTCTTCCTGCTGAGCGGCTTCGTCATCGCCATCAGCCTGGAGCGCTACACACGCGGCGGCTTCCTGGTCGGACGGCTGCTCCGGGTGCTGCCGACCTATGCGGCCGGCTTCGCGGTGACGGTCGCGGTGGTGCGGCTGATGGGCGACCCGGGGCACGAGCTCTCGGTCAGGGGCGTCCTCACCGGCATGGTCCCGGGTCTGGCGCTGGCGAGCGGCGCCCGTGCGCCCGGTGACGGGATCGTCTGGACGCTCATCATCGAGATGGTGTTCTACGGCGTGTGCCTGATCGGCTATCGACGCCTGACCCGCGGCTGGGTCGCTCCCTTGGTGGTCGCGGCCGCGTGCGTGCTGGTCCAGCTGGCGGTGCCCGCGCCGCACGTCGTGGTGGGCTCGGCCGTCGGCGGTATGACGTACATCGTGCTGCTCGCCGCTCCATTCGTCCCGGTGATGCTGCTCGGTGGGGTTCTGTCGGGCATGCGGAGAGCCGCGGTGGGCCGCGGAGCCGCCTGGGCCGTGGCCGGAGTGCTCGCGGCGACCCACGTGGTGCTCCTCAGCACCACTCGGGTGGTCGCGACGAACCTTGGGTACCGGCTCACCTTCCTCGCCGCGATCGGGCTCTTCTCTGCTCTCGTCGTCGCAGGCGATCGTTGGCGACCGCACCGCCTCCTCGCCCGCCTCGCCGATGTGAGCTACCCGCTCTACGTGGTGCACCCGGTGCTCGGGTACGCGTTGATCTCCGTGCTGGTCGGCCATCACGTCCCGGTCGCGCTCGCCGTCCTCGGCGCGACCGTGGTGGTGCTCGCCGCCGCCTGGTCGCTCCACGTGCTGGTCGAGGTGCCGACGCACCAGGTCGGCCGTGCGTGGGCCCGCGGCCTCACCGCCCGGCAGGCTGTGTCGCCGTCAGCGGAGCTCGTCGCGGAAGGCAGCAACGGCGGCGCGGACTGAACGTCGAGCGGCGCGCGTCAAGGACCGGCGGGCGCGGGCCTTGCGGGCGCCCTGGAGCTCGCTGAGCCGCGCGGCGACGGCCCGGCCGGCGACCTCTGCGCTGTGGAGGGCGGCGATGTCCCGAGCAGCCACCGCGCCTCGGGCAGCGGCGACGTCGGGTGAGTCGACGACGAGGCGCATGAGCTTCGCCGCCGCGTCGAGGTCGGGATCCGCCCACACGCCTCCCGGCGGGTAGGGGGCCGCGTCCGCAGGGATGGTGCCCGCGGACCACGGGACCAGGAAGCTGTTCTCGTCGGTCATGAACTGCAGGTTCCCGGAGTACCCCGTGGCGATGACCGGCTTCCCCCACGCCATGGCCTCCGCCATGGTGAGCCCCAGCCCCTCGCTCCGGTGCAGGGACACGTAGCAGTCGCAGTGCGCCACCAGCGCGTCTCGCGCAGCAGGTTCCAGGTAGTCCTCGAGCAGCAGGACGTCGGGCCGGGACGCGGCCCGGATCCGCAACCGCTCGGCGTCGGCGACGCGCTTGTCCGCGTTGATCGACTTGATCACGAGGACGGGTCCTTCGCCGGGGCGGAACGCACGCTCGAAGGCCTCCACGAGCCCGACCGGGTTCTTCCGCTCCGCCGTGGACAGGTAGTCGAAGGAGAAGAGGAACACCGGCGCATCGGGGAGGCCGAGCTCGGCCCTGCTCAGGGTCGGGTCGGCGCCGCGCTGCGGCAGCGATGGGGTCAAGGTGCGGACCGGGACGGGGGAGTGCGGCTCGATGGCGCGACGGATGAAGTCGGTGGCGACCCAGACCTCGTCGACGGCGCCGAAACCGCCGTGCTGGGACGGCGGGAAGTCCTCCACCTCCCAGTACCACATGCCGATGCGGTAGCTGCGGCGGAGCAGGTCGGGCACCGCGGCCGCGACGCTGGGCGTCAGGTCCGCGTTCACGCAGATCACCGTGGTGTCGTACGGCGGACCGTCCGCCGTCGCGGAGGTCGTTCGCTGGCGGCTCGTGAGGTGAAGGTCGATCGGCCGGGTGGTGTGCGGCACCTTGGCCGCTGACAGCGCATTGACCAGCTGCCGGGCGGACTCGCCGATGCCGAGCTCGCCGGTGAGATAGCCGACGACGGTCACCCCTGGCACGGGACGTCCCCGGTTCTGGCGCGTCGGTTCAGGGGCCACGCGCTGCGCGGCCTCGACGATCTCGGCGGCGTATCCCTCCAGGCGCGCGTGGGCGCCGACCCAGGCGAGGAACGCCCCGGTGTCGCCACCGGGCACCTGCACGAACGCGTCCCGAAGATCTGCCCGGGTGCCGTGGATCGCCTCCAGGTAGCGCGCCGGGCGCCCGGGCAGCGACGGAGTGGTCAGCCAGGTCCGAAGCGACTCGGCGTCCGCGGCCTCGTAGGGGTCCGGCAGCTCGTCGAGGTGTCCGGACGCCGACGCGTTCTCGTACAGCCACCGGATCGGCCGATCGAGGGGGATGCCGAGCGACGTCGTCGACATGTCCCATGAGCGCTCGTGGGAAGCCGTGGCGCGCTCGTCTGCACGGACGCGTGCTGCGACCTCCGCCACGAACGCCGCGACCGCTGGGTGCCGGCTCATCAGGGCGGAGGGATGCGACTCCCGTGCGTCGAAGAGCCACGGACGGTCTGGATCGAGGCCGGACAGATCGACGCTGCTGACCGGCACGCCGTCAGCCGCGAGCTCGCCGGTCTCCGAGGCACTCACGGAGCGAGCACTGGCGAGCGTGCTCGCATCCAGGCGCACGGAGTGGTCCGGCGTCCCGCTCCGAAGCGGGAGCACCCCGGGCTTCATGAGCTGGAGATCGCCGGCGAGCTGCCGCCGGACGGCGTCCAACGCGTGCGGACCCACCTTCTCCGCGAGGCCCTCGGATCCCAGTGCGGCTGCCCACAGGTGGAGGGTCCGTGGGGACACGCCGAGCTCGCGGGCAGGGAGGACCGGCTCCGTGCCGACGGGGACGTAGCTGTCGTCGACGTCCACCACCGCCACCGGGCGGCCGGCGGCTTCTGCGTACCGCACCGACTGCCGGACAAGAGCCCGGGACGGTGCGAGATTCACCACGACAACTCTCGGCGATTCCACGCGCCATGCCCTCCAGCTCCCGGTTGGTCCGAGCGTACCTGTGCACAGGGGGCGCTGTTCTGGCCGCTATTCTGTTGGGGCCGCCGGCGCTGATGGGGGAAGAGATGTCCGTGGACGAGATTTCCGTCGACCAGGCTGAGAAAGCCGCAGGCGGATTCTCTTTCCGACGGTTTCGTCCCTCGGTGCTGCCCGTCGCGGCGGCCGTGCTCGTTCTGGTGGTTCACTTCCGCCCGTGGCAGCAGGGTCTTCTCGAAGACTGGGGCCTGGCGCTCGCCTGGAAGCAGGAGGGTTTCGGAGGATATGTCGCACGCCTCCCGGCGACCCTCGGCCGTCCGCTCCATCTCCTGCCTCACTTCGTCGGGATGGCGCTGAGCAACGGCGGGTTCGTCGGTCCGTACGCCGTGCTGACGGCGGTGGCGCTCGGACAGCTGCTCTGTGCCGCCTGGGCGCTGGCACCCGTGGTCTCGTCGAGGGCTCTGCGCTGGGGCATCGCCCTGGCGATCGCCGTTCATCCTTGGTGGGCGGGCGGCGACATCCTGCGGTTCATGCCGGCTCAGGTGGCGGTGCTCGGCGTCGTCGTGTGGCTCGGCGCAGCCGTCCGGTTCCTTGAAGGCCGGCGTGCCGCGTGGTTGGTGCTCGCAACCCTCGCTCCGCTCGCCGGCCTGCTCACCTACGAGGGCCCGCTCGCCGCGCTCCTCATCGGTGCATTCACGCTCACCGCGACGGGCCGTGCCAGTGTCCGACGACGACTTGCGGTCTTCGGCTCGACCGTCCTCGTGGCGGCAGCTGTGGTGGCCTGGTCCGCCGTGATCGCCCCGGCGATCTCGCCGCAGTCGTACGAAGGCCAGCTCGTCGGTGGGCTCCCCGATCCCCGCGCCTCGGTCGTGGCGATCGCGCGCACGATGCTGCACCACACGCCAGCGCTTCTCCTCGCGCTGGCAATCGTCGGACTCATCGTTCTCGACCTCGGCTTCTCCCGTCGCGTCGGGCGACGCGACGCGTGGGTGCTCCTCGTGGCGACGGTGTCGGCGCCCCTTGCCGCCCTGGCCTATGCGGCGACGTCGCTGCATCTGCACGATCCCGAGCGTGTAGGACTTCCCGTCGGCGTCGCGGCGTGGCTCGTCCTCTGCGTCGCGGCGCCGGCGATCGCCGCCGCGGCTGCGCCGCGCCGGGTCGTTCTCGCGGTGCTCCTGCTCGGCTCCGTGGCCGGCGCCGTTGCGGGGTACCGGACGTGGACCACCTTCGCCGAAGACCAGCAGCAGCTGATCCGAGCGCTCGAGCCCGTTCGAGCAGCGGCGCCGCCGGGGAGCACCGTCGTGGTGGCAGACGAGAGTGGGCGGTGGGGCGACGTCTACCTGTTCCTGCCGCCTCATCTGGCCCTCGCGATGCAGGTGGAGCAAGGCGCCGGAGCCGCTGTGGAACTCTGCACGCAGGACGGCATCGCGCGCCATCAGCCGGTAGCCGACGTCTATCCGATCGCGACCACACCGGCGTGCAGTGCGATCGTCGCACCTGACGCCACCCGATCAGCCACCGTCTCTGTCGGCGCCGGAACCGTCGACGTGTTCCTCCAGCCCGCCACGGTCAAATGAGGGCCGCAGTCACGGACGTCGTGCCCCGACAGGTCGCTCTTCGCGACCGCACCTCCTGGTCCATCGCCGCAGCGTTCTTCGTGGCGACCCTGGCACGAGGTGTAGGGCAATTTCGTTATGACGCCCTCTATTACTGGTGGGGTGCCCAGCAGGTCGTCGGGTCCATTCCCGGGGCTCCGGACGACTTCTGGCCCCTCCGCGGCGTCCTCACTGCGTGGATCTACGCGCCGGCCGCCCTCGTCGCGAGGTTCCTCGGGCAGCCCGTTGCGCCCGCGACGGTCCTCGTAGAGAATTCCCTGCTGCTCGCCGTTGTCGCGGCATTCCTCGTTCCAGCGGCCGCGCAGCGCGGGCGACGGGCTGGCGACGTCAGGGCGAGATGGATCCTGGGTGGCGTGCTGTGGCTCCTCACGGCGGGGTTCGCCCCGTTCCCGCTCATGGACATCTGGGCTGCAGCAGGATGTCTGCTGCTGGTGGTTCTCATTCGGCGTCGTGAATGGTGGGCGCTGATGTCCTCCGGTGCTGTGGCGGGGGTCGTGCTGAACCTGCGCCCGGCCTATCTGGTCGCGGTGATCGCCCTTGGCGTCTTCGTCGTGGTGCGGCACCGCTGGCGAGCGGTGTTCGTCGTCCCGGGCGTTCTGCTCGCGCTCCTCCCGCAGTTCGTCGAGAACCTCAGCAGGTTCCCGGGGAGCCTGGCCCCTTGGCCGCCGGCCTCGGTCGGCCTGATGAATGCTCAGGCGGCCTGGGCGTCGTGGGTGGTCCGGTACGACACGCTTTTTGGCGCCGACCCGGCCGGCCAGTTCTTCTGTTCGCCCGCGATGGCGCAACGGGTTTCTTCAGACCTTCCGGTCTCCTCGGTAGCTCTGGGCCTGAGCTTCCTCAGGAACGTGCCGACCTCGATCGTCTTCTCGAGCGAGAAGCTCGCGTCCGCGCTGCACTGGCCGCTCTCGACGCCCTATACGGTGCCGGTACCGGTGCTCGATGGTCTCTTCGCGCTGTTCGTCACCGCAGTGACGGTGCTCGGGCTGGGGTACCTGCTCCTGACCAGATCATCCAGCTCTTGCGCGACTGCGCGACGCGACGTCGGACCGGTGCTGGCGATGGCCGGGGCGAGCGTCGTGGCGATCGTTGGTTCGGCGGCGGAGAGCCGGTTCGCCCTTCCCGTCGTGCTCGCGGGGGCTTCCGGGTTGTTCCTGCTGTTGCAGCGTGAAGGAACGCCCCGTTTCGGGAAGACGTTGACCATTTCGGTCTTGGTGGTCGTGATGGCTGCCGCAGTCGTCGGAGGCTATGCGGGCCTCTCGTCGCCGATGGCGCCCGGCGTGTTCGGTGTCACCGCCTGCGGCGCGTGACACCTGGTGCGTCAGACGCCTGCCGCTGACGCGAGAACGAGGAACTCGTCGTAGTCGCGGATGTAGTCGGCGCCGTCGTAGGGAAGTGACGCGAACACGCCCAGCACGGCGTCCGGGGAGTAGTCGAACTGCGTGCCCCACGTCATGGCGGGCATGTAGAGGCCGAGGCCGGGCCGGTTCAGGAGCACCTCTTGGCGCCGGCTGCCGTCGTCCACGATGCAGCGCACGGATCCAGCGAGGCAGACCAGCATCTGCTCGCAGCGCCGGTGGGCGTGCTCGCCCCGGACGTCCTTCGACGGCACGCCGAACACGGCGAAGAACCGTGCAGGCGCGAAGGGGATGTCCCGGCCCAGCTCGAGAGCGGCGAGCGACCCGCGCAGGTCCTGGGCGACGGTGACGGGCAGGAGACGTGCGCCTCCGACGAGCGCGACCTCGTGCGTTGCGCTGCTCGGCACCGGGATCGCGTCATCCGCCACGGGCTCGTGCACGTACCCCTTGATTCGGGCAGGATTGCCCACCACGACAGCGTTGGCGGGGACGTCCTTGGTGACGACCGCGCCGGCGCCCACCATGGCACCGCGGCCGATGCGCACGCCCGGCAGGATGACGGCGCCACCGCCGAGCGAGGCGCCGCGGCCCACGACCGTCGTCGCGAAGGACTCCGGGTACTGCTTGCTGCGGGGGAACGGGTCGTTGGTGAAGGTGACATTCGGCCCGACGAAGACGTCGTCGGCGAGCCGCACGCCGTCCCACACCTGGACGCCGGACTTGAGCGTGACGCGGTCGCCGATGATCACGTCGTTCTCCACGAAGACGTGGTCGTTGACGTTGCAGTCGGCGCCGATCACGGCTCCGGGCAGCACGTGCGCGAATGCCCAGATGCGCGTGCCATCGCCCACCGACTCCGACTCGCAGATGCCCATCGGGTGCACGAAGAAGCTCATCAGCGAGTCCTCTCAGCTGTCGGGACGCGACCGACCAGGAGCAGGCGGCCGCCGACGAAGGTGAGTGGCGCGGTGACCAGGACGACCAGTCCGCTCCACGAGTGGGGGAGTCCTTCGTGCACCGCCAACGTCACGGCTCCGAGGCCGATGAGGTAGACGGTCAGGTACATCAGCACGTACAGCGTCACGAGGCGTGGCGTCATGCGGACGCCGAAGACGAATCCGCCTGCCATCGCTACGGCGAGCGCGACGCCCAGCGCGAACACGATCGAGTACGCGAGGCGGGGGTCGATCACCCGCGCCAGGAGCGAGAGCGCAACCCCGGTCACGGCGGTGTTGATGCCACCCGCAACCACGAAGCGCAGCGCCGACGACCGCAGCGAGCGAGGTTCGTCAGCCGACACCATCGAACCCCTCTACTGACATGGCGATGGAGACAGGTCTCGCCTTGCTGTTCTCGAAGGTGCGCCAGACGTACGACCCGACGATCCCCAGCCCGGAGAGCAGGGTGAAGGTGGAGAACAGCAGCACCAGCATCAGAGGCGTGTAGCCCGGATCCACGATCCGGCCCATGAGCCACCCGACGAAGACGATCAGGGCCGCGACGGTGGTCAGCGCACCGCCGACGAACCCGACCGTGGTCAGCACGCTGATCGGGATGTCGGTGAAAGCGAAGACCGAGTCCAGGAGGTACCGGACCCGCTTGCGGAACGTCCAGCCCGAGCGGCCGGAGGGCCGCGGCCTGCGCTCGTACGGAACCTCTGCGCGCCGGTAACCGATCCAGTACAGCTGCGCGACGAGGCTCGAGTGCGCCTCGTCCAGACGGAGCAGCTGGCCCGCCACCTCGCGAGTGCAGCCGAACACGTCCACGCCGCCGCGCGGGATCGCCGGGTTGACGACGCGTCGGTAGAGCCACCAGAACGTGCGCGACGCGATCGACGACACGGCCGGGTCGGAGCGGGACTCACGGCGCCCGACCGCGACGTCGCACTCACCGCTCGCGAGCCGGCTGAAGAACGACTCCATCAGCTCGGGCGGCTCCTGGAGGTCTGCGGCCATGACGCCCAGGTACTCGCCCCGAGCCGTGGCGAGCCCGGTGCGGATGGCCGGGAACGAGCCGAAGTTCCGCGAGTGAACGACCACCTGGCTGCGCATGCGTGCCTCGGGGAGCAGCCTCCGAAGCACCGCGAGCGAGCCGTCGGGAGAACCGTCCACCACGAAGACCGCTTCTGTGGGGCCGTCGAGCCGCGCGGAGACCTCGGTGAGCCGCTCGATGAGCGCGCCCAGCGTCGCCTCGTTGCCGTACACCGGGATGACGATGGAGTACCGCACGCCCGACTCGTCGGCCCCGGGCTGCTCAGAACTCGGCGAGCGCATCGCAGACCCGTTCCACCTCGTCGTCGCGGAGCCCGGGATACACGGGCACAGACAGGACCCGCTCGGCGGCCCACTCGGTCACCGGCAGGCTGACGTCCGCCAGCTCGTGCGCCCAGGCGGGCTGGCGGTGGTCCGGCACGGGATAGTGCACGTCCGTGCCGATGCCACGGCTGGTCAGGTGGGCCCGCAGGTCGTCACGGTGCTCCGTCACGACGGCGGCGAGGTGCCCGACGTGCCAAGGGCCGTCCGCGGGAAGGACGCGGAGGCGGGAGCTTGCCGCGCCGGCGTAGGCGGAGATGATGGCGCGACGGCGTGCGTTGTCCGCGTCGAGGCGGCGCATCCTCCGCCGCAGCACCGCAGCCTGAAGCTCGTCCAGGCGCGAGTTGCGCCCGCCCTCGCGTCCGATCGTGTACTTGCCCTGCCAGCCGTACTGGCGCAGCTCTCGCACCGTGCCGGCGAGTGCGTCGTCGGACGTGGTCACGGCGCCGCCGTCGCCGAGGGCACCGAGGTTCTTCGTCGGGTAGAAGCTGAACGCAGCAAGGTCCCCGAGCGACCCGACCCGGCCCTCCACGGTGGTCGCTCCTATCGCCTGTGCGCAGTCCTCGAGGACTCGGATGCCGTGCTCGACCGCTACAGCCCGCACCGCTGCCACGTCGGCCGCACGACCGTAGAGGTGGGTGACGACGACCACGCCGACGGACTCGTCGACCGTGCGGGCGAACGAGCCGGCGTCGAGGCACAGCGACTCGCGATCGACGTCGGCGTACCGAACCCGGAAGCCGGCGCGACGAGCGGCCGTCGCCGAGTAGCCGCCGCAGTTCGCCGTGGTGACCACGGTCGAGCGCCCTTCGGGCATCGCGGCCCGCAGGGCGAGCTCGAGCGCGTCGGTCCCGCTCGCAACCGCGACGGCGTGGTGGGCGCCGACGAAGTCCGCGAGCTCGGACTCGAACGCTCCGTGCTGCGGCCCGTGGACCAGCCACCCGCTGTCGATCACCTCACCGACGACGTCGACGAGCTCCGAGCGCTCGGCGAGGAGCGCTCGCGACAGGTCGTTGATCCGGACGTTGTCCACGTGCGCCCCTAGGCGAGGTCGAAGAGCTCGAAGGCAAGATCGCTGACGAGGTCCACGACTGCCGGCTGACGGTGCAGGTCGATCCGCTCGAGCCGACGGTTCAGGTCCGCGGCCAGGACCGTCATCGGGCGTGCTGCGAGGGCGCGCTCGGCGGCGACGAGGATGGCGTCGGCGTAGGCAGAGCCGTTACGTGCCCCGGCGTAGTCGCGCGCGGCCTCGCCCCGCCGAGCACGCTCCTCGGGGTCTCGTGCCAGGCGCTGGAGCGCGTCGACCAGACCGTGCCGGACGTTGTCCGGGTCCACCTTGACCACGGCGTCGTCCGGGAGCTCGGCGTAGTGGCCGTGGTTCAGGACGACCGCCGGCAGCCCGGCCCTCATCTGGGTCAGCACGCTGGCCGACTGCCCCTCGAGCACCGGGGTGCGCAGCGCCACGGCGATGTCCGCCCGCTCCAGCACGTCGGCCAGCAGAGCGTCGTCCACCCGGCCGGTGAGGAGGAAGCGATCTCCAAGGCCCAGCTGGACCGCGCGCCTGCGCAGCTCGGCGCGCGTCGACGACTCGACGTGGCCGACGGCCCACACATGGAGCCGTTCGCTCTCCAGGTCCGCGGCCGCGCTGACGATCTCGTCGACCAGACGGTTCGCGTTGACGTGCCCGACGGTGACGACCAGGAGGTCGGCCGGGTCGAGAGCCGCCAGCGCCTTGTCGATCGGTCCTCGGGCCCGCTCGGACTTCTCGCGCATCCGCGACGTCGGGACGGGCAGCGGTGCGACGGTGATCTCGCCGAGGGACATCCCGTCCACTCGCCGCGCGTGCCACTGGGAGTGCACCACAGCGCCGAGGCTGCGCTGCAGCGCGATCTGGTCCAGGGGGACCTGTGAGCAGAAGTCGAGCCACTTCAGCGGCCCGCCGGGTGCGTACCCGACACGGAGGATCTCGGCCGCCTCCTCACCGTGCAGCTCCTCGACCTCGCGGACGACGGTGTCCAAGGACTTGTCGCGCACGGCGGCCGTCCGCACCAGGTTGGTGATCGACGCGTCGTGCAGGACCACCAGCCCGGGGATGCGACGCATGAACGGCAGCATGGCCGCGTGGAACGGGCTGTCGCCCAGCACGTAGACGACGAGGTCGAACTCCGCGAGCTCGGCCAGGGCGTCGGAGTCGAGGGCGCCGAACGACCGCGACGGCACCGGGCACGGTCGCGGGTTCGGTTCGGCGGGGTACCAGACCTCGAGGTCCCACTCGCGGGCGAGGTCCGGGACGGCCTGCAGCATGACGTCCGCGATAGCACTGTCCTGCGCCATCGGCGTCAGCATCGCGACCCTCATCGCGTCAGCTCCGCGATCACGCGCGTCCACGACAGGTCGAGCTCGAGAGCGAGGCGGCGGGCGTGGATGCCCATGGCTCGTGCCTCGTCCGGGCGTGCGGCGAGCTCGTCGAAGGCCGCTGCGAGGGAGTGCGGGTCCGGATCGCTGACCAGCCCCGTCTCGCGGTGCTTGACCAGGGTCGACGTGCCGCCCGAGTCGGTCCCGGTGACGCTCGGCTTGGACGCCATCGCCGCCTCGTAGCACACGTAGCCGTAGGAGTCCTCGTCGACCGGCAGGTAGACCGAGGCGAGGCAGCGCGCGAGGAGGTCCAGCTTCTCCTGCTCGGAGATGAAGCGGGGGATCACCTCGACGCGGTCCTCCAGACCACCGTCGGCGATCTCACGCTCGATCTCCTCCAAGACCGCCGGGCTCTCGGGCTGACCGGCGACGACGAGGCGGTAGCCGGGGCGTGCGTACCGCATCGCCCGGACGGCCGACAGCTGGCGCTTGCTCGCCGAGAGGCGTCCGAGGGCGACGACGAAGCCTTCCGACTCGGCGGTGCGGAACTCGTGGTCCGTGTGCGGCGGGGTCATCAGGACCTCGGCATCGACGGAGTTGCTCCGCTTGAGCCGGTCGGCCACGAAGGGCGAGATCGCGTACATGCGGTTCGCCGCCTCGAACGCCGCTGCGTCGGCGGCTCGGACGGCGTTGACGACGCGGTCGAGCCGCGGCTCGGACGGCCAGCCGACGGGTGGTGGGTCGTAGGCCTGGCGGAACTGGTGCACGAGGTAGATCACCACGTCGTCGTGCGGGATCAGGTACGCGGGGAACTTGAGGCCGATGACGCGGTCGACGTTCACCAGCTCGGTCAGCGTCGCGGCGACGATCGACTCCAGGATCTGCTCGGGCGTGTCGCCGAGCGGGATGCGGAACAGCTCGGCCTCGTGCCCGGCGTGACGCAGCTCGGTGACGAGCCGGTCGGCCAGAAGCTCGGCGCCGCCTCGGACGAAGGGTGCGGCGTTGTTGGCCACGAGCAGCTTCATGCGCCGTCTCCGAGCAGTCGGGCGATCGTGTTGGGCCAGTTGATGCCGAGCTCGTCCCGACGGTCGAAGCTGTGGCGCCCCATTCGTTCGGCTGCCTCGCGGTCGAGGTAGAGCCGGTCGAACGCGGCTGCGAGGGCCTTGGCACCCGGCTCCGTGACGAGACCCTCGACGCCGTCGCGGACGAACTCGAGCGCTCCGCCCGAGTCGGAGAGAGTCACGATCGCCTTCGCGGAGTGGGAGGCCTCGAGCGACGGGTACCCGTACGAGTCCTCGTCCCGAGGGAGGTACGCGACCGCGAGGCACCGAGCCAGCAGATCGACCTTCTCCTCCTCCGGCATCCAGCCGAGCCGCAGGTCGACGCGGTCCTCGAGCCCCTGCCGACGGACGTAGTCCTCGATCTCCGTGCCGAACGAGGCCACGTCGGGCCTGCCTGCGACCACGAGCCTGACGGGCGTCGTCGTGTGACGCATCGCCCGGATCGCCAGCAGCTGACGCTTGATCGGGGTCAGACGGCTCGGGTAGAAGATGAAGTCGCCGTACTCGTCGGTGCGGAATCGCGACGTGTCGCCGCCGAGCGGCGGGAACAGCGGAACGGCCTCGAGCTCGTTGTAGTGACGCAGGCGGTCCCGCACGATCAACGAGTTCGAGAACAGGGCGCGTGACTCGGAGAGCGCCATGTTGTCGATGCGGCGGAGGGACTCCCGGAAGGCCATTCCCTCGGCGTTGTCCGGAACGCCCCGAAAAGGTGTGTCCCACAGGTCGAACACCTGGCGGAAGTGGTGGATGAACCACGTCGCCTTGTTCTCGTGCCGGATGACGTGCGCGGGCCAGCGGATCGCGAGGAGGCGGTCAGCGCTTCCCGAGAACGGCATGGACCGGAGCCCCACCATCGCGGACAGCACGTGCCGCGGTTCGGTCGGGAACGGCAGGTAGAACTCCTCGACGTGGTGGCCTTCCTCGCGCATCGCCTCGGCCGTCCAGCGCGCGATGAGCGACCCGCCGCCGGCGACGTGCGGGACCGTTGTGGACGCGATCAGGACCTTCATGCGTCGTTCACCGCCGACGTCCGGGGTGTCGGGAGGACGTGGGGCCGGCCGGCGGCGACGTCGATCAGCACGGTGAGCTGCCGGTGCTCCGCGAGCGCGACGAGGTTGCGGAAGCCCGCCAGGTGCGCCGAGCGGTCTCGTCGATGCCGTAGGAGGGCCCGGACGCCGCGCCCGCGCGCGCCCACGGACCGCGCGAGCACACCAGGTGCGTTCGCGAACGCCCGCAGCAGCCACTCGCGGCTGGTGCCGCCGCCGAGCTTGCCGAGCTCGTGCTCGAGCTCGGACGCGGTGGGGCTCCGGTGGTACGCGACCTCGAAGAGGGCCAGCACGAAGATCTCGTCGGACACCCTGCCCGCCTGGTACGGGTGGTCAGTCGGCCGGAACGCCACGCCGATCTCGGCGAGCCAGACGCGGGCGTCCCAGGCCGCGAGCTGGTCGAGCACGTTCTCGCGGTGGTCGCGTGCGAGGCGACCGAACTCCGCAGAGCTCACGAAGGCGTGCGCCACGTCCCGAACCGGCATCCCGGACCTGATGTGGCCCGTCCACGCGCTCAGGCCCTCGGCGTCCGCCTCGCGGCTCAGCACCTCGCGGTACAGGGTCGTGACGGTCACCGCCGCGTCCGTGGGACCGGCGACGAGGTCGAGCAGGGGGGTCGAGGACGTCGCATCGGCGACCGGCTGCGGCCGGTCCGTCGTCAGGATGCGGAGGAAGGTCGCCCTGCGGCGGTGCGCTCGTTGCTCGTCCGGCCGGACGGCCGTCGTCACACTCATTCGCGCACGTCGGCAACACGACGCGTGAACGCGTCGCAGATCGTGTCGACGTCGGCGTCGCTGAGCAGCGTGTGCGTCGGAAGGGAGATGCCCTGTGCGCCGAGCTGCTCCGAGACGGGGAACGACTGGACCGGGTCGCTGATGTAGGGCGGCATCAGGTGCAGCGGGTAGAACACGGGGCGCGTCTCGATGCCGTCGGACGCGAGGAGCTCGATGAGGTGGTTGCGCTGCTCGGTGGTGAAGCCCTCCACGCCCACCGTGTACAGCCAGTCGACCCGGCGGGCGTCGGGACGCTGCACCGGCAGCCGGATGCCCTCGACCGCGTGGAGCCGCTCCGTGTAGCGGGCGCCGATCTCGCGACGGCGCGCCGTCAGGTCCCCGATCCGCTCCAGCTGACCGACGCCGATCGCCGCAGCGACGTTGGTCATCCGGTAGTTGAAGCCGACCTCGTTGAACCAGTAGCGCCGGTTCGGGTCCATGCCCTGGCCGCGCAGCAGCCGCAGGCGGGCGGCGAGGTCGTCGTCGTCCGTCGTCACCGCGCCACCCTCACCGGTGGTGACGATCTTGTTGCCGAAGAAGCTGAAGACGCCGACGTGGCCCAGGGAGCCGACCGGTCGCCCGTCGACGGCTGCCCCGTGCGCCTCGGCGGCGTCCTCGATCACGAGGAGGCCGTGCTCCGTGGCGATCCGCATGATCGCCGTCATGTCGGCGGGGTGGCCGTACAGGTCGACGGGGATGATGGCCCGCGTGCGGTCCGTGATGCGCCGGACCACGTCGGCCGGGTCCAGGTTCATCGTGTCCAGCTCGACGTCGGCGAAGACCGGCGTGGCCCCTGCGTAGACCACGGCGTTTGCGGTGGCGATGTACGTCAGCGCCGGCACGATGACCTCGTCACCGGGCCCGATGCCGAGGGCGGCGATCGCGAGGTGCAGGGCGGTGGTCCCGTTGTTGGTGGCTACCACGTGGCGGGTACCGGCCACCTCGGCGAACGCTTCCTCGAAGTCGGTGATGAAGTGCCCGACGGACGAGATCCACGTGGTCTCCAGGCACTCGGCCACGTAGGCCGACTCCTTGCCCGAGAGGTCGGGGCTGGCGATGTGGATCAAGGTCATCTCTCCTCGGCAGGGACGCCGACCACGGTGCGGCCGGCCGGGACGTCGTGCAGCACCACCGCGCCGGCACCGACGACGGCGTCCGCACCGATGGTCACACCGGGCACGACGCTGGCGCCGATACCGATCATCGCGCGGTCGTGGACCGTCACGGTGCCCGCGAGGTTCACCCCCGGGGCGATGTGCACGAAGTCACCGATCACGCAGTCGTGGTCGATCGTCGCGCCCGTGTTGATGATCGATCCTTCGCCCACCCGCGCCTTGGCACCGAGCACGGCGCGGTGCATGACCACGCTCCCGGCGCCGACGGCGGCGGTCGCGCCGACCACGGCCGTCGGCGCCAGAACGGTCACCAGCCGAAAGCCGACGGCAAGCGCTCGGCTCGTGAGCTGTGACCGGAGGTGGTTGGACCCGAGTGCGACGAAGGCGGCTGTGAGGCCACCGGCCATCAGCTCGGCCAGCTGGGCGTCGGTGCCGAGGTGGGGGAGGCCGAGCACGTCGCCCGGTTCCGGTGCCAGGTAGCCCACCGGCTCGAGCTGCGACGCCGGGTCCCAGGCATCGAGGCAGGCGCGAGCGTGGCCTCCGTTGCCCAGGATGACGACGCGCATGCCAGTAGAACCCCCCTTTTGCACAGGCCGGCGGGCGGAACGACAACCCACGTGCACGAAGGCGCGAGCCCGACCGGGTGAAGATAGCAGCCACCGCTATCCTCACAGAAACAGTCACCCGGGCGTGCCAACGGTGCCTGCCGCCGACGTCCGGTTTGTGGTCAGTCGACACGGTCGCGCCCGAACCTCTTCGAAAGGTCTCGAGGATGCTGCGCGTGCGGACCGCTCTCCCGTGGTTCGCCGCGGGTTCTGCGATGCTCGGGGCCGGATTTGTCCCCGTCGCACGAGTCCCTCTGATGGGCGACGACTTCCACGCCTTCCTGTTCACCTATGGCGAGGTCCGCGGGAGCGCGTCCCAGGCGCTCGCCTACGGCTGGCGGGCGGGCCAGCAGGCGGGCCACTTCAACCCCTTCGGGCAGGCCCTCGGGGCGCTGTTCCACTACGTGTCCTACGCGCTGCCTGCGGCGACGGGCCTGCCCGCGAGGACCGTCGCGGTGCTTGCGGGGGCCACGCTGATCTGGGGCACGGCACTCGCGGTCGCGTGGTGCACGGCCTGGGGCCTGCGGCACGCGGGCGTGGTGGACGACGTCCTGCTGCCGCGGTGCTTCGCGGTGACCGCCGCGGTGCTGGGGGCAAGCCTGCAGCTGCATCCGTGGTCGAACGATCCCGTCTCGTCGTTCCTCATGGCCGGATGGGCCTCCGCGCTGCTCGGGTTCGTCGTCCTCGGCGCGGCGCTCCGCGCCGTGGCGCCGGGGCGGTCCGGCTGGTCGGACGTGGTGTGGCTCGGGGTCCTGGGGGTGCTGGCGGTGCTGTGGTACGAGATGCTCGCCGGCGTCGTCGTGGGAGTGGCCGCCGTGCTGGTCGTCGCGGGGATCGCGGTCTGGAGGTCGCGCGGCGCGCGTGCCGTCGGCCGCGTCCTCGCCCTGCTCGGCTCCGGCGTCGTGGTGCCGGCCGTCGTGTTCGTCGCCGGGAGGTTCCTGTCCGCGGGCCAGCAGCGGGGGTACACCGGCACGGACGTCGCCCTCGGCCGCGCTGCGCTCAGGTCGACCTGGGCGGCCTTCGTGGGGGTGCTGCCCGGCGGTGGTTGGCCGTACCTGATCACGTCGGCCGGGCCGCCGCACCTCGACGCGGTCCCGGCCGCGCTCACGCTCCTGTACGCACTGGCCCTCGCTGGCGTGGTCCGCCTCTCCGGGTCGCGCGTCCCCGTGGTGCCCGACCCGCGTGGGCTCGTGGCGCCCGCGCTCGGCGCCGCGGTGGCGTGGGGCGCGACCACGGCGACGCAGACGCTCACGCTCAAGTACGCCTCGGAGATCCGGGTGGCGGGGCAGGTGTACATGTACCACGTCGTCGCGCTCGGTTCCCTTGCGGTGATCGTCGCGCTCGCCGTGGTGGCGGCCTCCGGGCGGTGGCGCGGGCCGCGGGCGGCGGGGACGGGGGCGGCCGCCGCGATGCTGGTCGGAGCGTTCGTGCTGGTGCAGCTGACGGTGGCCTGGCACCTCAGCGACTTCCTTCGCGGCGCGTTCGACGGCAACAGGGAGCTGACGGCGGCGGCGGTCGACGCCTCGCGCACTCCGGACGCGCGGTGCGCCGTGCTCGTCCGCTGGGCCGACCGGCCGTGGCCGGACTACTACCGGTCCGCCGTGGTCATCGACGTGCAGCGCACCTACCAGGCGCGGTTCGGAGAGCCGTTCTGCGTGGCGTCGTCCGAGCTCGACCGCGTGCTGGCCGCCCCGAGCGGATGACGGTTCCAGCCGCGGGCCCGCCTGAGACGGGTCCGGGGCAGGTCGGTCGTGCGATGGCCTACGCCTGACCGGCCACCGAGCGGTAGACCTCCGCGGTCGCGTCCGCCGCGGCGTCCCAGGTGAACGCGGCGGCCTGGCGCAGCGCGGCCGCAGCGAGCGCGTCGTGGTCCGGACCCACTGCCCGCAGCAGCCCGGCGGCCAGCGCGTCGGCGTCGCGCGGGTCCACGAGGACGCCGGCGTCTGCGGCCACCTCCGCCATCGACGTCTCGCGGGAGGTCACCACCGGGGTGCCCACCGACATCGCCTCGAGGACCGGAAGCCCGAAGCCTTCCCAGAACGAGGGGAACGCGAGCGCGCGCGCGGCCACGTAGGCGAGCCGCAGGTCCTCGGTGCTCAGCCGTCCGAGCTCGTGCACGCGGTCGGTCCAGGGGCCCCGGGGCGCGGCGGGCCGCTCTCCCCAGCCGCGCGGACCCACCAGCACCAGGTGCAGGTCGGGGTCCGCGTCGGCCGCGATCGCGAAGGCCTGGAGCAGGCCGCCCAAGTTCTTGCGGGGCTCGAACGTGCCGCACCACAGCACGAACCTGTCCGGGAGCGAGTGCGTGGAGCGGAACGTGGTCAGCTCGTCGGGCGTCCACGTCCAGCCGGGGGCCCCGTGCGGCACCACGTGCACACGGTCGGGTGCGAAGCCGGCCTCGACGACGTCCACGGCGGTCGCCCGGGACGGGACGATCACGGCCGCGGCCTCGTCCAGCGTGCGCCGAAGGGCCCGGGTGAAGAACGCCACGCCGTGCGGCGTGAAGTGCGACGGGTCCCGGAGGAACGCCAGGTCGTGGACGGTCACCACCAGTGGTCGCCGGGTCGGCGGAACGGCCCACGTGGTGGCGTGCACCACGTCCAGGCCGTGCACCAGCCACTCCGGACGTGGCGCGCCCCACCTGTTCCACGCCTCGTAGAGGAGGCGGCGGGGCGCCCGGAGGGATCGCACGGGGACGTCCGGCACGCCCTCGGGGACCGGGCCCGGGCGGTGTGCTGCCGCCAGACCCACCGGCTCGACGTCCAGGCGGCGGGCGAGCGACTCGAGCAGCCGCGTGATGTACGTCCCCGAACCGCCGGGGACCGGTTGCCAGAGCTGCTCGACCGTCAGCCCCACGCGCAGCGGCGCGCTCACGACGAGGCCCCGTCCGGCACGAGCAGTGCCGCCGGCACCGCACGAGGCACCGTCGCCGTCCGGTCGACCGCTCGCCGCTGCTGCAGTGCCCACGGCGCGCGCGCGAGCGCCGCGAGGAGCGCGCGGGCCCGGCGGCGGCGTTGCGGTCCGACCGCGACGCGGACCGCCGAGCGCACGGCCGCCCGCAGCGTGACGGCCCACGGTGCGTGCATCAGGCAGACGAGGATCCGGTTGCGCTCGTTGTGGTCGAGGAAGAACGCGGAGGCGGTGCCCGACGACGCGGCGTGGTCGTGCACCGTGACCGCGTCCGGCACGTGCCGGACGTCCCAGCCGCGCCGCCGCAGCCGCCAGGACAGCTCGGTGTCCTCGTAGTACATGAACAGCGGCTCGGTGAAGCCGCCCACGTCGTCCAGGGCCGCCCGGGACAGGGCGGCGCACCCGCCGTTGAAGCCGAACACCTCCGCGGCGGCCGAGACGGTCCCGGCGGGTCGCAGCCAGTCCCGGTCGCGGCCGTTGCCCGACCGAGTGACCTCGTTGCCGGTGCTGTTGACCAGCCGGACACCGTCCTCCGAGGAGCGGGCCCAGCGGCGGCCGTCGTGGCCGACGAGCGCGGGACCGGTGGGGCCGGCGGGCACGAACGACCCGCTCAGCAGGACGAGACCGGTGGTCGCCCCGAGACGAGGCGTCCCCGCGCCGAACGGTGCGACGAGGTGGGCCAGGAACCCCGGCTCCGCCACCGCGTCGTTGTTCAGCAGCACGACCACGTCGCTGCTCGTGGCGGCCAGCGCCGCGTTGACCCCGCCGCCGAACCCTCGGTTGTCCGGCAGCGCGACGAGGAGCACGTCCGGCTCGTCCCGCAGCGCCGCCGCCGTGCCGTCCTGCGAGCCGTTGTCGACCACGACGAGCTGCATCTGCGTCCCGGCGGGCAGCTGCTGGTCGCGGATCGAGTTCAGGCACCGGCGCGTCAGCCCGAGCGCGTTCCACGTGACCACGACGACGGCGACACGCATGGCGTCAGACGGCTCCGGATCGCTGGGGGACGGGCGGTCGCCGCGCGAGGGCGCGCGGACCGCGGCCGGCGGGACTGCGGTCCGCGACTCTACCGTGCAGGCCGCCGCGCCGACCGTCCCCGTTACGCTCGGCGCCGTGCAGATCGGCTGGCGATGAAGATGCGGGTGCTCGTCGACGCGACGGCGATCCCACCGGACCGCGGTGGCGTCGGCCGGTATGTCGAGGAGCTGCTGCGTGCGCTGGACGCCCTGGACGTCTCGCTCGCGGCGGTGGTCCAGCCGCGGGACGGCGAGCGTCTGGCGGCAGCGGTGCCGGGCGCCGAGATCGTCGTCGCACCCGGAGCGGTGGCACGGCGGCCTGCACGGATGGCGTGGGAGCAGCTGGGGCTGCCGCGGGTGGCGCGCCGCTGGCGGGCGGACGTCCTGCACAGCCCGCACTACACGATGCCGGTCGCGGCCGGCGTGCCCGTGGTGGTGACCCTGCACGACGCCACGTTCTTCAGCCACCCGTCCCTGCACTCAGCCGTCAAGGGGCGGTTCTTCCGCACCGCGACGCGGTGGGCGGTGCGGCACGCCGCCGCGCTCGTCGTCCCCTCCGCGGCGACGGGCCGCGAGGTGCGCCGGTACGCCGGAGGGGAGGTCGCCCGCTTCCACGTGGCCCACCACGGCGTGGACACCGCGGTGTTCCACCCGACCGACGCCGTGGAGCGCGATCGGGTTCGTGCGACGCTCGACATCGCCGACCAGCCGTACGTGGCGTTCCTGGGCACCCTGGAGCCGCGCAAGAACGTCCCGGCGCTGGTGCGCGGCTGGGTGGCGGCGGTCGCGGGGTGGCAGGAGCCGCCGGCCCTGGTGCTCGCCGGGGGACCCGGCTGGGACGAGGGCGTCGAGCCGGCGCTGGCGGCCGTGCCGGATGAGTTGACGGTGCGACGCCCCGGCTACCTGCCGCTCGCCGACCTGGCCGGATTCCTGGGCGGTGCGCAGGTGGTGGCCTATCCGAGCCTCGGCGAGGGCTTCGGACTGCCGGTGCTCGAGGCCATGGCGTGCGGCGCGGCCGTGCTCACCAGCCGGGAGCTGTCGTTGCCCGAGGTCGGCGGCGAGGCCGTCGAGTACGGCGGGACCACCGACGAGCAGATCGCGGCCGCGCTCCGGTCGCTGCTGGAGCGCCCGGAGCGCCGGTCCGAGCTCGGCCGGGCGGCGCAGGAGCGCGCCGCGGGATTCACCTGGGACGCTGCCGCGCGCGTGCACCTCGACGCCTACCGAGCGGCGCTCGGCTCCTGACCGGCCTCGGCGGAGGACCGCCGCGTCGCCCGGGCGCCGCCGTCGGGCCTGGCAGCGCTGCGGACGTCAGCCGTGCAGCACGGTGGCCGCGGCGGCCGCCCAGCGCTCTTGCCAGGGTCCGATCGGCGCGACCCCAGCCCCCAGCAGCGCGTCGTGTCCCAGCACCGAGTACGCGGGCCGGGGCGCCGCCAGGGCGAGCGTCGCGCTCGAGGTCGGGCGGACCTTCTCGGGGGAGAAGCCGGCCGAGCCCATGACGGCGCGGGCGAACTCGAACCACGTCGTGGCGCCCGATGAGGTGCCGTGGTAGGTCCCGGCCGGTGCCCCACCCTGGACGAGCCGCACCACGAGGTCGGCGAGGTCGACGGTCCACGTCGGCTGCCCCACCTGGTCGTCCACGACCGCGATCTCGTCACGTTCGGCGGCCAGCCGAGCCATCGTCCTGGGGAAGCACCGACCGCCGGCGCCGTAGAGCCACGCGGTGCGGACGACGAGGTGGTCGGGCTGCTCGGCACGGACCGCCCACTCGCCGGCGGCCTTGGTGCGGCCGTACGCACCCCGGGGGGACGGCGGCGTCGCCTCGGCGTACGGCGACGCCGCGTCCCCACCGAACACGTAGTCGGTGGAGACGTGGACCAGCCGCGACCCCGTCCGTCGGGCGGCGCGTGCGAGCAGCGCCGGGCCGACGGCGTTGACCGCGAAGGCGGACGCCTCCTCCGACTCGGCCGCGTCCACCGCGGTCCAGGCGGCGCAGTTGACCACGACGTCGTAACCGTCCGCCTGCAGGGTCGCGTCGACGGACCGCGGGTCGGTGATGTCGACGGTCTCGCGGTCCACGCCGCGGACCGAGTACCCGGCGCCGGAGGCGGCCGCGACCATGTCCCGACCGAGCATCCCGGCCGCACCTACGACGAGCCAACGCACCGCGTCCTCCTTCTCCGCCCCGGCATCGCCCACCGGCAGCGGGCCGCCGTCACCCTACCCACGCACGGGCGGGGCACCCGCGGATCAGCCGGCCAGCGACCTGACGTACTCCTGGACCTCGTCGTAACGCGGGAGCAGGCCCGCCGCCGCCGCCTCCGCCAGGGACGGCGCAGCCGTGTCCTTGGTCGACAGCAGAGCCTCGACGGGGCGGCCGCGGCGGTCGGTCGTCGGCCACGTGATGGCGAGCGTCGGGTCGAGCGGGTGGACGCCGTGCTCCCGGCCGGGGGAGTAGCCGGTGGAGCACAGGTACATCACGGTCGAGTCGTCCTCGAGGGAGAAGAAGCCGTGCCCCAACCCCTCCGGGAGGTAGACGGCGCGCCTGTCGACGTCGTCGAGCAGGACGGTGTCCCACGTGCCGAAGGTGGGTGAGCCGACCCGGATGTCGACCACCACGTCGAGCACGGCGCCGCGGACGCAGGTGACGTACTTCCCCTGCCCGGGGGGCACGTCGGCGAAGTGGATCCCGCGCAGCACGCCCGCCGCCGACACCGAGCAGTTGACCTGCTGGAGCTCCAGCGGGTGTCCGACGTGCTCGGCGAAGGGGCCCCCCTGGAACGCCTCGAGGAACACGCCGCGGGGGTCGCCGTGCTGCACCGGGGTCACTTCCCAGGCGCCGGGCACGGACAGGGAGCGGTAGGTCATGTGGCTGCTTCCGGACGAAGGGACATCGGACTAGCGGTCGGCCGTCTCCAGCAGCCCCAGCAGGTACGTGCCGTAGCCCGACTTCACCAGCTTCTCCGCTCGCCGGCGGAGATCGTCGTCGGACAGGAATCCCCGGCGCCAGGCGACCTCCTCCGGCGAACCGATCTTCAGCCCCTGGCGTGACTCGATGGTGCGGACGAAGTCCGAGGCCTCAAGGAGCGAGTCGAAGGTGCCGGTGTCCAGCCACGCCGTCCCTCGGGGAAGCACCTCGACGTGCAGCCGCCCCTGCGCGAGGTAGGTGCGGTTGACGTCGGTGATCTCGTACTCGCCCCGCGCCGACGGCTGCAGGTCGCGCGCGATCGCCACGACGTCGTTGTCGTAGAAGTAGAGCCCGGGGACCGCATAGCTGCTCTTGGGGTGCTCCGGCTTCTCCTCCAAGGAGAGGGCGCGGCCCTCCGCGTCGAACTCGACGACGCCGTACGCCCGCGGCTCGGCGACCCGGTAGGCGAAGACGGCGGCGCCGTCGAGCGTCCTGAACCGCTGGAGCTGGGACCCGAGCCCGGGCCCGTAGAAGATGTTGTCGCCCAGCACCAGCGCGGCCGCAGCGCCGCCGATGAAGTCCGCTCCGAGGACGAAGGCCTGTGCCAGCCCGTTGGGCACCTGCTGCTGCACGTAGCTGATCGACACCCCGAACTGGGAGCCGTCGCCGAGCAGGCGCTCGAACTGGGCGGCGTCGTGCGGTGTGGTGATCACGAGGATGTCCCGGATGCCCGCGGCGATGAGCGTGGACAGCGGGTAGTAGATCATCGGCTTGTCGTAGACCGGCACGAGCTGCTTGCTCACGCCGAGCGTGATGGGGTGCAGCCGGGTGCCCGAGCCGCCAGCCAGGATGATGCCGCGCATGGGCAGCCAGTCTGGCCCATGGGTGCCGTGCGGCGCCAAGCCGCTCCCGCGTGGCCGCTCTCACGCCGTGGCGGCGGGCGAGCGCTCAGGCGGAGGCGCTGGAGTGCTGCCTCTCCTCGGGCGGCGCGTCGATCGAGGGGGCGTCGATCGACGTCGTGGTCGTCGGCACGCGCCGGGCGAGGAGCCACACCGCGACGACGAGTGCTGCGGCGTTGAGGACGGTCAGTGCCACGCCGGAGAGCGGCGGCGACCACGCGCCGGTGAACGCGTGGCGCCATGAACCGGCGTCACCGACGGTGTAGCGCCGCAGGTTGGTGACGAAGGCCACGAGCTCGACCGCGGCGAAGGCGGGCAGCAGCGTCCGCAGGACGCGGCGCCCGAGCCAGCCCGGGAGGTGCCACGCACCGGCGCGCGCCCCGAAACCTGCGACCACCAGCACACCCACGGTGAGCGGTAGCGAGTACCGCGCCGTCCAGATGTAGCCGACGTTGCGCGCCTGCCACGCCTGGATGAGCACCGGCATCAGCACGGCGACCGCCACGGTTGCGAGCGTGCCGAGCCGGTCGCGCACCGACCCGAGCGCCAGCCCCAGCAGGGTGGGCAGCCCGATCAGGGCGGCCGCGACCAGGACGACGAGGGTGGGCAGCACGGTGTCGAGCCAGCCGAAGCGGCCGATCGACATCACGAGGAAGTCGCCCGTGTCGACCAGGGTCCTGTTCGCCGTCGAGAAGAAGCCGAGCTCCTGATGAGCCGCACCGCCACCCGCCAGCGTGCCGGCGCCGAGCGTCCAGAGCAGCGACAGGGCCGTGCCGAGGACGACGGCTCCCATCCACGGCCACGTCCGCCGGTCGCGCAGCAGAATCCGGACACCCGACCACGGGCCGACGGCCGCCACCACGATCGCGATGGCGCCGAGGTACAGGGGCGACAGGCCGCGGGAGTTGACCATCAGCACCGCCACCACCGCGATGCCGATCGACCGGGGGACCGCCCGGGCGGGGTCGGGGTCGCGCACCATCGCCGTCAGCGCGATCCAGAGGGTCAGCGCCGCGCTGATCTCGAGTCCGGAGGGGTTCACGACGCTGTTCAGGAACACCACCATCGGAGTGAGCGCGGCCACCACGCCCAGCAGCGGGAACGAGCGTCGGCGGAGGGTGGCGAGCTCACGGAAGCCCCAGGCGAGCACCGCCGAGGTCAGCGCGGCAGAGAGCAGCCGCATGAGGTACACGACCACGCTGCTCGGCGGCAGCAGCAGCGTCGGCAGCCCCACCACCGCGTAGTAGAGCGGGTTGTTGCGGACCACCCAGGTCGAGGCGGGCGTCTGCACGGCCGCCGCGGATCCGGACGGGAGCGGAGCGGCACACCGCGCCGGCACGTCGCCGTGGAAGGCGAAGCAGATCGGGTAGGTCATCAGGTCCGCGTAGACGGCGGGCACGTCCACGACGCCGGAGCCCGGGTTGTCCGGGGCGGAGCGGCCCTCGAGCTGGCCGCGCACCACCGCGGCCGCCTTCACGACGTGCGCGTTCTCGTCCGGGCCGGAGGCCAGCGGCGACGCCAGCGACCACGTCGCCGTGATCAGCCACAGCAGGCCGAACGCCGACCAGAAGGAGCGCCGCCCGCGGTGCTCGGCGGTGCCCGACGGCCGTTCGCGCGTCGGGGCTGAGGAGTAGTCCGCCATGGCTTCTTCCCACGTTCGCTCGTCGGGCCGGCTGCACGATAGCGCTCACCGCGGCTCGCTAGCCTTACCCGGTGCGGATCGCGGTGGCCTTCGACTGCTTCTACCCGCTGAGCACCGGCGGCGGTGAACGCCAGTACCGCCTCTTCGCCGAGGCCTTCGCCGCCCGGGGCTGGCAGGTCGAGTACCTCACGCGCCGGCAGTGGTCCGGGCCTGCGCCCGAGGTCGCGGGCGTCCAGGTGGTAGCGGTGAGCGGCGCGACCCGCCTGTACGACGAGCACGGCACGCGCCGCCCGGCGGCCTCCCTCGTGTTCGCGTTCGGGCTGTTCCGCCATCTGGTCCGCCATCGGCGCTCCTACGACGCGGTGCTCGTCAGCGCGCTGCCCACGCTCAACGTCCTGGCCGCCCGGGCCGCGCTCCTGGGCACGCGCACCGCGTTCTGCTCCGACTTCCTCGAGGTGTGGCGACCGGCGCAGTGGCGCGAGTACTCCGGTCCGGTCGTCGGACGTGTCGCGTCGGCGCTCCAGCGCCTGGCCGTCCGCGTGAGCCCCTGGGTGAGCGCCCACTCGGCGATGAACACCGAGCGGCTCCGTGCGGAGGGCGCGCGGCGCGAGCCGGTCCGCAGCCCGGGTCTGATCCACGGGACCGACCACATCGCGTTCGTCCCGGTCCCGGCGGACCCGCCGACCGTCGTCTTCGCCGGGCGACACATCCCGGACAAGCGCGTCGAGGTCATCCCGGCCGCGGTCCGGTTCGCGCGGCAGCACGTTCCCTCGCTGCGCGCGGTCCTGCTCGGCGACGGACCGTCGCGGGAGTCGGTGCGCACCGCCGTGCACGCCCTCGGTCTCGACGACGTCGTGGAGCTCCCGGGGTTCGTCAGCCAGGCCGAGCTCGAGGCGACCGTCGGGAGAGCCGCGGTGCTGGTGAACCCCTCGCGGCGGGAGGGGTACGGCCTCGTGGTCGTCGAGGCCTGCGCCGCCGGCACGCCGGTCGTGCTCGTGCGGGCGGAGGACAACGCGTCGACGGAGCTCGTCGAGGAGGGGGTCAACGGGTACGTGGCGGCCTCGACCGACGCCGCGGAGCTGGGGGCGGCCCTCGTGCGCGCGGTCGAGGGCGGGGCCGCCCTGCGCCGCAGCGCCCGCGACTGGTTCGAGCAGGCCGCCCGGACGCGTACGGCGGAGGCCGCGGCGCGCGCCATACTGACCGCGCTCGCGGGCGACGGGGCCCACGGCCGGCACGATGGCGAGGGATAAGGTGTCGCGACCCAGCACGAACCACCGGACGGACCAGATGGCAGCGCCCGCGACCTGCGAGCTCACGATCCTGATGCCCTGCCTGAACGAGGCCGAGACGCTCGCCACCTGCATCCGCAAGGCGCGCGCGTACCTCGATGCGTCGGGCATCGACGGCGAGGTGCTCATCGCCGACAACGGCAGCACCGACGGGTCCCAGGCGATCGCCGAGGGTCTCGGCGCCCGCGTGGTCCCCGTCGCCGACCGTGGCTACGGTGCCGCGCTCATCGGCGGCACGGCCGCGGCGCGCGGTCGCTACGTGATCATGGGCGACGCCGACGACAGCTACGACTTCTCGGCGCTCGACCCGTTCGTCGAGCGGCTCCGCGCGGGTTACCAGCTGGTGATGGGCAACCGCTTCAGCGGGGGCATCGCGCCCGGGGCGATGCCGCCCCTGCACCGGTACCTCGGCAACCCCGTGCTGTCGGGTGTCGGACGCTTGTTCTTCAACCGGAACATCCGTGACTTCCACTGCGGGCTGCGGGGCTACGAGCGCGACGCGGTGCTGCGCCTCGGGCTGGTGACCACCGGCATGGAGTACGCGTCCGAGATGGTGGTCCGCGCGAGCCTGGCCGGGCTGAGCATCACCGAGGTGCCGACCACCTTGAGCAAGGACGGGCGGTCGCGTCCGCCGCACCTGCGCAGCTGGCACGACGGGTGGCGGCACCTGCGGTTCCTGCTGCTGTACGCGCCCCGGTGGCTCTTCCTGTACCCCGGTCTGCTGCTGTTCGCGCTCGGCTGCGCCGCGACCGTCACGCTGATGTTCGGACCGGTGCGCATCGGCGACGTCGGTTTCGACACCGTCACGATGGTCTACACCGCTGCCATCACGCTGCTCGGGTACGAGGCGGTCATCTTCTCCGTGCTCACCAAGCTCTACGCGGCGCGCGAAGGCTTCCTTCCCATCGGCCCCCGGTTCCGCTGGGTGTACGAGCTGTTCACTCTCGAGCGCGGCGTGGTGACCGGTCTGGTGATCTTCCTCGCGGGGCTCCTCGCGGGGCTCACCCAGGTGATCAGCTGGGGCGGCAGGGGGTTCGGGGCGCTCGACATGGGGGCGTCGATCCGCATCGGCATCCCGGTGACCCTCGGCCTGACCATCGGCTTCTTCACCGTGATGGCGTCGATGTTCGCGGGCACGCTGACGGTCGCCACACGCGCGGAGGCCGGCGGTCGGATCCTCACGACCGACGACGAGGCGTCGGCGCTCGGCGTCCAGGCCCCGTGACGCGATCCAGGGTCGCCGTCGACCTGCTCTACTTCACCGGTCGGCGAGGCGGCACGGAGACGTACATCCGCCAGGTGCTGACGCGGGTCGCGGCCCTCGACCCGGAGCTCGAGCTCGTGGGGCTGACCAACACGACCGGCCGGGACCTGCTGCGGGACTGGTTCCCCGGCGAGCTGCGCACGGTACCCGTCTCCGGCCAGAACCGGCCGGTGTGGGCGCTGGCGGAGGTGCTCGCGGTGGACGCGCTCGCTCGTCGTGCCGGCGCCGACCTGCTGTGGTGCCCCGCGAACTTCGGTCCGGTCGCGGGTCGCGTGCCGCGCCTCGTGACCCTGCACGACATGATCGCGTTCGACTTCCCGAACCCCGAGGTCAGCGCGGTGACGCGGGGGATCACCAGCGGCATCATCCGCGGTGCCGCTCGGGGTGCACGGGCGCTGCTGACGGACAGCGAGGACGCCGCCGCGTCCATCGTGCGCCACCTCCACGTCGCCCCGGGTCGGATCACGCACACGCCGCTTGCGTCGAGCACGCCGCACCCGGTCGACCCGGACACGGCGGAGCAGGAGCTGGCCGGCCTCGGGATCGGTCAGGACCGGCCGTTCGTCCTCGCGACGGGGAACCGGCTGCCGCACAAGAACTTCGTCGGTCTGGTCCAAGCGCTCGCGCGCATCGACCCCTCGGTCAGACCGCGGCTGGCGATCACCGGGAGCCACGGTGCGGACCCGCTGCGGCCCGCCGTCGAGGAGCTGGGGCTGGCGGGCGACGTCAGCCTCCTCGGCTGGGTGACCGCCACCCAGCTCGAGTCGCTCTACAGCGAGGCCGCGCTCTACGTGTGCCCGTCCCTGTCCGAGGGGTTCGGTCTCCCGGTGCTGGACGCCATGGCGCGCGGGGTCCCCGTCCTGGCGAACGACATCGCGGTCCTCCGAGAGGTCGGCGGTCCGGCAGCGGCGTACGTCGACGCGACGGACCCCGAGCTGCTCGGTGCGGCCGTCAGCCGCCTGCTGGCGGATGCGGGGCGCCGTGCCGCCATGCGGTCCGCGGGGTTCGAGCGCGCGGCCTCGTTCAGCTGGGACCGCACGGCGGAGCTCACGCTGGCCGTCCTGCACGGGCTGCTCCGGACCGGCGCGCCAGCGACGACATGAGAGCCCTGCTCGGCCGGCTGGCCGGATTCGGCGGGCTCCCCCTGATCTCCCTGATCACGCCGCTCCTGGTGCTGCCCGTCATCGGCCGTGTCGCCGGCTCCGGCGGCTGGGCGAGCCTCGCTGCGGGGGAGTCGATCGGCACGCTCGGCGGCATCGTCATCGGCTACGGCTGGAACGTGTCGGGGCCCCCCCGGATCGCCGCGGAGCAAGAGGCGGGGCAGCGGTACGCGCTGTACCGCCAGAGCCTCGTCGTCCGCGGCACGGTGGCCTGCCTCGTGCTGCCGGTCGTGGTGCTGCTGTCCGTCGTCGCGGCTCGGGCGGGGTACGAGCTGCCGACCGCGCTCATGGGCGTGTCCGCGTCGGTCACCGGCCTGTCGTTCGCCTGGTTCTGCGTCGGCGCCGGTGACCCACGGTCGATCGCGCTCTTCGAGGCGGTGCCCAGGGTCGCCGCCGCGGCGGCGTCAGCGGGCCTGATCCTGCTGACGCGCCAGCTCGTCATCTACCCCGCCCTGGCAGTCAGCGTGTCGCTCGTCGGGATCGTCCTCTTCAGCCGCCGCGTGCCGGGTCGCCGTCCGCTCCCGCGGACCCGGCTGCCGGAGCTGTGGCGGCTGGTGGTGCGCGACCGGGGGCTGGCCGCCATCGACATCGCCGGGAGCGCGTACGGCTCCGTCCCCGTGCCGGTGGTGAACGCCGTCGCCGCACCGGTGCTCGCCAGCTCCTACGCCTCCGGTGACAAGCTGTACCGGTTCGGGCAGTTCGTGCCCATCACCCTCGCCAACGCGTTCCAGAGCTGGACGGTCGAGGCCGGGCGTGCCGGGCGCGGCAGACGCCTCCGGTTCGCGGTGCTCGCGCACGGTCTCCTCGGCGTCACGGGCTGGCTGGTGTTCGCCGTCGCAGGGCCGTGGGTCTCAGGACTGCTGTTCGGCCCGCAGGTCCGGGCCACGCAGGCTGTCTGCTTCTGGCTCGGCGCTGCGTTCGTGCTGCTCTCGTTGCGCACGGCGGTCGTGCGGCTCGTCCTGGTCCCCGAGGGCAAGGTCCGGATCGTCTTCGCCGCGACGATGGCGGGCACCTTGGTCGGCATCCCCGCGATCGTCGGGCTGACGTCGCTCGTCGGACCGGTCGGGGCCGCCTGGGCCCTGGTGCTGAGCGAGGTGGTCAGTGCGGCCGTGCTGGCGTCCCCGACCGTGCGCGAGATGCGGCTGGCGGCACAGGTGTCCGGCTCCGGCCAGTCCCTGGGCGTCGCCGGGGACGTGCGTGGTTGAACGTCGGCCGCGGTCGTGAGAGCCGCGCCGACCACCGTCGCCTCGGTACCATCACCCGGCAACCGCTCACCCACCCCGAGGTTCCCGTGCTGAGGATCACGCAGGCGACCCAGGCCTACGCCTGGGGCTCGCCCGACGCTTTGCAGGACACGCTGGCGCTGACGCACGACGGAGTGCTCGCCGAGGCGTGGATGGGCGCGCACCCGTCCGCCCCGTCCCTGGTGCTGGACGACGGGCTCGAGAACCTGGTCGAGCTGCTGCGGCGGACCCCCCGCGAGGCGCTGGGCCTCGACGTGGTCAACCGCTTCGGCCCGCAGCTGCCGTACCTGCTCAAGGTGATCGCCGCCGAGCACCCGCTCTCGCTGCAGGTGCACCCGGACATCGACGCCGCCCGCGCCGGCTACGACGCGGAGGATGCCGCCGGCGTCCCGCTCGACGCGCCGCACCGCAACTACAAGGACCGGAACCACAAGCCCGAGCTGGTCTACGCGCTGACGCAGTTCGAGGCGATGTGCGGGTTCCGCGCCCCGCGCCGGGCGGCGGAGATGTTCGCGGGCCTCGACTGCCCGCTCGCCAAGGAGCTCCACGGGGTGCTGGTGGAGAAGCCGTCCACCGAGGGCATCCGCGAGGCGTTCACCCGGCTGCTCGACCCGGCGACCCGGCCCGGTCCGGAGGAGGTGGCCCGGCTGGCCGACGCGGTCGCGGCCCGGCTCGCCGACGGGTCGCCGTCACCGCGCACCGACCGCACCGTCGGGCTGCTGCAGCGGGAGTACCCCGGCGACCCCGGGGTGGTGACGTCGATGCTGCTCAACCCCGTGACGCTGCGGCCGGGCGAGGCGATGTTCGTCCCGGCGGGTGGCGTGCACGCGTACCTGCAAGGTGTCGGCGTGGAGATCATGGCGAGCTCGGACAACGTGCTGCGCGCGGGACTGACCCCCAAGCACGTGGACGTGCCGGAGCTGCTGCGCAACGTCGACTACGTCGCGGCTCCTCCGATCCGGATCGCCCCCGAGGTGTTCCACGGCGCGACCAAGGTGTTCTACGCGCCCGTGGACGACTTCGAGCTGTCCGTCACCGAGCTGGCCGACGACGACGACCATCCTCTGCCCGGCCGGGGTCCGCGGATCCTGCTGGCGCTCGCGGGGGAGCTGACGGTGGCGACGTCGAACGACGGCACCGTGACGCTGACCCAGGGCCAGGCCGCCTTCGTGCCGGCGAGCGACGGGCGGCTCACCGTGCGGGGTCGCGGGCGACTGGTTCAGGCTGACGTCCCGTGACGACTTGGTCGTAGACCCCTGCTGTGGTTGCTCAGAGCGTGTCGCGGGGTGGTGGTCGGCGGGGTAGGGCCTCTACAGAAGGTCCGACGTGACGCGTTCGCTTGCGACGAGGGCGGTCCGGCGCGGCGCGTCCGCGCGGAGCGCGGTGGCCATCGCGACGTCCAGCAGCACGACGGAACCGGCGCCAGCCAGCACGGCGAGCACCTTGCGCAGGGCGCCGGGGAGATCGACGCCCTCGAGGAGAACTCGCTCGGCCGCCGTGGCGCCGGCTGCTGCGTCCCCTGCGTCGGAGAACAGCGCCGCGTGGCTCGTCGTCCCGGCCGGCGTGGCCAGTGCCGGCGCTGCAGGGTCGACCGCCGGCGACCAGCCGATGCGGTCCGAGTAGGTCATCACGGCGCTCGCCGCGTCCACGGCGCCCGCCGGTAGGGCTCCGTCGAACCGCCGAGCGAGGGCGGCGAGCGTGACCACGACGAGGTCCCGCGCCTCGCGGTGCGCCGACGGACGATCCGTCACGACCACGTCGGCGGCCGGGCCGGGACCGTCGGACGGCTCGGCCGCGTCTGTCCCCTCGACGGCTCTGACGTCGAACGCCGACGTCACCACGCACGCGCCGACGCGCCACGCCGCCAGCGCCCACACCACCGAGCGCCAGTGCGCTGGCAGGTCGAGCAGCACATGCGTGCCGGGCGCGGCATCGAACTCTTCGACCAGCAGGTTCGCCGTCTTGCAGACCCAGTTGTCGAGCACCGCCCCCGACAGCTCGACGCGCTCGCCGGCGCCTGAGTACCACGTCAGGCGCGGGCGGCCGGGGTCGGCAGTCAACAGGGCGAGGAGCTCGGCGACGGAACGCGGGGGGGTCGGCACGCCGTCAGGGTAGGGCGACACGCCGGGCCGTCGAGAATTCACCCCGGACGAGGTGGACAAATACCACGGCTCCGGTTGACTCCCCAGAACGACACGCGTGTAATTCATGGCAACCGCGGTGGCGCGGGGCAGTGATCTGGCAGGCCGGTTCGACCACTCGACAGCCCGAGGACAGCCCACAGACCCAGGCAGCACCGAGCACCAGACCCGCACGGAGGCACGTATGTGGAACCTGCTCGACGACGACGACGAGAGCTTCCCGTCGGACGCGAAGGTGGTCGGGTCGGTCTCGGCGTCCAACGTGCACTCCCTCTTCGGGGAGGCCGAGGACGACGGCCTGATGGGGTGGCAGGAGCGCGCACTGTGCGCGCAGACCGACCCGGAGGCCTTCTTCCCGGAGAAGGGTGGCTCGACGCGCGAGGCCAAGAAGGTCTGCACGCAGTGCGAGGTCCGGGCCGAGTGCCTGGAGTACGCACTGGCCAACGACGAGCGGTTCGGCATCTGGGGCGGGCTCTCGGAGCGCGAGCGGCGCAAGCTCAAGCGGCGTGTCGTCTGACGAGCACCTCCGCGAGGCCGACGGCGTCGCGGGAGTGTCGCAGCAGGGGAGGCACCCGGCAGCGTCGCATGATGGCGCGAGCATGACGCAGACCGTCCAGGGCCCAGCCGCCCCCACCACGACGACGTCGTCTATCCCTGTGACGGCGCCGGTGACCGCCGTCGTCGTCACCGCGGGGCTCACCCGGTACCTGCCGACGACGCTCGCCGCCCTCGCGGCACAGGTCAGACGCCCGTTGCGGGTCCTGGTCGTGGACGTCGGCGGGCCGGACGGCGTCGCTGCGGCGCTGGACGAGGCGTTCGCGGGTTCCCCGGCCCCGGCACCGCGGCTCGCGCGCACGACGGCACCAGCGGCGAAGACCTTCGGCCAGGCGGTCACGCGAGGTCTGCTGACGGTGGCCGAGGCCCTCGGCGAGTCGCCCACGCCGTGGCTGTGGCTGCTCCACGACGACAGCGCGCCGGCGCCGACCGCCCTGCTCGAGCTGATGCGTGCGGTGAGCCACGCGCCGTCGGTCGCCGTCGCCGGCGCCAAGCAGCGGACGTGGACCGAACCGGAGCGGCTGCTCGAGGTCGGCCTGCGCACCACGCGCTGGGGCCGGCGGATGTCCGACGTCGAGGCCGGTGAGCTGGACCAGGGGCAGCACGACGGGCGTACCGACGTGCTCGGCGTCGGCCTCGCCGGTGCGCTCGTCCGGCGCGACGTCTGGGATGCGCTGCGCGGCACCGACGCTGCGCTCGGACCGTTCGGTGACGGGCTCGACCTGTCCCGCCGCGCGCGTCTCGCAGGGCACCGCGTCGTGGTGGTCCCGGCCGCGGTCGTGCGGCACGCTCAGGCTCTCTACCAAGGGCTGCGGGACGCCGACGCGGGCCCCGAGACGGACCTCGACGGTGACGGTGAGCCGGACCTCGGCGACCCGCGACGGTCGTTCGCGGCCCGCCGGCGGTCCGCGGTGCACGCCCGGCTCGTCGCAGCACCGCTGCCGCTCGTCCCCTTCGTGGCCGTCGTCGGCCTGCTCGCGGCCGTGGTGCGCGCGCTCGGTCAGCTGGCCGTCAAGCAGCCCGGGCTCGCCGTCGCCGAGCTGACCGGCTGTCTCGCGGCGCTCGGCAGACCCGGGGCCGTGCTCCGCGCGAGGCGGGTCGCCGCCCGCACCCGCGCCGTGCCGAGGCGGACCCTGTGGCCGCTGCAGGCCGGTCTGCGCGACGTGTGGACCCAGGAGCAGGACCGGCGGCTCGCTCGGCTCGAGGCGCGGAAGGTGCAGCGCGCCCCGTCCGAGCTGGAGCTCGGTGAGCTCGCCGCGATGGCGACCCGCCGGCGGTGGACCGCCCTGGGGCTGACGGCGGTGCTCCTCGTGGCGTCGCTCGCGGCCTTCGGGCGGCTGCTCGGACCGGTCGTGGGTGCGGGGGCTCGCCTGGTCGGGGGTGCTCTCGCGCTGAGCTCGTCCTCCGTCGGGCAGCTGTGGCAGGCGGCGTCCTCCGGCTGGGTGCGGGACGGTCTGGGGCACGCCGCACCGGCGGACCCGCTGCTCACGGTGCTCACGGTGCTCACTCTCCTGGCGGGGCACACGCAGGCCGTGGTGGACGTGCTGATGCTCGGTGCCGTGGTCCTGTCCGGCATCGGCGCCTGGGCCGCTGCCGGTGCGGCCACCCGGTCCGCGGGCGTGCGTGCGTGGGCGGCACTGGTCTGGGCGGCCGCTCCCGCCCTCCTGCTCGGCATCGGCGGAGGTCACCTCGGCGCCGTCGTCGCCCACGCCGCGCTGCCGTGGGTGGCGCTGGGCATGGCGCGCGCCGTCGGCGTGCAGCGCGTGGACCAGGTGCTCTCCGGTCTGGTCACGGTTCGTCGGGGGGACGACGAGGACGACGGCATCGTCGACCTCGACGAGGACGCGGAGCCGGGGGCCGTTGCGTCGACCGCGCCGACCACGGCGATCCCGTCGCCCCGGCCGGCGCCGACGCCCGCCGGCGGTGTCGCCTCGGCGGCCGGCACCATCGGCGTCGCTCCGGTCGCTGCCGCCGCCTCGTCGGACGGTTCGTCGACGGAGAGCGTCGGCGAGCCGGTGCACCTGGGGGAGTCGACACCGGAGCCGGGACCCCTTCTCGTCGGGACGCCGGACCCGACCGGCTCCGTCGCCGGCGCGGCCGGTGCCGCACTCGCGCTCGCCGTCGCGGTCGCCGGTGCACCCGTGCTGCTCGCCCCGGCCGTCGTGCTCGCGGTGGTGGCGGCCGCGACGGCACCCCGTCGGCGGGGCCGGCTGCTGCTGGTGCCGGTCCCGGCCGTCGTGCTGGCGGGTCCGTTGCTGGCCGAGGTGGTCCGCCGCGGGGTGCCGGGGCTGCGGCTGCTGCTCGCCGAGCCCGGTCTGCCCGCGCAGTCCGTCCCCAGCGGACCGCTGCTGCGGCTGCTCGGTGTGCCGACCGATCCCGGCGCCCTCGTGCCGGCAGGGCTGCACGGCACGCTGGCCACCGTCTGGCCGCTGGCTCTCGTCGGAACCGTGCTGCTGCTCGCCGTGCTGGCGCTGCTGCGCGGCGCTGCGGTGGCCCGCGGCGTGCGCGTCGGGTGGCTCGTGGCCGTCGTCGGACTGGCGGCCGCCACGGTGCAGGCGCAGCTGCCCGCCGTGCACGACGCCGACGGAGTCGGTCGGGCCTGGGTCGGTGCGTCGTTGTCGTTGGCGCTGCTCGGTCTGCTGACCGCGGCGACCCTCGGCACCGACCGGCTGCAGGCGAGGCTGACGCGGTCGACGTTCGGCTGGCGCCAGCCGCTCGCGGTGCTCGGGAGCGTGGTCGTGGTCGCGGTCGCGGTCGGCTCGCTCGCCTCGTGGGTGTGGACGGCGCCCGGAGCGACGTCGCTGCGGTCGCTCGGACGTCCGGTCGTGCCGGCCGTGGCGCAGCAGGCCCAGCAGGGCGCCGACGCATCACGCGTCCTCGCCCTCAGCGCGACGACCGACGGCGTGTCGTGGGAGCTGCTGCGGGGCGACGGTCTGGACCTGGTCGACCAGGCTGCTGCGGTCCAGACGGGGTCGCTGGGCGGCGGGCTGCGTTCCGCGACCGTCGCCGCCGCCGACCCGGCGACCACGGAGCTCCGCACGCTGGTAGCCCGGCTGACGAGCACGGCGCCCGGCGACGTCGCCGGCCCGCTCGGCGGCCTGGCGGTCGCCCACGTGGTCGTCCCGCCGCTGCCGGTCGGCACCTCGGACACCGATCCCGCCGCCGCAGCGCGCGCGCAGCTCGTCGGCCGGCTCGACGCGACCCCCGGACTGGAACGCGTCACCGAGAACGCGTCCGGGACGTTGTGGCGGGTGCGCCCGGCCGTCGGCGCGGACGGGTCCCCGGCGCCGACGGTGGTGACGTCGTGGGCGCGCCTGGCGAAGGCCGCCGGTGACGTGACCGATCCGGCGACGGCCGTGACCGCGGTCGCAGCGACCGACGCGAACGTCGACACGACCGTCCCGGCCGGTGCAACCACGCGGGTCCTCGTCCTGGCCGAGCGCGCCGACCCCGGCTGGCACGCGTGGCTCGACGGACGACCGCTGCGGTCGGTGCAGCTCGGCTGGCGCCAGACGTTCGAGGTCGGTGCTGCAGGAGGTCACCTGGTGGTCCGCTACGACTCGCCGACCCGGACCGGGTGGTTGGCGCTGCTCGCCGTGACCGGGGTGGTCACCGGGCTGCTCGCGCTGCCGATCCGCCGGCGCCGGGCAGGTCGCTCGTGAGCGCCCGTCCCGCCGTGCAGCGGGGGCTGCGTGTGCTGTCCGGCGTCGCGGTCCTGGCGCTCGCGACGGCCACGGTGGTCGGTGCGAGCCGGCTGCCGGCGCCGAGGAGCGCCGCGGACGGTCCGGCCCTGGTCGCCGTCCCCGCCTCCGCCGCCACCGCGGTGTGCCCGGGCCCGCTGATCATGCCGAAGGCGTCCTCCAGCTCGAAGTTCAACCCGGCGCCCGTTCCGCCCGCCACCTCGGTGTCCGTGCTCTCGGCGCCCGACGAGGGAACGTCCGGGGCCGGCACGGTGCGTGCCCTCAGCAGCTCCGCGGTGCTCGCACCGCTGTCGTCGGACGTGCCTGCCGCAGCGCTCACGGGCACCACGGGACCTGTCGTCGTGCGCGCCGAGCCCGGCAGCACCGGTGGTGCACGCGTCGCTGCGACCGCGGTCGGCCTGGTCACCGACGGCGACCTGCGAGGCCTCTCGGCCGAGACGTGCACGGCACCGACCTCGGACGCGTGGCTCGTCGGCGGCTCGACCGACCTGGGCCGCACGGCCGTTCTGGTGCTGGTCAACCCCGGCAGCACGGCGGCCGAGGTCGGTGTCGAGGCGTGGGGCCCCAACGGACGCCTCGACCTGGCCGGCGGCTCGCAGGTGGTGCCGCCGCACGGCAGCCGGTCGGTCACCCTTGAGGCGGTCGCGGCGGCGCAGCGGTCGATCGCGGTGCACGTGCGGGCCACCGGGGGACAGGTGTCCGCCTGGGTGCAGGACGGCGCCGTCCGGGGCTTCACACCCGCCGGTGCGGACCTCGTGGTGCCCGGCAGCGCGCCGGCCCAGCGCGTCACCGTCCCGGGGCTGCTCGTGGAGGCCTCCACGGTGGACAGCCCGGACGCGCCGGTGCTGCGACTGCTCGCACCGGGCGCCAGCGGCACCACGGCGACGGTGAGCCTTCTCGGGTCCGACGGTCCGGTCACGCTGCCGGGTGCCGGCACCGTGGACCTGGCGGCCGGTTCCGTGACCGACCTCCCGCTCGGCGGGCTGCCCGCCGGGCAGTACACGGTCGTCGTCCAGGCGGACCAGCCTGTGGTCGCCGCCGCGGAGTACTCGCGCGTGGGGACGCCCGGTGCGCTGGACACCCAGCCGCGGGTCGAGCGGGCCTGGGCCGCCGCCGCGCCACCGGCTGCCGGGCTGGTGGTGCCTGCGCCCGGGACGGTCGACACGCTCGTCGTGGGCGCGGTGCCGCGGTCCGGCGACCCCACGGCCCAGGGGTCCGGCGCGGCCGCCTCCGTCACCGGGACGCTGCGCCTGCTCCGGTCCGACGGCAGCGTGCTCGACGAGCACCAGGTCAGCGTCGACGCCGGGACGACGGCGGCGTGGCCGCTCGCGAAGCTGGTCGCCGATCCCACGCAGGTCGCCGGGGTGTCGCTGATCACCACGGACGGTCCCGTCGACGCGTCCTGGGCGCTGGTCGCGGAGCGGGCACAGGCCGACGGCACGCTGGTGTCCCTGCTGCTGCCGGCTCCCGAGCCGACGGCTGCCGGCAGGATCGCCGTCCGGCAGGACCCGCACGTCGGACTGGGCTGACCGCCTCAGCGTGCCGCGCGGAGCTCCACCTGCTCGCGCAGCCACAGCCCACTGCGCAGCACCAGGCGCACCGGTGCCAGCCGCCAGCCGGTGTACCGGCGGGACAGGTACCGCCAGGCGCTGGCGTGGTGAGCGCGGATCATCGGGGCGGGTCGCGACCGCCACGACGTGCCGCCGATGTGCGTGACGGTCACCTGCGGGACGTAGAGGTTCACCCAGCCCGCGGCGCCGAGCCGCTCACCGAGGTCCACGTCCTCGAAGAACATGAAGTAGTCCTCGTCGAAGCCGCCGACCTGCTCGAACGCCCGCCGTCGCAGCACCAGGCACGCGCCGGACAGCCAGCCGGCCGCACGCTGCACCCCGACGGTCTCCTGACGTGCCTGGTAGGCGCGCGTCCACGGGTTGCCCGGCCACACCCGGCCCAGCACCGCGTGGCCGACGCCCTGGGTGAGCGACGGCAGCTCGCGCGCCGAGGGGTACACGCTGCCGTCGGTGTTGAGCAGCGCGGGTCCGACGGCGCCGGCCTCGGGGTGTGCCGCGGCCGCGTCGAGCAGCCGGTCGAGCGAGCCCGCGGGCCACTCCAGGTCGGAGTTGGCCACCACGAGCCACTCGGCCGTCGCGTCCATCGCACCGACGTTCGCCGCGGCCCCGTAGCCGAGGTTGCGACCGGGCACGACCAGGCGCGCACCGTGCTCGTCGGCGACCGCCCGCGACACGGTCTGGTCGTCGCCGTTGTCGACCAGCACCAGCTCGAAGGGTCGCGAGCTCGCCGTCCGCAGCCCGGCGGCGAACCGCGCCAGCTCCGGTCCGGGGTGGTAGACGACGCAGACGACGCGGACGGCCGGGATCGGGGTGCTCATCGTCCGGACAGGCTATCGGCCCTCGCCGTAGCCGGGGTCCACGTCCTCCGGTGACCGGCCGAGCAGGTGCGCCACCTGCTCCACGACCACGTCGTGCACCAGCTCGGCGAGGTCCGCGCGGTCCTCGGCACGCGCCTCGAGCGGCCGCCGGTAGACGACGATCCGGGCCGGCAGCCCTGCGTCGGACGGGAAGCACCGGCCCAGCGGCACCCCGCCGCGCTCCCAGGGAGCGGGGTTGGACGGCGGGACGTCCTCGACGGCGAACTCCGTACCGTCGAGCTGCCGCGCCCACGTCCGCTCGAGCTCCTCGACCGCGTCGAGCACCAGGTCGTCGAATAGCTCCGCACGGGTCCGGTAGGCCGGGAGCGTGCTGGGCAGCAGGGGGCCGCGGGGACCGCGACCGCGACGGTCACGACGACGGACGGGCGCGGCGGGGGACCCCGCGCGGGCGGCCGGGGCCCGCGGCGACGAGGTCGGCTCCGGGAGTCGGTCACCGGTGCTCTCCGCGTCCGCCGAGCGACGTCCCCGACCGGGCAGCTGCCCGGGGAACGAGACCCGCCGAGAACCTCGTGACCTCACCACCGGAACTCTAGTCGCCGCCACCGGGCGCACCCGAGGCCGCGGCACCGTCCGGGGGTGTCCCGGCCGAGGTGTCGCACCCGCGTTGTAGCGTCAGCGCGTGCGATCCGTTCGGCAGTGCTCCCGCTCGGCGTGCGCGCGCCCGGCGGTGGCGACGCTCACCTACGTCTACGCGGACTCGACCGCGGTGCTCGGCCCCCTCGCCCAGCTGGCGGAGCCGCACTCCTACGACCTGTGCGCCGAGCACGCCGAGCGACTGACCGCGCCGCGCGGCTGGGAGGTGGTCCGGCTGCTGCCCGACTTCGAGCCGGCAGCCCCGAGCCACGACGACCTGCTCGCCCTGGCGGACGCCGTCCGTGAGGCTGGTCGACCCGCCGTCGCGGTGCTCGAGCCGGAGCCGGTGGCGCAGCCCGTCACGCCGGACGGCCGCCGTCGCGGACACCTCCGCGTGGTGCACGGCGAGGAGAGCGTGCGGTGACACGGCGGCGCGAGTCCCGTCGCGTCGCCGAGGGGCCGGTCCCGCTGGGGTCGGTCAGCCAGGGCGGCGGGCCGCTGCTCGAGGGGACGCGCGAGTGCCAGCGTTGCGGCTCCACCGATCTGGTCCGCATCCGGATGAGCACGCCGACCGGGCGCGCGGCTGTGTTCGTCTCCTGCCCTGCGTGCGAGCACCGTGCGTGGTTCGCGCTCGACGGGGACGGGACGCCGCTCAGCGACGAGGACGTGACGGGCCGCCCCGCGGGTGGTCCCGGGGCCGGCCGGTAGGCTCGTCGGCGCCCTCGACGCCAAGGAGCCTGACCCGTGACGGAAGCTGACGACCCGGACCGCCTGCTGGCGGTGCTGCGGGACGCCGTCGACCTCCGGGATGCCCGCACCCTGCACGTGGTGGTGCACGCCGGCACCCAGGGCCGTGCCGAGGTGCTCCAGCGGCTGCTGGCGGACGGACCGGTGCGGCTGACGCTCGTCAGTGGCCCCGGAGCGGACCTGTCCGACCTGCGCAGCGTGGTGCTCGAGCACGGCGCCGACGCGGGCGCGGTGCTCGCCGGTGGCCGGGTGCACCTCCTCGACGAGCGAGGTGAGCCCGTGCCGCCGTCGACGGTGCTCACCGTCGTGGGCCTGCGGCTGACGGCGGCGGAGCTGGCGGCGGGGCGCGTCCCCCTCGTGCTGCACGACGACCTCACGTCACGGGCGGTGCCGGACCTGCTCGCCGCCGCTGGTGCGGCCACGGCACGCGTGCACCGTGCCGAGCTGGCGGAGCAGCTGGCCGTCCAGGGCGCCGTGCTGGGCGGCGGCGCCGACGGCACGCTCGTCGCCCGGGACGCCGGTCCCGCGACCGCCGGTCTGCTCGCGCTGGTGCACGTGCTCGCCGAGCTCGGTCGCCAGCCGCACGCTCTGTCGGTGCTGGCCGAGCTGTACCAGCCCTACGTCACGGCGGGACCGATCGCCGTCGAGGTCACCGACGCCGACCGCGCGGTGGCGCGGGTGGTCGAGGCCTACGTGACCCGACCGGGCGGCGGGCCGGTCGAGTCCGAGGAGGGCGACGGGCTGCTGGTGTCCCACTGGGACGCCCCACCTCCGTGGTGGTTCGCGGTGCGGCCCGCGGTCGACGGTGTGGAGCTGACGGTCGAGGCGGCCGACGAGGACGTGCTGGACAAGGTGCGCGACGACGTCCTGTCGTTGCTGCGGACGGGGGAGGACCGATGAACGAGCCGGCGACGAGCCTGGAGCCCTGGGCGCGAGAGCTGCTGCGGTGCCCGGTGACCGGGGCGACGCTGACCGACGAGGTGGGCCCGGACGGGCAGCCCGAGCTGGTGTCGACCGACCCCGACCGGCCGCTGGCGTACCCCGTCCGCGACGGCATCCCCGTCCTCCTCGCCGACGAGGCGCGGCCGGTCACCCGCGGCTGAGCCGCCGTCGGTGCGTGGTCGCCTAGGCTGACCTGCGTCGACGCAGGCCGCACGACCGGGGGAGACGGGCATGGCGCACGAGAGCGGCACCAGGGCGATCATGGCGGCGCTCGCCGCGAACCTCGGGATCGCCGTCACCAAGTTCGTCGCGTTCCTGCTCACCTCCTCCAGCTCGATGCTCGCCGAGTCGGTGCACTCCGTCGCCGACTCCGGCAACCAGCTGCTGCTGCTCCTCGGAGGCCGGCGCGCCCGGCGCGTGCCGGACGAGACGCACCCCTTCGGCTACGGCCGCGAGCGGTACGTCTACGCCTTCATCGTCTCCATCGTGCTGTTCACGCTCGGTGGCCTGTTCGCGCTGTACGAGGCGTGGCACAAGTGGGCCGACCCGCACCCGCTCGAGGGTCGCTGGTGGTGGGTCCCGCTCCTCGTGCTGGTCATCGCCTTCGTGATGGAGGCGTCCTCCTTGCGGACGGCCGTGCGGGAGTCGGACGCCGCACGGGCCGGTCAGTCCTGGCCGTCCTTCATCCGCACCGCCAAGGCGCCCGAGCTCCCGGTCGTCCTGCTGGAGGACTCCGGGGCGCTGATCGGTCTGCTGCTCGCCGGGCTCGGCGTCGGCCTGACGCTGCTGACCGGCGACGGCCGGTGGGACGCCGTGGGCACCGCCGGCATCGGGGTCCTGCTGGTGCTCATCGCCGCGGTGCTCGCGGTGGAGACGACCTCGCTGCTGCTCGGTGAGGCGGCGTCCGCGGCGGACGTCGCGGCTGTCCGCTCGGCGTTGGTCGGGGACGGGGTGGCCTCCGTCATCCACCTGCGGACGCTGCACCTCGGGCCCGAGGAGCTGCTGGTGGCGGCCAAGATCGAGGTCACCGCGGACGACAGCGCCGCGGATATCGCCGCCGCGATCGACGCTGCGGAGGTCCGGGTGCGGTCGGCGGTGCCGATCGCGCGTGTGATCTACCTCGAGCCGGACCTGCGTCGGACGGCGCCGTCGTCCTGAGGCCGCACCACCACCGGCGCCCGGCGCCGGGGTCGCTCAGTCCACCGGGTCCGGGATGGCGTGCGGCAGCCGCGTGAGCGCCGCCGCCTCGACCGACTCGCGGACGGCCCGGCGCTGCTCGGCGGCGAGCTCGCGCTCCCTGCGCTCGGCGAGCACCGCCGCGAGGAAGTCCTCCGGGTGGGTGCCGGGCGGGGGCAGGGGACGGACGTACTGCTGCACCTGCGCGGTCAGACGGCCGCCGAGCTCCATCCGTGAGGCCGGGTGCAGCGCCCGCGCCCGGGCCAGGAACTGCCGCACGGCGAGCGCGAGGCCGTCGGGCAGCCGTGCGACGTCGGCGTGCGCCGCCCACCGGGCCAGGTACGGCGGCATCGGCACGGGTGTGCGCACCGGCGCCTTGCCCCTGACCCGCGCCGCGTAGGTCCCCGCCAGCACGTCGCCGAGCCGCTTGCCCTGCGGGTGCGCGACGCTGACCAGGAGCGCCACGACGCCGGACGTCAGCCACAGCTCGAACACGCCCGTCAGGGCGCGGACCAGCGCCTGCCGGAACAGCACCGGGCCGCCGTCGTCCCGCACGATGCGGATGCCCATCGCGAGCTTGCCGAGCGACCGCCCCCGGCTGAGCGTCTCCACCGTCGCCGGCACCAGCACCGTCACCGTGGCCAGCGCCACCACGCCGACCGCCCGCGCCGCCTTCTCGTCCGGCACCAGGTTCAGCGCGCCGAACAGCAGCCAGGCGAGCACGCCGATCACCACGGCGAGGGCCAGGAGGTCGAGAACGGCACCGAGCGCGCGGGAGGCGAACGAGGCCGGCCTGGTGTCCAGCAGCACGGCCTCGCCGGTGAGGATGCCCTCGTCCACGGTGCCTCCCTCAGGTCCGGGTGCAGGCTATCGGGCCCGGCGGCCCCGGCGCCGGGCGTCGCGATGGCAGGCTGTGCGGCATGGACCTGGACGCCCTGGTGGTCGCGCGGACGCCGGAGTGGGACCGCCTGGACCGGCTGGTGCGCCGCCGCCGGCTGTCGGGCGCCGAGTCGGACGAGCTGGTGCGGCTCTACCGCGCCACCGCCACGGACCTGTCGACGCTGCGGTCCGCCGCTCCCGACCCGGAGACGGTGACACGGCTGTCGCAGCTGCTCGGCCGGGCGCGCGCCCGGATCGCCGGTACGCACGAGCCGGCGTGGCGGGACGTCGCCCGGTTCCTCACGGTGCTGCTGCCGGCCGCGCTGTACCGGATCCGGTGGTGGACGGTCGGCGTGATGGTGGTGTTCCTCGCGGTCGGCGTCGTCAGCGGTGTGTGGGTCGCGACGCATCCGGAGGCGCTGGCCGCGATGGGGACGCCGGCCAGCCGCAAGGAGTACGTCGACCAGCTGTTCGCCGCGTACTACGACCCGGGCGTGACGTTCGCCGCCATGGTATGGACCAACAACGCGTGGATCTCGGCGCTCTGCGTGGCCACCGGGATCACGGGCGTGGTGCCGGTGTACTTCCTGCTCAGCAACGCCGTGAACGTGGGTGCGGCCGGCGGGCTGATGGCGGCGTACGGCCGGCTGGACATGTTCCTGCAGCTGATCAGCCCCCATGGGGTGCTCGAGCTGACCGCGGTGTTCGTCTCCGGTGCGGCCGGTCTGCGCCTGTTCTGGACGCTGGTCGACCCCGGCCCGCGTCCGCGCGGGCGAGCCTTGGCGGAGGAGGGCCGGGCGCTGTTCACCGTGGCGCTGGGCCTGGTGGGGGTCCTGGCGGTGTCGGGCCTGATCGAGGGCTTCGTCACCGGTTCCCAGCTGCCGTGGGCGGCGAAGATCGCCATCGGGCTCGCGTCGCTCGCGGCGTTCTGGGTGTACGTGCTGCTGCTCGGTCGGCGCGCGGCACGTGCGGGTCAGACGGGTGACCTGGAGCTGGACCGCGCCGGCTACGCGGTGGCGACGGCGGGCTGACGGCACGGCGCCGGCACCGGGACGGCACGAGCGCCGCGGCCGCATGAGGCCGCCGCGTGGATCGGCCCGTCACGACGCGGCGGCGACCTCGACCCGCCGGTCCTCCACGTCGCCGGCGAGCAGGGCGAGCACCGCGTGGGCCTCCGTGTCCAGCTCGTCCCGCTGCTGGTGCGACAGAGCCACGAACGGCTCGACGAGCAGGGTCACCGACCCGGGTGCGCGGGTACCGGCCGTGCCGCGCTCGCGGCGCAGCCGCCAGACACCGCCGACCTGCCCGTCCACCAGCACGGTCCCGGGACCGCTGCCGTTCGGCGTGACCAGCCGGCGGCGGACGTCCTCCGGCACGATGCGGGTGCGGTCGGCATGGGACAGCACCACGTTGTCGAAGTCGGGCAGGAGTCGCACCGGCGCCGGGGTGTCCTCGTGGGGCCGCGGCGCGTCCGGCAGGTCGAGGAGCACCGTCCGGTTCCGTCCCGCCGGCGCCGTCAGCGGGCGCAGGTGCACCACCCGGTCACCCAGTGCCTGCACCACCGGGGCGAGACGCGTCATCCCGGACCACGCCTGCACGTCCGCGACCGACGCCGGCCCGAAGGCGGCGAGGTAGCGCAGCACCAGGTCGCCCACCACCTCCGCGCGCACATCGGGGTCCTGCAGGTCGGGGGCCGCCGTGACCGTCTCCGGGGCGAACCACGACTCGGCCGTCGTCCACGTGGTGGCCATGCTGGCGCCCCACTGTCCCCGCGGCGTGACCTGCACCAGGGACAGCAGGCAGCGAGCGGCGTAGGCGAGGTTGTTCGGCGGAACGTGCGGCAGCTCGGGCGCGAGCGCGGGACCGAGCTGGTTGGGCCGCATCGGCGTGCGCTCGAGCAGCTCGCGAGCGCGGACGGCGATCCTGTCCAGCTCCGCGGCAGACAGGCCGCGCGTCTCGCGCGAGAGGGTCCGGGCGGTCAGCACCGGGAGGGTCAGCGCGTCCTGGGCGGTGAGCAGGTGGACGGTGCTGCGCATGGCGGCGACCCGGGCCGTGCGACGGTCGGCCAGCGTGGCAGCCAGGTACGGCGGCGCGAAGCCCTCGAGGCGGCTCCAGAGCGCGAGGTACGGCGACGTGGGGTTCTGGGCCTGCAGCCCGACGAGGTGACCGACGAGCCGCTCCGCGGCAGCCGCTCCGTCGCTCTCCGCCGGTGCGCGCGCCAGCAGGTGCTGACGCGCGAGCAGCGCGCGACCCAGCGCACGGGGGGAGAGCTCGTCCTCGGGCACGCGGCGACGGTAACGCCGTCCACCGACACCGGTAGTGCTCAGAGCCGGCCGGCGGCCTTGAGCGCGAGGTACGTGTCCGCGAGACGCGGGGCGAGCTCGTCCGGCAGCGCGTCCAGCACCTCCACGCCCAGACGTCGCAGCCGCTGCGCCACCGCCTCCCGCTCCAACACGGTGCGCTCGGCCGCCGCGGCGTCGAACACCTCGGCCGCGCTGCGGCGACCGTGCCGCAGGTCGTCCACCTCCGGGTCCGCGACCGAGGCGAGCACCACCACGTGCCGGTCCGTGAGCCCGGCGGCCACGCCGAGGACGCCCCGCTCGACGGCGGCGGGGTCCACAGTGGTGAGCAGCACCACCAGCGACCGCCGGCTCAGCCGGCTGCGCACCTGACCCACCATGCCGGCCCAGTCGGCCTCGACCAGCGCAGGCTCGACGCCGGCCAGCGACTCCGCGACGGCCGGCAGCACCCGGCTGCCCGTCCGCCCCGCGGTGCTCGCTCGGACCCGACGGTCCCAGGCGAGCAGCTCCACTCGGTCGCCGGCCCGCGTGGCGAGCGCGGTGAGCAGCAGTGCCGCCTCGATCGACGCCTCCAGCCGCGGGGCGTCCAGGACCCGCACGGCGCTGGTGCGGGAGGTGTCGACGACCACCAGCACCCGCCGGTCCCGCTCGGGCCGCCAGGTGCGCACCACCACGTCGGCACGACGGGCGGTCGCGCGCCAGTCGATGGACCGGACGTCGTCGCCGACGACGTACTCGCGCAGCGAGTCGAACTCCGTCCCGGCCCCGCGCACCTGCACCGCGGCGCGGCCGTCCAGCTCGCGCAACCGGGCGAGCCGGCTCGGCAGGTGCCGCCGCGAGGCGAACTCGGGAAGCACACGCAGCCGCCCGGGAACGGGCAGCGAGGCCTGGCGTCCGGCCAGTCCGAGCGGACCGACGGTGCGCACCGTCACCGCCCCCGCCGGGATGTCGCCCCGCCGGGTGGGCTGCAGCGCGCTGACCACGCGGGCCGCCTCGCCGACCGGGATGTCCACGGCGTGGCGAGGTGCCCGTCGACCGAGTGCGGCGGGTGCGCCCGGTTCGACCGGTCCCGAGGCCGGCAGCGCCGACGGCGGCCACGCGTCCCGGACCAGGCCCCGCAGCCTGCGCCGGTCGAGGTTGGTGATCGTCAGCGTCGAGCTCGTCGGCTCCGTCCTGCGGACGGACGCGGGCACCGACCGGGACACCGCCAGCCGTCGTGGGGACGCCGCGAGGGCGACGTCCACCGCGCACAGCGCCGCGACCAGCGCCACCCAAACGAGCACCGTGCCGGGGACCGGCAGCAGCAGCACCGGGACGGCACCGAGCGCGGTCAGCGCCACGGCACGCCACGTGATCGCCATCGGGCCGCCTCAGCGGGGGACCGGCACCGAGGCGAGCACGGTGTCCAGCACCGACTCCGCGGTGACGCCCTCCAGCTCGGCCTCGGCACGCAGCTGGACCCGGTGGCGCAGCGTGGGGTGCGCGAGCGCCTTGACGTCGTCGGGCGTCACGTAGGGCCGTCCGCTCAACCACGCCCACGCACGTGAGGTCGCGAGCAGCGCCGTCGCACCTCGAGGCGAGACGCCCAGCGACAGCGACGGCGACTCACGCGTCGCCCGGCACAGGTCGACCACGTAGCCGAGCACCTCGCGGGCCACCTGCACCCGGGCCACCTCGGCGCGGGCCGCCGCCAGCTCCGCGGGGCCCGCGACGGGCCGCAGGCCGGCGGCGGCCAGGTCCCGCGGGTCGAAGCCGGCGGCGTGCCGGGCGAGCACCTGCACCTCGTCGGCGCGCTCGGGCAGCGGCAGCAGCAGCTTGAGCAGGAACCGGTCCAGCTGCGCCTCGGGGAGCGGGTACGTGCCCTCGTACTCCACCGGGTTCTGCGTGGCGATCACGAGGAACGGGTCGGGCAGCCGCCGCGCGGCGCCGTCGACCGAGACCTGCCGCTCCTCCATCGCCTCGAGCAGCGAGGCCTGGGTCTTCGGCGGTGTCCGGTTGATCTCGTCGGCGAGCAGGAGGTTGGTGAACACCGGCCCGGCCCGGAACGAGAACTCCGCGGTCCGCGCGTCGTACACCAGGGATCCGGTCACGTCGCCCGGCATCAGGTCCGGCGTGAACTGCACGCGCTTGGTGTCCAGCGCCAGGGCCGCCGACAGGCTGCGGACCAGCAGCGTCTTGGCGACACCCGGCACGCCTTCCAGCAGCACGTGGCCCCGGCACAGCAGCGCGATGACCAGGCCGGTGACGGCGGCGTCCTGACCGACCACCGCCTTGGCCACCTCGGCCCGCACCGCGGCCAGCATGCCGCGCAGGTCGACGGAGGGGCTCGGGGCGGCGGCGTGGGACCCGGTCACGCCCGCCCCCAGGCCGGGCGGGTACGCCCCGGCCGTCGGCGCCGCCCCGTGCTGCGGGACTGTGGCAGGTCGGGGCACGGTGGCACCGTCACCACCGGGGGTCGCTGCCGGGTACGGCGCGGCCGAGGGCGGCACGGGGGACGGCGGCAGGACGTCGCTCACGATCGGTGAACCTCGCTCTCCAGGTGGTCCAGCTCACGGGCCAGCACGGCCAGTGCTCGGTCGTCGGTGGGTGACGAGCCGTACAGCAGGTGCTCCACGTCTGCGGCCGGCCGGCCGGTGGCACGGGAGATGGCGGCCACGGTGGCCGGTCGGTCGGCGGAACGGGGCAGACCGAGGCGGGCCGCCGAGCGGGACGCCGCACCGGCCCGCAGGGCGGCGGCGGCGTGCGCGTGCGCGCCCGCGCGTCGGTACAGGCGGCCGCGCCCCCGGGTCGTCTCGCCGGCACGCACGACGACCGGCAGCCGCTCGCTGACCACCGGTCCGAGCCGACGGCCACGCCACACGGCGGCCGCCGCCGCGACGGCCACGGCAAGCAGCCCCAGCTGCACCAGCCACGGTGGTATCAGGTCGGTGAGGCTGGTGCCGCCCTGCGAGCTCCGCTCGATGCCGAGGTCGTCGGAGGACGGGAGGTACCAGACGAGGTCGGGGTGCACGCCCAGGAGGCGCAGGGCCAGCGCCGCGTTCCCCTGGTCGGCCAGGGACCGGTTCGTCAGAGGGCCGGCGTCGGTCAGGACGCTGACGCGTCGCGCGCCGGCGACGACCGCGAGCGCACCGCCCTCGCCCGCGCCGGCGCCCGACTCGAGGAAGCACACCGTGACGCCCGGACCGTGGCCGCGGACCGCCCCGGCGGCCGTGATCGTCCCCGCGGCGACGGCGTCCGGGTCGTCGCAGGCGGCGCCGCGGACGTCGGTGGTCGAGCCCCCGAAGCTCGGGACGACGCCCGGGGCCAGCCTGTCGAGCACGTCCGGCGTCTCGACGAGCACGAGGTCCGCCGCGCTGCGGCCGATCCGGCCGACCATGTCCGGAGTCAGGTAGAGGTCACCGAGCACCAGGAGCGTGCTGCCAGCCGTCGCGGCCTTCTCCGCGGCCGCGATGGTGCGCACGTAGTGCACGTGCACGCCGTGGCGCGTGAGGATCTGCGCGAGCGCGCGCGCCCCGGTGTCCCCGGGGTTGTCCGGGGCCAGGGGGGCGGTGGAGGTCCGCGGAGCGGGCAGCACCGCGAGCAGGCCGCCGACGAGCAGCAGGGCGAGCACCACCAGGGGCGCCCGGGCCCTGCGCCAGCGTCGGGCTGCGCGGCTTCGTGCCGTCGTCCCGTCGCCGGTGGCGGGGATCAGGGTCGTGGTCATGGGCGCGGTCACGGGGCGTCCTCGGCTGCGTGGCCGGCCGACACCGTCCGGCGGGCGGCACGGACCGCGTCGTCGGTCGCCCGCAGCTCGTCGTCATCGGCGCGTCGGGCCGTGCGACCGCCGTACACGACGTCGTCGAACAGGCGCCCCGCCCGGAGCAGGTCCGTCGCCACCGCGCTCAGCACCTCGCCGGCGTCGCGCGCGACCTCGTCGGCCGTGCGGCCGGGTCGCTCGTCCAGCACCGCCCGCTCCTCGAGACCGCGGGCCAGGGAGCGGAACCGCTCGGCGACGGCCGTCGAGAAGTCGCCCGCAACGGCCGCGGCGTCCGCCGCCGCCCGGAGCTCGGCCGCCGTGCGCCCGTCCGCGGCGGCCAGGACGGCCTCCGGCCGGGTCCGTCGGGACCGCCGCACCGGGCCGGTCACCCACAGGCCGGCGACGACGAGCACCGCGAGCCCGACCGCCGCCGCGAGCAGGGCACCGCGCGGCGGCAGGGCGGCGCCGTGCATCCCGCTGAACAGGTGCCCCAACCAGCTCAGGAACCGGCTGAGCAGGCTCTGCTGCTGGTGGTAGACGGGATCGAGCAGCTCCTCCCGCGCCCATCGCTGGGCCGTGGGCCCGTCCGGACGGACCGGCGGCTCCGCGGCACCGACGAGGGCGGCGACGACGGCCACCGCCCGTGCACCGGTCACGCGGGGGAGTCGGTCGAGGCCGCGCGCGCCAGCTCGACGTCCAGCGCCTCGCGCCGCATCCGCACGTCGATGTACAGCAGCGCGATGACGGCTGCCTGGTACGTGGTCGCCGCGGTCAGCGTGATCACCTTGCCGACCGAGATGATCACGACCGCCCAGAACGACGTCACCCCGCCGGTCACCCCCTCGGCGACCAGGGTGAACGGCACGGAGATGATCTGGGTCAGCACGGAGACGAGCACCGCGACCAGCAGCGCGATCCCGAACAGCCGCCAGAAGCTGCCCCGGGTCAGCCGCCACGCCCGCGCGATGGTGCGCCAGAACGGCTTGCCCTCGAGCATCAGCGCCGGCGTCACCAGCAGCGTGCGGGTGTTCACCCACACGGCGGCGACCGCGAACGCCAGACCGCCGACGAGGGCCCCGAACGCGAGCCAGCCCCACTGCTGGCTCCGACCGGCCCACACCAGCACCGCTGCCAGCACGCCGCCGACGACGAGCACAGCCAGGGACATCAGCAGGGTGAACCCGATCACCCACCACACCCGCCACGACCGCGCGACCTCGCCGACGGTCGCACGTCGCCCGAGCACCGAGCGGCTGACGGACACCACGAGGAGGCCGTCGAGGATCGTCGTGGCCAGCGCGGTGACGGGAAGGGCGGCGAACGTCGCGAACGCGGTGCCGAGCTGGCTCGAGATCGCACCGAGGTCGGTGGTGCTCGCGTCGGGGAGGCCCGAGAGCTGACGGGAGAACGAGTCGAGCGGACCGGTCAGGAGGCCGCCGACGTACGCGGTGACGATCGCCGAGAGCACCACGCCGACCGTGACCACCACGGCGGCGAGGCCGAACATGACCGCGGGGTTGGCGCGGATCGCCCGGACCCCGCCGTCGAGCAGCTCGCCGAGGCTGAGCGGCCGCAGCGGGATGATCCCGGGCTGCAGCGCGGGTGGACGCCAGGCGCCGGCACCCGGGGGGCCGTACGGGGTCGGTCCCCAACCGGCCTGCCCGTACGCGGGTGGCTGCTGCCCGTAGGCCGGTGGCTGCTGCCCGTAGGCCGGTGGCTGCTGCCCGTACCCGGGTGGCTGCTGCCCGTACGCGGGTGGCTGCTGCCCGTAGGCCGGGGGCTGCTGCCCGTACGCGGGTGGCTGCTGCCCGTACGCCGGCGGCTGCTGCCCGTACCCGGGTGGCTGCGGCGCGTGGCCGGGCGGGGGATCGGCGGGGACCCAGCTGTCCGGCCGGTCGTCGGCCGGCTTCCCGGCGGACGCACCGGGCGCCGCCCAGCCGCTCGGCCGGGACGGGTCCTGCGGTTCGCTCATGTGCTGGGGCTCCCCTGTGGCGGCGCAGCTGGTGGTGCGGCCGGCTGCTCGGGTGAGGGCTCGGCTGAGAGCGGTCCCGGCGCAGCACGTGGACACGTCGACGGGCGGGCCGCCGACGCCTCATCGTGCCACGGGGCCCTGCCGTCGGGGGCCGTCCGGACGGGTGGACTGCCAGGTGCGGACCACCCGTCCGGCGCTGGGGGATCGGAGCAGGTCAGGTGCGACAATGACCGCCATGAAGGGACGCGTCCTGGTGGTCGACGACGACACCGCCCTCGCCGAGATGATCGGCATCGTGCTGCGGTCCGAGGGCTTCGAGCCCGCGTTCTGCGAGGACGGCGACGAGGCGCTCGGCATCTTCCGTGCGACGCAGCCGGACCTGGTGCTGCTCGACCTGATGCTCCCGGGCCGTGACGGCTACGAGGTGTGCCGCCAGATCCGTGCGGAGTCGGGCGTGCCGATCGTCATGCTCACCGCCAAGAGCGACACCGTGGACGTGGTGCTCGGCCTCGAGGCGGGGGCCGACGACTACATCTCCAAGCCGTTCAAGCCCAAGGAGCTGGTCGCCCGGGTGCGCGCCCGGCTGCGCCGCAGCGACGAGCCAGCCCCCGAGCACCTGACGATCGGCGACCTGACGATCGACGTCCCCGGGCACCGGGTCGCGCGCGACGGCACGCCGATCTCGCTCACCCCGCTCGAGTTCGACCTCCTCGTCGCCCTGGCGCGCAAGCCGTGGCAGGTGTTCACCCGCGAGGTGCTGCTGGAGAAGGTGTGGGGCTACCACCACGCGGCGGACACCCGCCTGGTCAACGTCCACGTGCAGCGGCTGCGGTCGAAGATCGAGCACGACCCGGAGCGCCCGGACATCGTCGTGACCGTGCGGGGCGTCGGCTACAAGGCGGGGGCTGGCTCGTCGTGACCCGGGCCGGGGGTGCACCGTGCCCCGGATGACGAGCGTCTGGCGGCTGGTCCGCGCCCGGTGGGGCCGTCGGCTCCGGTCGGCGCTGCGCTGGTGGCGCGGCTCGCTGCAGGTCCGCGTGCTGACGTCCACGCTCACGATCGGCCTGGTGGCGCTCGCCCTGGTGTTCGCGTACGTCGGCCAGCGCACGGCGGACGGGCTGTTCCGCGCCCGGCTGCAGCAGGTGCTGGAGGAGAGCGCCCGCAGCACGCAGCAGGCCCAGAACACGTTCGACTCCGCGACGGCGACCACGGGCGCCGAGGTGCAGCAGCTCCTCTCCGACGTGACGAGCGCGCAGCACAACGCGGGCTCCGGCGGGCGCGAGGTGTTCCTGCTGCGCGCGCCCGGCCAGGCGGTGTCGGTCCAGGCGGGTGCGACCGCCACCAACGCGGCGTACGTCGACCTGATCAGCGCGGACCTGAAGACCGCCACGTCGTCCGGTGGTCAGCACTGGCAGTCCGTCGCCCTGCGGGCGGGCGGCCGGCTCGAGCCGGCTGTCGTCGTCGGCCAGCAGGTCACGGTGCCCGTGGTCGGCACCTACCAGCTGTTCTTCCTCTACCCGCTGCAGGCGGAGCAGGACCGGCTCGACTTCCTGCTGCGCACGCTCGCGCTCGGAGCCGGGGCCCTCGTGCTGCTGCTCGGCTCCACCACCTGGCTGGTCACCCGCCAGACCGTGCTGCCGGTGCGCCGGGCCGCGCAGGTCGCCGAGCGGCTGGCCAACGGGCAGCTGACCGAGCGGATGAGCGTCCAGGGCGAGGACGAGATGGCGACGCTCGCCCAGTCGTTCAACGAGATGGCGGAGAGCCTGCAGGACCAGATCCGCAGGCTCGAAGAGCTCTCCACGCTGCAGCGCCGGTTCGTGTCCGACGTCTCCCACGAGCTGCGCACCCCGCTGACGACCGTCCGGATGGCCGGTGAGGTCATCCACGCCGCGCGGCACGACTTCGAGCCGTCCGTGAAGCGCTCGGCGGAGCTGCTGTCCACCCAGCTCGACCGTTTCGAGGACCTGCTGGCCGACCTCCTCGAGATCAGCCGGTTCGACGCGGGTGCCGCGGTGCTCGACGCCGAGAGCCGCGACGTCCGCGACGTGGTGGTGCGCACGGTCGACGCCTCGGTGCCGCTCGCCGAACGCAAGGGCACGTGGATCTCCGTGGTGCTGCCGGAGCAGCGCGTCGTGGCGGACATCGACCCGCGCCGGGTGGAGCGCATCCTGCGCAACCTGGTCGTCAACGCGATCGAGCACGCGGACGGCACGCCCGTGGAGGTGACGGTCGCCGCCGACCAGCACGCCGTCGCCGTCACGGTGCGCGACAAGGGCGTCGGGATGACCGCAGGGGAGGCGCAGCACGTGTTCGACCGGTTCTGGCGCGCGGACCCCGCCAGGGCGCGGACGACCGGTGGCACGGGGCTGGGGCTGGCCATCTCGCTGGAGGACGCCCGGCTGCACGGTGGCTGGCTCGAGGCGTGGGGACGCCCCGGGCGCGGAGCGTCGTTCCGGCTCACCCTGCCGCGGCGGGCGGGCATCCGGCTCCAGTCGTCGCCCCTCGAGCTGGTGCCGGACGAGACGCAGGAGCAGGCGGCGCCGGTGGCCGCGACGAGGCCGCGCTCGGACCCGGCGGCCCTGCCGGACTGGTCCGACGCCGACCAGCCGGCCCAGGAGGTCCGATGAGCACGCCCCGGCGGCTGCGCGCCGCCCTGGCGGCGGCGGCGGTGCTGGTGGTCGCCGCGTGCAGCGCCATCCCGACGCAGGGTGCGGTGCAGAAGGGTGATGCGCGCGTCCCGGAGGGGGACCCCGTCGTCGTGGTGGCCGAGGGTCCGGCTCCCAACGCGGACCCCGTCTCCATCGTCGAGGGCTTCCTGCTCGCCGGCTCCGCCGGGCTGTCCGGGGACTTCGTCGACTTCGTCGCCGCACGGGAGTTCCTGACCCCGGACGCCCGCTCCAGCTGGGACCCGCTCGGCAGCGTCGTCGTCGCCTCCGCCACGCAGGTGCAGCGCACGTCGGACACCCAGGTGACCGTCGAGGTGCAGGTGGCCGGCAAGGTGGACGCCGACGGGCGCTACACGGAGGCCTCCGCCGACGGTCGTGAGTCGGTGACGTTCGACATGGTGCAGGACAGCCGGCAGCAGTGGCGGATCGGTGGCACGCCCAAGGGCCTGATCCTGTCCCAGGGCGCCTTCGCCTCCCGGTTCCGTGCCGCCCAGCTGTACTTCCTGTCGCCCGACTCGCAGGTGCTCGTCCCGGAGACCCGGTGGTACCCGTCGCGGAACCTGCCGACCTCGGTGGTCAAGGGCCTGCTCTCGGGTCCGTCGCCATGGTTGCGCGACGCCGTCCGCACGGCTGTGCCGGACGGTGTCCAGCTCAAGCCCGAGGCCGTCACGGTCGACGCGGACGGGGTGGCCGAGGTCGACCTCGATCCGGCCCGCACCGTGCAGACCGCCGACCGCGGGCTGCTGCTGGCCCAGCTGCAGCAGTCGCTGCAGCTTCCGCAGGTGCGGTCGGTCGTCGTGCGGGCAGGGGCCACGGGCGTCCCGCTCGACGGCGCCACCTCGGTGCCGACGCCGGCGGTCGGCGACCCGGTGATGATCCAGGGTGACGCCCTGGTCAGCCTGGTGAACGGGGCGCTCCAGCCGGTGGCCGGCGTCGGCTCGCTCGCGGGTCTCGACGCTCGCAGCCCGGCCCGCAGCGCCGACGGGTCGGTGCAGGTGCTGCTCTCGGGGACGGACCGGCTGGTGCTGGCGCCGACCGCGACCGCGCCCGCCCGGGTGCTGATCTCGGGCGCGGGCCTCGCGGCACCGTCCGTGGACCGCCGGGGCTGGATCTGGACCGCGACGGGCGGCAGCGTGCTCGCCGTGACGCCGGCCGGCTCGCAGGTGACGCTGACGGCGCCCTGGTTGGTCGGGCGATCCGTCAAGGCGCTCGCGGTCGCGCGCGACGGCACCCGGGTCGCCGTGGTGTCGGACGGTCCTGACGGGGTCGCGATCGACGTCGCGGGCGTCGTCCGCGACGCGTCCGGGGCGCCGCAGCAGCTGAGCACCCCCGTCCGGGCGGGAGCCTCCGTCGCCGATGCCCGCCAGGTGGTCTGGGCGGATGCGGTGACGCTCGGGGTGCTCGGCGGCGCCGGCGGCCCGTCCACGCTCCGCCTCGTGCCGGTCGGTGGCCAGTCGGAGCCCTTGCCGGACGTGGCAGATGCCGCGTCGATCGCCTCGGGGGTGGGGGAGCGCAGCATGCTCGTCGCCACGCACGCGGGCGAGCTGCTCCGGTACGACGGGCGCACCTGGGTCCCGGTGCAGGGGGCCACAGGAGTGCGCGACCCGGCGTACCCGGGCTGACCCGGACCGGCCCGCGAGCCGCCCTCAGGTCCGCCGGCCGCCGAGCCGTTCTCGGTCGACCGCCGGCCGCCGCCGGGCCGCGCCGCCCGGTACCACGTTGTCGGTGTGCCGACCGATGCGCCGACCTGGTTGCGCCGCGCCGCCGTCGAGCTGCTCGGCCTCGTCCTGCCCGTGGCGTGCGCCGGTTGCGGTCTCGACGACCAGTCCTGGTGCCGGGACTGCGCCGCGCTGCTGCGGCGGGCGGCCTGGCGGTGCGAGGACCGGGCCGGCCGGCTGGACCGGCTCGACGGCAGGACGCCGCCGTGGTGGGCCGTCGCCGACTTCACCGGACCGGTGCGCCGCGCCGTCACCGCCTGGAAGGACCACGGTCGCACCGACCTGACCCAACCGTTCACCGCAGCCCTGCGGAACGCCGCCCGGGCCGCTGTGCCGGTGCTGGCCGGCGCGGCCCCGGTGCTGGTCGTGCCCCTGCCGTCCACCGCCGCAGCCCGGCGCACCCGCGGGTGGGTCCCCGCCGGCGTGCTCGCCGCGGCGGTGGCGGACGAGCTGGCGCGGCGCGGCGTCCGCGCGACGGCGGCCGGTGTCCTGCGTCGGTCGCCCGGCGCGGACCAGTCGGGGCTGTCGGCACGCGCCCGATCGCGCAACCTTGCAGGTCACGTGCACGTTCGAGCTCGCGCACGGGTCGCGGGCGCGCGCGTGCTCCTGGTGGACGACGTGCTGACCACCGGTGCGACCGCGGCCGCTGCAGCTGACGTGCTCGGGGCGGCGGGGGCGCGGGTCGTGGCCGGTGTCGTCCTCGCCTCGACACCCCCGCCCGGTCGCTTGGTGGCCGGAGCGCACTCGCGTTAGCGTGGAGGTTCCAGCCGACGCAGCCGGCCGGTCCCCGCCAGGGGGCCGCCCCGCGCAGGCCGAGGAGGTGGTGCCGCACCTGCCCCCACCAGGGGCACAGACAGCACGTCACCGGGCGAGCCCTGCAGGCTCTGCCCCTCACCTCCCAGGAGGCCCGCATGGAGATCGTGGTTGCCGGTCGGCACACCGAGGTGTCACCCAGGTTCCGGGCGCATCTCGACAGCAAGCTGACCAAGGTCGAACAGCTGGCGCCTCGCGCGCAGCGCATCGACGTCCTCGTGTCGCACGAGCCGAACCCACGCCAGTCCGACAGCAGTGAGCGCGTCGAGCTCACCGTCGTGGACAAGGGGCCGGTCATCCGCGCCGAGGCGTGCGCCGACGACGCGTACGCGGCCCTCGACCTGGCGATGGCCAAGCTGCTGGAGCGCCTGCGCCGCACCCGCGACCGCCGCAAGGACCACCGTGGGGCCGCACCGGTCAGCACGACGGAGCCTGTCGCCCCGGTCGTCCCCGAGGCAGAACCGCCGCGGGCGCCTCGCACCGTCTCCGACGGAGCGGTCGAGATCCCCCTCGGCGACTCGCCGGTGATCATCCGGGAGAAGGTGCACCACGCCGCCCCGATGACCGTCGACGACGCCCTGTACGAGATGGAGCTGGTGGGCCACGACTTCTACCTCTTCGTCGACGCCGAGACGGCGCAACCCGCCGTCGCCTACCGCCGCCACGGCTGGAGCTACGGCGTGATCAAGCTGGACACGCCGGTCGCCGGACCGGTCGTGGTGGCGGACGCCCTCGCCGGCTGAGCACCCCGCCCGGGAGCCGTCCCGGCGACGCACCACCAGCACGACTCTCGGCCCGGACGCCCGCCGTGGCGCCCGGGCCGAGCGCCGTCCCCATGTGGGTGCTCGGCGGCAGGATGTGCGGGTGTCTGACACCACCACCGTCGCGGACGCCCGGAAGTCCGTCGTGGGTGCCCGGGAGTCCGTCGCCGGTGAACGACTGAACCTGGGCCAGGCGCGTCGCCTCGCGCTCGCGGCCCAGGGGCTGCACCGGGAGCGTCCCGAGCGTGCTGCCGCCGTCACCGCCCGGCACCTCCAGCAGGTCGTCGACCGCCTCGGCGTGCTGCAGATCGACTCCGTGAACGTGTTCGCCCGGGCGCACCTGATGCCCCTGTACTCCCGGCTGGGACCCTACGACCCGGCCGTCCTCGACAGGGCGGCGGGCAGGGCGCCGCGACGGCTCGTGGAGAGCTGGGCCCACCAGGCGTCGTTCATCCGCACCGAGGACTACCGGCTGTTCGACTGGCGTCGCCGCGACTACGAGTCGCAGGCGTGGGGTGCCATCCGCGAGGTTCCGCGCACCCACGGCCCGGTGGTGGACGACGTCCTCGCGATGCTGGCGGACGAGGGGCCGCTGACGGGCGCCCAGGTGCACGAGCGGCTGCAGCACGAGCACCCGGGTCGGGGGGTGAACTGGGGCTGGAACTGGACCGTCGCCAAGCGTGTCCTCGAGTACCTCTTCTTCACGGGCCAGGTGACGTCCGCGGGTCGCAACGGAGCGTTCGAGCGCCGGTACGACCTGGTGGAGCGGGTGCTGCCCGCCCCGGTGCTCGCAGCTCCCGAGCTGCCCCGGGCCGATGCGGTCCGCGCCCTGGTCTCCGCCTCCGTACGGGCGCTCGGCATCGGCACGCTGCGCGACGTCGCGGACTACTACCGACTGAGCACGTCCGAGACGGCGGTGGCGCTGACGCAGCTCGTGGAGGACGGTGAGGCCGTCGCCGTGGACGTGCCCGGGTGGGGTGACGGCCGCTCGTGGCGGCACCGCGACGCCCCACCCGTGCCGCGGCACGCGCGCGGACGAGCGCTGCTCAGCCCGTTCGACCCCCTGGTGTGGGAGCGCCGTCGCGTCGAGTCGCTGTTCGGGCTCCGCTACCGCATCGAGATCTACGTCCCCGAGCCGCAGCGCGTCTGGGGGTACTACGTCCTGCCCTTCCTCCTCGGCGAGCACCTGGCGGCTCTCGTCGACCTGAAGGCCGATCGCCAGTCGGGTGTGCTGCGGGTGCACGCAGCCCACACGGCGCCTCCGTCCGGCGTGACGGCGGGGGCCGTCCCACCGGCCGACGTCGTCGCGCGGGAGCTCGCATCGGAGCTCCGCCTCGCGGCGCGCTGGACCGGGCTGGGGGACGTGCTCGTCGGTGACCGGTCCGGTGAGCCCCGCGGCGACCTGGCCGTGGAGCTGGGCCGGGCGCTCGCGGACGCGTCCGGCTGAGGCCGACGGCTCCTTCGCGCCAGGTCGAGGAGGCCGGCGGCCCACCGCCGGTGCCTGCGGCTCGCCTACGATGGACCGGCCCGGCCGTGCGGTCGGTGCAGCCCCCACCCCGTACGGGGTGCGATCACGTCGGGAGTCATGCGTGCCAGCGATGCTCGAGAAGGTCCTGCGCCTCGGTGAGGGCCGGATCCTCAAGAAGCTGTCCGGTATCGCCAGCCAGATCAACGCGCTGGAGGACAGCTTCACGGCGTTGTCCGACGCGGAGCTGCGCGAGGAGACGGACCGGTTCAAGGCGCGGCTTGCCGACGGCGAGACGCTCGACGACCTGCTCGCGGAGGCGTTCGCGGCGGTGCGCGAGGCGTCGCGGCGCACGCTCGGTCAGCGGCACTTCGACGTCCAGCTGATGGGTGGCGCTGCGCTGCACCTCGGCAACATCGCCGAGATGAAGACCGGTGAGGGCAAGACGCTCGTCGCCACCGCGCCGGCCTACCTCAACGCCCTGACGGGCAAGGGCGTGCACGTCGTCACGGTCAACGACTACCTGGCCGGCTACCAGTCGGACCTGATGGGTCGCGTCTACCGGTTCCTCGGGCTGACCACCGGCACGATCCTGTCCAACCAGACGCCCGCGCAGCGCCGCGAGCAGTACGCCGCGGACATCACCTACGGCACCAACAACGAGTTCGGCTTCGACTACCTGCGCGACAACATGGCGTGGAGCACCGAGGAGCTGGTGCAGCGCGGCCACAACTTCGCGATCGTCGACGAGGTCGACTCGATCCTCATCGACGAGGCCCGTACGCCGCTGATCATCTCCGGGCCCGCCTCCGGTGACGCTAACCGCTGGTACGCCGAGTTCGCCAAGGTGGTGCGCCGCCTCGAGCCCGAGCGCGACTACGAGGTCGACGAGAAGAAGCGGACCGTCGGCGTCCTCGAGCCCGGCATCGGTCGGGTGGAGGACTACCTCGGCATCGACAACCTGTACGAGTCCCTCAACACCCCGCTGATCGGCTTCCTCAACAACGCGATCCGCGCCAAGGAGCTGTTCAAGCGGGACAAGGACTACGTCGTCCTCAACGGCGAGGTGCTCATCGTCGACGAGCACACCGGCCGCATCCTGCCGGGCCGTCGCTACAACGAGGGCATGCACCAGGCGATCGAGGCCAAGGAGGGGGTGGTGATCAAGGCCGAGAACCAGACGCTCGCCACTATCACCCTGCAGAACTACTTCCGCCTGTACTCCAAGCTCTCCGGCATGACCGGCACCGCCGAGACGGAGGCCGCGGAGTTCCAGGGCACCTACAAGCTCGGCGTCGTGCCGATCCCGACTAACCGGCCGATGATCCGGATCGACCAGAAGGACTTCGTCTACAAGAGCGAGGAGGGCAAGTTCGACGCGGTCGTCGCGGACATCGTCGAGCGGCACGCCAAGGGCCAGCCGGTCCTGGTCGGCACCGTCAGCGTCGAGAAGAGCGAGTACCTCTCCCAGAAGCTGAAGAAGCAGGGCGTCCCGCACGAGGTGCTGAACGCCAAGCAGCACGCACGCGAGGCGACCGTGGTCGCGCAGGCCGGCCGCAAGGGTGCGGTGACGGTCGCGACGAACATGGCGGGCCGCGGCACCGACATCATGCTCGGCGGCAACGCCGAGTTCATGGCCGTCGCCGAGCTGGCGGCCCGGGGCCTGGACCCGGCCGAGAACGCCGAGGAGTACGAGGCCGCCTGGCCGGACGCGCTGGCCAAGGCCAAGGAGGCCGTGGCGGCCGAGCACGAGGAGGTCGTCGAGCTCGGCGGCCTGTACGTGCTCGGCACCGAGCGCCACGAGTCCCGTCGCATCGACAACCAGCTGCGTGGCCGCTCCGGTCGTCAGGGCGACCCGGGGGAGTCCCGGTTCTACCTGTCGATGCAGGACGACCTGATGCGCCTGTTCAACTCGAGCCTGGCCGAGTCGATGATGACCCGTGCCGGCTTCCCGGAGGACATGCCGCTCGAGAGCAAGATCGTCACCCGCGGCATCCAGTCGGCGCAGTCCCAGGTCGAGGCGCGCAACTTCGAGATCCGCAAGAACGTCCTGAAGTACGACGACGTCATGTCGCGGCAGCGCGAGGTGATCTACGAGCAGCGTCGCCGGGTCCTGGAGGGTGAGGACCTCGAAGAGCAGATCGCGCACTTCCGCCACGACGTCCTCAGCGCGTACATCGAGTCCGCGACGGCCGAGGGGCGTCCCGAGGACTGGGATCTCGACACCCTGTGGACCGCCCTTCGGGGCGTGTACCCGATCTCGATCACGCCCGAGGAGGTCGTCGAGGCTGCGGGTGGGCCGACGCGCCTGACCCACGAGGTGCTGGAGCGAGAGGTCCTCTCCGACGTCGACGTGGCGTACGCCGACCGCGAGGAGCAGATCGGCTCGGAGAACATGCGCCAGCTGGAGCGGCGGGTCACGCTCGCGGTGCTCGACCGCCGGTGGCGCGAGCACCTCTACGAGATGGACTACCTCAAGGAGGGCATCGGGCTGCGCGCGATGGCGCAGCGCGACCCGCTGGTGGAGTACCAGCGGGAGGGCTTCCAGCTGTTCGGCGCGATGACCGATGCCATCAAGGAGGAGACGGTCGCCTACCTCTTCAACCTCGAGGTGCAGGTCGCCCCGAGCGAGGAGCAGCAGGCGGCAGCCGCGGACGGCACCCCGGTGATCACGGCTGAGTCGGCCGCGCGGACGGCGACGGGGCCCGGTGCGGAAGCCGCGGCTCCGGCGCGGCTCGTCGCGAAGGGTCTCGACGGTCCGGACGCCCGGGTACCGCTCCAGTACTCGGCCCCGTCGACAGACGGTGACGGCGGTGTGGTGACCGAGGCGGAGGACACGGCGGGTCGTCGCAGCCCGGCCTCGGGTGGCGGCGCGGGTGACGGGTCCAACCGGGAGGCGCGGCGCAAGGCGGCCAAGCAGGGGAAGCGTCGACGCTGACCGCCTCCCAGGCGGTGTGAGCACCGCGCTCGACGTCGCTCAGCCGACGTCGAGCGCGGTCGCCCGCCACATCCCGCGGTGGGTCTCCAGGCGCACGGCCACGGCCCTGACCCTGCAACCGTCGTCGACGACGACCGCGGCCTCGACCACGCGCTCCTCGACCCGACACACGTGGGCGCTGCGGACCACCGGCGGCCGTGACCCGACAGTCGCACGTCCCGCGGCGGACGTCGCCCGGCGATGCAGGTCGGCTCGCAGCCGGACGGCCTGCAGCACCCCGGGGGTCAGCCACCGGGCCAGCTGCGCGGCGGGCCGGAGGCCGGCGATGACCTCGACAGCGGCCAGCGCGAGCCGGCGCACGACCACCGCGGGCTCGGCGATCGGCAGGTCCCCCCGCTCCTCGTCCGCGCACTCGAGCACCAGGGCCCGGTCCGAGGAGCGCATCACGGTGATGCGCTGCTGGACGTGGACGGCCGTCCCGTGCGCGGGACCCTCGGCCTGCGCCGGCGACGCACTGCCGCGGGCCGGCAGGAGGCGTGCGCGGAGCTCGGTCGGCCGGCCGGACGGTGCGCGCCTGGGCGGAGCGGAGGTTCCGCGTTCGGCCGACCGGGGACGCGACGCGGCGAGCGACAGCGTGGCCGGCCGAGAGCCGGCTCGAGGCAGTGGTGCGGTGGCGCACGCGATCACGTCCTCCACGCTCGTCGTGCCCACCGGCTGGTCGCTGAGGGCGGCGGTCATGACGCCGAACCCAGGTCGGCCGGCACGCTGAGGACCAAACCGGGACGGATGAGGTCCGGGTCGCTGCCGATGCGGGTCGCGTTGGCCGCGTACCAGATCGGCCAGGTCGCCGCGATCTGCGCGTCGTCGGCGCCGGCCGGAAGGTGCCTCGCGGCGATCGCCCACAGCGTGTCGCCGGGCGCGACCGTGACGGTCCCCGGCGCTACGGGGGTACCCGCGGTCGGCGAGCTCGATGACGTCGCGTGCGGGGAGCTCGGTGACTCCGCAGCGACGGTCCGGGCCGCACCCCCGGCCGTTGCGGCGCTCGCCGGTGTGCCGAGGGGATAGGCGCTCGACAGCGATGCGTCGGGCCTGGTGTCGGGCTCCGCGAGCACCGTCGGTGCGGGAGCGCCGGACGCGACCGCCGAGGTGCCGGGCTGGGTCGGCATCCAGCCCAGGTCCCGCCCGCCGTCCGGTGCCGCCGTCGCGCTGACGGTGGGCAGCGGCGATACCGTCGGCACCGCGTCGGCCGCTGACGCTCCCGTCGCCGCGGAGAGGCCGATCCCGGCTCCGACGGCGATCACGACCGCTCGCCGCACGACCGCCGGCGCCCAGCGTTGCACCCACGCCTCGCCGCGCCGCCATCCGGCGCCGGTCGCGCGCGCCGTCAGGCATGCGGCGGCGACCGCGCAGCTCAGCGTCAGCCACGCCAGCACGGCAGCCCCGACCGCGACGACCCCGAGCTCGACGAACCCGTCGACCCGCGAGGGACCCGCCGAACCGACCAGCCCCAGCAGACGAACGGTGAGTCCCGTGCCGAGCGCTCCGGCCGTCAGCGCTGCGAGCCAGAGGCCACCTGCGCCGCGGAGCGCGTGGCCGCGTGCGACCGGGGGATCGGGGTAGCGGGTCATGTGCCGTCCGTTCGTGCGTCGGAGTCAGTTTGATGTCGTTTGATGTCGTTTGATGACATAGGTGTAGAGCATCCCAGCCCGAGTTGTCCAGTACGTCCCCCTCTGGCACCGGCCGGAGTGCCCGATCCCCTACGGTTCGGCCGTGCGCTGGGACGAGCTGTTCGACGACCTGGAGGCGCAGCTGCGGGCCGCGCGTGCCGACGAGGCCCGGGGCGAGCTCGGTGAGCTCGTCCGTGCCGAGCGGGCGACCGTGCAGCTCGGCGACCGCCTCCGTGCGACTCGCGGTCGTCAGCTGCGCGTGCACGTGGGCGATCTCGCAGGGGAGCGTGACGCGGTCGTCGCCGGCGAGCTGGTCGAGGTCGGTCCGGACTGGATGCTGGTCGTCGAGCCGGGTGCGCGGCACGCGCTCGTGCCGCTGGGTGCCGTCCAGGCCCTCGTCGGCGTCGTCGCCCACATCAGCCCGACAGGAGCCGAGGTGGAACGCCGCCTCCGGCTCGGGTCCACCCTGCGTGCGCTGGGCCGTGACCGTGCCGAGGTGCAGGTGCACACGTCAGGTCGCACGCTCGTCGGCCGGATCGACCGGGTGGGTGCCGACCACGTCGATGTGGGGGCGGGGCGGGGCGGGCCCGTGTGGACCGTGCCCCTCGCTGCGCTACGAGTCGTGCGTTCTCGCTGACCGATCGCCCCCCGGCGAGACGTCAGTCCTCAGGCAGGGGCTCCGCAGCACCTCGTCCGGCACGTGCCCGGGTCTGCGCGTACATCCGCTGGATGTACTTCTCCAGCTCCGTCGCCTCGACGCGCCACACGTGCCGCCCGCCGACCTGGATGGCGGGCAGGTCGCCCGAGACGACCAGCGCGCGCGCCTGCTGCGGGGAGACGTTGAGGATCTCCGTCACGTCGGTCAGCGTCAGGAACCGCGGTGCCATGTCGGCAGTGTGGCATGGGCGGGGACCGTCCCCGATTCGTCCACAGAACCGGCCCGCAGGCGTCTCCGACCCGGCCAAGATAGGCGGGCACGACGTCGATATGAGGGGGATTGGGTGGATTCCGCGTCCAACGAGCTACCACTGCCGGTTGCTGCCCGGCTGCGACGCCCGGGCTGGCGAGACCCGCGGCTGCTGGCTGGCATCGCGATGGTGGCCGCTTCGGTGGCCCTCGGCTCCTGGGTGGTCCGCGCGGCGCAGCACTCGGTCCCGGTCTACGTCGCCCGTACCACGACGGTGCCCGGGCAGCGTCTCGGTGCCAGTGGCCTGACGGTTGCCGACGTCCGGCTCTCGGGAGCCGATCTGGCGCGGTACCAGCGCGCGGACCAGGAGCTGCCGGCTGACGCAGTTGCGCTCCGGGTCGTGCAGGCCGGAGAGCTGCTGCCGCGGTCGGCGGTCGGCTCCGCCGCCGACCTCGCCGTGCGGCCGGTCTCGGTGCCGGTCACGGGCGTGCCGTCGGAGGCGGTGCGGGCGGGCGCGCAGGTCGACCTCTGGTTCACCGCCGCGGTGGAGCGATCGGCCACGTCGAGCGGCACCGCGCCGGTGCCGGTGCAGCTCGCCTCGGGGCTCACTGTGGCGGACGTCAGCCGGCCCGCGGGTGCGTTCGCGGCGGGCGGGACGACGACGGTGCACGTCCTCGTGCCGGTCACGGATCTCGCAAAGGTGCTGGGCGCGCTGGCCACCGACGGCGCGGTCGAGGTCGTCGCCGTGCCGGGGACGGGCGGCTGAGGTGGCCGTCGGGGTGCTGTGCGCGGTCCGAGGTGCGGCGGAGAGCCTCGTCGTTCGTGCGGCCGAGGCCTCCGCCGGCCGGTTCACGGTGACCCGGCGCTGCGCGGACCTGACCGAGCTGCTCGCTGCCGCGGAGGCGGGCCTGGGCCGGGTTGCGATCGTCTCCGCGGAGCTCGACCGGCTCGACGTGGAGGCGATGCTCACGCTGCATCGCGCCGGGGTGCAGGTCGTGGCGCTCGCCGATGCGGCTCGTCCGTGGCTCGTCGACCGGGTGCAGGCGTGCGGTGCGGACCTGGTCGTGCCGACACCTGACGGTCTGGCGGGTGCGCGGACCGTGCTCGAGAGCGCGACGGCGCTGCTCGACGCGGCGGTACCGGATCATCCGGACCTAAAGGGAGCCGACGCCGTCCTCGGCGAACCGCTGCGGCGGGGCCGCCTCGTCGCGGTGTGGGGACCGACCGGCGCCCCGGGTCGGACGACGGTGGCCGTGAACCTCGCCGCCGAGCTCGCGGCTCGGGGCGAGACGTCGCTGCTGGTGGACGCGGACACGTACGGAGGCACGGTCGCCCAGGTCGTCGGGCTGCTGGACGAGGCGCCGGGTCTCGCGGCCGTTGCCCGCGCTGCCGGTCAGGGTTCTCTCGACCTTCGGTCGCTCGCGCGACTCGCACCGGTGATCGCCGAGCGTCTGCGCGTCCTGACGGGGATCTCGCGGGCGGACCGCTGGCCCGAGCTCCCCGCGTCCGCCCTCGACGTGGTCTGGGGTGTGGCACGTCAGCTCGTGCCCTGGACGCTCGTCGACACGGGCTTCTGCCTCGAGCAGGACGAGCAGCTGAGCTACGACACCCGCGCGCCGCAGCGCAACGCCGCGACGCTGAGCGCGCTCCGGGCAGCCGACGTGGTCGTGGTGGTCGGTGCGGGCGACCCGGTGGGTCTGGCCCGTCTGGTCCGCGCTCTCTCGGAGCTGGCAGACCTGCGCCTCGACGTCCCGCAGGTCGTCGTGGTCAACCGGTTGCGGGCCTCCGCCTCAGGTGCTCGGCCGGAGGCTGCCGTGCACGACGCCCTCGCGCGCTATGCGGGTGTCCACCGAGTGCTCACGCTCCCGGAGGACCGTGCGGCCGCGGACGGCGCGCTGCTCGCCGGTCGGGTGCTGCGCGAGTGCGCCCCCGGCTCGGCGCTCCGCAAGGCGCTCCTGGCCGTCGTCGAGCGGCTCGCCGCGCCGGTGGCTGTCGGCTGAGCGTGGGCCCGGCAGACTGGCCCCGTGCGCGTCTACCTGCCGGCAACCCTCGACGAGCTCGACCACCTCGCTGCCGATGGTGGTCCGCGGCGCGCCCACGCCGTGACCGCGGCACTGCGCGCCGCTCTTCCGGACGAGGACGACGAGGGCTGGGAGTTCGTCGCTCAGCTCGTCGCCGCCGACGAGAGCCTCGCGATGCTGGCGGACCGGCCCGGCGTGCCGCGACTGCGACTGGTGCTCGCGGCCGACGTGCCGGACGAGTCGGTGGTACCGGATGCGGACCCGGACGCCGACGTGACCGCGGTGACGGTCCTCTCGGGGGTTCCTGCCGACGCGGTGGTGTGCGCGCACGTGGACGAACCCTCCGCCGCGGCCGACGTCGTCGCCGCGGTCGCCGGGGACGACGCAGCCGTGCAGCGGCTCGAGGACCGCGACCTGCTCTGGTACGACGTGAGCGAGTTCGGCCGCATCCCGCGCTGACCTGGCCACCCGGCCGGAGCTGCCGACCGACGCGGTGTCGTCGGGGACCTGGCCGGGCCCCGCACGGGCCGGCTCTGCAGCGAGTTGGACCCGCCCCCGCGGCTCCGGTAGTGTTCACCGCCGGTACGGCCCCCGGGCTGCTCCTGTCGCTCTCCTCCGAGGTGCGTCGGGATCGCGGAGGTCATACCCCCATGGGGTATGGTGTAATTGGCAGCACGAGTGATTCTGGTTCACTTAGTCTAGGTTCGAGTCCTGGTACCCCAGCGTGAGCACCGCTGGTCCGCTGTCCGGCTGAGTCCGGGCATCGGGTAGAGTGTTCATCCGCACGCGCGGCTCCGGCTGCGCAGGCGTAGGCCCCCGTTGTGTAGCGGCCTAGCACGCCGCCCTCTCACGGCGGTAGCGCCGGTTCGAATCCGGTCGGGGGTACGCACAAGGCCCGGTCACCGAGGTGACCGGGCCTTCGTCGTGCTCTTGCCGCCTGGTGGACGTCGACCTCGGGGTCAGTCGCCGGTGCGGCGCAGCACCTCGGTCAGGCGGTTCGCGGCGGACACGACCGCGGCGGCGTGAAGCCGGCCGGGCTGCCGGGAGAGCCGCTCGAGCGGACCGGACACGGAGACGGCCGCGACAACCCGCCCGGACGGTCCGCGCACGGGCGCGGAGACGGACGCGACACCGACCTCACGCTCGGAGACCGACTGCGCCCAGCCCCGTCGGCGCACCCCGGACAGGATCGTGGCGGTGAACTTCGCGCCCTGGAGCCCCCGGTGGAGCCGGTCCGGCTCCTCCCAGGCGAGCAGGATCTGGGCGGCCGACCCGGCGAGCATCGTCAGCGTCGCGCCGACCGGGATCGAGTCGCGCAGGCCGACCGGACGCTCCGCGGCGGCGACGCAGATGCGCATGTCGCCCTGGCGGCGGTAGAGCTGGGCGCTCTCACCCGTGTGGTCCCGCAGGGCGGCGAGCACGGGGCCGGCGGTCGCGAGGAGGCGGTCCTCGCCCGCGGCGGTCGACAGCTCGGACAGTCGGGGTCCGAGCACGAAGCGTCCCTGCAGGTCGCGGGCGACGAGGCGGTGGTGCTCGAGCGCGACGGCCAGTCGGTGCGCCGTGGGACGGGCAAGATGGGTGGCGGTGACCAGCTGCGCGAGCGTCGCCGGGCCGGCCTCGAGGGCGCTGAGGACGGAGGCGGCCTTGTCGAGGACGCCGACTCCGCTAGAGTTGTCCATAGGTCGATATTGGCGTCTCGAACCCTGAGATGCAAGCCGCGGGTTCGGCGGGTCGCGCAGCGACTCGTACCGAGGCTGACGCCGACGACGAGGACACGGGACAGCACGACGAGACGGGACTCACCTATGACCGGCACGCTGGCGGAGAAGGTCTGGGACGCACATGTGGTGCGTCGCGGCACGGACGGGGCTCCCGACCTGCTCTACATCGACCTGCACCTGGTGCACGAGGTCACCAGCCCCCAGGCGTTCGAGGGCCTGCGGCTGGCGGGTCGAGGAGTGCGTCGTCCCGACCTGACGCTCGCGACCGAGGACCACAACACCCCGACGCTCGACATCGACCTGCCGATCGCGGACCCGACCAGCCGGACCCAGATCGAGACGCTGCGGCGCAACGCGGCCGAGTTCGGTGTGCGGATCCACTCGCTCGGCGACGCCGACCAGGGGATCGTGCACCAGGTCGGTCCGCAGCTCGGACTCACGCAGCCGGGCCTGACGGTGGTGTGCGGCGACTCGCACACGTCGACCCACGGGGCGTTCGGCGCCCTCGCGTTCGGCATCGGCACCAGCGAGGTGGAGCACGTCCTGGCCACGCAGACGCTGCCGCTCGCGCCGTTCAAGACCATGGCGATCACGGTGAACGGTCAGCTGCCGCAGGGGGCCGGCGCCAAGGACATCATCCTGGCGATCATCGCCAAGATCGGCACCGGCGGCGGTCAGGGCTACGTGCTGGAGTACCGCGGGGAGGCGATCCGGTCCCTGACGATGGAGGGCCGGATGACCGTCTGCAACATGTCGATCGAGGCCGGTGCCCGCGCCGGCATGATCGCGCCGGACGACACGACCTTCGAGTACCTCAAGGGCCGTCCGCACGCTCCCGAGGGGGCCGACTGGGACGCGGCCGTGGAGTACTGGCGCACGCTGCGGTCGGACGAGGATGCGCAGTTCGACGCCGAGGTGGTGCTGGAGGCTGCCGACCTCGAGCCGTTCGTCACGTGGGGCACCAACCCGGGCCAGGGTCTCCCGCTGTCCGGCAACGTGCCGGTGCCCGAGCAGATCGCGGACGCCAACGAGCGCGTCGCGGCCGAGCGGGCGATCGAGTACATGGGCCTGACGCCGGGGCAGCCGCTGCGGGAGATCGCGGTGGACACCGTCTTCATCGGCTCGTGCACCAACGGACGGATCGAGGACCTGCGCGCCGTCGCCAAGCTCGTCAAGGGCCGGCAGAAGGCCGAGAGCGTGCGCGTGCTCGTGGTGCCGTCGTCGGCACGCGTCCGCCTGCAGGCGGAGGCGGAGGGTCTGGACAAGATCTTCCTGGACTTCGGTGCGGAGTGGCGCAACGCCGGCTGCTCGATGTGTCTCGGCATGAACCCCGACCAGCTGGCGCCGGGTGAGCGGTCGGCCTCGACGTCCAACCGCAATTTCGAGGGCCGGCAGGGCAAGGGCGGTCGCACGCACCTCGTGTCGCCGCTCGTGGCAGCCGCGACCGCGATCCGCGGGACGCTGTCGTCCGTGTCCGACCTCGGGCCGGACGTCGTCTCCCCGGACGGCTCGCCCCTCACCCCCGACCTGCTGACCGCCTGAGACGAGGACGACGACGATGGAGAAGTTCACCCAGCACACCGGCGTCGGGGTCCCGCTGCGCCGCAGCAACGTCGACACCGACCAGATCATCCCGGCGGTCTACCTCAAGCGGGTCACCCGCACGGGCTTCGAGGACGCGCTGTTCGCCGCCTGGCGCGGTGACCCGGCGTTCGTGCTCAACCAGGACGCCTACCGCAGCGGCTCCGTGCTGGTCGCCGGTCCCGACTTCGGCACCGGCTCGTCGCGCGAGCACGCCGTCTGGGCGCTGAAGGACTACGGGTTCCGCGTGGTGATCTCGGCGCGGTTCGCCGACATCTTCCGCGGCAACTCCGGCAAGCAGGGGCTGCTCGCCGCGCAGGTCGCCCAGGAGGACGTCGAGCTGCTGTGGAAGGTCCTCGAGACGCACCCGGGCACCGAGGTGACCGTGGACCTGGAGTCGAAGACCGTCACGTGCGACGACGTAGTGGTGCCGTTCGCGGTGGACGACTACACCCGCTGGCGGCTGCTGGAGGGCCTCGACGACATCGGCCTGACGCTGCAGCACGAGGCCGAGATCACGGAGTTCGAGGCACGTCGTGAGGCGTGGCGGCCCGCCACCCTCCCGGCCAAGCACCTGCCGCCGGTCGCGATCGTCGCGGCCCGCCCCGTGGTGCACGTCGAGCTCGGCGCCTCCCGCACCAGCTGAACGCGCAGCGCGGGACCAGACGTCGTTCGCGATCTGGTCCCGCGTGCCGGCCTCGGGCGGGGCGTGCACCACCTAGCGTGGGAGCACGTCCGACACCGAGGAGGGTCCGATGGTCAGCAGGTCCGAGCTCGCGACACGTCTGGCACGCGACGGAGCGAGCCACGCGCAGGCGGCGCACGCGGTCGACGCGGTGCTGCACGAGATCACGGCGGCGCTCGTCGCCGGCGAACGCGTCGCCCTGACGGGCTTCGGGACGTTCGAGCCGGTCGCTCGGTCCGCGCGCACCGCCCGGAACCCGCGGACCGGGGCGGCGGTCGAGGTGGCTGCGACGACCGTGGCCCGCTTCCGCCCGGGCGTCCAGCTGCGCGAGGCGCTGGTCAGCGGGGACGCCGGCGCCGCGCCCGCGGGACGGCTCCCCGCATCGGCTCACCCGGCCGCACCGGCAGCGGTCCCCACGGACGCCGAAGCGCTGCCGCGAGCGACGGACGAGGCGGCCTCGGTCGGGACGTCCGGCAAGGCGTCGACCGGCTCGCAGAAGGTCGAGCCGAAGTCGCAGCGCAAGTCCACGTCCAAGGGCAAGCCCACGGGCTCCAAGCACGCCGACAGCGCGAAGCCCGCGAAGGGTAAGAAGGGCAAGAAGCTCGCGACGACGAAGGCGTCGTCCGGTTCGGCGAAGGCACGCGGGGCGAAGAAGTCGTCCAAGGGGAAGCACTGAGGCGCGCACCGCGTTCGTGACCAGGACGGAACGGCGCACGGCTCCCTGTGTGCCACCGGAGGACCTCCCGGGTGGCTTGTGAGGGTTTCGGGTGGGATCCTCGCCGCACCCGGGACCGCGGTCCGGGGCTCGTGAACCCATGAGAGACGATGGTGCGATGGCCGACCTGCTGTACGTCGACGGTGGCAACCCGCTGAACGGTGAGATCACCGTCCGCGGCGCCAAGAACTTCGTGTCCAAGGCGATGGTCGCCGCCCTGCTGGGCGAGACACCCAGCGTCCTGCGCAACGTCCCGGAGATCCGGGACGTGCAGGTGGTGACGGGGCTCCTCGACCTGCACGGAGCCCGGGTGGACGTGGACGCCGATGCCGGCACGGTCCGCATCGACCCGACCGACGTGGAGTCCGCGCACGTCGCGGACATCGACGCGCACGCCGGGTCCAGCCGGATCCCGATCCTGTTCTGCGGCCCGCTGCTGCACCGCCTCGGTGAGGCGTTCATCCCGGACCTGGGCGGCTGCCGCATCGGCGACCGTCCGATCAACTACCACCTCGACATCCTTCGGCAGTTCGGCGCGGTGGTGGACAAGCGGCCCAACGGCATCCACATCGTCGCCCCGCAGCGGCTCCAGGGCACCAAGATCGCCCTGCCGTACCCCAGCGTGGGCGCCACCGAGCAGCTGCTGCTGACGGCCGTGCGCGCCGAGGGCATCACCGAGCTGGCGAACGCGGCGATCGAGCCCGAGATCATGGACCTGATCAACGTCCTGCAGAAGATGGGCGCGATCATCTCCGTCGACACCGACCGGGTGATCCGGATCGAGGGCGTCGAGCGGCTCGTCGGCTTCAGCCACACCGCGCTGGCGGACCGGATCGAGGCCGCCTCGTGGGCCTCGGCGGCGCTGGCGACCGGGGGCGACGTGTTCGTCCGTGGCGCCACGCAGCCGGAGATGACCACCTTCCTCAACACGTTCCGCAAGGTCGGCGGCGAGTTCGCCGTCGAGGAGGACGGCATCCGCTTCTTCCACCCGGGCGGCGACCTCAACTCCATCCAGCTCGAGACGGACGTGCACCCCGGGTTCATGACCGACTGGCAGCAGCCGCTGGTCGTGGCGCTGACCCAGGCCAAGGGCCTGTCGATCGTGCACGAGACGGTGTACGAGAACCGCTTCGGGTTCGTGGACGCGCTCGTCGGGATGGGCGCGACCATCCAGGTGTACAAGGAGTGCCTCGGCAGCCGGCCGTGCCGGTTCGGGCAGCGGAACTTCTACCACTCCGCCGTGATCTCCGGACCGACCCCACTGTCGGCCGCGGACATCGAGGTGCCCGACCTGCGCGGCGGGTTCAGCCACCTGATCGCGGCGCTGACCGCCAAGGGCACGTCGGCCGTGCGGGGCATCAGCCTGATCGACCGTGGGTACGAGCGGTTCACCGACAAGCTCGAGGCGCTGGGTGCGCAGTTCAGCCGGGAGGAGCCGCGCTGACGCTGCGGCTAGCATCGTCGCCGTGCCGACCCCCGCGCGAGCGAACCGCGCCTACCGCCGTGTGGCCGCCGTCGTGCGCCCCGTCCTCTTCGCCACGACGCGGCGGGACTGGCGGGGGGTGGAGAACCTGCCCAGGGAGGGCGGGTTCATCGTGGCGGCGAACCACGTCACGCAGGCCGACCCGCTGACCCTGGCGCACTTCCTCTGGGACAACGGGGTGGTGCCGCGGATCCTGGCGAAGGCGTCGCTGTTCACGGCACCGGTGATCGGCGCCGCGCTGCGCGGGACCGGCCAGATCCCGGTGCAGCGCAACAGCAGCGCCGCCGGTCAGTCGTTGGACGCGGGCGCCCAGGCCGTCCGCGACGGTGAGTGCGTGGTGGTGTTCCCCGAGGGGACGCTGACGCGCGAGCCGGACATGTGGCCGATGCAGGGCAAGACCGGTGTGGCACGTCTCGCGCTGACCACCCGGGCCCCGGTGATCCCCGTCGCCCAGTGGGGGGCGCACCACCTGCTCGCGCGCTACGGCAAGGTGCCGCACCTGTTCCCCCGGGCGCACGTCGAGGTCCTCGCCGGGCCGCCCGTGGTGCTCGACGACCTGTACGACCGACCGATGGACTCCGCGACCCTGCGCGAGGCGACGGAGCGCGTGATGGAGGCGATCACGCGGCTGCTCGAGGGCATCCGCGGCGAGCAGGCCCCCGCCGTCCGGTTCGTGCCGCCTCCGGGTGGTCGTGGCGGGGCGACCAGCACGCCGTCGGCGTCGTGACGGACGACCCGACATCGGGCACGCGCCCGTCGGGCACGGCCACCCGCGCAGCCGTGCTGGGGGCGGGCAGCTGGGGCACCACGTTCGCGATGGTGCTGGCCGACGCCGGCTGTGACGTGACCGTCTGGGGCCGCGACCCGCGGGTGTGCCGGCAGATCCGCGACGAGCACCGCAACGAGGCCTACCTGCCCGGGGTGGCCCTGCCAGCGGCCGTGACCGCGGAGGCCGATGTCGTCGAGGCGGTACGGGGAGCCGACCTGGTCGCCGTCGCCGTGCCGTCGCAGGGTGCGCGGGCGCTGCTCGAGCCCCTCCGGTCGGCCATCGGTCCGGAGACCGTCGTCGTGTCCCTGATGAAGGGCGTCGAGCTGTCCTCCGACCGGCGGATGAGCCAGGTGGTCGCCGAGGCGCTCGACGTGCCGGCGGGACGGGTCGCGGTCATCTCCGGACCGAACCTCGCGCACGAGATCGCCCAGCGGCAGCCGACGGCCACGGTCGTCGCCAGCACGGACCCGGACACCGCCGCCTTCGTCGCGCGCTCCGTGCGGTCGTCGTACTTCCGGCCCTACACCAACCCCGACGTGGTGGGCGTCGAGCTGTGCGGTGCCGTGAAGAACGTCATCGCGCTCGCGGTCGGCATCTCGCAGGGCCGCGGCCTCGGGTTCAACACGATGGCCACGGTGATCACGCGGGGCCTGGTGGAGATCACCCGGCTCGGTCTGGCCCTGGGCGCCGATGCCGACACGTTCGGCGGTCTGGCCGGCATGGGAGACCTGATGGCGACGTGCGCGTCGCCCGACTCCCGCAACCACCGGCTCGGTGTGCACCTCGGCGCGGGGATGTCGCTGGCGGAGGCGATCACGGCGACGGGCGGCACCGCCGAAGGCGTCAAGACGTGCCGACCCGTGCTGGACCTCGCCCGCTCCCGCGGTGTCGAGATGCCCATCACGGAGGCCGTGGTGCGCGTCCTCTACGAGGACCTGCCGGTGGACGAGCTCGCTCCGCTGCTGCTGGGTCGGCCGACGAAGGCCGAGGGCCTCTAGCTAGCGGTTGGTCGCGACCCGCAGCGCCGCGTCGAGGTCGGACCAGAGGTCCTCCACGTCCTCGATGCCGACGGAGAGCCGGAGCAGGTCGTCCGGGACGGTGGGTGACTCGGTGCTGTAGCGCCGACGGCGCTCGAGCGACGACTCCACCCCACCCAGGCTGGTCGCGGGGACCCACAGCCGGACGGCGCCCACCACCGCGTCCGCGACGGCCGGTCCGCCCGTGGGCCGGACGCAGAGGATCGAGCCGAAGCCCTCCATCAGCCGTGCGGCGCGCCGGTGCCCCGGGTCGCCCGGCAGGCTCGGGTGCCGCACCTCGGCGACGTCGGGGTGGTCCGCCAGGCGGCGCGCGAGCTCAGCGGCCGTGGCCTGCGACCGCTCGACGCGCAGGGCCAGCGTCCGCAGCCCGCGGAGCGCCAGCCACGCCTCGAAGGGCCCCGCGATGGCGCCGTGGACCGTCCGGTGCGCCAGCAGGCGCGCATGGATGGTCTCGTCGTCCGCCAGAGCTGCGCCCAGCACGACGTCGCTGTGGCCCGCGAGGTACTTGGTCACCGAGTGCACGACGACGTCGGCGCCGAGCGTCAGAGGCCGCTGACCGAGCGGGGTCGCGAAGGTGTTGTCGACCGCCACGAGAGCGCCGACGCCGTGCGCCGCCGCCACGAGCACCGGCAGGTCCGCGACCTCGAGCATCGGGTTGGTCGGCGTCTCCACCCAGAGCATCGCCGCCCCGCTGAGGGCCCCGACCACCGCCTCGGTGTCGGCGATGTCGACCCGCGTCACGGAGAGGGCGCCTCGTGCCTCGAGCTCGTCGAGCAGGCCCAGGCTGACCTGGTAGGCGTGCCGCGGCACGACGACCGTGCCGCCGGTGGGCACCAGCGAGAGCGCCGCTGCCACCGCCGCCATGCCGGAGCCGAACAGCAGGGCGGGACGGGCGGAGCCCTCGAGCTGTCCGAGCGCCTCCTCGAACGGTCGCCACGTCTCGGTGCCGCTGCGCGTGTACACGAGCTCGCCCCGGCCCGGCACGCCCTGGGACACGTACGTCGAGGAGAGCACGATCGGGGGGTTGACCGGAGCGCCCTGCGCACGCGGCGGCCGGCCTGCGGTGACCGCCAGCGTGGCGGGGGACAGGCCGATCGGGTGCTCCGACGTGTCGTTCACCCGCGCAGGGTAGCCCGCTGCTCGGGGTAGGGTCGGCGCGATGTCCGACACTTCCGCCCCGCGCCGCCCCAGGGTCATGGTGCTGTTCGGCGGCCGGTCCGGCGAGCACCCCATCAGCTGCGTCACCGCAGGGGGAGTGCTCCGCGCGATCGACCGCGACCGCTACGACGTGCTCGCCGTCGGCATCACCCGTGACGGTCGGTGGGTGCTGGTGGACGACGACCCGGACCGCTGGGCCATCACCGGCGGCAGGCTGCCGGAGGTGACGGACGCACCAGCACGCGTGCTGCTGCCCCAGGCGGTCGACGACCGCGAGCTGCAGGTGCTGCGCGGAGGGGTCGCCGAGGCGCTGGGCACCGTGGACGTCGTCTTCCCGCTGCTGCACGGCCCGTTCGGTGAGGACGGCACGCTGCAGGGGATGCTCGAGCTCGCCGACGTCCGGTACGTCGGGGCCGGCGTGCTCGCCTCCGCGGTCGGCATGGACAAGCAGATGATGAAGCTGGTCTTCGCCGGTCAGGGGCTGGCTGTCGGGCCGTACCGCGTGGTGCGTCCCGGCGAGCTGGACCGGGACCCCGTGGGGGTGGTCGCGCGCGTGCAGGAGCTCGGCCTGCCGGTGTTCGTCAAGCCCGCGCGAGCCGGGTCCAGCCTCGGCATCAGCCGCGTGGACGACTCGGCGGACCTGGAGACGGCGATCCGCGCGGCGGCGGAGCACGACCCCAAGGTCGTCGTCGAGGCGGCGATCGTCGGTCGCGAGATCGAGTGCGGCGTGCTGGGCGGGGCGGACGGCCGGCCGGCACGGGCGTCGCTCCCGGGGGAGATCGTCGTCACCGATCTCCGGCACGCCTTCTACGACTTCGAGGCCAAGTACCTCGACGAGGCCAGCGTGCGCCTCGAGTGCCCGGCCGACCTGCCCGCGGACGTCATCGAGCGGGTCCGGGCGATCGCGGTGCAGGCGTTCGACGCCGTCGGCTGCGAGGGTCTGGCCCGCGTCGACGTGTTCGTCACGCCCGACGGCGACGTGGTGGTCAACGAGATCAACACGATGCCGGGGTTCACGCCGTTCTCGATGTACCCGCGGATGTGGGCCGCGACGGGTACCGACTACCCGACGCTGGTCGACGAGCTCCTGCGGCTCGCGCTCGAACGGCCCACCGGCCTGCGCTGAGCACCGCCGCGCCCGGGGCGGTCGCCCGCCGCACCGGTCAGACGCAGGAACGCTCCTTCGCCGTCCGCGCGATCGCCGGTCCCAGTGCGTCGAGGAACGACGTCGAGCGCTGTGCGGCCACCTCGGCCGGCACGTGCACCTCGACCGCCGGAACGCGTCCGTAGGTGACGAACGTCCAGTCGGTCGGCGCGCCCGTGCTCGAGGCGGCAGCGTCGGCCGGGATCACCAGCCAGTCGATGCTGGGGCCGTTCGGCGTCTGGATCGTCTCGCACCGCTCGGTGGTCGGCCCCGGCGGCTCGACCCCGCACCGCAGGACGACGGGCGCCTGCTTGGTCCCCCAGGCCGTGGTGGCCTGCGCGGACGTCGCGAGCCGGTGCAGCCCCGGACCGAGCACGTCCGGCGTGCTGAGCACGACGTCGGCGCACACCGGGTCCGTCGCGTGCGTCGCCACGGCGACGGGGACGGTGCTCGCACAGCCTGCGAGAGAACCGGCGGTGACGGCGGCGCCCAGCAGAGCGGAGGTCCGCAGGACGGCACGGCGCCGCCAGGCGGGCATCGGGAGGGGCACACGCCACCGTAGCGCTAGCGTGGGCCGCCGTGGCTGAGCTGCTCGTCCGTGACCTCTCCGAGGAGGCGCTGCTCCGTCGCATCGTCCCGGTGCTCCCGAGGGGCCGGCTGACGCTGATCGCCGCCGGCGACGACGCCGCCGTGGTGAACGCCCCGGACGGCCGGGTGGTGGTCACCACCGACGTGCTCGTGGAGAACCAGCACTTCCGTCGGGACTGGTCGTCGGGCATGGACGTCGGCCGGCGGGCTGCCGTCCAGAACCTCGCCGACATCGCCGCGATGGGCGCCCGGCCGACGGCCCTGGTGGTCGCGCTCGTGATGCCCGGCGACCTGCCGGTCGACTGGGCGGTCGGCGTCGCCGAGGGGCTCGCCGCGGCGTGCGGTCCGCTCGGGGTCGGCGTCGTGGGCGGCGACCTGTCCGGTGGTCCGCTCGTCGTGGTGAGCGTGACGGCGCACGGTGACCTCGAGGGTGCGGCGCCGGTGCGCCGGTCCGGTGCCCGGGCGGGCGACGTGGTGGCGCACGCCGGCGTCCGAGGTTGGTCGGCGGCGGGCCTCGACCTGCTGCTCGCCGGCCGGGGACACCTGGACGACGAGCTGGTGGCGGCCTACCTGCGCCCGACGTCCCCGCTGGACGCCGGGCCGGCGGCGGCTCGTGCCGGCGCCACCGCCATGATCGACGTGTCGGACGGCCTGCTGCGCGATGCCGGTCGGGTGGGACGCGCGAGCGGCGTGGTGATCGACCTCGACCGCGCGGAGGACGCCTTCGGAGACGACCTGGACCGCCTGGCCGATGCCGCCGGCGTGCTCGGGAAGCTCGCCCGCAGCTGGGTGCTGGGCGGAGGCGAGGACCACGGTCTGCTCGCGACGTTCCCGCCCGACGCCGTGCTCCCGGAGCCGTTCCGGGTGGTCGGTCACGTGCGCCCGGTGCCGCACGGCGGCCGGCCCGGGGTGCTCGTCGCCGGGGCCGTGCCCGACGTCGCGCCGGGGTGGGACCACTTCGGCGGCTGACCCGTCAGCCTCGGCGGTAGCGCACCTCGAGCAGCTCGGCACCGCCGACGTCCTCGTACTTCTCGATGCCGTCCGGCTGGAACCCGTGGCGGCGCCAGAAGTGCTGTGCTCGCTCGTTGTCCGCCATGACCCACAGGACGAGGCGCCGGCCGGCGCCGGCCTCCGCGATCACCGTGCGCATCAGCTCCCGCGCGACCCCGCGGCCCCACTGCTCGGGGGACAGGTACATGGAGTAGATCTCGCGGTCCGCCCGGAGGCTGTCCTCGTCGCGGCCGGGACCGAGCGATGCGAAGCCCACGATGCGGTCGCCGACAACGGCGACCCAGGTCCGCACCTCGTCGGCGGGGCCCCTGCTCAGCAGGTCCGCCCAGACCGGGGTGCGCTCGTGAGGGTCGAGGTCCGCCAGGTACGAGTCGGGGACGATGCCGGCGTAGGCCTCCTGCCACGACCGGACGTGCACCTCGGCGATTCCGGACGCGTCGTGGACGTCGGCCAGGCGGACGACCACCTCGTCGGGCTGCTCCATGGGCTCACGATGCCACAGCGTCCTGTGGCGGTGGCAGCGTCGGCGGTGCGAAGGTCCACCGGCACGAGGACGGCTGGTCGACGCCTCCGGGCAGCACGAAGGCCCGCGGGCTGAGCCCACGGGCCTTCGGTGACGCTCGACCGGTCGGTCAGACCGCGCGCTGCACCTTCCCGGCCTTGAGGCACGAGGTGCACACGTTCAGCCGCTTCGGCGTCCCGGCCACGACCACGCGCACGCGCTGGATGTTCGGGTTCCAGCGCCGCTTCGAGCGGATGTGCGAGTGCGAGACGGAGTGCCCGAAGCTCGGGCCCTTGGCGCAGACGTCGCAGTTGGCAGCCACGATCTTCTCCTGGTCTTCAGTGGTGCATGGTTCGAGGGCCGGACGGGCCGGAGATCGAGCTCCGTCCGCCAGGTGGGGCGCTCCGCACGGCCGCCGGCACCGTCGCGAGACGATGGGAGCCGAGCCGGGCACCACCAGTGGTCCGGACCGGCCGGACAACCGGACAAGACTAGCCCACGGTCCGGTGGGGTCCAAAATGGCGCGGGCGGTCGCGATGTCGGCGGTCCCGGGCAGGGTTGGCCCCGACGAGAGGGAGGTCGATGGAGGAGCTGGACGGCGCCGTCGTGCGGGCCTGGGCCGTGGCCGCCGCCGACGCGATGGCGTGGTCGGCCGCCCGGATCGACGCGGTGAACGTGTTCCCCGTACGGGACGCGGACACGGGCACCAACGTCCGGCTGACGTTGGGCGGGGGCGCGGCCGCGGCAGGACGGGCGCCGCAGTCCGCGGACGCCGAGGAGGTCGCGCGCGCGTTCGCCCTGGGATGCCTGCGGTCGGCGCGCGGCAACTCCGGCGTCATCCTCAGCCAGTACCTCGAGGGGTTCGCCGCAGGGCTCGGCGACGCCTCCCACGACGTCCCCGGCCGCGCGCCGGGCACGGACGGGAAGCTGCTTGCGCGGGCGCTGGTGCGGGCAGCAGCCGAGAGCGCCCGCGCGGTCGCGCTGCCGCAGGAGGGCACGGTGCTCACCGTCGCGCGGCTGGTCGGCGAGCGTGCGAGCCGTTCGGCCGCGGACGGCGGGCCGGCGGACCAGGTGCTCGGCGTGGCCCTTCGCGAGGCGCGAGCGGAGCTGCGCCACGTCAGCGCGGGGAACCCGGTCCTGCGGCAGGCCGGCGTGGTCGACGCGGGCGCCTGCGCCCTGCTGGTGCTGCTCGAGGCGCTCGAGCGCGCGCTCCTGGCGCCCACCGGCCAGCAACCGGCTCCGCTGACCGGCGCCCCGGACTGGCTCCCGGTGGGCGGCCCACGGACGGGTGGTCGGAACGCACCCGGGTTCGGCGGCACCTTCGAGGTGATGATGCTGGTCCGGCCCTCGGAGCCGGACGCCGCGGTGGGGGACCGGTTGCGGACGGCGCTCGCCGAGGTCGGCGACTCGGTCGCCGTGGTCGGTGCGGACGACCTGTGGCACCTGCACGTGCACACCGACCTGCCGGCGGCCGCTATCGAGGCGGGCGGGGCCGCCGGGCCGCGCGAGCAGGTGGTGGTGCGGCTCGTCGAGGGGGCGGCCGCCCAGGTGGCCGCGGGCGACGACCTGGGGGTGGTGATCGGGACGGCGTCGCCCGCGACGGCCGGCTGGTTCGCCACCGGTGGCGCGGTCGTGGTCGTGCAGTGCCCGGAGGCGCCCGTGGACGCGGCACACCTGGTCCGTGCGGCTGCCGACACCGGTTCCGACCACGTGGTGGTGCTCCCCGGGACCGAGGAGGCCGCCGCCGCCGTCCGGCTCCTGGTCGACCCGGACGGTGGCGGCGGTGAGCTGCCCGGGGTGCGGGTGGAGGCCGTGGACACGGCGGTGGGCGTGCTGCGGACGGCCGTCGCGTCCCTCGCGCTGCTCGGCACGCACGGTGGCGCCGCGGCGGGGCGGGCCGAGCAGGCGCGCGCCGCCCTGCTCCGGCTGCGCAGCTGTGACGTCGAGGCGGCGGACGGCGTCGGCGACGTGGTGCGCGCCGTGGAGCGGCTGGTCGCGGAGCTGCCGTCCGCGCAGGCCGTCACGCTCCAGCACGCGCACCCGTTGCGGGCCGGGGCCGCCGTGCTCGGCGCGCTCGCGGACCGCTTCCCGGACCTCGACGCGGTGCCGGTCGGTCCGGTCGGGTCCGGACCGGCGTGGCGGATCGGGGTGGACTGAGGTGGCCGACCGTTCGAGTGCGGGATCGCGCGCCAGCACGTCGGCCGTGCGCTCCGACCGCCCCCTGGACCGCCCGCTGACCACCCTGGTGTCGAAGGGGGCCGCCAAGGCGCTGGGGGGACTTGGCCTGCACACGGTGGGGGACCTGCTGCGGCACTATCCGCGCCGTTACGCCGAACCCGGGCAGCTGACGGACCTGGCGGGCCTCCGGGAGGGCGAGCACGTCACGGTCGTCGCCCAGGTGGTCCAGGTGACCCTGCGAACCACCCGACAGGGCCGGGGGCTGCTGGAGGCGGTGGTCACCGACGGGCGCGGTCGCCTCGACCTCGGGTTCTTCGCCGCCCGGCCGGGCGTCCTGAAGTACCACGAGGGCGTGCTGCTGCCGGGTCGCCGGGCGATGTTCACCGGAACGGTGAGCCGGTACGGCCCCAAGCTGCAGCTGCTGCACCCGGCGTTCACGCTCCTCGGCGACGACCTGGACGAGGAGCGGCACCGCGAGGAGGCGGCGTGGCCGATCCCGATCTACCCGGCGTCGAAGAGCATCGAGTCGTGGAAGATCCGGGAGGCGATCCGTGGGGTGCTCGCCGGTCTGGACGAGGACGACGTGCTCGATCCGCTGCCGCCGCGGGTGCGGGCCGACCAGGGCCTCGGGACCCTGCGCTCGGCGCTGACGGACGTGCACGAGCCGCACGTGGACGCCGACTGGCGCCGTGGGCAGGACCGGCTCCGGTACGAGGAGGCGTTCGTCCTCCAGGCCGAGCTGGCCCGCCGGCGGGTGCAGGCGGCGCAGCAGGCTGCTGTGCGACGTCCAGGCCGCCCGGAGGGTCTGCTGGACGCCTTCGACGCCCGGCTGCCGTTCACCCTGACCGCGGGCCAGCGTGAGGTAGGGCAGGTGCTGTCGCATGAGCTGGCCGGCGACCACCCGATGCAGCGGCTGCTGCAGGGCGAGGTCGGATCGGGCAAGACGGTGGTGGCGCTCCGCGCGATGCTCCAGGTGGTCGACTCCGGCGGGCAGGCTGCCCTGCTGGCCCCCACCGAGGTGCTGGCGGTCCAGCACGCCCGGACCCTCCGGGCCCTCCTCGGCGACCTGGCGGAGGGAGGGTTCCTCGGCGGGGCCGACGTGGCGACCCGGGTCACGCTGGTGACGGGCTCCCAGCCGGCGGCGGTCCGACGGGAGGCCCTCGCCGATGCGGCGGGAGGCCGGGCCGGGATCGTCGTCGGGACGCACGCGCTGCTGTCCTCCACCGTGCAGTTCGCCGACCTCGGGCTGGTGGTGGTGGACGAGCAGCACCGCTTCGGCGTCGAGCAGCGTGACCTGCTGCGCGCCAAGGCGCAGGCGACCCCGCACCTGCTGGTGATGACCGCGACGCCGATCCCCAGGACCGTCGCCATGACGGTGTTCGGGGACCTCGAGACGTCGGTCCTGTCCGAGGTGCCGGCCGGACGCAGCGGCGTGCGCACCTTCATGGCGGCGGCGGACCGACCCGCCTACGTGGCCCGGACGTGGGCCCTGGTGCGCGAGCAGGTGGATGCCGGGGGCAGGGTGTTCGTCGTCTGCCCACGGATCGATCCCGACGACGCGTCGGCCGCCTCGCCGGAGGCGGAGCTGGACGGCGCCGACCTGCTCGACGACGAGGGCACGACCGGTCCGCGCCGACCGCTGCGCGCCGTGCTCGAGGTGGTGGAGGACCTCGGCAGCCGCCCGGAGCTGGCCGGTGTGCGTATCGGCCTGCTGCACGGGCGGTTGCCGGCGGAGGCCCGGGACGAGGTGCTGGCCGACTTCGCCGCCGGGACGGTGCCCGTGCTGGTCACCACGACGGTCATCGAGGTCGGCGTCGACGTCCCGGCCGCCACCGTCATGGTGGTCCTCGACGCCGACCGGTTCGGCCTGTCCCAGCTGCACCAGCTGCGTGGTCGGGTGGGTCGCGGCACCGCACCTGGCACCTGCCTGCTCGTCTCGCACGCGACGGAGGGGACACCGGCCTGGGACCGGCTGACGACGCTGACCACCACGTCCGACGGGTTCGCCCTCGCGGCCGCCGACCTCGAGCTGCGCCGCGAGGGAGACGTCCTCGGAGCGGCGCAGTCCGGCGGGACGAGCTCCTTGCGGCTGCTCCGCGTCGCCCGCGACGTGGACGTGATCGAACGCGCCCGCGCGGATGCGACGCGGTTCGTGGCGGACGACCCGGAGCTGCGGAGCTGGCCACCGCTCGACGCCGCGATCGCCGACCGGCTGACCGGTGACCGCGAGGAGTTCCTCGAGCGGGTCTGAGGCCGCCCACCGGGATGGCACCGCGGCCCCCGCACCCAGGCACCCCGACCGGCCCACGGGACGGTCGCCCGCTCGGTCTACCCTGACCGTCGTGCCGAAACCCGTGCCCGCCGTCCGCGCCCAGGACCTGCTCGTCGGCTACGGCGGCGCCCCGGTGTGCGCACCCGTCACCTTCACCCTGCAGCCCGGGCGCGCCCTTGCGCTCGTCGGCGCGAACGGCGCAGGCAAGTCCACCGTGCTGCGTGCCGTGATCGGGCTTCTGGAGCCGGTGAAGGGACGGCTGGAGGTCTTCGGCTCCGAGGTCGACGAGCGCGAGATCGGCTTCCGCACGCAGGTCTCGAGCGTGCTCGACGACGACGCCTACTTCCCGTCCCTGTCCGTCGCGGAGCACCTGTACCTGGTCGCCCGCGGTCACGGCGTGCGGGACGCGTGGGACCGGGTCGACGAGCTGCTGGAGGAGTTCGGCCTCACCGAGCACGCGCGGGCCCTGCCGGTGGCCCTCTCGTCCGGTCAGCGGCGTCGGCTGCTGCTCGCGGCGGGCTTCGCCCGTCCGCGGTCCCTCCTGGTGCTGGACGAGCCGGAGCAGCGGCTCGACCGGCGGATGCACGCGCGCCTGATGGAGCGTCTGCGAGCCGAGAAGGCCGCCGGGGGCGCGGTCCTGGTCGCGACCCACGACCCCGCACTGGTGCGCGGCGTGGCGGACCGGGCGCTGCACGTCGACGAGGAACGGTGCGAGCTGCTGTCGGCCGAGGACGGGGCTGCGCTGATCGCCCAGGTGCCGGCGTGACGTCGTCGGAGACGGTCGACGGCACGCCCGCGGTCCTGCCGGGGGAGCGCGGCGAGCTGCCGTCCGCGCAGGCAGTCCGACGTTTCACCGCGGCGGCGGGCCGTACCAGGGCCGGCGCCGGCGTCGGTTCGCTGCTGTCGGACGTGTACTACGCGGTCATCATGCTGGCGATCGCCGTGGGCGTGGCGCTCGGTGTGGCGCAGCAGCTGCGCGTGGCGCTGCCGCCGGCGCCGGCGGTGGCGGCACCGCACGGGCTGAACCTGCCGACGCTGGTGACCGTCCTGGTCGCGGGACTCGTCGGCGTGCTGGTGTCGTTGGCGGGCCGCCTCGGCCCGGTCGCTGCGGGCGGTGCCGAGGCCTCCTGGTGGCTGAGCCTCCCGGTCCCGCGTCGCGGCCTCCTGCGGCCGGCGGCTCGGCGGCTGCCGCTCGTCGCCGCCGCTGCGGGTGCGGTCGTCGTGGCCCTGCTCGACGCCGGTCTGCTGGCCGACGGCGGTGACCGCGTGCTGCGCGCCGCCGCGGCGGGCGCCCTCGGTTCGGTGCTGCTGGTCCTGCTCGCGGCCGTCGGCCAGTCGCTGGGCGTCGCCCGTCGGCACACCGCCCTGGTCGGCGACCTCGTGCTGGCCGCCGCGCCGCTGGTGGCGATCGGCCTGACGCTCGCGGGCACGCGCGTCGGGGCGCTGCCCGTCCCGTCGTGGCCCCTGCTCGTGGTCGCGGCGGTCGTGGTCGTCGGGCTCGCCGCCGTGGTGGACCGCCGGCTGGACCGCATCCCCGCACGGACGCTGCGCGAGAGCGGCTCCGTGGTGACGCAGGCGATCGGGGCCGTCGTCTCGATGGACTCCCGGGAGCTGGGCCGCGCGCTGTCCGCAGGCAGTGAGTCGCCAGCCCGGCGGCGCATCTCGCGCCTGCGCACCGTCCGCGGTGCCACCAGCGCCCTGATCACCGCCGATCTCGTGCTGCTGCGACGCTCGTCGCGACACGTGGTCCAGCTGGCCGTCGCCGCGTTGGTGCCGCTGCTCGCCACCGTCGTGCCGCAGCTCGCGGCCCCGGCGGCCGTCCTGCTCGCGCTGCTGCTGTCCGGGATGGTGGCGCAGAGCGCGACGGCCGAAGGGGCTCGTCGCGGCGAGATGGCGCCGGTGCTCGACCGGGCGCTGCCGCTCGCGGCCAAGACGGTGCGTCGGCTGCGGATGGTGGTGCCGGGCGGGGTGATGCTCGTCTGGAACCTGGTCGTGTTCGCCGGGCTCGGGCGTTGGGCGGCGGACGTGCCCGGTTGGCTGGCGCTCGCGGTGGCCGGGACACCCGTCTGGGCCGCCGGTGCGGTGCGGGCGGCGTACCGACCGGCGCCAGACTGGAACAAGCCGCTGGTGTCCACGCCGATGGGCGCCCTGCCGACCGGGGTCGCCTCCGTGATCGCCCGTGGGCCGGACGTGCTGGTCCTCGGTCTGCTCCCGACGTGGATCGCCGTCCTGCTGCGCACCGTGAGCCCCACGCTGCTCCTGGTGCAGGCCGCGCTGGCGGTCGTCGCCGTGCTGATCTCGTCCTCCCTGGCGACGGGCGGCGTCATGGACTGGATGGCCCGCCAGCAGGAGCTCCTCGAGGAGGAGAAGAAGAAGACCGGCGCTCGCACGGGACGTCCGTGACCCGGATCGTCGCGGGCTCGGCCGGCGGGCGCACCCTCCAGGTCCCTCCGCGCGGAACCCGTCCCACCAGCGAACGCGTCCGGGAGGCGCTGTTCTCCCGGCTGGAGCACCGCGACGCGGTGGCCGGTGCCCGCGTGCTCGACCTGTACGCCGGGTCCGGAGCGCTGGGCCTCGAGGCGGCGAGCAGGGGCGCATCCACCGTGACGCTCGTCGAGGCGGCCCGTGCCGCGGCGGACGTGTGCCGCCGCAACGCGACCACGCTGGGCCTCGCGGCGCGGGTGCAGGTGGTGGCAGAGCGCGTCGAACGGTTCGTCGCGCGGCCCGCCGCAGCGCCGTGGGACCTCGTGCTGCTGGACCCGCCCTACGACGTCCCCGCCGCCGCGCTCGACGACGTCCTCGCCGCCCTGGTGCCGGCGCTGGCGCCGGGCGCCGTCGTCGTCGTGGAGCGCTCTGCCCGGGGGGCCGGGCCCACGTGGCCGGACGGTCTCGTGGCGGACGGCGAGCGCGGCTACGGCGAGACCCACGTCTGGTTCGCCACGACGTCCTGACGGCGTTCGCGCACCGGCCCGGCGTAGGTTGGCACCGTGAGCCTCGCCGTCTGCCCCGGGTCGTTCGACCCCGTGACCCTCGGCCACCTGGACGTGGTGCGGCGCGCGCGGTCGATGTTCGACGAGGTGGTCGTCGCGGTCGCGCACAACTCCGCCAAGCGCCCTCTGCTCGGCGTGGACGAGCGCGTGCGGCTGGTGCGCGAGGCCGTGGCGGACCTGCCGGGGGTGCGCGTGGCCGCCACCGAGGGGCTGCTCGCCGACTTCCTGCGTGAGACGGGTGCCGACGCCGTGGTGAAGGGCCTGCGCGGTGGTGCGGACGTCGACGCCGAGCTCGCCATGGCGTTGATGAACCGGCACCTGTCCGGCGTCGAGACGGTGTTCGTCCCCGGCGACACGGCGCTCGCTCACATCGCTTCGTCCCTGGTGAAGGACGTGGCCCGGCACGGCGGGCGGATCGACGACCTCGTCCCGCCGGGTGTCGCCGAGGCGGTCCTGCGGGCGGTGGCGGCGGAGGGAGCCGGTGCCGGGGGCGGTGCGGGGGTCGTGACGGGCTCCGACGGCCCGAGCGTGTCGGCAGCGACGGAGGTGACGTGGTGAGCGAGATCGACGACCGCACGGGCGGTGTGCAGGGCGTGCTGGAGGCGTTGGCGGCCGCGGTGGAGCAGGCGCGCGCGATGCCCATGTCGTCGTCCGTGCTGGTGAACCGCGCGGAGCTGCTCGACCTCGTCGACCAGGCCCGTGCGGCGCTGCCGGCGCAGCTGACCAGGGCCGACGCCCTCCTGGCCGACGCCGACGCGGCGCGTGCCGACGCCCGGTCCGAGGCCGAGGCGATCCTCGCTCGCGCCCGGGAGCAGGCCGACCGGCTCGTCGAGGCCGAGGCGATCACGGTCGAGGCCCGCGACCGTGCAGCACAGCTGCTCGCGGACGCGCAGGAGCAGGCCGACGCCCTGCGGCGCGATGCCGACGACTACTGCGACCGCCGACTGGCGGACTTCGAGATCGACCTGGGCAAGGTGCTGAGCCAGGTGCAGGCCGGTCGCGCGAAGCTCGCGGGGCGGCTGGGCGCCGCGGGCCTGTAGTCGCTGCGTTTTGGCGTGCCCTACCGGGTGCCGTAGAGTTGCCGGCTGGTCCTGCCGGTGGTGGTCCGGACCGAGATCGACGAGGGGACACCTGCCGTGCAGCGCCCTGGCCAGCTCGATCCCCGCTCGCCCCTGGTGCTGGACACGCACGAGCTGGGCCGGGCACCGGGGTCGATGCGACCCGAGCGCCGGACGGTGGCGGCCCCCGCCGACCTCGGCACGGCGGTCATCGGCATCCCTGACGGATCCGAGCTCGAGCTGGACCTCCGGCTCGAGGCGGTGACTGAGGGGGTCCTGGTCTCCGGAACGGTTCGCGGCCAGGCGGTCGGGGAGTGCGTGCGCTGCCTGGACCAGGTGCTCGAGGACGTCGAGGTGCACCTGTCCGAGCTGTACGTGTACCCCGAACGTGCGGCGGTCGCGATCCAGGACGGTGACGACGACGAGGACGTGCGGGAGCTCGAGGGCGATCTGATCGACCTCGAACCCGCGCTGCGGGACGCGGTGGTGCCTGCGCTGCCGTTCCAGCCGGTGTGCCGGCCGGACTGCCCGGGCCTGTGCCCGCAGTGCGGTGCGCACCTGGCGGACGACCCGGACCACACGCATGAGACGCTTGACCCCCGATGGGCTGCCCTGGGCAGCCTGGTCGGCCAGGATGACGAGACGAAAGAGAGCTAGCCGTGGCTGTTCCGAAGCGCAAGATGTCGCGCAGCAACACCCGGGCGCGCCGCTCGCAGTGGAAGACCACTGCCACGCCGCTCACCACCTGCCCGCAGTGCAAGGCTGACAAGCAGCCGCACGTCGCGTGCCCGTCCTGCGGCACCTACAACGGCCGGCAGTACGCCCAGGCCGTGCGCAGCGAGTTCGAGGGCGTCTGACCTCGCGCGGTGATCTCGTGATGAGCACCGCGGCCGATCAGCTGCTGACGAAGCTCGGGGTCCACCTGGACCCCGAGCTTCTCGTGCTTGCCCTGACCCACCGGTCCTTCGCCCACGAGGCGGGGGGTCTGCCGACCAACGAGCGCCTCGAGTTCCTCGGCGACTCGGTGCTCGGCGTGGTCGTCACGGAGCGGCTCTACCGGGAGCACCCGGACCACCCCGAGGGCGACCTCGCCAAGATGCGTGCGGCGACGGTGTCGCAGCGCGCCCTCGCGGGAGTCGCCCGCGAGCTGGACCTCGGCCGCTTCGTGCTGCTCGGCAAGGGTGAGCTCGCCACGGGTGGTGCGGACAAGGACTCGATCCTCTCGGACACCCTCGAGGCGGTCTTCGGCGCCGTCTACCTGACCCACGGCCTGGAGACGGCGCGGGTGCTGGTGGACCGGCTGGTGGGACCGACCCTCACGCGGGCGGCGGACCTCGGAGCCGGGCTGGACTGGAAGACCTCCCTCCAGGAGCTCGCTGCCGCGCTCGGCATGGGCGCACCGGAGTACCTGGTCACGGGCGAGGGCCCCGACCACGCGCGCGTGTTCACCGCCCAGGTGGTGGTGGGCGGCGAGGTGCGCGGCACGGGTGTGGGCTCGGCGAAGAAGATCGCCGAGCAGGAGGCGGCCGAGGCGGCCTATCTCGTGCTGGGCGCGCTCCGGGACGCCCAGGACGAGGCAGAGGCGCAGGCCGTGGCTGACGGCCGCACTCTCGGCGGCTGAGACCGCTTGCCGGAGCTGCCCGAGGTCGAGACTGTCCGCGACGGTCTGGCGCGGCACGTCGTCGGACGCACGGTCGCCGGGGTGCAGGTGCACCGCGACTACAGCGTCCGGCGGCACGACGGCGGACCGCTCGACTTCGCCGCGCGGCTGGCCGGACGGCCGCTGACGGCAGCGGTCCGGCGGGGCAAGTTCTTGTGGCTGCTGCTGGGTTCCGACGACGACGCCCTGATGGCGCACCTCGGGATGAGCGGACAGCTGCGGGTGCACCCGCCGGGTGACGACGAGGCCGTCGAGCACCCGCACCTGCGCGTGCGGCTGCAGCTCGACGACGGGTCGCGGCTCGACTTCGTCGACCAGCGCACCTTCGGCCACCTGTCCGTGCCCGACCTCGTCCCCACGTCCGACGGTGGTGCCGGGGGCCTCGGCTCCGCACTACCGGCGATACCCGCGCCGGCGGCGCACATCGCCCGTGACGTGCTGGACCCCGCGCTGGACCCGGCCGTCGTGGTGCACGCCATCCGCTCCCGCCGCACGGGGCTGAAGCGGGCGCTCCTGGACCAGACGCTGGTCTCCGGCATCGGGAACATCTACGCGGACGAGGGCCTCTGGCGTGCGCGGCTGCACTACGCCCGGCCGACGGCAGGTCTCCGCCGGGCCGACGGGCTGCGGCTGCTGGAGGCAGAGGCCGAGGTGATGCGCGAGGCGCTGGCAGCGGGCGGGACCAGCTTCGACGCGCTGTACGTCGCGGTGAACGGCGCCTCGGGGTACTTCGACCGGTCGTTGGCGGTCTACGGCCAGGCGGGTCGCCCGTGCCCCCGGTGCGGCACACCGGTGCGCCGGGAGGAGTTCATGAACCGCTCGTCGTACCGGTGCCCCCGCTGCCAGCCGCGACCGAGGCAGCCGCACCTCTGACGGGAGCCGCGCCAGCCGCTACCGCTGCACCACGTTGCGCAACGGGCTGCCGGACACGAACCGCACCAGGTTGTCCGCGACCAGCTCGGCGGCGCCGACGGGCCGCCCACCCGCGGCGTGCGGGCTGATCAGCACCGACGGCTCGTCCCAGAGGGGTGAGTCGGACGGCAGCGGCTCGCTCTCGAACACGTCCAGCGCCGCGCCCGCCAGGCGGCCTGCGCGCAGGGCCGCGACGAGCGCCTCCTCGTCGAGCGTCGCTCCACGGCCGACGTTGACCAGCAGCGCCCGCGACGGCAGGAGGGCCAGTGCGCCGGCGCCGATGGCGTGCCGGGTCGCGTCCGTCGCGGGCAGCAGCCCGATGAGCACGTCGGTACCCGGCAGCACCTCGCTCAGCGCGGCACGGGTGACCACCGGGAACCCGTGCCGGACGCCGGCCGCGGTCGCGATCCCGGTCACGTGGGCCCCGAGCGCCGCGAGGGCGGGTGCGAGGCGGGCGGCGATCGACCCGAAGCCCCAGACCGTCACGTGGGCGTCCAGGAGCGTGCGCACCGAGCCCTCGGGGTGCAGCGGCTGCAACCCACCGAGCTCGGCCGCCCAGCGGTGCTGCTGCTGGGCGCGCACCAGCTCCGGCACGCCGCGGACCAGGGCCAGCGTCAGGGCCAGGGTGTGCTCCGCGACCGGCAGGTCGTGCAGGCCGCGGCCGGACGTGATGACCACCTCGGGACCGAACCCGGCGGCCAGCACGTTCTCCGGCCCGGCGGCCAGCGACTGCACCCAGCGCACCTTGGGCAGGCGCGCGGCGGCCTCGGCCAACCATCCACGGGAGCTGCCCCAGACCACGAGCGCCTCCGCCTCGTCGGCCTCGGCGGGCAGCGGTCGGTCGGCTGCGTAGCGGACTGCTTGGACGTGTGCCGGAAGGACGGGTTCGCCGTCGAGTGTGTCCGGGAGCAGGACGATCGTCACAGGTCGCTACGATGCCACGGTGAGTTCCCCCGGGACTGCGGGCATCGACCGCCAACGCCCCATCAGCGTCATGATCGTCGACGACCACGAGGTCGTCCGCCGCGGCATAGCCGAGGTCGTCGAGCGCACGGACGGCATGACCGTCGTCGCCGAGGCCGGCTCCGTCGCCGACGGCGCCCGCCGGGCGGCGCTGGTGCGCCCGCAGGTGCTGCTCGTGGACCTGCAGCTGCCGGACGGGACGGGCATCGACCTGATGCGCGCCGTGCGCGAGACGCTGCCGGACAGCAAGGCCATCGTGCTGACGTCGTTCGACGACGACGACGCGGTGGCGCAGGCGCTCGACGCCGGCGCCGCGGCCTACCTGCTGAAGAGCGTGCGTGGCGCGGAGATCACCGACGTGATCCGCGCCGTCGCGGCCGGTCGGACGCTGCTGGACGAGCGGACCGTCACCCGCCGGCGGGCCGGTCACGAGGACCCGACGGAGAACCTGACGCCGAGCGAGCTGCGGGTGCTGGACCTGATCGGTGACGGGCTGTCCAACCGCGAGATCGCCGACCGGCTCGGTGTCGCGGAGAAGACGATCAAGAACCACATCACCTCGCTGCTGGCCAAGATGGGCCTGCAGCGGCGCACGCAGGTCGCTGCCTGGGTGGCCGCGCGCAAGCACTCCGGCTGGCGGGCCGAGCCCGGTCACTGACCGGCGGCCGGCGGCCGCCCGATCCGTGGGGCCGGCACGCCGGCGTGGCCGGCGGCGCTCAGGGGAGGGGCGCCTGCCACGTCAGCAGCGTCCCGCGCCCGTCCGGCGGCGTGCTGAGGGAGAACGTCCCGCCGTGCTGACGGGCACGGGCCGCGAGGTTGCCGGTGCCGGAGGTGCGGTCGCGACGCATCGGCATGCCGATGCCGTCGTCCTGCACCTCCACCAGCACCGTGCCCTGCGGTCCGCTGCCACGCACGGACACCGACACGGTCACCGACGAGGCGTGCGCGTGCCGGGCGGCGTTGGCCAGCCCCTCCCGGACGACGGCGACCACGTCGTCGGTCAGCTGCGCGTCGAGCCGCTCGTCCAGCAGGTCCTCCGCCTCGACGTCGTCCGCGCCGAGCATGGCGCCCTCGAGGGAGATGACCAGGGACGGGGCGAAGCCCAGGCCGGTGCGGGCGAGCGACGCCTCGCGGCGCAGCCGCTCCACCAGGCCCGTGGCGGCGTCCGGGTCGCGCAGCTCGTGCACGATGTGGCGGATCTGCCGCACCGACTCGTCGACGTTGTCCAGGGCCTCCTCGACGATGGCGGTCAGCTCGTGCGCGTCCACACCGCGGGCCGAGCGCCGACGCACCGTCTCCAGCTGCATGCCGGTGGCGAACAGCTGCTGGATGGCCAGGTCGTGCAGGTCCCGGGCGATCCGCTCGCGCTCATCGAGCAGCGCCGCGACGTCCTGGGCGTGACGGGCCTCCGCCAGCACGTAAGCCAGCGCGGCCTGCGACGCGAACGACTCGGCGGTCACCAGGTCGCCCTCGTCGAACGGCAGGGAGGCCACGCGGCGCAGCAGGATCAGGACGCCGACGCCGCGTCCGGAGGTCTGCAGCGGGGCGAACATCGCCGGCCCGAAGGCGCGCATCGCGGCGAGGGTCACCGTGCGGGAGGCGGACAGGGACGGCGTCATCAGTCCCTTGCCCTCCTTCATCACCGTCCACGCACGGCCGCCCTCCGGCATCACCTGGCCGAGCAGCTTGTCGGCGTCGTGCCCGTCGGCCAGCTCGATCAGCAGCTCACCGGCGAGCCCGGGCAGCGCCAGCGCCGCCGTGTCGGCACCGGCCACGTCGCGTGCGGTGCGGGTGATGTGCTCGAGTGCCTCCTCCTCGTCGATGCCCTCGAGCAGCATCGTCGTGATCTCCTGACCGGCACGCAGCCAGTGCTCCCGGCGGCCGGACTCGGCGTACAGCTGGGCGTTGGAGACGGCGACACCGGCGGCGGCGGCGAGGGCGACCACGGTGTCCTCGTCCTGCTGGGTGAAGGCGCTGCCGTCCAGCTTCTCGGACAGGTAGAGCTGGCCGAACACGCGGTCCCGCACCCGCACGGAGGCGCCGAGGAACGAGCCCATCGGCGGGTGGTTGGCCGGCCAGCCGCGGAACGCCGGGTGCTTGGTGAGGTCCGTCAGCCGCAGCGCCCCCTCGTCGGGGATCTGGCCGAGGACGCCCTGGGCGTGCGGCGGCCGCGCGAGCATCCGGGCGATCGCCGTGGGGACGCCGGTGTAGACGAACGTGGTCGAGGCCCCGCGGTTGTCGAGCACGTTGATCGCACCGAACCGCGCACCGGTCAGCTCGGCGCTGACCTGGACGAACCGCTCGAGGACGGCCGAGAGCTCGAGCTCGCCGGCCACCGAGAGGATCGCCTGCATCAGGTCGGTCAGGCCGTCGCCGGTCAGGGTCGCGGGATGCGTGCCGGCCTCCGTGAGCACACCGTGCTCGAACGGGGCGCCCACCTGGCGACCGGGCGCAGGGACTGCGGTCATGCACGCTCCTGTGGCTCGACCGCGACCCGCTCGCGGTCCACCGCCTCACGGTAGCCCGGGGTCCCGTCGAGGAGCTGCTGGTGGGTGCCACGCGCCGCCACGGTGCCGTCGGCGAGCCACAGCACCTCGTCGGCGGCGGCGAGGGGCGCCAGACGATGGGTGACGACGACCACCCCGCGCGGTCTGCCGTCCCAGCCGGTCGGCCGGTCCAGCAGCTCGTGGACCAGGGCGTCCGCCGTCGCGGGGTCGAGGTGCTCGGCCGGCTCGTCGACCAGCAGCAGGGGGGCAGGGGCGAGCAGCGCACGGGCCAGGAGCAGCCGACGACGCTCACCGCCGGAGACGGTGCGCGCATCGGGGCCGAGGAGCGTGTCGAGCCCGTCCGGCAGGCCGGCGAGCCACGTGCCCAGACCGACACGCTGCAACGCCTCCTGGGCCTGGTCCGGCGTCACGTCGCCACGGGCGACGCGGAGGTTCTCCAGGACGGTGGTGCCGAACACGTGCGCATCCTCCGTGGTGACGACGACGCGGGCCGCGCGGTCCGGGTCGTCGAGCATCCGCAGCGGCGTCCCGTCGAGCGTGACCGACCCGTGGCGGGGATCGAGGAGACCGGCGAGCGTCAGCAGCAGGGTCGTCTTGCCGATGCCGCTCGGTCCGACGACGGCGACGGTGCGGCCCGGCCGGAGGTCGAGGTCGACACCGGTGAGCGCGGGCGACCGGGAGGGCCAGCCGACGGCAAGGTCGCGCGCGTGCAGCACGTGCGCTCCGCCGCCCGTCTGCTCCGGCGCCGCGTCGCCCATGTCGACCGCCGGGGCGTCCGCGGCGTCCAGCAGTGCGAGGATGCGGGCTGCTGCGACCCGGGACCGCTGCAGCTGCACGGCCGCAGCGGGCAACAGCGCGGTCGCCTCGAAGGCCGCGAGCGGAGTCAGCACGATCACCGCCAGCTCCACGGGCGCGAGCAGACCCGCGCGTAGCGCGGGCACGCCGGTCACCAGCGCCGCCACCGCCGCCAGGACCGTCGCGGCGGTGCCGATCCCGGCCGCCAGGGCGGTCGGTCGGGCCCCGCTGTCGACGGCCGCGGCCACGCGGGCGTCCGCCTCGCGCACCGCGCTGAGGCGGCTGTCGAGGCGGCCGGAGACCAGCAGGGGACCGGCGTCGTCCAGGACCGACAGCGCCGCGGCGGACGAGTCGGCCCTGGCCTGTGCCGCCCGCCGCTCGGTGGCGCGTACGCCACGGACCGTCAGCGCCGGGGCGACCACACCGGCCAGCAGCAGGCACAGGGCCAGCGCCAGGGCGGCCGGCGGCCAGAAGAACGCCATGGCGGTGACGGTGCCGACACCGAGCATCAGCGCCACACCGGCGGGCAGCAGACCGCGCACCACCACGTCGCCGACGGCGTCCACGTCGGCACCGACCCGGGCGAGCAGGTCGCCCCGACGCAGGCCGAGCGTGGCGTCCGCGCGACCCGCCGCGAGGCGGCCGTACAGCGTGGTGCGCAGCGTCGTCATGCCGCGCAGCGCCACGTCGTGCGAGACCAGCCGGTCGCAGTACCGCAGCACCCCGCGGCCGATGCCGAAGGTCCGCACCGCGACCGTGGCGACGGACAGCAGCAGCACCGGCGGCATCTGCGACGCTCGCGCGATCAGCCACGCGGAGACCGCCGCCAGCGCGACGGCGCAGCCCAGGGCCAGCGTGCCGACCAGCACCGCGAGCAGCGCGCGGCCACGCGGCACCTCCAGCAGTCGGAGGGCGCGACGGAGGGTGCCGCGGGGCGGGGTGTCGGCCCCGGCGTCGTCAACGGGTGCCGGTCCCGCCGGGAGCGTCTGGTCCGTGCTCACGCCACCACCTCGGCGGCGCGCTCGGCGTGCACCGTGACGACGTGGTCGGCGCCGGCCACCAGCGAGGGCCGGTGGGCGACGAGCAGCACCGTGCGGCCAGCCGCGCGCAGCGCGGCGACTGTCGCCAGGACCACCTGCTCGCCGGCCGCGTCGAGGTGCGCCGTCGGCTCGTCGAGCACCACCAGCGGCGCGTCCGCGAGCAGCGCGGCGGTCAGAGCGACGCGCTGCCGCTGGCCGACCGACAGGCCGGCACCGCCCGTCCCGAGCGGTTGGTCCCAGCCGTGGGGGAGGCCCGCCACGACGCCGTCGAGGCCGGTCAGCGCCGCGGCGTGCGCACGGGCGGCGTCGTCGCGACCGCCGACGAGCTGCCGCACGGTGCCGGGTTCGAGGACCGGCCGTTGCGGCAGCCAGCTCACCTGGTCCCAGTAGCTGCGCCGGTCGACGTCGGACAGGTCCAGCCAGCCGCCGTCGGAGGTCTGCACGCGCGCGGTGCCGTGGTCGGGAGCCAGCAGGCCCAGCAGCACCTCGACGGTGCTCGTCTTGCCCACGCCTGAGGGCCCGACGAGGGCCGCCACGGTGCCGGGGACCAGCTCGAGATCGAGGCCGGCCGGTGTCAGACCCCCGGCGGACCGCACCCCCACACCCGAGAGCCGCAGCGTCGAGCGGGACAGGTCCGGGCAGGCCTGGGTGCCCCGAGCGGGTACCGGTGTGTCGAGGACGCCGAACGCCGCCTCGGCCGCGGCCACGCCGTCCGCGGCTGCGTGGAACTGCGCCCCGACCTGCCGCAGCGGCCAGAACACCTCAGGGGCGAGCATCAGCACCGCCAGGCCCGTCACCAGGTCCAGCCGGCCGCTGACCAGGCGCAGCCCGATCGCCACCGCGACGAGCGCGACGGACAGGGTGGTCAGCAGCTCGAGCACCATCCCGGACAGGAAGGCGATCTGCAGCGTCGCCATGGTCGACCGCCGGTGCGCGTCGCCCAGTGCCCGCACGCGTGCGGCCGGGCCCCGCTGCCGCCCGAACGCGCGCAGCGTCGGCAGGCCCGCGAGCAGGTCGAGCACCTGGGCGCCGAGGCGCTGCATCGCCTCCAGGCCCCTGGCGGAGCGGCCCTGCGTCAGCTGACCGATCAGCACCATGAACAGCGGGATCAGCGGCAGCGTGCCGACCAGGATCGCCGCCGACACCCAGTCCAGGCCGAGCACCACCAGCAGCGTGCCCGGCGTCAGCGTCGCCGCGAGCACCAGCTGGGGCAGGTACCGGACGAAGTACGGCTCCAGCCCGTCCAGACCACGCGTCGCGAGGGTGACCACCGCAGGGCCCTGACCCGATGCGAGCCACCGTGGCCCGAGGTCTGCGGCCCGCCCCACCACGCCGCTGCGCAGCTCGGCCACGGCGCGCGTGGCCGCACGGTGCGCGAACCGCTCCTGCACCGCGGTGACCAGGCCGCGACCGACCACGACGCCGACCAGGGCCACGACGGTGCCGGAGAGCGATGCGAGCGTGGCGCCGTGCTCCACCGCACCACCGAGCGCGTGCGCCAGCAGCAGCGCCTGCGCCACCACCAGGGCGCCCATCACGAGGCCGAGGCCGACGGTCAGGGCGACGTAGGCTCGCGCGGAGCGGGCGTAGCGCAGCAGCCGCGGGTCGAGCGGCCTCACGCGGCCGTCACCGCAGCGACGGGGCGTTCTCGAAGGTCACGTCCACCTGCTCGGGGATGTGGTGCACGCCGATGCGCTTGCGGAACACCCAGTACGTCCACGCCTGGTACGCCAGCACCAGCGGCGTCAGGATCAGTGCCACCCACGACATCATGGTGAGCGTGTAGGCGCTGGACGAGGCGTTGTGGATGGTCAGCGAGTACGCCGGGTCGATGGTGGACGGCATCACGTCGGGGAACATCGCGCCGAAGATCAGCACCACGGCCGCCACGATCGCCACCGCCGAGGCGGCGAACGCCCGCCCGTGGGCGCCGACCCACGCGAACCAGGCCGCGGCAGCGAGGGCGAGGGCTGCGAGCACGAGCGCAGCCCACGTCCAGGCGTTGCGCGAGAAGGCGAGCTGCAGCCAGATCGCCCACACCGCCCCGACACCGAGCGCGCCGAGGGACAGCCGCTTCGCCAGCACGGCGGCCCGCGACTGGAGGTCTCCCGCGGTCTTCAGCGACAGGAAGATCGCGCCGTGGGCCAGGAAGACGGTGGCCGTCAGCACGCCGGTCAGCAGGGCGAACCCGTGCCCGGCGCTCAGCAGGTCGAAGAACCCGCCCGTGTACTGCAGCGTGGTGCGGGTGATGTCCTGGGCGGCGCCCGGGTTGCTCACGGTGCTGGTGACCGGCGAGATCTTCAGACCGGCGACCAGGTTGCCGAACGCGACGCCCCACAGCACCGCCGGGACCCACGAGCCGAGCACCAGGCCCCAGTAGAAGCTGCGCTGCCATCTCGGGGTGCTGATCTTGCCGCGCCACTCGAAGGACACGACGCGCGCGATCAGGGCGAGCAGGATCAGCAGCAGGGGCAGGTACGCGCCCGAGAAGAGGGTGGCGTACCACTCCGGGAAGGCGGCGAACGTCGCGCCGCCTGCGGTGAGCAGCCACACCTCGTTGCCGTCCCAGACGGGGCCGACGGTGTTGATCATCACGCGGCGCTCACGCTCGTCGCGCGGCAGGAAGGGCAGGAGCATCCCGACGCCGAAGTCGAACCCCTCGAGGACCAGGTACCCGGTCCAGAGGACGGCGATGAGGACGAACCAAAGGATCTGCAGGGTCTCGTGGCTCATGGTCTGAAGGCTCCGGCGGTCTCAGTACGCGAAGGACAACGGGCGGTCGACGTCGGTGGTCGTTCCCTCGCCACCGTCCGCGGGGGTGTCGGCGCCGAGGCCGGCGTCGTCGACGCCGCCGGCGACGTACCGGCGCATCAGCCGGTACCACGCGACGGCGAGCACTCCGTACAGCAGGGTGAACAGCACCAGGGAAGTCACCACGGAGCCGGCGCTCACCTGCGTCGAGACGCCCCGCATCGTCAGCTGCCACACCATGTCCGCACCCTCGGGGTTGGGGTTCGGCGCGACGACCCAGGGCTGGCGGCCCATCTCCGTGAAGATCCAGCCGGCGCTCGACGCCAGGAAGATCGTCGGCAGCGCCGCGATGGCCACGGGACGCAACCAGACGTTGTCGCTGACCCGGCCCTTGCGGGTGAGCCACAGCGTCATCAGGGCCAGCAGCGCCGCGAAGGCGGCGAACGCCATCATCAGCCGGAAGGACCAGTAGGTCACCGCGAGGTTGGGGATGTAGTCGACGCCGGTGCCGTACTTCTGCTCGTACTGCTTCTGCAGGTCCGCGACGCCCTTCAGCGTGGAGTTGCAGGTGTTGTCGGCGAGGATCGACGTCAGGCAGGGGATCTGCACCAGGTGCTGGACGCTGGCCGGGTCGTTGTTCAGGCTGCCGACCGTCAGCAGGGACAGCGGGACGCGGGTCTCCGTGTTGACCAGGCCCTCCGCCGCGGCCATCTTCATCGGCTGCTGGCGGAACATCAGCTGCGCCTGCCAGTGCCCGGAGCCGGCCACGACGATGCCCGAGATGACGATGGCCACCAGGCCGAGGCGCAGCCCCGGCCTGTAGACCGCCCGTGCCCGGTCGGTGTCGCCCCGGCGCACCAGCCGGACCATCCACAACGTGCAGACCGCCGCGACGAAGGTGCCGGCGGTCAGGAAGGCCGCCGCGATCGTGTGCGGGAAGGCCGCCAGCACCGTCGGGTTGGTCACCACGGCGCCGAGGTCGTGCATCTCCGCACGGCCCGTCGCGGGGTTGAAGGTCGCGCCCACCGGGTGCTGCATCCAGGAGTTGGCCGAGAGGATGAAGAAGGCCGACAGCGTGGTGGACCCGGCCACGAGCCAGATCGTCGCGAGGTGCACCCGCTTCGGCAGCTTGTCCCAGCCGAAGATCCACAGGCCGAGGAACGTCGACTCGATGAAGAAGGCCGCCAGGGCCTCCATCGCCAGCGGCGCACCGAAGATGTCGCCGACGAACCGCGAGTACTCGCTCCAGTTCATGCCGAACTGGAACTCCTGGACGATGCCGGTGGCCACGCCGATCGCGAAGTTGATCAGCAGCAGCTTGCCGAAGTACTTGGTCAGGCGTAGCCACTCCGTCTTCCCGGAGCGGACCCACAGCGTCTGCATGATCGCGACGAGGGTCGAGAGACCGATCGTCAGGGGCACGAAGATGAAGTGGTAGACGGTGGTGATACCGAACTGCCAGCGGGCCAGGGTCAGCGCGTCCACGCAGGTCTCCGGGGGTCCAGGATCGGGCGGCGGGGCAGGCCCTGCGCCCGTCGCACCTGATGGCGAGGCGGGTCTAGGCCCGTTCGGAACGCTAGGGCTCGTAGGGCCGAGGTCCTAGGACCTAGGTCACGTATGCCGACGCGGTGTCGTCTTCCTGTCGGCGTGGCGTCGGCGTGTCGCGACGCGCTTCTCGGCAGGCGACGACAGACCGCCGGAGGACGGCCCGCAGGCGGCCCGGCGCGCCCGGGCGACGCGGACCAGGCTCGTCGCTCCCGCCTCCGGAGGGGTGCTGTGCGATACTTGCGGCGGACATCGGGCGCCCACACCGCCCTCCCGTCCACCGAGCTCGCAGTCCGGCGCGTCCCGCGTGCCAGCCGCCGCTCGGCCAGGCAGGACGCTCCAGACCGGGGCCGCCCAGCCGGGCCAGCAGGCGATGGCGCCGACGTGCGAGGCCGCGACCCGACCGCCGACTTCCGTCCCGGCCACCGTGCCGAAGGACGACCGACCGCCCGACCAGCACCGTGACGTGTGGGCACGGGGCTGGTGGGTACCCAGGAGCACATCGCGTGACCGAGCAGACCACCCCCGAACCCGTCGACGGCCAGGCTGGCGGGGGTGAGACGGTCCGTCCGCGTCGGCGCCGGGCCACTCGCTCCGTCGCGGCGCCGACGCCGGTGACGCCCCAGGCAGCCGCGGGACCCGAGCAGGAGGTGCCCGTCGCGGCCACCGCCACGCCGTCCGGCGACGCCCCGACCGCCGAGGCGGCGTCGGTCGAGACCGGGACGGCGGGTTCTCCCGCATCCGACCTCCCTGCGGAGCCGTCCGCGGCACCGCGTCGCCGCCGAGCGGTCCGCCGGACCGCGGCGGCCGGCGACGCCCCGGACGCGGCTGTCGAGCCGTCCGCACCCGCTGTCGAGGCGCCGGTGGCGCCCGAGGCGGAGGAGGCTCCCGCCGGTCGTCGCCGTTCGAGCCGTCGTCCGGCGGGCGGCCGCGCGCGTTCAGCAGTGCGGGACGAGACGGTGGAGGTCGAGCCGACCCAGACCGCCGAGCCCGAGGCCGGGGCGGAGGAGGTCGAGGAGGAGCCGCAGGCGGCACCGACGTCGGGCGAGCCGGAGGCGACCGCGCCGGCGGCGCAGACCGCAGCGTCCTACGAAGCCCCTCAGCCGCCCCGGCTGGCGACGACCGCGCTCCTGTTCCAGGCGCCCGATCTCGCCGCGACGCGGCAGCGCCGCCGCCGGGCCCAGGTCGGTGCCGGCTCGCCCGAGGAGATCTCCGAGGCCGCGCGCCGCGCCGAGCGCGCCGATGCAGCCGTGGCCGAGATCGAGACCCCCGTCGAGGCGCCGGTGGCCGAGGAGAGCCAGCAGGGCGGCCGCTCCCGTCGTCGCCGTGGTCGTGGGCGAGGCGAGCAGGCCCCCGAGGTGGCCGTCGTCGACGAGGTCGTCGGTGGCGCCGAGCTGGAGGGCGCCGGCGACGAGGCCCTCGACGTCTCGGAGGACGACCTGGACACCGAGGTCGACACCGAGGTCTCGGAGGACGAGCAGGGCGCACCCCGTCGTCGTCGGCGCCGTGGCGGCCGTGGCCGGCGTTCGCGCTCGGAGGCTGGTGAGCCGCTCGTCGGCGCGACCGACGAGCCGTCCGAGGACGAGGAGGAGCCGGCCACCGAGGTCGGCGAGGAGGACGGCGCCGAGGACGAGCAGGGCGCGTCGAGCCGTCGCCGTCGCCGTCGTCGTCGGGGGGCCCGTATGGACTCCGCCGAGAGCGAGCCCCGTTCGCGCACCCGCAGCGACGAGGTGACGGCGCTCCGCGGCTCCACGCGCCTGGAGGCGAAGCGTCAGCGCAGGCGTGAGGGCCGCGACGCCGGACGTCGCCGCCAGATCATCAGCGAGGCCGAGTTCCTCGCCCGCCGCGAGTCGGTGGACCGCGCGATGGTGGTGCGCGAGGCGAACGGCCGGACGCAGATCGCCGTGCTCGAGGACGGGGTGCTCGTCGAGCACTACGTGTCCAACCAGGCGCAGGCGTCGATGGTCGGCAACGTGTACCTCGGCCGGGTGCAGAACGTGCTGCCCAGCATGGAGGCGGCGTTCGTCGACGTCGGCAAGGGTCGCAACGCGGTGCTCTACGCCGGCGAGGTGAACTGGGACGCGGCCGGGCTCGAGGGTCAGCCCCGGCGCATCGAGCAGGCGCTGAAGTCCGGCGACGCGGTGCTGGTGCAGGTGACCAAGGACCCGATCGGGCACAAGGGCGCGCGCCTGACCAGCCAGGTCACGCTGGCGGGGCGGTACCTCGTGTACGTGCCGGGCGGGGGGATGACCGGCATCAGCCGCAAGCTGCCGGACAACGAGCGTGCCCGGCTGAAGAAGATCCTGCGGGACATCGTCCCGGACTCCGCCGGCGTCATCGTCCGGACGGCCGCCGAGGGTGCCAGCGAGGAGGAGCTCCGCGCGGACATCGCCCGGCTCCGGGGCCAGTGGGAGGCGATCGAGAAGAAGTCGGCCAGCGCGTCCGCCCCTGCGCTGCTGCAGGGCGAGCCCGACATGGCGATCCGCGTGGTGCGCGACATCTTCAACGACGACTTCTCGTCCCTGGTGGTCCAGGGCGACGACGCGTGGTCGACGATCTCCGGCTACATCGGTGAGCTCGCGCCCGACCTCGCCGCGAAGGTCAGCCGGTGGACCGGCACGGGCGACGTGTTCGCGGCGCACCGGGTCGACGAGCAGCTGGCCAAGGGCATGGACCGCAAGGTGTGGCTGCCGTCCGGCGGCTCCCTGGTGATCGACCGCACCGAGGCGATGACCGTGATCGACGTCAACACGGGCAAGTTCACCGGTGCCGGCGGCACCCTCGAGGAGACGGTGACCCGGAACAACCTCGAGGCGGCCGAGGAGATCGTGCGCCAGCTGAGGCTGCGCGACATCGGCGGCATCATCGTCGTCGACTTCATCGACATGGTGCTCGAGTCGAACCGCGACCTGGTGCTGCGTCGGCTGGTCGAGTGCCTGGGGCGCGACCGCACCAAGCACCAGGTGGCCGAGGTCACGTCGCTCGGTCTGGTCCAGATGACCCGCAAGCGCGTGGGCCAGGGCCTGGTCGAGGCGTTCAGCGAGACCTGCGAGCACTGCCACGGGCGCGGGTTCATCGTGCACACCGACCCGATCGAGCGGAACGTGCGTCCGGACGCCGGTCAGCAGCAGGCGACGCCGAGCGAGGGGACCGCGAAGCGTTCGCGTCGCAAGCGCGGTGCCGGGGAGCCCGTGGCCACGCCGGCGGTGCCGGTGGTGCCCGTCCTGCCCGAGGCGCGCGAGGCGGTCAAGGCGACGCTGGCGACGATCGCCGCGGCCGCGGCGCACGCCCACGAGCACGCGCCCCAGGAGGGGCACGCGGGACCGGAGGACGTCCCAGCCGTGCCCGAGCTGCCCGCGCGGGACGAGGTGTCGTCGGCGCCCGTCGAGGTGCTCGTGGTCGAGGCGGAGGACGCCGAGCCGGCCGCGGTAGCCGCGGCACCCGTGCTCGACGTGTTCGCCGAGCTGGCGGCGCGTGGTGTCACCGCCGATCCGCAGCCGCCGTCGGGGACGTCGGTCGTGGCCGAGCCGACGGCCGGTGCCGAGCAGGGCGACGCCGAGCAGGGCGACGCCGAGCAGGGCGACGCCGAGCAGGGCGACGCCGAGGCGCTCGCGCTGACCCCGGTGGCACCGGAGGTGTTCGCGGCCGACGGAGAGACGGACGCTGACACGGGCGCCGAGACGGGCGCCGAGACGGGCGCCGAGACGGGCGCCGACACCGGCCCCGAGCAGGTTTGACCACCGCTCTCGCGGTCCGTACCCTGGTGTGTCGGCGCGCTCAGCGTGCCGACCGTGCGTGCCTTCGCTCGTTCCGTGTTGCGGGTATCCGCGACGCGCGGATCCAAGCGACGGACGCCGACGCGAACCCCCAGGCCTGCGGCCACGGGTGTGCGCGGGCGCCGGGGGCATGCAGGTACAGGACGCAGGACGACGAGCAGAGATGAGCAGCAACGTGGTGTACGCGATCGTGAAGGCTGGCGGCCGCCAGGAGAAGGTCGCCGTCGGCGACATCGTCGTCGTGGACCGTCTCGCCGCCAAGGCGGGTGCGACCGTCGAGCTGCCGGCGCTGCTGCTGGTCGACGGTGAGAAGGTGACCGCCGACGCCAAGACGCTGGCCGGTGTCACGGTCACCGCCGAGGTCGTGCGCGACGAGCGCGGGCCGAAGATCGACATCCTGCGGTACAAGAACAAGACCGGCTACCGCCGCCGTCAGGGCCACCGTCAGGACCTCACCCGCCTGAAGGTCACCGCCATCGGCTGAGCCTCGCGCTCGGTCACCATTCGTCGTACGAGAGCAGGTTCGTCATGGCACACAAGAAGGGCGCGAGCTCCTCGCGCAACGGTCGCGACTCCAACGCCCAGCGCCTCGGCGTCAAGCGTTTCGGTGGTCAGGTCGTCAAGGCCGGCGAGATCATCGTCCGCCAGCACGGCACCCACTTCCACCCCGGCGTCAACGTCGGCCGCGGCGGGGACGACACCCTGTTCGCGCTGGCCGAGGGCGCTGTGGCGTTCGGCACGCGGCGCGGCCGCAAGGTGATCGACGTCGTCACGGCCGAGGTCTGACGTCCAGCACAACCGTCGTCGACGAAGGGGCGCACCGCTTCGGTGCGCCCCTTCGTCGTGTGACCATCGAGCTCGACCCCGCACCGGGGTTCCGGTGCACCGACGGATCAGGGAGGAGTGAGCGATGACCACGTTCGTGGACCGCGTCGTACTGCACGCGACGGGGGGAGACGGTGGGAACGGCTGCGCCTCCATCCGCCGGGAGAAGTTCAAGCCGTTGGCGGGACCCGACGGAGGTGACGGCGGCAGCGGTGGCTCCGTCGTCCTCGTCGTCGACCCCCAGGTGACCACGCTGCTCGACCTGCACCGCCAGCCGCACCGACGCGCGCAGCCCGGGTCGCAGGGCATGGGGGACTACCGCGACGGCAGCACCGCGCCGGACCTGGTGATCGGCGTGCCGGACGGCACCGTGGTGAAGTCGACCGACGGGCAGGTCCTCTCGGACCTGGTCGGCGTGGGCTCGCGCTACGTCGTCGCTGCCGGGGGCCGTGGTGGTCTGGGCAACGAGAAGCTGGCCTCGGCCCGCCGGAAGGCGCCGGGGTTCGCGCTGCTGGGCGAGCCGGGCGAGACCGCCGACGTCGTGCTCGAGCTCAAGTCGATCGCGGACGTCGCGCTGGTCGGCTTCCCGAGCGCGGGCAAGTCCTCCCTGGTCGCGGCCATGTCCGCAGCGCGCCCCAAGATCGCCGACTACCCCTTCACGACGCTGGTGCCCAACCTGGGGGTCGTGCAGGCCGGTGCCTCCCGGTACACCGTCGCGGACGTGCCGGGACTGATCCCCGGTGCGTCGGCGGGCAAGGGCCTCGGCCTGGAGTTCCTGCGGCACATCGAGAGGTGCGCCGTGGTGGTGCACGTGCTCGACTGCGCCACGCTGGAGCCCGGGCGGGACCCGGTCAGCGACCTCGACGTGATCGAGGCCGAGCTCGGCGCCTACGCCGGCGACCTCGGCATCGAGGGTGGCCGCGTGCCGTTGATGCAGCGGACCCGGGTCGTCGTGCTGAACAAGATCGACGTGCCGGAGGCGCGTGACCTCGCCGAGCTGGTGCGACCCATCCTGGTGGACCGCGGCCTGCCGGTGTTCGAGGTGTCGACCGCGAGCCACGAGGGTCTGCGTGCCCTGGAGTTCGCCCTGGCGGAGCGGGTCGAGGCGGCTCGTGCCGCGGCCCCCGAGCCGGAGCCGACGCGAGTGGTGCTGCGCCCGCGCGCCGTGGACGAGGCCGGCTTCACCGTGACACGTCGCGAGGCGGCCGGTCAGGTGTGGTTCGCGGTTCGTGGCGGCAAGCCCGAGCGCTGGGTGCGGCAGACGGACTTCAGCAACGACGAGGCGGTCGGCTACCTGGCGGACCGGCTCGCCCGGCTCGGCGTCGAGGAGGCGCTGTACGAGGCCGGTGCGGTGGCGGGTGACGAGGTGCGGATCGGACCGGAGACGAACGCCGTCGTGTTCGACTGGGAGCCGACGCTGCTGACCGGCACGGAGCTGCTCGGTGGCCCCCGCGGCACCGACATGCGGCTGGACGACCGCTCGCGGCCGACCCGTGGCCAGAAGCGGGCGGAGTTCAAGGAGCGGATGGACGCCAAGACCGCCGCGCGCGACGAGCTGTGGTCCGAGCGCGAGGCCGGCGTCTGGACCGATCCCGACCGGTGACCGTCGGCGCGGCGGCACGCCGGTGCGCGGGAGAATGCCCGCCGTGAGCGCCGCCTCGCTGCAGACCAGGGCCCAGCTGCCCGCCGCCCACCGGATCGTGGTGAAGGTCGGGTCGTCGTCCCTGACGGACGGCACCGGCCACCTCGAGCCGGAACGGCTGCGCGCCCTCGTCGACGTGCTGGCCGCCCGGCTCGGTGCCGGGGGGCAGGTGGTGCTGGTGTCGTCGGGCGCCATCGCCGCCGGCATGGGGCCGTTGGGGCTCGTCGCGCGCCCGCGCGACCTGGCCACCCAGCAGGCGGCCGCCTCCGTCGGCCAGGGCCTGCTGATCGCCCACTACACGCGGGCGTTCGCGGCCCACCAGCACCGCGTCGCCCAGGTGCTGCTGACGGCCGACGACACGGTGCGCCGCGGCCACTACCGCAACGCCTACCGCGCCCTGGCCCGGCTGCTGGACCTCGGCGTGGTGCCGGTGATCAACGAGAACGACGCCGTCGCGACCGACGAGATCCGGTTCGGCGACAACGACCGCCTGGCCGCCCTGGTGTCGCACCTGGTGCACGCCGACGCGCTGGTGCTGCTCACCGACGTGGACGGGCTCTACACGGGCCCGCCCGACCGGGAGGGCAGCGTCCGCATCCCCCTGGTCGCCGGTCCGGCTGACATCGAGGGCGTCGACGTGACCAGCCGGGGGAGCGCGGTGGGCACCGGTGGCATGGTGACCAAGCTCGAGTCGGTGACGATCGCGACCCAGTCGGGCGTCCCCGTGCTGCTGACCTCCGCCGCGCAGGCGGCCGCGGCACTGGCCGGCGAGGACGTCGGCACGTGGTTCGCCGCCACCGGGCGGCGCTCGTCCGTACGGCTGCTGTGGCTGGCGCACGCCGCGCGGACCCGGGGCCGGCTCGTGCTGGACGACGGTGCCGTGCGGGCGCTGGTGGAGCGGCACAAGTCGCTGCTCCCGGCCGGGGTCACCGGTTTCGACGGCGAGTTCGAGGCCGGCGACCCGGTCGAGCTCGTCGCACCGGACGGCACGCTCGTCGGGCGGGGGCTCGTCGCCTACTCCGCAGAAGAGGTCCCTGACCTGCTGGGACGCAGCACGAAGGACCTGCGCGCCGAGCTCGGACCGGGGTACGACCGCGAGCTCGTCCATCGGGACGACCTGATCCTGATGCGCCGGCGGGGCCGGGCTACCCTGGACCGATGACCCTCTCCCTCGACGCCGCTGCCGTGGCGCCGGCCGGGCGCACCGGCGACGTGGACGCCCACGTCCGTGAGATCGCGCGGCGTGCCAAGACGGCCTCCCGGGCGCTGGCCACCGCGACCAGGTCGACCAAGGACGCGGCCCTGCACGCGATGGCGGACGCCGTGCTGGCCGCGACGGACGAGATCATCGCGGCCAACGAGCTGGACCTGGCCGCCGGTCGCGCCGCCGGCCTCAGCGCCGGTCTGCTGGACCGGCTCACGCTGACGGCGCCGCGGCTGTCGGGCATCGCGGACGCGCTGCGCGAGCTCGCCGGCCTGCCCGACCCGGTCGGTGAGGTGGTCCGCGGCTCCACGCTGCCCAACGGGCTGCGGCTGCGGCAGGTGCGCGTGCCGATGGGCGTGGTCGGCATGATCTACGAGGCGCGGCCGAACGTCACGGTGGACGCCGCCGGTCTGGCGCTGAAGAGCGGGAACGCCGTCGTCCTCCGCGGCGGTGGCGCCGCGGCGCACAGCAACCAGGTGATCGTCCGGGTGCTCGGCGAGGCGCTGGAGGCGCAGGGGCTGCCGGCCGACCTGGTCCAGTCGATCGACCGGTACGGACGCGAGGGCGCGGTGGCGCTGATGCATGCGCGCGGCCTGGTCGACGTCCTGGTACCGCGTGGCGGTGCGGACCTGATCGCCACGGTGGTGCGCGAGGCGAGCGTCCCGGTGATCGAGACCGGCGTGGGCAACTGCCACCTGTACGTCGACGCGACGGCGGACCCGCAGGCGGCGACCGCCATCCTGCTGAACGGCAAGACGCAGCGCGTCGGCGTCTGCAACGCGCTCGAGACCCTGCTGGTGCACGCCGACGCCGCAGCGGCCTTCCTGCCGTCCGCACTGGCCGCGCTCGGGCACGCCGGGGTGACGGTGCACGGTGACGAACGGACCCTCGAGCTGGTGCCGGACGGTGTCACCGCGGTCCCGGCCACCGACGTCGACTGGGCCACCGAGTACCTCTCGCTGGACATCGCCGTGCGCGTGGTCGACTCGCTCGACGAGGCGCTCGAGCACATCCGCACGTGGAGCACGGGCCACACCGAGGTGATCTGCACCCGCGACCTGGCGGCGTCCGAGCGGTTCGTCGCGGAGGTCGACTCGGCGGCCGTGATGGTGAACGCGTCGTCGCGGTTCACGGACGGCGGTCAGCTGGGGCTGGGGGCCGAGATCGGCATCTCCACCCAGAAGCTGCACGCCAGGGGGCCCATGGGCCTCGCGGAGCTCACCACCACCAAGTGGGTGGTGCACGGCGACGGGCACGTCCGCCCGTGACCCGTCCCGCACCCGTGAGAGACTGGCCGTCCCGTCCCGACCGCTGGAGGTTCCCGTGCAGGCTGCGCTGATCGCCGCCCAGGAGGCCGCAGGCGCCACGTTGCCGTTCCCCGCACCCGTGTTCGGCATCGGCGCGTTCGTGGGGCTCGCCGCCCTGCTGCTGATCACGTCCGCGTTCCGTCACGCGGGCTCGAAGCACTGACCTCCGGCGTCGTCGCGCCGCCCATGACTCGACCACGCGTTGGCGTCATGGGCGGGACGTTCGACCCCGTGCACCACGGTCACCTGGTGGCGGCGAGCGAGGCGGCCGCGCGGTTCGACCTGGACGAGGTGATCTTCGTCCCCACCGGCAAGCCGTCGTTCAAGCAGAACCAGCCGGTGTCGGAGGCGGAGCACCGCTACCTGATGACGGTGATCGCGACCGCCTCGAACCCGCGGTTCTGGGTCAGCCGGGTGGACGTCGACCGGCCCGGCCTCACGTACACGGTCGACACGCTGCGGGACCTGAAGTCTCAGCGTCCGGGTGCCGATCTGTACTTCATCACGGGAGCGGACGCCGTCGCGCAGATCCTCACGTGGAAGGATGCCGACGAGCTGTTCACCATGGCGCACTTCGTCGCGGTCACCAGGCCGGGGCACACGCTGTCGGTGGACGGGCTGCCGGGGGATCGCGTCAGCGTGCTCGAGATCCCCGCGCTGGCCATCTCCTCGTCAGACATCCGGGCACGGGCGAGGACCGGCATGCCGGTCTGGTACCTCGTGCCGGACGGCGTGGTCCAGTACATCGGCAAGCACAGGTTGTATCGAGGTCCTGATGAGTGAACCCGGAGAGCGCCGGCGGCGCCGCGAGAGGGAGCGTGCTGCCTCCGAGGCCGCCGTCCCTGCGGAGGAGACCGCCACGGGAGCCGCACGCGCACCCCAGTGGGCGCCGTCGGCGTCGTCCTGGCCGGAGCCGACCCGTCCCCAAGGACCGTCCGGGACGGAGCAGCCGGCTCGGCCTGATGCGCGCCCTCCGACGGCGTCCCGCCGCGCGCTGCGCGAGCAGTCGACGCCCGGTCAGCCGACCTCCGGGGGGACGCCCGTGTGGGCGGCACCACGGCCGACGTCCGGTCCGACGTCGGGCTCACGGCCCGCCCCCGCTGCGCCCGCCGCCGTCCCGGGCCGTTCGACGCTGGGCCCGACGCCCCGGAGCGCCGCGACGCCCGGCCGTGTGCCACCCCCCGTACCCGCGCAGGGGTCGGTCGCACCGCCCGCCGGTCCGACGCAGGGCGGCGTCCGTCCGCCGGTCATCTCCGACGCGGCCTACCGCTCTCGCCGCGCGACGCGCGACACGCTCGACCCGACGGCGGGTCCTCGCTCGTCGATGGCGACGTCGGGCGCGTCGGCAGGTGCCCCGCAGGGTGGGGCGCCCGCGGGGGGTGCCGCACCGACGTCGGGCCTCGCCGGACGCCCCGCCGCGGCCACCGGCTGGGGACCGGCGACGAGCTCCCCATCGTCGGCCAATCCGTCCCCAGGTCCGTCTGCGGCGCCGCCGGCCCGCAACCCGGTGCCGCGGGAGGCCTCGGCACCACCGGCGCCTCCCTCCCGCGCCGCCTTCGCACCCGCTCCGTCGAACGGCAGCACGCCTCAGGGCAGGCCGAGCGACGCGAGCCAGCCGGGTCGCGGGGCCGCGCCCACGTGGGCGCCGGGTGCAGCCGCTGACTCCGCCACGCGCGGACCACGCGCGCAGAGCGCGCCGTCGTGGGCTCCCGAGGGCCGTGCCGCTACCTCGGGACGGCCGGCGGATGCCCCGCAGGCCCCGGCCCAGTCGTGGCCGTCCTACGGCTCGACCCCGGCTGCAGCGGAGCCGGTCGCCGGACAGCGGCCCGCGGCCTGGACGCCGGCTCGTGCGGAGGCGGCACCGACCATCCAGGCGCCCGCGCCGTCGCCCGCAGTCCTCACGCCCCCGGCGGAGCCACGTCGCGGCTCCTGGGCGGTCGTGGAACCCGATGGGGCTCCCGCCCCGACCCCGACCCCGGCAGCCCGGCCGGCCGGTCCCGCCGCGGCGTCGCCCGAGGTCCCCAGCGCACCCTTCCCGTCCCCGCGGACGGCCCCGCCCGTGGACCTGGACGACGAGGACGACGAGCCGGTCGCGCGCCGTCATCCCTACACGTGGTTGCACCTGATCGTCCTGGTCATCGTGGCGTTCGTGCTCGGCTTCCTCGTCGTCGCACTGTGGAACCACGGGCGCCCGTCCGGCTCGTCCGGCGCCGAGGGAACCTCGTCGCACTCCGTCGTCTCTGTGCTGGCCACCGCCGTCGCAGACCCCACCACCGCGCTCTGACGCGCCACCGAGGAGCCCCGTGCCCGCATCCGACCGTGCCCTGCAGCTGACCTATGCCGCGGCGCACGCCGCTGCCGACCGCAAGGCGCAGGAGATCATCGCCCTGGACGTGAGCGCCCAGCTGGTGCTCACCGACGTGTTCCTCATCGCGTCCGGCACCAACGAGCGGCAGGTCGGCGCGATCGTCGACGCCGTCGAGGAGGCCCTGTTCAAGCTCGGCGCGAAGCCGCTGCGGCGAGAGGGCAAAGGTCAGGGCCGGTGGGTGCTGATCGACTTCGGCGACATCGTCGTGCACGTGCAGCACGCCGAGGACCGGGTCTACTACGCCCTCGAGCGGCTGTGGAAGGACTGCCCGGTGATCGAGCTGCCGGCTGACTCACGGGGTGTCGAGCAGCAGGAGCGCGCGGGCCAGGAGCACGAGGACCTCGGGGAGTGACCGCCGGACGCGTGCTGCTGTGGCGGCACGGACGCACGGCGGCGAACGCGAGCGGACGGCTGCAGGGCCAGATCGACATCCCTCTCGACGCCGTCGGCCGCTGGCAGGCTCGCACCGCCGCCGCGACGATCCTCGCCCGGTACGAGCCGACGGTGATCGTGTCGTCGGACCTCTCGCGGGCGCAGGCCACCGCCGAGTACCTGGCCCGCGGTGCCGGCCTGCCGCTCGCCGTGGACCCGCAGGTGCGCGAGCGCAGCTTCGGGGAGTGGGAGGGGCTGACCGGCGAGCAGATCGACGAGCGGTGGCCGGAGGAGTTCGCCGTCTGGCGCGCCGGTGGCGACCCCGTCGGTGTCGGTGCCGAGTCGCGGGCCGACGTCGCGGCACGCCTCGGTGCGGCGGTCCGTGCCCACGCAGAGGCGCTCGGACAGGCCGACACGCTCGTGGTGGTGTCGCACGGGGCGGCCATCGCGCTCGCGGTGGGTGAGCTGCTGGGGCAGGACCCGGCGTGGCGCGGGGTGATCGGCCTGCAGAACGCGCACTGGGCCGACCTCAGCCCCTCGCACGGGCCGGTGGCACCGGACTGGCGGCTGCACGGCTTCAACCTCGGCCCGACGGACGCTTCCCGGGACTGGGACGCGGGGCCCGACGCACCCGCCGAGGCGGAGTCGCAGACCCGGAACCCGGATTAGCGTTCGGGCCGGGGATCGTCCTAGACTCTCCAGGCGCCCTCCGGGGCGCGGCTCGCGGTTGCGGGTCGAGGGGCTGTGGCGCAGCTGGTAGCGCACCTGCATGGCATGCAGGGGGTCAGGGGTTCGAATCCCCTCAGCTCCACCATCGATGCAGGTCAGAGGCCGTTTCTCCGGGTGGAGAGGCGGCCTTCTTGCTGGTCGAGGGCCAGAAAGTGGACAGAAATCCGGACGATATCGCGACATCCGTGCAGGTCAGACGCGTCCCCGCTGGGATTGAACCGGTGGGTGCACGGGCGTCGAGTTAGCGTAGTCGCAGGTCAACAGGCTGCGAGACTCGAATCCGCGGACGCCGTTGAGCCCTGCGGCGCACGCCGTACCGCCGAGGTCACGAGTCGCGGTCGACGACGTGAGGGCGGTGCCGGCCAGACTTCACCATCTTGGCGAGGCGCCCGGTGGACGAGGACCGAGCCGGCCTGCTCTACTTCCTATTGGTCGTGGAACCAGTTCCTTCTCGCACTGATCCTCATCCAGGATCCCGCATCTGGCATCGAGCGGTGTCAGATGGCTGGGCCTGCCTCACTATCGACTGTGGCTCGACGCTCCGGTCTGGCTCGGCGCTCAGGGGCCGCGTCATCTATGGCGGTCTCGCTTTCCGGCGTTCGTCGCGCGGGCACACGAATCAAGGGGACCGGGAAGGACGCTGCGCGGATCGGGTCGAGTGTGTCGTCGGTGATCCCGGCGGTGAACTCCTCGAAGCCGAACACCTTGAAGAGCGCCTCACGGCCGAACTTGGAGCTGTCGGCCACGAAGAAGGCCTCGGCCGCAATGGCTCGCATGTGCCGCTTCACCTCGAGCTCGTAGCTGGCTCGGATGTAGAGGCCCTCGTCGAGGACGGTGTCCGCGCCGAAGATCGCGACGTTGACCCGCATGTTGTCGATCTGCTGCACGGATGTGGGACCCCACATGGCGAACTCCTGGGGCAGCAGCTCACCTCCGATGAACACCAGGTGCATGCTGCGCCGTTTGGCGATCTCCAGGCCGATGCGCAGGTCGTGCGTGACGACGGTCAGTCGCTGGTGCTTCAGGTGCCGGGCGACCTCGAGGGTCGTTGTCCCGCTGTCGAGAAGGACCGTCTGGCCTTCGTGGATGCGTTCGGCCATGGCGGCCCCGATGGCGGCCTTCTCAGCGCGATGACGCGTCTCGGAGGAGGCCCGTCCGTCAGCAGACTTCACGGGGACGGCCCCGCCGTGCGTGCGCTCGATCAGCCGCTGCTGCTCGAGGCGGTCCAGGTCGCGGCGGATCGTCGAGGTGTCGACCCTGAAGTGCTGGGCCAGTGAGACCACGCTGGCGAAACCCGTCGACCGGACGATCGCCACGATGTCCTGCCGTCTGCCCACTGCCCCCTCCTCGCATCGTCGCGTTGCACGCAGCCTACACAGGGGTCTGCGCGGTAACGAGCAGGTAACGATCGTCATATGCGCGATATCGCGCATAACAGGTGCTCGACCTGTGCGAAATCGGGGTCTACTGTCGCCAAAGTCGGCGTAGTGGCCGCTGGGAGTGCACGAAGCCGTGCAGAGGCTCGAGATCACGAGGGAGTGAGACATGAGGCGCACGAAGTCCATGAAGCTCGCGGTGGCCGCGACCGTGGTGACTGGTCTGCTGACCGCATGCGGTTCGGTCGGCGGTTCGACGACGTCCTCGTCGTCGGGTGCTGCGGGCGGTGGCGCCGCTGGCGGTGCCACGAAGGACCCGAAGTCCATGACGATGGTCACGGTCGTGAAGATCCAGGGTGTGGGCTGGTTCGACCGCATGGCCGAGGGTGTGGCGCAGTTCAAGAAGGACACCGGTGTGGACGCTCGCCAGGACGGCGGCGACGACGCCACCCCGGAGAAGCAGGTCCAGATCATCCAGAACCTGATCCCGCAGAAGCCGACGGCCATCACCGTGGTGCCCAACTCGCCGGCGTCGCTCGAGCAGGTGCTTGGCCAGGCCCGGTCGCAGGGCATCGTCGTCGTCTCGCACGAAGCCGCCGGCATGAAGAACGTCGACATCGACATCGAGGCGTTCGACAACGCGGCCTACGGCGCCAAGATGATGGACAACCTGGCCCAGTGCATGGGCACCTCCGGGAAGTACGTGGCGTTCGTCGGCCACCTGACCGCCAAGACGCACATGGACTGGGTCCAGGGGGCGCTCGACGAGGCCAAGGCCAAGTACCCGAACGTGACCCGGGTCGAGGACCCGATCGAGTCCAAGGAGGACGAGAACGTCGCGTACCAGAAGGCCAAGGAGATCCTCGGCAAGTATCCCGACATCAAGGGCTTCGAGGGCTCGGCCGGCACCGACGTCGCCGGTATTGCCCGCGCCGTGTCCGAGGCCGGCAAGGCCGGTCAGGTCTGCGTGATGGGCACGAGCATCCCGTCGGTCGCGTCGAAGTACCTCACGGACGGCTCGATCCAGAAGATCTTCTTCTGGGACCCCGCCCTGGCCGGCCAGGCGCAGCTGAAGATCGCGCTCATGCTCGCCCAGGGGCAGAAGGTCCAGGACGGTACCGATCTGGGCCTGGAGGGGTACCACTCCCTGAAGAAGCTGACCGGAACGGACAACGTCTACGTCGGTGACGCGGCCGTGATCGTCGACAAGTCGAACATGGCGAAGTACCCCTTCTGATCCGCTGAACGCAGGTGCGGCCCCGTCGAGACGACGGGGCCGCACCGTCCCCCTGGAGGTGAGCGATGAGCGAGAGCGAAGCTCCGGTGCTCGAGGTCAGCGACATCGTCAAGACGTTCGGCGGCGTGCGCGCCCTCGCAGGCGTCTCCCTGAGCCTGAAGCCGGGCACCGTGCACTGCTTGGCCGGTGAGAACGGCTGCGGAAAGTCCACGCTGATCAAGATCATCAGCGGCGTCGAGCGACCCGACTCCGGCAGGATCGTCGTCGCGGGCACCGAGCACGACCGCATGACGCCGAGCGGCGCCATGGATGCGGGAATCCAGGTCATCTACCAGGACTTCTCGCTGTTCGGGAACCTCACCGCGGCCGAGAACATCGTGCTCACGGGCGAGGTCGCCGCCCACCGGGCGCTCTACTCCAGAAGGCGCGCACGTCCCGCCGCCGAGCGGATCGTGCGCGAGCTGGGCATCAAGCTGGACCTCGAGGAGGACGTCGAACGCCTCTCCGTCGCCGACAAGCAGCTCACCGCCATCTGCCGCGCCCTGGTCCACGACGCGCGCATCCTGATCATGGACGAGCCGACCACGGCGCTGACCCGCACCGAGGTGCAGCGGCTGTTCGCGGTCGTGCGGCAGCTGACGGAGCGCGGCGTCGCGCTCCTCTTCGTCAGCCACAAGCTCGACGAGGTCCTCCAGGTCGCTCAGACCGTCACGATCCTGCGCAACGGGTCCCACGTGCTCACAGCGCCGGCCGCCGAGCTCGACGGAGCCAGCATCGGGCGCTACATGACCGGGCACGACATCGACGAGAGCCGGCAGGTCGTACGCCTGCCAGCTGACGCCTCCGCCGTGCTGGAGGTGCGGGACCTGACCCTTCCCGGGGCGTACCGCGACGTGTCCTTCACGCTGCACCGCGGTGAGATCCTCGGGCTGACGGGCCTGCTGGGCTCCGGTCGCAGCGAGATCGCCGAATCCCTGTTCGGCGTGCTGCCTGCCCGCTCGGGCACCATCACCGTCGACGGGCAGGACTGCACGATCCGCTCCATCGACGACGCCGTCGCGGCAGGCATCGGGTACGTGCCGGAGGATCGCCTTACTCAGGGCCTGTTCATGGATGCGTCGATCGCGGACAACATCATCGCGTCCTCACTCGACGCCTACCGGCGCCGCCCCTCACGTCTTCTCGATCGCCGGCGCATCGCCGAGACGATCACGTCGCTGTTCGGGCGGCTGCGCATCAAGGCGCCGAACGTCTCCTCGCCTGTGCGGAGCCTGTCGGGCGGCAACGCGCAACGGGTCGTGCTGGCCAAGTGGCTGGCGACCAAGCCGAAGGTGCTCATCCTGAACGGACCGACCGTGGGAGTTGACGTGGGGTCGAAGTCAGAGATCCTGCAGATCCTGCGCCAGGAGGCGGCAGACGGTCGCGGCGTGCTCATCGTGTCCGACGACGTGCCCGAGCTGGTCGCCGTGTGCCACCGCGTCCTGGTCATCCGCCAGGGCCAGGTGGTTCAAGAGCTCGAGGGCGACGGCGTCGACCTCGAGACGATCCAGCGGACGATGGCCGCATGAGCGCCCGGCTCATGGCCCTTCGTGGTTCCAACAACGAGGGCGTTCTCGCGGCCGTCCTGGTGGTCCTCATCGTCGCGATGTCGCTGGTGAGCCCGTCATTCTTTACCGTGGGAACCCTCTTCGCGGTGATTCGCAGCTCGATCGTGCCGGTGATCTTCGCCCTGGCCGTCCTGATCGTCATCATCTCCGGCGGGATCGACGTCTCCTTCGCGGCAATCGCCATCTTCGCCGCGTACACCACCGTGAAGCTCTCCGGAGCCGGTGGATCGACCGCCTCGCTGGTCGTCCTCACCTTGCTCGCGCTGGGGATCGGTGCGGTGCTCGGGCTGGTCAACGGCGGGCTGATCGCCCGGTTCCGGCTGCCGACACTGATCGTCACCCTGGGTACGCAGAGCGTGTTCAAGGGCGCGTTGCTGGCCTACATCGGTTCGCGGTACATCGCCGCGCTGCCGCCCAGCATGGACCGCGCCGGCAAGCACGACCTGGTCACGGCCCACTCCGGAGGCTCACCGGTCTCGGTGAGCCTGATGGTCCTGGTCCCGGTCCTGCTGACGGTGTTCGTGTGGTGGCTGCTTCGCAACACGATGTTCGGGCGCGGGGTCTACGCGATCGGTGGGGACACCGAGGCAGCGAGACGCGCTGGCTTCCGCGTGATCCGGTCCCAGCTGCTCGTCTACGTCCTGGTCGGGATGCTCGCCGCCGCCGGCGGTGTGGTCTACGTGATCCTCGGGCGGAACGCCAACCCGCAGGACCTGGTCGGCAGCGAGCTCGACATCATCGCCGCCGTCGTTCTCGGTGGGGCGTCGATCTTTGGTGGCCGCGGCTCTGTCGGAGGCACGCTCCTCGGGGTGCTGCTCGTGCAGCTGATCAACAACAGCCTGCTGCTCGTGGGTGTGCCTACCGCCTGGCAGCGCGCTGCGGTGGGTCTCCTGCTCGTCATAGGTGTCGGCGTCCAGGCGGCCGCCGCGAAGCGCTCGCGCAAGAGAGTGTTCGCCCACGAGGACCTGGAGGTGGCCCGGTGACCGCCCAGAAGGAGCAGGGCTCGCTGCGGCGAGTCAATGCCAGTGTCGACGAGGTAGCCCGATCGCTGGTCGGCCGCTTCCAGACGAACCGTGGCGTGCGGCGCATGCTGGTCCTCGTCGTGGTGGCTTTCGCCCTGTTCGCAGCGCTGCGTCCCGGGGTGTACCTGTCCACCCTCAACCTGCAGAACATCGCCGTGGCTGCACCGGAGATCGGCGTGCTCGCCATCGCCCAGATGCTCGCGATGCTCACGGGCGGGATCGACCTGTCGATCGTGGCCGTTGCCAACCTGACCGCCATCACCATCTCGACGCTCTACACGGCCGCCGGCAGCCGCGGCGACGCGCTCGGACCGGTGTTCATCCTCATCGGTCTGGTGGTGGCGCTGGTTGGCGGTTTGGTCAACGGCCTCCTGGTCAGCCGAGTCGGCATCACCCCGATCCTGGCGACGCTCGCCACGATGCAGATCTTCAACGGTCTGGCGGTGGTGTGGACGGGCGGCCGGACGCTCTACGGAGCCCCGCGGGTCCTGACCGGTGTCGGGAACGCCACGGTGGGCGGCATCCCGGTCCTGTTCATCGCCCTGCTGCTCGTGGCCGCGGGGATCGGGATTCTGATCAACCGGACCGCACTCGGGCACAAGATCCAGCTGCAGGGCGCCAACCCGACCGCGGCTGCGTACTCCGGGATCAGCAGCCGACGGACCCTGTTGGGCACGTACGTGATGACCGGACTGCTCGGCGGTATCGCCGGCATGCTGTTCATCGCACGCAACCCGACGGCCAGTGCGGACTACGGCGCCTCCTACACCCTGCTCGTCATCGTCATCGCGGTCCTCGGCGGCACCAATCCGAACGGCGGGTTCGCCACCGTCACCGGGGTCGTGCTCGCCGCCCTGACGTTGCAGATCGTGTCCAGCGGGTTCAACGCCATGCGCTGGTCGCCCTACCAGTACGCCGTCGCCCAGGGCCTGATCCTCATCGTCGTCATGGTCTCCGATCAGGTGCACCTGCGCCGCCGGCGACGAGGGACTCCACCCGCGCTACCAGTCGGGCCCGCGACGCCGCCGACACCGGTGTGACCTGCACCGACACACGAAGCCGTACCCGCCCGGCGCGCACCGTCGTGCACCGAAGGAAGGAATGACGTGAAGAAGATCATCAACGATCCCGATCGATTCGTCGACGAGATGATCGAGGGCATCCTCAAGGCGCACCCGACGTTGGTGAAGACGCCGGCCGACGACCTGAGGATCCTGGTGCGCGCCGATGCGCCGGTCGCCGGCCATGTCGGCATCGTCACCGGTGGCGGCTCGGGGCACCTGCCGCTGTTCAAGGGCTACGTCGGTACAGGTCTGTGCTCGGGCGTCGCGATCGGCAACGTCTTCAGCTCCCCGTCCTCACAGCAGTGCTTCGAGGCCGCCAAGGCTGTCGACGGCGGCGCCGGAGTGCTGTTCCTGTACGGCAACTACGGCGGCGACGTCTTCAACTTCGACCTCGCGACCGACCTGGCCGAGCTGGAAGGCATCGAGACTCGCACCGTGCTCGGCCGCGACGACGTCGCGAGCCAGCCGAAGGACCGCAAGGCGGATCGGCGAGGCGTCGCCGGGATCATCTTCGCGTACAAGGCGGCCGGCGCCGCGGCCGAGCGCGGCGACGACCTGGACCAGGTCGCCGCCGTCGCCGAGGACGTGATCGAGCACACCGCGACGATGGGCATCGGCCTGTCGCCGACCATCCTGCCCACCACGGGCCACCCGAGCTTCGAGCTGCCCGACGGGGAGATGGAGATCGGGATCGGCATCCACGGCGAGCCCGGGATCCACCGGGGCCCGCTGGAGTCGGCCGACCAGATCGCCGATCGGATCATCACCGCGCTGGTCGCGGACCTCGACCTGACCTCGGGCTCGCGCGTCGCGGTCCTGGTCAACGGTCTGGGTGCCACACCGCTGGAGGAGCTGTACGTCCTGTTCCGCCGGGTGCACACCTTGCTCGCCGAGCGTGGGATCACGATCGCCAAGTCCTACGTCGGCGAGTACGCGACGAGCCTGGAGATGGCCGGCGCCTCCATCTCTCTCCTCGAGCTCAACGACGAGCGGCTCGCGCTGCTCGAGGCCCCCGCCAAGTCGCCCTTCTTCGAGGAGTAGAACGATGCGTTCCGTCCAGCTTCAGGAGTCGATCAGCCGCGCCCTCGGCGAGCTGGTCGGCTATGCCGACGAGCTCCGCGACCTGGACCAGGCGCTCGGCGACGGCGACCTCGGAATCACCGTGTCCCTCGGCGCGAAGGCTGTCATCGAGGCGCTTGAGGCGTTGTCCGACGACGCGTCCCCCACCGAGATCGCCCGGACGTGTGCGAAGGCGTTCGCCAACGCGAACCCGTCCACGATGGCAGCGCTCGTCGCCGGCGGCCTGCTGGCGGGATCGCGTGGCTGGGCAACGTTGGACGATGTCAGCGTCGCAGACGCCGGCGCGTTCGCGCGCCTGGCCGGGGAGAACATCGCCAACCGAGGCAAGACCCAGCTCGGGGACAAGACGATCCTCGACGCGATCATGCCCGCGGCCGAAGCGCTGGAGGCAGCCGCTGACGCGAGCAGCGGCCTGGACGAAGCCATCGGCGCCGCCCGTCGCGCGGTGGAAGACACCACGCCGCTGCAGTCCCGGCGGGGACGTGCGTCCTGGCTCCAGGAACGCAGCATCGGTCTGCAGGACCCCGGGGCCACGGCCTTCTTGAGGTTCCTGGAGTCCTGGCGCGCAGCCAACGACGCGTCCGCCCCCGCCGACACCGTGACGGCGAGGAGCTGAGCCATGGCATCCATCGGGTACATCGGCCTCGGGACCATGGGCCGCGGCATGGTGGCGAACCTGCTGCGTGCCGGTCACGACGTCACGGTGTGGAACCGGACGGCCGAGAGGATCGCCACGGACGCGCCCGGCGCCACTGCGGCCGGCTCGATCGCCGAGGCGGTCGCGGGCCGCGACGTCGTTCTCGTCTGCCTGTCGGACGACCCCGCGGTCCGCGAGGCGGTCCTCGGTCCTGACGGGGTGCTGGCGCACGTCGCTGCGACCACCGTGGTGGCAGACATGTCGACCATCAGCCCGACGCTCAGCGACGAGGAGGCCCGGGCCGCCGAGGAGCGCGGCATCCGCTTCCTCGACGCGCCCGTCTTCGGGTCCAAGGGTGAGGCGGCCGCCGGCGGGCTCTGGGTGGTGGTCGGGGGTGACACCGAGACGGTGGAGACGGTGCGCCCCGTGCTGGACGCTGTGGCCGAGACGGTCCATCACATGGGTGGGCACGGTGCGGGGGCGCGGATGAAGCTCGTCGGCAACCTCGTCGTCGCAGCGCAGCTCAACGTGCTTGGCGAGGCGCTGGCCCTCGCCAAGCGTGCCGGGCTCGACCTGCACGCCGTCCTGGACGTGCTGCACGTGACCGACTTCCGGTCGCCGATCTTCGACGGCGTCGGTCCGGCCGTGCTCGCCGGGGACTACAGCCCGTCGTTCGCCCTCGACCTCATGGTCAAGGACGCCCATCTCATCGACGCGTTCGCGGCCCAGGTGGGCTGCCCGCTGCCGGGCCTCGCCCCGGTGCTGGACAACCTCGAGGCCGCCCAGCGGTCCGGCTACGGACGCGAGAACGCATCTGCCCTGATCAAGGTCATCGCCGACCGCGCTGACACCCACCTGGAGGACTGACATGACCTGGCTGGACGACGTCTTCGAGGTGCGCAAGCCCGTCATCGCGATGTGCCACCTGCCGGCCCTGCCCGGGGACCCGGGGTACGACTCGGCCGGGGGGATGGAGGCGGTCGTGGCCCACGCACGCCGTGAGATCGGTGAGCTGCAGGCCGGCGGCGTCGACGGGATCCTCATCTCCAACGAGTTCAGCCTGCCGTACCTGACGAAGACCGAGACGGTGACCGCGGCCGCCATGGCACGGGTCATCGGCGAGGTGCGCGACCAGATCGAGGTGCCCTTCGGGGTCAACGTGCTCTGGGATGCCCAGGCCTCGATCGACGTCGCCGTCGCCACCGGCGCCCGCTTCGTCCGCGAGGTGTTCACCGGCGCGTACGCCAGCGACTTCGGGGTCTGGGACACCAACGTCGGTGCGACGGCCCGCCACCGCGCCGCGGTCGGAGGCCAGGACGTGCGCCTCCTGTTCAACATCGTGCCGGAGGCGGCCCAGTACCTCGGGGAGCGGGACCTGGCCGCGCTGACCCGCTCGACGGTCTTCAACTGCCGTCCCGACGGTCTGTGCGTCTCGGGCCTGACCGCCGGTTCGGAGACCGACGCGGCGCAGCTGAAGGTGGTCAAGGCCAACGCCAGGGACACGCCGGTCGTGGCGAACACCGGTGTCCGGGTGGACAACATCGAGGAGCAGCTGTCGATCGCCGATGCGGCCATCGTCGGGACGGCGTTCAAGGTCGACGGCGTCTTCGAGAACGTCGTGGACCGTGCGCGCGTCGCCGCGCTGATGGCGGCGGCGTCCCTGGTGCGCGGCTGAGGAGCCCGCGATGTTCCTCGGTGTCGACGTCGGCACGTTCGAGACCAAGGGCGTGCTCGTCGACACCTCGGGTGCCGTGCGCGCGGCGGCCTCCCGGCGGCACGGCCTGGCGACGCCGCGCGCGGGCCACGTCGAGCACGATGCCGAGGCGGTGTGGTGGGCGGACGTCGTGGCCGTGTGCCGCGAGCTGGTCGGGAGGGACCTGGGTCGCGTCGACGCCGTGGGCGTCTCCGCCATCGGGCCGTGCGTGCTCCCCGTCGACCGCGACCTGCGCCCCCTGCGGCCGGCGATCCTGTACGGCGTCGACACCCGGGCCCAGGCCCAGGTCACCGCGCTCGAGCGTCGGCTCGGCACCGAGGAGGTCGTGCGGCGCACCGGGAACAGGCTGACGAGCCAGTCCGCGGGGCCGAAGATCGCGTGGTTGCACGACGAGGATCCGGACGTCTGGCGGTCGGCGCGCTGGTTCCACACGTCGCAGAGCTGGATCGTCGCCCGTCTGACCGGTCGATCGGTGATCGACCATGCCACCGCGGGCTACTTCCACCCGTTCTACCGGCTGGCCGAGCACCGGTGGGACGTCTCCGGCTGCGACGACCTCGTCGACGTCGGACGCCTGCCCGAGCTGGCCTGGTCGGGCGAGCTCGCGGGACCGCTGACCGCCGACGCGTCCGCCGCGACAGGGTTGCCCGGCGGCACGCCCGTGATCGTCGGCACGACCGACTCACCGGCCGAGGCGGTGGGCTCGGGGGTGCTCGGCAGCGGCGAGCTCATGGCGATGTACGGGTCGAGCAGCTACCACATCCGCGTGGGCACCGACCCGATCGTCGACCCCGCGCTATGGGCGGCACCCTTCGTCTTCCCCGGCACGTCCGTCCTCGCCGCGGGCACGTCGACCGCCGGCACGGCGACCCGGTGGGCGGCCGACCTGCTCGGGCTCGCGGGCGACGACGAGACCGTGTTCACGGCACTGCTCGCCCTCGCCCAGGACGCCCCGAGCGGGTCGGACGGTGTGATGTTCCTTCCGCACCTCGCCGGGGAGCGCACGCCGGTCCAGGACCCGGACAGCCGTGGGGTGCTCGCCGGCCTCGGCCTCGCCCACGGGCGGCGCCACGTTGCACGCGCCGTCCTGGAGGGGATCGCCCACTCGGTGGTGCACGCGCTCTCCGCGTACGACGCGGCCGGCGCAGACCTGAGCACGATCACCGCCGTGGGTGGCCTCACGCGCAACCCGGTCGTGATGCGTGCCGTGTCCGCCATGACGGGCCTGGACCAGCGGGTCGCAGCGACCAGCGGGGCCTCCTTCGGGGACGCGATGCTCGGTGCCCTGGCCGTCGGAGCGCTCCCGGACCGGGACGCCGCACGTGCGTGGGTGACCTATCGGGAACCGGTCACGGCCGTGGCCGACGACCGCCTGACAGCCGACCACCGCGACTACGTCCGCCTCTACGAGGCGATGGCGCCCTGGCAGCACAGGAGGAGGGGCGCATGAGTCTGTGGGCCGACGTGGCCACCACGGTCGCCGACGGCGTGCAGGTGGTCGAGGGCGACCGGGTGTCGGTGTTCATGACGGACACCGACACCGCGCCTGCGGTCGAGGCGTTCGTCGCCGAGGTGTTCCGCCGCGGGGCGGTGGCGCAGGTGGTGGCTGCGGACGAACGGTACGAGCGAGCCGCGCTGGCGTACGCGGACGGTGGCGTCCTGAGCACGGCTGCCCCGCTCGAGGTCGCGGCGCTGGACTGGTCGCAGAAGCACGTCTCCTTCCGCGGGATGGTCGTCCCTCCGGCCGAGCAGCCGGACGCGGACCGGTTGGCGCTGCAGCGTCACGGCAAGGGTCTCGTCTCGTCCCGGCGGTGGGACCAGCGAGGCTGGGCACTGGTCCGGGTGCCGACCGCGGCGTGGGCGCGGATGATCCGTGCCGACCCGGATGCCCTCCTCGCGGAGTGGGCGGCCGGCTGCCTGCAGGACTGGGCCACGGTGCGGGTCCGGCTCCGACAGCTGTGCGACGCCCTCGAGCAGCACGAGGCGCTGGTGATCCGCAGCGCCGACACCGACCTGCGTGTCCCGTTCGCCGGACGCCGCTGGATGCCCTTCGCCGGCGAGGCGAACTTCCCCGACGGAGAGGTGGCCACGGCACCGCTCGACGACGGCGCGGACGGGCACATCGTGTTCGCCGGACCGCTCTGGTTCGGCGGCGCGCGCATCGACGACCTGCGGCTGGTCCTCGACCGCGGCCAGGTGGTCGACGTCGGCGCAGCGGCCGGCGCCGACGTCGCTCGTGCCCTCGTCGCCTCGGACGAGGGCGCCCGGCGCGTCGGCGAGCTCGGCATCGGCACGAACGCGGCGATGCGGACCGTCACGGGCGACCTGCTGCTCGACGAGAAGATCCTCGGCACGGTGCACATCGCCCTCGGCCGTGCGTACCCCGAGTGCGGCGGCGTCAACCGGTCGGCGCTGCACTGGGACATCGTCAAGGACCTGCGGGCCCCCGACGGCGAGCTGTGGGCGGACGACGAGCCGCTGGTCCTCGCCGGGCGGCCGCAGGCACCGTTGGCGAGAGCCGCCGGCAGCGGGCCGGACCGCTAGAGGACCGCCGGTCGCGGGACGCCGAAGATGCGCCGGACCTCGTCGACGCGCTCGGCGGACAGCATCCGCTCGCCGCCGAGCGCCCGGGTGATCGTCGTCAGCTGGGCGGTGTACTCCAGCCGTTCCATCACCAGGTAGGCCGTCATGAGGTCCGTGCCCCAGGTCAGCGCGCCGTGGTGCTCGAGCAGGCACGCCCGGTGGCTCCTGACGAACGGGGCCACCGAGTCCGGCACCTGACGGGTCGACGGTGCCGCGTAGGCCGCCAGCGGCACCTCCGGCAGGGCGACGACGCTCTCCGGCATCATGAGGCCCACGAGCGGCTCGCCCTTGATGGCGAACGCCGTCGCGTAGACGGGGTGGGCGTGCACGACGGCGCCGACGGACGGGTCCTCCGCGTAGACGCGCAGGTGCATGAGCACCTCCGTGGAGGGTCGCCGGTCGCCGCGCACCACCAGCCCGTCCCCGTCGACGACGACGAGCATCTCCGGCGTGAGGAACCCCTTGCTCACCCCCGTCGGCGTGCAGAGCACCGAGCCATCGGGCAGCCGGACCGAGAGGTTGCCGTCGTTCGCGGCCACCATCCCGCGCTGCCACAACGCCCGGCCCACGTCGCACGTCGCGGCCCGGAGCGCGTCCTCCTGGGCTGTCCCCCCCATCAGTCCCGGGCTCCGCCGGAGAGCTCGGCGTACAGGTCGGCGGCCTCCTGCGGCTTGGAGCGGCCATGCACCACGGAGCGGACGGCCTGGATCATCGCCACCGGGTCCTTGCGCTGGAAGATGTTCCGGCCCATGTCCACCCCCGACGCGCCCTGGTCCACCGCGCTGTAGGCCATGGTGAGCGCGTCGAGCACCGGCAGCTTCTTGCCGCCGGCCATGATCACCGGGACCGGGCAGCCGGCCGTCACGTGCTCGAAGTCGGTGTCGCAGTAGTACGTCTTGACCACCTGCGCGCCCAGCTCGGCGATGATCCGGGTGGCCAGGCCGAGGTACCGGGCGTCGCGGGTCAGCTCGCGGCCGACGGCGGTGACCCCGACCACCGGGATCCCGACGGACAGGCCGGCGTCGACCAGCTGTGTCATGTTGTGCACCGACTGCGTCTCGTGCTCGCCGCCGATGAACACCTGCACCGCCACCGCCGCCGCGTCGATGCGCACCGCGTCGCCGATGTCCATGGCCACGCGCTCGTCGGAGAGCTCCTTGAGGATCGACGGTCCGCCGGACGCCCGCAGCACGAGCGCGTTGGGGCTGGCCGCCGGGACGACGGTGCGCATGATGCCGCGCGTCGCCATCAGGGCGTCGGCCCACGGGGCGAGCGGCACGACGTTCAGGTCCACGCGCTCCAGGCCTCGTGTCGGGCCCTGGAAGTAGCCGTGGTCGAAGGCGAGCATGACGGTCCGCCCGTCGCCCTGGAAGATCCGGCCGAGCCGGTGCCGCATGCCGAAGTCGAGCTGGTCCGAGCCCTTGATCGGCGAGGCCGGTACCGACTGCGGGGTGCCGATCCCGAAGTCCTTCGCGTCGACCGTGCTGTCGAGGTCTGCCATCACTGCTCCTTGGGGTGTGGTCCAGCTACTTCGTCGGGTCGGTCGGTCGTACGGGCAGCGGGTCGCCGGGCACCCACGGGACGTTCACGGTGTCGCCGGGGCTCGCCGGTGACTTGATGAAGACGCACCGGAAGTCGGCGTCCGAGTCGTTGACCAGGTAGTGCAGCTCGCCCGGCTCGCACCGGACGACCACCTCGGGGCGCAGGTCCACGCGCGTGGACCCGTCGACCCACAGCGACGCACGGCCCTCCAGGACGACGAACGTCTCGTCGCAGTGCGCGTGGTAGTGGTTGGTCATGGCCTGACCGGCGCCGAGGCGGAGCACCCCGAGGTCGCTGGAGGGCCCCTGGACGAGGTAGGCCGGCCCCCAGTCGCCGTTCCGGTAGGCCGGGTCCGTCGTCGTCGCGTGCTGCATGGCTGCCCCTTCCTTGGTCAGATGACGGTCAGATGACGCGTTCGTTGCCGCCGTCGACCGGGACCTGTGCACCGGTCGTCCGGGCGAAGACGTCGCCGGCCATCGCGGCGACGAGCCGGCCGACGTCCGCGCTGGTCACCTCCGCGTGCAGGAGGTTGCGGCGCTTGTAGTCCTCGACGCTCAGGCCGTAGTGCTCCGCACGTGCGGCGAGCAGCTCGGGGGTCCACAGACCGGTGTCGAACACCGCGTCGGGGTGCACCAGGTTCACCCGGATGCCGTCGTTCGCCCATTCCAGCGCCGCGACGCGGGAGAGCTGGGTCAGCGCCGCCTTCGAGGCCGAGTACGCCGCCGCCCCGGGACCGGGTGCCGGGACGTTCTTCGACGCGATCACCACGACGCTGCCGCCGCGCGGTGCTGCGGCCAGCAGGGGATGGGCCAGCCCGTAGAGCAGGGCGACGGAATCGACGTTGACCGCCATGACCTTGCGCCACGTCTCCTGGGTCATCACCCCGATCGGCGCGGCGCTCGGGAAGATGCCGGCGGCGACGACGAGGACGTCCAGACCCCCGAACGCGTCGACGCCCGCCGCGAGGGCCGCGCGGACCGCCTCGGCGTCGGTGACGTCGACCTGCAGCCCCAGCCACCCAGGGCCGTCGAACGTCGTCGCGACGGAGGCGGATAGGTCCCAGCCGACCACGGCGGCGCCCTGTGCCAGCAGCTCTGCGGCGCACGCCCGGCCGATGCCGGACGCGGCGCCGCTCACCACGGCGACCTGCCCTGCCAGCGGTCCGGCCGGCACCGATCGGCGCAGCTTCGCCTGCTGCAGGGGCCAGTACTCCAGGTCGAAGACGTGCTCGTCCGGCAGGGCGCGGTACCCGCCGAGGCGGGTCGCGTCCGTGACGGCGCGCAGGGTGTGGCGGGCGATGGCCTCGGTGACGACGGCCTCCGCGGCGGTGCGACCGGCGGTCACCAGACCGAGCGCCGGGTCGAGCACGACGCGGGGCGCGGCGTCGAGCGGCTCGACGTCCCGGCCGGTGCGGGCCGCATTCCTCTCGACGTACGCCCGGTAGCCCTCTGCGTAGGCCTCCAGGTCGGAGCCGACCAGGGGTGCGGGCTTCGTCCAGATCACGTGGTCGGGCGTCAGCACGCCGTTGGCCGCTGCTGCGAGGAGCTGCGGGTCGGCCAGGAACGCGCGCACCTCGTCGTCCGCGCTCCGACGCAGGACGAGCGGCCGCCCGGCGGCCGCGCTCAGCCGCCGGCGCAGATCGGCGACGACCTCCGGCGCGACCGGCGGGACCTCGACGGGCGTCACCTGGTGCCGGGAAGGCGCCGCCGCGACGGCGGTCTCGGCGGCGGCGACCAGGCGCGTGTGGCGCTCGAACGCCTCGCGGGGGGTCGCGCCTAGGGCGAAGATGCCGTGGTCGAGCACGACCACGGCTTCGGTCTCGTCGTCCCCGTGCTGCGTCCAGGCGGAGGCGCACGCCGCGGCCAGCGCGGGTCCGGGCTGGGCGTAGTCGACGACCAGCGTGCGGGGGCCCAGCGCGCGCCGGATGCGGTCGGCGCCATCGGGCGCGTGCGTGAGCGTCAGTACGGCGTCGGCGTGGGAGTGCAGCACGCAGGCGTGGGGCAGGACCGCGTGGACCAGCGACTCCACGGAGGCGTCCGGCGCACCGGCGTCGACCGACGCGCAGCGCAGCTCGTTGGCGAGGGCGGCGTCGTCGAGCCGGTCCGCGACGGGCAGGAGCGCGCGGAGCCTGTCCAGCCTCAGCGGCGCGAAGCCGTGCCGGTCCACCCCGGCCAGGTCCTGGCCGCTGCCCTTCACCAGGAGGATCCGCAGCGGCTGGCCCGTGACGTCGGCACGGTCCAGCTTCAGGGACGTGTTCCCGCCACCCGCGAGCACGAGCCGAGGGTCTGCGCCCAGGCTCCGGGAGACCTCGACCAGGTCCTCGACGAGGCTGTCGGGAGACTCCACGCCACTGCTGGACATCGTTGACCTCTCTGACAACGTTCCGCGGTTGTCGGACAACCTAGCAGGTGTCGATCGGACAACCAAGAGCGCTGCGTGAGCGACGGAGGCGGCGTCGTACGGCCTCCTACGGGCCTCGGACGGCCCTCTGCCGGCCTCTGCCGGCCTCGGACGGCCTCGGACGGGCCTCGGACGGGCCTCGGACGGGCCTCGGACGGGCCTCGGACGGGCCTCGGACGGGCTTCGGACCCCTCCGGGGCGGTCGGTTGCGGTCACCCCGGCAGGGGCCCGACCGACCGGTCAGCCGTGGCGGACGATGCTGAAGGAGTAGCGACCCTCGATGAAGTAGGTGCGCGAGTACAGGACGAGCTTGTCGGCCTTGTCGTAGTGCCGCTGCACCAGCAGGACGAAGAGGTTGTGCGTCGCAGCCTCGGTGCCCCAGCCCACGTGGTTCGACGTCACCGCGTGCACCTCGCCGAGGGCGTGGTCCGGCACGATCCCCAGCCGTGTCCGGAAGAAGCCGAAGATAGAACCGTCCAGGTCCGCCGGGTCGAAGTCGGCGGGGAAGATGTCCATCGGCATGAGGTCGTAGGAGTACGCGACGATCTCGCCGTCGGCCATGATCGCGCGCCTGACCTCGAGCGCGACCGTGTCGCCCGGGACGCCCATGGTGGCGGCCTCCTCCGGCAGCACCGGTCGCACCACGCGGCTCGCGTAGCTCATCCCCGGCTGGTGACCGGTGGCTCGGATCGACTCCGTGATCGAGTCCAGTCGTTCGAGGCCCGCCCGGACCGCGGGCGGCTCCGTCACGAACGTGCCGACCCCGTGCTGGGTGCGCACGAGCCCGAGCGCCTCGAGCTCGCGCAGCGCCGCGCGCACCGTGGGCCGGGACACCTGGAACTCCGCCGACAGCTCGCTCTCGGTGGGCAGCCGGGAGCCCGGGGGGAGGTCGCCGGCCGCGAGCCGGCTGCGCAGGTCGTCGGAGACCCGTGAGACGAGAGTCCCGTTGCTCCCCATGCCTGGCTCCCGCGCTCGACCCCTGGCTGAACAGGCAGCAGGGTACAGCTTTGACCGCCGTCGTTGTCACAACTTGGTCTCGGTTGATTGACAACTTCGGAACGTGCCGCCTAGCGTGCGATCGAGGTTGTCGGACAACGTGGTTCGGAAGGTGCCGTCATGGTCTTGGCAGTGGAGTGGCGGGACGAGCCGCAGCCGATGGTGCGGCTGATCGACCAGACCCAGCTCCCGCGCGACGAGGTGTACCTCGAGGTCACCACGGTCGACGGGCTGGTCGAGGCGATCTCGACGCTGGCGGTCCGCGGCGCCCCCGCACTCGGGGCCGTCGGCGCCTTCGGGGTCGTCGTCGCGATGCTGCAGGCGAAGGACGAGGGCTGGGACGACGAGACCCTCGCGTCGCAGATCCGACGGATCCGCGACGCGCGTCCGACCGCGGTGAACCTGGCCTGGGGCGCGGACCGGGTCCGGCCGTTCGTCCCGGAGGGCGTGGACGCGGTCCTCGCGGAGGCCCGCCGCATCGTCGAGGAGGACGGGCAGGCGAACCGGGAGCTGTCGCGGCTCGGTGCGGACTGGATCCTCGAGCGCACGGGCAAGGACAAGGTCCGGGTGGTCACGCACTGCAACACCGGCGCCCTCGCGACGACGGCGTGGGGGACGGCGTACGGGATCATCCACGAGCTCCACCGTCGTGGTCGCCTCGGCCTCGTCTACGCAGACGAGACCCGCCCGCTCCTGCAGGGCGCCCGGCTCACCAGCTGGGAGCTCGCGCAGGACGGCATCGACCACGTCGTCGAGGTCGACGGAGCCGCGTCGAGCACCATCCTGCGGGGACTGGTGGACGTGGCGATCATCGGCGCGGACCGCATCACGGCCAACGGGGACACGGCGAACAAGGTCGGATCGGTCGCCCTCGCCCTCGCCTGCCAGCGGGCCGGGATCCCGTTCGTCGTGGCCGCTCCGTCCTCGACGGTGGACCTCTCGACCGCCACCGGCTCCGAGATCGTGATCGAGGAGCGCGATCCGGCCGAGGTGGTCGATTTCAACGGGCACCCGAGCGCACCGCCCCGTGCGGTGGGCTTCAACCCGGCGTTCGACGTGACGCCGCACGACCTGATCAGTGCGGTCGTCACGGAACGAGGCGTGGTCGAGCCGGCCACAGCACCTGCATCCCAACTGCTCGCGCAGATCGCGGGCTGACGAACAGCGCAGCAGCGACGCTGCGCCATCGAGAGGAGCACCATGAGGAACACCAAGGTCCTGATGGCGGCCGTCGCCGGGGCCACGATGCTCGCGCTCGCCGCGTGCAGCCAGGGCGGCACGACCGGCGCGGCGGCACCCACCACGGGCGCCAGCAACCAGGGCACGGTCGGCACCGCGAAGGCGAAGGCGCCCGCGCCGTTCGACACGTCCGGCGTGAAGGTCGCGATCGTGCAGAACAGCGGCCAGGGCGACTACTTCCAGCAGTACCTCAACGGCACCAAGAAGCAGGCCCAGGCCATGGGCGTCGACCTGGACGTCTACGACGCCAAGGGTGACAACGCGACGCAGGCCCAGCAGCTCGAGCAGGCGATCGCCTCCGGGGTCAAGGGCATCGTGGTCCGCCACGGCTTCGCGGACACGCTGTGCCCGGGCGTGAACGAGGCCATCCAGAAGAAGATCCCGATCGTGATCTACGACGTCGAGATCCAGAAGTGCGCTCCTGACGCCGTGCAGACGCAGCAGTCCGACGCCGACATGGCGGGCCTGGTGCTCAAGCAGATGGCGTCGGACATCGGCAGCGGCGCCGAGGTCGGCTACGTCAACGTCGCCGGCATCGCCCCGCTCGACCGTCGCGACGTCGTGTGGCAGAAGGCCGTCAAGGACAACGGCTGGAAGCAGCTGTTCAAGACCGGCACCTACACCGACTCCAGCGCGACCGACACGGCACCCATGGTGGTCGCGGCCCTGCAGGCGAACCCGGGCGTGAAGGCGATCTACGCCCCGTACGACGAGCTGAGCAAGGGCACGCTCTCCGCCCTGCAGCAGCTCGGCATTAAGAACGTCAAGGTCTACGGCGCCGACATCTCGAACGCCGACATCGAGCTGATGACGGCGGCGGGCAGCCCGTGGGCGGCCACCGGCGCGACGGACCCGAACGCCATCGGCGCCGCGGTGCTGCGGACGCTGTTCCTCGACATGGCCGGCCAGCTCAAGGGCAAGAACGTGCAGTTCCCGCCGATCCTGATCACCCAGGACATGCTCAAGTCCAAGAACATCAAGAACATGGACGACCTCCGGGCCGCCGAGCCGTCGCTCAACATCGCCGACGTCTCGGGCGCGGACTGGATCCCGTCCGTCACGTTCTGACCCCCGCAGGTCCTACCGTGGGCGGGCGGCACGAGCCGCCCGCCCACGGCCCCACGACGACGACGTCGGAGGAGTGTCACGCATGGACGACGAGGTCGTCACGGACCCGGCCGCAGCTCCCGCGCCCGCGGCCGAGGTGCTCAACCTGGACGACATCACGATGGCGTTCGGTGGCAACCAGGTGCTCAAAGGGGTGACCGTCGCGCTGACGGCGGGGCGCGTGACCGCGCTCCTCGGTGCCAACGGTGCGGGCAAGTCGACGCTCATCAAGGTGCTGGCGGGGGTGTACCCCGACCACGGCGGCACCGTGCGCGTCGGCGGAGAGCCCGTCCAGATGACGTCCCCCCTGGCGGCCGCCCGCCACGGCATCCAGACGGTCCACCAGCGGATCGACGAGAACATCGTCCCCGGCCTCACCGTCGCGGAGAACCTCGTCTTCGAAGAGATCATCCGGGGCGAGCTGCCGCCGGTCCGCTCCCTGCGTCGACTCCTGCCGCGTGCCCGAGAGATCGCGGACACGCTCGACCTGGGCTGGCCCGACTCGGTCCTCACCAAGGACGTCTTCGAGCTGGGCATCGCCGACAGCCAGCTGCTGCTCCTCGCGCGGGCGCTGAGCCAGCGGCCCCGGGTGCTGGTGCTGGACGAGCCCACGTCGACGTTGTCCGCCGCGGAGGTCGATCGGCTGTTCGCCCTGATCCGCCGGCTGCGCTCGGAGGGCGTCGCGGTCCTCTATGTCACCCATCGGCTGAGCGAGGTGCGCGAGCTGGCCGACGAGGTCGTCGTGCTGCGCGACGGACGCATCTCCAGCTCCCAGGTGGCGCCCTTCGACATGGCCGCCGTCGTGCGGGCGATGCTCACCGAGTCCGTGCTGGTGCAGAGCCACGAGCTCGTGGAGCAACGGGGCCACGACGTCGCCGTGCGGCTGCAGGGCGTCCAGCTGCTGAGCCGGTGCGCACCGATCGACCTCGAGCTGCGGTACGGCGAGGTCACCGGGGTGGTCGGGCTGATCGGCGCCGGCAAGTCCGAGCTCGCCCGCGGCGTGTTCGGCGCGGACCGGCTCCGCACGGGGTCCATGACGTTCGACGGACGGCCGTACCGCCCGCGGCACTCGAAGGACGCGGTCCGCAAGGGCATCTACCTGGTCCCCGAGGACCGGGCCGCCGAGGCGATGCTCCCGGGCTGGTCCCTGGCGTGGACGGCGACCCTGCCGTTCCTGGGCCAGATCAGCCGAGGCAGGGTGATCAGCGCCGCGAAGGAGAACCGGATCGGCCGCGAGGTCCTGGAGCACTTCGGGGTCGTGGCCACCAGTGCGGCGCAGGCGGTCGACGCCCTGTCCGGCGGGAACCAGCAGAAGGTCGTCGTGGGGCGCTGGATGCGCGCCGCCCCGCGCGTGCTGCTGCTGGACGAACCGTTCCGCGGCGTGGACATCGGGGCGCGCCGCGACATCTCCAGCCAGGCCCATGAGCAGGCCGCCTCGGGCGCCTGCGTGGTCGTCCTCTCCAGCGACGTGGAGGAGATCCGCGGCGTCGCCGACCGGATCGTCGTCCTCGTCGAGGGCGAGGTCCGGCTGGACAGGTACACGAGCGAGATCGACGACGAGGCGATCGTCACGAGCATGTCGGAGGTGGCGTAGGTGTCAGGCAACACGACGCAGGTCGCACGGGATCGTGCGTCCGCGCTGTCCAAGGCGCCCCTCGCGGGGAACGGCCTCACCACCAGTCAGCGGGTCCAGGACTCGGTGGTCAAGTACGGCTTCATCGCCGTGACGGTGATCCTCTTCGTCTACTTCGCGGCGTCGGAGCCGGCCTTCGCGACGCAGCTGTCGATCTTCCAGATGCTCAAGGGGGCCGCCGTCACAGCGATCCTCGGCCTGGCCGTCATGTTCACGATGGTGGTGGGCGGCCTGGACCTCTCGATCGGCTCGACCGCGGGGCTGTCCGTGCAGCTCGCCGCGATGACGATGGTCTTCTACAACCTCACCGGACCCACGGCTGTGGTCGTGGTGATCCTCGGAGGCCTCGTCGTCGGCCTGCTGAACGCGTTCCTGATCGTGGTGTGCAAGATCCCGGACCTGCTGGCGACCCTCGGGGTGATGTTCGTCATCCAGGGCGCCAAGCTCATCCCCGTCCGCGGCCAGTCGATCTCCAGCGGCATGACGCTGCGGGACGGGTCGACGGCGCCGGGCAAGTTCACGGCCGACTTCCTCAAGATCGACCGCGGCTTCGTCGGGCGGGTGCCCGTCCCCGTGCTGATCATGCTGGTGCTGGTGGTGCTGGCCTGGTTCGTGCTCTCGCGGACCACGTGGGGACGTGTCATGTACGCGATCGGGGCCAACCCGGAGGCGGCGCGGCTCGCCGGCGTGCGCGTCGGGTTCTACCGCGGCCTGGCCTACGTCGTCTCGGGCCTCCTGGCGTCGGTCGGAGGGCTCATCCTCGTGTCGCGGATCGGGCAGGGCGACGTCAACGCCGGCTCCTCGAGCCTGCTCGAGGCCGTGGCTGTCGCGCTGGTCGGCACCTCGGTGCTGGGGATGGGCAAGCCGAACGCCTGGGGCACGCTGCTCGGCGCCCTGCTCGTCTCCATCGTCCTGACGGGCCTGACGATGAAGGGCCTGCAGTACTACCACCAGGACACGGCCAAGGGTGTCGTGCTGCTGGTCGCCCTCCTGTTCTCGTTCACCATCTCGCGGCGCAAGGTCCGCTACACCCCTGCCACCTGAGCTTCGAGGAGACGCACCCCCATGGCCGACTACGAGTTCCTCACTGCTGAGGAGATCCCCGGCTACATCGCCACGTACCCGAGCCTGGCCGGGCGCATCGACGTCGAGCAGATCGCGTCGGTGGACGAGATCGGTGACGGCAACCTCAACCTCGTCTTCCTGGTCAAGGACCAGACCGGCCGGGGCATCGTGCTGAAGCAGGCGCTGCCCTACGTCCGGATGTCCGGCGGCAGCTGGAGCATGACCCCCGACCGTGAGCGGCACGAGGTTGAGTCACTGACCGCGCACCGCCGGCTGGTCCCTGACCTCGTCGTCGAGGTCCTGCACGACGACGAGAAGCGGCACATCTTCGCCATGGAGGACCTGTCCGACCACACCGTCTGGCGGCCCGCGCTCAACGCAGGCAAGGTCCACACGGGGGTGGCCGGACGTGTCGGCACCTACATCGGCGCCGTCGCGTTCGGCACGTCGCTGTTCGCCCTCGAGCGTCAGCAGCTGGCCGACGCCCAGGCCGCGGCGATCAACCCGGAGCTGTGCAGCATCACCGAGGACCTCGTGTTCACCGAACCGTCGGTCGACGCCGGCCGGAACTCCGTCCTCCCGGCGAACGAGGCGGACGCGGCGGCGCTGAGCGCCGACACGACGTTCGTCGACGCCATGGGACGCGCGAAGTACTGGTTCATGACGTGCGGCGAGGCGCTGATCCACGGCGACCTGCACACCGGGTCGGTCATGGTGCGCGGCGCGGGCGACGGGTCGCGGGCCGACAGCGTCAAGGTCTTCGACTCCGAGTTCGCCTTCTTCGGGCCGGTCGCGTTCGACATCGGTGCGACGTGGGCCAACTACGTGCTGGCCGCCTCCCGTGCCTATGCGCTCGGCGACGACGCCCGTGCGCAGTGGGCGCTCGGCCTGGTGACGGAGACGTGGACCGGTTTCGAGACCGAGTTCCGGCGGCTGTGGCCGGGACGTCGCGACCCGCGCGTGTGGCGGGACGGGTTCCTCGAGGAGCGTCTGGCGACATGGCAGGCGCAGGCCTGGCTGTTCGCGGCCGCGAAGATGTCCCGGCGGATCGTCGGGTACGCCAAGGTGACGGATGTCGAGACGCTGCCGCCGCACCTGCGCGAGGGCGCGGCGCGTGGAGTGCTGGCGGCGGCGCGGGCCGTGGTCCGCTATGGCGCAGACATGCAGCCCACGACGTTCGCTCAAATCTGCGGCGATGAGCTGGCCACGCACCGGACGGCGGGCTGAGGGTGCTCAAGGGTATCGATCCGCTCGTCACGCCGGACCTGCTCGCCGGCATTGCCCGGGCCGGCCACGGCGACGTCGTGGCGATCGTCGACAGGAACTTCCCAGCGTCCTCCACCGGCGCGCCGGTGGTCGAGCTGCCCGGCGCCGACGTCACCGCTGCCGTGCGGGCGATCTGTGCACTGCTCCCCGTGGACATCGCATTTCAGGCCGCACCGGTCAAGCACATGCTCACCGGTGATGGGGCCCGCGGGCCCGCCGTGGATGACGTTCGCGCGGCGTTGGTCGACGCGGAGGGCCGGGACGTTGGCATGGAGGGGCTCGACCGCTTCGCGTTCTACGACGCTGCGGCAGGCGCAGTACTCGTGGTGCACACGAGCGACGCGCGTCCGTACGCCTGCTTCCTCATCGCTAAGGGCGTCCTCTAGCGCGACATCGGGGCGATACTCGGACGGCGGCGTCAGCGCCCGAACCCTGGCCTTGTCTGCGCACTGGACAAGAAGTGGCCACAAAGGCGGCGCGAGTTGCACCCAGGCAGGTCGAGACAACCCGGCACAGCCCGATACCGTGGTGTAGTCACGCCGAGCGGATCTCGGCCGTGGCCCAGGCCAGAACGCAGACGGTCCGAGACGACGCCCGTCGACTCGATGCACGACGAGACGGGCGATCCGGTCGTCGCGCAACAGGGGGTCAGGGGTTCGAATCCCCTCAGCTCCACCATCACCGCAGGTCAGAGGCCGTTTCTCCGGGTGGAGAAGCGGCCTTCTTGCTTGTCCGCGGCCAGAAGGTGGACAGAAATCCGGACGATCTCGCGACGTCTGTGCAGGTCAGAGGCATCTCCGCCTGGGTATGCGCCGGTCGGTGCATGGGGCTCGAGTTGACGTATCAGCAGGTCAGGAGCCCGCGAGACTCGAATCCCCGGACTCCTCTCGAAGGCGACATCGTCACCTCACGGCTGGTGTCCGGGGAAGCGGGTCAGGGTCCCTACACCTAGACCTAGACCTCGCCGGTGATGGCCGCACGCAGCTCGTTCAGCGGGAGTTTGGGGTTGCGCTCCGCATCGACGAGCCCGTTGGTCTCCTGGAGGGTGTCGCTCAGCTGGGTGTAGCAGAATCCGGCCAGGACGGAGCTGGAGCGAACGGCGTCCACGACGTTCCGGAGGTGCTTGGCGAAGTCGTCCGGCGTCGTGGCGGCGGAGTAACCCCAGGCCTCGTCGACGTGGTCGGGATTGAAGGAGATGCCACCGAACTCGGTGAGCATGATCGGCGCATCGTCGACGTTCCCGGACAGCACCAGCGGACGCCCCGCGGGGCCCAGCGTGCCGATCATCGTGTCGACAGCCGCGCGGTCCCGGTATCGCCCCGCGAGGACACCGGCGTCGGCAGCGTAGTCGTGGATCGCCACGATGTCGGTGTCCACCTGCTCCCAGCCGTCGTTGGACACGACGGGGCGCGTCGGGTCGAGCGCCTTGGTCAGGGCGACGAGGGAGCGGGCGAACTGCTGCATCTGCTGGTCGTGGGCGATGTGCTGCACGCCCCAGCTCTCGTTCAGAGGCACCCAGGTGACGATCGAGGGATGGGAGTAGTCCCGCCGGATGATGTCCATCCACTCTCGGACCGTCCGCTCGACCGCGACGGAGGAGTAGGCGAAGCTCGCGGGCGCTTCTCCCCAGACGAGGAGTCCCAGGCGGTCGGCCCAGTACAGGAAGCGCGGGTCCTCGAACTTCTGGTGCACTCGGGTCGCGTTGAAGCCGAGGTCCTTGATGAGCTGCACCTCGGCGCGGAGGGCGGAGGCCGAGGGTGCGGCGAGGTGGCTCTCCGGCCAGTAGCCCTGGCTGAGGACGGACCGCACGAAGCAGGGCCTGTCGTTGAGCATGAAGTGGCCGCGGGCGACCTCGGCGGTGCGGATCCCGAGGTACGAGGAGACGTGGTCGGTCCCGACGTCGATCCGCGCGTCGACCAGGCGGGGATGGCGGGGGGACCAGAGGAGGTCCTCGTAGGCCTGGCCGTTGGTCAGGGCCGGGACCGTGAGCACCAGCCGTACCTCAGCCCGGGTGGTCGTCGTTGATGCCTCCACCAAGGTTGTACCGGCGTGGCTGAGCACGATCCGGACGTCGGTGGGTGACGTCGGTGCCGCGGACAGTTGCAGTTCGGCGGTGATGCTGGCGGTGCGGGGGTCGGTGGACCAGTGCACGGACTCGACCGCGACAGCCGGCACCGCTTCGAGCCAGACCGGCTGCCAGATCCCGCTCGTGCGGTTGTACCAGATGACGTGGGCGTGCTCGCGCCAGTCCTGCTTGCCGCGGGGCTGAGCCACGTCGTCTGGGTCGTCATCGGTGCGAACGACCAGGACGTGCTCGTCGACGTCGTCGAGCGAGTCCGTCACGTCGAACGAGAACGGCGTGTGCCCGCCCTCGTGAGTCCCGACCAGGTGGCCGTCGACCCAGACGCGGCACCGGAAATCGACCGCGCCGAAACGCAGCCTGAGCCTCTCCCCGGACCTGCGCCCGGTCGCCGCGAGGTCGTCGGCGGTCAGGGTGCGTCGGTACCAGGCCACCCGGTGGAAACCGGTGTCCCCGATGCCCGAGGCCGGCGACTCCGGCGGGAACGGCACCACGATCGCGGCGTCGACGGCCGGCCAGCTGTCCCACCAGCGCTCCGTCAGACCCCGGTCGTCGTCGTCGAACGCGAAGCGCCACGGGCCGGACAGGTCGACCCAGTGCGCCCGGAGCAACTGGGGCCGCGGGTGGGTCCCGTCCTGCGCGGAGGCCTGGGGCAGTGTGGGGTCGTCGTCGATCACGCCCGACAGCATGACCCAAAGTTCTAGCGCTGTAAACTCGTGCCCAACTAGGCCGGTGCGCTCTCGCGTACCACGACCTGGTACGGGACGGTCTCGTGGCGCCCCATGCCGTCGTAGCCGTCCACCCGCTCCAGCAGGAGCGTGATGGCCCGCTCGGCGAGGGCTTCCAGGTCGGGGGAGACGGTGGTGAGGCTGGGGAACGTGACGGCGCTGAGCCGGATGTCGTCCCAGCCCGTGACCGCGACGTCGTCAGGGACGCGTATCCCGCGCTCCTGCAGCGCGCGCAGCGCGCCGAGCGCGGCGAGGTCGTCTCGACACACCAGCGCGTCCACCTTGATCCCCGCATCGAGTGCCGCACCGACCGCTCGCACGGCACCGAGGGCCGAGATCTCGTCGGTCGGGATGAGGAGCCCCGGGTCCGGCGTCAGGCCCGCTGCCTCGAGGGCCTGCTGGTACCCGGCGATGCGTTGACGCGACGTCTCGGACAGCCCCGACCGCTCGTGCCCGACGAAGCCGACGCGTCGGCGGCCGTTGCCGAGCACGCCGCGAGTGACATCCTGAGCAGCGGCGACGTTGTCGATCATGACGCGGTCGGTGGTGAGCGGAGCCGCCGTCTCACCCAGGAGCACGATGGGCAGCTCGCTCCGGTGCCGAGCGATCTCGCTCGAACCCATGATGCTGGGCTGGAAGATCATCCCGTCCACGAGGCCGGACTCACCGCTGGCGAGCAGCGCTCGCTCGCCCTCGAGCGTGGCATCCGTCTCCTCGACCAGGACGCGGTACCCGTGTCGCAACGCGACGCGGGAGACGACGCGGGACAGCTCGGCGAAGTAGGGGATCCCGATGTCGGCGAAGGCCAGGGCGATCAGCCCGGTGCGGCCCGTGGCCAGGCGGCGGCCCATCATGTTCGGTCGGTAGTCGAGCTCGTCGATCGCCTTCTGTACCCGCGCGCGCATCCGGTCGGACACGTGCGGGGCGTTGCGCACGACGTTCGAGACGGTCTTCATCGACACGCCGGCGTGCTCCGCCACGTCCTGCAGCCGCACGCGACCCATGGCACCCCCTCGTTGCTGGTGCACGCCACCAGCGCGCGGGCCCAGCGTAACGGGACGCGCCAGGCGGCCGCGGGGTGTTGACCCGAACTTTCCAGCGCTGTAAGTTCGGCCGGGCCGAAGGGCCGGGTGCGTCGACGGACCAGATGCCCGTCGTCGCTCGCCACTCACACTCAAAGGAGAGCGCGCATGAGGAAGTCAGTGACCAGAGGAATGGGAGCTGGGCTCGCGGTCGTGGTCGGCCTCGCGCTGGCGGCCTGTTCCGGCTCCGGTTCGGCCAAGGCGCCGGGCGGCGGGGCGGTGACCGGCAACGGCGGGTACAACGGCCCCAAGGTCGAGATCACGTTCTGGCACGGGTGGACGGGCGGCGCCGCGCCGACCCTGGTCCCGCAGATGATCGACAAGTTCAACGCGGCGCACCCCAACATCGTGGTGAAGGCCGTGCCCCAGGAGTGGGGCGACATCGCCTCGAAGCTGCCGCTGGCGATCAAGGCAGGCAAGGGTCCGGACGTGGCGGTGCTGCACGGTGACGACCTGGCGACGTACGCGGCGCAGGGACTGCTGCTGAAGGCGGACGACATCGTCCACACCCTGGGGTACTCGGCCAGCTCCTTCCCGCCCGGGGTGTTCGACAAGGGCAACTACAAGGGTGCGCAGTACGCGGTGCCGTGGAGCGTGACTCCGCTCGGGCTCTACGTGAACAAGACGGTGGCCGCCAAGGGCGGGGTCAACGACGTGCCGACGGACAAGGCGTCCTACGAGGCGGCGCTGAAGTCGCTCAAGTCCGCGGGGGTCCAGGGCGAGTGGGTCGACGGGTACGTGTTCACCGGGACCTTCGAGTTCGAGAGCCTGCTCTGGCAGTTCGGTGGTGACCTGTACAACAAGGACGTCAGCCAGGCCACGTTCAACTCCCCGGCCGGCGTGCAGGCGCTGACGTGGATGAAGAGCCTGATCGACAACGGCTACAGCCCGGCGAACGTCGCCCAGGACGGCAACATCAAGGCGCTCCTTGCCGGCCAGACCGCGTTCAACTGGAACGGCGTGTGGCAGACCACCAACTCCGCGTTCAAGGGGCTGGACTGGACGGCGGCTGCTGTGCCGCAGATCGGCACGCAGAAGGCGGTCTGGTCGAGCTCCACGCACTGGGTGTTCCCCGCCAACAAGGGCCAGGACCCCAACAAGACTGCAGCGGCCGCGACCTTCGTCAAGTGGATGAACGACAACTCGGCCGGCTGGGCGCAGACCGGTGAGCTGCCCGCGGCCAACACGGTCCGCAACGACCCGTCGCTGGTTGCGACGTACCCGAACCTGAAGGCGTTCATCGCCGAGTTGGACTACGCGCACTACGAGACGGTCTCGCCGGGCATCAACGAGGCGAACGCGCTGATCACGACCGCGATCAACGAGGCGCTGACCGGCAAGGCGACGCCTCAGGCGGCGCTGGACGAGGCCAAGCAGAAGGCCGACCAGATCCTGCAGCAGAACCGGTCCAAGTACGGTGCCTGACCGACTCCTCGCGGCGACCGCCGCCCCCCAGCGGACGACCGCTGGGGGGCGCGGTGCCCCGCGGACCGCGACTGCTCGCGCGCGCCGCCGCCGCACGCTGGTGGCGTACCTGTTCCTGGCGCCGTTCCTCGCCCTGTTCGCCACGTTCGTGCTTGCACCTGCTGCCTACGGGCTGTGGATCAGCGTGACGGACTGGAGCCCGTTCCGGGACGTGCAGCACTTCGTCGGCCTGCGCAACTACGCGGACCTGTTCACTGCGGGCTCGCCCTTCCACGACGACTTCTGGCAGTCCATGGGCGCCACGGGCGTCTTCGTCCTGGCGAGCGTGCCGTTCCTGGTCGTGGTGCCGCTGCTCGTGGCCGTGCTGCTGAACCAGCGCATCCGTGGCGGCACCGTGTTCCGGACGATCTTCTTCGCGCCCTACGTGCTGGGCGTCGCCGTGGTGGGCGTCGTCTGGGGCTACGTGCTCGACACCCAGTCCGGCATCCTCAACCACCTCGCCCACGCCGTGGGCATCAGAGCCGACATCCCGTGGACGGTGGACACGCCGTGGGTGTGGGTCGCGCTCGTCGGTGTCACGTTGTGGTGGACGTCCGGCCTCAACACCGTGATCTTCCTGGCCGGCCTGAAGGGCATCAACACCGAGCTGTACGAGGCGGCCGCGCTGGACGGAGCAGGCGCCGTGCGCTCCTTCTTCGCGGTGACGTTGCCGGGTCTGCGCCCGGTGATGCTGTTCATCACCACCACGACGGTGCTCGCCTCGGCGAACATGTTCGGCCAGTCGTACCTGCTGACCAAGGGTGGCCCGGGCAACGCGACGCGCACCGCGATCATGTACATCGCCGACCAGGGGCTGTCGCAGAACAACATGGCCCCCGCCGCCGCCATGAGCTACGTGCTGTTCGCGTTCCTGGCCGTGGTCAGCCTCATCAACTTCCGGCTCCAGCGTGAGCGGCTCGAGAAGGGGCGTGTCCGATGAGTGCCACTGCCGTGAGCGCGTCGAGCGGCCGTACCGGCGCACCAGCACGCGGGGCTCGGCGGGGCCGGGGGCGGTTCACCGCCCGCACGGCTCTGTACGTCGTGCTGGTCCTGCTGGCGGCGCTGATCGTTCTTCCGCTCGTGTGGATGCTGGTGACGTCGTTCAAGACGGACGCCGACGCGATCCGCAACCCGTACTCGCTGCCGAGCCCCTTGTCCGTGGACGCGTACCGGACGCTGTCCGGCGGGCAGCAGCCGATCTTGCTGTGGCTGTGGAACTCGCTCGCCGCGGCGACGATCCAGACGGTTCTCATCGTCGCCACCGCGTCGCTCGGGGCCTATGCCCTGGCGCGGATGGAGTTCGCCGGCAAGAAGGTCGTCTTCGGGCTCATCGTGTCGACCCTGCTGGTGCCGCCCGTCGTGTTCCTGATCCCCAACTACCTGATCGTGCAGAACCTGGGATGGCTCGACACCATCTTCGCGATCACCGTGCCGGGTGCGGCCGGGGCCTTCGGCATCTTCTTCCTGCGCCAGTTCTTCGTCGGTCTCCCCGTCGAGATCGAGGAGGCGGCACGGATCGACGGGGCGGGCGACCTGCGCATCTTCCTGCAGGTGGTGCTGCCGCTGGCGCGCCCCGCCCTGGCTACGCTCGCCGTGCTGTCGTTCCTCAACAACTGGAACGACTTCCTGTGGCCGGTCTACGTCCTGCTGTCCCCGGAGCGGATGACCTTGCAGCCGGGCCTCTCCATGCTGCAGGGCGCGTACCGCACCCACTTCGCGATCGTGATGGCGGGCGCGGTGATCGCGTCGGTGCCCGTGCTGCTGCTCTTCGCCATCGCGCAGCGGCAGATCGTGGACTCCGTCACGGGTGCGGCGGTCAAGGGATGAAGCGGCCCGGCCGGTTGGTCGCGCTCGGTGTGCTGCTGCTGGCGGTCACCGGCTGTGCCGCGGGCGCCGGGAACGGTTCGCGCACCGCCTCTCCGACGCAGTCCGCGGACAGGTTCGCGCCGGTGATCGACGAGGACTTCCCCGACCCGGACGTCGTCGCGGCTCCTGACGGCTGGCGCGCCTTCGCCACCGGGATGTCCGGCCTGAACGTCCGCATCGCATCGAGCACCGACCTGAGCACCTGGACGGTGCAGCGGCGCGACGCCCTGCCGACGCTTCCGGCCTGGGCCACGCCCGGCCGCACCTGGGCGCCCGACGTGTCCCGACGCGCGGACGGGACCTGGATCATGTACGTCGCGGCGCAGGATGCCGCGTCCGGCCGGCAGTGCATCGGTGTGGCCACCAGCCCGACGATCGACGGTGACTTCACTCCCGCCAGCGACCGGCCGATCGTGTGTCCGGTCGCCGAGGGTGGCGCCATCGACCCCAGCACGTTCCAGGACACCGACGGGACGCGGTACCTGCTCTGGAAGACGGACGGCAACTGCTGCGGCCAGGACACGTGGATCGAGATCTCCACGCTGTCCCAGGACGGCCTCTCGCTGGTGGGCCCGGCGACCAGGCTGATCAAGGAGAGCCTGCCGTGGGAGGGGTCCGTGGTGGAGGCACCCGTCCTGGTCCGCCACGACGCGGAGTACGCGCTGTTCTACTCGGCCAACGCCTACGGGGGCGACGCGTATGCCGTCGGGGTGGCGCGCGCCACCTCGCTCCTCGGCCCTTACACCAAGCAGCCGGAGCCCGTGCTCTCGACGGACCTCTCGGGTGGTCGCCTGCACGGTCCAGGCGGGCAGGACGTCGTCGCGACGCCGAACGGTGACGTCCTCTTCTTCCACGCCTGGGACGAGCTGTTCACGTACCGGGCGCTGCATCGGGCGCCCCTGACGTGGCGGCCCGACGGCACGGTCGCGGTCGCGGGTCTGGACCACTGACCGTGCTTCGGATCGGCCGGCCCGCGGCGCCACAGCCGATGGCCGACGACCCGGGGTCAGGAGCTCGCCGCGTCCCGCGTGGGCGGCGCTGATGCCGCCAGGTCGGTCAGCAGCGTGGCCAGGAGGTCGTCCAGAGCTCCGGACACCGGGTCCCGTTCCAGGGTCAACGGCGGGCAGCCGCGGTAGGTCAGCTCGATGACCGACGTCGCCGACAGCCGGTGCGGTGCCACGCTGTTGTCCCGTCCTCCGAGCAGCTCGAAACCACGGACCCGCACCGCCGCGAGCGTGGTCCGGGGCCGGAGCTCGACCGTGGCGGACCACTGCGTGGCGCCGGGCGAGCGCGACCAAGGCGCATCCGTGAGCTCGACGAAGGCGACGGTCGACCGCAGGAGCAGCAGGAGCGTGCCGGAGACGACGTCCCTGCCCGGACCGTCCGCCGTGACGAGCGTGGCATGCAGCACTCGCTGGTGCGCGACCGCGTTGAACAGCTGCCACACCACGTCCGACCGCAGCGCACCACCCATGGCCGCCTCGACCTGCGCACCGAGCTCGCCCGCGTCCTGCTCGAGACCCATCTCCGCCCCCGTCCCGCCGTCCGGCTCGGACCTCGTCGTCGGTCCTCACCTTGCCATCCGGCGCGCCGCCACGGGGATGTCCAGCGGCACGCCCGGCAGGACGGAGCCGTGCCGGCGCAGGAGCGCCACCGAACCGCCCGCGCGGTTCTCAAGCCTGTGGCAACGATCCCAGATCGACGGTCCAGGCCGTCGGACTGCGGTGCGCCCGCTAGTGCGACCCGCCCGGCGCCGCCGTGGAGCCGCGCGGCACGATCCGCGCCTCGAGCACGATGCCCGCCGGCGGGGCGTCCGGGTCGGCGATGCGGTCGAGCAGCTGGTCCATCGCCGCCTCGCCCAGCGCGACGGCGTCCTGCGCGATCGCCGTGATGCCGGGCTCGACCATGCTCATCCACTCGGCGTCGTCGAACGAGACGATGCTCAGGTCCTCGGGGATGCGCAGGCCGAGGGCGTGGGCCGCGCGCCACAGGCCCTCCGCCAGGAGGTTGTTCGCGGCGAACATCGCGGTGGGCCGCACCCGCCGGGCCAGCATGTCGACCACCGCGGCGCGGGCGGCCGTCACGTCCGACCCGGCGGCGATGATCAGGCCGCGGTCCACCTCGAGCCCGGCGTCCTCCAACGCGTGGGTGTACCCGGCCATGCGGGCCTCGCCGGTGGTCCACGCCGTCTCGTCGATGAGCAGGCCGATGCTGCGGTGGCCGAGCGACAGCAGGTGCTCCGTGATGCGCCGGGCGACGGTCTCGTTGTCGATGGTGACGGAGTCGCAGGCCTGCGGCAGGAAGTGGCGGTCGACCTCCACCACGGGGATCTGCTGGCTGAGCAGGTACTGCGGCACCGCGGCGGACAGCGGGGTGACGATGACCCCCGCGGCGCGGGTGCCGACGAACGCCTGGGCGGCGCTGAGCTGCTCCTCCTCGAGCCCCTGGTCCGCCACCAGCATCATCGTGTAGCCCCGCGCCCGCGCCTGCGCACCGATGCCGGCCGCGAGGTCCGCGTAGAAGGGGTTGCGGAGGTCGGAGACGAGCACGCCGACCGACCGGCTGACCTGCTTACGCAGGCTGCGGGCCATGGCGTGCGGGACGTAGCCGAGCTGCTCGGCCGCGGCGAGGACCCGTTGGCGGGCAGCCTCGGCGACGTAGCCCTCACCGCTCAGCGCGCGGGACGTGGTCGACTGGGAGAGCCCGGAGGCGAGCGCGACGTCCTTGAGGGTGGCGCGGCGGTTGCGGTTGCCGTTCCGGCCCGCGAGGTCGCTCATCGGGCTCCTCTCCTCCGTATGGCAACGACACCCTACCGCCGAGGCCACCGCGTCGATCGGGGTGGCCGGCGTGAGGGACGCGGGCCACGAGCGTGGGGAACCCGGCGCCCGAACCATCCCGGTTCCGATTGCCGCGGCCCACTCCCTCACTTATAGTGCGACGGTGTGGCAACGATGCCACACCGTCGGTCCCAGTCCTGCTGCACGACGTGGAGCGGACACCGGCGTCGTCCCGAGCGACGGAGGCCTCGACATGGCGCAGGTGAGCACCCGTTCGGCCCCGAAGAAGGAGCGCGCTCCGCGGCCGCCCCGTGGACGCAAGGTGACGTACAACCGCCGCGAGGCGTTGGCGGGCTACCTGTTCATCTCCCCGTGGATCATCGGGTTCCTGATCTTCACGGCCGGCACGATGATCTACAGCCTGATCATCTCGTTCAGCCACTACAACCTGGCGACCAACGTCGCGACGCCGGCGGGTCTCAGCAACTACACCGAGCTCTTCGCCGACCGCCGGGTGCGGCTGTCGCTGAGCAACACGCTGTTCTACGCCGTCCTGGCCGTTCCCCTGGAGATCTGCTTCGCGCTGCTGCTGGCCAGCCTGCTGAACCGGATCGTCCGCGGTGCCGGGGTGTTCCGCACGGTCTACTACCTGCCCAAGATGACCCCCGCCGTGGCGACCGCCGCGGTGTTCTTCCTGCTCCTCAACGGCAACACGGGTGCGGTGAACCAGGGGCTGCGGCTGATCGGGATCCACGGGCCGCAGTGGCTGGTCGACCCGAACTGGGTCAAACCGTCCATCGTCCTGATGACCCTCTGGGCGGTCAGCGGCACGATGGTGATCTTCCTGGCGGCGCTCAAGAACGTGCCGCGCGAGCTCTACGAGGTGGCGTCCCTGGACGGTGCCGGTCCCGTGCGGCAGTTCTACAACATCACGCTGCCGATGATCTCCAGCGCGATCTTCTTCAACGTGATCGTGCTGTCGATCGCGGCGTTCCAGGTGTTCGACCAGGCTTACCTGCTGTTCTGGCGGGATCAGAACAACGCCTCCCCGGAGGCCTCGCTGTTCTACGCCGTGTACCTGTTCCAGCAGGCCTTCCGCCAGTTCAACTTCGGCTTCGCGGCCGCGATGGCGTGGCTCCTGTTCGTCATCATCATGATCATCACGTCGATCCAGGTGCGGTTCGGCAACCGCTTCGTCTACTACGAGGGGAACAAGTGATGGCGGGCCACGCAGCACCGACGACCGTCACGGCCGCACGGCGTCGCAGCAGCGATCCGACGAGCCCGCCGACCGCGCTGGAGGCCCGGCGCCCCCGGCGGTGGACCCTGGGCAGGACGGTGGCGTTCATCGTCTCGATCGGGTTCGGGGTGCTGTTCATGTACCCGTTCGCCTGGCTGCTGGCCGCGAGCCTCAAGGGCCGGGGGCAGGTGTTCGACAACTCGCTGTGGCCGTCCCCGGCGCACTGGTCGAACTACGTCGAGGTGTGGACCCAGCTTCCGCTGGTGCACTGGCTCTTCAACAGCCTGTCGATCGCCCTGCTGGCAGCGACGACGGTCGCGATCTCCAGCTCTGTCGTGGCGTTCGGCTTCGCCTACTTCCGGTTCCCCGGTCGCGGCTTCCTGTTCGGGCTGGTGCTCGCCACGATGATGCTTCCGGGCGCGGTCACCATGGTGCCGACGTACCTGATCTGGAAGTACACAGGATTTCTGGGCACGTGGGTGCCGCTGTTCGGGATGAACCTTTTCGGCTCGGCCTTCTACATCTTCCTGCAGCGCCAGTTCTTCCTCGGCCTGCCGCGCGAGCTGTTCGAGGCGGCGCGGATCGACGGCGCCAGCTACTGGGGCCTGTTCTGGCGGATCGCGATGCCGTTGTCGATCCCGTCGTTCATCATCATCTTCCTGTTCGAGTTCCAGGCGAGCTGGAACAACCTGCAGGCGGCGCTGATCTACCTCAACGCCGGGCAGGTGTCGCAGTTCACCGCCCCGCTGGGCATCGCCTACGCGATGACCCGCTACAGCCCGACCAACGGCGGCCAGGGCGACTACCAGTTCGTCATGGTGGCGGCGCTGCTGGTCACGCTGCCGATGCTCGCGCTCTTCGCCTTTGGTCAGCGGTACTTCATCGAGGGAGTCGCCACGCAGGGGCGGAAGGGCTGAAGCCGGGCCGGACGGTCACGGGCGGCGCCTGAGGACGACGTCGGCGACCCCGTGACCGTCCACCCGCACGGTCCCACCGCCGGCCACGCCGGCACCCGTCCACCGGACGGTTGCCTCCACCGGGTCCGGGCCGAGCGCGCGCAGCCGCACGCGGACCGCGTCCCCGGCCACGGGCCTGACCTCGGCGAGCAGCCGGTCGGCGGGCTCCACCTGCAGCCCGGAGGGCCCGTCCAGGACCACGGGGCCGTCGTACGCGCGCGCCTGCAGCGGCTCGAGCGCTTCGTGCCCGAACCGGGCGACCTGCTCCCGGGTCACCCGCGTCGCGGTCGGCACCAGGCGGTAGCGGTACCGGCGGGTGCCCTCCTGCCGCGCCTGGAAGTTGGTGAAGTGCAGGTTGTTCATCAACCAGCTGTTCAGATGACCCGCGGTCGCATCCAGCGTCGTCGCCCACAGCCCGGTCCGGAAGCCGCCAAGCTGCACCAGCGGAGCGTCGAGGGTCGCCCACAGGAACCCGCCGTGCTCCCCGTTGACCCCCACGGCGTGCTGGATGGAGTACCAGTCCTTGCTGGTGTCAGGCAGCTGCTCGGTGTCGGCGGCGAACACCGCCCCGGCCGTCTCGAGCAGCACCTCAGGATGCTGCGCGAGGAACGGGAACGCGACGAAGATGCTCTCCGGCCCGAACCGCTCCGGCTTTGCGAGGTCCACCTCGAGGTCGATCGCGTCGACGTCCTCGTACAGCGTCAGGGTCGTGGTCGCCGGCGGCAGGCCGGCGGGTTCGCTGCGCCAGCGCAGCTGCCGCAGGCCCGGCGCCTCGAGGACCTCCGGCACCCCGGTCGCGGGCGCGGCCGACTGCCGGAAGGGCGGCCCGGGGTCCTCGGGGCGGAACGCCTTGGGGTTGTCCGTCATCGGGTGGACGCTCCCGGGGACCACCTCCTCGACCACCACCGCACCGAGCCCGTGCAGGGCGGCCGGGTCGACCAGCTCGCGCCCGTCCCACCGGTCGACGATCGACACGACGCCACCGGCGGCGGCGTCGAACCGCACGGTGAACGAGCCGTAGGTGATCGCGTCCGCGTGCCCGCCGGGCACTGGCTGGGGCGGGAGGGGGACGAGGGTCGTGCCGAACGCGGGCACGGCGACCACCGCGCGGGTGCGCGTGCGGCCGTCCACCTCGACCTCGACGGGCTCGCGCCGCGGCGACGCCGTCGGGTTCACCACGGCCAGCGCCCGCTCGGCGGCGCGCGCGTCGCCCGGGCCGCTGGCCAGCAGCCGGAAGAAGCCCTCGACGGCCAGGTCCCGGGCCTCGTCGAAGGCCGTGTACGCGAAGCCCGCCTTGGCGTTCCACGCGGAGTGGCTGAAGGTCGAGAACGGCTTGGAGTAGGACTCCCACGAGCCCCACGTGTGCTCGGTGAACAGCAGGAGCTGCTCCTCGACGGCCGCCAGGTCGTGGAGGACCTCGTCGTCCGCGCGCAACCGGCACGGACCCCGTCGGTAGCCGACCACCTCGGCCAGGGCGGGGCTGCCGTCGCCGCGGAGCCGCGTCAGCCCCAGCGTCGTCCCCGCCGCGCGCGCGAAGGAGCGCGCCTCCCGGTAGACAGCGACCTCCCGGGCCGTCGAACCGTGCCCGTGGCTCCACCAGTCCGACCACTCGCCGCGGACCACGGGCAGGTCGCCGGCCGCGCCCGCCAGGAGCCGGTCGAGGGCGTCGTCGATCGTGGCGGTGCGCATGGGCAGCTCGGGGTGCCGACGGTTCCAGTCCCGGACGACGTCGAGGAAGCGCGCCGTGGGCCACCGGTTGTCGTTGCCGGCGTGAACGACGGCCACGTCGAACGGGTACGACGGGCGGGCCTCGAGCGCGGCGACGAACTGCGAGATGTGGCGCTCCGCGGCGTCGGTGTCGCCGTCGACGATCCCCCACTCCTCCCCGACGCCGTAGTGCGTCGAGAGCCAGACGAACACCCGGTGGCCGGACACGCCCTCCCACCAGAAGCCGGACGGCTGCACCAGGGGAGGGCGGCCGTGGTCGGGGTTCAGCGCCATGACGAGCCGGTCCAGCCCGGCACGCCGCATCGCCTCGACGGTGCCCCAGGCGATGCCGTTGACGTCGCCGTGCTGCTCGGTCCGCACACGGAGGCCGGCGGCCCGGAATGCGTCAACCGCCTCGTAGCCCGCCTCCAGCTCGGCGGTGGAGGGGAGCTGCGTCATGTTGAGGTAGCCGCCGGTGACGGAGATGCGGCCCTCGGCGACGCGGGCGCGCAGCCGTGCGACGTCCGGCTCGGGCGCCTCCTGCAGGAAGCGCAGCACCGGGCGGGCGACCTCGAAGGTCCACCGCAGCTGGTCGGGCCCGGGCGTCGCGTCCCGGTCGCAGAGGTCGAGCACCCGACGGACCATGTCCTTGTGGGCTCGGTCCACGATGCGTGGGCTGTTGGTGTAGCCCACGTCGTGGTGCGTGTGACCGAGTAGCAGAACTTGGCGAATCCGGCTCATGACACCTCACTGTGTGGGATCGTCGCCACACGATCGTAGAGCGTCGCCGCAGAGGTCTCGGGTCACATTTCGGTTGCGGAACGCCTGCTCGACGGGTGCGCACGAGAGTCTTGTGCGAGCCTGCCTCTGCTGGTTACCTTCCCATGTGGAAAGGTTTCCAGATCTGGGGAGCTTCCCGATGTCCGGCGACGGGGCCGGCCATCCCGCCCGAAGGGAACAGCATGAAGAAGATCCGCAAGTCCATGGTCGCGATGGGCACCGTGCCGCTCCTCGTGCTGCTGGCCGCCTGCTCGACCGGCGGCTCCAGCGGCAAGGCCTCCTCCAGCGCGGCGCCCTCGTTCGGCACGAGCCCCTCCGGGACGCTCAACGCATGGGCGTTCGACAACGCGGACGACGTCGGCAAGGCGCGCATCGACTACGCGGCCAGCCAGCTGTCCGGCGTGACGATCAAGCTCGACGCCACGGCGTTCGACGCGCAGAAGTTCACCACCCGGCTGGCCAGCGGTGACGTCCCCGACGTGGTGCAGATGGACCGCCGGTACGTCGGCACCTATGCCGCGCAGGGCCTGATCATGCCGCTCGACCAGTGCTTCGCGGCGTACCAGGTGAACCCCGACAAGGCTTGGTACCCCTACGTCGTCGACGACGTCCGGCTCAAGGGCCACGTCTGGGCGGTGCCGCAGTTCTACCAGCCGCCGGCGATCATCCTGAACAAGACCGTGATGGACGCCGCGGGGGTCAGCAACGACCAGATCGACACGTCCAAGCTGGACACCCTGATCCCGGCGATCCAGAAGATGTACAAGACCAACGGCGACGTCCCGGCCACCCTCGGCTTCGACCCGCAGCCCACAGGCCAGGCCCCGCTCTGGGTGCTCGGCATGGGCGGCAAGCTCACCGACGCCGACGGCAAGCCGACGCTGGACGACGCGGCGAACGTGAAGGCACTGGACGATCTGAAGAAGATCCTCGACGCGCAGGGCGGCTACGCGAAGTACAAGAGCTTCGCCGACGCCTTCGACTTCTTCGGCGCCAAGAACCAGTTCGTGTCCAAGCAGGTCGGCGCCCAGGTCGACGCGCAGTGGTACCCGAATGTGCTGTCGCCGTACCTGAACCAGGTGACGCTGCAGGCGGTGCCCTTCAAGGGCGCTGACGGCCAGCCGTTCACCGTCGCGGGCGGCACCAGCTTCGTGATCCCCACCGGTGCCAAGAACCCCGACGCCGCGTGCAAGTGGGCGCTGCAGCTGACCACCACGAAGGCGTGGATCGCCGCCGAGGAGGCGCGCGTGAAGACGCTGGCGGCCAAGGGCGGCATCAACACCGGTCTGTTCACCGGCTCTCCCGAGGCGGACCAGCAGATCCGCTCGCAGTACGTGAAGCCGTCCGGCAACAAGGACTTCGACCAGGTCATCCAGACCTACTACGACGTCCTCGCCCACGGGAAGTCGTTCGGCGCTTCCCCGGTGGGGCAGCAGATCGCCACGGAGCTGTCCAACGCCGTGACTGCGGCTCTGCTCGGCAACAAGACGTCGAAGAACGCACTCGCCGATGCGCAGCAGACGGTGATGCAGGCCTACAACAACCTCGGCGGCAAGTAGCGGGCAGCGGCCGATCAGGCTGTGCGACGCGGGGCGGGTCCTTCCGGGGCCCGCCCCGCCTCGTCGTTCGTGCCGCGGGTGCGGTCCGGGCGAGGCGTGGAACACCTGCCGTCACCGTCGCTCCCCCGGGACCGCCACGGCAGCGGTCAGTGCCGCCGCCGTGGCCGGTCGCCGCTCCGGCGGCTCCCGCTTATGGTGCAGAGAAGTGGGCGGACGACCCTGAGCGACCTCGCGGGAGGTGCGTCATGGAGGTGAGCATCGAGTTCGGTCTGGACGCGCCGGGTGCGCTGATCGTGGTGCGGGGCGTGCTCGACGTGACCACGGTGACCGAGTTCCGGGAGACGCTGCAGTCGCTGCTGGACAGTGCCGGCCCGCAGGCCCTGGTCGACGTGACCGAGCTCCGGCTGGCCGACGACCCCGCCCGGGCGGCCCTGCGGCACCTCGAGCGCCAGTTCCGGGAGTTCGGTGGCGCTCTCCGCGGGGCGGTGGAGGAGGCGCAGGCAGAGGCCGGCGAGGGGGCACCGGCCCCGTAGGCGGCACCCGCCTCAGCGCCGCAGCGCGTCCACCTGCTCCGGCGTGAGCAGCCGGTGGGGACGGTCGGCGAGCACGAAGTGCAGCCTCGCGGCCGCCTCGAGCTCCTCCGCCAGGTCCGTCGCGGCGTCCAACGTGGGCCCCGCCACCACGGACCCGTGGTTGGCCAGCAGCACGACGGTGTGCTCCCCGGCCAGCGCCGCCACGCCCTGCGCGAGCTCGGCGCTGCCGGGCGGCGCGTACGGCGCGACGGGCAGCGCACCGAGGCGCATCACCTGGTACGGCGTGAGCGCGGGCAGCGGTCCGGTGGCCGGGGGCGGCGCCGTGGCGTCGAGGCAGCTGGCCGCGACGGCGTAGGGGGAGTGCAGGTGCACCACCGCCGTCAGCTCCGGCCGGGCGGCCAGGAAGGCGCGGTGCAGCGGCAGCTCCTTCGACGGCCGGCCGCCGCTGCGCACCTCGCCGTCCTCGAGCACCGTGACCGCCTCGGGGGTGAGGCGGCTGAGGCTGGACCCGGTGGGCGTGACGAGCAGCCGCGTGCCGACGCGCAGGCTGACGTTCCCGGAGCCGCCCGGCGAGAGGCCCTGGGTGGCGAGGTGCCGGCAGGCGGCGACGAGCGCGTCGAGCGCCCGCGTCAGGTCGTGGTCCGAGGTGCTCATGGGCAGGTGCTCCACGCGGTGCTGAACAGGTCGGCGTCCCCGAAGTTGCCGGACTTGAGGAGCAGCGCCAGCGGGGGGCCGTCCTCGCTCACGGTCCACGGCACCCCGGGGGCGGCGGCAGCGCCGACCTGCAGGGTGCGGACGCCCAACGCGCGGACGACGGCTCCTGACGTCTCGCCGCCCGCGACGAGCAGGCGCCGCACGCCGAGCGAGTCGACGGCCCGTCGGGCGACGTGCCCCGTCCACGACTCGAGCAGGTCGCTGGCCGCCGCACCGAGCCGGCGCTGGACGTCGCGCACCCGGTCCGGCGCGGCCGACGAGGTCACCAGGACGGGGCCCGCAGGCTCGCGGGCGAGCGCGTCGGCGATCCGGGCGAGCACCCGGTCCACCGCCGCGGGCCCGTCCTGCGCCAAGGCGACGGGGTCCAGCTCCACGTGCACGCCAGCGAAGTCCTCGACCTGGGCCAGCGTCGCGGCCGAGCAGCTGCCGGAGAGGATGAGCCGGCTGCCGGCGGGCACCGTGCGGGTGCGACGGGTCACCCCGCGACGAGCCCGGTCCCCGGGTGCGCCGGCGTGGCTGCGGGCGAGCGCGGCGGCCAGACCGGCCGCCCCGGACAGCAGCAACGGGCGTTCGCCCGGCACCGACCGGAGGGCGCCGGCCAGCACGTCGAGGTCCTGGTCGCGCAGCGCGTCGGCGAGAACCAGCGTGCGGCGGCCCGCGGCCAGCTCGGTCAGTGCGCGCACCGCGGCAGCCGGGCCGTCGACCAGCCTCTGCCAGGGCAGCAGCCGCACGGCCGAGGTGGTCTGCGGCGTGAGCACCCGCACCAGGTCCGCGTCACGCATCGGGGTGAGCGGGTGGTCCCTGAGCGGCGACTCCGACAGCAGCCGGTCGCCGACGAAGAGGTGGCCGAGGTACTGCGTGCGGCCGGAGCGCGGGGTCGCGGGCGTGCCGACGCCGGCAGCCGTCGCGCTGCCGGTCCGGGAGGCCAGGAGGTCGAGCAACGCGTCGGCGACGGGCCCGATGGTGCCCTCCGGCGTGGAGTCGAAGGTCGAGCAGTACTTCTGGTAGAGCCGCTCGGCACCCGCGTCGAGCAGCCAGCGAGCGGCGTCGACCGACTCCGCCACCGCCTGGTCCACCGGCGCGGTCCTCGTCTTGAGCGCCACCGCGAGGCAGTCGGTGGCCGGCGCGGCCTGGTCCGCCGCAGGGACGCCGACCACGACGGACGCCGTCGCACCGGCGTCCGCCACCGCGTCCGCCAGGTCGCACGCGCCGGTCAGGTCGTCGGCGACGACGCCGAGGAACGGGCCGCTCATCGGGCCCGCGCGCCGTCCCCGGCCGACCCGGTGCGGGCCACGACGACCTCCGGGCACCGGTCCCGCAGCATGGCGAGCTGCTCGGCGGAGGCGCCGTCGTCGACGACGACCGTCCGGACGTCCTCGAGCCGGCAGAACCGGATCGGCGCGCGCACGTCGAGCTTGCGGTGGTCCACCAGGAGGACGACCGCGGCGGCCGAGGCGCGCATCGCCCGCTTCACCTCCGCGTCGGCCGCCTTGGCCGAGTAGACGCCGTCCGGCCCCACCCCCGTGGCGGACAGCACGGCGACGTCGACCGCGAGGTCCGCCAGCGCGGCGCGTGTGTGCTCGCCGGTGAACGACCGCGTCTCGCGGTGGAAGACGCCGCCCAGGCCGAGGACCTCGAGGTCCTCGCGCTCGCTGCACGCGGTGAGCACCGGCACGGAGTGGCTGACCACCGTGAGGCCGCCGGGCAGCACGCGGGCGAGCGCGGCGACCGTGGTGCCGGCGTCGAGCGCGACGACCGCCGCTCCGGCCAGCAGCGGCACCGCGGCGCGCGCGACGGCCTCCTTCTCGCGCTCCGCGAGACCGCGGCGCTCGCTGTAGGGGAGGGCGGCCGCGCTCGCGCCGCCGAGCACCCGGCGCGCGAGACCGTCCGCTGCCAGGGCGTGCAGGTCGCGGCGGATCGTCATCTCGGACACGCCGAACTCGCTCGCGGCGGCGGCGCTGGAGACGTAGCCGGTGTCGGTGATGCGCCGCAGCAGCTCCTCGCGTCGCCGGGGCGCGGCGGTGTAGCGCACGGCGCCATTGAACGGCGGCCCGGGCGGGATGTCAACGGGCGCACATTCGTTGACCAATCTGTTCGTGCATGAACATACTGGGGGTCGTGAGCGCCGGTGCAGGGGCCAACGAGGGGGCGTCCGTGCGCGCCCTCGGGCTGGACCTCGGCACCACCAACACGAAGGCGGCCCTGGTGGTTGTGCGCGACGGCGCCGTGCGCGTGGTGGCCACGGCGTGGGCTGCCACACCGGCCCCCGCCGCGTTGGAGCCGGTGCTCGCCGCGCTGGTGCGCGAGGTGCTGCGTGACGGTGCGGCGCCGGATGCGGTCGGCATCTCCTCCATGGCGGAGACCGGCGTGCCGCTCGACGGCGACGACCGACCGCTCGGCGACTGGCTGCGCTGGGACGGCCACCGTGCCGAGGTCCAGGCGCGCCGCCTCGCCGAGCGGCTCGGCGCGCAGGAGCTGGCGGCCGCCACCGGCGTGCGGCCGTCGGCGAAGGTGCCCCTGGCGACGTGGGCGTGGCTGCGCGAGCACGAGCCGGACCGCTGGTCGGCGATGGTGCGGTGGGCCGGGGTCGCGGACCTGGCGTGCCTGGTGCTGACCGGGACCCTGGCGACGGACCACACGCTGGCGGGACGCACCCAGGCGTACCGGCTCCCCGAGGGCAGCGGGCCGCTGCCGGTCGGCTTCGACCCGGAGCTGCTCGCCGAGGTGGGGCTGCGCCCGGACCGGCTGCCGCACGTCGTGGCCCCGGGCGCGGTGGCCGGCCACGTCCGGTCCGCGGCCCTGGTCGCGGCCGGGCTGCGGCCAGGCACCCCGGTGGTGGTCGCGGGGCACGACCACGCGGTCGGTGCCTACGGCGCCGGCGTGCGGCGTCCCGGTCAGCGCGTCGACTCCGTCGGGACCTCCGAGGCGGTGATCACCGTGCTCGGGGGGCCGCTGGAGCCCGGCCTGCGACGGGCGGCGTCCCGGGCGGGGATGAGCGTGGTGGTCACACCGTCCGGCCGGGACCAGGCGCTGCTCGCGGGGTCGTCGAGCGCGGGGGCCGCCCTGCGGTGGTGGAGCGAGACCACCGGGCTGCCGCTGGACGAGCTGCCCGGCCTCGTCGACGCCGCGGGTCCCGGGCCGACGGGGGTCCTGGTCCTGCCGTACGTCTCGGGCCGTCAGACGCCGGAGCCCGACCCGTCCGCCCGCCTGGAGGTGCTCGGCGAGCGCCGTCCGGCGGCGAGGTTCGCCAAGGCCGTCCTCGAGGGCGTCTGCCTGCACGCCCGCTGGATGACCGCCGAGCAGGAGCGCCTCGCCGCACGAGCGGGCGGACCGGCGTGGAGGCCCGGCGCGATCACGGCGCTCGGCGCGCCGCTGGTGCGCAACCCGGCGTGGGCGCGGGTCGCCGCCGAGGTCGCGGAGGTGCCCCTGCAGCTCACCGACTGCCCCGAACCGGTGGCCGTCGGGGCCGCGCTGCTCGCCGCCGAGCGCGTCGGGCTCGGCTCGGCCCAGCTGTCCGCCGTCGCCGCGCCCGGCCGGCCCGACCCGCGCTACGACGCGGTCGCCGCACGCTTCGTCGCCGCCGCCACCGGGGCCCCCGGCGTGCTCGCCGCGGCGACCGCCGCCACACCTGCCCCCGTGGGCGCCCCGCAGGGTGCGCTCACCCGTCCTCGGAAGGACCCAGCATGACCGCAGCCGCCTCCGCACCCACCCTCGACGCGATCGCCCGGCCGTCCGGCGGCCTGGCCATGGTGGCCATGGACCAGCGCGAGAGCCTCAGCACGATGTTCGACCAGGCGGGTGCCGGGCGGCCGGACCGCGACGCGATCGTCCGGTTCAAGCTCGACGTCGCCCGCGCGCTCGCGCCGCTGGCGTCCGGGTTCCTCATCGACCGGCACTACGGCTTCGAGGACATGCGCGCCGGAGGCCTGCTGCCGCCCGGCTGCGGGCTGATCCTCGCGGCGGACGCCCTGGAGCAGAAGGAGGGCGGACCGGTCGAGGAGACCTCGCTCGACCGGGTGGTGCTCGACGAGACCGACCTCGGCGGCGTGGCGGCGCTCAAGCTCCTGGTGATCTGGCGCCGCGACGCGCACCGGGAGCAGCGGGTGGCGCTCGCGGAGCGGTTCGTGGCGGCCGCACGCGAGCGCGGGCTGCTGTCCGTGCTCGAGCCCGTGGTCCGGGCGACGCCCGCCGAGCAGCGGGACGGCAGCTGGGACCTCGACGCGGCGATCCGGGAGGCGGCCTCGGAGCTGTCGCCGCTGGGACCCAGCCTCTACAAGGCGCAGGTGCCCAGTGCGGGCGTGGGCTCGCCGGAGGAGCTGCAGCACCTCTCGGAGCTGCTCGGCGCCCGGATCCAGGGGCCGTGGGTGGTGCTCTCCCAGGGCGTCGACCGGGACAGCTTCCTGGCGGCGGTCACCGCCGCGTGCCGCGGGGGTGCGAGCGGGTTCCTGGCCGGCCGCGCGCTGTGGAGCGACGTCGTCGGGCGACCGGACGTGCCGGCCGCGCTGGCCGCCGTGTCGGTGCCCCGCCTGGAACGGCTGGTGGAGGTCGTCGACGCCGAGGCGCGCCCGTGGCGGCAGGCATGACCGCGGGCCTCGTCGGGCTGCTGCACACCGTGCCCGGGCTGGTGCCGACGTTCGACGGGCTGCTGGACGACGCGCGCCCCGGGCTGCGCCGGGTGCACGTCGCCGACGCCTGGCTGCTGAGCACCGCCGTGGCCGTCGGGGTGACCGACGAGGTGCGACGCGCCGTCCTCGCGCACGTCCGGCACCTGGTGGACGTCGGGGCCGGGGCGGTGCTGGTGACGTGCTCGTCGATCGGTGAGGTGGCGGACGAGGTGGACGGCCTGGTCGACGTGCCGGTGGTCCGGGTCGACGCCGCGATGGCCGACGAGGCGGTGGCCCGTGCGGCCGGCGGCAGCGGCAGCGTCACGGTGCTGGCGACCCTCGCCTCGACGCTCGGACCGACGGCGCGGCTCGTGGAGCGCAGCGCCCGGGCGGCGGGTCGCCAGCTCGCGGTCGAGGCGACCGTCGTGGAGGGCGCGTTCGACGCGCGGAGCGCCCGCGACCTGGGACGGCACGACGAGCTGGTGGCGCAGGCCGCGCGCGCGGCGGCCGCCCGGGCGGACGTCGTGGTGCTGGCGCAGGCGTCGATGGCCGGGGCGGCGGCAGGCGCGGCGCCCGGCGTCGCGGTGCTGAGCTCGCCGGCCAGCGGCGTCCGACGCTTCCTCGAGGTGGTCGACGGGGTGGTGCCCTGATGGCCGGGGCAGCCGAGCTGGCCGCGGCGACCGGGACAGCCGGCGCGGCCGGGGACGTGCTGGCGGGCGTGCACCTGCTGGCCTACACCGACCGGCTCGGCGGTGACCTGGCCGGCATGCGCCGGCTGCTGACCACGGGTCCGCTCGACCGCTTCTCCGGCGTCCACCTCCTGCCGTTCTTCACGCCGTTCGACGGCGACGACGCCGGCTTCGACCCCGTGGACCACGGCACCGTCGACCCGTGCCTCGGCACGTGGGCCGACGTCCGCGCGCTCGCGGACGACGGGCTGGCGCTCACCGCCGACCTGATCGTCAACCACGTGTCGGCCCGTTCCCGGGAGTTCACCGACTGGCTGGCGCACGGCACCGCCTCGCCGTGGGACGGCATGTTCCTCACCTACGACCGGGTGTTCCCGCACGGCGGGACCGAGGCGGACATCACCCGGATCTACCGACCGCGGGGCGGCCTGCCGTTCACGCCGTACCAGCAGGCGGACGGCACCCGCCGGCTCGTGTGGACCACCTTCCTGCCCAGCCAGGTGGACCTCGACGTCGACCACCCGGTCGCCCGCGAGTACCTGCGCCGCATCATGCGGACCCTGGCCGCTGCGGGCGTGCGCATCGTGCGGCTCGACGCCGTCGGCTACGCCGTCAAGACCCCCGGTACCGACAGCTTCGTCACGCCCGAGACGCTGCGGTTCGTCCGCGAGGCCGTCGCGATGGCGCACGAGGAGGGCCTCGTGGTGCTCGTCGAGGTGCACGCGCACGTGTCCCAGCAGCAGGCGGTCGCCGAGCTGGTCGACCTGGTGTACGACTTCGCGCTGCCGCCGCTGCTGCTGCACGCGATGGGCACAGGCCGGATCGGTCCGCTGGTCGAGTGGCTCGAGGTGCGGCCCCGGAACACCATCACGGTGCTGGACACGCACGACGGGATCGGCGTGGTCGACGCCGGGCCGGGGGCGGGCCGGCCGGGTCTGCTCGACGAGGAGGAGATGGCGGCCCTGTTCGCCCGCGCCGCCGAGCTCACGGGCGGCGCGTCCGACCGGATGTCCCAGCGCGTCGCCTGGACGCGGGTGCCGCACCAGATCGCGTCGACGTTCCTCAGCGTCCTCGGCGGCGACGCGACCGCCCTGGTGCTGGCGCGGGCGGTCCAGGTGTTCCTGCCGGGCCTCCCGCAGGTGTACTACGTGGGGCTGCTCGGGGGTCTCAACGACGTGCCGCAGTACGAGCGGACCGGGCAGGGCCGCGAGGCCAACCGGCATCGCTACACGGCCGAGGAGCTGCGTGACGCCCTGACCACGGAGGTCGCCCGCGCCCAGCTCGCGCTCGTCGCTCTGCGCACCGAGCACCCGGCCTTCGCCGGCGAGCACTCGGTCGAGGTGCTCGACGAGCACCGGATCGTGCTGCACTGGACGGCGGGCGAGCACCGGGTCCGGCTCATCGCGGACTTCACGCCCGGCCGGCCGCAGCTGCGGGTGGCGGCGACCACGCCCGAGGGAACGGTGGAGGCCACCTCCGTCGCGGAGCTGGCCGCGTGGGACGCGGTGGCGGCGTGGCGCTGAACGACCCGGCGGCGAGCAGGCTCGGCGAGGTGCTCACCGGTGCCGTGCTCGACCTCGGCGGTCCTGGGTGGTGGCTGCGCGAGGCGCTGGGGGAGACGTGGCGCTGGTACGTGGACGCGCCGCTCGGGCCGGTCCGCAACAGCGTCCCCGACCCGGCGGCCGGTGTCTCGGTCGGCCCGGGCGCCGCGCCCGGCTGGTGGCCGGCGACCGTCCCCGGCACGGTGGTGACCGACCTGTGGCGGTGCGGCGAGCTGTCCGACCCCTACCGGGCCCGGCAGTCCCGCGACTGCGAGTGGACCGGTACCCGCTCGTGGGTGCTGCGTCGGCAGGTCGACCTCGCCGACCTGCCGAGCGGCTGCACGCGGGTGCTCGAGGTGGACGGGGTGGACCCGCAGGCCGAGGTGCTGTGGGACGGCGAGGTGCTGGGCCGCACGCAGACCCTGTACCGGCAGGCCCGGTTCGCGCTGACCGGTGCGGCTGCGGCGGCCGGCCCCCACCGGCTCGCCCTGGTGATCGCCCCGGTGCCCCCGGGGCAGCCGCAGGTGGGCCGCACGGAGCTGGTCCGCCGTCATGCCCCCCGGCTGAACGAGGGCTGGGACTTCTCCCCGCGGTTCCCGCACCAGGGCGCCTGTAAGTCGGTGCGCGTGGTCACCGCCCGCACCCACCTCGCCCAGGTGCAGGTGCAGGCGCGGCTGGCGCCCGACGGGGCCGACGGCCTGGTCACGGCCGCGCTGCGCCTTGACCCCGGCCACCGGGGCACCCGCGTCGGGCTCGAGGTGGTCGCGACGGGCGGTGGGGTGGTGGCGTCGGCGGCCGCCGACGTGGTTGACGGCGACGACACGGCCACGGTCGCCGTCACCGTTCCGGAGCCCCGCCACTGGCTCCCGCGGCGGCTGGGCACCCCGACCACGTACCGCGTGCGGCTGCGGGTGGACGACGACGTCGAGCCGCGCTGGGAGGGGCTGACCGGGTTCCGGGACGCGCGCCTGGTCCACGCGCCCGGCGCGCCGGCGGGGTCGCTGCCGTACCGGCTGGAGGTGGACGGTCGGCCGGTTCCGGGCGTCGGCTGGAACTGGGCGCCGGTCGACGCGCAGCACGGTGCGGTGCCGCCCGCCCGCGTGCGGCACCTGGTGGACCTGGCGGCGCGGTCGGGCGCGGCCGTGCTGCGCGTCTGGGGCGGCGGCCTGGTGGAGACCGAGGCGTTCTACGAGGCGTGCGACGAGGCCGGGCTGCTCGTCTGGCAGGAGTTCTCCCTGTCGAGCTCGGGGCTGCAGAGCGCGCCGAGCACCGACGCCGAGTACCTCGAGCTGCTGCGGCGGGACGCCGAGGAGCTGGTGCCGCGGCGCACGCACCACCCGAGCCTGCTGGTGTGGGGCGGTGGGAACGAGCTGGACGACGACGGCGGCCCGTTGACGGACGACCGCTCACCGGCGCTGGCGACGCTGCACGAGGTGGTCGCCCGCCTCGACCCCGGCCGGAGCTGGCTGCCGACCTCGCCGTCCGGCCCCGTGTTCCACTACCGACCGGGCCAGGGCGGCGCGCGACCCGAGGACCATCACGACGTGCACGGCCCCTGGGAGCACCAGGGCCTGCGCGAGCAGCACCGGCTCTACGACTCCGCGACCGCGCTGGCGCACACCGAGTTCGGCGTGGAGGGCATGGCGAACCGGCGCCTGCTCGAGCACCTGGTGCCGCCGGACGACCGCTGGCCGGCCGACCGCAGCAACCCGGTGTACCGGCACCTGGGTGACTGGTGGGACAACGCCCCGCTGGTCGCGCGCAGCTTCGGCGACCGGCTCACGGACCTCGAGCAGCTGCGGCGGGCCAGCCAGCTGCTGCAGGCGACCGGGCTGGCGTACGCCGTCGAGGCGGACCGCCGCCGCTGGCCGCGCTGCTCCCTGGTGCTGCCGTGGCAGCTGGCCGAGTCCTACCCGAACGCCTGGTGCACCAGCAGCGTGGACCACCGCGGCGACCCGAAGCCGGCCTTCCATGCCGTGACCAGGGCCTTCGCCGCGGAGCGGGTGACCGTGCAGGCCCCCACGTCCGTGCTGGGCGGGGACCCCGCGCTGGACGCCGAGCTGTGGCTGTGGTCCGACGTCGGACGCCCGGCCGGCTCGGTGGTCACCGCCCGCCTGCGGACCCTGGCGGGCGACGTGCTGGCCGAGCGACGGTGGACCGTCGGGCACGCCGTGGGCGACCCCGTGCCGGTCGGGGCGCTGCAGGTCCCGGCGGACGGGCTGCCGCCCGACGCCATGCTCCTGTGGGAGGCACTGTGGGAGGGGCCTGACGGGGACCTCGTCGACCACGAGCTGGTGCTCACCTCCACGGCGTCGACCTGGGCGCCCCTCCTGGACCTCGCGCCCTCCGCCGTCGAGGTGACGGCGGTCCCGCACGACGACCAGGTGCTGGTCCACGTGGTCCACCGGGGCGGCCCGGCCGTGGTCGGTCTGACCCTGACGGACGACCGTCCGTTCGAGGCGCCCGGCTGGGCGGTGCCGTCCGGCGACCCGCGGCCGCTGCTGCCGGGGACCGCGCGGACCTACCGCGTCGACTGGGTCGACGCCCCGCCCGAGGGACGCGCGCTGCGGCTCGAGTCCTGGAACGCACCGCCCGTACGCATCGACCTGGAGAGGACCCCGCGCACATGAGCACGACGTTCCCCGACGGCTTCCTGTGGGGCGCCGCCACCTCCGCCTACCAGACGGAGGGCAGCCTGACCGCCGACGGCCGCGGCCGGTCGGTGTGGGACGACTTCACCGCCCGGCCCGGTGCCGTCGAGGGCGGCGGCGACGGCTCGATCGCGTGCGACTCCTACCGCAGGTGGGCCGACGACGTGCAGCTGGTCGCCGACCTGCACCTGGGCGCGTACCGGTTCTCCGTGGGCTGGTCGCGCGTGCTGCCGACCGGCCGCGGTCCGGTGGAGCAGCGCGGCCTGGACCACTACGAGCGGCTGGTCGACGCGATCCTCGAGCGCGGCGCGACCCCGGTGGTCACGCTCAACCACTGGGACATGCCGTCCGAGCTGATGCGCGACGGCGGATGGGCGGGCCGCTGCACCGTCGACGCGTTCGGCGAGTACGCGTCCGCGGTGGCGGACCGCCTCGCGGACCGTGTCACGTGGTGGATCAGCCAGAACGAGCCGTGGATCGTCTCGCTGCTCGGCTACCAGCTCGGCCTGCACGCGCCGGGGGTCGCCGACCTGGACGCCGCGTTCCGGGCGGCCCACCACGTGCTGCTCGGCCACGGTCGGGCGGCGGACGTGCTGCACGCCGCCTCGGGGCGGGCACAGGTGGGCGCCGCGCTGAGCCTGTTCCCGTGCGACCCGGCGACGGACGCCCCCGAGGACCGGGCGGCGGCGTGGGGCTCCGACGGGTACGTCAACCGGTGGTACCTCGACGCCCTGCTCGGCCAGGGGTACCCCGCCGACATGCGCGCGCACTGGGAGCGGGCGCTGGGCCACGGCGTGGACGACGTGGTGCGGGAGGGCGACGAGCCCGCGATCGCCGGCCGGAGCGACTTCGTCGGCGTCAACTACTACACGCGGCGCGTCGTCGCGGCCGCCCCGGTCGGTCCCGACCGGGCGTTCCCCTGGCGCGTGGTCACTGCGACCGACGACAACCCGCGCAGCGACGAGGGCTGGGAGATCGTGCCCGACGCCCTGCGCGACCTGCTGGTGCGCATCGAGCGCGAGTACGGGGTGCCGTCGATGGTGACGGAGAACGGGGGCGTGTTCGGCGACGGCCCCACCCACGACGGCCGCGTGCACGACGTGCGTCGCACCGAGCTGCTCCTCGGGCACCTGCGGGCGGTGCACCACGCGATCGGGGCCGGGGCGCGGGTGCTCGGGTACCTGCACTGGTCCCTGCTGGACAACTTCGAGTGGGCGCTGGGCTACCGGCCGCGGTTCGGCCTGGTGCACGTCGACTACCCGACCGGCCGGCGGACGGTGAAGGACTCCGGCCTGCTCTACGCCGAGATAGCGAGGACCGGCACGCTGCCGGACCGGCTCCCGGCGATCACCCCCTTCGGCTGACCTCGACCCACCACGGAGACGTCCCATGCAGCTGATCAACGGACCGGGTACGCACACCGTCGCGGCGCGCGACTACGTGCTGCAGGTCCGATCCGCCCCGCCCGAGGCGATCCTCGCCGAGCCCGACGGCCGCATCTGGGCGCGGCTCAGCCTGCTCGCGTCGGTGGACCGGGTCGACGTGCCGGACGAGTCGGTGGACGTCGGCGCGCCCGTCGTCCGGACCCTCGCGGACGACGGCGCGACGCCGACGCACGACGGGTTCGTGGTCGAGGTGCGGCTCACCACCGACAGCACCGCGTGGGACCACCGCACCACCGTGCTGCGCTGCTTCGAGGACCGGGTCGAGGTCACGGTGCATGTCGAGGGCCAGGGCCGGGTGTCCACCGTGCGGCTGCTCGGCGGGCGCGCCGCACTGAGGTCCGGTGCCTGCGGCTCCTTCCGCTCCGGCATCGAGTTCGCCTCGGTCTACGTGCCCACTCCCACCGAACCGGTCGACGTCGTCCGGCCGGCGCACGCGCCGGCGACGCTCGGGGTGCTCGGCGACGCCCTCCCGGGGCGGCTGCACGGCGTGTTCTCGCCGCCGCCCCTGTGCCTGGCGCTCGGGCGGAGCCTCGCCGACGGTGCGACCGACGTGCCGGCGGGCCCGTGGCTGTCGCTCGCCGTGCTGGCGCCGGTCTCCGCTCTCCGGTTCACCGAGCTGCGCTACCAGCCGTCGGACGGCGGCTTCCACCTCGAGCTGGACTACGACGGGCACACCGTCGTCCAGCAGGAGCTCACCACCCCCACCCTGGTCCTGCGGCCCGTGCCCGACCCGTGGTCGGCTCTGGCCCGCTACCGCGACGACCTCGTCTCCCGCGACTTCGCCCCGGTGGCCGGCCCGGCACCGGCGGACTGGTGGGCCGAGCCGATCTTCTGCGGCTGGGGTGCGCAGTGCGCCCGTGCGCCGCTGCCGGGCGACCCCCTGACCCATCCGCTCTTCCTCGCCGACCTGCCGTCGGCGGTGGTGCCCGATGGGCTGCCGGTCGCAGCGGACCTCGCCCGGCAGGACGTGTACGACGAGCTCCTGGACCACCTCGCCGCCCACGACGTGGTGCCGGGCACGGTGGTGGTCGACGACCGCTGGCAGGCGGCGTACGGCAGCGCGGAGCCGGACCCGCAGCGGTGGCCGGACCTGCGCGGCTGGATCCGCGCCCGGCACGAGCGGCACCAGCGGGTGCTGCTGTGGTGGAAGGCGTGGGACGCGGACGGCCTGCCGGCCGACTGGTGCGTGCGGGACGTGACCGGCCACGCGGTGGCGGCGGACCCGGGCAACCCGGCCTACCTGGAGGGCGTGCGCCGCATCGTCGGGCGGCTGCTCGGCCCCGACGGCCTGGACGCGGACGGGTTCAAGGTGGACTTCACCCAGCGCAGCCCCGCCGGCACCGGTCTGGTGCCCCACCGTGAGCCCGACGGCGGGGCGACCACGTGGGGCGTCGCCGGGCTGCACGCGCTGCTCGAGGCGCTGTACCGGGCCGCCAAGGAGGTGAAGCCGGACGCGCTCGTCGTGACGCACACGCCGCACCCCTCGTTCGGGGACGTGTGCGACATGGTGCGGCTCAACGACGTGCTGGAGCGGGACGTGGCCGGCAGGCCGGTTCCCGTCGCCGACCAGCTGCGCTTCCGGCACGCCGTGGCGACGGCGTCCCTGCCGCACCACCTGGTGGACACCGACCAGTGGCCGATGCCGGACCGGGCCCAGTGGCGCAGCTACGTCGCGGCGCAGGCGGCCCTCGGCGTGCCGGCGCTGTACTACGCGGAGCGCATCGACAGGACGCAGGAGCCGCTGCGCGACGACGACCTGGCGCTGGTCGCGGCGACCTGGCGCACCTATCGCGCGCAGCGGACCGCGCTCGTGGGGTCGCAGCCTGCAGGCGTGCCGTGACGGTCCGCTCGGCCGACGTCGTCGTCTGGGGGGCCACCTCGGCGGGGGTGTGCGCGGCCGTCGCCGCCGCGGAGGCCGGTGCGCAGGTGCTGCTGCTCGAGCCGGGTATGCACCTCGGCGGGATGACGTCCGGCGGCCTGGGCTACACGGACGTGGGCGACCCGCGGGTGGTCGGAGGTCTCGCGGGACGCTTCCGCCGGGCGGTCGCCGACCGCTACGGCGTCGGCGTCGGCACCTGGGCCGGCCCCGAGCCACGGGTGGCGGAGGCGATCTTCCTCGACTGGCTGGAGAGCGCCGGCGTCGAGCTGGTGACGGGCGCGGCCCTCGGCGGCGTCGACGCGGCGGACGGTCGCATCTGCGCGCTGCGGCTGGCCGACGGCACCACGGTGTCCGCGCCCGTGTTCGTCGACGCCGGGTACGAGGGGGACGTGCTGGCCGGTGCGGGGGTGCCGTACGCCGTCGGACGCGAGAGCCGGGCGCTGCACGGCGAGCGCTGGGCGGGACGCCAGGAGATCCGTCCCGGCCGGCACTCGATGCCGGACTGGGTGTCACCGTTCCGGGACGACCCGTCCGGCCTGGACGACGGGCCGCTGCTGGACCAGCTCCGGCCCGGACCGCTCGCGCCGGTGGGGTCGGGCGACGGCGGCGTGATGGCCTACGGCTACCGCGTCTGCCTGACCACCGCGCCGGACCGCATCCCGTTCCGCCGCCGGGCCGGGTACCAGGACGCCCACTGGGAGCTGGGCCGCCGGCTCTTCGACCGGTGGGCGCGGTGCCACGTCGAGCCGCGGGCCGGCGACCTGCTCGGCCTGGAGCCGAACCTCCCGGGCGGCAAGTGCGACGCCAACTCGCTGGGCCCCTTCTCGCTCAACGTGCTGGACGGCTCCGCATGGGAGTACCCGGACGCCGGGCCCGACCGCCGCGAGGAGCTGCGCCTGCACCACCTGCATCATGCCGAGGACCTGCTCTGGTTCCTGGCCAACGACCCGGCGGTGCCCGCGGGCGTCCGCACGGAGCTGGCGCGCTGGGGACTGCCGCCCGACGAGTTCACGGACTCCGGCCACCTGCCCCACCAGCTGTACGTGCGGGAGGGCCGCCGGATGACCGGCGAGGTCGTGCTCACCGAGCACGACCTGCTGGGCACCCGGCGCTGGTGCGACGTCGTGGCGATGGGCTCGTACCACCTCGACGTGCGGGAGGTGCAGCGGACGTGGCAGTGGGAGCCGGAGCATCCCCGGCCCGTCGCCACGGTGGTCAACGAGGGCTACCTCTCGGTGCCCGTGCCGCCCTACCCGATCCCGTACCGCGCGATCGTCCCGCGCTTCGAGGACTGCGCCAACCTGCTGGTCCCCGTGTGCGTCTCCGCGTCGCAGGTCGCGTTCAGCTCGATCCGCATGGAGGTGCAGTACCAGATGCTCGGCCACGCGGCGGGCCTCGCGGCCGCGACGGCCGCCGCCTCCGGCCGGTCCGTCCAGGCGGTCGACGTCATCGCCCTGCAGGCGCGGCTGCGCGACGAGGGGCAGGTGCTCAGCCTGTGAGCGCGGGCCGGTGGCCGCGGTGCGGCCGACCGGGTGAGGTCCGTGCCACCAGGCGCCGCGTCCGTTGTCCTGCTTCTCTGGGATCGTTACCATGACGCGGGTGATCAGCCCGGTCGTCGAGCTCCACCCCGGCGTGTTCCGTCTTCGCGACACCTGCAACGTCTACGTCGTCCTGTCGGCGGAGCCCCGACCCGGCGGGGAGCGGACCGCGGTGGCCGTCGACTTCGGTTCCGGCGCCGTCCTCGACCATCTCGCCGAGATGGGCGTGGACCGGCTGACGGACGTGCTGATGACGCACCACCACCGCGACCAGGGCCAGGGTCTGCCGCGGGCGGTCGCCGCCGGCGTGCGGATCCACGTGCCGCCGGTCGAGCGGGACCTGTTCGACCGGGTCGACGAGATGTGGCGCACCCGGCAGCTCTACAACGACTACAACCTCCGCCAGGACCGGTTCTCCCTGCTCGAGCCCGTCCCCGTGGCCGGCGTGGTGCCGGAGTACCGCTCCGCCGACTACGGCGGGGTGCGCGTCGAGACGTACCCGACGCCCGGCCACACCACCGGGTCCGTCACGTACGTCGTGGACCGCGACGGCCGTCGGCTCGCCTTCACCGGTGACCTGGTCTACGCGCCGGGCAAGGTGTGGTCGCTGGCCGCGACCCAGTGGTCGTACACCGAGAACGAGGGTCCGGCGATGACGGTGCTGAGCTGCTACGCGCTCATGCGCCTGCAGCTGGACGAGCTCCTGCCGTCCCACGGCGAGGCGATGGCGGACCCCCAGGAGGCCCTCGGGCTGCTGGCCACCCGGATGCGCGCCTACGTCGACTCGCGGCGGCCGTACCCGTGGGACCTGCAGACCCGCATGTCCGAGCCCTACGTGCTGGTGACCGAGCACCTGCTGCTCAACCGCACCAGCAACGCCTGCAGCTACGTGCTGCTGTCGGCCAGCGGGGCGGCGCTGCTGATCGACTACGGCTACGACATGACCACGGGCCTGCCGCCCGGTGGCGACCGCGCGGCGCGGCGCCCGTGGCTCGCGTCCCTGCCGGCCCTGCGCGAGCAGTACGGCGTGACGGCGATCGAGGTGGCCCTGCCCACCCACTACCACGACGACCACGTCGCCGGCCTGAACCTGCTGCGCGAGGTCGAGGGCACGCAGGTGTGGGCGCCGTCGAACGTAGCCCCGGTGCTCGAGGCCCCGATGGTGCACGACCTGCCGTGCCAGTGGTGGGACCCGATCCGGGTGGACCGCGTGCTGCCGGTCGGTGGCACGTTCACGTGGCGCGAGTACGAGATCACGGTGCACGAGCTCCCGGGCCACACCCTCTACGCCGCGGCGTTCGAGCTGGTGGTCGACGGGGTGAAGGTGCTGGTCACCGGCGACCAGCAGGAGGGTCTCGGCATCCCGGGGCATCGCCGCGAGGTCCTCAACTACCAGTACCGCAACCTGTTCCGGATCGAGGACTACCGCGCCAGCGCCGCGCTCTACCGCCGGGTTGCTCCCGGCGTGATGGTGAGCGGGCACTGGGAGCCGCGCTGGGTCGACCAGGCGTACCTCGACATGCTCACGGAGGAGGGCGAGGAGCTGGTCCGCCTGCACCACGAGCTGCTGCCGCTCGACGAGCTCGACCTGGGCGCCGACAGCGTGCTGGTCCACCTGACGCCGTACCTCTCGGCGGTCGCAGCCGGTGCCACCTGCGAGCTGACCGCGACGGTGCGCAACCCGCTCCCGCAGGCGGCCGAGGCAGCGGTCCGGCTGGTGGTGCCCGACGGGTGGTCCGTGTCGCAGCCCGACGAGCGCCACGTCAGCCTGGACCCCTCCGCCTCCGGGGCGGTGACCTGGCAGGTGCGCGTCGGTGCGCCGCAGACCCGGGCCCGGGTGGCTGCCGACGTGCGGGTCGGCGACCTGATGCTCGGGCAGCAGGCGGAGGCGATCGTCGACGTCCTCCCGTTTGACGCGCCGGGAACCCGTCCCTAGCCTTGTGGGATCGTTGTCACATCGACACCACACACACCGGTCGCGGAGCCGCGGCAGCGGCGGAGCAGGGACGGAGGCCACGTGCCCCTCACCAGCGCGGGACCGGCCTCTCCGGACCACTCGGACGGTGCGGGCCCGGCCGTGCTGGCGCTCGACATCGGCGGCACCAAGCTCGCCGTGGGAGTCGTGACGCCCGACGGGTCGGTGCACGGTCTGCTGATCGAGCCGACGCGGCGCGAGACCGGTCCGTCGGCCGTGCTGGCGCACCTGTTCGACATGGGCCGGCGCTCGATGGCGCAGGCAGGGCTCGGCCCCGTCCGCGCCGTCGGCATCTCCTGCGGCGGTCCGCTCGACCCCGCCTCCGGGGTGCTGCTCAGCCCCCCGCACCTGCCGGGCTGGCTGGGGGTGCCGGTGGGTGACCTGGCGACCGCCGAGTTCGGCGTCCCGGCGATGCTGGAGAACGACGCGACGGCCGCGGCGCTGGGCGAGTTCCGCTACGGCGCAGGGAGGGGCACGACGACGATGCTCTACCTGACGGTCTCGACCGGCGTCGGCGGCGGCGCGGTCATCGACGGTCGGCTGCACCACGGAGCCGCCGGGAACGGCGGCGAGTTCGGTCACCTGACCCTGCAGCGCGGTGGCCGGCTCTGCTCCTGCGGACGTCGGGGCTGCGTCGAGGCCTACGTCTCCGGGACCTCGATCGCCGAGCGCGCTGCCGAGCGGCTCTCCCGGCCTGGCCCGTCGTCGCTGCGGAGCCTGCCGGCGGTGACCGCGGCGGACGTCGCGGCCGCGGCCGCCGCGCGGGACCGGCTCGCCACGGAGGTCTGGGACGAGACGGTGGACCTGCTCGGCTGCGCCGTCACCGACCTGGTCAACGTGTTCGAGCCGGACCTCGTGGTGCTCGGCGGCGGCGTGACGCGGTCCGGCGCCCTGCTGCTGGAGCCGGTGCGCGACGTGGTGGCCCGGGAGGCGATGCCGCCCGCGGCGCAGGCCGCCCGCGTCGAGCTCGCCGCGCTCGGGGACGTCGTCTGCGTGGTCGGTGCGGCCGCGGTCGCCTTCGACGGGCTCGAGGAGCTGTCCCATGTCTGACCTGCTGACCGACCAGCTCCAGGACCACGTCGCCGCGGCCACCGCCCTGGTGGGCCTGGCCGACCAGGTGCACGTCGTGGCCGATCTGCTGTGCGCGACCTTCGCCCGCGGGGGGTTCCTCTACGCGTTCGGCAACGGCGGCAGCGCCGCCGACGCCCAGCACCTGGTCGGCGAGCTCGTGGGCCACTACAAGCGGGACCGCCGTCCGCTCCCGGCCGTCACGCTGTCCACGGACCCGAGCAGCATGACCTGCATCGCCAACGACTACGCGTTCGACGAGGTGTTCTCCCGCCAGGTGGAGGCCCTCGCCCGGCCGGGCGACCTGGTCGTCGGCTTCACCACCAGCGGGCGGTCGCCGAACGTCGTCCGGGCCCTCGCCACCGGGCGCGACCGCGGGGCGACCACGCTGCTGTTCGCCGGCGGCGACGGCGGCCCGGCCGCGGCCCTCGCCGACCATGTGCTGCTGGCACCGTCGCACGAGACCCCCAGGATCCAGGAGATGCACACCGTGATGCTGCACGTGATCTCCGAGGTGGCGGACAGCTGGGCCGCCGGCTCGGGGGCGTCCCGATGAGCCGCGCTCCCCGTGCCGACCGGCGGAGCCCGGAGGCGCCCGTCGCGAACGCCGCCTTCGGCCGGCAGCCGGCGCCGCCCCGCCCGGTGCGGCCCCTCGCCGCCCCGGCGCGCACCCTGCACATGGTGGGCAACGCGCACCTCGACCCGGTGTGGCTGTGGCCGTGGCAGGAGGGCTACCAGGAGGCGCGGGCCACGTTCTGGTCGGCGATCCACCGGATGGACGAGTACCCGGACTTCGTCTTCACCTGCGACCAGGTGGTGCTGCTGTCCTGGGTGGAGGAGTCGGACCCTGAACTCTTCGAGCGGATCCGCCGCAGGGTCGCCGAGGGGCGCTGGCAGATGGTCGGCGGCTGGTGGGTGGAGCCGGACTGCAACCTGCCGATGGGGGAGTCGTTCGTCCGGCAGGGGCTGTACGGCCAGCGGTACCTGAAGGAGAAGCTCGGGGTGATCGCGACGGTCGGCATGAACGCCGACCCCTTCGGGCACAACGGGATGCTCCCGCAGATCCTGCGCGGGCAGGGGATGGACTCCTACTGCTTCCTGCGGCCCGGCCCGCACGAGAACTCGCTCGACGCGACCGCGTTCTGGTGGGAGTCGCCGGACGGCTCCCGGGTGCTCGGCTACCGGATCCCCTTCGAGTACTGCAGCGCCCCCGGCGACGTCGCCGGCCAGGCGGACAAGGCGCTCGGCACGCTCGACCGCGACCTGGGCGACGTGATGGTGTTCTACGGCGTGGGCAACCACGGCGGGGGTCCCACCCGCGCCAACATCGACTCGATCCACCGGTACGACCGGATGGGGACGTTCGGAGCCATGACGATGTCGTCGCCGCGGCGCTACTTCGACGAGCTCGCCGCCCGGCTCGGGGCCGACGGCCTCGAGGACCTGCCGGTGTGGCGGACCGACCTGCAGCTGCACGCGGCCGGCTGCTACTCGGCGCACTCCGGCATCAAGCTGTGGCAGCGGCGGGCGCAGGCGGCGGTGCTCAACGCCGAGCGCTGGGCGGCGGTCGGTGCGCTGGCGTTCGGGCTGGACTACCCGCGCGAGGACCTGGGCCGGGCGTGGAAGCAGATCCTGTTCAACCAGTTCCACGACGTGCTGCCGGGATCGGCGATCGAGCCGGCCTACGAGGACGCGCGCGACCAGCTGGGTGAGGCGGTCGCGATCTCCAAGCGGATCATCACCCGCACGCACAACGTCATCGCGCGGCAGGTGGAGATCCCGCTCGAGGACGGCACGCAGCCGGTGCTCGTGTTCAACCCCCACCCGTGGCGGGTGGTCACGGCGGTGGAGCTCCAGTACGGCTCGCAGCCGCAGGGCATCCACGTGGTTGACGGCGACGGCGGGCTGGTGCTCTCGCAGCGCGTGCAGTCCGTGGCGACGACCAACGACCAGGGCCGGCACGCGACCGTCCTCGAGGCGGACGTGCCGCCGCTCGGCTTCCGGCTCTACCGCCTGCGCCCCGGCGCCGCACCCTGGGGCGCGGTCCGCACCGGCCGTCCCCCCGGCGTGCTGCGAGCGAGCGAGACCGTCCTGGAGAACGACCTGCTGCGGGTCGAGGTCGACCCTGGCACCGGCTGGCTCACCTCGCTCCTCGACAAGCGCTCGGGGGTCGACCTGCTGGCCGGCGCCGCCGGCCCGCACACCCAGGTGTGCCAGGACCCGACCGACACGTGGGGCCACCACGTCGTCTCCTACGCCTGGCCCGGCGACGAGATGCGCACCGTCCGGGTGCTGCTCCGGGAGAGCGGCCCCCTGCGCGCAAGGCTGCGGGTGGAGCGCGAGTGGGGCAGGTCCACGATGGTCGAGGAGCTGGTGCTCGGCCACGCGGACGACTACCTCGAGGTCCAGGTGACGATCGACTGGCGCGAGCAGGCGCACCTGCTGAAGATGCGGTTCCCGGTGGGCATCACCGACCCGACGGCCACCTACGAGATCCCGTTCGGCTCGACCACCCGACCGGTCGACGCCGGTGAGCACCCGGGTCAGTCGTGGGTCGACGTCACCGGGGAGGTGCAGGGCCGCCGTGCCGGCCTGGCGGTGGTGAACGACGCCAAGCACGGGTACGACGTGTCGCCCGCCTCCGCCGAGGCGTCCGCCAGCATCGGCATCACGGCGCTGCGCAGCCCCGTGTACTCGTGGCACGACCCCCGCGCCCTCGACCCCGACGGCATCTACTCGTTCCAGGACCAGGGCATCCAGCGGTTCCGCTACCGCCTGGTGCCGCACGACGGCGACTGGCGCACCGCGGGCCTGAGCCGCCGTGCCGCCGAGCTGGGCTCGCCGGTGCGGGCGATGCTGGAGAGCTTCCACCCCGGCCCGCTGCCGGACCGGCAGAGCTACGCGTCCGACGGCGGCGGTGCCGTCATGGTGACCGCGGTCAAGGGCAGCGAGGACGTCCCGGACGGTGCCGCGGCGGACCTCGTGGTCCGCGCGGTCGAGACGACCGGCTCCCCGACCCGCGCCCGCATCGAGCTCCCCCTGGTCGGCCGGGTGGTGGAGGCCGACTTGGGCCCGAGCCAGATCCGCACCTTCCGCCTGCCGGCCGACGGCGGTCCGATGGTCGAGGTCGACCTCGTCGAGTGGCCGCTGGCGGAGACCCCCGCTGCGCCGGCGGACGTCCTGCCGCTCGCGCCGGCCGTCGAGGGCGTCGAGTCGACCGGACCGACGCCGGACGACTCGGACGCGCCGAACCCGGCCGAGCTCGAGGCGCGGGACGCGGAAGGACGCGACGGGTCGTGACCTCCGAGGATCCGGTGCTGACCCTGCGGGCGCCGGACGGCGGCGTGGTCGGCGAGGTCGCCGCCGTCGCCGAGCTGGTGGTGCCCGACGGCCGGACGGTCCCCGTGCCGCCCGTGCGGGTGACGTCCGACGGCGGGTCCGCGGTGCACGCCACCGGCTCGGCGCTCGGCCTGGAGGTGTCCGCACGCTGGTCGGCGCCCTCGTCGACCGGCCGCCGGGAGGTGCGGGTCGACGTCCGGTGCACCGGGACGCGGCCCGTGGACGCGTGCCTGCGCATCGCCGTCGACCTGCCGACCGACCCGGAGCCGCCCTGGTGGCTGGTGCCCGGGGTGTTCTACGGCGAGAACCGGCCGGCGGGCTGCGCCCGGCTGTTCCCCCGGTTCGCGCCGGCGTCGCTGGACCTGCAGGAGATGGTGAGCGACCGCTGGGCGTTCCGCGCCGACCGGGCGTCGACGCCGGCGGTCCTGGCCTGGACCAGCGGCGGCGGCGTGGCGCTGGTCGCCGCGGAGCTGAGCGACGTCGGCATGACGGGCGTCGGCTTCGCGCACGACGCGCGCGCGGGCGCCGGCCGTGTGCACCTGACGTTCCCGTTCCGCGAGGAGCCGCTGAGCTACGACGGGTCCGCCACACCGCGCACCGCGGAGCTGAGCACGTTCCGGTGGGAGCCGGGCGCCCGGACCACCGTCACGTTCGCCGCGTACGGGCTGTCCGCGGACCGGCACGGCTACGCCGCCGTGCTCGCCGAGCAGCACCGGCACAATCGTCGGCTGGCCCGCCTGCGGCCCTGGTCGGGGATCGGGGAGAGCGCGGCGATCGCCGCCGAGGGGCTCTGGCGCTGGCACTACGACCCCGACCCGGGCGTGCTCCTGGAGACCGCGGCGTTCGACCGGGGGATCAGCGGGGCCGACGGCGCGAGCCTCGACCGGCCGGCGATGCACGTCGGCTGGGTCAGCGGGATCCCGTGGGCCTACGCGCTGCTGGTGCACGGCCGGCGGGCGGTCGACCAGCGGTACACCGCGGCGGCCCTGCGGGTGATCGACCACATCTGCGCCGAGCTGTCGCCGTCGGGGACGTTCTGGGGCGTCTGGTACCGCGGGCTCGGCTGGTCGCAGAGCTGGTCGCCGGTCCAGGGCGCGCTGCACTCGCGCACGCTCGCGGAGGCCACCCAGTTCCTGGTCCGGGCGTTGGAGCTGGGCGACGACCTCCGTGAGCGCTCCTCCTGGGTGCGCGCCGTGCGGTCGAACCTCGACGCGGTGGTGGCGCGGCAGCGCGGCGACGGGAACCTCGGCAGCGCGCACCACGCCGTGAACGGCTCCGTGCTGTCCTGGGAGGGGGCGGCCGGGCTCGCGTGGGTCGGGGCGCTCGCGGAGGCGGGCCGGTGGGACGGTGCCGACGGCGCGGACGGTGCCTACCTGCGGGCCTCCGAGCGGGCGGGCGAGTACTACGCGCAGTTCGTCGAGGAGGAGTTCCTCAACGGCGCGCCGGAGGACGTGGACCTCGCGCCGAGCTCGGAGGACGGCTACGTCGCGGTGATGGCGTACATGGCCCTGCACCGGCGCACGGGTGATGCGCGGTGGCTGCGGCTGGCCCGGCGCGCCGCGGACTGGACGCTGACGTTCCGGTACACCTACGACGTCACGTTCCCGCCGGGCACGCTGCTCGAGCGCTACGACTTCGGCACGCGCGGTGCGGACAACGCCTCGCCGTCCAACCAGCACCTGCACTCCTACGGCCTCGTCTGCAGCGCCGAGCTGGCGGAGCTGTCCCGTGCGCTCGGGGACCCGTTGTACGTCGAGCGCGCCCGGGAGACCCTCGCGTGCTTCCGTCAGCTGGTGCCGCGGTTCGACGGCGAGGTGAATGCGTACCGCGGGATGGTGACCGAGCGCTACTACCAGACCGCCTGCTTCCAGCCGAAGGGCATGGTGCTCACGCTGTCGCACGCGTGGAGCGTCGGCGTGCTGCTGCTCGCCTGCGAGCAGGCGCTGCTCGACCCCGACCTGGCGGAGCAGCCCTTCTGACCCCGGCTCAGCGCACCGCAGCACCACCGAGCAGGAACGCGACGGCCGCGTCGACCAGCGCCAGCCCCGCGGGTGCCGTCAACCACGGCGCGAGACCGTCCGGCCCGAGGTGCGTCGTGACGCGGTCGGCCGGCGCCGTGCCGCCGTCCGTCAGCCGGGCGCCCTGCGGGTGGTGCACCAGCACCGGTCGGTGCTCCTCCTCCGCCACCGCGACAACCACGGCATCGGGTCCGGGCTCCGTCCATCGCGCCATGGCGGGGCCCTCGTGCACCACCACCCGCCCGCTGCGACCGTCCGCCAGCGCGTGGTCGGGAGCGACGATGGTGACCGCGGTCTCCCGGTGCACCACACCGGTCCGGACCGCCAGGCCCGCGGTGACCGGGTGGGCCGCCGCGAGCAGCGGGTGGGGCAGGGCCGCCGCAGCCGCCACCTCGTCGGGGCCCGCGCCGGGCAGGACGACGACGAGCCGCGGGTCACCGCAGCCGTCCGGCGCGCGCCGCACACGCAGCCCGTGGCGGTGCAGCAGCGCCTCGATCTGCTCTTCTCCGGCGGTCGGCCGCCTACCGGTCACCAGGAGCGCCCACGGCTCGTCGGTCACCGGGTCGTCGCCGGCGGCGGGCAGCAGCGCGCGGACCAGCGGGGGGACCAGGCCGCGCAGCACGTTCGGGTAGTGGCGCTCGGCACGGTCCAGCGCGTCGCGCGCCCGGGCCTCGAGCGGACGTCGGGCGTCGCCGGGGACGCGCCCCAGGGTGGCGAGCAGCAGGTCGGCGGCGGCGCAGCCGGCGGCGCCCATCGCGGCACCCGCGTGCGACCAGGGCCTCAGCTCCTCCGCGAGCCGGCCCTGCCCCGGCGGCATCTGGGCCAGCGCCGCCATCCGCTCGCGCCAGCGGAGCGTCGCCGCGTGCGCCGCCGCCCGGTCAGGGCCGAGCATGCGCTCGGCGAGCGTCGTCAGCTCCTCGTCGCCCGCGACGTCCGGCGGCCAGGTGCTGCACGCCCTGACCAGAGGGCGCAGCGCGTCCGCGTCCGGGCCGGCCACCGCCGCCAGCGCGCGCTCCGCCGCGGCGTCCGGGTCGTAGCCGTCCGGGTCCCACGCGTACTCGGCCACCGTGGCGAGCGCGAGCCGTGACGCGACGGCCGACGCCATCGGGTTGGCGTGCAGCCCGACGAGGCCGTGGGCGGCTCCGCTCGACCGCCCGACGAGCGGCCCCAGGAACGCCCGGGAGGGGTCGAAGTCGTTGACCGGGAAGTTGTCCCAGAGCAGCAGGGGGCGGTCGAACGCGGCTGCTGCCGCGGTCACCTCGGGCTCCGAGACGGAGCCGACGACGATGTCGGAACCCGTCCACCACACCGGCGAGGTCTCGGGGAGCGTGGTCGCCAGGCCCGTCCGGTACGCGCTCACCTGGGTACCGGCGTAGTCGGTGGGCACCATCGGCAGCGGCTCGTGGACGCCGCGCGGGGCGAGGAAGCCCTCGGCGAAGGCGCGGCACACCGCGCCGTGCCGCGCGCCGAGCCACTCCGTCGGCCGCTCCAGCGGCAGCCTGTCGGCCGTCAGCTCGGCCGGGAGGTCGTCGAACAGCAGGGCGAAGTGCCGCACGCCGGCGTCCCACAGCTGGGCCGCCTTGCGGTGCAGCACCTCCTGGTCGGCGGGGTCGTCGAGCCGCATCGTCAGGCCGGGGGCGATCCCGTAGACGAACCGCACACCGTTCCGCTCCGCCTCCTGGGCGAGCTCCGCGAGCAGCGCCAGGCGGTCGTCCGGGTACGGCTCGCGCCAGAGCGCCCGGTGGTAGGGGTCGTCCTTCGGTGCGTACACGTAGGAGTTCAGCCCGTGCTCGGCGGAGAAGCGCAGGTGGTCCAGCCGGTCCTGGTGGGACCACGGCGGACCGTAGAACCCCTCGACCACGCCCCGGTGGGCCAGCGCCAGCACCTGGTGGGGACGGTCGGCGACGGGTCGCTCGGATCTCTCGGGCACGACGTGCACTCCGCTGGTCGGTCGGTGTGAGAACGTCACCACGTTAGTGCGTTGAGATCAGCGTGGGGCATTGCGCCGCTCGGGTTGACCGCAGCAAAGCGCCATGATTTCGTGCTGGTTACGATCCCAGAGTCGAGCGATGACGACGGGGTTCTCCACGTCCGTCGCCCACGGGAGTCGTCACCATGCACCGGGCCGTGCAGTCCCTCACCATGCGGATCGAGCGCATCCTCCTCGAACGCCTCGTCCCCGCGGTCTACGGCGACCGCGAGCCCGTCGAGGTGGCCGCCCTGCACCTCCCGGGCGAGCCGGTGCCGGCGGCGGAGGCCCTCGGTGCGCAGTACGAGCCGTTCGCCGTCGGCGACCGCTGGGGACCGCCCTGGTCGACGACGTGGTTCCGGTTCCGCGGCCAGGTCCCGGACCGGATGCGCGGCCGGCGGGTGGAGCTGCTCGTCGACCTCGGCTTCGAGCGGTCCGGGCCGGGATTCCGCTCGGAGGGCCTGGCGTACACGCCCGACGGCCGGCCGCTGAAGGGCATCGAGCCCCGCACCGCCTACGTGCCGGTCGCGCGTGACGCCGAGGGCGGCGAGCCGGTGGACGTCTACGTCGAGGCCGCCGCGAACCCCCGGTTCACCGGCGTGGTCACCGCGCTAGGCGACCCGCGGACGGCGCCCCGCGAGCCGCTCTACCGGCTGGACCAGGCCGAGCTCGCCGTGCTCGAGGAGGACGTCTGGCACCTGGTGCTCGACCTGCAGGTGCTGCACCAGCTCGCCGAGACGCTGCCGGAGTCGTCCCCGCGCCGGCAGGAGATCCGCACGGCCCTCGAGGCGGCTCTCGACGAGCTCGCCCTCCGGGACGTCGTCGCCACGGCACCGGCCGCCCGCGACCGCCTCCGCGGCGTGCTGGCTGCCAAGGCCACCGCGAGCGCGCACCGCGTCTCCGCCACCGGCCACGCGCACATCGACTCGGCGTGGCTCTGGCCCACGCGGGAGACGGTCCGCAAGTGCAGCCGGACCTTCTCCAACGTGGTCGCGCTCGCCGACGAGTACCCCGACCTGGTCTTCGCCTGCTCCTCCGCGCAGCAGTACGCCTGGATGGAGCAGCACCACCCCGCCGTCTTCGAGGGCATCCGGGCCAAGGTGGCCGCCGGTCAGTTCGTCCCGGTGGGCGGCATGTGGGTCGAGTCGGACACCAACCTGCCCGGCGGGGAGTCCCTGGTCCGCCAGTTCACCTACGGCAAGCGCTACTTCGCGGAGCGGTTCGGCGTCGAGCCGCAGGAGGTCTGGCTGCCTGACTCCTTCGGCTACACCGGGGCGCTGCCGCAGCTCGCCCGGCTCGCCGGCTTCCGCTGGTTCCTCAGCCAGAAGATGTCCTGGAACGACACCAACGTGTTCCCGCACCACACCTTCTGGTGGGAGGGCATCGACGGGACCCGCGTCTTCACGCACTTCCCCCCGGCGGACACGTACAGCGCGGAGCTGACCGGCGGCGAGCTCGCCCGGGGCGTGGCGAGGCTCGCCGAGCACGACAGGGCCACCCGGTCGCTGCTGCCGTTCGGTTATGGCGACGGGGGCGGCGGCCCGACCCGGGAGATGCTCGAGGTGGCGCACCGGGTCGCCGACCTGGAGGGCTCGCCGCGGGTCGTCGTCGAGAGCCCCCGCGCCTTCTTCGAGGGAGCCGAGCAGGAGCTCCCGGACGCGCCGGTGTGGTCCGGCGAGATGTACCTGGAGTTCCACCGCGGCACGTACACCAGCCAGGCGGCGATGAAGGAGGGCAACCGGCGCCTGGAGCACCTGCTGCGCGAGGCGGAGCTGTGGTCGGCGACGGCGGCGTCCCGGGGTCGGCTGGACTACCCGTACGACGAGCTCGACGGGATCTGGCGTGAGGCGCTGCTGCTGCAGTTCCACGACATCCTCCCGGGCAGCTCCATCGCCTGGGTGCACCAGCAGGCGCGCGAGACGTACGCCGGCCTCCTGTCGCGCACCCAGGCGCTCGTCGACGCCGCCGTGCTGGCGCTCGCCGGCACCGGCGACACCGAGCTCGTCTTCAACGCGGCGCCCCACGCGCGTGACGGCGTCCCGGCGCTCGCCGCGGGCAAGGCCGTCGCCGCGGACGCCGCACCGGTCGCGCTGACGGCCGACGACGGCGGGACGTGGCTGGACAACGGCGAGCTGCGCGTGCACGTCGCCGCTGACGGGACGTTGGACACCGTCACCGACCTGCGCGCCGGGCGCCAGGTGCTCCCGGCCGGATCCCGCGCCAACGTCCTGCAGCTGCACCCCGACCTGCCCAACCGCTTCGACGCCTGGGACATCGACGCGTTCTACCGGAACAGGTCCCGGGACCTCGACGCCGTGGACAGCCTCGAGACCCGGCAGCACGACGACGGCTCGGCGAGCGTCACCGTGGTGCGGACCATCGGGGCTTCCCGGTTCGAGCAGGTCACCCGGCTCGCACCCGGGGAGCGCGCCGTGGAGCTGCGGACGGACGTCGACTGGCAGGAGCGCGAGTCGCTGCTCAAGGTGGCGTTCCCGGTGGACGTGCACGCCGACCGGTCCACCTCGGAGGTGCAGTTCGGGCACGTGCACCGGGCCACGCACACGAACACGTCCTGGGACGCTGCGCGGTTCGAGATCCCGGCGCACCGCTGGCTGCACGTGGCGGAGCCGGGGTACGGCGTCGCCCTGGTCAACGAGCGCACGTACGGCCACGACGTGACGCGGCGCGCCCCCGGTGACGCGCACGGCGCCGGGGCCACCACCGTGCGGTTGTCGCTGCTGCGCGGCCCCCGCTACCCCGACCCGGAGACGGACCGCGGTCGGCACAGCTTCGGCTACCGACTGTTGTGCGGCGCCGGGATCCCGGACGCCGTGCGCGAGGGCTACCGGGCCAACCTGGCACCACGCCGGGTGCGCGGCGCCGGCCCGGTGCCGGCCGTGGTGAGCGTGGACACGCCCCAGGTGGTCGTCGAGGCGGTCAAGCTCGCCGACGACCGGTCGGGCGACCTGGTGGTGCGGCTGTACGAGTCGTGCGGCGGCAGGACGACCGTGCGCGTGGCGTTCGACCGACCCGGTCAGGTGTCCGTCGTCGATCTCCTTGAGCGGCACTCGGCCGAAGTGGCGGGTCTGACCAGCGCGACCACGTCCGAGCAGGGCGTGTCCCTGACCCTGAAGCCCTTCCAGGTGGTGACACTGCGCGTCCGACGCTGAACGGCGCGTTCAAGGCGTTCGTCAGGCAGGCGACCTCCAGCCCCGGAGCGCTGATCGGCCCGGCTCGGGTGCGACCACGCCGGCGGGCTCAACGGCTGGTCGCCACGAGCCGATGGTGACGCTGTGGCGCCGATCCCGGACGACTTGCCCCGCTCACCCAGCGGTCGTCTCCCGCAGTGGGTGATCGACGAGGCCGCAGGGAACGCCACCCAGCCAACCGGGTGGCGGATGGCCGAACCGCTCCCGGTGGTGCCGTCCCGCAAGACCGCACGCCGCGGGGCGCGGGCAGCGGCCACGGTCCTCGTGGTGTTCGCCGTCCTAGGTGGCGGCTGGTGGCTGGTGACGGGCGACCACCCGGCGGCTGTGCTGACCGCCGCCGCCTCGCGCCCGCACGGAGCGGTAGGCCGGGTTCCTGCGCCTTCGGCGACCGCGGTGCAGCTGGCTGACGCGGCGCACCTGTCGTCCCAGGGCCGTGCGATCTTCTATGGCACAGCCCCGCGCGTGCTGGACGCCAAGAGCTTTGCCGGCCAGTGCGTGAACGCCCCCACGATGGCCGTGCTCGCTGACGGGGCGGTCGGCTGCTACCTGACGGGTCTGAACAAGATCGTCGTCTACGAGCCCGCCGATCCGCGGCTGCACGGGTTCGCGGTGCTGACCGTCGCCCACGAGACGTTGCACGCGGCGTGGGAGACGCTCACGGCGGGGGAACGGGACCGGCTGGTTCCTCTTCTCGAGGCGGCCGTGGCGCCGTTCCCGGCGGACAGCACCGTGCAGAAGGAGCTCGCCGGCTCCGTGGGCTCCCACCCGCAGAACCGTCCGACGGAGATGTTCGCCTACGTCGGCACCCTCGTTGCGCCTGGCGGCGGGGTCGACCCCGTGCTGGAGGCCGTCTACACCCGGTTCATCGCGGACCGGACCGCGCTCGTCGCCGTGAACACCGCCGACCTGGCTCTGCTCGACGGCATGAACGCCGCGATCCAGCAAGCATCGACGGCCCTCGCGGTGAGTGAGACGAAGAACGCGCAGGACCGCGCCCAGCAGGCGGCCGACGCCGCGTCGGTGGCGTTCTACCAACGGGCGTACGACGCGAAGGTCGCCGAGGTCGCCGCGATGGCCCCCACGACTCGTAACGGACTCCAGCTGTCGTGGACGTGGTGGGACGGCACCAGGCTGCCGTTGGCGCCGGCGCAGCAGACGTTGTCCGCCGCTGCAGCTCTGCTGACGCGCGACCACGCTGCCCTGTCCCAGCGGGCGACCGCGACCGCTGCCGCTGAAGCGGCAGCGGCTACGGAGCGCGTCCGGATCCAGGGCCTCATCGACGACCTCAACCGCCTGCAGACCCAGCTCGACCCGGCGAAGGCCGCGGTGAGCTGACCACCGGACGGGACCGGCACGGGGCGTGGGGGCACGACGGCGCGCGGCGGTCGGGCCCCCGGCCGACGTCTGCGGCGCGGCAGCGCAGGCCTGCGAGGGCCACCGCGGCTCGTCGGACACCTGCCGGGACGGGATCAGGCGTCGGCGGGTGGCCGCGTCTGCCGTTCGTGGGGGAACAGGACAGGGCTGAGCACGTAGGGCCGTCGGTCGGGTGCGGGCTCGTTGGCCATGGAGCCGCGCAGAACGTCGACCATCTCGCCCAGCAGCTCGGCGAGCTCGGTGGGACTCAGCCACAGCACCGCCTGGCGGTAGCCGACCTGGTCGGCGACGGGATCGGCGTCAGCACCGTCCAGGTAGGCGTTGAACTCGGCGATCAGAACGGCCATCGCAGCGGCGAACCCGCGGCGGTGGTCCTCGACCGTCATGTCCGCTGCCAGGTCGGCGCCGATGCGTGGACGCTCCGGGAGCAGTCGGTAGCGGCGTTCGACGGCGCCCCGGACGCGCGCCTCGCCGGCAACCTCGATGTAGCCGGCGTCCAGCAGCAGCGCGAGCTGCCGGTAGACGGTCACGCGGGACACGGCGCTGATGCGCTCGCACAGCTGCCTGGTGGTCAGCTCCGACACGCCCGACAGGGCCGCGACGATCCGCAGTCGCACCGGGTGGAGCAGGACCTCCGTGGCGTTCACCTGTCAATGGTGTCATAGTTGCGACCGGTATCGAAGATGAAACTGATCGAGGAGGCGGCCGTGCGCGATGTCCCGGGTCGGCTGGAGGCGGTGAACGGCCGCAGCGTCTACGTCGAGGAGTCGGGGAACGGCGAGGACTGGGTCGTCTTCGAGTCCGGAGCGGGCGCCGGGCGGACCTGCTGGGATCCCGTCCTGCCGCTGCTCCCGGACACCGCCCGCCTGGTCGCCTACGACCGCGCGGGACGTCCACGAACGGAACCGGTCGCCGGGGCCCTGAGCATCGATCAGATGGCGGACGACCTCGTCGCCATGACCGAGCTGGTCGTCCCGCGCCCCTTCGTGCTCGTCGCGCACAGCATGGGGGGCCTGGTCGCGCGCCGCGCGGCCGAGCGCCTCGGCTCGCGGCTGCGCGGACTGCTCCTGGTCGATCCCACACCCGAGACTTCGCCGATGTACGACGACTGGGACGCGAGAGTGGCGAAAGCCGACCGCATGATGGCCGTGATGCAGGTGCTCACCCACGTCCGGGCGCTGCGGCGACTGTTCGCCGGGAACCTGCGCGCCGGCTACTCGCCGGACACCTGCCAGACGATCCTCGACGAGGACTTCACCCCGGCCGGGACCGCGCAGACCCGCAAGGAGCTGCAGGCGGTGGCCGACGGGATCCGCGACGTCCGCCGGCTGCCGCCGGCGCCGCCGGCGTGTCCGGTCATCGTGCTCGCGGCGGCTCGCCCCGTGCGACGCAAGCCGCACGAGATCGCGTTCGTCGCGTCCGCGCAGGAGCACGACCGGCTGTACGTCCAGTCGTTGCCCGACGCGAGGTTCGAGGCGGTGGACTCCGCCCACCTCGTGCAGGCCGAACGGCCGCAGGTCATCGCGGCGTCAGTCCGAGAGCTCCTCGCGCGCGCCGAGGCGCACGAGGCGGAGTGAGCGGCGAGTCTGCCCGCGTCACGTCACGGTCTCGGGTCCGTCGAGGGACTCGTCCCGCCGAACCAGGGCGACCAGGTTGTCGAGCAGCTGCTCCCAGCCGATGCCGAGGCCGCCGATCGCCGCCTCGGCGCCGGGGCGCACGTCGGTCGGGCTGACGGTGAGCTGCACGTCGGTGCCGCCGGCGGCCGCGGACAGGCGGACGTCGTGGCGGGCGACGAACAGCGGTTCGCCGTCCGGGCCGGCAGGGTCGAGGGTGAAGGTGAGCTGCCGTGGTGCGTCCGCGGTCACGACGTGACCGGCGGCGCGGTGCAGGGCGCCGTCGCCCTCTTGCAGCACCAGCTCGACGACCCCTCCGGCGTGGGCCTCGAGGCGGAACCGCTCGACGGTGAAGTGCCGTGGGTGCCACCAGTGGGCCGCCAGGGCAGGGTCGGTGAAGGCACGCCACACGGTGGCCGGACCGGCGGGCACCGCGCGCCGGACGGTGACGGGCGCCGGCACCGACGCTGCGCGGATCGCAGCGCCGTACCGTGCGAGCGCGGCGTCGTCCGGACCCGGGACGGCGAGGTCGTCGGCCCAGCGCGCGACGTCGGCGAGGCCCGACCGGTCCAGCGCGCACACCTTGCGCCGACCCAGGCGGTGCACCTGCACCAGGCCGGCACGCTCCAGCGTCTGCAGGTGCTTGGTCACCTGCGGTTGACGCAGGCCCAGGGACGCGGCGATCTCGCCGACCGTGCGGGGCTGGCGGCCCAGCAGCTCGACGATCCGCAGCCGGTTGGGTTCGCCGAGCGCCACGAGCACGGTCACGTCCACGTGCTCAGTGTGCCCTGACTTACATTCTCGAACAAGAATATGTTCGCCACCATGACGACCCATCGCCTCGAGGACACCTATCCGACCGACCCCGCCACCATCTGGAGGCTGTGGACCACCCCGAGCGGCATCGCCCGCTGGTGGGCGCCCGACGGGTTCACCACGAGCGTCGACACGCTCGACCTGAGAGAGGCCGGCGAGCTCGTCTACACGATGACCGCCACCGCGCCGGAGGCGGTCGCCTTCATGCAGGCGGCCGGCATGCCGTTGTCCACCGTGTCCCGCAAGCGGTTCACCGCGGTGGAGGAGCCGACGCGGCTGGCGTACCAGTCCCTGGTCGACTTCGTGCCTGGCCACGACCCGTACGAGTTCGGCACCGAGGTGGTGCTGACACCGACCGACGGTGGTACGCACGTGGTGATGACGGTCGAGGCGCTGCACGACGAGGTCTGGACGCAGCGCCTCCTCGAGGGGCGCACCAACGAGCTGGCCAACCTGGACCGGGTCGTCCGCGCCGCGTGATGCTTGGCGGCGTCCATCGTCAGGACCGAGAGGTCGCGTGCGGCGGCCGCACCACCCAGGGGAGCGGGGTACTCATGAGCGTCAGGTTCGAGAACGTCGGCATCGCGGTGCGCGACCTCGACGAGGCCATCACCTTCTTCACCGCGCTCGGCCTGGGCGTCGTGGGCCGGGACACCATCAGTGGGGAATGGGCCGACACCGCGGTCGGGCTGGACGGCAACCACGCGAAGATCGCCGTGCTCCAGACGCCTGACGGCACTGCCTGCCTCGAGCTGTTCGAGTACCTCCACCCGGACGCGATCGAGACCGAGCCGACCCTGCCCAACGAGATCGGGATGCATCGCGTGGCGTTCTCGGTGGAGGACCTGGACCGCGCGGTCGAGGCCGCGGCGACGCTCGGGTACCACCCGCTGCGGGGCATCGCCACGTACGGCGACGTCTACAAGCTCACCTACCTGCGCGGCCCCAGCGGCATCCTGGTGATGCTGGCCCAGGAGCTGACGCGCAGCTAGGCGCGCCGCGTGGGCGGGTGATTCTTGGTCACCTGTCCAGAACTTCTTCTTCCGGTCCTGCGTCGGCCGATCGGGACGTTCGAGGGGTCTGCGTCCGGCGGCCCTCGGACGGGGGGAAGCCGTGGATCGGCCAGCGCCCGGGACAGGTGTTCCGCGTGACGTCGTGTCGCGGGGGCGGGCGGTGCTGGCCCGGCGTGGGCAGACGTCGCCGCCCGAGCCGCCGGACACCGTCGTCCCGGCCCCACGTCCGCAGCAGGACGTCGAGCGGGCGGACGCCGCGCGAGCCGGTGGACCGGCGGAGACCGGGGCGTTCGCGCGGCTGGCCGGGCTGACGGTCTTCGGCCTCGCGGCCGTCGCGGGGACGCTCCTCCTGATCACGGCGAGCGCGATCGGCAACCCGGTGCAGATGGCGCCCATGGAGGGTCACCTGCTCGGGCTGTGGCGGGTGCTCTACGCGACCGAGGCGCCGTCGGTGCCGGTGGCGCTCGCGGCCGTGGCGCTCGCGGTGCTGCTGGCGGTGGGTGTCGCGGTCGTCGAGCTGCGGATCGCCAACCGAGCGCGTCGCTCCGCCGACGGCCTGGGACATCCGCTCGCCCCGAAGCCGGTGATGGCCCGGACCGAGGGTGTCTTCGCCGGCCCGGTGACGGTCACGGTGCTCATCCCGGCGCACGACGAGGAGGCGTCCCTGCCGCAGACCCTCGCCTCGCTGGTGGACCAGCCTCGCCCGCCCGAGCGGATCGTGGTGATCGCGGACAACTGCACCGACGCCACCGTGCAGGTCGCGCGCCGTGCCGGGGTCGAGGTGGTCGAGACGGTGGCGAACACCCAGAAGAAGGCCGGCGCCCTCAACCAGGTGCTGCGCGAGGTGCTCCCCGGGCAGGGCGACAACGACGTGGTCATGGTGGTGGACGCAGACACCCGCCTGGACCCGGGGTTCCTCGAGGAGGCGGTCGCGCAGTTCACGGCCGACCGGGCGCTGATGGCCGTGGGGGGCCTGTTCTACGGCGAGGAGGGTGCCGGCGTGCTGGGCCAGTTCCAGCGCAACGAGTACAGCCGGTACAGCCGGGACATCCGTCGGCGCCGCGGACGGGTGTTCGTGCTGACGGGGACCGCGTCGATGTTCCGGCCTGCGGCCCTGCGGACGGTGGCGGAGCAGCGCGGCACCTCGTTGCCCGGCACGCCGGGGGACGTGTACGACACGGCCGCGCTGACCGAGGACAACGAGCTGACCATCGCGCTGAAGTCCCTGGGCGCGCTGATGATCTCGCCGGCGGCGTGCACCGTGGTCACCGAGGTGATGCCGACGTGGCGGGCCCTGTGGCGGCAGCGGCTGCGGTGGCAGCGCGGCGCGCTGGAGAACCTCGCGGCCTACGGGTTGACCCCCACCACGCTCCGGTACTGGTCCCAGCAGCTCGGCATCGGGTACGGGGTGATGGCGCTCGCGGCGTACGGGCTGCTGTGCGCGGTGACCGTGCTGTCCGTCGACAGGTGGGTGTGGTTCCCGTTCTGGATGGGCATGGGCGTGCTGTTCGCCGTGGAGCGGGTGGTGACGGTGTGGGCCGGTGGCTGGCGGGCTCGCGGGCTCGCGGCCCTGCTGCTGCCCGAGCTGGTGTTCGCCGCCTTCCTCGACGTGGTGTACGTGCGTGGCGTCGTCGACATCCTGCTGGGGCGGCGGGCCGGCTGGAACCACGTGGTGCACACCGCCCCGGCCCCGGTGCCCGCGGCCGACGTCCCGGTGGGGGCGGCGTGGTGACGGCCGTCCACGCGGCGATGCTCCCCGTGGGGGTGCTGCTGCCCGAGCGCCTGCTGCACTCGTCCGGCTTCGAGATCCTGGCGACGTTCGTGGCCCTCAACACGCTGATGTACGCCACGCTCGCGGTGCTCAAGGTGCTGCCGAAGGGCCATGCGCTGCGCCGGTGGACGTCGCGGCAACGAGACCGGGTGGGCGCCGGGGCCCCGCACCGGCCGACGGGCTCGCGCGTGCCCGGCCGGGTCTCGCGGCCCCGCGGTCGGGACCGGCGCGCTGCGGACCGGAGCATCTACGCCGGCCTGCCCGCGGCAGTCGTCTCGGGATCGCAGCCCGCCGGACCCCCGGCCCCGACCTGGGATCGGTAGGCGGGGCCACCGCCGTCGGTCAGGGCCTCCCGCGCCGGGCCGCAGCCGGTACGACGAGCGCGGCGGCGGTCAGCACGGCCAGGGCGATCAGGACGGCACCGTCGCGCATCGCCGCGGCATAGGTGCCGGAGACGGCCAGGACCAGGCTCATGCCGAGCGCGCCCCCGAGCTGGTGGACCGAGCTGACCACGCCGGAGGCGGCGCCGGCCTGCGTCGGGTCGACGCGGGCGATGCCGGAGGAGGTGAGCGGTCCGAAGGCCAGCCCCTGGCCGGCGCCGACCAGCACCATCGGCAGGGCGACACCCGGCAGGTAGCTGCTGCTCGGGCCGACCAGACCGAGTGCCGCGGTGCCGACGGCCGCCAGCGCCAGGCCGGTGACCAGGAGCACCGCGGCGGGCACCCGGCGCTGCAGCCGCGTGACGGAGACCGCGACGGCGAAGTTCACCGTGGTCATCGGGAAGAAGCCGAGCCCCGCGGCGAGCGCCGACCAGCCCCACCGGGCCTGCATGAACTGGCTGGTGAACACGAAGAACCCCATCATCGAGCCCATGAACAGCGCACGGGCGACGTAGGCGCCGACGCGCTCGCGGTCGCGGAAGAGCCCGAGCACCAGCACGGGCTGGGCGGCCGACCGCTCGACGAGCACCAGGCCGGCGACGAGCAGCACGCCCACCAGCAGCGCGAGCAGCACCCCCGGGTCGGTCCAGCCGCGCTCCCCGACACGCACCAGCGCGTACACGAGCGCCGCGGGTCCGGCCGTCGCGAGCGCAGCACCGGGCAGGTCCAGCCGGCCGCCCGAGCGGGGGGTCTCGGGGAGCACGCGCCGGCCGGCGACGAGCATCGCGATCCCGATCGGCACGTTGACCAGGAAGCCGGCCCGCCACGTCACCAGGTCGGCCAGCAGCCCGCCGGCGACCAGGCCGACACTCGCCCCGATGCCGGCCACCGCGCCGTACGCCGTCGTCGCCCTGGTCCGCCGCGGCCCGTCGGGGAAGGAGGCCGTGAGCAGCGCGAGCGTCGAGGGCGCCAGGACGGCGGAGCCCAGCCCCTGCGCAGCTCGTGCCGCGACCAGCAGGGCTCCGGTCGGGGCGAGGCCCACGCCGGCGGAGGCGAGCGTGAACACCACCAGGCCGACGACGAACGTGCGGCGCCGGCCCAGCAGATCGCCGGCCCTCGCGCCGAGCAGCAGGAGCCCACCGAAGGCCAGCAGGTACGCGTTCACCACCCACGCGAGCGACCCGCGGGTCATCGCGAGGTCCGCGGCGATGTGCGGCAGGCCGGTGATCACGATCGAGTTGTCGAGCACCACCATGAAGTAGCCCACGAGGACGATCCCGAGCACCGCACGGGGGTGCGGTGGGGCGTCCCCCACCCGAGGTGCCAGGGGTGCCGAGCTGAGCTGGTCCTGCGTCGTCGTCATGGCGCCAAGGCAACGACGGCCCCGCACGGCGGGGGACGGCGGGCCGTTCCGGGTAACGCCCGTACCTCCCAGCCGGTCCGGGCGGACCGTACCGTCGGCCCATGGACCTGAGAGCCGAGACCCGGGAGTTCCTCAGAAGCCGCCGGGCCCGGATCTCGCCGCAGCAGGCGAACCTGCCGGCGTACGGGCGCACCCGGCGCGTGCCCGGGCTCCGGCGCGAGGAGGTCGCGATGCTCGCCGGCGTGAGCATCGACTACTACACGCGGATGGACCGGGGATACCTGGCCGGCGTGTCGGACGAGGTGCTGGAGTCCCTCGCGCAGGCCCTGCAGCTCGACGACGCCGAGCGCGGCCACCTGCTCGACCTGGCGCGGGCGGCCAACGCCTCCGGTGCCGCTCGCTCCCGCGCCCGCCGGGCACCGGCGCCCGCAGTGCGCCCCGAGGTGGCTCGCATCCTCGAGGTGATCGACTCACCGGCGTTCGTCCGCAACGGCGTGCTCGACGTGCTGGGCGCCAACCTGCTCGGCCGCGCGCTGTACGCGCCGCTCTACGACTCGCCGACCCACGGTCCGGGACACCCGGTGAACGTCGCCCGCTTCCAGTTCCTCGACCCGGCCGCCGCCGCGGCGTTCTCCGGGGACAGGCTCGAGCAGCTGGCGCACGACGCCGTCGCCAGCCTGCGCGCCGAGGCCGGCCGCAACCCCTACGACCGACGACTGACCGACCTGGTCGGGGAGCTGTCCACCCGCAGCGAGGACTTCCGGCGCCTGTGGGCGTCGCACGACGTGCGGCACAACCGGTCCGGCAGCAAGGTGTTCCAGCACCCGGCCGTCGGCCGCCTCGAGCTGGACTACGAGGTGCTGGTCCTACCCGCCGACCCGGGTCTGCAGCTGAACGTCTACACCGCCGCGCCGGGCTCGGCGTCCGACGACGGCCTGCGGCTGCTCGCCTCGTGGGCCGCCACGGCCTTCACCGCGGAGCTGGAGAACCGCCCGGCCGGTCCGACCGGTGTCGCCTCCCGGTAGCGCCGCCGGCAGTCAGGAGCGGAAGGCGTCCCAGAGGCCGAGCAGGTACTGGGTGCCCAGCGCCCTGTCGTACAGGCCGTAGCCCGGCCGCGGCCGACGGGTCGTGTTCTCGTCCCACAGGTGCCGACCGTGGTCGGGCCGCACGTAGCCGGTGAAGCCCGCCTCGGCGTAGGCCTTCATGATCCCGATCGTGTCGACGGAGCCCTCGGACGCGCGGTGGCCGACCTCGGTGAAGCTGCCGCCGGGCAGGTGCTTGATGTTGCGGACGTGCGTGAAGTGGATCCGGTCCATGAACGTGCGCACCGCGTCCACGGCGGCGGCCTCGGGATTCGACGAGAAGCTGCCGAGGCACAGCGTCAGACCGTTGTAGACGCTGTCGTTCAGGGACAGCACGGTTGCCAGGTCGTCCTTGGTGGAGACCACGCGCGGCCAGCCGAACAGGTCGAAGGCCGGGTCGTCCGGGTGGACGCCGAGCTTGACGTCGTACTCCTCGCAGGTGGGGATCACCGCGTCGAGGAAGTACTTGTAGTGCGCGTACATGTCCCCGTGGGTCACGCCCTGGTAGGCCTCGTTCAGCTCCGCGAAGTGCGCGAGGCGCTCGGGCTCCCAGCCGGGCATCGTCAGGGCGCCCGTGCCGGCCGCCATGTCGGCGATCAGCTTCTCCGGGGTCAGCCCGTCGACGACCTTCTGGTCGTAGAACAGGGCGGTGGACCCGTCCGGCAGCGGGTGGAACAGGTCGGTGCGCAGCCAGTCGAAGACGGGCATGAAGTTGTAGCAGACGACCTTCACGCCGGCCCGGCCCAGGCGCTCGATCGTCGTGACGTAGTTCGCGATCGCCTCGTCGCGGCTCATGCCCAGGACGGTGGTGCCGAGCTTGATCGACTCGTGCACGTTGACCGACTCGACGACCTCCGCGTCGAGCGTCTTGGTGACCCCGCGGGAACGGTGCTCGTCGGTCAGCCCGGTGATCGTCGCGATCTCCGCCGCGATCTCCGCCTCCTCCCAGACCTCGCCGGCCTGCTTGTGGTGCAGCGACCAGACGACGGTCTGCACGCCGGGGATCTGGCGGATGTCGTCGAGGGAGACGGTGTCGTTCCCCTCGCCGTACCAGCGGAAACCCATCTTCATGTCCGCTCCTGTGCGGGTAGGTCACCGGACGGTGCCGGCGAGCGCGTCGGTCGACCGGCCGGCTCCCGCGGCGACGGTGCGGCGGCCTGACGGAGCACGGACGACCGGTGCCGATACTGCCCCGAACGGACGGCCCGGGGCCAGGCGCCGCACGTGGAGGCCGTCGTGCGCCTGCACATGGTCGGCGCAACACCTGCGCCGGACGTGCCCAGCCGGCTCCTCGCGCCCCGACAGGAGCCTCAGACCCGGCACCTAGACTCCGCGCGTGGACCACATCAGCTACTTCCAGGCCGTCGTCATCGGGCTGCTGCAGGGCGTGACCGAGCTGTTCCCCATCTCGAGCCTGGGTCACTCGATCCTGGTGCCGGCGTGGATCGGGGGAAGCTGGACGGCGCTGGTGACGGACCAGTCGAAGGCCGAGTCGCCCTACCTGGCGTTCATCGTGGCGCTGCACGTGGCGACCGCCCTCGCGCTCGTCGCCCTGTTCTGGCGGGACTGGGTCGGCATCGTCCGCGGGTTCTTCACCTCGCTGGTGCACCGTCGCATCGAGACCACGCACGAGCGGCTGGCCTGGCTGATCGTGGTCAGCACCATCCCGGCGGGGCTCCTCGGCCTGGTGCTGGAGCACCCGCTGCGCACGCTGTTCGCCAAGCCGCTGTTCGCTGCCGTGTTCCTGACCCTGAACGGCCTGGTCCTGTTCGCCGCCGAGCGGCTGCGCCGGCGGGCGCCGAGGCACCGCCCGGCACCGGACGCGGTCGACGCCGAGGGCCCCGTGCCGGGTCTGGACGTCGCGATGACGCAGCAGGTGAGCGTGCGGGACGCCGGGGTGATCGGCCTGCTGCAGAGCGGCGCGCTGCTGGCGGGCATCAGCCGGTCCGGCATCACCATGGCGGGCGGTCTGCTGCGCGGGCTGACGCACGAGGAGGCCGTGCGGTTCGCCTTCCTGCTGGCGACGCCGATCATCCTCGCGGCCGGCGTCCTCAAGGTGCCGGACCTGATGGGACCGCTCGGCGAGGGCATCCGGGCGCAGAGCCTGGCCGGCGCCGGGGCGGCGTTCGTGGCGGCGCTCGCGGCAGCCACGTTCCTGCAGCGGTGGTTCAAGACGAGGACGCTCACGCCGTTCGCCGTGTACTGCCTGGTGGCCGGGGTGCTGTCGATCGTCCGGTTCGCCTGAGCGGGGCTCGCTCGGCGGTCGGCGCGGCATCCGGACGGCCCGGCGTGCCGGACGCGCCCGGACGTACGGTGACCTGCGAGACGATCGACGGACGGAGGCGGCGGGCGTGAGCCCCCTGGAGACCGGGCGGTTCAAGGACCTGTTCCGCGGGCACCCTGCAGGCGTGGCCGTGGTCGGGCTGCGGGGACCGGACGGTGCCTTGGTGGGGCTGACCGTCACCTCGGTGATCTCGGTCTCTGCCGAACCGCCGATCCTGGCGTTCTCGATCGCCTCGACGTCGTCGTCGTGGCCGGCGGTGCAGGCCGCGCGGACGCTGGCCGTCAGCTTCCTCGCCGACGACCAGCACGAGCTCGCGGCGCGGTTCGCCCGGCACGGCATCGACCGGTTCGCCGACGGCGGCTGGCGCCTGCTGCCGACCGGCGAGCCGGTGGTCGAGGGCGCCGTGGCCTGGATCCAGGGCGAGGTGGTGCAGCGCGCGCCGGTGGGCAGCAGCTACCTGGTGGCGGTGCTCGCGCAGCAGGCCTCCGACCGTGGGGATCGGCACCCCCTGGTCTACCGGGACCGGACGTACCACCGGCTGCGCGAGCGTCGCGAGCCGTGAGCAGATCCCCTGGTCGCGGGCCCGCGGACCGTCCGGGCGGGAGCGGGCGCACCCGCCGGGCAGGGCGGCGGCGGGCGTCGTCCGGTCGGTGCCGGGTAAGGTCGGGGCGCCCGCAGGGGAACCCGGGTTCGTCGAGCAGAGGGCAGAACGCGTGCGAAGGCTTCTCGGCACACTGACCGGCAAGGCGGTCGCCGCCGCGGTGCGGCTGCGCGGACGCAGCGCGGGGCAGGCGATGCCGGGCCGGGTGGTCGAGCGGCTGGTGCCGGGATACCTGGCCGCGGTGCTCGGTCAGCTGCCGCGTGGCGTGGTGATGGTGACCGGGACCAACGGCAAGACCACCACCACCAAGATGGTGGTCGAGGTGCTGCGGGCCAACGGGCTGCGCGTGCTGACCAACGCGACCGGCAGCAACATGACGCGCGGCATCATCAGCAGCGTCAGCCAGCAGGCGCACCTGACCGGCCGGCTGCCGTTCGACATCGCGGTGTTCGAGCTGGACGAGGCCTACGCCCCGCAGGTGGCGGCTGCCGCCCCGCCGACGTGGGTGCTCGCGCTGAACGCCAGCCGCGACCAGCTCGACCGGTTCGGTGAGGTGGACACCGTCGCGCGGCTGATCACCAGCGCCATGCGCGCCGCGGGCACCGGCGTGGTGGTCAACGGCGACGACCCCCGCCTGTCCTCCGGCGCCCCGACCACGGGTGTCCAGGTGGAGCGGTTCGGGGTGGCACCGGAGCTGCTGCGGTACTTCCCGCGGGACGACGAGCTGGTGCGCACCGGAACCGGTGCGGCGACGCACATGGCGCCCGCCACCGTGACGGGTGAGCTCGAGGAGGCGGCTCCGGTCCCGCCGGCGCCGGGGGTCGAGCTGCTCGCGTTCGACGGCGACCGCGCGCGCTACCGGGTGGGTGACCAGGAGCTCGACGCGCGGCTGCAGGTCACCGGTCAGCACAACTTCCAGAACGGCGCCGCCGCGCTGGCGCTGGTGCACGCCCTGCTGCCGGACGTCCCGGTGCGCACGCTGGTGGACCAGCTGGCCGACGTGCGGCCCGCGTTCGGGCGGGGCCAGGTGTACACGCTGCCGGGCGGCGCCCACGTCCAGCTGAACCTGGTCAAGAACCCCGCGAGCTTCCGGCAGGGGCTGGCCTCGTACGTGCGGGAGGGGACGACCGTCGTCGTCGCCGTGAACGACCTGGTCGCGGACGGGCGGGACCTGTCCTGGCTGTGGGACGTGGACTTCTCGCCGCTGGCCGGGCGGGAGGTGGCGATGACCACGGGGATCAGGGCGGTCGACATGGCCCTGCGGCTGCGGTACGACGACGTGCCCGTCGGGCGCATCGAGCCGGACCTGGAGGCGGCCGTGGCGGTCATCGCCGGAACACCGGGGGAGACGGTGGTCTTCTCCACCTACACCGCCATGCTGCGGCTGCACACCATGCTCTCGGCGTCGGCCGTGAAGGGGACGGTGACCGCACGATGACGCTGCACCTGGTGCACCTGTACCCGGACGAGATGAACACGTACGGGGACCGCGGCAACCGGCTGACGCTGCTGCAGCGGGCCCGGTGGCGCGGCCTCGACCCGGTGGTGCACTTCGTCGGCATCGGTGACGACCTCCCGGACGAGACCGACCTGGTGCTGGGCGGCGGCGGCCAGGACTCCGCGCAGGCGGACATCCAGGCCGACGTGCTGCGCAAGGGGGACCGGCTGCACCAGCTGGTCCGCGACGGCGTGCCGATGCTCATGGTGTGCGGCACGTACCAGCTGCTGGGCCGGCGGTTCCGCACCCACGAGGGCGAGGAGATCGCCGGCATCGGCGTCTTCGACGTGGAGACCATCGGCGGTGACCGCCGCCTGATCGGCAACGCGGCGGTGCAGACCGAGGCGTTCGGCACGCTCTACGGCTTCGAGAACCACAGTGGCCGCACCCGGCTGGGTGCCGACCAGCAGCCGCTGGGAAAGGTGCTGCGCGGCAACGGGAACAACGGGGAGGACGGCACCGAGGGCGCCCGCACGGGAAACGCCATCGGCACCTACCTGCACGGCCCCTTGCTGCCGGCGAACCCCGTGCTGGCCGATGCTCTGCTGTCCCTGGCGCTGGCGCGACGTGGTGAGCCGGCGCAGCTCGAGCCGATCGACGAGCCGCTGGTCGAGCGGTCCCGCGCGGAGGCGGCGAGCCGGGTGTACTGACCCCGCTCGGCCCCGCTCGGGGTGGTCACCGGGTTGGCAGCGCGGCCCGGCAGGAGGACGCTGGGAGCAGGACTCGCGCAGCGCGTGAGCAGGGAGTCAGCGATGACGACGACACCCGTTCCCCCGGCCGGACCGGCCCTCGAACCGTCCGGCGGCACACCCCCTCGCGGCCCGGTGCAGGCGGCGCTCGCGGCCCTCGTGGCCGACGGCACGCTGAGCCGTGCCCAGGCGGACGCGGTGCTGACCGCGATCGCCGGTGCGGAGGTCGCTCCGCCCGGCACCTCGCCCGTGGTGGCACCGGCGGTGCCGACCACGGTCACCGCCGCACCACGTGCAGCATCGGTCGCGGCGCCGGTCGCCCAGCCGGCCCCCGCGTGGCGCGGTCGCCTGCTCGAGGCGGGCGTGTACCTCGGCAGCGTCTTCGTGCTGGCGGCCGTCGCGCTGGTGGTGCAGCAGTCCTGGTCGACGATCTCGCGCGGCACGCAGCTGCTGCTCGCCGGCGGCCTCACGGCGCTGGCGGCGGTGGCCGGGCTGCTGGTCGGCTGGCCCGTGCGACCGCAGCGGACGGGCGCCGACCCCCGGCACGCCGTGCGACGGCGGTCCGCGAGCGTGGTGCTCACCCTCGCGGTCGCCCTGGCGGCGGCCACCACCGTGCTGCTGGTCCGCGAGGCGCGGTGGTCCGGCGTCGTGGCCGCAGGCGTCGCGCTCGTCCTGATGCTCGCCGTGCACCTGGTGGCGCCGAGCGTGGTGGCCGAGCTGGCGGTGTTCGGTGCAGGCGCTGCTCTGATGGGGATGGTCCCGGACGCCGTGTGGCCGGCGCCGGGGTTCGAGGGCCCGGGCGACACCTACGACTTCGCGCGGACCGACCTGACGAGGGGCCTGCTGCTGTTCGGCTACGGGGTGGTCTGGGCGTGGCTGGTGTCGCGTCGGCTGCCGCACCGACAGCTCGGTGTGGCGCTCGGGCTGGTCGCGGCGGTGATCGGTGCCCCGACCACCGCCGGTCGGGGGATGCCCGTGGCGGCCGCGCTGCTCGGCCTCCTCGCCGTCGCCGCCGTGGTCACCTACCTGCGCGACCCCTTGTGGGCGTGGATGGTCGGCGCGGTCGGCGCCGCGTTCCTCGCCGTCGTGCTGATCGGGAACCGGACCATGGGACCCGCGCTGACCTTCCTCGTGGCCGGTGTGGTGCTGCTCGGCGGGACCGCAGCGGCGGTGGTCGTGGGCCGCCGTCGGGCGGCTCGGGCCGGCGACCGCGGGGCGCCCTGACGGGCGACCCGGGCCCGGTGGTCGGTCGGTCCGGGGAGCGAGGGGTGGGTGCCATGCCCGTCGGGACGCTGCTCGCGGGGGCCGCCGACGTGGTGCGGCTGCTCGACGCCCCGGCCGGCGCCTACGTGCACGTCCCGTTCTGCTCGTCCATCTGCCCGTTCTGCCCCTACGACAAGGTGCGGCTGGGCGACGTGCCTGCGATGCCGTACCTGGAGGCGCTCCGGCGGGAGGTCGACGCGGTCGTCGACGCGCACACCGCCCGGTTCGGGTCGTTCACCTCGCTGTACGTCGGGGGCGGGACGCCCACGCTGTTCCCCGAGGTGCTGGCCGACCTGGTCGAGCGCGTGCCGACGGCGGGGCGCCGAGCCGTCGAGGTGCTGCCGACGCACGCCACGCCCGCACGGCTCGACGCGCTGGCCGCCGCGGGGTTCGACGCGGTCAGCATCGGTGCGCAGTCGTTCCACGACCCGGTGCTGCGGCGGCTGGGTCGGCCGCACGACGCGGACGCCTCCCGCCGGGCGGTGCTGACGGCCGTCGGGCGCTTCGCCGTGGTCGACGTGGACCTCATCGTCGACGTCGCCCTGCCGGGGTCGTCGCCGGCCGCCGCGACCGCTGTCCGCGCGTTCCTCGACGACGTCGCCTGGTGCTTCGAGACCGGTGCCGACCAGGTGTCGACGTACCCGTTGATGCGCTTCGGGTACACGCCGTTCGGTGTCGCGCGGCACGCCCGCCGCCGCGAGCACGCCGTGCTGTCGCAGGTGGCGGAGCTCGCCCGTCGCCTCGGGTACGAGCGCCGCTCGGTGTGGACGTTCAACCGCCTGGGCAGCCCGCCGTACACGTCGATCACCCGGCGCCGTTTCCTCGGCATGGGTGCCGGCGCCTCGTCGGTCACCGGCAGGGACCTGCTGGTGAACCACTTCGGCCTGGCGGCGTACGAGGCGGCGGTCGCCGCCGGCCGGGTGCCCGTCGCCCGGCGCTTCCACCTCGGCGCGCTCGGCGGCGCGGCGTACGAGGCGTTCTGGCAGGCGTACGCGGGCGCGGTCGACCCGGCCACCCTCACGGCGGCCTACGGCCTGGTGGGCGCCGGACCGGTGCGCGGTCTGACGGCGGTGCCCCGAGCCGCCGGGCTGGTCAGGTCGGACGACGGGCTGCGGCGGCTGACGCCGCGCGGCTACGACGTGTTCCACGACCTCGAGCGCGCGGTGACGTACGGGCTGATCGAACCGTTGTGGGCGCAGATGCTGCGCGAGCACGGGGACGCGGCGGGGCAGGCCGCCGGGGGCTGGGCCCGACCGGCCCGCGGGCGCAGCGGCCCGGTGTGGTGGCTGGCCCGGACGCTGACGGAACGCCGGGTGCTCGACGGTGCCCGGCCCGCTGAGAGGAGCTGACGTGCACCCGTTCTACGAGCACAGCGGCCGGCTGGTGGCGGACCGGGACACCCGCGCGCTGGGGCTGGTGTCCATGGCCGCGTACCTGCTGTTCTGGGCGGCGGCGATCCCGGTCGCGCTGCGCGCGCTGCGCCGTGCGCAGGCATCCGTGGGCCCGGACGGGAACCGTGACCCCGCGCTGGAGATCGTCCGCGCGCGGTACGCCCGGGGAGAGATCGACGAGCGGGAGCTGCGGGAGCGGACCCAGGTGCTCAGGCCTCAGTCGGTGGACGGGGTGCGCCGGAGGTAGGGCTCCAGCAGCTCGTGCGCGAGACCGCGGGCGCGGCGTTCGCTGACGCCGTCCTCCACCATGCGGCTCACGGCATAGACCAGGGCCTGGACCAGCTCGGCGGTGCGGTCCGGGTCGCTGCTGCCGTGCTCCCGGAGCGCGGCGACGAGCGGTGTGCGCAGCTCGTCGTGCAGCAGGTGCGTCGACTCGGCGAGGGCGTCCGAACGTGCGACCGAGGCGAGGGTCATCGCGAGCGCGTGGTCGCCGCGCGCGACGAGGTGCACGTTGGCGTCGACGTACGCCAGCACCTTGCCGCCGGGCGTCGACTGGCGGGCCATCCGCTGGTGCACGTACCCGGACCAGCGGGGGAACGTGTCGGAGACCAGGGCGTCGAGCAGGTCCTCCCGGGAGCTGAAGTAGGAGTAGACGCTCGACCTGGCCAGACCCGCCCGCTGCGCGACGTCCGCCAGAGCCGGCGCCTCCGTGGCACCCTCCGACAGCAGGTCGCGGGCGGCGTCGAGCAGGGCGGTCCGCTGCGCCGCGCGGTGCTCGGCGACGGTCGGTGCCTGGATGCGGGGCACGGCGGCCTCCTCGCTGCCGGTCGGGGCTGCGCGAGCGCGGAGCCGCGGAGCCTGGTCGGGCTCATGATAACGACGGGGTGTCGAGACCCCCGGGCGGCGTCGATCGATTTTGCCGACACGGTGTCGGTAAAGTCGCCGCCGTGACCCAACCTGCCGCCGCACCCCCCGCCGTCCCCACCCCGCCGAGCGGGCCGTCCGGGGCGCTCGACCGTCGAGCCTGGGCGGCGCTGCTCACCATCGGGTTCGGCGTCGCGCTGGTGATCATGGACGCGACCATCGTCAACGTCGCCCTGCCGGTGGTGATGGCCGACCTGCACCTGACCGCCGCCGACGCGCAGTGGCTCAACGCCTCCTACGCCCTGGTGTTCGCCGCCGTGCTGATCACGGTGGGGCGGCTCGGCGACCTGCACGGGCGGCGGCGGCTGTTCGCCGCCGGGATCGTGCTGTTCATGGCGGCGTCCCTGGTCGCCGGGCTGAGCGGCGGTGCCCCCCAGCTGATCGTGGCCCGGCTGGTGCAGGGGCTCGGCGCGGCGATGGTGGTGCCGAGCACCCTGTCGACGCTCAACGCCACGTTCACCGGGCGGGCGCGCGCGATCGGGTTCGCCGTGTGGGGCTCCGCGATCGGTGGCATGGCCGCCATCGGCCCTCTGCTGGGCGGCTGGCTGGCCACGGACGTGTCGTGGCGATGGGCGTTCTGGCTGAACATCCCCGTCGGGCTGCTGGTTGTGGTCGGGATCGTGCGGGTGGTGCCGGAGACCCGGGACGCCACCGCCGCGCCGGGTCGTGACGCGTGGGGTGTGCTGCTGAGCGCCGTCGGCATGGGCGGCATCGTGTTCGCGCTGATCGAGTCCTCCTGGTTCGGCTGGACGCGGCAGCCGTCCGGCGCGCTGTCCCCGGTGCTGTTCGCCCTGGTGGGCGGGGTGCTGGCGGTGGTCGCGTTCGTGCTCCTCGAGCAGCGTCGGTCCGCCGCCGGGCGCCACGTGCTGGTGGACCTCTCGCTGCTACGGGTGCGCACGTTCCGCGCCGGGATCGTGGCGGCGCTGATCGTCGCGTTCGGCGAGTTCGGCCTGCTGTTCACGCTGCCTCTGCTGCTGCAGGGCACGCTCGGCTACACCGCGCTCGGCACCGGCGGCGTGATCCTGTGCCTGGCGATGGGCACGTTCCTGGTCTCCGCCGCCCTGCCGCGGCTGAGCGGCCGGATGTCCCAGCGGGCGATCGTGCAGACCGGGCTCGCGCTCGAGGCGATCGCGGTCGGCGGGCTGGCGCTCAGCCTGTCGACCAGCACGTCGACCCTGGTGCTGTGCCTGTGGCTGTTCGGCTACGGGGTCGGCGTCGGCATGGCCACGGCCCAGCTGACCTCGCTGCTGCTGTCCGACGTACCGGTGCAGGAGAGCGGACAGGCCTCCGGGCTGCAGAGCACCGTGCGCCAGCTGGGCTCGGCGCTCGGCGTCGCCCTGCTCGGCGGGCTGCTCGTGTCCACGTTGGCCTCGAGCACTCGCGCCAACCTGGCGGCGGCAGGCCTGCCGCCCGGCGCGGTGGACGGCCTGACCGCGGCGGTGAAGGACAGCGCGGGCATCGCGATCGCGGGCCTGCAGACGGCGCCCGGCATGCACACCGCGGCGACGGCCGCGGCCGACGCCATGGTGCACGCCAGCCAGGTGACCACCGGCCTGGCCGCCGTCGCCCTCGCGGTCGGCCTCGCGGCGACGTTCGCCCTGCCGCGGCGCTCGGCCACGCCCCCTCCGACGCCCCCCGCCCCGGCTGGACACGAGGCGCCGGACGTCGTCTGATGGGCCGTCCGGCCGGTGAGCGGCCGTCCGCGGGCGGCACCCCTCGCCGCCGCGCCCGCACCAGGCACGGAGGACGCATGCGAGCACGTCGGGTCAGCGGGACGGCCGCCGCGATCGCGGTGGGGCTGGTGGCAGCGTGCAGCCCGTCGACGCCCGCGCCCGCCGGGGTGCACGGTGCCGCCTCGGCCACCGCCGGGGGTGCACCGAGCTCGACGTCGGCCTCCACCGCCTCGGCCCCCGGCGCATCGGCGTCGGCCGCCTCGGCCGGCCGGCTCACCGTGACCACGCTCGCCACGCACCTGCCGTCGCCGTCGTCCCGCATGGTGGTGCTGCCCGTCGGCGACCGCCTGCTGCTGCTCGGCGGCCTGGCGGGGGGTTCCACCACGGCGAACGTCCTCACGCTGGACCCCGGCACCGGCTCCACCTCGGTGGTGGGGCACCTGGCGCAGCCGACCCACGACGCCGGGGGAGCGGTGCTGGGTGGGCGTGCCGTGGTGCTGGGCGGCGGCGTGAACGCGTCCACGGACCCGGTGCAGGCGATCGCGACCACGGGTGGCACCGGGACCGTGGTGGGCCACCTGCCGCAGGCGCGGTCCGACCACGCGGTGGCGGTGGACGGTGGCACGGCCTACGTGGTCGGCGGGTACGCCGCGACGACCGAGCTGGCGGACGTGCTGGCCACCACCGACGGGACGACGTTCCGCACCGTGGCGCACCTGCCGACCACCGTCCGGTACGCCGCTGCGGCCGTGGCCGGCGGGGCGCTGTGGGTGCTGGGCGGGGAGCACTCGGGCACGGCGATCGACCTGGTGCAGCGCATCGACCTGACCAGCGGCGCCGTCACGGTCGCCGGGCACCTGCCGGCACCGTTGTCCCACGCGGCGGCGGCCACCCTCGGGGGCGCGGTGCTCCTGGTCGGCGGCACGCGCGGCGCCGCGCACCAGGACGTGGTGTACCGCCTGGACCCGGCCACCGGGCAGGTCACCGCCGTCGGGCACCTGCCCGCGCCGACCTCCGACCCGGGGATGGCCGTGCTCGGGGACTCCGCCTACGTCGTCGGCGGTGAGACCGCGGACGCGGCCGGGAAGACGTCCGCGCTCTCGACCGTCGTCCGGATCCAGCCGGCTCCGTAGCGACCTGCGGCCGGCGCGCCCGCTACCAGGCGCCCGGAGCCGGTGCCGTCAGCCCGACGACGGTCGCGTACGAGTGCGGCGGGACGGGGTCCAGGCCGTCCGGGGTGTTGAGGTACCCCGGCTGGTCACCCGCCTGGCCGGTGTGCCCGTACTGCCAGACGATCTTGTTCTGCGTCGGGTCCAGCACGATCACGCGGTGGTTGGCGTCGTCGTTCAGGATGACGTCACCGTTCGGCAGCCCCTCCGCCAGCGACGGGTGGTTCAGCCGGCCGTCGCCGCTGGCGGGGTTCCACCGCCACAGCGCCTTGCCGGACTGGTCGAACAGCACCACCTGACCCGGGTTCGAGTAGTCGACCGTGACGTACTGGCCGGGCTTGTACTGGCTCGAGTCCGACGGGTAGGTGATGGCCGGCGGGTGCGTGGACCAGTAGACGTGGCCCGAGCGGTCCATCTCCTCGACCCAGTCGCCGTTGATCTCGGTCACCAGGAAGTGCCCGTTCGGCAGGGGGAACACGCCGTTCGGGCTGCCGAAGTGCGACGGCGGGTTGTGCTGGCACGAGCCGAGGGTGCCCAGCGTCCACAGCGGGCTCTGCGAGGACGGCGAGAGGTCGACGATCCGGCAGTTCTTGATGTCCGGGGCGATGACCGTGTGGTCCGGCAGCATCATGCCGTCGTCCGGGTTCCAGAGCTGGTTGGGGCCGGAGCCGTGGGTCCCCGGGGTGCCGTAGCGCCAGACGATCTTGCGGCTGGCGATGTCGATCTGGGTGATGACGAAGTTGTCCTCCTCCGTCGCGACGATGCTCTTGCCGTCGGGGGTGAAGAAGGCGTCGTCGGGGATGAGGAACGTCTGGCCCGGCGCCAGGTCGCCCGCCTGCGGCCACTGCCACAGCACCTGCCCCTGCGGGCTGACCACCACGAGCCGGTTGTTCTTCTTGTCCGCGATGAGGATCGGACCGGGCAGCACGCTGGGGTCCGAGCCGGCCGCGAGATAGCCCGGCGTGCCGGCGGGCGCGGCCGGAGGCCATGCGGGGGTCGAGCTCGGGGTGGGTGTCGCAGCCGCGCTCGCGCTACCGGCACCCGACGGGGCCGGTGCGGTCGTGGCGGCGTCCGCGGCCGAGGTGGACCGTGGCGCGGTGCTGGGGCCGGCCGTGCAGGCGGACAGGATCAGGACGGCGGCTGCCGACGACGCCAGCAGGGCGCCCGTTCTCTTCATGGCCGGGAGTCTGCGGTGCGATCGGTCCGAACGCCAGCGCGGTCCATCCCGCGGCTCCGCAGCAGGGCTCGTCGTCCCTCTGGTGCGTTTCAGCCGAGCGCGGCCGCGTGCTCGACGACGCCCAGCACGGTGAGGGTCGCCTGCGCGCCCGCCGCGGCGAAGAACTGCACGCCTCGAGGCGTCTGCCCGGAGGCCCGCATCGCGTCGAGCGCCTCGAGCGACGCCCACACGGTGACGATCCGCCACTGCGTGTCGTCGCGGGCGTCGTGCAGCAGGTACGTCTCGACGATGCCCGGCTCCAGCTCCCCGACGCCCTCCCGGTAGGCGCCGACCAGGTCCGCCGCCCGTACCGGGTCGACCTCTGCCTGCAGGATCGTGACGACCATCGCGCACCTCCACGGGAGCCGTGATGCGTGCATCACACCACTGCGCCGGACCGGCCGCACGGGCCGGTTACCGTGTGCCCGCGGGTCGTGGGCCCGCGCGAGGCGACGGGAGCGGCGTGCACGACGAGCACACAGACAGCGCGACGGTGGCGCCCGGCGGGCGGACGTGGGCCGTGGTGGTGCCCGTCAAGGACGCCCGGCACGGCAAGACGCGCCTGTCGGCGGTGCTGGCGGCCGGCCATCGGGCCGACCTGGTGCGGGCGATGGCGCTCGACACGGTCGAGGCGGCGCTCGCGTGCGACCGGGTGGCCCGCGTGCTGGTGGTGACGGCGGACCCCGCGGTGGCCGAGGAGGCGTCCCGGCTCCGACGTGTGACCGTGGTGGGCGAGCCGTCGCACACCGGTCGGCGCAGCGGGCTGGACGCGGCGGTGCTCGCGGGCGCCGCGGCAGCCCGGCGCGATCGGCCGGCGCCGGTGGCCGTGCTGCTCGGTGACGTGCCGGCGCTGCAGCCGTCCGATCTGGGGGACGCGCTCACCGCAGCGGACGGCGTGGACCGCGGCCTGGTGGCCGACGCACCCGGCACGGGTACGACCGTGCTGACGGTCGGGCCGTCCGCGGAGCTGGAGCCGCGGTTCGGGAGGGGGTCGGCGGCGGCCCACCGGGCGCTGGGGCACGTGCCGCTCGACGTCCCTGAGGCGTCCACGTTGCGTCGGGACGTCGACGTCCCCGCCGACCTCAGGGCGGCGGCGGCACTCCCGCTGGGGCCGCGCACCACGGCCCTGATAGCCCGGCTGCCCGGGCTGGTCTGACGCGCCGGGGGAGTTCGCTCGGCCGCGTCCGGGCGCGGCGGTGGGTCACGGCAGCCGGTCCACCAGCGACAGCGCCGCAGCGGCGATCCGGGCGGTGGTCGGCACGTCGCTCATGAGGGTGCCGGTCGCGGCCGCCGCGAGACCGGCGAGGGCCAGCTCCGGCACCGCGCCGGCGTCCGCGTCGTCCACCAACCAGCCGTCCAGGATGCCGCCGGTCGACCGTGCTCCGTAGTGGTGGGCGACCGCGGCCGCGGAGGTCTCCACGCCGATCGCCGCCAGGCACGCGTCCGCCATGCCGCGCACGGGCGCACCGCCGATCACCGGGCTGACGCCGACCACCGGCGCCGCCGTCGCCGCCAGTGCAGCGTGCACGCCCGGCACCGCGAGGATCGTGCCGATCGACACCACCGGGTTGGACGGCGGCAGCAGCACCACGTCCGCCTCGGTCAGCGCCTCCACCACGCCCGGTGCCGCCGTCGCGACCTCGAGCCCCGCCTGCACGAAGCTGCGGGCCGGCACGCCCGCCCGCAGGCGTACCCACCACTCCTCGAAGTGCACGGTCCGGCCGTCGACCAGCTCGACGTGGGTCTCCACCGGCTGGTCGCTCATCGGCAGCAGCCGCACGCCCAGGTCCCATCGCTGGGCCAGACGCTCGGTGACCTGCGACAACGTCAGCCCCTCCTGCAGCAGCTGCGTCCGGGCCAGGTGCGTGGCCAGGTCGAGGTCGCCCAGCGTGAACCACTCCCAGCCGAGGCCGTACGCGGCGAGATCGCCCGAGACCCGGCTCGTCTCGTCCCGCCGACCCCAGCCCTGGCCCTCGTGCACGGCGTCGCCGAGCGTGTACATCAGCGTGTCCAGGTCGGGGCAGACGCGGACGCCGTGGAGCCACATGTCGTCCCCGGTGTTGGCCACCACCGTCACCTGTGCCGTGGTGCCGCCGGCGCCGTCCGGCAGCCGGTCGCGCAGCATCGCCAGCAGGCCGCGGGTGAACCGGGCGCCGCCGACGCCGCCGGACAGCACGGTGATCCTCAACGGTCCTCCTGGGGTCGGGGGGTCGGACCGACCGGGGAGCGGTCGGTGAACGCGATGACGGGCCGTCCGGTGCGCGGATGGGTCAGCACCTCGGCCTCCACGCCGTACACCTGGCGCAGCAGGGCGGGCGTGAGCACGTCGGCGGGGTGGCCGGCGGCGGCCAGGCGACCGGCGGACAGCACCAGGACGTGCTCGCAGAACGCGGCGGCGAGGTTGAGGTCGTGCAGGGCGGCCACCGTGGTGGTGCCGAGGTTCCGCACGAACGCCAGCAGGTGCAGCTGCGCGGCGACGTCCAGGTGGTTGGTCGGCTCGTCGAGCAGCAGCAGCGCAGGCTCCTGGGCGAGCGCGCGGGCGATCTGCACGCGCTGACGCTCGCCGCCGGACAGCGTGGCCCACGCGCGGTCGGCCAGGTGGGCGGCCTCCGCGGCCTCGAGCGCGCGGTCGACGGCGGCGGGGTCGTCGTCCGTGCCCCACCACGACCGGTAGGGGATCCGGCCCAGGGCTACGACGTCGCGGACGGTCAGCGGGACGGCCGAGCTCGACTCCTGCTCCAGCAGGGCGATGCGGCGGGCGCGGTGCCGACGGGGGAGCAGGTGCACGGGGACCTGACGTGGTGGGACGGCGCCGGCCGCGCCGGCCGTGGACGTCGGCCCGGGACCGGGCTCGTCGTCCGAGACCATGACGGCTCCCGCCTGCGGCACCAGCAGCCCGGCGACCAGCCGCAGCAGCGTCGTCTTGCCGGCACCGTTGGGTCCCAGCAGCCCGGTGAGGGCTCCGGTCGGCGGCGTCGCGTCGACCCCGTCGACCACCCACCGCCCGCCCAGCCGGGTCCCGACGCCCGCGATGGTCAGCTCCACGCCGACCCCTGCCCACGTCGCAGCAGCACCGCGAACACCGGCACCCCGATCAGCGCGGTGACGATGCCGACCGGCAGCTCCCGCGGGTCGAACGCCGTGCGCGCCAGCGTGTCCGCCCAGACCAGGAACGTGCCGCCCGCCAGGGCCGCCACCGGCAGCAGCCGCCGGTGCGCCGGCCCGGTCAGCGCCGAGACGATGTGCGGCAGCACCAGCCCGACGAACCCGATCGCGCCGCTGACCGCCACCATCGCGCCGGTCAGCAGGGCGACGAGCGTCATCAGCGTCCACCGCGTCCGGTCCACGTGCAGGCCTAGCGCCGCCGCGCTGGTGTCGCCGAACGTGAAGGCGTCCAGCCGTGCCCCGCTGACCACCAGCACGGTGCCGACCACGAGCAGCGCCCCCGCCGAGATGGCGACCGACCGCCACGTCGCGCCGGCCAACGACCCCATCAGCCACGCGAGGATCTCCCGGTAGGAGTCACCCGTCGCCGTCCAGAAGATGACGAACGACGTGCCCGCCGCCGCGAGCTGCGAGACGGCGAGGCCCGCCAGCACCGCGCGTCCGGGGGTCAGCGTCCCGCCCGCCCGTGCCAGCGTGAGCGTGCCGACCAGAGCGAGCAGCGCACCGGCGAACGCCGCGAGCGGCAGCACCAGCGCCACACCGACCACCAGCACCGCGACGGCGCCCAGCGAGGCTCCGGAGGACAGCCCCAGCAGGTACGGGTCGGCCAGCGGGTTGCGGGTCAGCGACTGCATCACCGCACCGGACAGCGCGAGCCCCGCCCCGACCGCCGCGGCGGTGAGCACCCGCGGCAGCCGCAGCTGCCACACGATCGCGTCGTGCAGCGTCGGCACGGGCGCCGCCCCACCGGCTCCGAGCAGGTGCAGGTGCACGCCGATGCTGCGCGCCACCTCGCTCACCGCGAGGTGCGCGGGCCCGATCGTCACGGCCACCAGCACGGTGACGACGAGCGCCACCACGCCGACCGCCACGAGGACGGTCAGCGGGAGACGACGGACCCCTGCTGCCACCGGCGTCAGCCGGCGCTGGGGGTGCTGCCCGGGGTCGCCGTGGCACCACCCGTCGGCGCCGCGCCGCCGTCCAGGGCGTTCACGCCCGCGACCACGGTCTGCACCGCCTCGACGTTGCGCACGCCCGCCTCGGTCGCGGCGAACGGCACGACCACGTACCGGTGCTGCTTGACGGCGGCCAGCTGGGCGGTCGCCGGGTTCTGCTCGAGCGCCGTGATCTTCGAGGTGGCGGTGTTCCACGTCGCGTCGACCAGCACGATCACGTCCGGGTTGGCCGCCACGACCTTCTCCCAGCCGACCGACGTCCAGGTGTCGTGCACGTCCGCGAACACGTTGGTCAGGCCGGCGGCGTCCATGATCATCTGCGGTGCCCCGATGCCGGCGCCGACGTACGGGGTGTCGTTGCCGGAGGAGTACCACAGGGCGGTGCGGTGGCCGGGCAGCTTCTGCACGGCCGCGAGGTCGGCCTTCTGCTTCGCGACGAGCGCCGCGGCGCGGTCCGGCACGCCGAAGATCTGCCCCACCTGGCCGATCTCACCGAACACGGTGTCGAACGTCAGCGGGTCGGGCATCGAGCCCTTCTCCTTGCAGGCCGCGGGGGAGACGTAGGTGCCGATCCCGCGCGAGGCGAGCGTCGCCCGGTCGCCGACGCCGGACGACGACACGTTCGACTCCCAGCCGGCGTAGACGAAGTCCGGGTTCGCCGCGAGCAGTGCCTCCTGGCTGGGCACCGTGTCGCCGAGCACCGGCACCTTGGCCGCCGCGGCGGCCCACTGGCTGGGCACCGGCCCGTCGGCGAAGGCGGTGCCGACCAGGCGGTCGCCGAGGCCGAGCGCGAGCATCATCTCGGTCGCGCTGGACTTGATCGACACCACGCGGGTGGGCGGCTTGGTCACCGTCACCTGCGTGCCGCAGTCGTCCAGGGTGACGGGGCCGAACGTCGCCGCCGTGGCGGCCGCGGCGGTGGACGACGACGCGGCGCCGGAGGCGCCCGAGGCGCAGGCGCCGAGCGCGAGGACAGGCGCGAGCACCAGGGGGAGCATCAGACGGGACGGGACGGCACGGCGGTGCATGGGAGGGCTCCTCGGCAGGTGGCGGGTCGGCGGCTCGTCGCCGCTCGCACGGGAGCACGTCGCTCCCCGGAATCGCACCGCCCAGTGGGGACGGCGCGGCCCTCGCCAACATCCGGTGGGGTTCCGGCGCACACCCTAGGCATGCAGGTCGGAGCCCCACAACCGGCCGGTCACGGCGCCGCCGCGAGGGCCAGCGCGCGTGCCACCGCGTCGACGTCCTGGCGCAGCGCGCTGACCGTCACGCGCAGGTGACCGCCACCCTCCTGACCCGTGGCGGCGAACGGCCGGCCGCGGGCCACCCGGATCCCGGCCGCACCGAGCCGCACGAGCGCACGCTGCTCGTCCGCCACCGGGACCCACAGGTTCACGCCGTCCCCGGGGACCAGCTCCAGGCCGTGGTGCGCGAGCGCCTGCGTGAGCGCGCGCTGGCGTCCGTGGTAGACCCGGCGGGCGTGCTCGACGGCGTCCACGGCGGGACCGTCGGTGAGCAGGTCCGCCAGCACGCGCTGCAGCAGGCGGCTGGTCCACCCAGGGCCGAGCAGGCGGCGGGCGACGAGCGCGTCGAGCACGGTGGCGGGTCCGCCGACGGCGGCGATGCGCAGGTCCGGACCGTGCGACTTGGAGTACGAGCGCACGTGCACCACCCGGTCGGGCAGCAGCGCACCCAGGCTGACGTCCCGTGCGGAGGAGATCTGGCCGGAGTGGTCGTCCTCCAGCACCCAGACAGGCTGGGGTGCCGCGCGTACGGCGGCTGCGAGCTCCCGCGCACGGGTCGGCGTCAGGCTGACGCCCGTGGGGTTGTGCGCGCGCGGTTGCAGCACCACGGCGGACGCCCCGGCGGCCAGCGCCGCCCCGAGCGAGTCCGGCACCATGCCGTGGGCGTCCAGCGTGACGGGCACGCGTTCGAGGCCCAGCTGGTCGAGCAGGTCGAACAGCGGCGGGAAGCCGGGGTCCTCCACGGCCACGCGGTCGCCGTACCCGCACGTGACGTCGAGCGTGCGCGCCAGCGCGTCGACCGCTCCGTCGACCACGGTCAGCCGTTGCGGCGGGAAGGGCCACGTGCCGCGCAGCAGGTGCTCGAGCTCGGGCACCAGGGACGGCGCGACGTAGCTGGCCGTCTCGGCCGCGGGCATGCGGGCCGAGACCCGCGCCAGCGCCGGGCCCAGCTCGGGCAGCAGCTCGGGGTCCGGCGTGCCGGTGGACAGGTCGAGGCGGCCGGGCGCCCCGCCGGTCAGGTCGCGGTAGCGCGGTGGTACCCGGTCCTCCGGTGAGGGCAGCACGGTGGTGCCGGCCCGGCCGCGGGACGACACCAGGCCGACGACCGACAGCGCGTGCCACGCCGAGCCGACGGTGGCGGGGCTGACCGCCAGCTCCGCGGCGAGGGCCCGGACGGTCGGCAGCCGGTCGCCGGGGCGCAGGCCGCCCGTGTGCACCATCCGCGCCACCGTCGCGGCGATGCCGCGCGGGCTGCGGTCGACGACCAGGTCCGCGAGGAGTGCCGCGGCGGCCCGGCCGTGCCCGAGGTGGTGCTCGTCGTGCCCGCGGCGCGGCCCCGTCTGCAAGTCCCGCTGCGAATCCCCCTGGTCCACCACGGAATCGTCGGTGCTGGACGCGGTCGGCGCGGACCAAGGTCCCCACTGTTTACACGCGGCGCCCCGGAAGTTCCCGCTCGGCAAATCCCGAGAAACGCCGCAGAAATGTCCAACCTCGACAGTCACATTCCAGGCGGTGCGGCCGGGACGGCCCCCGCCGGACCCGACGTACCGCTTCTCGCCCGATGCCGAGCACCACCGAGGAGCCGCAGATGACCGTCGTACGCGTCGCCTTCACCCAGGCCACCTGGACCGGGGACAAGGAGTCGATGATCGCGCTGCACGAGGCGTGGACCCGCGAAGCGGCATCCGCCGGTGCGCACGTGATCGGCTTCCAGGAGCTGTTCTACGGGCCGTACTTCGGCATCACGCAGGACACCGCCTACTACGACTACGCCGAGACGATCCCCGGCCCGACCGTCGACCGCTTCGCCGCGCTGGCCGCCGAGCTGGGCATCGTGATCGTGCTGCCGATCTACGAGGAGGACCAGCCGGGCGTCCTCTACAACACGGCGGTGGTGATCGACGCCGACGGCACCGTGCTCGGCAAGTACCGCAAGCACCACATCCCGCACCTGCCCAAGTTCTGGGAGAAGTTCTACTTCCGCCCCGGGAACACCGGCTGGCCGGTGTTCGACACGGCGGTCGGCAAGATCGGCGTGAACATCTGCTACGACCGGCACTTCCCGGAGGGCTGGCGCACGCTCGCGCTGAACGGCGCGCAGATCGTGTTCAACCCGAACGCGACGGCGCCCGGCGTCTCGAACCGGCTGTGGGAGCTCGAGCAGCCCGCCGCGGCGGTGGCCAACGGGTACTTCGTCATCGCGAACAACCGCGTCGGCCTGGAGGACAACGAGTACGGGGACGAGGCCGTCAACTTCTACGGCTCGTCGTACGCCGTGGGCCCGGACGGGAACTACGTCGGAGAGGTCGGGTCGAGCACCGACGACCAGCTGATCGTCCGGGACCTGGACCTGGAGCAGATCCGCGAGGTGCGCGAGCGCTGGCAGTTCTTCCGCGACCGTCGGCCGGACCAGTACGGCCCGATCGTCGCGCCCTGACCGCACCGACCCGCGAAGGAGACCCATGCCGACCACGCTCATCACCGGCGGCACGGTGGTCAACGCCACCGGCCGCGGCGCCGCCGACGTGCTGATCGACGGCGAGAAGATCGTCGCGATCCTCGACCCCGGCTCCACGCTGCTCGGCCACGACCTGAAGGCCTCCGTGGACCGCGTCGTCGACGCCGCCGGCAAGTACGTGATCCCCGGCGGGATCGACGCGCACACGCACATGGAGATGCCGTTCGGCGGCACGTTCGCCTCCGACACCTTCGAGACGGGCACCACGGCCGCCGCGTGGGGCGGGACGACGAGCATCATCGACTTCGTCGTCCAGTACGCGGGCGAGAACCCGCTGGACCAGTACGCGCTGTGGCACCAGAAGGCCGCCGGGAGCTGTGCGATCGACTACGGGTTCCACCAGATCCTGTCCGACGTGCAGGACTCGTCCCTGGACGCGATGGACGAGCTGGTGGCCGAGGGCGTGAGCAGCTTCAAGCTGTTCCAGGCCTACAAGGGCGTGTTCCTGTCCGACGACGGCCAGATCCTGCGCGCGATGCAGAAGGCGGCGGACAACGGCGCGCTGATCATGATGCACGCGGAGAACGGGTCGTGGATCGACACCGTGGTGCAGCAGCTGGTGGCGCAGGGCAAGACCGACCCGTACTACCACGGCATCTCCCGGCCGTGGCAGGCCGAGGAGGAGGCCACGCACCGGGCGATCATGCTGGCGCAGTACACCGGCGCCCCGCTGTACGTGGTGCACGTCTCGGCCAAGCAGGCCGTCGCGCAGATCGCCACCGCCCGGGACAACGGGCAGAACGTGTTCGGCGAGACGTGCCCGCAGTACCTGTACCTGACCCTGGAGGACCAGCTCGGAGCCCCCGGCTTCGAGGGGGCCAAGTGGGTGTGCTCCACCCCGCTGCGGTCCAAGGCGGAGCACCACCAGGAGCACATGTGGCAGGCGCTGCGCACCAACGACCTGCAGGTGGTGTCCACCGACCACTGCCCCTTCTGCATGAAGGGGCAGAAGGAGCTGGGGATCGGCGACTTCTCCAAGATCCCCAACGGCATCGGCTCGGTGGAGCACCGCGTCGACCTGCTCTACCAGGGCGTCGTCACCGGGCAGATCACCCTGGAGCGCTGGGTGGAGCTGATCGCCGTCACCCCGGCGCGGATGTTCGGCCTGTACGGCCGCAAGGGCGTCCTCGCCCCGGGCGCCGACGCGGACGTCGTGGTCTACGACCCGAACGGCCACACGTCGATCGGGGTGGGCAAGACGCACCACATGAACATGGACTACTCGGCCTGGGAGGGCTACGAGATCGACGGGCACGTCGACACCGTGATCTCCCGCGGGTCGGTGATCGTGGACGACGGGCAGTTCCTGGGCACCGCCGGTCACGGGAAGTTCCTCAAGCGCGACCTGTCGCAGTACCTGGTCTGAGGCGCACATGGACTTCGGCGTCGTCCTGCAGACCAACCCGCCCGCCTGGCGGACCGTCGACCTGGCCCGCCAGGCCGAGACCCAGGGCTTCGACTACGTGTGGACGTTCGACTCGCACCTGCTGTGGCAGGAGCCGTTCGTCATCTACTCCGCGATCCTCGCGGCGACGCACACGGTCAAGGTCGGCCCGATGGTCACCAACCCCGCGACGCGGGACTGGACGGTGATCGCGTCCCTGTTCGCCACCCTGAACGAGATGTACGGCAACCGCACGGTGTGCGGCATCGGGCGCGGCGACTCGGCCGTGCGGACGCTGAACGGCAGGCCGTCCAACCTCGCGACGCTGCGCGAGGCGGTGCAGGTGATCCGTGAGCTGGGGAACGGTCGAGCGGCGCACCTGAACGACCGCACGGTCCGGTTCCCGTGGGCGACGCGCTCGGAGCTCGAGGTGTGGGTCGCCGCCTACGGCCCGCAGGCCCTCAAGCTCACCGGCGAGGTGGGCGACGCGTTCATCCTGCAGCTGGCGGACCCGGACATCGCCACCTGGATGATCAAGGCGGTCCGCGACTCGGCCGAGGCGGCCGGACGCGATCCCGACGAGGTGCAGTTCTGCGTCGCCGCGCCCGCCTACGTCGGCGACGGGCAGTCGCCCGCCGAGCGGGCGCACATGCGCGAGCAGTGCCGCTGGTTCGGCGGGATGGTCGGCAACCACGTCGCGGAGATCGTCCGGCGGTACGGGACGGACTCCGCGGTGCCGAAGGCCTTGACCGACTACATCCGCGACCGCGAGGGCTACGACTACAACCAGCACGGCCGCGCGGGGAACACCCACACGACCTTCGTGCCGGACGAGATCGTCGAGCGCTTCTGCCTGCTCGGCTCCCCGTACGAGCACGTGGAGAAGCTGCGGGTGCTCGAGTCCCTGGGCTGTACGCAGTACGCGCTCTACCTCCAGCACGACAACAAGGAGGAGACGATGCGCCTGTACGGCGAGCGGGTGATCCCGGCTCTCGCCGAGCCCGTGGTGGCGACGGCATGACGGGCGGCCGGTACCGCGCCCTGCGCGCGACCGCCTACGGGATCGCCGCCCTGCTGCTGTTCTGCCTGGTCTGGGAGCTGGTCAAGGCCGTGGTCCCCGCTGCGGGCGTGCACGTGCTCGGCGCCAGCGTGCTGCCCCGCACCGACGACCACGCGATGCCGCACGTGTGGGACGTGGTCGCCCGGATGGGTCGGTCGGAGACGTCGGCGCGCGGCGCCGACTCCGTCCTCGTCGCGATGGGCAAGGCCGGCTGGTTCACGTTGCGGGTGGCGCTCGCGGGCTGGTTGGTGGGGGTGGTCGCCGGGATGGCCCTGGCCGTGCTGATGGCCCGGCGCCGGCTCGCCGAGGCCGCGGTGCTCCCGTGGGTGGTGCTCAGCCAGACCGTCCCGCTGATCGCGCTGGCCCCGCTGGTGGTCGGCTGGGGCGGGCGGATCCACCTCGGCGCGTTCGAGTGGCAGCGGTGGATGTCGGTGGCCGCGATCGCGTCCTACCTGGCGTTCTTCCCGGTGGCCGTCGGCGCGCTGCGGGGGCTGCAGTCCCCGACGCCGGCGCAGACCGACCTGTTCCGCGCCCAGGCCGCCGGGTGGTGGCGCACGCTCGTCTCGCTGCGGCTGCCGGCCAGCGTGCCGTACGTGGTGCCCGCGCTGCGGCTCGGCGCCGCCACGGCCGTGGTGGGCGCCATCGTCGCCGAGGTGTCCACCGGGGCCCCCGGGGGCATCGGGCGGCTGATCATCTCGTACGCGCAGTCCGCCAGCGGCGACCCGGGCAAGCCGTGGGCGGCGATCGTGGCCGCCGCCGCCCTCGGCCTGGTCGCCGCCGGGCTCGTCGGCCTCGTCGGGCTGCTGCTGCGCCGCTACCGCTACGCGGAGGTGTCCTCGTGACCGTCCCCACCCCCACCCCGGCGCCGGTTGCGCCGGTCACCACGCATCCCGCCGCCGCGGTGGTCGCCCGCGGCGTCGGCAAGACGTTCCGCACCCGCAGCGGCGAGGTGGTCGCGCTCGAGGGCGTCGACCTGACGGTCGCCGCGGGGGAGTTCGTCTCCCTGATCGGACCGTCCGGGTGCGGCAAGTCCACGTTGCTGCGCCTGGTCGCCGACCTGGACGAGCCGACGTCCGGCGAGCTGACCGTGTTCGGCAAGCCGCCGCGCGTGGCCCGGGAGGGGCAGGACTACGGCATCGCGTTCCAGCAGGCGGGGCTGCTGCCGTGGCGCACCGTCCGGGCCAACGTCGAGCTGCCGTTGGAGCTGCACGGCGTCGGACGCCGGCAGCGAGCCGCGCGGGCGACCGAGCTGCTCGAGATGGTGGGGCTGGGGGACTTCGCCGGCCACCTGCCGGGCCAGCTGTCGGGCGGCATGCAGCAGCGCGTGGCGATCGCCCGCTCGCTGGCGGAGCGACCGAGCCTGCTGCTGATGGACGAGCCCTTCGGGGCGCTCGACGAGATGACCCGCGAACGGATGCAGACCGAGCTGGTGCGCATCTGCGCGGAGAGCGGCGCGGCGGTGCTGTTCGTCACGCACTCGATCCCCGAGGCGGTGTTCCTGTCCCACCGCGTGGTGGTGATGAGCGCCCGACCGGGCCGGATCAGCCAGGTGGTGCCGATCTCCCTGGCCGCGACGGCCAGCCGCACGGACGGCACCCGCGAGGACAGCGCGTTCTTCGCCGACGTCACCGCGGTGCGCGAGGCGCTGCACGGTGGCGCGACCGCGGCGCGCGGCGTGGACCTGCGATGACGGCCGCCGCGGTCCGCCGGTGGCTCGCGCCCGTCGTGCTCGGTGCGCTGGCGCTGCTGGGCTGGCAGCTGTTCGTCCAGGTCAGCGGCGTCAAGCCCTACCTGCTGCCGGCACCGACCGCGATCTGGACGCAGCTGGTGACGGTGTGGCCGCTGGTGTGGCGCTCCGCGCTGGCGACGGGCACCAACGTGCTGGTCGGGCTGCTGCTCGGGGCCCTCGCGGCGGTCGGCGCCGCGCTCCTCGCCGCCCGCAGCCGGGTGGTGGACGCCCTGATGTCGCCGACTGCCGCGGCGCTGGCCGTGATGCCGATCGTCGCCCTGGCACCGGCGCTGAACACGATGTTCGGCACCACCACCACGACCCCACGGCGACTGATCGTCGCCGTCGTCGTGTTCGCCCCGGTGTTCGTCAACACCCTGCGCGGGCTGCGCCAGGTGCTGCCCGTGCACCGCGACCTGCTGCGGGCCTACGCCGCCACGCCGGGCCAGCTCGCCAGGACCGTCACGGTCCCCGGTGCGCTGCCGTACCTGTTCACCGGCCTGCGCATCGCCTCGTCCACCGGGGTGATCGCCGCGATCGTCGCGGAGTACTTCGGCGGGCTGCAGAACGGCCTCGGCTCGCGGATCACCGCCGCGGCGTCCAGCTCGGCCTATGCCCGGGCCTGGGCCTTCGTGGTCGGCGCGATCGCGCTCGGGCTCGTGTTCTACCTGGTCACGCTCGCGGCCGAGCAGGCCGTCGCCCGCCGTCAGGGAGCCCCCTGAACCCACCACCCGTCCCGCCTGCCATCGGCGCCAGGCCGGCCGACCCGGCGTCTCGCCCCTCCGCGAGCCGCACCCCGCACCGAGGAAAGGGATGAGCCAGATGAGACTCACCAGGCGCACCGCGTGGGGCCTGACCGTCGCCGCGACCGCCGCAGCGCTCGCGCTGACCGGCTGCAGCAGCAGCGGCTCGGCCGCCGCACCGGCAGCCTCCGCGTCCGGGACGGGCGGCTCCGGCGCGCTCACGCCGGTCAAGCTGCAGCTGCAGTGGTTCACGCAGGCCCAGTTCGCCGGCTACTACGCGGCGCTGAAGCAGGGCTACTACAAGGACGAGGGTCTCGACGTACAGATCGTCGAGGGCGGCACCGACATCGTGCCGCAGACCCAGCTGGCCAACGGGTCGGTGGACTACGCGCTGGCGTGGGTGCCCAAGGCGCTCGCCTCGCGCGAGCAGGGTGCCGGGATCACCGACGTGGCGCAGATCTTCCAGCGCTCCGGCACGCTGCAGGTCTCGTTCAAGGACAAGAACATCACCACCGCGGCGGCCCTCAAGGGCAAGAAGGTGGGCAACTGGGGGTTCGGCAACGAGTTCGAGCTGTTCGCCGGCATGACCAAGGCCGGCCTCGACCCGGCGAAGGACGTCACGCTGGTGCAGCAGCAGTTCGACATGAACGCCTTCCTCGCCGGTGACATCGACGCGGCCCAGGCGATGGTCTACAACGAGTACGCCCAGCTGCTCGAGGCGAAGAACCCGGCCACCGGCAAGCAGTACACGGCCGACGACTTCAACGTCGTCGACTGGAACACCGAGGGCACCGCCATGCTGCAGGACGCGATCTGGGCCAACACCGACAAGCTCAAGTCGGACAAGGCGTACCAGGACACGACCGTGAAGTTCATCAAGGCCAGCATCAAGGGCTGGGCGTACGTCCGGGACAACCCGGAGGCCGCGCGGGACATCGTCGTGGCCGCGGGCTCCAAGCTCGGTCAGAGCCACCAGCTGTGGCAGACCAACGAGGTGAACAAGCTGATCTGGCCGTCGCCCGACGGCGCCGGGATGATCGACCAGAAGGCCTGGGACCAGACCGTCGCCATCGCGCTGGGCACCAAGAACGACCAGGGCGCCACCGTCATCACCAAGAAGCCGGACGCCGACGCGTACACCAACGACTACGTCACCAAGGCGCTCGACGAGCTCAAGGCCGAGGGGGTCGACGTGACCGGCTCGAGCTTCAAGCCGATCACCGTCACCCTCGCCGAGGGCGGCAACTAGTCCGACCGGCGGTGGGGGCGGCCGGGATCCGTCCGAGGTCCGTCCCCACCGCCCGCAGCACCCTGCGCAACCGATCGTCACCACCGACCAGCACCGCCACGAGGAGCCTCGCTCATGCCACACGCAGCCCCGGCCGTCCCGACCGCCGCGGCCCCGACCGGACCGGAGCTCGACGCCCTCGCGGCGAGCCTGGACCGCGCGCACCTGTTCCACTCCTGGTCGGCGCAGGCGCACCTGACGCCGCTCGTGCTGGCGGGCGGTGCGGGCTGCGAGCTGTGGGACCACTCCGGCCACCGCTACCTCGACTTCTCCAGCCAGCTGGTCAACGTCAACATCGGCTACCAGCACCCCAAGGTCGTCGCCGCGATCCACGAGCAGGCGGACCTGCTGACGACCATCGCGCCGGCCACCGCGAACCTGACCCGTGGCCGCGCGGCGGCCAAGATCGTCGAGCACGCACCGGCCGGGTTCTCCAAGGTCTTCTTCACCAACGCCGGTGCCGACGCCAACGAGAACGCGATCCGGATGGCCCGGCTGCACACCGGACGCGACAAGGTGGTCAGCGGCTACCGCTCGTACCACGGCAACACCGGCGCCGCGGTGAACGCGACGGGCGACTGGCGCCGGATGCCCAACGAGTACGCGCGCGGTCACGTGCACGTGTTCACCCCCTACCTGTACCGCACGGAGTTCTGGGCGACGACCCCGGAGCAGGAGTGCGAACGTGCCCTGCAGCACCTCGAGCGGGTGATCCAGTGCGAGGGTCCGGAGACGGTCGCCGCGATCCTGCTCGAGTCCGTCCCGGGCACCGCGGGAGTCCTGGTGCCGCCGCCCGGCTACCTGGCCGGGGTCCGGGCGATCGCCGAGCGGTACGGCATCGTGCTGATCCTCGACGAGGTGATGGCCGGGTTCGGCCGCACCGGCTCGTGGTTCGCCTTCGAGCAGCACGACGTGGTGCCGGACCTGATCACCTTCGCCAAGGGCGTGAACTCCGGCTACGTGCCGGCCGGCGGGGTGCTGATCAGCGACCCGGTCGCCGCGACGTTCGACGAGCGGGTGTTCCCCGGCGGCCTGACGTACTCCGGCCACCCGCTGGCGATGGCGGCGATCGAGGCGACCATCACCGCCATGGAGGACGAGGGCGTGGTGGCCAACGCCGCGGCGATCGGCACGGACGTGCTGGCGCCGGGCCTCGCGGAGCTGGCGGCCGGCCAGCCGCTGGTGGGCGAGGTACGCGGCACCGGGGTGTTCTGGGCGGTCGAGCTGGTGGCCGACCGGGACAGCAGGAGGCCCGTGAGCCCTGCGACGATGGGCGCCGTGAAACGCGCCCTCCTCGACCGCGGCCTGCTGCCCTTCGTCTCCGACAACCGCATCCACGTGGTGCCGCCGTGCGTGATCAGCGCCCAGGACGCCCGGCGCGGCCTGGCGATCATCGACGACGCGCTGACCGCCGTGACCGCCGGGGGTGCGGCATGAGCGCGCGTCGGGTCCTCGTCACCGGGGCCTCGTCCGGCATCGGCGCCGCCACGGTCCGGCGGCTGCGCGCCGATGGCTGGGACGTCGTCGCCACGGCCCGCCGCGCCGACCGTCTCGCTGCGCTCGCGGAGGAGACCGGCGCCGAGGCGTACCCGGCCGACGTGACCAGCGACGACGACGTCGCCGCGCTCGTCTCGCACCTGGCCGCCACCGGCGGGCTCGACGCGGTGGTGAACAACGCCGGCGGCGCGCTGGGGCTGGAGCCCGTCGAGCACGCCGACCTGGACCAGTGGCGCACCATGTACGAGCTCAACGTGCTCGGCACCCTGCGCGTCACCAAGGCCGTGCTGCCCCTGCTGCGCGAGCGCGGAGCCGGTGACGTGGTGGTCGTGACGTCCACCGCGGCGCACGCCGCCTACCCGGGCGGAGCCGGCTACACGGGGGTCAAGGCCGCCGAGCAGCTGCTCACCACCACCCTGCGCTGGGAGATCGTCGGCGAGCCGCTGCGCGTCATCGAGATCGCGCCCGGCGCGGTCGCCACCGAGGAGTTCTCCCTGGTCCGGTTCGGCGGGGACGCCGAGCGGGCGGCGAAGGTCTACGAGGGCTACCAGCCGCTGGTGGCCGAGGACATCGCCGACGCGATCGCGTGGACGCTGAGCCGTCCGTCGCACGTCAACGTCGACCTGCTCGTCGTCCGTCCGCGGGCGCAGGCCAACAACACCACCACGGCTCGCACGGGCGTCTGACGCCGGACGGGAACGGCCCCGCAGCTTCGGTCGCTGCGGGGCCGTTCTCGCGTCCCGGCCGGGGCCGGATCCGGACGGCTCAGAACACCTGGCGCAGGTTCGCCCGGCCCAGGTCCAGCAGCTCGTCGCCACGGCCGGAGAGCAGCGTCCGCAGGGCGTACAGCGCGAAGCCCTTGGCCTGGTCGAGCTTGATCGACGGGGGGATGGTCAGCTCCTGGCGCTCGGTGACCACGTCGACGAAGGCGGGCCCGTCGTACGCGAACGCCTCCTCCACCGCCGTGCGCAGGTCCGCCGACCGCTCCACCCGGAACGCCTTGAGACCCGCCGCCGCGGCGATCCCGGCCAGGTTCGGGTTCTCCAGCCCGGTCGCGTTGGTGACGAACCCGGCGGCCTTCATCTCCAGCTCGACGAAGTTCAGCGACGAGTTGTTGAACACCACGATCTTCACCGGCAGCTTGTTCTGGGTGAACGTCAGCAGCTCGCCGAGCAGCATCGCGACCCCGCCGTCGCCGGACATCGCCACCACCTGCCGTCCCGGGAACGCCGCCTGCGCGCCGACGGCCTGCGGCAGCGCGTTCGCCATCGACCCGTGGATGAACGAGCCGATCACCTTCCGGTCGCCGTTCATGGTCAGGTAGCGGGCGGCCCAGATGACGGGGGAGCCGACGTCGGGGATGAACACGGCGTCCTTCGACGCGACCTCGTCGATCACCTTGGCGACGTACTGCGGGTGCAGCGGCTGGTCGCCCTTGCGGGGGGTGGCCAGGTCGTCGAGCTTGGTGCGCGTGGTGCGGTAGTGCGCGAGGGAGTCGTCCAGGTGCGAGCGGTCCGTCTTCTTGGCCAGCAGGGGCAGCAGCGCGGTGACCGTCTCCTTGACGTCGCCGACCATGCCGAGCGCCAGGGGCGTGCGGCGGCCCAGGTTCTCACCGCGGATGTCCACCTGGATCACGGTGGCCTTCTCGGGCAGGAACGGCCGGTACGGGAAGTCGGTGCCGAGCATCAGCAGGGTGTCGCACGCCTCGAGCGCGCGGTAGCCGGAGGCGAAGCCGAGCAGGCCGGTCATGCCGACGTCGAACGGGTTGTCGTGCTCGACGAACTGCTTGGAGCGCAGGGTGTGCACGATCGGCGCGGCCAGGCGGTCGGCCAGCGCCGCGACCTCGTCGTGCGCGCCCTCGACCCCTGCACCCGCGAGGATCGTCACCTTGCGGCCGGCACCGAGCAGCTGGGCGGCCTGCTCCAGCTCGGCGGTGGACGGCAGGATCCGCGGCCGGGTGGCACGCACCGGCGTCACGCGCGTGTCCTCGGCCTCGGCGAGGGCGACGTCGCCCGGGATGACGACGACGGCGACGCCCTTCTTCTCCAGCGCCGTCTGCATCGCGGTGCGCAGGATGCGCGGCATCTGCGACGGCGACGAGGCGTACTCCGAGTACACCGAGCACTCGCGGAACAGCTCCTGCGGGTGCGTCTCCTGGAAGTAGCCGCTGCCGATCTCCGAGGTCGGGATGTGCGCCGCGATCGCCAGCACCGGCGCGCCCGAGCGCTGCGCGTCGAACAGGCCGTTGATCAGGTGCAGGTTGCCGGGCCCGGCGCTGCCGACGCACACCGCCAGCTCGCCGGTCAGGGCCGCCTCGGCACCGGCCGCGAAGGCCGCGGCCTCCTCGTGCCGCACGTGCACCCAGTCGATCCCCGAGCCCCGCAGGGCGTCGGTGAAGCCGTTGAGCGAGTCGCCGGGGATGCCGTAGACGCGCTTGACCCCGGCGGCGACGAGCGTGTCGACCATGTTCTTGGCGACGGTGACCATGTGGACCTTCTTCGTGGTGGGCCTGTGGTGGCGGGTGGTGCGGGTGGGGGACCAGACGGTGGGGGATCAGGGGGTGGCGACGCTCGGCCAGACCAGCGCGCACACCTGCTCGGCGAGGTCGTCGCCCAGCTCCGTGTGCCCCCAGATCAGCCGGTAGTAGGCCGGTGCGAACAAGGTGTCCGTCACCAGTCCGGTGTCGGTGCCCGGGCGGACGACGCCCGTGGCGATGCCGCGCTCGAGGTGGTGGATCGCGGCCAGCCGGCGCGGTTCGAGCCAGTGCTCGAGCATCGCGGCGGCCACGTCGCGCTCGGTGATGGACGCCGCCATCAGCTGCCGCAGCAGCATCCCGGCGGAGGTGTCGCGCAGCAGGTGCACCAGCGCGTCCACCTGCGCGGTGAGCGCCTCGCGCACCGGCAGGTCGTCGTCGAACTCGATGCTCTCGTGGAAGTGCTCGAGCAGCCCTTCGAGGAGCACGGTGGCGGCCGACGGCCACCACTTGTAGAGGGTGGTCCGGGAGACGCCGGCGCGCGCGGCGATGGCGTCCATGGTCGGGATCGACCCCCCGGCGAGGGCGAGCTCGGCGGCGGCCTCGAGGATCGCGGTGCGCCGCCGCTCGGAGCGTGGCCGGCCCGGTCGGGCGGTGTCGGTATTACTGGACACGTTGTTCACTATATCGCTGCCGAGGACGAACGTCCCGAGGTGTGACGCAGATCGCTCGGATGGGTCGGAGGACCCGCGCGGGCGGGTCGGGGTGGTGGCTACGTTCCCAGCAGGGGACCGGCACGACGCCCCGCGCGCAGGTGCGGACCGGGCGCATCGGGGCCGGAGAAGCCGGACGGCACAGAAGGCGGCGGTGGATGCCAGGGCGCGGTGGTGCGACCCAGGACGCGCTCGCGGCGTCCATCACCCGGGCGGCGAGCCTGCAGTCGTACCTCACGGTGCGCCGGCTGGCCGACCGCGACTTCCGAGGCGACGGCTTCGCGCTGTACGCCTATTTCCGCTGGCTCGACGACCAGGTGGACGAGCACCTCCCCGACGACCGGCGGCGGCTGGCCTTCGTCGCCCAGCAGCGTGCCCTGCTGGAGGCCGCGCTCGACGGACGACCGTGCAGCGTGCTGCGGCCGCAGGAGGCGCTGCTGCTCGGGCTCGTCGACCGCGACCGCGCCCGCCGGCCCCTGCGTCCGGCCGCGCCCTCGCCGGACGGCGAGGGGCTGCCGCTGTGCCTGCGGTCGATGCTCGACGTGATGCAGGTCGACGCCGGTCGACGGGGACGAGCGGTCGACGTGGCGACGCTCGACGCGTACACGCAGAGCCTGTCCGTCGCGGTGACGGAGGCCTTGCACCACTGCATCGGCCACGGTGCGGGCGCGCCGCACGGTGCCGACCGGTACGTCGCGGTGCGCGGCGCCCACGTCGCGCACATGCTGCGCGACCTGGTCGAGGACGTCGAGGCGGGCTACCTCAACCTCCCGGCCGAGCTGGTGCGGAGCGGTGCCCACCCCCTGGAGTGGGTGCACGAGCCGGACGTGCGCGCGTGGGTGCAGGACCGCGTGGCGCTCGCCCGGTCCTGCTTCGCGGCGGGCCGCCGGTCGTTCGCCGCGGTGGAGAGCCGACGGTGCCGGCTGGCCGGTCACGCGTACGTCGCCCGGTTCGAGTGGGTGCTGGACGCGATCGAGCACGACGGCTACCGGCTGCGAGCGTCCTACCCCGAGCGGGCGACGTGGCGCGGCGGTGTGCGGATCGCGGTGGGGACCGCGCGGTCGGCGCTCACCATGTCGCCAGCGGCCGCCCGTGGCGCGCGGCAGGAGGTCGGCGCATGAGCACACGGGCGGTCGTGGTCGGCGCAGGCGTCGGCGGCCTGTCCGCGGCGATCCACCTCGCCCGGCAGGGTCTCGACGTGACCGTCGTCGAGAAGAACGGGGCGCCCGGCGGCCGGCTCGGGCAGTTCACGCGGGAGGGTCATCGGTTCTCGACGGGCCCGACCCTGCTGATCATGCCGCTGCTCTACCGGAGCGAGCTGGCGCACCTGGGCGCCGACCTCGACCGTGACCTGGCCCCCGTCCGGGTCGACCCGACGTACGACATGGTGTTCGACGACGGCACGCGGCTCGCCATGACGTCCGACCTGGAGGCGATGCGCCGCCAGCTCGAGGCGATCGAGCCCGGCTCGTTCGGCGGCCTGCTGCGCTACCTCGAGGAGGGGCGCCGGCACTACGACCTGTCGATGCCGGGCCTGGTCGAGCGCGACTTCCGCCGGGCCGTGGACTTCGTCAACCCCCGCAGCCTGGCCCTCGCGCTGCGGGTCCACGCCCTGGTGCCGCACTACCGCCACATGGCCCGGTTCTTCACCTCGCCACAGCTCAAGGCGGCGTTCACGTGCCAGGACGTGTACATGGGACTGAGCCCGTTCAGTGCGCCGTCGACGTTCTCCCTGACGCCGCACAGCGAGCTCGCGCACGGCGTCTGGTACCCGACCGGCGGGATGTACCGGATCGTCGAGGTGCTCGCGGCGCTCGCGGACGAGGCGGGCGTGCGGTTCCGGTACGACGAGCCGGTGCGGCGCATCGAGGTCGAGGGCGGCCGGGTGACCGGGGTCCGGCTGCACGACGACGGCGTGCTGCCGGCCGACGTCGTCGTCGCCAACGCCGACCTGCCCTACGTCTACCGCGCTCTGCTGCCGGACCCCGCGCCGGCGGCGCGGCTGGCTCGCAAGACGTTCTCCGGGTCGACGATCAGCTTCTACTGGGGGCTGGACCGCCGGTACCCGCAGCTGCGGCCGCACACCCTGTTCCTCGGTGACCGCTACCGCGAGAACTTCGACAGCATCGACCGCAACGAGCCCCTGCCGGACGACCCCAGCGTGTACGTGCACGCCCCCGCCTCGGTGGACCCGACGGCTGCGCCGCCCGGCGGTGAGACCCTCGTCGCCGTGGTGCCGTCGGGACACCTGACCTACGACGGCACCGACCCGGACCGCCGGGAGCGGGAGCGTGAGCTGTGGGCCGGTGAGCTGGCCAGGGCCCGCTCCGCCGTGCTGCGGCGGCTGGCCCAGGTCGGAATCGACGACCTCGACGCGCACGTGACCGTCGAGGCGACCGCGACGCCGCTGACCTGGCAGGCGCACCACAACCTCGCCTGGGGCGCGACGCACGGGCTGGCGCACACGCTGCCGCAGCTGGCCTACCTGCGACCGCACAACCGGCACGCGCGCTACCGCAACCTCTACTTCGCGGGCGCCAGCACCCACCCGGGCACCGGTGTGCCGACCGCGCTCGTGTCCGGCCGGCTGGCCGCGGAACGGCTGCTCGACGACCTCGGCGTCGACCGTCCGCGAGCCGCGCAGCGGTGACCGGCCTCCGGGTGCCGGTCACCGTTGCCCGGACCGGTGCGACGATGCCGACGTGCCTGCGTCACGATCGTCCACCACGGCGTCGCCGGACCCGTGCGTCGCGCGGGTGCCCGTGTTCGCGGGCCTCTCGCGGGAGCAGCAGGCGGAGGTCGCCCGGCACGTGCGTCCCGTCTCGGTCGAGGCCGGCCAGGCGGTGGTGCGCGCGGGGGAGCGGTCCCCGCGGCTGCTCGTCGTCCACGAGGGCCGGGTCGCCGTGTCCCGCACCAGCGCGAGCGGGCACCGCACGATCCTGCGGGTGCTGGGGCCCGGCGACGTCTCGGGCGAGGCGGCGTTCCTGACCGGCGCACCCGCCGAGGAGGACGCCACCGCCGTCGAGCCGTCCCGGCTGTGCACGCTGGAGCACGCCGAGCTGGCGCGCCTGCTCGCGCGCATGCCCGACATCGGTGTGGGGATGCTGCGCGCCGTCGCGGCCAAGCTGACCTCCGCGGAGCGCATGCTCGCGGCGCTCACGTCCGCCGACGTCGGGACCCGGGTGGCCGCGTACCTGCTCGACGCACCCAGCACCTGGGACGGCGGACGCGCCACGGTCCACCTGCCGCTGCCCAAGAACCAGGTCGCCGCGTACCTGGGCACCACGCCGGAGACGCTCAGCCGTCGGTTGCGGGCCCTGGAGCGGGACGGGCTGATCGAGGTGCTCCCCGGGCGCGACGTCGCGATCCTCGATCCCGCCGCGCTGGACCGGCGCGCGACGTCCTGACCAGGTGGGGCTTGACCTGCGTCAAGGCGGGCCGTCCGCGACCTTCGTACCGTCGCCTCACCGACGACGAAGGAGCGGACGATGACCCCCCAGAGGACCCTCACCCGGACGATCGCACGCGGCATGCGGGCAGCGGCGCGGCTCGTCGTGCGACCGGCGAGCGCGCACTGCGACACCGAGGACGGCCCGGTGGTGAAGGCCGGCCGACGTGCGCTGATCAGCGGTGACGTCAACCACGCGCTGGCGTGGGTGCACGCTGCCGACGAGGACGAGGTGCGGACGGCGTTCGCCGCCGTGGCCGCAGGCCTGGGTCCCGAGCGGGTCGGGGCCGACCGGCGCTTCCTCGAGACGCTGGTGCGCCTGCACCGTGCGGGGGAGGGCGCGGGCTTCGACGGCATCAAGCCGTCCGGGACCCCTCAGCCACCCGCCGTGACGGCCGCCGACCGGGCGCTCGAGACCGGCTCGCTCGTCCCGTTGCACGGTCTGGTCGATGCCGATCGCTGGCAGGGCGTCGTGGAGCGGTTCGCCGCCGCGAGCGCGCTGAAGGACCACGACAACGGCGACCTGCCGGCGGCACGAGCCGCGGTCGCGGCCTACGTCGACTACGTGCACTACGCCGCGGGCCACGGCGATGCCCACCACGGCGATGCCCACCACGGCGATGCCCACCACGGCGATGCCCACCACGGCGATGCCCACCACGGCGATGCCCACCGCCGCGATGCCCACCACGCGCTGGGCGGCAACCGGCCGCACCAGACCCTCGGCACGCTGCCGTCGCAGCGCGCGAGCTGATGCCCTGGCTCACCGCCGTGCGGTCCGGCTCGATGGAACCGGCGCTCCGGGACGGCTCCCTGTGGCTGACCCGGTCGTTCGGGCGGCGAGCCGTCCGGCGCGGCGACGTGGTGGTGGCGGACTCCGCGGAGCTCGGTCGCCGCATCGTCAAGCGGGTGGTCGGCCTGCCGGGGGAGCGCCTGGCGCTGGTGGACGGCCGGATCACCGTCGACGGGCGGCGGCTGGAGGAGCCGTACGCGAGCCCTTCGGTGTTCCGCGGCACGTTCCGCGTCCCGCCGGACCACTACCTGCTGCTCGGCGACAACCGCGACGCCTCCGACGACGCCCGGTCGTGGCAGCAGCCGTACCTGCCCCGTGAGGCGCTGGTCGGCCGGCTCGTCGGTCGCCGCCTGCCGACCGGCACCTGATCCGGGACCGGCGCCGGTGGCCGTCACCAGGTGCCCGGTGACGGCAACCGGCGCCGTCCTGTCAGAGGTGCTGCTCGGCGTACCTGTGCAGCGCGTCGCGCACCAGCTCGGCGCCGTGCTGCCCGCCGTAGTGCGCCGCGAACCGCGGGTCGGCGACGTACATGTCGGCCAGCCCCTCGATGTAGGCGCGCACCGGGGTGCCGCCGTGACCCGGGGTCCCCGGCACGTCCGCCAGCCACGCCACGTGCCGGGCGGCCAGCAGCTGCGCCTCCTCGGAGCCCGGCTCCACGCCCCGCTCCGCCGCCGCGCGCCAGTCCGCCTGCAGCGCCGCCTGCCGGGTCTGCCAGGCGGCCCGCCCCTCCTCGCCGAGCCCCCGCCACCAGCGGTCGGACTCCTCGTAGGCGGCCACGCCCCAGCGCTGCTCCACCTCCTCGCGGTAGACCGTGTGGTCGAACCCGTCGAACATCTGCTCGCTCATCAGTGCCTCTCCTGCCTCTCGTGCCGTGACGGTCCGTTCGACGGAGGCGATCTGCCGCGCGAGGCGCTCCTGCTCCGCGCGCAGCACGGCGAGGTGGCGACGCAGCGCCGCCACGTCGTCGACCTCACGCTCGAGCACCCGGCGCACCTCGGTCAGCCCGAGCCCCAGCTCGCGCAGCAAGAGGATCCGCTGCAGCCGCAGCACCTCTCGCGGTGGAAGGCCTGGTCAGGCCGCCTGTCGTCGAACCTGCTCGACGGTAGGCGTTGACGCTGCGTCAACGTCAAGCACCGTTGGGTGGCGACACGCAACGGCCAGGTTGGGACCTCGTGCCCTGGCGCCCAGGCCTCGCGCGGTTCGATGGTCGAGTAGCGGGCCGGTGCCCGTCGGTGGCGCCCGGCCTCGCAGGGAGCTGCACCATGTGCCGGCTGCGCAGGGGCTGGGTCTGTCTGACGTTCCTCCTCGTTCTGGGGGTCGGTGCCTGCTCGGGAGCATCCCCCGGCGCGCCGACCCCGTCACCGTCCGGCGTGCCCGGTTCGTCATCGGCGCCGCCCACCGTCGAGGCGCCGTCGTCGTCGGCCCCGTCCTCGACGCCGCAGACGCCGCTGCCGTCGAGGGCGCCCCTGACGAGCGCCTCGGCGCAGGGCGACCTCGCCCCCTTCGTCGACGCAGCGCGTGACCTCGACAGGCGGCTGCATGCCGCAGCGGCCCTGATCAACACGGATATCCACGCCGACGCCGTCGTGGTCGACCGGTCGACGGCCGCGGCGGTGCAGGGACTCGACCTCGGTGCCGTCGGGTCGGCCATCCCGGGCGGCCTACCTCGCGAGCTGATGCGGCGGGTGCTGACCACCTACAGCGACCTCGCCTCCCGCACGCTGGCGATGAGCCCCTTCCGTTTCGCGGACAGGACGTACCCGCGCATCCCGCCTGAGGGGACGACGGCCCGGGCGGAGGGCGAGGACATGGTGCTGTGCCTCGGCAACGGCACCGTCGCAGCGCAACGCTTCGATGCGGACCTCGCGGGCGTGGTGACCGCCGCGGGATCGACACCACCACTGCCGACGGTGAACCCGGCCTCGCTCGCGCGGGCCGAGGTCGACGTGCGGCTGATGGAGATCGTCTTGCGTAACCGTGGCTGCGGCGCCTGCGGCGGCTTTGTGCAGACCGAGGTGTCGACCATCGTCTGGGACCAGGCGCCGGCGTCCGCCACGACGCGGACCGGCGCGATCCTCCCGGAGGCGTCCGCCGGGTCCGGAGGCGTCGGCGGCGGCCTCTCGTTCACGGCCGTCTACACGCCCGGTACCGGCTGGAGGATCGACATCCTCGCCTGCTGACGTCTGCGCCCGCGATCTTCGGAACCGAGCTGCGGGTCGGAGACCCCGCTCGACCTGCGCGGGGACCGGCCACCTGCAGTCGTCACCCGTTGCGCACGGCTCGACGCGCGGTCGTCGGGCGCCACCCCTAGCGTGCAGGCATGAAGGCCACGGTGTCCCGCCGCAGGCGGCTGCTGCGTGCTGTGGGGCTGTCGCTGGCGTTCAGCATCCCCGCCGCCGCGCTCGCCTTCGTGGTCCGGGTAGGCGTGCCGGACGTGGTGCGGCTGGACGACGCCGCCATCAGCGCCGCGACACCACTCGCCCAGACGGACGCGACCCTGCGCTCGGTGCTGCTCGCCGGGCAGGCAGCGTTCCAGCCGCCCTGGGTGAACCTCGCCGTCGCCCTGGTCTGCGTGTGGGCGTGGCGGCGTCGGAGCCTCGGCACGCGGGCGTTGTGGGCGATCGTCACGGTGCTGCTGGGCTGGGGGCTGGGCAACGGGGTCAAGGCCCTGGTGGGTCGCGCACGGCCCGTCGTCGAGCACGCCGTGGACCACGCCCCGGGGTACAGCTTCCCGTCCGGCCACGCCACCAACACGACCGTCGCCGCGATCGTCCTGCTGGTGCTGCTCTGGCCGCAGCTGCGTCGCCGAGGACGTGCGACCGGCGTGGTGCTCGCGGTGGCGGCGGTGCTGCTGATCGGCGTGGACCGGGTGATGCTCGGCGCCCACTTCCCGTCCGACGTGCTGGGCGGCTACCTGCTCGGGGCCGCCGTCGCGGCAGGCTCGGCGCTCGGCTACCTCGGCCGTGGTCCCGCTGCGCCCGACGAACCCTCGGTCGACCACCCCTCCACCGCCCCACCGTCCCCCGAGGAGCCCTGATGAGCGCCCTGACCCGGTACGACGCCGACCGGTCCGCGCCGACCGTCCGGGAGGCCGCCCGCGACGCGCTGGTCCGTGCCGCGCTGCCGGCCGTCCTGCTGTTCGGCGTGGTGCTCGGCCTGGGTCTGGTGCTGGCCGGACCGCTGCACGGCGTGCCGTCGGAGCGCGCCCTGAGCCAGGCGCTCGCCGACGGCCGGACGCCGCTGATGAACACGCTGACGCGCTACGGCTCGCTCACGGGCAGCACGGGCGTCATCGCCGTCTGCACGCTGCTCGCCGTCCTGCTGCTGTGGTGGGCGACGCGCCAGTGGTGGTCCGCCGTCGTGCCCGCGATCGCGGTCCTGCTCGAGCTCGCCGTGTTCCTGAGCACGTCGCTCATCGTCGGGCGGCCGCGCCCCGACGTCCCGCACCTCGACCAGGCACCGCCCACGTCGAGCTATCCCAGCGGGCACACCGGCGCGTCGACCGCCTTGTGGTTCAGCCTCGCGCTGCTGGCGCAGCGGATCCGCAGCACCTGGGTCCGGGTGCTGGTGACCGTGCTCTGTGCGCTGGTGCCGTTCGCGGTGGCGTACTCGCGGATGTACCGCGGCATGCACAGCGCCACCGACGTCGCGGCCGGGTTCCTCAACGGTGCCGTCTGCGCGGCCCTCGCGTACGGGTACCTGCGCCGGGACACCGGGAGGGCGGCGCCGGTCGACGACGGCCCTGACCGCACCGGGCACGGCCGGTTCACCCCGGAGCTGACGCCGCCCGTGGGCTCGCCGACGCCAAGCTCGCCCACGTCGGCGTTCACGCCGGCGTCCGGGCCGGCGCCCCTGCGGACCGGGCGGCATGCAGCCGCGCCCACGTCGGCACCTCCCGCGTCCGCAGCGCCGGTGGCAGCCTCAGACGCGGGCGTACCGCGCGCGGGCGAAGGAGTAGATGCCGTACGCCGCCAGGCCCACCGCCACGAGGATCAGCAGCACCCGTCCCAGGGGTAGCGCCAGCAGGCTGCGCAGCGCGCCGTCCAGGCCCTTGGCCTTGGTCGGGTCCGCCGTGAGCGCCGCCGAGACGAACAGGCCGCCCACCAGGGCGAGCGCGATGCCCTTGGCCACGTACCCGATGCGTCCGGCGAGCACGACGCCACCGTTGGGGTGCTCGCGCAGGTCGGTGAGGAACTTCTTCTTCCAGCCCTTGACGACGTGGTAGACGCCGACGACGACCACCAGCACGCCGATCGCACCGACCAGCAGCCGGCCGGCGGGGTAGGTCATCAGGCGGGCGGCCGTGCCCGAGGACTGCTGGTTGCCGGACGCCCCAGAACCGCGCAGCACGCTGAACGTGGTCCAGGCGAGCGCCAGGTACACCACGGCCTTGGCGGCCGGCTTGATCCGCTGCTTGCCGTACCGGCCGATCGCCTCGGCCACCTGCCAGACGCCGAGCAGGATGAACCCGGCCAGCAGCACCCACAGCAGCGCCTTGCCGATGCCGGTGCTGGCGAGGGCTGCGAGCGCGCCGTTCTGGTCCGCCGTGGCCGCGTGGCCCAGGGCGAGCTGCAGGGCGAGCCAGCCCAGCAGCAGGTGCAGCACCCCGCTTGCCGCGTAGCCCAGGCGGGCGCCGTTCTCGAGCACGGGGTGGTTGCCGGCCCGGACGGCCGACGCGCGCACGGTGTGGTCCATGGATCGCAGGATCGCACCGGCTGTGCGCACCCGCGCGCCGAGGGCGCAGGGCCTCCGCCGGTGCGCAACCTGGTGGCAACGCGGCGCCCCTACCCTGTGCCGATGACGATCGGTCGCCCGACCCAGGCAGACGAGTCCGGTGCCGAGCTGGTGGACGCCCGCGAGGTGCTCGGCTGGGAGCTGTTCGGCACCGCGGTCCGCGAGCTGGCCCAGGCGGTGGTCGACTCCGGTTTCCGGCCGGACGTCGTGGTGGCGGTGGCACGCGGCGGGCTGCCGCCCGGTGGCGCCCTCGCCTACGCGCTGGGCACCAAGGCGGTCGGCACGCTGAACGTCGAGTTCTACACGGGGGTCGACGAGCGGCTGGCGGAGCCGGCCGTGCTCCCTCCGCTGCTGGACACGTCGGCGCTGCACGGCCTGCGGGCGCTCGTCGTCGACGACGTGGCCGACACGGGGGAGACGCTGGCGCTGGTGCAGCGGCTGGTGGCCGAGCACTGCGACGAGGCGCGCACCGCGGTGCTGTACGCCAAGCCTCGATCGGTCGTCGACCCGGACTACGTGTGGCGGCGCACCGACCGGTGGATCACCTTCCCGTGGTCGGCGCAGCCTCCGGTCGCACCTTCTGCGGGGTGAGCGGCAGGCGGTCCGCCACCGCGGGCACAAGCTCGGCGGGGCCGTCCAGCACGGCCACGGCCCCGGCACCCAGCAGCTCGCCCGGAACGGCGTACCCCCACGCGACCCCGAGCGTGTCGATGCCGTGCGCACGGGCGCCGATGACGTCGTGCTCCCGGTCGCCCACCATCAGCGTGCTGGCCGGGTCGTAGCCGTCGGGCCCGAGCGAGGCGAGCGCCTCGGCGATCACGGTGGCCTTCGACGACGGCAGGTCGTCCGGCGGAGCCCCGAACACCCCGTCCAGCAGCTCCGCGAGACCGAAGTGCTCGACGATCGGCCGGGCGAACACCGTCGGCTTCGACGTGGCGACGAGAAGCCGGGCACCGGCGGCGCGCAGCCCGCGCAGCGCCTCCGGCACGCCCTCGAACACCGCGTTGTCGTACATGCCGCCGGCCCGGAAGTACCGCCGGTACGCGGCGATCGCCTCGGCGACGCGCTCGGGCGGCACCCCGTGCGCCAGGAACGACCCGGCGATCGGCGGCCCGACGAAGGTGCGCAGCGTCGCGGCGTCGGGGGTCGGCAGCTCGAGGTCGGCGTAGGCCGCCTGCGCCGACGCCACGATCCCGGGGGCCGAGTCCGTCAGGGTGCCGTCGAGGTCGAGCAGGACGAGCGGTGCGGGCCTCATCCCACGATTGTCTCAGCGGCCCTGAGGTGCCCGACGGCCCGGGCCGGCCGCGCCAGCAGGTCGCGCGCCTCACCCGCGCAGGCTCGTCATACACTCGGGGCACAGGCGTCGACCCGGCCATCACCGGCGAGCCTCCGGAAGAACAGGTCCGCAGCAGCACCGCGGCCCCCAGTAGAACCGGACGGGGCAGGCCCGTCACAGCCGCAGGCGAGCGGCCGGACCCCTCGGGGCCCGGCAAACGAGGTGGTACCGCGGTGTCGTCCGGCCGGTCCGGACGTCGTCGTCCTCGTGACCAGGAGTCGTCCGCACCCGCCCGGGTGCGTGCAACCAGGAGAGTCTCGCCGTGGCGTATCCGCTGCACCGTCCCGCGCCGTCCGCGCCGTCCCCCCAGTCCGAGCCCCAGGGCGTGCCCGCCTCCCCGGACCTGCCCGCGCTCGAGCAGGACGTGCTCGCCTACTGGAAGGCCGACGGCACGTTCGCCGCCTCGGTCGACGCGCGTGAGGCCGGTCCCGACGGCAGCAACGAGTTCGTCTTCTACGACGGCCCGCCGTTCGCCAACGGCCTGCCGCACTACGGCCACCTGCTGACGGGCTACGTCAAGGACGTCGTGCCGCGCTACCAGACGATGCGCGGTCACCGCGTGGAGCGCCGGTTCGGCTGGGACACCCACGGCCTGCCGGCGGAGCTGGAGGCCGAGCGGATCCTCGGCATCACGGACAAGTCGCAGATCGAGGAGATGGGGATCGCGGCGTTCAACGCGGCCTGCCGCGAGTCGGTGCTGACGTACACCCACGAGTGGGAGGACTACGTCACCCGCCAGGCCCGCTGGGTGGACTTCGAGCACGACTACAAGACGCTCGACCCGACGTTCATGGAGTCGGTGATCTGGGCGTTCAAGCAGCTGTACGACAAGGGGCTGGCGTACTCCGGCTACCGCGTGCTGCCGTACTGCTGGCGCGACGAGACGCCGCTGTCCAACCACGAGCTCGGCATGGACGCGGACGTCTACCGGGAGCGTCAGGACCAGACCGTCACCGTCACGTTCCCCCTGGTCGGGGAGCGGGCGGAGGCTCTCGGCCTGGCCGGTGTGCGGGCGGTCGCGTGGACGACGACGCCGTGGACGCTTCCCACGAACGAGGCGCTGGCGGTCGGCGCCGACATCACGTACGTCGTCGTCCCGGCCGGCCCCGCGGGGACCTCCGCCGGCACCGGTCCCTTCCTCCTGGCGCGCGACCTGCTGCCGGGCTACGCCAAGGACCTCGGCTACGCGGCCCCCGACGAGGCTATGGCCGCGGTGACCCGCGAGGTCCCCGGCGCCGAGCTGGCCGGCCTGCGCTACGAGCGGTTGTTCGACTACTTCGCGGACACCGAGAAGTACGGCACGCAGGACGCCTGGCAGGTGCTGGTCGGCGACTTCGTCACCACCGAGGACGGCACCGGCATCGTGCACCTGGCACCCGCCTACGGCGAGGTCGACCAGGGTGCCTGCGACGCCGCGGGCATCCCCACGCTGCTGTCCGTGGACGACGCCGGCAGGTTCACCGCCGTGGTGCCCGACTTCGAGGGCCAGCAGGTGTTCGAGGCGAACATGCCGATCATCCGGCGGCTGCGCGAGGACGGCCGGCTGCTGCGCCAGGCGTCCTACGTGCACTCCTACCCGCACTGCTGGCGCTGCCGGAACCCGTTGATCTACAAGGCCGTCTCCTCCTGGTTCGTCAGGGTGACCCAGTTCCGTGACCGGATGATCGAGCTGAACCAGCAGATCGCGTGGACGCCGGAGCACATCCGCGACGGCCAGTTCGGCAAGTGGCTCGAGGGCGCCCGCGACTGGTCGGTGTCCCGCAACCGGTACTGGGGCACGCCGATCCCGGTGTGGGTGTCCGACGACCCGGCGCACCCGCGCGTCGACGTCTACGGCTCGTTCGCCGAGCTGGAGGCCGACTTCGGCCGGCTGCCGCGCAACGAGGCCGGTGAGCCGGACCTGCACCGGCCGTTCATCGACGAGCTGACGCGGCCCAACCCGGACGACCCGACCGGGCAGAGCACCATGCGCCGCATCCCGGACGTGCTGGACGTGTGGTTCGACTCCGGGTCCATGCCGTACGCGCAGGTGCACTACCCGTTCGAGAACGCCGACTGGTTCGAGCACCACTTCCCGGGCGACTTCATCGTCGAGTACGTCGGCCAGACGCGCGGCTGGTTCTACCTGCTGCACGTCCTGGCCACGGCGTTGTTCGACCGTCCGGCGTTCACCTCGGTGATCTGCCACGGCATCGTGCTGGGCGACGACGGCCGCAAGGCGTCCAAGTCGCTGCGCAACTTCCCGGACCCGATGCAGATGTTCGACACCTACGGCTCCGACGCCGTGCGGTGGTCGCTGATGAGCTCGCCGGTGCTGCGCGGGGGCAACCTCGTGGTGGCGGAGGAGAACATCCGCGAGGCGGTGCGCCAGGTGGTGCTGCCGCTGTGGAGCACGTACTACTTCTTCAGCCTGTACGCCGGTGCGGCCGACGGGGGGCGGGGCTACCTCGCCCGGGCCGTGGACGACGAGCGGGTCGCCGGCCTGCCGGTGATGGACCGCTACCTGCTGGCCCGCACCGGCGAGCTGGTCGCCCAGGTGACCGCGGCGCTCGACTCCTACGAGATCGCCGCGGCCTGCGCCCTGGTGCGCGAGCACCTCGACGTGCTGACCAACTGGTACGTCCGCACGCAGCGCGACCGGTTCTGGGCGGAGGACCACGACGCGTTCGACACCCTGTGGACCGCGCTCGAGGTGCTCACCCGCGTGATGGCGCCGCTCGCGCCGCTGGTGACCGAGGAGGTGTGGCGGGGTCTGACCGGGCAGCGGTCGGTGCACCTGACCGACTGGCCGACGCACGTACCGGGCGGGCACGGTGCCGACGAGAACCTGGCGGCCGTGGTCGACCAGGTCCGCTCCGCGGTGTCGACGGCGCTGGGCCTGCGCAAGGCGCACCAGCTGCGCGTGCGGCAGCCGCTGCGGTCGCTCACGGTCGCGGTGGCCGACCCGGCGGCGGCTGAGCCGTACACCGACCTCGTGGCGGCCGAGCTGAACGTCAAGCGTGTCGAGCTGGTGGCCGACGACGAGGACGCGGCCGGCCGGTTCGGCATCACGCAGCGCCTCGCGGTGAACGCCCGTGCGGCCGGCCCGCGTCTGGGCAAGGGCGTGCAGACCGCCATCCGCGCCGCCAAGGCCGGCTCGTGGCGCGCGACCGAGGACGGTGTGGTGGTGACGCTCGACGACGGCACCGACGTGCCGCTGCTCCCCGCCGAGTACGACCTGACGACCGTGGTCGACGGAGCGGCCGGTGCTGACGTCGCGGCGGCGGTGCTGCCGGGCGGCGCCGGGTTCGTCGTGCTCGACCTCGCGCTCGACGACGCGCTGCTCGCCGAGGGGTACGCCCGGGACGTGGTCCGCGCGGTGCAGGACGCGCGCAAGGCGGCCGGCCTGCGGGTCAGCGACCGGATCGACCTGCGCCTGCAGGTGCCGGCCGACCAGGTCCCGGCCGTCGAGGCGCACCGCGAGTTCGTCGCCCGCGAGACGCTGGCGACCTCGTTCGAGGTGCGACCGGGCGACGAGCTCACCGTCCAGGTCAGCCGGGTGGAGGCATGAGCCGCCGCGGCTCGTCGGGCGCCGACCGCCGCCGCGACCAGCAGGCCGAGGCCGCCCGTCAGGAGGCCGATCGGATCTACGCCGCGATCGTCGCCCGAGCACCGGAGCACGAGATCGACCCGACGCTCGACCGGGTCCGGCAGGTGTGCGAGCTGCTCGGCGACCCGCAGGACGCCTACCGGGTGGTGCACCTGACCGGCACCAACGGCAAGACGTCCACCGCGCGCATGGTCGAGCGGCTGCTGCGCGAGCACGGGCTGCGCACCGGCCGGTTCACCAGCCCCCACCTGACCCGGGTGAACGAGCGCATCGCGATCGACGGCGAGCCGATCAGCGACGAGCAGTTCGTCGCGGTGTGGAACGACGTGGCGCCGTACGTCGAGCTGGTCGACCAGCGGTCGACGGAGGCCGGCGGCCCGCGGCTGTCGTTCTTCGAGGTGTTCACCGTGATGGCGTTCGCCGCGTTCGCCGACGCGCCGGTGGACGTCGCGGTCGTCGAGGTCGGCATGGGCGGCCTCTGGGACTCCACCAACGTCGTCCGCTCGCAGGTGCAGGTGATCACGCCGGTGGCGATGGACCACGAGCGCTACCTCGGCCACACCCTGGCCGAGATCGCCGCCCAGAAGGCGGGGATCATCAAGGACGGCGGCACGGTGGTGGTCTCCGCGCAGTCCGAGTCGGCCGAGGCGGTGATCGAGGCGGCTGCCGCCGAGCACGGCGCCCGGCTGGTGCGCGACGACCAGGAGATCGCGGTCCTGGAGCGTCAGGTGGCCGTCGGCGGGCAGCTGCTGACGCTGCGCGGGATCGGCGGCGTCTACCAGGACGTGTTCCTCCCGCTGCACGGTGAGCACCAGGCCCACAACGCCCTGCTCGCGCTCGCGGCCACCGAGGCCCTGCTGACCGGCGGGGGTGCGCTGGGCGGCGACGTCGTCGGCGCCGCGTTCGCCGACGTCAGCTCCCCGGGCCGCCTCGAGGTGGTCCGCAGCAGCCCGACGGTGCTCGTGGACGGTGCGCACAACCCGGCGGGGATGGAGGCGATGGTCGCCGCGCTGGACGAGGCGTTCGCCTTCGAGCGGCTGGTCGGCGTCGTCGGGGTGATGGCCGACAAGGACCCGGAGGCGATGCTCGGCCTGCTGGAGCCGGTGCTGGCGGAGGTCGTCGTCACGCACGCCGGCTCACCGCGGGCGATGGACGTGCAGGATCTGGCCGATCTCGCCTACGACGTGTTCGGCGAGGACCGCGTGCACGTCGTCGAGCGGCTCGACGAGGCGATCGCGCTCGCGGTGGAACGTGCCGAGAGCGAGGTCGAGCGGGGCGCGGGCGTCCTGGTCACCGGTTCGCTGCTGCTGGTCGCGGAGGCGCGTGTGCTGCTGGGTCGCCCCTGACCTCGTGCACGAACGTGCAGCGGCAGCGCACTTGCGTCCGGTGCAGCCCCCGGCGAGGGTGAGCCTCACGGGACGACGGCGTCCCGGTCGCCGTGTCCCGGGCCGGCCGACGCCGATCGGCGCCACCCTCGGGACGCCGCACAGCTGCCCACCCGAGGAAGGCAGGTCGCCGGAGTGAAGAAGCTCATCAACGATCCCGAGCACGTCGTCAACGAGTCCGTCGAGGGGTTCGGTCTGGCCCACGCCGATGTCGTCGCCGTGCACACCGACCCGATCTTCGTCACCCGCGCCGGTGGTGCGGTGCAGGGCAAGGTCGGCCTGGTCAGCGGCGGCGGTAGCGGCCACGAGCCCCTGCACGCCGGCTTCGTCGGCCTCGGCATGCTCGATGCCGCCGTCCCCGGCGCCGTCTTCACGTCTCCTACCCCGGACCAGGTCGCCCCGGCCATCCAGGCCGCGGACGGCGGTGCCGGTGTGCTGGCGATCGTGAAGAACTACACGGGCGACGTGCTCAACTTCGAGACGGCCGCCGAGCTGGCCGACGCCGAGGGCGTCACGGTGCGCTCGGTGGTGGTCAACGACGACGTCGCCGTCGAGGACTCGCTCTACACCGCCGGCCGTCGCGGCGTCGCCGGCACGGTCTGCGTGGAGAAGATCGCGGGTGCCGCCGCCGAGCGCGGTGACGACCTCGACGCCGTGGTGGCCGTGGCGGAGAAGGTGATCGCGAACGTCCGCTCGATGGGCGTCGCCCTGACGGCCTGCACCGTCCCGCACGCCGGCAAGCCGAGCTTCGACCTGCCCGAGGACGAGATCGAGATCGGCATCGGCATCCACGGCGAGCCGGGCCGCCGCCGCATCCCGCTGGCCTCCGCCGACGAGATCACGGAGATGCTGCTCACACCGGTCGCCGACGACCTCAAGCTCGCCTCCGGCGAGAAGGTGCTGCTGTTCGTCAACGGCATGGGCGGCACCCCGCAGTCGGAGCTGTTCATCGTCTACCGGCGGGCGCGGGCGCTGCTCGAGGGCCGGGGGGTCGAGGTGGTCCGGTCGCTGGTCGGCAACTACGTCACCTCGCTCGAGATGCAGGGCGCCTCCGTGACGGTGCTGCGTCTCGACGACGAGCTCACGGCCCTCTGGGACGCGCCGGTGCACACCGCCGCGCTGCGCTGGTGAGGAGCGCCTGGTAGGACGGTCGCCGGGGGCATCGGCGACGGTGAGCGGGTCGGACGAGCCAGGGAGCGCGGGATGAGTCTGGACGTGGCGTGGGCGGTCGAGTGGGTGCGCCTCTCGGCGAAGGTGGTCAAGGAGCACCGCGAGGAGCTGATCGAGCTCGACCGGCAGATCGGCGACGGTGACCACGGCGAGAACATGAACCGCGGGTTCACCGCCGTCGTCGCCAAGCTCGATGCCCTCGAGGCGGCGCCGGAGCAGGTCGGTGACGTGCTCAAGCTGGTCGCCACCACCCTGATGTCCACGGTCGGCGGTGCCGCCGGCCCGCTGTACGGCACCGCCTACCTGCGTGCGGCGAAGGCGGCCGCGGTGGCCGAGCTCGACTCGGCTGCCGCGGTTGCCGTCCTGGAGGCGGCGCTGGAGGGCATCGTCGCCCGCGGCAAGGCCCACACGGGCGAGAAGACGATGGTCGACGCGTGGACGCCCGCGGTCGAGGCGGCGGAGTCGGTGGCGGACAACGGCGGGTCGCCCGCCGCGGTGCTGGCGGCGGCGGCCGACGCCGCGGCCACGGGAGCGCAGGCCACCATCCCGCTCCTGGCCACCAAGGGGCGTGCGTCGTACCTCGGCGAGCGGTCCATCGGCCACCTGGACCCCGGCGCCCGGTCGACCGAGCTGCTGCTGCGCGCGGCGGCGGACGCGGCCGGCGCATGACCGTCCGGGTGGCGTTGGTGCTGGTCTCGCACTCGCGCCTGATCGCCGAGGGGCTGGCCGAGCTCGCGGGGCAGATGGCACCGGACGTCACGCTGCTCCCGGCCGGTGGTATGCCCGACGGCGGCCTCGGCACCAGCTACGACGCCATCGAGGCCGCCCTGGAGCAGGCGACCGCCGACGGCCGCTCTGCCGTGGTCCTCACGGACCTCGGGTCCGCCGTGATGACCGCGCAGTCCGTCCTGGAGATGCTCGACGAGCCGGTCGCGGAGCGTGTCCTGCTGGCCGACGCACCGCTCGTCGAGGGTGCCGTGGCCGCTGCGGTGGCTGCCCAGGGCGGGGCAGGGGTCCAGGGGGTGCTCGCCGCGGCCGAGGGCGCCGTCGCCACGTTCGCGGACGTCCTGCACCCGCACCCCGGGCACACCGCGCTCGAGCAGTCGTCCACCACGGAGCTGTCCACGGAGCCCGGCGCCGTCCGCACCACCGTCACGGTGACCAACAGGTTGGGGCTGCACGCGCGGCCCGCGGCGATCGTCGCCCGGACGGTCGCAGGCTTCGACGCGCACGTGCGGCTGGGCGGGGTGGACGCGGCGAGCGTGCTCCAACTGATGGCGCTCGGCGTGGCCAACGGCACGGACCTGATCCTCGAGGGCAGCGGGGAGCAGGCCCAGCAGGCGGTGGACGCGGTGGTCGCGCTGTTCGAGGACAAGTTCGGCGAGGACTGAGCGCCGGTAGCCTGACCGCGTGACCAGCCCCGTGCCCGCCGTGCGACGCAAGCGCCCGGCGCGCATCGTCCTCGGTCAGACGATGCTGCTGCTCGAGGCCTTCGTCGTGCTCTTCGCCGCACTGGTGGCGTTCGGCCTCCGGTCGGCGCCCCCGGCGGCGATCTGGTCCGTCGGCGGGGGGCTGGCGGCGCTGCTGCTGGTGCTCGCCGGCCTGCAGCGGCCGCGCTGGGGCTCCGTCGCCGGCACCGTGGCGCAGCTGCCGGTGCTGGCGTGCGGGTTCGTGGTGCCGATGATGTTCGGCGTCGGGGGCCTGTTCGCCGTCCTCTGGGTGCTGTTCCTGTGGCTCGGGGTGCGGATCGACGCGGAGCGAGCGGTCTTCGACGCCGCGCACCCGGACGCCGTGGAGCCCGCGCGGCCCCGTCGTCGGGTCTGACGGCGGCCGGGTCCGAGGCCGGCACTGGCGAGACCGGCACTAGGGTTTCCGCCATGGCCGACGCACCTTCCGTTCAGCGCACCCTTGTCCTCGTCAAGCCCGACGGCGTCAGCCGGGGCCTGGTGGGCGAGGTGCTGCGCCGCATCGAGGCGAAGGGCTACACGCTGGCCGCCGTCGAGCTGCGGACCGCCGACCGAGCGATCTTCGAGCAGCACTACGCCGAGCACCTCGGCAAGGCGTGGCTGCCGGCCCTGATCGAGTTCATGACGTCCGGGCCCCTCGTCGCGGTGGTGGCCGAGGGTCACAAGGTGATCGAGGGCTTCCGCTCGCTCGCCGGCGCCACCGACCCGACCGCCGCCGCCCCCGGTACCATCCGCGGCGACCTGGCGCGCGACTGGGGCACCTCGGCGATCCAGAACATCGTGCACGGCTCGGACTCGCCCGAGTCCGCAGCGCGTGAGATCGCCCTCTGGTTCCCGCACCTGTGACCGACGCCGCCTCCGCGGCGCGCGCGGTGCCCGACCGTAGGCTGCCCCCGTGCACCTGAAGACCCTGACGCTGCGGGGCTTCAAGTCGTTCGCCTCCGCGACGACCCTGAGCTTCGAGCCGGGCATCACGTGCGTCGTGGGGCCCAACGGCTCCGGCAAGTCGAACGTGGTGGACGCCCTCGCGTGGGTGATGGGGGAGCAGGGCGCCAAGTCCCTGCGCGGCGGCACCATGGAGGACGTCATCTTCGCCGGCACCGCCGGCCGGCCGCCGCTCGGCCGTGCCGAGGTGTCCCTGACCATCGACAACACCGACGGCGCGCTCCCGATCGACTACACCGAGGTGTCGATCTCGCGGACCCTGTTCCGCAACGGCGGGTCGGAGTACGCGATCAACGGCCGCTCCTGCCGGCTGCTGGACATCCAGGAGCTGCTGTCGGACACCGGCATGGGCCGCGAGATGCACGTCATCGTCGGCCAGGGGCGCCTCGACACCGTCCTGCGCGCCACGCCGGAGGAGCGCCGCGGCTTCATCGAGGAGGCGGCGGGGGTGCTCAAGCACCGCCGGCGCAAGGAGAAGGCGCTCCGCAAGCTCGACGCGATGCAGGCCAACCTGACCCGGCTGGCGGACCTCACCACCGAGATCCGCCGCCAGCTCGGCCCGCTCGGCCGTCAGGCGGAGGTCGCCCGCAAGGCCGCCGTGGTGCAGACGGACGTGCGCGACGCCCGTGCCCGGCTCCTCGCCGACGACCTCGCGCAGCTGACCGCCGCGATGGCGCAGGAGACCGCGGACGAGACGGCACTGCTGGCGCGGCGGCAGGAGGTCGGCACCGAGCTGGCGACCACCCGCGACCAGCTGGCCACGCTCGAGCGGGCGGCCGGCGAGGCCGCACCCGCCGTCACGGAGGCCGGCGAGCTCTGGTACCGGCTCTCGGCGCTGCGTGAGCGCCTGCGCGGCACCGCGTCGCTGGCCGCTGACCGGGTGCGACTGCTCGGCGCCGCGGCACCGGAGCGGTCCGGCGGTCAGGACCCCGACGACCTGGTCGCCCAGGCGGCCCGGGTCCGTGCCGCCGAGGCGGAGCTCGGCACCGAGGTGGACCTGGCACGCGCGGCGCTCGAGGGTGCGGTGACCGCGCGACAGCAGGCGGAGGCGGTGGCCACCGAGGCGGAGAAGGCGTTGGCCTCCGTGCTGCGGGCGGCCGCGGACCGTCGCGAGGGCGTGGCGCGGCTGGCCGGCCAGGTCGCCGCCCGCCGCAGCCGCCTCGAGGCGACCGGTGAGGAGATCGGCCGGCTGCGCGGGGCGCACGCCGCCGCGCAGCGCCGCGCCGAGGAGGCGACCACCCAGTTCGCGGCCCTGGAGGGCCAGGTGGCCGGCGCCGAGGAGGGCGAGGAGGGCCTGGACGCGGCCCACGAGAACGCGGCCGACGCCCTGGAGACGGCGACGGAGCGCCTCGCGGACCTGACGGAGCGGCTCGCGGAGGCCGAGCGGGAGCGCAGCACGCTGACGGCCCGCGCCGAGACGCTCGAGCTGAGCCTGTCGCGCAAGGACGGGGCCGGAGCGCTGCTCGCGGCCGACGGCCTGCGCGGGACCATCGGGTCGGTGGCCGCCCTGCTCTCGGTGGACCCACGCGACGAGGAGGCGGTGGTCGCAGCCCTGGGACCGCTCGCCGACGCGGTGGCGGTCGACGGTGTCGACGCGGCGGTCGACGCCATCCGCTACCTGCGCGAGCAGGACGCAGGGCGGTCCGGCCTGCTGGTCGGCTCGGCGGCGGCCGCCGGTGGCGGCCCGGTCGACGACCTCCCGCTGCCGACCGGTGCCGACCGCGCCGTCGACCTGGTCCGCTGCCCGCCGGCGGTGCGGGACGCGGTGACCGCCGCCCTGGCCGGTGTCGTCGTCGTCGACGACCTCGCCACGGCGCGCGCCGTGCTCGGCGCCCGCCCGGACCTCGTCGTCGCCACCCGCACCGGTGACCTGCTGTCCGCCCACCGCGCGTCCGGGGGTTCCGCCGAGGCGCCCAGTGCCCTGCACCTGCAGGCCGCGCTCGACCAGGCGCGCTCGGGCGCCGAGCAGGCGCAGGCCCTGGCGGAGCGGCTGCGCTTCGAGCTGGCGGGCGCACGCGACCAGCAGACCGCTGCTCGACAGGCGTACCAGGAGACGCTCGACCGGCTCAACGAGTCCGACGCCGCGCTCGCGGCCGTCGCGGAGCAGCTCGCCACGCTGGGCTCGACGGCGCGGTCCGCCCGTGCCGAGGCCGAACGGGTCCAGCAGTCGCTCGACGCTGCCGAGCGGACGCTGCAGGAGGACACCGAGGCGCTCGCCGAGCTGACCGAGCGGCTGGCTGCCGCGCAGGACCAGCCGGCGGACGGTGAGGACGCGGTCGCTGAGCGCACGTCGGAGCGCGACCGGACCGCGGCCCTCGCGACGGCGGCCCGCGGCCGCGAGACCGATGCCCGGCTCACGCTCCGCACCGCCGAGGAGCGGGCGCGCGCGCTCGCCGGCCGCGCCGACTCGCTCGAGCGTGCCGCTGCCGCGGAACGGACGGCGCGCGAGCGTGCCGCGGAGCGGGAACGCGACCGCGCCCGCCAGGCGGCCGTCGCCGCTGCCGTGCACGAGGGCGCGCGCCGCGCGCTGCTGGTGCTCGACGAGTCGCTGCGACGCGCCTCGCAGGAGCGGGACGCCGCCGAGGCTGCCCGTGCGGAGCGGGACCAGGAGCTCGCCGCGACCCGCGTTCGTGCCGAGGCGCTGACGGGGCAGCTCGCCGAGCTCACCGACGTGGCGCACCGCGACGAGGTCGCCCGCACCCAGCAGCGCCTGCGCATCGAGGCCCTCGCGCAGCGGTCGGTCGAGGAGCTCGGCATCGACCCCGAGGTGCTGGTCGAGGAGTACGGCCCCCACCAGCCGGTGCCGGTGGTGCTCGCTCCCGGCACCGAGCCCGATCCCGAGGCACCGACGTCCGTGCCGTACGTCCGCGAGCAGCAGGAGAAGCGGCTGCGCGCCGCCGAGCGGGCGCTGGCTCTGCTGGGCCGCGTCAACCCGCTGGCGCTGGAGGAGTTCGCGGCGCTGGAGGAGCGGCACAAGTTCCTCACCGACCAGCTGGCGGACCTGAAGTCGTCCCGGGCGGACCTGCTGCAGATCGTGCGCGAGATCGACGAGCGCGTCGAGCAGGTGTTCGCGGAGGCCTATGCCGACACCGCCGCCGCGTTCGAGCAGGTGTTCCCGCGGCTGTTCCCGGGTGGTGAGGGACGGCTGGTGCTGACCGAGCCGGCGGACATGCTCACCACGGGCGTCGAGGTCGAGGCCCGTCCCGCCGGCAAGAAGGTCAAGCGGCTGTCGCTGCTGTCCGGTGGCGAGCGGTCGCTGACGGCCGTCGCCCTGCTGGTGGCGATCTTCAAGGCGCGACCGAGCCCGTTCTACGTGATGGACGAGGTGGAGGCGGCGCTCGACGACGCCAACCTCGGACGGCTGATCGAGGTGCTGCGCGAGCTGCAGGCCGACTCGCAGCTGCTGATCGTGACCCACCAGAAGCGGACGATGGAGATCGCCGACGCGCTGTACGGCGTGACGATGCGGGACGACGGCGTCACGACGGTGATCAGCCAGCGCCTCCGCGAGGACGTGCCGGCCTGAGGCGGCCGCCGGACCGGTCCACCGGTCCGGTCGGGGCGCCGGGTGGGACGCGGCGGGTGTGAAGGTTGTGTGACCGGCACGGTGGGATGCGCCACCATTGCCGGTCGAGGACGCGCGGCCGACGGAGACTGGACCCATGGCCGCTGTGATCCTCGTCGTCGTCGCGCTCCTCGTCACCGTCGTCGTCCTGCTGGCGTCGACGCCGCGCGGTCGGGACGAGGAGTCGCCGCTGCGGGCGTTCCGGCGTGGCCTGCGTGGCCGCCGCCACCCGGATGCCGACCAGGTCGCCGCCGCACGGGCCGCCGCGGTCGAGCCCGTCGACGTCTCGCTCGGCGAGATGCTCGCCGCCAACGTCGAGCGCGGCGAGGGCTACGTCTCCGTGGACGAGCTCACCGAGCCGCTGCTGCACGCGCGGGAGATGGCCGCCCGGGTGCTTCCCGGCCGGGACGCCGGCGGGTCCGACGACGCCGCCGAGCACGGAGTGCTCGCCTCCCGCTGAGGCGCCGGCTCGCCCCGGGCACCTCCGCACCGACAGACTGTGCCGGTGACTCATGAGCTCCTGACCTGGTTGCTGGCCGGCGGTGTCCCGCTCGCCGTGGTGGTCGCCGCCTCGACCGTGCTGGTTCGCCGCCGCGGTCGTGGCGGGGACACTGCCACCCCGACGCTGCCCGCCCCGCCGGCAGCTCCGACCCCGACCGGCGAGCCGCAGGTCGAGGCCGCGCCGGTGCCGCAGCCTGGGACGGAGCCGACCGCGACCGCGACGGTCGAGGAGGCGGCGGTCGCCCCTCCGCTCGAGGTCCCGGCCCCCGCCGCCGGCCGCCTCGTCCGGCTCCGCGACCGGCTGGCCAGGTCGGGATCCCCGTTCGGCGCGCGCCTGCTGGCGGTGCTGTCCCGGGACCGGCTGACAGAGGACGACTGGGACGAGCTGGAGGAGACGCTGCTCCTCGCGGACGTGGGCGCCGGACCCACCACCGAGCTGATCGACGCGCTGCGGACGCGCGTGCGGGTCGAGGGCCTTGCGGATCCGGCCCAGGCCCGGGCGCTGCTGCGCGAGCAGCTGCTCGCCATCGTCGACCCGACGCTCGACCGCAGCCTGCGCACGGAGCCCGGCACGGGCGCCGACGGCGCGCCGGTCCCCGCGGTGCTGCTCGTCGTCGGCGTGAACGGGACGGGCAAGACCACGACCGTCGGCAAGCTGGCCCGCGTGCTGGTCGCGCAGGGCCGCACGGTGGTGCTCGGCGCCGCCGACACGTTCCGGGCCGCGGCCGCGGACCAGCTGGCGACGTGGGGCTCCCGCGTCGGCGTCCGCACGGTCCGTGCCGAGCGGGAGGGCGGTGACCCGGCCGCCGTCGCGTTCGACGCGGTGCGCGAGGGTCGCACGGAGGGCGTCGACGTCGTGCTCGTGGACACCGCCGGCCGGCTGCAGAACAAGGCCGGCCTGATGGACGAGCTCGGCAAGATCACGCGCGTCATCCAGCGCGAGGCCCCGCTGTCCGAGGTGCTGCTGGTGCTGGACGCCACCACCGGGCAGAACGGCCTGGTGCAGGCGCGGGTGTTCGCCGAGGTCGCCGGGGTGACGGGCATCGTGCTGACCAAGCTCGACGGCACGGCCAAGGGCGGCATCGTCGTGGCGGTGCAGCGTGAGCTCGGGGTGCCGGTCAAGCTCGTCGGACTGGGGGAGGGCGCCGACGACCTGGCGCCCTTCGAGCCGGAGGCGTTCGTGGACGGTCTTCTCGGAGCGTGAGACCACGGGCGCCCGGACACACGATGTTTACGTGCCAGGGGCGCTCGTGACGCCGTCGTAACACCCGCGGCGTCGCCGGGAAACGCCGGTCCTCCACCGTTGGACCCGTGTCCAGCCACCCGGCTGGCGACGGGAGAAACGGGTAATCCGGATGCTGATGGCAGATTTTCAGCTGAACTCCGGCAACACCGCCTGGATGCTGACGTCCGCAGTGATCGTCCTCATGATGACGGTCCCTGCGCTGGCGTTCTTCTACGGCGGGATGGTCCGGGGCAGGTCCGTCCTCAACATGCTGATGATGAACTACGTCGCAGCGGGGATCGTGGGCTTCGTCTGGTTGCTGTGGGGATACTCGATGTCCTTCGGCACCGACACGACAGGCATCAACCAGTTCTTCGGCAACCCCTTCCAGTTCTTCGGGATGAACAACCTGACCGATGCGGCGAGCCCGCTCGCGTCCGGCGGGGTGCCGGCATTCGCGGTCGTGGCCTTCCAGGCGACGTTCGCGGTGATCACGGTCGCGCTGATCACCGGGGCGATCGCGGACCGCATGAAGTTCGGGGCGTGGATCTGGTTCTCGGTGATCTGGGCGACGATCGTCTACTTCCCGATGGCCCACATGGTGTGGGCCGGCGGGTTCCTCGGCGTCGGCGGGTTCATCTCGCAGCACATCTCGACGCCGATCGACTTCGCCGGTGGGACCGTCGTGCACATCGACGCCGGTGCGGCCGGTCTGGCGCTCGCGCTGCTGCTCGGCAAGCGCAAGGGCTGGCCGCGTGAGCCCATGCGGCCGCACAACCTGCCGTTCGTCATGCTGGGCGCAGCCCTGCTGTGGGTCGGCTGGTTCGGCTTCAACGCCGGGTCCGAGGGTGCCGCCGACGCGGTCGCCGGTCGTGCGTGGCTCAACACGTTCCTCGCCACCTGCGTCGCGATGCTGGCGTGGCTCGCCACGGAGAAGGTCCGGGACGGTCACGCGACGTCCCTGGGTGCCGCGTCGGGCATCGTGGCCGGCCTGGTCGCGATCACCCCGGCCGCTGCGGCGGTCGACACCTGGGGTGCGATCGTCATCGGCGCCGTAGCGGGCGTGCTGTGCGCCGTCGCGATCGGCATCAAGTACAAGTTCGGCTTCGACGACGCGCTCGACGTCGTCGGCGTCCACCTGGTCGGCGGCATCACGGGCACGGTGCTGATCGGGTTCCTCGCCACCAACAACCAGGGCGCGTGGTACCCGACCGGGTCCAAGAACGGTCTGTTCTACGGCGGCGGCGTGACCCAGCTCCTCGCACAGGTGCTGGTGGCAGCGTTCGCCGTGGTGTTCTCCTTCGTGCTCACCTGGGTGATCGGCTCGATCCTCAAGGCCGCCGGCGGCATTCGCCTGTCGGAGGACGTCGAGGTCGGCGGCATCGACCTCGCGGTGCACGGCGAGTCCGCGTACGAGACCCTGGGCGCCACCCGCGTCGTGACGGAGGTGAAGTGATGACCAAGCTGGTGACGGCGGTCATCCAGCCGCATCGGCTGGACGACGTGAAGTCCGCACTGCAGGCGGCCGGTGTGGCGGGTCTGACGGTGACCGAGGCGAGTGGCTACGGCCGCCAGCGCGGGCACACGGAGGTCTACCGGGGTGCCGAGTACACGGTGGACCTGGTCCCCAAGGTGAAGATCGACGTCCTCGTGGCCGACGAGGACGCCGCCGGGGCGGTCACGGTGATCGTCCAGGCCGCGCAGACCGGGAAGATCGGCGACGGCAAGGTCTGGGTGACGCCCGTCGAGGACGTCGCCCGGGTGCGCACCGGTGAGCACGGACCGGATGCGCTCTAGCCGATGAGCGACGAGCGGCCGCCCTCGGGGGGAGCGGCCGGGCAGGGGCCGACGCAGGTCCCGCACCTGGCGGTGCGGGACCTGCGTCGTGAGCGTCTGGACCTGGCCGAGCAGCTGGCGGGTCCCGGTGCCGACGGGGTGCTGCGCCGCCGTCGGGTCGCGGACCTGGTGGTCCAGCGCCTGGCGGAGCTGTGGGACACGGCCACGGTCGGGCTCGACACGACCGGGATGGCGCTCGGCGCGGTCGGCAGCATCGGACGCGGGGACGCCTCGCCCGTCAGCGACCTGGACCTGGTGCTGGTGCACGAGGGCCGTGGCCGGTCGCCGGAGGACCTCGCGCACATCGCCGAGCGGCTCTGGTACCCGATCTGGGACGCCCGGCTGGAGCTCGACCACTCGGTGCGGTCTCTCGCTCAGTGCCGTCAGGTGGCCTCCAAGGACCTTCCTGCGGCCGTCGGGCTGCTGGAGCTGCGCCACGTCGCCGGCGACCCCGTGGTCGTGGCCCGGGCGATGTCGGCGCTGCTCGAGGACTGGCGCGCGGCCGCCCGGCGCCGACTGCCCGAGCTGCTGGCCTCCACCCGGACGCGCGCGGAACGGCACGGGGAGCTGGCCTACCTCATCGAGCCCGACCTGAAGGAGGCGCGCGGCGGCATCCGCGACGCCGTGGTGCTGTCGGCGCTCGCGGCCACCTGGTTGACCGACCGCCCGCACGGCGCCGTGGACACCGCCTACGAGCACCTGCTCGACGTGCGGGACACCGTGCAGCTGGTCACCGGCCGCCACACCAACCGGCTGATCCTGGCGGACCAGGACGAGGTGGCGGCACGGGTCGGTTTCGACGACCGCGACGACCTGCTCGCCTCCATCGCCGAGGCCGGCCGGGTCATCTCCTACGCCCTGGACACCACGGCTCGCAACGCCCGTCAGGCGCTGCAGCGGCCCGCGCCCAAGCCGTTCCTGGTGCGGGGCCGCCGGCAGCCGCCCCGGCTGCGCACGATCGCGGAGGGCCTGGTGGAGCACGACGGTGAGCTGGTGCTCGCCGCCGACGCCCGCCCCGCCGACGACCCGGTGCTGTCGCTGCGCGCGGCCGCGACGGCCGCGCGCACCGGTCTGGTGCTGTCCCCGGTGACGGTCGCGAGCCTCGAGGCGTCCCCTCCGCTGCCGGTGCCGTGGCCCCGCTCGGCGCGCACCGCGCTGCTGAGCCTGCTCGGCTCCGGGCCCGCGCAGGTGCCGGTGTGGGAGGCCCTCGACCTCGCGGGGGTGGTCACCACGTGGATCCCCGAGTGGGCCGCGGTGCGCAACCGTCCGCAGCGGTCACCGATCCACCGGCACACCGTGGACCGTCACCTGGTGGAGACGGTGGCCCGTGCCGGTCGCGACCGGCACCCCGGCGACCAGTCGGACACGCTGCTGCTCGCGGCGCTGCTGCACGACATCGGCAAGCGAGCGGGCGCGGGTGACCACTCCGTCGAGGGGGCCCGGCTCGCTGGCCCGATCGTCACGCGGATGGGCTTCCCGGACGAGGTCGCCGAGGATGTCGTCCGGCTGGTGCGTGAGCACCTGACCCTCGCCGAGCTGGCCACGACCGAGGACCTGGACGACCCGGCCACCGTGCAGCGCCTGCTGACGGCGGTGGACCACCGCGCGGACCTGCTCGGCATGCTCCGGGTGCTGACGGAGGCGGACGCCTCCGCGGCCGGACCCGCCGCCTGGACCACGTGGCGCCAGCGGCTGGTGGACGACCTCGTCGCACGGGCCGAGCGTGCGCTGGCAGGTACCCTGGACCGTCCGTAGCCCCCAGAGCCCACGAGGTCTGCCGCGGTGTTCGCCACCCTCTCCGACCGCCTGACGTCGACGTTCCGCAACCTGCGCACCAAGGGCAGGCTGTCCGAGGCGGACATCGACGCCACGGTGCGTGAGATCCGTCGCGCCCTGCTGGACGCGGACGTCGCCGTCACCGTCGTGCGCGCGTTCACCGCCGCGGTGCGCGAGCGCGCGCTGTCGGCCGAGGTCTCCGGCGCGCTCAACCCGGCCCAGCAGGTCGTCAAGATCGTCAACGACGAGCTGGTGACCATCCTCGGTGGTCAGACGCGCAACCTCCGGCTGGCGAAGAACCCGCCGACGGTCATCCTGCTCGCGGGTCTGCAGGGTGCCGGCAAGACGACGCTGGCCGGCAAGCTGGCCGTCTGGCTGAAGGGTCAGGGCCACACGCCTCTGCTGGTGGCGGCCGACCTGCAGCGACCCAACGCTGTCACCCAGCTGCAGGTGGTGGGGGAGCGGGCCGGTGTGCCGGTGTACGCACCGCACCCCGGCAACCAGGCCGCGGCCGACCTCGACGAGCTCCCGGCCGGCGCCGATCCGGTGGCCGTGGCGCGCGACGGGGTCGCGACCGCCCGCAGCCGTCAGCACGACGTGGTGATCGTCGACACGGCCGGTCGGCTCGGTGTCGACGCCGAGCTGATGGCGCAGGCGGCCGACATCCGCGACGCCGTGCAGCCGGACGAGACGCTGTTCGTCGTCGACGCGATGATCGGCCAGGACGCCGTCACCACGGCCCGCGCCTTCGCCGACGGCGTCGGCTTCACCGGCGTGGTGCTGTCCAAGCTGGACGGCGACGCCCGCGGCGGTGCGGCCCTGTCCATCGCGAGCGTCACCGAGCGGCCCATCCTGTTCGCCTCGACCGGTGAGAAGCTGACCGACTTCGAGGTGTTCCACCCCGACCGCATGGCCTCCCGCATCCTCGACATGGGTGACGTGCTCACCCTGATCGAGCAGGCCGAGCGCGCGTTCGACGCCGAGCAGGCCGAGAAGATGGCCGGCAAGCTGGCCGCGGGCGAGGACTTCACGCTCGAGGACTTCCTGGTCCAGATGCAGCAGCTGCGCAACGCCGGCCCGCTGAAGAAGATGCTCGGCATGCTGCCCGGCATGGGCCAGATGCGGGAGGCGCTCGACTCGTTCGACGAGCGCGAGGTGGACCGGATCCAGGCGATCATCCAGTCGATGACGCCGCTGGAGCGCCGCAGCCCCAAGGTGATCAACGGGTCCCGCCGTTCGCGCATCGCCGCCGGTTCCGGCACCCAGCCGTCGGACGTCAACCAGCTGCTCGACCGGTTCGACGCGGCGCAGAAGATGATGCGCCAGATGGCCCGCAGCGGCGGGATGGGCGCGATGCCGGGCATGGGGAACCTGCCGGGCATGGGCGGCAAGAAGTCGCGCGGCCGGACGGTCGCCCCGGCGCGCAAGGTCAAGGGCAAGTCCGGCAACCCGGCGAAGCGGGCGCTGCAGGAGCGGGCGGCCGCCGAGCGCGCGACCGCAGGACCGGCCACGACGTCGGCGCCGGGTTCCGCGTTCGGTCTCGGCCGACCGCCGGCACCGGGCGGCGACGGCTCCGACGTCCAGCTGCCCTCCGGGCTCGACGGGCTGCTCGGCCGCTGACGGCCATGGCGGACGTCCTGCACCTGCGCGGGCCGGTGGCGCTCGGCGACGGGCTCGAGGCGCCGGAGGCCTGGGTGCTGGGCGGCCGCATCACGTACGAGCGGCCGTCGGGCCCGGCCGTGGACCTCACGGGCTGGGTGCTGCCCGGCCTGGTGGACGTGCACTGCCACATCGGGCTCGGGGCGAACGGGGCCGTCGACCGGGAGACCGCCGAGGCCCAGGCGGTGTCCGACCGCGACTCCGGCGTGCTGCTGATCCGGGACGCGGGGTCGCCGGCCGACACCCGGTGGGTGGACGACCGCCACGACCTGCCCCGGCTGATCCGCGCCGGTCACCACCTCGCCCTGCCCAAGCGCTACCTGCGCCACTACGCCCGCGAGCTGAGCTCGCCGGACGAGCTGCCCACGGCGATGGCGCAGGAGGCGGCCCGTGGCGACGGCTGGGTGAAGATCGTCGCCGACTGGATCGACCGTGACCTCGGTCCGGAGGGTGACCTCCGCCCGCTGTGGCCGGACGACGTGCTGACCGCCGGGATCGCGGCCGCCCACGCCGCCGGTGCCCGCGTCACGGCGCACACGTTCGCCACCGAGGCCCTCGACCCGCTGCTCGACGCGGGGGTCGACTGCCTCGAGCACGCGACGGGTGCCGACGCCGGGCAGATCGACCGCATCGCCGCCGCCGGCATCCCCGTCACGGCGACCCTGCTGCAGGTCGAGCGGTTCGCCGCGATCGCCGACCAGGCGGACCGTTACCCGGTGTACGCCGCGCGGATGCGGGCGATGCACGCCCGCCGGCACGCCCAGGTCCGCGACCTGCACGACGCCGGCGTCCCGATCCTGCTCGGCACCGACGCCGGCGGCACCATCGGCCACGGCCGGATCGCCGACGAGGCCGCAGCGCTGGTCGAGGCCGGGCTGCCGGCGGCCGACGTGGTGGCGGCCGCCTCGTGGCGGACCCGCGAGTGGCTCGGCGCTGCCGGTCTCGACGAGGGTGCACCGGCGGACCTCGTCGTCTATCCCGCGGACCCGCGTCAGGACGTCCGGGTGCTGGCGGCGCCGGAGGCCGTCGTCCTGCGCGGCGAGGTGGTCGCTGCCCGCTGAGTGTCACTGCGGGCTGAGCCGGTGGTTGGGCGCCCCCCCGGGCGTCTGGCAGAATGGCCCGCTGTACTCGGCATGCGCAGCCCCTCTACCTGCGCGCCGCCGTGTCCCTCGGCCGGACCGGTGCCCCCACCCCCACGGGCGGCACGGCGAGGCCACCCCGCAGACTCAGGAGAACACCCCGCTCGTGGCCACCAAGATCCGCCTGAAGCGCTTCGGCAAGATCCGCGCTCCGTACTACCGCATCGTCGTCGCCGACTCCCGCACCCGCCGTGACGGCCGGGTCATCGAGGAGATCGGCAAGTACCACCCCACCGAGGAGCCCTCGCTGATCGAGGTCGACTCCGCCCGTGCGCAGCACTGGCTGACCGTCGGCGCGCAGCCCACCGACCAGGTGCTGGCCATCCTCAAGGTCACCGGTGACTGGCAGAAGTTCAAGGGCCTGCCGGGCGCCGAGGGCACGCTGCGGACCAAGGCCGCCAAGGTCGACCCGAAGGCCGCGATCGACAAGGCCGCCGCGGACGCCGAGAAGGTCAAGGCCGACGCGTCGTCCGCCAAGGCCGCAGCTCCGGCACCGGCCGAGGACGAGCAGGCCTGATGCTCGCCGACGCGCTCGAGCACCTCGTCCGGGGGATCGTCGACCATCCGGACGACGTGCACGTGCGCGCGGCCAGCCTGCGCCGCGGTGAGCTGCTCGAGGTCCGGGTCAACCCCGAGGACCTCGGGCGGGTCATCGGCCGCGGCGGACGCACGGCGCGCGCGCTGCGGACGGTCGTCGGGGCGCTGTCCCGCGACGGAGCGGTGCGGATCGACGTCGTGGACGTCGACCGCCGCTGACGGTGCTGCTCACCGTCGCCCGCGTGGGCCGTGCGCACGGCCTGCGCGGTGAGGTCTCGCTCGACCTGCGTACCGATGCCCCGGCCGACCGCCTCGTGGTCGGCCGGGAGCTGCGCACCGACCCCGCGTTCGCCGGGCCGCTGACGCCCACCCGCGTGCGGGAGCAGCAGGGCCGCTGGTTCGTCACGTTCGCGGAGGCGTCCGACCGCACCGCCGCGGAGGCGCTGCGCGGGGTGAGCCTCGTGGTGGACGCCGAGGAGGCGGACGAGGACGACGACGCCTGGTACGAGCACCAGCTGGTCGGCCTGCGTGCCGAGCACGTGGACGGCCGGCTGCTCGGCGAGGTCGTCGGCCTGGAGAGCGGCCCGGCCCACGACCTCCTCGTGCTGCGGGAGCCCGACGGCGCCCGGAGCCTCGTGCCGTTCGTGCAGGCGATCGTGCCCGTGGTCGACGTCCCCGGCGGTCGCGTCGTGCTCGACCCCCCGGGCGGTCTGCTCGCCTCGGACGCGGCCAACCTCGTCGTCGTCCGTGACGACGAGCCGGACGACGACGCGCCGGACGACGACGCGCCGGGCTCGGACGGCGTCCCCACCGACCCTCGAGGCTGAGCGCAGCGTGCGGATCGACGTCGTCACCATCTTCCCGGAGTACCTGTCCGCGCTCGACGTCTCGCTGGTGGGCAAGGCCCGCACCTCCGGCCTGCTCGACGTGCGGGTGCACGACCTGCGGGACTGGACCGACGACCGGCACCGGACCGTGGACGACACGCCGTTCGGCGGTGGTGCCGGCATGGTGATGCGCCCGGACGTCTGGGGCCGGGCCCTGGACGACGTGCTCGGTGCCGACGGGCACCTCGTCGTGCCGACCCCCTCAGGCGTGCCGTTCACGCAGCGCACCGCCGAGGCGTTCGCCACCCAGCCGCACCTCGTCATCGCGTGCGGCCGGTACGAGGGCATCGACGCCCGCGTGATGGAGCACTACCGGTCGCGCGGGCCGGTCAGCGAGGTGTCGCTCGGCGACTACGTGCTCAACGGTGGGGAGGTCGCCGCGCTGGCGATCGTCGAGGCGACGGCTCGCCTGGTCCCGGGGGTGCTGGGCAACCCGGAGTCCCTGGTGGAGGAGTCGCACGGGTCCTCCGGTCTGCTCGAGTACCCCGTCTACACCAAGCCGCCGGTGTGGGGGGACCTGGAGGTGCCGCCCGTCCTCCTGTCCGGGCACCACGGCCGGGTGCGCCGGTGGCGCCGGGACCGGTCGTTGGAGCGCACGGCGGAGCGCCGGCCCGACCTGCTCGCCGCGCTCGACCCCACGGAGCTCGACCGAGCGGACCGCACCCTGCTCGCGGCCCTCGGGTGGGTCGTGGCCGAGGGGCGGCTGCAGCGGGTACCCGTGGGGCCGGTCGACGCGACTCCCTGAGCCGCCACCGGCCGGCACGCCGCTGGCGCGGGCGACCGGATTCCCCGCCCGTGCCGCCGTGTGGCAGACTTGCGGACCGGCGCGCGTCGGTCGTGTCCTCTGCCGCAGGGGAGACCGCCAGGACGCCCGGTCCCGTGCTCGTCTCGGGTCCGGCGACGCCGGACCACTCGTTCATCGGGTGCACCGCCCCGACCCGCCTCGTGCGGTCGGCGAGGTCCGCCCAGCATCGTTCCTGACCTGCGGCAGGGCGGGGAAGCGATACCACCATGCACACGCTGGACATCGTCGACGCAGCCTCGCTGCGCACCGACGTCCCGGACTTCCGCCCGGGTGACACCGTCAAGGTCAACGTCAAGGTCGTCGAGGGCAACCGCTCCCGCATCCAGGCGTTCCAGGGCGTCGTCATCGGCCGCCAGGGCAGCGGCGTCCGTGAGACCTTCACGGTCCGCAAGATCAGCTTCGGCGTCGGCGTCGAGCGCACGTTCCCGCTGCACACGCCGGCGATCGACACGGTCGAGGTCGTCACCCGCGGCGACGTCCGCCGGGCGAAGCTGTACTACCTGCGCTCGCTGCGCGGCAAGAAGGCGAAGATCAAGGAGAAGCGCGAGACGGTCCCGGCCAAGGGCTGACCCGCAGCTGCTGCTTCTCTCGGACGGACGGTTCCCGCACGGCGGGGGCCGTCCGTCCGTGCGTCCGCAGGAGCCGTCTCGGGGCGTCACCGGTGGCCGCATCGCATGGCTCGGCGTGCGACGCTGTGCGGGTGACCGACTGGCGTTCCGACCGACCGCAGCCGGCCCAGGGGAGGCCCTGGTCCGCGACGCCCGCCTCCGTCCCGCCCGCCGGCCCGCCGGCGTCCTACGAGCCCGCCACCTCCGCCCTGGACGGCACCGAGCCGACGCCGCGGGACGGCGCGACGGCCGCGACGCGCCGCCAGCGCCGCGCACCGGCCCCCCGTCGTGGCGGGGCGTTCGCCTGGCTCCGCGAGACCGTGGTGATCCTCGCCAGCGCGCTGGTGCTGTCCCTGCTGGTGAAGACGTTCCTGGTGCAGGCCTTCTACATCCCGTCGCCGTCGATGCACGAGACGTTGATCGAGAACGACCGCATCCTCGTCAGCAAGCTGGTCCCCGGGCCGCTGAGCCTGCACCGCGGGGACATCGTGGTCTTCAAGGACCCGGGCGGCTGGTTGGAGAGCCAGCCGGTCGTGACCCGGTCCGGCTGGCAGCGCACGGCGAACGACGTGCTCACGTGGGTGGGTCTGCTGCCGGTCGACGCCGGGGAGCACCTGGTCAAGCGGGTCATCGGCCTGCCGGGTGACCACGTGAGCAGCGCAGGGAACGGCGCGCCGGTGATGGTGAACGGTGTGGCGCTCAAGGAGCCGTACGTCGCGCCCGGGTCCCAGCCGAGCAGCATGGCGTTCGACGTCGTCGTCCCGCCGAGCTCCCTGTGGGTGATGGGCGACAACCGTGACCACTCGTCGGACTCGCGCTACCACCAGGGGAACCCGGGAGGTGGTTCCGTCCCCGAGGCGAACGTGGTGGGCGTCGCCTTCGTCACCGTCTGGCCGCTGCAGCGCGTCACCGTGCTGCACAACCCGTCGGCCACGTTCGCCGGCGTCCCCAACCCGTGACACCGGCGGCCGTCCCCGGACCGGCTCGGGCGGGTCGCCCGACGCCGCACCTGCGCCACGAGCGCGGGCTGCTGCGTGACGGCGCGACGCTCGTGGCCGGGATGGACGAGGTGGGGCGAGGCTCGCTGGCCGGTCCGGTGAGCGTCGGGGTCGTCGTCGTCGCGGCGACCACGCGCTCCGCACCGCAGGGCGTCGCGGACTCCAAGCTGCTCACCCCGCTCGCCCGGACCGCCCTCGTCCCGGCCCTACGTCGGTGGGGGGTCGCGAGGGCCGTCGGCCACGCCAGCTCGCTGGAGATCGACCAGCTCGGCATCATCGCGGCGCTCCGCCTCGCCGGCACGCGCGCGCTCGCGGAGGCGGCGTCGGTGTGCGGACCGGTGGACGTGGTGCTGCTCGACGGTTCGCACGACTGGCTCACGGCACCCCAGCCGGATCTCTTCTCGTTCGACGACGAGCCCGTCGGGCCGCTGCCGCGCGTCCTCACGCGCGTCAAGGCAGACCGCACCTGTGCCAGCGTCGCCGCGGCCAGCGTCCTGGCGAAGTGCGAGCGCGACGCCCTGATGGTGGAGCTGTCGGCCGGTCACCCGGAGTACGGCTGGCACGAGAACAAGGGCTACGCGTCTCCCGAGCACATCGCCGCCCTGCGCACGTGGGGTCCCTGCGATCTGCACCGCCGTTCCTGGCGGCTGCCCGGCACGGACCACGCCGCGCTGCTCGCCGCGCTGGCCGCGGCCGAGGACGACGAGCGCGACGACGAGGAGCCGGGGGAGCTGCTTGCCGAGGGCGCCGACGCGGCCCTCGCGCCCCTCGTCCGCGGCCTGGTCCCCACCGGCCGTGGCGCCGACGTCGTCGGGGCAGGGGGATGATGGGGCGGTGAGCGCCGAGGACCTGGAGAACTACGAGACGGACGCCGAGCTGGCGCTCTACCGCGAGTACCGAGACGTCGTCGGGCTGTTCTCCTACGTGGTGGAGACGGAACGGCGCTTCTACCTCGCCAACCAGGTCGACCTCCAGGTGCGCTCGGCGGCTGGTGAGGTCTACTTCGAGCTGACGCTCGCCGACGCCTGGGTGTGGGACGTGTACCGCTCGGCTCGGTTCGTGAAGTCGGTGCGGGTGGTGACGTTCAAGGACGTCAACGTCGAGGAGCTCGCCAAGCCGGAGCTCGACCTCGGGGGCGGCTCGCCGTTCACGCGCTGACCGGCGCGGTCGTCCGCTGACCGGCGGGGTCGTCGCGCGCCGGTAGACCGCGTCGCGCACCGGACCCGCCACGCGGGGCGCTCGCCACCCCCCGCCGAGCGCTCGGGGTGGCGGCGCGTCGGGGCGGGAGCCGTCCCGTCCGAGCCGTCCCCAGCCCGGAGCGATCGTGCCGACGGACCCGGCGCTGCACCGCGACCGGTCGCGCCCGGGCGGGCGCGCAGCACCCTGCACCGGGAGGTGGTGCTCGATGCGTGCCAAGGACGCGGTAGGTCGGTACGGCGAGGACGTGGCGGTGGCGCACGTGCAGGCCGCGGGGTGGACGGTGCTCGACCGCAACTGGCGGTGCGCGGTCGGCGAGCTCGACGTCGTCTGCCTCGACGGGCGCGAGCTGGTGGCGGTCGAGGTGAAGACGCGTCGTTCGGACCGCTTCGGCTCGCCGGCGGAGGCCGTCACCGGCGCCAAGCTCGCACGGCTGCGTCGCCTGACGGCCGCCTGGCTGGACGCCCACGACGTGCACGCGGCATCCGTCCGCATCGACGTCATCGCCGTGACGCTCCCACCCCGTGGTGCCGCCAGGGTCGAGCACCTCGTGGCGGTGGTCTGAGTGACCCTCGGCCGCACCAGGGCGGTGAGCCTGCTGGGCCTGTCCGGCCATCTCGTCGAGGTCGAGGCGCACCTCGCGCCGTCGTTGCCTGCGTTCTCACTCGTGGGCCTGCCGGACACCGCCCTGGCCGAGGCGAGGGACCGGGTGCGGGCGGCCGTGACCTCGAGCGGTCTCGTGTGGCCCAACCGGCGCATCACCGTCAATCTCTCACCGGCAACGCTGCCCAAGGCCGGCTCGGGCTTCGACCTGGCGATCGCCGTCGCGACGCTCGCGGGCGCCGGCGTGGTGGACGCTGCCGCGGCGGCCGACCGGGTCCACATCGGTGAGCTCGGGCTCGACGGTCGGCTGCGTCCCGTGCGCGGGGTGCTCCCAGCCGTCGCGGCCGCCGTGGCGGCCGGCCACCCGCGCGTCGTCGTGCCGACGGCCAACGCGGCGGAGGCGTCCCTCGTCCCGGGTGCCGACGTGGTGGGTGCCGCCTGCCTCGCGGAGGTGGCGAGCCGCTACGGGGCCGACGTCGAGGTGCCGGACCTGCCGCCGGTTCACGACGACGTCCCGGCCCGGCGTGCCGTCGTGGACCCCGACCTGGCGGACGTGATCGGCCAGCCCGAGGCGCGGCACTGCCTCGAGGTGGCGGCGGCGGGCGGTCACCATCTGCTGATGGTCGGACCGCCCGGGGCCGGCAAGACGATGCTGGCGGCGAGGCTGCCGGGGCTGCTGCCGGACCTGGCCGAGGCGGAGGCGGTCGAGGTGACCGCCGTGCACTCCCTCGCCGGGACCTTCGACGCGGGCGACGGCCTGGTCCGCCGGCCACCCTTCGAGGACCCGCACCACACCGCGACGCCCGCCAGCGTCGTGGGTGGTGGCTCCGGCGTGCCGCGACCGGGCGCGGCCTCCCGCGCCCACTGCGGCGTGCTCTTCCTCGACGAGGCGCCGGAGTTCCCCACGGCCGTGCTGCAGACGCTGCGCCAGCCCCTGGAGCACGGCGAGGTGGTGCTGCACCGGGCGGCCGGCGCGGCCCGCTACCCGGCCCGCTTCCAGCTGGTGCTGGCGGCGAACCCGTGCCCCTGCGGCCGGTCCGTCGGCAAGGGGCTGGAGTGCACGTGCCGGGCGGAGCAGCGGCGGCGGTACTTCGGCAAGCTGTCGGGCCCGCTGCTGGACCGCGTCGACCTCCAGCTCGAGGTGCTCCCGGCACGCGCCGAGGACGTACCGGGGGAGCGGTCCGCCGTCGTCGCGGAGCGTGTCCGGCAGGCCCGAGGTGCTGCAGTCGAGCGCCTGGCCGGAACGGGGTGGCGCACCAACGCGCAGGTGTCCGGACGCTGGCTGCGCGAGCGCCTGGGTCCGCGGCGCAGCCTGATGACGGACCTCGACCGGGCGCTCGACCGCGGGACGCTCAGCCTGCGTGGCGTGGACCGGGTGCTGAGGGTCGCCTGGACCCTCGCGGACCTGCAAGGCCGTGCTGCACCGTCGCGGGACGACGTCGGCCGGGCGCTGCTGCTCCGGACCCGAGGCCAGGGCGCGTGAGCGGGACCGTCGACGACGACTCGTCCGCGACCGCGGAGCGGATGGCGCGGGCTGCGTGGTCTGCTCTCGTCGAGCCCGGTGACCGCGTCGCCGGGGCGCTCGTCAGGATCCTCGGCGCCGCCCACGCGCTCGCGTGGGCTCGTGCCGCGGCCCGGGGGGCCGTCGACTGGTCCGTCGTGCTCACCGCGGCGGGCGAGGAGATGGGCTCGGCCGACCGGGCTCGGCTCGGCCGAGCCGTGCTGCGCTGGGCAGGGCGCCTCGAGGCCCTGTGCCCGGAGGGTGATCTCGGCGCCCTGCACCGCCTGAACGGTCATCTCGTCGTCCCGGGGGACGACGAGTGGCCGCGCGGCCTGGACGACCTGGGGGATGCCGCACCACCGGCTCTGTGGGTTCGCGGCGCGCTGCCCGCGCGCAGCACCGTGGCGGTCGTCGGGGCGCGAGCGAGCACCACGTACGGCGAGCGAGTCGCCTACGACCTCGCCCACGGCCTCGCGACGCGGGGGAGCTGTGTCGCGTCGGGCGGTGCGTACGGCATCGACGCAGCGGCGCACCGTGGCGCCCTCGGCGCGGGCGGCCCGACCCTGGTCGTCCTCGCGGGTGGCGTGGACCGCGCCTATCCGGCCGGGAACGCGCGCATCTTCGAGGAAACGGTCGGAACGGGCGGCGCCCTGCTCAGTGAGGTCCCGCCGGGTTCCCTTCCGACCAAGTCCCGATTTCTGCAACGCAACCGTGTGATCGCCGCACTGTCCGACGCCACCGTGGTGGTGGAGGCGGCGTGGCGCTCCGGCGCCCTCAGCTCCGCTCATCACGCCGCGGCGCTGCTGCGGCCGGTCGGCGCCGTGCCGGGACCGGTGACCTCGGCAGCGTCCGCGGGATGCCACCGGCTGCTCCGCGAAGGGCATGCGGTGTGCGTGACCGACGCCGACGAGGTGGCCGAGCTCCTGCCGGGCGGCCTGCACCACGCCGGCGACGCCGGCGACGTCCGCACCAGCGACGACGCGCTCAGCCGTGGCACGCTCACGGACCTCGGCACGAGGGTCGTCCAGGTCCATGACGCGTTGCCCCTGCGCGGCGGCCTGGACGAGTCGACGATCGCGACGCGCGCCGGCACGTCGGTCGCCGAGGCGAGGGCAGCGCTCGGCATCCTGCAGCTCGAGGATCTCGCCGTGCGCGCAGGAGACCGGTGGACCGCTCGGCGGCCGGCGCGCGCGACCGACACTCGGCCGACCGGGTGAAAAACAACGGCATTCGGCTCAATTGTCGACGCGGAATCGGACATTGCCGTCGCATTCGCCCAGGCGGTCAGCGAGCGTGGCCATGCGTGTCTTGTCCGAATCCGGCCGAGCAGTCACGGTAGGCATGTGTACGTGGCAGAGATCACTGCGGGAGCGCCCGAGCGCGCCCTCCTGCAGTCCGACTTCGCCCTGCACCTGCGCGCCCAGCGGGGCCTGTCCGAGCACACCGTGCGCGCCTACGAGGGAGACCTGGACCACCTGTTCGCGTACGCGGGTCGTCACGGTCGCACCACCCTGGACTCCATCGACCTGACCACTCTCCGCGGCTGGCTCGCGGCGATGGCGGCGAGCCAGCACAGCCGCGCGACCCTGGCGCGCCGCTCGGCGGCCGTCCGGACGTTCTTCGGCTGGGCCGTCCACACCGGGCGCCTGACATCCGACCCGACGGCTCGGCTCGCGACGGCTCGGGTCTCCGGTGTGCTGCCCACCGTGCTGGCGCAACCTGCGGTCACCACGCTGCTGGACACGGCCCGGGCCGCGGCGCAGGACGGTGACCCCGTCGCGGTGCGGGACTGGGCGGCGGCCGAGCTGCTGTACGCCACCGGGGTGCGGGTCGGGGAGCTCTGCGGAGCGAGCCTGTCGGACCTCGACCTGAACGAGCGGACGCTGCGGGTGTTCGGCAAGGGCGGCAAGGAACGAGTGGTGCCGGTGGGCCTCCCCGCCGTGCACGCAGCTCGGGCATGGCTCGAGCTCGGTCGGCCTCGCCTCGCCGGACCGATGTCCGGCGACGCGCTGTTCCTCGGTGCTCGGGGCGCCCGCGTCGACCAGCGACGGCTGCGGGATGCGGTGCACCGGCTTGCTGCCACCGCGGGCGTGGACGACGTCGCCCCGCACGCGCTCCGTCACACGGCCGCGACGCACCTTCTCGAGGGCGGTTCGGACCTGCGCACCGTCCAGGAGCTGCTGGGCCACGCAAGCCTCGGCACCACGCAGCGGTACACCCACGTCTCGGCGGAGCGTCTGCGCTCCGCCTACCAGCTCGCTCACCCCCGCGCATGAGCCCCCGGACGGAGCCCCCCATGACCACACCCTTGAGCGCGCCGGTCCGCTCGTCCGTGCGCACGGCCGAGCCGGCAGACCGCTATGCGGCCGGCACCGCCCCGCAGGGTGTCATCCCGCAGCAGCGCTCCGTCGCCGCAGGCACCGCCGTACCGACGGGTCCGGTCGCCGACGCCGTCCTGGACCTCGAGGCCACCTGGGTGACCTTCAAGGACACGGGCTGCCCCCAGGCGCGCGAGCGCCTGATCATGAACTTCGTGCCGCTGGTCACGGCCGTCGCCGGCCGGGTCGGGATGCGTCTGCCGAGCATGGTGGAGCACGCGGACCTGGTGTCCTACGGCATGTTCGGCCTGATCGACGCCATCGAGAAGTACGAGCTGGGTCGTTCCGTGAAGTTCGAGTCGTACGCGTCCTCGCGGATCCGCGGCGCGATCATCGACGAGCTGCGCGCGATGGACTGGGTGCCCCGCTCCGTCCGGACCAAGGCCCGCGCTGTCGACCGTGCCTACGGCGAGCTCGAGGCCACCCTGCACCGCTCACCGAGCGAGCACGAGGTGGCGGGCCACCTGCAGATGCCGGTCGAGGAGCTGCGCTCCGTGCTCGGGCAGCTGTCCTCCGTCAACGTGGCTGCGCTCGACGAGATGCTGGGTGGGGACGACCGGCCCGGCTCCGTGTCCCTCGGGGACACCCTCGGCGACGAGCGGTCGGAGGACCCTGCGCGGTCGGTGGAGGCGCAGGAGACCAAGTTCCTGCTGGCGCGGGCCATCGAGCAGCTCGGCGAGCGTGAGCGGATGGTCGTGGTCCTCTACTACTACGAGGGCATGACGCTGGCCGAGATCGGCCGGCTGCTCGGCGTGACCGAGTCCCGCATCTCGCAGATGCACACCGCGGCGATGGCCCGGCTCCGGACGCGACTGGTCGAGGCCGAGCGCGCCTGACGAGGCGGAGCACGCCTGACGCGACAGCGGACGCCTGACGGCGTCCGGACGAACCCGATCGAACGCCGTCCTCACCCGGCGGGTGCCACCGGCAGCAGCACGATCGGGCCGCCACCGGGCAGCACCGTCATCGGGTCCAGGTAGCGGTCACCCTCCCGCAGGCCCCAGTGCACGCAGCTGCGGGGTGCGCAGTGGCCGCCGGACCCGTCGAGAGCCCCCAGGACGTCACCGGCACCCACCTGCTGGCCGACGACCACGGCTGCTACCACCGGCTCGACGCTGCTCCGTCGCCCGTCGGGGTGGAGCACCGACACCACTCCCCGGTCCACGACCGTGCCGGCGAACGTCACGGTGCCGGCGGCCGGCGCCAGGACGGGCATGCCGTCGCCCAGCCAGAGGTCCATGCCCCGGTGGCCGGCCGACCACCGCTGCGCGGGGGCCCGGAAAGGGTGTGCGAACGAGGGGGTCCCCGGGACCGGGGCCCGGTAGACGGCCACCGGCTCGTCGGTCGGGGGCGTGCCACGCGGCGCGCCGGCACCGATCGCGCTCCCCGAGACCGACGCGCTCGGTGCCGCAGGGGCGGCGATCGCGCCGGCGAGGAGCGCCGTGGTGACGGCGAGCCTGACGACGGCTCGCGCCCGACGGCCACGGGCGACGCGGACGGATGCCGTCGAGGTAGGCAGAGGTGGGGGAGCAGCGGACCGCACCGGACGAGCCAACCGGTCGCCCGACAGGGTCGACGCTCTCCGGCTCCGTCGTGGTGCCGCACCTGCATCCGGACGGGGCTGTGGTCGCTCGAGCGGGACCGACGCCGGGACCGCCCGCCGCACCACCCGCCGCACCGCGCCCGCCGCTGCCCCCGTCCGTGGCCGCGCGCTGCCCTCGCTCCGCCGTCTGCGCCCCGTCGCAGGCCCGGGCGCCGGCACCGATCCGGTAGCATTGCCTCGGCGACCGGTCCGTACCGGTCGACTTCGCGCGTCATCTCCCGCCCTCACGGCCCTCGGGTCGCCACGGGCGGGGCCGAGCATCGCAGCGGTCCGGGCCACGCCCGGCGCGGTGCACCGGCTGGCGCCAGGGGCACCGACCGACCGGTCGGGGCCGACAACCGAGCCGCGGTGTGCCCGTCCTGGACGGGACCCGCACGAGCGCGCACGCCCTGGGCGAGCGCCGGAAGGACCGTGCCATGGCCGTCGTGACCATGCGCCAGCTGCTGGAGAGCGGTGTCCACTTCGGGCACCAGACCCGCCGCTGGAACCCCAAGATGAAGCGCTTCATCTTCACCGAGCGCAACGGCATCTACATCGTCGACCTGCAGCAGTCGCTGACCTTCATCGACAGCGCGTACGACTTCGTCAGCCAGACCGTCGCGCACGGTGGCAGCGTGCTGTTCGTCGGCACCAAGAAGCAGGCGCAGGAGCCCGTCGCCGAGCAGGCCGCGCGCGTGGGCATGCCCTACGTCAACCAGCGCTGGCTGGGCGGCATGCTGACCAACTTCTCGACGGTGCACAAGCGCCTGCAGCGCCTCAAGGAGCTCGAGCAGATCGACTTCGACGACGTCGCGGCCTCCGGCCTGACGAAGAAGGAGCTGCTCGTCCTGCGCCGCGAGAAGGACAAGCTCTCCAAGACCCTCGGCGGCATCCGTGACATGGCCAAGGTGCCGTCCGCGGTGTGGATCGTCGACACCAACAAGGAGCACCTCGCCGTCGACGAGGCCCGCAAGCTGGGCATCCCGGTCGTCGCGATCCTGGACACCAACTGCGACCCCGACCAGGTCGACTACCCGATCCCGGGCAACGACGACGCGATCCGCGCGGTCCAGCTGCTCACCCGCGTGATCGCCGACGCGGTCGCCGACGGTCTGCTCAAGCGCCACTCCGGCGCGCCGGCTGCCGCCGAGGGCGCCGGCACGGTCGAGGCCGAGCCGCTGGCCGAGTGGGAGCGTGAGCTGCTCGCCGGTGCCGAGGCCGACCTGGCCGCCGCCGACGTGACCCCCGCTGCGCAGCCCGAGGTCGCCGAGGCCGTCGAGGAGGTCGCGGAGCAGGTCGAGGAGACCTCCGTGGTCGAGACGCCCGCCGCCGAGGCGGCCGAGGTCGAGACGCCTGCCGCCGACGAGCCCGGCACCGACGCGCCGGCCGAGGCCTGAGCACCCACCACGAGCACACGAGGACAGGAACCACTGATGGCGAACTACTCGGTCGCTGACATCAAGGCGCTCCGCGAGAAGACGGGCGCCGGCATGCTCGACGTCAAGAAGGCGCTCGACGAGGCGGACGGCGACTCGGAGAAGGCGCTGGAGATCATCCGCGTCAAGGGCCTGAAGGGCATCGGCAAGCGCGAGGGCCGCTCGGCCTCCGACGGCCTGGTGACGGCGTGGGTCGGCCCGACGGCCGACGGCGAGGGTCAGAGCGCGGTGCTGCTCGAGGTCAACTCGGAGACGGACTTCGTCGCCAAGAACCAGACCTTCATCTCCTTCGCGGACCGCGTGCTCGCGGCGGCTGTCTCCTCCGGCGCCCGTGACGCGGACGCGCTGCTCGCCGCCGACTCGGACGGCACCCCGGTGCAGTCCGTGGTCGACGACATCGCGGCGACCATCGGCGAGAAGATCGTCGTCCGGCGGCTCGCCCGCCTGGCCGGCGAGCACGTCGAGGTCTACCTGCACAAGGTCAACAAGGACCTGCCACCGCAGGTCGGCGTGCTGGTCGCCACGGACGCGGCCGGCGCCTCGGTCGCCCGCGACATCGCCACGCACATCGCGGCGTACTCGCCGACCTACCTCACCCGTGAGGACGTCCCCGCGGACGTCGTCGCGAGCGAGCGGCACATCGCCGAGGAGACCGCGCGCGGTGAGGGCAAGCCCGAGGCTGCCCTGCCGAAGATCGTGGAGGGTCGCCTCGTCGGCTTCTTCAAGGAGAACGTCCTGGTCGACCAGGCGTTCGCCCGCGACGCGAAGAAGTCCGTCGGCCAGGTCCTCGCCGAGGTCGGTGGCACCGTCACCGGCTTCGCGCGGTTCCGCGTCGGCGCCTGAGCACCACCGTGCCGGTGACCGGTGCCCTTCGGGGCCCGGTCACCGGCACGTCAGCATCACCCCGCCGTACCCGGGCGGACCGGCCACCAGTGGAGGACATGTGAGCCCGCAGGGCAAGGATCGCTCCGACAAGTGGACCCGGCGGGTGCTGCTCAAGCTCTCCGGAGAGTCGTTCGGCGGCGGGAGCGTCGGGCTCGCGGCGGACGTGGTGCGGCGCATCGCGGACGAGATCGCCGTGGCCGTGCGCAACGGCGTGCAGGTGGCGATCGTCGTCGGCGGCGGCAACTTCTTCCGCGGGGCCGAGCTGGCGCAGAACGGCATGGACCGGGCTCGCGCCGACTACATGGGCATGCTGGGCACGGTGATGAACTGCCTCGCCCTGCAGGACTTCCTGGAGCAGGCCGGCGTCAGCACCCGCGTCCAGACCGCGATCACGATGGGCCAGGTCGCCGAGCCGTACATCCCGCTGCGGGCGATCCGGCACCTGGAGAAGGGCCGCGTCGTGATCTTCGGCGCCGGCGCGGGCATGCCGTTCTTCTCCACGGACACGGTGGCGGTGCAGCGGGCGCTCGAGACCCACTGCCAGGAGGTGCTGATGGGCAAGAACGGCGTGGACGGCGTCTACAGCGCCGACCCGCGTCGCGACCCGTCTGCCCGCAAGCTCGACCACCTGACCTACACCGAGGCGCTGGTCCAGGGCCTCGAGGTGATGGACGCGACGGCCCTGTCCCTGTGCCGTGACAACGACGTCCGCATGGTCGTGTTCGGCCTCGAGGAGCGCGGGAACGTCACCCGCGCGCTCGACGGTGAGAGGATCGGCACGCTCGTCACGACGAGCTGACCTCCCAGCCCACGACCCCGTCCCCACCCGCATCGCAGCACGAAGGAGCTCGGCGTGATCGACGAGACCCTCCTCGAGGCCGAGGAGAAGATGGACAAGGCGATCGAGGTCGCGAAGGACGACTTCTCGTCGATCCGCACCGGCCGTGCGAACGCGGCGATGTTCTCCAAGATCCTGGTCGACTACTACGGGAGCCCGACGCCGCTGCAGCAGCTGGCGTCGTTCAACGTGCCCGAGGCGCGGACGATGCTGATCTCCCCGTTCGACAAGTCCTCGATGCACGCCATCGAGAAGGCGATCCGCGACTCCGACCTCGGGGTGAACCCCACGGACGACGGTGGCGTGATCCGCGTCGTGCTCCCGGCGCTGACCGCCGAGCGGCGCAAGGACTTCGTCAAGCTGGCCAAGACCAAGGCCGAGGACGCCCGCGTCTCGGTGCGCAGCGTGCGTCGGCACGCCAAGGACGAGCTGGACCGGATCGCCCGTGACGGCGAGGCCGGCGAGGACGAGGTCGCCCGCGCCGAGAAGGAGCTCGAGGCCCTCACCAAGAAGCACGTCGAGCTGGTGGACCACCTGCTCGCCACCAAGGAGAGCGAGCTGCTCGAGGTCTGATGTCGCAGCTCGCCGCCCCCCGCACCCCGACTCCGGGCCGTGACCTGCCGGTCGCGGTCGCGGTGGGTCTCGGCCTGCTCGGCGTGGTGGTCGCCTCGCTGTTCATCCGCAAGGAGGCCTTCGGCGTCCTGGCGGTGATCCTGGTCTGCGGGGCGATGTGGGAGCTCGCGCGCGCGTTCACCCGCCGCGACGTGCACCTACCGCTGGTCCCGCTGATCGTCGGCTCGATCGGGATCCTCGTGTCGGCGTACACCGCGGGTCCGGAGGCGCTGATCGTGGCGTTCGTCCTCACCGTCGGCGGTGCCGTGGTCTGGCGCGTGCTGGACGGCTCCGGCCGGCCGGCGCTGCGCGACTCGACGGCCGCGGCGTTCGCTGCGGCGTACCTGCCGTTCCTCGCCGGCTTCGCGATGCTGATGCTCGCCCAGCCGGACGGGCCGTCCCGCACGCTCGTGTTCGTGCTGCTGGCAGTGGCGAGCGACGTCGGTGGCTACTCCGTGGGGGTGCTGCTCGGACGGCATCCGCTCGCGCCGAGCGTGAGCCCCAAGAAGAGCTGGGAGGGGCTGGCCGGATCGGTGGTGCTGGCCTGCGTGGTCGGGGTGGTCGGCGTGCAGGTGGCCTTCGGCGCGCAGCCCTATGTCGGCGTGCTGCTCGGTCTCGCGACGGTGTGCACTGCCACGCTCGGCGACCTGTCGGAGTCGATGCTCAAGCGGGACCTCGAGCTGAAGGACATGGGCAGCCTGCTGCCCGGCCACGGCGGCCTGCTCGACCGGCTCGACTCGTTGCTGCTCACGGCGCCCGCGGTGTACCTGGTGCTCGCCGTGCTGGTGCCGGTCCGATGACCGGCACCCCGGTCCGGCTGGACCTCTCCTCGCCGTCCCGCGGTCCGCGGGGCAAGCCGCCGCGCCACTTCGTCGACCTGACGCCGTCGGAGCGTGCGGCGGCCGTGCAGGCGCTCGGCCAGCCGGCGTTCCGGGCCCGCCAGCTCGCGACGCACTACTTCACGCACCTCACCGTGGACCCCGAGGCGATGACCGACCTGCCGGCCGCCGCCCGGGACACGCTGGCGGCCGACCTGTTCCCACCGCTGCTGACCCCGGCGCGCACGCTGACCGCCGACCGTGGGACCACGGTGAAGACGCTGTGGCACCTGTTCGACGGCGCCCGCGTCGAGTCGGTGCTGATGCGGTACCCGGACCGTGCCACGCTCTGCGTCTCCAGCCAGGCTGGGTGCGGTCTGGCGTGCGCCTTCTGCGCCACCGGCCAGCTGGGCCTCACCCGGAACCTGTCGACGGCCGAGATCGTCGAGCAGGTGCGGCGCGCGGCACGCTCCCTCGCGGACGGCGAGGTGGCCGGCGGGGCGACCCGGCTGAGCAACGTCGTCTTCATGGGGATGGGCGAGCCCCTGGCGAACTACCGCTCGGTGATGGCCACCGTGCGGCTCCTGGTCGCGGCCCCGCCGGAGGGTCTCGGTCTGTCCGCGCGCAACGTCACGGTGTCGACCGTCGGGATGGTGCCGGCGATGGACCGGCTGGCCGACGAGGGCATCCCCGTGACGCTGGCCCTGTCGCTGCACGCCCCGGACGACGAGCTGCGCAGCGAGCTGGTCCCGGTGAACACCCGGTGGAGCGTCGACGAGGCGATCGACAGCGCGCGCCGGTACTTCGACAGGACGGGCCGTCGGGTGTCGATCGAGTACGCGCTGATCCGCGACGTGAACGACCACGCCTGGCGCGCCGACCTGCTGGGGGAGAAGCTCGCGGCGCGGGGTCAGGGGTGGGTGCACTGCAACCCGATCCCGCTCAACCCGGTGCCGGGCTCCCGCTGGACGGCGAGCGACCCCGCGGTGGAGGCGGAGTTCGTCGCGCGGCTGCGCGCGCACGGCATCCCGACGACGGTGCGGGACACCCGCGGCAGCGAGATCGACGGAGCGTGCGGTCAGCTCGCGGCGGTCGAGGACGAGGCGGCCGGTGCGCCGGCGAGCGAGGAGGAGCGGTGAGCGACGGGATGTTCCGCACGGTCTCCAGCGTGCGGCGCGGGTACGACCCGGACGAGGTCGACGAGTTCTTCTCGCACGCGCGGTCGATGTACGAGCAGGGGCCCGCGGGGGGCCTGTCCGGCAAGGACGTCCGCCGGGTCTCGTTCTCGATGATCCGCGGCGGGTACGTGACCGCGGCGGTCGACGCCGCCCTCGACCGCCTGGAGGCGGCGTTCGTGGCGCGGTCCCGTGCCGACTTCGTCGCCCAGCGGGGCCAGGAGGCGTGGCTGGCGCACCTCGGCGAGCAGGCGCGCACGCTGTACGGCCGGCTGGGCCGTCCCGACGGTGACCGGTTCGCGCCGCCGGAGGGGCGTCAGCCAGGGTACGAGCCGGCCGATGTCGACGAGCTCTGCCACCGGCTGGTCGCCTACTTCGACACGGGCGCGCCGCTGACCGCCGCAGAGGTGCGCAACGCCACCTTCCGCTCCCGCAGCGGCAAGAACGGGTACGACGAGGCCTCGGTCGACGCGTTCTTCGGTCGCGCCGTCGAGGTGCTGCTCGGCGTCGAGTGAGCACGGTGTCGGGTGGGCACGCCGCTGTGACGGGGAGCGCACGTCGTTCGGTGGTGCTGCTGGGCTCAACCGGCTCGATCGGCACCCAGGCGCTGGACGTCATCGACCGGTTCCCCGAGCGGTTCGAGGTGGTGGGTCTCTCCGCGGGCGGCGGGAACGTCGACCTGCTCGTGGCGCAGGTGCGTGCCCATCACGTGCCTGTGGTGGCCGTGGCCGACGAGGCGGCCGGCGCGGCGGTCCGCGAGCGTCTCGACGGGACCGGGACGCACGTGCTGACCGGAGCGGACGCCGCGGCGCGCGTCGCCGCTGAGGGAGCCGACGTCGTGCTCAACGGCATCACCGGCTCCGTCGGTCTGGGGCCGACGCTGGCCGCGCTCGGCGCGGGCAGCACGCTCGCGCTTGCCAACAAGGAGTCCCTGGTGGTGGGCGGGCCTCTGGTCCGCGCGGCGCAGCGCCGGCAGGACCAGCTGGTCCCGGTGGACTCCGAGCACTCGGCGATCGCCCAGGCGCTGCGGTCCGGCACGCACGCCGAGGTCCGGCGGCTGGTGCTGACGGCCTCGGGCGGCCCGTTCCGGGGCACCACGCTCGACGAGCGCAAGGCCGCCACGGCCGCACAGGCGCTGGCGCACCCGACGTGGTCGATGGGCCCGGTGGTGACGATCAACTCCGCGACGATGGTGAACAAGGGCCTCGAGCTGATGGAGGCGCACCTGCTGTTCGACGTGCCGCCGGAGGACATCGCCGTGGTGGTGCACCCGCAGTCGGTCGTGCACTCGATGGTCGAGTTCGTGGACGGCTCAACCGTTGCCCAGGCGTCCCCGCCGGACATGCGCCTGCCGATCGCGCTCGGCCTGTCCTGGCCCGAGAGGCTCGACGGCGTGGTGCCCGCGTGCGACTGGTCCGGCCCGACGGCGTGGACCTTCGAGCCCCTGGACGAGGACGCGTTCCCCGCCGTGCGCCTCGCCCGTGCCGCCCTGGCGGCGTCGGCGACGCACCCTGCCGTCTACAACGCGGCGAACGAGGAGTCCGTCGCCGCGTTCCTGGCCGGCCGCATCGGGTTCCTCGACATCGTCGCGACGGTCCGCCGTGTGCTCGACGAGCACGCAGGCACGGCCGCGGACGGCATCGACCTGCCGACCGTGCTCGCCGCGGAGCGGTGGGCCCGCGTGCGGGCCAGGCAGCTCCTCGACGAGCGCTGACCGGCACGGCCTGCGCCTGAGGAGGGTGCGAGCCGGTCAGCGGCCGCCGCTGCGGCGCTCCGCCAACGTCTCGGCCTCGTCGGCGAGGCGAGCTGCCCAGCCGGCCGCCGTCACCTCGGCGCTGCGCACGACGCCGCGCGCCCATCGCGGGGACCGGTGCCCCACCCAGGGCAGGTGGACCAGGGGCGAGTCCGCCCCTGTCACCAGGTCGGCCAGCGTCCGGCCGGCGAGGTTCGCGGCGGCGACCCCGTCGTCCCCGTAGCCCCCTGCCCAGCCGAGTCCGGACTCGGCATCGAGACCCACCGACGGATGACCGTCGCGGGGGACGCCGACCGGGCCGCCCCACCGGTGCGTCACCGCGACGCCGTCGGCCGCGGGGAACAGGCTCCGCAGGCCGCGCTCGAACCGCTCCCACGGTGCGTCCAGGTCCCCGGGGACCTCGTCGAACGCCCGGATCGCGCCTCCTGCCGCCCGCCCGCCCAGCACCAGGCGGTCGTCCGTCGTCCGGACGCCGCGGAGCGCCAGGTGCGCGACGTCCTCGAAGGTCCCGCCCGGTCGGAGGCCGATCCGCTCCCAGAACTGCTGGTCCAACGGTTCGGTGGCCAGCAGCTGCGTGCGCACCGGCGCGACGTCGCGGGCGGAGCCGGGCAGCTGCGCCGACCAGGCCTCGACGGCGCGCACCACCCACCGGGCGCGCACGGTGCCGTGGAGCGTCACCACGGCGCGCGGTGAGATGCGCACGGCCCGTGTGTGCTCGACCAGCCTCGCGCCCCGCGACACGACCAGGTCGGCCAGCTGGCGCACCAGCGCGGCCGGTTGGAGGAAGGCGCAGTCCGGGGTGTACGCCCCACCCAGCACACCGGCGGCCACCAGGTGGGTGGCGACCTCGTCGGGCCCCAGCAGCTCGAGCTCGTCGCCCCAGGCGGCCGCCTCCGCGGCGTGCGCCCGCAGCCGCGCGAGCTGCGCGCCATTGCGCGCGACGCTGACGGTGCCGGCGTAGGTGAAGTCGCACGCGAGGTGCTCCGCGGCGGCCACGCCCCCGACCTCGACGACCGCGTCCCGCATCGCGGCGCGCAGGTCGCGCGCGCCCTCGGCACCGTGCAGGCGGGCCAGCTCCGCGGCGGAGACGCCGAGGCGTGCCGAGCACCAGCCGCTGCTGCGTCCGCTGGCACCGGCTCCCGCGACGTCCTGGTCGAGGACGAGCACGTCGAGACCGGGGTCGGCCTCCTGGAGGTAGTAGGCGGTCCACAGACCGGTCAGGCCGGCACCGACGACGGCGACGTCGGCCGTCGTGTCGCCGTCGAGCGGCGGTCGTGGCACCGCCTCCTGCGGCCGGGCGGTGAGCAGCTGGTCCCACCACAACGAGCGGTGCGGGGACGCCATGCCGTGATCGTTCCACAGCCCCTGGTCACCGGCCTGTCGCGGCTCCGTGCGGCGGCCGTGCGCGGACCGCTGCGGCGGACGGACGTCGTCTGGCGCCTTCCCAGGCCGTTTCGAGGCAGGTCCCAGGCAGGCAGCGGACAATGGTGCGGCCGGCGGCTGCCGGCGCAGGACGGGACGGCCCGGAACGGGCGGAAGGTCGGTCGCGGCTCATGGCCTATGTGGTGGCGGTGCTCATCGTCGTCGTCGTCCTGCTGGCGTCGATCGGCCTGCACGAGCTGGGCCACATGATCCCCGCCAAGCGGTTCGGTGTGCGGGTCAGCCAGTACATGGTCGGCTTCGGCCCGACGTTGTGGTCCCGCACGCGCGGCGAGACGGAGTACGGCCTCAAGGCGATCCCGCTCGGCGGCTACGTGCGGCTGGTCGGCATGTACCCGACCGCGGCCGCGGTGGAGGCGAAGGAGCCGCGGACGTGGGCCGGTCGGCTCGCGGCCGACGCCCGCGCCGCCAGCGCCGAGGAGATCCACCCGGGGGAGGACCACCGGGCGTTCTACCGCCTGTCCACGCCGAAGAAGCTCGTGGTGATGATGGGCGGCCCGGTGATGAACCTGCTGATCGCCGTGGTGCTGCTCGGCATCGCCTACGTCGGCATCGGCATCCCCGGCACGACCACCACCGTGGCGGAGGTCTCGCAGTGCGTCCTGCCCGCCAGCTCGACGGCGACGGCGTGCCAGGCCGGCGATCCGGCGGCTCCCGCGGCCGCGGCCGGTTTGAAGCCGGGCGACCACGTCGTCTCCTACGGCGGCACCGCGGTCACGTCGTGGACGCAGCTGACGGCGCTGATCAGGGCCTCCGGCGGGCAGACGGTGCCCCTGGTGGTGCAGCGCGGCGGCTCGCCGATCACCTTGACCGTCACCCCGATCGTCACGGACCGCCCGGTGCTGGACGCCAACGGCAACGTGGTGACCAACGCCGACGGCACGGCCAAGACCCAGAAGGCCGGCTTCCTCGGCGCGACCCCGACCACCGCCACCCAGCGGATGTCCGTGCTGAGCCTGCCCGGCCAGGTGGCCGACCGGACCTGGCAGACGATGAAGATTGTGGTCGCCCTGCCGCAGCGCACCGCCCAGGTGGTCAGCGAGACGGTCAACGGCCAGCCCCGCGACTCGAGCAGCGTCGTCGGCATCGTCGGCGTCGGCCGGCTGGCCGGGGAGATCGCCTCGGACAAGGCCGCGGGCGTCGACCTCGGACTGCGGGCCGTCGGGCTGCTGGAGATGCTCGCCGCCCTGAACATCAGCCTGTTCGTGTTCAACCTCATACCGCTGCCACCGCTCGACGGCGGCCACGTCGCCGCTGCCCTCTGGGAGGGCGCGAAGCGGCAGGTGGCGCGGCTGCGAGGGCTCGCCCGGCCTCGCCCGTTCGACTCGGCGCGCCTGGTCCCGCTCGCCTACGGGATGTTCGTCGTGCTCGGCGGCATGGGGCTGGTGCTGGTGTGGGCGGACCTCGTCAACCCGGTCCGGCTCGGCTGAGTGGGATGATGAGGCAGTGAGCCCCGCCATCAACCTCGGCATGCCTGCGTCTCCGGCGCCCGTCCTCGCGCCGCGGCGACCCACCCGCAAGATCCGCGTCGGCAAGGTCGAGGTCGGTGGCGACGCGCCGATCAGCGTCCAGTCGATGACCACGACGCCGACCACCGACATCAACGCGACGTTGCAGCAGATCGCCGCCCTTACCGCGGCCGGCTGCGACATCGTCCGGGTGGCCGTCCCGAGCCAGGACGACGCCGACGCGCTGCCTGCGATCGCGCACAAGTCGCAGATCCCGGTGATCGCCGACATCCACTTCCAGCCGAAGTACGTGTTCGCCGCGATCGACGCCGGCTGCGCCGCCGTCCGGGTCAACCCCGGCAACATCCGCAAGTTCGACGACCAGGTGCGCGAGATCGCCAAGGCCGCGACGGACGCCGGGGTCTCGCTGCGCATCGGCGTCAACGCCGGCTCCCTGGACCCGCGGCTGCTCCAGAAGTACGGCTCGGCAACCCCGGAGGCGCTCGTCGAGTCGGCCGTCTGGGAGGCGTCGCTGTTCGAGGAGCACGACTTCCACGACTTCAAGATCTCGGTGAAGCACCACGACCCGGTCGTGATGGTGCGCGCCTACGAGCTGCTGTCCGAGCGTGGGGACTGGCCCCTGCACCTCGGGGTGACCGAGGCCGGTCCGGCCTTCCAGGGCACCATCAAGTCCGCCACCGCGTTCGGTGCGCTGCTGAGCAAGGGCATCGGCGACACGATCCGCGTGTCCCTGTCGGCACCGCCGGTCGAGGAGGTCAAGGTCGGCATCCAGATCCTGCAGTCGCTCAACCTGCGGCCGCGCAAGCTGGAGATCGTCTCCTGCCCGTCCTGCGGCCGGGCCCAGGTGGACGTGTACTCGCTCGCCGAGCGGGTCACCGCCGGGCTGGAGGGCATGGAGGTCCCGCTGCGGGTCGCGGTCATGGGGTGCGTCGTCAACGGCCCCGGTGAGGCGCGCGAGGCGGACCTCGGTGTCGCGTCGGGCAACGGCAAGGGCCAGATCTTCGTCCGCGGCGAGGTGATCAAGACGGTCCCGGAGTCGAAGATCGTCGAGACGCTCATCGAGGAGGCCATGCGCCTGGCCGAGACGATGGACCCGGTCGAGACGGGCTCCGGCACCCCCACCGTCAGCGTCGGCTGAGTCCTGCGGCCCACCGCCACGCCGGCCGGTCCGGCCGAGCCGCGCCCGTCGCGTCGGTACGGCACAATCACCGCATGACAGCCCTGCGGGCCGCCGTGCTCGACGGTCGCACCGGCGCTGCCGTCCTCACCGACGAGGACGTCACCGGCGCGCTGGGGTTGTGCGCCCTCGACCCGGTGGGCACCGTGCTGGCGACGACCCGGCTGGACCACGCCCGCACCTCCGGCCTCCGGTCGGCGGGCGGTGAGCTGTGGGGGTACGCCGAGGCCGGTGAGCTGGTCGCGGCCTGCTGGGTGGGGGCGAACCTGGTGCCGATCCTGCCGGGCCTGGCGGGGCCGGTGCGGGACCGGGCGCTCGACGCGTTCGCCAAGCTCGGTGCGTACCGGGGCCGACGGTGCTCGTCGTTGGTGGGTCCCCGGGACGACGTGCTGGACCTGTGGCGTCGGCTGGACGGCCTGTGGCCCGCCGCCCGGGACGTGCGGCCCGACCAGCCGTCGATGGTGATCGACTCGGACCCGCCGCTCGCCCCGGACCCGCTGGTGCGCCGGTCACGACCGGAGGAGCTCGACGCCGTGCTGCCCGCGTGCGTCGCGATGTTCACGGAGGAGGTCGGTTACTCGCCCCTCGCAGGCTCCGGAGGTTTCTACGAGGCACGCGTCCGGTCGCTGATCACCCAGCGACGCTCCTTCGTCCGGATCGAGGACGGCTCCGTGGTGTTCAAGGCGGAGGTCGCGGCGGTCGCGGGGGGCGTGGCCCAGGTCCAGGGGGTCTGGGTCCGGCCGGACCGACGTGGTGAGGGGCTGTCCGAGGGCGGCATGGCAGCCGTCGTGCGGACCACGCGGGACGAGATCGCGCCGCTGGTGTCGCTGTACGCGAACGCGCACAACGTGCGGGCGGTCGCGGCGTACCGCGCCGTCGGCTTCCGGCAGGTCGGCACGTACGCCACCGTGCTGTTCTAGCCGCCGTCCCCGGCACCGGCCGGCGCGACGGGCAGGGACGCGACCGTCCGCCGGAGCCGCGGCGGGTCAGCGCAGCAGCCGCGACATTCGGCGGTCGGCCAGCGGCTTGCCGCCCGTCTGGCACGTGGGGCAGTACTGCAGCGACGAGTCGGCGAACGACACCTCGTGGACCGTGTCGCCGCACGGCTCGCCGTTCCAGCCGGGGCACGGCAGCCCGGTGCGTCCGTGCACGCGCATCGACCGGCGCTTGGAGTCCTTGAGCTCGGCAGCCGGTTTGCCGGCGGCGGCCACCACGGCCTCCGTCAGGACCCGCCGGACGGCGTCGTAGAGCACTCGGGTGCGTTCCGCGTCGAACGACCTCGTCGGGGCGAACGGGCTGGTGCGGGCGGCGTGCAGGATCTCGTCGGAGTACGCGTTCCCGATGCCGGCGACGGTGCCCTGGTCACGCAGCAGCCCCTTGATCTGCTGGTTGCGGGCCGCCATCAGCTCGCCGAGCCGTTCGGGGGTGAACTCGTCGGACAGCGGTTCGACGCCGAGCGTGGCGATCTGCGGGATCTCCTGGACGTCCTCGACCACGTGCACCGCCAGCCGTTTTCGCGTGCCCGCCTCGGTCAGGTCGAACCCGGACGCGTCGTCCAGGCGGAGCCGGAGCGCGATGGGGGACCGGCCGGGTCGCACGGGGGTGGTCGACAGGTGTTCCGACCAGCGCACCCAGCCCGCGCGGGACAGGTGCCACACCAGGTGCAGCGGCTCACCGGCCGGCGTCGCGGCGAGGAGGTCCAGCCACTTGCCGTGGCGCAGCACGTCGACGACGGCTGCCCCGACCAGCGCGTCCGGAGGCGGCGAGAACGTCTTCAACGCGCTGATCGCACCCACCTCCACCGCCGTGACGGTGCGACCCACGGCCCGCCCGCGCAGGAACTGGGCGAGCGCCTCGACCTCCGGCAGCTCAGGCACGCGCCCATCGTGGCGCATGCCGCCCACGTCGTCGCCTGCGGCGGCTGCGCCGCGCTCCCGCCGGCCGCGCCGGACGTGCGTGCCGGACCGCCAGTGCCGGGCAACTAGCCTTGCGCCCATGCTCTTGCGCCTGTCCAGCCTGTTCGTCCGCACGCTTCGCGAGGACCCGGTCGATGCCGAGGTCGCCAGCCACAAGCTCCTGGTCCGTGCCGGGTACATCCGGCGCGCCGCACCGGGCATCTACACGTGGCTCCCGCTCGGCCTGCGCGTGCTGGCGAAGGTCGAGGGCGTGGTGCGCGAGGAGATGGTCGCCGCCGGCGCCCAGGAGGTGCACTTCCCGGCGCTGCTGCCCAAGGAGCCCTACGAGGCGACGGGTCGGTGGACCGAGTACGGGCCGAACATCTTCCGGCTCAAGGACCGCAAGGGCGGCGACTACCTGCTCGCGCCGACGCACGAGGAGATGTTCACTCTCCTGGTGAAGGACCTGTACTCGTCGTACAAGGACCTGCCGCTCACGCTCTTCCAGATCCAGACGAAGTACCGCGACGAGGCTCGGCCCCGCGCGGGTCTGATCCGGGGGCGCGAGTTCATCATGAAGGACGCGTACACCTTCGACCTCGACGACGACGGCCTCGCAGCCTCGTACCAGGCGCAGCGTGACGCCTACGTGCGGATCTTCGACCGCCTCGGGCTCGAGCACGTCATCGTCGCCGCGACCTCCGGGGCGATGGGCGGCTCGCGGTCGGAGGAGTTCCTCACCCCGACCGCGATCGGCGAGGACACCTTCGTCCGGTCGCCCGGCGGCTACGCCGCCAACGTCGAGGCGGTCACCACCGTCGTCCCGCCGTCGCTGCCCTGGGACGACGCACCGGCACCGCACGTCGAGGACACGCCCGACACCCCGACGATCGACTCGTTGGTCGCCCTGGCCAACGACCGGTTCCCGCGTCCGGACCGGGCGTGGACGGCCGCCGACACGCTGAAGAACGTCGTGTTCGCGCTGGTGCACCCCGGCGGGGAGCGCGAGCTGCTCGTCGTCGGTCTGCCCGGCGACCGGGACGTCGACGCCAAGCGGCTCGAGGCGTCGGTCGCCCCCGCCGAGGTGGAGGCGGCCGGTGACGCGGACTTCGCCGCCCACCCGGAGCTGGTGCGCGGGTACATCGGTCCCGCGGTGATGGGGCCGAACGCGCCCGCCGGCCCGGACGGCGAGCGCACGGCGGTCCGCTACCTGCTCGACCCGCGCGTGGTGCCCGGCACCCGGTGGATCACCGGCGCCAACGAGGCGGGTCGGCACGTGTTCGACCTGGTCGCAGGACGCGACTTCACCGCCGACGGCACGATCGAGGCGGCCGAGGTGCGCGCCGGCGACCCGGCGCCGGACGGCTCCGGACCCCTCGAGCTCGCGCGCGGCATCGAGATCGGCCACATCTTCGCCCTCGGGCGCAAGTACGCCCAGGCGCTGGGCCTCACGGTGCTGGACCAGAACGGCAAGGCCCAGGTGGTCACCATGGGGTCGTACGGCATCGGCGTGAGCCGCGTGCTGGCGGCCCTCGCGGAGGCGAACCACGACGAGCGCGGCCTCGCGTGGCCGGCGGCGGTGGCGCCGGCGCACGTGCACGTGGTGGCGACCGGCAAGGACCAGGCGGTGTTCGAGGCGGCCGAGGCGCTGGCCGGGACGCTGGCAGCCCGTGGTGTCGAGGTGCTGTACGACGACCGGCCGAAGGTGTCGCCCGGCGTGAAGTTCGCCGACGCCGAGCTGCTCGGCGTGCCGCTCGTGGTGGTGGTCGGACGCGGCCTGGCCGACGGCGTGGTGGAGGTCCGCCCGCGTGTCGGGGGCGAGGCGCGGCAGGTGCCGGTGGCGACGGCTGCCGACGTGGTCGCCGAGCTCGTGGACGGTCTGCTCGCCGACTGACGGGGTCCTCGCCGACTGACCGGGGTCCCCGCCACGGCGCGTCGCGGGGACCGTCAGCGGGTGGGTGTGGCGGACGGTGCGGCAGACGCCGTCGGCAGGACGAGCCCGGGAAGCGGGTCGGGCGCGCCGCCCCAGGCGACCACCGCGTCGGCGGCGGTGCGGAGGTCGTCGATCAGGGCACCACGCTGGCCCGCCGGCGCGGCGGCCACCATGGTGGCGTCGGCGCGAGCGACAGCCTCCTCCAGGGTCCGGGCCAGGGCCGTCGCGGTCGCGGCGTCACGCAGACCGGTGGGCAGCGTGTACGCCGCTCGTCGCGGGTCCCGTGCGGTGGCCGCCGTCCCGGCGCGCACGGCCCAGGCCTCCGCGGCCGCTCGGTGCGCACGGGCGGCCGCGAGCGCCCGGGCACGCGCCGCGCCCTCGAGCTTCGCCGCGACCACCTCCAGGCCGTAGCCGGCCTGGTCGTGGACCACCGTCAGGGCGTCGAGGTCGGCCGGGCTGAGCCGGGACGCGGAGCCGGACGTGGTCGCCGACGGGCTCGGGGCCGCCGACGTGGTCTGCGTCGGGGCGGCCGTCGGCGTCGCGGCACCTGCCTTCGGAGTCACGGCGGGCGCAGGCAGGCCCAGTGCCGTGGCCAGCCGGCTCGCGAGCTGGGCCCGAGAGGTGCCGATCGCGGCGAGCAGCCGAGCCATCCCGCCGTCCGGCACGGTCTCGGCGGTGCCCAGCGCGTCGGCCGCCGACGCGACGAGCACCGCCAGGACGTCCGCCGGCGTGCTGGGCGGTGCGGTGGCCGTCGGCGTGGCGGTGGCCGATCCGCTGGGGTGCAGGCCCGAGGAGTACACGCCTCCGAGCTCGGCCGCCTGGCGCGTGCTGAACGCGACGACGTCGTCCAGCACGGGGGCCACCGCAGCGGCGGTCCCGGCCGCCGTGCCGCGCGCCGCGCGCGCGGTCTGCTCCAACGTCAGCGCGTCGTCCACCGCTCGGGAACGCAGCAGCTCGGCCGCCGACCGTGCAGGTTCGGTGGCTGCGGGGGTCGCGAGCCGCAGCTCGCAGCCGCTGAGACCCAGGCCGAGCGCCACGCTCAGGGCGAGGGCGACGGCCGCGTGGCTGCGTCGGAGGACTGGGGCGCTCATCGCGGGCGATCCTCCCACGGCCCTCGACCGGCGACCGGCGGCACGCGCGGACTCGTTAGGCTGGTCCGGCACGTCGCGAGGTCAGGTCCTCGGCGAGCTCCTCGGGGGCACGTGCAGGTGAGCGGAGGCGGAGATGGCGGCGGCGACCCCGGAGCGGGTGCGGCAGCTCGTCGCACCCGCCGTCGAGCGGACCGGCCTGGTGCTGGAGGACGTCGCCGTGGTCGGCACCGGTCCGCGCACCGTGGTCCGGGTGACCGTCGACCTGACCGAGGACGACACGGCGGAGCTCGACCTGGACCGCGTCGCGCTGGTGCACCAGGCGGTGTCCGAGGCGCTCGACGAGGCCGACGTGCCGTCCGGCCCGTACACGCTGGAGGTATCCAGCCCCGGTGTGGCCCGTCCGCTGACGCAGCGCCGCCACTACGTGCGCGCGGTCGGGCGCTCGGTGCGCCTGCGGCTCGACGACGGGTCGGAGGTGGTGGGCCGGCTCGACCAGGTCGACGGGCCGGTGGACGACGCGGTGGCGGTGGTCGTGCCGGTGACCTCGCCCGGCAAGGGACGTCGACCCGTCGAGGGTCCGCCGCAGCAGGTGCCGCTGCACCGGGTGGTCGACGGCAGGGTCGAGGTGGACCTGAAGGGGCTCGGCCCGGTCGAGGAGCCCGAGCCGGACGGCGAGGACGTGGCAGGGCCCGGTACGGGGGACGACGAGCGAGGGGAGGCGTGACGTGGACATCGACATGCAGGCGCTGCGACTGATCGAGCGCGAGAGGGACATCAGCCTGGACGTGCTGGTCGAGGCGATCGAGCAGGCGCTGCTCTCCGCGTACCACCGGACGCCGGGTGCGTACCCACGGGCCCGGGTGGAGCTCGACCGCCAGACCGGCCACGTGACGGTGTGGGCGCGCGAGCCGCTGCCGGCACCGGACGCCCCGCCGGTCGAGGGCGAGGAGGAGGCCGTCCCGGCACCCGTGGAGCTGGGACCCGAGTTCGACCACACCCCGGCCGGCTTCGGCCGGATCGCGACCTCGACGGCGAGGCAGGTGATCGTGCAGCGCCTGCGCGACGCCGAGGACGACGCGGTGCTCGGCACCTTCCGCGGCAAGGAGGGGGAGGTGCTCGGCGGCGTCATCCAGCAGGGCCGTGACCCCCGCACGGTGCTCGTCGACATCGGCGGCACCGAGGCGGTGCTGCCCGCGCACGAGCAGGTGCCCACCGAGCAGTACGTGCACGGCGAGCGCATCCGCGGGTACGTGCTCGAGGTGGCTCGCGGCAACCGCGGTCCGCAGGTGACCCTGTCCCGGACGCACCCGGGGCTGGTCCGCAAGCTGTTCGCCCTCGAGGTGCCCGAGGTGGCCGACGGGACCGTGGAGATCACGGCGATCGCCCGCGAGGCGGGTCACCGGACGAAGATGGCGGTCCGCGCCACCGTCCCGGGGGTCAACGCCAAGGGAGCGTGCATCGGCCCGCTCGGCGGTCGGGTACGCGCCGTGATGGCGGAGCTGCACGGCGAGAAGATCGACATCGTCGACCACTCGGACGACCCGGCGGAGATGGTGGCCAACGCCCTGTCGCCGGCCCGGGTCCTCTCGGTCACGGTCGTCGACCCGGTCGCCCGGGCTGCCCGGGTCGTCGTGCCCGACTACCAGCTGTCGCTGGCGATCGGCAAGGAGGGGCAGAACGCGCGGCTCGCAGCGAAGCTGACGGGCTGGCGCATCGACATCCGCTCCGACGCCGAACCGGCCGCGGGTGCGGCAGCAGGACAACCGGGTGCGGCCGACGAACGCTGACGAGAGCGCGCTGCCCGGCGTCGTGTCGTCCCGACCTGCCGCCGAGCAGGCGGTCCGGGGTAGACTTGCCAGGCCTGGGCGGCGCGCCCGGCGTCCCTCGTCCTCCGGTGCGGGCTCTGGCCCGCTCCGGACGTGCGTCGGCTGCCGTGCGACAGCCCCCCGGTACGCCCTGCTGAGGGTGGTCGCCAGCACCACCGGGACCGGAATGTCGGTCCTCGTGGTGGACACCGGCCGCCGGATGCCGGGAAGGGGTGCGTGGCTGCACCCCGATCCGCACTGTCTCGAGCTCGCCGAACGTCGGCGCGCGTTCGGGCGGGCCCTGCGAGTGCCGGGTCTGCTGGACGTCACCGTCGTCCGCCGTCATCTCGAGGAGTCGGAGCAGGACCCCACCGGGCCGGTCCCGGAGGGGTAGCCACCGTCGATGAGGAAAGCGGGTCAGGAAGCCGATGGCTGCCCGATGAGCGCGCACCGATGAGTGCCCAGCTATGAGTGCCCAGCACTAACGACGGTCCGACCTGTCCGGGGCGGACCGAGACAGGAGAGATGTGCCCAAGGTCCGCGTCTACGAGCTCGCCAAGGAGCTCGGGGTCGACAGCAAGACCATCATGACCAAGCTCAACGAGCTGGGGGAGTTCGTCAGGTCCCCCTCCTCGACCATCGAGCCCCCCGTCGTGCGCAAGCTGCGCGACACCTACCCCGCGGCGACCAGCGCCGCGCCCGCGGCTCCGGCCCGTCCGGCCGCGCGTCCTGCCGCACCCGCCGCGCCGGCACCGGCCGCGCCGGCGCCCGCTGCGCCCGTCAGCGCCGCACCCGTCGCACCGGCTGCCGCTGCAGCTCCCGCGCCGGCGGCGCGCCCGGCAGCCCCGGCTCCCGCACGCCCGGCAGCCGCCACTCCCGGCGCCCGCCCGGCAGCGCGTCCCGCGGCCTCCGCGCCGGCACCGGCTGCGCCCGCCGGCCGCCCCAGCGCACCGGCCCGTCCCGGTGCGGCACCTGGTCCTCGGCCGCAGGCCCGTCCCGGCAACAACCCGTTCGCGCCCTCGCAGGGGATGCCGCGGCAGGGTGACCGCTCCGGCGCCCCGCGCCCGGGTGGTCCGCGTCCGGGGAACAACCCGTTCGCGCCCTCCCAGGGCATGCCGCGTCCGGGCGAGCGACGCACCGAGGGTGCTCCCGCGGCCGCCGCGGGCGACCGTCCGGGCGGTCCGCGCCCTGCGGGACCCCGTCCCGGCGGCCCGCGTCCGAACCCGGGCATGATGCCCGGCCGCACCTCCAGCGGTGTCGGCCGTCCCGGCGAGCGTCCGGCCCCCGCGGGCCGTGGCGCCGGTCGCGGTGGTCCGGGCGGCCGTCCGGGTGCCCCGGGTGGCGCTCCGGGCGCCGGTGGCGGTGGTTTCGCCGGACGTCCGGGCGGTGGCGGCCGCAGCGGTGGCGCCGGCCGTGGTTCGACGCAGGGCGCCTTCGGGCGTGCCGGCGGTCGTCCCGTCCGTGGGCGGAAGTCGAAGCGCGCGAAGCGCCAGGAGTTCGAGCAGATGCAGGCGCCGTCGCTGGGCGGCGTGTCCGTCCCGCGCGGCAACGGCTCGACCGTCGTGCGCCTGCGTCACGGCTCGTCGCTGAACGACTTCGCCGACAAGATCGACGCCAACCCGGCCTCGCTCGTGACGGTGCTCTTCCACCTCGGGGAGATGGCCACGGCCACCCAGTCGCTGGACGAGGACACCTTCAACGCGCTCGGCGCCGAGCTGGGCTACGTCGTCGAGATGGTCTCGGCGGAGGAGGAGGACCGCGAGCTGCTCGGGTCCTTCGACATCGACCTGGAGGCGGAGGAGGCCGGCGAGTCCGACGAGGACCTGCAGGCCCGGCCGCCCGTGGTCACCGTCATGGGCCACGTCGACCACGGCAAGACGAAGCTGCTGGACGCGATCCGCTCCACCGACGTGGTGGCGGGCGAGGCCGGCGGCATCACGCAGCACATCGGCGCCTACCAGGTGCGCACCGAGCACGAGGGTGTGGACCGGGCGATCACGTTCATCGACACCCCGGGCCACGAGGCGTTCACCGCCATGCGTGCCCGTGGTGCCCAGGTCACCGACATCGCGATCCTCGTGGTGGCGGCGGACGACGGCGTGATGCCCCAGACGATCGAGGCGCTGAACCACGCCCAGGCGGCCGGCGTGCCGATCGTGGTCGCGGTGAACAAGGTGGACAAGGAGGGGGCCAACCCCGCCAAGATCCGCCAGCAGCTCACCGAGTACAACCTGGTGGCCGAGGAGTACGGCGGCGACACGATGTTCGTCGACGTCTCCGCCAAGCAGCGAACCGGGATCGACCAGCTGCTCGAGGCGGTGCTGCTGACGGCGGACGCCGCCCTCGACCTGCGGGCCAACCCGGACAAGGACGCGCGCGGCGTGGCGATCGAGGCCAACCTCGACCGCGGTCGCGGTGCCGTCGCGACGGTGCTGGTCCAGTCGGGCACGCTGCACGTCGGGGACGCGATCGTCGCCGGCACGGCCCACGGCCGCGTGCGTGCGATGTTTGACGAGCACGGCGAGAACGTCACCGAGGCGGGTCCGGCCCGTCCCGTGATGGTCCTCGGCCTGGCGTCGGTCCCGAGCGCGGGTGACACCTTCCTGGTGGCGCCCGACGAGCGGACCGCACGGCAGATCGCCGAGAAGCGCGAGGCCGCCGAGCGTGCCGCCCTCCTGGCCAAGCGCCGCAAGCGCATCAGCCTCGAGGACTTCACCCAGGCGCTGGCCCAGGGCAAGGTCGAGACCCTCAACCTGGTCATCAAGGGCGACGTGTCCGGTGCCGTCGAGGCGCTGGAGGACGCGCTGCTCAAGATCGACGTGGGCGAGGAGGTCGACCTGCGGGTCATCCACCGCGGTGTGGGTGCCATCACGCAGAACGACGTCAACCTGGCCACGGTCGACAACGCGATCATCATCGGCTTCAACGTGAAGTTCGCGGAGCGCGTGGAGGACCTGGCCGACCGCGAGGGCGTCGACGTGCGCTTCTACTCGGTCATCTACCAGGCGATCGACGACGTCGAGGCGGCCCTCAAGGGCATGCTCAAGCCGGAGTACGAGGAGGTGCAGCTCGGCACGGCCGAGGTGCGCGAAGTCTTCCGCTCCTCCAAGTTCGGCAACATCGCCGGTTCGCTGGTCCGTTCCGGCGAGATCCGCCGCAACTCCAAGGCGCGCGTGCTCCGGCACGGTCGCGTCATCGGCGACAACCTCACCATCGAGTCGCTCAAGCGGTTCAAGGACGACGCCACCGAGGTCCGCGAGGGCTACGAGTGCGGCATCGGCCTCGGGTCGTTCAACGACCTGCAGGTGGAGGACGTCATCGAGACGTTCGAGATGCGCGAGAAGCCGCGCTCCTGACGGCGCGCACCGGGCGGGTCACCTTTCGCGGGTGACCCGCCCGGTCCCGTGCGGGTCTCGCCCACGTGGGCAGCGATGAGCACCGAGCGTCTTCGCACCGACATCCCGGCGTGAGCCGGCACCACGAAGGAGGAAGGGCCATGGCGGACCGCCCCCGCGCCCGCAAGATCGCGGACCGCATCCAGCAGGTCGTCGCGCAGATGCTGGACACGCGCGTGAAGGACCCCAGGCTCGGCTACGTCACGGTGACGGACGTGCGCGTCACGGGCGACCTCCAGCACGCGGACATCTTCTACACCGTGCTCGGGGACGACGAGGCGCGGACCGGTTCCGCCGCCGCGCTCGAGAGCGCCAAGGGGCTGATCCGGTCCGAGGTCGGCAAGGCGACGGGCCTGCGCCTGACGCCGACGATCGCGTTCCACCTCGACGCCGTTCCCGAGACGGCCGCCCACCTCGAGGCCGCGCTGTCCGAGGCGGCGCGCCGCGACGCCGAGGTCGCAGCCCTTGCTGCCCGTGCGTCGTACGCCGGGGACTCGGATCCGTACCGACGTCCGGCAGAGGACGCCACGGACGACGACCTCAGCGAGGACGGCGAGCCGGACGCGGACGCCGGCGCGGACGGCTCCGCGCCGTCGACGGCCGAGCCCGCCGCCGGGCCCACCGCCTGACGGCCGTGACCACCCAGGCGGACACCGAACCGCTGCGCAGGCTGCCGGACGGAACCGTCAAGCAGGTCTCGCCCCTGACGGGCACCACCGTCTGGACGCTGCCCGGCCGGGCCAACCGTCCGCTGCCGGACGTGCCCGCACAACGGTCGCCGGTCGACCCGGCGCGCGCCGACGCGCTCTGCGCCTTCTGCCCGGACCGGTACACCGAGACACCGCCGGAGAAGGCCCGCCTGGTCTGCGACCCGGAGCCGCGCCTGGTCGAGCACGTCGCGGCCGCCGCCCTGGGTGAGACCGTCGCCGAGGTCCGCCGCATCCCGAACCTCTACGAGATCCTCTCCGTCGACTACTGGCGCGCCAACCACGGCTACGTGGTCCCGGCTGACGTGGCGGACCGTGCGGCGCGGTACGTGGCCGACCCCGCCGGCCGGGCGCACGTCGTGTCGGTGCTCCGGGCGCGCGCGGCGGCCGGAGCTGCTCCCGCCGGCGGTTCCGACGACCCGCTCGCAGGTGCGGTCGACCTGTTCGCCGGCTCGCACGACGTGGTGGTGGCCCGCCGTCACCTGGTCGACGGCGCCCGGTTCGACGACGAGCTGGCCGGGTCGGGCACGCTGACGCCGGACGAGCACCACCGGTTCATGGCGATGACGGTGCGGACGGTGCAGGACCTGTACGGCTCCCGGCCCGACGCCCTGTACGTCGCCGCCTTCCAGAACTGGCTGCGGCCGGCGGGGGCGTCGTTCGACCACCTCCACAAGCAGGTGGTGGCCATCGACGAGCACGGCCCCCAGGTGGAGCGCGAGCGTGAGCGGCTGCGCGACGAGCCGGACCTCTACAACCACGCGGTGCTCGACGTCGCGCTGCGGCACGGGCTCGTGGTCGCGGCGAACGAGCACGCGGTCGCGATCGCCGGGGTCGGCCACCGCTACCCGGCGTTCGAGGTGTACGCGACCGGCGAGCACCAGCTGCCCTGGGAGCACGACGACGCGGAGGTGCGCGCCGTGTCCGACCTGGTGCACGCGCTGCACGCCGTGTCCGGGGTGCACACGCCCAGCAACGAGGAGTGGCACCACCGGCCGCCGGACGTGGCCGAGCCGATGCCGTGGCGCATCGTGCTGAAGTGGCGCGTCTCGACGCTCGCGGGGTTCGAGGGGGGCACCAAGGTGAACGTCAACACGATCGACCCCTTCACGCTGCGCGACCGCGCGGTCGTCGGCCTGCGTCGGCTGCGGGACGCCGGCGCGATCGCACCGATGCGCATCGGCGAGGAGACGTCGGGCCACCCCGTCCGGCTGCGCTACGCAGGCGTCCGATGAGCGCCCGGCCCGACCGCCCGACCCGGGCGCAGGACCACCGGCCCACTGCCGCCGACGGCCTGCTGGTGGTCGACAAGCCGGCCGGGATGACCAGCCACGACGTGGTGGCCCGGGTGCGGCGCCTCGCGGCGACCCGCAAGGTCGGCCACGCCGGGACCCTCGACCCGATGGCCACGGGCGTCCTCGTGCTCGGCATCGGGCGCGGCACCCGGCTGCTGACGTACCTGGTCGGCTCCGACAAGGACTACGACGCGACCATCCGCCTCGGCCAGACCACCACCACGGACGATGCCGAGGGCGAGCTGGTCGCCGCGGCCGGCGCTGCCGAGCTCGAGGAGGAGCGGCTTCGGCGCGCCGTGTCGGCGCTGACCGGGCCGATCAGCCAGGTGCCCAGTGCGGTCAGCGCGATCAAGGTCGACGGGAAGCGCGCCTACGCGCGGGTCCGGGCCGGCGAGGAGGTCGAGCTGGCGGCCCGCGACGTGGTCGTGTCCCGGTTTGACGTGCTCGACGTCCGCAGGGCGTCGGCGTCGGACGGCACCCCCGTCGTCGACCTGGACGTCTCCGTCACCTGCTCGTCGGGCACCTACGTAAGAGCTCTGGCGCGCGACCTGGGCGCCGCGCTGGGTGCCGGGGGCCACCTGACCGCGCTGCGCAGGGCCCGTGTCGGTGCCTACGGCATCGAGGCGGCGACCCCGCTCGACGTCCTCGAGGCCGAGCCGACGGACCGCCCGATCGCCGTGCTGCCCCTGGCGGACGCAGCCCGGGCGATGTTCGCCCCCCGGGAGCTCAGCGAGGCCGAGACCCGGGCGCTGTCCTACGGTCAGCGCCTGGACGCCGTCGCTGCTGCGGGCGGACCGGTGGCGGCGTTCTCCCCGAGCGGCGAGCTGGTGGCGCTCCTGGAGAACCGGGGTGGTCGGGCGGTGCCCCTCCTGGTCTTCGCGCCCGCCTGAGGCGCTGGGACGAGGACCTGCGCCGGCGCAGCGGTCAACGGATACGGCGGACACCGGCGCAGGTGGCAGGCTTGGGCACCGGCGTCGAGGACGCCCACCACGGAGGACGACCCGAGCAGGAGCGTGCGTGCAGGTCTGGACGGAGCTGGGCGAGGTGCCGGCGGACTTCGGCCCGAGCGTGGTCACCATCGGCAACTTCGACGGTGTCCACCGCGGGCACGCGGGTGTGCTGCAGCGTCTGGCGTCGGACGCGCACGCCGCGGGCCTGCGCTCGGTCGCCGTCACGTTCACGCCGCACCCCGCCCAGGTGCACCGGCCGCAGACCGCGCCGCCCCGCCTGACGGGCGACGCCGACCGGTTGGAGCTGCTGGGGGAGACGGGTCTCGACGCGGTGCTGCTGATCACGTACACGCTGGACTTCGCCCGGCAGTCGCCCGAGGAGTTCGTCCGGCGCTACCTGGTGGAGGGGCTGCACGCCAGGACCGTCGTCGTCGGGCGTGACGTGCGCTTCGGCCGGGACAACGGCGGGGACCTGGCGGCGATGACGCGGCTGGGCCAGGGCTACGGGTTCGACGTCGAGGTCGTGGAGGACGTCACGGCGGACCCCAGCGTCGGCGACGGCCACAGCGCCGACCCGTTGCGCCGGCGCTGGTCGTCCACCTGGGTGCGGGAGCTGCTCGCCGAGGGCGACGTGCGGCAGGCGGCGCGCGTGCTCGGGCGGCCGCACCGCATCCGAGGGCTCGTGGTGCACGGCGACGCCCGCGGCCGGGAGCTGGGCTTCCCCACGGCCAACCTGGCGTCGGACGCGACCGGCATGGTGCCGGCCGACGGCGTGTACGCCGGCTGGCTGCGCCGGTTGGCCCACGCCGACGGCACGCCCGTGTCGCCCGACGACCCGGACCGCGTGCTGCCTGCCGCCGTGTCGATCGGGACCAACCCGACGTTCGACGGCGTGGTCCGCCGCGTCGAGGCCTACGTCCTGGACCGCACGGACCTCGACCTGTACGGCGAGGAGGTGGCCGTGGAGCTGGTGGAGCGCCTCCGCCCGACGCTGCGGTTCGCGTCGGTCGACGAGCTCCTGGAACGCATGGGGCAGGACGTGGCGCGGGTGCGCGAGGTGCTCGCCGGCGCCGCCGACCCCGGCGTACGTGTCCTCCCCGGCAGCTGACCGGCGGCAGCTGGCCCCGGCGGCTGACCGGCGGGCAAGAGGTGGACCAACCGGCCGGCGGCAGACCTGCTGGTAGACTTCACGCGCCGTCAGAACGGCCGCGGACCCACAGAGCCCGGGTGGACAAGCCCCGGAGCGCCGCGCAACGAGACACCAGGAGAACCGTTGGCCCTCGACACTGCCACCAAGCAGTCGATCATGACCGAGTACGCGACCCACGAGGGTGACACCGGTTCGCCGGAGGTCCAGATCGCGGTGCTCACGCAGCGCATCAAGGACCTGACCGAGCACCTCAAGGAGCACAAGCACGACCACCACTCCCGTCGTGGTCTGCTGCTGCTCGTCGGGCGCCGTCGTCGGCTGCTCGGCTACCTGCAGAAGATCGACATCGAGCGCTACCGCAGCCTGATCGAGCGGCTCGGCCTGCGCCGTTGACCCACCGGACCAGCCCGGACCCCGCACAGGGTCCGGGCTGGTCCCGCGTCGGGGCCGGTACGCGTCCCTGACGCACGCACCACGTCACACCACACCGCCGCGCCGGTCCCACGTCCGGTCCTCGGTAGTGGCCCCCGGACCGCCGCACGGCGCGCCGAGGGCCTCGATCGAAGACCGCCGCGGACCCACCGGCGCACTTCGAGAACAAGGAGGGCACCCGTGGAGGGTCCCGAGATCCAGTTCGCCGAGGCCGTCATCGACAACGGCAAGTTCGGCAAGCGCACCGTCCGCTTCGAGACGGGCCGCCTGGCCAAGCAGGCCGCCGGCTCCGCCGTCGCCTACCTGGACGACCAGACGATGCTGCTGTCGGCCACGACGGCCGGCAAGCACCCCAAGGACCAGTTCGACTTCTTCCCGCTGACGGTCGACGTCGAGGAGCGGCAGTACGCCGCCGGCAAGATCCCCGGCTCGTTCTTCCGTCGCGAGGGCCGTCCCTCGACCGAGGCGATCCTGGCCTGCCGCCTGATCGACCGCCCGCTGCGCCCGCTGTTCGTCAAGGGCCTGCGCAACGAGGTCCAGGTGGTCGTCACCGTCCTCGCGCTGCACCCGGACGACGCGTACGACGTCCTGGCGATCAACGCCGCGTCCATCTCCACCCAGCTGTCCGGCCTGCCGTTCTCCGGCCCGGTCGCCGCGACCCGCATCGCGCTGGTCGACGGCCAGTGGGTCGCCTTCCCGCGGTACTCCGAGCGCGAGCGCGCCACGTTCGACATGGTCGTGGCCGGCCGCATCGTCGGTGACGACGTGGCGATCGCGATGATCGAGGCCGAGGCGCCCGAGGCGACCTGGGGCCTGGTGCACGGCGGCGGTGGCACGGTGCCGACCGAGGAGGTCGTCGCCGAGGGTCTCGAGGCCGCCAAGCCGTTCCTGCGGTCCCTGTGCCTCGCGCAGGCGGAGCTCGCCGCGCGTGCGGCCAAGGAGACGCAGGTCTTCCCGGTCTTCCCGGAGTACCAGCCGGACGCCTACGCCGCCGTGGAGACCGCTGCGGCCGCCCGCCTGGGCGAGGCGCTGTCCATCGCGGACAAGCAGACGCGCGAGAACCGTCTCGACGAGATCAAGGCCGAGATCCAGGCCGAGCTGGCCGAGGGGTTCGAGGGCCGCGAGAAGGAGATCTCCGCGGCCTACCGCTCGGTGCAGAAGAAGCTGATCCGTCAGCGCATCCTCACCGACGGCTTCCGCATCGACGGCCGCGGCCTGCGGGACATCCGCACGCTGTCCGCCGAGGTCGAGGTGCTGCCCCGCGTGCACGGCTCGGCGCTCTTCGAGCGCGGCGAGACGCAGATCCTCGGCGTCACCACGCTGAACATGCTCCGCATGGAGCAGCAGCTGGACACGCTGTCGCCGGAGACGCGCAAGCGGTACATGCACCACTACAACTTCCCGCCGTTCTCCACCGGTGAGACGGGCCGCGTCGGCTCGCCGAAGCGCCGCGAGATCGGTCACGGCGCCCTGGCGGAGCGGGCCCTCGTGCCCGTCCTGCCGAGCCGCGAGGAGTTCCCCTACGCGATCCGCCAGGTGTCCGAGGCGCTCGGCTCCAACGGCTCGACGTCGATGGGCTCCGTCTGCGCCTCGACGCTGTCCCTGCTGAACGCCGGTGTGCCGCTGCGCGCGCCGGTCGCCGGCATCGCGATGGGCCTCGTGTCCGACACGGTCGACGGCCAGACGCGGTACGCCGCACTGACCGACATCCTCGGTGCCGAGGACGCCTTCGGTGACATGGACTTCAAGGTGGCCGGTACGCGGGAGTTCGTCACCGCGATCCAGCTGGACACCAAGCTCGACGGCATCCCGGCGAGCGTCCTGGCCGGCGCGCTGACGCAGGCCAAGGAGGCGCGCCTCGCGATCCTCGACGTCATCGCCGAGGCGATCGACACGCCGGACGAGATGAGCCCGTTCGCGCCGCGCGTCATCACGGTCAAGGTGCCGGTCGACAAGATCGGCGAGGTCATCGGCCCGAAGGGCAAGATGATCAACCAGATCCAGGAGGAGACCGGCGCCGACATCTCGATCGAGGACGACGGCACGGTCTACATCGGCGCCACCGACGGTCCGTCGGCGGAGGCCGCGCGGGCGGCGATCAACGCGATCGCCAACCCGCACATGCCCGAGGTGGGCGAGCGCTTCGTCGGCACGGTCGTCAAGACCACGACGTTCGGTGCCTTCGTCTCCCTGTCGCCGGGCAAGGACGGGCTGCTGCACATCTCGCAGATCCGCAAGCTCGTGGGCGGCAAGCGGGTCGAGAACGTCGAGGACGTCCTCGCCGTGGGCCAGAAGGTCCAGGTGGAGATCGGCGAGATCGACCCGCGCGGCAAGCTCTCGCTGCACGCGGTGGTCGACGAGGAGGCGGCGGCCCCGGCGGCCGGCTCCGAGGAGACCGGCACCGACGCCACCGACGCGGCGCCTGCGAACGCCTGACGTGCCGCTGGACCTCCCGCTCGTCGCCTCCGGTCAGCCGGGGGCGGAGCAGTCCGCCGGGCAGGACGGCGACGCACTCGTGCGTCGTTCCGTCCTGCCCGGCGGGGTCCGGGTGCTGACCGAGCACATGCCCGGTCTGCGCTCGGCGACGGTCGGCGCCTGGGTGGGCGTCGGATCGCGCGACGAGACCAGCGGGCACTTCGGCTCGACGCACTTCCTCGAGCACCTGCTGTTCAAGGGCACCGAGCGCCGCACCGCGATGGACATCGCGGAGGCGTTCGACGCCGTCGGTGGCGAGGCCAACGCCGCCACCGGCAAGGAGCACACCTCGTACTACGCGCGGGTGCTCGACGACGACCTGCCGATGGCGGTCGACGTCATCGCCGACATGGTCACCTCCGCCCGTCTGGACACGGACGAGCTGGAGACCGAGCGCGGGGTCATCCTCGAAGAGCTCGCGATGAACGACGACGACCCGAGCGACGTGGTGCACGAGCAGTTCGCCACCGCGGTCTTCGGGTCGCACGCGCTCGGCCGGCCCATCGGTGGAACGCCGCAGACCATCCGCGACGTCCCGAGGGACGCCGTGTGGGAGCACTACCGCCAGCACTACCGGCCGGCGACCCTGGTGGTCACCGCAGCGGGCGGTGTGGACCACGACGCGTTGTGCCAGCAGGTGCTGCGCGCACTGCCGGCCGGTGGTTGGTCGCTGGACGACCACGCCGTGCCCGTCGGGCGTCGCGTCGGTGGTGACCGCCTCCTCGCGGGCGAGCTGGGCATCCCGTCGGACGGTACGGAGCTGACGGTCCGTCGACCCACCGAGCAGGCGAACGTCATCGTCGGCGGCCTGTGCCTGACCGCCACGGACGACCGCCGCTTCGCCCTCACCGTGCTGAACGCCGTGCTCGGCGGCGGCATGTCGTCCCGCCTGTTCCAGGAGATCCGCGAGAAGCGGGGCCTGGCGTACTCGACTTACTCGTTCTCGTCCGGCCACGCGGAGACCGGGTTGTTCGGCCTGTACGCCGGGTGCACGCCGGCCAAGGTCGACGAGGTGATGTCGCTGCTGGTCCTCGAGCTGGAGAAGCTGGCGCAGGACCCGATCACGCCGGCCGAGCTCCGGCGGTCCATCGGACAGGTGTCCGGCGGCCTGGTGCTCGGCATGGAGGACACGGGCTCCCGGATGAGCCGGCTCGGCCGCGCGGAGCTGGTGCACGGCGAGCTGCTCAGCACGGACGAGTCGCTCGAGCGGATCCGCGCGGTGACGGCGGCGGACATCCAGTCCCTGGCCGTCCTGCTGGCGGCACAGCCGCGCAGCGTCGTCCGCGTCGGCCCGTTCGGCGACTGAGCCGTCAGCCCAGCGGGTCGACCGCGTCCGGGAGGGTCGTGCGCGGATCGCGCGTCCCCACCAGCTCGGCAGCCCAGGCGACGCACGGCCGCCACGCCGCCACTGCGGCGCAGGCTGTTGCGCCAGCCGCTGCCTGGAGCAGCAGCACGTCGCTACCACCGGCGAACCATGAGCCGAGCGGCACCAGGGCCACGGGCAGCGCCGCGAGCACCGTCACGACAGCTCCCGACGGCCCGGTGCCGGAGAGCAGGGCCGCGGCGAGGAGTGCGACCGCCAGCGTGGCCAGCTCACGGTCGGCGGTCAGCCAGCCGGAGCCCACGAGCAGCGCAGCGACGGCTCCGGCGGTCGCGACGGTGGCAGGGATCCCGACCACGGCGGCGGCCAGCATCCGACCACCGGCCGCGAGAGGCAGGAGGCGGACCGCAGCGCCGTCGTCCTGGCGTCCGCCGTCTCGGTTGCCGAGCACCGCCGCGCCCATGAGGGCTCCCGCGGTGAGCACGGGGAATCCCCACGCAGGCCCCACGCCGACTGCCCAGCTGCCGTCCGGCCGGAGCTGGAGCGGGTCGGCGGGTCCTGGCCAGACGCCGAGCAGCTGAGCTCCGCCCGGCAGGGGCACGACGGCCACCACGGAAGCAAGGATCACGAGGACCACCGCGAGCCAGGCGGATGTCCATGCGCTCCGGAGCTCGACACGAGCACGGCTCGCGAGCCACACGGCGAGCAGCGGAGCGGCAACGGCCCGGGCGTGCTCCCAGCCGAGCTGTCCGGCGCTGCCCCACCTCGAGACCAGCCCGTCGCGGACGAAGTGCTGCCACGTCGGGTCGGTGCGGACCACCCACAGCGCGAGCGCCGCGCCGACGACCAGGGTCACGAGGAGCAGCCCCGCGGTGTCTCGGACGGCGTGGAGGACCGACCTGGGGATGCGGCTCATGGCATCGGATCGTCCTCCCGATGCCCGCTCTTGAAGGGCCCTTTGCGCGACACAATGGCGTCATGGCCGTGGCCGAGGTGACGTACCGGCGAATCGAGGTGCCCGACCCGCTGCGCGGGGTCGTCGAGCACGTCTGGGTGCTGCACCAGCCCGCAGGTCGGGGCGAGACCGAGGTGCTGCTGCCCGACGGCCGCGGCCTGGTGCTGCTGACCGCCGGCGCCGCCGGCCTGCTCGTCGACCCGCTCACCGGTGAGCGCCGCCCCGAGGAGCCGGAGCTCCGCGGTCCGTGGACGCACGCGCTGGTGCGCACGCAGACGGGCCCGGGCGTGCGGCTGGGCCTGCAGCTGCACCCGCTCGGTCCGGCGCGGCTGCGCGGTGGGCGCCCGATCGCGGACCGGGCGCTGCCGCTGGCGGACGTCGTCGGGCCGGTCGCGGACGACGCCTCTCGTCTGCTTGCGGCGGGCGCGGAGGACGACGCGGCCCGTCTGCTGCTCGACGCGTTGGCACGGCAGCCGATCGAGCGCTCCGCGGACCTGGACCGGCTGGACGACGTGGTCGCCCGCGTGGACCAGGAGCGCGGGCTGGTGCGTCCGGTCGACCTGGCCAGGTTCGCGGGCGTGCAGCTTGCGGAGCTCCACCGCTGGTGCGTCGCGCTGCTCGGCATGGCCCCGGCCGCCTACCTGTCGGCCGTGCGGTTCTCCTCGTACGTGCGTGAACGGGTCGGCGCCGGGCCGGTGCGGCTCGAGGCGGCCGTGGCGGCGCTGCGCTGGTTCATGGACCCGGCGTACCCGGCGAGAGAGGTCGAGCGGTTCACCGGCCTGGCGCCGGCGGACCTGCGGCGCCTCGTCGAGCGGCTCCGGCGTCCGACGCCCTGACGGCGGGGACGTGCGTCGGCACGCCAGCCGACGCACGCAGCGCGCCTGAGCCCCATGGGTAGGGTGGCTCCCCGTGACCGACGAGATCCGGGTAGCCGTGCTCGGCGCCCACGGGCGCATGGGGTCGACCGTCTCGCAGGCGGTGGACGCCGCACCGGACCTGCAGCTGGTGGCGCAGGTCGACGCCGACGGTGACCTCAGCGCCGTGTCGCAGGCCGCTGCCCAGGTAGCCGTCGACTTCACCGTCCCGACCGTCACCGAGCAGAACGTGCACGCGTTGATCGACCGCGGTGTGCACGTCGTCGTCGGGACGACGGGCTGGACCGACGAGGCGCTCGACCGGGTGCGCGACCACCTGGTGCACGCCCCGGGCATCGGCGTCCTCGTGGCCCCCAACTTCGCACTCGGCGCCGTGCTCGCCGAGTCGTTCGCCGCCCAGGCTGCGCGCTGGTTCGAGTCGGTCGAGGTGGTCGAGCTGCATCACCCCGACAAGGTCGACGCACCGTCCGGTACCGCACGTGCCACGGCGCGAGCCATCGCCGCTGCGCGTGCCGCCGCCGGCCGAGGTCCCGTCCCGGACGCCACGACGCAGTCGCTCGACGGCGCGCGCGGCGCCGAGGTCGAGGGGATCCATGTGCACGCCGTCCGGCTGCGCGGGCTCACCGCGCACCAGGAGGTGCTGCTCGGCAACCCGGGGGAGCAGCTGACCATCCGCCACGACTCGTTCGACCGCACCAGCTTCATGCCTGGGGTGCTGCTCGGTGTGCGCCGTGTGGGCAGCCTCCCCGGGCTGACCGTCGGCCTGGCGCCGTTGCTCGGCCTGGGCACGGCGTGAGCGCGCAGCCCGACCGGCCGCCGGCCCGGCGCCGGTACACCGGGCTGGTCGGGGCGGTGCTGGTCACCGTCCTGCTGGCCCTGTGGGTGTGGCTGGTCGGAGTGCGTTCGGTCCAGCTGATCGTCACCGGTCGGGCGGTCGGCATCGCCCTCGGCACGGCGTTCCTGGTGCTTCCCCTGCTGGTCATCGCCCTGATCGTCCGAGAGTGGCTGCTCGCGGTGGACGTGCAGCGGATGGCGGACGAGCTCGACCGTGCCGGTGAGCTGCCGGTGGACGACCTGCCGCGGTCACCCGGCGGACGGGTCGACCGGCAGGTGGCGCGGCAGCGGTTCGAGCCTGCCCGGCAGGCCGTGGAGGCGGCCCCGGACGACTGGCGCGCGTGGTACCGCCTGGCGTTCGCGTACGACGCGGCCGGGGACCGACGTCGTGCCCGTGGCTCCCTGCGCCGCGCGAGCCGGCTGCACCGGGGACGCGAGCAGTCCTAGCTCCCGGCCCGCCTCGATCGACCGGCGTCCCTAGATCGAGGCGTACCAGCGGCGTTCCCGCACCACGAAGGCCTCGCCACCGGGACCTTCTCCCGAGCTGAGGTCCCGTACGGCGCCGTCCGGTCCCATCCCGGCCCCGGCGAGGAAGCGGTCGCGTGCCTCGTCGCCGTCGATCACCCAGGTCTGGACCTGGTCGGCACCGTCCCCGCGCAGCAGGTCGACGGCGGCCGCCAGCAGGCGAGAGCCATGGCCGGCCCGCTGCTCGGGCGGGTCCACCTCGAGCGCGAGGATCACGCCACCCGGTGCGGCCAAGGGCTCCTCCTCCGGCGGCGGGACGGGTGCGACGGCGGCGAAGCCCACCACGCGCGGCCCCGCGCACGCCACGAGGACGCGATACCCGGGAGCCGGCGGCATCCGGACCGCCTGCGCCCAGCGCTCCACGAAGGCGCCCTCGTCGAAGCTCTCCAGCACCTCCTGCCCGAGGGTCGCCGCGTGCGCCGACCGCCAGGCGGCGAGCTGGATGCGGGCCACCGCGCGCTCGTCGCCCGCGACGGCCGGCCGGACCGAGACGTCGGCGTGCGCACCGTCCGCGTGCGCGCCCTCCGCGTGGTGGCCGTTCACAGCGCCACGTACATCGGGTCGACGTACTCCTCGATGCCGGCCTCGCCGCCCTCGCGGCCGAGACCGGATCGCTTCACCCCGCCGAACGGTGCCGACGCGTCCGACACCATGCCGCGGTTCACCCCGAGCATGCCGGCGTCGATGCGCTCGGTCAGGCGCATCACCCGGCCGACGTCACGGGTGTACGCGTACGCGACCAGGCCGAAGGGCGTCGCGTTGGCCAGGTCGACACCCTCGTCCTCGGAACCGAACCGCAGCACCGGGGCCACCGGTCCGAACACCTCCTCGGTCACCACCCGCATGTCCGGCGTGACGCCGTCCAGGACCGTGGGCAGGTAGAACCAGCCGCGCCCCTCGGGTCGCATCCCGCCGACGCGCACCTGGGCACCCGCGTCGTCCGCCTGCTGCACCACCTCGGTCACCCGGTCGACGGCGCTCTGCTGGATGAGCGGGCCCACCGTGGTGCCTGGTCGGTCGCCCGGTCCGACGACGAGCCGGCCGAACGCCTCCGTGAGCCTCGCGGTGAACTCCTCGGCGACGCCCTCCTGCACCAGGAACCGGTTGGCCGCGACGCACGTCTGGCCGGAGTTGCGCATCTTCGCCGCTACGGCGCCCTCGACGGCCGCGTCGAGGTCGGCGTCGTCGAAGACGAGGAAGGGGGCGTTGCCGCCGAGCTCCATCGACGTGCGCAGGATCCCGTCCGCCGCCTGCTTCAGCAGCGATGCGCCGACCTCCGTCGAGCCTGTGAAGGACAGCTTGCGCAGGCGTGGGTCCGCGAGCAGCGGTCGGGAGATGCGGGAGGCGGACGACGACGGCACCACGTTGACCACCCCGGTCGGCAGGTGGCGGGCCGCCAGCTCGGCCCGCACGATCTCCGCGACGAGGGCGGTGGTCAGCGGCGTCAGCTGTGCAGGCTTCACCACCACGCTGCAGCCGGCGGCGAGCGCCGGCGCGAGCTTGCGGGCGATCATCGCGATCGGGAAGTTCCACGGCGTGATCAGCAGTGCCGGACCGACCGGCTTGCGCAGCACCAGCTGGTGGTGCGTGCCGGCGGGAGCGCGCCTCGCCAGCCCTTCCATCCGCACGGCCTGCTCGGCGAACCACCGGACGTAGTCCGCGGCGTAGGCCACCTCGGCACGGGACTCGGCCAGGGGCTTGCCGCCCTCCGCGGTGATCACCGCGGCGATCTCGTCGGTCCGGGCCGTGATCGCCTCGAACACCGCCCGCAGCAGCTCGCTGCGGTCGCGGGGCGCGACGGTCCGCCACTCCCGGAAGGCCGCGTCGGCGGCGGTCAGGGCGTCGAGGGCGTCCTGCTCACCGGCGTCGGACACCTCCGCCAGCACGTCGGTCGTCGCCGGGTCGTGGACGGCGAACGTGCCGCCCGAGCCGGCGGCTCGCCACTCGCCACCGATCAGCAGCCCGGTCGGCAGGTCGGCCGGCAGTGCGGACCCAGCGGTGGGCGGTGAGGACGACGAGGCGGTCATGGCCCCCAGTCTCGCCGTGCGAGCCCCCGATGTCCTCCCGCGTCCGCGACCTACGATGTCCGCCATGACGAGCCCGGTCGACGCGTCCGTGCCCACGCCGTACGAGGACCTGCTGCGCCGGGTGCTGGAGACGGGGACGCGGAAGGCGGACCGGACCGGGACGGGGACCCGCAGCCTGTTCGGTGCGCAGCTGCGGTTCGACCTGCAGGCCGGCTTCCCCCTGGTGACGACGAAGCGGGTGCACCTGCGTTCGGTCGTCTACGAGCTGCTGTGGTTCCTGCGCGGGGACTCGAACGTCCGCTGGCTCCAGGAGCACGGCGTGTCGATCTGGGACGAGTGGGCCGCACCGGACGGTGAGCTCGGACCCGTGTACGGCGTGCAGTGGCGGTCCTGGCCCACGCCGGACGGCGGCCACGTCGACCAGCTCGCGGCCGTCCTCGACGGTCTGCGCCGCGACCCGGACTCGCGCCGGCACCTCGTCTCCGCGTGGAACGTCGCCCAGATCCCGCAGATGGCGCTGGCTCCGTGCCACGCGATGTTCCAGTTCTACGTCGCCGACGGACGCCTCTCGTGCCAGCTCTACCAGCGGTCGGCGGACATGTTCCTCGGGGTGCCGTTCAACATCGCCTCCTACGCGCTGCTCACCCACATGGTGGCCCAGCAGGTGGACCTGGAGGTCGGCGACTTCGTGTGGACCGGCGGCGACTGCCACGTGTACGACAACCACGTCGACCAGGTCCGCGAGCAGCTGTCCCGCACGCCGTTCCCGGCACCGCGGCTGGAGCTGGACCGGGCGCCGTCGCTGTTCGACTACACCTACGAGGACGTGCACGTGCTGGACTACCAGCACCACCCGGCGATCAAGGCGCCGGTGGCGGTGTGAGCCTCGCGCTCGTCTGGGCGCAGACGGCGGACGGGGTGATCGGCCGGGACGGCACGCTGCCGTGGCACCTGCCGGAGGACCTGGCCCGCTTCCGCCGGCTCACCGCCGGGCATGCCGTGGTGATGGGCCGTCGGACGTGGGAGTCGCTGCCGGAACGGATGCGGCCCCTCCCGGACCGCCGCAACGTCGTGCTCTCGCGTGACCCGGCGTACCACGCCGCGGGCGCGCAGGTGTGCCCGTCGCTGGAGGCCGCGCTCGAGCTGGTCGGGGCCGACGAGGAGCTGTGGGTCATCGGCGGAGCGGCGTTGTTCGCGGAGACGATCACGCGTGCCGACCGCCTCGAGGTGACCGACGTCGACCTCGACGTGCCGGGGGACACCTACGCGCCGCTGGTGGATCCGGTCCGCTGGCGTCCTGTCGGGGTCGACGGCGCCCAGCCGCTCGAGGCGGACGGGCCCGGCGAGGCGGCCCTCGACGCCGGTCCGTGGCTCGTCTCGCGGACGGGGACGCGGTACCGGTTCCGCTCCTACGCCCGCGCGGACGCGTCCGGGACGCCGGGGACCGGGGCGGTAGCGTGACCCCATGCCCGCCGTGACGTCCTCCACCCGTCCCTTCGGGTCCGTGCTCACCGCGATGGTCACCCCGATGACGCCGGACGGCGCCGTCGACGTGGCCGCTGCCGTCGCGCTCGCGCAGCACCTGGTGGACCAGGGCAACGACGGTCTCGTGCTCAGCGGCACCACCGGCGAGGCGCCGACCACCCACGCACCGGAGAAGGCGGAGCTGGTCTCGGCGGTCGTCGAGGCCGTGGGCGACCGCGCCTTCGTCGTCGCCGGCGCCGGTTCCAACGACACGGCGCACGCGGTGCGGATGGCCGAGCAGGCCGCGGACGCCGGCGCACACGGTCTGCTGGTCGTCAGCCCGTACTACTCACGTCCGTCGCAGGACGGCCTCGCGACGCACATCGAGTCGGTCGCCGACGCCACCGAGCTCCCGGTGATGGTCTACGACATCCCGGGCCGCGCCGGGGTCCGCGTGCAGCCCGCGACGCTGGACCGGCTGGCCGAGCACCCCCGCATCGTCGCCGTCAAGGACGCGACGGGCGACACCTACGGCGCCGCGAAGGCGATCGAGCGCACCGGCCTGGCGTGGTACTCGGGCGACGACTCGGCGTTCCTCACGCTGCTCGCCGTGGGCGCCGTCGGCATCGTGTCCGTCGTCGGCCACGTCGCAACCCCCGGCCTCGCCACCATCGCCCGCTGCTGGGTGTCCGGCGACCACGCCGGTGCGCTCGCGGCGTTCCGCCAGATCATGCCCGCGGTCGACGCCCTCAACGGTGCCGGCATGCAGGCTCCCACCGCCAAGGCAGCGCTCCAGCTGCTCGGCCTGCTGCCCAGCCGGGCCACCCGGCTGCCGATCGTGCCGCTCAGCGACGCCGAGCTCGGTGCGCTGCGCACGGACCTGGTGCGCGCAGGCCTGCTCGACCTCGTCGCCGGCTGACCGGCGCCCCTCTGACAGGAGTCCCGTGAGCCACCCCCACCCCGAACTCACCCTGCCCCCGGCCCTGGCGGCCGGCGCCCTGCGCATCGTCCCGCTCGGCGGCCTCGGTGAGGTGGGCCGCAACATGTCGGTCCTCGAGTTCGACGGTCGCCTGCTGGTCATCGACTGCGGCGTGCTGTTCCCCGAGGACAACCAGCCCGGCGTCGACCTGATCCTCCCGGACTTCGACTACATCCGGGACCGGCTGGACGACATCGAGGCGATCGTGCTCACGCACGGTCACGAGGACCACATCGGCGCGGTGCCCTACCTGCTGCGTCTGCGCCAGGACATCCCGCTGGTCGGCTCGCAGCTGACGCTCGCCTTCGTCGAGGCGAAGCTGAAGGAGCACCGGATCACGCCGCGCACGCTCCCGGTGCGCGAGGGCCAGACCGAGCGCCTCGGGGTGTTCGAGTGCGAGTTCGTCGCCGTGAACCACTCGATCCCGGACGCCCTGGCAGTCGCGGTGCGGACGCCGGCGGGCACGGTGCTCAACACCGGCGACTTCAAGATGGACCAGCTCCCGCTGGACGGACGGATCACCGACCTGCGCGCCTTCGCGAGGCTCGGTGAGCAGGGCGTCGACCTGTTCATGGTCGACTCGACCAACGCCGAGGTCCCCGGGTTCGTCACCGGCGAGCGCGAGATCGGTCCGGTGCTGGACCGGGTGTTCGCCGAGTCGACCCGCCGGATCATCGTCGCGTCGTTCGCCTCGCACGTGCACCGCGTCCAGCAGGTGCTCGACGCTGCCGCGATGCACGAGCGCCGGGTCGCCCTGGTGGGGCGCTCGATGGTCCGCAACATGACGATCGCGGCCGAGCTGGGCTACCTGCACGTCCCGGAGGGGGTGCTGGTCGACCAGAAGCAGGTCGACGACCTGCCGGACGACCAGGTCGTCTTCATGTGCACCGGGTCCCAGGGCGAGCCGATGGCGGCGCTGTCGCGCATCGCGAACGGCGACCACCGCATCAGCGTCGGCCCCGGCGACACGGTGATCCTGGCCTCGAGCCTGATCCCCGGGAACGAGAACGCCGTGTTCCGCGTCATCAACGGCCTGACCCGGCTCGGTGCGCGCGTCGTGCACTCCGGCAACGCCAAGGTGCACGTCTCCGGGCACGCCAGCGCCGGTGAGCTGCTCTACGTCTACAACGTCCTGCGGCCGCGCAACGTGATGCCGATCCACGGCGAGGTGCGGCACCTGGTCGCGAACGCCGCGCTGGCCGTCCGCACCGGCGTCCCCGCCGACCGCGTGGTCCTGGCGGAGGACGGTGTGGTGGTCGACCTGGTCGACGGCCGCGCCTCCGTGGCCGGTGCCGTGCCGTGCGGCTACGTCTACGTCGACGGCTCGAGCGTGGGCGGCATCACCGAGGCCGAGCTGAAGGACCGCCGGATCCTGGGCGACGAGGGCTTCGTGTCCATCTTCGCCGTCGTCAGCTCGGCGGACGGCAAGGTGCTCGCCGGGCCGCAGATCCACGCGCGCGGTGTCGCCGAGCAGGACTCGGTGTTCGACGCCGTGCTGCCGGAGCTGTCCGTGGCACTGGAGGAAGCGGCCAGGTCGAGCTCGGTCGACACGTACCAGCTGCAGCAGGTGGTGCGCCGGGTGGTCGGCCGGTTCGTGGCGAGCCGCCTGCGGCGTCGGCCGATGATCATCCCGGTGGTCGTCGAGGCCTGAGCCCGGTGGTCGGCGAGGCCTGACGGCGCCGCCGACGCGCGAGCCCGTCAGCGCGTCGGCGCCGCCGAGTCCCGGCGTCCCGGTCGGCCCGCCGGCTCGTCGTCGCCATCGGCGGTGGCCGGCACGGCGACGGCAACCCCACCGCCGCCCAGGTCCCCCGTGGACCGCCCGCCGAGCGCGCGTGCGACGCGGCGCAGCACCAGCGCACCGACGGTCAGAACGAGGCCCACGCCGCCGGCAGCGAGGAAGCCGGCTCGTGCACCGACGTGGTCGATCACCAGCCCGCCGAGCGGTGCACCGAGCGCGGCACCCACGGTGTTGGCCGTCCCGCTCCAGCCCATCACCTCGCCGCGTCGGCTCTCCGGCACCGAGCGGACCAGGGCGGCGTTGATCGCCGACAGGCTCGCGGCACACGGCAGGCCGGCGACGACCACGGCCACGGCGAGCTGCGTCTGCGTCGTGGCGAGGGCTGCGGGCAGTGTGAGGGCCGCGAGCAGGGCGACGAGCGCCAGGGGGTGCACCTCCCGCCGGCCACCGCCGTAGACCAGCCCGCCGATGACGGAGCCGAGGCACCACAGCGCGATCATCCAGCCGACCGAGGCCTCGTGGCCGGTGCTGCGCAGGGCGGCGATGATCGACACGTCCGTGCCGTTGAGGACGAGCGCCGCGGCGGTGCAGGCTCCCAGGATCACCAGCAGCCCCGGAGTGGCCAACGCCCGCGCGCCGCGACCGACCACGTGGTCCTCGGGTTCGCCGGCCGGCTGCGCGTCGACGTCCGCCCCGCGAGGCGAGGTGGTGGGCGGGTCGAACCACATGAGCAGCAGCCCGGCGCCGACCGTCGCGACGCCGATCACCGTGAGCGCGAGCGTGCTGGACGCCCGGGTCGCCAGCACCACGCCGACGGCCGGCCCCAGCATGAACGTGAGCTCGGTGGCGACCGAGTCGAGCGCGAAGGCCGTGCGCTGCTGACCCAGGGGGACCAGCGCGGCCAGCGACTGACGAACCACCGAGAACACCGGCACCAGGAAGAGCCCGGCGACGAACACCGCGCCGAGCAGCGGCACGTACCCGAGCCGCGGTGCGACCAGCCAGACCGCCGACTCGACGACGACCGACGGCAGCAGGGCGCGTCGCAGCCCGAGCCGGTCGACCCGTCGACCGCGCCACGGTGCGCCGATCGCCATCCCGACGGTCATGGCCCCGGCCGCGAGACCGGCGCGCCCGTAGCCGAGGTGCAGGTGCCCCACGACGTGGAGGGTCAGCACCACTCCTGTCATCGCGTGGGGGACCCGTGCGACGAGAGCGACGAGCACCAGCGGCGTCACGCCGGGCAGGCGCAGCAACCGTCGGTACGGGCTCTCAGGCATGCGGACGACCCTCTCACCGGCGTCCGACAGCCGACGAACGACTTTGCGCGGTCACCGTCCGTGCACGGGCGGGAGGCCCGACGCCCTCAGGACTGTGCCGGGCACTGCTCCGGCTCGTCGGTCCGCGGCGACGCCGCGGCAGACGCAGCACCCACGGCCGGAGCAGCGGCCACGGCCGACGCGGCCGCCACCACCATGGGTTCCGTGCCGCGCCGGCCCACCGAACCGGTGCCCCGTGAGCCGCGCCGGGACGCCGCTGCGGACCCCGCCAGGATCAGCGCGGTCGCCAGCAGCACGGTGAGCGTGACGGGCTCGTGGAGCACCGCCGCGCCGAGCGCGACGGCGACCACGGGGTTCAGGTAGGCGACCAGCGTCGACCGCGCGGCACCGACCTCGGCGATGAGGCGGAAGAACAGCACGAACGCGAGCCCGGTGCAGACGACGCCGAGTGCGAGGAGCGCCAGCGCGGCGTGCAGCCCGGGCAGGTGCGGGTGCCCGGTCAGCAGCGTGAACGGCAGGTACAGCAGAGCGGTCATACCCAGGCAGGTGGCGGTGAGGGGGATGGTCGGCACGTCGCGGAGGTAGCGGTCCGCGATGATCGGGGCGGTGGCGTAGCCCAGCGCGGCGAGAAGCACCTGGACGACGGCCCACGGGTCGTTCGCTGCTGCCCCGGGTCCGAGCAGCAGCACGATCCCGCCGAGCGCGACGGCCAGCCCCGCCCATCGGACCGCCGCCACGGGCTGCCGGTCGACGAAGCGACCGAGCACGACGGCGACGACCGGCACGGTCGCCACCAGCAGGCCGGTCGTCGAGCTGGTGAGCGTGCGCTCCGCGTTGGACAGCAGGATCCACGGCAGGACGATCTCGATGACGGCGAAGCCGAGGACCGCCGGCCAGTGCCCGCGCAGCGCTCGCAGGCCGCCGAAGCGGCGGGCGAACGGCAGGAGCAGCAGGGCCCCGACGGCGGTTCGGGCGAAGACGACGTCCACCGGGCTCACGTCGGCCACGGCGACCTTGATGAGCAGGTACGGGACGCCCCAGATCACACCCATGGCGGCCAGCAGCAGCGCGCCGCGCCGGCTCATCGGGCGCCGTCCCGGTTGGCCTGTCCCGCACCGCGCCAGCGGGACGGACCGGTGGGGGTGGGGTCGTCTGGCTGCAGCTGCGGGACGCCGGTCGGCGGCCGTCGGGTCGTCACGGGGACCACCGTAGGGGAGGCCACCGACACGGCCGCTGCCGACCGTCGACCAGGGCGAACGTCCCTGCTCGGGCGCGTGGGCCCACGTCGTCCGTGCACGACACGCGCCCGCCGGGCCCCGACACGGCGGGTGCGGCGGGGACCCGCCGCTACCGTGAGGACCATGGCAGCACGTACGTCCGCACCCAGCGCGGCCCGGCGCACCGGCGACCGACCGGGCGGGGCTGTGCGCGGCGCTGCCTCTGGCGGCCGTGGTTCCTCGGGCCGGCCGTCCGGCTCCGGGAGGCCGTCGTCCCGCACCGCGCCCCCGCCACGCGCCGCGCTGCCGTTGCGCATGGTGCGCGGGGTGTGGATGGGTGCGGCGCACGTCGTCGGCGGCTCGGCGCGCCGGGTCGGCCGCGGTGCCCGGGACCTCGACCCCGCGCACCGGCGGGACGGGCTCGCCTTCACCCTGCTCGGGCTGGCCGTCGTCGTGGGGGCGCGGGAGTGGTTCGGCCTGTCCGGCACCGCCGGCACGGCCGTGCACGGCGCCGTCGCGGGAGCCTTCGGACGCGTCGGCCTGGTGCTGCCGCTGGTGCTGGCCTGGTTCGCCGTCCGGTTGATGCGCCATCCCGACCTCGGTCCGGCCAACTCCCGGATCGGCATCGGCGTCGGTGCGATCGCGGTGTCCGTCTGCGGCATCTTCCACGTCGCGGCGGGGGTGCCGACGACCGGTCACCTCGCTGCCGTCCGCGCGGCCGGCGGGCTCGTCGGGCTCGCCGTCGGCACCCCGCTCGCGACGCTGCTCACACCGGTCGTCGCCGTCATCCTGCTGGTGCTGCTCGCGCTCTTCGGGCTGCTCGTCGTCACCGCGACCCCGGTGAACCAGGTGATCCCGCGCATCCGGTCGGCCTGGTCCGCGGTGGCGCACCACGGCACGCCGGAGGACGAGGACGACGACGCACCCCTGGTGATCCGCGAGGGGCACACCGCCGAGGAGCCCGTCGAGCCGTCGAAGCGGCGCGGGCTGCTCGGCCGGCGGAAGGACCGCGCGGAGGCGGCAGCTGCCGCGGCGGCGGAACGGCTCGAGGCCTACGAGGGTGACGAGGCGTTCGAGCGGGCCGCGCTCGTCGCCAAGCACCCGGGCAGCGAGGACACGGACCACCTCGCACCGCTCGACCCGGCCGACGTCGAGGCGGCCCGCGCGGCGGACACCGTCCCGACCACCGTGGTGACGCCCGACGCGGGCGTGGTGACCAGCACCGGCCTGGCCGCACCGCCGACGCGCGGCGTGCCGCGTGGCGAGCAGCCGATGCTGTCCGGTGACGTCCTGTACCTGCTGCCGTCCGAGGACGTGCTGACCAAGGGAGCCCCGCACAAGGTCCGCTCGGCGGCGAACGACCGGGTGGTCGAGGCGCTGACCAACGTGCTCGAGCAGTTCGAGATCGACGCGCAGGTCACGGGCTTCACCCGGGGCCCGACGGTCACGCGGTACGAGGTCGAGCTCGGCCCCGCCATCAAGGTGGAGCGGGTCACGGCGCTCAGCAAGAACATCGCCTACGCCGTGGCGAGCGCCGACGTGCGGATCCTGTCGCCGATCCCGGGCAAGTCCGCGATCGGCATCGAGATCCCGAACACGGACCGCGAGACCGTGGCGCTCGGTGACGTGCTGCGGTCGGCGGCCGCCAAGCGCAGCGAGCACCCGATGATCATCGGCGTCGGCAAGGACGTCGAGGGCGGCTACGTGGTGGCCAACCTGGCGAAGATGCCGCACCTGCTGGTCGCCGGCGCGACCGGTGCCGGCAAGTCGAGCTTCGTCAACTCGATGATCGTCTCGATCCTCATGCGCTCGACGCCCGACGAGGTCCGGATGATCCTCGTCGACCCCAAGCGCGTCGAGCTGACGGTGTACGAGGGCATCCCGCACCTGATCACCCCCATCATCACCAACCCGAAGAAGGCCGCCGAGGCCCTCGAGTGGGTGGTCAAGGAGATGGAGGCCCGGTACGACGACCTGGCGATGTTCGGCTACAAGCACATCGACGACTTCAACGCCGGCGTGCGGGCGGGCAAGGTGCAGCCGCTGCCGGAGTCGAAGCGGAAGATCGCGCCGTACCCGTACCTCCTGGTGATCGTCGACGAGCTGGCCGACCTGATGATGGTGGCCCCACGAGACGTCGAGGCGTCGATCCAGCGGATCACCCAGCTGGCCCGCGCCGCCGGCATCCACCTGGTCCTCGCCACCCAGCGACCGTCGGTCGACGTCGTGACCGGCCTGATCAAGGCCAACGTGCCGTCGCGGCTCGCCTTCGCCACGTCGTCGCTGACCGACTCGCGCGTGGTGCTCGACCAGCCCGGTGCGGAGAAGCTGATCGGCCAGGGCGACGCGCTGTTCCTGCCGATGGGCGCCGCCAAGCCGATGCGCACGCAGGGCGCCTGGGTGACCGAGAGCGAGATCCACGCCGTCGTCGAGCACGTCAAGACGCAGCTCAAGCCCGTCTACCGGCCGGACGTCACCGCGGCACCGGCCAAGAAGCAGGTGGACGACGACATCGGCGACGACCTCGACCTGCTGCTGCAGGCGGCGGAGCTGGTGGTCACCACCCAGTTCGGTTCCACGTCGATGCTGCAGCGCAAGCTGCGGGTGGGCTTCGCGAAGGCCGGCCGGCTGATGGACCTGCTCGAGTCGCGCGAGATCGTCGGCCCGTCCGAGGGCTCGAAGGCACGCGAGGTGCTCGTCAAGCCCGACGACCTGCCCGGGACGCTCGCCCTGCTCCGCGGGGAGCCGGCGGCGGACGACATGGACGACGACGAGTACCTCGAGGAGGACGCCGCCGACGACCGGCGCGACGCCCCGTGGTGAGGCTGCTCGAGAGCCTCGGTGTCCCCAGCTGGGTCGCACCCGTCACCGCTGCGGTGGCCGTCGTCGCGCTCGGGGCCCTGCTGGTCCTGATCGCTCGCCAGCGCCGGCAGGTGCGGCGGGTCGAGCAGGCTCTCGCCCTCTCCCGTGAGCTGAGGAACCGGTACGACGCGCTGCAGTCCGTGACCCGCGAGGGCGTGCTGGTGCAGTCGCTGTCGTCGCGGGTGCTGGACATCTCCGAGCGGGCGGCGGACATCCTGCGCGTCGACCCGGCGCAGACCGTCGGGCGGTCGGTGGGCGACCTGCCGGTGGTGATGATCAACGAGCGCGGCATGGCGATGAACCCCACGGCGGTGCTCAGCGTCGGCACGCGTCCCGGGGACACCCCGCTGGTAGTCGGGGTGACGGTGCCGGGCATGGCGTCGGCACCGGTACGGCTGGTGCAGGTCGCGGGTCGGGTGGTGCCGCACGGCGACGGCGACGCCCCGGCGGTGCTGACCACGCTGGTGGACGTCACCGGACGCCACGAGGTGGAGAACGCCCTCTCGCGCTCCGAGAAGCAGTTCCGGGTCGCGATGGAGAACGCGCCGATCGGCATGGCGCTCGTCGACCTGGATTGGCAGATCATCGAGGCCAACTCGGCGTTCGCGGAGCTGCTGGGCACGCACGTGCGGGCGCTGAGCGGCTACCCGATGGCCGACCTGTCGGCCCCCGAGGACCGGGACACCGAGCAGGGCCACATCCATCGGCTGCTGGTGGGGGAGGACCACCGCTTCTCGCTCGAGAAGCGGTACCGCCGGGCCGACGGACACCTGGTCTGGGTGGTCCTCGACGTCGGGCTGGTCCGCGACGACGACGGCAGTCCCGACCACTTCGTCGTCCAGGTGCGGGACACGACCGAGTCCAAGCTCAAGGCCGAGATGCTCACCCACCGGGCCATGCACGACCCGCTGACGGGCCTCGCGAACCGGACGCTGCTGCAGGAGGTGCTGCAGACCGTCCTGGAGCAGCCCGGGGCGGCCGGCCGGGTCGCCGTGCTCGCCTGCGACCTGGACGGGTTCAAGCAGATCAACGACCGGCACGGGCACGCGGCGGGCGACGAGGTGCTGGTGCACGTCGCCGGTGTGCTGCGCGCCGCGAGCAACCGGCGGGGGACCGTCGCCCGCCTCGGCGGTGACGAGTTCGTGGTGGTGGTGCAGGACGAGAACGCCGCCAAGGCGGTGTTCGAGGTCGCCGCCGCGGTGCACGCGGGGCTGCGGGAACCGGTCCGCATCGCCCGCCGACGGCTGACGGTGGCGGCCAGCGTGGGCATCGCGACGCTGGACCCCGACGTGCCGGACGAGGGCGGGGCGCCGGCTCTGCTCGCCGCGGCGGATGCCGCGCTCTACCGCGCGAAGGCCGGTGGACGCTCGCGCACCGAGGTCTACGACCCGTCGATGGCGGTGGCATCACCGACAGGGATGCTGCGCGAGCTGGCCGACGCGGTGGAGAACGACGAGCTGGTGGTGCACTACCAGCCGATCGTCGACCTGGCGGACGTCAGGGTGGTCGGCTACGAGGCGCTGGTCCGCTGGCAGCACCCGCGCCGTGGGCTGCTGCTGCCGGGCACGTTCCTCGGCTACGCCCAGGAGGCGGGGATCCTCGGGGCGCTCGGTGCCCTCGTCGCGACCCGTGCCGTGGAGCTGCTGGCCCGTTCGGGTGCCGACGGGCCGTGGGTGTCCGTCAACGTCTCCGCGGACCAGCTGGGCGACGGGCAGTTCGCGACGACGCTGCTGTCCGAGCTGTCGCGGCACCGCGTGACCGCGGGGCGGCTGGTCGTCGAGCTGACCGAGTCGTCGCTCGTGGCGTCGAGCACCCGGATCCGGCACGAGCTGACGCAGCTGTCGGCCGCGGGCGTCCCCGTCCTCCTGGACGACTTCGGCACCGGCGTCTCGCCCCTGTCCTACCTGCGGGACCTGCCCGTGTCTGGCGTGAAGCTCGACATGTCGTTCACCGCCGGCATCCCGACGGACCCGACCGCCGGCCGGGTGGCGCGGGCCCTGGGAGCGCTTGCGCGAGAGCTCGCGATGGTGACCATCGCCGAGGGCATCGAGCACACCGAGCAGTCGAGGTTCCTGCAGGCGAACGGCTGGCGGTACGGGCAGGGCTGGCTGTTCGGCGGGGCGCAGCCGCTGCCGTGAGTCCGGCGCTGCGGTCGCGGCTGCGCGGCGGCGCCGCCGCGCGCCTCTAGGCTGATGCGGTGGTCGACGCAGCTGCTCCCTCGCCGTGGAACGTGGCGAACGGGTTCACGGCGCTGCGCATCCTCGTGGTCCCCGTCTTCGGCGTCCTGCTGCTGTGGGACCACGGGCAGCAGGTCGGCGTGCGGCTGGCCGCGCTGGCGGTCTTCGTCCTGGCCGCGCTCACGGACCGGGTGGACGGGTGGATCGCGCGCCGCTTCTCCCTCGTCACCGACCTCGGCAAGCTGCTGGACCCCATCGCCGACAAGCTGCTGATGGGCATGGCCCTGATCGGGCTGAGCCTGCTGGGCGAGCTGTCGTGGTGGGTCACCGTGGTGATCCTGGTGCGCGAGGTCGGCATCACGGTGATGAGGTTCTTCCTGCTGCGGTACGTGGTGCTGCCGGCGTCGCGCGGCGGCAAGCTCAAGACCGTGCTGCAGTCCGTCGCGCTCGGCCTCTACCTCCTGCCGCTGCACCACCTGCCGGGCTTCGTCGCCGTGGTGGCTGCGGTCGTGATGGCAGCGGCCGTGCTGGTCACCGTGGTGACGGGTCTGGACTACCTGCGGGACGCCTGGCGGATCCGACGGGCGGCGCGTCCGGGGCCGGCCGGCGCGCGGTAGGCATGACGGACGACGATCTGGTCGTGGTGGCGCGCGAGCTGCTCGCGGCCGCCGGTCGTCGCGGGTGGACGGTCGCCGTGGCGGAGTCGCTCACGGGCGGTGCCGTGTGCTCCGCGCTCGTCGACGTGCCGGGGGCCTCGGCGGTGCTCCGAGGCGGCGTGGTGGCCTACGCGACCGATCTGAAGGCGACTCTGCTCGGCGTCGACCGCGAGCTGCTGGCGCAGCGTGGTGCCGTGGACCCGGACGTCGCCCGCGCGATGGCGCACGGCGTGCGCGAGCGGCTCGGTGCCGATCTCGGCCTCGCCACCACGGGCGTCGCGGGGCCGGAAGGTCAGGACGGCTTCCCGCCGGGGACGGTCCACGTCGCCGTCGCGACGGCGACGGGCGTGCGGGTCCGGTCGCTGCGGCTCGGCGGCGACCGGGCGCAGGTGCGGGTCGGCGCGGTCGACGCGGTGCTGCGCCTCGCACTGGAGGAGGCGGCCGGGCCTGCCGCCTGACGGGTGGCCCTGTTCCCGTCGTCCCGTCGGTGCCTGTGCCAGCTCGTCTGTGCCGGCGCCGTCGTGAGGGAACACGCCGGGTACCGACCGCGTTGCTGCCATCGTGATGATGGATCGTCCGCTCGGACGCCGCGGCGCACATGCGGGTGCCGCAAGGTACGGTGGAAGCCTTCCGGCCGAGGTTCGGCCGGGTGCCGTGGGGGTTGGCCCGTTCACGGGGAGCCCTTCGCAGCACAAGCAGCGTGATGCGAAGGGGGGAGCCCGGATGGTCGTTCTTCGTCGTGAGATCGGCGACGTGCTGCGGGACGCACGGCAGCGCCAGGGCCGCACCCTGCGTGAGGTGTCGTCCGCTGCTCGGGTGTCGCTCGGCTACCTCAGCGAGGTCGAGCGGGGGCAGAAGGAAGCGTCGTCGGAGCTGCTCTCGAGCATCTGCGAGGCGCTGGACGTGCCGATGTCGCTGGTGCTGCGCGAGGTCAGCGACCGGATCGCCGTCGCCGAGGGCCTGCTGATCCCGGACACCGTCCCGGTTGACCTGGCGGCTGCCGTCGCCGGCCGCTCCTGGGACGGGCGGACCTGGGAGTCGTCGCGTGGAGAGCTGGCGCCCGTCGGCTGAGCTGCCCAGCCTGTGACGTGCGGAGGGCCGTGACCTGAGGGTCGCGGCCCTCCGTCGTGCCTGCAGGGCTCAACCGGCCGATGCCGGCCGCGACTGGCAGCGCGGGCACCAGAAGACCACCCGCTGCAGCGGTGGTTCCCCGGCGGTGCCCACCGCGATGGGACCACCGCACCGGGTGCACGGTCTGCCCGCGCGCCCGTGCACACGCTCGTCCGGCCGTCCTGCTGCGACCGACCGCTGCATGAGCCGACGTGCCACGGCGAGCAGGTGTCCCGGGTCGGGCACCTCGTCGGCGGGCGTCCAGGGCCACACGCGATCGGCGAACAGCGACTCGGCCATGAAGATCGTGCCGATCCCGGCCACGACGCGCTGGTCGAGCAGCACCTCCGCGGCAGGACGGCCGCCAGCGGCGCTCCACCGGCGCAGCAGCTCCGGGGCGTCGACCCTGTCCGCGAGGATGTCCGGTCCGAGGTGGCCGACCACCGCCTGCTCGTCACGGGTGCGGAGCACGTCGAGCATCCCCAGCAGGTAGCCGACCGCCGTGGTGTGCTCCGCGCCCAGAACCGCGCGGACGTCGGGGGAGCGCGCGGCGGCGCGGCTCGACCCGGTGGGCCACACCCGCCACGAACCGTCCATGCGCAGGTGCGTGTGCACCGTGGTGCCGTCGTCGAGACGGGTGAGCAGGTGCTTGCCGTAGGCGACGGTGCCGAGGACGGTCCGCCCGGTCAGGTCGAGGCCGCCGACGCCGGGCCAGCGCAGCTCCGTGCGGACGAGGACGTGGCCGGCCAGCGCGCGGTCGAGCACGGCGGCCGTCCGCCGCAGCACGTCACCCTCGGGCACGGCGACGCCCGCAGGTCATGAGTCGGCCCGGAGCCGCAGGCCACGTGGCGTCGGGGTGAAGCCGGCGCCGACCAGCGCGTTGCCCAACGGGCTGCGCAGCGCTCCTCCGAGCACCTCGACGCCGTCGACCCGGCCGATGGTCAACCGGCCGGTGCGTCCGGACCGCGCTGCCTCGGCGAGCGCCGCCGCCGCGGTGCCGAGCACGACCGGGTCCTCCGTGAACGTCAGCGTGGTTCGGCCGCCACGCTCGACGTAGAGCGTCAGCGCGCCGTCCACGAGGACGACGAGCGCCCCGGCCTTCCGCCCGGGGCGGTGCCGACCGCTGCCCTCCTCGGTGGGCTGCGACGGGCCTTCGGGCCAGCCCAGCGCCGCACCGTACGGGTTCGCCGGATCGGTCGCGGCCAGGACGACGACCACCGGCGGTGCGCCGCCGTCCACCGTGTCGCGTCCGCCGCCGGCGAGCTGCCAGGGGAGAGCGGGGCCCGCGACGGCGTCGCCCTCGTCCCGTCGGCGGGCCCTCTCGGCAGCCTGGTCGACGACCTGCGCATCGGTCCGGAGCCGGTCCACCGCTCCGGGCAGCGCGAACTGGGAGCCCCCGAGGTGCTCGACGAAGTACCCGCGGCGCACCTGTCCACCCTGCTCGAACGCGCCCAGCACCCGGTAGACGTCCCCGAACTGGCCGCTCAGCCCCTCCGAGGCGGCGACGGCCCGGGTCAGGACGCCGTGACGATCGAGCAGCTGAGCGGCGAGCGCGTGCGCGCGCAGGGTCGGATCCGTCTCGCGAGGCGGCAGGAGCGACCACCGGCCACCTGCGTGCGGTCCGACTGCGGCACCCGCGCCGTCGTCCCCACCGGTCCATGCACCTGCGGTCGACCCCAGCCGGGCGGCCGCGCGCAGACCGAGCCGCGGTCGCAGCGCTCGCCCTCGCGGCGTCGCGGGCCGCACGCGATGAGCCGTGCTACCGGTGCCCAGCCAGGCCCGCAACGGCGCCAGGCTGTCGTTGGTCACCCGTCCGGACCACACCAGGTCCCACAGCGTGTCGGCGACCTGCGCCTGGGACGGGACGGCGTCGCCGGACCAGGCGTCGTCGTCCGCCACCGCGGTGCGGACGCGCTGCGCGATCGCACCGAGGAACCACGCACCACCACCGCTGAGCGCGTCCAGCACATGACGTCGCAGGCTGACCGCCGTCGCGTCCGTCGGGCCGGCGGACCCGTCCGGCAGCGCGGGCAGCGTCAGGTCCGCGACCGCGGCGGGGTGCAGGGACACGAGCCCGTCGTGCCCCGCCAGCGCTCCGTGCCCCGCCCACACCACCTCACCGGCGGCGAGCAGCTCGTCGAGCATCGCCGGTCGGTAGTCCCGGACGCGGGCGGGCAGCACCCACGTCTCCAGCGCCGACGCCGGCACCACGGCGCCCGCGAGCTGCTCCACGGCCCGCGCGACGCCGTCGACGCCCTGCAGCGCACCGCTCGCCGAGCTCCGCGAGCCTCCTCCCGCCGGCAGCACCCCCTGCCACCGCGGCAGGAACACGCCGAGCGCCTGCGGGGGGACCGGCTCGACCGCGGCGCGGAGCGAGGCGAGCGAGCGGCGCCGCAACGTCCGCAGCACCTCGGCGTCGCAGAACTCGTCGCCGGTACCGCCCAGCACCTCCGGTCGCAGCCGGCCCTGCACCAGCACGCCTCGACCCTCGAGCCGACGCAGCGCCTCGGTCACCACGGCGACTCCGAGACCGAAGCGCGTCGCGGCCTGCGCCGCGGGGAACGGGCCATGGGTTCGCGCGTGCCGGCGCAGCAGGTCGCCGAGCGGGTCCGGGAGCACCTCGGTGAACACCTCGGGCACGCCGACGGGCAGGGCGACGCCGAGCGCGTCGCGCAGCCGCCCCGCGTCCTCGACGGCGGCCCACTGCTCCGCGCGGTCGGCCGGCAGACCGCCGATGCGCACGCGGATCACCCGCCGTGCCCTCTCGAGCTCGCCGAGCCAGTCGGTGGCCTGCTCGCGGAGCTCCGGCTGGATGCGGGCCCGGACCTCGTCGAGCGGCAACGGGCCCAGGCGCCGCAGCACGTCGGCGAGCTGCTCGAGGGTCGTGGCCTGACGGTCCGGCGCCAGGGCGCCCAGCTCGGCCTCGGTCCGCTCGACCGCCTCCGGGTCCAGCAGGTCGGCGAGCTGAGACTGTCCGCCCGAGCCCAGAAGCTCGGCCAGCAGGGTCGGGTCCAGGGTGAGCGCAGCTGCCCGGCGCTCGGCGAGCGGGGCGTCCCCGTCGTACAGGAACTGGGCCGTGTACCCGAACATCAGCGACTGGGCGAAGGGTGACGGGTGCGGCGTGGTCACCTCGAGGACCCGGACGCGTCCGGCCTGGACGTCGCGCATGAGGTCGGCGAGCGCCGTGGTGTCGAAGTCGTCCTGGAGGCACTCGCGCACCGCCTCGAGCAGGATCGGGAAGTCGGGGTACTGCGCCGCGACGGACAGCAGCTGCGCCGCGCGGTGCCGCTGCTGCCACAGCGGCTGCCGCCGGTCCGGCCGCCGGCGCGGCAGCAGCAGCGCGCGCCCGGCAGCCTCCCGGAAGCGGGCGCCGAACAGCGCGGAGCCACCCAGCTCCGCACGCACGGAGTCGACCACCTCGTCGGGCTCCAGGAGCAGGTCGTCCAGCCCGATGGCGGGTGCGTCGCCGACCGGTCGGTCGACCGGGTCGTCCAGGCCGATGTCGACGAGGTCCGGGAGCCGCAGCACGATGCCGTCGTCGGCATGCATCACGGCCGCATCGACGCCGTACCGCTCGCGCAGGCGGGCTCCGAGCACCACCGCCCAGGGCGCGTGCACGCGCGCGCCGTAGGGCGAGTGCAGCACGATCCGCCAGTCGCCGAGCTCGTCGCGGAACCGCTCGAGCACCAGCACGGTGTCGCTCGGCACCTCGCCCGTCGCCTCGCGCTGCTCGTGCAGGTAGGCCACGAGGTTGTCCGCCGCCCAGGGATCGAGGCCGGCGCCCTCGACGCGGGCCCGTGCACCCGACGCCGGCAGCGCCAGCACCTCGCGGACCCACGCCCCCATGGCCCGCCCGAGCTCGGCCGGCCTGCCGGGGGAGTCGCCCTTCCAGAACGGCAACCGGCCGGGCAGCCCTGGCGCCGGCGTCACGACGACCCGGTCCGGGGTGATGTCCTCGATCCGCCACGTGCTGGACCCGAGGGTGAACGTGTCGCCGACACGCGACTCGTACACCATCTCCTCGTCCAGCTCTCCGACGCGCTTGCCGCCGCGCAGCCGACCGCCGGTGCGCTCGGCGTCGACGGGCACCTCGGCGTTCGTCGAGCCGTCGGCCAGGAACACGCCGAACAGCCCGCGATCGGGGATCGTGCCGCCGCTGGTGACCGCGAGCCGCAGCGCGCCTGGTCGCGCCGTCAGCACGTCGCGGACGCGGTCCCACACCAGACGTGGCCGCAGCTCGGCGAACTCCTCGCTCGGGTAGCGACCGGCCAGCATGTCGAGCACCGCCCGCAGCGTCGCGTCGCCGAGCCCCGCGAACGGCGCCGACCGGCGGACCACCCGGGCGAGCTCGTCCACCGGCCAGTCCTCGACGGCGACCATCGCCACGACCTGCTGCGCGAGCACGTCGAGGGGGTTGGCCGGTACGGACAGCGTCTCGAGCTGGCCCGACCGCATCCGCTCCGCCGTCACCGCCGCCGGCACCAGCTCGCCCCGGAAGGTGGGGAACACGACGCCGTGCGACACCGCCCCCACCTGGTGGCCCGCACGGCCGACGCGCTGCAGCCCGCTGGCCACCGACGGCGGCGAGCCGACCTGCACCACCAGGTCGACGGCGCCCATGTCGATGCCGAGCTCCAGCGAGCTGGTGGCGACCACCGCCGGCAGCACACCGGCCTTGAGCTCCGACTCCGTCCGGGTCCGCTCGGCACGGCTCATCGACCCGTGGTGCGCCCGCGCCAGGATCGTCGTGGCGTCGCGCGTGTCCACCCCGGCGGAGGTCCCCGACTGGCCCGGCACCGAGGCCGGCTGCAGCGCGCCGGGCGCGCCGACCGGCACACCTTCGCGCTCCGCCCACACCTCGTTGATGCGGGCCGTCAGCCGCTCGGCGCCGCGGCGCGAGTTGGTGAACACCAGCGTGGAGCGGTGCGCCGCGACCAGGTCCACCACACGCTCCTCCACGTGCGGCCAGATCGACGCGCGCGGCACCGGGTCGCCACCGAAACGGTTGCCCACCAGCTCACCCCCGAGCTCGTCTCGGGGCCCGGCCGAGCCGCTCGCCGGCCCGGTGTCGCGCACCGGCGCCGCCGCGAGCTCCGCGAGGTCGGGGACCGGCACCACGACGTCGACCTCGATGCGCTTGACCGACGGCGGCTGCACGGTCACCACCCGACGCCCGCCGTCGTCGAGCGACCGCGCCCCGGCGAGGAACGCCGAGACCGCCTCGACGGGGCGGACGGTGGCGGACAGACCGACCCGCTGGGCAGGGCCGGGGCCGCCGGGCCGGTCCAGCAGCGCGTCGAGCCGCTCCAGGGACAGCGCGAGGTGTGCGCCGCGCTTCGTCCCTGCCACCGCGTGGATCTCATCCACGATGACCGTCCGCACGCCGGCGAGCCCGGCGCGCGCGGCCGAGGTCAGGATCAGGTACAGGGACTCCGGCGTGGTGATGAGGATGTCCGGCGGCCGCCGGGCGAACGAGCGCCGCTCCTCCGGCGGCGTGTCCCCGGTACGGGTGCCGACCGCGACCTCCGGCAGGACGCGACCGAGCCGCGTCGCCGCCTGACGGATGCCCACGAGCGGTGACCGCAGGTTCCGCTCGACGTCCGCCGCGAGGGCCTTCAGCGGCGAGACGTACAGCACCCGGCATCGCTCGACGGGGTCCTCCGGCGGGTCGGCGGTCAGCAGGCCGTCGAGCGCCCACAGGAACGCTGCCAGCGTCTTGCCGGAACCGGTCGGGGCGACGACGAGCGCGTGCTGACCGCCCGAGACGGCGTCCCAGGCACCGAGCTGTGCCGGGGTGGGCTCGGCGAACGCGCCCGTGAACCACGTACGGGTCGGCTCGGAGAAGCGGTCCAGCACCACGCGCCCATCATGGCGGGGCCCGCCGACACGTGCGCCCGGCGGGTGGCAGGCTGAGGCCGTGCGGTACCGCGAGTTCTGGGACCTTGTCGACGAGGTGCTGGGCCGCGCCCACGGCCGGGTGCTGGTCAGCGACCTGCGACTCGGCGAGCTCGGTGACCGGACGGGCGCCCAGGCGCTGGACGAGGGCGTGGAGCCCCGTGAGGTCTGGCACGCCCTGTGCGACGAGCTCGACGTGCCCGAGTCGCGCCGCTGGGGGGCGGACCGGCGCCGCCCCGCCCCGCCGCGCCGCGCACGCGGGTGAACCCGGCCGGCCGTCGCCGACCGGCCTGGTGGCCCACCCCGGCCGACGTGGCGGACGCCGGCGTGTCCCTGGCCACCACGACGGTCGGGCTCGCGGCCGCGATCGCCGTCGTCTCGGGCGTGCGGACCTCGTCACCCCTCGCGGTGCTGCTGACCGCGGTGGCGGTCGCCGCGGGCGCCCTCGTCGTCGCACCGCTGCTGCGACCGGTGGCCAGGTTCGGCGGTGCCGGCGCCGCGCTGCTCGCCGGGATCGCCGCTCAGCTGGCCGTCGCGTGGGCGGCGCTCGCGTACGTGCCGGGGATGCACGTCGAGTCCGGCTGGTCCGTCGTGCAGGTGCTCGTGCTCACGGGGCTCGTGATGGCCGCCGGGCGCTGGCTGTGGGCCGGACCGGGCAACGGCTACGTGGTCGACGGGGTGGTGCGGCGTGCCCGTCGCGCCGCGTCGGCGGCGGGTCGTGCCGCGGACGACCCCGACCGGCCCGCCGGTCTGCTCGTCGTCCAGCTGGACGGTGTCGCCGCCCCGGTGCTGGAGCAGGCGATGGAGGCGGGCCTCGCGCCGACGATGCAGCGGTGGGTCGTCGACGGCTCCCACCTGCTCGAGCCGTGGTGGGCGCGGCTGCCGGCGACCACCCCGGCGAGCCAGGCCGGCCTCCTGTACGGGGACTCGAGCACGATCCCGGCGTTCCGGTGGTGGGACCGGGAGCTCGGCCGGCTCGTCGTCGCCAACCATCCCGCGGACGCCGCGGCCATCGAGGCCGGGCTGGACGGGCGCGACGGCCTGCTGGCGGACGGGGGCGTCGCGGTCTCGACGATGTTCTCCGGCGACGCCCCGACGGGCTTCCTGGTGATGAGCCGGACCGGTCGACGGCGCGGCCTGGGGCCCGGTCAGGGCTACCTGCGGTTCTTCACCTCACCCTTCGTGCTGGTCAGAGCGCTGACCGTCACCGTCGGAGAGATGGCGAAGGAGCTCTACCAGGCGCGCCGCCAGCGCGAGCACGGCGTGCACCCCCGGGTGTCCCGCGGCGGCTGGTACGTCCCGCTCCGCGCGCTGACCAACGTGCTGCTGCGGGACCTGATCACCTCGATCGTCGCCGAGGCGCTGGCGCGGGGTGTGCCGACCGTCTTCGTCGACCTCGTCGACTACGACGAGGTCGCCCACCACGCCGGCCCGACCAGGCCCGAGGCGTTGCGCGCCCTGGAGGGGCTGGACGGTGTGCTCGGGACGCTCGAGCGCGTGCTGGCGTGGGCGCCGCGGCGGTACCGCGTCGTGGTCCTGTCGGACCACGGCCAGTCGCTCGGCGCGACGTACGAGCAGGTCGAGGGACGGTCGCTGCTCGACACGGTGCGCGAGCTGATGGCGGAGCCCGACGCGCCCGGTGTGACGAGCGCCGGCGGCGAGGACTTCGGGCCGCTCACGATGCTGCTGACGCGCCTGGTCGGGCCGCCGCGGAGGGGTGGTGCCGTCGCGGGTCCCGACCGGAGGGCCGTCACCTCGGCGTCGAGCGCCGGCCCCCCCGAGGTCGTCGTCACCGGGTCGGGGAACCTCGGCCTGGTCTGGTTCCCGCGGCACGGTGCCCGTCTGACGCTCGAGGACCTGCAGGAGCTCTACCCGGGCCTCGTCGCCAGTCTGGCGGGCCGCCCTGGTGTCGGCGTCGTGGTGGTGGACACCCGCGGCCGCGGGCTGGTGGCGGTCGGGGAGGCGGGCGTCCGGCTGCTCGAGCCCGTGCGGGCGGGCTCGTCGGCCCTGGTCGACGGCACGGACCCGGTGCTCGGCCTCGGACCGCGTGCCGCCGAGGACCTGGCCCGGGCCGGGCGGCTGCCGTGCACCGGCGACCTGATGGTCGTGTCGGCGGTGACCCCCTCCGGTCACGTGCACGCGTTCGAGGGTCAGGTCGGCTCGCACGGCGGCCTGGGCGGCGCACAGTCCTGGCCGTTCCTGCTGCACCCGGTGGAGTGGGCGGTCGACGAGAGCGACCGGACGGACGTCGCCGGGCGCCGGGTGCTGGTCGGCGCCGAGCTGGTGCACGCTCATCTCATGAGGTGGGCGCGGTCCGCAGGGGTTCGCCGATGACGCGGTCGGGACGCCCGACGAGCCCGCCGGGACCCGGGGTCGTCCGCATCACGTGGCTCGGGCACGCCAGCGCGGTGCTGGACGTCGCGGGGGTGCGCGTACTGACGGACCCCCTGCTGCGGCGCCATGCCGGCCTGCTGCGGCGACGTGGCGCCGCGCCGGCACCGGCGGTGTGGTCCGGAGCCGACGTCGTGCTCCTGTCGCACCTGCACCACGACCATGCCGAGCTCGGTTCCCTGCACCTGCTCGACGACGTCCCGGTGCTCACGGCACCGGCCAACGCGCACTGGCTGCGCGACCACGAGGTGCGCGGTGCCCTCGGCCTCGCGGAGGGCGTCTGGCTGAGCATCGGGCCCCGCGGGTCGCACGCGCGCGGCGCGGCACCGGGAGCCGGCGTGGCGGTGTGCGCGGTGCCTGCCGTGCACGGGGACCGCCCGATGCCGCACCGTCCGAACGCGGCCAACGGGTTCGTGCTGGTGGCCGACGGGCTGCGCGTCTGGTTCCCCGGTGACACGGAGCCGTACCCGGAGATGGCCCGGCTGCCGGAGCTCGCCGGCGGGCCGATCGACCTCGCGCTGGTGCCGGTGGGCGGGTGGGGCCCGCGGTTGTCCGGCGGGCACATGGACCCGGTCCAGGCGGCGCGGGTCTGCGCCCTCGTCGGAGCCCGGCACGCGGTGCCGGTGCACTGGGGGACGCTGCACGCTCCCGTGTCGCGCAGGCTCCCGCCGGGGTGGATGGACCGGGCGGGTGCGGCGTTCGCCTCGGCGGTGGAGCGCGAGGCACCGGGGTGCCGTGCCCACGTCCTCGAGCCGGGGCAGCAGGTGGCCGTGCGCACGGTCGGCACGCGGTAGCCGCGACCGCGTCGAACCACGCCGTTCGGTGACCGGCGTGTCGCCGGGCATCGAACACCTGTTCGGGTAGGTTGTCTGCGGGCGATCAACCGTCGAACCGCCCTCAGCCCGTCCGGCACGCCTGCCGCGACGGGAGGTGAGGGGTCTCGACGGCCGTGTCGGTGGTCGGACATACGGTCGCTCACGACGAAGACCAGCCCCCGCAGCCGCAGCGCACGCTGCTCGAGACGACGAGGTGGGACCCATGCCCGCACCGCAGGACCGTGAGAAGGCCCTCGAGGCCGCCCTCAGCCAGATCGACCGCCAGTTCGGCAAGGGGTCGATCATGCGCCTCGGCGACGAGGGGCGTGCCCCCGTCGAGGTGATCCCCACCGGTTCGATCGCGCTGGACGTGGCGCTGGGGATCGGTGGCCTCCCGCGCGGCCGCGTGGTGGAGATCTACGGCCCGGAGTCCTCCGGCAAGACGACGGTCGCACTGCACGCCGTCGCGAACGCGCAGCGTGCGGGTGGCATCGCGGCGTTCATCGACGCCGAGCACGCCCTTGACCCGGAGTACGCCAAGAAGCTCGGCGTCGACACCGACGCCCTCCTGGTCTCGCAGCCGGACACCGGCGAGCAGGCGCTCGAGATCATGGACATGCTGATCCGCTCCGGCGCGATCGACGTCGTCGTGGTCGACTCGGTCGCGGCCCTGGTGCCCAAGGCCGAGATCGAGGGCGAGATGGGGGACAGCCACGTCGGCCTCCAGGCCCGTCTGATGTCCCAGGCCCTCCGGAAGATCACCGGCGCCCTGAACTCCTCCGGGACGACGGCGATCTTCATCAACCAGCTCCGCGAGAAGATCGGCGTGTTCTTCGGCAGCCCGGAGACCACCACCGGAGGCAAGGCGCTGAAGTTCTACGCGTCGGTGCGCATGGACATCCGCCGGATCGAGACCCTCAAGGAGGGCTCGGACGCGGTGGGCAACCGCACCCGCGTGAAGATCGTCAAGAACAAGATGGCGCCGCCGTTCAAGCAGGCCGAGTTCGACATCCTCTACGGCGTCGGCATCTCCCGCGAGGGCGGCCTGATCGACATGGGCGTCGAGCACGGGTTCATCCGCAAGTCCGGCTCGTGGTTCACGTACGAGGGCGACCAGCTGGGCCAAGGCAAGGAGAACGCCCGGTCCTTCCTCCGGGACAACCCTGACCTCGCTGCCGAGATCGAGAAGAAGATCAAGGAGAAGCTCGGCGTCGGCGCGCGTGTGGACAACCCGGCCGAGAGCGCGCCGGTGGACTTCTGAGCATGCGGGACGCACGCCGCCGTCGGCCCGCCTCGGAACCACCTGAGGCGGGCGCGGCGGCGGTGGACCGGGAGCCGGACCCCGAGGAGGTTGCCCGCGCCATCGCCCTGCGGCTGCTGACCGCCGCACCGCGGAGCCGGGCCCAGCTCGCCGATGCGATGGCGCGGCGGGACGTCCCCGTGACCGTCGCGGAGCGCGTGCTCGACCGCTTCACCGAGGTGGGGCTCGTGGACGACGCCGCGTACGCCGGCTCCTTGGTGCGCACGCGGCACGCCGAGCGGGGCCTGTCTCGCACGGCGCTCGCGAACGAGCTGCGTCGCAAGGGCATCGACCCGGTGACGGCCGCCAACGCGCTGGAGGAGGTCGGCGACGAGGACGAGGAGACGGCCGCGCGCGCGCTCGTCGTCCGCAAGCTGGCGGCCACCCGTGGCCTGGATCGTCAGACGCGCATCCGGCGCACGTACGGCACGCTCGGCCGCAAGGGGTACCCGCCCGGGCTCGTGGCGAGGCTGGTCCGCGACGCACTCGCCGACGAGGGCGCGGACCCCGGTGGCGACGAGGACCGGTTCGGCACCGACATCTGACGGGCCGGGCGGCCCCCGCGAAGCGAACAGCGCCGCTGCGCTCGAGCGACGGTCCGCGACGGTGGTCACTGAGCACGCCCGAAAGGTTCGCCCTGCTCAGCCTGTCGGCACGTCGCCCGAGCGCAGCACCGGTGCGTGACAATGTGGCACTGCCCCGAGTGCCGGGCCGGCGCCCGGTGCCCGGCGCCGCCGGTGCCGGCGTCGGAGGATCAGCTGGGAGGCTTGGGTGGACGTCCCCTCGATCGTCACGGTCGTCGGACTGCTCGGCGCCTGCCTCGTGGCGCTCTTGCTGGTTCTCCTCGCTCGTCGGGAGGCCGAGGCGGTCCGTCGCGGCGCCCGCGAGGACGTCGTCCGGATGAAGGACGAGGCGCGGGCCCAGCTGGCCGACGCGGAGCGGCGTGAACGCCGCGTCACGGAGCGCGAGGAGGCCGTCGGACGTGACCGTGAGGAGCTGGACGGGCTCCAGCGCGCGCTGAGGGAACGGGCCGACCGGCTCGACGCGGAGGAGCGGACCTCGGCGCGGGCGGTGGACGCGGCCGAGCGTGCGGCCGCGCGGACGATGGCCGATGCGGAACGCACCGTCGCACGCCGGCTGGTAGAGGCGCAGCAGCAGGCGCGAGCCGAGCTCGAGGCGGCGTCCGGCCTGACGGAGGAGGAGGCGCGGGCCGAGATCGTGCGCCGCGTGACGGACGAGGCGCTCCACGAGGCCGCCGCAGCGGTGCGCCGCGCCGAGGCGAGTGCTCGCCGCACCGCCGAGGCGAAGGCGCGACGAGTGGTGACCACGGCCGTGCAGCGGCTGGCGGTGCCGACCAGCTCGCAGGCGGCGATCACCGTGCTGCCGCTGCCCTCGGACGACATGAAGGGCCGGATCATCGGCAAGGAAGGGCGCAACATCCGCTCGTTCGAGGCCCTGACGGGCGTGAACGTCCTGGTCGACGACGTACCGGGCGCTGTCGTCCTGTCGTGCTTCGACGCCGGCCGGCGGGAGGTGGCGCAGGTGACGCTCGAGGCGCTGATGGCCGACGGCCGGATCCATCCGCAGCGGATCGAGGCGGCGTACGCCGAGGCGCTGGCGGGCGCCGACGAACGTTCGGAGGCGGCCGGTGGTGAGGCCGCCGAGCGTGCGGGGGTGCGCGGCCTGCACCCCGAGCTGGTGGCCACGCTGGGGCGCCTGCGGCTCCGCACCTCGTACGGGCAGACGGTCCTGGAGCACCTCGTCGAGTGCGCCCAGCTGGCGGCAGCGATCGCCGCGGAGGTCGGCGCCGACGTCGAGGTGGCGCGCCGTGGCGCGCTGCTGCACGACGTGGGCAAGGCGCTGACCGCCGAGGTGCCCGGCACGCACGCGCTCGTCGGCGCCGACCTGGCCCGCCGCTGCGGGGAGGGCGAGGCCGTCGTCAACGCCGTCGCCGCGCACCACGACGAGGTGCCGCCGACCACGGTGGAGGCCGTGCTGGTCCAGGCGGCGGACGCCATCTCGGCCGCCCGTCCGGGAGCTCGTCGTGAGGAGCTCGACCAGTACGTCGAGCGGATGGACCGGCTCGAGGCCCTGGTGGCCGCGCATCCGGGCGTCCGTCGGGCGCTGGCGATGGCCGCCGGTCGTGAGGTGCGCGTCGTCGTCGAACCGTCCGAGGTGGACGACACGGCGTTGCCCGGCCTGGCGACCGCGATCGCGAAGCAGATCGAGCAGGACCTGACGTACCCGGGTGAGGTCAAGGTGACGGTGGTCCGGGAGCTGCGCGCCAGCGCGACCGCGGGCTGACCGCGACCCCGTCGTACCCTGGTCCGCGATGTCCACGACCCCGACGGCCGAGCCGGCCGCACGCACCTATCTGGTCAAGACCCTCGGCTGCCAGATGAACGTGCACGACTCCGAGCACATGTCCGGCCTGCTGGAGGCCGCGGGCTACGTGCGCGCCGACCCGCAGGCCGTCGCCGCGGAGGACGCGGACGTCGTCGTGATCAACACCTGCGCGGTGCGGGAGAACGCGGCGGACCGGCTGTACGGCAACCTCGGTCGGCTGGCAGCGGCCAAGCGTTCCCGGCCCGGCATGCAGATCGCGGTCGGCGGCTGCCTCGCGCAGAAGGACCGGGCCGGCATCGTCGAACGAGCTCCCTGGGTGGACGTCGTCTTCGGCACGCACAACCTCGACGTGCTGCCGGTGCTGCTCGAGCGGGCCCGCCACAACGAGCGGGCCGAGGTCGAGATCGCCGAGTCACTGCAGGTGTTCCCCTCCACGCTGCCGACCCGTCGCGAGTCGGTCTACGCCGGCTGGGTGTCCATCAGCGTCGGCTGCAACAACACCTGCACGTTCTGCATCGTCCCGTCCCTGCGCGGGCGTGAGCGGGACCGCCGGCCGGGGGAGATCCTCGCGGAGGTGGAGGCCCTGGTCGAGCAGGGCGCCATCGAGGTGACCCTGCTCGGTCAGAACGTGAACTCCTACGGGGTCGAGTTCGGCGACCGCGGTGCGTTCGCCCGGCTGCTTCGCACGGTCGGCGCCGTGCCGGGCCTCGAGCGGCTGCGGTTCACCTCCCCGCACCCGGCGGCGTTCCGCGAGGACGTCATCGAGGCGATGGCGGCGACCGCGACCGTGATGCCGCAGCTGCACATGCCGCTGCAGTCCGGCTCGGACCGGGTCCTGCGCGCGATGCGGCGGTCGTACCGGGCGGAGCGCTTCCTCGGCATCGTGGGCGCCGTCCGCGAGGCGATCCCGCACGCGGCGATCACTACGGACGTGATCGTCGGCTTCCCCGGGGAGTCGGACGAGGACTTCGAGGCGACGTTGCGGGTGGTGGAGCAGGCGCGGTTCTCCTCGGCGTTCACCTTCCAGTACTCGCCCCGTCCCGGCACGCCGGCGGCGGGCATGGGCGACCAGGTGCCCAAGGCTGTCGTGCAGGAGCGCTACGAGCGGCTCGTCGAGCTGCAGGAGCGCATCTCCCTGGAGGAGAACCGGACGCAGGTCGGCCGGGACGTCGACGTGCTGGTCGCGGAGGGGGAGGGGCGCAAGGACGGGCTGACCGCACGCCTGTCCGGCCGTGCGGAGGACAACCGCCTCGTCCACCTGGCGGTGCCGGCGAACCTGCCGGTCGAGGGCCGGCCGCGTCCGGGTGACCTGGTCCGCGTCCGCGTGACGCACGCGGCACCGCACCACCTCGTCGCGGACGGGGCGCTGGACGGTGGCCCGTTCGAGGTGCGCCGCACGCGTGCCGGCGACGCGTGGGCGGCGCGGGGCGCGGACGACGACGCGCACGCCCACGCGCACGGGTCGTCGGCGCCGACCGGGCCGGTGCTGCTGGGCCTGCCCGCACGGATGCGCTGACCCCGCCGTCCCGGGCCGAAAGGCCCGGGGTCTTTCGGCCCTGCTGGGTGCGGGATGCGGCTGCTGTGATGGCGGCGCAACGTCGCACCCAGCCGCAGGAGTCCCTATGCACTCCGTCCTCGCCTTCCTCGCTGCGCAACCGATCCTGCTGCTGTTCGTGATCGTGGGGTTCGGGTCGGCGATCGGGCACCTGAGGGTCAAGGGCGTGGGCCTGGGCGCCGCGGCGGTGCTGTTCCTGGCCATCGCGGTCAGCGCGTGGGGCTCGGCGAGCGGCCTCGACCTGCAGGTGCCCGAGACTCTCGGCACCCTCGGCCTGACGCTCTTCACGTTCAGCGTCGGCATCGTCTCCGGTGCCACGTTCTTCGCCTCGCTCCGGCGCGGTCTGGGACCGATCCTGTCGATGGTCGGGGTCCTCGCCGTGGCGGCGCTCGCGGCGGTCGGCATGGGCCGGCTGCTCGACCTGAAGCCGGCTGTGGTGGCCGGTGCATGGGCGGGCGCCGTGACCAACACGCCCGCCCTCGCCGCGGCCCGGGAGGCGGCCGGCGACCAGACGGCGCCGACGGTCGGCTACGCCGTGACGTACCTCTTCGGCGTCGTCGGCATGCTGATCGCAGTGTCCTTCGCGCTGCGCAACCGCGCCGCGGACACCGATGCACCGGCGGCCCTGATCAGCCGGACGGTGCGGGTCGAGATCGAGTCGTCACCGCGGCTCGCCGAGCTCGAGGAGCTCCACGGCGACCGGATCAAGTTCTCGCGCGTGCGGCACGGCGAGCAGTCACCCATCCTCACGGCGGACGAGCGCGACACGCTGCTGCTCGACGACCTGGTCACCGTGGTGGGACCCGCGGACGACGTGGAGGCGGTCACCCGCGAGCTGGGGCACACCTCCTCGCACCATCTCGAGGTGGACCGCGACTACCTGGACGTCCGGCGGATCACGGTGTCGAACGCCCGTGTCGCGGGACGGACGGTCGCCGAGCTGGGGCTGGCGGCGCGGTTCCGGGCCACGGCCTCGCGCGTCCGCCGCGGCGACGTCGACATGGTGGCCACCGACGACTTCCTGCTCCAGCTGGGCGACCGCGTGCGCGTCATCGCGCCGCGGGACCGGATGAAGGACGTGTCCACCTTCTTCGGGGACTCGTCGCGAGGTCTGTCGGACATCACCCCGATCGTGCTCGGCCTCGGCATGGCCGCGGGTGTGCTGCTGGGCGTCGTCGCGTTCCCCGTGCCGGGCCGGGTCTTCTCCATCGGGTCGGCGGCCGGGACCCTGGTGCTCGGCCTGGTGCTGGGCCGGGTCGGTCGCATCGGGCCGCTGGTGACCGCGATGCCGTACACGTCCGCGCAGGCGATCGGCGAGTTCGGCATGCTCGTGTTCCTCGCGCAGGCCGGGACCCGTGCCGGTTCGCAGATCAGCGGGGCCTTCTCCTCCGGGGAGTGGCTGCGGATCCTGGTGCTCGGCGTGGTGGTCACCACGCTGGTCGGCGGCGGGCTGTTCGTCGTGATGCGGCGCGTCTTCCGGATCGGTGGCACCCAGCTGTCCGGCCTGATGGGCGGTGCCCAGACGCAGCCGGCGGTGCTGGCGTTCGCGAACGCACGGACCAACAGCGACTCACGCGTGGCGCTCGGCTACGCCCTGGTCTACCCGGCGGCCATGATCGCCAAGATCCTGCTCGGCCAGGTGCTGGGCGGCCTCTGAACCGGTCAGTGGTCGGGGACGTCCGGCGGCTCGGCGGCCGCGCCCGGGTCGGGCAGCATCCCCTCGAGCGCGGAGAACATCTGCACGCCGGTGCCGAGGCCGCACGCGATCAGCTGGGCGAGCTGCACGTCGGTGGCGCCCGGCTCGAGGTCGGCCGAGACCTCGCTGTACAGCGCCAGCTGGCCCTCCTCCTCCCGGAGGTACGCCTTGGGCCAGATCCGCTCGCGGTTCCAGTCGTTGACCGTCAGCGCGACGGCGGGCCGGTTCTCCAGCGCGAGCATCCGGTGCCACCGGCCGCGCACCTGGAGGATCTCCTGGTGCTCGCCCAGCAGCAGGAACCAGAACCGGTTCCCGTCCCAGGTGCCGGTCAGGTCGCCGTCCTCGTCGACCACGAACTTGTAGCCGCGGCCGCGGAGGTAGTCCGCGACGCGTGACCGGGCCAGCGGCGTCGGAGGCTCGTCGTCGGCCAGCCGGGACTTGGCGGGGGTCGGCAGGCCGCCGAGGGCCCGCTGCAGCCACCCGGGCCGGCTCACGGGGCCACCCCGGCCGGGTCGGGGTACCGCTCGTCCAGCGAGTCGAAGAACATGCTGCCGGTCGACAGACCGCAGAACAGCGTCTGGTGCAGCTGTGCGTCGGTCGCACCGTGCTCCAGGTCGACGGCGACCTCGCTGATCACGTGGACGCGGCCGTTGTCGCGGACCCGGACGTACGCCTTGGGCCAGATTCGGTCGGCGTTCCACTCGTTGCACAGGTCGAGCACCTCCTCGAGGCGCTCGATCGCCACCTCGCGGTGCCACTGCCCGCGGATCTGCAGGATCTCGGCCTGCTCCCCGAAGAGGAAGAAGTAGAACAGCCGGCCGCGCCAGAGACCGCCCAGGTCACCGTCGTTGTCCACGAAGTAGGAGAAGCCGTTGTCGGACATCCAGGCGGCGATCCGGGCCGGTGTCACGGGGACCGGGAGCTCCTCACCGGCTTCGGCGACGCCCAGCTCCCGAGCGAGCAGGGCCGCGACGTGGTCGTGCAGCTCGTCGTCCGACAGCGGTGGCCCGTCGGCCGGCTCCGGTGCCCGACGACGGCTCCGGCGGGCGACCCAGTCGCGCGCGCGGTCGGCGAAGGAGGCCATGCGTCGAGGGTACCCAGCACCCGGTACGGTCGACGCGTGCCGTCCGTCTCGCGCCGGGCCCTCGTCGTGGCCGTCGTCGGACCGACGGCCACCGGGAAGTCCGACCTCGGGATCGCTCTGGCGCTCGCGCTCGGTGGCGAGGTGGTCAACACCGACGCGATGCAGCTGTACCGGGGCATGGACATCGGCACGGCGAAGGTGCCGGTCGACGAGCGGCACGGCGTGCCGCACCACCTTCTCGACGTGCTGGATCCGTCGCAGGACGCCTCGGTGGCGGACTACCAGCGATGGGCGCGCGCGACGCTGGACGAGCTCGCCGGCCGTGGCCGCCGCGCGGTCGCCGTCGGCGGGTCGGGCCTCTACGTGCGCGCCCTGCTGGACCACCTGGAGTTCCCCGGGACGGACCCCGCGCTCCGGGCGGCGCTGGAGGCGCGCGTCGAGACGGAGGGTTCCCGAGCGCTGCACGACGAGCTGCGCCGGCTCGACCCGACGGCCGCGGACGCCATCGGCCCGCGCAACGCGAGGCGCATCGTGCGGGCCCTCGAGGTGATCGGGGTGACGGGGCGGCCCTACTCCGCGGCGCTGCCCGACCACGTCGACGAGGTGCCCTCCGTCCGGATCGGTCTGGACTGCGACCGCCCGACCCTCGACGCCCGCGTGGCGGCGCGCGTGCGACGGATGTGGGACGAGGGCCTCGTCGACGAGGTCGACCGGCTGGTCTCCGGCGGCCTCGGCCGGACCGCGGCTCGTGCGGTGGGCTACGCGCAGGTGATCGCGATGCGGGCGGGTTCGCTCACGGAGCAGGAGGCGTTCGAGTCCACCGTGGCCGCCACGCGTCGGCTGGCGCGCAAGCAGATGGGCTGGTTCGGCCGCGACCCGCGCGTGCACTGGCTCGACGCGCAGGCGCCCGACCTGGTCGACCAGGCGCTCGACGTCGTCGCGCGGGCCGACGCCGGCACGCTCGGACCTCCGCCGGAGCGCCCCGACGGTCGCCGTAGTCTGGGCTCATGACGTCCGTTCCCGCCGCCCAGCGGCTGCACGTGGCCAAGGGGCACGGGACACGCAACGACTTCGTGCTGATCGACGACCGCGACGGGAGTCTCGACCTGACGCCCGCGCTCGTGCAGGCGCTGTGCGAGCGACGTGCGGGGATCGGCGGCGACGGTGTGATCCGGCTCGTCGCCTCCCGCCGGTTGGTCGAGGACGCGGCGACGCTGGCGGCGGACGCGGGTGCCGAGTGGTTCATGGACTACCGCAACGCGGACGGCTCCGTCGCCCAGATGTGCGGCAACGGCGTGCGGGTGCTGGCGGCGCTGGTGCGCAGCCTCGGGCTCTGGGACCCCCGCGACGGCGAGCTGGTGCTCGGGACGCGTGCCGGCGTGCGACGGGTCCGGGAGGTGCCCGTCCCGGCCGGAGTGGCGGACGAGCGCTGGTACGCGGTCGACATGGGCGTGTGGTCGCTGCCGGGTGGCGCCGCGGCCGTGCAGGCGGGCGGTGACGCGACGGTGGACGTCCCCGGGCTGCGTGTCGCGCGACCTGCCCTCAGCGTGGACATGGGCAACCCGCATACCGTGGTCGTCGTCGCGGACGCCGACGAGCTGGAACGCGCGGACCTGACTCGCGAGCCGACCGTTCGCCCCCTCCCGCCCGAGGGCACCAACACCGAGCTGGTGCTACCCCTCGGGGAGCGTGCCACCGAGGACGGCGGGACGGTGGGCGTCGTCCGGATGCGCGTCTACGAGCGCGGCGTCGGCGAGACCGCCTCCTGTGGCACGGGGGCGTGCGCGGCGGCGCTCGCGGTGCGCACCTGGGCGGGCGACAGGGCGCCGGACGAGTGGCTGGTGCACGTGCCGGGGGGCACCTTGCGCGTCACGGCCCGGGCCGACGGGCACGTCGAGCTGGCCGGTCCTGCGGTGCTGGTCGCCGAGGCGACGGTCGACCTGGCGACGCTGACCTTGTCCTGACGGGTCCGCGGCGCGTCAGCCGACGACGTCGTCGCCCGACCGGACCGCCTCCGCGCGGAGCACCCGGAACCCCTTGGCGCTACCGGACCGCTCCGTGCGGACGTCCGGCCCGAGCTCCTCCTGCAACCACCGCAGCAGCGGGTCGGCGCCGAGATGGCGGCCGACCACTAGCCAGGCCTCGCCGCCGGGTTCCAGGCGCGTCAGCCAGTGCTGCAGCAGGGCGTGGAGCTCGTCCTTGCCGACCCGCACGGGTGGGTTCGACCACACGGTGGCGAACCGCACGTCGGCGGGCACGGCCTCCGGTGCCACCGCGGTGACGTTCTGCAGCCCGAGCGCCGCCGCGTTGCGCCGCACCAGGTCGAGCGCCCGCTCGTTGACGTCTACGGCCCACACGTGCGCATCGGGGGACTGCAGCGCCAGCGTCAGGGCAAGCGGGCCCCAGCCGCAGCCGAGGTCGAGCAGGTCGCCGGAGGTGGGTGGCGTCGGCACCGAGCGCAGCAGCACCCGGGTGCCCAGGTCGACGTGGTCGGGGGAGAAGACGCCCCCGGCGGTCTGGACGGCGACCGTCCTGCCCGCCAGCTCGACCTCGATCGTCCGGCGGTCGGCGGCCGAGGACGGACGGGCCGTGAAGTAGTGCTCCTGCTCGCCCACGCGCCGACCCTATCGGCGTCCGCCACGCCGCTCGGCCCACGGCGAAATGCCTCGCCGCTCCGCATCGCCCGTGCGACCCTGGAGGGACCGACCTGAGAGGAACCGCGTGAACGACCCCCGGACCACCACCCACGGGACGCCCGACCGGGCGCGCACCGCGCAGGAGGTGGCCGACGACGTGGTCGCACGCGTGCTCGCCCGGGCGGGCGCGTCGCTGCAGTCCTCCGCCGCGGAGCACACCACCTACGACGGCGACCAGCTGGACCTCGAGGAGCGCACCTCCCTGCGTCGCGTCGCCGGTCTGTCGACGGAGCTGCAGGACGTCACCGAGGTCGAGTACCGGCAGCTGCGGCTGGAGCGCGTCGTGCTCGTCGGGCTGTGGGGCGAAGGAACGGCGGAGGACGCGGAGAACTCGCTCCGCGAGCTCGCCGCGCTCGCCGAGACCGCCGGTTCGCAGGTGCTCGACGGGCTGCTGCAGCACCGCCGCACGCCAGACCCCGGTACGTACCTCGGCTCCGGCAAGGCGGCCGAGCTGGCGCGTCTCGTCGCGGCGGTCGGTGCGGACACCGTCGTGGTCGACGGCGACCTCGCCCCCTCGCAGCGGCGCTCCCTGGAGGACGTCGTCCGCGTCAAGGTCGTCGACCGGACGGCGTTGATCCTCGACATCTTCGCCCAGCACGCCAAGTCCCGGGAGGGCAAGGCGCAGGTGGAGCTCGCACAGCTCGAGTACCTGCTGCCACGGCTGCGCGGCTGGGGCGAGTCGATGTCCCGGCAGGCCGGTGGCCAGGTCGGCGGCGCGGGCGCCGGCATGGGGTCGCGTGGTCCCGGTGAGACGAAGATCGAGCTCGACCGCCGTCGGATCCGCAACCGGATGGCGCGGCTGCGCCGGGAGATCGCGGCGATGCAGCCGTCGCGGCAGACCAAGCGTGCGTCTCGCAAGAGGAACGCGGTGCCGTCGGTGGCGATCGCGGGCTACACCAACGCCGGGAAGTCCTCGCTGCTCAACCGGCTCACCGGAGCGGGCGTCCTGGTGGAGAACGCGCTGTTCGCGACGCTGGACCCGACCGTGCGGCGGGCCGAGACGGCCGACGGGCGCGTCTACACGCTCGCGGACACCGTCGGCTTCGTGCGGTCGCTGCCGCACCAGCTGGTCGAGGCGTTCCGGTCGACCCTCGAGGAGGTGGCCGACGCGGACCTGATCCTGCACGTCGTGGACGCGTCGCACCCGGATCCCGAGGGTCAGATCGCCGCGGTGCGGCACGTGTTCGCCGACATCCCGGGGGCGATGGACGTGCCCGAGATCATCGTGCTGAACAAGGCGGACCTCGCGAGCCCCGAGGCGATCGCCCGCCTGCGCTCCCGCGAGGTGCACTCCGTGGTGGTCTCGGCGCACACCGGCGAGGGGATCGCCGAGCTGATGGAGCTGGTCGCGGACCAGCTGCCGCGCCCCGGTGTGCCGGTCGACGTGGTGGTGCCGTACTCCCGTGGAGACCTGGTCAGCCGTGTGCACGAGCACGGCGACATCGACGCGGAGGAGCACACCCCGGACGGCACGTGGCTGCGTGCCCGGGTCGACGCGACGCTCGCCGGTGAGCTGAACGCGGTGGCGGTCCGTCGCGCCTGATCCGGCCCGCCCACGCGGCGCCCGCGCCCGCTCGCGCTCGTCGCGGCGCCGGCACGGGTCGACGCGCGCCGCGACTACGCTGACGCGGTGCCAGACCCCGAGCCCCCCGTTGCGGAGCTGCTCGACCTGGCGGTGACGGCTCTCGGCGGAGCTCGCCGGGACGGTCAGCACGCGATGGCGGAGGCCGTCGCCCAGTCGGTGGACCGTGGGGAGCACCTGCTGGTCCAGGCGGGGACCGGCACGGGGAAGTCGCTCGGCTATCTCGTCCCGGCTGTCCGTCACGCGGTGCTGGCCGACGAGCGCGTGGTCGTGTCCACCGCCACCCTCGCGCTGCAGCGCCAGGTGGTCGCACGGGACCTGCCGCTGGTGGCCGACGCGCTGGCGGGCCGGCTGCCCCGCAGGCCGACGACCGCGCTGCTCAAGGGCTGGCACAACTACCTCTGCGTGCACAAGGTGGCCGGGGGATACCCCGAGGACGACACCGCCGTCCTGTTCGATCTCGGCGAGCGTCGAGGTGCGGCCGACCACCCGGCGCCTGATGCCGAGGCCGGTCGCGAGAGCCTGGGTGACCAGGTGGTCCGCCTCCGGGAGTGGGCGCAGGAGACGGACAGCGGAGACCGGGACGACCTCGTGCCCGGCGTGAGCGACCGGGCCTGGCGGCAGGTGTCCGTCACGTCGCTGGAGTGCCTGGGCTCCACGTGCCCGATGGTCGACGAGTGCTTCCCGGAGCGCGCCCGCGCCGCGGCACGGGCGGCCGACGTCGTGGTGACCAACCACGCGATGCTGGGGATCGCGGCGTCGGGGTCGCCCAACGTGCTGCCGGAGCACCAGGTGCTGATCGTCGACGAGGCGCACGAGCTGACGGACAGGGTGACGGCGCAGGCGACCGACGAGCTGTCGTTGGCGACCGTGGAGCACGCCGCCCGGCTGGCCCGTCGTCATGGCGGCGTCCCGACGACCGACCTGGACGCCGCCGGCCGCGCGCTCGCCGCCGCGCTGGTCGAGCTGCCGGAGACCCGGTTCGCCGACGGCCTGCCACCGGCCGTGCGTGACGTGGTCGGCTCCGTGCGGGACGCCGCCCGCGCCCTGCTCAGCGCGCTGAAGCCGGACCCGGGCCGCACGGCGGCAGCGGGCGGCCCGGACGGCGGAGTGAAGATGGCCAGCACCGCGATGCTGTCCCTCTTCGAGGTCGCCGAGCGGATGACGGCCGACCCGGAGGCCGCCCGCCGGCAGGTGCTGTGGTGCAGCCGTTCCGAGGACCGTCGCGGCGGCACCCTGACGCGGCTGCTCGTCGCCCCGCTCGCCGTGCACGGACTCATCCGCACCAACCTGCTGGCCGGTCGCTCGGCCGTGCTGACGTCGGCGACCCTGACGCTCGGCGGCTCGTTCGAGCCGGTCGCCCGGTCGATGGGCCTCACCGGCCCGCCCGAGGCGACGGCCCAGCCCGCCGTCGAGACCGGCGTCGCCCCGGAGCGGCCGTCGAACGGGGACGAGGCCACCCAGCCGTGGCGGGGCCTCGACGTCGGGAGCCCGTTCGACTACGGCAAGCAGGGGATCTGCTACGTGGCGCGGCACCTGCCGCCGCCCGGTCGGGAGCCCGCCACAGCCGCTCAGCTGGACGAGATCGAGGCGTTGGTGCGCGCCGCCGGCGGTCGCACGCTCGGCCTGTTCTCGTCCCGCCGGGCCGCACAGGCGGCCGCCGAGGCGATGCGGCAGCGGCTCGACGTCCGGGTGCTGTTGCAGGGCGACGACCAGCTGCCCACCTTGGTCGCGCAGTTCTCGGCCGACGAGTCGACGTGCCTGTTCGGCACCCTGTCGCTGTGGCAGGGCGTCGACGTGCCGGGCGCCACCTGCCGGCTGGTGATCATCGACCGCATCCCGTTCCCGAGGCCGGACGACCCCCTCATGGCGGCTCGCACGGAAGCCGTCGCGGCGGCCGGGGGGAACGGGTTCATGGCGGTGTCCGCGACGCACGCGGGCCTGCTGCTCGCGCAGGGTGCGGGTCGGCTGATCCGGACGGTCGACGACCGGGGTGTGGTGGCGGTCCTGGACCCTCGTCTGGCGACCGCTCGGTACGGCACGTTCCTGACCAGGAGCATGCCGCCGTTCTGGACGACGACCCGGCGTGACGTCGCTCTCTCCGCACTGCAACGGCTGGCGGCGGCCGACTAGCCTTCCGAGTACCGGGGTGATCCGGTCAGGGCGTGACCAACGTCCTGCTGCCGCCGCCAGGTCGCGGCGCACCGCGAGGAGGAGCCGTGAGCGAGAGCGACGACATCGACGAGGGTGGCCTGCACGGGACCGTCTTCTCCCCCCGCAGGGCCTCGAAGCTGGCGATCGTCGGTGCGGGCGCCGTGGGGTCGACCATGGCCTACGCCGCGCTGATGCGGGGTTCGGCGCGCACCGTGGCGCTGTTCGACATCAACCGCGCGAAGGTCGAGGCCGAGGCGCTGGACCTGTCGCACGGGATCCAGTTCATGTCGATGGCGGAGGTCGTCGGCTCGGACGACATCGAGGTCCTCGCCGACGCCGACGTGGTGATGTTCACGGCCGGCGCCAAGCAGAAGCCGGGCCAGAGCCGCCTCGACCTGGCCGGGGCGACCATCTCCCTGGTGCAGAAGGTGCTGCCGAGCATCGTCCGCGTGGCGCCGAACGCCGTCTACGTGATGGTGACCAACCCCGTCGACGTGGTGACCTATGCGGCGCTGAAGATCTCCGGGCTGCCGCCGTCGCAGCTGTTCGGCTCCGGCACCGTGCTCGACTCCTCGCGCCTGCGCTTCCTCATCGCCCAGCACACCGGCGTCGCGGTGCAGAACGTGCACGCCTACGTCGCCGGGGAGCACGGAGACACGGAGATCCCGCTCTGGAGCTCGGCGAGCCTCGGCGCGGTGCCGCTGCTGGACTGGAACGGGTTCGGCGACCGCGGTCCGCTGACCGCCGGCGTCCGGGAGGCGATCGCCCGCGACGTGGTCGAGTCCGCCTACAAGATCATCGAGGGCAAGGGCGCGACGAACTACGCCATCGGCCTCGCCGGCTCGCGCATCATCGAGGCGATCCTCAAGGACGAGCACCGCATCCTGCCCGTCTCGTCCCTGCTCGAGGGCTACCACGGCATCAGCGACGTCTGCCTCTCCGTCCCGGCCGTGGTGGCGGCCGACGGTGTGGGCGAGCGGATGCCGGTGCCCATGTCCAGCGACGAGCTCGCGGGGATGCGACGCTCCGCCGACGCGGTGCGGTCGGTCGCGCGGCAGTTCGGGTTCTAGACGACGCCTGCGGGCTCGCCGGACCTGACCGGCGGGCCCGCAGGGCCGTCCTGGCGTGCGCCGATCGCCCTAGAGGCTGCGCAGCACGCTCACCACACGACCGAGCACCGTCGAGTCGTCGCCCGGGATCGGTGCGTACGCGGGGTTCTGCGGCATCAGCCAGACGTGACCGTCCGTGCGCTTGAGCGTCTTGACCGTCGCCTCGCCGTCGATCATCGCGGCGACGATCTCGCCGTTCTCCGCCACCGGCTGGCGCCGTACCACCACCCAGTCGCCGTCGCAGATGGCGGCGTCGATCATCGAGTCGCCACGGACCCGGAGCAGGAAGAGGTCGCCCTCGCCGACCACCTGGCGGGGGAGCGGGAAGACGTCCTCCACCACCTGGTCGGCGAGGATCGGGCCACCGGCCGCGATCCGACCGACGACGGGCACGTACGCCGGCCCGGGGGTGCGGTCCAGCTCCGGCAGGTCGGGGTCGAGACCGGCCGCCCATTCCGCCGTCCCGATGCGCACCGCACGGGAGTCGTCGGGCTGGACCACCTCGATCGCGCGGGGCCGGTTCGGGTCCCGGCGCAGGTACCCCTTGCGCTCGAGCACGGTCAGCTGGTGCTTGACCGACGACGGGCTGGTCAGGCCGACCGCCTCGCCGATCTCCCGCATGCTCGGCGGGTAGCCGCGGCCCTCGACGGACTGCTTGATCGTTGCGAGCACCAACCGCTGACGCGGTGTGAGCCCCTCGTCGTCGGGGGCGCCGTCCGGTAGTGCGTGCACCGAGGCGAGGGTCCCGTCCTCGTCCGTCCGCCTGCTGTCCGTCACCGCGCTGTCCTCCCTGTGGCTGGCGGCGTGCCGGACCGTCGCGCCCACCGACCCCGGCGTCCGCGTCCGGCCTGGTCCCAGCGCCGCGCGGGTCGTGTCAGTGGTCGGTGATGGTCTGTCGCCGTGCAGCGAGCGTATGGCTCGCGGCACCCGGACTCAAACACCTGTTCGAGCGTGTCTCGACGGATGTCGGTCCGGTCTGGTAGACATCGTACAGACGTTCGACGAACGGATGTTCGATCCGGTGGTGGCATCGCGAGGTGCCACCCGCGACGGAGGTGGGCAGCATGAGCGCGATCCTGGTCACGGCACGTCCGGCGGTCGTTCCCGTCCGGGCTGGTGCAGCGGCACCTCGCGGTGTGGCCGGGGCGCGGGAGCGGCACCTCCGGCTGGTGCCGGACGCGACGGCGCCGACGGACGAGCGGTCGGCTCAGGAGCGGCCGCTGCGGCTGACCCGGCGGGGGCGCGTCGTGGTGGCGGCGCTCTCGCTGCTGCTCGTGGCCGGCGTCGGCGTCCTGGGGAGCAGGGCAGCGGCCGACGGACCCGCCTCCGCCCCGGTGGTCGAGCGGCACGTCGTGACGCCCGGTGAGACGTTGTGGGGCATCGCCGCGTCGGTCGCGCGCCCCGGTCAGGACGTCCGAGACGTGGTGGTCGAGCTGCAGAAGCTGAACGGGATGGGCGACTCGGGCCTGGTGGCGGGCGAGGAGCTGGTGGTTCCCGCCGCCGGCTGACGGCCCTTCGTTCCTTGCGCGGCCCGCAGGCGTCGCTTAGCGTCGCCTGCGACCCCGACGAGTCGGAGGGGTCGTTCGACGGTGCCGCCGACCGCCCCTGGGTGGCGGCACAGGTGAGAGGACCCCTGTGCACTGCCCCTTCTGCCGGAACCCCGACTCGCGCGTCGTGGACTCGCGGACGTCTGACGACGGTGCATCGATCCGTCGTCGACGTCAGTGCCCCCAGTGCGGACGACGGTTCACCACGCTGGAGACCACGAGCCTCGCGGTGGTGAAGCGGTCCGGTGCCACCGAGCCCTTCAGCCGCGAGAAGGTCGTCAACGGCGTCCGCAAGGCCTGTCAGGGTCGGCCGGTCAGCGAGGACGACCTGGCCCTGCTGGCGCAGCGCGTCGAGGAGACGCTCCGCTCGTCCGGTCAGGCCGAGGTCGACGCCTACGAGATCGGGCTGGCGATCCTCGGTCCGCTGCGGGAGCTCGACGAGGTCGCGTACCTCCGGTTCGCCTCGGTGTACCAGGGCTTCGACTCCCTGGAGGACTTCGAGGCGGCGATCACCGTGCTGCGGGCCGCGCACGAGGACCACGACACCGACGACGTGGCTCCCGACGCGACGGACGAGCCGGCTGCGAACCCGACCGACGGTCGACCGTCGGTCCCGACGCCGCCGGGTCCGCCGTCAGAGGTCGCTCGAGCGTGAACCCCAGAGGTTGATGCCGGCGTCGACGGCGTGAGGCTCGATCGCGACGAGCTCGTCCTCGGTGAGCGGCGCGGTCGCCGCACCGGCCAGGTTCTCGTCCAGCTGGTGCGGCGTACGCGCACCCACCAGCACGGTCGTCACCCGTGGGTCGCGCAGCACCCACGCCAGCGCGAGCTGCGGCAGCGTTCGTCCTGAAGCCCGCGCGATCTCGTCCAGCGCGCGCACGTGCCCCAGCGCCTCCTCGGTGAGCCACTCGGGGCGGAGGGGACCGCCTCGTGCCGCGCGGGAGCCCGCCGGGACACCGTGCAGGTAGCGGGTGCTGAGCATTCCCTGCGCGAGCGGCGAGAAGGCCACCATGCCCATCCCGGCGTCACCGACCACGTCCAGCAGCGACCGACCGTCGCTTCCGGGCCGCTCCACCCACCGGTTCAGCATGGAGTAGGCCGACTGGTGGACCGTGAGCCGGATGCCGAGCTCGCCGGCGACGTGCAGCGCCTCTCGGGTCCGGTCGGCCGAGTACGAGGAGATGCCGACGGCCCGTGCCTTCCCGGCGCGGACCGCAGCCGCGAGTGCACCGACCGTCTCCGCCAGCGGTGTCGCGGGGTCGTACCGGTGCGAGTAGAAGATGTCGACGTGGTCGGTCCGCAACGCCCGCAACGAACGGTCGAGGGACGCGCGGAGGTACTTCGCCGAACCGTGCTCCCCGTACGGCCCCGGCCACGCGCGGTAGCCCGCCTTGGTGGTGATCACCAGGTCGTCACGGTGCGCCGCGAGCTCCCGGTCGAGCAGGCGGCCCACGGCCTCCTCGGCGGCGAAGGGCGGGGGTCCGTAGTTGTTCGCCAGGTCGAGGTGGAAGACCCCGCGGTCGACGGCGCGCAGCACGAGGGCCCGCTGGGCGTCGAACGACGTGTCCTGGCCGAAGTTCTGCCACAGCCCGAGAGAGACGGACGGGAGGATCAGACCGGCCACGCGTCGGGTCGGTACCGGCTCGGGGAAGGCGTGCACGTGGTCGACGCTACGGCAGAGCCGACGCACCCGAGGCGGCCGGGAAGGGCCTCGCGGCTATCCGGCTTGCCCGTCGTCGCGCTGACGGGCCAGGCTGGCCCCAGGCCGCCCGGATGGGCGGCAGCGGGCGGTGCCCGCAGGATGAGGGAGGGCCCATGGCGGACGAGGAGCACGCACCGACGGTGAGCGAGGACGCCAAGGCGAAGTTCCGGGAGGCTCTGGAGCGGAAGAAGTCGGCACAGCACCGGACGACCGACAGCTCGGCGGGCAGCGGTGCCGTCCGCGGGTCCGAGACGTCCGGACCCGTGCAGCGTCGGTTCCAGCGCAAGAGCGGCTCGGCGTGACGCGGGGCTGATCGGGGTCTGATCGGGATCGTCCCGGACCGACCAGTCCGGGACCCGGGCAGGGCCCCACGTGCACGAAAGGTGCACGACAGGTGCACGACCACGGCCGTCGTCGCAGCAGTGCGACGACGGCCGTCGTCGTCCGCCCTCAGGAGAGCAGACGCAGGCGGACGGACTCGGGGCGGTCGCGCAGCGCCGTCACGGCCGCCTCGTCGACCAGGCTCCCGGCGTCCGTCACCACGTAGCCCAGCTCGCCGCGCGTGGCCAGCAGCTGGCCCTCGATGTTGACACCGTGCTCGGCCAGGGTCGCGTTCACCGCGGCGAGCACGCCGGGCACGTTGCGGTGCAGGTAAGCCAGGCGGTGCACGTCCGGCGCCTGGTCCAGCGCGAGGTTGGGCACGTTGACCGACAGGGTCGTCGAGCCGGTGGTCAGGTAGTCGCGCACCTTGTGGGCGACGAACTGCCCGATCGCCTCCTGCGCCTCCTCGGTGGAGCCACCGGTGTGTGGGGTGAGGATCACGTTCGGCAGGCCGCGCAGCTCGGACTCGAAGGGGTCGCCGTTGCGCTTCGGCTCGTGCGCGAACACGTCGACCGCCGCCCCGGCGACGTGCCCGGAGGTGATGGCCTCCTGCAGTGCCGGGTAGTCGACGACGAAACCGCGGGACAGGTTGAGGAAGATCGCGCCCTCGCGCATCCGGGCGAACTGCTTGGCACCGAACAGCCCGGCGTTGCCGGACCGGCCGTCGACGTGGAGCGTGACCACGTCGGCTGCCTCGAGCAGCTCGTCGAGCGAGTGCATGCGGCGGGCGTTGCCCAGGGCGAGCTTCTCGGCGGTGTCGTAGAACACCACCGACATGCCGAGGTTCTCGGCCAGCACCGACAGCTGCGTGCCGATGTTGCCGTAGCCGACGATGCCCAGCGTCCGGCCGCGCACCTCGTGGGCGCCGCTGGCCGACTTGTTCCACACGCCCGCGTGCATCTGGCGGTCGAAGTCCACCAGCCGCCGGGTGAGCGCGATGATCTCGGAGATCGCCAGCTCCACCACCGACCGGGTGTTGGAGAACGGCGCGTTGAAGGCCGCGATGCCGTGCGACGCGGCGGCGCGCAGGTCGATCTGGTTGGTGCCGATGCAGAACGCGCCGACGGTGAGCAGGTCCGGGGCGTGCTCGAGCGCACGGGCCGACACCTGGGTCTTCGAGCGGATCCCGAGCATGTGCACGCCGTCGAGCGCCTCGATCAGCTCGTCCTCGTCGAGCGCGCCGGACCGCGTGACCACCTCGAACCCGGCCTCGGTGAGGATGGTGCGGGCGTGGGGGTGGATGTTCTCCAGCAGCAGGGCCTTCAGCACGACACCATGGTGCGCCCGTCCGCGCCTCGGACGGGCAACGGTCCGCTCCGCGGACGTCGCCGAGGGCCTCAGGCCGGCCGGAGACCGTCCGGCAGGGGGTTCGCGTGCACGACGTGCAGCAGCTGCGTCGGCCGGGTCATCGCGACGTACAGGTCCCCGGCGCTCTCCTGCAGCACCTCGGCCGGCTCCACGAGCACGACCACGTCGAACTCCAGGCCCTTCGTCTGGACGGGGCTGAGCACGACGAGGTCCGCACCGAGGTCCACCGCGGTGCCGTCGTCCGTGCCCGCGACCGGCCGGCCGAGCGCCGCCAGCGCCGCGCGGACGTGCGGCAGGCGGTGGGGGACCGCCACCAGCGCGACCCGACCGGAGCCGGCCGTGTCGGACACGTCGCCGACCGCCTTGAGGGCACGCTGCGCGGCCGCGTCGGCGAGCTCGTCGGCAGCCACCCCCTCGATCACCAGGGCGTCCTCGACGTCGCGGGCGGAGGTCAGGGGGCTGACGGGCAGGCCGACCGCGGCCGCCATCCGGCCCGCGGCCTCCGCGACGACTGCCGGCGTGCGGTAGTTGACGGTCAGCTCGGCCAGCCGCCACGAGCCGCCGAGGACCGGGTCGAGCATCCCGGCCCACGAGCTCGCACCGCCCGGCGACGACGTCTGCGCCACGTCCCCGACCACCGTCATCGACCGGGTCGGCACGCGCCGCAGCAGCGCTCGCCACGCCATCGCCGACAGCTCCTGCGCCTCGTCCACGACGACGTGACCGTAGGTCCAGGAGCGGTCCGCGGCGGCTCGTTCCGCCGTGGTGAGCGACGGTCCGGTGCCGGCGAACCGGTCCGCGAGCGACTCCGCCGAGACGAGCCCGCCGGCACCGGTGGACGCCAGCACCTGCCGGGCGTACTCCACCTCGTCCGCACGGCGCCGCGCGGCGTTGCGCGCCTGGGCGCGAGCGGCCTGGTCGTCCTCGCCGAGCAGCTCGGCCGCCTCGTCCAGCAGCGGGACGTCGGCGGCGGTCCAGGGCGACTCGGCCGGCCGTGCGAGCAGCTGACGCTGCGCGGCGCTCAGCTCCGGTGCGGCCTCGGCCAGCCGGTGCGGCTTGGCGTACAGGTCGGAGACGAGCTTCTCGGCCGTCAGCGGCATCCACGCGAGGTTCAGCGCGATGCGGATCTCCCGCGTCGTCCGCAGCTCCTCCATCAGCTCGGCGCGCTCGTCCGCCGGGACGGCGAAGCCCAGCTGGGCGGCGTACTGCTCCGCGAGCCGTCCCAGCATGTCGCGGACGAAGCCGATGCGGGCCTGGTTGTGCGGCCGGTGCTGGCGCTGCGCGCGCGCGATCGCCGAGGCGACGTCGGCGGGGCGCACCTCCACGACCCGGCCGTCGATCCGGACGCTCACCGGTGCAGCGGGAACGCGCTGGCGCGCGCGGACCGCCCGTGCCACGACGCGGGCCATCACGGCACGGCCCTTCAGCTCCGCCACGTCGGCGGGCTCGGGCGCCACGCCGACGATGCCCGGGTACAGCTCCGACAGCGTGGTGGTGACCACGCCCGTCTCGCCGAGCGCAGGCAGGACCTGGTCGATGTACCGCAGGAACGTCCTGCTCGGGCCCACGAGCAGCACCCCCGCGCGCTCGAGGAGCCGGCGGTGCGCGTAGAGCAGGTAGGCCGCCCGGTGCAGGGCCACGGCCGTCTTGCCCGTCCCCGGACCGCCCTGCACCACCAGGGTTCCCTGCAGGTCGGCCCGGATGACCGCGTCCTGCTCCGCCTGGATCGTGGCGACGATGTCGCCCATCCGGCCGGTGCGCCGAGCGCCGAGGGCCGCCAGCAGAGCCCCCTCCCCACTCAGCGTCCCGGCGGTGTCCGACGCGTCCAGCCGGTCCAGGTCGAGCACCTCGTCCTCGACGCCGGTGACGGTGCGACCGGACGTCACCAGGTGACGTCGCTGCACCACCCCCTCGGGATGCGCCGCGGTCGCCCGGTAGAACGCCCGCGCCGCGGGAGCGCGCCAGTCGGTCAGCAGCGGGGTCTGCTCGGCGTCGGTCAGCCCGATGCGTCCGACGTAGCGGCGCTGGCCGTCGTCCAGGTCGAGCCGGCCGAAGGCGAGGCGGTCCTCGACCGCCTCCAGCTGCGCGAGCCGGTCCTCGTACAGGGTGGCGAACGCGTCCCGCTCGCTGCGGTTCTGCGGGGAGCCCGACGGGCCGGACCGTCGCACCGCGGCCAGGCGGTCCCGGGTCTGGGCGCGCTGCTGGTCCAGCCGGGCGTACAGCTCGTCGACCACCTGCTGCTCGCCGGCGAGCTCGTCCTGACGTCCTGGCACCTGCTGCGCTCCTGTCCGGCGGCCCGCGGCCGTCGTTCCGGGTCCTGCACGGACGTCGCCCGGGCGTCGATCGCGGGTGTCGATCGGCGCGGGCGGCCGTCCATTATCCGACTCCGGCGGAGGCGCTGCACGTGCGTGTCCGCGCGGTGCGCTGCGCCACCTCCCGCCGCGCGCCGGGCGGTGCCCCGCCGTACGCTTCGCCAGACGGCCGGCCGGAGAGGAGACCTGTGAGGCACACGCCGCCCGCGTCGGACGACGTCGCCCGCTTCGGCCCGGTCGGGACGCGGCCGGACGGCCCGCTCCGCATCCTCCTGGTGGAGGACGACGACGGGGACGCCCTGCTGGTGCGGGAGCACCTCTCGGACGCCGGCCTGGAGACGCGCCTCACGTGGGTGCGCACCATGGACCAGGCGCTCGAGCGGCTCGACGTGGACTGCGTGCTGCTGGACCTCGGTCTGCCGGACACCGTCGGCCTCGCGGGTCTGGAGCGGCTGCTGTCCCACCAAGCGCCGGCTGTCGTGGTGCTCACAGGGCTTGCCGGCGACGGGGTGGGGCTCGCCGCGGTCGCCGCCGGTGCCCAGGACTACCTGGTGAAGGGCGACGTCGACGGCGAGAGCCTCGGTCGTTCGGTGCGGTACGCCGTGCAGCGCCGCCGGCTGGAGGACACCGACAGGGCTCTGTACCGCAGCCTCGTGCGAGGCGCGGAGGCGGCGCGGCTGGAGCGGGCGCTGCTGCCGAGGCCGTCGGTCCAGGACCCGGGCCTGGAGGTGCGCGTCGGGTACCGGGCGGGCCGGGACGGTCTGCTGGGCGGCGACTTCTACGACGTGGTGCAGCGGCCGGACGGCACCGTGCTGGCGATGGTGGGCGACGTCTGCGGTCACGGGCCCGACGAGGCGGCGCTGGGCGCAACCTTGCGCACGGCGTGGCGCACGCTCGTGGTGACCGGCGTCCCGACCGAGCAGATCCTCGGGCAGCTCGAGCTGGTGCTGGCCACCGAGCGCTCGCGGCCCGAGCTGTTCACCACGGTGTCGATGCTGGCGGTGCACCCGGACCGGCGGCACGCCGACCTGTACCTGGCAGGACACCCGGTGCCCATGCTGGTGGGCGACCCGGCACGGCTGCTGCCCGCCTCGGCACGCGGCCGTGCCCTGGGGATCCCCGTACCCGGTGGCTGGGACCCGCTGCCCTTGGAGCTCGGAGACCGCTGGCGCGTGATGCTCTACACCGACGGTCTGCTCGAGGCGACCGTCGGCGGCGCGGGCGAACGGCTCGGCAAGGACGGTCTGCTCCGGGTGGTCGAGGGTGCGGCCGCCGCCCACGGCCACGTCCCGGCCGTGCCGCCCGGCGCCGGTGACGACCCGCTGGTGACCACGGTGCTCGACGCCGTGCGGGACCGGCACGGCGGCGACCTCGTCGACGACGCGGCGGTGATCGTGATCGGGCGGACGTCATGACGACGCCGCCGTCCTCGCGCCGGGTGGCTCCGACCCGGACGCTGCGCGACCGGCTGACCGGCATGCTGACGACCGCGACCGTCGTGCTCGCCGTGGTGCTGGTGGTCGCGACGCTGGCCGCTGCTCGGCTGCTGTCGGTGCAGCGGGCGGTCACGGAGCGCAGCTTCGACGAGATCAGCCGGGCGGACAGCGCCTATGCCGGGCTGGCGGACGCCCGGTCGGCCGTCCTCTCGTACGCCATGGCCGCGGACGCGTCGACGCTCGGACCGTTCGACACGCTCCGCAGCGCTCCCGACGGCGGCTTCGGCGCCCTGGCGGCCGACCTGTCGGGCTCCGGTGACGTCGCTGCGGCGACCGCCGGCCGGCGCGCTGCTGCGGCGGCGGAGGCGTGGACCTCCGGGTGGGCCGAACCCGTCGTCGCGCAGGTGCGGGCCCAGGGCGCCGGCTCCGTGGCCGCGGCGCAGGTGCAGGCCGGTCAGCGCCTCTTCGACGCGGTCCGCGACCAGGCGAGCGGCCTGTCCAGCGCACTGCGCGCCGAGCGGGACGGTGCGCTGCACCGGCTCGCCCTGTACACGCAGGTGCTGCTGGCCTCGGTCGCGCTGCTGGTCGTGTCGGCCGTCGTCGCCGGCGTCCTGCTCTGGCGCGCCCTGCGGGGCTGGGTGCTCCGCCCGATCGACCAGCTGACGGCGGACACCCGCGCCGTGACCTCCGGCGACCTGCTGCACGAGGTCACGTTGGACGGGCCGGGGGAGTTCGAGGTGCTTGCGCGCGACGTCGAGGCGATGCGGCACGCCCTCGTCGTCCAGGTGCAGCAGATCCAGGCGTCGCGCGCGGGTCTGGAGGAGGCGCACGCGCGGCTCACCGAGCAGGCCGAGGAGCTTCGGCGGTCCAACCGTGACCTCGAGCAGTTCGCCTACGTCGCCTCCCACGACCTGCAGGAACCCCTGCGCAAGGTCGCGTCCTTCACCCAGCTGCTCGCCAAGCGGTACGGCGGTCAGCTGGACGAGCGGGCCGACCAGTACATCCAGTTCGCCGTGGACGGCGCCAAGCGGATGCAGCAGCTGATCCAGGACCTGCTGGGCTTCTCCCGCGTGGGTCGGCTGGGTGGCGAGAGCTCGGACGTGCCCCTGCAGGACGCGCTCGACGCGGCGCTGGACACGCTCTCGGAGCGGATCGAGGAGAGCGACGCGGTGGTGACGCACGACGAGCTGCCGGTGCTCCGCGGGGAGCGGCCCCTGCTGGAGCAGCTCCTGCAGAACCTGGTCGGGAACGCGATCAAGTTCCGTCACCCCGACCGTGCGCCGCGGGTCCACGTGAGCGCGAGGCCGGCGGAGGACGGGTTCTGGGAGCTCGAGTGCCGGGACAACGGCATCGGCATCGAGCCCCAGTACGCCGAGCGGGTCTTCGTCATCTTCCAGCGGCTGCACGCCAAGGACGTGTACGAGGGCACGGGCATCGGGCTCGCCCTGTCCAAGAAGATCGTCGAGTACCACGGCGGCCGGATCTGGATCGACGGCACGGCGGGCGCCGGGACGTCGATCAGGTGGACGCTGCCGGGGGTCGAGGTCGAACGCCCGCCCGGGCCGCAGGGCCTGGAAGCCGTGCAGCCGTTCCCTCTGCCCACACCCGACGCGCGAACGCCTGACCCGCTCACGACCTGACCCGCTCACGACCCGACCCGCTCACAACCTGACCCGCCCACAACCTGGCCCGTTCACAACCTGACCCGGCCACCACCCGAACCGGCCCGACCGGGGCCCGACGAGACGAGAGGACGGTGCACCCGTGCCGGACCAGAAGATCATCGACGTGCTGCTGGTGGAGGACGACCCCGGGGACGTCCTGATGACGCGCGAGGCGTTCGAGCACAACAAGCTGCGCAACCGCCTCGCCGTGGTGTCCGACGGCGTCAGCGCCCTGGAGTTCCTGCGAAAGCAGGGGGAGCATGCCGAGGCGCCGACGCCGGACCTGATCCTGCTCGACCTCAACCTGCCTCGGATGGACGGCCGGGAGGTGCTGCAGGCGCTGAAGTCCGACGACGAGCTCCGCAAGATCCCGGTCGTCGTGCTGACCACCTCGGAGGCCGAGGAGGACGTCGTCCGCAGCTACTCGCTGCACGCGAACGCCTACGTGACCAAGCCGGTGGACTTCGACCGGTTCATCGACGTGGTGCGCCAGATCGACGAGTTCTTCGTCGAGATCGTGCGGCTCCCCGCGCACTGACGCGGACGGCGCCCGCGGCGGAACCGTCCCGGGAAGAGTCGCGGGCGTCGCGGCGTTGTGACCCTCGACCGGGTGCACCGCCCGGCGCAGGACGAGGACGAGCGAGGCGCCACATGCTGGATCCCAGCGAGATCTACGACGTCGACCCGCAGGTCGCCGCTGAGGTCGACGCCCGCGGTGCGACCGTCGGCTCCGGCCCGGTGCTGGTGCACGCGGTCCGCGGGTTCGTCGACGCCGGCCAGGCCGGCCAGCTCGCAGCGGAGCACCTGACCGAGCAGCTCGGGTCGCGCCGGCTGGTCACGTTCGACGTCGACCAGCTGATGGACTACCGCTCCCGTCGGCCGGCGATGACCTTCGACTCCACCACCTGGACGTCCTACGACGAGCCCGAGCTCGCGGTCGACCTGGTCGAGGACGAGCAGGGGGTGCCCTTCCTGCTGCTGCACGGCACCGAGCCGGACGTGCAGTGGGAGCGGTACGTCGCCGCTGTGCGGCAGGTCGTCGAGCGCTTCGACGTGCCGCTGACCATCGGCCTGCACGGCATCCCGATGGGGCTGCCGCACACGCGGCCGGTGTCCGTCACCGCGCACGGCACCCGGCCCGAGCTGGTCGCGGACCAGCCGGCGTGGTTCGGCACCGTGCAGGTGCCGGCCAGCGCCCAGGCGCTCCTCGAGTACCGCCTCGGTCAGTCGGGGCACGACGCGATGGGCTTCGCGGTGCACGTCCCGCACTACCTGTCCCAGTCGCCGTTCCCGCAGGCCGCCATCGCGGCGCTCGGGCGGGTCGAGCGCGCGACCGGCCTGCAGCTGAAGGTCGGGGCGCTGGAGTCCGCCGCGCACGAGACCATGCGGCAGATCGACGAGCAGGTGGCCGGCTCCGAGGAGGTCGCCTCCTTGGTGCACGCGCTCGAGGAGCAGTACGACGCCTTCACCCGGAGCATCGGGCGGACGAACCTGCTGGCCTCGACCGACGAGCTGCCGACCGCGGACGAGCTCGGCGCCGAGTTCGAGCGGTTCCTCGCCGAGCAGTCCGACGAGGGTTAGCCCTTTACCAGATCGTTGCGTGGAGGGCGGTCCGTTCGTCCCAGAACCGTGGCGTGCGTCACGTCCCACGTGCAAGGATGCCTGCGTTGCAGTGACGTACGGACGCTTGACCGGCGCTTGGCTGTGCCACCCCGGGGCAGCACGTGAGGCATTGCGGCACGGCGGAGGCAGCGGGCCTGCGCCGTCACCGGTGGGACAGAAGGAATCAGGACATGGCACAGGGTGCTGTCAAGTGGTTCAACGCCGAGAAGGGCTACGGGTTCATCGCCCAGGACGGCGGCGGTGCCGACGTCTTCGTCCACTACTCGGCGATCGACACCCAGGGTTACCGGTCGCTGGACGAGGGCCAGCGCGTCGAGTTCGAGATCACGCAGGGCGCGAAGGGCCCGCAGGCCGAGCACGTCCGTCCCCTCTGATCGGCGCCCCCAGCGGGGCTTTCCGGTAGAGGACCACATCCAGAACGTCGGGGCCGCACCTCGTGGGGGTGCGGCCCCGACGTGTGTCCGGCGGTCAGGGGCGTGATGCCTCCTCCACGTCGTGGCGGACGGGTGCCCGGCCCGCGAAGCTGCTCAGCTCCTCCCCGTGCAGCAGGTGCGCCGGCACGGGGAGGGACCGCAGCGCCCTGGCCAGCGCGGGGGAGTCCAGCACCGCGGGCGAGTCGGTCGCCGCGAGGACGACGTTGCCGTACCGGCGCCCCTTGAGCTGAGCCGGCTCGGCGATGGCGGCGACGTGGGTGAACACCGAGGCGACCGTCGCCACCTCCGAGCGTGCCAGCGTGAGCGGCGGACGGTCGGCGCAGTTGGCGAGGTAGAGACCGCCCGGCCGCAGCACCCGGCTCACGTCCGCTGTCAGCTCGGCGGTGGTGAGCGGGTCCGGGGTGCGGTCGCCGGCGAACACGTCGCGGACGACGACGTCCGCCGAGGCGTCCGGCAGACGGCCCAGCTCGGTGCGTGCGTCGCCGACCCGGATCCGCAGCGCGGGCGACCGCGGCAGGTCGAACCAGGTGCGCACCAGCGCCGCCAGCTGCCCGTCCAGCTCCAGGGCCAGCTGCCGCGACTCGGGCCGCGCGGCGTGCACGGCTCGTGCGAGCGCGCAGGCGCCGGCGCCCAGGTGCACCACCGTGAGGGCGGCGGGCGGAGGCCGGAAGGCGTCCAGCACGGCCGTCATCTGCTGCATGTACTCGAACTCGAGCCGTGTGGGGTCGGCGAGGTCCAGGTGCGAGCTCGGCACGCCGTTCACCAGGAGCGTGACGCCGTCCGGGTCATCGGCCGTCTGGACCACCTGCGCCGTCCCCGTGCTGATCCGCACCGGCTCCTGCGGCCACCGCTCGTCGCCCGGCAAGGACCGTGTGGGTGGTCGGTGCGAGGGTGGACGCCGTCGGGGACGCCCCGGGGATGGCGGCACGCGGCCAGCGTACCGTCCGGGTTGACGGCGATCGAACACCTGTTCGATGATGAGGGCGGGAGGTGCGGAGATGAGAGCGACGAGTCCGAGGTCGGTGACCACCGGCGGTGCCCCGGTTCCGTCGCGTGTCCGTCAGCTGCTCGCGCGCGCCGACGCGGAGCTCGTGGCGGCCCAGTTCTCCGCCGAGCCGTGGGAGCAGCTGTCCCACGCGCACCTCGCGGCCGTACGGGCGGCGGCGGCCGTCGTCGCGGCCGAGGGTGCACCGGCCGGGCGCTCGGCGCCTCGCACCGTGTGGGGCCAGCTCGGCTCGGTCGCACCGTCGTTGAGCCGGTGGGGGGCGGTCTTCGCGGACGCGGCGCCGCTGCGGGCGGCGGTCGAGGCGGGTCGGTTCGACCTCGTCACCGGCGCTCGTGCGGAGCAGGCGCTCGTCGAGGCCGAGGACTTCGTCGACGTGGTGCGGACGTATCTCGACGGCGAGGCCCACGCCGCGAGGGCCTCATGAGCCGCGGCCCCCGGTCCGCCGCGGCCAAGCGGGACTGGGGCAGCGAGGAGGACGGGTGCACCATCCTCCACGTCGACATGGATGCGTTCTTCGCCTCCGTCGAGCTCGCCCGTCGACCACAGCTGCGCGGGCTGCCCGTGATCGTCGGCGGTGCCCAGCGAGGGGTCGTGCTCGCCGCGACCTACGAGGCGCGGGCGTTCGGCGTCCACTCCGCGATGCCGATGTCCACGGCCTTGCGCATGTGCCCGCAGGCCGTCGTCGTCCCGCCCGACCACCACGCGTACCACGAGGTGTCCGAGGGTGTGATGTCGGTGCTCCGCGACGTGACCGCGCTGGTGGAGCAGGTCAGCGTGGACGAGGCGTTCCTCGACGTGGCCGGTGCGCGGCGTCGCATCGGACCACCCACGGCGATCGCGGCGCTGATCCGCACCCGGGTGCGGGAGCACTACGGCATCACGTGCTCCGTCGGCATCGCGTCGACCAAGTTCGTCGCCAAGCTCGCGTCCGGCCACGCCAAGCCCGACGGGGTCCTCCTCGTCCCGCGGGCGGCGACCGTGGACTTCCTGCGGATCCTTCCCGTCGGCGCGCTGTGGGGCGTCGGCGAGCGGACGGAGGCGGCGCTGGCCCGGTGGGGCATCAGGACCGTCGCCGAGCTGGCGGACAGCGAGGTGGACACCGTGCGACGCGCAGTCGGCAAGGTGGCCGGTGAGCACCTGTACGACCTCGCGTGGGGCCGAGACCCTCGTCCGGTGCAGCCGGGCCGCGAGGAGAAGTCGATCGGCGCCGAGGAGACGTTCGTCGCGGACGTGTCCGACCTCGCCGTGGTGCAGACCAAGGTGCTGGAGCTGGCGGACCGGTGCGCGGCCCGGCTGCGCAGGCACGGCATGGTCGCGCGCACCGTCGCGATCAAGGTGCGGACCTCCGACTTCCGGACGCTGAGCCGTGCCCGGACGCTCACCACGCCCACCGACGTCGGCCGCGAGATCTACCTGGCGGCGCGCGCCCTGCTCGCCGGCGTCGACCTGGGCGGTCTCCCGGTCCGGCTGGTCGGCGTCCGTGCCGAAGGCCTGTCACCTGCCGCGACGACCGTCCGTCAGCCGACTCTCGAGGAGGCCGCGGCGCAGACCTCGGGGCGTCGAGACGCCGAGCGGGCCATGGACGCCGTTCGTTCCCGTTTCGGGACCCAGGCCATCCGGACCGGCTCGGCCGAGACGGCGCCCGCTCGCTCGACTACCACCTTCGTGCCGGTCGATCTATCCTGAGGCGACCAGAGGCCGTGGTCCATCGGTGCATCGGAGGTCGCCATGCCACTCTCCGAGTACGAGCAGCGAGTGCTCGAGCAGATGGAGCGCCAGCTCGCTTCAGACGATCCGCGTCTGGCGAACACCCTCACCCAGCGCCGACGTCGTCCCGTGGTGCGGTTCGTGCTCACGGGCACGGGCGCCGTGGTCGGTCTGCTGCTGCTGGTCCTCGGTGCGGCGAACTCGAAGCCGTGGCTCGGGGCGATCGGCTTCGTGCTGATGTTCGCCTCGGTCGCCCTCGCCTTCGCGATGCCCCGGCGGTCAGCCGGCCCTCAGGGCGTGGTGGGCACGGACGGTAAGGTGCACCGGCCGGTGCGGAGGTCCGTCTCGAAGCAGGGCTTCATGGCCCGGCTGGAGGCCCGCTGGGAGCGGCGGCGCGACCAGGGCGGTCGCTGACCAGCTCGTCGACCCCGCGGAGGGTCTCGCCGATCCAGTGATGGAGCTGGCTGGACGTCCGTGGGCTCTGGGCAGGTGCGTAGCGCTCGTCCTCGACCGTCCGCGCGAGCTCGGTGAGGCCCTCGAACGCAGCGCCCTGGAGCTCGCGGCCGGTCAGCTCCAGCAGCGTGTCCTGGACCGTACGGACGCAACCCCGTGGGGTCGTCGAGTCGGCCCAGGTGATGTGCCGCTTCGCGAGGCGGCGCCGTAGCGTGTGCCACGCCCGCTCGGCGTTGAGCTCCGGGGGGCGCCGGAGGCGCCGCCACACGAGCAGCGCAGCGGCGGCGGCGAGCAGGACCAGTCCCATCGTGACCGCCGTCGGCACCCAGCTGCCATGGACGGTGGTGGTCACCGTCTGGTGCGGCGCCTGCGTCGGGGCGCCGGTCGCGCCACCGGTCGCGGCCTGGCCGGCGCGGCCGAGGTCGTTGGGACCCTGCGCACCGGGACCGGTCGAGCGGACGTACGGGTCGCTCCAGGCAGGGGGTGCACCCGTCTGGACGGCCGGTGTCGGCTCGAACCGGACCCATCCGTAGCCCGCGAAGTACAGCTCGGGCCAGGCGTGCGCCTGCTTGCCGGTGACCACGTACTCGCCGTCGTTGCCGGTCTGCGTCCCGGGCAGGAAGCCGACGGCGACGCGTGCCGGGATGCCGAGGATGCGCGCCATCAACGTCATCGTCGAGGAGAACTGGACGCAGTAGCCCCGCCGGGACTGCAGGAAGTCCCACACGGCGTCCTGGGACGTCGCGGGAGGCACCTTGGTGTCGTAGGTGAAGTTCGCCCCGGAGCGGAAGTACTGCTGCAGCGCCATCGCCTTGTCGTAGGCCGTCGTGGCGTTCCCGACGATCTGGTTGGCGCGCGCCGTGATGTCCGCGAGGTGCTGGGTGGCAGGCACCTGGAGGTAGTTCTCGCTGCCCGACGGCGCACCGGCACCGGCGGCGATGAGCTGGTCGGCGCTGAGGTCCTGCACCTCGACCTGCATCGAGTACGTCTGCCCCGCGGCGGTGGCCTGGGTCCCGACGACCTCGTCGCGCTGAGGGTCGTAGCGCCAGGTGCCGTCCACCGCCACCGTGCGCGGGAAGGTGCTGATGGGCAGGCGGGTCTCGCGCAGGGACTCGAGCCGGACCTGCACGTCGAGCTCCCGGGCGGGGTCGGGGGTCGCGGAGTCGGTGCCGAGCCACGACCCGCCGTCGAACGGGAACACCGGGCCGTCGCCGGCCCGGGACCACTGGCGACCGTCGAACGAGCTGAGCGTGAAGGCGCGCAGGGGACCGATCGACAACGGCAGCGCGGACGTCGCGGCCGGGCTGGGTCCGGAGCCGTCCTGCGGTGCAGGGCGGGACACCGTGTAGCGGAGCACCACCTGGCTGGACCGGGAGCCGAGGCTGTCGCGCAGGTCCAGGTTGCTCGAGAGGACCAGCGGACCACTCGGACCGTCGCCGAGGGTCGGCAGCCGCACGCTCGACCAGCCGGGGAACGCCGCGACGGCGGGCGCCGCGAGGAGCGCGAGCACCACCGCCCCGGCCGCGGCGGCGAATGCCGTGCTCGAGCGACGGACCAGGTCGGCCTGCGGACCTCCGGGTGCCGTGGTCAGCGCCAGCAGCATCAGGTACGCCAGGCCCGTCCAGAAGACGGCCCAGCCGGACGCCGGGTAGCCGAGCACCACGGCGGGCACCCACAGGGCGCTCAGGGGGAGCGCGACGAGCGCGGGCGCGCCGGCTCCGAGCGCGAGCGCGTCGACGAGGAGCAGCACCGCCGCCGCGCCCGCGACGACCAGCACCTCCGCCGACCGGTTCGACGGCATCGGCACCAACGAGCCCTGGATCAGGGCGACGCCTTCGCCTGCCAGCGCCCACGTGCGCCGCACGGCGTCCGGGGTCGGCAGCACCTGGGTACCCCCGGGCGGTGCGCCGTACCGCACGACGAGGCCCGCGAAGGCGACGACGGCGCCGACGACCGTCGGCACCCAGGGGGAGCCCGTGAGCGAGCGGACGGCGGCGATGACCGCCGCCAGGAGGATCACCGCGACGCAGGCGACCGCCGGCCAGCGGCCCGGCTGGATGAGCCGACCGAGGGCCACCAGGGCTCCACACGTGGCCAGCGCGCAGAGGGCCGACGAGAGCCAGCCTCGCGTGTTGCCCTCGGCGCGGTCGGCGGTCGTCACGCCGCGCTCCCGAGCAGGCGTCGCCAGCAGACCATCAGGTCCTCACCGGCCGTCGCGCGACTGACCCGCCAGCCGGCGCGCTGCAGTGCCCGGACGGTGTGCTCGGCACCGGCCGCCTCGGCCGGGTTCCGGCCGTCCGTCCGCACCACGGCCCAGCTGTGCGAGGAGCTGCTGGCGTGCACCAGTGCCGCTCGAGCGCGTGCGGACAGCGGTCCGAGCACGGCGAGGACCATCTCCGCACCACCCTCGGCCGTCTCGAGCAGCCGCACCCCGTCGAGCAGACGTTGCTCCGCCTCCGCGTCGGTGCGGGGCCCCACCAGGTCGATCGTCCGGTTCAGCAGCGTGGCACGCGCCTGCGGACCGCTGCGGGCGTGCACGAACTCGGGGATCTCCGACACGTCGTCGCCGGTGGTCGGCTCGAGGCCGACCAGGCGCACCGGGTGGCCGCCCTCGAGCATCGCCAGGGCCATCGAGGCGGCCAACGAGATGGACCACTCGAGCGTCTTGGACCGGACGGGCTGGTCGAGCAGAACGCTGACCGGCCTCATGCCCGCCCGTTCGTCCGAGCGCACCAGGAGGGCCCCGCGCCGTGCGCTGCTGCGCCAGTGCACGCGTCGCAGGTCGTCGCCCTCCCGGTAGTCGCGCAGGGCCGCGTCGTCGGGCGACGGGGTGCGCGCCCCGAGGGTCACGCGATCCGGCTCGTCGACCAGGACGTCGCTCGGCGGCGGCAGCGCGACGACCTCCGGCCAGACGTCCACGTCGGCCGCCCCACCCAGCGTCGCGGGGGAGCGCACCACGCCGAAGGGGTCACCGTGGGTCACGACGAGGGGGCCGATCGGCCATCGGCCGCGTCGGGTCGCCCGCACCGGGTAGCGCACGGTCACCCGCCCGGGAGAACGGGTCACCCTCGCCCGCAGCGGGCGGCCGCCGGACAGCTCCGTCGCAGCCTGCTCGGCGAACCGGAGACCGGCGAGCCGCACGCGCGCCCCGGAGTCCGGCGCGAGCACGTCCACCTGCACGTCGGCGTCCTCACCGACGTGCACCGGGTTCGGCTCGACGGACCGACGCACCTCGATCCGGTGCCGTCCGCGCCCCGGGACGGTGACGGCCACACCGACCTCGGCACCGGCGACCAGGACCAGGGCGACGATGCCGATGCGCACCAGGTCGACCGTGCCCAGAAGGGCGCCGAGCACCATGGCGAGCAGGCCGCCCGCGACGAGCGCCCAGCCGCGGACGGTCGGCCGCGGGACCATCAGCCTGCCGCGCGACGCACCCGGGCCGAGGTCGCGGCCGGTGCGGGCAGCGGCGTCCGCTCGACGACGTCCTCGACGATCCGCGCGGTGGTGCGCCCGGACAGGCGCGACTCCGTGCTCGGGAGCAGGCGGTGCGCCAGGACCGGTACCGCGAGCTGCTGCACGTCGTCCGGGAGCACGTGGTCCCGACCGGCCATGGCGGCCACCGCCTTCGCGGCACGGAGCAGCTGGATGGCGGCGCGCGGCGAGGCGCCGAGCCGAAGACCTGGGTCGTCCCGCGTCGCCCCGACCAGGTCGACCACGTAACGCTTCACCGCGGCGGAGGCGTACAGACGCCGGACCACCTCGATCATCGCGGCGACGTGCTCGGCGTCGGTGGCCGGACGCAGCTCGTCGATCGGGTCGGACCGCTCCTGCATGTCGAGCATCTCGAGCTCCGACTCGACACTCGGGTAACCGACCGCGAGGCGCGCCATGAAGCGGTCCCGCTGTGCCTCGGGGAGCGGGTACGTCCCCTCCATCTCCACCGGGTTCTGGGTCGCGACGACGAGGAAGGGCCGGGGCAGCGGGTACGAGCGTCCGTCGACGGTCGCCTGCGCCTCCTGCATGCACTCCAGCAGCGCCGACTGCGTCTTGGGGGAGGCGCGGTTGATCTCGTCGCCGATCACGACGTGGGCGAAGACCGGACCCGGGCGGAACTCGAACTCGTGCGTCTGGGTCCGGTAGATGTTCACGCCGGTCAGGTCGCTCGGCAGCAGGTCCGGGGTGAACTGGATCCGGCCCACCGTGCAGTCGATCGACCGGGCGATCGCCTTGGCCAGCGTGGTCTTGCCCACCCCCGGCACGTCTTCCAGGAGCAGGTGGCCCTCTGCCAGGAGGACCGCCAGGCTGACCCGGACCAGGTCCGGGCGTCCGGTGATGACCGACTCGATCCCTGCGCGCATCCGGCCCGTCACGTGGACGACGTCGTCCAGCTGCGACCCGGATGGCACGTCGGTCGTCATCGCTCCTCCTCGCAGGGCAGGTGGGCTGAGCCTACGTGCGGTGCCACCGATCCCGCAGCGCGTCGGCCGGCGCACTTGCCCGCCCCACTTCCCTCCACCTGAGGGGGTGCGCCCGACGTGCGTGGCGCGCAGGCCGACGTCACCACGCCGCAGACGGCTCGCGCCGAGCGCGAGGGCCGGCGAGACCGCCGCGGGGCGGGTCGGCGCGGTCGTCGTCGCCCGGCGGAGCGATCTCCGCCGCGTCCGGCCCTCCACTTTCCACCACGGCGGCTGACCTGCGAAATCGCCCGCCGGGAGGGGTGAAAAAGCCGGTGCCTACCGGGCTCGGTGGAGGGAAGTGGAGTAGCGTGGTGCGCGGTGGTGAGGTCGGGAGTGCTCGGGCGAGGGGAGGCGTGGTGTCCGAGGAGCCGTTCGGTGGGGTCCTGGGCTCCGTCGCGCCGTTCCTGGGCACGTACACACCCCGGCTGGACGACAAGGGGCGGCTGATCCTGCCCGCCAAGTTCCGCACCCGGTTGGCGCCGGGTCTGGTGCTGACCCGGGGTCAGGAGCGCTGCCTGTTCCTGCTGCCGCTGGACGAGTTCCGCCGGATGCACGAGCACGCCCAGGCCGCCCCGGTCACCAGCAAGCAGGCCCGTGACTACCTGCGCGTGCTGCTGTCGGGGGCGAGCGACGAGCTCCCGGACAAGCAGGGCCGCATCTCCATCCCGCCGGTTCTGCGCAAGTACGCCGGCCTCGACCGCGACGTCGCCGTGATCGGCGCCGGCAACCGCGTCGAGCTCTGGGACCTGCAGGCGTGGGAGACGTACCTGGCCGAGCAGGAGGCGCAGTACGCCGAGACCGCCGAGGAGGTGTTCCCGCAAGGCATCTGACCGTCTTCTCGTCCGCACCACCGCAGCCCGCACCACCGCACGAAGCCCGCAGCTCCACCCGACCGCCCGGCGAGACCTCCTCCCGTCCGTGCTGACGCACTTCCCCGGCGCCAGCACAGCCGGTGGGGGATCTGGTCGGACGGTGGAGGGCCTCCGACCAGCAACGACTCGCAGCACCAGCAGCGAGAGCACACCGACAGGCAGTACCCGAGAGCTCGTGCCGGACGCCCGGCCCGGAACCCGACCAGGACCAGGAGAGGAGAGCGCCGTGGAGCAGCCGACCGACGACACCGCAGCCCGGCACGTCCCCGTCCTCCTGGCCCGCTGCCTCGAGCTGCTCGCGCCGGCGCTCGGCAACCCGGGCGCCGTGATGGTGGACTCCACGCTCGGCATGGGCGGTCACACCGAGGGCGTGCTTCGTGCCTTCCCGCAGGCGCGGGTCGTGGGTCTGGACCGGGACCCGCAGGCGCTCGAGCTGGCCAGCCGACGGCTGGCTCCCTTCGGCGACCGCTTCACGGCGGTCCACGCGGTCTACGACGACGTGCGGGCGGTGCTCGACGATCTCGGCATCGACCTGGTGCAGGGCGTCCTGATGGACCTCGGCGTCTCGTCCCTGCAGCTCGACGAGACCGAGCGCGGCTTCTCCTACGCGCACGACGCTCCGCTGGACATGCGCATGGACCCCAGCACCGGACCGACGGCGGCGGAGGTGCTGGCCACCTACGACGAGCAGCAGCTGGTCCGCGTGCTGCGCACCTACGGGGAGGAGCGGTTCGCGCCGCGCATCGCCCGCGCAGTGGTGCGCGAGCGGGGCCGGCGGCCGTTGACCCGCACCAGCGAGCTGGTGGACCTCGTGCGCGCCTCGATCCCTGCCGCCGCACGGGCACAGGGTGGCCATCCCGCGAAGCGGACGTTCCAGGCGCTGCGCATCGAGGTGAACGGCGAGCTCGACGCCCTGGCCCGCGCCCTGCCCGCCTCCGTCGAGGCGCTCGCGGTCGGAGGACGAATCGTCGTCGAGGCCTACCAGTCGCTCGAGGACAAGCTGGTCAAGCGGGAGCTCGCCGTCGGTGCCACCTCGAGCGCGCCGGCCGGGCTGCCGGTGGAGCCGGCCGACCACGCGCCGTACCTGCGGCTGCTGACCCGGGGTGCCGAGCTCGCCGGCCCGGACGAGGTGGCCGCGAACCCCCGCGCCCAGTCCGTCCGGCTACGCGCCGCGGAACGCCTGCGAGCCACGCCGACACACCTGCTTCCGGGCCGCACGTCCTCGAGAGGAGCCGCCGCATGAGCGCTCAGCCGTTGCGGGCGGCCACGCCCGTCTCCCTGGCACCCCGTCCCGCGCCGGCCGCACGCCCTCGGCTGCGCGTGGTCCGGGCGCCGCAGCAGGCGCGAACCCGCGTGCCGTTCGTCTTCCTCTGCATGGCGATCCTCGGTGCGGCGCTGCTGTCCGCCCTGCTGCTCAACACGTCGATGGCCGGCGGTGCGTTCGAGCGCTCGTCACTGACCAGCCGCCTCGGTCGCCTGCAGCAGGACCAGCTCGACCTCGTCGCGCAGCTCGACGCACGGTCCGCGCCGGCCAGCCTGGCCCAGGCGGCGCGCGGCATCGGGATGGTGCCGGCCAACGGCACCGGCTGGCTGCGGCTGTCCGACGGCTCCGTCCAGGGCGCACCGGCGCCGGCTGCGGCGGGATGAGCACGCCGACGCGCACGCCGGCGTCGTCACGCGGTGCCAGTCGTCCGGTCCCGCGCGGCGCGACCGGACGTCAGCCCCGCCGTGGCACCGTGGCGGGCATGGCGAGGACCGCGGCCCGAACCCCGGCCGGTCGGCGCGTGGTCGGCGAGGCGACGCGGCTGCTGCAGGTACCGACCCAGCGCGGCCCCCGACCGGTGCGCGAGGCAGGCCCGCGTGGCCGCGTCACCGCGCTCGTCGTCGTCCTGGTCCTGGTCCTCGCGACGTTCGCCGGGCGGCTGGTGTGGGTCCAGGGCATCGCCGGTCCGGCGATCGCCAAGGTGGCCCTGGAGAAGCGCCTGTCGTCCGTGACGGTGCTCGGGCAGCGCGGTCAGATCACCGACGCCGCGGGCGTGCCGCTCGCCACCTCCGTCGAGCGCTACGACATCTCCGTCAACCAGCGCACGATCGCGAAGTACCGCAGCACGGGTGGGACCGGGGCGCCCGACGGCGCCGCCGGCGTCGCGGCGCGCCTCGCCCCGGTGCTGGGCGCGAACCCGGCCGAGCTGGGCGGCGAGCTCGCGGGCAGCTCGACGTTCCGGTACGTGGCCAAGGGTGTGCTCCCGGAGGTCGCCCGGTCCGTGCAGGCCCTGCGGATCGACGGCGTCATGGTGGAGAAGGTCGCCGACCGGGTGTACCCCAAGGGGACGCTGGCGGGGAACATCGTCGGGTTCGTCAACGCCGACGGGAAGGGCCTGCAGGGCCTCGAGGCGACCCTCAACAGCCGGCTGACCGGCACCGCCGGTTCGGAGACGTACGAGCGTGGCGCAGGGGGGCAGGCGATCCCGGGCGGCTACTCGACCGGTTCTCCCGCCAAGGCGGGCGACTCCGCGCGGCTGACCATCCTGTCCGACCTGCAGTGGAAGGCCCAGGCGGCCGCCGATGCGCAGAAGGCGGCCACCGGGGCGGACACCATCGAGATCGTCGTCGAGGACGCCACGACCGGAGCACTCCTGGCGCTCGCCGACTCGGGCTCGATCGACCCCAACAAGCCCGGGGCAGCGGCCGGCGGCGCGCTCTCCCGAGCGGTGTCCGACGTCTTCGAACCCGGTTCCACCGGCAAGGTGATCACCATGTCCGGGCTGCTGGAGAGCGGCCTCGCGACACCGACGTCCCAGTTCACGGTGCCGTACCAGTACACGGCGCCGAACGGGCAGAGCTTCACGGACTCCCACCCGCACCCCACCGAGCAGTGGACGACCACGGGCATCCTGGCCGAGTCCTCCAACTCGGGCACCGTGATGGTCGGCCAGCAGCTGTCCAAGGACCAGCGCTACGACTTCATGCGCAGGTTCGGGCTGGGCAGCCCGACGGGCATCGAGCTGCCGGGCGAGTCGGCGGGCATCCTGCACCCGGCCAACCAGTGGGACGGCCGGACCCAGTACACGGTGCTCTTCGGCCAGGGCGTTGCCGTGACCGCCATCCAGGCGACGAACGTCTACGCGACGATCGCGAACAAGGGGGTGCGGCCGCAGCCCCACCTGATCGACGGGTGGACCTCCGCGGACGGCACGTACACGCCCGTCACCACGGCAGCGCCGCAGCGGGCGGTCTCGGAGCAGACCGCGCAGACCGTGCTGACCATGCTCGAGAGCGTCGTCGACGACGGAACCGGCGCGGCCGCCTCGATCCCGGGCTACCGCGTCGCCGGCAAGACGGGAACCGCCCAGGACATGCAGTCCAACGGCATCACCGCGTCCTTCATCGGCGTGGTCCCGGCGGACGCTCCGAGGCTGGTGGTCGGCGTCTTCGTGCACAACCCGAAGACCGACATCTACGGCGGCACGATCGCCGCTCCGGTGTTCAGCGACGTCGCGGGGTTCGCGCTGTCCGAGCTCGGCGTGGCGCCGTCGGGGACCAAGGCCTCCTTGTTCCCGACGACCTGGTGAGCGGGCCGACGAGAGCGGCCGGGTAGATTCTCCCCATGACCTCCCCCCAGGGACGGATGCGTCCGCTCAGTCCCCCGGCCCGTCGGGTGGACGACCTGGTCGAGGCGTTCGCCCTGGTGGCGGAGGGTGTTCCGGTCGCCGGGAGCGTCGTCAGCGGGGTCAGCATGGCCAGCGGCGACGTGCAGCCGGGCGACCTCTTCGTCGCCGTCCCCGGGTTCACCGTCCACGGCGCGCGGTATGCCGAGCAGGCCGTCGACGCGGGCGCCGTCGCGGTGCTGACCGACGACGCGGGGCTGGCGGCAGCCGTCGCCGCCGGTGTGGCGGCGCGGGTTCCCGTGCTCGTCTCGGCCGATCCGCGCGGCCTCGCCGGGCCGGTGGCCGCGTGGGTCCACGGAAACCCTGGCGAGGGACTGGTCACCGTCGGGGTCACCGGGACCAACGGCAAGACGACCACCACGTACTTCGTCGACGCGGCGCTGCGCGCCGTGCACGCCGTCACGGCCGTGCTCGGCACCGTCGAGCTGCGGATCGGGGACGAGGCGATCGAGAGCCCCCGCACGACGGTCGAGGCGCCGGTCCTGCAGGCGATCCTCGCGCTGGCGGCGGAGCGCGGCGCGACGGCGATGAGCACCGAGGTCTCGTCGCACGCGCTCGCGCTGGGCCGCGTCCGCGGTCTGGTCTTCGACGTGGTCGGCTTCACCAACCTGCAGCGCGACCACCTCGACTTCCACGGCGACATGGAGACGTACTTCGCCGACAAGTCGCGGCTGTTCGCGGCCGACCAGGCCCGACGGGGCGTCGTCGTGGTCGACGACGAGTGGGGCCGGCGCCTGGCCGCCTCCGCACCGATCCCTGTGCAGACGGTGGCGACCCACGTCGGGGACCCGGTGGGCGAGACGGCCGACTGGGCGGTGGTCGAGGCGCAGATCGGGCTCGACGGCGTCGGCTCGAGCTTCGTGCTCCGAGGGCCCGACGGTGCGAGGCACCACGCCGCCAGCCCGCTGCCGGGACTGGTGAACGTCTCCAACGCCGCGACGGCGGTGGTGCTGGCGCACACGGCGGGCGTGCCGTTGCCGACCGCGATCGAGGCGGTCGCGCACGCGCACGAGATCCCCGGCCGGATGGAGCGCGTGATCGAGCGCGGCGGCGGCTTCCCGCTGGCGCTCGTGGACTACGCCCACACGCCGGACGCGCTGGTGCTGGCGTTGGAGGCCGTCCGGCCGATCACGCCGGGGCGCCTGGTGATCGTGCTCGGATCCGACGGCGACCGGGACCGCGGCAAGCGGCCGATGATGGGGGAGGTCGCGGCGCGGCTGGCGGACGTCGTCGTCGTGACCGACGAGAACCCGCGTTCGGAGGACCCGGGGTCGATCCGGGCGGCCATCCTGGAGGGTGCCCGCGCGCAGCGACCCGATCTTGTGGACGTGCTCGAGGTGACGACCAGCCGTGCCGACGCCGTGCGGCGCGCCCTCGACCTGGCAGGCGACGAGGACACGGTGATCATCACGGGCAAGGGGCACGAGCCGACCCAGGAGATCGCGGGGGTGTTCCACCGCTACAACGACCGCGACGTGCTGACCGCCCTCCGGGACGAGCGGCTCGCCGCGGCCGGTGCGGCATCCGGGCTGCACGCGTGATCGCCCTCACGGCGGCCGAGGTCGCGGCCGCGACGGGAGGCGTGCTGTCCGGGGTGCACCCGGGGACCGTCGTCAGCGGTCCGGTGGTGTCGGACTCGCGCGAGGTGCTCCCGGGTGCGCTCTTCGTCGCGCTGCCCGGCGAGCACGTCGACGGTCACACGTTCGCGGCGCGAGCGGTGGAGGCGGGCGCCGTGCTGGTGCTCGCGGCGCACGACGTGGCGCACCCGGCAGGAGGAACCCTGCCCGCCGTGCTGGTGGACGACGTGACGGTGGCGCTCGGCGCCCTGGCCCGTGAGGTGCTCGCCCGGCTGCGCGAGGCCGCGGCCGAGCCGGGCGGCGCAGCGCTCCAGGTCGTCGCCGTGACCGGGTCGGTCGGGAAGACGACGACGAAGGACCTGCTGGCGCAGCTGTTCGCGGCCGACGGGCCGACGGTCGCGCCCGTGCGCTCGTTCAACAACGAGATCGGCCTGCCCCTGACGGTGCTGCGTGCGGACGAGGCGACGACGCACCTGGTGCTCGAGATGGGCGCGTCCGGCATCGGGCACATCGAGTACCTCACGCAGATCGCGCCGCCGGACGTCTCCGTCGTGCTCGTCGTGGGCGCCGCCCACCTCGGCGAGTTCGGCGGTGTCGAGGCGACGGCTCGGGCCAAGTCCGAGCTGGTCCGCGGTCTTCGGTCCGACGGTGTCGCGGTGCTGAACGCCGACGACCATCGCGTGATGGCGATGGCGGAGCTCGCCCCCGGACCGGTGGTGACCTTCGGCACGTCGCCGGCCGCGCAGGTGCGCGCCACCGACGTGACGCTCGACCAGCGCGGGCGGGCGGCGTTCACGCTGGTCGACGCTCGCACCACGCACGCCCCGCGGTCGGCGTCGGTGCGACTGCGGCTGGTGGGGGAGCACCACGTGCACAACGCGCTGGCGGCGGCCGCCACCGGACTGGTCGGCGGGCTCGAGCTGGCCGACGTCGCCGCCGGGCTGTCGTCCGCGGACGCGCTGAGCCCCCACCGGATGCACGTGGTGGACCGCCCGGACGGCGTCACCGTGGTCGACGACTCCTACAACGCCAACCCGGACTCGATGCGCGCCGCGCTGAAGGCGCTCGCCCAGCTCGCCGGCCGGGACCGCCGCTCGGTCGCTGTCCTCGGCGAGATGCTCGAGCTCGGCGCCGAGGCGCGGCAGGCCCACGACGCGATCGGGCGGCTCGTCGTCCGGCTCAACATCGGGCTGACCGTCGTGGTCGGGGACGGTGCGCGGGCCATCCGCGACGGCGCGAACCACGAGGGCTCGTGGGGCGACGAGGTGGTGCTCGCGGACGACGTGGACGCCGCCGAGCAGCTCCTCGCGCAGGAGCTGCGCGCCGGCGACGTCGTGCTGGTCAAGTCGTCGTACGGCGCCGGGCTCTGGCAGCTCGGCGACCGGCTGGTCGGAGCAGGCGAGTGAAGGCGGTCCTGATCTCCGGCGGCGTCTCCATGGTCGCCGCCCTGCTCGGCACGCCGCTGCTGATCCGGTTCCTGGTGCGGCGCCGCTACGGGCAGTTCATCCGGCAGGACGGTCCCACCGCGCACTTCACCAAGCGCGGCACGCCGACGATGGGCGGCGTCGTCATCATCGTCGCGACGATCGTCGGCTGGCTGGCCGGCTTGCTGCTCACCGGCACGGCACCGTCGGCGTCGGCGATCCTCGTCCTGTTCCTCATGGCGGGGCTCGGCGTCGTCGGGTTCCTCGACGACTTCATCAAGATCTCCCGGCAACGCAGTCTCGGGCTGTCACCGGCGGCGAAGATCGTCGGCCAGGGCGTGGTCGGGGTCGCCTTCGCCGTCGCCGCGCTGCAGTTCCCCAACGCGCGGTTCCGCACCCCCGCCTCGACGCACATCTCGTTCGTGCGCGACACGGACCTGAACCTCGCGTTCGCCGGCGCGGCGATCGGTCTGATCCTGTTCGTCGTCTGGGCGAACTTCCTGATCACGGCCTGGTCCAACGCGGTGAACCTGACCGACGGCCTCGACGGCCTGGCGACCGGCGTCTCGCTCATCGTCTTCGGCGCCTACGTGGTGGTGGGCGTGTGGCAGTTCAAGCAGTCCTGCCAGATCCTCGGCTCGGTGGGCCCGCGCTGCTACGAGACCCGGGACCCGCTCGCGCTCGCCGTGGTCGCCGCCGCGATCACCGGGGCGCTGTTCGGCTTCCTGTGGTGGAACGCGAGCCCCGCGCAGATCTTCATGGGCGACACCGGCTCCCTCGCGCTCGGCGGCGCGCTGGCGGGGTTCTCGATCCTCACGCGCACCGAGATCCTCGCGGCGATCCTGGGTGGGATGTTCGTCGTCATCGTGATGTCGGACGTGGTCCAGATCGGCTTCTTCAAGGCGACCGGCAGACGGGTGCTGAAGATGGCGCCGCTGCACCACCACTTCGAGCTGTCGGGGTGGGGCGAGGTGACGATCGTGATCCGGTTCTGGATCATCGCCGGGCTGTTCGTGGCTCTCGGCGTGGGGCTGTTCTACGGGGAATGGGTGGCGGGGTAGGTGCGGACGTCGGTGGACGGCTCGGCGGACGGTGCGGACGGTCCGAGGGCAGCGTCGCCGGGCACGCCGGACGTCACGTTGGCCGGTGCGCGGGTGCTGGTGGCGGGTCTCGGTCTGTCGGGGCGTGCCTCCGTGCAGGTGCTCGAGCGGCTCGAGGCCCGGGTCCGGACGTTCGACGACCGCCCCGGTGCCGCGGACGAGCACGACGCGGACGACTTCCTGTCGCGCGACGGTCTCGCGGAGGTCGACCTCGTCGTCACCTCTCCGGGCCTGCAGCCGCGGCACCCCCTGCTCGCGGCCGCCGTCGAGCGCGGTGTACCGGTGTGGAGCGAGGTCGAGCTGGCCTGGCGGGTCCGGGTCGACCGGGCGGACGGCGCGGGGCCGGCGCCCTGGCTGGCCGTCACGGGCACCAACGGCAAGACGACGACGGTCGGGATGCTGGAGTCGATCCTGCGGGCCGCCGGTGAGCACGCGGTCGCCGCCGGCAACGTGGGCAACCCGCTGGTGCTCGCCGCGACCGACCCCGCCAACGACGTGCTGGCCGTCGAGCTGTCCAGCTTCCAGCTGCACTTCACCAGCAGCATGGCGGCGCAGGCGGCGGCCGTGCTCAACGTCGCGGCGGACCACCTCGACTGGCACGGCTCCATGGAGGCGTACGCGGCCGACAAGGGGCGCGTGCTCGACCGGGTGGAGCGGGCCTGCGTGTACTCGGCGGCCGATCCGGTGACGCGTCGGCTGGTCGAGGAGGCGGACGTGGTCGACGGCGCCGTCGCCGTCGGGTTCACCCTCGGCGTGCCGTCGGTCGGTCAGGTCGGTGTGGTCGAGGACGTGCTGGTCGACCGGGGGTTCGCGCGGCTGCGGCACACGCACGCGCAGGAGCTGGCGACCCTGGACGACCTCGCGCAGCTGGCCGGCCCGGACGGGCAGGTGCCGCCGCACGTGGTGTCCAACGCCCTGGCGGCTGCCGCGCTTGCCCTGGCCCACGGCGTCGCCCCGGCCGACGTCCGTGACGGTCTGCGCGCCTTCGCCCCGGGGGCGCACCGCATCGTGACCGTCGCGCAGCGCGGCTCGGTCGCCTGGATCGACGACTCGAAGGCGACGAACGCGCATGCCGCCGCCGCCTCCCTCGCGGCCTTCGGCGAGGCGAGCGTGGTGTGGATCGCCGGCGGGCTCGCGAAGGGCGCCACGTTCGACGAGCTCGTGCAGCAGCGCCGCGACCGGCTCCGCGCCGTCGTGCTGATCGGCGTGGACCGCGCACCGCTGCGGGACGCCCTGGCCCGACACGCGCCGCAGGTCCCGGTGGTCGAGGTGGTCGCCGGTGACACTGAACCGGTGATGACCCGTGCCGTGCAGACCGCCGAGCGGCTCGCCGCCCAGGCGCCCGCCGGTACCCCGGTGAACGTGCTGCTCGCCCCCGCGTGCGCGTCCATGGACCAGTTCACGTCCTACGCGGAGCGCGGCGACGCCTTCGCTGCCGCCGTCCGGGGCCTGTCCGGGCAGTCGTGAACCCCGTGGTCTCCGCCCAGCCGGACGCCGTCGCGGCGGACCCGGCGCGGCGTCGTTCCGCGCTCGGGCACTGGAACAGCGCCGTGACCAGCTACTACGTGCTGGCGGGGTCGTCGGCCCTGCTGCTCGTGATCGGCCTGGTGATGGTGCTGTCGAGCTCCAGCGTCGAGTCCCTGCAGAAGGGCAACTCGGCGTACGCCGTCTTCCTGGACCAGACCAAGTTCGCGCTGATCGGCCTGCCGCTGATGCTGCTCGCGTCGAGGCTGCCGGTGCGGGTGCTGCGCAAGCTGGCCTGGCCCGCGCTCGCCGCCGGCGTCGTGTTCCAGATGATGGTGTTCGTGCCCGGCCTCGGCTGCGGGGCGGGCGGCAACCAGAACTGGGTGTGCCTCCCCGGGTTCTCCGGTCAGCCGTCCGAGGCGCTGAAGCTGGCCCTCGCGCTGTGGCTCGGCGCCGTGCTCGCCCGCAAGCTGCCGCTGCTGCACCGCTGGCAGCACGCCCTGGTACCCGTCATCCCGATCGGGGGCATCATCCCGATCGGGACGGTCCTGCTCGGCCAGGACCTGGGTACCGCGATGGTGCTGCTGCTCCTGCTGTTCGGCGCGATGTGGATCGCCGCTGTGCCGCGCCGGTACCTGGTGACCCTGATCGTCGGCGGCGTCGCGGCGGTCATCCCGCTCGTGACCCTCGGCCACAACCGCGTCGGCCGCATCCGCTCCTGGCTGTCCGGCAGCTGCGACGTGCAGAACGAGTGCTACCAGACGTTGCACGGCGGCTGGGGGCTCGCTAGCGGCGGCTGGGGCGGCCTCGGTCTGGGGGAGAGTCGCGAGAAGTGGTCGTACCTGCCGGCCGCGCACAACGACTTCATCTTCGCGATCATCGGTGAGGAGCTCGGCCTGATCGGCACCCTGCTGGTGCTGGCCCTGTTCGCGCTGCTCGCGTTCGCGATGGTCCGCGTGATCCGGCGGCACCCCGACCCCATGGCCCGCATCACCACGGGCGCGATCCTGTGCTGGATCGTCGGCCAGGCGATGATCAACATCGCCGTGGTGATCGGTCTGCTGCCCGTCATCGGCGTCCCGCTGCCGCTCGTCTCCGCCGGAGGTTCAGCCCTGATCATGACGATGGCCGCGATCGGTGTGGTGCTGGCGTTCGCCCGCTCGGAACCGGGTGCCGCCGAGGCGCTCGCGGCCCGACCGTCGGTGGTGCGCCGGTCGCTGGCCGTCCTGGGGCGCGCGCGTGGCTGACGACCCGGGCTCGGTCCTGCTCGCCGGTGGCGGCACCGCGGGCCACGTCAACCCCCTGCTGGCGGTCGCCGACGCGCTGCGCGCCGCGCGTCCGGGCATCCGGATCACCGTGCTCGGCACCCGCGAGGGCCTCGAGTCGGACCTGGTCCCCGCCTACGGCCTGCCGCTCGCCATCGTCCCCCGTGTCCCGCTGCCGAGGCGTCCGAGCGGGGCGCTGCTGCACCTGCCCGCGCGGCTGCGCGCCGCCGTCGGAGCCGCCACGTCCGCGCTGGAGGACGCCGGGGCGCAGGTCGTCGTGGGCTTCGGCGGCTACGTCTCCACCCCGGCGTACCTCGCAGCGCGCCACCGGGGTCTGCCCGTCGTGGTGCACGAGCAGAACGCCCGGCCGGGCCTGGCGAACCGGCTCGGAGCCCGGTGGGCGCGTGCCGTCGCGGTGACGTTCCCGGGAACCGTGCTGCCGCACGCCCAGGTGACGGGTCTGCCCTTGCGCCCTGCGGTCGCCGCACTGCTGGACGAACGCGCGACCGACCCCGCAGCGGTGCGGCGGCGTGCGGCCGACGAGCTGGGCCTCGACCCCGACCTCCCGACGCTCCTGGTCACCGGGGGGTCGCTCGGTGCGCTCAGCATCAACCGTGCGGTCTCGGCGGCTGCGAGCGACCTGCTCGGTTCCGGCGTGCAGGTGCTGCACCTCACCGGCCGCGGCAAGGCCGACCCGGTTCGCCGGGCCACGGAGGACCTCCCCGGCGCGGAGCACTACCACGTGCTGGAGTACCTGTCCCGGATGGAGCTGGCGCTCGCGGTGGCGGACCTGGTGGTCGGCCGTGCGGGCGCGGGCACCGTGTGCGAGCTCGCTGCGCTCGGCATCCCGGCGGTGTACGTGCCGCTGCCCGTCGGCAACGGGGAGCAGCGCCTCAACGCCGCCTCGGTCGTCGCCGCCGGCGGTGGCCTCCTGGTGGAGGACACCGCGCTGGATGCGTCGTGGCTGCGCGCCCAGGTGCTGCCGCTGCTGGTCGGACCGGGCGCGGTGCGGCAGCGGGAGCAGATGGCGCGAGCGGCCGCGTCGGTGGGTGTCCGTGACGCGGCGCAGCGGGTGGCTCAGCTGGTGCTCGACCAGCTGCCGCCCGTCGCACGTCCGACCTCGCCGTCGGGGTCTCCGGAGCCGGGCGCCACCGGTACGGAGGAGCAGGGCGACGACGTGCCCTCCGTCGACTCCCTCGGCCGGGTGCACCTGATCGGCGTCGGCGGTGCGGGGATGTCCGCCGTCGCGGCGCTGCTGGCCGCCCGCGGCCTGGACGTCTCGGGCTCCGACGCCCAGGACGGCCCTGCGCTGCCCGGCCTGCGCGAGGCCGGCGTCCGCGTGCACGTGGGGCACGACGCGTCGGCGGTCCGGGACGTCGACACGGTCGTGATCTCCTCCGCGGTACGGGAGACCAACCCCGAGCTGGCGGCCGCGCGTGCGGCCGGTCTGCGCGTCCTGCACCGGTCCCAGGCGCTGGCCGCCCTGATGGCCGGTCGGGACTCCGTCGCCGTGGCGGGCGCGCACGGGAAGACGACCACGTCGGCGATGGTGGCGACCGCGCTGCTGCACGCCGGGGTGGACCCGTCGTTCGCCATCGGCGGCACGGTGCTGACCGCGCAAGGACCGGTCGGTGGCGGCCGGCACGGCGAGGGACCGTTCGTCGCCGAGGCGGACGAGTCCGACGGCTCGTTCCTGGCCTACCGGCCGCTCGTCTCCGTGGTGACCAACGTCGAGCCGGACCACCTCGACCACTACGGGACCAGGGAGGCGTTCGAGGCGGCCTTCGTGGCGTTCGCGGACCGCATCCGTCCGGGCGGCCAGCTGGTGGCGTGCTCGGACGACCCCGGTGCGGAGCGCCTGGTGCGGACCGCGGCGGACCGGCTCGCCGCCCGCGGGGTCGAGGTGGTGACCTACGGTCGCTCGGCCGGTTCCGACGTGCACGTGGGTCCCACCCGGGCCACGGCGCAGGGCTGGGAGACCGAGCTCGCCGCGGGCGCCGAGCGGGTCGTGGTGCGGCTCGCCGTCCCCGGCGCGCACAACGGTCTGAACGCCGCCGCCGCGTGGGCCGTGCTGCGCCGCCTGGGTCTCGACGCGACCGCGGCCGCGGAGGCGCTGGGTGCCTTCCGGGGCACGGGACGGCGGTTCGAGGACCGGGGAACCGCGGGCGGGGTGCGGGTGGTCGACGACTACGCCCACCACCCGACGGAGATCGCCGCGCTGCTGGGCGCCGCGCGCCAGGTGGCCGGCGACGGCCGGGTGCTCGTGTTGTTCCAGCCGCACCTGTACTCCCGCACCCGGACGTTCGCCGACGAGTTCGCGCACGCGCTCGAGCTCGCCGACGCCGTGGTGGTCACCGACGTCTACGCCGCGCGCGAGGACCCCGAGCCCGGCGTGACGGGTGCCCTGATCACCGACCGCATGACCACGCCTGGTCGCGGCCGGTTCGTCGCCGACAGGGCCGAGGCGGCGTCCGCCGTCGCGGCGCTGGCACGTCCGGGCGACCTGGTGCTCACCGTCGGCGCGGGTGACGTGACGCAGCTGGCACCCGTGGTCCTCGCCGCCCTGGACGCCCGGCTGGGCGCGGGCCGAGCGGACCAGGGTGGGGCGGGGCCGGCCTGATGAGCCCGTCCCGCCCACCCGCACCGCGTACCCGACCGCCGACCCCGAGCCGAACGACTCCACGGAGCTCCGCGCGACCGGAGGCCGCGCGCTCGCCGGTCGGCGACGCGGTCCGTGAACCGGTCCGCGAGCCGCACGCCGAGACGGGCGTGCCACCGGCCGCGGCACCGTCGAAGACGGCGGCCGCACCGGTCGCCTCCACGCCATCGCCTGCGGCGAGCGGGCCGTCCCCGCTGCCGACCGCGCCGGCCGGGAGCCGGTACCAGACGGCCACCACGTACCAGGTGCGCCGGTTCGGGGGCCCGGTTCGCCCGCCGGTCGTGTCCACGCGCTCCGTGCAGCGCTTCGCCGAGCGGGCACGCGCCCGCCGCACGCTCGCGCGTCGGCAGATCGCCCTCGCGGCGGCTGCCGTCCTGGTGGTCGCCGCGCTCGCGTGGCTGCTGCTCTGGTCCCCGGTGCTGGCGCTGCGGCCCGCGGACGTGACCGTCGCCGGAGCCGGCACCGTCGTGGCCGTCGACCAGGTGCGGGCCGTCGTCGCGAAGGACAGCGGCGTCCCGCTGCCGCGCCTCGGGACCGTGGCGCTGCGGGACCGGCTGCTCCAGGTGCCCGGCGTCCGGGAGGCTCGCGTCACGCGTGACTGGCCGCACGGGCTCACCGTCCAGCTCGTCGCGCGCGAGCCCGTGGCGGCCGTCCCCGAGAAGCAGGCGCCGGCCGGTGCGGCCAAGCCGGGCTTCGCCCTTCTCGACGAGGAAGGCGTCCAGGTCGGCCGTGCCGATGCGGCGCCCGCCGGGCTGCCCGTCGTCGACGTGCCCGCCGACGACGCACGCACGCTGCAGGCCGTGCTCGGCGTGCTGCGCCAGCTGCCACCGGCGCTCCTGGCCGAGGTCGCCGGCGTGGCGGCCCAGACCCAGGACACCGTGACCATGCACCTGCGCGACGGTGTCGAGGTGGACTGGGGCAGCTCTCAGGAGACGGCCCTGAAGATCGCGGTGCTCACCGCGCTCCGGGCGTCGCCGACGGCCAAGGGAGCGCACGTCTACGACGTGTCGGCGCCGCGCCTGCCGATCACGCGGTGAGAGAGCCCGTCAGGGATCACCCGCCGACACGCGCGGCGCGGTCGTTGATCGGGATGAGGTGCGGACCTAGCGTCACGCACTGACGACAGACCTGACATAACTCTAACCCTCAACTTGAGGGTGAAGGTTGAAGCGACGCTCCGCGTGTCGGAGCGGCGACCGCGGCCCGGCCGCGACCCGCACGACGCGAGAACGAGAGGCACCCACCGTGGCAGCTCCGCAGAACTACCTGGCGGTCATCAAGGTCGTCGGCATCGGCGGCGGCGGCGTCAACGCCGTGAACCGCATGATCGAGGTCGGTCTCAAGGGCGTCGAGTTCATCGCGATCAACACCGATGCGCAGGCCCTGCTCATGTCCGACGCGGACGTCAAGCTCGACGTCGGTCGCGAGCTGACCCGTGGGCTCGGCGCCGGCGCCGACCCGGAGGTCGGCAAGAAGGCCGCCGAGGACCACACCGAGGAGATCGAGGACGTCCTGCGCGGGGCGGACATGGTCTTCGTCACCGCGGGTGAGGGTGGCGGCACCGGCACCGGCGGTGCGCCGGTCGTCGCGCGGATCGCCCGCTCGCTCGGCGCGCTCACCATCGGTGTCGTCACCCGGCCGTTCACCTTCGAGGGTCGGCGCCGCTCCAACCAGGCGGACTCCGGGATCGACGCCCTGCGCGCCGAGGTCGACACGCTGATCGTCATCCCCAACGACCGCCTGCTGTCGATCTCGGACCGCTCGGTCAGCGTCCTCGACGCCTTCCACTCCGCCGACCAGGTGCTCCTCTCGGGCGTGCAGGGCATCACCGACCTGATCACCACGCCGGGCCTGATCAACCTCGACTTCGCGGACGTGAAGTCGGTGATGCAGGGCGCCGGCTCCGCCTTGATGGGGATCGGCTTCGCCCGGGGCGAGGACCGTGCGGTGCAGGCGGCCGAGATGGCGATCTCCTCGCCGCTGCTCGAGGCGAGCATCGACGGCGCCCACGGCGTGCTCCTGTCCATCCAGGGTGGCTCCGACCTCGGTCTGTTCGAGATCAACGAGGCCGCGCGGCTGGTGCAGGAGGCGGCGCACCCCGAGGCGAACATCATCTTCGGCGCGGTCATCGACGACGCGCTCGGCGACGAGGTGCGGGTCACGGTCATCGCGGCCGGTTTCGACGGCGGTTCGCCGCAGGTGCGACGGGACGCGCGCGCCCTCGGTCAGGTGAGCGGCGGGAGCCAGCAGGCCGCGGCGGCGCGTCCGGCCGCCCTGCCGGGCGCTCACCAGACGCCGGTCGTCCCCGCGCCGCGGACGTACGTGCCCGAGCCCCTCGAGCCCGTCCAGGCGCCGGCCACCTCGCCGGTCCCCGCCTTCCTGTCGACCGAGGCGGAGCCCCGGCCTCTCACGGGTCCCCTCGAGGTGCCTCGGGTCTTCACCGAGGAGCCGCCCCGTCGTGAGACGGACGACCTGGACGTGCCGGACTTCCTCAAGTAGTCGATGAGCTCCAGCGCACCGCAGGCCGGTCTCGAGGTTCTCGAGGCCGGCCTCGGTCCGTCGGTCCGCGCCGGGTTCACCACGCGAGCGGGCGGCGTGAGCGTGCCGCCGTGGGACGGTCTCAACCTCGGCCTCGCCGTGGGTGACGACCCGGACCGGGTGCGCCGCAACCGCGAGCTCCTAGCGCAGTGGGCCGGGGTCCCGGTGGCCTTCGCCACGCAGGTGCACGGGCGCGACGTCGTGGTCGTCGACGGTCCTCCCGCGGACCGGACCGACTCGGTCGCGGTGGCCGACGCCCTGGTGACCACGCGGACGGACGTCGCGCTGGCGGTCCTCGTCGCGGACTGCGTCCCCGTGCTGCTCGCCGACCCGGAGACCCGGGTGGTGGCGGCGGTGCACGCCGGCCGTGGCGGCCTCGTGGCGGGCGTGGTCCAGGCGGCGCTCGACGTGATGACCGATCTGGGCGCCCGCTTGGACCGGGTCGTCGCGGCAGTGGGACCGTCGATCGCCGGGCGGTCGTACGAGGTGCCGGCCGACCTGCGTGACGCGGTGGCTCAGGTGGTGCCGGCCAGCTCGGCGACCACGTCGTGGGGCACCCCCGCGCTCGACCTCGCCTTCGGCGTCGTCGCCGGCCTGGCGGCAGCAGGGGTGCACCGGGTCCACCGCGTCGATCGCGACACCTTCCGGGATCCCGGCCTCTACTCGCACCGACGGGCGACCGCGGCCGGCACGACGACGGGCCGCTCCTGCGGGATCGTCCGGCTGCTGCCCGCGGCACCGCGTGTCGCGCCGCCGACCAGCGAGGACGCCTTGCTAGCGTGACGAGCGCAGTGCTTCCGCCGGTGGCGCTGCGCCGTCTCCGGGGGTCGACCCGGACGGGTGGGGGACCGGAGACGTCCGGAGGATGGGAGCAGACGCGATGGCTGGAGCGTTGCGGAAGACGATGCTGTACCTCGGTCTGGCCGACGAGCGGCCCGAGGAGCAGGACGAGTGGGTCGAGGACGACGTCGAGGAGGCCGAGGTGCCGGACCAGTTCGAGGCTCAGGTCACCCCGCTGCGGCGACCCACCCGCGTCACCGGTGCCGCCGTCGCTGCGGCGACGTCCAGCGAGCTGCGCCGGATCACCACGATCCACCCGCGCTCGTACAACGACGCCCGCAAGATCGGTGAGGCGTTCCGGGACGGCGTCCCGGTGATCATGAACCTCACGGACATGGACGACGCCGACGCCAAGCGCCTCGTCGACTTCTCCGCGGGCCTGATCTTCGGTCTGCACGGTGCGATCGAGCGCGTCACCAGCAAGGTGTTCCTGCTCTCCCCGGCGACGGTCGAGGTCTCCGGTGAGGGGCACGGCCCCGATGCGGCGGCGCGCCCCGGCTTCTACAACCAGAGCTGACCGGTGGGCCTGGTCCGCGCCGTCCTGCACCTGGCGGTCCTGGTCTTCTTCCTGATCCTGCTCGTGCGGATGGTGCTCGACTGGGTCCAGGTCTTCGCCCGCACGTGGCGCCCGACGAGCGTGGCTCTGGTCGTCGCCGAGGCGACCTACACGGTCACGGACCCGCCGCTGCGCCTGCTCCGGCGCTTCCTGCCCCCGCTGCGGCTCGGACCGGTGCAGCTCGACCTGGCGTTCACCGTCCTGTTCCTCATCTGCATCGTGCTGCTCTCGGTCATATAGGACAGAAGGGGCCGAGCGCCGGTCGCGCCCGGCCGGACAGCCGTGAACGGGCGCCGGAGGGCAGCCGCAAGGCCCCGCTCCTCACCCGGACGGCACGCGTGTCGGGGGGAGTCCGGCTCGCCGTTTGTCCGCTACGGTGGCCCGAGGCGGTCGGTGGACTGCCGCCGGCCTAGCAGCACGACCGACAGAGGTGACGACGATGGCACTGCTGACCGCAGACGACGTCCTGAACAAGAAGTTCCAGTCGACGAAGTTCCGCGAGGGTTACGACCAGGACGAGGTCGACGACTTTCTCGACGAGATCGTCAACACCCTGCGCGAAGTGCAGAACGAGAACGAGGACCTCAAGACGAAGCTCGCGGCAGCCGAGCGTCGGATCGCGGAGCTGAGCCGCACCGGCGTGCAGCAGCAGCCGCCCGCGCCGAAGCCTGAGCCCGCTCCCGCCCCGGAGCCCGTCCAGGCTCCCGCGCCCGCTCCCGTCGCCGCAGTCGCGCCCCCCATCCCGGCGGTCACGGCGCAGGCGCCCCGCAACGAGCCGGAGTCGGCCACCGGGATGCTCGCCCTGGCCCAGAAGCTGCACGACGACTACGTGCGCAGCGGCCAGGAGGAGTCCGACCGTCTGATCAACGAGGCGAAGTCCCGCGCCACGCACATCGTGCGCGAGGCGGAGGAGACCTCCCAGCGCACTCTCGGCCAGCTCGAGCAGGAGCGTTCGCTCCTCGAGCGCAAGATCGACGAGCTGCGGGTGTTCGAGCGCGACTACCGGACGCGTCTGAAGAGCTACCTCGAGAACCTGCTCGGCGACCTGGACAACCGCGGCAACGCGCTGCCCCCGCGCAGCGGCCAGGCGCAGCCCGTGGGCGAGGTCCAGGGCATCTGAGTCTGCGGCCTCCCGCGGTCGCAGCGTCGTCGTCGCGCCGCCCGGCGCCCCTCCGGGGGTGCCGGGCGGTCGTGCGTCTGCGGCGTCGCCACCCCGTGGTCCAGCCGGTGCGCGGTCGTCGCGGCTCGCGTCCCTGACCTGCGCCGAGGCCGGAACCGGGCATGCGCGGCAGGTTCAGCGAGACTTCAGCCGGTCACCGCGGGCGAACGGGTGCGTGTCCTGTTGTGCTCCGGCCTGCGCACGAATACATTCGCGTGACTCCAGCGAGGGGGGCCCGACGGCCATGAACGAGGCACTCACCACGCTCACCGCGAGCGGCGAGACCAAGGACCTGAGCACGATGGTGAAGCAGTTCCCCGTACGGGACGGTGAGAAGCCGTGGACGGCGGCCGAGGTGACGGAGGTCGCCGACGAGCTGACGGCGGAGCGCGCGCGGCTCGAGGGCGAGCTGGTGAACGCCGACGCCGAGCTCTCCGAGCTGCTGCGGCACTCCGGCGACGGGGCCGGTGACGACCAGGCCGACTACGGGTCGTCGGCGCTCGAGCGCGAGCACGAGCTGACGCTGGTGAACAACACCCGCGACCTGCTCGAGCAGACGCGTCACGCCCTGGAGCGCATCGCGGCGGGGACGTACGGCGCGTGCGAGTCCTGCGGCAAGCCGATCGGCAAGGCTCGGCTGCAGGCGTTCCCGCGCGCCACGCTCTGCGTCGAGTGCAAGCAGCGCGAGGAACGGCGCTGACGCGCCCGTAGACTCCTGCGGTGCCCACGCCTGACGAGCCACGACCGATCCCCGGTACCGCCCAGCAGGCCGATGCAGACCCTTCGCGGTCTGCGCGGGACGGGAGCGCGGCCGTGCCTCCGGGCGCGGCGGGAGCGCCGGCGCACCGGCGGCTGCTCGGTCTCGTCGTCGTCCTCGCGGCGCTGGTGCTGGTCGTCGACCAGCTGACGAAGGCGTGGGCGCTCCGTGCACTGGCGGACGGTCTGCGCCGTCCGGTGCTCGACAGCCTCCTGGGGCTGCAGCTCGTGTTCAACCCCGGCGCCGCGCTGTCGATCGCGACCGGCATGACCTGGGTGCTGACGATCATCGCCGCGACCGTCGTGGTGGTCGTCGTGCGGGTGTCGCGGCGGCTCGGCTCCACCGGCTGGGCGCTGGCGTTCGGCCTGCTGCTCGGCGGCGCGGTGGGCAACCTGGTCGACCGGCTGGTCCGGGCGCCAGGGCCTGCGCGCGGGCACGTCGTCGACTTCATCGCCTACGGCCACCTCTTCGTCGGCAACGTCGCCGACGTGGCGATCGTCGCGGCCGCCGTGCTGGTGGTGCTCCAGACCATGCGCGGCGTCCAGCTGGACGGCAGCAGGCCGGAGCGCGTGGCGCGGGGCGGGGCGGCCGCGTCGGCGGACGACGTCCCGCAGTGAGCGAGCGACGGAGCCTGCCCGTGCCGGACGGTCTCGCCGGGGAACGGGCGGACGCTGCCGTGGCACGGCTGCTCGGCCTGTCCCGCACGCGGGCGGCCGACCTGGTGGAGGCGGGCGCCGTCGCCCTGGACGGCCGGCCTCTCGGCAAGTCGGACCGCCTCGTCGCGGGCGGGTGGCTCGAGGTGGAGCTCCCCGACGTGGCATCGGCCAAGGCCGCTGCGCCGCCGGAACCAGTGCCGGGGATGGTGGTCCGGTACGACGACGACGACCTGGTGGTCGTCGACAAGCCCGTGGGGGTGGCGGCGCACCCGTCGCCGGGCTGGACCGGCCCGACGGTGGTCGGGGCGCTCGCCGCTGCGGGCTACCGGGTGTCCACGTCGGGAGCCGCCGAGCGGCAGGGTGTCGTGCACCGGCTGGACGTCGGCACCTCCGGGCTGATGGTGGTCGCCAAGAGCGAGCGCGCGTACACGGCCCTGAAGCGCGCCTTCAAGGAGCGCACGGTCGAGAAGGTCTACCACGCGCTGGCCCAGGGGCATCCGTCGCCGGCGACCGGCACGATCGACGCCCCCATCGGGCGGCACCCGTCGTCGGACTGGAAGTTCGCGGTGGTCGCCGACGGGAAGCCGTCGGTGACGCACTACGAGGTGATCGAGGCGCTCCCCGGGGCCTCGCTCACGGAGGTCCACCTCGAGACGGGCCGCACCCACCAGATCCGCGTGCACTTCGCGGCACTGCGCCACCCGTTGGTCGGGGACGTCACCTACGGCGCCGATCCGGCGCTGGCGCAGCGGCTGGGGCTCACTCGGCAGTGGTTGCACGCCGTCCGCCTCGGCTTCGAGCACCCGGCGACGGGCAGCTGGCTCGAGGTCGTCAGCGAGTACCCGCAGGACCTCCAGCACGCCCTGGACGAGCTGCGCTCGACGTATCGCTGACCCCGCCGCGGCACGCCCGACGACACACCGGGGGGCGTCGGTGGGGCGACGTAGGATCGCCCGCATGGCAGCGGCGGGTGGCTCGAAGAGCACCGACTTCGTCCACCTCCACGTGCACACCGAGTACTCGATGCTGGACGGTGCGGCACGGATCGGCGAGCTGTTCGACGAGGCGGAACGCCTGGGCCAGAAGGCCATGGCGATCACCGACCACGGCTACCTGTTCGGCGCGTTCGAGTTCTGGCAGAAGGCCAAGGCCCACGGGATCAAGCCGATCATCGGCGTCGAGGCGTACGTCACCCCGGGCACCAGCCGGTTCGACCAGACCAGGGTCCGGTGGGGCGAGGCGCACCAGGCGGCCGACGACGTCTCCGCGCGCGGGGCGTACACCCACCTCACCCTGCTGTCCCGGACCACCGCGGGCATGCACAACCTCTTCCGGCTCGGGTCGGAGGCGTCCCTCGAGGGCCAGATGGGCAAGTGGCCCCGAATGGACCGCGAGCTGCTGTCGCGCTACGCCGACGGCCTGATCGCCACCTCCGGCTGCCCCTCCAGCGAGGTGCAGACCCGGCTGCGGCTGGGTCAGTTCGACGAGGCGCTGCGCGCCGCCGGTGAGCTGCAGGACATCTTCGGCAAGGAGTACTTCTACGTCGAGCTGATGGACCACGGGCTCGACATCGAGCGCCGGGTGATCAAGGACCTGCTGCGCATCGCGGAGGCGCTGGACGCACCGCTCGTCGCCACCAACGACCTGCACTACACGCGCGAGGAGGACGCCCACGCGCACGAGGTGCTGCTCGCGGTCCAGTCCGGCTCGACGCTGGACGAGCCGACGTCGGACCAGGGCGGCAGCCGGTTCGCCTTCGGGGGGACGGGCTACTACCTGCAGTCGGCGGAGCAGATGCGGCGCACCTGGGCCGAGCTGCCCGAGGCGTGCGACAACACCCTGCGGATCGCCGAGCAGTGCGAGGTCGAGTTCACGACGGGCGTGAACTACATGCCGCGGTTCGACACCCCGCCGGGGGAGAACGAGGACTCCTGGTTCATCAAGGAGGTGGAGCGCGGCCTGCAGCGGCGCTACCACGGCGAGGTGCCGGAGGACGTGCGCCGCCAGGCGGAGTACGAGACCGGCGTCATCACGCAGCTCGGGTTCTCGGGCTACTTCCTCGTCGTCGCCGACTTCATCAACTGGTCGAAGTCGCAGGGCATCCGCGTCGGTCCCGGCCGTGGGTCCGCGGCCGGGTCGATGGCGTCCTACGCGATGGGCATCACCGAGCTCGACCCGCTCAAGCACGGGCTGATCTTCGAGCGCTTCCTCAACCCCGAGCGCATCTCGTGGCCGGACGTCGACGTCGACTTCGACGAGCGTCGGCGCGGTGAGGTGATCCGGTACGTCACGGAGAAGTACGGCGAGGACCGGGTCTCCCAGATCGTCACCTACGGCACCATCAAGGCGAAGCAGGCGCTCAAGGACTCCTCGCGCGTGCTCGGGTTCCCCTTCGCCATGGGCGACAAGCTCACCAAGGCGATGCCGCCGGCGGTCATGGGCAAGGACATCCCGCTGTCCGGCATGTACGACCCCGAGCACCCGCGCTACGCGGAGGCCGAGGAGTTCCGCCAGGTCGTCGCGGCCGACCCCGAGGCGCAGCGCGTGCTCGAGACGGCGCGAGGGCTGGAGAACCTCAAGCGGCAGTGGGGTGTGCACGCGGCCGGCGTGATCATGTCGAGCGTCCCGCTGACGGACGTCGTCCCGATCATGAAGCGCCCGCAGGACGGCGCGATCATCACGCAGTTCGACCAGCCGGCGTCCGAGGCGCTGGGCCTGATCAAGATGGACTTCCTCGGTCTGCGGAACCTGACGATCCTGGACGACGCACTGGCGAACATCGTCGCGAACGGCAAGCCGGCGATCCTCATCGAGGACACGCCGCTCGACGACCAGCCGACGTACGACCTGCTGGCGCGCGGCGACACGCTCGGGGTGTTCCAGCTGGACGGCGGCCCGATGCGCTCGCTGCTGCGGCAGATGCGCCCGGACAACTTCGAGGACATCTCCGCCGTCATCGCCCTGTACCGGCCCGGTCCCATGGGCATGAACTCGCACATCAACTACGCGCTGCGCAAGAACAAGCTGCAGAACGTCGAGCCGATCCACCCCGAGCTCGAGGAGCCGCTGCAGGACGTGGTGGGGATCACCCACGGGCTGATCGTCTACCAGGAGCAGGTGCAGCGCGCCGCACAGAAGCTGGCCGGCTACACGCTGGGCCAGGCCGACCTGCTCCGCCGCGCGATGGGCAAGAAGAAGAAGGAGATCCTCGAGAAGGAGTTCATCCCGTTCCAGGCGGGGTGCCGCGCGAACGGCTACTCCGACGCGGCGATCCAGGCGGTGTGGGACACCCTGGTCCCGTTCGCCGGCTACGCGTTCAACAAGGCGCACTCCGCGGCGTACGGGGTGGTGTCGTACTGGACGGCGTTCCTCAAGGCGAACTACCCGACCGAGTACATGGCCGCCCTGCTGACCTCGGTGCGCGACGACAAGGACAAGTCGGCGCTGTACCTCGGCGAGTGCCGGCACATGGGCATCACGGTGCTGCCCCCGGACGTCAACTCCTCCTCCGCCCTGTTCACGGCCGTCGGCGACGACATCCGGTTCGGTCTGACGGCCGTGCGCAACGTGGGCGCCAACGTGGTGGACGCGATCGTCAAGGCGCGCGAGGAGAAGGGCGCGTTCACCTCCTTCACCGACTTCCTGGACAAGGTGCCGGCCGTGGTGTGCAACAAGCGCACCATCGAGTCGCTGATCAAGGCGGGCGCGTTCGACTCGCTGGGCCACACCCGACGCGGCCTGCTGCTGGTGCACGAGCAGGCCGTCGACTCCGTCATCGGCGTCAAGCGCAAGGAGGCCGAGGGCCAGTTCGACCTGTTCGCCGATCTGATGGGCGGCGGCGCGGACAGCGGTCCCGGGTTCGCGGTCACCGTGCCGGACGTCCCGGACTGGGACAAGCGGCAGCGGCTGCAGTTCGAGCGCGAGATGTTGGGCCTGTACGTGTCCGACCACCCGTTGTCCGGGCTGGAGCACGTGCTCACGACGGCGGCGGACGTGTCGATCGCCACGCTGCTCGCAGACGAGGCGCGGCCGGACGGCTCGATGGTGGTCGTGGCCGGCCTGGTCACGTCGCTCCAGCGCAAGATGTCCAAGCAGGGGAACCCGTGGGCCGTGATCACGCTGGAGGACATGGAGGGCTCGATCGAGGTCCTCTTCTTCGGCGAGACGTACCTGGCGTACTCCACCGTGCTGGCCGAGGACGCCGTGCTCGTCGTGCGCGGCCGGGTGCGACGCCGGGACGAGCAGCTGCAGCTGCAGGCGAACGAGGTGACCCTGCCGGACATCTCGCAGGGTACGGACGCTCCGCTGCTCGTCTCGCTACCGGTGGCGCGGTGCACACCGCCGGTGGTCGAGCGGCTGCGGGAGGTGCTGGGCACGCATCCCGGCGTCACCGAGGTGCGGCTGCGGCTGACGAGCCCGGGCCGCGCGACGGTGATGCGGCTCGGCGACGGCCTGCGCGTGGAGCGCACCCCGGCCCTATTCGGCGACCTGAAGGCGCTGCTGGGACCGAGCTGCCTGGCCTCCTGAGGAGGGAGCGTCGCACGCGGGCTCGGACGCCCCGGGCCGGCCTCGGGGGCCCCGCCTAGACTGCGCCCCGTGATCTCCCGCATCGACCTGCGCGGCCGTTCCCTGTCCCGACGTGAGCTGATCGACGCGCTTCCTCGGGCGGAGCTGGACGTCGAGCACGCCGCCGCTGCGGTGCTCCCCGTGCTGGAGGCGGTGCGGACCCGCGGTGCGTCGGCGCTCCGCGAGCTGGGGGAGCGGTTCGACGGTGTGCGCCCCGAGCACCTGCGGGTGCCCGCGGACGTCCTGGCGGGAGCGGTCGAGGCGCTCGCACCGGAGATCCGCGCCGCCCTGGAGGAGACCATCCGTCGCGTCCGCCAGGTGCACGCCGCGCAGCGGCCCGCGCCGTTGGTCACGGACCTCGCGCCCGGTGCCCAGGTGCGGCAGCGCTGGATCCCGGTGCGGCGGGTCGGGCTGTACGTCCCCGGCGGCCTGGCCGTCTACCCGTCGTCGGTGGTGATGAACGTCGTCGCGGCCCAGGAGGCCGGGGTCGGGTCGCTGGCCGTCGCCTCGCCGCCGCAGAAGGACCGTGGCGGACTCCCGGACCCCGTGGTGCTGGGCACGTGCGCGCTGCTCGGCGTGGACGAGGTGTACGCCGTCGGTGGGGCCCAGGCGGTGGCGATGTTCGCCTACGGCGCGGTCGGGGAGGACGACCGCGACGGTGCGGTGCTGTGCGAGCCCGTGGACGTGATCACGGGACCGGGCAACGTCTACGTCGCGGCGGCCAAGCGACTGGTCCGAGGGCGTGTGGGCATCGACGCGGAGGCGGGACCCACCGAGATCGCGATCCTCGCGGACCAGTCAGCCGATCCCCGCCACGTCGCGGCGGACCTGATCTCGCAGGCGGAGCACGACCCGCTCGCGGCGGCGGTGCTCGTCACCCCGTCGTCGGCGCTCGCCGACGCCGTGGACGTCGCGCTGGCTCAGCTGGTGCCCGCGACGGCGAACGCGGAGCGCGTGCGGACGGCCCTGGCGGGCACGCAGTCCGCGATCGTCCTGGTGGACGACGTCCGCGCGGGGCTCGAGGTGGTCAACGCGTACGGCGCCGAGCACCTGGAGATCCAGACGGAGGACGCGGCCGCGCTCGCCGAGCAGGTGACGAGCGCCGGCGCGATCTTCGTCGGCCCGTACTCGCCGGTGTCGCTCGGGGACTACATGGCCGGGTCGAACCACGTGCTGCCGACCGGGGGCTCGTCGCACTTCACTAGCGGGCTGGGTGTCCACTCGTTCGTCCGCCCGGTGCAGGTTGTCGAGTACGACGCCGGGGCGCTCGCCGCGGTGGCGGACCGCGTCGTCGCGCTCGCCGACGCGGAGCGGCTGCCGGCGCACGGCGAGGCGGTGCGGGTCCGCTTCTGACGGGCGTCCGCGAGGTGAGGTGGTCGGCGAGGTGAGGCGGTGGGCGGACGAGGTCACGCGCCGGCCCGGACGGCGGACCGCTGCGGGGCTCGTTCGAGGTGCTCCCTAGACTCGTCCGGTGACCGCCGACCAGCCGCGTGCCGCTCTGCCCCTACGACCCGAGCTGGCAGGTCTGCACCCCTACGGGGCTCCCCAGCTGGACGTCCCCGTCCGGCTGAACGTCAACGAGAACCCGTACCCTCCCTCGCCCGCCGTGGTCGACGACATCGCCGCTGCGGTGCGCACCGCTGCCGCGACGCTCAACCGGTACCCCGACAGGGACTTCGCTGACCTCCGGGCGGACCTGGCGGCCTACCTGCTCACGGAGTCGGGGGTGCGGCTCGACCCGTCTCAGATCTGGGCTGCCAACGGCTCCAACGAGGTGATGCTGCACCTGCTGCAGGCCTTCGGTGGTCCCGGGCGGACGGCCGTGTCCTTCGCCCCGACGTACTCCATGTACCCGGAGTACGCCCGTGACACGTCGACCCGGTGGGTCACCGGCCGCCGGGCGGAGGACTTCAGCCTCGACCCCGCGCACGCGCACGACGTGATCGCCGAGGAGAGGCCGAGCGTCGTGCTCCTCGCGAGCCCGAACAACCCCACGGGCACCGCGCTGCCTCTCGCCACCGTCGAGGCCGTGCTCGCGGCGGCCGACGAGGTGCCCGACGGCTGCGTCGTCGTCGTCGACGAGGCGTACGGCGAGTTCCGCCGTCGCGGCACACCGTCGGCGCTCGAGCTGCTCGTCGACCACCCCAACCTCGCCGTGAGCCGCACGATGTCGAAGGCCTTCGGCCTCGCCGGCGGGCGCGTCGGGTACCTGGCCGCCGCCCCCGAGCTGGTCGACGCGCTGCGCGTGGTGCGGCTGCCGTACCACCTGTCGGCGGTGACGCAGGCGGTCGCGCGTGCGGCGCTGGCGCACTCCGAGGAGCTGATGGCCCAGGTCGGGGCGCTGCGGGACGAGCGCGACGACCTCGTGGTGTGGCTGCGGTCGAAGGGCCTCACCGTGGCGGACTCGGACGCGAACTTCGTGCTGTTCGGCGTCCTCGACGACCCGCACGCCGTCTGGCAGGGTCTGCTCGACCGTGGCGTGCTGATCCGTGAGGTCGGCCCGGCCGGATGGCTGCGGGTGTCGGTCGGCACCCCGCAGGAGACGGCGGCCTTCAAGGCCGCCCTGGTGGAGGTGGCGGGACTGTGAGCGGTCGCACGGCGCGGGTGGAGCGCTCGACGAGCGAGTCGAGCGTGGTGGTCGAGCTGGATCTCGACGGGTCCGGACGGACGACGATCGACACCGGGGTGCCGTTCTACGACCACATGCTCACGGCGCTCGGCAAGCACGCGCTGCTCGACCTGACGGTGCAGTCGCGGGGCGACACCCACATCGACGCGCACCACACGGTCGAGGACACGGCCATCGTGCTCGGCGAGGCGCTGCGCGAGGCGCTGGGCGACAAGCGCGGGATCGCCCGGTTCGGGGACGCCACGGTGCCCCTCGACGAGGCGCTCGCCCAGGCGGTCGTCGACGTGTCCGGCCGCCCGTACTTCGTGCACTCCGGCGAGCCTGCCGGGCAGCAGTACCACCTGATCGGGGGCCACTTCACCGGCTCCCTGACGGCGCACGTGCTCGAGTCGATCGCGCACCACGCCGCGATGACCATCCACGTGCGCGTGCTGGCCGGCCGGGACCCGCACCACATCGTCGAGGCGCAGTTCAAGGCGCTGGCACGGGCGCTGCGCGCGGCCGTGGCGCTCGACCCGCGGGTGGAGGGCGTGCCGTCCACCAAGGGCGCCCTGTGAGCGGCGTCGGACCCGTGCCGTCGGGGCCTGACGACGACCCGCTCGCGGGTCTGCAGATCCCGGACGACCTCTCGGAGCTGGACGACGAAGTCCCGTCCGTCGCGCTCGTCGTGACACCCGTGGCCGACCCGGCGCCGCTGGCGGCCACCTGCGCGCTGGCCAAGGTCGACGTCGACGCCGTCCCGTCGGACGTCGGCGCGATCGCCGTGCTGCGCGACCCGGGTGCCGGCGAGCGGGCCGCCGCCGCGATCTCGGAGCTGCTGCGCGCCGTGCCGGTCGTCCTGCTGGAGCGCCGCGAGCAGCAGGTGTCCGCCACGCACTGGGTCGGCGGCGAACGCACGCGAGACCTCCCGCCCGGCCTGGTGCTGTCCGACGCGCCCGAGCTCCTCGAGAACCTGCTGCTCGGGGGCCTCCGAGCGGCCGACGTGCCGGGCACGGTGACCAGCGTGGGCATGACCCGGTGGAAGGCCCTGCGAACCCTCGCAGGGCGGCGCTCGCGGGACTGACACCACCTCGGGCACCGCGTGCCGCGCCGGGCCCAGGCGCGGGCGCCGCGGAGACGGCGTGCGATGCGCAGGTACCCTGACGGCGTGCCCCAGCAGCCCCACGTCGTGGTCCTGGACTACGGCTTCGGCAACGTGCGCTCCGCCGTGCGCGCGCTCGAGAGGGTCGGTGCGCAGGTCGAGCTGACCGCCGACAAGGAGCGCGCCCAGGAGGCCGACGGTCTCGTCGTCCCCGGCGTCGGCGCGTTCGCCGCCGTGATGGCCGGGCTGCGCGCAGTCGGGGGTGACCAGGTCGTCGACCGCCGCCTCGCCGGCGGCCGTCCGGTGCTCGGCATCTGCGTCGGGATGCAGGTGATGTTCACGGAGGGCGTCGAGCACGGTGTGCGCACCGCGGGGCTGGGGGAGTGGCCCGGGCTGGTGGACCGCCTCGAGGCACCGGTCGTGCCGCACATGGGCTGGGCCACCGTGCAGCCTCCCGAGGGGTCGACGCTCTTCGCCGGGCTGGAGGACGAGCGTTTCTACTTCGTGCACTCCTACGCCGCCCGGTCGTTCCCGCTCACGGCAGCCGGAGCACGTCCCGGCCCGATGCCACCGCCGTTGGTGACGTGGGCGGAGCACGGCGACCGGTTCGTCGCCGCGGTGGAGAACGGTCCCCTGGCCGCGACCCAGTTCCATCCCGAGAAGTCCGGCGACGCCGGGGCGCAGCTGCTGTCCCACTGGGTCGCCTCCCTGCGCTGACGCGCGTCGCCGCACGGCAGTCCCTGTTTTTCCGACGGTTTTCCGACGTGAGGAGCACGACGAGATGAGCGAGCCGCGCCTGCAGCTGCTGCCGGCGGTCGACGTGGTGGACGGCCAGGCCGTCAGGCTGGTGCAGGGGGAGGCCGGTTCCGAGACCGGGTACGGCGACGCTCTGGATGCGGCGCTCGCCTGGCAGCAGGCGGGGGCGGAGTGGGTGCACCTGGTGGACCTCGACGCGGCCTTCGGGCGCGGGTCCAACGCCGCGCTGCTCGCCGACGTCGCGGCTCAGCTCGCCGAGCGGGGGGTCCGGGTCGAGCTGTCCGGCGGCATCCGCGACGACGCCTCCCTCGACAGGGCGCTCGCGACCGGCGCGGCACGGGTGAACCTGGGCACGGCGGCGCTCGAGGACCCCGACTGGACGGCCTCGGCCATCGCGGCGCACGGCGACCGCGTCGCCGTCGGGCTCGACGTCCGCGGCACCACGCTCGCGGCCCGGGGCTGGACCCAGGACGGCGGCGACCTGTGGGAGGTGCTGGCTCGCCTCGACGACGCGGGCTGCGCCCGTTACGTCGTGACCGACGTGACCAAGGACGGGACCCTGCGAGGGCCCAACGTCGACCTGCTGCGCCAGGTGTGCGGCCGCACGTCCGCGCCGGTGGTCGCCTCGGGCGGCGTCTCGAGCCTGGACGACCTGCGCACGCTGCGCGCGCTCGTCCCGGTCGGTGTCGAGGGTGCCATCGTGGGCAAGGCGCTGTACGCCGGCGCCTTCACGCTGGAGGCGGCGCTGCAGGTCGCCGGGCGGCCGTGAGCCCGCGCGAGCTCCCTCCGACCTCGGCGTTCGCGCACGACGACGGATCGGCGGACCCGGCACTCGCGGCCGTGGTCAGCGCCTACGCAGCAGGCCGCTCGTCGTTGGCCGACGTCGTGGCCGTGCTGCGCGGCACCCGGGTCCTGGTGCCGGTGCTGGCCCACGCCGAGGTGTCCGCCGAGCAGGCTGCCGCCGAGCACGCCGGCGACTCGACGGCGTCGGCGGGCGTCGTCGGGCTGCAGATCGCGGACGGGCGCACCGCGCTGCCGGTGTTCAGCAGCGTCGCCACCCTGGCGGCGTGGCGCCCGGACGCCCGGCCGGTACCGGCCGAGGCGTCGCGAGCGGCGCAGTCCGCCGTGTCCGACGGCTGGCCCGTGCTGGTCCTGGACCCTGCGGGCCCGATGGCCGTGACGGTGCCGCGTCCCGCGGTGGTGGCGCTGGCGGAGGGCCGCTCCTGGGAACCGGCGGTCGCGGACGGCGTCGTGGTGGTGGCGGTCCGGGACGCCGTTCGCGCAGCCCTGGACGGGCTCGACGGTGTGGTCGCCTGCGCGGCGGTGCCGGGCGGGCGTGCCGAGGTCGCCGTGGACCTCACGCTGCGCGCCGGGCTCGACCGGCAGCAGCTCGACGCGCTGCTGCAGCGGGTCGGTGAGCGGCTCGCGGCGGATCCCGTCGCCGCGGAGCGGGTCGACTCGTTCGAGCTGCGGCTGCGCAGCGCCTGACCCGATCGGCAGACCGCGCGCTGGACCAGGCGCCGGTCAGCCGGTGCAGGTCGGCGCGGGGCTGAAGGCCGAGCTGTCGTCGAGCATGCGGCGCAAGGTGCTGACCGGCACCAGATAGCTGTGCCCGTCCGAGCTCTTGGCGTAGACGACGCCGATCACGGTGCCGTCGGCTCCGAGCGCGGCCGAACCGGAGCTGCCCGGCTCCACGGGCGCATCGGTCACCAGCACCTGTCCGAGCGTCGCGTTCAGCGGGTCCGTCGTGGACCCGATGACGTGCCCGTCGGTCAGCGTGAGCCGGCTGCCCAGCGGGTAGCCGACGACCGTCACGGGGTCACCGGTCTGCGGGTCGTGGGCGGCCAGCTGGGGCGCGGACGGCAGCGCGTCGGCGGTCCGGACGATCGCCAGGTCCGCCAGCTTCGCGGTGCTGGCCGCGGTGACCGCCACGTCGCGGCCGTCGTACGTCGACACCTGCAGGGACGCCGAGTCGGCCACGACGTGCTTGTTGGTCACCAGCTCGTGGTCCGTCAGCGCGAAGCCGGACCCGGTGGACACCTGGCCGCAGCCGACGTTGCGGATGCGCACCGCCATGCGCCGCACGGCGTCGAACCCGTCCGCCGACAGCGTCGACGTGCCGGCGGAGATCGACGGCGTCGGCAGGCTGGTCGGCACGACGCTGGTCGGTACCGGGGCGGGCATCCCGGGCAGCACCCCGCAGCCGGCCAGCAGGGTGGCGCCGCCGACGAGAGCGACGGCGACGGGACGTCTCACCGCGACAGCTCCCGCTGCAGCGCGGTGTTCGCGGCAGTCGCCTGCCCGCAGTACGACTGCACGTCGTTCCGGTAGCTCGCCAGGGACGCCGGGTCGTAGGCCGAGGCGTTGGACAGGTAGCTGATCAGCTTGTTCTGGCCGTCGATGCAGGTGGCGAGGGAGGTCGCGACCTTGCCGGCGGCCTGGGACACCCGCGCCTGGTAGTCGGCGAGCTGCTGCTGGGCCGCGGTGGTGTCGCCCAGCTTGGCCTTCTCGTCGGCCAGCTGGGTGATCCGCTGCTGCGCGGCGTCGAGCTGCGAGCGGGTGGCGGTCAGCTCGTCCTGCGCCGCCTTGAGATCCGCCTGGGCCTGGGCGAGCTGGTCCCCGTGGGTGTGCGCCAGCGCCTGCCACTGCGCGGACGAGCGCTGCCATGCGGTCGTCACCTGGATCATCCGGCCGACCGCGACGAGGGCGACGACCAGGGCGACGACGAGCACGACGATCAGGGGCGCGGGGCGCCGACGCCCGTGGCGACCCGGCTCGACGACCGGGAGCGGCCGCGTCTCGTCGTCCCGGTGCGGGGGCTGGCTCCAGACGAGGCCGGTCGGCTCATCGCTCACGCGGCAAGGATAGGAGCGAGCCGCTCAGGACACGGGACCGGTGAACTTCTCGCCGGGGCCCTCGCCACGGGCGTCCGGGTACGGGGACGCCTCGCGGAACGCCAGCTGCAGCGACCGCAGCCCGTCGCGCAGCGGCCGGGCGTGCTGGTCGCCCAGGTCCGGCGCGGACGCGGTGACCAGGGCCGCCAGCGCGGTGATCAGCTTCCGGGCCTCGTCCAGGTCGAGGTACGCGGCACCGGCTCCCGCCGGCCCGTCCTCCGCGAGCCCGCACTTGACCGCCGCCGCGCTCATCAGGTGCACGGCCGCGGTGCTGATCACCTCGCCCGCCGACACGTCCGCGATGTCCCGCGTCGCCTCGGCGACCGACTCGTGCAGGTGAGCCGGACCCGTCGTCGTGGCCTGGGCGCCGTGCGCCTCGGCGGAGGCGCTCACCGGCGGCTCGGGGCTGGCGTTCGCAGTCATGGGACGCATCCTCTCATCGCGTCCCCGCGTACCCGCTCGAGAGGGCCGCGGCTGCCGTCTGGTAACCTGTGGGACGACTGACCTGGCGCAGGCCCCGTCCTGTGCTCCCGCGGACCATCCGCAGGGGTGCAGACGGACGCAGGCGTCGGGTGCACAAGTGGAGAACCTCCCACCTTGGTCCCGACCGCACAGCACGTCCGCCGGACGTGCTGACGACAGGGGCCGGGTCCAGTCCGCAGCACACGGCCACGCCGTGTGCCGCCGTGTGGTCACCAACCACCGGTGCGGTGCTGTCGAGGCCTCCGCCTGTGCCCAGGGCGGGGGCCTTCCTCGTTCCCGGGCGGTCGTCCGTCACGACTCTCGAGGAGCACCACATCAGCGAGCCCCGCATCAACGATCGGATCCGCGTCGCCGAGGTCCGCCTGGTCGGCCCCAACGGCGAGCAGGTCGGCATCGTCCGCGTGGAGGACGCACTGCGCCTTGCCCAGGACGCCGACCTCGACCTCGTCGAGGTGGCCCCCGACGCCCGCCCGCCGGTCGTCAAGATCATGGACTACGGCAAGTTCAAGTACGAGGCCGACATGAAGGCCCGTGAGGCTCGCCGGAACCAGACGAACACGGTCCTCAAGGAGATCCGGTTCCGCCTGAAGATCGACCCGCACGACTACGCCACGAAGAAGGGGCACGTCGAGCGGTTCCTCAAGGGCGGCGACAAGGTCAAGGTCATGATCATGTTCCGCGGCCGCGAGCAGTCGCGCCCGGAGATGGGCGTGCGTCTGCTGCAGCGTCTGGCCGACGACGTGACCGAGCTGGGCTTCATCGAGTCGATGCCCAAGCAGGACGGCCGCAACATGATCATGGTGCTCGGGCCGACCAAGAAGAAGGCGGACCAGCGCAGCGAGCAGCGCCGGGCACAGGCAGCGGCCAAGCCGGCCGAGGCCGAGGCCGAGCAGCAGCCGGCAGCGGCTCCCGCGGACGAGCAGGCGGCCGGCGCGGTTCCCGCGACAGCACCCGCCGCCGCGCCTGCACCCGCCGCCGCGCCGGCACCCGCAGCCCCCGCAGCGGCGGCTCCCGCGACTGCTGCACCCGCACGGACGGCTCCGTCCGCCGCGCGCCCGGCAGCTGCGCCGGCGTCGACGCCTCGGCCGAGCCCGCGTCCGGCTCCTGCACCTCGCACGGCTGCGCCCGCGGCCCGGCCGGCAGCGGCGGCCCCGCGTGCACCCCGTCCTGCGCCGGCCGCACCCGCGGCAGGGGAGCAGGCGTCGGCACCGCGGCCTGCCGCGCCGCGCCCCGCGGCACCGCGCCCGGCACCGCCTCGGCCGGCGGCTGCGCGCAGCACGAGCACGGGCAACCGCACGGCTCCCACGGAGGGGGCGAGCTGAACCAGCGCCGGGACGCCGACCGGCGGACCTGCACGGCACGAGCCACCCGGGCACCCGGGTGGCGCGAACGACAAGGAGACACGGCAGCCATGCCGAAGAACAAGACGCACTCCGGTGCCAAGAAGCGCTTCCGCGTGACGGGCACCGGCAAGATCATGCGGGAGCAGGCCAACGGGCGGCACCTGCTGGAGCACAAGTCGAGCCGTCGCACCCGCCGCATCGCCGGCGACGTGCTCGTCTCGTCGGTCGACACCCCCAAGATCAAGAAGCTGCTCGGCCGCTGACCCGTGGACGCCCCACGGGGCGTCCCGGGCGCGACGAGCCTGGACCAGCAAGGAGCATCACGTGGCACGCGTGAAGCGGGCGGTCAACGCCCAGAAGAAGCGCCGGTCGACCCTCGAGCGGGCGAGCGGCTACCGCGGTCAGCGGTCCCGTCTCTATCGGAAGGCCAAGGAGCAGGTCACCCACTCCCTGGTGTACGCCTACCGCGACCGCAAGGCGCGCAAGGGCGACTTCCGCAAGCTCTGGATCCAGCGGATCAACGCCGCCGGCCGAGCCCAGGGCATCACCTACAACCGCCTGATCCAGGGCCTGAAGCTCGCGGGCGTCGAGGTGGACCGGCGTGTGCTGGCCGACCTGGCCGTGAACGACGCGGCGGCCTTCGCCGCGCTGGTGCAGCTGGCCAAGGATGCGCTGCCGGAGGACGTCAACGCCCCCTCGGCTGCGTGAGGTCCGTCGACCCGCTCCACCCGAACGCCCGGCCATGAGCGCTGAGCTGACCAACCCGCGCGCCGAGCGCGTGCGGTCGGTCGCCGCCCTGGCCGGGCGTTCGGCACGTCGGCGCACCGGACGGTTCCTCGTCGAGGGGCCGCAGGCGGTCCGCGAGGCGGTGGCGACGGCCGACGTCGTCGTCCACGACGTCTACCTGACCGAGGGTGCGGCGGAGCGCTACCCGGAGATCGTGGCGTCGGCTCGGGAGCGGCGGCTGCACCTGCACGTCGGCGACGCCGCCGTGCTCGAGGCGATGAGCCCCGACGCCCAGCACGTCGTGGCGGTCGCGGACCAGCGCCACGACGACCTCGGCACCGTGCTCGCGGCGCGTCCCCGGCTGCTCGCCGTGCTGGCGCACGTGCGTGACCCGGGCAACGCCGGCACGGTGCTGCGGGTGGCCGACGCCGCCGGCGCCGACGCGGTGCTGCTCTCGACCGAGAGCGTCGACGTGCACAACCCCAAGGTGGTGCGCTCCACCGCGGGTTCGCTCTTCCACCTGCCCGTGGTCGAGGAGGTGGCCCTCGCCGCCGCCGTGGACGCTCTGCGCAGCGCCGGTGTCACCGTCCTCGCCGCGGACGGCCGCGGGGACGTGGACCTCGACGACCTGCAGGACACCGCCGGCTCCGGCGCGCCCGACCTCGCCGGTCCGACCGCCTGGCTCTTCGGCAACGAGGCGTGGGGCCTGGCGGACGAGGACCTCGCCCTGGCCGATGCCGTGGTCCGGGTGCCGCTGCACGGCCGCGCCGAGTCGCTCAACCTCGCGACGGCTGCCGCGGTCTGCCTGTACGCCTCCGCGCGCGCCCACCGGCACGTCCGGCTCTGAGCCGTGCGCCTGTTCGCCGCGGTCTGGCCGCCCGAGGAGGTGCTCGACCACCTCGACCTCGCCCTCGCGGCCGTGCGCGGGGCGACGGCGGGGGAGGACCGCGGCCCGGTCCGGTGGGCGGCACGGGAGACCTGGCACCTGACGCTCGCCTTCTACGGGACCGTGGCCGACGGCAGCGCCCCGATCCTGCTCGAGGAGCTCGCGGCCGCGGCGGCTGCGGCGGAGCCGTACGCGCTGCGACTGCGCGGCGCCGGGGTGTTCTCCCACCGGACCCTCTGGACCGGCGTCGCGGGCGACCTCGACGAGCACCGGGCGCTGACACGCGCCTGCGGCCGGGCCGGTGACGAGGTCGGCGCTCCGCCGGACGTGCGCGTGCGGGAGCGGCCGCACCTGACGGTGGGTCGGGTGCGACCGGGTGCTCCGGTCGTCCGTGGTGGTCGGGCCGCAGGGCGCGGTCGAGCCGAGCGTGCGGCCGGAGAGGTGGGGGGTCAGCTGCCGGATGACCTGGTCTCGGCGTTGGCGGTGTACGAGGGGCCGACGTGGACGGTGACGTCCCTGCGGCTCGTCGAGTCCACCCCGGGCGCCGGGCGCGGCGGAGGTCCGTTGTACGTGCCCATCGGCGAGCTCCCACTGGGCACCTGACCGGTGGGTCGGCGGGCCGCCGGTCACTCGGACGGCGGGCCCTCTGCTGGACGCACCCGGGCCGGTGCAGGGCGCGCCACTAGACTGCCGGGTCGGCCGCCCGTGCGCGTGGCGGCCGGGCCGGTCCGCCTGCTGCGCCGGTCGTCGTCCCACCCTGGAAGGCTCGGATGCCCGACGAGAGCACGGTGCTGTCCCCCCTCGACGCCGACGCGATGCAGAACGCGCTGGACGAGGCGCTCGCGGCGGTGGCCGCCGCTGCGGACCTCGCGGCACTGAAGGCCGTCCGCCAGGCGCACACCGGGGAGCGCAGCACGTTGGCCCTGGCCAACCGTGCCATCGGCGGTCTGCCGGCAGCGGAGAAGGCCGCGGCGGGGCGCATCGTCGGCCAGGTCCGGGGGCGGCTGACCGGCGCCATCGCGGCGCGGGAGGCAGAGCTGGAGGCCGAGCGCGACGCGAGGGTGCTGGTCGACGAGGCCGTCGACGTCACCCTCCCGGTGGACCGTCGCCCCGCCGGGGCCCGGCACCCGCTCGAGACGCTGATGGAGCGCGTCGGTGACGTCTTCGTCGCCATGGGCTGGGAGGTGGCCGAGGGGCCCGAGGTCGAGGCGGAGTGGTTCAACTTCGACGCGCTGAACTTCGGTCCCGACCACCCCGCGCGGCAGATGCAGGACACGTTCTTCGTCGACCCCGCCGGCTCCGGCCTGGTGCTGCGCACGCACACGTCCCCGGTGCAGGCTCGCTCGTTGCTGGAGCGGGAGCTGCCGGTCTACGTCGTCTGCCCGGGTCGCGTGTTCCGGACCGACGCGCTCGACGCGACCCACACGCCCGTGTTCCACCAGGTCGAGGGCCTGGCGGTGGACCGGGGCCTGACCATGGCGAACCTGAAGGGCACGCTCGACCACTTCGCGCGAGCGATGTTCGGGCCGGAGGCCCGCACCCGGTTGCGGCCGTCGTTCTTCCCGTTCACCGAGCCGTCGGCGGAGATGGACCTGTGGTTCCCGCAGAAGAAGGGCGGCCCGGGCTGGATCGAGTGGGGAGGGTGCGGGATGGTCAACCCGAACGTGCTGAGGTCGGTGGGGGTGGACCCCGACGAGTACTCCGGCTTCGCCTTCGGGATGGGCATCGAGCGCACGCTGATGCTGCGGCACGGGATCGCCGACATGCACGACATGGTCGAGGGCGACGTGCGCTTCTCGGAGCAGTTCCGGGCGGTGATCTGACGTGGTGATGGTCCCGCTCGCCTGGTTGGGCGACCACGTGGAGCTCCCGGAGGCTCTGACGGCGGCGCAGCTCGCCGCGGACCTGGTGCGGGTCGGCCTGGAGGAGGAGGCGATCCACTCCGGCTCCGACGTCACCGGACCGCTGGTGGTCGGCCACGTACTGTCCGCTGATCAGGAGCCGCAGAAGAACGGCAAGACGATCAACTGGTGCCAGGTGGACGTCGGCGCGTTCAACGCGTTGGACGACGCGGGTCAGCCGACCGTTCCGCGCGGCATCGTCTGCGGCGCGCACAACTTCGGCGCGGGCGACCACGTCGTCGTCGCGCTGCCGGGCGCCGTGCTGCCCGGCCCGTTCCCGATCGCCGCGCGCAAGACCTACGGGCACGTCTCGGACGGGATGATCTGCTCGGCCCGCGAGCTGGGCATCGGGGACGACCACTCGGGGATCATCGTGCTGTCCCGCCTCGGGCTGGCCGACGACCAGACACCCGCAGGCGCGGACGCGGCGGAGCTGCTCGGGCTGCGCGACGAGGTCCTCGAGATCAACGTCACGCCCGACCGTGGGTACTGCTTCTCGATGCGCGGGATCGCGCGGGAGTACGCGCACTCGACGGGTGCCCGGTTCACGGACCACGGCCTGCCGACCGACGCGCAGCGCGCGCCCCTGGCGGGCGGCTTCCCGGTGGAGATCGACGACGATGCGCCGATCGACGGCGTCCCCGGCGCCGACAGGTTCGTCGCCCGCATCGTGCGTGGCGTGCGCGCCGACGTGCCCTCGCCGTCGTGGATGCAGCACCGGCTGGTGCAGGCCGGCATGCGGCCGCTCGGGCTCGCGGTCGACGTGACCAACTACGTGATGCTGGACCTCGGTCAGCCGCTGCACGCCTACGACCTGGGTGGCCTGGCCGCGCCGATCGTCGTACGCCGGGCGGCGCCCGGGGAGCACGCGACCACGCTCGACGGCGTGGACCGTGCGCTGGACCCGCAGGACCTGCTGATCACCGACAGCCCCGACGGGGCACGCGGCTCCCGTGTGCTGGGGCTGGCCGGTGTGATGGGCGGTGCGGACAGCGGGGTCGCGGGGGGCACCACGGACCTGCTGATCGAGGGTGCGCACTTCGACCCGATCACCGTCGCGCGCACGTCGCGCCGCCACCGGCTGTCGAGCGAGGCGGCCAAGCGGTTCGAGCGCGGGGTCGACCCGCAGCTCGCGCGGGTGGCCGTGGACCGGGTTGCGGAGCTGCTGGTCGAGCTCGGCGGCGGGACCGTCGACGAGACCGGGACGGACGTCGACCGGACCACGGAGCCGCCGACCGTGCTGCTCGACCTCCGGCTGCCGGCGCGGCTGGTGGGTGTGCCGTACACCGACGACGAGGTGCGCGGCACGCTCGAGCGGATCGGGTGCACCGTCACCGACTCGGCGGCCGGTCTGTCCGTGCAGGTGCCCTCCTGGCGACCCGACCTGGTTGTGCCGGTCGACCTGGTCGAGGAGATCGCGCGGCTCGGCGGCTACGACACGATCCCGTCCGTGGTGCCCGCTGCGCCCGCCGGACGTGGACTGACCTGGTCGCAGCGCGCTCGCCGGGCGGTGGCCGACGCGCTGGCGGCCGAGGGGCTCGTGCAGGTGCTCTCGTACCCCTTCGTCGGGACGGCGCAGCTGGACGCGATGAACCTGCCCGCCGGGGATGCCCGCCGGCGTGCCCTGCGGCTCGCGAACCCGATCTCCGAGGCCCAGCCGCTGATGCGGACGGATCTCCTGGTGACGCTGCTGGACACCGCGCGCCGCAACGTGGGTCGTGGCCAGAGCGACCTTGCGCTGTTCGAGACCGGGCTCGTCACGCTACCGCGTGCCGGCGCACCGGCCGCGCCCCTGCTGCCGGGTGGCACGCTGCCCACCGACGGGCAGCTCGATGAGCTGGCGGCGGCGCTCCCGGACCAGCCGCGGCACCTGGCGGCGGTGCTCACGGGTCTGCGCGAGCGCGCCGGCTGGACCGGCCCCGCCCGGCGGGCGGACCACACCGACGCGTTCGCCCTGGTGGACGTCGTGGCCCGGCGCCTCGGCGTCGAGGTGCACGTGGCAGCCGAGCCGGACCGTGCGCCCTTCCACCCGGGGCGATGCGCCCGCGTGCTCGCCGCCGACGGTCGTGTGCTGGGCCATGCGGGCGAGCTGCACCCGGCCGTCGTCGCCGCGCACGACCTGCCCGCCAGGGCCGTGGCGTTCGAGCTCGACCTCGACGCTCTGCTCGCCGCTGCTCCGTCGGCCCCGGTGCAGGCCGAGGCCGTGTCGACGTTCCCGGTGGCCAAGGAGGACGTGGCGCTCGTGGTCGACGCCGCCGTCCCGGCGGCCGACGTGCTGGCCGCCGTGCGGGACGGCGCGGCGAGCAGCCCCGCGGGTGACGTCCTGGAGGACGTGCGGCTCTTCGACGTCTACGTCGGGGACCAGGTAGGGGAAGGCAGGCGGTCGTTGGCGTTCTCGCTGCGGCTCCGGGCCTCCGACCGGACCCTGACGGCGGCCGAGACGGCGGAGGTCCGCAACGCCGTGGTGGCGACGGCGCAGGCGCGGTTCGGGGCGGAGCTGCGGTCCTGAGCCGCCGCTGAGCGGCCGGTGGATACGCTCCGACCGTGTCGAAGACCCGGCTCGAGGCGTTCAGCGACGCCGTGATCGCGATCGTGATCACGGTGATGGTGCTCGAGCTGCGAGCGCCCCACACCACCGACCTGGCGGCCCTGCGGCCCCTGCTGCCGGTGTTCCTCGCCTACGTGCTGAGCTTCGTCAACCTCGGCATCTACTGGAACAACCACCACCACATGCTCAACGCGGCGCGGCGCGTCGACGGCTCGGTGCTGTGGGCCAACCTGCACCTGCTGTTCTGGCTGTCCCTGTTCCCGTTCACCACCGCGTGGCTCGGCGAGAACCACGCGGTGGCGGTGCCGACGGCGGCGTACGGCGTGGTGGCGCTGTGTGCGGCGATCGCCTACTGGGTGCTGCAGGGCCGGATCATCGCCCTCGAAGGTCCGCGGTCCACGCTCGCGCTTGCGGTCGGTGCGGATCTGAAGGGGCGGATCTCGCCGTTCGTCTACGCCGCGGGCGTGGGCATGGCCTTCGTGGAGCCGTGGGTCTCCATCGCCCTCTACGCCGGGGTCGCGCTGCTGTGGCTGGTACCGGACAGGCGCGTCGAACGGCAGCTCGCCCGGGGCGACCGCGGTTGAGGCTGCGCCGCTGCCCTGCACGGGCGCCGGCAGCGAGCCTCAGAGCGTGAGCAGCACCTTGCCCGTGGTGCGGCGCCCTTCCAGGGCTCGGTGCGCGTCGGCCGCTTCCCGCAGGGGGAACGTGGCCCCGATCCGGACCGACAGCCGTCCGTCCGCGATCAGCGCGAACAGCTCGTCGGTGCGGCCCAGCAGCTCCTCGCGCGTGGCGGTGTAGGCGCCGAGCGAGGGCCTCGTCAGGTACACCGAGCCCGCGGCGTTCAGGCGCTGCGGGTCGAAGGGCGGCACCGGTCCGGACGACGCACCGAACAGCACGAGCGTCCCCCGAGGGCGCACGCTGGCCAGGGAGGCGTCGAAGGTGTCCTTGCCGACGGAGTCGTACGCCGCACGTACGCCGACCCCCGACGTCAGCTCGCGGACGAGAGCCGGGAGCTGTCGCGTCAGGTCGTCGAGCTCCCGGTACCGGATCACGTCCGTCGCTCCGGCCTGGCGCGCCAGCTCCTCCTTGACGGGGGTGCCCACCGTGCCGATCACCCGCGCGCCACGCAGCGTGGCGAGCTGCGTCGCGAGCAGACCCACTCCGCCGGCCGCGGCGTGCAGCAGCACGTCGTCACCCGGTCGCAGCTCCACGGTCGAGGTGATCAGGTAGTGGGCGGTGATGCCCTGCATCGGGATCGCCGCGGCCGTCTCGTCCGAGACCCCGTCCGGCACGGGGATCAGGTCCGAGGCGCGCACGGTGGCGAGCTCGGCGTACGACCCGTTCGCGGCGGTCCACGCGACGCGGTCGCCCACCGCCACCCCGGTGACGGAGGAGCCGAGCGCCACCACCCGACCGGCGCCCTCCGAGCCGACGACGTGGGGGTAGCGCATCGGGTAGAGGCCTGACCGGCGGTAGGTGTCGATGAAGTTCACGCCCGCCGCCGCGACGGCGACCACCGCCTCGTCGGGGCGTGGCTCCGGGTCGGGGAGCTCGACGACCTGCAGGACCTCCGGACCGCCCGGGGCGGTGGCGACGACAGCGCGCATGGCACCATCAAAACGCCTGCGGCGTGGCGTGGCGTCCCAGCGAATCGTCGTGCACTGTGGTGTATGTTCATGCACATGTCCTTCACCGTCGCCGTCGCCGGCGCGAGCGGGTACGCAGGCGGCGAGATGCTGCGGCTGCTGCTCGGCCACCCCGAGGCCCGGATCGGCACCGTGACGGCGCACAGCAACGCCGGCAGCACGCTCGCGGAGCACCACCCTCACCTGCACGCGCTCGCCGACCGTGTGCTCGAGCCGACCTCGGTGGAGGCGCTCGCCGGTCACGACGTCGTCGTCCTGGCCCTGCCGCACGGTGCGAGCGGCCAGATCGCCGCCGAGCTGGAGGCGCTGGGCTCCGATGCCGTGCTGGTCGACCTCGGTGCCGACCACCGGCTGGTGGACGCCGCCGACTGGGAGGCCTTCTACGGCAGTCCGCACGCCGGCACGTGGCCCTACGGCCTGCCGGAGCTGATCCGCGCGGAGCACGCCGACACGCAGCGGACCGCACTGGTCGGCGCGCGCCGCATCGCCGTGCCCGGCTGCAACGTCACGGCGGTGACGCTCGGCCTCCAGCCCGGTGTCGTCGCCGGTCTGGTCGACCCGCAGGACGTGGTCGCGGTGCTCGCGGTCGGGTACTCGGGTGCCGGGAAGGCGTTGCGCCCGAACCTGCTCGCCGCCGAGGCGCTCGGCGCGGCCGCGCCCTACGCGGTGGCGGGCACGCACCGGCACATCCCCGAGATCGCGCAGAACCTGCGTTCGGCCGGGGCCGCCGCCGTGTCGCTGTCCTTCACGCCGGTGCTCGTGCCGATGTCGCGTGGCATCCTCGCGACCACGACGGCCCGCGTCGCGCCCGGGGTCGACGACGCCGCGCTCCGAGCTGCGTGGGAGGCGGCGTACGCCGACGAGCCCTTCGTCCGGCTGCTGCCGCCGGGCCGCTGGCCGACCACCGCCTCCGTCGTCGGGTCGAACACCGCCGAGGTGCAGGTGGCGCTGGACGCCGCGGCGGGACGTGTCGTCACCGTCACGGCGATCGACAACCTGGTCAAGGGCACCGCCGGCGGTGCGCTGCAGTCGTTGAACCTGGCCCTCGGCCTGCCCGAGGTCCTCGGCCTCCCTCTGGACGGAGTGGCACCGTGACGGACCATCTCGCCGACGCCCTGGTCGGCACCAGCCCGGGCACGTCACCCGGCGTGACGGCGCCCGCCGGGTTCCGCGCGTCGGGCGTGGTCGCCGGGCTCAAGCCCTCCGGCCGGCCGGACCTCGCCCTGGTGGTGAACGACGGGCCTGCGCAGGTCGGCGCCGGGGTGTTCACCACCAACCGCGTGGTGGGGCACCCCGTGGTGTGGTCGCGGCAGGTCGTCAGCGACGGTGTCGTGTCGGCCGTCGTGCTCAACTCCGGCTCGGCGAACGTGTGCACCGGTCCCGAGGGTTTCGTGCACGTGCACGAGACCGCCGAGAAGGTGGGCGACGCGCTCGGAATCTCGTCCGGCGACGTCGTGGTGGCGTCGACGGGGGTGATCGGCCAGCCCGTCCCGATCGACGCGCTGCTCGCCGGGGTCGACACGGCGGCGGCGGCGCTGTCGACCGACGGCGGCCTCGCGGCGGCCACGGCGATCATGACCACCGACACGGTGGCCAAGACGGCGCACGTCTCCGTCGAGACGCCGGACGGTACGTGGACCGTCGGGGGCATGGCCAAGGGCGCGGGCATGCTCGCTCCGGCCCTCGCCACGATGCTCGTGGTACTCACCACCGACGCCCAGGTCGACGCGGGCGGCCTGCGCACCGCCCTTCAAGGTGCGACCCGGACCACCTTCGACCGGGTGGACTCCGACGGCTGCATGTCGACGTCCGACACGGTGGTGCTGCTCGCGTCGGGCGCCTCCGGCGTCCTGCCGGACTACGTCCAGTTCGCCGACGCCGTGCGGCAGGTGTGCGCCTCGCTGGCCCGGCAGCTCGTGGCCGATGCGGAGGGCGCCAGCCACGACCTCGCGGTGCACGTCGTCGGCGCGTCGTCCGAGGCCGCCGCGGTGGCCGTCGGACGCGCGGTCACGCGGTCGAACCTGGTGAAGACCGCCGTCTTCGGCAACGACCCCAACTGGGGACGCGTGCTGGCGCAGATCGGCACGGTGCCGGAGTCCGTCGCGCCGTTCGACCCGGACCAGGTCGACGTGACGGTCAACGGGGTGCAGGTGTGCCGCGCCGGCGGCGCCTGGGCCGACCGCGCCAGCGTCGACCTCGCCTCGAACCGGGAGGTCCACATCGAGATCGACCTGCACGCCGGCACGGCCGACGCGACGGTGTGGACCAACGACCTGACGCACGGCTACGTCCACGAGAACAGCGCGTACACCACATGAACCCGACCCCGCTCCCCGAGGACGCCGTCTTCGACACGCGCACCGACCTGCGCCCCGACCAGAAGGCCGAGGTGCTGATCCAGGCGCTGCCGTGGCTGCGCAAGTTCAGCGGCGCCCTGGTGGTCGTCAAGTACGGCGGCAACGCGATGGTGGATGACGAGCTCAAGCGCGCCTTCGCCGCGGACATGGTGTTCCTGCGGCAGGTGGGCCTGCGGCCCGTCGTCGTGCACGGCGGAGGACCGCAGATCAACGCGATGCTCGAGCGGCTGGACATCGCCAGCGAGTTCCGCGGCGGCCTGCGCGTCACCACGCCGGAGGCGATGGACGTCGTCCGCATGGTGCTCACGGGTCAGGTGTCCCGCGAGCTCGTCGGGCTGCTGAACGCCCACGGGCCGCACGCGGTCGGTCTCTCGGGGGAGGACGGCGGGCTGCTGCAGGCCCGGCGGCGCAACGTCGTGCTGGACGGCGAAGAGGTCGACGTGGGTCTGGTCGGCGACGTCGTGCAGGTCAACCCCGGCGCGGTGCTCGACCTGCTCGACGCCGGGCGGATCCCCGTGGTGTCCACCGTCGCACCGGACATCGAGGACCCCACCCAGGTGCTCAACGTGAACGCCGACACGGCCGCCGCCGCGCTCGCGATCGCCCTCGGCGCCCGCAAGCTCGTCATCCTCACCGACGTCGAGGGCCTGTACACGGACTGGCCGGACCGCAGCTCCCTGGTCCGGCGCATCCGCGCGAGCACCCTGGAGGCGCTGCTGCCGCGGCTGGACTCGGGGATGCGGCCGAAGATGGAGGCCTGCTGGCGGGCGGTCCGCGGCGGCGTCGGGCGCGCGCACGTCATCGACGGCCGGCAGCCGCACTCGATCCTGGTCGAGGTGTTCACCTCCGACGGCGTCGGCACCATGGTGCTGCCGGACGAGGAGCTGCCGGAGGCACCGGCCACCGCGCCCGTCCCGGTGGTGCTGGCATGACCGCCGCACGGCACGTGGCGGTCGGCGCCGGCGACGACGCGCTGCCCACCGCCACCGAGGGCGGCTCCGTCGCGGAGTGGACCGACCGGTACACCCACGCCGTGATGGACACGTTCGGACCGCCGCAGCGCGTGCTGGTGCGGGGTGAGGGGGCGTGGGTCTGGGACGCCGACGGTCGTCGGTACCTCGACCTGCTCGGGGGCATCGCCGTGAACTCGCTCGGCCACGCGCACCCCACCCTGACCGCCGCGATCAGCGCACAGCTCGGCACGCTCGGCCACGTCTCCAACTTCTTCGCCAGCCCCACGCAGGTGGCGCTGGCCGAGCGGCTGCTGGCGATCGCCGGTGCGCCGGCCGGCTCGCGGGTCTTCTTCAGCAACTCGGGCACCGAGGCCAACGAGGCGGCCGTCAAGCTGACCCGGCGGCACTCCGCCGGCTCGCGCCCGCGGCTGCTCGCGCTCGAGGGCGCCTTCCACGGCCGCTCGATGGGTGCGCTAGCGCTGACCCACAAGGCGGCCTACCGGGAGCCGTTCGAGCCCCTGCCACCGGGGGTGGAGTTCCTTCCGTTCGGGGACACGGACGCGCTCGAGGCGGCGTTCGCCACGGACGGCGAGAAGGTCGCGGCGCTGTTCCTGGAGCCGGTGCAGGGAGAGGCGGGCGTGCGGACGCTCCCCCCGGGCTACCTCGCACTGGCGCGCCGGCTCACCGAGCAGAACGGTGCTCTCCTGGTGCTCGACGAGGTCCAGTCCGGCATGGGTCGGACGGGCCGGTGGTTCGCCTTCCAGCACCCGCACATCGGAGGCGGCGTCGTGCCCGACGTCGTGACGGTGGCCAAGGGTCTCGGCGGCGGGTTCCCGGTCGGAGCGCTGATCGCGTTCGGCGAGCACGCCGCCGCGTGCCTGGGGCGCGGCCAGCACGGGACGACCTTCGGCGGCAACCCGGTGGCCGCGGCCGCTGCGCTCGCCACCATGGGCGTCATCGAACGCGACGGCCTGCTGGCCCACGTGCGCGAGCTGGGGGAGTGGTGGCGTGCCGCCCTCGCCTCGACCGGGAACCCCCTGGTCGGCACCGTGCGCGGTGAGGGTCTTCTGATCGCCGTCGAGCTGACGGCGCCCGTCGCCGCCGTCGTCGCGGCCCGGGCGCTCGAGGCGGGCTTCATCGTCAACCCGTGCACGCCGACCACGCTGCGCCTCGCACCGCCGTACGTGCTCACGCGTGAGCAGGCCGGCAGCTTCGTCGACTTCCTCGCCGGCGTGCCGGCCGACCTGGGCCAGGAGGCCAGCTGATGGCGCACTTCCTTCGTGACGACGACCTCACACCGGCCCAGCAGGCCGAGGTCCTGCGGCTGGGCCTCGAGCTGCGCGCCGACCGGTTCGCGCGGCGGCCGCTCGAGGGACCGCGAGCCGTCGCGGTGATCTTCGACAAGCCGACGCTGCGCACACAGGTGTCATTCACCACGGGCGTCGCCGAGCTCGGCGGCTACCCCGTGGTCGTCGACGGGAACCTGGCACAGATCGGCGTTCGTGAGTCCATCGCGGACACCGCGCGGGTGCTGGGCCGCCAGGTCGCGGCCATCGTCTGGCGCACGCACGCCCAGGCGCGGATCGAGGAGATGGCGGCCGAGGCGGGCGTCCCGGTCGTGAACGCGCTGACGGACGACTTCCACCCGTGCCAGGTGCTGGCCGACCTCCTGACGGTCGCGCAGCACCGTGGCGGGGTGGGGGAGCTGCCCGGGCGGACGCTGACGTACATCGGCGACGGCTCGAACAACATGGCGCACTCGTACCTGCTCGGCGGCGCGACGGCGGGCCTGCACGTGCGGATCGGCACACCGCAGGAGTACGGGCCGGCCGCGGAGGTGCTCGCCGCGGCGCAGGGGGTCGCGGCGGTCACCGGCGGTTCGGTCACCGTGGTGCACGACCGTGCCGAGGCGGTGGCCGGTGCCGACGTGGTCGCCACGGACACGTGGGTGTCGATGGGCCAGGAGGGCGAGTCGCAGCAGCGGCAGCTGCCGTTCGTCCCGTTCCAGCTCGACGCCGCCACGCTGGCCCTGGCCGCGCCCGACGCGCTGGTGCTGCACTGCCTGCCCGCCTACCGCGGCAAGGAGGTCACGGCGGAGGTGCTCGACGGGCCCCAGTCGGTGGTGTGGGACGAGGCCGAGAACCGGCTGCACGCCCAGAAGGCGCTGCTGACCTACCTGCTGCAGGGGCACGCATGACCACCACGTCGGTACCGTCGACGAAGGCCGCTCGACAGGCGCTGATCACGGCGCTGCTGGCACGGCAGCAGGTGCACTCCCAGGTGGAGCTCGCCGAGCTGCTCGCCGCCGAGGGCGTCACGGTGACGCAGGCGACCCTGTCCCGCGACCTGGTCGAGCTGCAGGCCGTGAAGGTGCGCCACCAGGGCACCCTCGTCTACGCGGTGCCGGTCGAGGGCGGCGGCCGTGCGACCCTGCAGGCCGAGAGCACCGAGGTCCTGGCCGCCCGGCTGGCTCGGCTCTCCGCCGAGCTCGTCGTCACCGCGGAGGCGTCCGGGCCGCTCGTCGTGCTGCGCACGCCGCCCGGCGGCGCGCAGTTCCTCGCCTCGGCGATCGACCACTCGACCATGCCGGGCGTGCTCGGCACGATCGCGGGCGACGACACCGTCCTGGTGATCGCCGCCGAGTCGGACACCGGCGCGGCGGTGGCCCAGCGGTTCCTCGACCTCGCGGCAGGGCGTGACTCCACGCGAGACGTCGCACGAGACAAGGACGTGATGTGAGCAAGGTTCTGACGCAGCTTCCGGTCGGCGAGCGGGTAGGCATCGCCTTCTCCGGCGGTCTGGACACCTCGGTGGCCGTCGCCTGGATGCGGTTCAAGGGCGCGATCCCGTGCACCTACACCGCGGACCTCGGTCAGTACGACGAGCCGGAGATCGCGCAGGTGCCCGGCCGCGCCATGGCGTACGGCGCCGAGCTGTCGCGCGCCGTCGACTGCAAGGCCGCGCTGGTGGAGGAGGGCCTGGCCGCGATCGCGTGCGGCGCCTTCCACATCCGCAGCGGTGGCCGCTCCTACTTCAACACCACGCCGCTGGGCCGGGCCGTCACCGGCACCCTGCTGGTCCGCGCCATGCAGTCCGACGGCGTCGACATCTGGGGCGACGGGTCGACCTTCAAGGGCAACGACATCGAGCGGTTCTACCGGTACGGGCTGCTCGCCAACCCGAACCTGCGGATCTACAAGCCGTGGCTGGACCAGGACTTCGTCACCGAGCTCGGCGGACGTGCGGAGATGAGCCAGTTCCTGGTCGACCACGACCTGCCGTACCGCGACAGCGCGGAGAAGGCGTACTCGACGGATGCGAACATCTGGGGCGCCACGCACGAGGCCAAGACGCTGGAGCACCTCGACGTGTCGCTCGAGACGGTCGAGCCGATCATGGGCGTGCGGTTCTGGGACCCGGCGGTGCCGATCGAGACCGAGGACGTGACGATCGCGTTCGAGCGCGGCCGGCCGGTGGCGATCGACGGGGTGCGGTACAGCGACCCGGTGGCGCTCGTCCGGCAGGCGAACGCGATCGGCGGTCGGCACGGCCTGGGCATGTCCGACCAGATCGAGAACCGGATCATCGAGGCGAAGTCGCGCGGCATCTACGAGGCGCCCGGCATGGCGCTGCTGTTCGCGGCCTACGAGCGGCTCGTCAACGCGATCCACAACGAGGACACCGTCGCCACCTACCACAACGAGGGTCGGCGGCTGGGCCGGCTGCTCTACGAGGGCCGGTGGCTGGACCCGCAGTCGCTCATGGTGCGCGAGTCGATCCAGCGGTGGATCGCCTCGGTCGTCACGGGCGAGGTCACGTTGCGGCTGCGGCGCGGGGAGGACTACACCATCCTGCGCACCGACGGTCCCGGGTTCTCCTACCACCCGGACCGGCTGTCGATGGAGCGCACCGAGTCCGCCGCGTTCGGCCCGACCGACCGGATCGGCCAGCTGACGATGCGCAACCTCGACATCGCCGACTCGCGCGCAAAGCTCGAGCTGTACGCGAGCCAGCCGATCGACCAGGGCCAGGTGCTCGTCGAGCACGGCACGCTGTTCGGCGCACTGCCCGCGGGTGGCGCGGACGTCATCGCGACGAACCCGGCGGTGGTCGGTGACGAGGAGGCGGCGCTGGACGCCGCCGCGATGGAAGTCGGGACGGACTGACGTGGCCGCTCCCGACTCGTTCGCTCGGTCCGCCACGATCGCCGGGGCCCTGTGGGGCGGCCGGTTCGCCTCCGGGCCTGCGGACGCCCTCGCCGCGCTCTCGAAGTCGACGCAGTTCGACTGGCGGCTGGCCGGCGAGGACATCGCCGGGTCGGTGGCGCACGCGCACGTGCTGCACAAGGCCGGTCTGCTGTCCGACGAGGACACGGACCGGATGGTGGCCGCGCTGGGGGCGCTGCGCGCCGACGTGGAGTCCGGCGCGTTCGGGCCCGCGCCCGACGACGAGGACGTCCACGGCGCTCTCGAGCGCGGGTTGATCGAGCGGGCGGGCGCCGAGCTCGGCGGTCGGCTGCGCGCCGGCCGCAGCCGCAACGACCAGATCGCCACGCTGGTGCGGATGTACCTGCGCCGCGAGGCTCGCGTGCTCACCGCTCTGGTGCTCGACGTCGTGGACGCGCTCATCGGCCAGGCGGAGGCCGCCGGCGACGCGCCTATGCCCGGCCGCACCCACCTGCAGCACGCCCAGCCCGTGCTGCTGGCGCATCATCTGCTGGCGCACGCCTGGCCGCTGCTGCGTGACGTCCAGCGGTGGCAGGACTGGGACGCGCGCGCCGCGCTGTCCCCGTACGGCTCGGGCGCGCTCGCGGGCTCGTCGCTGGGCCTCGACCCCGCGGCCGTCGCGGCCGAGCTGGGCTTCGCCGGACCCGTGGAGAACTCGATCGACGGCACCGCCTCGCGGGACGTCGTCGCCGAGTTCGCGTTCGTCGCCGCGATGGTCGGGGTCGACCTGTCCCGGATCGCCGAGGACGTCATCCTGTGGTCGACCAAGGACTTCGGGTTCGCCCATCTGGACGACGCGTACTCCACCGGGTCGAGCATCATGCCGCAGAAGAAGAACCCGGACGTGGCCGAGCTCGCCCGTGGCAAGGCCGGCCGCCTCGTCGGCGACCTGACCGGCCTGCTGACGACGCTGAAGGGTCTGCCGCTGGCGTACAACCGCGACCTCCAGGAGGACAAGGAGCCGGTCTTCGACCAGGTCGACCAGCTGACCGTCCTGCTCCCCGCGTTCGCCGGGATGGTCGCCACCCTCCGGTTCGACACCGAGCGGATGTCAGCGGTCGCCCCGCAGGGCTTCTCGCTCGCGACGGACGTCGCGGAGTGGCTGGTCCGGACGGGCGTGCCGTTCCGCGAGGCGCACGAGATCGCAGGTGCGTGCGTGCGCGCGTGCGAGAGCCGCTCACCGGCGATCGAGCTGTGGGACCTGACGGACGCGGACCTCGCGGCGATCAGCCCGCACCTGACGCCGGACGTGCGGTCCGTGCTCACCGTCGAGGGGTCGCTGGCCTCGCGCGCGTCCTACGGAGGCACGGCACCGGTCCGCGTGGCGGAGCAGCGCGCCCGTGCCCGTGCCGCAGCCGACGACGCGCGGACGTGGGCACGCTGACCTCAGCAGACGGCGCAAGCTCGGCGAGGGCCCTGGCGGACGACGTCCTCGCCGGCGCGGCGCGGCTCGGCCCTGTGCGGCTGCTCTGCATCGACGGTCCTGCCGGGTCGGGCAAGACGACCACGGCGGCGGCCGTGGCGGCCGTCCTGCGGGCGCGGGGCGCGACCGCGACCGTGGTGCACCTGGACGACCTGTACGAGGGCTGGTCCGGCCTGGAGGGCACCTTGTGGCCCCGGCTGGCCGCCCAGGTGCTCGAGCCGCTGCGACGCGGCCGGCCCGGGCGCTTCCAGCGCTACGACTGGATCGCGCACCGCTTCGCGGAGTGGGTCGATGTTCCGCTGGCCACCGTCCTCGTGCTCGAAGGTTGTGGATCCGCCCGCCGCGAGGCCGATGCCGTCGCCACCCTCCGCGTGTGGGTGGAGGCGCCACCGGCCGAGCGGCTCGCGCGCGGGCTGGCTCGCGACGGGACGGCGATGCGCGGCCACTGGGAGGACTGGATGCGACGGGAGGCCCGTCACTTCGCGCACGAGCGCACCGCGGAACGGGCCGACGTCCGGCTCGACGGATGCGGCAGGATGACCCGGTGACCAGCGAGCGGGACGCCGTGGAGCCGGCCCGCCCCGGGGATCCGGACCTGGGGACGTGCCCGGCCCGGGTCTGGTTCGCCCGCGACGTGCTGACGGTGGCACGCGACCTGCTCGGAGCCCATCTCACCGCCCGGTCGCCGGAGGGCGACGTGACCGTGCGCATCACGGAGGTGGAGGCCTACCGGGGCGAGGACGACCCTGGTTCGCACGCCCACCGCGGCCGCACGCAGCGCAACGCCGCGATGTTCGCCGAACCGGGTCGGCTGTACGTCTACCGGCACCTCGGGCTGCACCACTGCCTCAACGTCGTGGCGGAGCCCACCGGTCGCCCTGCCGCGGTGCTGCTGCGAGCGGGCGAGGTGGTGGCAGGGCGCGAGCTGGCGTGGCGCCGACGGGAGGCAGCCGGCGTCGTGGACAACGAGCGCCAGCTGGCCCGCGGTCCGGCGCGGCTGGCCGTGTGCCTCGGTCTCGACCTGGACGCGAACGGTGCGGACGTCACCGAGCCCGACGGCGCGATCGTGCTCCGCCGCGGCGAGGCCGCAGTGGCGCCCGCGCACCGGCAGGGAGCACGGGTCGGCGTGTCCGGTGCCGGCGGGGACGCCGCACGGCACCCGTGGCGGTTCTGGCTGACGGGGGAGCCCACCGTGTCCGCGTACCGCCCGGCCTATCGGTCGCCGACGCCGGCAACGACCCCGCCCGGGGCCACGGCGTCGGCCTGACCACCGGCCACCCGAACCGTCCGTCGGGCGCCGTTCGGCGTCCGTGTGCAAGGAGACAGATGTGACCAGCGTCCTCGACGAGCTGACCTGGCGTGGGCTCGTCGCCCAGACCACCGACCGAGACGCGCTCGGCGCGGCGCTAGCCGCCGGTCCCGTCGCGGTCTACTGCGGCTTCGACCCCACCGCCCCGAGCCTGCACATCGGCAACCTGGTGCAGATCCTCACCATCCGGCGCCTGCAGGACGCCGGTCACCGCCCGTTCGCCCTCGTCGGCGGAGCGACCGGCCTGATCGGCGACCCGAAGATGACGGGGGAGCGCACCCTCAACGACCCGTCGGTCGTCGCCGGCTGGGTGGAACGCATCCGCAGCCAGATCGCACCGCTGCTCCGCTTCGACGGACCTGCGGCCGCGACGATGGTGAACAACCTCGACTGGACCGCCGACCTGTCCGCCATCGCGTTCCTGCGCGACGTCGGCAAGCACTACCGCCTCGGGACGATGCTCGCCAAGGACACCGTCGCGCGCCGGCTCGCCAGCGAGCAGGGCATCAGCTTCACCGAGTTCAGCTACCAGATCCTGCAGGGGATGGACTTCCTCGAGCTGCACCGCCGCCACGGCGTCACCCTGCAGACCGGGGGCAACGACCAGTGGGGCAACCTGCTGTCCGGCGTCGAGCTGGTCCGCAAGGTGACCGGTGACCCGGTCCACGCCCTGACCACACCCCTGATCACCAAGGCCGACGGCACCAAGTTCGGCAAGACGGAGTCGGGAACCGTGTGGCTCGACCCTGAGCTGACCAGCCCGTACGCCTTCTACCAGTTCTGGCTCAACTCGGACGACGCGGACGTGGTCAACCACCTCAAGGTGTTCACCTTCCGCACGCGGGAGCAGATCGCCGAGCTCGAGGAGGCGGTCCGCACCCGGCCCGCCGCCCGCGACGCCCAACGAGCCCTGGCCGGCGACGTGACCACGCTCGTCCACGGTGCCGACGCGACGGCCAAGGTGGTCGCCGCGAGCCAGGCGCTGTTCGGCCGCGGCTCTCTCGCGGAGCTCGACGAGTCCACCCTGCGAGCCGCAGTGGCAGAGCTCCCCGGCACCGACGGCGCCCCTGGCGACCTGGTGGTCGACCTGTTCGCTGCGGCAGGGCTCGTCAAGAGCAAGAGCGAGGCGCGGCGTGCGGTCGCGGAGGGCGGTCTGTCCGTCAACAACCGCCGGGTCGCCGACGAGGCCGCCGTCCTGGAGGGTGAGGACGTGCTCGCCGGCGGCTTCGCCCTTCTCCGTCGTGGCAAGCGCTCGCTCGCCGTCGTGCGCAACGCCGGCAGCTGAGGGACCGCGCGACGGAGTGCCACCCGGCACCGCCCCAAGCTGGTCGCGCCGCCGACGGTCTGCACGACCGCATCGAGGTGCCGGGAGCGGCCCGAGGCCTGCGTCACCGCGCTGACCAGCACATTTGCCTCCGGCTTGCGGGTCGCGTAATGTCTTCCAGGCCCCCGGCAGGGAGGAACGAACACCAGGGAACACCCGGTGGTCGGTCCCGCCGAGAGCAAAACTCCACTCACTGGTTCGAGGCGCTCAGTGCGCCCTGGAGCCGGTGGTCGGAGAGCAGGACTGGATGGGATAACCTCCGGTGCCGGCCTCGAAAGGGCCAGCAACGGGTGAGATAGCCTCCGGGTCCGGCCCGCAAGGGTCTGACGGGATGAGCGTCTGTTCTTTGAGAACTCAACAGTGTGCCAAGTAGTCGATGCCAAGTTGTCTGCTGCGATGTTGTG
>MKTI01000004.1 GCA_001898185.1 Cellulomonas sp. 73-145 | reverse complement strand
CACCGGCCGCTCTCTTCGCCACGCTGCTAGCGTCGGCAAACCACCCACCGTTGCGATGACCACTGGAAACCACCCCGTCGCCACGGGGTCAGTTTTCAGGCGTCGCCGACAAACCACTCACGGCAGCCGACGTCCAGCGTCTCTCGGCCGACGCCTAGCCCCATCGGCGCGGCTCACGACAGGGCCAACGGCAGGCGTGGGACCGTTCGCCAGTGACGTGGTTGGAGTTCATCGACGGCCTCATCGGGCATCTGAGCGGCCTGGTTGCGAGACGATGGCTGTCAACCGGCTGTCACAAGGCCCTAGGCACCGCAACCGCAATCCGCTGACCTAGGAGTATGTCGACAGGCGACACGGTCTTGAAAACCGTTGTGGGGCAACCCACCAAGGGTTCGAATCCCTTGCCCTCCGCCAGAGTGGGGCTGCACCAGCTCGAAGCGTCAGGTTGCCTTGACTTGGTGGCCTGTGACCTGGGGCGTCGTTCGTGAGCGTGACCGTGCGGCGCGACTTGCTCCGAACGTGGTGCCACATCCAGTGACGGGGGGTATTCGCAATGCCCCTAGCCAGACGCTCGCTCTTCGGAGGGGTGATGAGCAAGCGGGTTGCCGTCGGCCTTGCGACCCTCGCCGTCCTGGCGACCGGTTCAGCTTGCACACCCGGCCAAACCTGGCCCATCTCACCCGATGTTGGGCTCGGCCGCGACAGTTCTGGACAGCTCGTCCTGCTAGGTAACCTCTGCTCGGTCACGTTGGCCAAGATCGAACTCGGCCAAGGCAAGAATCCCTTCGACAAGGCGCAGAGCACTCTTGTGCCGACGGGCCAGGTGACAAACCACTTTCGAGTCGATCTGGCGCACCCCGGACCCACCTTCCAGCTCGCCTCCGGTGCGGACCCCTCCTCGCTCGGCGCGCCAATCTGGGTGCGGGTCTCAGCACCCGACGGATTCTGGGCAACTGCCGTCTTTGAGACGACGCCCCAACCGGGCGCCGTATTGGCGGTGCCTTACGGTTCGAAGTCGGGCAGTCCCGAGTCGACCCCACTTGACGACTACCCGGTCGGCTCGCCGGACTGCGGCCGAACAGGGTGACCCGGGACATCATGCGGCGCAGGATCCAGTCGCCGGGCGATACCCGTGGGCCCGGTGATCGTGCGGCGGCCTGCGCTACGAGTCGGCGGTGCTGCTGAGCAGCGCGCAGGCGCGGGCGACCGCGTACGGACCGCACCGCTACGTCTTCCAGCTCTTCGCCCTCGACCAGCGGGTGGAGCTGCCCGACGCCTACACGCTCGACGATGCTCTGAAGGCCGTCGCCGGGCATGTCATCGCCCGCGCTCGCCTCGACGGCAGCTACGAGATCCACTGACCGCGGCACCGGTACCAGTGGTCGCGCCGCGGCGGGCGGCATGATCCCGTTCTGACCAGGCGCGAGACGCCGCGGGGACGGACGGTGGAGCAGCTCGCCGGCCGGTCCGGTCAGTCGGTCGGCTGCAGCAGCCGGACCTGGTAGGCGACCGCCGCGCGGGTGTCCACGCTCGGCGTGATCGTCACGGACATCCCGGTGCCGCGGCGCGGCAGCGTCAGGCCCATGACCCCGGGCGACGACGTCGCGCTGCATGCCGGCAGCGTCGTCCAGGTCAGGTACTCACCGATCTGCAGCTCGACGGTCAGCGTGCCCGTGCCGATGCACCGCACCACCAGCCGGTAGTTGCCGGGCGCCCACTGCTTGGCGTTCGCGCCGTGCAGCGGCGTGATCTTCGCCTTGCCGTCGACCAGCGTGAACGTCGGCGTCGCCCCGGCGGAGAACACGGTGTCCGGTCGCTCCGCGTTCTGCAGGTCGGCCAGGTGGATGGCCGCGGCGATGTCGCCGGTGCTGGTCGGCGGGGTGCTGACGACCGCCACGGGCTGCGTCGGCTTCTTCGCGACCGAGCCGCACGCCGTCAGCGTGCCGGCGACGGCAAGCGCCAGACCGGCCGCCACGACGAGGTTCGTCCGTCGGTGGTGCCGGCGGAAGACGACGTCGAGCATGGGCCTCCGTCCGAGCGGGTTCACGTCCGGGACCGTCGACCGTCCGTCGTGGGGGCGCGGCGCCCGGTCCCAGGGGAGCAGCCTAGACGGGCTGCCCGTGCCACTGGCCCGGCGACCGTTCGCGGAGCGGGCTCAGCCGGCTCCAGGGCCGACGGTGGTCTGCGAGGCCACCACGTACTGGCGGCTGAGCCGCAGAGCCGCCACCACGGAGTCCGCGCACCACGGCTCGAGGCACATGAGGGGGTCGTGGTGCGCGTAGGCGACGAACGCGGCGGTCTTGTCCCGCAGGTCGGCGCCGTGGACCACGGTGGGTCGGGTCCAGATCGGGTAGCCGCCGTAGGAGAGCAGCGCGTGCGCGGAGGTGACGGCATGGTCGGCCGACCGCACGAACAGCGCGGTGGCGGTGTGGTCGGCGTTGTCGCCGGTCTGGAAGGGGATGGTCCAGTCCTGGGTGCGGACGGTGCTCGGCGCGAAGGTGTTCACCAGTGCGGTCAGCGTGGAGGTCAGCGTGTCAGCGGTGTAGGTCGACGAGCCGTCGACGGCCGTGATCGTCGGGATCAGGCCCTGCCAGAGGCGCATCAGGCTCTCGTGGTCGTGCACCCGCATGCCGGTCCCGCGCCGGTTGCCGTCGGGCAGGCGCAGGAAGGCGATCGAGACGCGCGGGTCGGCGGTGAGCGTGAGCAGGGGGATCGGGTGCCCCGGCACGCCGGCGTCCGTCGTCGTCCACGCGTCCCGCACGCCGGCCATCTGGGCGTACGCCGCCTGGCTGCCGCGCTCCCGCGACTTCCAGTACGCCGCCCCCTGGGCGGCGTCTCCCGCGGTCACGACGACGGTGCGCACGCACCGACCGGACTGGATGTCGTGCAGCAGGTCGGGGCTGAGGAACAGCAGGTCGTCGTCCTCGTGCGCCACGATCTGCATCGCGCCGTCGTGGCAGCTGACGGGACCGGCGGGGACCGTGGCGGCAGCCTCGGCGGACGTGCCCCACGTCGGTGCCAGCACCGCGCCCTCGCCCTGGGCGGCGCTGAGCACCAGCAGGCCGGCGACCGCGACGATCGCCACCGCACGCCCCACCGAGGCGCGTGTCACGCCGCGCCGCCCCCTGACGCCCATCCCGGCCACCTTGCCCTCAGAGCCCCCCGTCGTCCAGCACGCCGACCCACCGGACCCCGACCAGCTGGATCTCGCCGGCGGCCGCCGCGGCCCGCTCGGCGTCCTCGTCGACCGTCAGGTACGGGTGGAAGTACGGCACGTCCTCGTCGACGAGCGTGCGGAACCGGCTCGCCAGCGCCCGGCCGACGCCGGCGCCGGGCTGCAGGTCCTCCGCGACGGCCCACTGCCGCACGTACTCGTCCCAGGGCAGACCGCTCTCCTGCCAGGCCGTCCGCTGCCGGCCGAGCCAGCTGTCCTCGGACCCGTCCGGCAGCCGCGCGAAGCACCACTGCACGGTCGCGGAGTCGATGCGCTCCCACGCCCACTCGACCACCACCACGCGACCGCCGGGCCGCAGCAGGGCCGCGAGGCGGTCGGCCAGGGCGTCCAGGTCCCGCACGTGGTGCAGCGACGCGCACGCCACCACCGCGCCGAACGAGCCGTCAGGCGTGACGTCCTCGACGGTGACCTGCCGGTACGCGGGCCCCTCCGGGGCCACCGGGTCGACGCCGAGCGCGTCCCGACCCTCGGCGAGCAGCGCGGGGACGAACCCGCCGATGGGCCCGCAGCCCACCTCGAGCACCGGGCCGGTGGTGGGGGCCAGCTGGTTGCGCACCCACGGCCAGACCGCGGCGATCCGCTGGGGGTCACCGGTGGGGGAGCCGTGGTGGTGGTGGGCCGGCTCCGCGGGTCCGTGGTGGTGCACGTGCGCCTCCGACGTGGGTGGGGTTCGGGGCGGTGGCGGTGGGCTGCCGACCCTCGGCAGAGATTACTGGCGTGGGCTGTCCGCCAGGCCGCGTCGGGGCGCCGACCTGTACGCCCGGACGGGAGGAATCCCCCGAACGTGACGGAACGGGCACCGGCCCGCTACGGTCCGGTGCATGCAGCGGGACGGTCGGCACGCACTGCGGCCGCCCTCTGCCTCGGCCGACGCGGTGCAGCGCGCCGCGAGCCTGGTGCGGGCGACGGCCGTCAGGCCCGTCAGCCGCGGCGAGCTGGCGGTGGCGCTCACCTGTCTCGGCATGACCCCGGACGCGCGGACGCTCGAACGCCTCCAGCGGGCGCTGGAGACCGCCTGACAGGCGGTCGGGCCGGGCCAGACGTCCCGTGGGGGCCCGATGACGGCCGTCATCATGGTGCCGTGCCCACCGAGCCAGACGACGACGAGCTCGACCTGATCCGGCGCTCCGGCGTCGTGCTGCGGGTCGGCAAGCTCAGCCTGTCCGCCGGGACCGGCTCCTACCGGGTGAAGGCCTCGATGGCCCGCGTCGCCCGCGCGCTCGACGTCGACCGCCACGAGGCGCACGTCACGCTGACCGAGATCACCACGACGTCGCACCGCGGCCGCTCGTTCCGCACCGAGGTCGCCGAGGTCCGCTCCCTCGGGGTCAACACGGACCGGCTGGCCGAGCTCGAACGGATGGCGCAGCGGCTCGAGGCGCGCGGCAAGGTGACCATCGAGGACGTCACCGCCGAGGTCGACCGGATCGCCGCGAAGCCCCCGCTGTACCCGGTGGTCCTCAACGCCCTGTGGGCGGCGCTCGCGTGCGCGGCGTTCGCCTTCCTCAACAACGCGGGCCCCATCGAGATCATCGGCGCGTTCCTCGGCGCCGGGGTGGGGCAGGGGCTGCGTCGGGTGCTGCTGCACCGGGGTCTGAACCAGTTCGGTGTGACGATGCTGGCCGCGGCGCTGTCGAGCGTCGTGTACCTGTGGTTCGTGCAGCTGCTGCACTGGGCGGGGTTGACCGGCGGTGTGCACGAGGCGGGGTACGTGGCGGCGGCGCTGTTCCTGGTACCGGGCTTCCCCCTGGTCACCGGGGCGCTGGACCTCGCCAAGCTCGACTTCTCGGCCGGGGTGGCCCGGCTGACGTGGGCGCTGATGATCTTCGTCTCGGCCGCGTTCGCCGTCTGGGGCGTGTCGATCATCGTCGGGCTCAGCCCGGACCCGCCGCGCGCGATGGCGATGGGGCTGCCGGTGCTGATGGCGCTGCGGGTGCTGGCGTCGGCGGTCGGTGTGCTCGGCTTCGCGCTGATGTTCAACAGCCCGTGGCGGATGGCGACGGTCGCGGCGCTCGTCGCGATGATCCCCAACACGCTGCGGATCGCCGCCGTGACGCTGGCGAACTGGCCTCCGCAGGCCGCCGCTGCGGTCGCCGCGTGCCTGATCGGGCTGCTGGCCGCCTGGATCGCCCCGCGGATGAACGTCCCCCGGATCACGGTGACCGTCCCGGCCGTGACGATCATGGTGCCGGGCGTCCCGGCCTACCGGGCCGTGTACTACATCAGCAACGGCGACACGATGCAGGCGCTGGGGTACGGCGTCTCGGCGGCGCTGATCGTCACGGCGCTGGCCGTCGGGCTCGCGATCGCCCGGATGCTCACCGACCGGGAGTGGGGCTTCGAGCACTGAGGCGCGCCGCCGCTTTGGTGCACGACGAGGGCACCTGTAGCCTGTCCACCGTCTTGGAGACGTCGCATAGCCAGGTCTAGTGCGCGGCCCTGCTAAGGCCGTGAAGGGGTCTCCCCTTCCGTGGGTTCAAATCCCACCGTCTCCGCTCTCTCTGGGGATCTCGACGAAGGTCGAGGCACCCTGACGACGAAAATCGGGGCCGAGGTGCAGATGCACCCGGCCCCGATCCTCGTCAGCGGCGTCCTCACGCCTTCGTCCCAGCCGGATCAGCCCGCGAACGTGGCGAACGTCCAGTAGTTGCCGTCAGGGTCGGCCACCGTGAAGTCCCGCGACGGGTAGTCGACCTGGTCGACGAGGCTGTGCACCACGGTCGCACCGGCGGCCTGCGCACGCGCCAGCACGGCGTCGGGATCGGCTGTCACCACGTGCAACCAGCCGGTGCCCGGGCGGCACGGCGTCGGCCGTTCGTCCGTGCTGGACAGCAGCACCCGCCCGCCCTCGGGCCAGTCCAGCTGGCAGTGGTGGATCGAGCCGTCACGTTCACCGGGGATCAGCAGGTCTTCGGTGAAGCCGAGCCCCAGCAGCCACCTGCGGAGCGCGGGAGCGTCCTCGCTCACGACGTTCGCCCAGACGCTCGGCTGCCGCACCCCGCTGACCCGGACCACCATGCCCCTCAGGGTAGGCACGAGAGGTCGTCCCGCAGCCGGCCGACGCAGGACGAGGTGCAGACCACCCCGAACGCATCGGACCGCATCCGTTGCCGAGCACCGGCCGACCCACGTCCAGCCGTCGGGACGGCTCTAGGACGTCGGGCCGCCGCCGTCGTGCAGGCCGTCGGCGATCTGCCGGGCCTCGACGCTGATGAGGAACCGGTAGTACTCGAAGAGCATGTGCACACGGCTCTGCGGCACGTCGTCGTCGGAGTCCCGGGCTTCGAGCCACGCCTGCCGCGCGGCGCGGATCTCCGCCGGCGTGACGCGAAGCATCTCGGGTGCATCGTCGTCGTCCTCCATCTGCTCCATGGTGAGCGACGACGCCTGCGACGCCACCGGGGCCGGGGTTTTCGCCCGGTGTCACGGGGTCACCCTCGCCGGTGACGATGGTGGGTGCCCGGACCGCGCCCAGGGAGCCACCAGGCAGCGCGCCTAGGATCGGCCCTCATGAGCACGTTGCAGCGGCCGATGATGCTGTCCAAGCTCCACCGCGCCACGGTGACGCAGGCCGACCTCGAGTACGTCGGCTCCATCACCGTCGACGAGGAGCTGATGGAGGCGGCCGACCTCCTGCCGAACCAGCAGGTGGACGTGCTGGACATCACCAACGGCGCCCGGCTGACCACCTACGCGATCCCGGGACCGCGGGGTGGCCGGGACATCCAGATCAACGGCGCGGCGGCGCACCTGGTGGAGGTCGGCGACCGCGTGATCATCGTGGCGTACGGCTCGATGAGCGACGAGGACGCGCACCGGCACGTGCCGCGGGTCGTCGTGCTCGACGAGCACAACGCGATCGTGCCGACGGTCGCCGCCCGGGTCTGAGGGGCGCTCGGCCGCGCGTCCGCCGGACCTACAGCCGCCCGAGCGCCTGGGCCACCACCACGGCGGACGCCGCGGACCACGCCTGCGGTCGGCAGGCTGCCGGGTAGGGCAGGGCGTGCGGGGTGGGGCCGGTGGCGGGGTCGCCGGAGTACAGCTCGGGGATGCGGAAGTCGAACGACTCCGCGGCGCGCAGCAGGCCCTCGGCCAGCAGCTGTGCCTGGGCGCGGTGGCCCGAGACGAGCAGGCCCCGGATGGCGATCGCCGTGTCGTGCGCCCAGACGGACCCACCGTGGTACTTCAGCGGCCAGTAGCCGGTGCTCGACGTGGCCATCGTCCGCAGGCCGAAGCCGGAGCTGAGCTCCGGGTGCACCAGCCGCCGGGCGACCGCGTCCTCCTCGTCGGCGCGCAGCAGTCCGGTGCCGACCAGATGCCCCATGTTCGACGTGACGGTGTCCACGGGTGCGCCGCTACCGTCCAGCGCGATGGCGACGTACGGACCGTGCTGGTCCTCCAGCCAGAAGTCGCGACGGAACCGCTCGGCGAGGTCGGCGGCCGCCGCGCGCAGCGCGTCCGGCGTGGTGGCGTCGGCCTCCACCCCCGGGTGCCCGAGCGCCTCGAACAGGTCGGCGCCGTGCACCAGGGCCTCGTACGCGTAGCCCTGGACCTCGCACAGCTCGATCGGGCCGTCCGCCAGCCGGCCGTCGCGGAACTGGATGGAATCGCCGGAGTCCTTCCAGCCCTGGTTGGCCAGCCCGTGGCCGGTGGTGTCCTGGTAGGCGAGGTAGCCGGCGCGGACACCGGCCACGGTCCAGGCCAGCGCGCGCTCGGCGTGGGGGAGCAGGCCCCGGACGGCGTCGGTCGGCATCCCGGCGCGCCAGGCGTCGTGCAGCACGCACACCCACAGCGGGGTGGCGTCGACGGTGCCGTAGTAGACGGGCGGCAGCGCCAGGCCGTCCGCCGGCAGGGTCAGCGCGGCCCGGCGCAGCTCGTGCAGGATCTTGCCGGGCTCCTCCTGGGAGGCCGGGTCGTCGGTGGTGCCCTGCATGGACGCCAGCACGGTGAGCGTGCCCTCGGCCAGCTCGGTGCCGAGCGGGAGCAGGAACCGAGCCGCCCACAGGGAGTCGCGGCCGAACAGGGTGAAGAACCAGGGCGCGCCGGCGGCGAGGAACTCCTGGTCCGGCAGCGACGGCAGGGCCATGCGCAGGCCGTCGAGGTCGGCGAGGGACTGGTCGAGGAACCGGCGGGGGCGCAGGTCGCGTGCGAGCGACGACGGGAGCGGCGGCCCGGCGTCCTCCGCAGGCTCCTCGCCGGCCTGGGCTGACGGCACCGGTGTGGTGGACGCCGCTGTCGTCGGGATCGCCAGCGGCGACGGTGTCCGCACCCCCGTCACCACCGCGATCCCGTCGTGCACCGCCAGCCGCCACGTGACGCGGGCCGGCCGGTCGGCTGCCGCGGTCAACGTCCACCGCAGCACGGGACGAGCGGGGTCCTCGAGGTCGACGTCGGCACCCTCGGCCTCGACCTCTGCCGTGACGTCGTCCGCCGTCCAGACGAGCCCGGACGGCGTGCGCACCGCGGGCACGGCGTCGGCGGTGGTGCCCGACTTGATGGCCTCCATGGGGGCCATGTCCGACGACAGCGTCAGGGTCAGCCGTCCCGTGGTCGGCTCGGCGGTGGCGCACCGCAGCTCGAGGGTCTCGGACACCGACCCCGGCTCCGCGCTGCGGGTGCGGAGCAGGCGCACCGTGGGGTCCGCCCCGGGCTGGTCGACGTGCCGGGGGAGGCCGACGAACGTCACCGACCCACCGTCGCGCACGGTGCCGGCCGGCTCCGCCTCGGCGCCCTCGACCGTCAGCACCGCCTCGCTGAGCACCCGGACGTCGGAGTGCAGCACCCCCTGCACGGTGGCCCGACCGGGTGCCGAGGGGCGGATCTGGCCGTCGGGCGCCGACCACGCCTGGGTGGGCGCGCGGAACACGAGCTCGAGGTCGTGCAGGAAGGGCTGCAGGTGCTCGCTCATGGTTCAGGCTCCCCGTCGGGCATCGCTTGACAGTACGAACTCGATGGCCGACTCTGTGTCTCACGTCGGGCATTTGATCAATCAAATCGCAGTCGCGATCCTAGTTGATCGATCAAAGCTCCTGGCAAGGCCCTTGATGGAGAGGAGCTGGCGATGGCGCCGGACAGCCGGTCCGACAGCGACGCGCGCACCGGGACGAGCGACGTCCGTCGTGACGGTGGTGACGGCGGTCCGGCCAGCAGCGACGGGCGTCGTCCGACCGTCTCGAGCGTCGCCGCCCACGCCGGCGTCTCGCGGCAGACCGTCTCCAACGCCCTCAACAGCCCCGAGCGCCTCCAGCCGGACACCCTCAAGCGCGTGCTCGCGTCCATCGAGGAGACCGGCTACGTCCGCAGCGCCGCCGCCCGGCAGATGCGCACCGCCCGCTCGGGCGTGCTGGCCTACCGCCTCGACCCGGTGCTGGACGGCATCAGCGGCCTGGTGCTCGACACCTTCCTGCACTCGCTGACCAGCGACGCGGAGGCCCACGACCACCGCGTGATGCTCTACACCGCCGACTCCGACGAGGCCGAGCTGCGCCAGTTCGAGCGGCTGACCCGGGCGCGCAGCGTCGACGCGTTCGTCCTGGTCGGCACCCACGCGCACGACGCGCGGTACCGGTGGCTGACCGAGCGGCACGTGCCGTACGCCGTCTTCGGCCGGCCGTGGGCGCGACAGGCGTCCGGCAAGCAGTCGCAGCACGCGTGGACCGACGTCGACGGCGCTGCCGGCACCAGCCAGGCGACGGAGCACCTGCGCAGCCTGGGTCACACGGAGATCGCCTTCGTCGGCTGGCCCGCCGGCTCGGGGACCGGTGACGAGCGGCGCCGCGGCTGGGAGCAGTCGATGAGCGCCGCGGGCGTGCCGACCCGGCACCGCCACGCGCTGGACTCGGCGCAGCCGGACGGCATCCGGTCCGGTGCGGAGGCGGCGCGGCGGCTGCTCGAGGCGGGTGCGACGGCGTTCGTCTGCGCCTCCGACTCGCTCGCCGTCGGCGCCTGGGGCGCCGTGCAGGCCGCGGGGGCGCAGGCCGCTGTCGTCGGGTTCGACGACAGCCCGACGGCCGCCGCCCTCGGCATCACCTCCGTGCGGCAGCCGCTGGAGCGAGCGGCTCGCTGGGCGCTGGACAGCGTGCTGTCCCAGCTCGACGGGCGGCCCAGCGACCCGGCCGACTCCGGCCTGCTGGTGCCGACGCTCGTCGTCCGTGAGAGCTCCGTCGCGGCGCCCGCCGCGCACCCCTGACCCGTCCACCATCCGACGCGCTAGAGAGGCACATCGATGAAGATCACCAGGAGAGCGCTCCTCGCCGCGGGTGCCGTACTGACGGCCACCGCCACCCTCGCCGCCTGCAGCAGCGGCGGCGGCTTCGGCTCGCCGGCCGCCTCGGCCTCCTCGTCCGCCGTGTCGTCCGACAACCACCAGCCGCTCACCATCCTGATCGGCACGTCGGGCGACGCGGAGACCAATGCCGTCAAGGACTCCGTGGCCGCGTGGTCCAAGCAGTCCGGCACGCAGGCGACCGTCAACGTCGCCTCCGACCTGGGCCAGCAGCTGTCGCAGGGCTTCGCCGGCGGCAACCCGCCGGACCTCTTCTACGTCACCAACGACTCGGTGGCGACGTACGCGAGCAACGGCTCCCTGGAGCCGTACGTCACGCAGCTGAAGAACAAGGACTCCTTCTACCCGTCCCTGGTCAAGGCGTTCACGGTGAACGGCAAGGAGTACGCCGCGCCCAAGGACTTCTCGACGCTGGCCCTGGTGATCAACACGGACATGTGGACCGCCGCCGGGCTGACGGACAAGGACTACCCGACCACCTGGGACCAGCTGGAGCAGGTCGCGCAGAAGCTGACGACGCCGCAGCACGTGGGCCTGGCGGTGTCCGGGCAGTTCGAGCGGCTCGGTGTGTTCATGGCCGAGGCCGGCGGCTGGCTGGTGGACGACAACGGCAAGGCTGCGGCGAGCTCGGACGCGAACGTGCAGGGCCTGACCTACGCGAAGAAGCTGCTGTCCGAGGGCGCGATGAAGTACTCCTCGCAGCTCGGTGCGGGCTGGGGCGGTGAGGCGTTCGGCACCCAGAAGGCCGCGATGACCATCGAGGGCAACTGGATCTCCGGCGCGATGACCAAGGACTACTCGTCGGTCAAGTACAAGGTGGTCAAGCTGCCCGCCGGCCCCAAGGGCGAGGGCACCATCCAGTACGACGGCGGCTGGGGCATGGCGTCGCAGTCGAAGAACAAGGGCGGCGCGCTCGACCTGGTCACGTACCTGACGCAGCCGGACCAGCAGCTCGGCTTCGCCAAGGCGTTCGGCGTGATGCCGAGCGTGCAGTCGATCGCCGACCAGTGGAAGCAGCAGTTCCCCGAGCAGACGGCGTTCCTCGACGGCGCCGCCTCGTCGAAGTCGATCCCCAGCGTCGCCGGCATCAGCGACGTGATCAAGAACTTCGACTCCCAGCTCGACGGGCTGTCCAGCACCGATCCCAAGCAGATCCTGGACAAGGTGCAGACCAACCTCCAGGCGCTGCCCGGCCTGTCCTGAGGCAGACCGGCATGGAGACCGTCATGGCGCGCGCGGCGGGCACGACGTCCGCGCCGGCCCGGTCGGCCACCCGTCGCGGTCCCGGCATCCGGGGCCGCGACGGGGTGGCGGGCTGGCTGTTCACCGCCCCGGTGCTGGTGATCCTGGGCCTGTTCCTGGTGCTGCCGATCGCGATGGCCGCGTGGGTGTCGGTCTCGAGCTGGAGCGGGCTGGGCAGCCCCTTCTCGTCCACCGTGAAGTTCGTCGGCGGCGCCAACTACGCGGCGCTGCTGGCCAAGCCCGGGCTCGCGCAGTCGGACTTCGGCACGTCGCTGCGCAACAACGCCTGGTACGTGCTGCTGGTGGTGCCGGTCCAGACGGCGGTGTCCCTGCTGCTCGCCGTGCTGGTGAACCGCCGGATCGCCGGGCAGGGTGCGTTCCGCACCGCCTACTACTTCCCGTCCGTCACCTCGTCGGTGGCGATCACCGTGATCTTCCTGTTCCTGTTCTCCGCCTCCGGGACCGTCAACGCGGTGATCGGCTGGCTGGGCGGGACCGGACCGGGGTGGTTCACCGAGACGCGGGGCGTGGTGCAGCTGCTGCTGCAGGCGGTCGGCGTGCACGCCCCCGCCGGGAACGGGTTCCTGGGGCTGACGTGGTTCGACTGGGTGGCCGGGCCGAGCCCCGCGATGCTCGTCTTCATCGTGATGGCGATCTTCACCACGTCGGGCACGTTCATGCTGATCTACCTGGCGGCGCTGCAGCAGATCGCCGAGGAGATCGACGAGGCGGCCGTGATGGACGGCGCCGGACCGTGGAAGCGGTTCTGGTACGTCACCCTGCCGATGCTGCGGCCCACCACGTTCACCGTGGTGACGCTGGGGTTGATCGGCACGTGGCAGCTGTTCGACCAGATCTACGTCGGCTCCAAGGGCGGTCCGGCCAACACGACCCTGACGCCGGCCTACCTGTCCTACAGCCAGTCGTTCATCAACAACGCGTGGGGCCGGGGCGCGGCGATCGCGTTCATCCTGTTCGCGATCATCGTGCTGTTCACCGTGCTGCAGCGGCTGGCGCTGCGGGAGCGGACGCCGCGGCGGAGGCGGTCCCATGGCTGAGGCAGCGGTGCAGACGCGGGTGGCGGGGGCTCGGGTGCGCAGCCGGATGCGGCGGCGCCGCTCCCCGCTGGGCGTCACGGGCCGGTACGCCCTGCTCGTCGGGATCGCGCTGGTGTACGTGTTCCCGTTCGTCGTCTCCCTGGCCAACTCGTTCAAGACGGACCAGGACGCGGCCAACAACCCCGTCTCGCTGGTCCCGAAGACGTTCACGACGGCGGCCTACCAGCGGCTGTTCCAGTCCGACCTGCCGCTGTGGCTGACCAACACGGTGATCGTCACGGTGCTGGTCACCGCCGGCCGCGTCCTGTTCGACTCGATGGCCGGCTACGCGCTGTCGCGGCTGCCGTTCCGGGGGCGGAACGCCGTGTTCGCCGGGCTGGTGGCCGTCATGGCGGTGCCGGGCGTCGTGCTGCTGATCCCGAAGTTCCTGGTGATCAAGCAGCTGGGGATCTACGACACCTACCCCGGGATGATCCTGCCGATGCTGGCGGACGCGGCCGGGGTGTTCATCATGCGCAACTTCTTCGAGTCGGTCTCCCCGTCGGTGGAGGAGGCGGCGCGGATCGACGGTGCGGGGGTGTTCCGCCGGTTCTGGTCGGTGGTGCTGCCGATGTCCCGCTCGGCGCTGATCACCCTGTTCATCCTCTCGTTCCAGGCCTCCTGGAACGAGCTGCCGCAGATGATCGTCTCCACCCAGAGCCCGCGGCTGTTCACCCTGACCAAGGGCACCGCGCAGCTGGCGTCCGGCGCGCTGAGCGCCGGGTCCCAGTTCCCGATCAAGCTGGCCGCCGCGACGCTGATGACCATCCCGGTGGCCGTGCTGTTCTTCGTGTTCCAGCGCCGGATGATGAACACGACGGGCGGCGCGACGAAGGAGTAGCGCGGTGCCGTGACGTCCGGGGCGGGCGTCCGGGACTGGCATCGAGGGCGGCCGACGACGGCTCCGCCGCGGTTTGGGCGCATCGCGGTTCTGCCTGTAACCTCTCCTGTGGCCCGTTCGCGGGCCGGGCGCCCGTAGCTCAACGGATAGAGCATCTGACTACGGATCAGAAGGTTGGGGGTTCGAGTCCCTTCGGGCGCACAGACGAGAGGCGCAGCACCCGCGCGGTGCTGCGCCTCTCCTGTGTCCGGGGCTCGTGCGTCGTGCGGGGCCCTCAGGCCGACTGGCCCGTCGCCCTCCGCACCAGCTCCGCGACCCGCGCCTCGTCGGCGGGGGACAGCTCGGTGATCGCGAACGCCGAAGGCCACATGGAGCCGTCGTCCAGCTGGGCGCCGTCGAAGAAGCCCAGGTTGCCGTAGCGGACCTTGAACTTGGCGCGCTCCTGGTAGAAGAACAGCACCTTGCCCTCCGCGTTCGCGTAGGCGGGGCTGCCGTAGAACAGCCGGGGCTGCAGCCCGGGGGCGACCTCCAGTGCGATCGCGTGGATGCGCTCGGCGTTGGTCCGGTCCGGCTCCTCCAGGGCGGCGATCCGGTCCACCACCGCCTGCAGGGACTCGGCGGCGGACTGCTGGGCCTTGAGCTCCTTGGCGCGCTGACGCATCGCCGCGCGCTCCTCGGCGGTGAACCCCGTGGTCTTCTTCGTCTCGGTCATGGCGTCAACCTACGGATCAGGGTTCGGCTTCGGCTTCTCCATACCTGCTCGATGTGGCGGTTACGCCAGCTGCACCGAGGCGGCGGTGTCGGTGCCGGCCGTGACGGTCATCGGCAGCGCCGTCCCGGCGACCTCGACGACGTAGTCGCCGGCGAACCCGTCGACCACCACCTGCCCGGTGTCGGAGGCGACCACGTGCTGCGGCGCCAGCCACCACTCGCCCTTCACCAGGTCGTGCAGCGCGTCGTACGCCGGCTTGGGCGACCCGTCGGCGCGGGTCAGGCCGGACGGGGCACCCAGCCAGGCGCCGTCGTCGGTGAACCCCCAGTAGGTGATCCCCTGGACGGCCGGGTGCCGGACCAGCGTCCTGTAGTGGCGGTGCAGCTCGTCGGCCTGACGCTGCTCGCCCTCCGGGGTGGTCGGCCACGACGGCACGACGTAGTCGTTGAGGTCGGCGACGTCCGGTGGCATCAGGTCGCCGGAGAGGAGGGTCGTCTCGGTCAGGTGCAGCGGCAGGCCGAAGCGGGCGAACCGGTCGAGCACCTCGAGCGTGCGCTCCTCGCCCCAGTAGCCCTGGTGCATGTGGCTCTGCAGGCCGAGCGCGTCGATCCGGATGCCCGCGGCGAGGCAGTCCTCGACGAGGTGCTCGTACGCCGGCGACAGGTTGAAGTCGTTGAGCACCAGGGTGAGGTCCGGATCGGCCTCTCGCGCGGTCTCGAAGGCGAGCCGCACCGTCTCGACGCGACCGAGCCGGGCGGCGAGGTCGGTGACCGCGTTCGGCTGCCGGTCGTACACCGGCATGATCACGGCCTCGTTGATCGCGTCCCAGGTGCGGACCACGTCGCCGAAGTCGTGCACCTCGCGGCGGATGCGCGCCCGCACCACGTCGTCGACGGCCTCCGGCGGTACCTCACGCAGCCACGGCGGCGTGAGCGTGTGCCACAGCAGCGGGTGACCCTTGACGGTGCAGCCACGGTCGACGAACCAGCGGGCAGCCGCGTGCAGGCGTGCGGTGTCGGGGCGGCCGTGCTCGGCCTCGTACTCCGCCCAGTACAGGGGCAGCGTCGCGGTGGTGAAGACGTCGAACCACAGGCCCGCCACCGCGCGCGCCGTCGACACCGACGCCCCGCCGAACCACCGCGGCGGCCGCGTCTCGTCGTCGTCCTCGTCGTTGGCGAGCGGGACGAAGTCGAAGCCGGTGCTGCCGAACGCGAACGCGTGCCGCGTCTGCCGCACCACGAGGTCCTGACCGGCCGCCGGGCTGCCGTCGGGCCGGCGGACGGTCACGGTCAGCCGTCCCGTGCGGTGCGCCAGCCCGGCGTCGACCGGTGTGCGCGCGACGTGGGTGGCGGTCACCGGCGGGGTCGGGGGGACGCCGGGGCGGTCGCCGCAGGAGCCGTCCCGCGCGGCGCACCGGTCGACTCGCGGACGACCAGGGAGGTGGCCAGCTCGACCCGGGGGTTCGGTGCCACGCCGTCGCGGGCGAGCTCGATCAGCATGCGGGTCGCCTCGCGCGCCATCTCGGCGATCGGCTGCCGGACGGTGGTCAGCTCCGGGGACACCCACTGGCACAGCTCGACGTCGTCGAACCCGACCACCGACAGGTCGCGGGGGATCGACAGACCGCGTGCCCGGGCGGCCTGGTAGACGCCGTACGCCTGCTCGTCGGACCCGCTGACGATGCCCGTCGGCGGGTGCTGGAGGTCGAGCAGCGCGCCGCCGTGCGTGCGGCCGCCGCCGACGAGGGAGTCGCCGTTGCGGACCAGCGCGGGGTCGAACTCGACCCCCGCGCGCTGCAGCGCCGCCCGGTAGCCGTCGAGCCGGTCCTGGTGGCACTGCTGCTCGATGGGTCCGGTGACGAAGCCGATGCGCGTGTGCCCGAGCTTGAGCAGGTGCTCGGTGGCGTCGCGGCCGCCGGCCCAGTCCGTGGCGGCGACGGTGGCCAGCGACGACCCGGCCGCGCCGACGGGGTCGACCAGCACGACGGGCAGGTGCAGGCGCGCGAGCTCGTCGCGGACGTCCGCCTGCAGCTCGGAGACGACGAGCACCACGCCGTCGGAGCCCCGCTCGCTGAGGTGCGTCACCCAGTCCGCGCCGCCGAACCCGGGGGCGTCCGTGGTGGTGACGACGAGGTCCGCCCCGAGCCGCGCGGCCTCCGCCTGGGCGCCCCGCAGCAGCGCGGCCGCCCACTGGGTCTCCAGACCACTGATGACGAAGTCGACCAGGCCGGTCGAGGAGTCGCGACGCCCGCGGCGCATGTACTGGTGCGTCGTCAGCAGCTGCTCGATCTGGCGCCGCGTCGCCGCGGAGACGCCCTTCCGGCCGTTCAGCACCTTGGAGACGGTCGGCACCGAGACGCCGGCCTCCGCGGCGATGTCCGCGATCGTCACCCCCCGGCCGCTCATCGCTCGCTCCCCTGTCGACTCGCCGTTGACGTCGTTCTGCGCACGTGGTTATCGTAGCGCCAACGAAAGTTGCCACGCAACATTCGTGGGACGACGCCACAGACGACGCGGCTGGTCCACAGCCTCGCTCGCGTCAACGACGACAGGCTCCCCGGCCTCGGGGGGCGGAACGGAGAAGGACATGCGGACGTCAACGGTGACGTCGCGGCGCGGTCGGATGGCCTCGGTCGCCGCGCTCGCGACAACCGCCCTCCTCGCGCTGGGCGCCTGCTCAGGCGGTTCGAACGCCAGCGGCAGCACGGCTGCGGCGACGCCGGGCGCCGGTGCGTCCGGCTCGATCACGTGGTGGGGGTGGACGCCGGACGCCACCAACGCCACCAAGCTGATCGCGCAGTTCAACAAGCAGTACCCCGACGTGAAGGTCACCTTCGTGTCGAAGCCGATCGACTCCTACGACTCGGTGCTCGGCCCGGCCATCACGTCCAAGGACGGGCCGGACGTGTTCAACGTTGCGCCCGGATCAGCCAACGGCGGTGCGCAAACTTTCGCTGCCGGTGCGATCGACCTGACTCCCGCCGTGCAGTCCGCGCTGGGGTCCGGCTGGAAGGACAAGCTGGCCCCGGCCGGTGTCGACGGGCTGACCGTCGACGGCAAGCTGGTCGGCCTCTCGGCCGGTGCGGTCTACTCCGGCGGCCTGTGGATCAACCAGAAGATCTTCGACAAGTACGGGCTCAAGGCGCCGACCACTCTCGACGAGTGGAAGACGGTCTGCCAGAAGCTGCAGTCGAACGGTCAGGGCTGCTTCGTGCAGGGCGCAGGGCAGTGGGCCTTCGACATGGACACGTTCGAGGCGATCAGCGACAACGTCGAGCCCGGGCTGTACGTCAAGGCCAGCAAGGGCGAGGCGAAGTGGACGGACCCGAAGTTCGTCACCGCGATGGGGCTGTGGAAGCAGCTGTTCGACGACAAGATCATGCAGGACGGCGCGATCGGGCTGCAGCAGTACCCGGACGCCAACAACGCCTTCATGTCCGGCAAGTACGCGATGGTCATGATGGGCACCTGGTACACCCAGTACGCCGTCAAGGACAGCATGGTCGCGGCGATGCAGGCGGCCGGCGTCGGCACCCCCGACCCGATCGTCATGACGCCGATCCCGTTCCCCGACCTGGCGGGCACGGGGCACACCGGCTCGATGTTCGGCGACGCCGACTACGGCCTGGCCGTCAGCGCCAAGTCGGGCAACAAGGCCGCCGCCACGGCGTTCGCCACGTGGCTGACCACCAGCCAGGAGGGTCAGCAGGCGGTCGCCAACACGCTGAACGACATCCCGGCGCTCAAGGGCGTCACGCCCAAGTGGGACACGATCGACCTGGTCGACCCCGCCGCCCAGAAGGACGCGCTGCAGAAGTACACGGAGGCGGCCGGCCAGGCGACCGAGTCACGGTTCGCCACGGTGACGGCGGACGTCAACACCGCTTTCCGGGACGCGCTGATCGGTGTGGCGTCGGGCAAGTCGACGCCGGACCAGGCGCTCCAGGCCCTGCAGAAGGTCCAGGATGCCCAGAAGTGAGGCCGCGTCACGCCTCGGCGTGCCGTCCGCGGAGCTGACCGGCACCGCGTCCACGCCTGCCCCGGGACGGTCGGCCAGCCCGGCCGGCCGTCCCGGCCAGGGGGCCGAGCGGCCGCGGCGGCGCGGCCACCGCACCCCGCCCGGTCTGCCGTGGATCCTGCCGGCCGTCGTGCTGGTGGTCGGCCTCGTGTACTTCTCGATCGGCTACACCGGCTACGTCTCGACGCTGAGCTGGAACGGCTTCATCCTCTCCGCGCCCAAGCACGTCGGCGGGGCCAACTACTCGAAGATGGTCGGCGACGGCGTCTTCTGGATGGCGCTGTGGCACACCGCGGTGTTCTACGTGGTGACGTTCACCGTCCAGACGCTGCTGGGGTTCACCTTCGCCGCGCTGATGCACTCCAGGATCCGGCTCGGCGTCGTCTACAAGGTCGTCGTCTTCATCCCCGTGGTGCTCGCCCCGGCGACGATGGCGCCGGTCTTCCGGCAGATCTTCGACGCGAGCGGGCAGCTGAACTGGCTGCTCAGCCACCTCGGCCTCGGGTCACTCACGCAGCCGTGGCTGGCGCAGTCGTCGACCGCGATGCCCGTCGTCATGGTGATCACCGTCTGGCAGTGGACGGGGCTGACGTTCATCCTCTTCTACGCCGCGATGAGCCAGATCGAGCCCGAGATCCTCGAGGCCGCGCGCATCGACGGGGCGGGCAACCTGCGTGCGCTGCGCTCCATCGTCTGGCCGATGTGCCGGGGCACGACCGCTGCACTGGCGGTGCTCGGCCTGATCGGCGCGCTGAAGACCTTCGACGTGCCCTACCTGGTGACCAAGGGCGGTCCCAACCACGCGACCGAGTTCCTGGGCACCTACATCTACCAAACCATGGTCCAGCAGAAGCACTTCGGCTACGCCGCCTCGATCTCGGTGGCGCTGCTGGTGCTGGCCCTCGCCGGCGGCGTCGTGATGAGCGTGCGCAACCGCCGGGCCGGAAGGAGCTGAGATGTTCGAGGCTCGTACCCGCCGATCGAGGATCGGCCTGCAGGTGCTCGCCACGCTGCTCGTGCTGCCCTTCCTCGCGCCCCTGGTCGCGATGGTCCAGGGCTCGCTGGCCGGCCAGGGCGTCGGCAACTACCGGAAGGTGTTCCACACCGGGGTGGTCGGCACCTACTTCCGCAACAGCCTGCTCATCGCCGTCTCGACGATCGCCCTGGTCTACGTGTGCACGATGCTCGCGGCGTTCGGCTTCGCCAAGCTGCGGATCGCCGGCAAGGAGATCTGGTTCTGGATGCTCCTGGTCGCGCTGACGATGCCGGAGGCGGTGCTGCTGACCCCGCTGTTCGTCACGGCGTCGACCTTCGACCTGTACGACCAGCTGATCGCGGTGATCCTGCCGCTCGCCGCGCTGCAGGTGCCGTTCACGGTGCTGCTCGCCCGCAACTTCTTCGACGGGATCCCGACCGAGCTGATGGAGGCCGGGCGGGTCGACGGCGCGAACGTCTTCCAGGTGTTCTGGCGGATCCTGCTGCCGCTGACCAGGCCGATCGCCGCGGCGATCGTGGTGCTGACGCTGATCAACGCGTGGAACGCCTACCTGATCCCGATGCTGATGCTGAACAGCCCGGGCAAGCAGGTGGTCACGCTGCTGCCGTCGTTCTTCACCAGCCAGTACACCAACGACCAGACCGGCGTGCTGGCGGCGGCGGTGATCACGGCGGTCCCCGTGATGGTCGCGTACGTGCTGCTGCAGCGGTTCTTCGAGCGGGGTCTCGCGGCAGGGGCGCTGAAGTGACGGGCCTGCTCGACGGGCGGCTCGCGGTGGTGACGGCGGGGACCGCGGGCATCGGGCGCGCCGTCGCGGCCCGCTTCGTCGCCGAGGGTGCCGACGTGGTGGTCACCGCCCCTCGGCAGGACGAGCTCGACGTGGTGGTCGCCGAGCTGGGGCCACGGGTCACCGGCGTCCTCAACGACGCGAGCGACCCCGACGACCTCGAGCGGCTCGCGGCCACCGTCCGGGCGCTGGGCCGACCGGTCGACGTGCTGGTGGCCAACGCCGGCCGGGACGTCGCCGCCACGACGGTGGTCGACACGACGGTCGATCAGTTCCACCGGGTGAGCGACCTGAACTTCCGCGGCACCTTCTTCACGGTGCAGCGGCTGGTGCCGCTGATGCGCGACGGCGGGTCGATCGTGCTGACCGCCTCGATCGCCGCGCACAACGGCGGTCCCGGGCACGCCGTCTACAACGCGACCAAGGCGGCCGTCCGGTCGCTCGCCCGCACCCTGACCGCCGAGCTCCGCGACCGCCGCATCCGCGCCAACGCGGTGAGCCCGGGCCCGACCAGGACGGCCACGTTCGACGCGTTCACCGAGGGATCGGACGACGTGGAGCAGGCCGTGGTGGCCCAGATCCCGGTCGGTCGCGTGGGGCGGCCCGAGGAGGTGGCAGCCGCGGTGCTGTTCCTCGCCTCCGACGAGTCGAGCTTCGTGGCGGGGGCCGAGCTGGTCGTCGACGGCGGGATGAGCCAGGTCTGACCTGCGGGTCGGCCGTTCGCCGCCCTCGGGCGGCACCTATCAACGAAGCGAGAGGAAGTACGTCTGGTGTCGGGTCCAGTCAGGTTCGCCGTCGTCGGGAGCGGGTGGCGCTCCCAGTTCCACATCCGGATGGCCAAGGCCCTCCCCGAGCGGCTGCAGGTGGTGGCCGTCGTCACGCTGAACGCGGCGGAGGCCGAGCGCATCACCTCCACGTGGGGGGTCCCCGCCGTCACGTCGATCGACGAGGCGCTCGCGGCCAGGCCGGAGTTCGTCGTCGCCGCGGTGTCGTGGCCGGCGATGCCCGGCGTCGTCCGCCAGCTCGTCGCTGCGGGGGTGCCGGTGTACGCCGAGACGCCGCCCGCGCCGGAGCTGGAGGGCCTGCGGGCGCTGTGGGACGAGGTCGGTGCGTCCGGCCTGGTCCAGGTCGGCGAGCAGTACACGCTCATGCCGGGCCACGCGTCCCGGCTCGAGCTGGTCCGGCAGGGCGTCGTCGGCCGGCCCAACAGTGTCGAGATCGCCTCGACGCACCTGTACCACGCGGTGTCGCTGGTCCGGTCGTTCCTGGACGTGGACATGGACGAGGTCACGGTCAACGCCCGGGCGTTCCGGGCGCCGCTGGCGGACCCGCTGACGTTCGACGGCTGGGTGCCGGACCCGCAGCCGCAGCCACGGACGACGACGATCGCGACGCTCGACTTCGGGGACGGCCGCCTGGGGCTGTACGACTTCGTCGAGAACCAGTGGTGGAACCCGCTGCTCGCCCGGCGCATCGTCGTGCGCGGCTCGCTCGGCGAGATCGTCGACGACACGGTCACCCGGCTGACCGACGGCGCGGTGGTCACCTCGCCGATCGTGTACCGCCGGACCGGGGTGGACATGAACCTCGAGGGCAACGAGGTGGTGCACACGTCCTTCGACGGACGCGTCGTCTACCGCAACCCGTGGACCGGCACCCGCCTGTCCGAGGACGACATCGCCGTGGCGTCCCTGCTGACCGCGGTCGGCGCCTGGGTGCGCGACGAGGGCCCCGAGCCCTACCCGCTGGCGCAGGGCTGCCAGGACCACGCCATCGGCCTCGCCATCGAGGAGTCCGTGCGCACCGGATCGGACGTGCGCGTCGCCAAGGAGGTGTGGGCCTGATGCCCCTGGTCACGATCGAGATCGCCGAGACCGTCCCCGTCGAGACGCGGCTGGCCTACGCCGACGCGGTCAACGCCGGCCTGGTGGAAGGCCTCGGGATGGACGCCGAGGACCGGTTCCAGGTGATCCACCCGCTGCCGGCCGACCACCTGATCGCCGACCCGCACCACCTGGGCGGCGACCGCCAGGACGTGGTGTTCGTGCGGATCCTCATGGTCCGCATGTACGACGCGGCGACCAAGGAGCGGATGTACGACGCGGTCGCCCGACGGCTCGAGGCGCTCGGTGTGCGACCGAGCGACGTGTTCATCGCGGTCACCGAGAACGGGCTCGAGGACTGGTACCCCGGCGCGCGCGGAGCGCGCACCCCGTGAGAACCGTCGGTGCGGGGCAGCCGACCCCCCGGCCGCCCCGCACCGGCACCGGGCAGATGCAGACGAGGCGGGACGACGTGGTCAAGCAGCAGGCAGCACCGGTCGAGGCGCGGGTCGCCGCGCTGGTCGCGGACATGACGCTCGAGGAGAAGCTCGCCCAGCTCCAGGGCGTGTGGGTGGACGCCGGGGCCGGCGACGGCGTGGCGCCCCTGCAGGGCGCGATGCTCGACGCGCCGCCACCGTTCGAGGAGTTCGCGCGCGACGGGATCGGCCAGATCACACGGTTCTACGGCACCGCGCCGGTGGAGCCGGCCGAGGCGGCGCCGCGGTTGCGGGAACGGCAGCGGTGGCTGGTGGAGAGCACCCGGCTCGGCATCCCGGCGATCGTGCACGAGGAGTGCCTGACCGGGCTGGCGGCCTGGCGGGCGACGACGTTCCCCGCACCGCTGTCGTGGGGCGCCTCGTTCGACCCCGACCTCGTCGAGCGGATGGCGACGGCGATCGGCACGACGATGCGGTCGCTGGGTGTGCACCAGGGGCTCGCGCCGGTGCTCGACGTGGTGCGGGACGCCCGGTGGGGACGGGTCGAGGAGTGCATCGGCGAGGACCCGTACCTGGTGGGCACGATCGGCACCGGCTACGTGCGCGGGCTGCAGCGGGCCGGCGTCGTCGCGACCCTCAAGCACTTCGTCGGGTACTCGTCGTCGCAGGCCGGGCGGAACCTGGCCCCCGTGCACGTCGGTCCGCGGGAGGTCGCCGACGTGCTGCTCCCGCCGTTCGAGATGGCCGTGCTCGACGGCGGCGCGCGCTCCGTCATGCACTCCTACGCGGACGTCGACGGGGTGCCCGCCGCGGCCGACCGCGAACGGCTCACCGGCCTGCTGCGCGACACCTGGGGGTTCGACGGTGTGGTGGTCGCCGACTACTTCGGCATCGCGTTCCTCGCGTCGCTGCACGGCATGGCGAGCGGTCTGGCCGACGCCGCCCGGCTCGCGCTGACCGCCGGGGTGGACGTCGAGCTGCCGACCGGCAACGCGTACGGCACACCGCTCGCGGAGGCGGTGCGGGCGGGGGCTGTCGACGTCGGCCTGGTCGACCGCGCGGTCGAGCGGGTGCTGCGGCAGAAGGCGGACCTCGGCCTGCTGGACGAGCGGTTCGACGAGCCGACCTCCGCGCCGCCGCCCTCGGTCGACCCGCCGGAGCACCGGGCGCTCGCGCTGCAGCTGGCGCAGGAGTCGGTGGTGCTGCTGGCGAACGACGGCACGCTGCCGCTCCGCGCACCGGGGCGGGTGGCGGTGATCGGGCCGAACGCCGACCGTGCCACGGCGCTGTTCGGCTGCTACTCCTTCGCCAACCACGTGCTGGACAAGCGGCCCGAGGTGCCGCTCGGCATCGAGACGCCGACGGTGCTGGACGCCGTCCGGGCGCAGCTCGGCGCCGAGGTGACCTTCGCGCCGGGGTGCGACGTCAGCGGCGACGACCGCTCGGGCTTCGGTGACGCCGTGCGGCTGGCCACAGAGGCCGACGTCGCCGTCGTGGTGGTGGGCGACCAGGCCGGGCTGTTCGGCCGGGGCACCTCCGGGGAGGCCTGCGACGTCGAGTCGCTCGAGCTGCCGGGGGTGCAGCGGGCCCTGGTCGAGGCGGTCCTGGCGACCGGGACACCCGTGGTGCTGGTGCTGGTCACCGGCCGGCCGTACGCGACCGGCTGGGCGCTCGACTCCTGCGCAGGCGTGGTGCAGGCCTTCTTCCCCGGCGAGAAGGGCGCCACCGCGATCGCCCAGGTGCTCACCGGAGGGGTCAACCCGTCGGGACGCCTGCCCGTCAGCCTGCCGCGGTCGGCCGGCTCGCAGCCGACGACGTACCTGCGCGCACGCCTGGCCGGGACGTCCGACGTGTCCAGCGTCGACCCGACGCCGGTCCGCTCCTTCGGGTTCGGCCTCTCGTACACGACCTTCCGGCACGAGGCGCTCGCGGTCGCCACCGCGACCGTCGAGACGACCGGCACGCTGGAGGTCTCCGTGCGGGTGAGCAACACCGGGACCGTGGCGGGCACCGACGTGGTGCAGCTGTACGGCCGGGACCCGGTGGCATCCGTGGTCCGGCCGGTGGCACAGCTGCTCGGCTACGCCCGCGTCACGCTCGACGCCGGCCAGTCCGCGACCGTGCACCTGGCGGTGCCGACCACGCGGCTCGCGTTCAGCGGCGTCGACCTGCGCCGGGTGGTGGAGCCGGGCACGGTCGAGCTGTGGGTCGGCCCCGCGTGCGACCAGCGCGAGACCGAGGCCGTGGTCGAGCTGGTCGGCCCCGTGCACGCCGTCACCACCGGGGATCCGCGCTGGGTGACCACCACCGTGGAGCGGTCGTGAACGGCCACCGCCTCGAGGGGCGGACCGCGGTGGTGACCGGTGCGACGGCCGGGATCGGGTTCGCCTTCGCGCGGCGGTTCGTCGCCGAGGGTGCCCGCGTGGTGATCACCGGGCGGAGGCCCGGCCGGCTCGACGCGGCGGTGGCGGCGCTGGGCTCGCAGGCGAGCGGTGTGCTGGCCGATGCGGGCGCCGTCGAGGGTGCCCTCGGCCTCGCGGACGCCGTCGCGGCGCTCGGTCGCCCGCTCGACGTCCTCGTCGCCAACGCCGGCGGCGGCAGCGAGGTGCCGCTGGCCGAGATGACCCCTGCGCACTTCGACGCCGTCGCCGACCTCAACGTGCGCGGCACGTTCCTCACCGTGCAGAGCCTGCTGCCGCTGATGGCCGACGGCGCCACGATCGTCCTGGTCTCGTCGATCTCCGGCAGCAACGGCGATCCCGGCCACGGCGTGTACAACGCGAGCAAGGCGGCCGTCCGGTCGTTCGCCCGGACGCTGACGGCGGAGCTGCGCGACCGGCGCATCCGCGTCAACGCACTGAGCCCCGGCCCGACGCTGTCCGAGGGCTTCTCCGACTACGTCGGCGGGGAGGCCGCGATCAGTTCCATCGCGGCGGCCGTCCCGGTCGGGCGGATCGGTCACGTCGACGAGATCGCCGCGGCGGCACTGTTCCTCGCGAGCGACGAGAGCAGCTTCGTCGCGGGCGCGGAGCTGGTCGCCGACGGCGGGCTCAGCCAGGTCTAGGTGCCCTGGTGTCGGCCTGCCTGTCCGAGCCCGCCCCAGCGGTTCGCCGTGCCCGGCGTCCCACCATGGCGGACGTCGCCGCGGCAGCCGGCGTCTCGACGTCGACGGTGTCCAAGGTGCTCAACGACCGCTACGGGGTCTCGCTCTCCACCGCCCGCCACGTGCTGTCGGTGATCGAGCGGCTGGGCTACCAGCGGGACCTGGCGGCCAGCGCGCTGCGCGGCGGTTCGACGGGGGTGATCGGCCTGGTCGTCGAGCAGCTCGGTGCCTGGGAGGCGGCCGTCCTGGCCGGCGCGGCGGGTGAGGCGCTGCGTGCCGGGTTCGCGATCTGCGTGTCGGTCCGCAAGCCGGGATCCGCCGCCCTGCCGGCCTCGATGGTCGACGCGACGATCGTCGTCGGGGGCTCACCTGTCGACGACGTCGGCGGGCGGCCGGCGGTGGTGGTGCCGTCCGCCGCCGATGCCGCCGATGCCGCCGCCGCGGCGACGTGGCCCGCCGAGCAGGCCGGCCGCCTCGCGTGCGCCCGCCTGGTCCGGCACCTGGCCGAGCGGCGAGCCGCGGGCGGCGCGGTCGGTCTGGCTTAGCGCAGTGCGGCCGTCCTCACGTCAGGCGGCCTGCTGCTTGGCCAGGACGGCCAGCGCCTCCTCGCGGGTGGCGACGTACGTCACCGGGAAGCCGGTCTTGGCCGACAGCCGCTGCATCTGGATCGCGACCAGCGGGTTGGACGCGATGAACGCGCACCACGTCAGCCCGTTCTTCACGGCCTCGGCCATCATCGCCTCGTGGGTGCGCTGCACCTGCTCGGCCTGGGCCGGGTGGGCGCTGAAGTCCACCAGGAAGGTCCAGCCGGGGCGGTTCTCGCGGTAGGCGGCGGACAGCACGCGCACGTAGTCGTCGCAGGTCGCCTTGCTCCACATGCCGACGCAGACGTCGGACAGGCGGTTCTGCGTGCGATCCCAGCTGATGTCGAAGTAGCCGGTCTCCTCGACGGTCGTCAGCGTCAGACCGCTGGTCTCCCGGGACATCGCCGTGCCCATCCGGGTCAGCTCGCCGACGGCGACGGCGCTGCGTGCCGCGGCGTCCGCGTTCACCGTGGCGAGGTCGACGACGGTCGCGATCGCACCGGCGATCGCCTCGGCCTCGTCGGACACGCCCTGCGCCGTCTGGCTGAGCTCGTGCGTGACGGTCGTCTGCTGCTCGACGGCGGAGGAGATGGTCAGCTGCGACTCGCAGATCTCGTCGATCACCCGGCTGACGTCCGCCATCGCCGTGACGGCCTCGTGGGAGTCCGCCTGGATGCGGCTCAGCATGTCGGTGATCGTCTCGGTGGCCTTCGACGTCTCCTGGGCCAGGCTCTTCACCTCGGCGGCCACGACGGAGAAGCCCTTGCCGGCCTCACCGGCACGGGCGGCCTCGATGGTGGCGTTCAGCGCCAGCAGGTTCGTCTGGCCGGCGATCGAGGTGATCGCCTTGATGATCTCCCCGATGCGAGCGGTGGACTCGCCGAGCACGGTGATGGTCTGCGAGGCGGCGGCGACGGAGCCGACGGCCTCACGGGCGACGTGCGAGGCGTTGGACGTGGTCTTGGCGATCTCGCTGATCGACGTCCGCAGCTCCTCGGTGGCGGCCGCGACGGTGGAGACGTTGGTGGACACCTCCCGGGCCGACCGCTCGATGCGGCTCGCCTGCTCGCTGGTGCCGCGAGCGCCCTCCGTGATGGTCTGGCCGATGATGCCGAGCTCCTCGCCGGCGATCGTCAGCAGCGAGATCTCCGGGGTGATGGCGCTCATCGGGTCCGTCAGCCGCTTGAACGCGTCGCGCACCAGCCTGGTGACGCCGGTGCCGTCCGTCTCCGCCACGCGCCTGAAGTCCCCGGCGGTGCCGGCGCGGCCGAGCTCCTCCAGGGCGGCGACGGAGCGGCGAGTGGCGGCCGCGGACCGGAACGCCAGCGCGAGGGCGAGCACGCCGCCCACGGCGACGGCGATCCAGGACGCCGGAGGTCCGACCAGCTGCGCGACCACGCCGCCGGCGACCGCGACGACCGGGGCGGCCCAGAGGCCTGCTGCGGACGCTGACCTGGTGCGCGCCGGGGAGGCCGACGCCGGCAGGGGGAGGACGGAGGCTGTCATGGTGACTCCTGGGCGGGACGGGCCGTCGATCACCCGTCGGGGTGTCGCGTCCTTCTCATCGGCCGGGTCGACCCCTCCATGTGGAATCGCGCGGAGGGTCTTGCGCCACTACCCGATCGCAAATACTCTGGGGCGAGTATCCGGAGGTGAGTGATGGCCACCAGGCCCGTGTCGAACCCGTTGGCGTTGGCGGTGCTCGCCTGCCTCTGGGAGCGCCCGATGTACCCGTACGAGATCACCACCACGCTGCGCGAGCGCGGCAAGGAGGACAGCATCCGGCTCAACTTCGGGTCGCTGTACTCCGTCATCCAGCAGCTGGTGAAGAAGGACCTGATCGAGGTCGAGCGCACCGAGCGCGAGGGCAACCGGCCGGAGCGGATCGTCTACGCGATCACGCCGGCGGGCCGCCAGGAGACGGATGCCTGGTTGCGCGAGCTGATCGCGCAGCCGGTCAAGGAGTACCCGGCCTTCGAGACGGGCCTCTCGCTGCTCGCCATGCTGCCGCCGCCGGACGCCGCCCGGCTGCTGCAGCAGCGGCTCGCACGCCTGGACGCCGATCTGACCGAGCGCGAGGCGCTCGCGGCCGGCGACGTCGTCAGCCGGCTGCCGGAGCTGTTCGTCGTCGAGCTGACCTACCGGATCGCGATGCTCAAGGCCGAGCGCGACTACGTCGCCCAGCTGGCCGGCCGCATCGAGCGCCGGGAGCTGGGCGGCTTCGGGCTGTGGGCCCAGCTGCACGACCAGCTGGCCCAGGGTCGGTCGCACCAGGAGCTGGCCGCCGAGCTGGCGCCGGTCCTCACCGCGGGCGACGACCCGCAGCCCGACGAGGGCGCTGCACCGGGGGAGGGCCACCGCCCGGCCCCGTGACCACCGATCTCCCGACGGTCGACGTGACCGCCGGGTGCACCACCCTCCGGCCGCCCGGCCGGAGGACCGTAGAAGAGTGGTGGCCCGGATGCGCCAACATCCGAGCCACCTGGCACCGAGTCGTCCCAGCGTGAACTGAAACCTGTGCGAACAGTCTGCTCAGAGCCGTGCCGCGATGGTATCGCCGCACGGCACGACGGGACGGCTCCGACCGCAAGGAGGAGCCACCATGGCAGCACCTGGAACGGCGCTCGCGCTCGAGGCGCGATCGCTGGTCAAGACGTACCCCGGGGGGCGCGGCAAGCCGCGCGTCACCGCGCTGGACGGCGTCAGCTTCGGCGTCGAGCCCGGCACCGTGTTCGGGCTGCTCGGCCCCAACGGCGCCGGGAAGTCCACCCTGGTCAAGATCCTCGCCAGCCTGTCCCGGCCCGACTCCGGCACCGCTCTGGTGGCCGGTGCGGACGTCGCCCGGCACCCCGACCAGGTGCGGCGGCTGATCGGGTTCGTCGCCCAGAAGCAGGTGGCGGACCCGATGGACACCGGCCGGGAGAACCTCGAGCTGGCGGGTCGGCTGCACGGCCTCACCGGCTCGGCGGCGCGCGCCCGGGCGACCGAGCTGCTCGGTCGCTTCTCGCTGGACGCGAGCGCCGACCGTCAGGTGAAGACGTACTCGGGCGGCATGGCCCGCAAGCTCGACGTCGCCCTCGGCCTGATGCACCGGCCGCGCGTGCTGTTCCTCGACGAGCCGACCACCGGGCTCGACCCGGAGGCGCGCAGCGAGCTGTGGGCGGAGATCGAGCGGATGGCCGGCGCGGAGGGGATGACCGTGCTGCTGACCACCCACTACCTCGACGAGGCCGACCACCTCGCCGGGCGGCTGACGATCGTGGACCGGGGTCGCGTGGTGGCGTCCGGCACGCCGGACGAGCTGAAGGCGGGGCTGCACGGGGACGCGGTCGCCGTGGAGCTGCGGGAGACCACCGACGTCTCACGGGCGTCCGAGGTGATGCGTCGCGTGGCCGGCAGCGCGGACGTGACCGTCGAGGGGCGGCAGGTGCGGGTCCGGACGGCGGACGGCGCCGCGGTGCTGCCGTCGGCGCTCGCGGCACTGGAGCAGGCGGGGGTGGTGGTCGCCTCGGCGACGGTCGCCCGGCCGAGCCTGGACGACGTGTACCGGTCCCACACCGGGCACGGCTTCGACTCCGCTGCCGGTGCGGACGTGGAGGTGGCGGCATGAGCGCCGTGACCACCACCCTGTCGCCGGCCGTGCCGGTCGAGGCGCGACGTGCGCCGTTCACCGGCCTGCGCCACACCCTGCTGCTGACCGCCCGGCACCTGCGCGCGGCCCGGCGGGTGCCGATGTTCGTGCTGATGAACCTGCTGCAGCCGATGATCTGGCTGCTGCTCTTCGGCCAGCTGTTCCGGTCCGTCGTGAAGATCCCCGGCTTCACCGGCGGGGGCTCCTACCTGGAGTTCCTCACGCCGGGGATCGTCATGATGATGGCGCTGTCCGGCAGCGCCTGGGCCGGCACCGCCTACATCCAGGACATGGACCGCGGCGTGATGGACCGGCTGCTGACGTCGCCCACCAGCCGCGGGGCGCTGATGGTGTCCACGCTCGTCTACCAGTCGGTCCTCACCGTGCTGCAGACCGTCGTGGTGCTGGGCGTGGCCTGGTTGGGCGGTGCGAGGTTCGGCGGCGGTGCCGGCGGCATCCTGGTGCTGCTGCTCGGTGCGGCGCTGCTGACGGCGGCGTTCTCAGCGCTGTCGAACGCGGCGGCCCTGCTGGCACGGGACCAGACGGTGCTGATCGGCCTCTCGCAGCTGCTGACCATCCCGCTGATGTTCCTCAGCTCCGCGCTGATGGACACGCGGCTGTCCGCCGGCTGGGTGGCGACCGTGGCCCGGTTCAACCCGTTCGAGTGGGCGGTCGTCGTGGGCCGGGAGGCGCTGAGCCGTCATCCCGATGCCGGGACGGTGCTGGTCCACCTCGGGCTGCTCGCCGGGCTGGCCGTGGTGCTGACTGGCGTGGCGACGCGCGCGTTCCGCACCTACCAGCGCACCACCTGAGCGGAGGCAGGTAGTCGACGAGGGGGCCTGGTCGCACGCACGGCCAGGCCCCCTCTGCTCGGCCGCCAGGCGGCGGCCGAGCGCCCAGCGGCTACGCCACCCGCACCCCCTGCACCAGCTGCGACGCGGGGCTGCCGATCACCGACGACGTGACCTCGGCGAACCCCGCCTTCTCCATCAGCAGCCGCGCGTCCGTGGCGTTCCACCCCCACTGGCCCCAGGCGTCGCGCTTGCCGGACGCCTTCTCGTCGCGCAGCCGGTCGCAGAGCGCCACCACGGCGCGACCGCCCGGACGCAGCACCCGGAACATCTCCTCGAGCGCCTTCAGCGGATCCGGCACGAACTTCAGGCAGAACATCGACGTCACCACGCTGAACCGGCCGTCCGCCCACGGCAGCGCCGCCACATCGCCCTTCACCAGCTCGGCGGTGCCCGCCGCCAGGCGGTCGGCCAGCCGCTGCCGCGCCACGTCCAGCTGCAGGTCGGAGGCGTCCAGGCCGGCGACGTGGCGCGCGCGCTTCGCGTGCTCCGCGAGCAGCATCGCCGAGCCGCAGCCGACGTCGAGCAGGTCGTCGTCCGGACGCAGCTCCAGCGCCTGCGCCATCGAGGCGTAGTTGCGTGCGTTGATGCGGACCATCAGGCGCCGCCCGACCTTCCCCAGGCGGCCGACCGGTCTGCCGAAGAACCTCCAGTAGAAGCTCGCTCGCCGTGTCATCGTCGACCTCCCGCCCGGGACCGCGGTCCGTCCCGCTCCGGCCCCGCGCGGGCAGACCAGTCCTTGCGGGGCACCCCGCAGTCACCACGCTAGAAGTGCCCGCGGGCCACGGCCAGGGGCCGAGGGCCGGTGTGAATCCGTGCACCCGGACCACCCGCGGGTGGGGACGCACGGAGGGACGCTGGTGCCGGACGGAACCCGAGCTTCCGCCCGCCACCCCGCCACCCGCGCCCGAGCCCGCTCCTCGCGACGCCTCGCGCCGGTGGCAGACCCGGTACGACGAGGCGACGGCGGAGGTCGCCGCCGGGCGCATCCCGCTCCCCGGTTGGCTGTACGAGCTGGTGAAGGCGGGGGAGATCGACCTCGATGCCGTCCGGCCGGCGGAAGAGCTCCGGACACCCGTCACGAAGGTCCTCATGCCCGACCGCGAGCACGCGCCCCGGATCCACCGCCGCGCCGAGGCGCTCGAGCGCACCCCCGTCGAGCTGATCGTCGTCCTACCCGTGGCTGGGGAGTACCACGCCCACCCGAGCATCCGGGTGCTGGTCACGTCGCTGCAGACGTTCCTCGACGACGACGCGTGGGCGAGGGCCGTGGCGGCCCACGGGTAGCCGCCGACAGGGGCATCCTTGGGGCCGGATCCGTGCGCACGACCTGCTGCACCGACCGACCCGTCCACCGAGGAGAAGTGCAGTGACATCCAGCCCTGGTCCTGTCCGACGCCGTCGCCGCGGCGCTCGCCGACGGACGTCCCGTCGTCGCGCTCGAGTCGACGATCATCAGCCACGGCCTGCCGCGCCCCCGGAACTTCGAGGCGGCGCGCTCGTTCGAGGCGACGTTGACGGAGGCGGGCGTCACCCCGGCGACGATCGCCCTGGTCGACGGCGTGCCGCACGTCGGGCTGGACGACGCGGCGCTGCACCGCATCGCCGAGGACGAGACGGTGGAGAAGGTCTCCAGCCGTGACCTGTCGGTGGCGATGGTCAAGGGAGTGACCGGCGGGACGACGGTCGCGGCGACCGCGGTGCTGGCCAACCTGGCCGGCATCCGGGTGTTCTCCACCGGCGGGCTGGGCGGTGTGCACCGGGGCGCCGCGCAGTCGTTCGACGAGTCGGCGGACCTGACCATGCTGTCCCGCGTGCCGATCACCGTCGTCTCGGCCGGCGCCAAGTCGATCCTCGACATCCACGCCACCCTCGAGCGGCTGGACAGCCTCGGCGTGACGCTGCTCGGCTACCGCACCACCCGGTACCCCGGCTTCTACCTGTCGGACTCCGGCTTCGAGATCGACTGGAAGGTCGACTCAGCCGACGAGATCGCCGGCGTGATGGCTGCCCGCGACGCCCTCGGCCAGAGCCAGGCGGTGCTGGTGGCCAACCCCATCCCCGCCGACCAGCAGCTGGACCCCGCGGTGCACGACTCCGTGCTGGAGGAGGCGCTGGCGCTGGTGGACAGCCGCGGGATCACCGGCAAGGCGGTGACGCCGTTCCTGCTCGACTACTTCCAGGCGCACACGCACGGCGCGAGCCTCGAGGTGAACCTCGACATCGTGGTGAACAACATCCGGCTGGGCGGGCAGATCGCGACGGCCTGGGCCGCGCGCCGGCAGGGCTGAGCACCGTGGCCGAGCCGGCTGCCGTCCGCGCGACGGCGGACGACGAGCCCGTGGCCCCGGTACGGCCGCGCGTGGTCGTCGTCGGCGACGTGATCAACGACGTGCTGGTGCGCCCGCTCGGCCCGGTGGCCCCCGACACCGACACCCGCGCGCAGATCGTCCGCCGCCCGGGCGGCAGCGCGGCCAACCTGGCCAGCTGGCTCGCCAGCCTGGGCGATGCCGTGTCGTTCGTCGGCCGCGTCGGCGCGCTCGACCACGACCTGCACGCGGCCCGGCTGGCGAGCCTCGGCATCGACCCGCACCTGGCCGCCGACCCCGAGCGCGAGACGGGCACGATCGTGGTGATCGTCGACGCGGACGGCGGCCGGACGATGCTCACCGACCGCGGTGCCAACGTCGCGCTGACGCCCGACGACGTCCCGCCGGACGTGCTGGACGGTGCCGCGCTGCTGCACCTGAGCGGCTACACGCTGTTCGAGGAGCCGGCCCGCGGCACCGCCCTCGACCTGATGGCCGGTGCCCGGGCCGCCGGCGTGCCGGTGTCCGTCGACCCGAGCTCGGTGGCGTTCCTGCAGGACGTCGGCCCGGAGCAGTTCCTCGCCTGGACGGCCGGGGCCTCGCTCGTCTTCCCCAACCGCGACGAGGCCGCGCTGCTGGCCGGCACCGCCGACCCGGTGGAGGCCGCGCGCCGGCTGTGCACGCACTACGACACGGTGGTGGTGACGCTCGACGCCGACGGGGCGGTCGTCGCGCGCCGTGGCGAGGAACCCGTCGCGCTGCCCGCGCAGCGCGTGCACGCGGTCGACACGACCGGTGCGGGCGACGCGTTCTGCGCCGGGTTCCTCACCACCTGGCTGCGTGCGGACGACCCCGTCGGGGCCGCCGCGGCCGGCATGGCGATCGCCCGGGAGTGCGTGCTGAGGCTCGGCGGCGGCCCGCTCGCGAGCGTCGTCTGAACATCCGTCCAGATTCTGGCTTGCGAAATTCCCTGCAAGTCGTTGCACCCGCTAGCGTGTGCCGGTGACCGAGAACCAGCCTCTCTCCTCGACCCCGGTGATCCTTCCCGAGCACACCGTCGAGAAGTTCACGCGTGAGTTCCTCCGCGAGCTCAACTTCGGGCAGGGCGTGACCCTGTCGCGGGCCTCCGTCAACGACCAGTACCTCGCACTGGCGCGAGCGGTCCGGCACTACCTGATGGCCCGGTGGCTCGACACCCTGACGCGCCAGCGCCGCGCGCAGGCGAAGTCGGTGGCCTACCTGTCCGCCGAGTACCTGCTGGGCCGGCAGCTGGAGAACGCGCTCCTGGCGACGGACCTCGAGGACATCGCGCGCGAGTCGATGGCGAACCTCGGCCTCGACCTCGACCTGATCGCCGAGCAGGAGGTCGAGCCCGGTCTCGGCAACGGCGGCCTCGGCCGGCTCGCCGCCTGCTTCGTCGACTCCCTCGCCACCATGAGCGTGCCGTGCATCGGCTACGGCATCCGGTACGAGTACGGCATCTTCAAGCAGACCTTCATCGAGGGCTGGCAGGTGGAGCAGCCGGACAACTGGCTGAGCCTGGGATCGCCGTGGGAGTTCCCGCACCCCGAGCACTCGGTGCAGGTGCAGTTCGGCGGGCACACCGAGCAGTACGTCGACGAGGCCGGCCGGCCGCGCACCCGGTGGGTGCCGGCCTGGGGCGTCGAGGGCGTGCCCTTCAACTACATGGTCCCCGGCTACCACAACGGCCGCGTCAACACCCTGCGCCTGTGGAGCGCCACCGCGAGCAACGCGTTCGACCTCGAGCTGTTCAACGCCGGTCGGTACCCGGAGGCGGTGCGCAGCCAGACGTTCGCCGAGAACATCTCCAAGGTGCTGTACCCGGAGGACTCCACGCCGCAGGGCAAGGAGCTGCGGCTGCAGCAGCAGTACTTCTTCGTCGCGTGCTCGCTGCGCGACTTCATCGACGAGGTGCTGCCCGAGGACTTCGACCTGCACCAGCTGGACGAGCGGATCATCTTCCAGCTCAACGACACCCACCCGGTGATCGCGGTCCCCGAGCTGATGCGGATCCTGGTCGACGAGAAGGGCTGGGACTGGGACGAGGCCTGGGCACTGACCCAGAAGTGCTTCGCCTACACCTGTCACACGCTGCTGCCCGAGGCCCTCGAGGTGTGGCCCACCGAGCTGCTCGGCCGGCTGCTGCCCCGGCACCTCGAGATCATCTACCGCATCAACGACGAGTTCCTGGCCGAGGTGCGCACGGCGTACCCGGACGACGAGGAGCACGTGCGCCGCATGTCGATCATCCAGGAGCAGCCCGTCCGGGCCGTCCGGATGGCGTACCTGGCCACCGTCGCGGGCTGCAAGGTGAACGGCGTCGCTGAGCTGCACAGCCAGCTGCTGCGCGACAAGGTGCTGCCGGACTTCTCCGAGTACTGGCCGGACAAGTTCACCAACGTGACCAACGGCGTCACGCCCCGCCGGTTCGTCCGGCTGGCCAACCCCGGCCTGTCCCAGCTGATCACCGAGGCGATCGGCCCGGGCTGGGTCACCGACCTCGAGATGCTGTCCGGCCTGGAGCCGCTGGCCGACGACCAGGAGTTCCGTGAGCGGTTCCGTGCGGTGAAGGCCGACAACAAGGCGCGGCTGGCGGCCGTCCTGGCGGAGCGCGACGGCGTCGTGCTGCCCGAGGGCGCGATGCTCGACGTGATGGTCAAGCGGCTGCACGAGTACAAGCGGCAGACCCTGAAGGTGCTGCACATCGTGTCGCTGTACGAGCGGATCCTGTCCGGCGAGCTCGACCCGACGTCGATCCCCCCGCGGGTGTTCGCCTTCGGGGCCAAGGCAGCCCCCGGCTACAAGATGGCGAAGAAGATCATCGGCCTGATCAACCACGTGGGCTCGACGATCAACGCGGACCCCCGCGTGAAGGGCGCCCTGACGGTGGCGTTCCCCGCCAACTACAACGTGACGCTCGCCGAGACGCTGATCCCCGCCGCCGACCTGTCGGAGCAGATCTCGCTCGCCGGCAAGGAGGCGTCCGGCACCGGCAACATGAAGTTCGCGCTGAACGGCGCGCTGACGATCGGCACGGACGACGGCGCCAACGTCGAGATCCGCCGGCTGGTCGGCGACGACAACTTCTTCCTGTTCGGGATGCTCGAGCCCGAGGTGGAGAAGCTGGTGGCGCAGGGCTACGACCCGATGTCGTTCTACGAGTCGAGCCCGCGGCTGAAGGCGGCGATCGACCTGATCGCCAGCGGCACGTTCGGCAACGGGAACCCCGGGATGTTCGCCGCGGTGGTGGACAACCTGCTGCACCAGGACCCGTTCATGGCGCTCGCGGACTTCGACGGGTACCTGCAGGCGCAGGCGCGGGTCGACGAGCACTACGCGGACACCGAGGCGTGGACCCGCTCGGCGATCCTCAACGTGGCGCGCAGCGGGTTCTTCTCGTCCGACCGGTCGATGCAGGACTACATCGACCGCATCTGGCACACGCAGCCGGTGCACTCGTTCTAGGCCCTCGCGGGCACCTCAGCACACGCGCCGCACGACGAGGTCGACGGCGGTCCGGCCCTGGGCCAGGGCCAGCCGCTCGAACTTCGTCGTGCGGCGTCGTGCGGCCTGCGGGTCGGCGGAGGCGTCCGCCAGGCACGGGTCCGCGGTGAGCACCTCGCGCATCTGCTCGGCGTAGTCCGCCCAGTCGGTGGCGGTGTGCAGGATGCCGCCGATGACCAGGTGCTCGCGCAGCAGCTGCACGTGGTCCGGCTGGATCAGCCGGCGCTTGTGATGACGGGCCTTGGGCCACGGGTCGGGGAAGAAGGCGTGCACCGCCGCGAGGCTGCTCGGGGCGATCGACTCGCGCACCAGCTGCAGGGCGTCGCCGTGGCCCACCCGCACGTTGGTCAGGCCGGCGCGCTCGACGAGGGACAGCAGGTTGGCGACGCCGGGCAGGTGCGCCTCCACCGCGAGGTAGTCCCGCGCCGGGTCGTCGGCCGCGGTCTCGACGGTGGCCTCGCCCATGCCCGGGCCGATCTCCAGCACCACCGGGGCGTGCCGGCCGAACAGGGCGTCGGTGTCGAGCAGACCGTCCGGCGTGCGGGGGCCGCGGCCCAGGGCCTCGTCGTGCACCGAGAAGCCGTAGCGCGGCCACAGCCGGTTCAGCGCGTCGGCCCGGTCGCGGCCGAGCGCCGCCCGCCGCGGGTGGAACGTGCGCAGCGGCTCGTGCGGGCCCGCCGCGACGTGATGGAAGTCGTCGGGGGAGGCGCCGGTCACGGGCGCAGGCTACCCGGCGGCCCAGGCGGAGGCTCAGGCGGGAGGTGTGCCCGTCGGCGGCTGCTCGGCCGGTGGCTCCATCAGCGCGAACACCTCGCCGAACGGACCCTTCACCAGCACCATCCGGCCGTACGGCGTGTCCTCCGGCGGGCTGACCACCGTGCCGCCGAGCTCCGTGACGCGGGCCGCCGCGTCGTCGGCCACCGGCACCTGGAAGTACACCGTCCACGCGGCCGGCACCTGCGCGCCCGCACCCGGGCCGTACCCGCCGATCCCGCTGCGCACCGTCTCGCCGTCCACCGCGACCGACGCGTAGTCGAAGTCGGGGGCGGACAGGTCCGTCACGTCGTACCCGAAAAGCCCGTCGTAGAACGCGAGGGCGCGGGCCTGGTCGTGGGACATGTGCTCGGTCCACACCACCGCGCCCGGCTCGTCGACCACCTCCCAGCCGATGTGCGAGCCGCCCGACCACAACCCCACGACGGCCTCGGTCGGGTCGGTCAGCAGGGCCATCGACCCGAAGCCCATCACGTCGATCGGCCCCAGCAGGGTGCGGCCGCCCAGCTGCTCGGCTCGCTCCGCCGTCGCCGCCAGGTCGTCCGTCGCCAGGTAGACGCACCACGCCGCCGGCGGAGCCGGGTCCTCACCCATCGGCTCGGTCAGGCCGACCACCTTCCGATCGCCGACGAACGCCTGGGTGTACCCGCCGGTCTCCGGACCGCCCGTCTCGAACCGCCAGCCGAGGAGGGGGCCGTAGAAGCCGGTGGCCCGGTCGAGGTCCGGCACGGTGATGTCCGCCCAGCACGCCGTACCGGGTGACCAGGGCACCTGCTGCGTCGTCATGGCGCCCATCACATCACCGCCGCCGCACGGGCGACACCGGAGCGCCTGTGCTACTCAGAGGGCATGACGCACGAGGTGGCCCGCGAGTCGCGCGCCGGCGGGGAGTCGCTGACCACCGTGATCGTGGCGCTCGGGGCGAACCTGCTCATCGCGCTGGCCAAGTCCGTCGCCGCGGTGGTGACGGGGGCGGCGTCGATGCTCGCCGAGGCCGCGCACTCGTGGGCGGACACGGGCAACGAGGTGTTCCTGCTGATCGCGCACCGCAAGGCGGACCGGCCGCCGGACGCCACGCACCCGCTCGGCTACGGCCGCGAGGTGTACGTGTGGTCGCTGTTCGCCGCGATCGGCCTGTTCGCGGTCGGGGCCGGTGTCTCGGTGACCCACGGCGTGCAGGAGCTGATGCACCCCGAACCGGCGGCCTCGTTCACGGTCGCCTACGTCGTGCTGGCCATCTCCTTCGTGCTCGAGGGCGCCTCGTTCGCGCAGGCGTGGCGGCAGCTGCGCGGGCAGGCCGCGAAACGGCAGCGGACGCTGCGCGAGCACGTGCTGCGCACCTCCGACCCGACGGTGCGGGCGGTGTTCTTCGAGGACTCGGCCGCGTTGGTCGGCATCGTCATCGCGGCGGCCGGCATCCTGGGGCACCAGCTGACCGGGTCGGTGGTGCCGGACGCGGTCGGCTCGATCCTGATCGGGCTGCTGCTGGGGGTGGTCGCCGTGGTGCTGATCGAGCGCAACCGGGACTTCCTGGTGGGCGAGACGGCGGACCCGCAGGTGCACCGCATGGTGCTGCAGGCGCTGCTCGAGCGGCCCGAGGTGGCGCGGGTGACGTCGCTGCGGCTGGAGGTGATGGGTGCCGGGCAGGTGCTCGTCGTCGGCGCCGTCGACCTGGTGGGCGACGAGCCGGAGGAGCAGGCGTCGCACGCGCTCGCGCGGCTCGAGGCGTCGCTCAGGCAGCGGCCGGCGGTGGTGGGAGCGGTGCTGTCCCTGTCGGAGCCGGACGAGCCGTCGCTGCTGCCGTAGCCGGAGCCGGGGCCGTCCCGTCGGGCAGCCGCGCCGCGAGGAAGTCGGTCACCTCGCGCAGGTACTGCTCACGGGCCGGCGCGGGGGAGAGCGCCAGGTCGTGCGCGCCGCCCGGGACGGTCACCAGGGTGACGTCGTCGCCGAGCAGCGGGGCGCGGGCGGCGATCTGCTCGACGTCGAGCACCGAGTCGGTGGTCACCAGCTCCTCGTGCCAGCCCTTGTTCGGTCCGCTGCGGTCCGAGCGGAGCACCAGCACCGGGACGTCGACCTGCAGGCCGCGCGCCACCCGGGCGTGCCCCCGGCGGACGGTGCGGATGAAGCCGGCCGTGACCGGGAAGTCCGAGTTCTTCCACGCCAGGTCGTAGTCCCACTCGCCGCCCGTGGCGGAGTGCAGGGCCTTGCCGTACTCCGGGTCCAGACGGGCGACCACGGCGGTCGGCGCGACGCGGCCGACGACGTCGAGCACCGGGGTCAGCACGTGCCGCTGGGCCCAGCTGCCGCGCAGGTCCAGCCAGGGGCTGTTCAGCACGAGGGCGTCGATCAGCCCGAGCCCGCGACGCGCGTCCGCCCAGAGCGCCGCGATCAGCCCGCCTGTCGAGTGGCCCAGCAGCACCAGCCGCTCGTACCGGGGTCGCAGCAGCCGGACGGCGGTGTCGATCTCCTCCGAGTACAGGCCCAGGTCGGTGACGTCGTCCGGCGGACGGCCGGGGCGGATGGAACGGCCGTAGTCCCGCAGGTCCAGGGCGTACAGGTCGTAGCCGTGCTCGGCCAGTGCCGCGGCGACGTGCGGGTGGAAGAAGTAGTCGACGAACCCGTGCACGTACAGCACCGCCCGGCGTCGCGGCGGCCCGTCCCGGTGCACCAGCGTGGCCACCGGCGGGATGCCGGTGCGCGCGGTGACGCCGTCGGGTCGCAGCCGGATGGTCTGGGCGAGCCAGGGCTCGCCCAGGACGTCGGTGACCTCGGTGCTCGTCGCGTCGTCGCTGGTGACGTCGTCGTCCGCCATGCGCCGGATCCTGCCACCGGCACCTCGGCACCGCACCGTCTGCACCGCATCGTCTGCACCGCATCGTCTGCACCGCATCGTCGGCGCGGCCGCCGGTGGCACGACGGGCCGGCTACACCGCCTGCGGCAGCGCATCCTCCCGGGCCGGCACCGGCCGCGCGGCCACCATGCCCTGGCCGGCGACGTCCAGCCCGATGCTCAGCACGCGGGTCGAGCCGTCGGGGTGCACCTCGACCTGGGACACCGACGCGTTCGGAAGCGCGACGAGTCCCTCGGGGTGGATGGTCGACAGCCAGGCGCCCAGCGCCAGCCCGTGCCCGACCACCAGCACGTCCCCGTCCGGGTGCCGGTCGGCGATCAGCGAGAAGGCCCGGCGGGTGCGGGCCATGAAGTCGGCGGCGTGCTCACCCTTCGGCAGGCCGGGGTGCGTGCCGTCGAGCACCCGCGGGACCAGCTCGGTCCACGGCAGCACCGCCTCGAGGTCCCGCTCGGGGTGCCGCTCGAAGGTGCCGAAGTCGTACTCGCGCAGGTCCGCGTCCGTGCGCAGCCGCAGGTCCGGGTGGTGCCGCAGGATCTCCACGGCGGTCGACACCGCGCGTCCCGAGGGCGAGGAGTACGCCGCGAGGAACGGGACGTCGGCGAGGTGGCGGGCCGTGGTGCGCACCCCCTCGCGGCCGACGCGGGTGAGCGGGGAGTCGCAGCTGCCCTGCAGCAGCCGGCGTGCGTTGAAGTGGGTCTGCCCGTGTCGCACGAGCGTCAGCGTGAGGGTCATCGTCGCCCTTTCGTGGTTGTCGTCGCCCTCGACGCTAGACCCGGTTCATGGACGCTCGGCGACGAGCCGGTGATCGCCCGGCGAACATCAGCGGCCACTGGCGCACAGAGTTGAGCGGAATACACTCAACTTCGGCTCCGTTGCCCAAGGCAGCAGCAGACGACATCCGGCAACGCCCAGGGAGGCGCATCCGTGGACGCGAAGTTCACCACCAAGGCACAGGAGGCGCTCGGCGCCGCCATCCAGCACGCGACCGCCGCGGGCAACCCGCAGCTCGAGCCGGCGCACGTCCTGTCGGCGCTCCTCGAGCAGGAGGGTGGCGTGGCCAACGGCCTGCTCGACGCCGTCGGCGCCGACCGTGCGACGCTCGGCCGCCAGGTCCGCGCGATGCTGGTCAAGCTGCCCGCCAGCAGCGGCGCCTCGGTGTCCCAGCCGTCGGCCTCCCGCCAGACGGTGACCGCGCTGGACGCCGCCGAGAAGGAGGCCCGCGCCCTCGGGGACGACTACGTCTCCACGGAGCACCTGCTGATCGGCCTCGCGACCGGGCAGTCCGGGATCGCCGAGGCGCTCACCGCCGTCGGCGCCTCCCGCGACGCCCTGGTCGCGGCCCTGCCGACCGTGCGCGGCAACGCCCGCGTGACCAGCCCCAACCCGGAGGGCATGTTCAAGGCCCTGGAGCAGTACGGCGTCGACCTGACGCAGCAGGCCCGCGACGGCAAGCTCGACCCGGTGATCGGCCGCGACGCGGAGATCCGCCGCGTGGTCCAGGTGCTGTCCCGCCGCACCAAGAACAACCCGGTGCTGATCGGCGAGCCCGGCGTCGGCAAGACGGCGGTCGTCGAGGGTCTCGCCCAGCGCATCGTCGCCGGTGACGTGCCGGAGTCGCTGCGCGGCAAGCGCCTGGTCTCCCTGGACCTGGCCAGCATGGTCGCTGGTGCCAAGTACCGCGGCGAGTTCGAGGAGCGCCTCAAGGCGGTGCTGGCCGAGATCACCGGTGCCGAGGGCGAGATCGTCACGTTCATCGACGAGCTGCACACCGTGGTCGGCGCCGGCGCCGGCGGCGAGGGCGCGATGGATGCCGGCAACATGCTCAAGCCGATGCTGGCCCGCGGCGAGCTGCGCCTGGTGGGCGCGACGACGCTCGACGAGTACCGCGAGCGCATCGAGAAGGACCCCGCCCTCGAGCGCCGGTTCCAGCAGGTGTTCGTCGGTGAGCCGTCCGTCGAGGACACCATCGCGATCCTGCGCGGCCTCAAGGAGCGGTACGAGGCGCACCACAAGGTGACCATCTCGGACGCTGCCCTCGTCGCCGCCGCCACGCTCTCCGACCGGTACATCTCCGGCCGTCAGCTGCCCGACAAGGCGATCGACCTGGTCGACGAGGCCGCGAGCCGGCTGCGGATGGAGCTCGACTCGAGCCCCATCGAGATCGACGCGTTGCAGCGCGCTGTCACCCGGCTGGAGATGGAGGAGGTCGTCCTCTCGGAGGCCGACGACCCCGCCTCGCGTGACCGCCTCGACAAGCTGCGCGCCGACCTGGCCGACCGCCGCGAGGAGCTCGCGTCGCTGACCGCCCGGTGGGAGAAGGAGAAGGCCGGTCACAACCGCGTCGGCGACCTGCGCGCCCGCCTGGACCAGCTGCGTGCCGACTCCGAGCGCGCGCAGCGCGAGGGTGACCTGGCCACCGCCGGCCGCCTGATGTACGGCGAGATCCCGGCCGTGGAGAAGGAGATCGCCGCCGCCGAGTCGTCGGAGGAGGGTGTCGACGAGGACCTCGCCGGCAGCACCCCGATGATCGCCGAGAAGGTCGGTCCCGACGAGGTCGCCGAGGTGGTGGCCGCCTGGACCGGCATCCCCGCCGGCCGGCTGCTGGAGGGGGAGACCGCCAAGCTGCTGCGCATGGAGGAGGTGCTCGGCGAGCGGCTGATCGGCCAGAAGAAGGCCGTCGCCACCGTCTCCGACGCCGTCCGTCGGGCCCGCGCCGGCATCAGCGACCCGGACCGCCCCACCGGCTCGTTCCTGTTCCTGGGCCCGACCGGCGTCGGCAAGACGGAGCTGGCCAAGGCGCTCGCGGACTTCCTGTTCGACGACGAGCGCGCCATGGTCCGCATCGACATGAGCGAGTACTCCGAGAAGCACTCGGTCGCCCGCCTGGTCGGTGCCCCTCCCGGGTACGTCGGCTACGAGGAGGGCGGCCAGCTGACCGAGGCGGTGCGGCGCCGTCCCTACGCCGTGGTGCTGCTCGACGAGGTCGAGAAGGCCCACCCCGAGGTGTTCGACATCCTGCTGCAGGTGCTGGACGACGGACGGCTGACCGACGGTCAGGGCCGGACGGTCGACTTCCGCAACGTGATCCTGGTGCTGACGTCGAACCTCGGCTCGCAGTTCCTGGCCGACCCGTTGATGTCGGACGACGCCCGGCGCGAGGGCGTGATGACGGCCGTGCGCTCGGCGTTCAAGCCGGAGTTCCTCAACCGGCTGGACGACATCGTGCTGTTCGACGCGCTGTCGATCGAGGAGATCGGGCAGATCGTCGAGCTGCAGGTCGCCGCGCTGGCCCGCCGGCTCGCCGACCGCCGTCTGACGCTGGACGTCACCCCGGCCGCCCGCGAGTGGCTGGCGCTCGAGGGGTACGACCCCGCCTACGGCGCCCGGCCGCTGCGCCGACTGGTGCAGAAGGAGATCGGGGACCGGCTGGCCCGGTCGCTGCTCGCCGGCCAGGTGCACGACGGCGACACGGTGGTGGTCGACCGCGACGACGCCGGCACCCTGTCGGTGACCACCGGCTCGCCGAGCGTGCTGGCCTGACGGCGGCGATGCTGGCCGGGTGACCCGGCAGCCGGAGCGACCCGGCGCGCAGCAGTGGGTGCCGCCCGAGGGCGACGTCTCCGCGCTGCGCGCCGCGGCGCCGGGCTGCCGCGGCTGCGAGCTGTGGGCACCGGCCACGCAGGTGGTCTTCTCGTCCGGTGACCCGGACGCGCCGCTGGTGCTGGTCGGCGAGCAGCCGGGGGACAAGGAGGACCGCGAGGGCGCGCCCTTCGTCGGCCCCGCCGGGCGGCTGCTCGACGAGGCGCTGGAGGCGGCCGAGACCTCGCGCTCGGAGGTGTACCTGACCAATGCGGTGAAGCACTTCCGGTTCGAGGAGCGCGGTCCACGGCGCATCCACAAGACACCCGCGGTGGGTCACATCCGGGCGTGCCTGCCGTGGCTGACCGCCGAGCTGGCCGCGGTCGAGCCGCGGGTGGTCGTCGCGCTCGGCGGCACCGCCACCCAGGCGGTGCTCGGCCGGGACGAGTCGGTGACCTCGCTGCGTGGCCGGCTGCTCGAGCCACCCGACGCACCGCTGCGGACGCTGGTCACGGTGCACCCGTCGTCGGTGCTGCGCGTGCGGGGGAGCGCCGAGCGGGCTGCCGCGCTGGACGGCCTGGTCGCGGACCTTCGTATCGCGGTCGCCGCCGCCCGCTGACGAATCCGTGCCTACCGTCGGCCCGCACTGAACCGCAAGGCGGGCGCCTCCAGGCGAGATGGGCACGTGCAGCTGCGCCGCTCGCGTGGATGCGCCCAGCCGCCCGGCCGGAGGCCAGGTCGTTCGAGGTACCGTCGCGGCGTGACCGACGACGCCGCCCAGTCCGCCGCCGAGGCGACCCCCGCGCCCGTGAAGTTCTCCGACCCCGCGCTGCTGGCCGAGCTCGAGGCGCAGGAGCAGCGCCTGGTGCTGCAGCACCTGACGTACGACGACGCCGCGCGGCTCGGGGCCACCGTCGCGGCGCTGGCCGAGCAGCGGCAGCTGCCGGTGGTGGTGCGGGTCGAGGTGGACACCCCGGACGGGCCGCACACCGTGTACCAGCGGGCGTTCGACGGCTCGTCGACGTCCAACGACTGGTGGATCGGCGCCAAGGCGAAGGTGGTGCGCCACTACGGCCACTCGTCGTTCGCGGTGGGCACCCGCTACCGCGTCGACGGCACGACGTTCGAGGAGTCGTCCGGTCTGGACGAGACCTACAAGGCCCACGGCGGCTGCTTCCCGCTGCGCGTCGACGGGCAGCTGGCCGGCGTCGTCGCGGTGTCCGGGCTGCCGCAGCAGGACGACCACGCGCTTGTCGTCGAAGGCCTCACGGCCTACCTCGCCGGCTGACGCCGACCCCGCAGGCTGGCGAAGCCCCGGCAGGCTGACGAAGCCCCCGCAGGCTGACCCGCCGCCTGGCGGACGCCGCAGCGCTAGGCCGTCGGCACCGCCGCCGTCACGTCGCGGACCAGGGCGTTGACCTGGTCGGGACCGAAGCCCGCCGCCATGCCGAAGTCCACGGCTACCCGCAGCGGCACCTGCGCCAGCTCGGCCGACCAGTGGGCGGCCAGCTCGGTGACCCCGCCGGCTGCGAGCGCCGCCCGCAGCACGGGACCGCCGGCGGGGTCCGCCAACCACTCCGCGACCGTGGACATGGCGGTCAGCGGCGGCCAGATCGGCTCGCCGACCACCTCGACCTCCACGGAACCGCGCAGGTCCCGCGACGAGGCGCCGACCTCGACGACGAACGTGCCGCCCTCCACCACCCACCGGCGCAGGTCGGGGTGCCAGTACGACAGGTCGCGCGCCGTCAGCGTCAGGCTCACCACCTGCGACTCGCCGGGCGCCAGCCAGACCTTGCGGAACGCCCGCAGCTCACGCACGGGCCGCTGCACGGACGCCTCCGGGTCGCCCACGTACACCTGGACCACCTCGGCACCGTCCCGCGTGCCGGTGTTGGTCACCCGGACGCTGACGTCGACGGTCGCGGCCGCACCCTCGCCGTGCACCTGGGCCGCGACCTCCTCGTACGCGAACGTCGTGTACGTGAGCCCGTGCCCGAAGGGGTACGCCACCTCCAGGTCACGCGCGTCGTACCAGCGGTAGCCCACCAGCACGCCCTCGCCGTACCGGACGTGCCCGCCCTCACCGGGGAAGCTGCCGAACGCCGGGGTGTCCACCAGCCGGTGCGGGATCGTCTCGGTCAGCCGGCCCTCGGGGGAGCGGTGACCCAGCAGCACCTCCGCCACCGCCGAGCCGCCCGCCTGCCCGGACAGCCAGGTCTCGAGGATCGCCGGGGCGAGCTCGCGCCATGGCGAGACGTTGACGGCGCTGCCGTTGGACAGCACCACGACGATCTTGGGGTTGACCTGTGCGATCGCGGCGAGCGTGCGCACCTGGTTGTCGGGCAGGCCCCAGCGGGGCCGGTCGTACCCCTCGGACTCGTCGGCGGCCGGCAGGCCCAGGAACACGAGCACGACGGACGCGTCGCGCGCCGCCGCCACGGCGTCGGTGCGGAGCACCTCGTCGTGCTCGTCGTCACCCGCCAGGGAGAAGCCGGGGGCGAACGGTAGCTCCGCCCCGGTGGCCGCGCGGAGCGCCGTGAGCGCGTCGTCGACGCGGGTCGCGTGCACCTGCGACGAGCCCGCGCCCTGGTAGCGCGGGGTGCGGGCGAACTCGCCGACGACGACGGCACCCCGGGCCGCGTCCGCCTCGAGCGGGAGCAGCGGCGCACCGCCCACCCGCTCGTTGCGCAGCAGCACCGAACCGGCGACCGCCGCCTCGCGGGCCAGCTCGTGGTGGGCGTCGAGGTCCGCGGTGCCGGGGTCGGCGACGGCGGGCTGCGCCCGGTCCACCAGCTGCAGCACGCGGCGGACGGCGCCGTCCAGCACCTGCTCGTCCAGCTGGCCGTCGATCACCGCCGACACCACGTCGAGGTCGGGACGCGTGCCCACCCCGGGCATCTGCAGGTCGAGGCCGGCGGTCAGGGCCGCCACCCGGTCGTGCGCCGCACCCCAGTCCGACACGACGACCCCGTCGAAACCCCACTCGTCCCGCAGCACCTGGGTCAGCAGCCACGGGTGCTGCGAGGCGTACGTGCCGTTGATGCGGTTGTACGAGCACATCACCGTCCACGGCTTCGCCTGCGTGACGATCCGCTCGAACGCCGGCAGGTAGATCTCGCGCAGCGTCCGCTCGTCGACGTCGGCGGAGACCCGCATGCGGTCGGTCTCCTGGTTGTTCGCCGCGAAGTGCTTCAGGGACGTGCCGACGCCCTCGCTCTGCACCCCCGCGACCAGTGCCGCGCCGAGCGCCCCCGCCACCAACGGGTCCTCCGACACGTACTCGAAGTTGCGCCCGCACAGCGGGGTGCGCTTGATGTTCACGCCGGGGCCCAGCAGGACGGAGACACCGTTCGCCCTGGTCTCGCGGCCCAACGCCGCCCCGACACGCTGCAGCAGCTCGGGGTCCCACGTGGAGCCGAGGGCGGCCGCCGTCGGGAAGCAGGTGGCCGGCACCGACTCGCCGAGCTCCGCCGAGCCGCCCTCCGCCACCTGCTTGCGGAGGCCGTGCGGGCCGTCCGCCACCATCACGGCCGGCAGCTCCAGCCGCTCGACGGCCTTGGTGTGCCAGAAGTCCGCACCGGACGTGAGCCCGGCCTTCTCCTGGAGGGTCAGTGCTGCGAGCACACGGTCGACGTCGACCATCGGTGCAACCTTCCTGTGGCGGCGGTGCGGTCAGGCTATCGCCGCGGTCTGACGGGCGAACGTGCGGCCGGCAGGCTGGACCGGCGGTGGGGCGGCCGGTGGGACCGGCGCGGCGGGTCAGAGGTTGGAGCTCTGGGCGCCGAAGCCCTGCGTGGCCGAGCCCGTGACGCTCGAGTCCGTGCCCCACAGGCAGTAGGCGGACGTCTCGCCGGCGTCCCACTGGTCCGGGTGCGGCGCCCAGACGTCCGACCAGTCGTCCTCACCGAGCAGTGCGGAGTTCGCGGCCAGCACGTCGTCCTCGCAGGTCGACAGGGCCTTGTCCAGCTCGGGGCCGGGCTCGTCGGTGCTGTTCACCGGCCGCTCGGCGAGCTTGTACACGGACACAACCTCGAGGTTGTGCGGTGCGGTGCAGGCGACCGCGACGGCGTCGGCCAGCGACCAGGAGCTGCTGTCGCCCTGCAGGCACTCGCCCGGTGTCAGGCCCTGCACCAGTCGGTACTGCGGCAGCGTGGTGCCGGACGCGGAGCCGCTGTGCAGCGGCCCCGACGACGTCGAGGACGACGCCGAGTCGTCGAACCCGCCGGTGCTCCCCAGCACGGCGATCAGCACGATGAACCCGATGAGCAGCAGCGTTCCGAGGGCCCCGACCACCACGGCGGCGATGGCCAGGCCACGCCCCTCGAGCTGACGGCGCTTGGTGCGCACCATGCCGGCGATGCCGAGCCCCAGACCGACCGGGAACGTCAGGCCGAACAGGAACCCGCTGAGCGCGACGACGAGCGCCGCGATGGACATCGAGTCCGTCTTGGGGGTGTCCCAGCCGCCCGGCGGGCCGTAGGGCTGCGCCGTCGGGTAGCCGTACGGGCCGTACGTCGGCACCTGCCCCGGTGGTGCGTACACCGGCTGCTGCCCGTACACCGCCTGCTGCCCGTACACCGGTTGCTGCCCGTAGACCGCCTGCTGCCCGTACACCGGCGCCGGTCCGTACGAAGCCGCCGGTCCGTACGGCTGCGCCGCTCCGTACGGCTCCTGGCCGTACGCCGGCTGCTGCCCCGGCTGTGCCTGCCCCGACACCGGTGCCTCGCCGTACGGGTTCGGCTGCCCGTACATCGGGGCCGGGGCGCTGCCACCAGCCCCGGGCTGCGGAATCGGTGCGGCGTACGGGTCGGGCTGCTGCGCAGAGTCCGCTGCGGCACCCGGGTCCTGGCTCATGGGCCGCAACGTAGCGCAGCGCTCCCACACGTATGCCCTGGTCGGCGGGCGATCTGTGCCGACCGGCGCACCGGCCTGACACCGCCCGACCAGCCGCAGGCAGCCGCCGCCACCCGCGCGGCCGGCGCCGTCAGTCGGCGATCGTCAGCACCACCGGTACGTGGTCGGACGGCGCCTTGCCCTTGCGCTCGTTCCGCTCGATGACCACGTCGGTGACCTCCGCCGCGAGGGCCGGTGAGGCGTACGTCAGGTCGATGCGCATGCCCTCGTTCCGGGGGAACCGCAGCTGCTGGTAGTCCCAGTACGTGTAGGTGTGCTCGGCGGGGACGTGCTGGCGCGACACCTCGGTGTACCCGGCGGCCGCGATCGCCTCGAACGCCTCCCGCTCGGCCGGCGTGACGTGCGTCCGGCCGGCGAAGAAGCCGATGTCCCAGACGTCGGTGTCCAGCGGGGCGATGTTCCAGTCGCCCACCATGGCGATCCGGGCCGCGGGGTCGGCCTGCAGCCACCCGCCGGCGGCCTCCCGCAGGCGGTCCAGCCACTCGAGCTTGTACGTGAAGTGCGGGTCGCCGACGTCGCGACCGTTGGGCACGTACAGGCTCCACACGCGCACCCCGCCGCAGGTCGCGCCCACGGCTCGCGCCTCGACGGCACCGGGGTCGCCCCACGTCGGCTGGCCGGGGAAGCCGTGCTCCACGTCGGCCACGCCGACCTTCGACGCGATGGCCACGCCGTTCCACTGGCTGAACCCGCTGGTGACCACCTCGTACCCGAGGGCCTCGAAGCCCTCCCGCGGGAACGCCTCGTCCTTCACCTTGGTCTCCTGCATGGCCAGCACGTCGACGCCGGTGCGTTCGAGGTAGGCGAGCACCCGGTCCACGCGGGCACGGATCGAGTTGACGTTCCAGGTGGCCAGGCGCATGGACGGCACGGTACCTGCGACCGGTGACAGCCTCGCCGTCCGCCCGCGATCGCGGGGGTCAGCGCGAGGCGGCGTCCAGCGCGGCGACCTCGTCGGCCGCCAGCTCGAGGGTGGTGGAGGCGAGCAGGTCCGGCAGCTGGTCGAGGCTCCGGGCGCTCGCGATGGGCGCCACGACCGTCGGCCGCCGGCGCAGCCACGCCAGTGCCACGGTCGCGTCGGACACGCCGTGCGCCGCCGCGACCTCGTCCAGCACGGGAAGCACCGCGGCACCTCGGCCCTCGAGGTACTGCGCCGCCCGGCCGGCCCGCGGACCGCTCGGCGACCCGTCGGCGCGGTACTTGCCGGTGAGGAACCCGGACGCCAGCGCGTAGTACGGGAACACGCCCAGGCCGTACGTCTCGGCACGGGCCTGCAGCCCGTCCTCGAACCCGCGCTCGACCAGGTTGTACTCCGGCTGCAGCGCGACCGGCCGGTGCAGGTTCTCCCGCTCGGTGACCGCCAGCCACTCGTCGATGCGGTCGGGGGTGTAGTTGGAGATGCCCAGGTAGCGCACCAGTCCCTCGTCCACCAGCGCGGACAGCGCCCCGAGGGAGTCGGCCAGCGGCACCGACGGGTCGTCGAAGTGCGCGTAGTACAGGTCGATGTGGTCGGTGCCCAGCCGCTGCAGCGACGCGTGCACCGCACCGCGGATCGTGTCCGGTGCCAGGCCGAGGAAGTCCGGGTGCCGCGAGACCTTCGTCGCCACCACCACGTCGTCCCGGCGGCCGCGGCGGGCCAGCCACCGGCCGATGATCGCCTCGCTCTCGCCGCCGGTGTGCCCCGGCACCCAGTGGGAGTACCCGTCGGCGGTGTCAACCATCGACCCGCCCGCGTCGACGAACGCGTCGAGCGCGTCGAGGCTGGTCGCCTCGTCGGCCGTCCACCCGAAGACGTTGCCCCCCAGGGCCAGCGGAAGGACCGCGAGGTCCGAGTGGCCCACCTGCACTGTCGTCATCACGCCGCGCATCGTAAGCACGGCCACCGACGCCCCCACCTGCCGAGCCGACGTGACGCCGGACACCCGAGCGGCCCGGTGGCCGGTCGGACGGGAGGCGCCGGCCGCCCGCCACCACGCACGACGAGGGGCCGCGACGCCGGTTTCTCCACCCGTCGTCGCGACCCCTCGTCGGGTCAGCGTGCGATCAGCGCACGTCCTCGTCCACCCAGTCGAACGACTTGGTGACGGCCTTCTTCCACAACCGGTACTGGCGGTCACGCTCGGCGTCGTCCATCGACGGCGTCCAGCGCTTGTCCTCGGCCCAGTTGTCGATGACGTCCTGCTCGCCGTTCCAGAACCCGACGGCGATGCCGGCCGCGTAGGCCGCGCCGAGCGCCGTGGTCTCGGCCACCTTCGGCCGGATCACGGGCACGCCGAGGATGTCGGCCTGGAACTGCATGAGGGCCTCGTTGGCCACCATGCCGCCGTCGACCTTCAGCTCGGTCAGGTCCACGCCGGAGTCGGCGTTCATCGCGTCGAGCACCTCGCGGGTCTGGAAGGCGGTGGCCTCCAGGGCGGCCCGCGCGATGTGGCCCTTGTGGACGTACCGCGTCAGGCCGACGAGGACGCCGCGGGCGTCGCCGCGCCAGTACGGCGCGAACAGGCCCGAGAACGCCGGGACGAAGTACGCCCCGCCGTTGTCCTCGACGGTCTCGGCCAGCTGCTCGACCTCGGCCGCGTTCTGGATGAACCCGAGGTTGTCCCGCAGCCACTGGATCAGCGAGCCGGTGACGGCGATCGAGCCCTCGAGGGCGTACACGGTCGGCTGCTCGCCGATCTTGTAGCAGACCGTCGTCAGCAGGCCGTTCTTGGACGGGATGGGCGACGTGCCGGTGTTCAGCAGCATGAAGTTGCCGGTGCCGTACGTGTTCTTCGCGTTGCCGACCTCGAAGCACGCCTGGCCGAACGTCGCCGCCTGCTGGTCGCCGAGGATGCCCGCGATCGGCACGCCGGGGACCAGACCGCCCTTGCGGCCGTGCCCGTACACCTCGGACGACGAGCGGATCTGCGGAAGCATCGACAGCGGGATGCCCATCTCGCCGGCGATCTCCTCGTTCCACGTCAGCGTGTCGAGGTTCATGAGCATGGTGCGCGAGGCGTTGGTCGGGTCGGTGACGTGGATGCCGCCGTCGACCCCGCCGGTCATGTTCCACAGCACCCACGAGTCGGTGTTGCCGAACGCGAGCTTGCCGGCCTCGGCCTTCTCCCGGGCACCCTCGACGTTGTCGAGGATCCAGCGGATCTTCGGGCCCGAGAAGTAGGTGGCCAGGGGCAGGCCGACGCGGGCCTTGTACCGCTCCGCACCGCCGCCGAGGGCGCCGAGGTCGTCGGCGATCTTCTGCGTGCGGGTGTCCTGCCAGACGATCGCGTTGTAGACGGGCTCGCCGGTCTCGCGGTCCCACACCACGGTGGTCTCGCGCTGGTTGGTGATGCCGACCGCGGCGAGGTCGTCGTAGTTCAGGCTCGCCTTGCCGAGCGCCTGGCCGACCACCTCACGCGTGTTGTCCCAGATCTCCTTCGGGTTGTGCTCCACCCAGCCCGGCTTCGGGAAGATCTGCTCGTGCTCCTTCTGGCCGACCGAGACCACCGTTCCCGCGTGGTCGAAGATCATCGCGCGGGTGCTCGTGGTGCCCTGGTCGATCGCCATCACGTACTTGTCAGCCATGGTGCCTCCTCGTCGAGGGTCGTACAGGAAGTGCTGTCAGTGGGTGGTCAGCCGACGAACCAGTGACCGGTCAGGCCGGCGAGCACGCCGCCGACGATGGGGCCGAAGACCGGCACCCAGGAGTACGCCCAGTCGCTGGAGCCCTTGCCGCGGATCGGGAGCACGAAGTGCGCGATGCGCGGGCCGAGGTCACGGGCGGGGTTGATGGCGTACCCGGTGGGGCCACCGAGGGAGAGGCCGATGCCGAGCACGATGAGCGAGACGGCGAGCGGGCCGATCTGCGCCGGCGTCTTGCCGGACACCAGCACCCAGAACACCAGGACGAACGTGCCCAGGACCTCGGTGATGAAGTTCCAGGCGTAGGAGCGGATCGCCGGGCCGGTGGAGAAGACGCCCAGCTTGGTGGCCGGGTCGGCGTCCTCGTCGAAGTGCTTCTTGTAGGCGAGGTACACCAGCACGGCACCGATGAAGGCGCCGAGCAGCTCGGCGACGATGAACAGCAGCGCGTTCGTCGCGGTCATGTCGATGCCGGGGGCCAGCGTCTTGGCGCCCGACGCCCAGACGCCCAGCACCACGGCGGGGTTCAGGTAGCCGCCCGACTTGAAGGCGACGTACACGCCGGCCATGACGGCGATGCACCATCCGAAGGTGATGACGATCCACCCGCCGTTGAAACCCTTGTTCCTGGGCAAGATCACATTGGCAACCACGCCGCCACCGAGAAGGATCAGCATTCCGGTGCCGAGCACCTCCGAGATGAAGGCTTGCCCGATCGTGTAGTTCACGTGGACCTCTTTCGTCGACGTCGTTGTCTGCATCGCCCGCGACATCGGTCGCGGGGGTCCTGAGGGGGGCAGCCGTCAGGCGTGCCCCGTGGTGCCGGCCGACCCGGCGGCGCCGGGGCCGACCGAGCCGGTGCCGGTCCCGGGCGTCGCGACGCCCTCGAGCGGCTGCATCGGCGACAGGTCCGGCACCTGCAGCCGGACGTGCTCGGCCGAGGCGTCGTCGAGCTGCTCGGCGGCCTCGTGCTCCGCCTTGGCCCGGGCCTTGTACGCCTCGATCTCCTTCTCGCGGGTCGCGGCGTCCCAGCCGAGCTCGGCCGCCAGCAGGTCGGCGATCTGGTCGAGCGCGCCGACGCCCTTGTCCGCCTGCTCGTAGTTGAGCCGCGTGCGGTGCATCAGCACGTCGTCCAGGTGCAGCGCACCCTCGTGCGTCGCCGCGTAGACGATCTCCGCGCCGATGTACGCCGGGGCGCCGTGCAGCGGCTGCGCGAGCTCGGGACGGGCGTCCACCAGGTCGATCAGCTCGCCGAGCAGCGAGCCGTACCGGTGCAGCAGGTGGTCCATCCGGTGCTGCTCCCAGCCGTACCGCAGCCCGATGGCCCGGGCCTGCCGCTGGAACACGCGCAGCCCCTCGGCACCGACCAGCGGCACCTCGTGGGTGATCGACGGCAGCGTCGTCGCCCGCGAGCCGATGGCGAAGTCCACCGCGTCCTTGGCCATCACGCGGTAGGTGGTCAGCTTGCCGCCCGCGATCACCGTCAGACCCGGCGTGGGGGAGGCGACGGTGTGCTCGCGGGACACCTTGGCGGAGCTGGTGCCCTCCTTGGTGCCCGGCTGCAGCAGCGGCCGCAGGCCGGCCCACACGCCGATCACGTCGTCGCGGGTCAGCGGGCGGGCGAGCACCGCGTTGGCGTGCTCGATCACGTAGTCGATGTCCGCGCTGGTGGCCACGGGGTGGGTGAGCTCCTGGTGCCAGGGGGTGTCGGTGGTGCCGATCACCCAGTAGCGGGACCACGGGATGATGAACAGCACCGACTTCTCGGTCTGCAGGATCAGGCCGGTGTCGCCCTGGATGCGGGCGCGCGGCACGACGATGTGGATGCCCTTGCTGGCCAGCACCCGCAGGCCGCCGCCGCTGCGGGCCAGTGCCTCCGTCTTCTCGGTCCAGACGCCGGTGGCGTTGATGACGGCACGGGCGCGGACGTCGAACCGCTCGCCGGTCTCCAGGTCCTCCAGCAGGGCACCGCTGACGGCGCCGCCGGTCGTGGTGTGCAGGTCGAGCACCTGGGTGCGCGAGGCGGCGTGCGCGCCGTAGGAGACGGCGGTGCGGACGAGCGTCTCCACCAGGCGGGCGTCGTCGACGCTGGCGTCCCAGTACCGGATGGCGCCGATGGCGGCGTCGTGCCGCAGGTCCGGGAACATCCGCTCCATGCCCTTGCGGGTCAGGTGGCGGTGGATCGGCATCGCCCGGCGGGTGCCGGACGCGGTGGCCAGCGTGTCGTACAGCGCGACGCCGGCGCCGACGTAGGCGCGCTCCCAGACGCGGTTCTCCAGCGGGTACAGGAAGCTGACGGGCTTGACCAGGTGCGGGGCGAGCTTGGAGATCAGCAGGTCGCGCTCGGTCAGCGCCTCGTGCACCAGGTGGAAGTCGAGCATCTGCAGGTACCGCAGGCCGCCGTGCACCAGCTTGGACGACCGGCTCGACGTGCCCGACGCCCAGTCCTGCGCCTCGACCATCGCCACGTCCAGCCCGCGGGTGACCGCGTCGAGCGCGATGCCGGCACCGGTCACGCCACCGCCGATCACCAGGATGTCCAGCTCCGAGTCCCGCTCCGTCGAGCGACGCAACCGCTCCAGGGAGTCGGTCCGGGCCTGGACGGTGAGCGGGGCGGTCCTCATGTGGCTGGCTCCTCGGTGCTGGTGACGTCTGGCCGGGCTGGTGCGACGGCGGTGTCGCTGCCGTTCGGGCCATGGGCCCGGGACGAACGGCCCGGATTCGCCCTATCCTCGGCAGCGGCGGAACGTACGCGCAACAGCAGTGCACAAATGTGCACGCAGGGGCGAGGAGGCACCTGTGTACGTGGAGCGGGAGCAGGACGTGCTCCGGGCGGCGTCGATGTACTACCTGCAGGACATGAAGATGGAGGTCATCGCCCGGCACCTGGGCACCTCGCGGTCGACGGTGTCTCGGCTGATCAAGCGCGCGCGGCAGTCCGGCCTGGTCGAGATCACCCTGCGCCCGGCGAGCACGCGTGCACCGGGGATCGGCCGCTCGCTCACCGCGGCGTTCGGCGTGGACGCCTACGTGGTCGCGGTGCCTGACTCCGCGGGGACGGTCGAGCGGCTGGACCAGGTGGCGATGACCGCGGCCAAGCTGCTGACCTCGTGGTTCGACTCCGACATGGTGCTCGGCGTCGCCTGGGGCACGACGCTGGCCGCCGTCTCCCGGTACCTGACCCCGAAGGCCACCCGGGGGTCGGTGGTGGTGCAGCTGAACGGCGCGGCCAACATGCGCACCAGCGGGATCGAGTACGCGTCGGACCTGATCTCGTCGTTCGGGACGGCGTTCGGCGCGGGCGTGCACCACTTCTCGGTGCCGGCCTTCTTCGACTACCCGGACACCAAGGCGGCGATGTGGCGCGAGCGGTCGGTGCGCCGCGTCCTGGACATGCAGGCGCGCGTGGACATCGCGCTGTTCAGCGTCGGCGCGGTGGCCGGCGCGGTGCCCAGCCACGTCTACTCCGCCGGGTACCTGGACGACGCCGACGTGCAGGCCCTGCACGACGAGGGCGTGGTGGGCGACGTGTGCACCGTCTTCCTGCGCGGCGACGGCTCGTGGGCCGACGTGCCGCTGAACGCCCGGGCCACCGGACCGTCCCCCGACGAGCTGAAGCACATCCCGCGGCGTGTGTGCGTGGTCGCCGGCGACAACAAGGTCGCACCGCTGCTCGCCGCCCTGCGCGCCGGGGTGGTCACCGACCTGGTGGTGGACGAGATCACCGCCACCGGCCTGCTCGAGCACGTCGACGTGCCGCGGCTCGGACGGCAGCGCTCGCGGACATAGGTCTCTGCTCCCGCGCCGGACCCCGGCCGACGCCGGGCCGGCTCGGGCCTGCTTCGGGGCCTGCGTCGGGTCCTGCGCCGGGCGGCAGGTACCGTGACCGGCGTGAGCGAGGTCGTGGTCCGGGCAGCCCTGCCCGCCGATGTGCACGCCGTCCACGACCTGGTGGAGCCCTACGCCGAGCAGCGCATCCTGCTGCCCAAGGAGTGGGTCGGCTACTACGAGGCCGTCCAGGAGTTCGTGGTCGCCGTGGTCGACGACGAGGTGGTCGGCTGCGGTGCCCTGCACGTGATGTGGTCGGACCTCGCGGAGATCCGCACGCTGGCGGTCCGCCCGGACCAGCGCCGGCACGGCGTGGGGCACGCGCTGCTCGGCGGCCTGGTGCAACGGGCCCGGGACCTCGGCCTCGCGCGGGTGTTCTGCCTGACCTTCGAGGTGGAGTTCTTCGCCTCGCACGGCTTCCAGGTGATCCAGGGCACGCCGGTGGACCCCTCCGTCTACGCCGAGCTGCTGCGCTCGCACGACGACGGCGTCGCGGAGTTCCTGGACCTGGCGCGCGTGAAACCGAACACGCTGGGCAACACCCGGATGCTGCTCGAGCTCTAGCGGTCCGGGGTCAGGCGGGGAGCCGGTAGGCCGCCGGCTCGTCGTCCGACGCGGGACCGAGAACCTCGACCAGACCGTCCGCCACCAGACCGTTCACCGCCCGCGCCAGCTGGACGCGATCGGGCCACACGGCCTCCACGCCGGTCGCCGGCACCGGCTCGAGCGCCTCCCGCAGCAGCGCCATCACCCGGCCCCGCACCTGCCGGTCGGTACCGGCGAACGCCTGGGTGCGGCGTCGGTGGGCGTGCTCGTCGTCCGGCCGCCCGGCCAGCAGCCAGGCGCAGCGGTCGGCCACCGGGCACGCCGCGCAGCGGGGAGACCGCGCGGTGCACACCAGCGCGCCGAGCTCCATCGTCGCGACCGCCCACCGGGCGGCGGTGGCGTCGTCGTCGGGCACCACGGCGGCGGCGCGCTGCCGCTCCGCGACCGTCTGGGCCGGTGGTGGTAGGGCGGTCCCCCCGAGCAGCCGGCCCAGGACGCGGCGCACGTTGGTGTCCAGCACGACCGACCGGCGGCCGAACCCGAACGCCAGCACGGCCGCGGCGGTGTACTCGCCGACGCCGGGCAGCGCGCGGAGCTCGGCCGGGTCGTCGGGCACCTCGCCGCCGTGCCGCTGCACGAGCGTGCACGCGCACTCCTGCAGCCGCAGCGCCCGCCGGGGGTAGCCGAGCCGGTCCCATGCGCGCAGCACGTCCGCCGTCGACGCCGCGGCCAGTGCCGCCGGGGTGGGCCAGCGGTCCATCCACGCGCGCCAGGCCGGCTCGACCCGGACCACCGGGGTCTGCTGCAGCATCACCTCGCTGACCAGCACGCCCCACGGCGTCCGGTCCGGCGCCCGCCACGGCAGGTCACGGGCGTTGTCCCGGTACCAGTCGAGGAGCGTGGCGTGCAGCGCCGCGGCGTCCGACGAGTGCGGAGCCGGGCCGTCGAGCACCGGACCATGGTCCCAGACGTTCGTCCCAGGACAGGGAGCGCGACCCACGCGTACCGTTATGACATGGTCGACGGTCCGTCGGCGGACACCGGAGTGCGGACCCACTGGGTGACGCAACGGTCCGCGACGCCCGGGACCACCACCGGCGTTCACCAGCCGCCGCCCACCACCGCCGGGATCCCCGTGGTCTCCGCTCGTCCGGTGGTGAAGACCGCCCTGTGCCGGTCCATCGGCGACGTGGACGAGGTGATCGGCGCCCACGGGCCGGCGGCGCACTGCTGGTGCCAGGCCGACCGGCTGTCCGGTGTCGAGCAGCGGACCCTGACGCCGACGGAGCTGCGCGGCCGGCTCGCCGATCGCATCGCGCAGGACCTGCCTGCGCCCGGGGTGATCGCCAGCATCGGCGGCGAACGGGTCGGCTGGTGCTCCGTGGCGCCGCGCGCGGAGTTCGTGCGCGCCCGCAGCTGCAGCGCGATGTCGGTGCCGGGCACCCAGCCCGACGACCCCGCGGTGTGGTCCGTCACCTGCTTCGTCGTGCGCGCCGGGTTCCGTCGGCGTGGGGTTGCCACCGCCCTGCTCGACGCGGCCGTCGAGCACGCCCGCTCGTCCGGAGCCGGTTGGCTCGAGGGGTACCCGGCCGACACGTCCGAGCGGTCCGAGCCGGAGGGCGACTCGCTGCACCGGGGGACGCTGCACCTGTTCCTGCGCGCCGGCTTCGAGCTGGTGGCGCGGCCGCGGCACGGGCGGGCGATCGTCCGGCTCGAGCTGTAGGCGCCCGGCCCGGTCGTCGTCGGGTCGCTCGGGCGCGTCCTGCGCCGATCCGTTCCCCACGCTTCGTAGCGTGGTTGCCCGACGGGCGCCCGGTGGGGGCTGCCGGCTGCACGACGAAGGGCGACGGACGTGGCGACGACGAGCCGGAGGCTGCCGGCCCGGGTGTACTGGGTGCGACGGGCGGTGGTGCTCGGTGTGCCGTTGGTGCTGCTGCTCCTGGTGCTCGTCGTGATCCACCCGTGGGCCGGTCGGGCTGCGGACCGCGCCGCCGCGCGCGCACCGGTCACCACGTCGACGACGACCTCAGCGGTGGGGACGACCGCGGCCGCGGCACCGGCCGCGCCGGCGAGCACGTCACCGACGCCGACCCCCACACCGTCCCTGCGTGGGGGTGTCGGCGACTGCCAGCCGGCGCAGCTCGCGCTGGGCCTCACCCCGGCTGCGGTGGACGTGCCGGCCGGCGTCAGCCCGACCTTCACGGTGACCATCAAGAACACCGGGACGGCGCCGTGCCTGGTCGACGCCGGCGACGCCTACCGCGAGGTGGTGATCACGTCCGGTGCGGACCGGGTGTGGTCGTCCAAGGACTGCGTGGCGGCCAACGCACCGCGACGGACGCTGCTGCTGGCCGCCGGCCAGTCGGACACCACCCAGGTGCCGTGGAACCGGGTGCGGTCGGCGCCGGGATGCCCCGGTGGGCAGTCACGTCCCGGGACGGGTACCTACCAGGCGGCGGTGAACCTCGCCGGTGCGACCGGCGGGCCAGCGGTGTTCGTCCTGCACTGAGCCGGACCTGCACTGAGCCGGACCTGCACTGAGCCGGACCTGCACCGGGGCTGGTGCGGCCGGTCGTCGGACGACCGGAGCGGGTCGGGTGCTAGACGTAGCGCTCGAGGATGCTGGACTCCGCCAGCCGGGACAGCCCCTCGCGCACCGAACGGGCGCGCTGCTCGCCGACACCGTCGACGGACATCAGGTCGTCCACGCCGGCCGCGAGGAGCTTCTGCAGGCCGCCGAAGTGCGCGACGAGCCGGTCGACCACGGTGCTGGGCAGCCGGGGGACCCGCGACAGCAGGCGGTAGCCGCGGGGGCCGACCGCGCCGTCGAGCGTGTCGGTGCTGCCCGGCAGGCCCAGTACGCGCGCGATGTGCGCCAGGTCCAGCAGCTCGGTGGACGTCAGGTCGGCCAGTGCGGCGAGCACCTGGTCGACATCACGGCGCGAGGTGTCGACGTAGTCGCGGATCACGAGCGCCCGGTCGGCACCGGCGCCGGCGATCAGCTCGTCGAGCTGGAGCGCCAGCAGCCGGCCGTCGGAGCCGAGCTCGACGACGTAGCCGTCGATCTCCTCGCTGATGCGGCGCACCATCTCCAGGCGCTGCACCACCGCGGACACGTCCCGCACGGTGACCAGGTCCTCGATCTCCAGCGCCGACAGGGTGCCGCTGACCTCGTCCAGCCGGGCCTTGTACCGCTCCAGCGTCGCCAGCGCCTGGTTGGCGCGGGACAGGATGGTGGTCGAGTCCTCGAGCTGGTGCCGGGCGTCGCCGACGTAGATCGCGATGATCCGCATGGAGGCGGACACCGAGATCACCGGCAGGCCGGTCTGCTTGGCGACGCGCTCGGCGGTGCGGTGGCGGGTGCCCGACTCGGACGTCTCGATGCTGGGGTCCGGCAGCAGCTGGACCGCGGCGCGGACGATGCGGTTGGTCGCCGGGTCCAGCACCACGGCGCCGTCCATCTTGCACAGCTCGCGCAGGCGCGTGGCGCTGAACTCGACGTCCAGCACGAACCCACCGGAGCACAGGCGCTCCACGGCCTGGTCCATGCCGAGGACGATCAGCGCGCCGGTACGCCCCCGCAGGATGCGCTCGAGCCCGTCGCGCAGGCCGCTGCCGGGCGCGACGGCGCTGAGGGTGGAGCGGAGCAGCTCCTCCTGGGACGGCGCAGGCACCAGGCGATGGTATAGGCGGATGCTGCGCGGAGCCTGGAGGGGTCCGCGGGTGTTCGGGTGAGATGGCACCACCCGCGCGGCGGGCACGTCGGCGTCGACCCGGAGCAGGTCAGCCGTGCTGGCCACCCCGCAGCCGAGTCACGCCCGCGGGGACACCGACGCCCGCGGCGTCGACGGCCTGTGCCAGGTCGCCGGCGCCGATCACCTGCATGCCCTCCGGGACGACGAGGCCCTCGAGGCTGCCGGCCGGCACCACGGCCCGCCGGAAGCCGAGCCGAGCGGCCTCCGCGAGCCGCCGGTCCACGCCGGCCACCGTCCGGATCTCGCCCGCCAGACCCACCTCGCCCACGGCGACCAGCCCGCGCACCAGCGTCTCGTCCTCCCGTGCGCTGACGGTGGCGAGCGCCAGCGCCAGGTCGGCCGCCGGCTCGACCACCCGCGCGCCGCCGACGGTGGACACGTAGACGTCCTGGTCGGAGAGGCGCACACCGAGCCGGCGCTGCAGCACGGCGAGCACCATCGACAGCCGCGCGGAGTCGACGCCGGACGTGGTCCGGCGCGGGTTCGGTGCCGCGCTGGGCGCCACCAGCGCCTGCACCTCGGTGGCCAGGGGGCGGCGGCCCTCCAGCGTCACGGTCAGGCAGGTGCCGGGCACCGGGTGCAGCGCCTGGGACACGAACAGACCGCTCGGGTCGGCCAGGCCGACGATGCCGCGCTCCGACAGGTCGAAGCAGCCGACCTCGTCCGTCGGGCCGTACCGGTTCTTGGTGGCGCGCAGCATCCGGAGGCGCGAGTGCCGGTCACCCTCGAACTGGCAGACGACGTCCACCAGGTGCTCCAGCGTGCGGGGACCGGCCACCGACCCGTCCTTGGTCACGTGGCCGACCAGCACCACCGGCAGGTCGCGGCTCTTGGCGGTGGCGATCAGCGCCGCGGCGACCTCCCGGACCTGGGCGACACCGCCGGCCGTGCCGTCCACCAGGGCGGAGGCGACCGTCTGCACCGAGTCCAGCACCAGCAGGTCGGGGTCGACCTGCTCGACGTGGCCCAGGACGGTGGCGAGGTCCGTCTCATCTGCGAGCAGCAGTCCGGGGTGCAGCGCACCGATGCGGTCGGCGCGGAGCCGAACCTGGCCCGCGGACTCCTCGCCGGTGATGTAGAGCACCTTGCGGCCGGCAGCGGCGGTGCGCGCCGCGACGTCGAGCAGCAGCGTGGACTTGCCGACGCCCGGCTCGCCCGCCAGCAGCACGACGGCGCCGGGCACCAGGCCGCCGCCCAGCACGCGGTCCAGCTCCGGGACGCCCGTCGGCCGGGCGCGTGCGGCCTCGACGTCGATCTCGCCGATGGGGCGCGCGGGGGACCGGCTCGGGACCACCGCGGCCGTGCGGGGTGCGCCGCCGCCCGGCCCGACGTCCTCGGACACCGATCCCCACGCCTGGCACTCGCCGCAGCGGCCGACCCACTTCGACGTGGTCCACCCGCACTCGACGCAGCGGAAGGCCGGGCGGCTGCGGTCGGCGCGCGCGGCGTCACCACGTGGGGTCGCCGGACGGCGGACGGAGGTGCTGGTCACGGGTCGGACGGTAGCGGTGGGCACCGACACGGCCCCGGAGCAGGGGCACGACGCGGTGGGCGCGTCGATAGGCTGCCGTCCGTCCGGCGCTCGGCCGGCGGTGCGGGGGTGGGACGGCATGAGCGAGACGGCACACCACAGCGGGTCGGAGACCGGCGGGCGTCCGGCCTGGCTGCTTCCGGTGGCGATCGTCGCCGCCGTGGTGGTGGTCGCCGGGATCGTCGTCGGCGTCGTGCTGTCGCAGCGCTCGGGCAAGAGCGGCGCGACGGGTTCGCCGGCAGCCGCTGCCACCGTGGTGCTGCCGTCGCCCACGCCGACCGTCACCGCGGTCGCGCGGCAGGCGACCTCCGCCTTCGCCAAGGCGCTGCCGAGCAGCGTGCTGCAGTACGCGCTCGCCACCTCGACGGCGGACACCGCGTGGCAGAACGCCGGTGCCCTCGAGGCGTGGGACGAGACGTACACGGATGGCACCGCCCGGACGCTGAAGCTGCGCGCGGGTCAGTGGGAGACCGCCGACCAGGCGAAGGCGTTCGCGGCGACCCTGGTCGCAGCGGTGGCGACGCCCGCACCGACGGCATCGGCCGTCGCGACCCCGTCGGCCGGCGCCAGCTCGACCGCCGCCGCGGGGCTGCCGAGGTCCGGGGACGTCACAGCGGGTGGCGCGACGGTCGGCACCTACTCGGTGGTGGACTCCGGGGACGGCACCGCGACGGCCGTGTGGACCAACGGCCAGTCGGTGTTCATGCTGGTCGCGCCCGCGGCGGACGCGTACGCCGCCTACACGGCGTTCCCGCTCTGAGCCGGGCGGCCTCGTCGCTCGTCGGCACCGCGCTCGTCGGCACCGCGCTCGTCTACACCGCGCTCGGCTACTCCGCGCGCGGCTACTCCGCGCGCGTCGGTACGAGGTAGCGCCGCACGCGTGCGGCACCGTCGGCCAGCACGTCCTGGAGCACACCGCCGCAGCGCTCGATGACGGCCGCTGACGCCACGTTGGCGTCGTCGCACGTCACCAGGGCCTGCTCGATGCCCAGGCCTGCCGTGATCGCAAGACCCTCGCGGAGCAGCGCGGTCGCGTACCCGCGCCGGCGGAAGCCCGGTCGGACGCCGTAGCCGATGTGCCCGCCGACGCGGGCGAGGTACTCGTTCAGCCGGTGCCGCACCGAGACGCGGCCGATGACGTCGCCGTCGACCACGCCGACCAGGAACGTCGCGGGCACGTAGCCCGGCGGCAGGTCGCGCCCCTCCCGGGTCGCCGCCAACAGCTCGACGTACCGGTCGAACGGCCGGCCGTCGCGCCCGACGAGGAAGTCGAAGCCCTCGGCGGCGAGCTCGCGCTCGGCGAGCAGCGCCTGGGCCTCGTCGGCCGTCGTCAGGGGGCGGAGCAGCAGGGTCGGCTCGGACATCCGCCGATGGTAGGCGGGCGGTCCCCGGTGGCAGGGGTGGCGGGCGAGACGACGTCCGAACGGCCTCGGCGGAAAGGTCGTCGCCGCTACGGTGACGGTGACGTCAGGGGGCGGTCGGGATGGGCACGAGGTACGGGTCCGCGGCGGCGGTGGCGACGGTGCTGCTTCTCGGGGGGTGCGGCGTCGCAGATTCGGCGGCGGGGCCGGTGAGCGGGCCCGTGAGCGCTCCGACGCCGACACCGACACTCTGCGCCGAGTTCCCGCCGCAGCCCCCGCTCCCCGGCGATGTCGAGGGCTGGTGGAGCTCCACGCCGGCGGACGCGAACGGGAACGTGCTGACCGATCCGGCGGACTGGCCTGCCCAGCTGCGGGAGCACCCACGAATCGCGCTCGTGGACGCGGCCACGGGCCGCGTTGTCTCGAGCTGGGACCGGCGCACCTGCGGGCAGATCCCCGACTTCCGGCCGCCGAGCGGGCTCAGCGGGAACCAGCTGGTGGTGCTCGATGCGGACTCCGGCGCCGTGCTGGAGTCGATGTCGATGCAGCGGTAGCGCTCGACGGCGGACAAATGTGACACAAATACAAGAATTGTGATATAATGAAATGTCATGTCTTCACATGACGATTCTCTGGCGGGCCTCGATCCCGCCGTCCGGCAGTTTCTCCAGGACTGGACCCGGCTCGACGATCCCGCGGTGGCCGAGCGGTTGCTCGGGCCGGTGATCCTGGTGGGCGGTGCCGCAGACGCCCCGCCGTCGACGACGGCGCTGCCGAGCGAGCGGTTCGTCGCGGCCGTCGTCGGCCGGCAGCGTGCGATGGCGGACCTGTCCGCGCCGCGGCTGGGACGGGTCGACGTGGTGGAGCTCGGTGCGGCCCGTCTCGTCGTGACCGCGCACTGGCACGTGGCGGGGCCCGGTGGCCCGCTCGAGCTGGTCGGGGACTTCCTGCTCGAGCGGACCGCCGGGCCCGGTCTGCGTGCGCTGGCCTACCTGCCGCGCACCGATGTCACGACGATGGTCGCGGCTCAGGCTCCTGTCGACGACGTGGTCGAGGAGGAGCCGGAGGTCGGTGACGTCAGGTCGTAGACCGTCACCCCGTCGACCGTCTGGACGGTGAAGCTCGACGAGACCCACGTGCTGATCTGGCCGGCGACGTCCGAGCCGCCGTTCGACCGGCCGAAGCCGCTGCCACCGATGTAGTAGTGGATCTGGCCGGCGGCGACCCACGCCTGGAACTGCGCGAGGGTGGGTGACGGGTCCGAGCCGTTGAAGCCGCCGACCGGCATCACCGACTGCTGCGTGGCCAGCTGGTAGCTCGCGGCGTTCTGCGAGCCGGTGGTCGCGGCGACCCAGCGGTACTGCGAGGCACCGGCGTCGAGCATCGTCTTGAGGGTGGCGCTGACCGTCGTGCCGTTGAGCAGGCCGCCCATGCCGCCGGCGCCACCGGCGCGGCCGGCGAAGCCCTGGGTCGGTGCGGCTGCGGTTCCGGCGCCGGTGGACCCGGTGCCCGTCTGCCCGCCCGGCAGCTGACCCGTCGTCCCGCCCGGTGCGCCGAGCGGCGGCTGACCCTGCGTGGCACCCGGGAACTGGCCACCGCGGAACTGGCCGCGCGTGCCTCCGGGACCGCCGCCGAACCCGCCGCCGGCCACGGTCGGCCCGGCGCTCACGATGGAGCCGGCGTGCGCGGTGGACACCGTCTGCAACGTGTACGCGGTGGGCCCGGCCAACGAGGCAGCCAGGGCCACCGCGGCGCCGACGCCGGTCATGCGTCGGCCGGCGCGGCCGCCGACCAGGCCAGGACCGGCCAGCAGGAGCACGGCACCCATCACGGCGGTCGCCAGGATCGCGACGCGCAGCCACGGCAGCCACGTCGACGAGCGACCGAGCAGCTGCCACGCCCAGGCGGCGGTGAGCAGCGTGGTGCCGGCCAGGACGGTGCGGGCTGCGATCGTCGTGCGCCGCCGCCACAGGAGGACCGAACCGATGCCGACCAGGGCCGCGACAGCCGGTGCGAGGGCGACCGTGTAGTAGGCGTGGAAGATGCCCGCCATGAACGAGAAGGTCAGGCCGGTGACCAGGAGCCACGCGAGCCAGGCGCCGACCTGGGCACGGGCGCCGCTGGTCCGCGGTGCGCGGCGCAGCAGCCACAGCGCGGCGACCGCGAGGATCAGCGCGGCGGGGACCAGCCAGGCGATCTGACCGCCGACCTCAGAGCCGAACATCCGGGTGATGCCGGTGGCACCCCAGTTGCCGCCGGTGTTGCCGCGGCCGCCGCCGACCGAGCCGACCTCGCTCCCGGTGATCCGGCCCAGGCCGTTGTAGCCGAACGTCAGCTCGAGGAACGAGTTGGTCTGCGAGCCGCCGATGTAAGGCCGGGAGGACGCCGGCCACAGTTCGACGAGCGCCACCCACCAGCCGGCGGAAAGCACCATGGCGCCGACGGCGAGCAGCCCGTCGCGGATCCGCTTGAGCAGCGGCACGGGACCGGCCCACAGGAACACAGCCGCCAGGCCGGGCAGGACGAGGAAGGCCTGCAGCTGCTTGGTGAGGAACGCGAGGCCGACGAGCACGCCGGCGAGGACCATCCACCGGGTGGTCCGGGGACCGTCGACGGCACGCAGGGTGGCCCACACCGAGGCGATCAGCAGCAGGACCAGCAGGGCGTCCGGGTTGTTGAACCGGAACATCAGGGCGGCGACGGGGGTCAGCGCCAGCACGGCGCCCGCGAGCAGGCCGGCCGTGGCGCCGAAGTGCCGGCGGACCGTGCGGTAGAGCAGCGCCACGCTGGCGACCCCCATGAGCGCCTGCGGCGCCAGGATCGACCACGACGACAGGCCGAAGACCCGCACGGACAGGCCCATCACCCACAGGGCGGCCGGGGGCTTGTCCACCGTGATGGAGCCGCCCGCGTCGGACGCCCCCCACAGGAACGCGGACCAGGACCGGGAGCCGGCCTGCGCGGCCGCCGAGTAGAAGGAGTTGGCGTAGCCGGAGGCGGACAGGTTCCAGAGGAACAGGACCGCGGTCAGCAGGAGGAGGCCGACGAACGCGGGGGTGTCCCAGCGCCGGCGGGCGGGCAGGTCGGTGAGGGTCGGTCGGGGGTCGTGGAGCGCCGGGGCACCGTCGGCCGGGGCGACGTCCGTCAGGAGCGGGGCTGTGGTCGGGTGGGAGGCCGGTGGGTTGCCGAGCGGTGCGGGCGCCGGGATCGGTGCGGCACCGCCGGCGGCGCCGGGGGGCTGGATGGGGGTGGTGGTGGTCATCGGAGGATCCCTTCCGTGACGGGCACGGGTGCGGAGGCCGGTGCGGCGAGCACGGCCGGTACGTGGGCGGGGGTCGCGGCGTGGAACACCCAGCCGCGCAGCAGGACGAAGCGCAGGACGGTCGCGACGAGGTTGGCCACGGTCAGCACCACGAGCTCGGCCGTCCGCCCGGCGCCCGGCACCAGCAGGTGCAGGCCCGTCAGCGACCCGGACGTCAGCGCCCAGGCCAGGGCGAACACGATCAGCCCCTGCCCCTGGTGCCGCACCGCGCGAGCCGGTCCGCGGACGCCGAACGTGAACGTCCGGTTGGCCGCCGTGTTGGCGACGGCCGTGATCAGCAGGGCCAGCACGTTGGCGGCCTGCGCGCCGAACAGCGGGGCGAGCACGAGGTACAGCAGCGCGTACGCCAGCGTGGAGGCGACCCCGACGGCGGCGAACCGGACCAGCTGGCCCAGCAGCCGCCGGTCACGCCGCACGGCGCCGTTACCGGGTCGGGCACCACCGGACAGGGCGGCGGTGCCCTCGTCGGCCGCCGTGTCGTCGGCGGCGAAAGCCGCGTCGGAGGCCAGCGTGAGGTGCGCGCGGATCTCCTCCACCGGCAGCCGGCCGGACACCAGCTCGCGTGCCAGCCGGGCGATGCCGGCGAGGTCGCCGCGCGCCGTCGCGACCACGTCCACCCGGCTGTCCGGGTCGTCCACCCAGTCCACCGGCACCTCGTGGATGCGCAGCCCCGCCTTCTCGGCCACCACCAGCAGCTCGGTGTCGAAGAACCAGCCCGTGTCGCTGACCAGGGGCAGCAGCTGACGGGCGGCGTCCGCCCGGATCGCCTTGAAGCCGCACTGCGCGTCCGAGAACCGGGCGGCCAGCGTGCCGTGCAGCAGCACGTTGTAGCAGCGGGAGATCACCTCGCGGCGGGGGCCGCGCAGCACGCGCGACGAGCGGGACAGGCGGGTGCCGATCGCCAGGTGCGAGTGGCCCGAGATCAGCGGGGCGACCAGCGGCAGCAGTGCCGACAGGTCGGTGGACAGGTCGACGTCCATGTAGGCGAGCACGGCGGCGTCCGAGGCGGTCCACGCGGTGCGCAGCGCGCGCCCGCGGCCCTTGGCCTCGAGGTGCAGCAGCCGCACCCCCGGCAGCTCCTCGGCCAGCCGCAGCGCGATCGCCCATGTGCCGTCCGTCGAGGCGTTGTCCGCGATGGTCACCCGTGCCGGGTAGGGGAAGTGCTCGTCGAGGTACCGCCGGGTGGCGCGCACGGCGCGCTCCAGGTCCTTCTCCTCGTCGTGCACCGGGATGACCAGGTCGAGCACCGGCGCGAGCGGCGTCCGGGGAACCTGGTCCGGCGCCGGCGCGACGGCCGGCTGGTCGAGGCTGGTGGTGTCCATGCCTCGAGGCTGCCGAGCGGACCTACGCGGTCGGCAGGTGCTCCCTGTGGTGCTGCTGTGCGGCCGATGACGGGGCCGGGGCCGGGTGCGTCATCGGAGCCGGTGCGGCGGCCGGCAGCCGGACGACGAACTGGGTGCGGCCCGGCTCGCTCTCGGCGGACAGCTCACCGCCGTGCGCGGCGACCACGGCGTGCGCGATCGCCAGGCCGAGCCCGGTCGACGAGCCGGCCGCACGGTTGCGCGAGGCGTCCCCACGGGTGAACCGCTGGAACAGCCGCTCCCGCAGGTCCGGTGGGATGCCGGGGCCGTCGTCGGTCACCCGCACGACGACGTCGGCACCTTCCCGCGCGACCGCGACCTGCACGTGCGTGCCCGCCGGGGTGTGCACGCGGGCGTTGGTCAGCAGGTTGGCGAGCACCTGGCGCAGGCGGTGGTCGTCGCCGAGCACCTCGGTGGACGGCTCGTCGTCGGGGTCCGGCTCGAGCTCGTCGGCGGCGTCGTCGTCGAAACGGTCCACGAAGCAGTCCGGCACGTCGTCCGGGACGTCGTCGCCGCCGGGCAGCGCGAGGCTCCACGTGTGATCGGGCCCGGACGCGTGCGCGTCGGCGACCGCATCCACCGCCAGCGCCGACAGGTCCACCGGCTCGTGCTCGAGCGGCTGCGCGGCGTCCAGCCGGGCGAGCAGCAGCATGTCCTCGACCAGGGCGGTCATCCGGACGGTCTCCGCCTCGACGCGGGTCATCGCCTGCCGGGCGTCGCCGGGCAGCTCCTCCTCCGAGCGGCGCACCAGCTCCGCGTAGCCGCGGATCGACGCGAGTGGCGTCCGCAGCTCGTGGCTGGCGTCGGCGACGAACCGGCGCACCTGCGACTCGGACTCGTGGCGCGCCGCGAGTGCCTGCTCGACGTGGCCCAGCATCCGGTTCAGCGCCGCACCCACCTGCCCGACCTCGGTGGTCGAGTCGGTGTCGCGCGCCGGCACGCGGTCGCGGATCCGCACGGCGCCCTTGTCCAGCGGCAGCTCGGACACCCGCGTCGCGGTCGCGGCCACCCGGATCAGCGGCCGCAGCTCGCGGCGCAGCAGCACGTTGGCGCCGACGGCGGCCAGGGTCAGCCCGACGACGGCGACCAGCACCTCGACGACCACGTAGCGCTCGACGGTCGCCTGCAGCTCAGTGGTGGGCAGCGCCGTCACCACGGTGCTGCCGCTCTCGGTGCGCACGGCCACGGCCCGGTAGCCGCCGAGGGCGCCCAGGTCCACCGGGTGCACGGTGCCGTCCTGCGGCAGGCCGAGCAGCGTGGCTTGCTGCGTGGCGTCCAGGTGGTGGTAGGTGCCGTCCGTGCCGATGTAGCCCGCGCGGGTCACGCCGCCGGAGACCACCAGGTTCGCTGTGCCGACCTCCTGGCCCGGACCCTCGAACCACGGCGGGCGGGTGTCGGCGGAGGGCGACGGCGGCGTGGTGGCCGACGGGGTGGGGGAGGTGCCGGGCGCCGCCGCGGCCGAGCCGGTGCCCGTCGTGCCGGTGGTGCCGCTGGTGCTCCGCTCGGGCGCGTGCACCGCACGCTGGCTCGCCGAGCGCAGCCGGTCGTCCATCTGGGCGACGAGCGAGGCCCGCAGCGCGAGGGTCGACGCGACCCCCATCACCGTCGCGACGACGGCGAGCAGTCCCAGGACGGTGGCCAGCAGCCGCCGCCGAAGAGTCCAGCGCGTGCTCACGCCGCCGGGCGCAGCACGTACCCCACGCCGCGCAGGGTGTGCAGCATCGGCGCCCGTCCCTTGTCGATCTTGCGGCGCAGGTAGCTGACGTACAGCTCGACGATGTTGGCCTGCCCGCCGAAGTCGTACTGCCACACGCGGTCGAGGATCTGGGCCTTGGACAGCACGCGGCGCGGGTTGCGCATGAAGTACCGCAGCAGCTCGAACTCGGTGGCGGTCAGGTGCACCTCGTCCGCACCTCGCCACACCTCGTGGCTGTCCTCGTCCATCCGCAGGTCGCCCACCACGAGCTGGGCCTCCTCGCGGCCGGACGCGGCACCGGCGCGGCGCAGCAGGGCGCGCAGCCGGGCGACGACCTCCTCGAGGCTGAACGGCTTGGTCACGTAGTCGTCGCCACCGGCGGTCAGGCCGGCGATGCGGTCCTCGACGGCGTCCTTCGCGGTGAGGAACAGCACCGGCACGTTCGGGTGCGTCGCGCGGACGCGGGCCAGCACCTCCAGGCCGGTGAGGTCCGGCAGCATGATGTCCAGCACGATCACGTCCGGGTCCAGGTCCTTGGCCCGACGGACCGCCGCGTGGCCGGTCAGCGCGTGCTCCACCTGCCAGCCCTCGTACCGCAGCGCGGTGGACAGCAGCTCGGCGAGGTTGGGCTCGTCGTCCACGACGAGCGCGCGCACGGGGGAGCCGTCGGCACGGGTGAGCACGTCGGGGCGTCGGGCGGCGGTGGTCGTCATGCGACCAGCGTGGGAGCGGACGCTGTGGCGGCCCTGGATCGAGCCTGAGAGTTTCCTGTGTCGAGGCGTTCAGTGCGTGTGGGGCACGCCCAGCTCGTGCAGGCGTTCGTGCTCCTCGCGGGCGCGCTGGCGAGCGGCCACGCGGGCGGCCACCTCCTCGCGGCGCAGCGGGGGCAGCTTCGCCGGCGGGTTCCGGCGCTCCGGCAGGTCGCCGAGCACCTGCGCGGTCGCGACCGCGACTGCCGCGACGGCGGCGTCGAACGCCTCCCGGGTGACGTCGGTGACCTTGGTGATGCCGGTGACCTTGCGGACGTACTGGACCGCAGCGGCCTGGATCTCGTCAGCAGTGGCGGGCGGCTCCAGCCCCCGCAAGGTGGTGATGTTGCGGCACATGCCCCGACGGTAGGTCAGCCAGGCCGGGATCGGCCTGCTGCTGGTGCGCACTCCCACGCGTCGCTCGCACCCGGCCTGTGTCCCACAAGTGCCGCTGAAAACCCGCCACATGCGCAAAGCATGGCCGCTACAGTCCTGGTCGCGAGTACACAGAATGGTACCTGTGGGGCGTGCTGTTCTTGTGAAAAATGCTCCTTCATCGAATCCAGGAGAATGCCGTGCGACGAACCAGAACACGCGAGTTCGCGGCGGACCTCCTGTTCAGCGGTGTGCTGATTGCGGTCGCTGAGCTGGTCTTCCGGGTGACCGAGCTGCACAGGCTCTACGCCCTGGTGATCGTGTTCGTCGTCGGCCACGCGCTAAGGGCCTTTGCGCGAGGCTGGCGCCAGCGTCGCTCAGACCCCGCGTTCGCGCGCCAAGACCGCTAGCGAGACGCCGAGCGCGAGGGGAGCCGGGGCCGTCGTCGTCAGAGCCCAGCTCCAGCGAATCCTGTACGTCTGCACGGGCCGGGGCGCCGGTTGGTCAGCCGACCTGGCCTGCCGCGCCTGGCGGCGGCACCGGCAGCGGGGCAGCCGCCCCGGCGACGGCCGCCGCGACGATCGCCTCGATGGCGAACGTCGTCGCCTCGGCCAGGTGCACGGCATCGGGGTCGAGCAGCCACTGGACCTGCAGCCCGTCCATCACGCCGATGATCGCGCTGGCGGCCTGGCTCAGCGTCGGCTCGGGCACGTCGGGGCCGGCCAGCTCGCGGAGCGCGTCGACGATCTCCCCGCGCAGGATCGAGAACCGGTTGCCGGCCCACGCCGCCGCCGGATGCCCCTCGGTGACGGACTCCCCGGTCAGCACCGTGTAGCCCTGCACCACGCCGCGGCGCTGCTCGTTGGCCCGGACCGTGCGCAGCAGGTGGACGAACAGCTCGAGGCCGCTGGGGATCTTCTGACCCTCGAGGTCGCGGACGTCCTCCTTGTCGCGGTACTCGAGCACCTCGATCAGCAGCTGCTCCTTGGAGCCGAAGTGGTGCAGCACGCCGGCGTGCGTCATGCCCACCTGCTCGGCCACGTCGGCCAGCGAGCCGGTCTTGTAGCCCTTGGCGCCGAAGGTGTTGGCCGCGGCGCGAAGGATCTCCTCGCGGCGCTCCGTGGTGGCGGGACGGCGGCGCGGTCCGCGCGCGGCCGTGGCGCCGGGCTTCGGCGAGCGGCCCGCGGGCGCGGCGCTGCCCGGTGCGGCATCCGTCGACGCCGGCGTCGGAGGAGCGGGGTCCGCCATGGACCGACACCATACTGTTATCAAGGACTTACTGACAGGTAAGTAAGCGATGTGGTTCTGTTCTCCGGTCGGACGACGACGTCCCCCGATCGGAAGGCCCCACCGCAGTGGCACTCGACACGGCTCAGCAGCCGAGCACCGGCACCGACGCGCTCGTCGCGCTCGCCGGCACCCTGACCCTCGAGGAGAAGGTCGCGCTCGTCGTCGGCGCCGGTCTGTGGACCACCACGGCGATCCCGCGGATCGGGCTGCGCGCGATGGTGCTGTCGGACGGGCCCGCAGGGGTGCGCGGCGTCGGTCCGGACGCCGGGACGTCGGCGTCGTTCCCGGCGCCGACCGCGCTCGCGGCCACCTGGGACGTCGAGCTGGCCGGCCGGGTCGGCACCCTGTTCGCGGCCGAGGCCCACCGGCACGGCGTCGACGTGGTGCTCGCCCCGCAGGTCAACCTTCAGCGGACCCCGGTTGGCGGCCGGCACTTCGAGTGCTTCTCGGAGGACCCGCTGCTGACGTCCCTGCTCACCGTGCCGCTGGTCGACGCCGCGCAGCGCGCCGGGGTGGCGATGTGCGTCAAGCACTACGTCGCCAACGACTCCGAGACCGACCGCACCCGGTACGTGTCGCACGTCGACGAGCGGACGTTGCGGGAGGTGTACCTGCCGCCGTTCGAGGCCGCGGTCCGCGCCGGCGCGTGGTCGGTGATGGGCGCGTACAGCGGCGTGGACGACGGCGTCGAGGCAGCCCCCGTGCTGGAGCACCGGCACCTGCTCACCGAGGTGCTGAAGGAGGAGTGGGGCTTCGACGGCGTGGTGCTCAGCGACTGGGTGGCCACCCGGTCGGTGGCCGGCGCCGTCCGCGGCGGGCTGGATCTGCAGATGCCCGGTCCGGACGGGCCGTGGGGCGACGGGCTGCTCGACGCGGTGCGCACCGGCGTCGTCGCGGAGAGCGAGCTGGACGACAAGGTGCTGCGGCTGCTGCGGCTCGCGCAGCGCGTGGGCGCGTTGGCGGCGGCCGACGATGACGAGGCGCCCGACGACGAGGCGCGCGACGACGACGAGGCGCACGACGACGGCGAGGCAGCCCTGCCGCTGCCCGACCCGGCGCAGGTCGCCGCGCAGCTGCGCGCCCTGGTCACGGCCTCGATGGTGGTGCTGCGGGACGACGGTCTGCTGCCGCTGACCGGCACGCGCGGCGTCCCGGCGGCCGGTCCGGCGCCGACCCGCGTGGCGCTGATCGGCGCCAACGCCGTCGAACCGTTCCTGCAGGGCGGTGGTTCCTCGATGGTCGCCCCCGACCGTCGCGCCGTGCTGGCCGACCGACTGGCGGACGCGTTGGGAGCACCGGTGGACGTGCACGTCGGTGCACGGTCCCGCCTGGTGCCGCCCGACCTGGACCTCGTGGCGTGCACCACGCCGGACGGCACGCCGGGCCTGCGCGTCGAGCTGTTCGATGCCGACGGTGCGGTGCTCGACGTCCAGGATGTCACCGCCTGGGACGGCTGGCTGCGCGAGCCGCCGGCCGCCGCGGCATCGGTCCGGCTGCGGGCTGCGATCCGGCTGACCGAACCGGGCCTGCACCAGGTCGGGGTCGGCACGGTCGGAGCGCACCGCCTGGTGGTCGACGGCGTCACGGTGTCCTCGTCCGACCACCTGGTCGGCGCCGAGGTGATCCTCGACTCGACCGTCAACCACCCCGTCCCGGCGATGCTGTCCGTCGCCGGCCCGGCGACCGTCCACCTCGACGCGACGGTGCAGGCGGTGCACCCCGTCGGCTACGACTCGTTCGCCCGCGCCCTCCTGGTGCACCGCGTGCCCGGACCGTCCGCCGCGCAGCTGCGGGACGAGGCGGTCGCCGCGGCGGCCGCGGCCGACGTCGCGATCGTCGTCGTCGGCACCACCGAGGAGGTCGAGTCCGAGGGCTGGGACCGCACCTCGCTGGCCCTTCCGGGCGAGCAGGACGCCCTGGTCGACGCCGTGCTGGCCGCCAACCCGCGGACCGTCGTGGTGGTCAACGCCGGCGCCCCGGTGCTGCTCCCGTGGCTGGACCGGGCGCCCTGCGTGGTGTGGGGCTGGCTCGGCGGGCAGGAGTGGCCCGACGCGGTCGCCGACGTGCTGGCCGGTCGCGCCGAACCGGCCGGACGGCTGCCGTGGACGCTGCCCGCCCGTGCGCAGGACGTGCCGGTGCCGGACGCGGTCCCCGTGGACGGCGTCGTCGAGTACCGCGAGGGCGTGCACGTCGGGCACAGGTCGTGGGACCTGCTCGGTCGCACGCCGGCGGCGCCGTTCGGGCACGGCCTGGGCTGGACGACGTGGGAGCACCTCTCCGCGACGCTCGCGGGACAGCAGGCCGACGGGTCCGTCGAGCTGGCCGTCACCGTGCGGAACGCGGGCCCGCGGCCCGGCCGCGAGGTGGTTCAGGTGTACGTCGAGCCCCCGGAGGGCACGCCTCGCGGCGAGCGTCCGGTGCGCGCGCTCGGCGGGTTCGCCGTGGTGGACGCCGAGCCGGGCGTCACCACCACGGTCCGGGTGCCGGTGGCCGTGCAGGCCTTCCGCACCTGGCAGGCAGGGGACGCGGGTCGCGGCGGCTGGACCGTCCCGGCCGGCACGTACCGGCTGCGCATCGGCCGGTCCTCGCGGGACCTGCGCCTGGCGCTGGACGTGGTCCAGCCGACGCGCGCAGCAGAACCTCAGTGATCGGTGGGGGCGTCCGCCCCCGCTCCACGGCAGCAACCAGTGCAAGGAGGCACTTGTGAGAACGCGGAAGCTCGCACCGCTCGTGGTCGGACTGACAGCCGTCGCGCTGGCCGTCACCGCCTGCTCGTCGGGCAGCGCCAGCAGCTCGTCGTCCGGCACCACCGGCAAGGGATCGGGCGCGGTGCTGACCGTCGGCATGCCCAACGGCACGCTGACGGAGAACCAGAGCCCGATCATCCCCACCGGCTCCGCGGCGAAGTCGCTGGGCTACGCGTGGGTGATCTACGAGTCGCTCATGCAGGTCAACGACATCAAACCGCTGGAGAACCCGACGCCGTGGCTGGCCACGTCGGTGACGTGGAACGCCGACTACACGGAGGCGAAGATCGTCGCCCGTGACGGTGTGAAGTGGTCCGACGGCCAGGCGTTCACCGCGAACGACATCGCCTTCACCCTCAACCTGCTGATCAAGTACAAGGCGATCAACGCCGACTTCCCGGACCAGATCAAGTCCGCGACCGCGTCGGGCAGCACGGTGACCGTCGACTTCACGCAGCCGGAGTACGTCAACCAGATCAAGCTGCTGAAGCAGGTGATCGTCCCCGAGCACCTGTGGAAGGACGTCGACCCGACCACCTACACCGACACCAAGCCGGTGGGCACGGGCCCGTACACGCTGCAGTCGTGGACGCCGCAGGCTGCGACGCTCGTCCCGAACCCCACGTACTGGGGTGGCGCGCCGAAGGTCGCCAAGCTGCAGTACTCGTCGTACAACGACAACAACGCCCTGACCACCGCCCTGACCACCGGTGAGGCGCAGTGGGGCTGGACGTTCATCGCCGACTACAAGAACACGTACATCGCCAAGAACCCCAAGGCGTTCCACCAGGTCGCCGGCGGCGGCTTCGGGGTGGACGTGCTCTACCTGAACAACGAGAAGGCGCCGTTCGACAACGTCGCGTTCCGCAAGGCGCTGTCGATGGTGGTGGACCGCGAGCAGATCTCGCAGCTCGCCGGTTCGGGCGTCTGGCCCGCCATCGGGTCCGTGACCGGCATGCCCAGCCCGTCCGGTGACGACTGGATCGCCCCGGACTACAAGGGCAGGAAGCAGTCCGTGGACGTCAACGCCGCCAAGTCCCTGCTCAAGGACGCCGGCTACACCTGGGACGGCTCCGGCAAGCTGCTCGACCCCAAGGGCGCGAAGGTCACCTTCGAGCTGGTCAACCCGGCCGGCTGGAACGACTACCTGACGGCCCTGGACCTGATCAAGACGGCGGCCGCCCAGCTGGGCGTCGACGCCACCGTCAACGCCGCGAACCAGGACGCCTGGTTCAACGACATCATTCCCAACGGCAACTTCCAGGCGACCCTGCACTGGACCGACGGTGGCGCCACCCCGTGGAACATGTACGCGGACGTGATGGACGGCGCCTCCTACGTGCCGCTGGGCAAGACGGCCACCTGGGACTTCGGCCGGTACAAGAACGACGAGGTCACCAAGGCGCTCGCGGACTTCCGCGGTGCGTCCGACGACGCCACCCGCAAGTCGTCGCTCGCCGTGGTGCAGAAGCACTTCGTCGAGGACGCCCCGGCGCTGGTGATCTGGGCCCGTCCGGCCGTCGCGCAGTACTCGACGGCCAACTACACGGGCTTCCCGACGGACGACGACCCCTACGCGAACCCGCAGCCGACGGGTCCGCAGGCCGCCCAGATCGTCATGAAGCTCACGCCCACCAAGTGAGCCTCTGACCCCGTCCGCCAGCTGTTCGAACGGGTGCGGCGGTCGCGTGAGCCGCGCGACCGCCGCACCCCCGCCCGTCCTCCGAGGTGAACGTTGAGCAACCCCCCGCACGTGCCGGGGCCCCGGTCGGCCCCCGCCTCCGACGTCCCGGCGCTGCAGGCCGTGGGCCTGCGCAAGCACTTCCCCGTCCGCGGCGTCCGCTCCCACGACGTGGTGCACGCCGTCGAGGACGTCGACCTCGAGCTGCACCGCGGCCGGGTCGTGGCGCTGGTCGGTGAGTCCGGTTCCGGCAAGTCGACGATCGCGCGGCTGCTGGCCCAGCTGATGCCGGCGACCGCCGGCCAGGTGCTGGTGGACGGCCAGGACGCCACCGTGCACGGCCGCCGGGCGTTCCGGGCCTACACGCGCCGGGTGCAGATGATCTTCCAGGACCCGTTCGCCTCGCTGAACCCGATCCACACCGTGCGGTACACGCTGACCCGCGCGGTGCGGATCCACCAGGGACGGCTGCGCGGCGAGCAGCTCGAGGCGGCGCTGACCGGCCTGCTGGAGCGCGTGCAGCTGGTGCCGGCGGCGCAGTACGTGGACAAGTTCCCGCACGAGCTGTCCGGCGGCCAGCGCCAGCGCGTGGCGATCGCCCGGACGCTCGCGGCGGACCCCGACGTGCTGCTGGCCGACGAGCCGATCTCGATGCTCGACGTGTCCATCCGCCTGGGCATCCTCAACCTGCTGCGCGACCTGCGGGACCGGCTGCAGATCGCCATCCTCTACATCACCCACGACATCGCGTCGGCCCGGTACTTCGCCGACCGCGTGATGGTGATGTACGCGGGTCGCGTGGTGGAGACGGGGGACGCCGAGTCGGTGACCCAGGAGCCGGCGCACCCGTACACGCAGCTGCTGGTCCGCTCGGCCCCGGACCCCGACGACCTGGCCGCCCGTGCCCACGGCGCCCACGGCGAGGCCCCGTCGCTGGTGCACCCGCCGAGCGGCTGCCGGTTCCACCCGCGCTGCCCGTTCGCGGTTGACCTGTGCAGCGCGGAGGTGCCTCCGCTGCTGGAGGTCGGCGCCGAGCGTCAGGCCGCGTGCTGGGGCTACTCGGACCGCCCGGACGCACCCGTGCTGGGCTCGGTGCTGGACGCCTACGGCGACCGCTCCGCACTGGCCGCCGCCACGGGCCCCGCACGCCCGTCCACCGTGCCGGTCGAGGAGGACCTGTCGTGAAGTTCTTCGTCCGCCGCGCGATCTTCTACGTCATCACGGCGTGGGCCGCGGTCACCATCAACTTCCTCATCCCGCGGATGATGCCGGGTGACCCGGTCGCCGCGCTGATCGCCAAGAACCAGGGTCGCCTCGACTCCTCCGCCGAGCAGGCGCTGAGCGTGCTGTTCGGCCTGGACAGCCACGCGTCGATCTGGACGCAGTACGTGCAGTACTGGCGGCTGCTGCTGCACGGCAACCTCGGCCTGTCGTTCAGCTACTTCCCGACGCCCGTGGTGGAGGTGATCAAGCAGTCGCTGCCGTGGACCATCGGGCTGGTCGGCATCGCCACCGTCCTCAGCTTCGTCATCGGCACCCTGATCGGGGCCGGCATCGGCTGGCGGCGCGGCACGTGGGCGGACATGCTCCTGCCGGTCTCGACCTTCTTCCAAGCGGTGCCGTACTTCTGGCTCGGCCTGCTGTGCATCGCGCTGTTCTCGGTGAAGCTCGGCTGGATGCCGGCCTCGGGCAGCTACGACCGGTCGATGGTGCCGGCGCTGACGCCGGAGTTCGCCGGGTCGGTGATCCGGTACGGCACGCTGCCGGCGCTGACCATCGTGCTGTCGTCCATCGCGGGCTGGATCCTCGGGATGCGCAACATGATGGTGACCGTCTCCTCGGAGGACTACGTCACCGTCGCGCACGCCAAGGGCCTGTCGGAGCGGCGCGTGATGTTCGGCTACGCGGCGCGCAACGCGATCCTGCCGCAGGTGTCGAGCTTCGCCCTGTCCCTCGGCTTCATCGTCGGCGGGACGCTGGTGATGGAGATGGTCTTCAGCTACCAGGGCATCGGCTGGGCGCTCTACACCGCCGTGTCCAACCACGACTACCCGTTGATGCAGGGCACCTTCCTGGTGATCACCCTGTCCGTGCTGGTGGCCAACGCCGTCGCGGACGTCGTGTACGCCCTGCTCGACCCGCGCACCCGGCAGGAGGGCTGACATGGCCGTCGACACCACCGCGCTGACCACCGGCGCCGACGTCACCGCTCCTGTGCGGGGGGCTCGCAAGGGCAAGCGGCGCCGGCTGCTGTTCCTGCGCAACGCCAAGGCGATCACCGGCATGGCGATCCTCGGGTTCTTCGGCGTGCTCGCCGTGATCGGCCCGTGGATCGCGCCCTACGACCCGAGCGCCGTCTCGACGGCCATCCTCAAACCGCCGTCGGCCCAGCACTGGCTGGGCACCACGCACCTGGGTCAGGACGTGCTGTCGCAGATCGTGGTGGGCACCCGGGGCGTGATGGTGGTCGGCCTGATCGCCGGCGTGGTCGCCACCGCGATGGGTGTGCTGATCGGCGTGACCGCCGGCTACATCGGCGGTGCGGGGGACGAGACGCTGTCGGCGCTGTCCAACGTGTTCCTGGTGATCCCGCAGCTGCCGCTGATCATCATCATCGCGGGCCAGCTGCCGTCGGCCGGCGGCATCACCGTCGCGATGGTGATCGCGCTGACCGGCTGGGCGTGGGGCGCGCGGGTGCTGCGCGCGCAGACGCTCTCGCTGCGGCGTCGGGACTTCGTGGAGGCCGCGCGCGCCAACGGCGAGACCACGTGGCGCATCATCACCAGCGAGATCCTGCCCAACCTGACGGCGATCATCGCCAGCGGGTTCGTCGGCACCGTGGTGTTCGCCGTGCTGTCGCAGATCACGCTCGCCTTCATCGGCGTGACCAGCGTGTCCAGCTGGAACTGGGGAACCGTCCTGTTCTGGGCCCAGGGCAACCTCGCGCTGCAGCGCGGCGCGTGGTGGTGGTTCGTCCCGGCCGGGCTCTGCATCGCGCTGCTGGGCACGGGCCTGACGCTGATCAACTTCGGCATCGACGAGTTCGTCAACCCCCGCCTGCGCAGCACCGGCCTGAACGCCGGCTCCCTGCGCCGGCGCGGCATCCGGCCGCGCGTCGGGTTCACCCCCGTGGTGCACGAGGCGAAGGAGCAGTGAGCGTGGACGTGGTGCTGGAGGAGACCGGTCCGGGGCGGGCCGTGGTCGGGGACCCCGTGCTCGAGATCCGCAACCTGTCGGTGGACTACGGGTACGACGAGGACCCGGTGCACGTGCTGCGCCAGGTGTCCCTGACGCTGCACCGTGGCGAGGTGCTGGGGCTGGCGGGTGAGTCGGGCTGCGGCAAGTCGACGCTGGCCTACGCCGCCACCCGCCTGCTGCCGCCGCCGGGCCTGGTCACCGGGGGCGAGGTGGTCTTCACCGACCGGGACGGGTCGCGCCGCGACCTGCTGGCGTTGAGCGACACCGAGCTGCGCGCCTCCCGCTGGCAGGACACCGCGATCGTGTTCCAGGGGGCGATGAACTCCCTCAACCCGGTGTTCCGGGTGGGCCGTCAGATCGCGGACGGCATCCGTGCGCACCGGCCGGAGATCGGCCGCGCGGAGTCGCTGGAGAAGGCGGCCGAGCTGCTCGAGCTGGTGGGCATCTCCACCGACCGGCTGCGCAGCTACCCGCACCAGCTGTCCGGCGGCATGCGGCAGCGCGTGATGATCGCCATGGCGCTGGCCCTGGACCCGCAGGTGCTGATCATGGACGAGCCGACCACGGCCCTGGACGTGGTGATGCAGCGGCAGATCGTCGAGCAGATCGCCGACCTGCGCGAGCGCCTCGGGTTCTCCGTCGTGTTCATCACGCACGACGTCTCCCTGCTGATCGAGATCGCCGACCGCATCGCGATCATGTACGCCGGCGAGATCGTCGAGGACGCCGCGGCCCAGGACGTGTACCGCCGCCCGCGCCACCCCTACGCGAGCGGGCTGCTGCACTCGTTCCCGCCGCTGCGCGGGCCGAAGCGCGAGCTGGGCGGCATCCCGGGCTCGCCGCCGGACCTGGCGGCCCTGCCGTCCGGCTGCGCGTTCCAGGCCCGCTGCCCGTACGCGTTCGACGCGTGCGCGGCCGTGCGGCCGGAGCTGGTGACCCCGGCGGTGGCCGGCGACGACCCGCGGCGGACGGTGGCGTGCCTGCGCCACGACCCCGACCGGGTGGCCGCCGCCGGGTTCGAGCCGGTCCCGGTACCGCCGGAGCTCGCGGCCCGCTGAGCCGGGCCCGCCGAGCCGGCCGGTGGGCCGTCGGGTCCGTCCCCCGGCGGCCCGCCGGTTCGCGTCCCGGTAGGTGGGGGCGGCACAGTGTCCGGGTGCGCGTTCGGGTGAAGGGTCGGCTGACGACGGGCCGGTCGGCGCTGGTCGGTGCCGCCGCGGTGCTCCTGCTGCTGGCCGGGTGCACGGTCGGCACGTCGCCGTCCGACGGTTCCGCCACCTCGTCGTCCGTGCGGCCGTCGGCGGCTGGGACGGCCGGGTCCTCGATCGCCACGGCGGCCGACGGTTCCACGTCGGCGCCGTCACCCAGCGTGTCCGGCGTCTCGTCGACCCGGCCGTGCGTCGGCGCCGCGCAGCCGGCCACCTGGGAGCACGTGATCTGGATCTGGTTCGAGAACAAGCCCTCGACCAGCATCATCGGCTCACCGGACGCGTCCTACATCACCACTCTCGCCGCCTCGTGCGCGCTGGCGATGGACTACCACGGCATCACGCACCCGTCGCTGCCCAACTACCTCGCGGCCACGTCCGGCTCCACCAACGGTGTCGCGGACGACGGCGACCCCGCTGTCCACCCGCTGTCCGGCCCGTCCTTGTTCGGCCAGCTGACGGCCGCCGGCAAGCAGTGGCGGTCGTACCAGGAGGGGATGCCGGCGCCGTGCGCGCCGAGCTCGTCGGGCAGCTACGCCGTCCGGCACAACCCCGCCGCCTACTACACCGCGGTGCGCGCCGACTGCGCCCGCTGGGACGTCGGCCTCGGCCAGCTGAGCACCGACCTCGCGGCCGACCGGCTGCCCGCGTTCTCCCTGGTCACGCCCGACCTGTGCCACGACATGCACGACTGCTCGGTGTCCACCGGCGACACCTGGCTGCGCGAGCACCTGCCCGCGGTGCTGAACAGCAGCGCCTACACCCGCGGCACCACGGTGGTGCTGATCACGTGGGACGAGGACGACACCGCGCACGACAACCGCGTCCCCCTGCTGGTGGTGGCGCCCACCGTCCCCGCGCAGACCCGGATCGGCACCCGCCTGGACCACTACTCCCTGCTGCGCACCACGGAGCTGCTGCTCGGCCTGCCGCTGCTCGGCTCCGCGGCCCAGGCGACGACGATCCCCGGGCTCGGCGGCTGAGCGGGAGGTCGACCGGGAGCGTGCCGCTCTCAGCCATCCCGACGTCGGCTCCCAGCACCGTCCCAGGCTCGGGCGATGGGCTGACCAGGTCGCATCGACCAGGAGGCCAGCCATGACGGTTCCCACCGTGCCGCGCACGTCCGAGCACCGACCGCTCGAGGGCGAGGGCTGGCTCACCGCGCAGGTGCGACCGGCGGGTTCGTTCGGACGGGAGGACGTCGGCCGGCTGCGCGCCCTGCTCGACGCGCTCTCCGCGTGCGCCTCGCTCGTCGTGCTCGACCTCGGCGCAGCGCGGTTGCGGTCCGGACGGGCGGCCGCGGCGATCGACGAGGCGGCGGCCCGGCTCGAGGGCCGCGGCGGCTGCCTGCTGTGCATCAACGCGGACGACGAGGCACGGGGCCGGCTGGGCGCGTGCACGCACGCGGTGGTGGTCGGCGCCGGCGAGCCGGTGCCGGTGGCGGTCGGCTGACGGCGGGGCCGACTGGTGCGTCGACGGGTGCGCCGCCGGGTGCGCTGGCGGGCCATGGGCCGACGGGCCGGCGGCGGGGCAGCGGTGCCGTCGCCTACCGTGGGGCGGTGAGCAGGCGACGCGCGGCGCTGGTCGCCTGGTCGGTGGCGGCCGTCTCGGCCGTCGGCGTGTGGCTGCTGTGGCGCGTGTTCGTGGACACGGTGGCCGGTCAGCAGGTGGAGCGGCTGGCGTTCGACGGTGCGCGGTTCGGCCAGACGCACCTGTGGAGCACCGCCCACGGCGTGCTCGACGTGGTGTCGACGTGGTTCATCGCCGCGGCGCTGGCCGTCTCGGTGGTGGTGGCGCTGGTCCGGCGCCGCTGGGAGCTCGCCGTGCAGGTCGCCGTGCTGGTGATCGGCGCCAACGGCACCACGCGACTGCTCAAGCTGGTGGTGCTCCAGCGACCGCACCTGCAGCCCGGCACCGGGGACAACACGCTGCCGAGCGGCCACACCACCGCGGCCGCCTCCGTCTCGGCGGCCCTGCTGTTCGTCGTCCCGCCGCGCGCCCGCCCGTGGGTGGCCGGTCTGGGCGGCGCGTACACCGCCGCGACCGGTGTCTCGACGCTGATCGGGCGCTGGCACCGCCCGTCGGACGCCGTCGCCGCGACCCTCGTCGTGCTCGCGTGGACCGCCGTCGCCTGCGCCCTGTCCACCTACCGCCGGTCCGCACCGACCGTCACCGACCAGGTGCCGGTGGTGCGTACGGAGCGCGGGCCGAGCACCTACTCGGTGGTCCTCGGCGTGCTGCTGGCCGGCGGCGTCGCGGCGGGAGCCGTCGGGGCGCTGCTGCTGGTCCGCACGTGGTCGGTGCGGGCCGCCACGGCCACCCGGGCGGCCGAGGTGCTGGCCTACGCCGGCGGCGTGAGCGCGGTGATCGCCGCCTCCGCGCTGACCTTCGCCGCGATGCTGGTGCTGCGCCGGGCCACCGGCTCGCTTGACGGAAGGTCGTAGGGTTCGGCGGGAACGGCGCTCGACCGATGCGCCGGAACGCTGGAGAGGCCGGACAGCATGGCTGCAGGACGCAAGCTCGTCATCGTGGAGTCGCCTGCCAAGGCGCGCACGATCGCGGGGTACCTCGGCGAGGGGTACGACGTCGAGGCGTCCGTGGGCCACATCCGCGACCTCCCGCAGCCGTCCGAGCTGCCGGCGGACATGAAGAAGGGTCCGTTCGGCAAGTTCGCCGTCGACGTCGACAACGGCTTCACGCCGTACTACGTGGTCGACGCGGACAAGAAGAAGAAGGTCGCCGAGCTCAAGCGGCTGCTCAAGGACTCCGACGAGCTCTACCTCGCCACCGACGAGGACCGCGAGGGTGAGGCGATCGCCTGGCACCTGCTGTCCGAGCTGAAGCCCAAGGTGCCGGTCAAGCGGATGGTGTTCCACGAGATCACCCGCGAGGCGATCCAGCGGGCGCTGACGTCGACCCGGGAGCTGGACGACCGGTTGGTGGACGCGCAGGAGACCCGCCGCATCCTCGACCGGCTGTACGGGTACGAGGTGTCGCCGGTGCTGTGGCGCAAGGTGCGGCCGGGGCTGTCCGCCGGTCGTGTGCAGTCGGTGGCGACGCGTCTGGTGGTGGAGCGCGAGCGGGAGCGGATGGCGTTCCGCGCCGCGGACTACTGGGACCTGACGGGCACCTTCGCGGTGGCCGACGACGACGAGCCGACGTTCTCCGCGCGGCTGACGGGGCTCGACGGGGCGCGGGTGGCCAGCGGCCGCGACTTCGACGACCGCGGCGCGCTGCGCTCGTCGTCCGGTGTGGTCGCGCTCGACGAGGCGGCCGCGACCGCCCTGGTCGGCGCGCTGGCCGCCTCGCCGTTCGCCGTGCAGTCGCTGGACACCAAGCCATACACCCGCCGCCCGGCGGCGCCGTTCACCACCTCCACGCTGCAGCAGGAGGCCGGCCGCAAGCTGCGGATGAGCGCGCGCCAGGCGATGCGCACCGCGCAGGGCCTGTACGAGAACGGCTACATCACCTACATGCGGACCGACTCGCCCGCGCTCTCCACGCAGGCGATCGACGCGGCCCGCCGGCAGGCCGCCGAGCTGTACGGCTCGGAGTACGTGCCGGACGCGGCCCGCATCTACACCGCCAAGGCGAAGGGCGCCCAGGAGGCGCACGAGGCGATCCGCCCCGCCGGCGACCACTTCCGCACGCCGGCCCAGGTGGCCCGCGAGCTGTCCGGCGACCAGTTCCGGCTGTACGAGCTGATCTGGAAGCGCACGGTCGCCTCGCAGATGGCGGACGCCCGCGGGCAGACGGCCTCGGTGCGTCTCGCGGCGACGACGAGCGACGGGCGCGAGGCCGTGTTCTCCGCCTCCGGCACCGTGATCACGTTCCGCGGGTTCCTCGCGGCGTACGAGGAGGGCCGGGACGTCTCCCGGTACGACGACGACGCCGCGGCCGGCTCCGCCGGCGAGGGCCGCGAGGCGCGCCTGCCGCGGATGGCGCAGGGCGACCCGCTGACCGCGAGCGACCTGGCGGCGGACGGCCACCGGACGTCACCGCCCCCGCGGTACACCGAGGCGAGCCTGGTCAAGGCCCTCGAGGAGCGCGGCATCGGCCGCCCGTCCACCTACGCGGCGACCATCTCGACCATCCAGGACCGCGGCTACGTGACCAGCCGCGGTCAGGCGCTGGTGCCGACGTGGCTGGCGTTCGCGGTCACGCGGCTGCTCGAGGAGAACTTCGACCGGCTGGTCGACTACTCCTTCACGGCCGACATGGAGGAGGGCCTCGACGCGATCGCCGAGGGGCAGCGGGACCGGGTCGACTGGCTGACCGAGTTCTACTTCGGCGACCGGTCGGACTCCCGCGAGTCCGGCGGGCTGCACGGGCTGGTGGACAACCTCGGCGAGATCGATGCGCGGGACGTGAACTCGATCGACGTCGGCGACGGCATCACGCTGCGCGTCGGGCGGTACGGGCCGTACCTCGAGGCGCCGCCGTTGGAGGGCTCCACGGACCCGCAGCGGGCGTCGGTGCCGGACGACCTGGCGCCGGACGAGCTGACCGTCGAGAAGGCGCATGAGCTGCTGACCACGCAGCCGGACGGCGACCGCGAGCTCGGTACGGACCCCTCCACCGGGACGACGATCGTCGCGCGCAGCGGCCGCTACGGCCCCTACGTCACCGAGGTGCTGCCCGAGCCGGAGCTCGATCCGAACCTCTCGGCGGTCGCCCGCAAGAAGGCTCTCGCCGCGGCCCCGAAGCCGCGCACCGGGTCCCTGTTCAAGTCGATGTCCCTGGACACGATCACGCTCGAGGACGCGCTCAAGCTGCTGTCCCTGCCGCGCGTGGTGGGCACCGACCCGGAGACCGGTGCGGAGATCACCGCGCAGAACGGCCGGTACGGGCCGTACCTGAAGAAGGGCACCGACTCCCGCACCCTCCCCTCGGAGGAGGCGCTGTTCGACGTCACGCTCGAGGACGCGCTGGCCATCTACGCCCAGCCGAAGCGCGGCCGCGGCGCGGTCACCACGCCGCCGCTGCGCGAGCTCGGCACCGACCCGACCAGCGGAAAGCCGATCGTGGTCAAGGAGGGCCGGTTCGGCGCCTACGTCACGGACGGCGTCACCAACCGCACGCTGCCCAAGGACACGACGCCCGAGTCGATCACCCCGGACGAGGCGATCGCCCTGCTGGCGGCGAAGCGGGACGCCGGCCCGACCAAGCGGAAGGCGGCTCCGCGGGCCCGTGCCGGGGCCGGGAAGAGCCGGGCGAGCTCGCGCTCCTGAGCGGTTCCGGCGGTCGCGCCGGGACGGGGCACGACGCTCGTCGTGAGCCGGTCGCGAGGCTCGTCGTGACGCGTTCGGGCGCGCGCGACGAGGCGGTCGGGTCAGCGCTACGTTGGCGCCATGCCACGCACCGAGGACCCCCGTACCGCACCTCCGATCCGCTGGGGCATCCTCGGCGCCGGCGGAATCGCCTCCGTGTTCGCCCACGCGGTGGCGCAGTACACACGGGCCCAGCTGGTGGCCGTCGGCTCCCGCAACCGCGACCGTGCCGAGCGGTTCGCCACGGCGCACGGCATCCCGACGACGCACGTCGGCTACCGGCAGCTGGTCGAGGACCCGCAGGTCGACGCCGTCTACATCGCCACCCCGCACTCCGAGCACCGGGACAACGCCCTGCAGGCGATCAAGGCCGGCAAGCACGTGCTCGTCGAGAAGGCGTTCACCCGCAACGTCGCCGAGGCGGAGGAGATCTTCTCCGCCGCCCGGCAGGCCGGCGTCTTCGTCATGGAGGCGATGTGGACGCGGTTCCTGCCGCACGTCGCCGCGCTGCACCAGGTGATCGACGCCGGTGAGATCGGCGAGATCGTCAACCTCCGCGCCGACCACGGTCAGTGGTTCGCCTTCGACCCGCGCAGCCGCGTGTACGCACCCGAGCTGGCCGGCGGCGCCCTGCTCGACCTCGGCGTCTACACCGCCGCCTGGGCGCACGACTTCCTGGGCGTTCCCGACGAGGTGCACGCCGTCGGCGTGCTGACGGAGACGGGCGTGGACGGGCAGGTGTCCGCGGTGCTGCGCTACGGCGACCGCGCGCTGGCGCAGCTGAACACCACGCTGTGGGCCAAGACGCCGACCACGTCGTCCATCTCGGGCACGGAGGGTCACATCCGGGTCGCCGGCGAGTTCTACCGGCCGACGTCGTTCCAGGTGACCCGTCGGGACGGGCGGGTGTGGACGTTCACGCAGCCGGCCGAGAACGGCCTGCAGTACGAGGCTGCCGAGGTGGCGCGGCGCGTGGCGGCCGGGGAGACGGAGAGCCCGCGGATGACGTGGGAGGGCACGCTGGCCGTGCTCCGGACGATGGACGAGGTGCGCCGGCAGGTCGGCGTGGTGTACCCGGGCGAGCCGCGGGGCTGAGCCGCACCCGACGGTGGCGGAGGGGGATCGGCCGAGGCGGCCGGTCCCCCTCGCCGTGCCGGGCGGTGTCGGTGCCGGCGGCTACCCTGGCGCACGTGAACGGGCTGTTCGTGTCCTTCGAGGGCGGTGACGGGGCCGGGAAGTCGACGCAGGCCCGTGCGCTGCGCGACTGGCTCGTCAGCACCGGTCGCACGGTGCTGCTCACCTTCGAGCCGGGGGACACCGAGCTCGGTCGGGTGCTCCGCAACGCGGTGATGCACGGCGACCACGTCGACGCCCGCACCGAGGCGCTGCTCTATGCCGCCGACCGTGCGCACCACGTCACCACCGTCGTGCGGCCCGCGCTGGACCGCGGCGAGGTGGTGGTGACGGACCGGTACCTCGACTCGTCGGTGGCGTACCAGGGGGTCGGCCGGGACCTCGGAGCCGACGCCGTGGAGCAGCTGTCGCTGTGGGCGACCGAGGGACTGCTGCCTGCGCTGACGGTGCTGCTCGACATCGACCCCGTGGCGGGCAAGGCGCGGTTGACGGGAGAGCCGGACCGGCTGGAGCGTGCGGGGGACGAGTTCCACCGGCGGACGCGGCAGGCGTTCCTCGACCGGGCGGCGGCGGACCCGGGACGGTGGCTGGTGCTGGACGGGACCCGGCCGACCGACGAACTCGCGGCGGCGATCCGTGGGCGTGTCGAACCGTTGCTGGGTGACGTGCCCGTGGCGTCCTCGGGCGGTGCGTCCGTGGGGGTGGCACCGGCCTCTGGTTCCGTGCCGACGCGCGGCGGGGTCGTGACGCCGACGGTGACGGGCCCGTCGTGACGGTCTGGGACGACGTCGTCGGGCAGGAGCCGGCCGTCGCGGTGCTCGCGCACGCGGTGGCGGACCCGACGGCGATGACCCACGCCTGGCTGCTGACCGGGCCGCCGGGATCCGGCCGGTCCAACGCGGCGCGGGCCTTCGCCGCGGCGCTGCAGTGCCCGCGCGGCGGCTGCGGGGTGTGCCACGAGTGCACGACGGCGCTGGCAGGTACCCATCCGGACGTGACGCTGGTGGCCACCGAGGGCGTGTTCATCCGCGTCGACACCGCGCGTCCGCTGGTGGAGCTCGCGGCGCGGGCGCCGTCGCAGGGCCGGTGGCGGGTGGTGGTGGTCGAGGACGCGGACCGGCTGAACGACTCGTCGGGAAACGTGCTGCTCAAGGCCATCGAGGAGCCGGCGGCGCGGACCGTCTGGGTGCTGTGCGCGCCGAGCGCCCAGGACGTGCTGGTCACCCTGCGCTCACGCTGTCGTTCGGTGCCGTTGCGGGTGCCGCCGGTCGAGGCGGTCGCGGAGCTGCTGGCTCGTCGGGACGGTATCGACCCGACCACAGCCCTGGTGGCGGCCCGTGCCGCGCAGAGCCACGTCGGCATCGCCCGCCGGCTCGCGCGGGACGCGGACGCGCGGGCCCGTCGCAACCGCGTCCTCGAGCTGGCCGGTGGCATCCGCGGCGTCGGCGACGCGGTGCTGGCTGCGGGGGAGCTGGTCGAGACGTCGCAGGCGGAGGCCCGCGCGCGGACGGACGAGAAGGACGCGGCCGAGCGTGCCGCTCTGCTGCACACGCTCGGCGCCGAGAACGCCGCGACGCTCCCGCCGACCGTGCGGGCGCAGGTGCGCCAGCTCGAGGAGGAGCAGAAGCGCCGCGCGACCCGCTCGCAGCGCGACGTGCTGGACCGGGCGATGGTGGACCTGCTGTCGCTCTACCGGGACGTGCTGGTGGTGCAGCTGGGTGCCGACGTGGAGCTGGTGAACAGCGAGCACGAGGCACTGGTGCGGGGGCTGGCGGCGGACAGCACCGCGGAGCAGACCCTGCGGCGGATGGATGCCGTGGGCGTCGCGCGGACGCGGCTGGCGGGGAACGTGGCGCCACTGCTCGCGGTCGAGGCGATGGCGGTGGCGCTCCGGCCGCAGGGGTGAGAGCTGCGGGCTCCGCGGCGTTGCCTGCCGACTGCCGGCTGGGGGCCGAGGTCGAGGGCGTCGGGGCCGACGCCGAGCCCGGTACCGGCGGCGGCCCGGCGCGTGAGTGCCCACCCAAGAGTCAGTCATGTATCTCTGCCGTGCGGTGGGCGTGACTCCTGCTATGGCCAGCGCGGTGCGCGTTGAGGTGCGCAGTCGCACGGTTCGTGTGGCTGGGGGCGGTGCCGCGACGAGCCCGCCGTCGCCTGCCGGTCATATCGCTCACAGCGAACACACAGCTGGGCGAACACACGTTCGAATAGAGCCAAGCCCGATATCGTTGGTGCTGGTCGGACGGGTCTCTCTGGGGTGGGCGGCGGTGGTAGCGGTGCACGGATCGGCGGCGGAGGGAGTCGTCGACGCGCTGACCGTGGCGGTCGACGCCGTCGTGGAGAGTGTGCAGCAGTCGTCGTCGTTCGGCGGAGCCGCGGACGGTGAACCGCTGGACGTGCTGTTGAGCCTGGTCGAGCAGCTGGACCGCCTGAGCGTCGCGGCCGCGTGGCTGTCGGCGTCGGCGGCCGAGGACGGGATGTGGGCGGCCGACGGCTCTCGCTCGTTCGCGCACTGGTTGGCCTCCCGCACCGGGATGTCGTTCGTCAGGGCGCGGGAGCTCGTCACCACAGGCCGGGTCCTGCGGGACCACCTGCCCGCCACGAGCGCCGCGGCACTGGCCGGGGTGGTGGGCCGGGACCAGGTGCGGACGATGGTGACGGTCGTCGCCACCAGCGAGCCGCGGTGCGACGCTCTCGCCGGATCGACGGAGGAGTGCGGTGAGCCGTTCCTCGTCGAGCACGCGGCTCAGGACGGCGCCGACGGCTTCCGCCGGCTGGCCCGGCGCTGGGCCGCCGCGGCCGATCCCGACGCGGACGAGCGCGGGTACCGCGAGGCGTGCGACCGGGAGTTCGTCGGGCTTGCCGCCACCAAGGGCGGGTATCACCTCTCGGGCTTCCTGACGACGGAGCACGGTGCGGCAGTCAACGCCGCGCTGGACACCGTGATGACGCCACCCGCACCGGACGACCGACGGACCACGCAGCAGCGTCGTGCGCAGGGGCTTGCCGACGTGGCACGGCTCGTGCTCGACCACGGGTTGGTCGGCACCGGTGCACCGGTCCGGCCGCACCTCGACGTCGTCGTCGACTTCGAGACGTTGCGGCGTGCCGTCGAGGCCGGCGCCCCGGACCAGCGCGCTGCCGGTGGAGCGGTGGAGCGGCGAGTGGCGGAGCGTCGAGTGGCGGAGAGCGGCGCGGGCAGACGAGCGCGCCGGCCGTTTCGGCTGCCGGCCGTCGCGGACGTCGACCGGTTCGCGGTGGCGGAGCTGCTCGGCGCCGGGCCGGTGCCGCAGACGGTCCTCGTGCGGCTGGCCTGCGACTCGGCCGTCTCGCGGCTCGTGTTCGGTCCGGACTCGCAGGTGATCAACGTGGGCCGCGCGGAGCGCACCTATGCCGGTCCCCGTCTGAGGGCGGTGGTCGCGCGCGACGGCACGTGCCGGTATCCAGGGTGCACGGCGCCGCCGGCGCTCGGCGAGATCCATCATGTCGCCGAGTGGGTGCGGGACGGTGGGGAGACCGACGTCAACACGGGCGTCCTGCTGTGCTGGCACCACCACGACGTGGTCCACCGGCACCACGTGCGCATCCGGCCCTCCCGGACCGGCGGTTGGTCGTTCAGCAGCCGGCACGGCGTGCCGCTCGTCGCCGTCCCGGGTCGATTCGCCGGGCCTGGATCGGTGCCGGCGCGGGTGCCTGCGATGACCAGCGGCTGACCGGCTAAGAGTCGTCCGTGGATCTTAGGTGCCTGGCGTCGATAAGATGCACGGGTGGATCTTGACGTGGAGAGTCCGGCTCCCGGTTCCAGGCGCGATCCAGGGCGCGGTCGAGGCGGTGATCCCGGGCCGGGTCCGAGGCGCGGTGCCGGCCCGGATCTCGGGCGCGGTGCCGGCCGTGATCCCGGGCGCGATGCCGGTTCTGGGCTTCGGCGTCGTCGGCGGGGCGCTCAGCTCGATGCCGCGCTGCTCGAGGCGGCGTGGGCCGAGCTGGTGGAGCGGGGCTATGCCGATCTCACCTTCGACGCCGTCGCCACGCGGGCCGGTACGTCGCGCAGCGTCGTCTACCGCCGCTGGTCCACCCGACGCGACCTGGCGCTGGCGGCACTGCGGCACCGCACCGCCGGCGACCCCGGACCGGCACCGGACACGGGCAGCCTGCGCGGCGACCTGCTCGAGATCCTGCACGCGATGACGCGGCGCACGGACGTGATGGTGCTGCTCGGCGTGCAGATGGGGGAGTTCTACCGGGAGACCGGCATCGCCCCGTACGCCTTGCGCGAGCACTGGCTCGGCGGTGGCGGTGCCGCGGTCGTGGAAGTGGTCCGCCGCGCCGAGCGCCGGGGTGAGGTGGACCCGAGCCGGGTGACGCCGCGCACCTTGCGGCTTGCCGCCGACCTGCTGCGTCAGGAGGTGACGACGACCCTGCGGGCGCCGTCGGCCCAGGCGGTGGCGTCGATCGTCGACGAGGTCGTCGTGCCGCTGCTCACCGGCGGGAAGCAGCCCGTCACGGCAGAGGCGACGGCGCACCGGTCGGCGCCGCCACGGGCAGGGCGACCGTGAACGCCGCGCCGCCCTCCGGTGCGACGTCGACGGCGATGGCGCCGCCGAGCCGCTGCACCAGACCGTGCACCAGGGACAGGCCGATACCGACGCCCACGGGCCGCTCGTCCCGGTAGCGGGCCCCGAGCGCACCCGGCTCGAAGGCGACGGCACGGTCGGCCTCCGTCAGCCCCGGGCCGCCGTCGCGCACCTGCAGAACGGCGGCCGTCCCGGGCGGGTCCGTCGGCGCCGGCGGACGTGCGGCGAGCACCACGGGGTATCCCGCGGGGGTCATGCGCACGGCGTTGGCCGCCAGCCCGTCGAGCACCTGCCGCAACCGGCCGGGATCCGTGCGGATCACCAGCGGAACCGACGGCAGCTCCACCCGCAGCACGGCACCGGAGGCCGCCGCCCGCGCCGACCAGGTGCGGCCCGCGTCGTCGACGAGCGCACCGACGTCCACCGTGGCGGGTTCCAGCCGGAAGTCGTCGGCGCCCATCCGGGCCAGCGCCAGCAGGTCCTCGACCAGGCGCGCCAGCCGTTGCGACTCCGCGACCACCACGCGTCCGGCCTCACGGGCCTGCTCGCCCTCGACCACACCGTCGGCGATCGACTCGCCGAACCCCTGCACCGCCGTCAGCGGCGTGCGCAGCTCGTGCGAGACGGACAGCAGGAACCGACGCTGCCGAGCCTCGGACGTCGCCAGCGCCGCCGCCAGGGCGTTGAGCGAGTCGGCCACCTCGGCGATCTCGGGGGGACCCTCGGCGGGCACCCTGACGTCGCGGCGGCCGTGCTGCAGGGCGGTGGCCGCGACGGCGGTGCGACGCAGCGGACGGGTCAGCAACCGGGCGGCGCCACCGCCGGCGAGGAGACCGACGCCGAGCCCCACGGCGAGGGCGATGGCCACCGCCCGCTCCACGCGCTGCAGCGGCCGGGCCTCGGCGCGGGCCAGTGCCCGTTCACGAGCGCGCTCCCGGGCCCGCTCCGCCGGGGTGGTGGCGACGGGTTCCGGTGCTGCTGCCGCGGCGGCCGCGATGCGGTCCTCCTGGACGACGGCCCGCGCGGCGGCCACCCCGGAGAGAGCGGCCGCGACCAGGGCCACCGCGACGCACACCAGGGTCATCTGGACGCTGAGGCTCAGCGGGCCGTACCACCGACGGGGGGCGTCGCGGCGGGGTGCCTCGGGAGGGCTTGCGAGCGGAATCGGTGAGGTGGCGGGAGACCGGTCATCCGCCGGCGTACCGGTCACAGCCGGCCTCGCCCACGCTGGTCGGAGCCTCCATGTCCGTCGGGGTCCGTACCGCCGCGCCCGCCCTGCTCGGCGCCGTCGCCTCGGCCCTGCTCTGCGCCGATCGCGGCCTCGTCGGCGGCGTAGCCGACCCCGCGGACCGTGCGCAGCGGCGCGTCCGCGCCGAGCTTGGCGCGGAGCTGGGCGACGTGGACGTCGACCGTGCGGCTGCCGGCGTCGGCGTACCCCCAGACCGCCGCGAGCAGCTCCTCGCGCTGCCACACCCGCCCCGGCGTGCGCAGGAGGTGCGTGAGCAGGTCGAACTCCGTCGCGGTCAGGTGCACCGGACGGTCGGAGACCCACACCCGCCGGCCCGGCACGTCGACGGTCACGGGCCCGAGCATCAGCCGCTCGGCGTCCACCGGCTGCGTGCGGCGCAGCACCGCGTGCACGCGGGCGACGAGCTCGCGGGGGCTGAACGGCTTGGTGACGTAGTCGTCGGCACCGAGCTCGAGGCCGAGCACCCGGTCCACCTCGTCGTCCCGCGCGGTGACGAACAGCACCGGCGTGCGGTCCCCGCGAGCGCGCAGCCGTCGGCACACCTCGATGCCGTCCAGGCCGGGCAGGCCGATGTCGAGCACGACGGCGACGGGCCGGTGGGTCAGCACGGCCTGCAGCGCGTGCGAGCCGTCGGCGTAGGCCTGCACCGTGAACCCGTCGCGGGTCAGGTACAGGCGCACCAGCTCGGTCACCGCCGCGTCGTCCTCGGCGAGCACCACCAGCCCGCTGCCCTGCGCCATCGATCCTCCTGTCGGCTGCCGCGCCCGTCGTGCCGGGCGAGGGGGTCAGGACGAGGCGTCGCCCGCCATGTCCTGGTCCACCTGGTCGGCGAGGCTGCCGGCCTGGTCGACAGCCTGCTGCAGCCCGTCGACGTCCGTCGCGGCAGGCGACGACGACGCGCCGGACGAGCCTCCGGCGCCAGCCCCCGTCCCGCCGGACGCGCTGCCGGTCGCCGACCCGCCACGGGCCGCGCTGCCGCCCGCCGTCCCGCTGGCCGCGCCGTTCGTCGTCCCGCCACCGGCCCCGCTGCCGTGCCCCGCGAGGCCGCAGCCGGCCAGGCCGGCCACGAGCCCCGCGGTGAGCAGCAGCGCGACGCCACCTCGGCGCGCGGCCGCGCGCAGGCGCAGGCTCATGCGCCGGCGCCGGGCAGGGCGGAGCACACCGTGGTGTCCGCGTTCTTCAGCCGGGTCAGCGCGTTGGCGATCTGCGGCAACCGGTCCTGGCGCCGGTCGGCACGCTCGTTGAGCCTCTTCGCCTGCTCGGGGTGCCCGGCGCTCGCCGCTGCGGTGGCCTTGGCGCGCAGCCAGGCGACCGAGCCCTTCGTGTCGGCCCCGGCCTGGATCCGCTGCTGCAGCGCCGTCAGGCGGGCCTGCGCCTTGTGGTCGCGGGTGCACCACGCCTGGACGGTCGCCAGGTCGGTGGTGATGGTGACCGTGTTCCCGTCGACCGTCACGTGCGTCGACGGGCTGGGCGACGAGCTCGCCGTCGGGGTCGCGACGGGGGTGGACGTCCCGTCGGCGAGGGCGGGCACGGCGGCACCGAGCGCGAGCGCACCGGTCAGCGCGACGGTCCCGACGATGCGTGCGAGGGGCAGCGTCATGACGACTCCTTCACCAGGGCGGGCCGCTCCCGCCGACGAGGAGGACTGTCGACGACCTCGGTTCGGGGTGTGTCCGCCCTGTGTTCGGGTTCCGTCAAGACCGTTCAGCACCGACCGTTACGGTGGGCGCCATGCCCATCGCCGCCCGGCCGTCCACCGGCCTGCGCCGGTCCACCCGCCTCGGTGCGGCATCGGCCCTGCTCGTCGTCGGACTCGTGCTCGCCGGCTGCACGCCGGCCCCCGCCAAGCACCGGACCAGCCCCACGGGCAACGCCTCGCGCAGCGTGTCGGCGCCCGCGACCCCGGTCCCGGCCGACCTGACCCGGTTCTACTCGCAGACCGTGCAGTGGAAGGGCTGCTCCGGCGTCGCGGCGCCGCAGGGCGAGACCGCCCAGTGCGGCACCGTCACGGTCCCGCTCGACTGGGCCCAGCCGGCCGGCCAGACCATCGACCTGGCCCTGGCACGGCTGAAGGCCAAGGGGTCGGACACCGTCGGGTCGATCCTGGTCAACCCGGGTGGACCGGGCGCCTCGGCCGTCGACTTCCTCGAGACGGCCGGCACCGTGGTGAGCGCCGAGGTGCGCGACGAGTACGACCTGGTGGCCTTCGACCCCCGCGGCGTGCAGCGGTCGGTGCCGGTGAAGTGCTACGACGGGCCGGCGATGGACAAGCTCGTCTCCGCCGACTTCGACCTGTCCACCGACGCGGGCGTGCAGGCCCAGGAGAAGGCGTGGGCCGACTTCGGCGCCGCGTGCGCCCAGAACACGGGCGCCGTGCTGGGGCACGTGGACACCATCAGCTCCGCCAAGGACATGGACGTGGTGCGGGCCGCGGTCGGCGACGTGACGCTCGACTACCTCGGCTACTCGTACGGCACCAAGCTCGGCGCCACCTACGCGGCGCTGTTCCCCAAGACGGTCGGCCGCATGGTGCTCGACTCGGCGCTCGACCCGACGCTGGACGCCGACGCCGTCGCGGCCGGCCAGGCGGCCGGGTTCGAGAGCGCCCTGCGGGCATACGTCACCGACTGCCTGGGCGGCAAGGGCTGCCCGCTGACGGGCGACGTGGACACCGCGATGAAGGAGATCGCCGGCCTGCTGACCCACACGCACACCACCCCGCTGCCCACGGGCACCTCCCGCCGGCTCACCGCACCGCTCGCCTTCACCGGCATCGCCTACCCGCTGTACTCGCAGAGGGCCTGGCCGATGCTGACCCAGGCGCTGACCGCCGCGGTGAAGGGGGACGGCTCCGGGCTGCTGCAGCTGGCCGACGCGTACTACGACCGCTCGTCCGACGGCCGGTACACCACCAACACCACCGAGGCGTTCACCGCCATCGACTGCCTGGACTCGCGCGGCTCGTCGGACCTGGCGACCATGCGCACGCAGGCCGCCGCCATCAAGCAGGCGGCGCCCACCGTCGGGGACTTCTTCGCCTACTCCGGCACCACCTGCGCCAGCTGGCCGGTGCCCCAGGTGACGGACCTGACCGACTACTCGGCGAAGGGTGCGCCGCCGATCGTCGTCGTCGGCACCACCAACGACCCGGCGACGCCCTACGTCTGGGCGCAGAAGATGGCCTCGACCCTGTCGTCGGGCGTCCTGCTCACCCACGTCGGGGAGGGGCACGGCGCGTACGGCCTGTCGAACTCGTGCGTGCAGAACGCCGTGGACGACTACTTCCTCGACGGCACAGCGCCCAAGGCCGGCACGCGCTGCTGACACGCGCGCCGACCGGCGCGACCGGCCGTGGGCCCGCTTTGGAGGCCGGACCGGCCTCCGGGTACAGTGGGCCCGCTCGCCGTGCCGGGGGTCGCTCCGCGTCACCCCACGACGACGCCGCCTTAGCTCAGTCGGCAGAGCGTCTCACTCGTAATGAGAAGGTCGAGAGTTCGATTCTCTCAGGCGGCTCAGCACCGAAAGGCCCCGTGACCAGCACCAATGCCGGCGCGGGGCCTTCGTGTCTCACGGGTCGGTGGAGTGTCCGGCCACCTCCGGCGCCTCGACGGGTGGAGGATGCGGACCGATGTCCAGCACACGCCCACCCGTGATGAGCGACGTCGCCGCGCTCGCCGGGGTGTCCCACCAGACCGTCTCCCGGGTCCTCAACGACCATCCCAGCGTGCGTCCGGCCACTCGGCGGCGGGTGCTCGACGCCGTCGCCGCCCTGGGGTACCGGCCCAACCTCGCCGCGCGGGCGCTGGTGACCCGCCGCAGCGGCACCATCGGCGTCCTCTCGTCCGGCTCCGCGCTGTTCGGGCCGACCAGCACGCTGATCGCGATCGAGAACGCGGCCCGGGAGCTCGGGCTGTTCGTGTCCCTGGCCACGCTGCCGGCGTGGAGCTCGGACGACGTCGCGTCCGTGCTCGAGCACTTCATGACGGAGGGTGTCGACGGGGTCGTGGTGCTCGCGGCGCACGACGACGCGGTCGAGGCGGTGCGCTCCTTCGCCTCCCCGGTGCCGGTGGTGATGGTGGGGCCGATGGCCCTGCCGGCGCCGTTGCGGTCGGTCGCGGTGGACCACTACGCCGGCGCGCGCCAGGCGGTGCGGCACCTGCTGGACCTCGGGCACCGGGACGTGCTGCACCTGGCCGGCCCGACCGACTGGCTGGACGCACGCCGCCGCATCGAGGGCTGGCACGACGAGCTGGCGGCTGCCGGCATCGAGTCGCGGGAGCCCAGCACGGGCGACTGGAGCGCCGACCGCGGTTACGCCGTCGGGCGGGAGCTGGTGGCGGGTGGGCCGCCGACCGCGGTGTTCGCCGCCAACGACCAGCTGGCGCTCGGCCTGCTGCGGGCGTTCTGGGAGGCCGACCTGCGGGTGCCGGACGACGTGTCGGTGGTGGGGTTCGACGACGTCGACGGTTCCGCGCACTTCGTCCCGCCGCTGACCACCGTGCGCCAGGACTTCGGCCGGCTGGGGGAGCGCTGCCTGCAGGTGCTGCTGGAGACGATCGCCGGCGGTACCCCACCCGGGAGCGAGCTGATCCCGACCAGCCTCGTCGTGCGGGGCAGCACGGGCGCCCCGCGCGCCTGACCTTGGGACGCGGGGCGCTGGGGGCCGTCAGGCGCTGGGGCGGCAGGCGTTGCGGACGCCGGGCGCTGCAGACGTCAGGCGTTGCGTCGCCGGCGCGCGGAACGGGCCCGGTCCGTGAGGCGCCAGCCGTCCACGGCGAGGAACGCCGCGAGGAATGCGAGCGGCACCCAGGTGAGCACCGAGCGGTAGAGCGACCACGAGGTGAACCCACCGGCCGCCAGCCCGATGACGACCCGCATCACCACGTCCGACCAGCCACCGCCGCGCGGCGCACCGCGACCGTCACCCATGCGAACCCCCTGATCAGCGCCCGCGCTCGGCCGCCATGGCGGGGCGACGCTAGCAGGGGGGAAGGGGCCGATGTGCCCGTTTCGTCAGCTGACTGCGCCGCGCGGTTCACTGCTCCAGCAGCGCCTGCAGCCTCCCGAGGTCCTCTGCCACAAGCGCTGCGTCCCGATCGAGCTCCTCGTCGGACACGCCAGGGAGCCGGTAGAGCGTGAAGACGACCTCGCTGCCGCGGTCGTTGTGCAGCACGCGGAGCGGGTTGTGCGCCACCGTGCCGTCCGGGAGCGTCACGTCGTGGTCGAGGATGCCCAGCTCCACGGGTCCGACGAACGCCACCTCGACGACCCCCATCGGCGAGTCGGTGAGCCACCGGTCGCCCTCGCGGCGGATGCCGGAGCTCAGGCCACCCGCCCACAGCGGCAGGTTCGCCGGGTCGCCGGCGAACGCGGCGACGTCGGCCGGTGGCCGGTCGACGGGTACGGAGACGTGCCGGCAGTCCCAGGTCATGCCGGCAGGCTAGGTGCCGGCACCGACAGCGACCCACCTCAGGCGGAGGCCCAGAAATGTCGTCGACACCCGCGCCGACGCAGGGGATCCTGGCGGCGCGAGGCCGACGACCGGAGGGGGTGAGCACCGATGAACGCTGTGTCCCACGGGTGCTCCCCACGTCGTCACTGACCGGCCTGCTCGCTCGGCGCCGGGAGCCCTCCGTCAGCTGATCGGAAGGCGTCCGCCATGCACCTGCACACCTCCTCGTCCGCCGACGGCGTCGACGAGCACGACTTCATGCTCGACGACGTCCCGGGGGTCCTCTGGACCCCGAGCGGTGCCGTCGACCCTCCCCCCGCCCTCGTGCTGATGGGTCACGGCGGCGGGCTGCACAAGCGCGCGCCGGGCCTCGTGGCGCGTGCTCGTCACCTGGTCGCCACGTACGGGTACGCCGTCGCGGCCGTCGACGCTCCGGGGCACGGCGACCGTCCGCGCAGCGCCGTGGACCAGCGCCTGATCGACGCGATGGTGGCCGCCCGCGCGGCCGGTCAGCCGCTCGCGCCGTTCGTCGTCGAGCTCAACGCCTCGATCGCCGAGCGGGCCGTGCCGGAGTGGCGCGCGACGATCGACGCGCTGCAGGCGCTCCCGCAGGTCGGTGCCGAGGCGCCCATCGGGTACACCGGTCTGACGCTGGCCACCGGCATCGGGATCCCGCTGATCCTGGCCGATGCCCGCATCCGCGCGGCGGTGCTGGGCGGGTACTTCGGCACCGAGCCGGTGCTCGCCCTCGCCAGGCAGGTGACCATCCCGGTCGAGGTGATCCTCTCCTGGGACGACCCCGAGCTGGACCGCCCCTCGGGGCTGGCGCTGTTCGACGCCTTCGGCTCGCCGCACAAGACGCTGCGGGCCCACGTCGGCGGCCACCACCAGGTGCCCTGGGTCGAGGTCGAGCAGTCGGAACGGTTCCTCGAGTGGTACCTGACGGGGAGTGGTACCTGACCGGTCCGGCTCTGCCGCCGTGTGATCTCCCGCGTAGTCGTGCCGGATGGCTCACCGATCGGCCCTCACCGGCCGATCGGTAGGGCATGACCGCCTCCGTCGACCGACGCGACCCGCTCGTGGGGCAGCCCGGCGACGCCGGGCTGGCGGGGCTGCAGGAGGCGTTCCTGCGGGCACGCGTCCGCGACACCACCGTTCGCCTCAGCCTGGCGATGTTCCGCGCCCGCGGCTACGCAGAGGTGTGGGGCCGGGACGACGACGCGCGCCGGTGGGCGCAGACGGCTGCAGAGCTCCGGACCGAGCTCGACGGGCTGCACCGGCAGCTGGACGAGGACGATGCCGGCGGCTCGGTCGACGACGGTGCCAACGGCGCGGTCGAGGCCCCGGAGGGCCCCCGGAGCCGTCGCGCCTAGTGGCAGTAAAGGGTGAACTGGACGCTTGACCATGACAATCGCCCAGACTCTGAGAGGGTGTGTCCTCGCAGGTCAGGGCAGGTTCGGGTGGTGAGTCGCTCACCCGGGCGGGTTATGTGACACGGTGTCGCGACGCGTTGTCATGGGGGGCGAAAACACAGGACGTTTGTCCCAGGCGCGCTCCGGCCGGGCCAGACTCACGGCATGGAACCGAACAACGAGCTCCCGACGACAGCGGACTGGCAGCTGTACATATCGGACGCGGAGATCCGCGTGGCGAAGTACGAGTGGCTGGCGGCGCGCGACGGCGACGACGAGGTGCCCGCCGAGCGGGTGGCCATCCTCTTCGAGTACTACCGGGCCCTGATCAGCCTGCAGGCCCAGCAGATCGCCGACGAGTTCCGCGCCAAGCGCCGCATCGCCTGAGACGCACCACGCGGACGCAGCGTCGCGCCCGCAGGTCTCACGCGAGGCCGGTCAAACCGAATCGCCCGACGACGACGTCGCCGGGCGATTCCTGTGTCCGGAGGTCGACGCAACCCGGGCCATCCAGTCCAGCCGGAGCCGAGCAGCAGCCGCAGCCGAGCACTAGCCGGAGCTGAGCACCAGCCGCAGCTAGAGCAGCGGCGGGACCTCGCCCACCAGCACGGGGTCGCCGAGCGGGCCGGTGCCGAGCGCGTCCTCCACGAACCGGTGCGCCACCTTCAGCCCCGGTGCTCCCGCCTCCGACGCCTCGATCAGCACCGCCGGGAACCCCTGACGCGGGTCCGGGATGCCGGCCGGGTGCCGGTCGATCCAGCCGATCGCCACCGCGCGGGCATCTGACGTACGCGCGGTGTCCCGCGCCTGTCGCAGGGCCTGCGACGGCTCACCGGTGCAGGCGAGGGTGCGGGTGCCCGACTCGTCGACCAGCATGACGAACGCCTCGCGGTCGAACGGTCCGCGGCGCAGCACGACGAGCGCGTGCTCGAGGGCGCGCAGCGCCAGCTCCTGCGCGGCGGTCGACGGAGGGTGCGGCAGGTTGGTCGGCCGCCGCGGGGCGGTCGGCTGGACCGCCGTCGGCTGGACGGCTGCCGGCTGGACTGGTGCAGGCTGGACGGCTGCCGCCTGGACGGCTGGCGGTTGGACGGGTGCAGCCTGGACGGGAGCAGGCGCGGCGGCCGCCGGCCGGGCGGCGCCCGGTCCCGGGTCGGCAGTCGGTGCGGCACCGGCAGCTGCCGCGGCGGTTCCGTCCGCCGGGGCGTGGTGGCGGCTGGGCAGCGGTGTGCCCGGCGCCGGTACGACGACCGGGGTCCACTCCGTCGCCTCCGCCTCCGCCTCCGCCGCCGCCGGTGCGGCATCCGGCACGATGCCGGCTTCTGCGAGGGATGCGGCGAGGGAGTCGGCAGGGGCCGAGGGCTCGTCGTCCACGGGCGCGGATGCCGGCGCGGTGGTGCGCTCCGAGGCGGTCACGTTCTCGACCGACACGCGCGGCTGCGGCATCGTGACGCCCGCCAGGTGCGCGGCTGCCGCGCCGAGGTAGCCGCCGATCCAGCCGCGGGCACCGGCGTCCCACCGGTCCTGCGCGTCCGGGATCGGCACCACCGGTGCCAGGGGGTGCGCATCGCCGACGATGCCGAGCGTCGGTCCGGACGGTCCCGGGCACACCACCCAGCGCGAACCGGCGACATGGGTGACCAGCAGGTCGCCGAGTGCGACCCCGACCCACTCCACGAGTCCCGCCGGTGCGGCCGTGCCGGGCTGCGGGACCACCCGGTCCCAGAACCAGCTCAGCGCCCGGGAGTCCGTGCGGTCGACGCTGCCGGCGAGCGGCGCTCGCAGCCGATCGAGGTCGGCGTGCTCGTGCGAGGTGAGGTCACGCGGGCCGACGAGGGTGGGGTCGGGCGTGAGCGTCTGCACCATCGCAGTCAACTCGGTCATGGTGTGGGGATCGACCAGCGCCGCGCCGGTCTTGAGGAACCCGGAGAGTGAGATCGCTCCCGCGGGTGGTCCCGGGGGTCGTCGGACCTAGTCGTGGGGCGGTCCTCCGCGCACCCACCGTGTGGTGGCCGGGGCTGGGCGCCGCACGGGGCAGCGGGTTAGCCTGGCTCGTCCGTCGCGCCGCACTGCTGCGGACCCCGTCGCACCGATCGGGGAGGTACGCCATCCGTCGTCCCGCCGCTGTCGCGCTCGCCGCCGCCCTGGTGCTGGGTGCGGGCGGCACGGGGGCGTGGGCCTGGCAGGACGGTCGGCGGCCGGCCGCTGCGGACGATCTGACGTCGGCTCGGGCGGCCGCGGCCGTGAGCGACGACGCGTCGCAGGTGTCCGGCCTGACGGCCCAGGCTGCGCAGGCGGCAGCCCAGGGCCTGACCGACCAGTCCCGTGCCGAGCTGCAGCAGGCGGTCGCCGCGGCGCGTGCCGTGCTGGACGGCAGCGCTGGGCAGGTGTCCGACGACGCGGTGCGCACGGCCCTCGCGTCGGCGCTCACCGAGGCGGACCAGGCGCTCGCCGGGACCGTGGCGCCCGCTCGCGCCGCGACGCTCACCGCCTCCGTCTCCACCGCCGCGGCGCAGGTGAACCAGGCGCAGCAGGCCTGGCAGGCCGCCCGGGCGGCGCAGGCAGCGGCGCAGGCAGCGGCGAAGGCACGTGCCGCAGCGAGCCCCGCGCCGACGTCGTCCGTCGACCCCTGCCGCACCACCTACACCGGACCGCCCTTCTGGACGTCGGTGCCCACCGCGACCGGCGACGGCTCGAACGGGAACCTGCCGGCCTCGTCCATGACGGCGCTGTCCTGGACCACCGACTCGCACGGCACCCGCTTCTACCTGCTCACCCCGGCGGCGCAGGCGCTCGAACGGCTGAACGTCGCGTTCCGGGCGGCGTTCGGGCACAACCTGGACATCGACCTGGCGTACCGGGACTACGCGACGCAGGTGGCGATGCGCGCCGCGCTCGGCACCGTCGCCGCGGTGCCGGGGACGTCGCCGCACGGGTACGGCAAGGCGATCGACGTGCCGGAGCTGCCGTGCGAGTACGGCTGGAACAGCGCGCAGCGCGCGTGGCTGCTGGCGCACGGTCCGTCGTTCGGCTGGGTGCAGCCGGCGTGGGCGCTGCAGAACGGGTCGGGGCCGGAGTACTGGCACTACGAGTACACGGGCTGACGGGTCGCCCGCGCAGCGCGCCGGGACGAACCGCCGATGACCGAAGGACCGAGCGTGCCGTCCGAGCCGAGCCGGCGGGATGAGGTCCTGGCCGTGTGCCGGTCCGTGGCGGCGTGGGCGGCGGCACGTCCCGACGTCGTGGCGGTGGGGCTGGCGGGGTCGTGGGCACGTGGCGCTGCGCGCGCGGACTCCGACGTGGACCTCGTCCTGCCGACCGACGTGCCCGAGCGCTGGATCCAGGCGGACGACTGGATCCCGGTGGCGGTCGGCCAGGACGCGACGCCGGTGCGGACCCAGGCGTGGGGAGTGCTGACGGAGCGACGGGTGCGGCTGGCGAGCGGCCTGGAGGTCGAGCTGGGGATCGTGCCGCGCGACTGGGCGGCCGAGCCGGTGGACGACGGCACCGCGCGGGTGGTGGGCGACGGGTTCCGCGTGCTGCACGACCCGGTGGGCGTCCTGAGCCGGCTGCTCACCGCGCTCGGCGTCGGGGGCGACCGCTGACGGTCGCGCCACTGACAGGCGCGCCACTGACAGGCGCCCGTCAGCGGGGGCGGTCGGCGTCCTTGCTCGGCTGCACGCGCTTCGGCTCGCCCGGCATCTTCGGGTACTCCGGCGGGTAGGGCAGGTCACCCTCACCCTCGTCGCGCTCCTGCCGGTCGGCCAGCTCCAGCAGCGACTCGATCGAGTAGCGCGGTTCCCGGTGGGCGACCAGCGGGGCGAAGAGGTCGCCGACCTCGGCGAACCGCGCCGGCATCGTCGTGACGTCGAAGTCGTCCGGCGCCACGTCGCCGATCTCGTCCCAGCGCAGGGGAGCGGACACGGTGGCACGGGCGTTGGCGCGGACCGAGTAGGCCGAGGCGATGGTGCGGTCCCGCGCCATCTGGTTGTAGTCGACGAAGATCTTCGAGCCGCGCTCCTCCTTCCACCACTTCACCGTCACCTGCTCCGGCAGCCGGCGGGTCAGCTCCCGGCCGAACGCGATGGTGGCCCGCCGGGCCTCCGTGAAGGTCCAGCGCGGCTCGATCGGCACGAAGACGTGGATGCCGCGGCCGCCGGACGTCTTGGGGAACCCCGTCAGACCGTGCTCGGTCAGCAGCTCGCGGACGTGCGGCGCGACCCGGGCGGCATCGGAGAAGTCGGTGCCCGGCTGCGGGTCCAGGTCGATGCGCAGCTGGTCCGGCCGGTCGACGTCGTCCCGCACCACCGGCCACGGGTGAAAGGTCAGCGTGCCGAGGTTGGCGGCCCACGCGACGACGGCCAGCTCGGTGGGTGCCACCTCGTCGGCCGTGCGACCGCTCGGGAAGCCGATCCGGCTGGTCTCGACGTAGTCCGGGGCGCCCTGCGGCACCCGCTTCTGGTAGAACGCGTCGCCCGACGAGTCGGCGCGGGTGGCCCGCTTCGCGTCGGCGAACCAGCCGCGGGGCCAGCGTTCCAGCGTCGTCGGGCGGTCCAGCAGCGCGCCGAGGATCCCGTCACCCACCGCGACGAAGTACTCGACCACGTCGAGCTTGGTCAGCCCCCGCTCGGCGAAGTAGACCCGGTCCGGGTTGGACACGCGCACGGTGCGGCCGCGCACCTCGAGCTCGACGGCGGGCGTGCTGGCGCTCGGCATGGGCTCACGCTAGAGCCGCGCACCGACACCGGCACCCCCTGCCGCCGGCCCGTCGGCTCAGCTCAGCAGGCCTCGGTGGTGGGCCACCGCGACGGCCTCCGCTCGGCCGGACACGCCGAGCTTGGCCAGCAGGTTGGAGATGTGCACGGACACGGTCTTGGCGGAGATGAACAGCCGCTCGCCGATCTGCCGGTTGGACAGGCCCTGGGCCACCAGGCGCAGCACCTCCGCCTCGCGGGCCGTCAGCACGTCCGCCGTCTCGGCCCGGGTGCCGGGCAGCTCGAGCCGGCCGCGGCGCGCCAGGGCCCGCACCGCGGTGGCCAGCGGGCGTGCGCCCATCGCCTCGGCCTCGGCCAGCGCCGTCAACGCCTGTCCCTGCGCGCCGCTGCGATCGCCGGCGGCCAGCAGCGCCTCGGCCCACCGCCACCGCGTGCGGGCCACCTCGTACCGGAACCCGTTGCCGAACTCCGCGACCGCCGCCGCCCAGAGCTCCGGCTCCGGCCGACCGTTCAGCCGCGCGTGCTCGGCGCGGGCCCGTGCCGCCCAGCCGCGACCCTCCGGTCCCAGCCGGCCTCCGCGCGGACGCCCCTTCACCGCGGTGTCCTCGGCGTGGCCCAGCAGCCGTTCGCCGGCCTCGAGCCGCTGCGTGACGTCCCGACCGGCGAGCCGCTCCTCCTCCGCCGCATCGGCGTGCGCCGCCAGCGCGAGCGCGCACACCCAGATGCCGCCGAGCACGTACTCGCCCCAGGAGGCCGCCACCCCGGTCATCACGTCCGCCGCGAGCTCGACGGCCGCGTCGGGCTCGCCACGCCACGTCAGCGCGTCGACCGTGGTGCCGCCCGCGATCAGCAGGATCTGCGGGTCCCGGTCCCGGTGGGCGACCAGCGCCCGCCCGCGCTCGACGGCGTCCTCGTCGCCCCGCGCGACGGCGGCGTACGTGCACGCCACGGCCAGCCACGACGTGTGCTCGTCCCACTGGTCGACCGGGGCGCGCGCCGCCGGCCCGGGGGTGAGGTCGCCCGACTGGTACCGGATCAGCTCCGCCATCCAGCGCAGCTCCAGCGTGTACGCCCCGCGGCCGGCGCCGAGCCGCTCGGCGCGCGCCACGCTGCTCGCCGCGAGCGCGGCGGCCCCGGCGAGGTCACCCGCGTAGTACCGGCCGGACACCAGGTTGAACCGGGTCCGCAGCTCCGTCGCCAGGTCCCCGGACTCCTCGGCGCGCACCAGCGCCGCCTCGAGCAGCTCCTCGGACCGTTCCGGCGACTCCCTGACCAGCAGCGCCCGCGTGGTCAGCGCGTCCGACTCGGCGTCGGTGGCGCCGACGGCCCGCGCCACCTCGAGCGCCTGGGTCGCCACCACCTCGGCCTCCTCGTCGAGGTCCATGTTCATCGCGGCGCGCGCGTAGGTCGCCAGTGCCCACGCCCGGTCGGCGGACGGCTCGTCGAGCACGGCCACGGCGCGGGACGCCTCGGTCCGGGCCTCGTGCACCCGGTCGGCATCGAGCAGGAACCGGGCGAGCGCCGTGCGGCAGCCCGCCTGGCGGCGTGTGTCGTGGCCGGTCTCGTCGACCGCGGCGCGGGCCAGCTGCAGCGCGTGGTCCGCCCGCCCGGCCTCCGACGCCGCGCCCGCCGCGAGGCCCAGGAGCGCCACGTGGTCCTCCGGCAGCCCGGCGGCCGCACGAGGGGCCGCGTCCCACAGCCGGAGCACCACCTCGAGGTGCTGCAGCTGCTCCTCGGGCGCCAGCACGGCCTGCGCCTCGCTCGCCGCGGCGTAGGAGGCGGTGAGCGCGACGTCGAGGTCCGGGGCGCGCAGCGCGTGGCTGGCCAGGCGGGCCGACGAGGCGACGGTCGGGTCGGCCTGCATCGCGCGGAGGTAGGCGCGGTGCAGGCCTGACTTCTCGCCCGGCAGCAGGTCCCCGTACACCGCCTCGGCCAGCAGGGCGTGCCGGAACGCGATGCGGCCGCCGTCCTCGGCGGCCAGCACGTGCTGGGCGACGGCGTCCCGCAGGGCGAGGTCCACGGCGCCCGGCCCGCTCAGCACCGCGGAGTCGTCGGCCGCGGCCGCGGCGCGCAGCAGCGTCTCCGGGACGCTGCGTCCGGCGGCGGCGACCAGCTCCGCCAGCCGCTGGGACGCGGGCTGCAGCGCCTCGAGCCGCACGCGCAGCACGTCGACCAGGGACCACGGCAGCTCGTCCGTCTCGGGACCGGCCGCCAGCAGCTCCTCGGCGAAGTACGCGTTGCCCTCCGAGCGGGCGACCACCCGGCCGAAGGTGTCGTCGTCCAAGGGAGCGCCGAGCACCGCCGTGGTGAACTCCCGCAGCTCCGGCTCGTCGAACGGCAGCAGCTCCAGCCGCTGCACGCGCGGGTGCCGCACCAGCTCGGCGATCAGCGGGCGCAGGGCGTGGCGCCGGTGCAGGTCGTCCGTGCGGTACGTGGCGACCAGCAGCAGGTGCTGCATGGCCAGGCGGCTGACCAGGAAGCGCAGCAGGTCCCGCGAGGAGGCGTCCGCCCAGTGCAGGTCCTCGAGCACCACCAGCAGCGGCCGCTCGGCCGTGCCCATGCGGGCCAGCACGTCTGCCACGCCCTCGAACAGCTCGAACCGGTCCTGCGCCTCGTCGGCCCGGGCCGGTCGGTCCGTCCCGCCGGGCAGCAGCCGGCCGAGCGCCGGACGGTCCGCCACCACCGCGTCGACCACGTCCGGCTCCACGCCCTGCAGCGTCGCGAGCGCCGCCGCGAACGGCAGGTACGGCAGGCCGATCTCACCGAGGTCGACGCACGCCGACACGACCGTCCGGGCGCCGGCCTGCTTGGCCAGGCTCCTCACGTGGCGCACCAGCCGCGTCTTGCCGACGCCGGCGTCACCGGCGACGACCACCAGCGACGGGTCGCCCGCGCTCGCGCCCTCGAACGCCTCCCAGAGGCGCTCGACCTGTGCCGCACGGGCGACGAACGGCGTGCTCATCGGGCTGCGTGCCATGCCCCCGATCCTCGCAGGGACCACCCACGCAGCCACCTGTTTAGTGACCGGCCGCCGGACCGCTCCCGGCCGGCGGCGTCGCGGCGCGCGGCACGCTCGGCGCGGGCCGCCCGGCTGAGGTACGCCGCCCGGCGTGCCTCGCCCAGCTCGTCCAGCAGGTGCTCGCGACGGTAGGCCAGCTCGGCGTCGACCGCCGGTGCCTGCCACGTCCTCGTGATCTCGATCATGGTGGTGCGCTCCCCGTCCTTCGTCCTTCTCCTTGTGATGACCCCAAGGTCGTCGTGAGGCCCGGGTCGGCGGATCGGTCGATCGCCCAGTCCTGCAGGTGCCGTGCGCCCGACGACGTCTGAGGTGGCACCGGCCGCCCCTGAGGTGGCCCGCCCGCGGCGCTGAGGCGGCGGCGCTGAGGGGCTCAGGGACGAACCCGGGACGGATCAGGGCTGTCCCCGATGGGCCGGGACGGACGCCCGCGCCAGGCTGGGAGCACACCGGCCCGTACGGGGGTCGGCACCACGACGAGACGGCGCGGACGGCGCCGGAGAGCGCTGGACGACCGAGGGGCGGACACCCGACCCGGACGTCCGGTGACAGGAGGACGAGATGAGCACCATCCAGGAGCCGCTGGGCCGCACGGGCCTGATCCGGGTCTACGAGGGGCGGGTCGTCGCCGGTGTGTGCGCCGGCATCGGCCGGCGCATCGGCCTGGGCCCGTGGGTGACGCGGCTGCTGTTCCTGCTGGCCAACCTGGTGATCCCCGGCAGCTTCCTCATCGTCTACATCGCGCTGTGGATCCTCATGCCGATCGAGTCGTCGGTGTGGCGGCCCGCCCCGCCGGTGCGCCGCTGACCCCGTCCGGCAGGCGGGGGGAGCCGGGGCGACCTCGTCCCGAGGGGCGGATCACCCATCGGTGCGCGCGCCTCGGAGGGCGCTGCGGACGACCATCAGGCACGCTGGTCCCGTGGGCGACGTCCGAGACCTCTCCAGCGCACCGAGTGCGCGCCGGAGTGGCTGGCGCCCGGTCGACGACGAGCTGACGCTGCGCGCCGAGCGGCACGCACCTCGGCTGGCGCGCCACTGGGTGATGCGGGCCATCGCCGCCGAGGGTGTGGTCGGCTCGAACAACCAGGTGATCGAGCTGCTGACCGGGGAGCTGGTCTCCAACGCGGTCGTGCACGGACCCGCCGACGGCGAGGTGCTGGTGGGCCTGCGGGTCGACCGGCGCACCGTCCGGGTGAGCGTCCGGGACACCGGTCAGGGCCGTCCGCGGGTGCGGCACCCCGAGCCGACCGCGCCGAGCGGCCGCGGCCTGGCTCTCGTCGAGGCGCTGTCCTCCGCCTGGGGCACCGCGACGCACGCCGACGGCGGCAAGACGGTGTGGTTCGACGTCGAGCTGGACGACTAGAGCCGACCTCGTCGGCCGTCCCGTCGACGGTTCGGGGGGCTGTGCCGGCCCCGCTGGCCTGGGCGTTCGTCGCTCTCCCGGTGCGACCTGAGACCCTACGGCGTAGTTTCGTCGCGCATGCGTGGGTTGTCCGCGCGACGGAGCTGCGCAGATTCGGGCACAGCGGTGGACGACGAAGGAGCTCTCGGGGATGACCGACGGCAGCAGCCTGACGACCAGCACGGGGCGTGTCCCCACCATCACGGCCGAGGTGCGCGACGACGGCACCGGCGAGCTGGTGGTGGACGGCGACCGCCGCCCGGTGGCCCGCGAGGACCTGGCGCAGGCCGGTGCCGAGGTGACGTCGCAGGTCGCGGCGCTGGCCGCGGAGCTCGGCCGGCCGCTGCCGGTGCAGGTGCGCGACCCCGACGGGGTGTGGTCCCTGCTGATCCACCCGGACGGACGCGTGGACGAGGCACCGCCGGAGCCCGACGAGGCCGACAAGCTCGGAGCGCCGCCGGTGCCGGCCGCGCCCCTGCCCTCCGGCGCACCGGTGCCGGGAGCCTCCGCGCCGATCGGGGCCCCGGTACCCACCGCCGGGCCCACGCCGGCCGGTGCGACGGCTGCGGCCTCGTCGTCGGACGCCCGCACGGCGGACGCCCGCACCGCCGAGCCCCGCGCCACCGGGACCCGGAGCGCCGCGGACGCCGCTGCCAGCCGGCGCCGCGACGGCGAGGTGCTCCCCACGCTCGAGGACCTGGTGTCCGTCCGCCGCTCGGACCGCAACGGTCCCGCCCGCCAGGGCTGGCAGCGCGGCGTTCGCACACTGACGTTCGGCGCGGTCAAGCCCGGCCCCGGCCGCGCCGAGCGCCGGCTGCGTGCCGACATCGCCGCCGTGCGCCGGTCCCTCGACGGGCCCCGCACCGTCGTGGTGATCAACCCCAAGGGCGGCGCCCACAAGACGACGGCCACCATGCTGCTCGCCTCGACGTTCGGCCTGCAGCGCGGCGGGTACACCCTCGCCTGGGACAACAACGAGACGCACGGCACCCTGGGCTGGCGGTCGGCGCCGTCGGACCACACCCGCACCGCCGTCGACCTGCTGCGCTCGCTGCCGACGCTGACCTCGCACGGCGCCGTGCGGATCGGCGACCTCGACGGGTACATGCGCACCCAGCCGACCGAGCAGTTCGACGTGCTCGCCTCGGACGAGAACGCCGCCTCGGTCGCCTCCGTCGACGCGGAGAGCTTCCAGCGGCTGCACCGGCTGCTGTCGCAGTTCTACCGGGTGCTGGTGGTGGACACGGGCAACAACATGCGCGCCTCGAACTGGCGGGCGGCGGTCGACTCCGCCGACCAGCTGGTGGTGGTGAGCACCATCCGCGAGGACACCGCGCAGTCGGCCGCGTGGGCGCTGGACGCGCTGCGGGCGATGGGCCACGAGGACGCCGTCCGCAAGGCGGTGACGGTGCTGTCCGCCCCGGACCCGAAGGTGGACAAGGCCCTGCAGAAGCGGCTGCGGAACCACTTCGGGGCGCTCACCAGGACGGTCGTCGAGGTGCCCTACGAGCGGGCGCTGGTGTCCGGTGGGCCGATCGACTACGACAAGCTGCGGCCGGCCACCCGGCGGGCGTGGCTGCGGGCGACGGCGGCGGTGGCCGAGGGGCTCTGAGGACCCGTCGTCGGGCGCCGGCGCGGACCCTGCGCAGGGCGCCCGGCGCGGCGTGCGGCGGATCCGCGCCCTGCAGCGTGCAAGATCCGGCACGCTGGGCACACCACAGGGGTGTCCGTGCGTCCGCGCCTCCAGGAGCCACCGTGTCAGCGAGGACCTCGCTCGAGCCGACCACCGTGTCGGCGCACGACGAGGCGTGGTTCACCACCCTCGTCCGTCAGCACGCGACCGCCGTGCACCGGTACCTGGTGCGCCGTGACGGCATCGGGGACGCGGACGACCTGACGGCCGACGTGCTGGTGGTCGCCTGGCGGCGGCGCGAGGACGTGCCGGAGGGCGCCGAGCTGCCGTGGCTGTACCGGACTGCGGCGTACGTGCTGGCCAACCACCGCCGCAAGGTCCGTCCGCTGGTGATGGAACAGCTGCCCGAGCCGCCGGAGGCCGACGACGACCCCGCGCTGCGTGCGGTCGGCGACGAGCGGGTGCGCCGGGTGCTCGCCGGCCTGGCGCCCCGCGACCGGCAGATCCTGCTGCTCGCCGCCTGGGAGGGGTTGGGCGGTGCCGAGCTGGCCGCGGTGCTGGGGATCGGCAGGGGCGGTGCCGATGCGGCGCTGAGCCGTGCGCGGGCGCGGCTGGCGGCGGCGTGGACGGCCGACCAGGACTGAGGAGGGGTCGGCCGGCCGGCCGTTGCTGGCGGCTCAGGGTCGGGTGATCGCCGTCGACGTGGCGTGCAAGGTCCGCGGCGGTGCGGACACAGGACGGATGACGGGTCGCACGGGCGGCCCCGACGGAGGTCGACGGAGGTCGTCATGAGCGAGAAGCTGCCGGGCTGGACGCCGTCCGACGGGTCGGTCCCCCCGGACGTGCCGTCGGCGCCCGAGCCGACGGTCGGTGACGACCCGGCGTTCGACGGCGACCTGGCGTTCGATGGCGAGCCCGCGTTCGACCGGCTGCGCGCCGCCGACCCCGCTGCCGACGCGGCACCGGACGCGGATCGCCTGGCAGCGACGCTGCGCGCCGCGACGGGTGTCGACGTCGGCCGCACGGACGGGGCGACGGGCTCGGGCCCGGCCGCTGAGGCGGCTCGACGTCGGTGGCGGCCGACGGCTGCCCCGCGATGGCTGCAGGTCGCGGCGGCCGTGGCGGCGTTCGCGGTGGTCGGCGGCGGGGCGTATGCGCTGGGCGGCCGCACGGGCGGCAGCTCGACGGCCGGTGCGACACCGCTGCCGGCGATCGCGCTCGGTGGTGCGCAGGTCGGTGGTCCGCAGCGCGCGGGGGCCGACATGGCAGCGCCGGCGAACGGCGCGGCATCGGGCAGCGCCTCGTCGTCGTCCATCGCCGTGCCCGCACCGGGCCGCTGGTGGGGCTCACGGACCGTCTTCACCGCGTCCGGCCTGTCCACCACGGGCGGCACCGGGACGGCGAGGGCGTTCGACGCCGCGTCCGTGGTCAGCGCCGACACCGTCCGTCGAGCGGCCAAGGTGCTCGGGGTGCCGGGGGAGCCGCGCGCGCAGTGGGGCACCTGGACCGTCGGGACGCTGGACGGCAAGGGTGCCGTGCTGACCCTCTCCGGGGACGGGATGGCAACGCTCTCCTACTCCGACCCCGCCTGGGACCCGTGGACGTGCACCGGCGAGAAGACCGCGGCCAACGCCTCGGTGTGCGGCCCGAACGCGGCGGCGGCACCGACCGGCGATGCGGCCGTGGCGAAGGTGCGGGCGCTGTTCCACGCGGTCGGCGTCGACCTGACCGGCGCGACGGTCCAGGTGGGCGAGCCCGAGAAGCCCGTGCGCGACGGCACCGGTGCGACGGTGCCGACGGCCGGTCGCGAGACCGTGAGGTTCTCGCAGGTGGTGGACGGTCAGCTGACCGGCGTCACGTGGTCGGCCACCCTGGTCGGCTCGGGCGTCCAGTCGTTGTGGGGACCGCTCGCGCCGCTGGTCGACCTGGGTCGCTACCAGGTGATCAGCCCGGCCGCGGCGGTGGAACGGCTCAACGACCCGCGGTTCGGCGCGTTCGGCGCCGGCCCGATGCCGATGGCGGCCGGCGGCGTGCAGGTGGACAGCGGTGCGGCGGAACCGGCGGTCGGCTCTGCGACGTCGGGGGCGGTCCCGCCGCCTGATGGTGCGAGCACGGGGTCGGCGACCTCGGGGGCCGTCCCGTCGCAGGTGCAGCCGTCCGTCACGGCGCCTTCCGCCGCTGCGTCGTCCGGCACAGCGCCGTCCGCGTCCACGGGATCCGGCTCGTCCGGCACCGCGACGTCCGGCACAGCGACGTCCGGCACAGCGACGTCTGGCACAGCGACCGCCGGTCCGGGTGTCATCGCTCCGGCACCGGCCGTCACGCCCGGTGACGAGCCGACCGGAGGCCCGTCGTCCACCGTCCCGCCCGTGGCGCCGACCACCCCGTCCGCGGGCAGTGCGATCGCATGGCCGGTCCGCCACGTGACCATCACGTCAGCCCGCCTCGGGCTGGCCGTCACCACGCTGCCGTCCGGCGCCTCCGTGCTGGTGCCGACCTACCAGCTGACCGACGCCGACGGTGGCACGTGGTCGGTGATCGCGGTCGTCGACACCCAGCTCGACCTCAACGCTGCCGGCTGAGGCCGCCGAACCGGCCCCGCGGGGGTGTCCGGCACGCCACGATGGCCGGATGATGCGGACCGACGTGCTGCACGCTCTGGGCCAGGGCGCGCTCATCGTGGTGATCGTCGTCGTCGTCCGGGCCGTCGTGCACGGCCCGCAGGACATCGCCTTCACGGTCCTCATGGGCGTCGTGGCCGCGTCCGCCGACCTTGTGCGCGGGCGCCGGGCCCGACGTGGGACCCGGGTGCCAGACTCCACGCCATGACGGACCGCGCCGACCGGCTGATGCTCCTGGACACCGCGTCGTCGTAGCTCTCCAAAGGCACCATCTCGGTGCCGAGCAAGGCTCAGGAGGTTCAGCGACCAGCGTTGCCGCTGGGCCGCGCGTGGACCGGGTTGGCGCCTACGGCGCAGGCTCGCCGACCGGCCACCCGAGCGGCGGTGGCCAGCCGGCCAGGCCGCCGAGCAGGGCAAGCTCCTCCGGGAGTGCAGCGACGCTGCCCGCCCCCGCGGGTCCGTCGAGGTCGAGGACCCACCACCGGTGTGGCAGTCGCACGGCTGTGGAGACGGTTCCGGGCGCGTGCGCGGCGACCGCTGTCAGGCGGTCGAGCGGAAGACGCCTGCGCAGGCCCTGGTCGTACGTCGCTCCGTCCTGCGTGAGCCGCAGCATCCCCGTGCCCGGGATCGCGGGACACCACGAGGCCGCACCGAATATCGCGGCGCTCGCCGAGGCGCTCCCGCCGGCGCGTATGTCGGCGAGAGTCCTTGCTGGTGCTGAGGACACCGAGAGGGCACCGGCACCGGCGAACAGGCCGAGAGCGACCTCGATGGTCCAGCCGAGGGCGCCGAGGAGGCGCTCGTTCGTTCTGCGCGCGGGCACTGGCCAGGGCCCCGGCGCAGGGCTGGGGCCTTGATGGTCGGCCGTCGACATGGCGCTCAGTCTCGTGGGTCCGGATGCGGCATGGCGACGGCCACTCTCGGTAGCGTCTCGGCCCAGGGTGACCCCGGACAGCTCCTCCTGTTGGGCAGCACCTCGCTGCAGCGCGCCGAACCCGCATCTTCGGTCGGCGCCCGGCACGACCGAGCCACGGTCCCTAGGGACAGTGACGCGTAGATTCGCGGCGTGGCATCGTCCGCCGGAGCGACACTCCGCGAGATCGCGACGGCTGCTGGGGTTGCTGAACGCGCAGTCTTCGGTGTGTGGGACGCCTATGGGGCGGTCGGGCTGCCATTCGTGCAGGTCTCCGCACCGGATGTCCGCGGCCTGACGTTGCGCCTGACGTCTGAGGACGAGCGCGTCTTCTACATCGAGGTCTGCACCCCCCGAGGTCGCTTCTGGAGCGGTGACCTCACAGCCGGGCCGCACCTCGCCGCATGGCTCCGGACGTTCAGCGCGGGCTCGTTCTCGATCGATAGTCGGCCGTTCCGGTCATGGCGGTTCGAACCTGCCGACGACGCGCCCTCTCTTCGCCTTCACCGGCTGCCTGCGTGACCGCGAGGACCGCGGCTCCCCGCGGCGTTCGGCACTCCGCGTAGGCGATCACCTAGCGTGGGCCCATGTCGGGTCGTGCGTCGCTCATGTTGCTCGATACCGCGTCGCTGTACTTCCGGGCGTTCTTCGGGGTGCCGGACAGCGTCAAGGCGCCGGACGGCACGCCGGTGAACGCCGTGCGCGGGCTGCTGGACATGATCGCCCGGCTGGTGACCGACCACCGGCCCGCCCGGCTCGTCGCGGCGTGGGACGACGACTGGCGGCCGGCCTTCCGGGTGGCCGCGATCCCCACGTACAAGGCGCACCGGGTGGCCGGTCAGGACGGTGAGCGCTGGGTCGAGGAGGTCCCCGCGGCGCTGACGGCGCAGATCCCGGTGATCGTCGAGGTGCTGGCGGCGGTCGGCGTCGCGCGCGTCGGCGCCCCGGGCTTCGAGGCCGACGACGTGATCGGCACCCTGGTCACCCGCGAGCTGGCCCGGCCGGCGGCCGAGCGCGCGGCCGTGGACGTGGTGACGGGTGACCGGGACCTGTTCCAGCTGGTCGACGACGAGGCGCGCGTCCGGGTGCTGTACCCGTCGAAGGGCGTGAAGGACCTGCTGGTGGTGGACCAGAGCATGCTCGCCGAGCGGTACGGCGTCTCGTCGGGCGCGGCCTACGCCGACCTCGCCGTGCTGCGGGGCGACCCGAGCGACGGGCTGCCCGGCGTCCCCGGCATCGGGGAGAAGACGGCCGCCCAGCTGGTCGCCCGGTTCGGTGACCTGCCGGGGGTGCTCGCGGCGCGGGACCGGTCCGACCCCGCGCTGGCGCCAGCGGCCCGGCGACGGCTGACCGACGCCGCCGACTACCTCGCCGTGGCACCCGCGGTGGTGCGGGTCGCCCGCGACGCCCCGGTGGAGCAGGTGCCCGACGAGCTGCCGCGCGTGGTCGCCGACGCCGACCGGGTGGTCGAGCTGGCGCAGCGCTGGGGCCTGACGTCGAGCGTCCGGCGCCTGGTGGACGCGCTCGCGGCCGTCTGAGCGCGCTGCACCCTAGGAGGGGTCACGCCCGACGACGGGTCAGGCGTGCGTCCAGACGTTGGCCCCGGCCGACTTCCAGCCTTCCGCCGCCGCGGGCGTCGGACCGCCGTCGGCCACCAGCCGCACCTGCCCCTCACGGGGGGTGCCGACGGTCAGCACCACACCCTTGCGGTCCGGGCCGCAGGTCTCGGTCGAGACGTCGCCGGTCGGCAGCTGCATGATGCACAGCCGGCCGGACACCGACCGTCCCACGTAGGTCGCGGCGGCCGGGGTGTGCACCACCAGCCGCGTCGAGGCCGGGTCCACCTGCAGCTGGTCAGCGTCGTCCGCGTCGAGCTTGTCGCCGTCCTGCTGCGGGTTGTCGAAGGCGGCGACGTGCGCCGCGGGCCCCGACGAGGAGCCGGGCGCCAGCAGCCACCAGCCGATCCCGCCACCGGCCACCACCAGGGCGGACGCGACCACCAGCGTGATCCCGGCCCGCCGGTGCTGCTGCGGCGTGGGCGCGGTGCCGTGCGTGCCGAACCCCGAGAGCAGCTCGTCGGTCGGCGCCGATTCGGTGAAGGCGGACATACCGGTCCATCGGCTGCTCGACGCCTGAACCTGAGGCACGACGGCCAACGAGCCGGTCGAGGGCTCAGCGGCGTCGCTCGTCGTCCGGCGTCCCGTCCTGCGGTTCGTCACCTTGTCCGTGGTGATCCCGCCCTTCCTGGTCCGGCCCCTGCTCGTTCCACGGTACGGCGTCACCCGCCGGATCGAGCACAGCCGACGACAGCCGCGCCGCCTCCGCGACATAACCGGCGAACCACCCGGGCTCCGCGGTCCCCCACCGCTCGGCGACGGCAGCCACCGGGAACACCACCAACGGGTGCGACGAGTGCGCCAGCACCAGCTCGGTGCCCACGTCGTCGCGGTAGACGGCCCACGACAGGCCGGGCACCCGCTGGGCGATCAGGTCGCCGAGCGCCACCCCGAACACGTTGACCAGCAGGTCGGGGTCGGCGGGTCGCACAGTCGCACGCCACGCGGTGTGCACCCGGTCGAACAGCCGACCGACGGTCGGGGCGTCCACCACGGCGTCGCACAGCTCGAGCAGCAGCTCCCGCTGCTGAGCCGTCCACAGCCGCTCTGCGTCGTTCAGCTCCTCGACCACGCCCGGCGTGATGTCCGGCGGGGTGGGGCCGGACACCTCGTCCTCCACCGACCCGAAGGGGGTCGGGATCAACGTCCCGCCCGACGGGCGCGGCGTGCGGCGGAACAGCGGCATGCGGTTCTCATCGGCGCCCGCGCGGCCACCCTTGATCGTGCCGACCGGTCGCCCCCGAAGCCTCACCCGTGAAACCGGTACGGAGCGGGACGAACTCGTACTGGCCGTGCCGGCTGATCTCCGGTGGCCCGTCGGCACGGCTGACCACCAGGGTCATGGTCGTCTGCACCGGCACCACCATCCGGCCGCCGACCGCCAGCTGGTCCACCAGCTCCTGGGGCAGCACCCGCGGCGACGCCGAGACGAGGATCCGGTCCCAGCCGCCGGGCACGGGCCGGCCGAGCCGGCCGGGGTCCGCCTGCTCGATGCGTGCCCAGGGCATGTGCCACGGGGCGAGGTTGGCGGCACCGAACGCGCACAGCTCGGCGTCGAGCTCCAGACCCAGCACCTCACCGCTCGGTCCGACCAGCCGCGCCAGCAGGGCCGTGCTCCAGCCGGAGCCGGAGCCGACGTCGAGCACGCGGCCGCCGACCGGCACCTGCAGCAGCCGGAGCATGGCGGCGACGGTCGACGGCTGAGAACCGGTCTGGCCGTGGAACAGGGGGAGGGCGCGGTCCTCGTGGGCGTGGAACACCTGGTCGGGCGGGAGGAACCGGGCGCGGTCGAGGGCCCGCATCGCGGCGACGACGTCCGCCGACCGGTCGGAGTCCGCACGGTCGGCGCCGCCGGCGCCACCCGTCCAGCTCACCGCGGGCCCACGTCCGTCACCGTCCGGACGAACCCCAGGGGCCGTCCGGACGTCCGGTCTCGGGGACGACCGGGATGGGGCCGGTGCGGATCAGGTCCTGGGAGACGATCGGGAGCGGGCCCGTGCGAGCGACGTCGGCAGCGGCCGGTGCCGAGCGGTAGCGCGGCTTGGGGCCGGGGCGGCCCGGCCGACGGCGGTCCTCGAGGCCCTCGAGGGTCGTGGCGCGCCAGACGGCGCCACCGTTGAGCCGCCCGTCAGGGGCGGGCAGCCAGGGCACCTTGCGGGACAACCACACCCGGATGGTGGCGTGCTCGACGCCGAGCCGGTCGGCCAGCCGCGCGATGTCGTACAGATCGTCCAGTCCCCGCGGGGCCGTCGCGAGGTGGTCCGCCGGGGGCTGCTGGGCGTCTGGCACGGCGGCAGCGTAGCGGCAAGCCGGGGTCAGTCTTGTGACGACACCGTGACGAGATCATCACAAGATCTTCGCCGCCCAAAGGCCTCAAGCGGTCTGGGCGACCGTCCGATGCACTTAACGTGTTTCGCGTGAGTGACAGATTGCCGCCCCGGCGTCGGTCCGGAGGCGGCAGGCATGTCGCCACCGCGCCGGCCGCCGCCACGCGCCGCAGCCGTCAGGCCGGCGCCCACCGCGCCCCGCAGGACCACCGTCCGCGCACGCCGCGTCCGCTCGCGCCCCGCATCGCCCAGGGCGGTGTCGTGGTGGCGTTGGCCGTCGCGCTCGGCGTCGTGCTGGTGAACCCCGCCACCGGTGAGGGCGCCACGGCCTCCTCCTCGACGAGCCTGACCGGCGCCGACACCGCCGCGCAGGCCGACCAGGCCGCGCGCTCCACGCGGGAGAAGGTCGCCCAGGTTGCCGACGCCGTGACCGCGCGGGCCGTCGCCGTCCGTGCCGACGGTGCGCAGGCCCAGGTGTCCGCGGACCAGCTCGCCCAGCTCGACTCGCTCCGTGCCCAGGTGGCCACCCTGGTGACCAAGGTGCAGCAGGAGAACGTGGCGGCGCGCACCGACCGGGCGGGAGTCGCCTCGCGCGGCGGCGCGTCTGCCGAGCGCGGCGGCGCCCCCGACCCGTCGGCCCCCACCGCGAGCCCCTCGTCGACGGCGTCGACCCCCCCGACGCCCGGCGCGACAGCCGCCGGTGCGGACCCGACGTCCACCGCAGCCGCCCTCGCCGCCCCGTCGCCGAGCGCGTCGACCGACACCCCGGCCGCGAGTGCCAGCCCGGCACCGACCGGCTCGACCTCGACCGGATCGCCCTCGACCGCGCCTGCCCCGACCGGCTCCGCCTCGACGGACGTGGCCACGCCGTCGCCGGACGCCCCTTCGGCCAGCGCCACCCCGTCCGCGAGCGCCACGCCCTCCGCCGCCACCTCCGCGACGCCGTCGGCCACCGCCGTCGAGACGCCTGACCAGGTGGCTGCCGCCATCCCGCAGGTGCTCGGCACGGACGACCCGGACGCCGCCCAGCTGCGCGACGCGGTGATCGCCCTGGCCCGCAGCACGGCGGCCGTCAGCGCCGCCGCCGACGCCAACCGCACCGCTGCCAAGGCCGCGGCCGACGCCGCCACCCAGGCAGCCGCCTCCGCTGCCGAGGCCGCCGCCGCCCAGGCCGCTGCCGACGCGCAGCGGGCCGCCTGGAAGACGTCGCTGCAGGGCTACCCGAACGGGAAGATCCCCGCCTCGGCGTTGTGCGCGCCGACGTTCGACGGCGGTGCGCTGCTGCGGTGCGACGCCGCGGAGGCCCTCGACAGCCTCGACGCCGCCTACTTCCAGGCGTTCGGCGCGCACCTGACGATCAACGACTCCTACCGGTCCTACGCCGCGCAGGTCGCCTGCCTGTCCACCCGTGGCTGGCTGTGCGCCACGCCGGGCACCTCGCACCACGGTCTGGGCATCGCGGTGGACCTCGGCGGCGGCATCGAGCAGCCGGGTTCCGCGCAGCACGCGTGGATGGTGAAGAACGCCGCGACCTTCCAGTTCGAGCACCCGTCGTGGGCGCAGCCCGACGGCAGCAAGCCGGAGCCGTGGCACTGGGAGTACACCGGCTGACGAGGCGCCCCTAGCATCGGGCGGGTGGACCAGCGCGATCCAGCGGGGCCGGGGCCCGGTTCGGGTGCGCTGGTCGGCCGAGCCGGTGAGCTGGACGACATCGACGGGCTGCTGACGTCGGTGGCCGGCGGTGCCGGTGCCGCCGCGCTGCTGGAGGGCGAGGCCGGCATCGGCCGGTCGGCCCTCCTGGCCGCCCTGGTCCCGGGCGCACGGCTGGTCGCGGTCGAGCCCGTGCTCGTGCGGGTCGACGCCGCGACGGTCCCGTACGGACCGCTCCGTCAGCTGGTCGCGCCGCGTGCCGACGTGTGGCCGGCGGGACCGGAGGATGCGGAGCTCGCGGCGCTGCTGGCGGCGCCCGACGAGCCGCCGGCGCCACGACGCATCGCCGAGCTGGTCGCCACCGTGGCGCTGCGCCGCGGGGCGCAGCACCCGTGGGCCCTGCTGCTCGACGACGCGCACCTGGCCGACGCGGCCACCCTGGACGTGCTGACGCGCCTCGCCCACGAGGCGCCGCTGCCCGGCGTGCTGGTGGTGCTCACCCTGCGGCCGGTGCCGCACCGGCGGGAGGTGCAGGACCTGGTCGCCGCCTGGGTGCGGGCCGGCGCCCGCAACGTCGAGCTGCGGCCCCTGTCCACGCCGGCGGTGCAGACCCTCGTGGAGCGGACCGTCGGGAGAACCCCCGGCCCGGTGCTGCGCGGCGTGCTGGCCACCACGGGCGGCAACCCCCGGCTGGTCGGCGACGTGCTGGCCGCTGCGGCGACCACTGGGTCGCTGAGCACGTCGGACGGCACGGCAGAGCTGACCGGCTCTGACTGGCAGGCGGAGCTGGACGCGCGGGTGCGTCGGCACGTCGCCTACGTCGACGCGTCGGTGCGCACGCTGCTGACGCAGGCGAGCGTGCTCGGCACCTCGTTCGTCGTGCCGGACCTGGCCGCCCTCGCGGCGCTGGACGTCACCACCTGCTGGCGCACGCTGCGGTACGCGCTCGCGGCGGGGCTGGTGGCGGCTCGCGGGGACCGGCTGGCCTTCCGGCACGACGTCGTCCGCACCGCCCTGTACGACGACCTGCCCGCTGAGCAGCGGCGGGCCCTGCACGCGCGCGCCGCCTGGGCCCTCGAGGCTGCCGGCGCGCCGTCGCACGTGATCACCGGCCACCTCGAGCGCGCGCGCTGACCCGCTGACTTCTAGCGTGGGAGCCGGGCGCCGACCCGCGCCCGGACTCCCATCACGAAGGAGATCTGCGATGGCCACGCGCAGCGCACGCACCGACTGGACCGGAGGCCTCGAGGACGGCGGCGGCCACGTCGAGCTGCTCAGCTCCAAGGCGGGGCGGTACGACGTCTCGTTCCCGCGGCGCACCTCCGACGACGCGCAGGGCACGACGAGCCCCGAGGAGCTGATCGCCGCCGCGCACTCGTCCTGCTACGCCATGCAGCTGTCCGCCCTGATCGCGCAGGCGGGCGGCACGCCGAGGAGCCTCGACGTGCTCGCCGACGTACGGCTCAGCCCGGACCCGGCTGGCGGCTTCCGGATCAGCGGGATCACGCTCACCGTGCGCGGTGAGGTGGACGGGATGGACGCCGACGGGTTCCAGGCGGTGGCGGAGGACGCGAAGGCGAGCTGCCCCGTCAGCAAGGCGCTGACCGGCACCACCGTGTCGCTGGACGCCGCGCTGATCTGATCACCCGGACGCCGGGACGACGGCGCCGACCGGCGGGTGCAGACCCGCGGGCCGGCGCCGTCGTCGTGCGCGGCTCCTTGTGCCCGACGTCTTCTCGCGGCTCGCCTCACCGCGGTCCAGCGCGCTGTGGCCCACCTCACCACCCCGTCCCACCGCCCGGGACCACTGTCCTATGAGGCAAGGCAACCCTTAGTTAGCGTGAGGGTATGGAGCTGGGAGCCTGCCGGGCGGGCATGGTCGTGCGGATCGTGCGGGTGGACGTCGACCCCGCCGCACGCCTCCGCTTCGGTGAGCTCGGTCTGCGCGCCGGTGCGTTGGTGCAGGTCACCCACGACGTCGGGGCACAGGGCCGGGTGGTCGCCGTCGGCGCCGACCGGTTCGCGCTCGACTCGGCGACGTGCGCGCGGATCACCGTCGAGCCGGCGACGGCCGGCGCGGTGGCGGGCGCAGTGGCCGGCGCGGGATACGCCACCTCGGCGGCGGCCCGATGAGCTGCCACGAGTCGTCCGACGTCGCCACGCTGGCGGCACGCCGCGGCACGGGGGACACCGGGCCCGGCACCCGGCAGGCGACCGTCGCCCTGGTCGGCAGCCCCAACGTCGGCAAGTCGACCCTGTTCAACGCGGTCACCGGCTCCCGGCAGCAGGTGGTCAACGCCCCCGGCACCACCGTCGAGCTGGCCACCGGACCGTGGCGGGCGGCCGGTGCGCTGCTCGTCGACCTGCCGGGCGCGTACAGCCTGCTGGCGCGCACGCCGGACGAGCAGGTGACGGCCGACGCCGTCGCCGGCACCGGGCCGCTCGGCACCCTCGACCTGGTGGTGGTGCTGGCCGACGCCTCGGCGCTGGCTCGGTCCCTGTACCTCGTCGCGCAGGTGGCCCGCGCTGGGATGCCCGTGCTGGTGGGGCTGACCATGCGGGACGTGGCGGCCGCCCGCGGCATGGACGTCGACCCGGAGGCGCTCGCGACGGCGCTCGGTGTGCCGGTGGTCGGGCTCGACCCGCGGACCGGCGCGGGTGTGGACGTCCTGGTCGGCGCGGTGCGGTCGGCGCTCGACGGGCCGCCCGTCCGGCTCGTCGTGCGTCCTGGTGCGTCGCGCGCGACGGGGCCGGGCGCGACCGGGCCCGACGAGGCCCGGGCGCTCGACGACCTCGCCCTCGACGACGACCTCGACCCGCGGCTGGCCGAGGCGGCCGACCTGTTCGAGTGGGTCGAGGGGGTGCTCGCTCGGCTCGCGCCGTCGGACGACTCGGCAGCCGCTGCCGACGGCGCACGGTCGGGCGCGGCGGCCGGTGCCGTCCGCACGTGGTCGGACCGGGTGGACGCCTGGCTGCTGCGGCCCTGGGTCGGCGTGCCGGTGCTGCTCGCGGTGATGTGGGGCCTGTTCCAGCTGGCCACCACGGCGGCCGCCCCGCTGATGGACGGCGTGAACCACCTCGTCGTCGGCTGGTTCGGCGGGCTGCTGCGCGGCTGGCTCGGCGGTGCACCGCCGTGGGTCGGCGGGTTCGTCGTCGACGGCCTGCTCGCCGGCGTCGCGACCGTCCTGTCCTTCGCACCGCTGATGGCGCTGATGTTCGTCGCCGTCGCGCTGCTGGAGGACTCCGGCTACCTCGCCCGTGCGGCGTTCGTCGCCGACCGCGCGATGCGGGCGCTCGGGCTCGACGGCCGTGCCGTGCTGCCGCTCGTCGTGGGATTCGGCTGCAACGTCGCCGCCCTGTCGGCCACCCGCACCCTGCCGCACGCCCGCCAGCGGCTGCTGTCCGGCCTGCTGATCCCGTTCACCAGCTGCACGGCGCGGCTGACCGTCTACCTCATGCTCGCCGGGGCGTTCTTCCCGGGGCACGCCGGGCTGGCCGTGCTCGCGATGTACCTGCTCTCGGCCCTGCTGGTGATCGGCATCGGCCTGCTGCTGCGCCGGACGGCGTTCCGCGACCTGCGCCGCGAGCCGTTCGTGCTGGCGCTGCCCGCCTACCAGCGGCCCCGCCTGCGGGCGATCGCCACGTCCGCCTGGGTCCGGGTCCGGGCCTTCGTCACCAAGGCCGGGACCATCATCGTGATCACCCTGTCCGCCGTGTGGGTGCTGATGGCCATCCCGGCGACATCCGGGTACTCGGTGGCCCAGGTGCCGGTGGCGGACAGCGTGTACGGGCGGGTGGCGGCCGGCATCGCGCCGGTGTTCGGCCCCGCCGGGTTCGCCGACTGGCACGCGTCCTCGGCGCTGATGACCGGCTTCGTCGCCAAGGAGGTGGTGGTCGGCTCGATGGCGCAGACCTACGCCGTCCAGGGCCCGACCGGCGGTGCCGCATCGACGACGGCCTCGTCAGGCACGTCGTCGTCGGGCGCCTCGTCGTCCGGCGTCCCCTCGGCGACGTCGGGTGGCTCCCTGGGCACGCAGCTGCGCGCCACGTTCGACCGGACGTCGGGTGGCGCCCCGCAGTCGGCGGCGTTCGCGTTCATGGTGTTCGTGCTGGCGTACACGCCGTGCCTCGCGACGGTCGCCGAGCAGCGCCGGCTGTTCGGGTCGCGCTGGACGGCCGTGTCCGTCGGCAGCTCGCTGGTGATCGCCTGGCTGCTCGCGGTGGCGGCCTTCCAGCTCGGCTCACGACTGCTGGGCGCCTGATGAGCGTCCTGACGCAGGTGCTGCGCGAGACCGGCCGCGGGCTGCCCCCGCAGCGGGTCGCCGCGGTGCTCGGTGTGGACGAGGGGCTGGTGCACGCGGCTCTCGACCATGCGGAGCGGATCGGCCTGGTGCTGCGCGCCGGGGGAGAGTCGTCGGGGCGGAGTGCCGCGCCGTGCGGCACCGGCTGCCGGACGGCGACCGTGAACCCGTTGGCCTGCGCCGGCTGCCCCTTCGCCCGCTGAGGGCGGACCACCCCGGTCCCCGGCCAACCGCGTCCTCGGCCCACCGTGTCCTCGGCCCGGCCCTCGAGCCGAGACGAGCACTTTGCACTCAGGTGAGCAGTGCGAACTGCTCGTCTGGATGCAGAGTGCTCAGCTCGCGGTGGCGCGTCCGCCGTCTCGCCGGAGAGGGGTCCACAGAACCGTCTGAATCGCCCACCGTGACTGGTGTCAACCAGTACATTCCGGGCATGTCCCCAGGTTCTCGTCCGCTCGCGCGTGCGCTCGTCACGGTCCTGCTGGTCGGGGCGGCCCTCGCGGGTTGCGCCCCAGGTGGCCCTGACGGTCCGCCTCGTGAGCCTCCCTGGGGCACTACGACGGGACCGACCGTGTCCCCGACCGCGGCGCCGTCATCGACACCGGCCTCCGCGACACCCACGGCCGCCGCGGTCGCCAACCCCACGCTCGGGCCGCTGCCCGACGGTGTCGCACCGGCACGGCCCGCCGCACTGGATCAGCCGCCGACCCTCGACGGCGCGAAGGCCGTCGCCGCCTACTTCCTGCTGCTCTACCCGTACGCCTACCAAACAGGCGACCTGTCTGCGTGGAACGCCCTTGCCCACCCGGACTGCAACTTCTGCGCGAGTGTGCGGACCCACGTGTCCGAAGCCACCAGCGTGGGCCGGCACACCGTGGGGGGAGCCTTCACCATCACTGCTGTCAAGGGGACAGAAGTGACCCCCGGGAAGTTCTTCGACATCCAAGTCACAAGTGAAGGCGCCACGTCGCAGGTCGTCATCACCGCTGGCGCGGTCGTGAAGGATCAGCCCGCCGGACGCTATGAATCTGACATCGTCGTTCTGTTCGAAGACGGCACCTGGCGCGTGCGCGGCGTCCAGCCGAAGCAAGCCGAATGACGCTACGACTGCCGCTCTCGCTCGTGGTGGCCGCGGTGCTCGCAGCAGGCGGTGGTACCGCTGGCAACGACCCTTTCCTCGCTGAGGCGCGCGACGGGATGGTCGAGCTGACGGCGTGGGAGGCGGCGCAGGCTGTGGCGGCCGCTCGGCGTGTGGCACCGGATCAGGTGCTCGTTCGGTTCATGAGGGCGCCACTGTGCGATTCCTCGACCGACGCGAACCCGGAGCCGGGGCCGGCCGTCGGCGAGGTCGTCGGGGGCGATCCGGCGCTTCCCGGCTGCTCCGCCAACAACGCCACCCGCCGTCCGCTGGTCTGCGACGCCGGACAGCCCACGCTGCCGCTCTGGCGCCAGACCCGACCCGCGGTCACGGTCCCCTGGACCGGCCTGCCGTGGCAGCTGGTCCGCGGGTACGGCTGCCCGGAGGACGTCGTCCCGCCGATGACCGCCGAGGACTTCCGCCGCCTGCCGCTGCCGGCGCCCACCCTCAACGTCCAGCCGGCCCGCGCCTGGGTGCTGGTCAACAAGGAGACGATCGTCTACACCGACCCCGCTGTGGTGCACCTGACGACGGACCTGCTCGGGTATCCCATGGAGGTCGAGGCCACCCCCAGCCGGTTCACCTACGACTTCGGCGACGGGTCGGCTCCACTGGCCACCACCAGCCCCGGCGCACCGTGGCCGCACCAGGACACCAGCCACGTCTACCGCCGACTCGGTACCCGGACCATCACCCTCACCACCACCTGGACGGGCCGGTACCGCGTCGTCGGCACCACCGTCTGGCACGACGTCGCCGGCACGGCCACCACCACCGCGACCAGCGCCCCCTTCGAGGTCCAGGAGCTGCGCGCCCACCTCGTCGCCGGCACCTGCACCGAGCACCCGGACGACCCGGGCTGCAGCTGACGTCCCCGGCGGTTGACCGCTCAGCGGGCACGCCGTCCACCGCCCGTCAGGCGATGCGAGACTGCCAGCCGTGGCCACCGCGACTGCGACCGACGCCCTCGTCGCCGGGCTCCGCTCGGCGGTGCGCGGCGAGGTCGACGACTCCGCCCGCCGTCGCGCCGAGTTCTCCACCGACGCCTCGAACTACCGCGTCGTGCCGCGCGTCGTCGTCTTCCCGCACGACGAGGACGACGCCCTCGCCGCCCTGACCGTCGCCCGCGAGCTCGGGATCCCGGTCACGTCCCGCGGCGCGGGCACCTCGGTGGCCGGCAACGCGATCGGCCCCGGCGTCGTGCTCGACTGGTCCCGTCACGTGAACCGCGTGCTGGATCTGGACCCGGAGGCGCGCACCGCCCGCATCCAGCCCGGCACCGTCATGGCGACCCTCCAGCGCGAGGCCGCGCCGCACGGCCTGCGGTTCGGCCCCGACCCGTCGACGTGGACCCGCGCCACCCTCGGCGGGATGATCGGCAACAACGCCTGTGGCCCCCACGCCGTCGCGTACGGCCGGACCAGCGACAACGTGCACAGCCTCGACGTGGTGGACGGCACCGGTCGGCGGTTCACGGCCGGGGCCGGTGCCGGTGCGCTCGACGCGGTCCCCGGCCTCGATGCCCTGGTCAGAGCCAACCTGTCGACCATCCGCACCGAGCTGGGCCGGTTCGGTCGGCAGGTGTCCGGCTACTCGCTCGAGCACCTGCTACCGGAGCGCGGCACCGACCTGGCCAAGGCGCTGGTCGGCACCGAGGGGACCGTGGTGACCGTGCTCGGGGCCACCGTCCGGCTCGTCCCGACAGCCGCGGCACCCGTGCTGGTGGTGCTCGGCTACCCCGACATGGCGGTGGCGGCCGACGACGTCCCGGCGCTGCTGGCCCACGCGCCGCTGGCGATCGAGGGGATGGACGCCCGGCTGGTCGACGTGGTCCGGCGTGTCCGCGGCGCCGCCGCCGTACCGGACCTGCCGGAGGGCGGCGGCTGGCTGTTCGTCGAGGTGGGCGGCGAGACGCTCGACGAGGCGCTGTCGACGGCTCGCGCGCTCGCGGCCGATGCCGCCACCGACGCCGTCGGCCTGTTCCCGCCCGGCCCCGAGGCGACCGCGATGTGGCGCATCCGCGCCGACGGCGCGGGTCTGGCCGGCCGCACCGCGTCCGGCGCACAGGCGTGGCCCGGCTTCGAGGACTCCGCGGTCCCGCCCGAGCACCTCGGCACCTACCTGCGCGAGCTGTCCGCGCTGATGCAGCGGCACGACGTGGACGGCATGGCCTACGGCCACTTCGGCGACGGCTGCGTGCACCTGCGTCTCGACATGCCCCTGGAGGACTCCGGTACGCCGCTGCGGTCCTTCATGGAGGACGCCGCCGCCCTGGTCGCGTCCCACGGCGGCTCCCTGTCCGGCGAGCACGGAGACGGCCGGGCCCGCTCCGACCTGCTGCCGGTGATGTACTCGCCGGCGGCCATCGGCCTGTTCGAGCAGTTCAAGGCGCTGCTCGACCCGAAGGACCTGCTCAACCCGGGCGTGCTGGTCCGCCCCCGACCGATCGATGCCGACCTCCGCCGACCCGCGGCCCAACGCCTGGGCGCGGTCGGCTTCTCCTTCGCGCACGACGACGGCGACCTGACCACCGCCGTGCACCGCTGCGTCGGCGTCGGCAAGTGCCGGGCGGACAACACGGCGGCCGGCGACTTCATGTGCCCCAGCTACCAGGCGACGCACGACGAGAAGGACACCACCCGCGGCCGCGCCCGCGTGCTGCAGGAGCTGGCCAACGGCCGCCTCGTGTCGCGCGGCTGGTCGGCACCGGAGATCCGCGAGTCCCTCGACCTGTGCCTGGCGTGCAAGGCGTGCTCGTCAGACTGCCCGGCCGGCGTCGACATGGCCCAGTACAAGTCCGAGGTGCTGCACCGGGCCTATCGGCACAAGCTGCGGCCGGTGTCGCACTACGTGCTCGGCTGGCTGCCCCGCTGGACCCGGCTGGTCACCTCCGTGCCGGGGGTCTCGTCCCTGGTCAACACCGCGCTCCGGATCCGCCCCCTGGCTCGGACCGTCCTGCGCGCAGGCGGCATGGACCCCCGACGGCAGATGGTGACCTTCGCCGACCGGCCGTTCCGGGCGTGGGCCCGTGCCGAGGGTCGCGATCAGGTGGTCGTCGCCGGCACGCCTCCGCCGGCCGAGCGGGCGGCCCGTCGTCCGCCCGTCCTGCTGTGGACCGACTCGTTCAGCGACTCGCTGGCCCCCGACGTCCCGCGCGCGGCCGTCGCCGTGCTGCGCGCCGCCGGGTACGAGGTGATCGTCCCCGACCACGACGCGTGCTGCGGCCTGACGTGGATCACCACCGGGCAGCTCGACGGTGCCAAGGACCGCCTGCGCCACCTGCTCGGAGTGCTGGCGCCGTTCGCGGTGAACGGCATCCCGATCGTCGGCCTGGAGCCGAGCTGCACCGCGGTGCTGCGTTCCGACCTGAAGGACCTGCTTCCCGACGACCCCCGCGCCGCCGCCGTCGCTCGCGCCACCCACACGCTGGCCGAGCTGCTCACGGCACCGGCGCCGATCGGTCCCGGCGACCGCTGGTCGATGCCGGACCTCTCCGACGTCACCGCCGTCGTCCAGCCGCACTGCCACCACCACGCGGTGATGACCTGGACTGCCGACCGCACCCTGCTGCGCGAGGCCGGCGCTCAGTTCTCCGAGCTGGCGGGCTGCTGCGGCCTGGCGGGCAACTTCGGCATGGAGGCCGGTCACTACGACGTCTCCGTCGCGGTCGCCGAGCACGCCCTGCTGCCGGCCCTGCGCGCCGCCGCTCCCGGCGACGTCTACCTGGCCGACGGCTTCTCCTGCCGCACCCAGGCCGACCACCTCGCCGGTGTCCAGGGCGTCCACCTCGCCCAGCTCCTCGCGTCCCACCTCCCCACGAGCACCACCGCCGACGCCTGACCCACCACCCGCGGAGCACGGCGCCGCCTCAGGCCGTCGCGTGCACGAGGCAGCCGGCGTGCGGCGGCGAGCGGCGTGCGGGGGCGACCGGCGTGCGGGGGCGACCGGCGTGCGGAGGCGACCGGCGTGCGGCGGCGAGCGGCGTGCGGGGGCGAGCGGCGTGCCCGGGGCGGCGACCGTCCTTCACCGGGCGGCGGGGTGGACGTCGCGGCCTCCTCGGTGCCGTCGCGGTTCGACGGGGCTCAGGTCCACGGTCGGCACGTCGCCCGGTCGTCGGCGGTCCCGGGCGAGGAGCGCCTCGGCCACCATCGCCACCAGATCGGGATCGTCCGGGATCCGCGGGTCCCTCCGGTAGCGCGCCGGGTCCTCGGCGATCAGCGCCAGTTGCAGCCGGCTGTTCCGCTCCCGCCCCACCACGTCGGCCGCCCGGTCCAGGGCGGCACCGAGCACGAACGACGTGAGGTCCTGCGCGCGCAGCTCGGCCGCGGTCCGCAGCGCCTCGAGCGCCGCCGGTTGCAGGCGCAGCGAGATCCGCGCGGACCGAGCCGCCCATGGGCCGTCCTCCGGTTCCGACGCCCAGCTCGTCAACCCGTCCTCACCTCTCCGGTCTCCTGGCGGCCCCGTCTGGCGCCGCCATCACCGTGGGCCATGAGGGGGCCCGGCTGGCCCAGGGACAGCCCTCCGGCGGTGGCGTCGGGGAGCACCCGGGGCTGTGGATCGGTCACGGACGGCGCGGCAGCCGAGGCCGCGACCGGCGGGGAGCGGGAAGCCCTTTTTCGGTGTGTGCCTCGTGTACGTACACAAGGCGCACAGCCGAAGACACCACCGCCGCCTGACTGCGGGTGTCCACCGCGTTGTCGCCACTTCGCTGGTCTGTGGACGACGGGGGGTCGGCTGGGGATGGTGGGGAGGTTCAGGCGGCGGGGAGCGGGATGCGTCTTCGGTGTGCGCCTGGTGTACGTACACCGGGCGTACAGCCGAAAACACCGCCGCGGTCTGGCGGCGGCACGTCGGCGTCCGCCGCGTTGTTGCCACTGCGCCGGTGGGTGGACGGCGGGGGGTCGGCGGGGGAGGGTGGGGACATGCTCGTCGCCTTCTCCGTCTCCCCGATGGACACCGGGGACTCCGTGTCGCACGCCGTGTCCGAGGCCGTCCGGGTCGTCCGCGAGTCGGGGCTGCCCAACCGGACCGACTCGATGTTCACCACCATCGAGGGGGAGTGGGACGAGGTGATGGACGTGGTGAAGCGCGCGACGGAGGCCGCCGGGCGCGGGGCCGGCCGGGTGGCGCTGGTGCTGAAGGCCGACATCCGGCCCGGGCACAGCGGTGAGATCGACGGCAAGGTGGCGCGCGTCGAGCGGCTGCTCGGCGAGGGCGGCTCCGCGGGCTGACACGCGGCGGAGCGGCTGTTCGGCGAGGGCGCAACCGTCGGCTGACGCCGGGACGGCTCCGTCGGTCGAGATTCGCTCGGACGGAGCAGCGTCGCGCCTCGGCCGGGGCAGGGTGCTGTGGGATCCTTGGCCGACGCCGTGGCGGACGGTGAGAAGGGCCCCGGGGGCGATGCCGATCTTCGAGATGGACGACGGGCGCGCGCGCCTGCTGCAGCCGATGCAGCCACTGGCGTCCTCGTTCGTCGCCGAGCTGCGCGGGCTGCTCAACGAGCACCTGCCGGTCGTCGTCGGCGAACCGCTGTTCCGCGTACGGTCACGCGCGGTGCTGCCCGAGCACGCCGACGGGCCCGAGCTCCTGGCGCTCGACGCGGCCGGCAACCCCGTGCTGGTCGAGGCGATGCAGGTGGTGGACGACGACGCCCTGGTCACGCTGCTCCGGCACGCCGGCACCGCGGCACGGCTCACCGCCGGCGACCTCGCCCGCGCCTACCACGCCGACCCCACCCGGTTCACCGTCGACTACGCGGGCTTCCGCGAGCAGGTGTCGTTCCATCCCTCCACCACCGACCGCCCGCACGTGCGCGTGGTGCTGCTGTGCGCGGAGGTCGCCGCCGAGACGGCCGATGCGCTCGGCGCGCTGCGAGCGGCCGACACTCGCATCACCGTGCTCCAGGTCGGTGTGATGCGCGGCTCCGACGACCGCCGCCTGCTCGACGTGTCCCCGCTGGCGGTGCACGAGCGGGAGCGTCGGCCTGTCGAGCCGACGGCGCTGCGCCTGGTCCGTGCGGCGGCCGGCGGGGTGCCGGACGAGCGGCTCGGCGGCGGGGGCGAGTGGTCGGCGCCCGTCCGGGAGGACCGGGTGTCGACCGCACCGATCCCCACCCCGCACGAGACGCCACTGCCGGCCCAGACAGTGCTGCCGGCCGAGACGCCGCTGCCGGCCCAGACAGTGCTGCCGGTCGAGACAGCGCTCCCGACGGTGCCGGCGCGCGTGACGTCGCACCGGGCTCCGGCGGACCCCACCAGCATCGACCTCTCGTTCCCCACGGATCCCGCGCTGCCGTACGCCGGCGCTCCGGCTCCGGCCCCCGCTCCGGCTCCCACTCCGGCGCCCGCTCCGGCGCCGCCGGCCGGCACGCTCCCGCCTGCCGCGCCGTCGGGTCTCGCGACCGCAGGTGCCGCCCCCGCCGGTCGCGAGCGGCCCGCACCGCCGGCGTACGCACCGGTGGAACCCCCCGCACCTCGCCTCGAGGTGCCGCCGGAGTTCCTGCCAACGGGTGGCGACGCACGGTCCTCCGTCGCGGCGCCGGCGCCCCGCAGCCCCGAGCTGCCCGACCGGCAGTGGCCCATGCCTGAGCTGACCAGCCTGGCCAAGCGCCGGCAGGCGGTGACGCTGCTGGTGTGGGTGCGTGAGCGGCGTGGGCAGCGGTTCGAGGCGATGCTGCGCGCCGACGGGTTGATCCAACTGCCCGACGGGTCGGTGTTCGCCGACCCGGACACCGCGGCAGCGCGCGCTGCCGGCGTCGACGGGCTGGTCGACGGGTGGCGTGCGTGGCGCCTCGGCGTCGGTGGCCCCACGCTGGCCGACGCTGCCGGTCGCTGAGGTCGCCGGTCAGGACCAGCCGTAGGCCGCGAGCCAGCGGTCGATCTCGGCGTAGAACCTCGCGCGGACCGGTGGTGCGGAGAGCGTGAGGTCGTGCAGCCCGTCGGGGATGCGGACGACGGTCACCACGGGTCCCAGCTGCACCGCGCGGCGCGCGACCAGCTCGACGTCCAGCACCACGTCCGACCGGCGCATGTCCTCGCTCCAGCGCGGGCTGATCACCGTCCGGGCCGAGGCGAGCGTGAGGATCGGCGCGGGGATGTGCAGCCCGCGGGCGACGGCGGCGTGGCCGACGATGATCGCGTTCAGCCAGCCGGCACGGACGGGGAACGACGGCACCGGCCGCCAGGTGTCGTCGTACTCCCACTCGCCGTCGGGCGCCCGCAGCGTCCGGGCGTAGTAGCCGGGGTCGATGCTCGGGAGGGGCGTCTTGGGCTGGTACCGCGCGAGGCGGCCGATCGCGGGTGCCGAGATGTGCCGCACCACGGACGAGCCCTGCAGCTCCAGCCAGGGGCTGTTCAGCACCAGCCCGGCCAGCGCGTCGGGATGCCGCTCGGCCCACAGGGCGGCGACCAGCCCACCGGTCGAGTGCGCCATCACCATGATCCGGGCCGCGTCCCCGTGGTCGGCGCGCAGCACGGCGAGCGCTGTCTCGAGGTCCTCGTCGTACACCCGCAGGTCGTCGACGTAGCCGGGCGTCTGGTGCTCACGCAGCGAGCGTCCGTACTTGCGCAGGTCGAGGGCGTAGAACGCGGCACCGGTCGCGTGCCAGAAGCGCGCGAGCTCCGTCTGGAAGAAGTAGTCGGACCAGCCGTGCAGGTAGAGCACCACGCGCGAAGGCCGCACCGGCTCCTCGGTCGGCGGCGCGTAGCGGACCAAGGTGGCGACCACGTCGCCCTCGTCGTCCGGCGTCAGGTGCAGCGTGCGCGCCTCGAACCCGTCGCCCAGGACGTCGGGGAGCCAGCGGCTCACGGGGTCACGACGATCTTGCCGAACTGACCCCCGCCCGCCAGCCGTGCCAGCGCGTCCGCCGCCTGGGTCAGCGGGTACGTGCGGTCGATCACCGGACGGATCCCGGTGCGGGCGCAGAAGGCCGCGAGGCGGCCCAGCTCGTCACGCGACCCCATGGTCGCGCCGACCACGGAGATCTCCTGGAAGAACAGCCGGTTGATGTCCATCCGGGCGGGTTCGCCGGTGGTGGCGCCGATGACCACCACCGTGCCGCCTGGCTTGACTGACCGCATGGTGTGGGCCCACGTCGCCGCGCCGACCGTCTCGAGCACGAGGTCCACCCGACCGATCCGCGCGCCCGTCTCCACCGCCTCGGCCGCACCGAGCTGCAGCGCGCGCTCCCGCTTGCCGGCGTCGCGGCTGGTCACCACCATCTCCAGGCCTGCGGCGGCCCCGATCACGACCGCGGCCGTCGCCACCCCGCCGCCCGCGCCCTGCACCAGCACCCGCTGACCGGGCGTCGCACCGCCGCTGCGGAACAGCGACCGGTAGGCCGTCAGGTACGCCGTCGGGAGGCAGGCGGCGTGCTCCCAGGACAGGTCGGCCGGCTTGTCCACGAGGTTGGCCGTCGGGACGAGGAGCTGCTCGGCCAATGTGCCGGGGTACCGCTCGGACAGCAGGCTGCGGGGCTCGTCGGCCGGCACCGCCTGACCGGTGGGCGCGTGCGGCCCGCCGATCACGCCGTGCACGATCACCTCGCGCCCGTCCGGGGTGGTCCCGGCGGCGTCCGTGCCGAGGATCATCGGCAGCCGGTCGGCCGGCAGGCCGACACCGCGCAGCGACCACAGGTCGTGGTGGTTCAGCGCCGCTGCCCTGACGGTCACCACGGTCCAGCCGTCGCGCGGCTGCGGATCGGGGCGCTCCCCGACCTCGAGGGCGGTCAGCGGGTCCTCGGCGTCGGACCGGGCGGCGTACGCGGCGAGCATGGGTGTCACCGTAGTGACTGCCGGTGACGCGTCCGCTCAGAGCAGCGGCAGCATCCGGCCGAGGTCGGGCACCGCGTCGGACGCGAAGCGGGGGTGCAGGGCGCGGGCGAGCGCGTCGACGTCGTAGGGGACCCGTCCGGCGGCGAGCCGCAGCCACAGCCGCGCGTCCGCGACCTCCAGGTCCCAGCCGCCGCGCGCGACGACGATGTCGAGCAGCTCCTCGGCCACCAGGTGCAGCGCGACCGGGTCCACGGGGTCGGGCGCGGCGTCGGCGCCGCGGACGCGACGGACCGAGCGCAGCAGGTCGTCCGCGTGCACGACCAGCTCGAGGATGCGGGACACCAGCATCGTGCTCAGCAGCACCGGGGCGCGGCGGCCCTGCACGACGACGTCGTCGGGCCCCAGCGACTCCGCCTCGTGCAGCGCGGCCGTCGCACGGGCGTCCGCCCACTGCAGCGGGGCGTCCTCGATCTGCCGCGCGATGATCCGGGCGGTCTCAGCCACCTCTTCGGCACGGTCCGGGTAGCTGCCGAGGTACTCCGCGAACGTGGCCGGCACCGTCGTCGGCTCGGCCGGGACGCAGACGGCCAAGGCATCCATGGCACGGGCGAGGTGCGCGACGAGCTCGGCGACCGTCCACCCGGGCAGCACCGACGGCTCTCCCCGCACGTCGTCGCCGACCGCATCCCCCACCCAGGTGCGGACGCGGCGCCACTGGCGGGCCAACGTGTCGGTGAGCAGGGCGATCTCGGTGGCGGGCAGCGGCATGCCCTCATGCTGCAGTCGACGGGCGGGGACTGCTCGCCGGGTCCGCCGACTGGGCAGATGTCCAGCACGGGCGGGGGACGGGTCGAGCACGGCGATCACGCCCAGGGCATAAGGGCTTGCGGCCGTGTCGGTGGCGTGTGGAACGCTGACGGCGAGCGTGAACGGGGGTCTCGCTGAGGTTCCCCGTCGTCCGCGGACACCTCAACCAGCCCACCGTTTCCCCTGGAGACACCCGTGCTCGCACGACTGCTGTGGCGCTACCTGCGCCCGTACCGACCGCTGCTCGCGGGCGTGCTGGTGTTCCAGCTGGCCTCCGCTCTGGCGATGCTCTACCTGCCCAGCCTCAACGCCGACGTGATCGACAAGGGCGTGGCCGCGGGCGACACCGGCTACATCTGGCGCACCGGCGGCTTCATGCTGGCCGTGTCGCTGGGCCAGATCGTGGCCGCGATCATCGCGACGTACCTCGCGGCGCGCGCGTCGATGCAGCTGGGGCGGGACATCCGCGACGAGGTGTACCACCAGGTCAGCGGCTTCTCGGAGCGCGAGATCTCGCAGTTCGGCGCCGGGTCGCTGATCACCCGCAACACCAACGACGTCCAGCAGGTGCAGATGCTGGCGATGATGGGCTCGACGATGCTGGTCAGCGCCCCGCTGCTGGCGATCGGCGGGATCGTGATGGCCCTGCGGCAGGACGTCGGGCTGTCCTGGATCATCGCCGTCGCCGTGCCCGCGCTGCTGATCATCGCCGGGCTGGTGATCAGCCGGATGGTCCCGCTGTTCCGGTCCTACCAGCTCAAGCTCGACGCGGTGAACCGCATCATGCGCGAGCAGCTGACCGGCGTGCGCGTGGTCAGGGCGTTCGTCCGCGAGACGATCGAGGCGGAGCGGTTCCGGCTGGCGAACACCGACATCATGGTCGTCGGCCGCAAGATCGGCTCCCTGTTCGTCGCGCTGTTCCCGCTCGTCATGCTCGTGCTGAACGTCACCGTGATCGGCGTCATCTGGTTCGGCGGCATCAAGGTGAACGTCCAGCAGGTGCAGATGCTGGCGATGATGGGCTCGACGATGCTGGTCAGCGCCCCGCTGCTGGCGATCGGCGGGATCGTGATGGCCCTGCGGCAGGACGTCGGGCTGTCCTGGATCATCGCCGTCGCCGTGCCCGCGCTGCTGATCATCGCCGGGCTGGTGATCAGCCGGATGGTCCCGCTGTTCCGGTCCTACCAGCTCAAGCTCGACGCGGTGAACCGCATCATGCGCGAGCAGCTGACCGGCGTGCGCGTGGTCAGGGCGTTCGTCCGCGAGACGATCGAGGCGGAGCGGTTCCGGCTGGCGAACACCGACATCATGGTCGTCGGCCGCAAGATCGGCTCCCTGTTCGTCGCGCTGTTCCCGCTCGTCATGCTCGTGCTGAACGTCACCGTGATCGGCGTCATCTGGTTCGGCGGCATCAAGGTGAACGAGGGGCAGGTGCAGATCGGCACGCTGCTGGCGTTCATGCAGTACGTCGGTCAGATCCTCATGGGCGTCCTGATGGCGTCCTTCATGACCGTGATGCTGCCGCGCGCCGCCGTGTCCGCCGAGCGGATCAGCGAGGTGCTGGCCAGCCGCTCGACGCTGACGGAGGCCGCCGAGCCGGTGCACCAGCTGCCGACCCCGGGCGAGGTCGCGTTCGCCGACGTGACGTTCTCCTACCCCGAGGCCGAGCACGCGGTGCTGTCCGGCATCTCGTTCACCGCCCGCCCCGGGCAGACCGTCGCCCTGATCGGCTCGACGGGTGCGGGCAAGACGACGCTGGTGTCGCTGATCCCGCGGCTGTTCGACGCGACGGGCGGCACCGTGCGGGTCGGCGGCGTCGACGTCCGGGACGCCGACATGGAGGCGCTCTGGTCGCAGATCGGCCTGGTGCCGCAGCGGCCCTTCCTGTTCGCGGGAACCGTGGCGTCGAACCTGCGGCTGGGCCGGGACGACGCGACCGACGCGGACCTGTGGAAGGCCCTGGAGATCGCGCAGGCGAGCGACTTCGTCGCGCAGATGGACGGCGGCCTGGACGCCCGCATCGCGCAGGGCGGCACCAACGTGTCCGGCGGTCAGCGGCAGCGGCTCGCGATCGCCCGCGCGATCGTGCGGCGACCGGCCGTGCTGATCTTCGACGACTCGTTCTCGGCGCTGGACCTCGCCACCGACGCCCACCTGCGGCAGGCGCTGTGGCGCGAGCTGCCTGAGGTCACCAAGATCGTCGTCGCCCAGCGCGTCTCGACGGTGACGGACGCCGACTCGATCCTCGTGCTCGAGGACGGGCACATCGCCGGTGCGGGCACCCACACCGAGCTGCTCGCCACCAACCAGACCTACCGCGAGATCGCGGAGTCCCAGCTCGCTGTGGGGGCCGGCGCATGAGCAACCAGACGTTGACCGAGGACGAGAAGCTCGAGATCGAGCTCGGTGAGCAGGCCCGGCTCGCGTCCGACACGTTCGGCGCCGCCGTCGCGCCGGGCAAGGCGGACCACTTCAAGGAGTCGTTCACCCGCATGCTGGGGCTGCTGGCCCCGTACAAGCTCGCACTGGTCGCCGTCACACTGATGGGCGCGGCCGGCGTGGTGCTGACGGTGCTCGCACCGCGGGTGCTCGGCCGGGCGACCGACGTGGTGTTCACCGGCTTCGTCTCCCGACTGCTCCCGCCGGGGATGACGCAGGCCCAGGCGGTGGCGGGTCTGCACGCGCAGGGTCAGGACCGGTTGGCCGCGATGGTGGCGGCGATGGACCACCTGGTGCCGGGTGCCGGCGTCGACTTCGACCGGCTCGGCCGGCTGCTGCTGACGGTGCTGGCGCTGTACCTGGCGGGTGCGCTGCTGACCTGGGGCCAGGGCTTCGTCATCAACGTGGTGATGGTCCGGGCGATGTGGCGGCTGCGCGAGCAGGTCGAGGAGAAGATCAGCCGGCTGCCGCTGGCGTACTTCGACCGCGTGCAGCGTGGCGAGCTGATCTCCCGCGTCACCAACGACATCGACAACATCACGCAGACCATGCAGCAGTCGCTGTCCGGGGCGCTGACCTCGGTGCTGACCGTGATCGGCGTGCTGGTCATGATGTTCTCGATCAGCTGGAAGCTGGCGCTGGTCGCCCTGGTGTCCCTGCCGTTGATGGGCGTGATCTTCGGGATCATCGGGCCGCGCTCGCAGAAGGCGTTCGGCATCCAGTGGCGCAAGGTCGGTCGGCTGAACGCCCGCGTCGAGGAGTCGTTCTCCGGCCACGCGCTGGTCAAGGTGTTCGGCCGCCGCGCCGAGTTCCAGCAGCGGTTCCGGGCGGAGAACGAGGAGCTGTACCAGGCGTCGTTCTCGGCGCAGTTCCTCTCCGGGATCATCTGGCCGGGCATGTCGTTCGTCGGCAACCTGACGTACGTCGGCATCGCGGTGCTCGGCGGGCTGATGGTGGCCAACGGGTCGATGCGCCTCGGCAGCGTGCAGGCGTTCATCCAGTACGCGCAGATGTTCAGCCAGCCGCTGTCCCAGCTGGGTGGCATGGCCGCGGTGGTGCAGTCCGGCACGGCCTCCGCCGAGCGCGTGTTCCAGCTGCTCGACGAGGACGAGCAGAGCCCTGACACCGTCCCCGCACCGGCACCGGCCGACGGTGACGGCACCATCGAGTTCGAGCACGTGCACTTCTCCTACAGCCCCGACCAGCCGCTAATCGAGGACCTGTCCTTCACCGTGCACCCCGGCCAGACGGTCGCCATCGTCGGTCCGACCGGTGCCGGCAAGACGACGCTGGTGAACCTGCTCATGCGGTTCTACGAGCTGGACGGCGGACGCATCCTGGTCAACGGCCAGGACATCGCCACGCTGACCAGGCACGACGCCCGAGCACGCACCGGCATGGTGCTGCAGGACCCGTGGCTGTTCGCCGGCACCATCACCGAGAACATCCGGTACGGGCGGCAGTCCGCCACGGACGAGGAGGTGCTGGAGGCCGCGCGGGCGACCTACGTCGACCGGTTCGTGCACTCGCTGCCGCACGGGTACGACACGGTGCTCGAGGAGGACGCCGCCAACCTCTCGGCAGGGGAGAAGCAGCTGCTGACGATCGCGCGGGCGTTCGTCGCGCAGCCGTCGGTGCTGATCCTCGACGAGGCCACGTCCTCGGTGGACACCCGCACCGAGCGTCTGCTGCAGCGGGCGATGGCCACACTGCGCGAGGGGCGGACGTCGTTCGTCATCGCCCACCGCCTGTCCACCATCCGCGACGCCGACCTGATCCTGGTGATGGAGCACGGCGCGATCGTCGAGCAGGGCACGCACGACGAGCTGATCACCGCCATGGGTGCGTACTACCGGCTGTACCAGTCGCAGTTTGCGGGGGCGGCGGTGGAGGCGGACGCCTGATCCGGCCTCGGCCTGGCAGTCGTTCGGCCGCGCGCGGCGCAAGCCGCTAGCCACGGCGGGCGACGGTCCGGCCGCGTGATGGCGTGACCGCGCGCCGGCCGCGGAGTGCGAAGGCCGGGACGTGCGCCGGCCGAGACCTGCGACGACCGAGACCTGCGACGACCGACCCGTGCGACAGCCGAGACCTGCGACGGCCGACCCGTGCGACAGCCGAGACCTGCGACGGCCGACCCGTGCGACAGCCGAGACCCGCGACGGCCGACCCGCGCGGCGGCCGCGACGTGCGAGGGCCGGCGGACGCGCAGGGCCCGGCCTGTGTTTTCGCGGTGTACGCCCGGCGTGCGTACATCAGGCGTACACCGCGAAATGTCTATCCGGGACTGGGACAAGGCGGCGACAAGGCCGCGACCGGGACCCCGACAACGCCGCGACCGGGACCGGGACAAGACCGCGACCGGCACCGGGACAAGACCGCGACCGGGACCGGGACAAGACCGCGACCGGGACTGGGACTGGGACCAGACCGCGACAGGGGCTGGGACTGGGGCGGGTCCGGGACGGGGACAGGGCTGCGACCGGGCGCGCGTCCGAGTCCGAGTCGCCTTCGGGTTCGGGGCCGGTGTGAGGCTGCCGGTCTGGTGCGCGGTGCGGGTCAGCGCACGCGGACGTCGTCGCCGAGGAAGTCCGCGACGAGCGCGCCGACCTGGCCCTCCTCGATGAGGAACCCGTCGTGCCCGTACTCGGAGCGGACGTACCGCACCGGGCCGGCGCCGCGGATGCCGGCGGCGATCCGCTCGGACTGCGCCGGCGTGAACAGGCGGTCGGAGTCGACGGCCACCACCAGGGCACGCGCGGTCACGCCCGCGAGGGCCGCCTCGACCCCGCCGCGGTCGCGGCCGAGGTCGTGGGTGATCATCGTGCGGGTCAGCGTCACGTAGGTGTTCGCGTCGAACCGCCGCGCCAGCTTGTCGCCGTGGTGGTCGAGGTACGACTGGACGGCGAACCGGCCGCCCTCGAGCGGCTCCTCACCGCCCTGCGGGATCCGCCCGAACCGCTCGTCGAGCTCCCGCGCCGACCGGTAGGTCTGGTGCGCGATCTGCCGGGCGATGCCGAGGCCGACGTGCGGGCCACTGCCGTCGGGCGCGTCGTAGTAGTCGCCGCCGCGGTACCCGGGGTCGGCGGTGATCGCCGCGAGCTGGGTGTGGAAACCGGCGATCTGGTCGCCGGAGGTCTGGGCGCAGGTGGCGATCGCCGCGACGGCCGCCACGCGCTCGCGCGCGGACACGGCCCACTCGAGCGCCCGGTGACCGCCCATCGAGCCGCCGATCACCAGGGCCCACTGGTCGATGCCGAGCAGGTCGGCGAGCCGCACCTCGGCGGCGACCTGGTCGCGGACCGTCAGCAGCGGGAACCGGCCGCCCCACGGTCGGCCGTCGGGCGCGAGCGATGCCGGACCCGTGGAGCCCTGGCACCCGCCCAGCACGTTCGGCGCGACGACGAAGTACCGGTCGGTGTCGATCGGCGCACCGGGGCCGATCAGGGAGGACCACCAGCCCTCGGTCGGGTGACCGGGGCCGGCCGGACCGGTGACGTGGGAGTCGCCGGTCAGCGCGTGCAGCACCAGCACCGCGTTGTCGCCCGACGGCGACAGGGTGCCCCACGTCTCGTAGGCGAGCCGGACGGCCGGCAGCCGGCCGCCCGACTCGAGCGCGAACGGGCCGAGGTCTGCGAACCGGCGGTTGCCGACCGGGTCGCCCTCCCGCCAGGCGGCCGTCGCGCGCACCGGTGGGCGCAGCGCCGGGGGGATGCGGCTGGTGGACGACGCCCGCCCGCCCGCCGACCGGTGGGCACGGTCGGCGGACGGGCGAGGCGTGTCGGCACACATGGGGTCAGGCGCCCTTCGCCGCGCGGAACCCCGCCTCGAGGTCGGCCAGGATGTCGTCGATGTGCTCGATGCCGACGGCGAGCCGGACCAGGCCGGGCGTCACGCCGGACAGCGCCTGCTCCTCGGCCGTCAGCTGGCTGTGCGTCGTCGACGCCGGGTGGATCACCAGCGACCGCACGTCGCCGATGTTCGCCACGTTCGAGTGCAGCTCCAGCGCGGAGACGAACGCCTTGCCGGCCTCGGCACCGCCCTCGATCTCGAACGCCAGCACCGCACCGGCGCCGCGCGGCGCGTACTTCAGCTGGTTCGCGTGCCACGGCGAGGACTCGAGCCCGGCGTAGTGCACGCCCAGCACGTCCTCGCGGGCCTCGAGCCACTCGGCGACCTTCTGGGCGTTGGCCACGTGCCGCTCGACGCGCAGCGAGAGCGTCTCGATGCCCTGCGCGATGAGGAAGGCGTTGAACGGGCTGACCGCCGAGCCGAGGTCGCGCAGCAGCTGCACGCGGGCCTTGAGGATGTAGGACAGGTTGACGCCGAACGCGCCGCCGACGCCGAGGTCACGGGCGAACACCAGGCCGTTGTACGACGGGTCCGGGGTGTTGTAGTTGGGGAAGCGCTCGGGGTACTGCGCGTAGTCGAAGGACCCGCCGTCGACGATCACGCCGCCGATGGCCGAGCCGTGCCCGCCCAGGTACTTGGTGGCCGAGTGCACGACGACGTCGGCACCCCACTGCAGCGGGTTGATCAGGTACGGCGTGCCGACGGTGTTGTCCACGATCAGCGGGACGCCGTACTCGTGGGCGACACCGGCCACCGTCTCGATGTCCAGCACATCGGACTTCGGGTTGGGGATCGTCTCGGCGTAGAAGAGCTTGGTGTTGGGGCGGATCGCCGCGCGCCACGACTCGGGGTCGTGCGGGTCGTCGACGAACGTCGTCTCGATGCCCAGCTTGGCCAGCGTGTAGTGCAGCAGGTTGTACGTGCCGCCGTAGAGCGACGGGCTGGCCACCACGTGGTCACCGGCCTCGGCGACGTTGAGGATGGCGAACGTCTCGGCAGCCTGGCCGGAGGCGACCAGCAGGGCGCCGACACCGCCCTCGAGGCTCGCGACGCGGTTCTCCACGACCTCCTGGGTCGGGTTGCCGATGCGGGTGTAGATCGGGCCGAGCTCCTTGAGCGCGAACCGGTCGGCGGCCTGCTGGGCGGAGTCGAACACGTAGGACGTGGTCTGGTAGATCGGCAGGGCGCGGGCGCCCGTCGTCGGGTCCGGCACCTGGCCGGCATGGATCTGGCGGGTCTCGAAGTTCCAGCTCTCGTTGCTCATCGTCGTGCTCGCTCCTGCTCTCGGTCCTGCGGGTGGGTGGGCGACCCGGGACAGGGAGTGCAGCCGACGACCGTCCCGGGGTGGTGCTCGGGGGTGTGGCGCACGTGCGAGCCGAGGCTCGAGGCGGGGGAGCGTCCCAGAGGGGGCGCGACCGGCCCGCGGGCACAGCCGAACGTGCGCTGGTCAGCGACACATTCGGCGGGACATGGCAGGGAGCCTACGGGCACCGTCCCGGCTCGTGGAACCGACGTCTCATCATTCGGACGTCAACCGTCCAGGAAGGCCGGGAGCGGCCCGGTGAACGGGGACAGAAGCCCTCAGACGGGTGAAACCTCCCATACGGAGCAGACCGTTCATCCCACGGTCACGCACAGGATGCTCACAGCGGTTGCGGTTCTGCTGCGATCCCCTCGCACGCACCCGTCGGGTGCAGTCCTGGAGAGGCACCATGCGGTCCGCGGCGCCCGTGTTCCAGCTCTACCGGTTCAGCGGTGAGACCGACCTGTGGTGGCGGCTCATCAGCCCCAACGGCCGCGGCCTCGGCCGCGCGGTGACGCCGTTCCCGTCGGTCGCCGACGCTCGAGCCGGCCTTGCCCTCGTCGTGCAGCACGCCACCGAGCTCGACCTGGGGGTGCGGCTCACCGCCGACTACCGCTGGCACTGGACCGCGCGGCTAGGCGGTGAGGCGCTCGCCGAGGGGATCGGTGACCAGGACCGGCGGGTCCGGTGCACCGACGCGGGACGCAGGTTCCAGCTGCTCGCACCTGCGGCGGTGGTCGAGGTGGAGACGGCGGTGTTCCGCCGGGTGATCAGGACACCACTCAGCGTGCGGGGCGGCAGCGTGCGCGTCGGCGACGGGACCGCGGTGTGAGGTCGACCCGCACCCGTGCGCGAGGCCTCGCGCTCGTCGTCGGGCTCGGGCTGGTGCTGGTCGGCGGCCCGAACGTGGCGGCCGCTCTGTCCCGGCCCGCGGCGCCCGAGGCGCGCGTGCCGTACGTCGACCCGCTGACAGGCTCCGCGGACGGGCGGACACCGGTGGACGGCTCGGGGGCGGCCTCGTGGAGCGCCACCGCGCCGCCGGACGCGGCCGCAGCGCCCGCGGCGGCCGCGGGGCCGACCGTCGAGCCCGTCTCGAAGCCCGTTGCCTCGGCACCGCCGACCACCGTGCAGCTGCCGTCCCGGCCCGGGCTGCCGCGAGCGAGCGGTGCCTGGGTGGGTGCCACCGCGGCAGCGACCGGCATCCCGGCTCGCGCGCTGCAGGCGTACGGCGACGCGGCGCTCCGGGTCGGTGCGGAGCAACCGGGATGCCGGATCGGCTGGCCGACTCTGGCCGGCATCGGGTGGATCGAGTCGGGGCACGGCACCCACGGCGGCGCGGTGCTCGGCGCCGACGGCCGGCCGTCGATCCCGATCGTCGGTCCGGCGCTCGACGGCAGCCCCGGGACGGCGGCGATCCGCGCGACGCCGCAGTCGACCGGCTGGCACGGCGACCCGGTGTGGGACCACGCGGTCGGGCCGATGCAGTTCATCCCGTCGACCTGGGTCCGTTGGGGCGCGGACGGCGACGGGGACGGGGTGGCCGATCCGCAGGACGTCGACGACGCCGCGCTCGCGGCGGCCCGGTACCTGTGCGCCGGCGGCCGTGACCTGTCCACGTGGGACGGCTGGCATGCCGCGCTGCTGTCCTACAACCACGCCGAGAGCTACGCGCAGTCCGTGTATGCCCGCGCCAGCACGTACGCGGCGGAGTCGAGATGACTGCCGACGTGCCGGCCGGACACCGGGTCGAGACGTCGGCCTGCACCGGGGGCTGCACGGGGGCCGGCACCCCGGACGGCGTCGTCCCGCGGGGGCCTGCGGGACGCCCCTCGGTCGGCCGGCGTTCACCGGCTGTCGCGACGATCTGCGCTGCGGCGCCCGACGTGCCGCCGAGGGGAACGGGGTGGTCATGACGGTGCTGCGCGACGAGCCGGCGGTGCTCGGTGCTCCCGGCCCGCGGCCGCGCTCGCTCGTCTCCCGCCCGTCGGTCGCGGACTCGGTGTTCCGCCGCATCACCTACGCCGGGGGCGTCGCGACGGTCGGCATCCTGCTGGCCGTCGGCCTGTTCCTGGCGCTGCGGGGCGGGCAGGCGCTCGGCGTCGCGAAGTGGCACTTCCTCACGCAGGCGCAGTGGCAGCCGGAGGGCGGCGTGTTCGGCATCCGGGCGGTGCTGTTCGGCACCGTGACGATCGCCGTGATCGCGATGGTGGTCGGCTTCCCGCTCGCGTTCGGCACCGCGCTGCTGCTGTCGGAGGTGGTCAGCCCGCGCATCGGGCGGCTGCTGGTCGCGCTGGTGGACCTGATGGCCGCGGTGCCGAGCATCGTCTACGGCCTGTGGGGTTTCTACTTCCTGCAGAAGCAGATCGTGCCGGTGGCGCAGTGGCTGGCGGTGACCGTCGGGCAGGTGGTCCCGGTGCTGGCCGTCACCGACCAGGACGGCAAGCCCGTCAGCGACCCGAACTTCTACACGTCGACGGCGTTCATCGCCGGCCTGGTGGTGGGGCTGATGGTGGTGCCGACCATGACGTCGGTGATGCGCGAGGGCTTCTCCCGGGCGCCGGCCGGTGAGCGCGAGGGTGCGTACGCGCTGGGTGCGACGCGGTGGGGGATGATCCGCGCCGTCGTGCTGCCGTTCGGCAAGGGCGGCGTGATCGGCGGCACCATGCTGGGCCTGGGGCGCGCGCTCGGCGAGACGATCGCCGTCGCGATGATCATCTCGCCGCTGTTCGCCATCAACTGGCAGGTGCTGAAGAGCGGCACCAACTCGGTGTCGGCGCTGATCGCGCTGCGGTTCAGCGAGGCGAGCCAGTTCGGGCTGTCGGCGCTGATGGCGGCCGGGCTGGCCCTGTTCGTCGTGACTCTCGTCGTGAACTTCACCGCCTCGTCGATCGTCGCCCGGTCGCGCTCCGGCGCGCAGAGCGAGGGGTGACGGGCGTGACTGCTCTGGAGGAGAGGACCGCGGCGGTGCCGGCCACGACCGCGCGCCCGGGGACCACCACGCGGCCCGTGGCGACCGGCCCGGCGGCGCCGCGTCGCCGGCTGCGCGGCGTGACCGCGGTCGAGCTGTTCGACGTGCTGGGGGCCACCGTGGCCGCCGTCGCGACCGCCACCCTGCTGTTCGGCCGGCTCACCGCGATGCACGGCGCGATCGGCTGGGTGGTGGTCGCGCTGGCCGCCTTCCTCGGGTTCTACGCGCTGCTCGCCTCGCTGCACGCCACCGGCGAGGAGGTGAAGGACAAGGTGATCACCGCGCTGCTGCGGACGGCGGGCGTCGTCCTGTTCGGCACGCTGGTGTTCATCGTCCTGTTCACCTTGTTCCGCGGCGTCTCGGCGCTGCACCACCTGAACTTCTTCGTGCAGACGATGTGGGTGGCCGGGCCGCAGGACCCGCTGTCCAAGGGCGGGATCCTGCACGCGATCGCGGGCACGCTGATCCAGATCGGCATCGCGCTGTCGATCACCGTCCCGCTGGGGCTGACGACCGCGGTGTTCCTCAACGAGGTCGGTGGACGGTTCGCGCGGTTCGTGCGGACCATCAGCGACGCGATGACCGCGCTGCCGTCGGTGGTCGCCGGCCTGTTCATCCTCGCGGCCGTGGTGCAGCTGGTGTTCCACGAGCGGAACGGCTTCGCGGCGGCCCTGGCGATCACCGTGATGATGCTGCCGATCGTCATCCGCTCCGCGGACGTGGTGCTGCGGCTGGTGCCGGGGAACCTGCGTGAGGCGTCCTACGCGCTGGGGACCTCACGGTGGCGCACCGTCTGGCACGTGGTGCTCCCCACCGCCAGGTCGGGACTGGCGACCGCGGTGATCCTCGGCACCGCCCGCGGTCTGGGCGAGACCAGCCCCGTGCTGCTGACGTCGGGCATCTCGACGGTGCTCAACCTCGACCCGTTCAAGGGGCCGATGACGTCGCTGCCGCTGGCCGTCTACAACTTCATCGGCTCGCCGCAGCCGAACCAGGTGGTGCGCGGGTTCGGCACCGCGGCCACCCTGCTGGTGCTGGTGCTGGTTCTGTTCGGGCTCGCCCGCCGCATCGGCGGCCGTGGGCCGGGGACCATGTCGCCGCGGCAGCAGCAGCAGGTGCAGGCGGAGTCGACCCGCGCCGCGATCCGCATCGCGGCCTACCACCAGCAGCCGCCGGCCCACCAGCAGCCTTCGGCCCTCCGGCAGCCTCCGGCCCCCCGGCCGTCCGACCGCCCGGGCGCGCAGCCCGACCACCCCGAGGAGCCCCTCCGATGAAGCGCGCCCACCGCGCCCTGTGCGTCCTCGCAGCCGTCGTCGGCGCCGCCGTCGCCGTGGTCCCGGCGCTGGCTCTGCCGGCCCAGGCGGCCGGCTGGACCCCCATCACCGGGTCCGGCTCGACCTGGTCCGCCAACGCGGTGCAGTCCTGGCAGTCCAACGTGGCGGCCAACTACGGCATGCAGGTGAACTTCAACGCCAACGGCTCGAGCGCCGGGCGCCAGGACTTCATCAACAAGATCGTCGACTTCGCCATCTCCGAGATCCCGTTCCAGGCGCACCCCGAGGACGGCTCCGCCCCGGAGACGCCGACCACGCCGTACGCCTACATGCCGATCGTGGCCGGCGGCACGTCGTTCATGTACAACCTGCGGATCGGCGGCAAGCAGGTCACCGACCTGCGGCTGGACGGCACGACGATCACCAAGATCTTCACGGGCGTGATCACCAAGTGGAACGACCCCGCGATCCAGGCCAGCAACCCGGACCTCGCGCTGCCGGACCGGACGATCACCCCCGTCGTTCGCTCCGACGGGTCCGGGACCAGCGCGCAGTTCACGCTGTGGATGGCCACGCAGTACCCGGACCTGTGGCACGCCTTCTGCGGCAAGGTCGGCCTGCCGGCGACGTGCGGGATGACCTCGCAGTACCCCGTGCCGACCGGGTTCAAGAACCTCAAGGGTTCCGACGGCGTCGCCGGCTACGTCTCGCAGAACACCAGCGAGGGTGCCATCACGTACGTCGAGTTCTCCTACGCGGCGATCCTGTCGCACTTCCCCGTGGTCAAGGTGCTCAACCCCGCCGGCTACTACGTGGAGCCGACGGCCCAGAACGTGGCGGTCGCGCTGATGGCGGCGAAGATCCACACCGAGGACCCCAAGGCGGACAACTACCTCACGCAGGACCTGACCGGCGTGTACACGAACGGGGACAAGCGTGCCTACCCGTTGTCCAGCTACTCGTACCTCATCGTGCCCACCCAGGTGGTCTCAGGCTCGAACTTCAACCCGGACAAGGGCAAGACCCTCGGCGCCTTCGCCAACTACATGGTGTGCGAGGGGCAGCAGAGCGCCGAGTCGCTCGGCTACTCACCGCTGCCGATGAACCTGGTCCAGGCGGGTGCGACGCAGATCGCGCGGGTGCCCGGCGCGGGGCCCGTCGACATCAGCACGTGCAACAACCCCACCTTCAAGCCCGGTGACAGCCCGTCCACCAACCAGCTGGCGCTGACGGCGCCCAACCCCGCCGACTGCGACGCCAAGGACAGCGCGCACCAGTGCACCGTCCCGACCGGCGGCGTGCCGGGCTCGTACTTCAGCACCCACAGCGCCGGGACGGCCAAGAACCCGGCCGGGTCCACGGGCGGGGGCTCGAGCGGCTCCGGCGGGAAGGCCGGCGCCGGCGGGTCGACGAAGTCCGGGTCCGGTACGGGTTCGGCCCAGGGGCCGGCGGCGGCGTCGGCCGGGCCGGTGGTCGCCGGGGCGCAGGATGCCGCGGCGGTCGGTGCCGGGGCGGCGGTCGACGAGTTCGGGAACGTGGTGTCCGGCGGTGCCGGGAACGGGTCCGCTGGAGGCGGTGCGGCGGCGGTGTCGTCGCCGTTCACCCTGGCGTCGTCGAACGCCGGCTGGGTCACCCCGGTGATGGGTGGCGCCGCGGCGCTGTTCCTCGCCGTCGTCGTGGTGCCACCCCTGCTGTCACGCCGCCTGCGGCGCCCTGACCAGCCGCATCGCTGAGCCGTCGGCGTCCACACCCGCGCCGGAGCGCCATCCCCGGTCCATCGAGGGGGTGGACCTCGGATGGGTCCCGTTTGCCGGGACTTCACTCCGCGCCGGAAGTGTCAGTCACGTCGGGATTGCCCGGGAATGCGTCCCGTGACCGAGGAGCGACGTGACTGCTGGTGGTGCCGCGCGGCCCGGCTGGGCCCGGACGGCGGCGACGTCCCTGGTGGTCGGCCTGGTGAGCTCCGGGTCGATCTTCGCCGGGTTCGTGGCGCTCGCTCCTGCCGCTCACGCAGTCGCCGCCGGGAGCGCCGTGACCGTCACCGCCGCGGAGCAGGACCCCGACGCCGCGAAGGCGCCCTTCCCCGGCCTCTCCGTCACGGTGTCGCAGACGACCGACCTGGTCAGCCAGGGCGTGCGGATCTCCTACTCCGGCGGGACGAAGTCGTCACCCCCGTCCGCCCTGAACGAGGGTCAGAACTTCCTGCAGGTCATGGAGTGCTGGGGCGACCTGAAGGACGCCGCCGGGAACCCGGTCAAGGACAAGGCAGGCAACGCCCAGCCCGACCGGACCACCTGCCAGTACGGCTCCGCGAGCATCAACCAGGGTCAGACGCGCCACACGACGCTGGCGAGCGTCGACCAGGCCGACCCGGCGGACGTCGCGGCCGGCTACGTCTACCCCGGCTCCGGCTTCTTCGACCCGGCACAGGTCTCGATCCCGTTCCGCTCCGCCACCGGCAAGACGCTGGCCGGCGTCGTCGACGGCAAGCTGGTCACCGACCCGGCGACGAAGAGCCTCGTCAACCTCGACAGCAACGAGTTCTACGGGCCGTACACCACCAACGAGGTGCCCTGGGCCGGGTTCGGGGCTGACGGCACGGGCACGTCGACCTTCGAGGTCCAGACGGCGATGCAGGCGCCCGGTCTGGGCTGCGGCAACCCCGTGACCTCCGGCGGGACCGTGACGGGGCAGTCCTGCTGGCTGGTCGTCGTACCGCGCGGCGCGAACGACGGCATCGGGGCGGTCGGCAACACCGGGTCGGGCCTGCTGGCGCAGATCTGGAAGCACCGCCTCGCCGTGCGCCTCGACTTCAAGCCGCTGGGCGTCCGGTGCCCGCTGGGAGCGGCGGAGCGGCAGGTGGCCGGCAGCGAGCTGGTGGCGCTGGCCCTGCAGTCGTGGCAGCCGGCCGTCTGCACCAAGGCGGGCGGGTCGATCTACAACGTCGTCACCTCGAGCGAGGGTGATGCCGCGTCGAAGGCGAACGGCACGGGGACGGCCCCGTTGGCCCTGGTCAGCCGGCCGCTCGACGCTGCGGCCTACGGCACGACGGACGCCCTGACCTATGCGCCCATCGCGGTCTCCGGCCTGACGATCGCCTTCGCGGTGGACCACAACGCCGACCCGCTCAAGCCGCCGTCCGCGGACGTCCAGGCGCTGAACGCCCTGCCGTTCACGCACATGAACCTGACGCCACGTCTCGTCGCGAAGCTGCTGACCAACTCGTACCGGAACTCGGTCCCGACCACGGCCAAGGTGCCCTACCTCGACAAGAGCCCCGGCAACATCACGCAGGACCCGGACTTCCTCGAGGTCAACCCCGACTGGGCCGGTCAGTCCATCTACTCGGTGGCGCTCGCGGACGTCTTCGTGCCGCTGGGCCACTCGGACAGCGCGTGGACCGTGTGGAGCTACGTCCTGTCGGACCCGAGCGCACGCGACTTCCTCGCCGGCAAGGCGGACCCGTGGGGCATGAAGGTCAACCCCTGGGCGACCACCAGTGCGGAGTGGGACGCGACGGTCAACCCGCCCGGCGTGGCGAACGAGTACCCCACCGACCGGTTCCTCAAGCCGGACCCGACGGAGGGGCGCCTGATCGAGGCGGACCCCAAGACCACGGTCGACGCGATCGCCTGGCGCCCGTACTCGCTGAGCTTCGACCACGGCAGCTACTGGGTTCTGCGCGGCGACAAGCGGGAGATCACCTGGAACACCGGAGCCGCCGGGGGTGGCACGGGTGCGGCGACCTTCACCACCTTCCCGCGGGACTACGCCGGTCAGCAGAAGGTGATGGGCCTGACCGACACGGCCTCCGCGGCCAAGTACCAGGTGTACACGGCCGCCCTGCAGAACCCGTCCGGGGCGTTCGTCACGCCGACGACCGACTCGATGGCCGCCGCCGCGGCCGCCATGACGCCGGACGCCGCACAGCCGCAGGTCGTGTCCTTCGACCCGAGCAGCGCCGAGGCGAAGGCCGCCGCGGGCGCGTATCCCCTGACGGTGCCGGTGTACGCCGCGACCAACCCCGAGGGCGGTGACGCCGGGTCGCGCACCGCGGCCGCCGCGCTGATCCGGTACGCCGCGGCCGACGGCCAGACGCCCGGCACGTCCCTCGGGCAGCTGCCCCCGGGGTACGCGCCGATCCCGGCGTCGTGGCGCACGCAGGCACTGAAGGCCGCCGACGCCATCGCCGGCGGCCCTGCCGCGGCGCCGACCCCGACACCGACCGACACGGGGGCGGCCACACCCGGTGACGCGGTGCCCTCGACGGACCTGCTGCCGACGTCCTCCGTGGTGCCTAACGCCACGGTGCCGTCGGCACCGGCACCCGCCGCCACCACGCCGGCGGCGGCGACGCCGACGCCTGCACCCACGCCGTCCCCGACCGGCCCGCCACCGCCGGTGCTCGGCGCCGCCACCCCCGCCGACAAGGGGACCGGTGCGCTCGGCGCTGCCGTCCCGATCAGTGCCGGCGGTGGGCTGCTCGCCGCCCTGCTCGTGCCGGTCGTCGGCCGCCCGCGCCGCGGCGCGTGACACAGACCCTCTCCCCTCCGCAACACCAGGCATCACACACGGAAGGAAGTGCCATGAAGGTTCGCAAGCTCGCCTCGGTCGGCATCGCCACCGGCCTGCTGGCCGGTCTCGTCGCCGTCGCGACCCCGGCCTCGGCCGACCCGGTGACGGGCGGCTACGCCGTCGTCGGGTCCGACACCCTGCAGGACTCGATGAACGCCCTGGTGAACGGCACGTCGGTGACGGGCGCGAACGTTCGTGTCGCGGCCAACGGCGTCAACCTCGGCAGCTTCGACGCGTTCGGTGCTTCGAAGATCCGGACGAAGGTCTCCGGTGGCTACTTCACGCGCCCCGGCGGCTCGGGCGCCGGGATCAGCGCGCTGCTGGCCTCGATCAGCGGCAACCCGCTCAACGGGGAGACCCTCACGGGCCAGGTGGACATCGCCCGGTCCTCGTCCGGCCCCAGCGTCGTCAACGTCAACGGCGCCCTTGTCTTCGTGCCGTTCGCCCGCGACGCCGTCGCGTACGCCTACCAGGTGCCCGCCTCCGACACCGCGTGCGCCTCGGCGCTGTCCAGCCTGACCGCCGCGCAGCTGACCGCGCTCTACAACGCCAGCAGCGCCAACACCACCCTCTGCTCCACCCCGGTGACGCCGCGCCTGCCGCAGAGCAACTCGGGCACGCGCAAGTTCTTCCTCAAGGCCCTGGGCGTGACCACCGTCGGTGCCGCGGTGCCGGCCACGGACAACCAGCCGACCGGCCCGCAGGAGAACGCCGGCGGCCAGATCTCCGACTACCAGATCATCCCGTTCTCCGCGGCGAGCTGGATCGCCCAGTCCAACGGCGCCGCACCGAACACCATCGCCGCATCCCCGACGCTCAAGCTCGGCGCCGTCAACGGCCAGCTCGCGTACAGCGGCACCGGCAGCAACCTGTCGCCGGTCGCCGCCGCGTACAGCGACACGACGTTCGGCCGCGACACCTACCTGGTCGTCGAGTACGCCCGCGTCAACTCCGCGGACCCGAAGTACGACCCGGCGCTCGCCACTCTGGTCGACCCGAGCAAGGGCACGAACAGCCTCGTGAGCTTCGTCACCGCGCTGGCGGGTCAGCCGGGTGCTGTCAAGGCGAAGTTCGGCTTCATGGCTCCGAGCACCACCACGCCCACGCGTGCCGACAGCTGACCCTTCCCGAACGGTTCATCAGTGCACGACCAGACACCTCGAAAGGACAGTGACATGAGTGCACGACTGACCCGCCGGCTCGCGGCGGGCGCGACAGCGCTGGCCATCGCCGGCCTCGGCCTCGGGTTCGGTGCGACGGCCGCGAGCGCGGTCGACACCGTCCCGAGCACGCCGACCTTCGGCGGCTCCTTCTACCTGGGCAACGGGAACACGGCGGCCGACCTGGCTCCGGGGACGGCAAGCCTGGCCTGGAACGGGGCCGACGCGCCCCTGGCGATCGGTGCGCCGGGCAACTTCAACGCCACCGTCGGTGTGAACCCGACCACGATCGGTGCCACCGGCATCGACGTCTTCCTGTCGCCCCAGGGCCAGGAGGCCAACAAGACGGCGTGGAACGCCTACTCCCCGACCGGCTTGTCGGCCAACGGGCAGCTGCAGCAGAACATGACCCCGATGAACCTCACCAACCCCGGGACGGGTACGCCGACCGGTCAGGGTGCCGTGATGGCGGCCGGTGGCGACTACTCGCTCGGTATGGCCTACACGAAGAACTCGGACGTGACCGTCGTCAAGGTCTGGTACGTCCACATCCACGTCACGGCCGGCACGGGCGCGTGGACCTACCAGCCGGTCCAGGCGGCGGTCGTCAAGACGGCCACGACGACGACCATCACGTCGTCCCCGTCGGGCACGGTCAACACGGGTGCGCCCTTCACCCTGACCGCCACGGTCTCCGACCCGACGGCGACCGGCACGGTCGCCTTCCAGGTCGGCGGGACGACGATCGGCTCGGCGACCGTCGCCAACGGCGTCGCCACGACGACGTCCGCGTCCCTCAGCACCGCCGGGGCCAACTCGGTCGTCGCCGTCTACTCCGGTGACTCGGCGTTCTCCGGCTCCACCTCGGCGGCGGTGACGGTCAACGCGGTCCTCGCACCGATCTCCACCACCACCACCGTGACGGCCGCCTCGGCGGACAGCACCGCGCTGCACCCCGCGACGCTCACCGCGACCGTCACCCCCGCGGGTGCGGCCGGCACGGTGAGCTTCACCGGTTCGGTCAACGGCGGTGCCGTGCAGACCCTGGCCAGCAACGTGCCGGTCGACGCGACCGGTACGGCCTCGGTCTCGACCACGGGCCTGACCCAGGGCACGTGGACCATCAACGCGGCGTTCACCGGCACCTCGCCGTACGTCAGCTCGGCGTCGACCACCGCCGCCACGCTGACGCTCGGCGCCGCGGCCTACCCCAGCGCCACGCCGGCCGCCGCCAACGTCACGACCACGATCCCCACGGGCTCGCTGGTCATCACCACGCCGTGGAGCACGGCCACGCCGCTGAACCTCGGCACCGCCGTCCTCGACAGCGCGACGTCCACGTGGAGCACCCCGGTGACCACCTTCGCGTCCGCCACGGACCAGTCGAAGGCCATCCAGGTCGTCGACACCCGTGCCGGTGCCCCCGGCTTCACCGCCCAGGTGTCCTCGACCGACTTCAAGAACGGCACCCAGTCGTTCCCGGTCAGCTTCATGGGTCTGGTGAACGTGGCGGCCCACCAGGTGGCCAACAACGCGATCCAGGCGGCCGGCGTGGTGACGAGCAACGTGGCCAGCCTCTCGGGCTCGGCGCAGACGTTCGCCACCTACCACCCGGCCAGCTCGACCTTGGGCACCGCGTGGATCTCGGGCGACCTGAGCCTCAAGGGCGTCCCGACTTCTGTCCAGCCGGGCACCTACACGGCGACGCTGACCTTCACCGCGTTCTGATCGACCGAACGTGACCGCCCCGGGGACGGGGCGACCAGCAGGACCCGTGGGGGCGAGGCCGACGTGGCCTCGCCCCCACGGCGCTCACCCGACGGGCCCGACCATCTCCGCCCGAGCCCGACCAGCCCGAACAGTCCCACGGAGGCACCTGTCCATGAGCGTCACACCCCACGTGCGGCCGCCGGTGACGGCCGCGGCGCTGGGCCTGACGGCCGTGCTCCTCGTCGCCGTCTCGTCCACCACCCCACGTCCGGCACAGGTCGTCGTGGTGGTGGGAGCCCTCCGGCCCGCGAGCCTCACCGCGGACGACACGACGGCGCCGGCCCTGCCACGCCCTCCGGGCGACGTGCGCGTCGCGCTGCCGGCCGGGGTGCTCGCCATCACCACGCCGTACACCGCGGCCGGTCCGCTGGTGCTCACGGCGACCTCGGCGGGGGGAGTGGCGGCGGTCGCTGCCCCGTTCGGCTCGTCGACCGACATCGCGCGGGCGGTGAAGATCGTCGACACCCGGCCCGCGGAGCTCGGCTTCGTCACGCAGCTGACGACCGAGGACCCCGGCGCGCACGCGCGGGCCGACGGCGCCGCGACGCGGGCGGAGCTGGTGGACGTGCAGGCGGTCCAGGTCCAGGGCAACGGTCTGCGGTCGGCCGACGTGCACGCCGGCACCACGCCGCCGGACCCGCGGGGCCCCGCGGCGCCGCAGGTGGTGGCGACCTACGGCTCCGGGCTCGGCATCGGGACGGCCTGGCTCGCGGGCACCCTCGAGCTGACGGGCACGGCAGCCGGTCACGACGCGCTGACAGTCACCTTCACCGCCTTCTGACGGCCGGCCGTCCGTCGTTCCCCCGCCGTTCACCACCCGTGCGGACCCGAGTACCCGACGGCCTCGACGATGGCGGCGTGTTCGCGCACCGGACCCGTCCAGCCGTCGCCCGTGCGGCCGCTGTCGCCGCCCTCGTCGTCGGCCTCGTCGTCCCTGCTGCGGCCGCCCACGCGGCGCAACCGCTGCCGTCCGGCGTCGCCGCCGCGCCGAAGCCCGCACCGAGCCCGGGCCCGGGCCCGAGCTCGGCGAACGACGGTGCGGGCGGCGGGCGGATCACCTTCGGCATGACGACGGCGTCCGGCGGGACCACCGACGCGCGGGGGTTCATCGCGGTGAACGCGCCCGCCGGTTCGGTGCTCTACGACAACGTCGCGGTGATCAACCTGTCCGACGCGCCGCTCGCGGTCGACGTCTACGCCGCGGACGTCACCAACGGCAGCGACGGCGCGCTCGACGTGGCCGCCAGCACGGACAAGAAGCAGCTCGCCGGCGGCTGGGTGACCCTCGGCGAGACGAAGGTCGATCTGGCCGCCCAGTCGAGCAAGGCCGGTCCGGGGTTCAAGCTGGTGCCGGTCACCATCACCATCCCCAAGGACGCCGAGCCCGGGGACCACCTCGCCGCGGTGCTCGCCTCGGTGACCGCGCAGGGCAAGCCCGGCGAGAACGCGCCCGCGGTCAACCTCGAGCACCGGGTGGGTGTGCGGGTCTACGTCACGGTGCAGGGCAGCATCAGGCCTGGTCTCAGCATCAAGGACGTGCGCACGCACTTCCGGCCCGGCAGCACGTTCGGCCCCGGCTCGCTGGACGTCGAGTACACGCTGACCAACAGCGGCAACGTCCGGGTCGGCGTCAAGCCGTCGGTGCGGGCCACCGGCCCGTTCGGCACCTCGCCGCACACCGCGGACGGCACGGCGGTCGCCGAGCTGCTGCCCCACTCGTCGGTCACCCAGAAGGTCAGCTTCGACGGGGTGCTCCCGGCCGGGCTCGAGAACGTGGTGGTCTCGGCTGCGGCCGTCGCCGCTCAGGGCGGGTCCGACCCGGGGATCGGCACCGTGCACGCCTCGTCGTGGACGTGGTTGTGGACCTGGGTGCTGCCGGGGCTGCTGCTCGTCGCCGGTGGGGTCGTGACCGGGTTCCGCGTGCGGCGGCGACGCAGCAGGCCGGGGGTTTGGGGGCCGCCCGAGGAGTTGTGGGCCGCGTCGACGCCGGCGGGGCCGTCCGGGGACGGCCCGAGTGCGGCCACGGCCGCCGCGGCTGCGCCTCCCACGGGCGACACGGCTGCGTCACCCGCCACCGGCACGGAAACGACGCCGGACCCGGAGCCGGTGCGGTGAGCCTCACGTCGGTCCGTCCGGCCGTCGTGCTCGCCGCCGTCGCAGCCGCGGTGGGCGGCGCCCTCCTGGTGGCGCCCGCGGCGTCGGCGCTCGACGTGGTGCCGGCCGAACCGGCGGTCGGCGGCACCCTCTATCTCGCGAACGCCGACGACGGCACCGACTACCCGGTCGGGGCGTCGATCGGCTGGAACGACCCCGTGCTGGCGCTCCCGGCGCCCGGCGACCTGAAGAACCGGCTGACCGCACCGCCCGGGGCGGAGGCGGTGGTGACCTTCGTCGGGCCGCAGGGGCGCGAGTCGGACCCCACGTCGTGGAACGCGACGGCCCCCTGGGATCTCACCCCGCCGGGCCAGTGGATGGCGGACGTCACGCCGTACCACCTGATCGCACCCGGCAACGGGACGCCGTCGGGCACCAATGCGACCGCCACGGCGAGCGGCGACTACTCGCTCGGGGTCGCCTACCTGACGGCCGGCGGGCAGCGCGTGGCGCCCGGTGGGCTGTTCTTCGTCCACATCCACCTGACCGGGAACGCCGTGCCCGACAAGGCGACGTACACCTGGACACCTGTCCAGGCGACCGGCCTGGCGGCCGGTGCCGGGGCGTCGCGGGCTCCCACCGGCCAGCAGCAGTGGCCGGGGCTCCTCTCCTTCGTCGCACCCGCGAGCGCGGCGACCACGGACGACCCCGCCGGTGCGATGGTCGTGGTCGTGGACGCGGGCGGTGCGGCGGCGTCGGGCACGGGCTGGACGGTGGTCCTCTCCGCGACCGGGGTCACCCGGACCGTGGCGACGGGTCCCGGCGCACGGACCGTCGACGCCTCGACGACGACGGGACCGACGACGACGGATCCGACGACGACGGGTCCGACGACCCTCACGCTCACGCTCGTCTCGGGCTGAGCGCGCTCGTCGGCCGTCGTCCGTCCTGCATTCACCGGCGCGTCACGCCGGCGGCGACCGACGGACACCTCTGCCCGCGTGAATAGGCGGGTGCTCGTGCCGCTTTGTCCCGATGTCGCCGCACCCGTCCGGACCTGGCCTCGCGCGGCCCTCCTCCTCGGCGCCGTGCTGACCCTGGGCGTCCTGCTCGGGTTCGCCGGCCCCGCCGCGGCAGACGCCGGACCCACGGTGGGCATCGCCGCCGCACCCGCCAAGCAGGGGCAGCCGGACGGCCGGTCGCGCTTCAGCCTGCTCGTCCAGCCGGGTCAGAAGGTGGGCGACGAGCTGCTGGTGCTCAATGCGGGCAGCACCGACCAGCGGCTGCACGTGTACGCGACCGACGCGTTCGACACCGCCGACGGAGCCTTCGCGCTGCTCGACGGGTCCGCGACGCCGGCGGGGGCGGGGACGTGGGTCCGCTTCGACGCCGGTGCCCGCGACACCGTGCTGACCCTCGCGGCCGGCGCACAGGCGCTGGTCCCGTTCACCGTGACGGTGCCCGCGACGGCGACGCCCGGTGACCACGCGGCCGGCGTCGTCGTCTCCGTCGCCTCGTCTGCGGGCCAGGTCACCGTGGATCGTCGCCTCGCGACCCGCCTCTACGTCCGCGTCCGCGGCACCGTGCAGCCCTCGCTGACCGTCCGGTCGGTCACGGCCGCGCAGCCCGTGGGCGGCGACCCGTTCTCGGCGCCGACGACGATCACGGCGGTCGTGGCCAACACCGGGGACGTCGCGCTGACCGCACGGGCGACGGCGAACCTGCGCACCTGGTTCGGCCGGCCGGTCGGCACGGCCGGGTCGCGGGACGTCGCGGAGCTGCTGCCGGGCGCAACGCGCACGCTGACCTTCGACGTCGGCCGGGTGGCCCGTGCCGGCTACCTCGAGCCGCAGCTCACGCTCGTGCCCGTCGCGGACGCGGACGCCTACGGGTTCGCGCTGCCGCCCGTCGTCGGTCGCGGGACCTCCGTAGCCGTGCCCTGGCTGCTGCTCGGCGTGGCCCTCGCCGCCTCGGCCGGCCTCGGCGTCGTCGTCCTGCGGCGTCGACGGGCGGCGGTGCTCGAGGCCACGCCCGGGAGCGCGGGCGTGGCGGAGCCGCAGGAGGCGGCGCGGGAGACCGCGGCGGTCAAGCCGACGCCGACCCCGCAGACCGCCGCAGGCGGACGCTCGTGAGCACCCGGCCGCTGCTCGGCGTGGCCCTGACCGCGCTGCTCGGCGTCGGGCTCGGCACCCCGGCGCTCGCCGCCGGCACCCCCACGCCGCCCACCAGCACCACGGCGCCGGCCCCGTCCGGCACCGCCACGTCCACGGCGCCGGCCCCGTCCGGCACAGCCACGTCCACGGCGCCGGCAGCGGCCCCCACCGACCGCGCCGCGGCCCCCACGCCGTCGTCGACCCCCGGTGCGACGCATCCCGTGAGCGTCGGCGGGGTGCTGTTCGTCAGCGGCGTCCGCACCACGTACCACCCGTCCTGGGACCCGATCGGCGGCACGCTCCACGTCGAGCTGACGGTGCGCAACGCCACCGACCAGGTGGTCGACGCCTCGGCGAGCATCGGTGCGGCCACCCTGCTCGGCGTCGACCTCGGCAACGCGGACAGCATCGCCGTGCAGGGGTTGAACCCCGGGGAGGTCCGCACCGTCGGCACCGACATCGAGGGCGTCGGTCAGTGGGGCCCGCTGCGTGCCCACGTCACCGTCGCCCCGCCCGCGACGCTGCGCGGGGTGACGCTGCAGCCGCTCAGCCGCGACCGCTGGCTGCTGGTGCCGCCGTGGTACCTGCTCGCGCTCGTCGCGGCGGCGGGTGCCCTGTGGTGGGCGCTGCGGCACTACCGCCTGGTCCTGGCGCCCCGCCCGGTCGGCGGTCCGCGGCACGGGACCGGCGGCAGAGCGCCCGAGGTGGTGGTCCCATGACGATCGCGCCCCCGCTGGCCCACGACGACACGCTGGTGCTCGGCACGGTGGTCCCGCCGCCGCCACCCGCACCGCGCGCCTCGTCGCGGCGCCGCGTGCCGCGGTGGGTCCCGCGCGACCGGGCCCGCGCGACGGCTGGTGCGTCCGTGGCCGCCCAGGTCGCCCGGTTGCTGGCCGCCGCCCTCCTCGCGCTCGCGGCGTACGTGGGCATCGTGTCGGACCTCGAGCACGCCATCGCCCAGGACCAGCTGCACCGCACGCTGTCCGACCAGCTCGCCGCCGGCACGGCGCCGGTCAGCGAAGGTGACGTCGACGACGTGCTGCTGCCCAACGGCGCACCCGTCGCCCAGCTGACGATCCCGCAGATCGGGCTCGACGAGACGGTCGTGGAAGGGACCGACTCGTCGAACCTGGCCCACGGGCCGGGCCATCGTCGTGACACCTCGCTGCCGGGCCAGGCCGGGGTCAGCGTCGTCATGGGCCGGCGTGCGGCGTTCGGCGGCCCGTTCGCCCGGCTGGAGGAGCTGTCCCCGGGATCGCGCTTCACCGTGGTGACCGGCCAGGGCAAGCAGACGTTCGAGGTGATCGGGGTCCGGTACGCGGGCGACGCGGCACCGGCCCCGACCAAGGCGGGGGAGAGCCGGCTGATCCTCGAGACCGCTCGTGGCCCGGCATTCGTGCCGCACGGCGTGGTCCGGGTCGACGCCGAGCTGGTCACCGAGACGCAGCCCCGCGGCGCGCGGTACACCACGTTCCCGACCTTGCCGCCCTCCGACAAGGAGCTGGCGTCCGACACCTCGCGAGCCTGGGCGCTGGTCTTCGCCCTGCAGCTGCTGGTGGTCGTCGCGGTCGGCGCGGTGTGGACGTACCGCCGGATCGGCCCACGTCAGGCGTGGATCGCGTTCGTGCCGGCCGGCCTGCTGGCCTTCCTCGTCGTCGCGGACCAGGCGGTCCGCCTCCTGCCCAACCTGCTGTGACCAGGGCGTCCGTCCGTGACAACGCGTGGAGCGAGCACCAGATGACCCAGACCGTACGGTCCGACGACTCCCCGACCCAGCTGCTCGCCCCGGTTCGGGTGATCGAGCCGGTGAGCGAGCCCGGTCCGCCCGCGCCGGGACCGCTGCACGCCGCGCCGGCCCTCGACCCGCACCCGGGCGGCCTGTCCTCCCTCGACGCACGCTCGATCTCCGCCTGGTTCGGCGACCACAACGTGCTCGACCGGGTCTCGCTGACCATGCCGGGCGGGGTGGTCACGTCGCTGATCGGCCCGTCGGGCTGCGGCAAGTCCACGTTCCTGCGCATCCTCAACCGGATGCACGAGCTGGTGCCCTCGGCGTCGCTGGCCGGCGAGGTGCTGCTCGACGGCCAGGACATCTACGACCCGGCGTGGCGGCTGACCGATGCGCGCCGCCAGATCGGCATGGTGTTCCAGAAGCCGAACCCCTTCCCGGCGATGTCCATCTACGACAACGTCGTCGCGGGCCTGAGGCTGACGGGCCGGCGCGTGGCGCAGGCCGAGAAGGACTGGCTCGTCGAGACCTCGCTGACCAAGGCCGGCCTCTGGACGGAGGTCCGCAACCGGCTGGCCGCCCCGGGCGGCGGGCTGTCCGGCGGCCAGCAGCAGCGCCTGTGCATCGCGCGGTCGCTCGCGGTCCGCCCGCGCGTGCTGCTGATGGACGAGCCCTGCTCCGCCCTCGACCCGACGTCCACCCGGGTCATCGAGGACACGATGCTCGAGCTCGCGTCCGAGGTCACCATCGTGATCGTCACCCACAACATGCAGCAGGCAGCCCGCGTCTCGCAGCAGTGCGCCTTCTTCCTCGCCGAGGCCGGTACTCCGGGCGTCATCGTCGAGCACGGGGACACGAGCGCGATGTTCACCAGCCCGCAGGACCCGCGCACGGAGGCGTACGTCCAGGGACGCTTCGGCTGACCTCCGCCGTCGGGTGAACTCCGTCCCCACGGCCCAACCTCACCTGGACAACCGTTCATCTGCTTGCCCGTCGAACCGATCTTCAAGACGTGGACCGGTGGTGGAAGGGCTACCTGCTGGTCGTCGCAACGTTGGCGACGGCCTGGGTCCTCGTGCCGTCCGTGCTCGCCCGGGACGTGCTGTACCAGGCGATCGGCCTGGTGTCGGTGGGGGCCGTCGTGCTGGGTGCGACCCTGCGGCAGTCGCGCTGCCACCGTGCCTGGTACGTCCTCGCGCTGGGCCAGCTGCTGCTCATCGTCGGCGACGGGATGTACGCCTGGTACCAGGACGTCCAGCACGTCGACCCGTTCCCGTCGCCGGCCGATGCGGTCTACCTCTCCGCGTACCCGGTGCTCGCCGTGTCCCTCATGTTGCTGGCGCAGTGCCGCCGGACCGGCTGGGACCGCGCGGGCTGGATCGACTCCGGCGTGGTGGTGGTCAGCCTGGGTCTGATCGCGTGGGTGGTCGTCGGCGCGCCGACCCTCGCCGAGCAGGGCCCGACGTTCCCCGCCCTGCTCTCCCTGGCGTACCCGCTCGCCGACCTGCTGCTGCTCGCGGTGGCGTCGCGGCTGTTCGTCGGCGCCGGCAACCGGCCCTTCGCCTACCTGCTGCTGCTGGGCTCGCTGGCGACGCTGATGACGGCCGACGTGGCGTACACGCTGCTCGGCGCCGGGCCGTCGGCCGCCGACCGCTGGCTGGACGCCATCTGGCTCACCTCCTACGCGCTGGCCGGCGCGGCCTCGCTGCACCGGTCCGCCGGTGCGGTGTCCCAGCGGGCTGACGGGCCCGCGACCATGTCGACGTGGCGGGTGGTGGGCCTGCTCGGCGCGCTGCTCGTCGCCCCCGGCATCGAGACCGTGGAGCACCTGAGGGGCCAGGAGTACGACACCTGGCCGCTGATCGCCGGCTACGCCGTGCTGACCACCCTGGCCGTCGCGCGGCTCCAGCTGGCGCTGGTCGACGCCAGGACGGCGGCGGCCGAGCGCGCCGTGGTCCTGGACCGGCTGGCGCACGAGGCGACGCACGACGCGCTGACCGGCGCCATGAACCGAGCGAGCACGCTCGCCGAGGTGGAGAAGGCGCTCGCCGGCGTCCGTCCCGGTGCGCCCGTCGGGCTGCTGTACGTCGACCTGGACCACTTCAAGCAGGTGAACGACACGTTCGGCCACGTGGTCGGCGACGAGGTGCTGCGCTCCGTCGTGGCCCGGATCCGCGAGGTCGTGCGACCCGAGGACGTCGTCGGCCGCATCGGCGGCGACGAGATCGTCGTGCTGGTGCGCGCGGTGCCGTCCCAGCGCCCCCTGGTGGACATGGCCAGCCGCATCGTCGCGGCGGTGGAGCGGCCGCTCCGGCTCGAGGGTCAGCCGCAGGCGCTGTGGCTGTCCGCCTCCGTCGGCGTCGCCTTCTCGCGCGAGGGCATGGTCGACCCGGACGACCTGGTGCGGGAGGCCGACGCCGGTGCGTACCAGGCGAAGGCCGAGGGCCGGGCGCGCGTCCAGGTGTTCGGCGAGGAGCTGCGCAAGGAGCTGATCGAGCGCGCCGACGCGGAGGCGGCCGTCCGGCACGCCCTGGTCGCGGGCGAGCTGGTGATGCACTACCAGCCGCTGCTGGAGCTGAGCAGCGGGTCGGTGGTCGGCTACGAGGCGCTGGCGCGGTGGCAGCGACCGGGGCACGGTCTGCTGCCGCCGAGCGAGTTCATCCCGCTGGCCGAGAAGAGCTCGCTGATCTGCGACATCGGGCGGTGGGCGCTGTACGAGGCCACGGCGCAGGCCGCGGCGTGGGACCGCGAGGGCCGCCCGCACGTGCACATGTCGGTGAACATCTCCGGGCGGCACCTGATGTCGGCCGTGATCGTCGACGACGTGGTCGGCGCGTGCGTCGCGGCGGGGATCGCTCCGGAGCGGCTGGTGCTGGAGGTGACGGAGACCGTCCCGCTGAACTCGCCGGTGATGCAGGCCCAGCTGACGACGCTGCGCCGGCTCGGCGTCGGCATCCACATCGACGACTTCGGCACCGGGTACACGTCGATCGGCCAGCTGCGGAACCTGCCTGCGTCCGCGCTGAAGATCGACCGCAGCCTGATCGCGCTGGACGACGTCGGCTCCCGCGAGCTGGTCGCCCTCGCCGTGCACGCCGCACACAGCGCGGGCCTTCAGGTGGTCGCCGAGGGAGTGGAGACGGCGGCCCAGATGGTGGCGCTGCGGGCGATGGGCTGCGACCTGGCGCAGGGCTTCCACATCGCCCGCCCGGCACCGGCCGACGAGGTCGCGGTGAGCCTGGGCGCGCGCTACCGGAGCGAGCTGGAGCCCGCGGTGTCCGATCCGTCCCGAACCACATCCGTGTGACTTCTGATGCCGGTGTGACAGATGTTCACTTCTGGGATCTGCGCAGGTAGCGTGCGTGACGCACCCCCCGGAATGAGCACCGGTGCGCGGCCGCGCGGCCGCCACCAGATCGAGGCGAGACAGCCCGTGACACCCGCACCGCGGCCCCACCGAACCGCCCGGCGATCCCGCCTCGCGCTGACGTCCGCCGTGCTGGCGACCCTGCTCGTCCTCGTGGACCAGTCCGGGGCGCTGGCCGACCCGTCGCCGTCGCCCACACCCCCGTCCGCCGCCGACGTGCAGAGCGCCCAGGCCGCGGTGCAGGCGGCCAAGGGGTCTGTCGCGCAGATGGAGGTGCGCCTCGCCGAGCTGTCGGTGGTCGGCGACCAGGCCGACGTCGCCGTGCAGGTGGCCGGCGAGAAGTACACCCAGGCGCTGTCCGACGCGCAGAACGCGCAGACCGCCGCCGACCAGGCCGCCCAGCGCTCCACGCAGGCGGCCGCCGACGCGGAGACCGCCCGGCGGGACCTCGTCGCGCTCGCCCGGCAGATGGCACGGTCCGGCGGTGGCGCGGACCTGCTCGAGGCCGTGCTGTCCGCCGACGGGTTCCAGGACGTCGCGCAGCGCACCAGCACGCTGGCGCACCTGACGGGCAAGGCCGACGAGACGGTCCAGCGGTTCCGCGCCGCGACGCTCGTCGCCGACACGCTGCGCGACCACGCCGCCGCGGCCGCCACGGAGGCCTCGGCCGCCAAGGACACCGCCCAGCAGGCGCTCGACGCCGCGCAGAAGGCGTCCGACGACGCGCAGGCGCAGATCGCAGCGGCGTCGACCGAGCGGGACCAGCTGATCAACGCCCTGGCCGTCGCGCAGCAGACGTCGGCGACCGTGGAGCGCGCCCGCCAGGACGCGCTCGACGCCGCTCGTCAGCAGCGGGAGAACGCCGCCGCGCAGGCCGCGCGCATGGCCCCGCCGGCTGGGTCGACCAGCACGACGTCCACCACCACCCCACCGGCCGGCGGCACCACGGCACCACCGGCCACCACGACGCCGCCGGCCGGCACGGGCTCCGGCGGTACGTCGGGCGGCACGTCGGGCGGCACGTCGGGCGGCACCACCGCCCCTCCCGCCACCACGCCACCGGTGACGACGCCTCCCGTGACGGCCCCGGTCACCAACCCGGTGACCCCGCCGCCCGCCCCGCCGACCAGCGACCGCTACGGCCTGGGCACCGGTGTCTCGCGCGGGTCGGCCGGTCAGGGTCAGGCGGCCGTGTCCTGGGCCGAGGGCCAGGTCGGGCTGCCGTACATCTGGGGCGGTGTCGGGCCCGACGGCTTCGACTGCTCAGGCCTGACGATGAAGGCGTGGTCCGCGGCGGGCGTCGGGATCAACCGCACCGCGGCCGACCAGTACAAGCAGGTCCTCAAGATCAGCTACTCGAGCATGCGACCCGGTGACCTGATCTTCTGGTCGTCCGGCACCACGGACGCCGACTCGATCTACCACGTGGCCATGTTCATCGGCGGCGGGCAGATGGTGGAGGCTGCCAAGCCGGGCGTGCCCGTCCGGATCACCTCGATCCGCTGGTCGGGCACCATGCCGTTCGCCGGCCGCCCCTGACGCACCGCCCGTCCCGCGCGGCAGCGCGCACGAACGACGAAGGCCCGCACCCACCGTCCGGTGGTGCGGGCCTTCGAGCGCTCGTCGTGCGGGTGCGTCAGTGCGCGTAGTACCCCGCGTCGATCGCCCGCTGGCGCGACCGCTCGATCTCGGCCTCCGCGTCGGCACGGCCCACCCAGTGGGCGCCCTCCACGGACTTGCCGGGCTCCAGGTCCTTGTAGACCTCGAAGAAGTGCTGGATCTCCAGGCGGTGGAAGTCCGACACGTCGTCGATGTCCTGCCGCCAGGCGGCGCGCTGGTCGCCCATCGGCACGCACAGCACCTTGTCGTCGCCGCCCGCCTCGTCGCGCATGCGGAACATGCCGAGCGCGCGGCACCTGATCAGGCAGCCGGGGAAGGTCGGCTCCTCGAGCAGCACCAGGGCGTCGAGCGGGTCACCGTCCTCGCCGAGGGTGCCCTCGATGAAGCCGTAGTCGTCGGGGTACCGGGTCGAGGTGAAGAGCATGCGGTCCAGGCGGATACGGCCGGTCGCGTGGTCGACCTCGTACTTGTTGCGCTGTCCCTTGGGGATCTCGATCGTGACGTCGAACTCCACAGCTCTCCTCCGCGCGCGCCCGGCGGCAGGCGCTGGTTCGTAGTCGGTGCACAAGTCGTCGCGCGGCGCCGTGGCGCCCCGGCTCTAGGACAGTAGTCTGACGCACCGGCGGCGGGCAGCCCGCCCTGAGGCGCGGTGCCGTGGCAGCGGCCGTGACCGCTGCCGTGACTGCGGCGTACGGGAGCAACGGGAGAGCATGGCCAGGACGGCTCGGGTGGTGGGCACCAGCATCCTGGTGGTGGTCCTCGCCGGAGCCGCGTACGTGACGGCCGACGCGTACGACGTGGTGCCGGGCGTGCTGACCCTGGCCCCGCCCGGGCCGACCGCCTCGCCGTTCCCCGTCGCCCCCGGTGCCCTGCTGCCGGTGGCGAACCCGGCGTCCCTCGCGCCGCTGCACGCCCTCGACTCCGCGGCCCCCGTGCCGTCGACCACCGCCGTGCAGGCCGCGGTGAACGCGTTCGCCGCCGACCCGCGGGTGGGACCAAGCGTGGGCGTCCTGGTCACGGACGCCGCGAGCGGCAACGTCATCGCGGAGCACGACTCGGCGAGCCCGCACGTGCCGGCGTCCACCGCCAAGCTGGTCACGGCTGCCGCCGCCCTCGGCACCCTGGACCCGGCGTCGACGCTGCCGACCCGGGTGGTCGCCGGTGCCGGCGGCTCGATCGTGCTGGTCGGCGGCGGGGACATGCTGCTCGCGCCGGGCGCCGGCGACCCGAACGCGGTCGACGGGCACGCCGGCCTGGGCGACCTGGCGGCGCAGGTGGCGCGGGACCTCAAGCTGACCGGGACGACGACGGTCCACCTGTCGGTGGACGACTCGCTGTTCAGCGGTCCGGCGACCTCGCCGGGCTGGGACCCGAGCTACCTGTCCGAGGGGTTCGTCGCCCCGGTGACGCCGATCGCGGTGCACGACGCACGGGTGCACCCCGAGGTCGAGTACTCGGTCCGCTTCCCGGACCCCACGATGAACGCCGCCAACGTCCTGGCCCAGCGGCTGACGGAGGCGGGCATCACGGTGCAGGGGGCGCCGTCCCGCGGCACCGCGCCGGCCAACGGCCGGGTGCTGGGGGAGGTCCGGTCGGCACGGCTGGACCAGGTGGTCGGCTACTTCCTGGACAGCTCGGACAACACGATCACCGAGGTGGTGTCGCGCCTGGTCGCGGTGCACCAGACGCTGCCGGGCAGCTTCGAGGGCGGCACCCAGGCGGTGCTGCACGCCGTCTCGACGCTGGGCGTGGACGTCAACGGCGCGCACCTGACGGACGCCTCCGGCCTGGCGTCGGGCTCGGCGCTGCCGCCGACGCTGCTGGTGCGGCTGCTCAAGCTGATGGTCGACGGCTCGCACCCGGCCCTGACGGAGGTCGCCACGCAGCTGCCGATCGCCGGCCTGACCGGCACCCTGTTCGACCGGTTCACGCAGAGCGACGCGCGCGGCCTGGTGCGCGCCAAGACGGGCAGCCTGCCGAACGTGACGTCGCTGGCCGGCACGGTGATCACCGCCGACGGCCGCCAGCTGCTGTTCGCGGTGCTGGCCGACCAGACCGGTGCCGTGGGGCAGGACCCGCCGCGCCGGGCGCTCGACACCTTCGTCAGCGGCCTCGCGGCGTGCGGCTGTCGCTGACGCGGTCCCGGCCGGCCCGGCGCCGCACCGGGTTAGCGTGAGCGTCATGGTGGACGACGACGCCGCGGGCCCGGTCGACTGGAGCGCCGCCGCCAGGGTGGCGGGCCGCCTGGCACCCCCGGGACCGACAGCCGACCGCGCCGAGCTGACCGCCCTGGTCGCGGAGCTGCGCGATGCGGCGGCGCGCGCCGGCACCCCGGTGCTGGAGACCACCGGCATGCGTCCGGCGGACGGTCGGCCCGCGGAGCAGCTCGCCCGGGTGCTCGTCGTCGACCGTCCCCGCTGGGCCCTGGCCAACACCCAGGTGTTCGCGTCGCTGCTCGGCCCGCTGTCCCGGCACGCCGACGGCAGCCCCGTCGTCGTGCCACCCGCCGCCCGGCAGGCCGCCGCGGCGCAGGTGGGGGGCGTGCTCGCGCTGCTGGCCGGCAAGGTGCTGGGGCAGTTCGACCCGTTCACCGAGCCCGCGGGCCGGCTGCTGCTGGTGGCGCCCAACGTGCTCGCGGTGGAGACGGCGATGGGGGTGGACCCGGCCGACTTCCGGCTGTGGGTGTGCCTGCACGAGCTGACGCACGCGCTGCAGTTCGCGGCGGCACCGTGGCTGGCGGACCACCTGCGGACCCGGGCCCAGGAGCTGCTCGGCGACCTCGCACCGGGCACGGGTCGGCTCGAGGCGCAGGAGCTGCTCGAGGCGATCGGGCGGGCGCTGGCGGGCGGCCGCGGCGGTGGGGTGCTCGGCCTGCTCACGCCGGCGCAGCGGGCGGTGTTCGACGAGGTGGGCGCCGTGATGGCGCTGCTCGAGGGGCACGCCGACGTCACCATGGACGAGGTCGGCCCGGCGGTGGTGCCGACCGTCGGCCGGATCCGCACGGCCTTCGAGGCCCGCCGGGACGCGAGCGCCTCCGCCGGTGGCCTCGAGCGGCTGCTCCGCCGGCTGCTCGGCATGGACCTCAAGCTGGCGCAGTACCGCGAGGGCGCCGCCTTCGTGCGCGGGGTGCGGGCCCGCGTCGGCACCGACGGCTTCAACGCCGTCTGGACGTCCGCCGACACCCTCCCCACGGCTGCCGAGATCGCCGACCCCGCGGCGTGGGTCGCCCGCGTCCGGCCCTGAGCGCGTGACCGGCCCCTCGGCCGCCGTCGCGGCGGTGCGGCTGGCGGTCAGCCGCGAGCTGGCGGACCTCCCGGCGGGCTCGCTGGTGCTGGTCGCGTGCTCCGGCGGTGCCGACTCCCTGGCGCTGGCGGCGGGCATGGCGTTCGTCGTCGGACGCGCCGCGCGCCACGCGGACGAGGCCGGGGGAGTGCCGCCGCTGCGCGCCGGGGCGGTGGTGGTGGACCACGGGCTGCAGGACGGGTCGGCCACGGTGGCGACGCGCGCCGCGGAGCAGTGCCGTCGGCTGGGCCTCGATCCCGTGCTGGTGGTCCCGGTCACCGTCGACGGCCCCGGCGGGCCCGAGGCTGCGGCGCGGGACGCCCGCTACGTGGCCCTCGAGGAGGCGGCGCGACGCACCGGTGCCGCCGCGGTGCTGCTGGGCCACACCCTCGACGACCAGGCCGAGACCGTGCTGCTGGGGCTCGCGCGAGGGTCCGGTGCCCGGTCGCTGGCGGGCATGCCGACGCGCCGCGGCCCGTTCCGCCGCCCCCTGCTGCAGCTGCGCCGCGCCGACACCGCGGCGGCGTGCACCGCCCAGCGGCTGGCGCCGTGGCAGGACCCGACCAACGCCGCCGCGCCGGACGGCCCGCGCCGCAGCCGCGTGCGGCACCAGCTGCTGCCGGCGGCCGAGCGGGTGCTCGGCCGCGGGGTGGTGCCCGCCCTGGCACGGACCGCCGAGCAGCTGCGCGAGCAGGCGGACGCCGTCGACGAGCTCGCCGACCGGCTGCTCGCCGAGGCGGCGTCCCGCGGGGTGCCGACTGTCGGCTGGGACGCCGACACCCTCGCGGCGGCCGTCCCCGGCGTCCGGCGGGCCGCGCTGCACGCGGCGGCGCTGCGCACCGGCTGCCCGCCCGGCTCCGTCACGCGCCGCCACGTCCTGGCGCTCGACGCGCTGCTCGTCGACTGGCACGGGCAGGGGCCGGTGCACCTGCCCGGCGGGATGGTCGGCGTCCGGGAGTGTGGCAGGCTCGTCCTCACCGAATCCCCCTCCCCTTCACGACAGGAGTAGCCGCGGTGGACGCTGCCGACATGGGAGCCGACCTGGAGCGGGTGCTCCTCACGCAGGAGCAGCTGCACGGCCGGCTGGACGAGCTCGCGGCGCAGATCGACGCCGACTACGCCGGCAAGGACCTGCTGCTGGTCGGGGTGCTCAAGGGCGCCGTGATGGTGATGGCGGACCTGGTGCGCCGCCTGCACCTGCCCGTGCAGATGGACTGGATGGCGGTCTCGTCGTACGGCTCGGGCACCAAGTCCTCCGGCGTCGTCCGCATCCTCAAGGACCTCGACGCGGACCTGACCGGCCGCCACGTGCTGATCGTCGAGGACATCATCGACTCCGGCCTGACCCTGTCCTGGCTGCTGTCGAACCTGCGCTCGCGCGGGCCGGTCAGCGTCGAGATCGCCACCATGCTCCGCAAGCCGGAGGCGCTGAAGGTGGACGTCCCGGTCAAGTACGTCGGCTTCGACATCCCCACGGAGTTCGTCGTCGGCTACGGCCTCGACTACGACGAGAAGTACCGCAACCTCCCGTTCGTCGGCACCCTGGCGCCGCACGTCTACGCGGGCTGAGACGCCGGCTGAGACTTCGCTGAGGGCGCTGAGCCCTGCGCGAACAGGGCGGACCGGGCCGCGGGACCGTCAGATTCACCATGTACCGTCGAGGCCAGCAGCCCTGCGACCCGGAGGATGAGGGGCCCGGCCCCGATCGCCCATGAATCTCAAGCGCCTCGCCCGCGGACCCGTCGTGTGGGTCGTCATCGCCCTGCTGCTCATCGTGTTCGCGTTCAGCGCGCTGCGGGTGCCCACCGTCCAGCGGATCGACACCTCGGACGGTCTGGCGCTGCTCAAGGGCGGCACGGTGGACCAGGTGCGCATCGTCGACACCGCCCAGCGCGTCGACATGACCCTGACGCAGGACTTCAGCAAGAACAACCACGACTTCGGCAAGCAGGTGCAGTTCTTCTACGTCGCGCCGCAGGGCCCGACCGTGGTGGACGCCGTGCAGAGCGCCAACCTGCCCAAGGGCTTCACCTCCGACGGACCGGCGGTCTCCTCGTGGTGGAGCAGCCTGCTGTCGCTGGTGCTGCCGTTCGTGCTGATCCTCGGCGCCTTCTGGTTCCTCATGTCGAACATGCAGGGCGGCGGCAACCGGGTGATGAGCTTCGGCAAGTCACGCGCCAAGCTGGTGAGCAAGGAGTCGCCGCAGGTGACGTTCGCCGACGTGGCGGGCGTCGACGAGGCGGTCGAGGAGCTGCAGGAGATCAAGGAGTTCCTCTCCGAGCCCAGCAAGTTCCAGGCCGTCGGCGCCAAGATCCCCAAGGGCGTGCTGCTGTACGGCCCTCCCGGTACCGGCAAGACGCTGCTGGCCCGCGCGGTCGCCGGTGAGGCGGGCGTGCCGTTCTACTCGATCTCCGGCTCGGACTTCGTCGAGATGTTCGTCGGCGTCGGCGCCAGCCGCGTGCGCGACCTGTTCGACCAGGCGAAGCAGAACGCGCCGGCGATCATCTTCGTCGACGAGATCGACGCCGTCGGCCGGCACCGCGGTGCGGGCCTGGGCGGCGGGCACGACGAGCGCGAGCAGACGCTGAACCAGATGCTCGTCGAGATGGACGGGTTCGACGTCAACGCCAACGTGATCATGATCGCGGCGACCAACCGGCCCGACATCCTCGACCCCGCGCTGCTGCGCCCCGGCCGGTTCGACCGGCAGGTGTCGGTGGAGCCGCCGGACCTCAAGGGCCGCGAGCACATCCTGCAGGTGCACGCCAAGGGCAAGCCGATGGCGCCGGCGGTCGACCTGACCGCGGTGGCCCGCCGCACCCCCGGCTTCACCGGTGCCGACCTGGCCAACGTGCTGAACGAGGCCGCCCTGCTGACCGCACGCTCCAGCGCCAAGATCATCGGCGACCGCGAGCTGGACGAGGCGATCGACCGCGTCGTCGCCGGCCCGCAGAAGCGCACGCGCGTGATGAACGTCAAGGAGCAGAAGATCACCGCGTACCACGAGGGCGGCCACGCCCTGGTGGCGGCGGCGCTGCGGTACACCGACCCGGTGACCAAGGTGACGATCCTGCCCCGCGGCCGCGCCCTCGGCTACACGATGGTGATGCCGACGGAGGACAAGTACTCCACCACCCGCAACGAGCTGCTCGACCAGCTGGCGTACGCCATGGGCGGCCGCGTCGCGGAGGAGCTGGTGTTCCACGACCCCACCACGGGTGCGAGCAACGACATCGAGAAGGCGACCGAGGTCGCCCGCAAGATGGTCACCCAGTACGGCATGAGCGCCTCCCTCGGCTCGGTGAAGCTGGGCCAGGAGTCGTCCGAGGTGTTCCTCGGCCGCGACGTCGGCCACCAGCGCGACTACTCCGAGTCGGTCGCCAGCCGGATCGACGTCGAGGTCCGCGCGCTGATGGAGAAGGCGCACGACGAGGCGTGGGCGATCCTGGTCGAGTACCGCGATGTCCTGGACCGCCTGGTGCTCGAGCTCCTGGAGAAGGAGACGCTGAACGCCGAGCAGCTGCGCGAGGTGTTCCACGACGTCGTCAAGCGCGAGCCGCGCGAGGTGTGGCTGTCCAGCGAGGAGCGTGCGGTGTCCGAGCGCGGCCCCGTGATGACGCCGGCGGAGAAGGCCGCGCTGAACGGTCACGACGTGGTGCCGCAGGACGAGGCCGCCGCCGCGACCCACGAGCACCCGCCGGTCGAGGTGGTCGAGGTGCCGCCGAACCGGACGCCGGACACCCCCGGCCCCACCGACACGACCGGACGCCTCTGACATGGCCGACCGCGCCGTGGGTGCACCGGTCGAGGACGACCTGGCCGACGACGAGACGCCCGAGCAGCGCTCGGTGATCGGTCCGCTGGTGGACGGCGGCCGCGCGGTGCGCCCGTTCGACGCCGCCCGTGCGGAGGCGGCCGTCCGCGAGCTGCTGATCGCCGTCGGCGAGGACCCGGACCGCGAGGGGCTGCTGGACACGCCCGCGCGGGTCGCCCGCGCCTACCGGGAGACGTTCGCGGGGCTGTTCCAGGACCCGCGCGACGTGCTGACCACCACGTTCGACGCCGGTCACCAGGAGATGGTGATGGTGCGCGACATCGCCGTGTACTCCACCTGCGAGCACCACCTGGTTCCGTTTCACGGCGTCGCCCACGTGGGCTACATCCCCGGCACGGACGGTCGCATCACCGGCCTGTCCAAGCTGGCCCGGGTGGTCGAGGTCTACGCCCGCCGCCCGCAGGTGCAGGAGCGGCTGACGTCGCAGATCGCGGACGCCCTGGTCGAGGTGCTGAACCCCGGTGGCGTGATGGTGGTGCTCGAGTGCGAGCACCTGTGCATGTCGATGCGCGGCGTGCGCAAGCCCGGTGCCCGCACGGTCACCTCCGCGGTGCGCGGTCAGATGCGCGACGCCGCCACCCGGGCCGAGGCGATGGCCCTGGTGCTGGGTCGCTGACCCGTGCACCGGCCTGCGTAGGGTGACGCCCGTGAGCACCGGCGCGCGCAGCGGCCCGGCGTCCCTCGCGCACCTGGGTGACGGTGACCGGACGCTGGTGATGGGCGTCGTCAACGTCACGCCCGATTCCTTCAGCGACGGCGGCCGGTGGTTCACCACGTCGTCGGCGGTGGCGCACGGCCTGCAGCTGCTGGCCGACGGTGCCGACCTGCTGGACGTCGGCGGGGAGTCCACGCGCCCCAACGCCCCGCGGGTGCCGGTGGACGAGGAGCTGTCCCGGGTGCTGCCCGTGGTGCGCGAGCTGGTGGCGCACGGTGCGACGGTCAGCGTGGACACCACGCGGGCCGTGGTGGCGCAGCAGGCGGTCGACGCCGGCGCGCTCCTGGTCAACGACGTGTCCGGCGGCCTGGCGGACCCGGAGATGGCGGCGCTGGTGGCGCGGACCGGCGTCGCGTACGTGGCGATGCACTGGCGGGGGCACGCCGACGTGATGGACGCCCACGACCGGTACGACGACGTGGTGGCCGACGTGCTGGCCGAGCTGCGCACCCGGCTGGCCGAGCTGCGTGCCGCCGGTGTGCGGGACGAGCAGGTGGTGCTGGACCCGGGCCTCGGCTTCGCCAAGGCCGGTGCGAGCAACTGGCCGCTGCTGGCGCACCTCGACGTGCTGCAGGCCGAGGGTTTCCCGGTGCTGGTGGGCGCCAGTCGCAAACGGTTCCTGGGGCACCTGCTGGCGGGCCCGGACGGCACGCCGGCCCCGCCCGACGAGCGGGACGGGGCGACTGCCGCGATCAGTGCGCTCGCGGCCGCGGCCGGGGCGTGGGCCGTCCGGGTGCACGAGGCCCGGGGGTCGGCCGATGCGGTGCGGGTCGCCGCGGCGTGGCGCGCGGCCCGGGGCGGCGGCAAGGACGGGATCGGGCACGATGACGTGCACGACGAGACGGTAGGAGGCCCGCGGTGAGCGGTGAGCAGCCGGTGGTGGACGAGGCCGGGCGCGAGCTGGACCGGATCCGGTTGACCGGGATCGCAGCCACCGGCCGGCACGGGCTGCTGCCCGAGGAACGGCGCGACGGTCAGCAGTTCCTGGCCGACGTCGTCGTGCACCTGGACACGCGCCGCGCCGCGGCGCGGGACGACCTGACGTACTCCGTCGACTACGGCCGCCTGGCGCAGGAGGTGCACGCCGTGCTCGCCGGCGAGCCGGCCGACCTGATCGAGACGGTCGCCGAACGGATCGCCGCCACCGTGCTGGCCCACCCCGGCGTGCTGGCCGTCGACGTGGCGGTGCACAAGCCGCAGGCGCCGATCACCGTGCCCTTCGGCGACGTCGTCGTCGAGATCCACCGGGACCGGCGCAAGCTGCCCGCCGCGGAGCCGTACCGCGCGCAGCAGGGGACGGGCGAACCGCCCACCTCCAGCGCCGCGACCCGTGCCGCCGCCCACGCCCACCCGCGCACGGCGCCCCTGCCGCTCGCCGAGACACCGGCAGGCGTCCCGCTGCCCGCACCGTCCTCGGCGCGCGCCCCGCACGCACCGAGCGCCCCGCTCGAGATCCCGACGTTCGCCGACATCGTCGGTCCCGAGGCCGCCGCCCTCGCAGCCGCGATGCTGCCGGGCACCACCGCGCCGGGCGCCGCGGTGCCCGGGGTCGCCATGCCGGCCGTGGCCGTGCCCGGGATGGGGTCGCCCGAGCTGGCCGCGGTCCCGGCCGAGCCCTCCGACGCGGTCGCCGTGCCGTCGTGGGAGCCCGTGATGGCGGTGCCGGACGACGTCTCCGAGACGACGGTCCTGCCCCGCACGCCGGCCGACGCACCCGAGCCGGCCGCACCGGAGCCGCCGGCCGCACCGGTGCCCGTGCCCGCGGCCCCAGCGCCCGGCGACACGCTGGACCAGCGCCCGGCGACCCCGGTCGACGTGGTGCTGGCCCTGGGCTCGAACCTCGGCCCGTCCCAGGAGACGCTGCGCGAGGTGGTCGCCGAGCTGGGCCAGCTGCCCGGCCTCGAGGTGGTGAAGGTCTCGCCGCTCGCCCGGACGGCACCGGTCGGCGGTCCGGAGCAGCCGGACTACCTCGACGCGGTGGTGCTGGCCCGCACGACGCTCGCGCCGCGGGAGCTGCTGCACGCCCTGCAGCTGCTGGAGGACCGCCACGGTCGGGTGCGGCTCGAGCGGTGGGGGCCCCGCACGCTGGACCTCGACATCGTGGTGTACGGCTCGGTGCTGGCCGTCACGGACGACCTCGAGCTGCCGCACCCGCGTGCCCACCAGCGCGCCTTCGTGCTGCAGCCGTGGGCGCAGGTGGACCCGACCGCCGTGCTGCCGGGCCTCGGCGGCGGCCCCGTCGCCCAGCTGGCGGACACCGCACCGGACCGTGACGGTGTGCGGTGGATGGCCCTCGACTGGCTGACGGCGCCGGTGCAGCACACCGGGTCGCTGGACGTCGCCGGGCACGGCTCCGCGGCGCAGGGACCCTCGGCGCACGCAGCGTCGGCGCAGGCACCGGGCGCTGCGCCGGCCCCAGGGGCGGCACCCCACGAGGACCCGGCCGACGACGACGCGGGACCCGCCTGGCCGTGGGGTCCGTGATGCGGCGCACCCGCTGGCAGAGCCTCCTGCTCGTCGCGCTCGTCGTCGGGGTGCTGGCCGCGCTGCTCACCACGGAGCTGTCCCGCCGCGGACCCGGCATGCCGACGGTGCCGTGGCTGGTGGCCGTGGTGGAGCTGCTGATCTCCGCGGTGGTGTTCTCGATGGGCTGGGCGGTGCGGCAGTTCCTGCGGGGGCACCGGCCGGACCTCGACCCGATCCGTGCGGCACGCACCGCGGTGCTGGCCAAGGCGGCGTGCTACACCGGCGCCCTGCTGGTGGGCTGGTACGGCGGTCAGCTCGCGGCGCTGCTGCTCTCCCGGGACGTGCCCGGGAGCGGCCCCCGGGCGGCTGCGGCTGGCGTCGCCGCGGGAGGCGCGCTGGTGATGGCGGTGGTCGGCCTGGTGGTGGAGTGGTTCTGCCGCATCCCGCCGCCGCAGGACGAGCAGCGCCAGGAGTCCGGCGGTGCGGAGCCGGACCCGTCGCCGAGCTGACGTCGGGGCGCCGTCTCGACGTCAGGGCACCGGCCCCGACGGCACCCGGATCGGCGCAGGTCCCGGCCGCAGGCGTTGCGGCCGATGCTTGGATGGCCTCATGACCAGCTCCGGCCCTGTCTCGACCGACGCCCTGTTCCAGCCGGCGGACATCGTCTGGACGCCCGTCTCCCCACGGCTGGCCGCTGCGCGGCTGACGGTCGCGGCGATCGTCCTCGTCCCGCTCCTCGTCGCGGGCGTCGTGTGGGCGGTCCTCACCGGGGCGGCCGCGGTGTGGACCGCGCCTGCCGCGGTGCTGGCGGTCGGGGTGTGGCTCGGATGGCTGGTGCCGCGGCAGGTGCGCGCCGTCGGCTACGCCGAGCGGGCGGACGACCTGCTGATCCGCCGCGGCATCATGTTCAAGACCCTGGTCGTGGTGCCCTACGGCCGCATGCAGTACGTCGACGTGAACGCCGGACCGGTGGACCGCAGCTTCGGCATCGCGGCCGTCCAGCTGCACACCGCCGCACCCAACACCGACGCCTCGATCCACGGCCTGCGGCCCGAGGAGGCCGCACGGCTGCGTGACCGCCTCGCCTCGCGCGGCGAGGCCCGGCTGGCGGGCCTGTGAGCACCGCCGAGACGCCCTCCGTCGCCGGCCCGGCCCCCGTCACGGCAGAGGCGGTCGGGGAGGACGCCTACGCCTGGCGGCGGGTGCACCCGATCACCCCGCTGCTGCGCGGTTGGAAGGCGCTGGTCGCCGTGCTCGCGATCTTCGCGGCGCAGGCCGGTGACAACGTCCGCAACCTCGCGCACGTGCTCGGTGGGCGCACCTGGCTGGCGCTGGTCGGCGTGCTGGTGCTGGTCACCGTGGTGACGTTGGTGTACTCGGCGTTCGCGTGGCGGGCGATGCGGTTCGCCGTCACGGACGAGGCGGTGCACCTGCGGCAGGGCATCGTGTTCCGGCAGCAGCGGCAGGCCCGGCTGGACCGGCTGCAGGCGGTGGACGTGGTGCAGCCGCTGCTGGCCCGGCTGGTCGGCCTGTCGGAGCTGCGGCTGGAGGTGGCCGGCGGGCACGGTTCCGCGGTGTCGCTGTCGTTCCTGCGCGAGGACGAGGCCGATGCGCTGCGCGCCGAGCTGCTGGCGCTCGCGGCCGGCCTGCGTCGGCCGTCGGCACCGCAGCCCTCGGCCGTGCCCGGCGCGCAGACGGTGCCCACGGCACCCGGCTCCCCGCTGCCGCCGTCGTCCGCCCAGCCGGCGGTGTTCCCGATGCCCGGCCCTGCCCCTGTCTCTGCCCCGGCCTTCGCGCCCGCACCGGAGCAGCAGGTGTACGAGCTGCCGATGCCGCGGCTGCTCGGCTCGATCCTGCTGTCCGGCGGCACCGTCTGGCTGGTGCTCGGCGTGGTCGCCATCACCGTCACGATCGTCGTGAGCGAGAGCATCGACGCCGCGTTCGGTGTGCTGCCCGCCGTGCTCGGTGCCGTCAGCTGGGTGTGGTCCCGGCTGAACGGCGCCGCGACGTTCCGCGCAGCCATCTCCCCGGACGGCATCCGGCTGCGGCACGGGCTCACCGAGACGCGCACCCAGACGGTCCCGCCGGGCCGGGTGCAGGCGGTCCGGCTGCACCAGCCGCTGCTGTGGCGGTCCCGCGACTGGTGGCGGGTGCAGATCAACGTCGCCGGCTACGGCACGGAGGCCAAGGAGCGGGAGAACGAGGCGGTGCTGCACCCCGTCGCCACGCGTCAGGAGGCGATGACGGCCCTGTGGCTCGTGCTGCCGGACCTCGGCGTGGCCGACCCGCAGGCGGTGCTGGACGCCGCGTTCACCGGCAGGGGCGACGACGGCGGGTTCACGCCGTCGCCGCGGGCCGCTCGTTGGGTGGACCCGATCGGCTGGCGGCGGCGGGGCGTGCTGGTGACCGACCGGGCGCTGCTGGTGCGGTCGGGCCGGTGGTGGCGGTCGGTCGAGGTGGTGCCGCACGAGCGCACCCAGTCGCTGGCCGTGCGGCAGGGGCCGATCCAGCGGGCGCTGGGCGTCGCGACCTTCGTCGTGCACTCCACGCCGGGTCCGGTCTCACCGCGTGCGGAGCACCTGACCGAGCAGGCGGCGGCCGCGCTGATGGACGAGCAGGCGGCGCGCGCCCGGCACGCCCGCCAGGCGGCCGGGCCGGAGCAGTGGATGCGCCGGGGCACGTCGTGAGCCGGACCGCATGAGCACCCAGCCCGTCGACCCCGCCGCCCGCCCCGGTCGGCTCGGGGTCGGGGTGGTCGGCGCCGGCCGGGTCGGTGCGGTGCTGGGCAGCGCCCTGCGGGCCGCCGGACACCCGGTGGTGGCGGTGAGCGCCGTCTCGCAGGAGTCGCGTGACCGCGCCGACGCGCTGCTGCCCGGCGTCCCGGTGGTCGACGTGCCCGAGGTGGTGCGCCGTGCCGAGCTGGTGCTGCTGGCGGTGCCGGACGACGCGCTGGCACCACTCGTCGCCGGGCTGGCGGAGGTCGGTGCCTGGCAGGCGGGACAGCTGGTGGTGCACACCAGCGGCCGGTTCGGCACGGACGTGCTGACGCCGGCGCGCACCGCGGGGGTGATCCCGCTCGCGCTGCACCCGGCGATGACGTTCACCGGCACCTCGCTGGACCTCGCGCGGCTGGAGGGCTGCCCGTTCGCCGTGACGGCGCCGGCGCCGGTGCTGCCGATCGGTCAGGCGCTCGTCGTCGAGGTGGGCGGCGAGCCCGTCGTGCTCGCCGAGGAGGCGCGTCCGCTGTACCACGCGGCCCTGGCGCACGGGGCGAACCACCTGGTGGTGCTCGTGGCGCAGGCTGCGCAGGCGCTCGCGGCGGCCGGTGTGGACGATCCCGGCCGGATGCTGCGCCCGCTGCTGGAGGCGGCGCTCGACACCGCCCTGCGGGCCGAGTCGGCAGGCGGCGCCGGGGCGATCACCGCGCTGACCGGACCCGTGCGACGCGGTGATGCCGGCACCGTCGAGCAGCACCTGGAGCAGCTGACGGCCCTCGGCGGACGCACCGGAGCCGTCGACGTGGTCGGGGGGTACCGTGCTCTCGCGCGCGCCGCCACGGCGCGGTCGCTGGCTGCCGGCCTGGTGGATGCCGCGGCGGCCCAGCGGCTGCTGGACGTGCTGGCGGGCGCCCCGGACGGCCGGTCCCAGACCGGCGACGGCGGCCCGCAGGAGGACTGATGACGGACAGCGCGCCGGTGCTGGTCCACGACGTCGCGCAGCTGTCGGCGGCGCTCGACGCGTCGGCACCCGACCGGGCCGCGGCGCCGTACGGCCGGGCCGTCGTCATGACGATGGGGGCGCTGCACGCCGGCCACCTGTCGCTGGTGCGCGCCGCCAAGGAGCTCGCGTCCCGCGTCGTCGTCACCATCTTCGTCAACCCGCTGCAGTTCGGTCCGGGCGAGGACCTGGAGCGCTACCCGCGCGACCTGGACGGCGACCTCGCGCTGCTGTCCGGCCCCGGCCTGCTCGGGGCGGGCGACGTCGTGTTCGCCCCGACGCCGCAGGTGATGTACCCCGACGGCGAGCCCTCGGTGCGCGTGTCCGCCGGGCCGATCGGCACGGTGCTCGAGGGTGCTGTCCGGCCCGGGCACTTCGACGGCGTGCTGACGGTGGTGCTCAAGCTGCTGCACCTGACCCGGCCGGACGTGGCGCTGTTCGGCCGCAAGGACGCCCAGCAGCTGGCCGCCGTCCGTGCGATGGTGCGCGACCTGGACGTGCCGGTGGAGGTGCGCGGCGTGCCGATCGTCCGGGACGACGACGGCCTGGCGCTGTCCAGCCGCAACGCGTACCTGCGCCCGGAGGACCGGCAGCGGGCGCTGGCCCTGTCCCGGTCGCTGGCTGCCGGCCGGGACCGCGCAGCCGCCGGCGGCGCCCCCGACCAGGTGCGTTCCGTCGTCCGGGCAGCTCTCGACGAGCAGCTCGACGAGCAGGTGGACGCCGTCGACTACGTCGCCCTGCTCGATCCCGACACCTTCACCGAGGTCCCCGACACCGCCGTCGGCACCGCAGTGCTGGCCGTGGCCGCCCGCGTGGGCGGTACCCGGCTGATCGACAACACCGACGTCGAGCTGATCGGACGCTGACCTGATGACCCTCGCCGAGACGGGCGCCCGCACGGCGCCCACCCGCACCGGTGTGCACGTCGCGACGCACCTGGCGGCACCGGAACCGGGTTGGACCACGCATGCGGACGCCGTGGTGGTCGGCTCCGGCGTCGCCGGGCTGACAGCCGCGCTGGAGCTGCGCACCCGGGTGCCGCGCGTGGTGCTGGTGACCAAGGACGTGCTCGCCTCGGGCTCCACCGTCTGGGCGCAGGGCGGCATCGCCGCGGCGCTGGCGCCGACCGACTCCCCGGAGGCGCACCTGGCGGACACGCTGGTGGCCGGGGCCGGGCTGTGCGACGAGCGCGCGGTCCGGGTGCTGGTCACCGAGGGCCCGGCGCGGGTGCGCGAGCTGGCCGCACGCGGGGCGGTGTTCGACCGGGCGCCCGACGGCAGCATCTCGCTGGGCCGCGAGGGTGGGCACCTGGCCGACCGGATCGCCCACGCCGGTGGCGACGCGACCGGTGCCGAGGTCAGCCGGGCGCTGGTCGCCCAGATCGAGGCGGTGCGCGACGACCCGGGCATCGAGGTGCTGGAGCACGCCCTGGTGGTGGACGTGCTGACCGGCGCTCCGGGGGACGGGGGACGGCCCGGTCCGGTGGCCGGTGTCACGGTCCACGTGATCGGCGAGGGCAGCCGGGACGGGGTCGGTGCGGTGCTCGCGCCCGCGGTGATCCTGGCGACCGGCGGGATCGGGCAGGTGTACCGCTCGTCCACCAACCCGGTGCAGGCCACCGGGGACGGAATCGCCGCCGCGCTGCGCGCCGGTGCGCGACTGGGCGACGTGGAGTTCGTGCAGTTCCACCCGACGGTGCTGTGGCTCGGCTCCGCCGTGAAGGGCCAGCTGACGCTGGTGTCCGAGGCGGTGCGCGGCGAGGGCGCCCGCCTGCTGGACACCGACGGGGTGCGGTTCATGCCGCAGGTGCACCCGCTGGCCGAGCTGGCACCGCGTGACGTCGTGGCCCACGCGATCGTCCGGCGGATGGCCCAGACCGGCACCGACCACGTGTGGCTCGACGCCCGCCACCTCGGCGCCGACTTCCTGCGGCACCGGTTCCCGACGATCACCGAGCGGCTGGCCGACCACGGGGTCGACTGGACCACCGACCTGGTGCCGGTGGCGCCGGCGCAGCACTACTTCTCCGGCGGCGTGGTGACCGACCTCGACGGGCGCACCGCCGTGCCCGGCCTGTACGCGGTGGGGGAGGCGGCGTGCACGGGTGTGCACGGGGCCAACCGGCTGGCGTCGAACTCCCTGCTCGAGGGGCTGGTGTTCGCGCACCGGGCCGCGAACCACGTGGCCGAGGCGATCTCCTCCGGCACGCTGACCGTCGTGCCGGCGGTGCCCCGCCGCGGGGAGCCCGCCCTGGTCGCGGCGGCCGCCCGCGCACGCGTGCAGCGGGTGGCGACGGACGGCTCGGGCGTGCTCCGCGACGCCGAGGGCCTGCGCCGGGCGCTCGACCGGCTGGGTCAGGTGGGCACCGATGCGTACGTGCCGCCCGAGGACGGGCGGGCGGTGGCCGAGCCGCAGCCGGCCGAGTGGGAGACGACCAACGTGCATCAGGTGGCCACCGCGATCACGGCCGCTGCGCTGCTGCGCGAGGAGACGCGCGGTGGCCACGTGCGGACCGACTTCCCGGTGCCCGACGAGGCCTGGCGGCTGCGTCAGGAGCTGGAGCTCGACGCGGACGGCATGCTGACGGTCACCCCGGTGGCCCTCCCGTGACGGCGCCCGACGTGCGCACCGCCGTGGCCGGCGCGCCTGCTGCCGCGTCGGGCACGCCGATCGGCGTCCTCCCCGGTGATTCGGGCCCGGACCGCTCGGCCGTCGAGCGCCTGGTCACGGCCGCGCTCGACGAGGACCTCGGCGTCGCCCCGGGCCGGGACGTCACCACGCAGGCGACGGTGCCGCCCGACGAGGTGGGCACCGCCCGGCTGATGGCTCGCGCCGACGGCGTGCTGGCCGGCGTCGTCGTCGTCCCCGCGGTGCTCGCCCAGGTGGCCGGGCGCCTCGCCTTGCCCAGCCCGACCATGACCGTGCACCTCCCGGACGGTTCCGCGCTGCACCGCGGCGACGTCGTCGCCGAGCTGACCGGTCCGGTGCAGGTGCTCCTGGTCGCCGAGCGCACCCTGCTCAACGTCGTCTCCCGCGCCTCCGGCGTCGCGACGCACACCCGCCGCTTCGCCGACGTCCTCGCCGGTACCGGCGCCCGCGTGCTGGACACCCGCAAGACGACCCCCGGCCTGCGCGCGCTCGAGAAGTACGCCGTCCGGTGCGGCGGCGGCACCAACAAGCGCATGGGCCTGTACGACGTCGCGATGGTCAAGGACAACCACGTGGTGGCCGCCGGCGGGGTCGCCCCGGCGGTGCGCGCGGTCCGCGAGCGGTTCCCCGACGTGGCGATCCAGGTCGAGGCGGACACCCTGGACCAGGCGATGGAGGCGCTCGACGCGGGCGCCGACTTCCTGCTGCTGGACAACATGCCGGTCCCGGTGCTGACCGAGGTGGTCGCGGCAGTCCGTGCCCGCGAGCCTGAGACGGGTCATGTCGAGCTCGAGGCCACGGGCAACCTCACCCTCGACACCGCTGCCGCTGTGGCCCGCACGGGGGTGGACTACCTGTCCGTCGGCGCCCTCACCCACTCGTCCCCGATCCTCGACCTGGCCCTCGACCTCGACTCCCCGGCGCTCGTCCCTGCGTCCGGCAGCTCGTCCCGCCCGACACCGCTCGCCGCGGCGTCCGCCCCCGCAGCCGGCGCGGCGCGGGTGCCCTCCGACCTGACGCCCTCTGACCTGACGTCCTCTGACCTGACGCCTTCTGACCTGGGGGCCTTCGTCGCCGCCAACCCGATGGGCGTGCTCGCCACTGTCGGGGCGTCGGGTGAGCCGGAGGCTGCGCTGGTGGGCGTCGTGGCGCTTGCGGACGGAACGCTCCTGGTGGACGCGCTGGGGAGCTCTCGCAAGGTGCAGAACATCCGCCGTGCGCCGCGGGTCGCCGTGGTGGTGGGCCTCGGAGACGTCACGTTCCAGGTAGAGGGGGTGGCGCGGATCGCCGACGGCTCGGAACGGGCGACCCTGGCTGCCGCGTACGAGGCGGCGTCTCCCGGCTCGCGAGCGCTCGACCCGCAGCTGGCGATCATCGCGGTCGTCCCGGGCTGGGTGCGGCGGTACGACGCCACCCGGCGGCCGGCCGACGTCACCGAGGCGCAGTGGTGACCGTGCGTGTGCCCTCGGCGGCGTCGTCGTCCCCGAGGTGCTCGCCCAGGTGGCCGACCGCCTGACCCTGCCCGCCCCGACCGCGGCCCATCGGCCCGTCGGCGTGCCGCGGAGGGATCTGACCTCCTTCTGCCGCTGTACGCCTGGTGTACGTACACCGGGCGTGCAGCGCGAGATCACTGGCCGGTCGAGGCGCGGCACGCCACGCTGCGCCAGCGTGGCGCGGCGGCGGGCGGCCGGAGAGACCCGCGGGGAGGTGCGTCGTTGCGGAATCGCCCACCGAACCACGTCTGCCGTGCGTCCCCCGATGCCACGATCGGCCCATGTCCCGTCCCGCCGCCCAGCCCATCTCCGCCGCCGAGCTCCGGTCCACGGCCGTCCCGCGGACCCGCTGGCGTGAGGGCTACCAGACGGACCAGGTCGACGCCGCAGTGGAGCGCTGCGTCCGGGCGATCGACGCACGGGCCCACGGCCAGCGCCCGGAGCTGACGGCCGACGACGTGCTCGCGCTCCGCTTCGCCTCCACCAAGTTCCGCGAGGGCTACGACCAGGACGCGGTCGACGACCTGCTCGACCGCGTGGTCGCAGCCCTGCGGTGACGGGCGTCTCGACGACCGTCGTGGTGCTTTCTACCGTCACGTCGGCCGTTGTGGCGTGCGCGCTGCTGGGCGGCTACGTCGTGCGGTCGTGGTCGCGTCGTCGTCGCGCCACCGTGGAGGACAACGCGGTCGAGGAGCTGCCGACAGGCGGCGCCTACTCCTTCCACGGTGCCGTGGGTGAGGTGTGGCACGACCACGTGCTCGTAGGCCACGTGCGGATCGAGGTGCAGGAGTGGACCCGGACGCCGAGCACCGGCGCTGTGGTCCAGCCTCGCTGGGAGCCGCTCGTGGAGTTCCTCCTCGCCTGGGCGGACCCGGCGCCTGACGCGGTGCCGTACGACGACGGGATCGACCGGGACACCTCGGCAGCGTTGGCCGAGCTGCGCTCGGGTGGCTTCACCTTGCGGGGCGTGCGCTACGAGGTCCTCTGGCTCGACGGTGCGGAGAGGCGCGCGGTGCTGGACGAGGTCTTCGGTCTTCCCGGAGGCGACCAGAGCTGACGGACCCGATGCGCCCGATGGCAGCGATACCGATCCACTCTTCGCGCTGTACGCCTGGTGTACGTACACCAGGCGTACAGCGTGAGATCACAGACTGGTCGAGGCGCGGCACGCCGAGCGGCGCCCGGTGCGGCGGTCGGCCGCAGAGACGGTCGGGGGGTGAGTGGTTTGCGCCGGGTCGGCGGTCAGGCGGTGACGGGGTCGTACGAGAAGCGCCGGACGTGGGCCACGGTGCTGGTCGGGCGGGCGTTGCTGGTGGCGTAGACGCCGATCCACAGGCCGAGGAACCCGCCCGTTGCGACGCTGTCCAGCGTGCGGGCGTCGGCCGTGGCGACCTGGACCAGCACCTCGTCGTCGGTGGCGACGAGCAGCCGGTACTCCGGGCCCCGCGCCTCCACCGTGAGCGTCACGGCGCCGTTGCCGGCGATGGGCGCCGAGCCCAGCGTCGTGTCGACCCCGCCCTGGCGGTGCACGGCGACCGCGCTGCGTCCTCCCGTCGAGCCCGTGACGAAGAACCGGACGTGGTCGTCCTCCGACTGCCGGATCGCCACGCCCACCTCCTCGCCGAGCACGGCGGGGGCGTCGAGCACCGCACGGACGTCCACGTCCACGTGCTGCTGCCGCACGCCGAGGAAGGCGGGGGTGAACGGGTCGGCCAGCGTCGTCGGCCGCATCGTGAGGTCCCAGCCGTCCTCCACGGGCACCGCGAGCTCCGCCGCCGGCCGGCGCAGGGACGTCCAGCGCAGGTCGTCGGGACGCACCACGCCCGAGGTCCGACCCTGCGAGGAACCCAGCGGCCCCCCGAGGGCGAACGGCACGTCGACCTCGTCGGGCACCCGACCGAGCCCCGGTGCGAAGACGGGCCAGCCGTCCTCCCACGTCACCGGCACCAGGAACGTCTCGCGGCCCAGCGGGTAGTGGTAGCCGCCGTACGTCCGCATGCCGAGCAGCACCGCCCACCAGCTGCCGTCGGCCGCCTGGACCAGGTCGGCGTGACCGACGCCGACCACGGCGGAGCCGTGGCCCAGGTGCCGGTGGGTCAGCACCGGGTTGCCCTTGTTTCCGACGTACGGACCGGTCACCGTCTCCGCGCGGGCAACCGACACCGCGTGGTGGAACTCCGTCCCACCCTCCGCGGCGAGCAGGTAGTACGTGCCGTCGACCTTGTACAGGTGCGGTCCCTCGGCCCAGACGACGTCCTTGAGCGCGCCGTTCCAGATCACGCTCTCCGGACCGACGAGCGTCCGGGTGGCCGGGTCCAGCTCACGGACCCAGACCTCCGTCTGGTCGTGCCACTGCGGATCACGCGCGAGCCGGGTGCCGTGCAGCCACGCGCGGCCGTCGTCGTCGAAGAAGATCGACGGGTCGATGCCGTCGGCGTCCAGCCACACCGGGTCGGACCACGGCCCGGCCGGGTCGGTGGCGGTCATCAGGAAGTTGCCACCACGGGTGGCGTCCTTCTGGTCCACGAGGGTGCAGACGAGCCAGAACAGCCCGTCGTGATGGCGCAGCGTCGGCGCGTACAGGCCGCCGGACGACGCGATGCCGTCGTAGTCCAGCTGTCCGGGCCGGTCGACGACGTGGCCGATCTGCTCCCACGACACCAGGTCGCGGCTGTGGAACACGGGCAGGCCGGGCCAGTACTCGAACGTGGACGTGACCAGGTAGTAGTCGTCGCCGACGCGGCAGATGCTCGGGTCCGGGTGGCAGCCCGGCAGCAGCGGGTTGTGCACGGTGCTCATGCGTCGGCTCAGGCCCCGGCCAGCTTGACCTCGACCCAGCGCGAGTCGGCCCCGCTCACCCGGTGCACGTCGCCCGTGACCGCCAGGACGGCCCGGTCGGTGGCGGTGCCCGGCAGGGTGCGGCGTGCGACCGCCTTCTCGTTGGCGATCACACCGCCGGTCGCCTCGTCGGTCCGCGCGCCGGCACCGGAGGCAGCGGCGTGGGCACCGACCCACACCTCGACGTCACCGGGCTCGACGACGCGCACCAGCCGCCGGTCGGAGAACGCGAACCGCGTGGTCGGCACCAGGAAGGTGACCCGGACGGCCTCGCCGGGGTCCAGCTCGACCCGGGTGTAGCCCAGCAGCTGCACCACGGGGCGGGTGATCGTCGCCTGCACGTCGTGCCCGAACAGCTGCACCACGTGGCTGCCCGCCACCGTGCCGGTGTTGCGCACCGTGACGGCGGCGGTGAACGTGCCGCCCGCCTCGACGGACGGGTCCACGACGAGGTCGTCGTACGCGAAGTCCGTGTACGACAGCCCGAAGCCGAACGGCCGCAGCGGCGTCGAGTCGGCCGACGTGACGTCGGACGGCCCGCCGAGCACGGGGTGCAGGTAGGAGTACGGCTGCGCACCGGTGGACCGGGGGAGCGAGACGGGCAACCGTCCCGACGGGTTGACCAGGCCGGTCACCACGTCGGCGATCGCCAGGCCGCCGCCCTCACCGGGGAAGAACGCCTGCAGCACGGCCGCCGGCACCGCGCCGCCGTCCGGACCGCCGTCGAACGCCCAGTCCACCGCGTACGGCCGACCGGTCAGCATCACCAGCACCACCGGCGTGCCCGTGGCGACCAGCGCCTCGACCAGCTGCCGCTGCACGCCGGGCAGCTCCAGGGACTCGGCGTCGTTGCCCTCGCCGACCGTCCCGCGCCCGAACAACCCGGCCTGGTCGCCGACGACGACGACCGCCACGTCCGACCCGGCCACGGCCTCCACCGCCGGCGCGAAGCCGGACGTGTCGTCCCCCTCGGGGTCGCACCCGCGGGCGTACACCAGCTCGGAGCCCGCCAGCCCGGCCCGCGAGAACGCGGACCCGAGCCCCTCGAGCACCGTCGGGATCGAGAACCCCAGCGGCAGCTCGGGGTGGTGCGCCAGCACGTGGTTGGCGAAGGAGTAGCAGCCCATCAGCGCCTCGGACCGGTGCGCGTTGGGGCCGACGACGGCCACCCGCCTCGGCGTCGTGGTCCACCGGTTCAGCGGCAGCACCCCGTCGTTGGCCAGCAGCACCACCGACTCCTCGGCCAGCCGGCGCGCCAGCGCCTGGTGCCGGGGGGAGTCGAGGTCGATGTCCGTCGGCGGCTCGTCCTCGAACGCATTCTCGTCGAGCAGCCCCAGCTGCTCCTTCTGGCGCAGGGCCCGCAGCACCGCCCGGTCCACCCACGCCTCGTCGAGCTGCCCGGACCGCACGCGCTCCGCCAGCGGCTCCAGGTACGCGTCGCCCGTCGGCAGCTCGATGTCGATGCCGGCCTGCAGCGCCAGAGCCGCGGCCTCGCCGCGGTCGGCCGCCACCTTGTGCATCACCTCGAGGAACGCCACCGCGAAGTAGTCGGCGACGACGACGCCGTCGAACCCCCACTCGTCGCGCAGCAGCGTGGTGAGCAGGTCGGCGTTGGCCGCCATCGGCACGCCGTCCACGTCGGTGTAGGAGTTCATCACCGACCGCACGCCACCGTCGCGCACCGCCATCTCGAACGGCGGCAAGAACACGTCCGCCAGCTCGCGCGGCCCGGCGCTGACCGGCGCGTGGTTGCGGCCGGCCTTCGACCCCGAGTAGCCGACGAAGTGCTTGAGCGTCGCGTGCACCCCGGCGTCCTGCAGACCGCGCACGTACGACGTGCCGACGGTGCCCACCAGGTACGGGTCCTCGCCGATGCACTCGTCGACCCGCCCCCAGCGCGGGTCGCGGATCACGTCGAGGACCGGTGCCAGCCCCTGGTGGATGCCCAGCTGGTGCATCGAGTCGCCGATCGCGCGGCCGGCCTCCTGCACCAGCTCGGGGTCGAACGATGCCCCCCACGCCAGCGGCGTCGGGTAGGTCGCCGCCTGCCAGGCGGCCAGGCCGGTGAGGCACTCCTCGTGCACCAGCGCCGGGATGCCCAGCCGGGTCTCGCGCTTGAGCCGGCGCTGCTCGGCCCACAGCCAGGCGGCCCGCTCGGCGGGGTCCACCGGCCGGGTGCCGTACACCCGGGTGTAGTGGCCCAGACCGTGCTCCGTGATCTCGCCCAGCCGGCCGGAGTCCTTCTGGCCCGAGGCCATCTCCGACTGCATCGGCGCCACGGTGCCGTTCTGGTCCAGCCAGTAGCCCACCAGCTGGGCCAGCTTCTCCTCGAGCGTCATGCGGGCGTGCAGGGCGCGGACGCGCTGCGAGACCTCCGGCACGGCGGGGACGTCCTCGGACACGGGCACAACTTCTCTCTGGTCAGCGGAGGTGAAGGCAGGGCGGCCGCGCCGCGCGGCTCGTGAGGCAGTGAGCCAGGGGCGCGGCCACCGGGAGGAGGAGCTGGGTCAGCCCTTGACGGCGCCGGTCAGGCCGCCGACGATGCGGCGCTCGAACAGCGAGAAGAAGATCAGGGCCGGGATCATCGAGAGGGACGTGAACGCCAGCACGCGGGCGGTGTCCACCGCGTACTGCGAGGCGAACGCCTGCACCCCGAGGGGCAGCGTGTACGACGTCTCGTTGTTCATGAGGAACAGCGGGAGCATGTAACTGTTCCAGGACGCGATGAACGCGAGGATGCCGGTGGTCACCACACCCGGCACGGACAGCGGGACGACCATCCGGAAGAAGAACCCGAGCCGGCTGGCGCCGTCGATGGACGCCGCCTCCTCGATCTCCTTGGGGATGGCCCGCAGGAACGGCACCAGGATGATCACCGTGGTCGGCAGGGCGAAAGCGATCTGCGGCAGGATGATCCCGGCCAGCGTGTTCATCAGGCCGAGGCTCTTGATCATGATGTACAGCGGCGTGATCGCCACGGTCATCGGGAACATCAGACCGGCGGCGAACAGCGAGTACATCGCGCCACGGCCCTTGAACTGGTACCGGGCGATCACGTAGCTCGCCATCACGCCGAGCACCACGACGCCGAGGGTGGTGAACACCGCGGTGATCACCGAGTTGCTGACCTGCCGCCAGAAGATGCTGCTGCGCAGCACCTCGAGGTAGTTGTTGACCTGCCAGTGCGTGGGGAACCCGGACGGGTCGGTGGTGATCTGCGCGTTGGTGCGGAAGCCGCCGATGATGATGTAGATGACCGGCCCGATGCAGATCGCCACGAAGACGAATGCGATGAAGTACGTCAGCGGGCTGCCCCAGCCGACGCTGTCGGCCTTGCGGGTCCGTGCGATCCGGCCCGGCGCCTGAAGGGTCGTCGTCGCCATCACTTCTTCCCTTCCGTGAGCGCGCCCTCGGTGTCACGTCGGAGCACGAAGCGCTGGTAGATCAGGGCGACGATCAGGGAGATCACGAACAGGACCACGGCGACCGCGTTGCCGAATCCGTAGTTCCCGGCGTTGCGGCCGTTGGTCACCATGTACGTCGCCATCGTCGAGGTGCCCGCCGTGGAGGACACGTACTGGCCCCAGATGATGTAGACGAGGTCGAACAGCTGCATCGAGCCGATGATCGACAGGAACGCCCAGATGCGGATGGTCGGGCCCAGCAGCGGCAACGTGATGCGCCGCTGCGTCTGCCAGTAGCTTGCGCCGTCGATCGAGGCGGCCTCGAACAGCTCCTCGGGGATCGACTGCAGGCCGGCCAGGAACAGGATCACGGCGAAGCCGATGTACTTCCAGCTGATGACCAGCATCAGCGACCAGATCGCCAGCTTGGGGTTGGACAGCCAGTCGATCGGGTGGTGGATCAGGCCGATCTTCTCCAGCACGCTGTTCACCGCGCCGACGGTCTGCAGCATCAGCGACCAGCCGGTGCCGACGATCACCTCGGAGATGACGTACGGCACGAAGATCAGCACGCGGATGATCGAGCGTCCGCGCATCTTCTGGTTGAGCAGCAGGGCCAGGGCCACGGCCGCAGGTCCCTGGATGATCAGGGACAGCACCACGATGAAACCGTTGTGCATCAGGGCCTGGTGGAACGTCGGGTCCTGGAAGATCACGACGTAGTTGTGCAGGCCGACGAAGTTGGTGGGCCGGCCGAAGCCCTTCCACTTGTAGAAGCCGTAGTACGCCGCCATCAGCACCGGGAAGATGACGAACGTCAGGAACACCAGGATGGCCGGGCCCGCGAGGATCGTGATCTCGAGCCGCTTGCGCCAGTCGGGCCCGGATCCTCGCCGCGGCCGGCGGGCCGGGGACGGTGCCGTGCGGGCACCGCCCCCGACCGCCGAGGGACCCTCGGGCGACGTCGTGAGTGTCGGCGAGTTCTCGCCCAGAGAGTCGCTCATGGTGCTGATCAGCCCTTGGCCGCCGCGTCGTTGGTGGCCTTCACGATGCCGGCCGCGTCACCCTTGCCGGCGAGCATGTTCACCACGCCGCTGTTCAGCGCGTTGCCGACGTTCTGGCCGAACAGCGTGTCCAGCCAGACGGAGACGTACGGCGCGTTGTTGTACGCCTTGAGGATGTCGAGCAGGGCGGGGTCGGTGACGGCGCTCTGGGCGTCCTTGCTGGCGGGCAGCGTCTGGAAGGCCTTGGAGTAGCCCTCCTGGTACTGCTTCTGCATCGCGAAGTTGAGGAACTTCGCGCACTCCTTCGGCGCCTTGGCCGAGCAGGAGTAGCCGTCGACGCCACCCATCATGGCCGCCGGGTCACCCTTGCCGCCGTCAACGGCCGGGAACGGGAACCAGCCGAGGTCCGGCAGAGCCTTGGCGTCCGGCGTCAGGGACGCGATCACGCCCGGGTCCCACGCACCCATGAGCTCCATGGCCGCCTTGTGGTTGGCGATCAGACCGGCCGACGAGCCAGCGCCCTGCTGGGCGGAGGTGGTGAGGAAGCCCTGGTTGAACGGGTTCGTCGCCGCGAACGTCTGCAGGTCCTGGCCCGCCTTGGTCCAGCACGGGTCGTTGAAGGAGCGGGACTTCGCGGCCGCGGCCATCGTGTCCTTGCTGCACTCGCGCAGCGCGAAGAAGTAGAACCAGTGCGCGGCGGGCCACGCGTCCTTGGCGCCGAGCGCGATGGGCTCGATGCCGGCCGCCTTGAGCTTGGTGACCGCGTCGTTCAGGTCCGCCATGGTCTTCGGCGTCGAGGTGATGCCGGCCTTGGTGAACAGGTCCTTGCTGTAGTAGATGCCGCCCGGCAGCACCGCGACGGGCATGCCGTACACCTTGCCGTCGACGGAGAACGCGCTGAAGGCGCCGTCGCCGACGGCCGACTTGGTGGCCGCGTCGATCGACTTGGTGAGGTCCTGCGCCTGGCCGGCCGCCACGACGTCGGCGAGCTTGCCGCCACCGCGGGCCATGAAGATGTCCGGCGCGTCGCCCGAGTTCAGGGCGGTCTGCAGCTTGCCGTCCATGTCCTCGTTCTGGATGGCCTGGATGTTGATGGTGACGTTCGGGTTGGCCGTCTCGAAGTCCTTGACGGTGCTCTCCCAGTACGCCTTGCCGTCACCCGTGGTCGAGTTGTGCCAGAAGGTCATCGTGACCTTGCCGCCGCCGGCGGCGGAGCTGGCAGTGGACCCGGAGCCCGAGCCACCGCTGCTGCACGCGGTGAGCACGAGGGCGCCCGCCGCCAGGACGGCCGCAGCCGCCAGGGACTTCCTTGCCTTCATGAGATCTGTCCTCTTCGTTGAGCTGCACTCAAGTGGTCAGGTCCCCCCGGAGGGGTGAACCGGTGCGCTGCCGGTGCCGGAGCGTCAGTCCGAGCCGGCGGGTGGTGCGTGCGGTGCTAGGCGCCGCGGCGTCGGTCGTCGTCGCTGCCCCGGGGGGCGAGGACCACCATCGTGGTGGCGACCGTCGTGCTGTCGGGTCTCTTCATCGAGTGGACTCCTCGTCGTCTTCGAGAGGGGGACGCAGGAGCGACTTTGACACCCGTCCGACAGGGCTGTCAAACGTTATCGATAACGTTTTAGTAGCGATACTCTGATCCGCATGGCAGACCGGGTGACCATCACCGACGTGGCACGGGCCGCCGGCGTGTCGGTCGCCACCGTCTCCAAGGTGCTCAACGACCGGTACGGCGTCGCGAGCTCGACGTCGGAGCGCGTGCGCGACGTGATCGCCCACCTCGGCTACGAGTCGAGCCTGGTGGCGCGCAGCCTGCGCTCCCACAAGACGCACGTGATCGGCATCCTGGTCGCCGAGTTCGAGCCGTTCAGCACCGAGATCCTCAAGGGTGCCGCCGAGGCGCTCGGGGACACCGGCTACGAGCTGCTCGCCTACACCGGAGGCCGCCACAACGAGGGTGCGGGCTGGGAGCGCCGCTACCTGTCCCGGCTGTCCGGCACGCTGATCGACGGCGCGGTGCTGGTCACCCCGACGGTGGTCGACGTGCAGTCGACCGTGCCCGTGGTGGCCATCGACCCGCACGAGGGGCCGACGGGCCTGCCGACGGTCGACTCGGACAACCTCGCCGGCGCCGTGCGCGCCACCGAGCACCTGCTCGAGCTGGGACACCGCCGCATCGCCCTGGTGGCCGGCCGTCCGGACCTCGAGTCCTCACGCCTCCGCGAGGAGGGCTACCGGCAGGCGCTCGCCGCCGCCGGCATCGCGGTGGACCCGGCGCTTGTCCGGGTCGGCGACTACCGCAAGCCGACGTCCCGGGGGCCCGCGACCGAGCTGCTGACGATGCCGGACCGGCCCACCGCCGTGTTCGCCGCCAACGACCTGTCCGCCATCAGCACCATCGAGGTGGCACGGGAGCTCGGGCTGCGGGTGCCGGAGGACCTGTCGGTGATCGGGTTCGACGACATCCCGGAGTCGCGCACCACGACGCCGCCCCTGAGCACGGTGCGGCAGCCGATCCAGCAGATGGGCGCCACCGCGATCGAGCTGCTGATCGCCCTGCTCGACGGCACCCCGGTGGACTCCACGCACGTGCGGCTGCCCACCACGCTGGTGCGCCGCGCGTCCACGGCGCCGGTGCCGTCCCCCGTCGTCGCGGCCACGGTCCCCGCCACCGTCCCCGCGCCGCCCGCCACCGAGGTGGCCGCCCTCAGCTGACCGGCCCGTCGGCACAGCCGGCGCAGCGTCGCGCCGGGTGTCGCCCGCCAGACCCTCGTCCCACCACGCGAAGGAGCGTCCGTGCACGACGTCGTCGTCCCCCGTCCCGCCGAGCTGGCCCACCGCACGGCGCGCACCGTCGTCACGGCTCTCGGCCCGGACGGTCGCCCGCTGGCTGACGTCGACGTGGTGGTCGCCCAGCAGCGGCACGCCTTCGGCTTCGGCAACATCGGCTTCGACCTGATCCCGCTGGCCAACGGCGAGGTCGAGGCCGGCGGCTCGGTGTTCGGGGGCGCCCGCGCCGACCTGCTGCCCGTGCTGGCCGAGCAGTGGCTGGCGCTGTTCAACACCGCGACGCTGCCGTTCTACTGGCGCGGCTTCGAGCCCGAGCGCGGCCGGCCGGACACGCAGCGCCTGCTGCGCACCGCCCGCTGGTTCGCCGACCGTGGCGTCGAGCTCAAGGGCCACCCGCTGGCCTGGCACACGCTGGCTCCGCAGTGGCTCGACGAGCTGTCGATGGACCAGGTGGCCGAGGCGGTGCGGGCCCGGATCACCCGCGAGGTGACCGACTTCGCCGGGCTGATCGACACGTGGGACGCCATCAACGAGGTGGTGATCATGCCGGTGTTCGACAAGGAGCCGAACGGGCTGACCCGCCTCGCGGCGCGGGACGGCCGCGTGGCCACCGCGCGGCTGGCGTTCGAGACGGCGCACGCCGCGAACCCGGCGGCGCGGCTGCTGCTCAACGACTTCGACATGTCGCCGCGGTACGAGGCCCTGATCGAGGAGTGCCTGGCGGCCGGCATCCGCATCGACGCGCTGGGGCTGCAGAGCCACATGCACCAGGGCTACTGGGGCGAGCAGAAGACCGCCGACGTGCTGGGCCGCTTCGCCCGGTTCGGGCTGCCGCTGCACCTCACCGAGACCACGCTGCTGTCCGGCGACCTGATGCCGGCCGACATCGTCGACCTCAACGACCACCAGGTGCCGTCCTGGCCCTCGACCCCCGAGGGCGAGGCGCGGCAGGCCGACGAGGTGGTGCGCCACTACCGCACCCTGGTCGCCCATCCCGCGGTGCAGGTGGTCACGTACTGGGGGCTGTCCGACGACGGCTCGTGGCTGGGCGCCCCGGCCGGCCTGGTCCGCACCGACGGCACCCCCAAGCCGGCCTACGACGCGCTGCTCGCCCTGGTGAAGGGCGAGTGGTGGCTGCCCGCCACGACCGTCCGCACGGACGCCGACGGGCGGTTCGGGCTCGACGGGTACCTCGGCGACTACACGGTGACGGCGTGGGGCCGGCACGGTGCCCTGACGCTGTCGGCCGACCGGCCCGCCGAGTCCGTGGCGGTCGACGAGGCGGTCTGACGAGGTCCGGTGCCGGCCGCGCGGCCCGGGCCGGCCCTGCCCGTCGTCGCACCGGCCCGGCAGGCCCGTCCGGCCCCGCGACCTAGGATTGCGCGGTGACCGTCAGCCCCACCCCGTCGCAGCCCGCCGCACCCGTCGAGCGCGCGCAGCCGGCCGCCCCCGCGTCCGACGACGTCCCCGAGCAGATCGCCATCCGCCGGGCGAAGCGGGAGCGGCTGCTGTCCGAGGGTGTCGCGGCGTACCCCGTCGGGGTGCCCCGCACACAGACGATCGCCGCGGTGCGTGCGGCCCACCCGGACCTCGAGCCGGGCCAGGAGACGGACGACGAGGTGGGCGTCGCCGGCCGTGTCGTCTTCCTGCGCAACACCGGCAAGCTCTGCTTCGTCACGCTGCAGGACGGTGAGGGGACGCGGCTGCAGGCGATGCTCTCGGAGGCCAACGTCGGCGCCGAGCGGCTCGCGGCCTTCAAGGCCGACGTCGACCTGGGCGACCACCTCTTCGTGCACGGGCGCGTGGTGTCCAGCCGCCGCGGCGAGCTGTCCGTGATGGCCGACGAGTGGCAGATCGCCGCCAAGGCGATCCGGCCGCTGCCCAACCTCTACGAGGGTGCCGAGCTGTCCGACGAGGCGCGGGTGCGCCAGCGCTACGTCGACCTGATCGTGCGGCAGGGCGCCCGCGACATGGTCCGCACGCGGGCCGCCGTCGTCCGCTCGCTGCGCGAGAACCTGTGGCGGCGCAGCTTCCTCGAGGTCGAGACCCCCATGCTCCAGTCGCGGCCTGAGGGTGCGGCCGCGCGTCAGTTCGAGACGCACATGAATGCGTTCGACATCCCGCTGTTCCTGCGCATCGCACCGGAGCTGTTCCTCAAGCGCGCCGCCGTCGGTGGGGTGGAGCGCGTGTTCGAGATCAACCGGAACTTCCGCAACGAGGGTGTGGACGCCACGCACTCGCCGGAGTTCGCGATGCTCGAGGCGTACGAGGCCTACGGCGATTACGACACCATGGCGGCCCTCACGCAGGATCTGGTGCAGACCGCCGCCCAGGAGGCGTTCGGCACCACCGTGATGACGTTGGCGGACGGCACGGAATACGACGTCGGCGGGCAGTGGACGCATCTGCCGATGTACGACTCGCTGTCCGAGGCGATCGGCGAGGAGATCACGCACGACACCTCCGACGAACATCTTCGCAAGCTGCTGGAGAAGGCCGAGGTTGAGCTGGACCCGGCGGTGCGCAACCACGGGAAGATGGTCGAGACGTTGTGGGAGCACCACGTCGGCCACCATCTGGTCGCGCCGACGTTCGTGCGCGATTTCCCGGTGGAGACCTCGCCGTTGACCCGCGACCACCGGTCCAAGCCGGGCCTGGTGGAGAAGTGGGACCTGTACGTGCGCGGCATGGAGCTGGCGACGGCGTACTCCGAGCTGGTGGACCCGGTGGTGCAGCGGGCCCGCTTCGAGGCGCAGGCCCTGCTGGCGGCGCGTGGGGACGACGAGGCGATGCGGATCGACGAGGACTTCCTCACCGCGATGGAGTTCGCGATGCCGCCGTCGGGGGGCATGGGCATGGGGATCGACCGCCTGCTGATCGCGCTCACCGGCCTCGGAATCCGCGACACCATCCTGTTTCCGTTGGTCAAGCCGCAGGGGTAGGTCCTATGTCCGGGTGGGGTGGCGTGCTCGCCGCGGTGCTGCCGTCGATCGGTGTCGGCCTGCTCTTCTGGTTCGGCCTGCGTGCCGTGATGAATGCAGACCGCAACGAACGCCGTGCGCAGGCGCAAATCGATGCGCAGCAGCGGCAGCAGTCTCGCGAAGAAAATGTGGACGGTCCTCCTACCGTTTGACGGACTTTTCACGGGGGTGTCATCCTTGGCGCGTCGGCGCACAATGCGCTGGCGGGACCCCCGGGAGCACGCAATGGCACAGAAGGTCCAGGTCCTCCTGGTCGACGACCTCGACGGCGGAACTGCTGACGAGACGGTCACGTTCGGTCTGGACGGCGTCTCGTACGAGATCGACCTCACGACGGAAAATGCCGCCAAGCTGCGCGACGCGCTCGCCCAGTGGACCGGTCACGCACGCAAGGTGAGCGGCCGCGGCGGCGCCGCGAAGACGTCGGCAGCGCCCCGCGGGCGCGCCTCGCGCGGCGACGCGCAGGCGATCCGCGACTGGGCGAAGGCGAACGGCCACCACGTCTCCGAGCGCGGCCGGATCTCGGCCGAGGTGCGCGCGGCGTACGAGGCCGCCCACTGACGGCTCGTACCCCCGAACGACGAAGGGGCCCGGTCACCGATGAGTGACCGGGCCCCTTCTCGTCGGCCGTTTCGTCGTGACCCCGCACCGGCTCGTGCCGCCGGTGCGGGAACGGCCGCGCTCTGGCGACCCTCAGCGCACCCGCTCGAGGGTGAGCTCGCGTGCGGCGGCGTACCGCTCCCGCACGTGCGGCTGGGGATCGCCGGTGAACCGCTCCGGCTCGCCACCGAGCTGCCATGCCGGGGGAGTGTCCCCGCCGGACAGCACCCACGCGGCCTGGCGGGCCGCGCCGTCGGCGACGTACTCGCCGGCCGGCGGCACCAGGACGTCGAGCCCCAGGACACCGGGGGCGAGGCGGCGGACCGCCTCGGACCGAGCCCCGCCGCCCACCAGGAACGCCCGCTGCACGGGCACCCCGACGGCACGCAGCGCGTCGATGCCGTCGGCGAGCGAGCACAGCAGCCCCTCGACAGCGGCCCGGGCGATGTGCTCCCGGGTCGAGCTGGTCAGCGTCATCCCGTGCAGGGACGCCGTGGCGGTGGGCCGGTCGGGGGTGCGCTCACCCTCGAAGTACGGCACCAGCACCAGACCGTCGGCACCGGAGGGTGCCGACAGTGCCAGCCGGGAGAGCTCGTCGTAGTCCACGCCGAGCAGCCGGCACGCCCAGTCGAGGATGCGCGAGGCGTTCAGCGTGCACGCCAGCGGCAGGTACCGGCCGGTGGCGTCGGCGAATCCGGTCACCAGGCCGGACCCGTCGGCGGTCGGGGAGTCGGCGACCGCGGCCACCACGCCCGACGTGCCGATGGACACCGACACGTCGCCCGGGCCGAGGCCCAGGGCAAGCGCCGCGGCGGCGTTGTCCCCAGCACCCGGGCCGAGCGGCACCCCGGCGGCCGTGCGACCCGCCACGTCGTGCGGACCGAGCACCCGCGGGAGTGCGGGGGCGGAACCGAGCGCCCGCTCCAGCAGGTCCAGCCGGTACGCCTCGTCGAACGGCGACCAGTAGCCCGTGCCGGACACGTCCGACCGGTCGGTGGCGAGGCCCTCGAAACCGAGCTCGCCGAACCCGCCGGCCAGCCGCCACGTCAGCCAGTCGTGCGGCAGCGCGACGGCCGCCACGCGGGCGGCGTTCGCCGGTTCGGCGTCCCGCAGCCAGCGCAGCTTGGTCACCGTCAGCGACGCGACCGGCACGGAGCCGATCGCCGACGCCCACGCCTGCGGCCCGCCGAGCTCGTCGATCAGCTCGCGCGCCGCCGGTGCCGACCGGGTGTCGTTCCACAGCAGCGCGTCCCGGACCACCTCGCCGGAGGCGTCCAGGGCGACCATGCCGTGCTGCTGCCCGCCGACGGCCAGCGCCTCGACGTCGTCGAGCCCGCCGGCCTGGTCGATCGCGACCTGGAGGGCCGCCCACCACGCCTGCGGGTCCACCTCGGTGCCGTCCGGGTGCGCCGCGCGACCGGAGCGCACGAGCGCTCCGGTCGCGGCGTCCCGCACGACGACCTTGCAGGACTGGGTCGAGGAGTCGACCCCGGCGACCAGGCTCATCGCGCGCCGAGAGCGTGCTCGAGCGCGAGCTGGTTGAGCCGCACGAACCGGAAGCCGCGCGCCGCGACGGCGTCGACGTCCAGGTCCTCGAACGCGGACCGGTCGGCCAGCAGGTCGGCGATCGTCTCGCCCTCCGCCATGGTCGGCTGGGCCAGCTCGAACACGCCGGCCTCCTCGAGGGCGGCCTGCACCTCGGGGTCGGCACGGAACGCCTGTGCGCGCTCCTTGAGCAGCAGGTACGTCGCCATGTTGGCGGCGGCGGAGTCCCACACGCCCTGCATGTCCTCGGTGCGCGAGGGCTTGTAGTCGAAGTGGCGCGGGCCGGTGTAGGTCGGGCCGCCGGACGGGAAGCCGTTCTCCAGCAGGTCGACGGTGCCGAAGGCGGAGAACAGCTCGCCGTGGCCGAACACCAGGTCCTGGTCGAACTTGATGGACTTCTGGCCGTTCAGGTCGATGTGGAACAGCTTGCCGGCCCACAGCGCCTGCGCCAGGCCGGTGGTGTAGTTCAGGCCCGCCATCTGCTCGTGGCCGGTCTCCGGGTTCAGGCCGACGATGTCGCCGTTCTCCAGCTTGGCGATGAAGGCCAGGGCGTGGCCGACGGTCGGCAGCAGGATGTCGCCGCGGGGCTCGTTCGGCTTCGGCTCCAGCGCGATGCGGAGCTTGTAGCCCTTCTCCTTGATGTACGCGGCGACGGTGTCGATGCCCTCGGCGTAGCGCTCGTGGGCGGCGTACAGGTCCTTCGCGGAGTCGTACTCGGCCCCCTCGCGGCCGCCCCACATCACGAACGTGTCGGCGTCGAGCGAGGCCGCCAGGTCGACGTTGCGGAGGATCTTGCGCAGGCCGTAGCGGCGCACGCGGCGGTCGTTCGAGGTGAACGCGCCGTCCTTGAAGATCGGGTGGCTGAAGGTGTTGGTGGTCACCATCTCCACGGTGATGCCGGTCTCGGCCAGCGCACCGCGGAAGCGGTCGAGGATCTTCTCGCGGTCGGCGTCCGAGGAGCCGAAGGGCACCACGTCGTCGTCGTGGAAGGTCACGTGCGCGGCGCCGAGCTCGGCGAGCTTGTGCACCGACTCGACCGGGTCGAGCCACGGGCGGGTGGCGCTGCCGAACTGGTCCTGCGCGGCCCAGCCGACGGTCCACAGACCGAAGGAGAAGTGGTCGTCACGGGTGGGGGTACGCGTCATGGGGGAGTGCTCCTCGTCGAGTTGCCGGGCGTATTAGTTCCCGCCATGAATTTATCGAGGCCGGGCGGTAGGGTCAAGCCCGTGCCGGCAGCCGACCCGTGGGCCTCGCAGTCCCGCGGCGCCCGTTCGGGCGTCGCCCGTCAGGAGCACCTGCGCGAGCACAACCTGTCCGTGGCGCTCGCGCACGTGCTGGACGCGCGCGAGCCCCCGTCCCGCGCCGAGCTGGCCGCGGTCACCGGGCTGGCCCGTCCCAGCGTCACCTCGCTGGTGGAGCAGCTGATCCGCGGCGGCATGGTGCGCGAGCTGCTGCCGCGCCCGGCGCAGCGTGCCGGCCGTCCTGCCGTGCCGCTGGCGCCCGCGCGCGGCACGTTCGCCGGCATCGGCATGGAGGTGAACGTCGACTACCTCGGCCTGCGGGCGGTCGACCTGGCCGGCACCGTGCTCGCCGAGCGGGTCGAGGCGGGGGACCAGCGGACCCGGTCGCCGGAGCAGACGCTCGACCGGCTCGCCGAGCTGGTCGCCGGTGTGCTGGGCCGGCTCGTCGGCCAGGGCGTGCGGGTGGTCGGCACCTCGCTGGCGCTGCCCGGGCTGGTGGACGCCGGCACGGGGCCGCTGCGCGTCGCGCCCAACCTCGGCTGGCGCGACGTGGACGTGGTGGGCCGGCTGGTGCAGCACCCGGCCCTGGCGGACCTGCCGCCGGACCTGGCCAACGAGGCGAAGCTGGCCGCGCTGGCGGAGGCGCGGGTGCGTCGCGGCACGCCGCAGCCGAGCTTCGTGTACGTGTCCGGTGAGGTCGGCATCGGTGGTGCCGTGGTGCTGGGCGGCGAGCTGTTCCGCGGTCAGCACGGCTGGAGCGGCGAGATCGGGCACGTCGTCGTCGACCCGTGCATGCCGGGCGGCCCCCGGCTGGGCACCCTCGAGGCGCGTGCCGGGCAGGAGGCGATGCTGCGGGTGGCCGGGCTCCCCGACGGTGCGCCGGTGCACCGGCTGGTCGCCGCGTGCGCCGCGGGGGACACCCGGGCCCTGGCGGCAGTCGCCGGTGCGGGGCGGGCGCTCGGCATCGCCCTGTCGGGCGTGGTCCACGTGGTGGACGTCGACCAGGTGGTGCTCGGCGGCACGTTCGGCCAGCTGTACGGCTACGTGCGCGACGAGGTGGCGCGAGCGCTCGACGAGCTGGTGATCACGGCGCCGTGGTCGCCGGTGACCGTGGGTGCCGCGCGGGCCGGGGAGTTCCCCGCGATGACCGGTGGGGCGCTGGCGGCGCTCCGTCGACTGGTGCAGCAGCCGTCGGCGTGGCTGGATCGGAGCACGACCACCACGACGACGACCACCACGACGGTGGCGACCGCGGGTACCGCGGCGGGAGGACCGGCATGACGATGCTCTGGATCGGCACGTACCCCAGTGCGGGCTTCGGCACGCCGACAGGCCGCGGCGAGGGGTTGTGGCGGGTCGAGCTGGACGCGCTCGACGGGATGCTCGGCATCCCGCACCAGGTGGTGGTCACGCCAGCACCGTCCTTCGTCGCGACCCATCCGGACGGCCGCACGGTCTACGCCGTCGACGAGAGCTCGCCGGGCACGGTCAGCTCTTTCGCGGTGCGGGACGGCGCGCTGGTGACCACCGCGACGGTGCCGTCGGGCGGCTCGGCCCCGTGCCACCTGCTCCTGGATGCCGAGGCCGCCCTGCTCTACGTCGCCAACTACGCCGACGGGGTGCTCGGCGTGCTGCGCCTCGCGGCCGACGGCACGCTCGCCGACGACGAGCCCGCGCAGCGGCTGCCCGGCGACGGCCACGGCCCGCGCGCCGACCGGCAGGAGGGGCCCCACGCCCACTACGTCGTCATGACCCCGTCCGGCGCCCACGTGCTGGTGATGGACCTGGGTGCCGACCAGGTGCGCCGCTACGCGCGGGACGTCGCCGGCCGGCGGCTGGTCCCGGCCGGGGTCGCCGCCACGCTCCCGCCCGGTACCGGTCCCCGGCACCTCGCCTTCAGCCCCGACGGCCGGTTCGCCTACGTCACCGGCGAGCTGGACGCGGCGGTGCACGTGCTCGCATGGGACGCGGCCACCGACACCGGCACGTCCGTGCAGGTGCTGCCGGCCACCGCGGCGCCCGCCCGCCCGGACGCGGAGGTCAAGCCGGCGCACGTGCTGATCGACGGCGACGAGGTGGTGGTCGGCGTGCGCGGCACGGAGGTCCTGTCCCGGTTCACGCGCCACGCCGACGGGCTGCTGACCCACCGCGCCGACGACGCGCTGCCGGGCCGCACCCCCCGGGACCACGAGGTGGTGGACGGCTGGACCGTCGTCGCCGAGCAGGACTCCAGCGCGCTGACCGTGCTGGACGGCGACGGCGGCGTGGTGTGCACGCGTTCGCTGCCGGTGCCGGCGTGCGTGGTCCCCGTCGCCCCGGTCGTCGAGCCTCCGGTCGACCCGGCCGACCCGGTCGGTGGCACCGCGGCCGGAACCGTGTGACGCGTCACGCCGACCCGCGCTCGTCCGCACCGAAGGTGAGAATGACCCGGTGACCCTCGAGCACGCACCGCGCGTCGCCATGCTCTCGGTGCACACGTCCCCGCTCGACCAGCCGGGCACCGGCGACGCCGGGGGGATGAACGTCTACGTGCTCGAGCTGTCCCGGGCGCTGGCGGCCCGGGGTGCCCGGGTGGAGATCTTCACGCGCGCGACCTCCTCGGAGCTGCCGGAGACGGTGGTGCTCGGCGGCACCGACGAGCACGGCGCCCCGCTGTCCCGGGAGGACCGCCGCGCCGTGCTCCTGGCCGACGACGTGCCGGCAGGTGTCGTCCCACCCGTGCTGGTGCACCACGTGCCGGCCGGGCCCTTCGAGCGGCTCGACAAGCGGGACCTGCCGGGGATGCTGTGCGGCATGACCGCCGGGGTGCTGCGGTCGGAGGCGGCCCGTCGTCCGGGCTGGTACCAGGTGGTGCACTCCCACTACTGGCTGTCCGGCCAGGTCGGTGCCGTCGCCGCCGCCCGCTGGGAGGTGCCGCTGGTGCACACCGCCCACACGCTGGCCCGCGTGAAGAACGCGGCGCTGGCGCCGGGGGACGACGCCGAGCCGGTCTCCCGGGTGGTCGGTGAGGAGCAGGTGGTCGAGGCGGCGGACGCCCTGGTGGCGAGCACGCCGGCGGAGGCGCGCCAGCTCGTCGAGCTCTACGGCGCCGACCCCGCTCGGGTGCACGTCGTCGAGCCGGGCGTGGACCTGGACCGGTTCCGGCCGGCCGACGCCGCCACCCGTGCGGCCGCCCGTGCGCGGCTCGGCCTGCCCGCCCATCGCCGGGTGGTGCTGTTCGCCGGCCGCGTCCAGCCGCTCAAGGCCCCGGACGTGCTAGTGCGGGCGCTCGGTCTGCTGCGTGCCACCGGCCGCCCCGTGCCGCTGCTGGTGGTGCTGGGCGGGCCCAGCGGGCGGTCGACGGCGGTGCGCGAGCTGGTCGCGCTCGCGGCGTCGCTCGGCGTCGGCGACGACCTGCTGGTGCACCCGCCGGCCGCGCGCGAGGACCTGGTCGGCTGGTACCACGCCGCCGACCTGGTGGCGATGCCGTCCCGCTCGGAGTCGTTCGGCCTGGTGGCCGCGGAGGCGCAGGCCTCCGGCGTCCCGGTGGTCGCCGCGGCCGTCGGCGGCCTGCGCAGCATCGTGGACGACGGCCGTTCGGGGCGCCTGGTCCGCGGGCACGACCCGGCGGTCTGGGCCGACGTGCTGGCCCAGGCGCTGGACGACGACGACACCCTCGCCGCCTGGGGCGAGGCGGCCCGGCCCAGCGCCGAGCGGTTCGGCTGGGACGCCGCCGCGGACCAGGTGCTCAAGGTGTACGCGGTGGCGGCCGAAGCCCGCTGACAGCGTGTCCTCAGAGGTGTCCGCGGGGGACCCCAGTCCTGCCGGGTGCCGCCCGCCTGCGGCAGGATGGACGCCATGACCTACACCCTCGTGCTGCTCCGCCACGGCGAGAGCGAATGGAACGCGAAGAACCTGTTCACCGGCTGGGTCGACGTCGCGCTGTCCGAGAAGGGCGTGCAGGAGGCCAAGCGCGGCGGGGAGCTGCTCAAGGCCGAGGGCGTGCTGCCGGACGTGGTGCACACCTCGCTGCTGCGCCGCGCGATCACCACCGCGAACTACGCCCTCGACGTGGCGGACCGCCTGTGGATCCCGGTCAAGCGCAGCTGGCGCCTGAACGAGCGCCACTACGGCGCCCTGCAGGGCAAGGACAAGAAGCAGATCCGCGACGAGTACGGCGAGGAGCAGTTCATGCTCTGGCGCCGCTCGTACGACGTGCCGCCGCCGGACATCGAGCTCGGCTCGGAGTTCTCGCAGGACGCGGACCCGCGCTACGCCGGTGAGCCGATCCCGCGCGCCGAGGCCCTGGCCAACGTGCTGACGCGGGCGCTGCCGTACTGGACCAGCGACATCGTCCCCGACCTGCAGGCCGGCAAGACGGTGCTGGTCGCGGCCCACGGCAACTCGATCCGCGCGCTGGTCAAGCACCTGGACGACGTCGACGCCGACACGATCGCCGGCATCAACATCCCCACGGGCATCCCGCTGGTGTACGAGCTGGACGAGGAGACGCTGAAGCCGACCGTCCGCGGTGGCAAGTACCTCGACCCGGACGCCGCCGCCGAGGCGATCAAGGCCGTGGCGAACCAGGGTCGCTGACCTCGGTCTGCTGAACGAGAAGGGCGCCGCTCCGAGCAGGAGCGGCGCCCTTCGTCGTTCGGGTGCCGGTCGGGCGCGATGCCCGAGCGGTGGCTCAGTGCGCCCGCAGGTTGGTCGGCTCACCCTTGGTCAGGTCGCCGGTCACCAGGTACACCACGCGCTGCGCGATGCTCACGCCGTGGTCGCCGAACCGCTCGTAGTACCGGCCCAGCAGCGTCACGTCGATCGTCTGCTGCGGGGTGGCGGACCACTCGCCGCCGAGCATCGCGGTGAACGTGTCGGCGTGCAGGGCGTCCAGCAGGTCGTCGTCGGACTCGATCGACTCGGCCACCGCCAGGTCGCGCGTCTCGAGCAGCGTCGTCATCCGGCGAGCCACCCGCACCGCAGCCTCGTGCATCTCGGCGAACGTGCCGGACAGCGACTGCGGCACGGCCTGCCGGGGGTACCGGCCGCGCGCCACCTGGGCGACGTGCCGCGCCAGGTCGCCCATCCGCTCGAGCGTCGCGCTCATGCGCAGCGCCGAGACGACGATGCGCAGGTCGGTGGCGACCGGCTGCTGCTGGGCGAGCAGGTGGATGCACCGCTCGTCGAGGTGCCGCTCGAGCTCGTCGATCGCGAGGTCGTCCACGATCACCTGCTCGGCCAGCCCCAGGTCGGCCGTCGCCAGGGCGATGCCCGCCGACGTGACGGCCTGCTCGACCTTGCGGCTCATGGCCTGCAGGTCCTCGCCGAGCGCCTTCAGCTCGGCGTCGAAGATCTCACGCATGAACGTCCTCTCCCGCTTGTGCGGGTGCCAGGGTGCCAGGTCCAGGTGAACGGAAGGGCCCCCCCAGGTGAACACTGGGCACTGTGCCACGGCACGGGCCCCTCCGGTGGGACCTGGCCGTGGCGTCGGCCCCTAGGGTGTGGCGCTGTGGACACCGAGCTCGCCTCCTTCGTCGGAGGCCTCGTCGGGCTGCTCGTGGGAGTCGGCGCGACGCTCGCCTTCCGACTGAGCGAGCGTGCCCAGCGGCACGTCCCCCCGCAACCGGAGCCCGAGCTGGACGAGGGCCTGGTGCGGGCGCTCGCCGTGCTCCGCTCGTCGGCGATCGTGCTGGACGACGCGGACCGGGTGGTGCGGGCGAGCCCGCCGGCCCATGCGCTGGGACTGGTGCGGGACGGTCGCCTGGTGCACGCCGCGGTGCGCGACATGGTGGCGGAGGTGCGCCGCGACGGCGTGATCCGGGACGCGGAGCTGGACCTGCCGCGCGGCCCGGTCGGCTCCGGCACGCTGCTGCTCGAGGTGCGGGTCGCCCAGGTGATGCCGCACCTGCTGCTGGTGCTCGCGGAGGACCTGACGCAGGCCCGTCGGCTCGAGGCGATGCGGCGGGACTTCGTGGTGAACATCTCGCACGAGCTGAAGACGCCGGTCGGCGCCCTGTCGCTGCTCGCCGAGACGGTGCAGGACGCCGCCGACGACCCGGCCGCCGTCCGCCGGTTCGCCGCCCGGATGCAGTCCGAGGCGCAGCGGCTGGCCCTGCTGGTGCAGGAGATCATCGAGCTGTCCCGCCTGCAGGTGACGGACGCCCTGCAGGACATGGAGCTGGTCGACGTCGACAGCGTCCTGGCCGAGGCGGCGGACCGCGCCCGGACCACGGCCAGCGGCAAGCGGATCGTCATCGACGTCGGCGGGCAGACCGGCGCGCGGGTGTTCGGCGATCGGAACCTCCTGGTCACGGCGGTGCGCAACCTGCTGGACAACGCCGTGGCGTACTCGCCGGACGCCACCCGCGTCGGCGTCGGCGTGTCCACCACGGCCGACCTGGTGCAGATCGCCGTGGTCGACCAGGGCGTCGGCATCCCGCCCACCGAGCAGGACCGCATCTTCGAGCGCTTCTACCGGGTGGACCCCGCGCGGTCGCGGAACACCGGGGGGACCGGGCTCGGCCTGTCGATCGTCAAGCACGTGGCCGCCGACCACGGCGGTGACGTCACCGTGTGGTCCCAGCCCGGCCGCGGCTCGACGTTCACGCTGCGCCTGCCGCGCGCCGAGGAGCCGACCGGCACGTCCGCCGGCAGCGCCACGGCCAGCAGCGCCACCACCAGCACCGCCTCCACCGTCACCACCGCCGAGCCGGCGTCGTCGGCCGACCGTCCCACGTCCGCACCCGGGAGCGCCCAGTGACCCGCATCCTGCTCGTCGAGGACGAGGAGTCCTACCGCGAGCCCCTCGAGTACCTGCTGCGTCGCGAGGGGTACGACGTGGTCACGGCGGCCACCGGCCCCGACGCGCTCGACCGCTTCGCGGAGACCGGTGCGGACCTGGTGCTGCTCGACCTGATGCTGCCCGGCCTGCCCGGCACGGAGGTGTGCCGGCGGCTGCGCGCGGTCAGCGACGTCCCGGTGATCATGCTGACCGCCAAGGACGGCGAGATCGACAAGGTGGTCGGCCTCGAGCTCGGCGCCGACGACTACGTCACCAAGCCGTACTCGTCGCGCGAGCTGCTGGCTCGCGTGCGGGCGGTGCTGCGGCGCCGTGAGGCGGTCCCCGCCCCGGTGGCGCCCGCGCCGGACGACGACCTGCCCGACGAGGACCAGAGCCGGCTGGTGCTGGGCCCGGTGGAGATGGACGTCGACCGGCACGTGGTGAAGGTGCACGACCAGCAGGTCGCCTTCCCGCTGAAGGAGTTCGAGCTGCTCGAGCTGCTGCTGCGCAACCCCGGGCGGGTGCTGACCCGCGGCCAGCTGATCGACCGGATCTGGGGTGCGGACTACGTCGGGGACACCAAGACGCTCGACGTGCACGTCAAGCGGGTGCGGGCGAAGATCGAGGACGACCCGTCCACCCCGCGCCTGCTGACGACCGTGCGCGGTCTGGGCTACAAGCTCTCCGCCGACGAGTAGACGCTTCCCCGACGAGTAGCCCCAACTGCGGGGCCGCGCCGGAGAACTCGGACGCGCGACCAGATCGTCGTCCAGCGTTCACCCGGGGTTCACCTTCCGCCGGGAAACCGGTCACCTCGGGTCCCTAACGTCTGCCCTCGACAGCGCCGCGCACGGCGCTACGACGAGACGATGGGGAACATAGTGAAGCGAACGCACGCAGTGGGCGCCGCCGTGCTGGCTGGGCTCACCGCCCTGGCGCTGGCCGCTTGTGGCTCGGACAACAACAACGCCACGGCCGGCAGCGGCTCGTCGGCGACGTCGGGCTCGGGCGCCACGAGCGCCGGACCGGCCATCTCGGGCACGTTCTCCGGCGCCGGCTCCTCGGCGCAGCAGCAGGCGATGCAGGCGTGGATCGCCGCCGAGCAGCAGAAGAACTCCGGCCTGACCATCAACTACGACCCGGCCGGGTCGGGTGCGGGCCGTCAGCAGTTCCTCGCCGGTGGCGTCGCCTGGGCCGGTTCGGACGCCGCGATGAGCGCCGACGAGCTGACCCAGTCGCAGAAGGTCTGCGGCCCCGACGGCGCGTGGGACATCCCGGTGTACGTCTCGCCGATCGCGGTGGCGTACAACCTCAAGGGCGTCTCCTCGCTGAACCTCGCGCCCGCGACGGTCGCCAAGATCTTCACCGGCGCGATCACCACCTGGAACGACCCGGCGATCGCCGCGGACAACCCGGGCGTGACGCTGCCGTCGACCAAGATCACGCCGGTGCACCGCTCCGACAAGTCGGGCACGACGAACAACTTCACCGACTACCTGAACAAGGCCGCCGGTGACGTGTGGACCAACGCCAAGGCCGACGCGTGGCCGCTGAACGGCGGCGACTCGGCGCAGGGCACCTCCGGCGTGGCCGGCGTGCTGTCCAGCACCGACGGTGCCGTCGCCTACATCGACGACTCCGGCGTGCCGCAGGGCATCAACGTCGCGGCGCTGAAGGTCGGCTCCGCCTGGAACAAGCCGTCCGCCGACGGCGCGTCCGCCGTGGTGAACGCCTCGCCGCTGGCCTCCGGCCGTCCGGCGAACGACATCGTGGTGAGCATCGACCGCAAGGCCTCCGCCTCCGGCGACTACCCGCTGCTGATGGTGTCCTACGCGATCGCGTGCTCCAGCTACAGCGACTCGGCCAAGGGCAACTTCGTCAAGTCGTTCCTCGGCTACGTGGTCTCGGACGCGGGCCAGAAGGCCGGCGCCCAGGCGGCCGGCTCCGCGCCGCTGACCGGCGCGCTCGCCCAGAAGGCGGCGGCCTCGGTCTCCGCCATCAAGGTCGGCTGACCGGCACTGCCGGCGTGACGCACAGCTGCCGGTGGCAGGGACGCCCCACCAGGGTGCCCCTGCCACCGGCACTAGCGTTCGGCGAAGTTCCCGTTGACCATCAAGCGATGAGAAGGTCCATGTGGTGAGCGCACCCACGCTCGATGCATCGAAGGCCCCACGGGGCGGTGACAGCTCCGGCCCGCGGAAGACCCGTGCACGGGGCGTCCCCGAACGCGGCATGTCCCGTGTGTTCCGCTGGGCGGCCACGGCCGCCGGTGTGCTGCTGCTGGTGGTCCTCGCCGCCGTGGCGGTGTTCCTGCTGATCAGGGGCTGGGCGGCGATCACCGCGTCGGACGCGACCCTGCAGAGCGAGGGCAACCTGCCCCCCGGTGCCCACAACCTGGCCGGGTACATCGGACCGCTGATCTTCGGCACGCTGATCGCCGCGGCGCTCGCGCTGGTGATGGCGACGCCGGTCGCCGTCGGCATCGCGCTGTTCGTGTCCCACTACGCGCCGCGCCGCGTCGCCGGGGCCGTCGGCTTCGTGATCGACCTGCTCGCGGCGATCCCGTCTGTGGTGTTCGGCCTCTGGGGCGCGCAGATCCTCGCGCCGCGGATCGCCCCGCTCTGGCAGTGGGTGGCCGACGTCCTCAGCGTGATCCCGGGGGTGACGGTGCGGGCGACCGCGACCGGCCGCTCGATGGCCACCACCGCGCTGGTGCTGGCGATCATGATCCTGCCGATCATCACGGCGGTGTCCCGCGAGGTGTTCAAGCAGACCCCCCACCTGCACCAGGAGGCGGCGCTCGCCCTCGGTGCGACGCGGTGGGAGGTGATCCGCATGGCCGTGCTGCCGTTCGGGCGCTCCGGCGTGGTGTCCGCCGCGATGCTCGGTCTGGGCCGCGCGCTCGGCGAGACGATGGCGGTGCTGATGGTGCTGTCCACCTCGAGCGGCACCGGCTACTCGTTCCAGATCTTCGACTCCGGCGTGCTGCAGACCATCGCGGCCAACATCGCTGCGAAGTTCCCCGACTCGAGCGGCCTGGCGGTCAACACCCTGATCGCGACCGGCCTGGCGCTGTTCGTCATCACCATGGCGGTCAACATGCTGGCGCGCTGGATCGTCTCGCGCCGCAACGAGTTCTCCGGAGCCAACTGATGAGCGCCACCAGCGCGTCGGCCACCGCCTCGACCGCCCCCGGACCGGACAACGCGCTCCGCGAGCTGCTCACGTCGGTCGACCGCGGCCGGCAGCGCAAGAACCGGACGATGACGGGGCTCGTCTGGGCCGCCTTCTTCCTGGCGATGACGCCGCTGTTCTCGCTGCTGTGGACCGTGCTCAGCCACGGTCTGGCGAAGTTCACGCCGTACTTCCTGCTGCACTCGATGCGCAACGTGTCCGGTGGCATGGACGCCGGCGGTGCCTACCACGCGATCGCCGGCACCCTGCTGATCACGCTGGGCACCACGGTGATCTCGGTGCCGATCGGCCTGCTCGCCGCGATCTACCTGGTCGAGTACGGCAAGGGACCGCTCGCGCGGGCCGTCACGTTCTTCGTCGACGTGATGACGGGCATCCCGTCGATCGTCGCCGGCCTGTTCGCCTTCGCGGTGTTCGCGATCTTCTTCGGCCCCGGCGTCCGCCTGGGCGTGATGGGGTCCGTCGCGCTGGCCCTGCTGATGATCCCCGTGGTGGTCCGCTCGTCGGAGGAGATGCTCCGGCTGGTGCCCAACGAGCTGCGCGAGGCGGCCTACGCCCTGGGTGTGCCGAAGTGGCTGACCATCGTCAAGGTGGTGCTGCGGACGTCCGTCGCCGGGCTGACCACCAGCGTGCTGCTCGCCGTCGCCCGCGTGATCGGCGAGACGGCACCGCTGCTCATCGCGGTCGGCACCACCGCGTCGATCAACTTCAACCTGTTCGCCGGCCGCATGATGACGCTGCCGGTGTTCATCTACGACCAGTACCACCAGGGCCCGGCGCGCTGCGCCCGGAACGCCACCAACTGCCTCGTGTCGATCAACCTCGACCGGGCGTGGGCCGCGGCGTTGACCCTCCTTCTCATCGTCGTCATCCTCAACCTCGTGGGTCGCCTCGTGACCTGGCTGTTCGCGCCGAAGCTGCGCTGAGCACCACGAGACCCCGTCGCAGAGAGCAGAGAGCGAGACCCGCATGGCACAGCGCATCGACGTGAAGGACCTGAACATCTACTACGGGTCCTTCCTCGCCGTCTCGGACGTCAGCATGTCGATCGAGCCCCGCAGCGTCACCGCGCTGATCGGTCCGTCCGGCTGCGGCAAGTCGACGTTCCTGCGCTCGCTGAACCGCATGCACGAGGTGATCCCGGGCGCGCGCGTCGAGGGCACCGTCGCGATGGACGGCGTCGACCTGTACGGCCCCGCGGTCGACCCGGTGGCGGTGCGCCGCCAGGTCGGCATGGTGTTCCAGCGGCCCAACCCGTTCCCGACGATGTCCATCGCGGAGAACGTGCTGGCGGGCGTGCGGCTGAACAACAAGAAGATCTCCAAGTCCGACGCCGCCGACCTGGTGGAGCGCTCCCTGGTGGGCGCCAACCTGTGGAAGGAGGTCAAGGACCGTCTCGACCGTCCGGGATCGTCCCTGTCGGGCGGTCAGCAGCAGCGCCTGTGCATCGCGCGCGCGATCGCCGTCACCCCGCAGGTGCTGCTGATGGACGAGCCGGCCTCCGCGCTCGACCCGATCTCCACCCTCGCCATCGAGGACCTGATCTCCGAGCTCAAGGCGAGCTACACGATCGTGATCGTCACGCACAACATGCAGCAGGCCGCGCGCGTGTCCGACCGCACCGGCTTCTTCAACATCGAGGGCGCCGGCAAGCCGGGTCGCCTGGTGGAGATCGACGACACCGCGACGATCTTCTCCACCCCGCGCCAGCAGCAGACCGAGGACTACATCTCCGGCCGCTTCGGCTGACCGGGCCGGGGCGCCGGTGCAGCCGTCAGGACGACGTGCTGGGCGTCGGCGTCGGCGTCTTCGCGCCCGGTGTCGCGGAGGCGACCGGTGACGACGACGCGGTCGCGCCCGAGCCCGACGCGGGTGACGGCAGCACCGACGTGTACTGGGGCAGCGAGCCGTCCACCACGGGCACCTGCACGGCGGCCGAGCCGGCGGACGGCACCTTCAGCGTGACCGTGGTCAGCGCACCGAGGTCGGCGTCGAGCGACTGGATCGGCATCGTGCGGCCGCTGTCCGACCCGGTGCCGATCAGCACCGACCCGTGCGCGGGCACCGTGAACGTCGACGTCTCGCCGGACACGGCCACGCTGACGGTCAGCGCGTCGGCACCGGTGTTCACCAGGCCGCCGGACAGCGCCGCGGCGTGGCCCTTCGCCGTGCCGGCGACCAGCAGGTTCGTCGTCTCGAGCGGGCCGAGCGTCGCACGCACACCGTCGGCCGGCGAGTACGGGCGCTGCGTCTGGATCGGGTTGGTCGCCGAGCAGCCGGCGAGCCCTCCGACGAGCGGCAGCGCCACCGCGAGCACCGCGACGGCGATCGTGCGGCGTGGGCGGCGGGTGCTGGTCACGGCTCCTCCTGTGCACGGACTGCGGCCGCGGCGCGGCCCGGTGCCCCCGGCTCCGGCCCCGACGTGCGGGAAGGACCTTGGTCCTGGGCGTGCCCAGCCTAGCGGCCCGTACCCCCCGTGCGCCGTCCCGGGACCGGGCTCCGGACGTGCCTGCTGACCTGCGACGACGGCAGGAACCAGACCATTTGGCCGGAAATACGGCGTGATAGGATAGGCCACTGCGAAAGGGGACACCTGCAGATGACTTTCACTGTTGGGGAGACCGTTGTCTACCCGCACCACGGTGCAGCGTTGATCGAAGAGATCAAGACCCGGACCATCCGTGGAGAGGACAAGATCTACCTCAAGCTCAAGGTCGCGCAGGGTGATCTGACCATCGAGGTCCCGGCGGAGAACGTCGACCTGGTCGGCGTGCGCGACGTGGTGGGCCAGGAGGGTCTGGAGCGCGTGTTCGACGTGCTGCGCGCCCCCTACACGGAGGAGCCGACCAACTGGTCGCGCCGCTACAAGGCCAACCTCGAGAAGCTGGCCTCCGGCGACGTCATCAAGGTCGCCGAGGTGGTCCGCGACCTGTCGCGCCGCGACGCCGACCGCGGCCTCTCGGCCGGCGAGAAGCGGATGCTGGCGAAGGCCCGTCAGATCCTCGTCTCGGAGCTCGCGCTGGCGGAGCACACCGAGGAGGAGAAGGCCGAGGCCATCCTCGACGAGGTGCTGGCCTCCTGAGCCGCCTCGCGCCACCCACCTGCTGACCAGCGCCCGAGGAGCACGGCCGTGACGGTCGCCGCCATCCTCACCGCCGCCGGGAGCGGATCCCGACTGGGCCACGTCCTGCCCAAGGCCTTCGTGCCGGTGCAGGGGGTGGCCCTCGTCGTGCATGCGGCGCGGTCGCTGCTGGCGGCACGGCCGGCCGACGGGCCCGGTGTCGAGCGGCTGGTAGTCACGGTGCCCGCGGGACAGGTGACCGCGGCTCAGGCGCTGCTGCGGGCCGGGCTCGGTCCGCGGGCGTCGTTCGTGGTGGTGGCCGGCGGCGCGACGCGGCAGGCGTCGGTGGCGGCGGGGCTCGCCGCGATCCCGGACGACGCGACGGTGGTGCTGGTGCACGACGCGGCGCGGGCCTTCGCGCCCCCCGAGCTGGTCGCGCGGGTGGTCGAGGCCGTGCGGGCAGGGCACCCCGCGGTCGTGCCCGGGCTGGCCGTCACGGACACGATCAAGCGGGTCGGTGCCGGCGGCGCCGAGGGTGCGCCGGTGCTGGCGACCGTGCCGCGGGAGGAGCTGCGCGCCGTGCAGACACCGCAGGGGTTCGACCGGGACGTCCTGGTGCGGGCGCACCAGGCGGGGGCTGACCGGGCGGTGGGCGAGGCGACCGCGGCGTCCGACGACGCCGGGCTGGTCGAGGCCCTCGGGCTGCCGGTGTGGATGGTGGCCGGGGACGAGCGCGCCGTGAAGATCACCACCCCGCGTGACCTGCACCTGTCCGAGGTGCTGGCGGCGGTGGCGCCGTGACGACGGGCGAGCCGCTGGCCGGTGGACTGCCCCGCACCGGCATCGGCGTGGACGTGCACGCCTACGACCCGGATCCCGCCGAGGGCGCCGTGCTGCACCTCGCCGGCCTCGAGTGGCCGGGGGAGCGACCGCTGGCGGGCCACTCGGACGCCGACGTCGCCGCGCACGCCGCCGCGGACGCCCTGCTGTCGGCCGCCGGGCTCGGTGACCTGGGCTCGCAGTTCGGCACGTCGGACCCCGCCTGGGCCGGTGCGGCCGGCACGGTCCTCCTCGCGGAGACGGCGCGGCGTGTGCGCGCCGCCGGGTTCGTCGTCGGGAACGTCGCCGTGCAGGTGATCGGCAACCGGCCGCGCCTGGGGTCGCGGCGGGACGAGGCCCAGGCGGCCCTGTCGGCGGCGGCGGGCGGCCCTGTCACGGTCTCCGCGACCACCACGGACGGCCTGGGGCTGACCGGCCGCGGCGAGGGCGTCGCGGCCGTCGCCACCGCGCTGGTGCTGCCAGTCGGCTCCTGAGAGCCGGTCACCGCAGGGCCGAGCGGGTGACCCCCTTGTGCCTGGGTGCGGAGTGCACGCCACTTATGACTATCGTCATCCTTGGTTATTCGCCTCGTCGCGGCGCTGCGGTGCCGCGAGCGGCGCCGGTACAAGGAGGGCCCCATGAACCGACTGCCCGTCGCCGAGCGGCGCGAGCAGCTGATCGACGCGGCCATCCGCGTCGCGAGCCGTGACGGCATCGACGCCGCCACCGTGCGCGCCATCGCCTCCGAGGCCGGCGTCTCGCTCGGGGTGGTGCACTACTGCTTCCGCGACAAGGACGAGATCCTGCGGTCGATGGCGCACTACATCACGCGCCAGAACCTGACCACGGGCCTGCAGCAGATGCCGCCCGAGGGCGAGGCGGCCGAGATCATCCTCGGTGCGACGCACCTGCTGTGGTCGAACATCGCGGAGACGCGCGGAGCCCAGCTGCTCAGCTTCGAGCTGACCACCTACTCGATGCGCCACCCCGAGGTCCGGCAGGTGTCCGCCGAGCAGTACTCCGTCAGCCACGAGGCCGCGCGGACGTTCCTGGAGAGCGTCGCCCGGGCGGCGCACGTCGAGTGGACGTTGCCGCTCGCCCAGCTCGCGCGGCTGGTGGTGATGGCGACGGACGGCATCACGCTCGCGTGGCTGGCCGACCACGACGGCGACCAGGCGCTGGCCGCCCTCGAGGTGTTCGGCGCGTTCCTCGCCTCCCACATCCGCCCCGTGCAGGTCCGCACGGACGCCCTCGACCAGCCGCTCGCGGACCAGCCCGTCTGATGGCGTCGCCGGCGGACGCGCTCCCGCGCAGCCTCGCCGTCCCGGTGGCGGCTCGTCGGGCGCGCATCGCGATCTCGGCGGCGTTCGCGGCCCAGGGGCTGTCCTACGCGCTGACCCTGAACAGCCTGCCGGTGCTGGAGCGCCGCCACGGCGTCGGCACCGGGCAGGTGACGCTGGTGATCCTCGGGGTGTGCCTGCTGGCGGCCGGCGGCACGGTGCTGGCCGACCGGCTCGCCGCCTCGGCGTCCGGCAGCCGAGGCGGGCTGGTCGCAGGGCTGAGCGTGCTCGCGGCCGCCCTCGTCGGTGTCGCGGCGGCCCCGTCGTTCGCGGTGCTCGTGGGGGCGTTCCTGCTGTACGGCCTCGGCCTCGGCCTGGTGGACGCGTCGGTGAACATGCAGGCGGTCGCCGTGCAGCACCGGTACGGGCGGTCGCTGCTGGCGGGGTTCCACGGGGCGTGGTCGTTCGGGGGGATCGCCGGTGCGCTGCTGGTGGCGGCGCTGGCGCCGCGCTGGCCGGCGGATCCCGTGGTGGCGGTCATCCTGCTCGGCACGCCGGCCGCCGTCGCGGCGGCGGTCCTGGTGCGGCGGGCCGGGTGGTGGTCCGGGGGCGCGGCAGCGGTTGCCGCCGGGACGGCGGCTGACGGGACCGAGGCGGCGCCGGTGGCAGCGGACGGCGCTGAGCCGTCGGCCCCGACCGCCGAGCCCGGGTCGCGTGCGGTCGTGCCGTGGCGTCCGGTGGTGATGCTGGGGCTGGTGGTGGTGGCGTTCTACATCGTCGACTCGGCGGTGTCGGCCTGGAGCGCGCTGTTCCTGGCGCAGGACGTCGGCGCGCCGACGCACGTGCAGCCCCTCGGCTACGCGGCCTACCTGGGCACGACGCTGCTGTCCCGGGTGGTCGGCGACCTCGGGGTGCGTCGCGTCGGCCGGGCGGCGGTGGTGCGGGTCGGCGCGGTGCTGGGCACCGTCGGTCTGCTCGTGGTGATGCTGACGCACGACGCGTGGCTGGTCGTGGCCGGGTTCGGTCTGGTGGGCCTCGGCCTCGGCGTGGTGCCGCCCCTGTCGTTCTCGGCGGCCGGAGACGTGGCGCCCGGGCACGCCGATGCCGTCGTCGCGCGGCTGAACTACTTCAACTACGTCGGTGTGGTGCTCGGCGGCGTCGCGGTGGGAGCCGTCGGGTCCGTCCTCACCCTGCGGGCCGGCTTCGTGGTGCCTGCGGTGCTGGTGCTGGCGGTGGTGCTGGTCGCGGGGGTGCTGGGCACCCCTGGCGGGCGCGGGCCCACGCAGCCGCCCCGGTAGCCTTGGCCGGTGACCCTCCGGCTCTTCGACTCCGCGACCCGCGCGGTGCGTGACTTCGTCCCCCTCGTCGAAGGCCGGGTCGGCATCTACCTGTGCGGCGCCACCGTGCAGGCACCGCCGCACGTGGGCCACGTGCGCTCGTCGATCGCGTTCGACGTGCTGGTGCGCTGGCTGCGGCGCACCGGCTACCAGGTGACGATGATCCGGAACGTCACGGACATCGACGACAAGATCCTCGCCAAGGCTGCCGACGCCGGCGTGCCGTGGTGGGCGTGGGCGATGGCCAACGAGCGGGCGTTCACCGCCGCCTACGACGCGCTCGGCGTGCTGCCGCCGGACTACGAGCCGCGTGCCACCGGCCACGTGCCGGCGATGGTGGAGCTGATGACCCAGCTCGTCGACACCGGCCACGCCTACCGCTCCGGTCCCGGCGACGTGTACTTCGACGTGCGGTCCTACCCCGCCTACGGCGCGCTGACCAACCAGCGCCTGGACGACATCGTCGAGACCTCCGACGAGCCGGCCGACGGCGCCGACAAGCACGACCCGCACGACTTCGCCCTGTGGAAGTCGCCGAAGCCGGGTGAGCCGGACACCGCCGCCTGGGAGACCCCGTTCGGTCGCGGCCGCCCCGGGTGGCACCTGGAGTGCTCCGCGATGGCCCGCCGGTACCTGGGTGACTCGTTCGACATCCACGGCGGCGGCCTGGACCTGCGGTTCCCGCACCACGAGAACGAGCTCGCGCAGTCGCGGGCCGCCGGGTACGGGTTCGCGCGGTACTGGCTGCACAACGGCTGGGTGACGCAGGGCGGCGCGAAGATGAGCAAGTCGCTCGGCAACGGGCTGCTGGTCTCCGCTGTGCTGGCTCAGACGCCGGCGGCGGTGGTGCGGTACGCGCTGACCGCCGTGCAGTACCGCTCGATGCTCGAGTGGACGGACGGCACCCTGGCGGAGGCCGCCGCCACGTGGGACCGCCTGTCCGGCTTCGTCGCGCGGGCTGCCGAGAAGGTGGGGGCGGCGGACGCCGCCGCCGTCGCCTCGGCCGAGCTCCCCGCGGACTTCGTCGCGGCCATGGACGACGACCTCAACGTGCCGGCCGCGCTCGCGGTGGTGCACGAGGTGCTGCGCGCCGGCAACTCGGCCCTCGCGCGCGGCGACGACGAGGCGGTGCAGGCGGCGATGGTCGAGCTGCGGGGGATGCTCGACGTCCTGGGGCTCGACCCGGCCGGCGAGCAGTGGGGCTCCGCCCGCTCGGACGACCGCGAGGCGCGGGCGCTGGACGCCCTGGTCGGCGCGGAGCTGGCGGCACGGGCCCAGGCGCGGGCCGCCAAGGACTTCGCGACGTCGGACGCCATCAGGGATCGCCTCGGTGCCGCCGGCATCGTGGTGGAGGACTCGAAGGACGGTGCGCGGTGGACGCTCGCCGCGCGGGACGAGGAGAGCTGATGGCCGGGAACTCGCAGCGACGCGGAGCGACGCGCAAGGCAGGGTCGAAGAAGGCCCCCGGCGTCGGCACGGGAGGGCACGGCCGCAAGGCGCTCGAGGGCAAGGGGCCGACGCCCAAGGCGGAGGACCGGCCGTACCACGCCGCCCACAAGCGGAAGGTGGCGCAGGAGCGGGGTGGCTCCGTCGCACGCCCGGCGGCCACCGGCCGGCCCGGTGCAGGACGACCCGGTACAGGCCGGCCCGGCGCGGCCGGCCGGGGTCGTCAGACCCCGGGCAAGGAGGTGGTCGGCGGCCGCAACTCGGTGCTCGAGGCGCTGCGGGCCGGGGTGCCGGCCTCGGCGGTCTACCTCGCCGCCAAGCTCGAGGCCGACGACCGCACCCGCGAGATCATCACGATCGCGGCCGACGCCCGCATGCCGATCCTCGAGGTCAGCCGCCTCGAGCTGGACCGGATGACCGACGGCGGCGTGCACCAGGGCGTGGCGCTGCAGGTGCCGGCCTACGTGTACGGCGACCCGGACGACCTGCTGGACACCGCCGAGCGGTCCGGCCGGCCTGCGCTGATCGTGGCGCTCGACGGCGTCACCGACCCGCGCAACCTCGGCGCGGTGCTGCGCAGCGCCGGTGCGTTCGGCGCGCACGGCGTGCTGGTGCCGTCGCGTCGCTCCGCCGGCGTGACCGCCGCGGCGTGGAAGGTGTCCGCCGGTGCCGCCGCGCGCGTGCCGGTGGCGCGGGCGACCAACCTGGCGCGCACCCTGGCGGAGTACCGGCAGGCGGGCGTGTTCGTCGTCGGCCTGGACGGGCACGGCGACGTGTCGGTGGGTGACCTGCCGTTCTCCGCCGACCCGCTGGTGCTGGTGGTCGGCTCGGAGGGCAAGGGGCTGTCCCGCCTGGTGCGCGAGCAGTGCGATGCGGTGGCGGCGATCCCGATCGCATCGGCGGTCGAGTCGCTGAACGCCGGGGTGGCCGCCGGGATCGCGCTGTACGAGGTGGCGAAGACCCGCTCGGTCGGCTGACCTCCTGACGTCACCGGCTGGTGACGTGACGACGCGAACGTCCGGGTCGTGCCGGCAGACCGGCGTCAGTCCTGGGCGACCGCGTCCTTCACCGCTGCGTCCTCCACGCTGGGGATGGCGCCGGTCTCGTCGCGGATGTCGCCCGGCAGCCCGCCGAGGATCGCCTGCTCGTCGGGGCGCAGCGGCAGGATCGTCGACAGGTACGAGGCCACCGTCTCGTCCATCGGCACGTCCCGGTGCTGCTGCTGGGACAGGTACCAGCGGTGGTCGAGCAGCTCGTGGAACACCTGCGCGGGCTCCAGCTTGCCGCGCAGGTCGCGCGGCACCGCCCGGACGGCCGGCTCGAACACCTCGGTGAGCCAGTCGTGGGCGACGAACGCCTCGTCCTCACGCTGCCGGTCGGTGGCCGCGCGGTACTCGTCGAGGTCGTTCAGCAGGCGCCGGGCCTGGTTCTCCTGCACGTCGAGGCCGGTCAGGCGCATCAGGCGGCGGGAGTGGTGGCCGGCGTCGACCACCTTGGGCTGGATGCGCACCGTGGTGCCGTCCACGTCGGTGGTGATGTCGATCTCGTCGACGTCGAAGCCCAGGTCGTTCAGCCGGTCGATGCGGGCCTGCACGCGCCACCGGTCGCCGAACCCGAACGACTCCACCTCGGTCAGCGCCCGCCACAGCTCCTCGTAGCGGACCGCCAGCGCGTCGCCGATCGCCACCGCATCGGTGTCGTCCTCCAGGAACTCACCGGCCTGCAGGTCCATCAGCTCGCCGATGATGTTGACGCGCGCGATCTCCAGGTCGTACGAGCGCTGCCCGTCGGTCAGCTTCTCGTGCAGGTCGCCCGTCTCCGCGTCCACCAGGTACGCGGCGAACGTCTCCGCGTCCCGGCGGAACAGGGTGTTGGACAGCGAGACGTCGCCCCAGTAGAAGCCGGCCAGGTGCAGCCGCACCAGCAGCACCGCGAGCGCGTCGATCAGTCGGGTGGCCGTGTCCGGGCGCAGCGACTGGCTGAACAGCGCCCGGTAGGGGAGGGCGAACTGCAGGTGCTCGGTGATCAGGGCGGCCTCGAGCGGTTCCCCGTCCTGGGCGTGCCGACCGGTGATCACGCCCAGGGGGACCACGCTCGGCACGTCGAGCCGGCGCAGCTGGCGCAGCAGCTCGTACTCGCGGAAGGCGACCGTCTCGCCGATCTCCTTGACCGCGATCACCCGTCCGGACAGGCGGGCGAACCGCACGATGTGCCGGGAGATGCCGCGTGGCAGAGCGGCGAGGGCCGACGTCGGCCAGTCCTCCAGGGCGATGTGCCAGGGCAGGTCGAGCAGCGCCGGGTCTGCCGAGGCGGCGGTGATCTGCAGGCTCTGCGCCATCGTGGTCCTCTCGGCGGGCTGGGCGGGCGCGGCGGGCTGGGCGCGCGTTGGTGCGGGTCGGCGAACGAGTGCCCGGAAGGCTCCGAGACGACGTGAGGGGCGGGACCGGGTGCCGGTCCCGCCCCTCACGGGCGTCACGTGGAGCGGATCAGAAGCGCTCGCCCGTACCGGCGTGGAACAGGTGCAGGTCGTTGGGACGCACCTTGACGGCGATCTTCTCACCCTTGGCCGGGACACCACGCGGGTCGATGCGGACGATCACCTGCGCGTCGCCGGCACCGGAGTGGATGGTCTCGGCGTTGCCGAAGTCGTCCGTCAGCGAGCCGTACACGAACGCGTCGGAGCCGAGCTCCTCGACGATGTTCACGGACACCGGGATGGAGTCCGGGGTACCGGCCGGCACCACGTCGAGGTCCTCCGGGCGGAAGCCGACCGTGATGTGGCCCTTGTCGTCGTCCGACAGCGCCGTGATCGCCTCGCGAGGCAGCGTCACGCGGGTGGAGCCGAGGTTGGCCGCGCCGTTGAGCACCGGGAACGTGCCGATGTTCATGGCCGGGGAGCCGATGAAGCCGGCGACGAAGACGTTGGCCGGACGGTCGTACATCTCGCGCGGGGTGCCGACCTGCTGGAGCAGACCGTCCTTCAGCACGGCGATCCGGTCACCCATGGTCAGGGCCTCGGTCTGGTCGTGCGTGACGTAGACCGTGGTGACGCCGAGGCGGCGCTGCAGGCCCGCGATCTGCGTACGCGTCTGCACGCGGAGCTTGGCGTCCAGGTTCGACAGCGGCTCGTCCATGAGGAACACCTGCGGCTGGCGGACGATGGCGCGGCCCATGGCGACGCGCTGACGCTGGCCACCGGACAGGGCCTTCGGCTTGCGGTCGAGGTACTGGGTCAGGTCGAGGATCTTGGCCGCCTCCTCCACCCGCGTGCGGATCTCCGCCTTGGGGGTGCCGGCGATCTTCAGGGCGAAGCCCATGTTGTCCGCGACCGTCATGTGCGGGTACAGCGCGTAGTTCTGGAACACCATCGCGATGTCCCGGTCCTTGGGCTGCACGTCGGTGACGTTGCGGTCGCCGATGAAGATGTTGCCCGAGTTGACGTCCTCGAGGCCGGCGAGCATGCGCAGGGAGGTCGACTTGCCGCAGCCCGAGGGGCCGACGAGGACGAGGAACTCGCCGTCCTCGATGTGCAGGTCGAGCGAGTCCACCGCGGGACGCTCGGTGCCCGGGTAGATCCGGGTCGCGTGGTCGAAAGTGACCGTAGCCATGACTGTGCCAATCCCTTCACCGGCAGGTACGTGCCGGACGATCCGAGTGAAGAGCTGCCCCGCACCACAGCGGAACGGGGAGGTGTCGTCGTCGACACCGTCGACGACGACGGGTACGCGGACCGAGAGGTCCGCGCGCAGTCATCATGCCACAGGGGTCGACGGCGGGACTGGGCCCCTCGGTCCTCGGGTGGCCGGGACAAGCCGGTCGGGCATCTGCCGGCCGGGGGTCAGCCGGCCGTGGTCAGCCGGCCGTGGTCAGCCGGCCGTGGTCAGCCGGCCTCGGTCAGCCGGCCTCGGTCAGCCGGCCTGGGTCAGCCGGCGGGGGTGGCCACCGGCGTCGGGGTGGACGTCTGGGCCGGGGTGGCCGTCGGCGTCGGCGTGGCCGTGGCGGCCGAAGCCGAGGCGGCGAGCGAGCTGTACACGGAGGCGACGAAGGTGGAGAACGCCGTGGTGTCGTCGACCGAGCCGGTGTACGGCCGGCCCGCGACGTCGACCGTCACGCCCGTGACCCCCGAGCGGTCGGTGGCCTGCTGCGCCCAGTCGACGTAGCGGCGGCTGGTGATGCACGAGCTCACGGTGCTGGAGGTGACGCCGGCGTTGTTCACGAGCGTGACGAGCTGGGCCTGCGTCAGGCCGGCGGAGCCGAAGGTGTGCTGCGCCGTGAACAGGGCGTCGTTGACCGCCAGGGCCGAGCTCGGCTGGTAGCTGGCGACGCAGGCGAAGGCGTTCGCGGCGCGCAGCGCGTAGTCCTGGGCGGTCGTCTCGGTGTTGGTGGTGGCGGTCGGCGTGGGCGTGGCCGACGGAGTGGCGGAGGACGACGTCGCGGGGCTGGGGGTGGCGGACGGCGTCGCCGCCGGGGTGCTGGTCGTGGGGGTGGGCGCCGGGGTGGGTGTGTACGCCGTCCGACCGGAGGAGAGGGCCACGGGCTTGATCTCCAGGGTGGCGGCCCCGGACGTGACCCACTGCTCGATTGTGCTGCCGTTGGCGGCCCAGAACGCCGCCGACCGCGGGTCGCCGTAGTCGAGGCTGACCACCAGGTCGAGCGCGCCCGTGCCGGTGCTGACCGGGTGCGGGGTCGGGGTGCCGCCCGCGGGGATCGGCGCGCTCGTCGCCGGGGACAGGGTGCTGCCGTCGCCGGTGATCAGCAGGCCGTCGCTCATCATGTTGACCGGGCCGACCTGCAGCGCGCGGGCGTGCGCCTGCACCGCCACGGCGACGCCGGCCGCCACCACGACCACGGAGGTCACCGCGCCGACGCGCAGACCGATGCGGCGTCGTCGGGCGCGGGCGGCCCGGCGCTCCCGCTCCAGGCGAGCCAGCTCGCGGTCCTCCGCACGCCGCTGCTTGCGGCTGACCTTCTGCTTGGCGGACCGGTTGTAGCTCACGGCGCGGGCACCCCTTCGTTGCGGCTGCTTCGTTGCGGCTGCCGGACCCGCACCCACGCGACCGGGACGTCGCGGCGGCCGTGGCCAGGCATGACGTTCGAAGCCTGGCACCGCGGGCTGGCCGTGCGCCTGAAGTCCGCTGAGAGGTTGCTGTGTCCGGTGCCGCGTGCTGCGCCGGGGCGTGGCCCGAGGTCAGGCCGAGACGGCCTCCACGCACAGGGCGGTCGCGGTGGACAGGGCCGCCGGCACCGCGTCGAGGTAGGCGTGGGCGACGGCGAACGGGTCGATGCCGGTGGCGATGACGGCCTGCGGGTCGTCGGCCTCGTACGCGACCACCGCCGCGAGCACGGCGCCGTACCGGCCGGCGCCGTTCAGCAGCGCGTCGGCGACCTGGGCCGAGACGCCGGTGCGCCGCACCATGGTCGCCAGGGAGAGGTTCTGCTGGGCGCTGACCGCCGACAGCAGGCCGACGGTGTAGCCGGTCTCGTCGGTGAGGGTGCGGCAGGCGAGCGCCCGGGTCAGCACGGCCCACAGCGGCCCGACGGCCGTGGGGCGGGCGTCGATCAGCGAGGCCATCGCCAGGGCGGCCAGCCGGCGGGCACCCATCAGCACCACCGCGGTGCGGACGGAGTCGACGGTGCGGGCGAGGGCGAACGCCGAGGAGTTGACCATGTGCAGCACGCGCACGGACATCTCCGGGTCGCTGGCGACCATGTTCGCCACCGCGGTGAAGTTGATCTCGTCCTCGACCGACAGCAGCCGCACCAGCTCGAGGCACTGGAGCTCGCCGGCGGAGCCCTCGCGGGTCTGCGCCTCCTCGCGGCGCACCAGCATCGGGCCCTGCAGCAGGTCGGCGCCCGCCTCCTGGGCCGCCTGCAGGTCGCGTGCGGTGCCCACGCGCTCGGCGATCACCTGGCCGCCGAGCGCGTGCGCCCGCTCGACCAGCGCGCGCAGCCGCTCGGGCTCCGCGGTGGCGTCCACCTTCGCCCAGCCCGCCAGGGGCAGCAGCGCGTCCTGGCCCGGGGTGGCGGCGTAGTCGCCCAGCACCGTGCGGACGTCCCGGGTGCGCAGGGTGACGACGTGCGTGGCGGCATCCGGATCAGCGGCCATCCGTGCCGTCAGCTCGAGCCAGGTGCCCTGGGCAGCCGTCGGCAGCGGGAGGGCGCCGGACAGGATGCGGGCGGTCGCCCGGAGGATCACCGGGGCGTCGCCGGCGAGCTCGGTCAGGTCCAGCTGGGCGTAGTGCGCCTCGACCAGGTCCTCGGCGACGGGGTCGGTCGCGACGGCGGAGGTGGCGGCGCGCAGCGCGTACGCGCGCACGTTGCGGTCGAGGTCCACGACCGGCTGTCGGTAGACGGCGACCGGGGACGACGGCGACGAGTGGGGCATGCCCGGTCCATCGGCCGGAGCGGCCTCGTCGTGAGGGTTCGGCGTCAGCCCAGCGGGGCGCGCAGCGGCAGGTCCTCGTCGAGGACCGTCTGCACGGCACGCCCGTTGTGCGGGTTCACCACGAGCGGGGCGAGCAGGTTGGCCGTCGGGTGCTCACCGTCGGCCTCGCCCGGGTGCACCACGCTCAGCAGCACCGGGTCCGGTGCAGGACCGGCGGCCGGGCGCCCGCGCACGCCGTCCAACGCGTCCGTGGGGATGGAGGGCGCGTAGTCGGGGAAGAACAGGCCCGGGCTGACGACGAACAGCCGGACCCGCGGCGCCGCCGCGTCGGGCGCGCTGCGCAGCGCGAACAGCAGGCCCTCGTCGTCCAGCGCGTCCAGGGCGTACTCCGTGCGGCCCGGCAGGCCCGGGAGCGGGTCGGCGAACCGCAGCACGGCGGGCACCTGGCGGGGGCCGGTCGCGGTGGACACCGTCACGGTCTGCGCCGCGGGGGCGGGGGTCACTTGAGGAAGTCCATCAGCGTCGGCTGCAGCACGCGACCGGTGGCGCCGAGGGCGCCCTGGTAGGCGACCTCCTGCGACTTCAGCTGCATGATCACCGCGGCCAGGTCGATGTCCTGCAGGCCGGAGGTCTGCGTCTTCACCGTCTGGCTCGCGCTGGTCAGGTCCGCCGTCGAGGCGTCCAGGACGCGCTGGCGGCTGCCCACCGAGGCCGCCTCGTTGGTCACCGCGTTCAGGTGCTTGTCCAGGTCGGCCAGCTGCGAGGTCGGGTCGCCGCCGGCGTTCAGGGTCGCGGCGATGCCGTCGAGCGTCGCGAACACCGAGCTGCTGCCGTTGCCGAACACAGCGGAGCCGTCCGAGTCGACCCGCACCTGGGTGTCGGTGCCGACCTGCCGCTGCACGGAGGACGTCGCCACGCCGTTGAACGTGTAGGTCGGGTTGCCGCTCGCGTCGGTGCCGACGGTGTACGCCGCCCCCGTGTTGGACGTGCCGGCGAACACCGTGCGGCCGAGGAAGGTGGTGTTGGCCTGCTTGAGCAGGTCGTCGCGGATGCCGGCGATCTCGGTGGCCAGTGCCTGCCGCGACGTCGTGCCGTAGGCGCCGTTGCCACCCTGGACGGTCAGATCGCGGGCACGCTGCAGCGCGGTGGTGGTGGACGAGAGGGCGGTGTCGATGGTGGTGAGCCACGACGTGCCGTCGGAGGCGTTGCGGCTGAACTGGTCCAGCTGGCGCGAGGAGGCGTTCAGCCGCATCACGTCCGAGGTGGCCGACGGGTCGTCCGACGGCAGCGACAGCTTGGTGCCGCTGGACATCTGCGCCTGCAGGGCGGCCATCCGGCTGAGGTTGGACTGCAGGTTGCGCAGGCTCGAGGCCTGCACCGTCTGCTGCGTCACACGGCCGAGCATGCTCATCTCCCCACGGTTCCGGTGCGGTTGATCAGGGTGTCCAGCATCTCGTCCATCGCGGTGATCACGCGGGCGGCGCCCTGGTAGGCCCGCTGGAAGGCGAGCATCGAGACGGTCTCCTCGTCGGTGTCCACGCTGGCGCCGGACTGCTGCGCCGTCTCCGCCGAGGCGCGGGCCTGCTCGGCCACGCCGCTGCGGGACGAGGCCGACGCCGACATGCTGCCGACCTGCGCCACGGCGGCGGCCCACACGGCACCGGGGCCGGACGAGCTGTCGGCGAGCGCGGCGATCTTCTGCCCGACGGAGCCGTCGAGCGGCCCGCTGCCGGGTGCCGCGACGGCGATCTGGTCGGGGGTGCTCAGTGCGACGGAGATGCCGGCGGCCGCCGATCCGCCGCTGATGGCGAAGAAGTCGGTGCCGCCAGGGGCGGTGGAGCCGGCCGTGGCCTGGGCGACCGTCTGACCCTGCCGGTGCAGGGCGTTGACGCCGTCGGCCAGCGCCTGCGCCACCGTGTCGAGGCTCGCGGCGGCCTCGGTCAGCATTCCGCCGGTGCCGGAGGCGTCCGGGGGGGCCAGCACGGTCAGCAGGCCGGCGACCCGGCCGCCGGACAGGGCCGCGTCCTGCGTCGGGGCGTCGGCCCACACGACCCGGACGGCGGCCGCGACCACCGGCGGGACGGCCGAGGGGTCCCCCGTCGCACCGGAGAAGGCTGCCGGGCCGCTGACGGCGAGCTGCCGCACGTGGTCCCCGGACACCAGCATGTTGCCGCCGACCATCACGTCGAGCTGGCCGTCGGGCCGCTGCCGCGCCGTGGCGCCGACCAGGCCGGACAGCTGCGTGACCAGCTGGTCGCGCTGGTCGGCCAGCTCGTTGGCGCTGCCGCCCGAGTTGGTGATGTCGAGGATGCGCTTGTTCAGGTCCGCGACGTTCGACGCGAGCGTGTTGGTCTGGTCCACCAGGGTGCCCGTGGTGCTGCGCGCCTGCTGCCACTGCGTCTGCAGGTCGCCGTACCGGGCGTGGAGCGTCTCGGTCACCTGGCGGGCGTCGTCCAGCAGCACGGTGCGGGCGGCGGTGTCGTCGGGGGAGTTCGCCACGTCGTGCCAGCCGGCCCAGAACGTCGACAGCTGGGAGGACAGGCCGGTGGTCGACGGCTCGCCGAGGCTCGTCTCGAGCGTGGTGTACGCATCGGCGCGAGCGGCCAGGAAGGAGGCGGTGCCGGTGTGCGAGCGCAGCTGGGTGTCGAGGAACTGGTCGGACAGCCGCGAGATCCCGGTGACCTGCGTGCCCATGCCGACGCCGTCGGAGGTGGCGAACATCGACGGCACCTGGGCACCCGGCACCGAGGCGAGATCGACGCGCTGGCGGGTGTAGCCGGGCGTGTTGGCGTTGGCGATGTTCTGGCCCGCCACGGTGAGCGCCTGCCGCTGGGCGATCAGGGAGCTCAGGGCGGTGCCGAGGCCCGAGAAGGTGCTGGCCATCCCCGCCTCAGATCGACCGGTCGAGGACGCGGGAGCCGTGCTCGGCGAGCACCGCGGCCTGGCCCGACCCGTCGTACGTCTGCACGGAGTCCTGCAGGGACATCAGGGTCTCCTGCGTGGCGCGGTGCGACATGGCCAGCAGCTCGCGGTTGTCGTCCGCCAGCCGGCTGATCTCGCCGGTGAGGGACAGGAAGGCCTCGTGGTGGGCGCGCAGCAGCTCGTTCCACGGCTCCGGGGCGGCGTCGGCGAGGGCGCGCAGACCGGCGTCGGGGCTCAGTCCGAGCTCGCGGGCGGCGGAGTCGGCGGCCACGGCGCGGGCGATCTCGGCAGAGCGGATCTCGTCCAGCACCGCCTCGACCTCGCGTGTGGCGTTGGCGAGCCAGCGGGTGCGGCCGCTGCTCAGCACCAGCTGCTCCTCCTCGAGCTTGAACAGGAGCAGGTCCAGCAGGTGACGTTCCTGCCAGAGGACGTCGGACAGCTGGGTCAACGACATCTCGTCTGCCCTCCTCTCGTGCACGGTCCGGTGGTCGGCGGGTGAAGCCGCGGTGAACTCTGCCGTAGGTATCGGCCGGTACAGCCGGGATCTGACCCGAACGGCCCAATCCGACTCTGACCTGCATACCGAGCGGTAGCCCCAGGCTGACGGTGACCAGCATCTGAGACGGGTGTGCAACGTCGTAGGAATCGGCGATGTGACGTCGGTCACACGCATCCCGGGACGTGGAGCGATCTGACGGAGAACGTCCGAATTTCCGGCGGACCATACGTCCGGATTTGTTGCACGCCCGACGCAATGACCCCTTCGGGCGTTCCTCTCCACTGCAGCGGAACCGTTCAAGTCGTCGCGTGGGAACGACGACCTTTCTCCCATGAACGCGCACGACGAGCTGGTGGTGAACAACCTCGCGTTGGTCGGCTACCACGTCACCGAGCTGCTGCACCGCGTCCCGCCGTCGGTGACGCGCGACGAGCTGGCCTCCGCCGGTTCGCTCGCCCTGGTCCTCGCCGCCCGCAGCTTCGACCCCGAGGCCGGTGTGCCGTTCGCTCGTTACGCCTCGCTGCGCATCAAGGGCGCCCTGCTCGACGAGCTGCGCTCGATGGACTGGGCCAGCCGCTCCGCCCGCCGCCGGGTGCGTGAGCTGTCCGAGGTGACCGAGCGCCTGCGCGCCACGCTGGGCCGCGAGCCCAGCCGGGACGAGCTCGCCTCCGCCCTCGGCACCGACGCCGCCGGTGTGGACGTCGCCCGGCACGACGCCGAGCGGCGCGTGCTGTCCATCGACGCGTCGGAGACGCCGATCGCCGACTCCATCGCCGACGACGACGCGACCCCCGAGGAGCAGGTGCTGGCCGCCGAGCAGCGGCACTGGCTGCGCGCCGCCGTCGAGGTGCTGCCGGAGCGGCTGCGCGCGGTCATCAGCGGCCTGTACCTGGAGGACCGGTCGATCGCCGACCTGGCCGACGAGCTCGGCGTGACCCAGTCGCGCATCAGCCAGCTGCGCACCGAGGCGCTGGGCCTGCTGCGCGACGGCATGAACGCGTCGATGAACCCCGGGCTGGTGCGCGGCGGTGAGCGTCCGGGCGGCGTCGCCGAGCGGCGCCGGCAGGCGTACTTCGCCTCCGTCGCGGCGCGGGCGTCGATGCCGGCCAGCGTGTACGGCGCCAGCGTCCCCTCGCCGCGGACCGGCAGCGTGATGCCGACGGCGTTCGCGAGCCGGGCGCTCGGCGCCTGACGCCTGCGCCGAGGCGATCTGCGCACCACGACGAAAAGTCCGCGCAGAACTTCTCAGACCAGCGCCCCCGGTGGCGATGAACGGGGTGTGCCCACGGATGGGCCGCCCGACCCGAACTCAGGAGGAAGAGAACGATGGGTCTCTCGATCAACCAGAACATCGCGGCAGTCAACGCGTACCACAACCTCTCCAACACCCAGAACGACCTCTCCAAGTCGCTGGAGAAGCTGTCGTCGGGCTTCCGCATCAACCGTGCGGCCGACGACGCGGCCGGCCTGGCCATCTCCGAGGGCCTGCGCTCGCAGATCGGTGGCCTCAAGGTCGCCGTCCGCAACGCCCAGGACGGCACCTCGGTCGTCCAGACCGCTGAAGGTGCGCTGAACGAGTCCACCTCGATCCTGCAGCGCATGCGCGACCTGTCCGTGCAGGCCTCCAACACCGGTGGTCTCTCGGCCGACGCCAAGGGCAACATCCAGTCCGAGATGAGCCAGCTCAAGTCCGAGCTGACCCGCATCTCCGACACCACGCAGTTCAACGGCACCAAGCTGCTGGACGGCTCCTACAACGGCAAGTTCCAGGTGGGCGCGAACGTCGGCGAGACGATCTCGGTCGCCGTCAGCACCTCCATGGGTGCCAAGGGCCTCGGCGTGGACGGCGTCGACGTCACCACCACGAACGTCGGCAACACGGTGGCGCAGACCACGGCCTCGGCCGCGGGCACCGCCGGTGTCGTCACGGTCGCCGGTGCGAAGGACTTCACGCTCTCCGAGAGCTTCGACGGTCTCAACGGCACCATCTCGGTGGGGGGCAAGTCCCTCGACCTCTCGACGGTGCAGTTCGCCTCGGGTTCCACCGCGACGGACCGCAACGCCGCCGTGCAGAAGGCGGCCGACGCCACCTTCGGCACCGGCTACCTCACGGTGGCCAACACCGCGACTGGCCTGACCTTCACCCAGGCGGCGGCTCCGACGGCGGCGAACCTGGCCACCAACACCCTGACGGGCAGCCAGGCGTCGGGTGCGGACCTCGCGATCACCGCGATCGACACCGCCATCCGCACGGTCTCCACGGTCCGCGCCAACCTCGGTGCCGTGCAGAACCGCTTCGACCACACGGTGAAGAACCTCAACGTGGCGGTCGAGAACCTGTCCGCGTCGGAGTCCCGCATCCGTGACACCGACATGGCGTCGGAGATGGTCTCGTTCACCCGGGCCCAGATCCTGTCCCAGGCCGGCACCTCGATGCTCGCCCAGGCGAACCAGCTGCCGCAGAGCGTGCTCAAGCTCCTCGGCTGAGTTACCCCGGTGACCGGCTGACGGTCACCAGACGCGAGCGCCCCTGCGGCGCCCGCACCCGGCACCGGCGGCGACGGGCTCCTTCCCGCGCCGCCGGTGCCGTCTGAACCACTCTCGACGGCAGCAAGGGCGGATCTCGTGGCGACCAGCAGCATGGGCATCGACGGCCTGGTCAGCGGTCTGAACACGACCGACCTGATCAACCAGCTGATGTCCGTCGAGTCGGGCCCGCAGACCCTGCTCAAGACGAAGCAGTCCGACACCCAGACGTTCATCGCCGCGCTGCAGGCACTGAACACCAAGGTCTCCTCGCTCGGCACGGCGGCCACCACCGCCTCGACCGCCACGTCGTGGGCCGCCTTGACGGCCACCTCGTCGGCCACCTCCGTGACCGCGACCGCCACGACCAGCGCCTCGCCGACGCAGGTCAGCTTCACCGTCGACAAGCTGGCGCAGCGGCAGGTGTCGCTGACCGACGTCTTCACCGACGTCGCGTCCTTCACCGGCAGCGGCAACTCGCTGACCCTGACCTCCGCCGCCGGCTCCACCCAGATCGACACCACCGGCATCACCAGCGTCACCGGCCTCGCGAGCGCGATCACCAACTCGAACGCCGGCGTCTCCGCTGTCGCCGTGCAGGTGACCGGCGGCTACCGCCTGCAGCTCTCGGCCAAGCAGACCGGCGCCGCCAACGCCTTCCAGCTGTACCAGGGCACCCCCGCCGACGTGACCGCCGGGACGGCGACGGCGAAGACGCTCACCTCGCTCACCGCCGCGCAGGACGCCCAGCTGACCCTGTGGCCCGGGACCTCGGCTGCGCAGACGTTCACCTCGACCACCAACACGTTCAGCAACGTGCTGACGGGCGTGTCGATCACCACCAGCGCCGTCGAGACCAACCCGGTCACGCTCACGCTCGGCCGGGACACCACCGCACTGAGCACGCTCGGCTCCAACCTGGTCAGCCAGCTGAACCTGGTGCTGGGCGAGATCTCCAGCCGGACCAGCTCGACGACCACCACCGACCCCACCACGGGCGGCACGGTGGTGACTCCCGGGGTCCTCGGCATGGACTCGTCGGTGAGCACGCTGCAGCAGCAGCTGACCGCGGCCGCGTCCTACCCGGTCAACGGCGTCTCCCCGTCGACCGTGGGCATCTCCATCCAGCGGGACGGCACGTTCGCGTTCGACCAGGCCGCGTACAGCGCGGCGCTGGCGGCGGACCCGCAGAAGGTGCAGGACGTCGTCTCCGGGCTGGCCGCCCGCGTCGCCGCGGTGACCACGTCGACTTCGGACCCGACCAGCGGCAGCCTGACCGCCGAGATCACCGCCCAGCAGGGCGTGGTCAAGGACCTCGGCGACCAGATCAGCCAGTGGGACGTCACCCTGCAGCTGCGCCGGGAGAGCCTGCAGACGACGTACTCCAACCTCGAGGTGACGCTGTCCAACCTCAAGTCCCAGTCGAGCTGGCTGTCCAGCCAGCTCGGGTCGCTCAGCGGCTCGTCCAGCTCGTCGTCGAACTGACACCACCGGAGGACTCCTCATGTCCGACCTGCGCGCCCGCTACCTGGCGGACTCCGTCGCCACGGCCTCGCCGGCGCGGCTGCTCACGATGCTGTACGACCGGCTGCTGCTGGACCTGCACCGCGCCACGTCCGCGCTGGAGACCGGTGACCGCGGCGGTGCCGGCACGCACCTGGCGCACGCCCAGGACATCGTGTGCGAGCTGATCGCCACGCTGGACGTCTCGGCGTGGGAGGGCGGCAACCGCCTGATGTCGCTGTACGGCTGGGTGCTCAACGAGCTGCTGACCGCCGGCACCACCGGCGACGCCGCCCGCGTCGAGGCCTGCCGCGGCGTGGTCGCCCCGCTGGCCGAGGCCTGGCACGAGGCGGCCGACGCGCTCGCCGGGGCCGACCGCCCCGCGTCCGAGCCCGTCGCGGCCACCGGGCTGCTCGGCGTCGCATGACCACCGGGTGGTCGGACGCCTGGGAGCAGGCGCTCGACGCACTGGAGCTGGACGTCGCCGCCGCGGAGCTGCTGCTCGCCGCGGCGCACGGCACCGGGGGAGGCATGGCGCCCGCCGTGCGCACGTGGCGGCCGCCGGTGGACCTGGGCCCGCTGCCGGCCAGCCTCGAGGAGCGGGCACGCACGCTGCGCGACCGTCAGCTCGAGGTGGCGCAGGCCGTCTCGGAGGCGGTCGTGCGGTCGCGGCGGCAGCTGGCCGCCACCCGCGCCGTGCTCGGCACCGTCGCCGAGCGGCGCCCGGTGTACGTCGACATCGACGGCTGAGGGCGCCCCCCGCCGGGGAGAACACGACAGATCCCCGGGATTCGGGCCTGACCCGGCTCGTCGTGAAGAAACTCCTCAGCACCTCATCAGCCCTGCCGATCGACAGGGCTGAGCACGGATCGCTCGACCCTTTGGCCACGGATCGGCCTCTCGTACTCGTCGATGAGGTGTGCACGGCCATGGGTCTGTTCGACTCGGTGAGCTATGTCGCGCTGCACAGTGCGTTGGACGGGCTCGCCCTGCGTCAGCGTGCGATCGCGGACAACGTCGCCAACATCAACACCCCGGGGTACACGGCCCGACGGGTGTCGTTCGAGCAGGCGCTCAGCGCCGCCGTCTCCCAGGGCTCCGGTGCGGTCACCGCCACCGAGTCGCGGTCGCTCGAGCCGACCCGCACCGACGGCAACAACGTCAACCTCGACACCGAGACCGTGCTGAACATCGACACCAACCTGCGCTTCCAGCTCGCGTCGCAGGCCGTGTCCAGCCAGCTGTCCGACGTGCGCGCCGCGATGCGGACCGCCTGATGACGATCTTCGGCGCTCTCGGCATCGCCGGCTCCGGCCTGACGGTGCACCGCAAGTGGCTCGACGCGGTCAGCGACAACCTGGCCAACGTCAACGACGCGACCAGCACCTCCCAGTCCGCGTTCCAGGCCCGGTACGTGGTGGCCCAGGAGATGGGCGGCGAGGGCGGCGTCGCCGTCGCCGGCACCCAGCTGTCCGGCGACACCACCGGCCGGGTGGTGTACGAGCCCGGCAACCCGCTGGCCGACGCCCAGGGCAACGTGCGGTACCCGGAGATCGACACCGCCAGCCAGATGACCCAGCTGATCATCGCCCAGCGCGGCTACCAGGCGAACGCCGCCGTGATCGAGCGCGCCACCGAGGCCTACCAGGCCGCTCTCCAGATCGGGAAGTGACCATGAGCGTCTCCGCGATCGGCGCAGTCGGCGCCGCGAGCCCTGCCCTGACCGCCCTGACGGGCGTCGCACCGACCACCGGCGTCACCGCCGCCGGCTCGACCGCCGGCACCGCGGCCACCTCCGGCGCCGGGTTCGCGAACGTGCTGTCCGGCGTCGACCGGCTGCAGCAGCTGCAGTCCACGGCCCAGGACCTGTCGGTCAAGGCCGTCACCGGTGACCTCACCGACGTGCACGACTACACGATCGCCGCGTCCGAGGCGAACCTGGCGATGGAGCTGACCGCGGCGGTCCGCAACAAGGCGGTCGACGCGTTCAACGAGATCATGCGGATGCAGGCCTGATGCCCGCGCCGCTGCAGTCCGTCATCGCCCGCCTCCAGGCGGCGGTACGGCAGTTCTCCCTCGCCCAGCGCACCTTCGCGGTGCTGGCCGTCGCGGCCCTGGTGCTCGGTGGCGTGGCGCTGTCCAGCTACCTGACCAAGCCGACCATGGGCCCGCTGTTCAGCGGCCTGTCCGGGGCGGACGCCAGCGCGATCGTCGACCAGCTCGGCTCCAAGGGCGTCAAGTACCAGCTGGCCGACGGCGGCTCCACGATCCTGGTGCCGCAGGACAAGCTGTATGCCGAGCGCATCGCGATGGCGGCGGCTGGCCTGCCGGCCAACAAGAGCGGTGCCGGGTACTCGCTGCTCGACTCGATGCCGGTCACCGCGTCGGAGTTCCAGCAGAAGACCACCTACCAGCGGGCGCTCGAGGGCGAGCTGGCCAAGACGGTCGGCGCGATCGACGGGGTCGACCAGGCCACCGTGCAGCTGGCGATCCCGGACGACTCCGTCTTCGTCGAGAAGAAGAAGGACCCGACCGCCTCGGTGTTCGTGCGGACGCGCACCGGCGCGACGCTGAGCAACGACCAGGTGCAGGCGATCGTCCACCTGGTGTCCGCCGGAATCCAGGGCATGACGCCCACCGACGTCGCGGTGATCGACGCGTCCGGCAAGGTGCTGTCCGCCGTCGGCACCGGCACCACCAGCGGCCCGATGTCGTCGGGCGCCACCACCGACTACGAGGCCCGCGTGCAGCAGGCCGTGCAGCGGATCCTCGACCCGCTGGTGGGCGCCGGGAACTCCGCGGTGACGGTCACCGCGCAGCTCGGTACGTCGTCCAGCCAGACCACCACGGAGACCTTCTCCGCCACGCCGACCACGCCGCCGCTGGCCTCGTCCACCAAGACGGAGCAGTACGCCGGCGCCGGCGGCGCGGGTGCGGCCGGTGTGCTCGGCCCCGACAACATCGCCGTCCCGTCCGGCTCGAGCACCGCGGGCACCGGCACCGGCAGCTACACCTCCACCAGCACGGACGTGACCAACTCGGTGAACAAGAGCACCCAGGTGGTCACCACCCCGCCGGGTGGCGTGCAGCGGCAGTCGGTGTCCGTCGCGGTCGACGCCAAAGCCGGCGGCGGGCTGGACATGACCGCGCTGACCCAGGCGATCTCGGCCGCCGCCGGCATCGACCCCACCCGCGGCGACACCATCTCGGTGCAGCGGATGGCCTTCGACACCACGTCGGCGCAGAACGCCGCCACGGCCCTGGCCAAGGCGGACGCGGCGACGGCGGCCGAGAAGAAGCAGTCGATGATCAAGCAGGCCGCGATCGCCGGGGCCGTGCTGCTGCTGGTGATCTTCCTGGTGGTGCTGGGCATGCGCCGGTCCCGCCGGGCCCGTCGCGAGGCGCTCGACCTGGGGTCGCTCACCGCGGTGGACGAGGGCTTCGACCTGCCGGGCGGCATCGACGGCGCCGGCCTGCACCCGGTGCTGCCCCCGGGGCCGTCGCCGCTGCTGCCGGACCCGCGCGCCGTGCGCCGTGAAGAGGTCGAGGCGATGGCCGACGAGCAGCCCGCGGAGGTCGCCGAGCTGCTGCGCGGCTGGCTTGCCGCACCGTCCTCCGGGCGGCGGCGATGAGCCTCGGCCTGACCGGCCCGCAGAAGGCCGCCACGCTGCTGCTCCAGCTGGGCAAGGACCGTGCCGCCCGGGTGCTGTCCCAGCTCAGCGAGCAGGAGATCGAGGAGCTGACCGCCGAGATCATGCACCTCGAGCGCGTCGACCCCGAGGTCGCCGGCGAGGTGCTGGACGAGTTCTGGGAGGCGACCAACACCGGGCCGTCCTTCGGCGGCGGCATGGGGCTGGCCCAGCGGCTGCTCGAGGCGTCGCTCGGCAGCGAGCGGGCCGCCGGGATGATGGAGAGGCTGCAGACCACGCTCGCCGGTCAGCCGTTCGAGTTCCTGCAGCAGGCCGACGCGCGGCAGGTGGTGTCGCTGCTGTCCGGTGAGCACCCGCAGACGGTCGCCCTGGTGCTGGCGCACCTGCGTCCGGAGCACGCGTCGGCGATCCTCGCCGGCCTGCCCGGCACCGAGCAGGCAGACGTGGCGCACCGGATCGCGCTGATGGAGCGGGCCTCGCCGGACGTGGTCGCCGTGGTGGCCGAGAGCCTGCAGCGCAAGGCCTCCGCCGTGCTCGCGCCGCGGGAGCTCGCGGCCGTCGGCGGCGTGCAGCCGCTGGTCGAGATCATCAACCGGGCGGACCCCGGCACGGAGAAGGCGATCCTCGAGGGGCTCGCCGCCCGCGACGAGGCGCTGGCCGAGGAGGTCCGCAGCCGGATGTTCGTGTTCACGGACATCGTGCTGCTCGAGGACCGCGCGATGCAGCTGGTGCTGCGCGGCGTCGAGGTCCCCGCGCTGGCGCTGGCGCTGAAGGGCTCCGGCCCGGAGGTGCGCGACACGGTGCTGCGCAACCTGTCCGAGCGGGCGCGCGAGAACCTGCTCGAGGAGATCGAGCTGCTCGGTCCGGTCCGCATGTCGCAGGTGGAGGACGCCCGCGCGGGCATCGTGCAGGTGATCCGCCGCCTCGAGGAGAGCGGGCAGATCACCATCCGCCGCGACGCCGAGGACGAGTACGTTGCCTGACCGCGACGTGGTCACTGTCGCCTTCCCCGCGCTGGACGCGCCGGGGAGCGTCGGGGTGCCCACGCAGCGCTCGGGCGACGGTGCGCACGCCGCCGGCTTCGCGGCGGGGTTCGCCGCGGGGGCCCGGGCCGCCGCCCGGACCGCCGCGCGGGCCCAGGCGGTGGCCGACCAGCGCCGGCTCGCCGACGAGCACCGGCGCACCGCCGAGCACGCGGCGGCGCTCGCGGCGCTGGCTGCGGCGACCAGGGGAGCGCAGTCCCGGACTGCTCCCGTGCTGGCCGAGGCCGAGGCGACCCTGCTGCGCTGCGCGCTGGAGCTGGCCGAGGCGGTGCTGGGCGTCGAGCTGTCCGACGGGGCCACCGGCGCCGTGGCCGCGCTGGCCCGGGTCGCTGCCGCCGACGTCGAGCCCGTGGTGGTGCGGCTGAACCCGGACGACGTGCGCGCCCTCGGCCCCGACCCCGAGCTGCCGGACGGTGCCCGGCTGGTGGCCGACCCCTCGCTGGCGCGCGGCGACGCGGTGGCCGACCTGCCGGACGGCTGGCTGGACGCGCGGATCGGCACGGCGCTCGACCGCGCGCGGGCGGCGCTGGCCTCCGGGGGTGCGTCGTGACGGCGCTCGACACGGCCGTGCGGCCGGACGTCACCGTGGTGCCCACGTGGGGGCGGGTGCTCACCGCTGCCCGGCCCGAGCGGGTGGGCACGGTGCGGTCCGTCGTCGGCCTGTCCGTCGAGGTGTCCGGGCTCGACGCGCCGGTGGGCGGGCTGCTGCGCATCGGCGACGGCGCGGACGCGATCCCGGCCGAGGTGGTCGCCACGGCCGCCGGCGCCGTGCGGTGCCTGCCGCTGGGCCCCGCCGACGGGCTGCGTGCCGGGCTGCCGGCGCGGTCGACGGGCGGCACGCTGTGCGCGCCGGTCGGGCGCGGGCTGCTGGGCCGGGTGCTGGACGGGCTGGGCCGGCCGATCGACGGGCACGGACCGCTGCAGGCCGACGGCTGGCTGCCGGTGGAGCACGCCGCACCGCACCCGCTGGAGCGCGCCCGTGTCGACACCCCCCTCGACCTGGGTGTCCGCGTGCTCGACACGCTGGTGAGCGTCGGGCGCGGGCAGCGGCTGGGGCTGTTCGCCGGGTCCGGCGTCGGCAAGTCGAGCCTGCTGTCGATGATCGCCCGCGGCACCGAGGCGGAGGTCTCGGTGATCGCCCTGGTGGGGGAGCGCGGCCGCGAGGTGCGCGAGTTCCTCGAGGACGACCTGGGCCCGGAGGGCCTGGCCCGGTCCGTGGTGGTGGTCGCGACGTCCGACGAGCCGCCGCTGGTGCGGCTGAGGTCGGCGTTCCTGGCCACCCGCATCGCCGAGCAGCTGCGCGACGAGGGCCGGCACGTGGTGCTGATGATGGACTCGCTCACCCGCGTCGCGATGGCGCAGCGCGAGGTGGGGCTGTCCGTCGGCGAGCCGCCGGCGACCCGCGGCTACCCGCCCAGCACGTTCGCCATGCTGGCCCGGCTGCTCGAGCGCGCCGGCACCGGGCCACGGGGTTCGGTCACCGGCCTGTACACGGTGCTGGTGGACGGCGACGACCACAACGAGCCGGTGGCGGACGCCGCCCGGTCGATCCTCGACGGGCACGTGGTGCTGGAGCGCCGCCTGGCCGTGGCCGGTCACTTCCCGTCGGTCGATGCGCTCGCATCGATCAGCCGGGTGGCCAACCGGGTCACGTCCCGCGAGCAGCGGGCCGCCGCCCAGCGGCTGCGCAGCGTGCTGGCGGCGCGGTCCCAGGCGCAGGACCTGATCGACGTCGGCGCCTACGTGCCGGGGTCCAACCGGCAGGTGGACACCGCCCTGGCCCACGCCGACGCGATCGAGGCGTTCCTGTGCCAGGACATGGCGGAGCGTGCACCGGCGGAGCAGTCGTGGCAGCGGCTGGCCGCCCTGGTCGGCGCGATGGACGGGGGCGCGGCATGAGCGTGTTCGGGCTGGGCGGGCTGCTGCGCGTGCGCACGTTCCGCGAGGAGACGGCCGCCGCCGAGCTGGGTCAGGCCGAGCGGCGCCGGCGCGAGCGGCGGGCCGCGGCCGACGACACCCTGCAGCGGCTGGCCGCGACCGGCGAGCCCGTTGACCAGGTCCTGTTCCACGCCACCATCGCGTCCCGGCTGGCGCTGTCCAGCCTGCTCGCCGAGCGCTCGGCCGAGGCGGCCGAGGCGGACCGCGCCGCGGACGAGCGCCGGGACGCCTGGTCGGCCGCGCGGCGGGACCTGCGGGCCGTCGAGCGGCTGGCGGAGCACCACGAGGAGCGCGAGCGCCTGGCCGAGGGCCGGGCCGAGCAGCACGTGCTGGACGAGGCGGCGGCCCGTCGTCGCACGGACGGCGGCGTCCCCGGACGCGACGACGAGGGGACGCAAGGATGAGCACGACGACGGTCACGCCGACCGCCCCGGCGGTGCGGCCGGCCCGGTACGCGGCCGCGCAGACCAGCGGCAGCGGCTTCGACGACCTGCTGGCCGCGCACCTGGCGAGCACGGCACGCAGCGTGCCGTCGCCCGGGGCCGACCGTGCGGACCGTGCCGACCGTGCCGACCGTGCCGACGACGCCCGGCCCGACCACAGCCCCGAGCGGGTGGCGGACCGTGGTGCCGACCGGGCGGTGGACCGCCGGGACCGACCCGCCGGCAGGGGCACGCGTGCGGCGTCGGGGAGCGACGCGACGACGTCGGGTGGACCGGTGGGTGCCGCGGCAGCGGGCTCGTCGGCCGGCGCCTCGTCGTCGGCCGGGTCCGCCGGCACGGCGACCTCCACCACCGCGCAGGGTGCGGCGACGCAGGGCGCCGCCGTCCAGGGCGCCGCGGTGCAGGGCGGCAACGCGCAGACGGTCGCTCAGCTCGCCGCGGCCGGTGCAGCGGTGACCACGACCACGATCGCGGCTGCGACCACGGCTGCGACCACGGCGGCAGTGACGGCGGCGGGGCAGGCGACTGCGGCAGCATCGGCCACCGCCGCGGTGCCGTCCGGAGCCGCTGTCGCCGGTGCGACCGCCGTCGGAGCCCGTGCAGCCGTGCCTGCGGGCGCACCGGCGGCCGGCACGCCGACCACCGCCACCCTCCCGACAGGAGCCGGCGAGGTCGCCTCCGGTCAGCCCGGCCGTGCCGGCGCGGACCCGCGGACCCTCGCCACCGGGACCACCGCCGCCGCTGTCACGGCGACGCCGAGTCCGGCGGCAGCCGGCACGAGCGGCACCCGCACCGCCGACGACCACCGCGCACCGGACGGCCCCGCTGCGACCGCCACCGCACCGGTCGGCGCCGCGACCCAGCCGGCCGCTGCCGTCCCCGACGCGACCGCGACCGCGACCGTGCGGGTGGACGCCACCGGCGCCACCGCCGCGCAGGCCGCCGTGCCGCTCACCGCCCCCTCCGCGCCGACCACCTCCGCGCCCACCGCGGCCGCCCCAGCCGCCGCGCAGGCGACGCCCACGACGCCGCTGCCCGTCGCGGACCAGCTCGGCGCCCGGCTGCGCTCGCTGACCGGCCTGGCCGCCGGTCACCACGTGCTGTCGGTCCCGCTGGACCCGGAGAACCTCGGCACCGTCCGGGTGGTCGCCCACATCACCGCCCAGTCCGTCCGGGTGGAGCTCGCGGGGGCGACCGACGCGGCGAAGGACGCGCTCCGCGGTGCGCTGTCCGACCTGCGCAAGGACCTCTCCGCCGCCGGCATCACGGTCGACTCCGGGAGCTCAGGCCCCGACCAGGGGAGCGGCCGCCAGGGGACGGGTGGCCCGGCGGCCGGCCAGACCGGCAGCCAGTCCGGCAGCCAGCCCGACGGCCGCTCGGGCGACCGCCAGGGTGCACCGGCCCGGCCGGCGGACGACCGCACCGGACCGTGGGCCGGCGCACCGGCCACCCAGCGCGGACCGGCGCCCGGCGCCGCCGGGGTCCGACCCGGAGGCCTCGACCTCCTCGTCTGACCCCCGACCACCCACCGGCCCCGCCGACCCTCAGCCCACCACGGAGACCCGCATGAGCATCGACGTCTCGTACCTCACGTCCGACCGGACGGCCGCCACGACGGCCGCCTCGGCACCGAAGGACAAGACCCAGCTGGACAGCAAGGCATTCCTGCAGCTGCTGATCGCCCAGCTGAAGAACCAGGACCCCAGCTCGCCGATGGACACCTCGGCGATGATGACGCAGACCACCCAGATGTCGACGATGCAGAGCCTCACCGAGCTCACCACCACGTCGCAGAACGAGTTCGCGCTGCAGATGCGCGTCGCCGCCGCCACGCTCGTCGGCCGCCAGGTGACCTGGAACGACGCCAACGGGACCGAGCAGCACGGCCAGGTCTCCGCCGTCTCCTACACCTCCACCGTGCCCACCCTGCGGGTCGGCACCACCGACGTCGGCCTCGACGAGGTCCGCACCGTCACCCCGTCCAGCACGTCTGCCGGCACCACGGCCGGCACCTCCGCCAGCGCCTGACCCGCTCCACCCGAAGGGACACCACCATGCTTCGCTCGCTCTTCTCCGGCATCAGCGGTCTGCGCAGCCACCAGACGATGCTCGACGTGACCGGCAACAACATCGCCAACGTCAACACCACGGGCTTCAAGAGCTCGCAGATCCAGTTCCAGGACACGCTCAGCCAGCTGGTGTCCAACGCGGGCGGTGCCCAGCCCGGCGCGGGCGTCGGCGGCACCAACCCCGCGCAGGTGGGCCTGGGCGTGCGGGTGGCCGGCATCACGACGAGCTTCTCGCAGGGTGCCTCGCAGCTGACCGGCCGCAGCACCGACATGATGATCCAGGGCGACGGGTTCTTCGCCGTCCGCAAGGGCGCCGACACGTACTACACGCGCGCCGGGTCGTTCGACTTCGACTCCACCGGTCAGATGGTGCTGCCGGGCGAGGGCGCCCTGGTGCAGGGCTGGGCCGCCACCAACGGCGTGATCGACACCAACGGGCCGCTGACGGACCTGCGGGTGCCCGCCGGCACACTGATGGCGGCCATCGCCACCAAGAGCGCGACGTACGAGGGCAACCTGGAGCAGTCCGCGCCGGACGGCACCACGATCACCCGCGCGATCGGCGTCTACGACTCGACCGGCAACGAGACCCAGCTCAACCTGACGTTCCAGGCCAGCACCACGGCGGCGGGCGTCACCACCTGGAACCTGACCGGCAACGACGGCGCGGCCAGCACCGCCTACGGCCCGCTGGCGTTCGACAGCACGGGCAAGCTGACCTCGGCCGGCACGCTGACGGTGGGTGGCATCACCGTCGACATCTCCAAGATCACCGGCTTCGCCGGCCTGGACACCGTCGCGGCGACCAAGCAGGACGGTCAGGCGGCCGGCACGCTGCAGTCGTTCTCGCTCGGCAGCGACGGCACCATCACCGGCGCCTTCAGCAACGGCCTCAAGCAGGTGATCGGCCGCATCGCGCTCGCGTCGTTCACCAACCCGGCGGGCCTGGAGAAGGCCGGCGGCTCGCTGTTCCAGACGACGGTGAACTCGGGCAACCCGCAGCTCGGCGCGGCCGGCACCGGCGGTCGCGGCACGCTCGCCGGCGGCGCGCTGGAGATGTCCAACGTCGACCTGTCCAGCGAGTTCACCAACCTGATCGTCGCCCAGCGCGGCTTCCAGGCGAACTCCCGCGTCATCACCACGTCCGACGAGGTCCTGCAGGAGCTCGTCAACCTCAAGCGCTGAGCCGGCTGATGGACGGTCTCTCGCAGATCTCCCAGATCTCCGCCCGGGTGCTGCAGCTGCAGTCCCTGGTGTCCGGCCCGGTCGCCGGTGTCGCCGGTGTCGCGCTCGCCTCGCGCCCGGGCGTCACGGCGGCCGGGGCGGCCGGCGGCGCGGCGTTCGACGACGTGCTGGCGCAGGAGCTGGCGAGGAGCTCGTCCTCGTCGGGCTCGTCGTCGGGCTCGTCGTCGCTCTCGTCGTCCACCACCGCCACGGCGGCCGGGACGCTCGGTGCCAACCGGGTCCCCACCGACCTGGCGGCCTACGGCAACGGCCGCATCCCCGACTCGGCGCTCGCGCCCGTCGGCGACACCGGCAAGAAGATGTGGGGCCCCGCGGCCGCCGCGATGACCAAGCTGATCGCCGCGGCGAAGGCCGACGGCGTCACCGTCGGCATCACCGAGACGTACCGGCCGTACGACGAGCAGGTGCAGCTGGCCGCCAGCAAGGGCCTGTACTCGCAGGGCGGTCTCGCGGCCAAGCCCGGCACCAGCGAGCACGGCTGGGGCATCGCCGCGGACCTGCAGCTGAACGGCGCCGCCCAGGCGTGGATGCAGCGCAACGCGCCGTCCTACGGCTTCCAGGCCGACGTGCCCGGCGAGAGCTGGCACTGGGCCTACCACCCGGCCGGCTGACGTCCTCAGCAGGCTGAAGTCCTCAGCAGGCAGGGCGCACGGCCGATCGGGAAGGCAACGAGCCCACGGACGGGCTCAACGGCATCCAGCCGCATGCAGGGACCAGGGACGGGACCACCGTGATCATCGTGACGCGCCTCAACGGCGGACTCTTCGGGGTGAACCCCGATCTGGTCCAGCGCGTCGAGAGTGCGCCGGACACGATCCTGACGCTCATCGACGGCAGCAAGTACATCGTCGAGGAGTCGATGGCCGAGGTGATCTCCCGCATCACCGAGCACCGGGCGCTGGTGCTGGCCCGGGCCCGCCAGATCGAGACCGAGCGGCAGTCGGTGCACCTGGCGCCGGTGCCGTCGGACGACGAGCCCGACGGTGGTCCGGACGACGAGCCGGACCCGCGAGGTCCCCACGACGAGGGCCGTGCCCACCTGCGGACGGTGCGCTGATGGATCCCGCAGGTCTGATCGGTCTGGCCGTCGCCCTCGGCACCGTCTTCGTGGTGATGCTCATCGAGGGCACCCCGCCGATGGCCATCGTGCTGCCCGGGCCGCTGCTGCTGGTGTGGGTCACCACGCTGGCGGTCGGCCTGATGGGCCACACGCTGAAGGACGCGATGGGCTCCTTCGCGGCGGTGCCGACGGCGCTGCGCAGCAAGGCGCCGGACCCGTCGGGCACCATCGAGACGCTGGTCAGCCTGGCGGACAAGGCGCGCCGGGAGGGTCTGCTCGCGCTGGAGGACGCCGCCCGCACCATCACCGACCCGTTCCTGCGCTCGGGCCTGCAGTCGGCGATCGACGGCACGGACCCCGAGGACCTGCGGATGATGCTCGAGGACCGGATCGCGTCCAAGCGCCGGCTCGACCGCATGCACTCCAAGTACTTCCACGACATGGCGGGCTACGCGCCGACCATCGGCATCATCGGCACCGTCATCTCGCTGGTGCACGTGCTGCAGAACCTGTCCGACCCCAGCAAGCTCGGCGAGTCGATCGCCTCGGCGTTCGTCGCCACCCTGTGGGGCCTGCTGTCCGCCAACGTCGTCTGGATGCCGCTGGGCAGCCGCATCCGCCGGATGTCCGACCTCGAGTGCGCCCAGATGGAGCTCGCGCTCGAGGGGCTGCTGGCCGTGCAGGCCGGTGCCAACCCCCGGCTGGTGGGCGAGCGGCTGCGCAGCCTCCTGCCCGACGACGCACGTGGCGCCGCCGGCGAGAAGAAGGCGGCATGAGCACCCCGCCGCGCCGTCGGCGCAAGAAGGTCGACGACGAGGAGCACACCAACGCCGAGCGCTGGGCGGTCAGCTACTCGGACATGATGACCGTGCTGATGGGCCTGTTCATCGTGCTGTTCGCGATCAGCCAGGTGGACCAGCAGAAGTTCACCGCGCTGCGCGACTCGCTGGCGACCGGCTTCGGGCAGGGCACGGTGCACAGCTCGGTGCTCGACTCCAACCCGGGCGTGCTGGACGGCGTCAGCGCCGCGACCAACGCGAACGAGGTGGGCACGGCCGGCCTGGTCACCGCCGACAAGGGGCTGGGCCAGCAGGCGAGCGCCCCGCAGGCGGCGGGGGCGAAGCCGGCCGCGAACTCGCCGACGACCGACCCGAAGCTGCTGCTCGCGGCGCGGGCCGAGGCGGCGCACCTGGAGCAGATCCGCGACGCGATCAAGTCGGAGCTCGGGGCCGTCGGCCTCAGCGACGCGGTGGACTACAAGATCACCGAGCGCGGTCTGATCATCGGCCTGGTCGCCCAGGACGTCTTCTTCGGTCCCGAGTCGGCGCAGCTGACGCCGACGTCCCAGCGGGTGATCGACACCCTCTCGCCCACGCTGCGCGGCATCTCCGAGCAGGTGTCCATCGAGGGGCACGCCAACACCCTGCCGGTGTCCGGCTCGGGCAAGTACGCCACCAACTGGGAGCTGTCCTCCGACCGGGCCACGCAGGTGCTGCGCCGGCTGGTCGAGTCCGACGCCATGCCGGCGGACCGGATCATGGCGGTCGGCTTCGGCGACGCCCGCCCGGAGGTGCCCGGTGCCGACGACCAGGCGCTCGCGGCCAACCGGCGGGTGGACCTGGTGGTGCTGTCCAGCGCACCCGACGCGGTCCGCAAGCTGCTGCCGATCGTCGCGGCCGGCGGCTGACCCCGCCGCGACCCGCCCTGCCGCGACCGCCCCACCCAGACCCTCGAAACCGTCACCCGAACCAGACACCCGAAGGAGGAGCCAGTGCCCACCGAGCAGCGGATCATCTCGCAGAAGATCGGCGCCCCCCGGCCGTCGTCGCCGTCCTCGACCATCGGCTCCCGCACGCCGGCCGAGCCGCCGGCGGACAAGAAGCCGAAGAAGTCCAAGAAGCTCCTGGTCGTCGTGCTGGTCGTCGTGCTGCTGCTCGGCGGCGGCGCGGGCTACTGGTTCTTCCTGCGGCCCACCGGCGGGACGCCCAAGGCGCACGCGACACCGACGCCGGTCGCCGGTGAGGTGCTCACGGTCGACGCGATCAGCATCAACCTCGCGGACGGCCACTACCTGCGCCTCGGCATGGGCCTGCAGCTGACCAAGGAGACCAAGACGGCCCCCAACCCGTCCCGTGCTCTCGACCTGGCGATCGCGGAGTTCTCCGGCCACACGGTGGCCGAGGTCTCCGACGCCGCCACGCGGGACAAGATGAAGGCGGAGCTGCTGACCTCCCTGGAGAAGGCCTACAAGGGGGAGGTGATGGACCTCTACCTGACGAACTTCGTCACCCAGTGACGGTCAGCGGCGGCACGGACCGCCGCACCGTCCCGCCGGGCACCAGCCCGGCGCACCCGGGGCGCCATGGAGGGCGCCGCACCGCCCCGTAGTCCTCGTTCGGGCACAGCACCACGAGGCGCCGGCCACGACGGCCGGTGGCGGGGAAGCACGACCAGATGCACGTGAGCGGCTCTCGCACACGTTTCGCTCAGGAAGCCGTGCTGCCCGCCGATGGGCTGCTCGTGACAGCCCCCCAGGCGCCGGAGGCGACCCTCGGCGTGCCCGCGCCCCGGTCCGCACCGGGGTCCGCATCCCGGACGGCGACGGGCCGCGCGCGCAACGCCGAGCCCGAGCTGTACGACTTCCGCCGCCCGATGACCCTCGCCCGCGACCACGGCCGCCGGCTGGAGATGGCCCTCGAGCGGTTCGCCCGCATGTGGGGCACCCAGCTGACCTCGCGCCTGCGCGCGCTGTGCTCCGCGACGTGCGACCGCGTCGAGCTGATGCCGTACGACGAGTACGTCGGCACGCTGCCCGCCCGCACCGCGCTCATGGTGTGCACCGTCGAGCAGACCCGCCAGACGGCGCTGCTGCAGACGCCGGTGGAGACCGTGATGGTGTGGGTCGACTACCTGTTCGGCGGCACCGGGCTCGGTGACGACCGCGAGGGCCGCGAGCTGACCGACATCGAGCTGACCGTGGTCCGCGAGCTGCTCCAGCCCGCGCTGGACGACCTGCGGTACGCCTTCACGACGGTCGCACCGCTCAGCCTGTCGATGCGGGCGGTCCAGTACAGCCCCCAGTTCGTCCAGGCGGTGCCGGCCAGCGACGCCGTGCTGGTCGCCCGGTTCACGCTGCACACCGGCGAGCGGGTGGACACCGCGACGCTGATGGTCCCGGCGGAGAACCTGCTGGCCGCGATGCGGCTGGCCGAGACGGACGAGACCCGGTCGGAGGACGACCGGCGCGAGGCGGCCAACGCGCGCGCGCAACTCGAGGTGGCCGTGACCGCGGTCCCGGTGGACCTGGTGGTGCGGTTCGCGCCCGTCACCGTCCGCCCCCCGGAGGTGGTGGGGCTCGCCGTCGGCGACGTCCTGCCGTTGCAGCATCCCGCCACCCGTCCGCTCGACGTGGTCGTCGACGGTGTGGTGCTCGCCCGCGCTGCCGTGGGCAGCCAGGGCTCCCGGCTCGCCTGCCGGGTGGTCGACGTCGAGGAGGAGAACGCATGAACGCCACCACTGTGAGCGACCTGGAGGTGCAGGCGGTCGCAGGCGCGGCGGCGGCGATGGTCCCCTCGACGGTGCCGCTGGTCGCGGTGCCGGCCGCCCCCGGTGACCGGCCGGACCCGGACGCCGTCGCGGTGGTCGCCTCGTTCGTCGGGTCGCCCAGCGCCGAGCTGGTGGTGGTCGCCGAGGCCGTGGTCGCCGAGCTGACCGCGGCCGGCGTCAGCGAGGGCACCCCCGTGGCGCTGACCGATGCGCTGCGTCCGGCGCTGGAGGCTGCGGCCGCCCGGCTCGGCACCGGCGTGCTGGAGTCCGCCCGGACCGACTCCGCGGGCAGCGTGCTGACCGACGACTCCCAGCTGTTCGCCCTGCAGGCCGCGGGCACCACGCTCGGCTGGTTCGCGGTGCGGGTGCGCGGCGGGCGCGTGCCGGTGGCCGGCGGCGCCTCGGCCGTGCCGACCCCGCGGGCCAGCATGCGCGTGCTCTACGACGTCGACATGACCCTGACGGCCGAGCTGGGCCGGGCTCGCCTGCCGCTGCGGCAGGTGCTCGAGCTCGCCCCCGGCACGGTGCTCGAGCTGGACCGCGCGGCCGGTGCGCCGGCAGACGTGATGATCAACGGCCGCCTGATCGCCCGCGGCGAGGTCGTCGTGGTGGACGAGGAGTACGGCGTCCGGATCACCGAGATCGTGTCCGGCGTGGAGGCCGACCGCTGATGGGCGAGACCCTTCTGGTGCTGCTGCGGGTCGCCGTCTCCCTCGGCGTCGTGATCGCGCTCATCGTGTACGTCGGCCGGCGGATGTCCGCCGGTCGCGCCGCGGAGCGCACGCGCGAGGCGGACGTGCACGTGGTGGGCCGGCAGGGTCTGGGCCGGCACTCCGGCGTCGCGGTGATCGCCGCCGGCGACCGGCGGCTGCTGGTCGGCTTCAGCGACACGTCCGTGCAGCTGCTGACCGAGCTGGGTCCGGTGGCCAGCGCGCCGGCCGGTGTGGCCGGCGACCGGACGGGCACCAAGGCGGCCAAGCAGGCGGCGGTCACGACGAGCACGCTTGCCGGCGCCGGCGTCCTGGGGCCGGTCGTCGGCGGCACGCCTGGCCTGCCGGGTGCCGGGCCGGCTCTCGGTGCCGTGCCCCACCCGCGTCCCGCGCTCGACGATGCGTCCCACCAGTCCGCGCTGGCCGGGGCGCTGGCCGGTTCCGTGCTGTCCCCCCAGACGTGGCGTGCAGCGGTCCGTGCGCTGCAGGACCGGACGGTCCGCCGGTGATGTTCGCTCCGCGCCGCGGCACCGGCGCGCGCACCGTGGTCGAGCCGGAGCTGGCGCAGGTCGCCGCCCCGGCGCGCGTGGTGCGCGCCCTGCGGCTGCTGGCGGCGCTTTGTCTGGCCGGCGGCCTGGTGCTGCTCGCCTCGTCGGGCGCGGTCGCCGACACCCCGGCCCGGTCGACGACGGCGGCTGCACCTGTCGCGGCCGCCGCCGCGGCGATCCCGGCGTCCTTCGTCGTCCCCGCCGCTGTCGTCCCCGCTGCCGGACCGACCGCGCCCGCGGCGCCCGCCCAGCCGACGCCCGCCGCCACCCCGGCCGCCCCCGGCTCGGTGCACGTCAGCGTGAACGGCGTGGACGGCACCCCGAGCAGCTCGATCACGGTGCTGCTGGGGATCACGGTGCTGTCCGTCGCGCCGTCGCTGCTGATCATGACCACCAGCTTCACCAAGATCTTCGTGGTCCTGGCCATGACCCGGAACGCGCTGGGCCTGCAGGGCGTCCCGCCCAACCAGGCGATCGCCGGCCTCGCGCTCTTCCTGTCCCTGTTCGTGATGGCGCCGACCATCGGGGACATCAACACCCAGGCGGTGCAGCCCTACCTGCACGGCGAGACGAGCTTCTCGCAGGCGATCGGCGCGGGGGAGAAGCCCCTGGCGACGTTCATGGTGGCGCACACCCGCGAGCAGGACCTGGCGCTGGTGACGCGTGCCGCCCAGCGGCCCAACCCGCAGTCGGCGGCCGACGTGCCGTTCACCACGCTCGCGCCGGCGTTCATGCTCTCCGAGCTGCGGGCCGCGTTCATCATGGGCTTCGTCATCTTCGTGCCGTTCCTGGTGATCGACCTGGTCGTCTCCAGCTCGTTGATGGCGATGGGCATGATGATGCTGCCGCCCGTCATGGTCTCCCTGCCGTTCAAGCTGCTGCTGTTCGTGCTGGTGGACGGCTGGGGCCTGGTGATCAAGGCCCTGCTCGGCTCGTACACGGGGGCCGGCGGATGACCACCGAGGCGGTCCTCGACATCGCGGTGCAGGCCCTGATGGTCGCCGCCAAGCTCTGCGCACCCGTGCTGGTGACCGCCCTGGTGATCGGGCTCGTCGTGTCCCTGGTGCAGTCGATGACCCAGGTGCAGGAGGTCACGCTCAGCTTCGTGCCCAAGGCGCTGGGTGCCGCGATCGCCCTGGTGGTCACCGGCCACTGGATGATCTCGACGATCGTCACGTTCACCACCGACCTGTACACGCGGATGCCCGCGCTCGTCGGGCACTGAGCCGGGCACGCAGATGGCCTTCTCCCCGGACCTGGCGGTGGACGTCCCGCTCGACGTCATCGAGACCACGGCGCTCGCGGCCGTGCGGATCACCGCGTTCCTCGTCGTCGCGCCGCCGTTCGCCAACAAGGGCGTGCCCGGCCCGGTGAAGGTGGCGCTGGGCCTGGGCCTGGCGCTGGTGGTGCAGGCCCGGCTGCCGCGGGTGGCGACGACGTCGGTCGCCCCGTTGGTCGGCGACGTGGCGCTGCAGGCGCTGATCGGCCTGGCGCTCGGGTTCCTGGTCTGGCTCGTGTTCGCCGCGGTGCAGTCCGCCGGGGGGCTGATCGACCTGTTCGGTGGGTTCCAGCTGGCCACCGCCTTCGACCCGCTGAACCTGGTCAACGGCGCGACGTTCGCGCGGCTCTACCAGCTGCTGGTGGTGGCGCTGCTCGTCGCCTCGGACGCGCACCACGTGATGCTGCTCGGCCTGGTGCGCAGCTTCGACTCCCTGCCGATCGGCATGGGCCTGGCGCCGGCGGCCCTGGCCAAGGCCTCCATCAGCGGGCTGACCGGCATGACGGTGTCGGCGCTGCAGATCGCCGGTCCGCTGATCGTCGTGCTCTTCCTCGCCGACGTCGGCCTGGGGCTGCTCACCCGCGTCGCACCGGCGCTGAACGCCTTCGCGATGGGCTTCCCGCTGAAGATCCTGCTGACCGTCAGCCTGGGCGGCTACGTGGTGCTCACGATGCCGGGCGTGCTGGCCGGCCTGTCCGGGACGGCCACCCACCTGATGCAGGGGGTGCAGCCGTGAGCGACGGTCAGGAGCGCAACCAGAAGGCCACCGACCGGCACCTGAAGGAGGTGCGCCGCAAGGGCAGCCTCTCCCGCTCGCAGGACCTGTCCGCGTGGGTCGGGGTCGGTGCGGCCGTGGTGATGCTGCCCGGCGTGCTGTCCCGTGGGCGGCAGGCCGGGATGGAGCAGCTGGGCTCGCTGCAGCGGCTGGCCGCGCACCCCGAGCCGGCCCTCGCCGTGACGGCCCTGGAGACGGGCATGCGCTCGGCCGTCTCGACGCTCGCGCCCCTGCTGATCGTGGTGGTGGCCGTCACGCTGGTGGTGGCCGCGGCGCAGGGCGGCATCCACGTGCGCTCGCCCAAGCCGCAGGTGCAGCAGTTCAACCCCGTCAGCGGCGTCAAGCGGATGGTCGGCGGGCACGCCTGGGGCCAGCTCGCGATGACGCTGGGGAAGTCCCTCGCCGTCGGGCTCGCGCTCTGGATGGCCATCAAGGCGCTGCTGCCGGTGCTGATCGCCTCCGGTCAGCTGCCGCTGACCCAGCTGCTGCACGAGGCGGGCTCCGGCGTCTCGTCCCTCCTGCGCGCCGGCATCGCCGCCGGCCTGCTGCTCGGCCTGGTGGACGTGGTCACCGTGATCCGCCGCAACCGGAAGCACACGCGGATGACGATGCGTGAGCTCAAGGAGGAGAACAAGCGCAACGAGGGCGACCCGCAGGTCAAGGCCGCCATCCGCGCCCGGCAGCACCAGATGAGCCGCCAGCGCATGATGCAGGCCGTCCGTGAGGCGGACGTGGTGCTGGTCAACCCCACGCACGTCGCCGTGGCGCTGCGGTACGAGCCCGGCAAGGGCGCGCCGCGCGTGGTGGCCAAGGGGGCCGGTGCCGTCGCCGCGAAGATCCGTGAGAAGGCCACCGAGGAGCACGTGCCGCTCGTGGAGGACATCCCGCTCGCCCGTGCCCTGCACGCCGCGTGCGAGATCGGCGCGGAGATCCCGGAGCACCTGTTCACCGCCGTCGCCCGCGTGCTCGCGTTCGTCATGGCCCTGCGCCGGCGCGGGGCGTCCGTCGGCAAGCACCACGTGCCCGGCGGCTCGACGCTGGCGCCCGACGACCACACCGACCACCGCGCGGTCGCCCGTGCCGCCGCACGTGCGGCGAGCCGGTCCCGTGCCGGGCGCCCCGCCGCCGCTGCGGATGCCTCCGCAGCACCGGCACCCACGAGCGACGACCTCGCTGTCGCCACCTCGACCACCCGCTCGACCACCGCAGACTCACCCGCTCGACCGGAGGACGGCCGATGAAGAACAAGGACCTGTCCGCGATGGCCGTGCCGATCGGCGTGGTCGGCATCGTGCTGCTGCTGGTGGTGCCGCTGCCGGCGGCGCTGCTGGACGTGCTGATCGCAGCCAACATCACCGCGGCGCTGGTGATCCTGCTGACCAGCATGTACGTGCGCCGGCCGCTGGACTTCTCGGTGTTCCCGTCGCTGATCCTGGTGTTCACCCTGTTCCGGCTGGGGCTCAACGTGGCGAGCACCCGGCTCGTCCTCCGCGACGGGTACGCCGGTCACGTCATCGACGCGTTCGGCCACTTCGTGGTGGGCGCCGGCCGCGTCGCCGAGGTGGGCGCCCGGTTCACGCTCGACGCGATGCCCGGCAAGCAGATGGCGATCGACGCCGACCTGAACTCAGGCCTGATCGACGAGGACACGGCGCGCCGCCGCCGCGCCGATGTCGCCGCCGAGGCCGACTTCTACGGCGCGATGGACGGTGGCTCCAAGTTCGTCAAGGGCGATGCAGTCGCAGGAATCATCATCACGGTGATCAACCTGGTCGGCGGGTTCATCATCGGCATGGTCCAGATGAAGATGACCATGGGCGACGCCCTGAACCGCTACAGCCTGCTGACCATCGGCGACGGCCTGGTCACCCAGATCCCCGCGCTGCTGCTGTCGGTGTCAACCGGCATCGTCGTCACCCGCGCCAGCGCCGACGCGGACCTGGGCTCCTCCGCCGCCAAGCAGCTGACCCAGTCCAAGACCGCCCTGATGATCGCCGGCGGCGGCGCGGTGGCCCTGGCCCTGCTGCCCGGCATGCCCAAGGTGCCGTTCCTGCTGGTGGGCGGCGTGCTGCTGCTCGTCTCGCAGCGGGCCCGCAGCACCGAGCGGCGCGAGGCGGCCGCGAAGGCCGTCGCCAAGCCGGCCGGTCCCGCACCGGAGGCCGCGGACACCCCCGAGCAGCTGATCGAGCAGATGCGCGTGCCGACGCTGGAGATCCTGCTGGCGCCCGACCTGGTGGACCTCGTGGGCAGCGGCCCGGAGCGGGACCTGCTGGGCCGCGTGCGCTCGCTGCGGCGCAAGACGGCGATGGACCTCGGCGTCGTCGTCCCGCCGGTGCGGACCCGCGACAGCGTCGACCTGCCGCAGGCCACCTACGTCGTCCGCATCGCGGGCGTCGAGGTGGGCCGTGGGCAGGCGCCGGCCGGACGCGTGCTGGCGCTCGGCGACGACCTGGCCGGCCTCCCCGGCTCGGCGGTGGCGGAGCCGGTGTTCGGCCTGCCGGGCAAGTGGGTGCCGGCCGAGCTCCGGCACGCCGCCGAGATGACCGGTGCCACCGTCGTCGACCGCGTGTCCGTCCTGGTGACGCACCTCGGCGAGCTGGTCAGCCAGCACGCCGACCGGCTGCTGTCCCGCGAGGACGTGCGGGTGCTGACCGAGGGCGTCAAGCAGGTCAACCCGTCGGTGGTCGAGGAGCTGGTGCCGTCGCTGCTCTCGCTGGGCGAGGTGCAGCGGGTGCTGCAGGGCCTGCTCGCCGAGGGGGTGTCCATCCGGGACCTGTCGCGGATCTACGAGGCGCTCACGCTGCGCGCCCGCGTCTCCACGGACCCAGAGGGTCTGGTCGAGGCGGCGCGTGCGGCGCTCGGCCCGGCCCTGGTCGCACCGCACTCGCGCGACGGCGTGCTGCGCGTGATCACCCTCGAGCCGGTGCTGGAGCACCAGCTCGTTGAGTCGTCGCGTCCCGGCGAGCACGGGACCCAGCTGGTGGTCGACCCCGAGATCCTCGACACGATGCTCGGCCGGCTGCGCGGGGCGCTGGCGGAGGCCGAGGCGGAGGGCACCACCGCGGTGCTGGTGTGCGCGCCGACCATCCGCCCGGCGCTGCGCCGGCTGGTGTCCCTCGGCCTGCCTCGCCTCGCGGTGCTCAGCTACTCCGAGGTGACCGGTGCCGGCGTCAACGTCGAGACCGTGGGGATGGTGAGCCGTGGGCGAGCGCTTGCTGCTTGAGGGTGCCGACCTCGCGGGGCTGATCGTCCGTGTCCGCGAGGAGCTCGGTCCCGGTGCGCGGATCGTGCGCGCCGAGAAGGTGCGCAGCGGCGGGTTCGGGGGCTTCTTCGCCCGCGAGCGGTACGAGCTGACGATCGACGTGCCGGAGCTGGCGCGCGCGCCCCGGCGTCGGTTCACGCGTCCGACGGCGGCCTCGCTCGACGACCTGCTCGAGGCGGCCGACCAGGCCGAGCGCACCGGCGCGCCGTTCGCCGCGGCACCCGCCGGACTTGCCGCCTCGACCGTTCCCGGACCGGTCGGAACCGCAGTGGCGGGTCGTCCGGCGACTGAGGTGGCGGCGCCCGCCGACCCGGCCCCGGTGTCCACAGCCAGCGCCCGCTTCGCTGCCGTGCTCGACCAGGTGCGTGCGCTCGCCGAGGTGCCGCCCCCTGCCGAGGTGGAGGTGCCCGCGCCGACCTCGGCCGGCACCCTCGCTGCGGCCGGCACGGCGCCGGCTCCGGGCCTCGCACCGCAGTCCGACGACGCCCTGCGCGCAGCGCTGACCGCCGCCGGCGTCCCCGCTGCCCTGCTGACCCGCACGCCGCTGACCCTCGGCGGGGTGCTGGCCCAGCTCCCGCCGTCGCCCGTCCCGCCGCGCCAGTCGGGTCAGGTGCTCGTCCTCGTCGGTCCGCCGCTGGACGTCGAGGAGACCGCCGACCTGATCGCGCACCGCTGGGCGCTGCCCCCGCAGGCCGTCGTGAAGTGCGGTCCGGGGGCCATGTCGAGCGCCACGGCCACCTCGCGCTGGCGGGCCACCGCGCCGCGGGAGGACCACCCGTGGATCGTCACCGTCCCGGTGCGCGACGAGCGCCTCGACCGTGAGCAGGCCGCCGCCCTGGTCGCCGCCGCCCGCCCGGACCAGGTGTGGGCCGTCGTGGACGGCCGCACCAAGCCGGAGGACACCGGCCACTGGCTCGCGCAGGTCGGCCGCCAGCGCGCCGTCGACGCGCTCGCGGTACGGGGACTGTTCGACACGCGCGCACCGGGGACCGTGCTCGGCCTCGACCTGCCGATCGCCCTGGCCGACGGGGTGCCGTCGTCGCCGGTGGTCTGGGCGGCCCTGCTGGGCCAGGACGTGGACGCCGCCCGCGCCTGAGCGCCCGTCGCGGGCCGCGAGGCCCACGCCGCTAGAACGCCAGCAGCGCCAGGGCGAGCGTCAGAGAGGCCGAGCTGACGGCCAGTGCGGCGAGTGAGTCGGCGCCACGTCGGGAGCGGGACGCCGCGACCGCGACGATCCCCAACAGGCCGAACACCAAGCCGATGTACGTGCCCCAGAACGGTGCGAGGTGGACTCCTCCGGTGCCCTTCCGCCACGCCTCGGCCACCACGACCTGGAACGCCACGACGGCGAGCCCCACGACCCAGGTCGCACGGAAGGCGCCTCGTCGCTCAGCCCGAACCTCCATGACCACGTCCTCCCCGGACCCGCAGGTCCGTCTCGCAGCCCATGCCGCGCGTGACCCGCGCGGTCACTTTCCTCGGTCGTCAGCGATCGCCTGCGGCGACCTCCGGGCCGACGCCTGGCGGGCCCTGTGCGTCGCCTCGAGGCGGCGGCTCGCGTCGTACAGGATCCAGACCTGCGTGACGGCGGCGAGCGTGAAGCCCGCCCAGCGCAGCCATCCGCTGTGGGCGAGCACCGCGTTGACCACCAGGGTCACGGCCACCAGCTGCTGCCCGGCGATCCGGGGCCAGGTCATGATCGTCTCGCCGAACACCGCGGACCAGACGTTCCGCCGCCGCGAGGCCATGGACGCGGGTGCTCCTCTCGGGCCGAGCCGCGGCCGGTGGTCGCAGCCCTCGAACGGACCGTAGCCCGGGCGCCGCGGCCATCCGGGCGGAACTGCGAACGAATCCCAGCTGGGGTGCCGTTCGCCCGCTGCACCCCCCTGGGCACGGCTACGGTCCGACCATGGGAGGCCCCCGACGTCGACGTTCAGCACTGTTCTGGGCGACGGTCGGCCTCGGTGCCGCGGCGGTCGCCGGCTGTGCACAGGTGCCGCAGCCACCGTCGGCCAGCAGCCCCGCCTCGTTCACCTACACGTGTTGCGCGAGCGCCGACATCGACCAGGTGCTCCACCCCGGCGACGTGCTGGTGCTGCACTGGATCGTCGAGACCGTTCCGCCCACGCAGTCGTATCCCGAGGCGCCGGTCACGTTGTCGGCGTCGTTGACCGGCGCGTACCCCGACGTCACGACGCTGAAGAGCTCCAGCGGTGCTGGTGCTCCGTCGCCCAGCGTGACCGCAGCCCCTGTGCAGACGACGAACCGGGCGGGGGGTGCACCGGTCAGCACGATCGCCATCCCGGCTGACGCCGCCCCCGGCCTGTACAACCTGAGCACCTCCGTCGAGTCGGGCGGTGGCCGGGCGTCCGGTGCGTCGGTCGTGCGGGTCGAGGCGAGGGCTTCCTCGTAGCGAGCGCCGAGGCCTCGCCGATGGGCGCGGACGCGCGGCAGCCGGGGCCTCACGGCGCCGCAAGATAAGGTCACCGCATGCTGGTGCTGAGCCGTCGGGTGGGCGAGCGCCTCGTCATCGGGGGCGACATCGTCGTCACCGTGATCGAGGTGCGGTCCGACGGTGTGCGGCTCGGGATCGACGCCCCGCGGTCGGTGCGTGTGCACCGCGCGGAGGTGCTGGAGGCGATCAGCTCCGCCAACGAGGAGGCGGTCGCCGCGGACGCCGGCACCGAGGCGGCACTTCGCCGCATCATCGCCGCGCCGCCGTCGCCCGCGACGCCCGCCGACCCGGCCGTCCCCGCTGCGCCGGCCGCCCCGGCACCGGGCGTGGACTCCTCAGGAGACGCCTCGCTCGACCGATGAGCCTCCTGTACGGCCGGCGATGGACGCCGGCCCTCCATGAGGAGGCCGGAGCGTGGAGGACGCCGACGACATCGTCCGCGAGTTCCTCGTGGAGAGCTACGAGAACCTGGATCAGCTCGACCAGGACCTGGTGGCCCTCGAGAAGGAGCCCGGTGCGCGGCCGCTGCTGAGCAGCGTGTTCCGCACCATCCACACGATCAAGGGCACCAGCGGCTTCCTGGCGTTCGGCAACCTCGAGCACGTCACGCACGCCGGCGAGAACCTGCTGGTGGAGCTGCGCGACGGCAAGCGGTCGATGGACCAGCCGACCACCGACGTGCTGCTGGCCGTGGTGGACCGCGTCCGCGAGATCCTGCGCACCATCGAGACCGGCGGCGACGAGAGCTCCGTGGCGATCGACGACGTCGTGGCCCGCGTCGAGGCGGTGCTGGCCACCGACCCGGCAGCGGCTGCTGCGACCCCCGAGCCCGAGCCGCTGGCGACACCCGCGCCCGTGACGACGACGGCCGCCGAGCCGGTTGCCGCGGCCGAGCCTGTCGGCGAGCCCGCCCCGGTCACCACCGCGGTGATCGTCGAGCGCATCGCCGAGACGGTGCCCGCGTCGGCGTCTGCTGCCGTCGTGACCCCTGCTCCCACCCCCGCCCCGGTCGCCGCCCCCGTGCCCGTGGCGGCAACGCCCGCCGCCGCGACCGCCGCTCCGGCTCCCGCCGTCCCGACCCCCCGCATCCCGCCGTCGGCCGCGACCACGGAGACGCCGGACGAGGGCGGCGTCCGCACGATCTCCGACTCCTCGATCCGCGTCGACGTCGAGCTGCTCGACGGCCTGATGCGTGAGGTCGGCGAGCTGGTGCTGGCCCGCAACCAGATCACCCGCCTGGCCTCGGTCGGCGCGGACCTCGACCTGTCCCGCGCCGCCCAGCGCCTCGACGTCATCGCCGGTGAGCTGCAGGAGGGCGTCATGAAGACGCGCATGCAGCCCATCGAGCACATCTGGTCCAAGATGCCGCGCGTCGTCCGCGACCTGGCCGCGTCCTGCGGCCGTGAGGTCGCCCTGGAGATGTCCGGCGGCGACACGGAGCTGGACCGCGGGCTGCTCGAGGCGGTCAAGGACCCGCTGACGCACCTGGTCCGCAACGCGATCGACCACGGCATCGAGCCGGTCGCCGACCGGGTCGCGGCCGGCAAGCCGGCCCAGGGCCTGCTGACGCTGCGCGCCTACCACGCCGGTGGGCTGGTGGTCGTCGAGGTGTCCGACGACGGCCGCGGCATCGACGCGCAGAAGGTCGCCGCCAGCGCGCTCCGCAAGGGGCTGCGCACCGCCGAGCAGCTCGCTGCGGCGACGCCGGCGGACCTGATGCAGCTGCTGTTCCTGCCGGGCTTCTCCACCGCGGAGCAGGTGACCAACGTGTCCGGCCGCGGTGTCGGCATGGACGTGGTCCGCACCAAGATCGAGTCGGTGGGCGGGTCGGTGGACGTCGAGTCCAAGCCCGGCATCGGCACCACGTGGCGGCTGCGCATCCCGCTGACCCTGGCGATCATGCCGGCGCTGACGGTCGAGTGCGGCGAGGAGCGGTTCGCCGTCCCCCAGGTGAACCTGCTCGAACTGGTCGCGGTGGACGACCGCAACGCCACCTCGATCGAGTACGTGCACTCCGCACCGGTGTACCGGCTGCGCGGGGACCTGCTGCCGCTGGTGTCCCTGGCACACGTGCTGGACGGCACGACGCAGGCCGACGGGTCCGCGCCGGTGCTCAGCGTGGCGCCGGGCAGCTCTGCGGTGATCGCGGTGGTCGCGTCCGACGACGTGCGGTTCGGCATGGTGGTCGACCGCGTGCTGGACACCGAGGAGATCGTGGTCAAGGCCCTGTCGCCGCGGCTGAAGTCGATCGGCACGTACTCCGGCGCCACGGTGCTGGGTGACGGTCGGGTCGCGCTGATCCTCGACGTGCAGGGGCTGGCGCGCCGCGCGCTGGTCGGCGAGCCGGAGAGCGGCCTCGGCCGTACCCGGTCCACCGCCGCAGCGGCCGGCGCCTCCACCGCCCGGCAGGTGCTGGTCGCCGGCATCGGCGGCGGACGACGCGTCGCGATGCCGCTGGCCTCGGTCACGCGGCTGGAGCAGATCCCGGCCTCGCTGGTCGAGCTGGTGGGCGGCCGCGAGGTGGTGCAGTACCGCGGCGCGATCCTCCCGCTGGTCCGCCTCGACCGGCTGCTCGGCGCGATGGGCGGCTTCGACGAGGAGACGCTGCAGGTCGTGGTGCACAGCCAGGACGGCCGCGGGGTCGGCCTGGTGGTCGAGTCGATCGTCGACATCCTGGCCGACGACGACTCGCTGCACAGCGACCTGGACGACATGGGGCTGGTCGGCTCGGCGGTGCTGGGCGGCAAGGTGACCGAGCTGCTCGACGTCCGCTCGGCGATCCTCGCCGCCGACCCGGCCTTCTTCGACGCGACGACGTTCGACGACGCGCCGCACGACCGCGACCTGGTGGGGGTGGCCCGATGACCCAGCTGGTGACGTTCCGCCTGGGCGGTGCGCTGTACGGGGTGGACGTGACGCAGGTGCAGGAGGTGCTGCACCAGCAGCAGCGCACCCGCGTGCCGCTCGCACCCCGCACCGTGGCCGGCCTGGTGAACCTGCGCGGTCAGGTGGTGCTCGCGGTCGACCTCCGGGCCCGGCTCGCGCTGCCCGACCGCGCCGAGGGCGACGACCCGATGATGGTCGTCGTCCGGGTGGGCGGCGAGACGGTGTCGCTGCTGGTGGACCACGTCGGCGAGGTCGTCACCGTCGGGCCCGAGACGTTCGAGGAGCCGCCGGACACGCTGCCCCGCGTCATGCGGTCGGTGGTGCTCGGCGCGCACAAGCTGGACCACGACCTGCTGCTGGTGCTCGACGTCGACGAGGCGGTCGCCGCCTGACGACGCGCCCCGGCCTCCCGGCGGGGCCCGCGGACCACGGCCGCTCCGAGCGCGTCGGAGCGGCCGTTCCGCTGCTCACGGCCAAGCCCCCCGGGCCGTCGCCGGACCTCGCCGCCACCTGGACGGCCGTCCGATCCATCCCCTCCGGAGCCTCACGAGCGCGGCCCGGCGGCCGATGGGTGTGACGAGTGACACGGATGTCCACGTCTCCATGAAGGAGCACCTCACATGAGCACCACCGCACGGGCGCCCCGCCGGTCCCTGAGCAAGCGGCTGTTCGCCGACTCGTCGATCGCGGCGAAGATCGGCCTGTGCCTCGCGCTGCTGGTGCTCGTCGCGGCAGGGCTCACCGGCCTGTCGGTGCAGCGGATGGACTCCCTGAACCGGGGTTCCGAGCAGCTCTACGACCAGACGAGCCTGCCGATGCAGCAGATCATCATGATCGAGCGGGAGTTCGGCGGTGACCGCGGACGCGTCGGCCTGGTGCCGGCGCTCGGCAGCGTGGACCTGACCAACCAGGTGACCGAGCTCGGTGGCCGGTTCCGGGACATGCAGTCGTACATCGACAAGTACGCGCCGATGGCGTCGAGCCAGGAGAGCGTCCAGTCGATCCGTACCGAGATGACGACGTACGAGAACGACGCCCAGAAGATGTTCGACATGGTCGGCGCCGGTGACATCGCCGGTGCCGCCGTCTACACCCAGAACACCCTGACCAAGCAGGCGTCGACCACCAACGACGCGATCGCGGCCGAGGCGGACGCCCTGGCGAAGAAGGCCAAGGCGCTGCACCAGACGGGCGTGGCCCAGTCGTCGTCCTCCATCCGGCTCATGTGGATCCTGCTCGGTGCCGCGTCGCTCGCCTCGATCGCGCTCGGCTTCTCCGTGCTGCGCGGCGTGCTGAAGAAGGTGAACGCCGTCAAGGCCGGTCTCGAGGCGATGGCGGCCGGTGACCTGACCAAGGAGCTCCGTCTGGACTCGCGGGACGAGGTGGGTCGGATGGCGCAGGCCCTGACCGCGGCGCAGGGGTCGTTGCGGGGGACGTTGAGCGTGGTCAGTGAGACGGCGGCTGCGGTGGCGGCGGCGGCGGAGGAGCTGTCGGCGGCCTCGGGTCAGGTGGCGTCGGGCTCGGAGGAGACGTCG
>MKTI01000003.1 GCA_001898185.1 Cellulomonas sp. 73-145 | reverse complement strand
TCGAGCCCTCGCGGAGGGTGACGATCGCACGCTTCGTGGCCTTGCGACGGCCGATGCCGAACCGGGTCCGGCGGGCCTTGCCCTGCCGGTTGGCGGTGTTGACCGAGTCGACCTTGACGCCGAACACCTGCTCGACGGCGATCTTGATCTCGGTCTTGTTGGCCCGCGGGTCGACGAGGAACGTGTACTTGCCCTCGTCGAGCAGGCCGTAGCTCTTCTCCGAGACCACCGGGGCGATCAGGATGTCGCGCGGGTCCTTGCCGACGGTGCTCACTTGGTCTCCTCCTTGGCGGCCGAGGTGCCGGCGAGGAACGCGTCGAGCGCACCCTGCGTGAACACCACGTCGTCGCTGATGAGCACGTCGTAGGTGTTCAGCTGGTCAGCGACCAGCAGGTGCACCCGCTCGACGTTGCGCAGCGACTTCCACGTGATCTCGTCCGCCCGCTCGACGACCACCAGGACGTTCTTGCGACCCGACAGGTTGTCGAGCACCTTGATGGCGGCCTTGGTCGACGGCGCCTCGCCCGGGGCGAACCCGGAGACGACGTGCACGCGGCCGGCACGGGCGCGGTCCGAGAGAGCACCGCGGAGCGCCGCGGCCTTCATCTTCTTCGGGGTCCGCTGGCTGTAGTCGCGCGGCGTCGGGCCGTGGACGACGCCACCGCCGGCGAACTGCGGTGCACGCGTCGAGCCCTGACGGGCACGGCCGGTGCCCTTCTGCTTGTACGGCTTCTTGCCGCCACCGGACACCTCGCCACGAGTCTTCGTGGAGTGCGTGCCCTGGCGCGCCGCAGCGAGCTGCGCGACGACGACCTGGTGGATCAGCGGGATGTTGGTCTGCACGTCGAAGACGGCGCCGGGCAGGTCGGCCGTACCGGCCTTGTTGCCCTCGGCGTCCAGGACGTCGACGGTCAGCGTGTCACTCATCGTGGTCACGCACCCTTCACAGCGGTACGCACGAGGACCACGCCGCCCTTGGGGCCGGGGACGGCGCCCTTGACGAGCAGCAGACCCCTCTCGGCGTCGACCGCGTGCACGGTCAGGTTCTGAACGGTCTGACGGGCGTTGCCCATCCGGCCGGCCATCCGCATGCCCTTGAACACGCGCGACGGGGTGGACGCCCCACCGATCGAGCCCGGCTTGCGGTGGTTGCGGTGCGAACCGTGGGAAGCGCTGACGCCCTTGAAGCCGTGACGCTTCATCACACCGGCGGTGCCCTTGCCCTTGGTGGTGCCGGAGACGTCCACCGACTGGCCCGCCTCGAACGCGGTCGCGGTCAGCTCCTGGCCGACCGAGTAGTCGGCGGCGTCCGCCGTGCGGATCTCGGCCACGTGCCGGCGGGGGGTGACCCCGGCCTTCTCGAAGTGGCCCTTGAGCGGCTTGGTGACCTTGCGCGGGTCGATCTGGCCGTAGGCCAGCTGCACCGCGACGTAGCCGTCGGCCTCAGCGGAGCGCACCTGCGTCACGACGTTCGTACCGACCTCGACGACCGTGACGGGGACGAGGCGGCCTGCCTCGTCCCACACCTGAGTCATGCCGAGCTTGGTGCCGAGCAGCGCCGTGACCGGGCGAGCGGTCTGCTGGGTTGCCATGAAGATCAGTCCTTCCCAGCGATCAGAGCTTGATCTCGATGTTCACGTCCGCAGGCAGGTCGAGACGCATGAGCGAGTCGACGGCCTTCGGCGTGGGGTCGATGATGTCGATCAGCCGCTTGTGCGTGCGCATCTCGAAGTGCTCGCGGCTGTCCTTGTACTTGTGGGGCGACCGGATGACGCAGAAGACGTTCTTCTCCGTCGGCAGCGGCACCGGGCCCACGACCTGCGCACCAGCTCGGGTCACCGTGTCGACGATCTTGCGCGCCGAGCTGTCGATGACCTCGTGGTCGTAGGACTTGAGCCGGATGCGGATCTTCTGTCCCGCCATGGCGTCGTCTACTTCTCTCTCTTCGAAACCGGTCCGTCCGACCCCCGCACTCGGGCGTGTCGCATTGAGCGACACACTCTCGCGCTGCGCACCGTCAGGTACGAGGTCAGTGGTTGCGGTCGAGCCCCTCACCGCCGGGTGACCCCGGGGTCCGTGGGCTCTCCACGTCGTCGCGCCCACCTGTCTGCGGCGCGCGAACGCACCACACCCCAGCGGGCAACCCCGACAGTCTGCCAGACGCTCCCCCGATTGACCAAACCCGGGTCGGCACCGACTGCGTCACAGTCGGAGCAGCCCGGACGCGGTCGCCGGAGCGACGACCCCTGGCGCCCGACGATCTCCCGCCGGGCCCGCACCGCACGACAGAAGGGCCCGGGTGCGGCGTGCGCACCCGGGCCCTCTGCGTCGATCAGCCCCGAGGGGCGGTGATCACTTGATGATCTTGATGACCCGGCCCGAGCCGACGGTCCGACCACCCTCACGGATGGCGAAGCCGAGGCCCTCCTCCATGGCGATGGGCTGGATCAGCTGGACGCTGATCTCGGTGTTGTCGCCCGGCATGACCATCTCGGTGCCCTCGGGCAGCGTGATGACACCGGTGACGTCCGTCGTCCGGAAGTAGAACTGGGGACGGTAGTTCGAGTAGAACGGGTTGTGACGGCCACCCTCGTCCTTGGCGAGGATGTAGACCTGGCCCTCGAACTGGGTGTGCGGGGTGATCGAGCCCGGCTTCACGACGACCTGGCCACGCTCCACCTCCTCGCGCTTGGTGCCGCGGAGCAGCAGACCCGTGTTGTCGCCGGCCTCGGCGTAGTCCAGGGTCTTGCGGAACATCTCCACGCCGGTGACCGTGGTCTTGATCGACTTCTCCTTGATACCGACGATCTCGACCTCCTCGTTCACCTTGAGGCGACCGCGCTCCACACGACCGGTGACCACGGTGCCGCGGCCGGTGATCGTGAAGACGTCCTCGATCGGCATGAGGAACGGCTTGTCGATGTCGCGCACCGGGTCCGGCACGTTCTCGTCGACGGCGTCCAGCAGGTCCTCGACGGACTTGACCCACTGCGGGTCGCCCTCGAGCGCCTTCAGCGCGGAGACGCGGATCACCGGGACGTCGTCGCCCGGGAAGCCCTGCGAGGAGAGGAGCTCGCGCACCTCGACCTCGACGAGCTCGAGGATCTCCTCGTCGTCCACCATGTCGGACTTGTTCAGTGCGACCAGCAGGTAGGGGACGCCGACCTGACGGGCGAGCAGCACGTGCTCACGCGTCTGGGCCATGGGGCCGTCGGTGGCGGCGACCACCAGGATGGCGCCGTCCATCTGCGCCGCACCCGTGATCATGTTCTTGATGTAGTCGGCGTGCCCAGGGGCGTCGACGTGCGCGTAGTGGCGCTTGTCGGTCTGGTACTCGACGTGCGCGATGTTGATGGTGATACCGCGCTGCTTCTCCTCCGGCGCCTTGTCGATCTCGTCGAACGGCGTGAAGGGGTTCAGGTCCGGGTGCTTGTCGTGCAGCACCTTCGAGATCGCGGCGGTCAGCGTCGTCTTGCCGTGGTCGACGTGACCGATGGTCCCGATGTTGACGTGCGGCTTGGTCCGCTCGAACTTCGCCTTGCCCACTGGGTGTCCTCCTCAGGACTTGGTAGAGATTGCCCGTCGTCGCCTACGAACGGTAGCCGACGAGCGTGCGGTCCTCCGGGTCGGGTGTGTTGCTGGTACTGCGAGGGGTCGACCCTCGGGACTCACTCGCCCCGGGTCTTCTTGATGATCTCTTCGGCCACGTTGCGAGGAACCTCGGCGTAGCTGTCGAACTGCATCGAGTACACCGCACGACCCTGGGTCTTCGACCGCAGGTCGCCGACGTACCCGAACATCTCCGAGAGCGGGACGTGCGCACGCACGACCTTCACGCCGGTGGCGTCCTCCATCGACTGGATCATGCCGCGGCGGGAGTTCAGGTCGCCGATCACGTCGCCCATGTACTCCTCGGGCGTGCGCACCTCGACGGCCATGATCGGCTCGAGCAGGGCCGGGTCGGCCTTGCGCGCAGCCTCCTTCAGGACCATCGAGCCGGCGATCTTGAAGGCCATCTCGGACGAGTCGACCTCGTGGTAGGCACCGTCGAGCAGGATCGCCTTGACGCCGACCATCGGGAAGCCGGCCAGCACGCCCTGCTGCATGGCGCTCTGGATGCCCTGGTCGACCGACGGGATGTACTCGCGCGGGATGCGACCACCGGTGACGGCGTTCTGGAACTCGTAGACCTCGCCCTCGGCGGTGTCCAGCGGCTCGAAGGACAGCTGGACCTTGGCGTACTGGCCCGAACCGCCGGTCTGCTTCTTGTGGACGTACTCGATCTTGTCCACCTTGCGGCGGATGGTCTCGCGGTACGCCACCTGCGGCTTGCCGACGTTCGCCTCGACCTTGAACTCGCGACGCATGCGGTCGACGAGGATGTCGAGGTGGAGCTCGCCCATGCCGCCGATGACGGTCTGGCCGGTCTCGTCGTCCAGGCGCACCCGGAACGTCGGGTCCTCCTCGGCGAGCTTCTGGATGGCCGTGGACAGCTTCTCCTGGTCGGCCTTCGTCTTCGGCTCGATCGCCACGTCGATGACGGGCTCCGGGAAGGTCATGGACTCCAGGACCACCGGCGAGCTCGGGTCGGAGAGGGTGTCACCGGTGGTGACGTCCTTCAGGCCGATGAACGCGTAGATGTGGCCGGCCTGGGCCTCGTCGACCGGGTTCTCCTTGTTGGAGTGCATCTGGAACAGCTTCCCGATGCGCTCCTTCTTGCCCTTCGTCGAGTTGAGCACCTGGGCGCCCTGCGCCACCTTGCCGGAGTACACCCGGACGTAGGTGAGCTTGCCGAAGAACGGGTGCGCGGCGACCTTGAACGCGAGCGCGGAGAACGGCTCCGTCGCGTCGGCGTGCCGCTCGACGACGATGGACTCGTCCTTGACGTCGTGGCCCTCGATGGACGGGACGTCCAGCGGCGACGGCAGGTAGTCGATGACGGCGTCGAGCATGGGCTGCACGCCCTTGTTCTTGAACGCCGACCCGCACAGCACCGGGTACGCCTCGGACGAGATCGTCAGCTTGCGGATGCCCGCCTTGATCTCGGCGACGGTGAGCTCCTCGCCGGAGAGGTACTTCTCCAGCAGCTCCTCGTCGGTCTCGGCGACGGCCTCGATCAGCTCCGCGCGGTACTGCTCGGCGCGCTCGACCAGGTCGGCCGGGATCTCCTCGACGTCGTACTTCTCGCCGAGGGCCGTCTCCCCGCGCCACACCAGCGCGCGGTTCTCGACCAGGTCGACGACACCGATGAAGCTGCTCTCGGAACCGATGGGCAGCTGGATGACGAGCGGGCGGGCCTTCAGGCGGTCGACGATCGTCTTGACCGTGAAGTAGAAGTCGGCGCCGAGCTTGTCCATCTTGTTGACGAAGCAGATGCGCGGCACGTCGTACTTGTCGGCCTGGCGCCACACCGTCTCGGACTGGGGCTCGACGCCCTCCTTGCCGTCGAACACTGCGACCGCGCCGTCGAGCACGCGCAGCGAACGCTCCACCTCGACGGTGAAGTCGACGTGGCCAGGGGTGTCGATGATGTTGATCTGGTTGTTCTTCCAGAAGCAGGTCGTCGCGGCGGACGTGATGGTGATGCCGCGCTCCTGCTCCTGCTCCATCCAGTCCATCGTGGCGGCGCCCTCGTGGACCTCACCGATCTTGTACGTGATGCCTGTGTAGTACAGGATCCGCTCGGTCGTGGTGGTCTTGCCGGCATCGATGTGCGCCATGATGCCGATGTTGCGGACCTTGGTCAGGTCGGTGAGCACGTCGAGTGCCACGTTGTGTACGCCCCTTGTCGGTTGGCTCGGGTGGTCGGGCGGGGCGGCAGCCACGTGGGCCGCCGCCCCCCGACCCGCCGGTTGTTACCAGCGGTAGTGCGCGAAGGCGCGGTTGGACTCGGCCATCTTGTGCATGTCCTCGCGGCGCTTGACCGCGGCACCGAGGCCGTTCGATGCGTCCAGGATCTCGTTCATGAGGCGCTCGGTCATCGTCTTCTCGCGACGGGCGCGGGAGAAGTCGGTGAGCCAGCGCAGGGCCAGGGTGGTGGCGCGCACCGGGCGCACCTCGACCGGGACCTGGTAGGTGGCACCGCCGACACGACGGGACTTGACCTCGAGCGCGGGGCGCACGTTGTCGAGCGCACGCTTCAGCACGACGACGGGGTCGCCGGAGGTCTTCTCGCGGACGCCCTCGAGGGCGCCGTACACGATGGACTCCGCGACGGTCTTCTTGCCGTCCAGCAGCACCTTGTTGATGAGCTGGGTGACGACGGGAGACCCGTAGACCGGGTCGACGACGAGCGGCCGACGGGGGGCCGGACCCTTGCGAGGCATTGGACTCAGCCCTTCTTCGCGCCGTAGCGGGAGCGCGCCTGCTTGCGGTTCTTGACGCCCTGCGTGTCGAGGGCACCACGGACGATCTTGTAGCGGACGCCGGGAAGGTCCTTCACACGGCCGCCGCGCACCAGCACGATCGAGTGCTCCTGCAGGTTGTGGCCGACGCCCGGGATGTAGGCCGTCACCTCGACCTGCGAGGAGAGGCGCACGCGCGCCACCTTGCGCAGGGCCGAGTTCGGCTTCTTCGGGGTGGTCGTGTAGACGCGGGTGCACACACCGCGTCGCTGGGGGGAGCCCTTGAGGGCAGGCGTCTTCGACTTGTTCGTCTTCGCCTGCCGGCCCTTGCGGACCAGCTGCTGGATCGTGGGCACTGCGTCTCCGTCTGTCGATGGATCTCTGGTCGACCGGACCCGTCACCCAGGACGGCCGGCAGGTCCCGGATCGACGCTCGTCGCGCGACTACCCCGGCTGGTCTTGCGTCCCGCACCGACCCCCGCGCCCGGGCGTGTCGGCCCGGTCCTCCGCGGCGCGAACCAGGACTGGGTCCTGGTCGGTCGTGACGGTCGGGCTGTCACCCGGTGCCGCTGCCACCGCCTCGGAGCTGGTCCGAATCAGCGGCGCGATGCGTGCACGCACAAGGGCCCGACGACGCGGGCACGGTGTCCCAGGCTACCTGGCGGCCGAACAGGCGTCAAAGCAGCACGTGGGACGACGTGCCGGCACCGTGCAGGTGCGCCGAGGGGCCCACCGGCGAACCGGCAGGCCCCTCGGGCGGTGCGATCGACGTCAGCGGTAGTCGCCGAAGTCGATGTCCTCGAGCGGGATCGCGTCACCGGTCCCCATGCCGAGGGCCGGGAAGTCGATCTCGTCGTAGCCGAAGGCCGGGTACAGCTCGGCCTTCGCCTCCTCGGTCGGCTCCACCGCGATGTCGCGGTACCGGGCGAGCCCGGTACCGGCCGGGATGAGCTTGCCGAGGATGACGTTCTCCTTCAGGCCGAGCAGCGGGTCGGACCGGCTCGACATCGCAGCCTCGGTCAGCACCTTGGTCGTCTCCTGGAAGGAGGCCGCCGACAGCCACGAGTCCGTGGCCAGCGACGCCTTGGTGATGCCCATCAGCTCCGGACGGCCGGACGCCGGCTGACCACCCTCGGACACGGCCTTGCGGTTCGCGTCCTCGAAGCGCCCACGCTCGGACAGCTCGCCCGGCAGCAGGTCGGTGTCGCCCGAGTCGAGGACCGTCACCCGGCGCAGCATCTGCCGGACGATGACCTCGATGTGCTTGTCGTGGATGTCCACGCCCTGCGAGCGGTAGACCTCCTGGACCTCGTCCACCAGGTGCTTCTGCGTGGCCCGCGGGCCGAGGATGCGCAGCACCTTCTTGGGGTCGACGGCACCGAGGACCAGCTGGGTGCCGACGGAGACGTGGTCCCCGTCCGCGACCAGCAGGCGCTGACGCTTGGTCACCGGGATGGAGATCTCCTCCGACCCGTCGTCCGGCGTCAGGACGATCCGGCGGGACCGGTCGCCCTCCTCGATCGCGATGCGGCCCGAGAACTCCGCGATCGGCGCCTCACCCTTGGGGGTACGGGCCTCGAAGAGCTCCTGGACACGCGGCAGACCCTGCGTGATGTCCTCCGCCGAGGCGACACCACCGGTGTGGAACGTACGCATCGTCAGCTGCGTGCCGGGCTCACCGATCGACTGGGCGGCGATGATGCCCACGGCCTCGCCGATGTCGACCAGCTTGCCGGTGGCCAGGGAACGGCCGTAGCACTTGGCGCAGGTGCCGACGCGGGACTCGCAGGTGAGCACCGAGCGGATCTTGAGCTCGGTCACGCCGCCCGCGAGCAACCTGTCGAGCAGCACGTCGCCGACGTCGTCGCCGGCGTGGCCGATGACCTCGCCGTCGATCTCGATGTCGGTGGCCAGAGTGCGGGAGAAGACCGAGGTCTCCACCTTGTCGTGCCGACGGAGCGTCCCGTCACCGGCGTCGACCCCGATCGGCATGGTCAGGCCACGCTCGGTGCCGCAGTCCAGCTCACGGACGATCACGTCCTGCGACACGTCGACCAGACGACGCGTGAGGTAGCCCGAGTCGGCGGTCCGCAGAGCGGTGTCCGCCAGACCCTTGCGGGCGCCGTGCGTCGCGATGAAGTACTCCAGGACCGACAGGCCCTCGCGGTAGTTGGCCTTGATCGGGCGAGGGATGATCTCACCCTTCGGGTTGGCCACCAGACCACGCATGCCGGCGATCTGCCGGACCTGCATCCAGTTGCCTCGAGCACCCGAGCCGACCATCCGGTACACGGTGTTGCGGGCCGGGAAGTTCGCCTGCATCGCCTTGGCGACCTTGTCCGTCGCCTCGGTCCAGATGTTGATGAGCTCCTGGCGACGCTCGTCGTCGGTGATCAGACCCTTGTCGTACTGGCCCTGAACCTTGGCGGCGCGCGCCTCGTTCTCCTCGAGGATCGCCTTCTTCTCCGTCGGCGTGGCGACGTCGGAGATGGAAATGGTCACGCCCGACCGGGTGGCCCAGCGGAAGCCGGCCTCCTTCAGGGCGTCGAGGGACGCAGCGACCTCGACCTTCGGGTACCGCTCGGCCAGGTCGTTGACGATGGCCGAGAGGCGCTTCTTGTCGACGACGCCGTTCTCGTACGGGTAGTCCACCGGCACGAGCTCGTTGAAGAGCGCGCGGCCGAGCGTGGTCTCGAACAGCAGGGGCTCGCCCTGCGTCCAGCCCTCGGGAGCTCGCTCCTCGTCGAGGACCAGGCCGTCCATGCGGATCTTGACGACCGCGTTGAGGTCGAGCGTGCCCTGGTCGAAGGCCATGATCGCCTCGGACACCGAGCTGAACGCGCGGCCCTCACCGTTGGCACCCGGGCGGTCGGAGGTCAGGTGGTACAGACCGATGATCATGTCCTGGGTCGGCATGGTCACCGGACGACCGTCCGACGGCTTGAGGATGTTGTTGCTGGACAGCATGAGGATGCGGGCCTCGGCCTGCGCCTCTGCGGACAGCGGCAGGTGCACGGCCATCTGGTCACCGTCGAAGTCGGCGTTGAACGCGCCGCAGACGAGCGGGTGCAGGTGGATCGCCTTGCCCTCGACCAGCTGGGGCTCGAACGCCTGGATGCCGAGGCGGTGCAGCGTGGGCGCACGGTTCAGCAGAACCGGGTGCTCGGTGATGACCTCCTCGAGCACGTCCCACACGACCGGGCGGGCACGCTCGACCATGCGCTTGGCGCTCTTGATGTTCTGCGCGTGGTTCAGGTCCACCAGGCGCTTCATGACGAACGGCTTGAACAGCTCGAGCGCCATCTGCTTGGGCAGGCCGCACTGGTGCAGCTTCAGCTGCGGGCCGACCACGATGACCGAACGACCGGAGTAGTCGACGCGCTTGCCGAGCAGGTTCTGACGGAACCGGCCCTGCTTGCCCTTGAGCATGTCCGAGATCGACTTGAGCGGGCGGTTGCCCGGACCCGTCACCGGACGGCCACGGCGGCCGTTGTCGAACAGCGAGTCGACGGCCTCCTGGAGCATCCGCTTCTCGTTGTTGACGATGATCTCCGGCGCGCCGAGGTCGAGCAGCCGCTTGAGGCGGTTGTTCCGGTTGATCACGCGGCGGTACAGGTCGTTCAGGTCCGAGGTGGCGAACCGGCCACCGTCGAGCTGGACCATCGGGCGCAGGTCGGGCGGGATGACCGGGACGGCGTCCAGCACCATGCCGGTCGGCGAGTTGTTGGTCGTCAGGAACGCGTTGACGACCTTGAGGCGCTTGAGGGCACGCGTCTTGCGCTGGCCCTTGCCCACCCGGATCGTCTCGCGCAGCGAGGCGGACTCCGCGTCGAGGTCGAAGGCCTCCAGGCGCTTCTTGATCGCCTGGGCACCCATCGAGCCCTCGAAGTAGTTGCCGTACCGGTCCTGAAGCTGCCGGTAGAGCATCTCGTCGCCCTCGAGGTCCGCGACCTTGAGGTTCTTGAACCGGTCCCACACCGTCTCGAGGCGCTCGAGCTCGGTGTCGGCACGCTTGCGCAGCTGCGCCATCTCGCGCTCGGCGGAGTCGCGCACCTTGCGGCGGGCGTCCGCCTTGGCACCCTCGGCCTCGAGCTCGGCCAGGTCGGCCTCGAGCTTGGCGGCGCGGGTGTTGATGTCGTTGTCGCGGCGGTCCGCGATCTCCTTCTTCTCCAGGTCGATCTCGTTCTGGAGGTTCGGGAGGTCCTCGGCGCGGCCGTCTTCGTCCACCCACGTGATCATGTAGGCGGCGAAGTAGATGACCTTCTCCAGGTCCTTCGGCGCGAGGTCGAGCAGGTAGCCCAGGCGCGACGGGACACCCTTGAAGAACCAGATGTGCGTCACGGGGGCGGCCAGCTCGATGTGGCCCATGCGCTCACGGCGCACCTTGGACCGGGTCACCTCGACGCCGCAGCGCTCGCAGATGATGCCCTTGAAGCGCACGCGCTTGTACTTGCCGCAGTAGCACTCCCAGTCCCGGGTGGGACCGAAGATCTTCTCGCAGAACAGGCCATCCTTCTCCGGCTTCAGGGTCCGGTAGTTGATGGTCTCGGGCTTCTTCACCTCACCGTGCGACCAGGCACGGATGTCGTCGGCCGTGGCCAGGCCGATGCGCAGCTCGTCGAAGACGTTGACGTCGAGCAAGGGGTCCTACTTCCTTCGCATGCCGGCCTCGCGCTGTGCGGGCCGACGGACGGAATGGTGCAAGGGGTGCGGGCTGACGGTGCGGGCCCCCGGGCAGGGGCCCGCACCGGGCTCGTCGTCAGATCTCTTCGACGCTGCTCGCGTTGGGGCGCCGGGACAGGTCGATGCCGAGCTCCTCCGCCGCGCGGTAGACCTCGTCGTCGTTCTCCTTCATGTCGATGGAGACGCCGTCGCTGGACAGCACCTCGACGTTCAGGCAGAGCGACTGCATCTCCTTCAGCAGCACCTTGAACGACTCGGGGATGCCCGAGTCGGGGATGTTCTCGCCCTTGACGATCGCCTCGTAGACCTTCACGCGGCCCGGGACGTCGTCGGACTTGATGGTGAGCAGCTCCTGCAGCGTGTACGCGGCGCCGTACGCCTCGAGCGCCCACACCTCCATCTCGCCGAACCGCTGGCCACCGAACTGGGCCTTACCGCCCAGGGGCTGCTGCGTGATCATCGAGTACGGACCGGTCGAACGGGCGTGGATCTTGTCGTCGACCAGGTGGTGCAGCTTGAGGATGTACATGTAGCCGACGGCCACCGGGTCCGGGAACGGCTCGCCGGAGCGGCCGTCGAACAGCCGGGCCTTGCCGTCGTGACCGACCATCCGCTCGCCGTCGCGGTTCGGCAGCGTGGAGCCGAGCAGACCGGTGAGGGTCTGCTCCGGCACGCCGTCGAACACGGGGGTGGCGACCGGGGTGCCGGGAGCGGACTTGGCGGCGATGGCCGGGACCTCGTCCCGCCACTGCACGTCACCCTCGGCGAGCGAGATGTCCCAGCCCTGCTTGGCGATCCACCCGAGGTGGACCTCGAGCACCTGGCCGACGTTCATGCGGCCGGGCACACCCATCGGGTTCAGGACGATGTCGACCGGCGTCCCGTCCTCGAGGAACGGCATGTCCTCGGGGGGCAGGATGATCGAGATGACGCCCTTGTTGCCGTGACGACCGGCCAGCTTGTCACCGGCGGTGATCTTGCGGCGCTGGGCGATGTACACCCGGACCAGCTCGTTCACGCCGGCGGGCAGCTCGTCGCCGTCCTCGCGGTTGAAGGTGCGCACCTCGATGACCGTGCCGGACTCGCCGTGCGGCACCTTCAGGGACGTGTCGCGGACCTCGCGGGCCTTCTCGCCGAAGATCGCGCGCAGCAGGCGCTCCTCCGGGGTCAGCTCGGTCTCGCCCTTGGGGGTGACCTTGCCGACCAGGATGTCGCCGGCGTTCACCTCGGCGCCGATGCGGATGATCCCGCGCTCGTCGAGGTCGGCCAGCACCTCCTCGGAGACGTTCGGGATGTCCCGCGTGATCTCCTCGGGGCCCAGCTTGGTGTCGCGGGCGTCGACCTCGTGCTCCTCGATGTGGATCGAGGAGAGCACGTCCTCCTGCACCAGGCGCTGGCTCAGGATGATCGCGTCCTCGTAGTTGTGGCCCTCCCACGACATGAACGCGACCAGCAGGTTGCGACCGAGCGCGAGCTCGCCGCCGTCGGTCGCCGGGCCGTCGGCCAGCACGGAGCCGGCCTCGACGCGGTCGCCCTCGTTGACCAGGACGCGCTGGTTGTAGCTGGTGCCCTGGTTGGAACGGCGGAACTTCGCCACGCGGTACGAGCCGGTGGTGGCGTCGTCGTGCGCGATGGTGATCAGGTCGGCCGAGACCTCGGAGACCACACCCGGCTTCTCGGAGACGATGACGTCGCCCGCGTCGACCGCCGCGCGCCACTCCATGCCGGTGCCGACCAGCGGCGCCTCGGAACGGACCAGCGGCACGGCCTGGCGCTGCATGTTCGCGCCCATGAGGGCACGGTTGGCGTCGTCGTGCTCGAGGAACGGGATCAGCGCCGTGGCGACGGAGACCATCTGCCGCGGGGAGACGTCCATGTAGTCGACGTTCTCGCCGGCGACGTACTCGATCTCGCCGCCCTTGACGCGGACCAGCACGCGCTCCTCGGCGAACGTGTTGTCCACCTTCAGCTCGGCGTTGGCCTGCGCGATGACGTGGCGGTCCTCGTCGTCGGCGGTGAGGTAGTGCACCTCGTCCGTGACGACACCGTTGACGACCTTGCGGTACGGGGTCTCCACGAAGCCGAACGGGTTGATCCGGCCGTAGGTCGCGAGCGAGCCGATCAGACCGATGTTCGGACCCTCAGGGGTCTCGATCGGGCACATGCGGCCGTAGTGCGACGGGTGGACGTCACGGACCTCCATGCCGGCGCGGTCGCGGGACAGACCACCCGGGCCCAGGGCCGACAGACGCCGCTTGTGCGTCAGGCCGGCGAGCGGGTTGTTCTGGTCCATGAACTGCGACAGCTGGCTGGTGCCGAAGAACTCCTTGATGGAGGCGACGACAGGCCGGATGTTGATCAGGGTCTGCGGCGTGATCGCCTCGACGTCCTGGGTGGTCATCCGCTCGCGGACGACGCGCTCCATCCGGGACAGGCCCGTGCGGACCTGGTTCTGGATCAGCTCGCCGACGGCGCGGATGCGCCGGTTGCCGAAGTGGTCGATGTCGTCCGTCTCGACGCGGACCTCGATCGCCTCACCGTTGCGCACGCCGGCCATCGAGGTGCGGTCGATGTGCAGGCTGGCCAGGTACTTGATCGTGGCGACGATGTCCTCGCGGGACAGCACCGAGTCGCTCAGCGCGGCGTCGCGGCCCAGCTTCTTGTTCAGCTTGTAGCGGCCGACCTTCGCCAGGTCGTAGCGCTTGGGGTTGAAGTAGAAGTTGTCCAGCAGCGCGCGGCCGGCCTCGACCGTCGGCGGCTCGCCCGGGCGGATCTTGCGGTACAGGTCGAGCAGGGACTCGTCCTGCGTCTGCACGTGGTCCTTGTCCAGCGTGTCGAGCACGGCCGGGAAGTCCGCGAACTCGGCACGGATCTCGGAGTCCGTCATGCCGAGCGCCTTGAGCAGCACGGTGGCGTTCTGCTTGCGCTTGCGGTCGACGCGCACACCGACGTTGTCGCGCTTGTCGATCTCGAACTCGAGCCAGGCCCCGCGGCTCGGGATCATCTTCGCGGTCAGGACGTCCTTGTCGCTGGTCTTGTCGGCGACGCGCTCGAAGTACACGCCCGGCGAGCGGACCAGCTGGGAGACGACGACACGCTCGGTGCCGTTGATGATGAACGTGCCCTTGTCGGTCATCAGCGGGAAGTCGCCCATGAACACGGTCTGGCTCTTGATCTCACCAGTCGTGTAGTTGACGAACTCCGCCGTGACGAACAGCGGTGCGGCGAAGGTGAAGTCCTTCTCCTTGCACTCGTCGGCCGTGTACTTCGCCGGCTCGAAGCGGTGCTCGCGGAAGGAGAGGGACATCGAACCGCCGAAGTCCTCGATCGGGGAGATCTCCTCGAAGATCTCCTCCAGACCAGCGGTCTGCGGGACGTCCTGACGTCCCGTCTCGAGCGCGGCGGCCACCCGGGCCTGCCAGCGCTCGTTGCCGAGCAGCCAGTCGAAGCTCTCGGTCTGCAGCCCGAGCAGGTCCGGCACCTCGAGAGGCTCGGAGATCCTGGCGAAGGAGATGCGGCGAGAAGCGGTGCGAGTGGCGATGGCGTCGGCGGAGGGTGCAGAAGGGGTGCGCGAGGCAGCCAAGAGGGGTCCTTCCCTGCGGATCGAGTGCACGCTGCGCCGGTCCCGGCGAGATACGACCCCCCGGCCTCGGAACCACCCGGCGTCGCGCACGAACGACGAAAGGAAGGCTCGGGTTATACGGGATCGCGGACACAGGCCAGCGCAAAGCGCGAGCATACTCGCTTCGGCGCGCGCCGTCCAGCAGCGCACTCCCTCGTACACTCTCCGGCCGCTGCCCCGCGACCGACCACTACGCCCCCGACCCGATCGGCCGTGGACCTCAGGACACCGATGCCGGCGCCGTTGCCGTCCCCCCGCTGTCCCGCACGCTCACTCGTCGTGCTCCCGGCGGGCGAGCCCGACGGGTGCGACCCGGTGAGCCGTGAGGCCCGGTCCGGTGTCGCCGCGGCCCATGATGGCACACGACGGTCCGCGCCGCCGCAGGCGCCCCTCGATCGGTGGACAGGAACGCCGGGCACGACGAGGGCCCGCCCCCAGGTGCGGGGACGGGCCCTCGTGCTGTCGGCGGCCGCGTCAGCGCGCGACCGCCGAGGGGGTCACTTGACCGAGACGGTCGCGCCAGCGCCCTCGAGGGCGGCGACGGCCTTGTCCGCGGCCTCCTTGTTGACACCCTCGAGAACCGGCTTCGGGGCGCCGTCGACGAGGTCCTTGGCCTCCTTCAGGCCGAGGCTCGTCAGGGCGCGCACCTCCTTGATGACCTGGATCTTCTTGTCGCCGACGGTCTCGAGGACGACGTCGAAGGAGGTCTTCTCCTCGACCTCCTCGGCCTCGGCGGCGCCACCGGCGGCCGGCGCGGACGCGACGGCGACGGGGGCGGCGGCGGTGACCTCGAAGGTCTCCTCGAACGCCTTGACGAACTCGGACAGCTCGATGAGCGTGAGCTCCTTGAACGCGTCGATGAGCTCGGCGGTGGACAGCTTCGCCATGGTGGCGGTTCCTTCCGTGTGGGCCCGCCGGTCGCGGCGACCGGCGGTGATGCTGGGGTTACGGGTACGGCCGGAGCGGAAGCTCAGGCCGCGGACTGCTCGGACTCGTCGCGCTTGGCGCGCAGGGCCTCGACGGTGCGGACGGCCTGGGCCGCCGGCGCCGTGAACAGGTAAGCGGCCTGGTAGAGCTTGGCCTTCATCGCGCCGGCCGCCTTGGCCAGCAGAACCTCGCGGGACTCGAGGTCCGCGAGCTTGGTGACGTCCGCCGCGGTCAGGGAGCGGCCGTCGAGCACGCCCCCCTTGATGACCAGGGCGGGGTTCGCCTTGGCGAAGTCACGCAGACCCTTGGCGGTCGCAACCGGGTCACCGGTGACGAAGGCGATGGCGGACGGGCCCTTCAGCTCGTCCGCAAAGCCCTCGAGCCCGGCGTCCCTGGCCGCGATCGCGGTCAGCGTGTTCTTCACCACGGCGTAGTTCGCGTTACCGCTGAGCGCCTTACGCAGCGACTTGAGCTGCGCGACGGTGAGCCCGCGGTACTCGGTCAGCAGGGCCGCGTTCGACCCACGGAACTGCTCCGTGAGCTCAGCGACCGCGGCTGCCTTGTCCGGCCTCGCCATGACGATCCTTCCGATGGTGGTGCCGCCGGTCTCCAGACGCACGACGAGCCCCGGCGCAGGCGCGGGGCTCGGACGGACTGCGCGCACGACGGCGCGGGACCGGGAACACTCACCTGCGCCGGTCTCCGCGTGAGCGGGACTTCGGACGACGGGTCGGTCCCGCGAGGCGGGCACGACGAGCCGACGACCGGCGGTCTTGGGCGCGTCAACGGTACGGCACGGTTCGGTGACAGCCAAATCCCGGTCGTCCGGCCGGGTGGTGCGGGGTTCAGACGGGGGCGCCGAACACCTGCAGGGGGACGTGCTGACCGGTGACGGCCAGGTCCTCGGCCGTGGCCCGGGCCAGAGCCGGGGCGATCGGCTCCCCGTCGCGGAGCAGCTGGTGCGCCCGCGTCATCACTCGTATCGCCGTGTCGTCGGGCAGCGGCGCCGTCGCGGCCACCACGGCACCGACACCCGTCCGCAGCAGCACGCTCGCCATGCCGAGGGCCTCGCCGCCGGCGCGCACGCTCGTACGTCCGACCTCGCACGACGAGAGGACCACCAGGTGCGGCGGGCTGCCACCGCCGTCGAGCTCGTGCGCGAACAGCGGACCGTCTGCCAGGCGGACCGAGGAGAACAGCGGGTTGTCCGGCTCGTGCCGGCCGTGGGCGGCCAGGTGCACGATCCCCGGGGACGCGAGCAGCTCGACCATCCGTCCGACGGTCGCCTGCTCCCCGACCAGCGCGCTGGCGGCCGGCCACAGACCGGCGACCCGGCGGGCCTCGTCCTCACCGTGCACCAGACCCGGTCCCGCGGCGGCGGTGACCCGCTCCGGACGGCGCGGCGCGGCCCCGGCATGGGTGAGCCAGTGGCGCACCGAGGGCGCCACGACCGTCGGCAGACCACGCCGCGCCGGCAGCATCGCCCACGGCACCAGGCCGAGCCACCCGCCGGCGACGACGACGAGCTCGGCACCGCCCTCGTCGACCACCGCGCCCAGCGTGCGCTGCAGCGCCTCGAGCCCCTCACCCAGCGACCGCGCTGCCGCCGCCCGCAGGTCGCGCGGGACGAGCGGGTTCGCCAGCACCTCCAGGTCCGCGTGCACCCGGTGCACGTGCTCGCGCAACGGCGCGGCATCGCCGAGCCTGCGAAGACGCAGGCCCGAGGTGTCGGCGCGCACCCCGAGCACCTCGCCGCGGTGCTCGACCACGTCCACCAGGACCGCGCCGGGGTGGTCGGACAGCGCGCGCCGGACCTCCGCCGACCGAGCCGCACGGTCGTCCGCCAGACGACCCTGCTCGTGCCACGAGCGCGCCAGGATCTCGTGCTGCAGGCGACGGCTGTCGGCCAGCAGCCGGTCACGTCCTGGGTCGCTGGCCGGACGGCCCTGGAGGTTGCGGTTCTCGGCGACCAGCTGGCGCAGCTCGGTGAGCAGGGTCGCGGTGACGGGATCCTCCGGCGGCGTGACCCGCGGTGTGCCGCCGATCACCGCGCGCACCCGCTCCACGGCGTCCAGCACCGATCCCGGGCGGCCGGTGGCCGTTGCGAGCTGGAGGTCGAGGTCGGCCAGGGCGGTGCCGTGCACCGCGCCGGCCGTGCGCAGGTCGAGCGAGCCGAACCGGGCGCGGTGCACGCGCAGGTCCCGCTGGCCGGCGCGCACGTCGCGGACCGCGGCCTCGCGTCGGCCCGCCGCGAGCTGGAGGAGGGCTCGGACACGGCGCGCCTGGAGCCGTACCGCGATCGGCGCCTCGACCGGCACGGGGCCGAGCATCTCGAGCGTCGCCGCCGGGTCGTCGCAGGCACCGCGCGCGAGATCGGCCTCGACCCGGAGGCACGCGGCGCTCAGCGCCCACAGCGGTCGCCCGGTCTGCCGGCACAGCTCCTCGACGCGGGCGGCCCGGCGCGACACCGAGGCCCACCGTCGGCGCAGCGCGGCATCCTGCTCAGGTGCCGCGGCGAGGAGAGCCGCGTCCGCCTGCAGCTCCCCGAGCGTCGCGCGCACCACCCACGTCTCGTCGCCCCTGCGGCGGAAGAGGTGCCGCGCCACGGCCGCGTGCTGCCGAGCCGCCGCCGAGTCGCCACGCACGGCGGCGCACTCCGCCCGGCCCAGCTCGCACTCCCCCACGTCGTGCGGCAGGTGCTGGTCCGCGAACTGGGCGGCCGCCTCGGCGAAGGTGCGGTCCGCGACCTGGACCAGGCCGGCCTCGAGCAGCACGAGGGCGCGGTCGAGGAGCGCGATCGGCCACTGCCCCGGCATCGTGCGGGCGGCCGCCTCCATCCGCGCGAGCGCCTGCGGCAGCCGTCCGGCGTAGAGCTCCAGGTGACCGCGGTTGTGCTCCGCCTTGAACTGCAGGCGGGCGAACCCCTCGGCACGCGCCCGCCGAGCGCACTCGGCGTAGTCCGCGCGCGCCTGCCCGAGCTCGCGACGCTCGGCATGGACGACGCCGCGGTTGAGCAGCATGCGGCAGGCGTCCAGGGGCTCGGCGTCCGCGATGTGCATGACAGCGGTGTCCAGCCAGGTCAGCGCCTCGTCGAGCCGGCCCGCGCGCAGCGCGAGCAGACCGTGCAGGCCGGCCACCGCGGGCCGCAGTCCCGGCCACCCGGCGCCGGACGCCTGCGACCGCTGGATGGCCTGGGCCTCCACCATCTCGTCGAGCCGCTGGACCGTGGCGTCGGCGCTGCCGTGCGTCTCGAACTCGCTGCGTGCCAGCTCCATCAACGCCCACGCGCGCACGCGCACCACGTCCGGGTCCCCGTCCGGCACGGCGTCGAGCGTCCGCAGCACCGGGAGCAGACGACGGCGGGCTCGCGCCGGCCGCCCTTCGGCGTTCTCCCGTTCCGCCTCGCGCACGCGCAGCGTCAGCTCCGCCAGGTCCGGCGACCCGGCCTGCGCCGGGGCACCGGTGGGGCACATCCGGCTACAGCTCGATCTGCGGGGTCACGATCGGCACGGTGGGCTCGGCCGGACGGCGCAGGACGAATCTCGCCGGTCCACGCTCCACGTCCGAGAAGGAGAACCTGCCGTCCGCGTTCGAGCTGGTCACGACGACGTCGCCGTGCTGGTGCAGCTCGACCGTCAGCAGTCCCGCCGGGGCGGCCCAGCCGTCCACCCGCAACCGGTCCCCCTCCGGGTGCACGGACACCATCACCGTCAGCACGTCGGTGGTGAAGGTGATCGTGCCGGCCTCGATGCTGGTCTCGTCGGCGCGTACCGCACCCGCGGCCTCGCCGACCAGGTGCAGCTCGGCGACCTCCGCGTGCAGGGCCTCGACGGTCAACGCGATGCCGATCCGTTCCACCAGGCCCGCCGGGACGGGGTCGACAGCGTCGACCAGGGCGTCGAGCCGGCGCAGCACCTCGAGGTCGAGCATGTCGAGCGGGGCGTCGGCGAGGGCCTCGAGCTCGCGGCCGTCGGCGTTCACACCAGGCTCCACGTGGGATCGGAGGTGAGTGCCTGGCGGAGCTTGGCCAGGCAGCGGCCGCGCGTCGGCCCGATGCTCCCGACCGGCATCCCGAGGGAGCGCGACACGACGGCGTAGTCGGGTCGGTCGACCGTCGCCACCAGCCCGAGCAGCTGCCGGCAGCGCTCGGGCAGCTCCCGCACGTGCCGCCACAGCGCCCGGTCGCGCTCGTCGCGCACGGCGACGACGTCGGGCAGCTGGTCCAGGGGGGCGGCGAGCCAGTCCGTCACCGTCTCGTCCTGCTGCTGGCGCACCAGCTCGTCGCGACTGCGGCGCACCGTCCGCCATGCCGCCCGGCGCGCGGTGACGAGCATCCACTGCAGCGTGGCGCGGGGGTCGCGGATCGTCTCGATGTCGCGCACCAGCGTGAGCCAGACGTTCTGGACGACGTCCTGAGCCTGCTCGGGATCCGCACCCTGCGCCCGCACCGTGTGCCACAGCAGGGGTGTCATCACCTCGACGAGCTCGGCGAGGGGGGCACGGTCACCGGCGCGATAGGCCAGCACGGCGTGCGCCGCGCGCAGCGCGAGCCCTTGCTCCTGGTCGCGGAGCCCGGCCTCGACCGGTCCCACCACCTCGTCACTCATCATCGACCCCTCGCACGTGTCCTCGGCGGGTGGCCGCCCCTGCCGTGCAGACTAGGACGACCCGGACAACCCAGACAAGGACGCAAGGGACCTCCGGCCCGTCGCGGTGCCCGCTCGCGACGGCGTCGACGTCCCCCACGTCCAGCCGCGTCGAGGGTCAGGAGCAGCACCGTCGCACGCAGATACACCGGTCCGGCGATCCGTCGGGCGAAAAGACCCTGTATCTGGCAGGCCGCGGGATGCTCCTGTCGATCGCGTGGCGCCCCCGCGCCGTGCCTGAGCCATGAGGAGTGCGTACCCGATGACCGCACCGGAGCGACCAGTGCCCTCGAGCCCGTCGCCGACCGTCGCTCCTCCGCCGTCGGCGGCCGCCGAGCCGCCGGGGCGCGCCGAGGTGCGGCCGGTGAAGCGCGCAGCGGAGGACGCGCTGCTCGCCCGGCCCGGCGTCGTCGGTGTCGACATCGCGGAGAAGCTCACCGGTGGCCGACGCTCCGGCGTGCTGGCGATCGTGGTCCACGTCGAGGTGAAGCGCGGCGCCGACGAGCTCGGCCCCGGGGAGCGCATCCCCGAGCAGATCGAGGGCGTGCCGACCGACGTCGTGGTGCATCACGTCGGGCTCGAGCCGACGGCGCCCCCGCCGGTCAGCCCGGAACGGTTCCGACCCCTCGCCGGCGGCATGTCGATCGGCCCCCTGGACCCCGTCACGCTGCCGTCCGACGAGGGCGCGCGCCTCCGCTCGGTGAACGGCACGCTCGGGCTGCTGGTGACCGAGCCCGGGACGGACCGCACGCTGGCCCTGACGAACTGGCACGTCGCCGCCGGCGACGGCCTCGAGGACGTCGGCAGCGTCTGGGTGCAGCCGGCGGTCGCCGACGGCGGGTCCCCGGCGGACCGGTTCGGCTCGCTGGCGCGCGGCGTGCTGACGGAACGTGTCGACGCCGCCGTGGTGGCCCTGGCGCCCGGTGCGCGGTGGACCCCCGCCGTCGTCGGCATCGGAGCCGTGACAGGCTGGGCGTACGCGGAGGTCGGCACAGCCGTCCGCAAGCACGGACGCACGACGGGTCTGACGTCCGGCGTGGTCGCCTCGACCGACCTGACGGTCAAGGTCGACTTCGGCCCCGGCACGGGCCCGAAGATCCTGCGAGACCAGCTGCGGATCGAACCTGCGCCGGGCACCTCGCGGTTCTCCGCCGGCGGCGACTCCGGCTCGGCCGTGGTCGACCCTCAGGGCCGGGTGGTCGGGCTGCACTGGTCCGCCGAGGACGACGGCAGCTTCGCCGTGTCCAGCCCCATCGACGTGGTCCTGGCGACGCTCGGGGTCCAGGTGGCCACGCCGGCATCGGTCGCCGCGATTGCCGCACGACGCGCTGCGCAGGCGCAGCTGGTGGCGTCCATCCGGCGGGACGTCCTGCTGCCGCCGATCGAGGCGGCCTTCGGGATGGGTGACGGCGTCGGAGCGCGTCCGACGGCACCACGAGGCGGCGCGGCCACGGACGGCGTGCGTACCGGAGGCCCGGGCGCGGGGCCGACCGACCGGGTCAGCGCTGTGCCGACCGGAGACGACGTGACGTCGGCCGTGCGACCGGAGGCGGCGACGGAGCCGTTCACCGAGCCGTTCACGGAACCCTTCACCGAGCCGTTCACGGAAGCAGCGGCCCAGCCGTTCACCGAGCCCTTCACGGAACCGTTCACCGAGGCAGCGGCCCAGCCGTTCACGGAACCCTTCACCGAGCCGTTCACAGAGCCGTTCACGGAACCCTTCACCGAGCCCTTCACGGAACCGTTCACCGAGGCAGCGGCCCAGCCGTTCACCGAACCCTTCACCGAGCCGTTCACCGAACCGGTCTCCGACGCAGCGGCCCAGCCGTTCACCGAACCGTTCACGGAGCCCTTCACCGAACCGGTCGCCGCCACGGTCACCGAACCGTTCACCGAGCCGTTCACCGAGGCCTCCGGCGTCTGGGCCGCCGATCGGGCCGTCCGCGCACGAGCGGTCGCCACGCTTCGGCTGCGCCGGGCGTTCTGGGAGGGCTGGATGGCGGGCCTGCGGCAGGGCCGGCGTCGATGACGCTCCCACCGCACCGCCGCCCGCGCTGACCGTCGTGGTGGCGGAACGGCCCCGCAGGGGGAGGTCGTTCCGCCACCACGAGCACCGCCTGCCGCCACGCGGCGGGCGGCCCGGGCGGGCGGAGGGCCGCCCGGGAACGACGAAGGCCCGGTCCTTGCGGACCGGGCCTTCGTTCGTTCTGCGGGGAGGGTGACCGTCAGGCCGCGTCCTCCTCCGTGAGCCGACGCGTCTTGTTCTGGTCGAGCGGGATGCCCGGGCCGTTCGTCGTCGACATCGTCGCCTTGGAGATGTACCGACCCTTCGAGGCGGCCGGCTTGAGCCGGAGGATCTCCTCGAGCGCCGCGGCGTAGTTCTCCACCAGCTGCACGTCGGTGAACGACGTCTTGCCGATGATGAAGTTGAGGTTCGCGTGACGGTCCACGCGGAACTCGATCTTGCCGCCCTTGATGTCGGACACGGCCTTGGCCACGTCCATCGTCACCGTGCCGGTCTTCGGGTTCGGCATCAGGCCACGGGGACCCAGCACCTTGCCCAGACGACCGACCTTGCCCATCAGGTCCGGCGTCGCCACGGCGGCGTCGAAGTCGGTGTAGCCACCGGCGACCTTCTCGATCAGCTCGTCGCCACCGACCTCGTCGGCACCCGCGGCGCGCGCCTGCTCGGCACGCTCACCGACGGCGAACACGATCACGCGTGCGGTCTTGCCCGTGCCGTTCGGCAGGTTAACCACGCCGCGGACCATCTGGTCCGCCTTGCGCGGGTCGACACCGAGACGGAACGCGACCTCGACGGTGGACGGGTAGGACGTCGTCGACGTCTCCTTCGCCAGGCGCACCGCCTCGAGCGGGCTGTAGATGCGACCGGCCTCGATCTTCTCGAGAGCGGCGCGGTACTTCTTGCTGTGCTTGGCCATCTGCTTCTCCTTGTTCAGCAGTCGTGGTCGACGGGCCGCACAGGGCCCTGCCACTGGTGTGACGTGCCGGGGGCTCAGCCCTCGACGCGGATGCCCATCGAGCGGGCGGTGCCGGCGATGATCTTCGCGGCGGCGTCCAGGTCGTTCGCGTTGAGGTCCTCCAGCTTGGTGCTGGCGATCTCACGGACCTGGGCGTTGGTCAGGGTGGCCACCTTGGTGGTGTGCGGCGTCGGGGAGCCCTTGGCCACACCGGCGGCCTTCTTGATCAGCTCGGCGGCCGGCGGGGTCTTGGTGACGAAGGTGAACGAGCGGTCCTCGTACACCGTGATCTCGACCGGGATGACGTTGCCGCGCTGCGACTCGGTCGCCGCGTTGTAGGCCTTGCAGAACTCCATGATGTTCACGCCGTGCTGACCGAGCGCCGGGCCGATGGGCGGGGCGGGGGTGGCAGCACCAGCGTTGATCTGGAGCTTGATGAGGCCGGTGACCTTCTTCTTCGGGGGCATTGCAGTCCGTTCTTGTCGTGGGCCGACGCCGTGGGCGATGACCCGGTTGCACTGCCGCGCGGCAAGCGCCGCCCGGCGGGATCAGGGGGTGGGGGTCAGATCTTGGAGACCTGGCTGAAGGACAGCTCCACGGGGGTCTCGCGGCCGAACAGCGAGACGAGCACCTTGAGCTTCTGGTTCTCGGGGTTGATCTCGGAGATCGTCGCCGGCAGCGTGTCGAACGGGCCGCCGTCGGTGACGGTGACCGACTCGCCGACGGTGAAGTCGACCTGCACAGGGGCCGCGGCCTTGGCGGCCTTGGCCGCCGCGGGGGTGGCCGGCTGCAGGCTCGGCGCGAGCATCGAGTACACCTCGGACTGCGTCAGCGGCACGGGCTGGTGGGTGTGGCCGACGAAGCCGGTGACCCCGGGCGTGTGGCGCACGGCGCCCCACGACTCGTCCGTCAGGTCCATGCGCACCAGGACGTAGCCGGGGATCCGGACGCGCTTGACGACCTTGCGCTGCGCGTTCTTGATCTCCACGACCTCCTCCATGGGGACCTCCACCTGGTAGATGAAGTCCTCCATGTTGAGGCTCTGGGTGCGGTTCTCCAGGTTCGTCTTCACCCGGTTCTCGTAGCCCGCGTACGAGTGGATGACGTACCAGTCACCCGGGAGCCGGCGGAGCTTGGCCTTGAACGCAGCAACCGGGTCCTCGTCGGGGTCCGGCTCGTCCTCGTCGGACGCCGCGTCCTCGTCGGGCTCTGCAACCTCGTCGGGCTCCGCGACCTCGTCCTGCTCGACCTCGTCCTGCGCGAGCTCGTCCTCGGGCGCCTCGTCCACGTCCGTGCTGGACGGAGCCACGTCCGACGTCCCCTCGACGGCCTCGACCGACTCGAGGGCGTCCTCGAGCTCGGCCTCGGCGCCCGGGGTGGGCTGCGGCGACTCCTGCGACACGTGCGAACCTGCTTCCTGCTCGGGGACTTACTGGCGGGACCTCACGGGTCCCGGTGGGCGGTCAGCCGCCGAACACCCAGAAGGTGAGCTGGCCGGCGCCGAAGTCGACGACCGTGATGAAGGCCATCACGATCACGACGAACGCGATCACGACCATCGTGTAGGTGCCCAGCTCGGAGCGGGTGGGCCAGACCACCTTCTTCAGCTCAGCGACCACCTGGCGCCAGAACAGGGCGATGCGGGCGAAGAGCCCACGACGCTCCGCGCCGGCTCGAGTGCTCGGTGCCGTGCTGCGGCGCGGCGCCTTGCCCTCGGACGCAGCCGCGGGTGCGGGTTCGCTCACGTCTGGCCTCTCCCTCTCATGACGGACGTCGCTGGCGCCGAGCCGGACATCCGTCGCGCGTCACGTCCCGGAGGGACCTGACGGCTGCGGTGCCGGCGTGACCCGCTGGACCGTCCGGCAGACCTGCTCGCGATCGGATGACCGCTTGCGCAGGGCAGACAGGACTCGAACCTGCAACCTGCGGTTTTGGAGACCGCTGCGCTACCAATTGCGCCACTGCCCTACGGTCGTTCGACGTCCAGCACGTGCGATCGGTTCCCGCCGAGGGCGCAACTGATCATGACGGACGTCAACCGCCGGGGGTCCACTGTACGCGACCGTGGACGCCCGGTCGAACTGCCCCCGGTCCGCGCGATGATGGCCCGGTGAGCCAGCAGACCTCGTCTCCCCGCCCCCGCGTGTCCGCCCGGGTCGGCGCCATCGCCGAGTCCGCCACCCTCGCCGTCGACGCCCGCGCCAAGGCGCTCAAGGCTGCCGGCCGGCCCGTGATCGGCTTCGGCGCCGGTGAGCCGGACTTCCCGACGCCTCAGCCCATCGTCGACGCGGCGATCGCCGCGGCCGCCGACCCGCGCAACCACCGGTACACGCCCGCCGCGGGCCTGCCCGAGCTGCGCGAGGCGATCGCGGCCAAGACGCTGCGCGACTCCGGCTACGAGGTGCGCCCGGCGGACGTGCTGGTCACCAACGGCGGCAAGCAGGCGGTGTTCCAGGCGTTCGCGACGATCGTCGACCCCGGTGACGAGGTGCTGCTGCCCGCGCCGTACTGGACCACCTACCCCGAGGCGATCCGGCTGGCGGGCGGCGTGCCGGTGGAGGTGTTCGCCGACACGGACGCCGGCTACCTGGTCACGGTCGAGCAGCTCGAGGCGGCCCGGACCGAGCGGACCAAGGCGCTGCTGTTCTGCTCGCCGTCCAACCCGACCGGCGCGGTCTACTCCCCGGAGCAGACCGAGGAGATCGGGCGCTGGGCGCTGGAGCACGGCATCTGGGTGATCACCGACGAGATCTACGAGCACCTGACCTACGACCACTCGGTGTTCACCCCGATCGTCCGCGTGGTGCCCGAGCTCGCCGAGACGGCGATCGTGCTCAACGGCGTCGCCAAGACCTACGCGATGACCGGCTGGCGGGTCGGGTGGCTGATCGGCCCGTCGGACGTGGTGAAGGCCGCGACCAACCTGCAGTCGCACCTGACGTCGAACGTGGCGAACGTGTCGCAGCGTGCGGCGATCGCGGCGCTGACCGGGGACCTGTCGGCGGTCGAGGCGATGAGGTCGGCGTTCGACCGGCGGCGCCGGACGATGGTGTCGATGCTCGAGCAGATCGACGGCGTACGGATCCCGGCCCCGCAGGGCGCCTTCTACGCGTACCCGTCGGTGAAGGGCGTGCTCGGCCGGACGATCCGGGGCGTCACGCCGGCCACCTCCGCCGAGCTGGCGGCGTTGATCCTCGACCAGGTCGAGGTCGCGGTGGTGCCGGGCGAGGCGTTCGGGCCGTCGGGCTACCTGCGGCTGTCGTACGCGCTGGGCGACGACGACCTGGTGGAGGGCGTCGGACGGATCGTGTCCCTGCTGGGCGAGGCCGGCTGATCCTCGTGGTGCGCGGCGGGCGGGCGCTCGCCGCGCACCACGACGGACCCGCCCGTCCACCGATCGGTGGACGCGCGGGGCGGTGACCCGGCCGTCGCGGCAGGTGGAGCTCGCCGACCACGCTGGTGGTCATGGCGAGAGACATCGGCAGCCGCGCGGTCGACGTGGTCGGGCTGCACAAGAGCTACGGGGACAAGCACGCCGTCGACGGGGTGAGCCTGCACGTCGACACCGGCGAGGTGGTGGCGGTGCTCGGGCCGAACGGCGCGGGCAAGACGACCACCGTCGAGATCCTCGAGGGCTACCGGCACCGCGACGCCGGCGAGGTGCGGGTGCTCGGCACGGACCCGCAGACGGCGGACCGGGCGTGGCGCTCACGCGTCGGCATCGTGCTGCAGAGCGTCAACGACCTGGCCGAGGCCACGGTCGAGGAGCTGGTGCGGCAGTTCGCGGCGTACTACCCCCGGCCGCGCGACGTCGACGAGCTGATCGCAGCGGTCGGTCTGGAGGACCGGCGGCGGACGCGGGCGCGTCAGCTGTCCGGTGGGCAGCGGCGGCGGCTGGACGTCGCGCTGGGCGTCGTCGGGCGTCCGGAGCTGCTGTTCCTCGACGAGCCGACCACGGGTTTCGACCCGGAGGCACGCCGGGCGTTCTGGGACCTGGTCAAGGGCCTCCGCGACGGCGGGACGACGATCCTGCTGACCACCCACTACATGGACGAGGCCGAGCAGCTGGCGGACCGCGTCGTCGTGGTGAGCGCCGGCCACGTGGTGGCCGAGGGCGCACCGCACACGCTGGGCGGTCGGCAGGCGCACCGCGCACGGGTGCGGTGGCTGCGTGACGGCGAGCTGCAGGAGGTCGCCACCGACACCCCGACCCGGACCGTCGCCGAGCTGACCACGCGGTTCGCCGCGGAGGGGCTCGACGAGGTGCCGGGGCTGCAGGTGGTCCGCCCGACGCTCGAGGACGTGTACCTCGGGCTGGTGGGCGCCGCCGACGCGGCCGGTGCGGGGGCTGGTACGGGTGACGCGTCGCCCGTGCTCGTCGGCCGCGCGGGTGCGGAGCGGACGGGGGCCCGGCGATGACCGCGCTGCCCGTGCCGACCGACCGTGGGTCGGCCGTCGTCACCCCTCCCCTGCCCGGCGTGCTGCGCCTGGGCCTGGTCCGTGCCGGGTACGAGCTGCGGGCCTACGCCCGGGAGCGCGACGCGGTGGCGTTCATCTTCCTGTACCCGGTGGTGATGCTCGGAATCTTCGCGACGGTGTTCGGACGGGACGGCGGCACCGTCGGACCGGTCAGCTTCGCCCAGTACTTCCTGCCCGGCATGGTGGCGACCGGCGTGATGCTGTCGAGCTTCCAGAACCTGGCGACGTTCGTCGCCGTCGAGCGCGACGAGGGTGCCCTCAAGCGCCTGCGCGGCACTCCCCTGCCGGCCGCGTCGTACTTCCTCGGCAAGGTCGGGCAGGTGCTGGTGACGGCCCTGCTGCAGACGGCGCTGCTGATCGGCGCCGCCGCCCTGCTGTGGGACGTGCCACTGCCGAGCGACGCCGGCCGGTGGCTGACGTTCGCGTGGGTGTTCGTGCTGGGCACGGCGACCGGGTCGGTGTGCGGGGTGGCGTTCTCCTCGGTGCCGAGGTCCGGGCGGTCCGCGAGCGCCGTGGTGGTGCCGATCGTGCTGGTGCTGCAGTTCATCTCCGGGGTGTTCTTCCAGTACGACCAGCTGCCGAGCTGGATGCAGAACCTGGCGTCGGTGTTCCCGCTGAAGTGGATGGCGCAGGGCATGCGGTCGGTGTTCCTGCCGGACGGGGCGCGGAGCATGGAGCCCTCCGGCTCGTGGCAGCACGGGCTGACGGCCGGCGTGCTGGCCGCCTGGCTGGTGGCGGGGCTGGTGCTGGGCGGCCGACGGTTCCGGTGGCTGCGCCGGGACGACGGGTGAACGTGCACCCTGCTGACGGCCTGGCCGGACCGCGCGACGTGCGGACCGGCCAGGCCTCGGCGTCGCCCCGGGTGGCGCCCCCGGTGGCGCCTGCCGTGGCGCCGCGGTCGGTGGCGTCCACCTGGGCCCGGGCGCTGTGGGAGGGTCGGCCCATGCCCGCGCAGGCGCCGCACCCGCACGACAGCAGGCCGACGACGGTCGTCGAACGGCTGGACCGCGCGGTGCGCCGGCTCAGCGGCTGGGACGCCCTGTTCTTCGCGCTGACCGCGGTGGCCGCCGTGGCGATCGTCATCCCGGGGACCACCGGTTCGCGGACGTGGTGGGCGCTCGCGGTCATCGTCGCGCTGGTCGCGGCGTACGTGCTGGTGGGCCGTGGGGCGATGGACGGGCACCACCCGCGCCGTGCCGACGCCTACCTGGCGCTCCTGCTCCCGCTGACCGCCGTCTGCACGGCGCTCACCAGCGCGGGGTTCGTCCTGCTGTTCGTGGCGTACACGCAGATCTGGTTCTTCAGCCGCAGCCGGCTGCGCGGCGCCGTGTGGTGCACCGGCCTGACGGTGGTGGTGATCGGGGCCGCGACGGTGGCCGCCGGGGGCTGGCGGGAGGACCTGGTCGGCTTCGCCGCCCAGATGCTGGCGAGCCGGGTGTTCAGCATCGTGCTCGGCCTCTGGATCACGATGACCGCGGAGCAGAGCGAGGAGCGGGCCGAGCTGCTGCGCCGCCTCGAGGCGGCCCAGGCCGAGCTGGCGGCGACCCACCACGCCGCCGGGGTCGTGGCGGAGCGGCAGCGGCTGGCGCAGGAGATCCACGACACGCTCGCCCAGGGGTTCACCTCAGTGGTGATGCTGGCCCAGACCACGCAGGCGGAGCTGGACCGGGGCCGGCCGGAGGCGGCGCGGACGCGGGTGACGCAGATCGAGCAGGTGGCGCGCGACAACCTCGCCGAGGCGCGCAGCCTGGTCGCGGCCTTCGGACCGGCCGGGCTGCGGGACGCGTCGCTCGGCGAGGCCCTGGTGCGGCTCGCGGAGCGGTTCTCGGCAGAGGCCGACGTGCAGGTGCAGCTGGCAGGCGACCACACCGCCGGTGACGACCTGCCGCGGGAGGCGCAGGTGGTGCTGCTGCGCTCGGCGCAGGAGGCTCTGGCGAACATCCGCAAGCACGCCGCCGCGCGCAGCGTGACGCTCCGGCTGGTGCGGGCCGACGACGTGGTGCGGCTCGAGGTGGAGGACGACGGCCGGGGGCTGCCGCCGGGCACCACCGAGGGCAACGGGTTGCGGGGCATGCGCGAACGCGCGCACGACGGCGGCGGGTCGCTGCAGGTGGAGCGGGGACCGGCGGGAGGGACGCGGGTGGCGGTGACGGTGCCGACCGGGACGACCGGCGCGCAGGCGGACGGTGGGCGGGACGCGGGTCGCGGCGGGTCCGCGCGAGCGGCTGCCGGGGGTGCTCGATGATCCGCGTGCTCATCGCCGACGACCACCCGGTGGTGCGCTCGGGGCTGGCCGGCATGCTGGCCGTCGAGCCCGACCTGGAGGTGGTCGGCGAGGCGGCCGACGGTGAGGAGGCCGTCGCGCTCGCCACCGGGCTTCGGCCGGACCTGGTGCTGATGGACCTGCGGATGCCGCGGATGGACGGTGCCGAGGCGACCGCTCGCATCGCGCGGGAGGTGCCCGGCGTGCACGTGCTGGTGCTGACCACCTACGAGACGGACACCGACATCCTGCGGGCCGTCGAGGCCGGCGCGACCGGGTACCTGCTGAAGGACACCCCGCGCGACCAGCTCGTCGCCGGTCTGCGCGCCGCCGCCCGTGGCGAGTCGGCGCTGTCCCCGTCCGTCGCCCGCCGGCTGGTGCAGCAGCTGCGTGGTGGTGACGAGCGGCTGACGGCCCGGGAGCAGGAGGTGCTGGCGCTGGTGGCCCGGGGGCTGTCGAACGTGGCCATCGGACGCGAGCTGTACATCACCGAGGCGACCGTGAAGACGCACCTGCTGCGCGCCTTCGCCAAGCTCGGTGTCGACGACCGGACGCGTGCCGTCACGGTGGCGATCGAGCGCGGCATCCTGCCGGGGGCCTGACCTGCGTCCGCCCCGACGGCGGGCGCCACGTAGGGTGACGGGCATGCTGGAGGCCCGCTGAGCACCGAGAGCGGGCGCGACCTGCGGGCCCTGCCCAAGGCGCACCTGCACCTGCACTTCACCGGGTCGATGCGCTCGGCCACCCTGACGGACATGGCGGCCCGCCGCGGCATCGTCCTGCCCGACGTGCTGCAGGAGGGCGAGCGGGTGCACGTTCCGGCCGACGAGCGCGGCTGGTTCCGGTTCCAGCGGCTCTACGACGCGGCGCGCGCGTGCGTGCGGTCCGAGGCGGACATGCGGCGGATCGTCGACGAGGCGGCCGCGGACGACGCCGCGGAGGGCTCGGGACGCCTCGAGATCCAGGTGGACCCCACGTCGTACGCGCCGTTCGTCGGCGGGCTGACCCCCGCCCTGGAGATCGTGCTCGACGAGGCCCGGGCGGCCTCCGCCCGGCACGGCGTGGAGGTGGCCGTGGTGGTCGCCGCGTCGCGGTTGCGCCACCCGCTCGACGCCCGCACCCTGGCCCGGCTCGCCGCGCGGCACGCCGGTGAGGGGCCGGGCGAGGTGGTGGGGTTCGGGCTGTCGAACGACGAGCGCCGGGGTGACACCTCCGCGTTCGCACCCGCGTTCGCCATCGCCCGCCAGGCGGGTCTCGCCTCGGTGCCGCACGGCGGTGAGCTGCTGGGGCCGACCCACGTCGACCAGGTGCTGGACCAGCTCGAGCCCGACCGGCTGGGGCACGGCGTGCGGTCCGTCGAGGACCCCGCGGTGCTGGAGCGCGTGCTCGAGTCGGGCGTGGCGCTGGAGGTGTGCCCGGCGTCCAACGTCTCGCTCGGCATCTACGCCACGGCGGCCGACGTGCCGCTGCGCGCCCTGGCGGAGGCCGGCGCGCAGGTGGCTCTCGGTGCGGACGACCCGCTGCTGTTCCGGTCACGGCTGGTGGAGCAGTACCGGACGGCCCGCGAGGTGCACAGTTTCAGCGACGCCGAGCTGGCCCAGCTGGCCCGGGGGTCGATCCTGGCCAGCCGCGCGTCGGCGACGACGAAGGACCGGCTGCTGGCCGGCGTGGACGACTGGCTGGCGGCGCCGGCGGGCTGACCCGCCCGGCGGTCAGAGCGCGGCGCCCACCAGCACCGGCTCCGGCTCCAGCACCACGCCGAAACGCCGCGCCACGCCGTCCCGGACGGTGCGCGCCAGCGCCAGCAGGTCCGCAGCCGTCGCGCCGCCACGGTTGGTCAGCGCCAGCACGTGCTTGCCGGAGAGCCGCGCGGGACCGTGACCGAACCCCTTGGCGAAGCCGGCGTGGTCGATCAGCCACGCGGCGCTCGTCTTGACGCCGCCGGGCACGCCGTCCCGCGCGCCGTCGTCGGGAAGCGGGAACCGCGGGGCGTCCGGCGGCAGCTGCGCGGCCTGCTCGGGCGTCAGCAGCGGGTTGGTGAAGAACGACCCGGCGCTCCACGTGTCGTGGTCGGCCCAGTCCAGCACCATGCCCTTGCCGGCACGCAGGCTCAGCACAGCCGCGCGCACGTCTGCGAGCGGTGCCCGCTCACCGAGCTCGACGCCGAGCGTCCGCGCCAGCTCGGCGTAGGCGATCGGTGCCGACAGCGTGCCCTGCCGCAGCTGGAGCGTGACGTCGAGCACGACGTAGCGGGGGGTGGGCCACCACGGCGCCCCCGGGTCCTCGTCGGACGGCGCCGCCCGCATGGACCGCTTGAGCAGCGAGCTGCGGTAGGACAGCTGCAGGTCGGACAGCGCGAGGGTGCGGACCCGGCCGCGCGCCCGGTCCCACGTGCGCACGCTGGCGATCGTCTGGGCGACCTCCTGCCCGTAGGCCCCGATGTTCTGCACCGGTGCGGCCCCGACCGAGCCGGGGATGCCGGACAGCGCCTCGATCCCGTACAGCCGGTGCTCACCGGCGAACGCGACGACCTCGTCCCAGGGCTGCCCGGCCGGCAGCTGGTAGGTCACACCGGCGCACGCGGAGTGGTCCGGGACCTCGATGCCGGTGCGGACGTCGCGCACGACGACGCCGTCGAACCCCTCGTCGGCCACCAGGAGGTTGGAGCCACCACCGACCACCAGCAGCGGCTCGCCGGCCTCGTCCGCGGTCCGCACGGCGTCGATCAGCTCCGCCTCGGTGGCCGTCTCCACGTAGCGCGCGGCGGGGCCACCGACGCGCAGGGTGGTCAGGTCCGCCAGCGTCGGCACCGATGCCGGACCGTCCTGCGCGGGCCCGCTGGCGGAGGTGGTGGTCGGCTCGGCGGTCACCCGGCCAGGCTAAGCCCGGTCGCGATGCAGGGGTGCTGCGGCGCCCATCACGGCCAGGCTCAGCGCCACGGGCACCAGGATCGCCAGCAGCGCGTGCCGGTAGCCGACGTGCTGCGCCAGGAGCCCGAGCAGCGGCGGGCCGCCGAGGAAGGCGGAGTACCCGATGGTGGACACGACGCTCACGCGCGCCGGCGCGCGCCGCGGGTCGTCGGCGGCCGCGCTCATCCCGACCGGGAAGCCGAGCGCCGCACCCATGCCCCACGCGACGATGCCCACCATCGCCAGCCACAACGGCCCGACCAGGCCGAAGACGGCGAGGCCCACCAGCGCGAGCCCGGCGCACAGCCGCAGCACCGCCACGCGCCCGAACCGGTCCAGCAACGGGGTCCCGAACATCCGCATGGCCGTCATCGCCGTGACGAAGATCCCGAACGCCAGCGCCCCGACCGCGTGGCTGGTGCGGAACCCGTCGACCACCGACAGGCTGGCCCAGTCGTTGGCCGCCCCCTCCGTGAGCGCGGCGGCGAGCACCACCAGCCCGACGAGCAGGGTGCGGGGCTCCGCCCAGGCCGCCAGCGCGCCACGGGCCCCCCGCGGGGTGCTGACCGCCGGGTCGGCGGCCAGGTCGACGTGGTGCTCGACGACAGCGGTCGCCGCCCGCGAGCCCGCCGTCGGACCGGCGACGTCGGCATCCGGCACGGCGTCCGTCGGCGGCTCCGGGTGCAGGAGGTGGTCCGCGTGGCCGGTCGGCAGGAACCGGCGCACCGCCACGGCGACGAGCACCGTGCTGACCACCATCACGGCCGGCAGGTGCGCCACCACGGGCACGTGCGCCTCGGCCGCGACGGCCGCCACCCCGGCAGCGGCCATCGTCCCGAACGAGAAGCCGGCGTGGTACCGCGGCATCACCGTGCGGCCCAGCCGCTGCTCCACCAGGGCGCCCTCGAGGTTCATCGAGGCGTCCCAGACGCCGGCACCCACGCCCACCAGGACCAGCCCCGCGACGACCAGCGGCACCAGCCGCTGCTGCACGCCGACCGACGACAGCAGGAAGCCCAGCGCGTTCACCACCGCGAAGGTCATCACCGTGCGTCGTGCACCGAGCCGCTCGACCACCATGCCGGACAGCGGCAGCGACAGCAGCGAGCCGACGGAGGCGACCAGCAGCAGCAGGCCCATCCGGTCGGGCGAGAACCCCAGGCCGTCACGGATGGCGGGCATGCGCGACGCCCAGCTGGCGAAGTTCACGCCGCTGAGCGTGAACACGGCCGCCACCGCCCACGACGCGGCGCGGACCGAACGGTCGGGTGCAGGGGTGCTCATCGTCAGCTCTCCACGGGGGTCTCGGGCATCCTCACGCATCGGCGCAGCAGTGACCAGGCTGCGGTCAACGTGAGCCGGCGGGCTCGGGCACGGCGGCGGCAGCGGTCGGCAGCCCCGTGACGGACGGCTCCACGACCGCCAGCAGCTCGACGGTCGGTGCGGGACGCGCGGTCGGCACCGCCGCCGGTACGGGTGCGCGCAGCCGGGCGACCTGCCGGGAGACCGAGACGCTGGCCACCATGGCGACGACGACGAGCAGGAGCATGTGGCGCGCGCCCATCGTCTCGGCGGCGAGGCCCAGCAGAGGCGGTGCCGCGATCGAGGCGCCCGACGCGAAGGTGGAGACGAGCGCGACGCGGGCAGCCGCCCGCCGGGGGTCGTCCGAGGCGGCCGCGATGCCGATCGGCACGGCGAGCGCGGCGCCGAAGCCCCAGGCGACCACACCGACGCAGGCCAGGGGCAGGGACGGTGCGAGACCGAACGTCAGCAGCCCGACCAGGGACACGAGCCCCGAGGTCCGCAGCACGACCACCCGGCCGAACCGGTCGATCAACCGCGTGCCGAGCAGCCGGACCACGGTCATGGCGGCCACGAACAGGCCGAGCACCACGCCGCCCATCGACTCCGGCTTGCGGAAGCCGTCCACCACGGCCAGGGACAGCCAGGTGTTCGCCGAGCCCTCGGACAGCGAGGCCGCCAGCACCACCACCCCGATCAGCACGGTGCGCCGCTCGGTCCACGCCGAGAGCACGGACCCGAGGCGTCCACCGCTCGTCCCCGCCACCGGACGAAGCGCGGCGGCCAGCTCGTCGGCCACGGGGTCGAGCACGACGCCACGCACGGACGCCAGCCGCCAGACCACCGCTACCGCGGCGACCGCCGTCAGCTGCGCCGTGACGGAGATGCCGAGCCGCGAGGCGAGCGCGCCGCCCGCCGAGCCCGCGACCGCGCCCACCGAGAAGCCGGCGTGGAAGTGCGGGATCACGGTGCGGCCCATCGCGCGCTCGATGCGGGCGGACTCGAGGTTGAACACCATGTTGGCGAGCGACACACCGACGCCGTTGAGGAAGATCCCCACCGCGAGCACGGCCGCCGAGCCGGCGCCGGGGCCGATGCCCATCAGCGCGTAGCCCGCGCCGAGCACCCCGGTGGACAGCACCAGCGACCGTCTGCTGCCGATGCGCTGCACCACCACGCCGGACGCCATGACGGTCAGCAGGGCGCCGACGGACCCGACCAGCAGCAGCGCACCCAGCGTGGCGGTGGACAGGTGCAGCTGGTCACGGACCGCCGGGATGCGCGCCAGCCAGCCGGACGTCATCAGGCCCATCAGCACGTAGCAGCCGATCAGCAGCAGGCGCGCTCGAGGCACGGGGCCGGTCCGGGATCGGCGGGCGAGCAGCACAGCGAGGACTCCAGGTGACGACGACGAGGGACGGGTCCGGCGCCGCGAGTGGTCGAATCGATTCGATTGGAACGGACGGAGGTTGTCGAATCGATTTGAGGACGGGCGCCATTTTGGCCGGTACGCTGACCGACGTCAACCAGGTGGCCGCCTCGGTGACCGGCGAAGCGCGGTGCACCAGCGGCCTCATCTGCCCGGCCGACCGACGCCCCGGCAGGCGACCGACGAGAAGGAGAGCGCCCTGTCCTCCCAGCGGCCCACGCTCGCCGACGTCGCGGCCTCCGCCGGGGTCTCGGTGTCGACCGCCTCGCTGGCGTTCTCCGGGGCCGGCCCGATCGCGGCAGCCACCCGGCAGCGCGTGCTCGACGCCGCGCAGGCGCTCGGCTACGCCGGCCCCAACCCGCTCGGCCGCCAGCTGCGCCGCGGACGCTCCGGGATCGTCGGGGTGATCGTCGGCGACGCGCTGCGTCGCGCGTTCCGGGACCCTGTGTCCATCCAGGTGCTCGACGGCATCACCAGCACGCTGGGCCCGATGGGGCTGGGCGTCCTGCTGATCGCCGGCCCGCACGACCCGACGGACCCGCCGGTGGACCCGCTGGTGGAGCTCGCGGCGATGGACGTCGCGGTGATGATGTGGGGCGGCACCACGGACGACCCGGTGCTGAGCGCGCTGCGCCGCCGCGGCATCCCGACGGTGCTGGTCGAGGGCAGCCGCCATCCCGACATCTCGGTGATCGGCATCGCGGACCGTGCCGGCATCGCGGACGTCACGCGCCAGCTGCTGGGCCTCGGCCACACGCGCATCGCCACGGTGACCCTGCCGTTCACCAACGACCGCTCCGAGGGGCTGGTCGACGCCGCCCGGCTCGACGCCCTGGAGTGGGAGCTGACCCGCCGGCGGCTCGACGGCGTCTTCGACGCCGGTGTCCAACCCGTCGCCATCTGGGAGACGCCCGCCTCGCTGGTCGAGCACGGCGCCAGCGCGGCGCGCGCGCTGCTGGCCGGCCCGGACCGGCCGACGGCCGTCGTGTGCCAGTCCGACCTGCTCGCGGCCGGTGTCGTGCTGGGCGCCCGTGAGCTCGGCCTGCAGGTGCCGCAGGACGTCTCCGTCGTCGGGTTCGACGGGCTGGACCTGCCGTGGTTCAAGCCGGACGTGCTGACCTCCGTCGCACAGCCGCTGGCCGAGAAGGGCCGGGCCGTCGGGCGGGAGGTCGCGAGGCTGCTCGAGGGCGAGCCGCCGCAGTCGTTGGACCTGCCGGTCGAGCTGGTGTGGGGCACCACGGCGGGACCCGCACCGACGGTCTGACACCCGCGGGGCCTCAGCCCAGCCGCACCAGCACCTGCGCCTTGCCGAGCACCCGGGTGCCCAGCGCGCTGACCTGCAGGTCGATGCGCGCCGTCCCGGCTTCCGCGTCGAGCGCACCCACCGTCGCGACCACCTCGACCTCGGCCTCGCCGGGGTCCGGCACCGGGATCGGGCGGGTGAACCGCACCTGGTAGTCGAGCACCGCGCCGGGGTCGCCCAGCCAGTCGACGACGACGCCGACGGCGGACCCCATGGTCCACATGCCGTGGGCGATCACGCCGGGCAGCCCCACCGAGGCCGCGAACCGCTCGTTCCAGTGGATCGGGTTGAAGTCACCGCTCGCACCGGCGTACCGGACCAGCCGGGACCGGTCGACGGTTCGCGTGCCGCGGGCGACCTCCTGGCCGACGGTCAGGTCGGCGAGCACCGGCAGGCCCATCAGCTCTCCTCCGGTCGCACCGCGAGCGTGGAGACGACCGTCGCGACGGCCTCGCCGTCCTCGGCTGCGATCTCCGCCCGCGTGGTCACCATGGCCAGCCCGGCGCGCTCGGTGATCGAGTCGACGTGCAGCGTGGTCACCAGCCGGTCGCCCGCGTGGATCGGACGGTGGTGGGTGAAGCGCTCGTCGGCGTGCACCACGCGGCTGAAGTCGACGCCGGCGGCGGGGTCGCGCACGTACTGCGCCTCGGCCCGCTGGGCGATCACCACAGCGAACGTCGGCGGGGCCACCACGTCCGGGTGGCCGAGCGCCTGCGCGGCTGCCGGGTCGGTGTAGGCGGGGTGGTCGGCGCCCACCGCCTCGGCGAACTCCGCGAGCTTCTCCCGGCCGACCTCGTACACCGGGCCGGCCGGGTACACCCGACCGGCGTACGACGCGTCGACGGGCACGAAGGTCAGCGGGTCTCGCGGTGGACGGTGTGCCGACCGTCGCGCGGGCAGTACTTCTTCAGCTCGAGCCGGTCGGGGTCGTTCCGCCGGTTCTTCTTGGTGATGTAGTTGCGCTCCTTGCACTCGGTGCAGGCGAGCGTGATCTTCGGACGGATGTCCTGGCTCTTGCTGGCCATGGTGCTGCCACCCTCTCGCGTGGTTACCCGACGCACGACGAGCGGCCGGGAAGCTGACAGCGGCGGCGTACCCGCACGCTGGACCCGTCAATGTTACGGCATGGCAGGGCCCTCGGCCGACGCCTCCCTGCGATGACCCTCACCTGCGGTGACGGCGTCCGACGTGGCCCGCTCCGCGGTGCCGAGAGCGCGTCCGACGCCGTCGGGCGCCCGTCGGGAGAAGATGTCGCCGATGCTCCTCGACCTCGTGCTCGCGCTGATCCTCCTCGCCACGCTGCTGGGGGGCTTCGGCCGCGGCCTGCTGGCCACGCTCGGCGGGCTGCTCGGCCTGGTCGCCGGCGGTGCCGCCGCGTACTGGGTGGTCCCTCTGGTCAACGACTGGGCACCGGCCCGTTGGCGGGCCGCGCTCGTCGTCCTGACCGCCGTCCTGCTGCCGCTGCTGGGCTCGTCGGTCGGCGCGCGCATCGGGCACGCGCTGCGCCGAGGGGTCGACCGGACGCGGCTGGCGGTGGTCGACCGGCTGCTCGGCGCGGTCGCCAGCATCGTCGTGATGGCGCTGGCGATGGCGTTCGTCGGGTCGGCGATCGCCGCGACCGGCGTCCCGGTGCTGGCGCCCGCGATCGCCTCGTCGTCGGTGCTCCGCACGATCGACCGCCTGACGCCCGCCCCCGTGACCCGCACCATGGCGCAGCTGCGCGGCGCCGTGCTGCACTCCGGCCTGCCGCAGCTCGGCGACCTGCTGGGGCCGCAGCCGTCGCCCACGGTGCCGTCGGTCGACCTGTCCACCGCGCAGCTGGCGCAGGCGTCCAAGGCCGTGGCCCGCATCCAGGGCACCGCCTACGCGTGCGGCATCAGCTCCAGCGGATCCGGGTTCGTCGTGGCCCCGGACCGGCTGGTGACCAACGCGCACGTCGTCGCCGGGGTGGACAAGCCCGTCGTCGAGCTGCCCGGGCAGCGCGCGAAGGTGGGGCGCGTGGTCTACCTCGACCCGGTGAACGACCTGGCGGTGATCGCGGTCGACCACCTGGGCGTCGCGCCGCTGCCCATCGTGCCGACGCTCGCTCGCGACGCCGTCGCGGTGGTGCAGGGCTACCCCTACGGCGGCCCGTTGACGTCCGGCGGCGCCCGCGTGCTGGCCGTGAGCACCGCCAAGGTGCCGGACATCCACGGGCAGGGCGACTCCGAGCGGGAGATCTACGCGCTGGCCGCGGTGGTCCGACCCGGCAACTCGGGCGGACCGCTGCTGACCACCGACGGGACGGTGGCGGGCATCGTGTTCGCCCGCTCCGACTCCAACCCGGACCTGGCGTACGCGATGACCCCCACGGAGCTGCTGCCCGTCGTCGCGCGCGCCCCGGGCCTCAGCGCGACGGTTCCCTCGGGTGCCTGCACCACCGGCTGACCGGGACCACCGGCTGAGCAGCCGCACGCACGACGGCGGGAGGCCGCGATGGGATGGAGTGACCGGCTCGGCACGGTAGGCGTGTGGCACCGCGTCGGCGGCCTCGACGCGGGCGTCGTCGTGCAGATCGAGGATCTCGGCTACCGGACGCTCTGGCTGGGTGGCAGCCCGGGCGCCGACCTGGGGGCGGCCGAGCGGTTCCTCGACGCCACGGCGTCGCTGACGGTGGCCACCGGGGTCGTGAACATCTGGAGGTCGGGTGCCGAGGAGCTCGCCGACTCCTTCCAGCGCATCGAGCGGCGCCACCCCGGCCGCCTGCTGCTCGGCATCGGCTCGGGCCACCGGGAGGCGACCCCCCAGCGGGAGCGACCGCTCGACGCGATGGCCCGCTACGTCGACGTGCTCGACGCGCACGGCGTCCCGGCCGACCGCCGGGTGCTGTCCGCCCTCGGTCCCCGGATGCTGGCGCTCGCAGGTGAGCGCAGCGCCGGGACGCACCCGTACCTGACCATCCCGCCGCAGACGGCGCAGGCGCGCGCGGCGCTCGGACCGGCAGCCCTGGTGGCGCCCGAGCAGACCGTGGTCCTCGGGACGGAGGTGGAGGCGGCACGGCGCGACGCCCGCGACTTCCTGCGGTCCTACCTCGGGATGGTCAACTACGTCAGCACCATGCGCCGGGGCGGGTTCTCCGAGTCCGACGTCGCTGACGGCGGCAGCGACCGCCTGGTGGACGCGATCGTCCGGCACGGTGACGGTGCAGCCCTGGCGACGGCGGTCCGTGAGCACCTCGACGCGGGCGCCGACCACGTGTGCGTCCAGGTCGTGCCGGCCGCCGGCGACGTGCTGCCGGCGTTGCGGGCGATCGCGGAGCGGCTCGGGCTCTGACCCGGAGAGACGACAAGGGCCCGGGTTCCGAGGAACTCCGGGCCTGCCGTGCTGTAGCGGGAGCGGGACTCGAACCCGCGACACCACGATTATGAGCCGTGTGCTCTAACCACCTGAGCTACCCCGCCGCGCCGGTGGTGCGGCCAGCCGCCGAGGCGACTTGACCGGCAACACACCAGAGAGCCCCGAAAGGGAATCGAACCCTTGACCTTCTCCTTACCATGGAGACGCTCTGCCGACTGAGCTATCGGGGCGGCGCGGATCAGAGTACACGGCGGGCCGGGGGCGGCGAAATCGCGCGTGGAGCCGGCGAGCGCCGTGCCACGCAGCCCGGTCGGCCCCCGGTCTGGCGTCCACCGCGGCGGCGGGGCGTGCCCGTCCGGCCGCGTCCGACGAGCGAGCTCCGGCATGCGAACGGGGCGCCCTCTCCGCGGAGAAGACGCCCCGTCCGTGCGTGGCGGGTGAGGGATTCGAACCCCCGTAGGCGTTGCCAGCTGATTTACAGTCAGCCCCCTTTGGCCACTCGGGTAACCCGCCTCGGCCAACCCGTCCCCGACGCCCACCCTGATCCCGAAGGACCGTCCGGGCGAGCCGACGCGAACGCGCGGATGGAAGGATAGCAACTCGCGAGGGCCACCCGTGCCAGGGGTGGACGACGACGGCGCCCCGGTGGCGCGAGGGAGGCACAGGCATGGCGAGCGAGTCGTCGTTCGACGTGGTGAGCAAGGTCGACCGGCAGGAGGTCGACAACGCGCTCAACCAGGCGGCGAAGGAGATCGCCCAGCGGTACGACTTCAAGGGCGTCGGCGCCTCGATCGCCTGGAGCGGCGAGACCATCGTGCTGGTCGCCAACTCGGCCGACCGGGTCCGGGCGGTGCTCGACGTCTTCGAGACCAAGCTGATCAAGCGCGGCATCTCGCTGAAGTCGCTCGACCTCGGCGACGGCGAACCGAAGCCGTCCGGCAAGGAGTACCGCCTGGTCACGTCGATCAAGGAGGGCCTGTCCTCCGAGGTCGCCAAGCAGCTGGCCAAGCTGGTGCGCGACGAGGGGCCCAAGGGCGTCAAGACGCAGATCCAGGGCGACGAGCTGCGGGTCTCGGCCAAGAGCCGGGACGACCTGCAGGCGACGATCGCTCTGCTCAAGGGCGCGGACGTGGACGCCGCCCTGCAGTTCGTCAACTACCGCTGAGCCCGCGGGGCCCACCCGTCAGACGGACGGCAGGCCGGCTGCGGTCCGGGCGGCGGCCTCGATGCGGCCGCAGTACTCCGCCCACTCCTGCGGCGTGCGCCCGGGGATGTTCGGGTCGTCCGGCTTCATGCCGACGCGCCCGTCGAGCGTCTCGCGCAGGATGTCCGCCTGGCCGGCGTGCCGGGACGTGTCGACGATCACGTGCACCGCGATCCGGTGCAGGGTCACCTCCTGGTGCCCGGGCCGCCACCACGGCACCACGCCGGGGGTGTCCAGCGGCAGCTCGGCCAGCGTCGCGTCCGCCTGCTGCGCGGAGTACCGGTGCAGCTCGAGGATCGCGTCCCTGGGCTCGTCGGCCTGCGCCCACATGTCGTCGTCCGGGTTGCCGCCCTCGCGCTCGTACGGCGCCACGCGACCCGGCGGCCGGCCGAACACGATGGTGAAGTAGCCCAGCTGGATCCATGCGACGTGCTTGACGAGCCCGAGCAGGTTGGTGCCGGTCGGTGTCAGGGGGCGCCGGATCGCGTACTCGTCGAGCCCGTCGAGCTTGCCGACCAGGCTGGTGCGCTGCTCGTCCAGGTAGTGCCGCAGGGCGTCCTTGGGGTCCATGGGCGGCAGTCTGCCGGTGAGGTCCGACACCCGCGCCCCGGCCGTCTCCCGCCCCTGCCCTTCCGCCGCGCGCGCCGGCTCAGTACCGGGTGATCGGCCCCTGGTTGCCCGCCATCGCCTCGAGCCGGGCGATCCGCTCGGCCATCGGCGGGTGGGTGGCGAACATCTTCGCCACGCCGGCGCCGCGGAACGGGTTGGCGATCATCAGGTGCGAGACGTCCACCAGCTTCTGCTCCTGCGGCAGCGGACGGGCGTTGGTGCCGACCTCGAGCTTGCGCAGGGCTGACGCCAGCGCCAGCGGGTCGCCGGTGAGCGACGAGCCGTCCTCGTCCGCGTCGTACTCGCGGGTCCGGCTGATCGCCAGCTGGATCATCGTGGCGGCGAGCGGCGCCAGCAGCACCATCACCAGGCCCGCGATCGGGTTGCCGCCGCGGTCCCGGTCGGATCCGCCGCCGAAGAACAGCGCGAACTGGGCCAGCGACGTGATGACGCCGGCCACGGCGGCCGCGACCGAGGACGTGAGGATGTCCCGGTTGTAGACGTGCATCAGCTCGTGACCGAGCACGCCACGCAGCTCACGCTCGTCGAGCATCCCGAGGATGCCCTCCGTGCAGCAGACGGCCGCGTGCGCCGGGTCGCGGCCGGTGGCGAAGGCGTTCGGCGACGAGGTGGGCGAGACGTACAGCCGCGGCATCGGCTGCCGGGCCCTGGTCGACAGCTCCCGCACGATCCGGTACATGCCCGGCTGCTCGAGCTCGCTGACCGGCCGGGCGCGCATGGCGCGGATGGCGATCTTGTCCGAGGCCCAGTAGCTGTACGCCGTGCTGAGCAGGCCGATCGCGGTGAACAGCAGGAGGAAGCGCGGCGTGCCGCGGCCCAGCAGCCAGCCGATGCCGAGCAGCAGCGCCCACATGCCGCCGAACAGCGCGGTGGTCTTCAGACCGTTGAAGTGCCGATGACTCATGGTCGCGTCGAGCTCCTGATCCGTGCACGGCGCCGGGCGGCCCCTGCGGGCCGACGCGTACCGGCGTCCTGTGCGTGACAACGCCCGCTCCGCTCGGGGCGTTCCCGGGACGCCCCGAGGGCCCCGGAGCGGGTCAGCCGCGGCGGCCCAACGAGACGTCCACCATCTCCTCGCGAGGCACGACCTTGACCCGCTCGCGCCCCTGCACCTCGCCGAGCGCCCGCTCGTACGCGTCCAGCAGCTGCCACCCGGACCACTCGATCGCATCGACACCGCGCTCGTCGAGCAGCTTGGTCACAGCCTGCGGGTCCCGCTCCGTCGCCGGCGGCAGCAGCCCCGCCTCGGCGTCCTCGCGCAGGTGCGCGACGGTCTCCGTCGCGTCCGACTTGGTGTGCCCGATCAGGCCGACCGGACCCCGCTTGATCCAGCCGGTGGTGTACAGGCCGGGCAGCGCGTCGCCGCCGTCGTCCACCACCCGACCCTCGCGGTTGGGGATTACCCCGCCGACCTCGTCGAACGGCAGCTCCGGCAGCGGCGAGCCGAAGTAGCCGACGGCCCGGTAGACGGCCTGCACGGGCCAGTCGGCGGTGCGGCCGGTGCCGGTGACGTTGCCGTCTCCGTTGAGCGCCGTGCGCTCGGTCCGCAGGCCGACGACGTGGCCGTCCTCCCCCAGCACCTCGACCGGCCGCTGCAGGAAGTGCAGGTGGATCCGGCGGCTCGCCGTCAGGTCCTCCGGCTCCTTGAGGGTCCAGTCGGTGAGGGTCTTGACCACCTGCTTGGTCTGGTTCGAGGAGTGGATGGCGGCCATCGACCCCTCGTCGAAGTCGAAGTCCTCGGGGTAGACGATCACGTCGACGTCCGGCACGTGGCCCAGCTCGCGCAGCTCCAGCGGGGAGAACTTCACCTGCGCCGGACCGCGGCGGGCGAACACGTGCACGTCCGTCACCGGGCTGGCCAGCAGACCCTCGTAGACGTTGGGCGGCACCTCCGTCGGCAGCAGGTCCTCCGGGTGCTTGGCGAGGATCCGCGCCACGTCGAGCGCGACGTTGCCGGCGCCGATCACCGCGACCTCGCGGGCCTCGAGCGGCCAGGTGCGCGGCACGTCCGGGTGCCCGTCGTACCAGGAGACGAAGTCGGCGGCACCGTACGAGCCGACCAGGTCGACGCCGGGCACCCGCAGGCCGGCGTCCCGGATCGCACCGGTGGCGAAGATGACCGCGTCGTAGTGCTGCCGCAGGTCGTCGAGCGTCAGGTCGGTGCCGTAGTCGACGTCGGCGAGCAGGCGGATGTCCCCGCGCTCCAGCACCTTGTGCAGGGCGACGATGATCTGCTTGATCCGCGGGTGGTCCGGGGCGACGCCGTAGCGCACCAGCCCGAACGGGGCCGGCAGCCGCTCGATCAGGTCGATGCTGACGTCCAGGCCGGACCGGGCCAGGATGTCGGAGGCGTAGATTCCGGCGGGCCCGGCGCCGACGACGGCGACGCGCAAGGGCGTGGTGGTCACGGGACGAAGGGACCTTCCGCGAGGGGGTTCGGTAGCTGCCGGCCAGTCTAGGCGGGACCCCCTCGGCGCCCGCCAGCACGTCTCGCATGCGGACGGACGCCCGGTGCCCGCGTGGGTGGCACGACCTACAGTCAGCCGGTGGCCGACGAGCGGACGATCCCTGCCCCGACCGACGGAGCCACCGCCGCAGCCCGGCCCGGCCGGGGCGGCCTGGCCGCCGGCATCGGCGCGTACCTGCTCTGGGGCGGCCTGCCGCTCTACTTCCCGCTGCTGCAGCCGTCCGGCGCGGTGGAGATCATCGCCCACCGGGTGGTGTGGTCGCTCCTCTTCTGCCTGCTGCTGCTGGTCGCCACCCGGAGCTGGCGCCCCTTCGCCGAGCTGCTGCGCCGACCGCGCACGCTGGCCACCCTCGGGGTCGCCGCGGTGCTGCTGGCGATCAACTGGCTGGTGTTCGTCTACGGCATCCTCACCGACCAGGTGGTGGACGACGCGCTCGGCTACTTCATCAACCCGCTGGTGACCGTCGGCCTCGCCGTTCTGGTGCTGCGGGAGCGGCTGCGCCGGGTGCAGTGGGTGGCGCTGGCGTTCGGCGCGGCCGCAGTCGTGGTGATCACCGTCGGCTACGGACGGGTGCCGTGGATCGCCCTCTCCCTGACGGCGAGCTTCGCGCTGTACGGGCTGATCAAGAAGCAGGTGGGCCGCTCGGTCGGCGCCCTGCCGGGCCTGGCGGCCGAGACGCTGGTGCTCACCCCGGTGGCTGCCGGCTACCTGGTGTGGCTGCAGGTGGCCGGCACCGGCTCGTTCACCGGCCACGGCGGCTGGCACGCCGCGGCGCTCGCCTCCGCGGGCGTGGTGACCGCCGTCCCGCTGCTGCTGTTCAACAGCGCCGCCCGCCGGCTGCCGCTGTCCGTGATCGGGCTGCTGCAGTACCTGACGCCCGTGCTGCAGTTCCTCACCGGCGTGCTGCTGCTGCACGAGCACATGCCGCCCGCGCGGTGGTGGGGCTTCGGGCTCGTGTGGGTGGCCCTGGTGATGCTGGCGGTGGACGGTCTGCGGCACCGGCGGACGCAGGTGCTCGAGGCTCGTGCGGCCGTGGACGCGAGCGGGGACTGCGAGTCGGTCGCGGAGCGCTGAGGCGCCCCCGCGGGCAGGGCGACCACCCGGCAGGGGTCAGCCGACGACGTCGACGACGACGACCGTGACGTTGTCCCGGGCGCCGACGGCCAGCGCCGCCGCGACCAGGGCGTCGGCCGCCTGCTGCGCCTCGGGGTGCGCCCGCAGCTCCGCCTGGATCCGGGCGTCCGGCATCGCCTCGGACAGCCCGTCGCTGCACACGACGATGCGCTCCGTGGGGCTGACGGGGAGCGCGAACACGTCCGGCTCGACGTCCGGAGAGCCACCGCCGAGGACGCGCGTCACCACGTGCCGCTCGGGGTGCCGGGACACGTCCTGCGGGTCGAGGAACCCGGTCGCCACGAGCTCCGCCACGCGCGAGTGGTCGGTGGTCAGCTGCTCGAGGACGCCACCCACCATCCGGTAGGTGCGGGAGTCGCCGACGTTGAGCACCAGCCAGCACGGCAACCCGTCGCGCTCGCTCAGCACCACACCGGACACCGTCGTCCCGGGGCGCCGCTCACCACCGACCGGCAGGGCACGCACGCGCTCGTGCGCCGTGCGCAGCGCCGCGCGCACGTCGTCCTCGTCGGGGGTGCCGCCCGTCAGGCTGCCCAGGGACTCGACGGCCGTCGCGCTGGCGACCTCGCCCGCCTCGTGCCCACCCATGCCGTCGGCGACCAGGTACACGCCGTCACCGGCGCGGTACGAGTCCTCGTTGTCCAGGCGACCGCCACGGTGGCTGGCGGCGCCCACCCGCACCGTCGGACCGCCCTCCCGGGGCGCCGGGTCAGCTGCGCTCATGCGGTCTTCTCCGACGACGACCAGGTGGACGTCGGTCAGCATAGCGAGGGCCGGGCGGAGCGCTGACCACCCGATGACCGGCCCGTGACGGTGCCCGACGGGGCCGCTCCCCCGCCCCCGGTACGCGCCGCAGCGGTGCCCGGACCGGCGCAGGACGGGTCAGGCCGCGCGGTCCACCAGCGCGTCGGCGAACTGCACCAGGGACTCCTTGACGGGGCCGTCCGGCAGCGGTGCGAGCTCGGCCACGGCGGCACGCGCCACGGCAAGGGCGCGCTGCCGCGTCTCCTCCACCACCGGGTGCCGTCCGAGGGTCGCCACGGCGGCGGCCAGCCGGTCGTCGTCCGACAGGTCGGAGTCCAGCAGGGCCACCGCCGCACGGTCCTCGTCGGTGGCGTCGGGACCCGCCGCCCGCGCGCGCAGCAGCAGCACCGGCATGGTCGGCACGCCGTCACGCAGGTCGGTACCGGGGGTCTTGCCGCTGAGCGACCCGTCGGAGGTCAGGTCCAGCACGTCGTCGGCCAGCTGGAACGCCAGGCCGATCAGCTCGCCGAACCGTCCCACGGTCGCGACCACCTCCGCCGAGCAGCCGGACAGCATCGCGCCGAACTGCGCCGAGGTCGCGATCAGCGACGCCGTCTTGTCGGCGAGCACCTGCAGGTAGTGCTCGACCGGGTCCTCCCCCGTCGCCGGCCCGACCGTCTCGTGCATCTGCCCCATGCAGAGCCGGACGAACGTGTCCGCCTGCAGGGTCAGCGCCGGCTGACCGAGGTGCGCGACCACCTGCGACGCCCGGGCGAACAGCAGGTCGCCCGTGAGGATGGCGATCGAGTTGCCCCACACCTCGTGGGCGGCGGGAGCGCCGCGGCGCAGCGGAGCGTCGTCCATCACGTCGTCGTGGTACAGCGACGCCAGGTGGGTCAGCTCGACCACCACGGCGCCGTCGATCACCTGCGAGCGGTCGGAGTCGCCGAGCTCCGCCGTCAGCAGCGTGAGCAGGGGACGCAGCCGCTTGCCGCCGGCCGAGACCAGGTGCGTGCTGGTGGCGCCGACCAGCAGGTCGGTGGTCGCCACCGCCTCACGCAGGCGCGCCTCGACCGTGCCGAGCCGCTCCGTCAGTCGTGCGGAGAGCTCGGGGTCGGCGAGGGCGAAGGCCGTCGTCGTCGTCACGGGATGAACCTATCTTCCGGACCCGGTGGCGGCGCAGCGGCGGACAGCCGTCACTGCAGGAACCGCGCCACCGCGTCGACCAGGTCGAGCACCGGGGTGGGGAACACGCCGAGCAGGATGGTGCCGACGGCGCAGACCGCGATCGCGACCGCCGCGAAGCCCTCGGACCGGACGACGACCGTCGCGGTGGCCCGCTCGGTGAGCGTCGGGGCGACCGCGACCGCAGTGGCTGTCCCACCGGCGGCGACGTCCGCCGTGAGCAGCTCGTCGGGCGCGGCCGCGGGCAGGCCCTCCCCGCCCGCGACGGCCCCGTCCTCGACCACAGCCTCGGCCGTCTCCTCGTGCGCCGCCGTGAAGAACATCAGCACGATGATCCGGACGTAGAAGAACGCGGCCGCCGCCGAGGCGAGCACGCCGATCAGCGCGAGGGGCCAGGCACCGCCGGCCACCGCCGCGGAGAACACCGCGAACTTCCCCATGAACCCCGCCGTCAGCGGGATGCCGGCGAAGGACAGCAGGAACAGCGTGAAGGTCAGCGCCAGCACCGGGTGCGACCGGCCCAGTCCGGCCCACTGGGACAGTGCCGTCGCCTCACCCGTGATCGAGTCGCCGCTGCGCTCCCGCACCAGCGAGACGATCGCGAACGCGCCGATGGTCGCCAGGCCGTACGCGACCAGGTAGAACAGCACGCCCGTGATGCCGCGCTGGTGCAGCGCGACGACGCCGGTGAGCACGAAGCCCGCGTGCGCGATCGAGGAGTAGGCGAGCAGCCGCTTCACGTCGTTCTGCACCAGGCCGGCGACCGTGCCGACCACCATGGTGGCGATCGCCACGATCCACAGCAGGGCGCCGAGGTCCCACGCCATCCCGGGCAGCATCGCGTAGACGATCCGCAGGATCGCGCCGAACGCCGCGACCTTGGTGCACGCGGCCATGAAGCCCGTGATGGGCGTCGGGGCGCCCTGGTAGACGTCCGGGGTCCACATGTGGAACGGCACCGCACCGACCTTGAACAGCAGGCCCGCGAACAGCAGCACCGTGCCGACCAGCAGCAGCCCCTCGGTCCCGCCCGGGGTGCCCGTCGCGGCCGTGATGTCGGCGTACCGGATCGAGCCGCTGTAGCCGTACAGCAGCACGATGCCGAACAGCAGGAGCGCCGAGGCGAAGGCGCCGAGCAGGAAGTACTTCATCGACGCCTCCTGCGAGAGGAGACGGCGGCGGCGCGCCATGCCGGACAGCAGGTAGAGCGGCAGCGACAGCACCTCGAGCGCGACGAACAGCGTCAGCAGGTCACCAGCCGCCGGGAACACCATCATCCCGCCGAGGGCGAAGAGCGTCAGCGGGTAGACCTCGGTCTGCGCCAGCCCCGCACGGCGGGCCTGCTCCTCGTACTCCGAGCCGGGGACGGCCGCAGCGAGCGGCGCGAACGAGTCCTCGCCGGTCTGGGTGCGGTCCGCGACCACCAGCACCGACAGCAGACCGAGCAGCGCCAGCGTGGCCCAGAGCACCAGGGTCGGGCCGTCCACCAGCAGCGAACCGCCGAGCACGACGGTGCCGCCGGAGCGGTGCACCCCGCCCCACAGGGCGATGACGGCGACCAGCGCACCGGCCGTGGCGGCGATCGCGAGAGCGACCTGGGTGGTGCGGCGGAGCCGGTCGGGCACGAAGGCCTCGACCAGCACACCGACCACGGCGGCGCCCAGCACGACGACCACCGGGGCGAGCGCCGTCCAGGCGACGCTCGGCGCGGTGAAGGCAGCGGCGATCACTTGGCGGTCCCTTCGGATGCGACGGCCGGCAGGTCGGCGACGCCGACGTTCTGCACGGTGGTCTGCGCGGCTGGGCGGACCAGGTTCAGCGCGGGCCCGGGCACGAAGCCGAGCACCAGCATGACGGCGACCAGCGGGCCGATCGCCCACCGCTCCACGGTGCTGACGTCCTTCATGGTGTCCAGACCGGGCCGCACGGGTCCGGTGAACATCCGCTGGTAGGTCCACAGGATGTAGAGCGCGGCGAGCACCACGCCGATGCTGGCGACGACCGCGGCGGCCGGCACCGCCGGGAAGCTGCCGACCAGCACCAGGAACTCGCTCACGAACGGCGACAGTCCGGGCAGCGCGAGCGCCGAGAGGCCGACCACCAGGAACAGGCCCGCGAGCACCGGGGTGACCCGCTGCAGCCCGCCGAAGTCGTCGATCCGCTGCGACCCGCGGCGCGAGATCAGGAACCCGGCGAGCAGGAACAGGGCGCCGGTGCTGAACCCGTGGTTGACCATGTAGAACGACGAGCCCGCGACGGACGTCGACGTGAAGGCGAAGATGCCGAGCACGATGAAGCCGAAGTGCGACACCGACGTGTACGCCACCAGCCGGAGCAGGTCACGCTGGCCGATCGCCAGCAGGGCGCCGTACAGGATGGACACCACCGCCAGGACGATCACCACCGGGGCGGCCCAGCGCGAGGCGTTCGGGAAGAGCGGCAGGCACAGCGTCAGCATCCCGAAGGTGCCGACCTTGTCGAGCACGCCGACCAGCAGCGTCGAGGTGCCGGCGGGTGCCTGCTCGGCGGCGTCGGGCAGCCAGGTGTGCACCGGGAACATCGGCGCCTTGATGGCGAACGCGACGAAGAACGCGACGAACAGCAGCCGCTCGGTGGTGGGGTCCAGGTGCAGGCCGACCAGGTTCTGCGTGAGGAAGCCCTGCGGCCCGCCGGGGCCCTTGAGGTACAGCGCGATGACGCCGACCAGCATGACCAGCCCACCGGCGAGCGAGTACAGCAGGAACTTCACCGCGGCGTAGCGCCGTCGGGGCCCGCCGTAGCTGCCGATCATGAAGTAGACCGGGATCAGCATCGCCTCGAACAGGATGTAGAAGAGGAACACGTCGCGCGCGGCGAACACCGCGACGACGAACGCCTCGAGCGCGAGCACCAGCGCGAGGTAGCGACGCAGGCTGTTCGACGCGGACGCCGTGCTGCCCTGCTCGTGCCAGGCGGCGAGCACCACCAGCGGCACCAGCAGCACCGACATGCCGATCAGCGCGAGCGCGACGCCGTTGACGCCGACCGCGTAGGAGACGCCGAACGCGGGGATCCAGCTGTGCACCTCGGTCAGCTGGTACTCGCCGGCACGGTGGGTGTCGAAGGCGAGGAACGCCAGGCCGGTCAGCACCAGCTCGGCGATCGCGAAGGCCAGCGCCACCGGCCGGACGACGTTGCGTGGCGCGGCGGGCAGCACCCACAGCACGACGGCGCCGACCAGGGGCAGCAGCACCAGGACGGTGAGCCAGGGGAAGGAAGACATCGGTCGCTGCTCTCCCGTCAGCTCTGCAGGGCCAGGACGACGACCACCAGGGCGACCAGGCCCAGGAGCATCGTCGAGGCGTAGGAGCGGACGTAGCCGGTCTGTGGACGGCGGGCGAGGTCGCCGGAGGCGACCGTCCCCTTGGCGAGGCCGGACACGGCGCCGTCCACCAGGGCCCGGTCCCCGTACACGAGGGACCGGGTGAGCACCTGGCCGGGGACCACCAGCACGCCGTCGTTGACGACGTCCTGGTACAGGTCCTTGCGGGCGGCCCGCGTGAGGGTGGTGCCGAGCGGCGGCGTGGTGGGCACCGCGGCGACGGCGTACCGGCGCCAGGCGATGACGACGCCGATCACGACGACGAGCAGGCTCAGCGCGATCAGCACCGGCGCGGGGATCACCGGCTCGGCGTGGTCGGTGGCGCCGACCGACGGCTCCAGCCAGTGCGTGAACCGCGAGCCCGTCGCGAGGATGCCGCCCAGTGCGACGGAGCCCACCGCCAGGATGATCATCGGCACGGTCATCAGCGCCGGGGCCTCGTGCGGGTGCTGGTGCGACCCGTCCGCCTTGTCGGTCCAGCGCTTGGTGCCCTCGAACGTCATGAAGAACAGCCGCGCGATGTAGAAGGCCGTGATCGCGGCGCCGAGCAGGGCGACCGTGCCGAACAGCCAGGCGCGCCACGGCTGCCCGTCGGTCGGCACGAAGGCCGCCTCAATGATCGGGTCCTTGGAGAAGAACCCGGAGAACGGGAACATCCCGACGATCGCCAGCGCACCGGCCATGAACGTCAGCCAGGTGATCTTCATCGAGCGCCCGAGGCCGCCGAAGAACCGCATGTCCGTCTGGTCGTCCATCGCGTGCATCACGGAACCGGCACCGAGGAACATGCCGGCCTTGAAGAAGCCGTGCGTCACCAGGTGCAGGATCGCGAACGCGTAGCCGACGGGGCCGAGGCCGGCCGCCAGGATCATGTAGCCGATCTGGGACATCGTCGAGGCGGCCAGCGCCTTCTTGATGTCGTCCTTCGCGCAGCCGACGATCGCGCCGAACAGCAGGCTGATCGCGCCGACGATCGTCACGACGAGCCGAGCGGTGGGCGCGGCGTCGAAGATCGCGTTCGACCGCACCACCAGGTAGACGCCGGCCGTGACCATCGTCGCGGCGTGGATCAGCGCGGACACCGGCGTCGGGCCGGCCATCGCGTCGCCCAGCCAGGACTGCAGCGGGAACTGCGCCGACTTGCCGCACGCGGCGAGCAGCAGCATCAGGCCGACGCCCGTCCACAGCGCGGTGTCCTTCGACCCGGACGCCGCCGCGGCGTGCACCGTGGTGAAGTCCAGCGCGCCGACCTTGGCGAAGATCATGCCCATGCCGATGATCAGGCCCAGGTCGCCGATGCGGTTGGCGACGAACGCCTTCTTGCCGGCCACCGCGTAGTCGAGCCGGTAGTTCCAGAAGCTGATCAGCAGGTAGGACGCCAGACCGACGCCCTCCCAGCCGACGAACAGCAGCAGGTACGAGTCCGCCAGCACCAGCAGCAGCATCGCCGCGACGAAGAGGTTGAGGTAGGCGAAGAACCGGCGGCGGTCGACGTCGTGCTCCATGTAGGCGACGGAGTAGACGTGGATCAGCGTGCCGACGAAGGTCACCAGCAGGACGAACGTCAGCGACAGCGGGTCGACGCGCAGGCCGGCGTTCAGGTGGAACGAGCCGGCGTCGATCCAGGTGCCGAGCTTGACGTCGAGCACGCGCTGGTCGGCGGGGCGGCCCAGCACGGTGATGAACGCGACGAGGCCGAGCAGGAAGGCGGCGCCGGAGGCGAGCACGCCCACCCAGTGGCCCCAGCGGTCGGCACGCCGCCCCAGCAGGAGCAGCACGGCGGCGGACGCCAGCGGCAGGCCCACCAGCAGCGATGCGTAGGAGACGGAGCCGCCGTCCACCGGGGAGGCGGAGGCGACCAGTTCGGTCAACAGATGCACGTGCCGGCCCTCAGCTCTTCAGCAGGTTGACGTCGTCGACCGACGCGGAGCGCCGGGTGCGGAAGATGGCGACGATGATGGCGAGCCCGACGACCACCTCGGCGGCGGCGACCACCATGACGAAGAAGGCCAGCACCTGGCCCGTCAGGTTGCCGTGCAGCCGGGCGAACGTCACCAGCGCGAGGTTGCTCGCGTTGAGCATCAGCTCGACGCCCATGAAGACGATGATCGAGTTGCGTCGCAGCAGCACCGTCAGGGCGCCGATGGAGAACAGGATCGCCGCGAGGACGAGATAGTGGGTCAGGCTCACGGCTTGGGCTCCGTCCGCTGGTCCTGCACGGTCGCGTCCCCGGCGTCCTGCGGTCCGCTCGGGGCGTGCACCCCAGGCACCGGTGCGCCGACGACGGCGGCCTCGTGGTCCGCCGCCTCGGGCGGCGTGGTGCCGCCGACCGGGCCGATCTGGGTCGCCGAGGTGAACGCGCCGCCACCGGAGGCCCAGCCGCCGGCGAGCACCCGGTCGATGCGCGCGGCGTACTCGGCGGCGTCGGCCTCCTGGCCACGCACGCGCAGCACGCGCGGGACGGAGATGTCCAGGGGCTGACCGTCGGCGCCGAGGGCCGGCACGTCCATCGCGTTGTGCCGCGCGTACACGCCGGGGGCGGGCAGCGGGGTCAGCGTGTGGCCGTTGCGGACTCGGGCGTCGGCCCGCTCCTTCTGCGTCACGCGGGCCGTCAGGCGGCGGCGGTGCGTCAGCACCAGCGCGCCGAGCGCCGCGGTGACCAGCAGCGCGCCGACCACCTCGAACGCGAAGACGTACTGGCCGAAGACGATCCGGGCCAGCTCGACGGGGTTCGAGTCGGCGTTCGCCGCCGTCAGGCCCTTCGCGGGTCCGTAGGTCGCGCGGCCCACGACGCCGGCCAGCACCACCACCAGGCCGATCCCGCCGAGCAGCGCGGTGACCCGCTGCCCGCGCAGCGTCTCCACCAGCGAGTCGGAGGTGTCGACGCCGACCAGCATCAGCACGAAGAGGAACAGCATCATCACGGCGCCGGTGTAGACGACCACCTGGACGACCCCGAGGAACACCGCGTCCTGCGCGACGTAGAGGAACGCCAGGCTGATCATCACCACGACGACCGACAGGGCCGCGTGCACCGCCTTGCGGGCGAACAGCAGGCCGAGGGCGGCGATCACCATGATCGGGCCGAGGGTCCAGAACAGGATCGCCTCACCCGTCGTCGTGACCCCCGCGCCCGTCAGCGAGGCGGGGACGAGGGCGACCAGCGCGCTCATCGGGTGCCCTGCCGGATCGCGGCTGCGGTGAGGTCGGCCTGCGCCTGCGCCGTCTCGCCGCGGGGTGCCGGCGGCACGCCCTTGGCGACGTTGGCGGGCAGCGACGGGTCGTCGGGCCGGTTCTCGGTCACCCACGCCTCCTGCTGCTCGGTCGGACCGGTGACGGCGCCGTTGTAGTAGTCGGTGTCCGTGGTGCCCTCCACCATCGGGTGGGGGGAGGAGAGCATCCCGTTGCGCAGCGGCGCGAGCAGGTCCTCCTTCTCCCAGATGAGCCCGGCGCGGGTCGGTCCCGCGAGCTCGAAGTCGTTGGTCATCGTCAGCGCACGCGTCGGGCAGGCCTCGATGCAGAGGCCGCACAGGATGCAGCGCAGGTAGTTGATCTGGTAGACGCGGCCGTACCGCTCTCCCGGCGAGTACTGCTCGTCGGGGGTGTTGTCCGCGGCCTCGACGTAGATCGCGTCAGCCGGGCACGCCCACGCGCACAGCTCGCAGCCGATGCACTTCTCCAGGCCGTCCGCGTAGCGGTTGAGCTGGTGACGGCCGTGGAACCGCGGCTTCGGCGGGATCTTCTCCGACGGGTACTGCTCCGTCACCGTGGGCCGGAACAGGTTGGCCAGCGTGACGCCGAACCCGGCGACCGGCGCGAGCGCGGCCTGGAGGCCCGTCGACCCCGGCATCCGGGACGTGTAGCCCTGGGCCGGGGCGCCGACCTCGCGGCCCGCGGCGGGCTTGGTCGCCGGCGTGCCGGCGGGCCGACGGACCGGGGTGGCCGACGGGCGGGCGACCGGCGTCTTGCCGGTCGCGCTCGTCCCGCTCTGCTTCTTCGGCGTCGGCTTCTTCGGCGTCGGCCTGGTGGGCTCAGCCACGTGGCACCTCCTGCGTCACCTGGGGGGCGGTCGCGTCCGTCGCCGTCTGCACGGCCATCCGGCGCTGGGCGCGCGGCGAGGGCGGCAGCACCTGACCGGGCAGCGGCGGGACGGGGTAGCCGTCGGCGTACGGGTCGAACTCCTTGACCGGTGCCGCGCGCTGCTCGGGCTTCTTCTCCGGGATGAGGAACGACACGATCAGCCCGACGATCACCAGCCCGGCCAGCACGTACAGCAGCGTGCTCAGCTGCAGGTGGGTGAACTGGCGCACGCCCTGGACGACGGCCACGCACACCACCCACACCAGGGCGGACGGGATCAGCACCTTCCAGCCGAGCTTCATGAACTGGTCGTACCGGAACCGCAGCAGCGTGCCGCGCACCCAGACGAAGAAGAACATCAGCAGCCAGACCTTGGCGAGGAACCACAGCAGCGGCCACCAGCCGGTGTTGAGCACCCCGTGGTCGATCGCCGTCAGCGGCCACGGTGCCCGCCAGCCGCCGAGGAACAGCGTGGTGGCCACGGCCGAGACGTTGAGCATGTTGATGTACTCGGCGAGGAAGAACCAGGCGAACTTCATCGAGGAGTACTCGGTGGTGTAGCCGCCCACCAGCTCGCCCTCGGCCTCGGGGAGGTCGAAGGGCAGGCGGTTGGTCTCGCCGACCATCGAGATCACGTAGATGACGAACGCCGGCAGCAGCGGCAGGAACCACCACACGCGGATCTGCGAGTCGACGATCTGCGACGTGGACATCGAGCCCGCGAGCACGAACACGCTGACCAGCGACAGGCCCATGGCGAGCTCGTAGCTGATCACCTGGGCGGTGGAGCGGACCGAGCCGAGCAGCGGGTAGGTCGAGTTGGACGACCAGCCGCCGAGCACGATGCCGTACACGCCGACGGAGGCGCACGCGAGGATGTAGAGCGTCGCCACGGGGAAGTCCGTCAGCTGCAGCGGCGTGCTGTGGCCGAACATGCTGACCTGGGGACCCATCGGGATCACCGCGTAGGTGAGCAGCGAGCAGAACACCGCGATCATCGGCGCGACCAGGTAGACGATCTTGTCGGCCGCCGAGACGTCGATGTCCTCCTTGACCAGGAGCTTCATCGCGTCCGCGAGCGACTGCAGCAGACCGAACGGGCCGTGCACGTTGGGGCCGGGGCGCACCTGCATGCGGCCGACCACGCGGCGCTCGAACCAGATGGCGAAGAGCACCGACAGCAGCATGAACACGAGGATCGCGACGGCCTTGATCGCCCAGATCCACCACGTGTCGTGACTGAAGTCGGCACCGGTCGGCGCACCGCCGACGGCCGCCGCCACGCTGAGCGCGTTCACGCCGTGACCCCTTCACCCGTCGCGTCGGCGGTGACCCCGCCGACGATGTCCAGCGCGGCGGCGCTCAGGCGCACCACCGCTCCGGCGTCCGCCCCCAGCGCGTCCCGCACCGCGCTGCCGACCGAGTTGGTCGGCAGCCAGACCACCCGGTCCGGCATGTCGGTGACCAGGACCGGCAGCGTGATGCTCCCGGCCTGCGTGGCGACGGTCAACGACCCGCCGTCCGCCACGCCGGCCGCGGCGGCCGTGGCGGCGGACACGCGGGCGACCGGCCGCTTGGCGGTGCCGGCCAGGAACGGCTCACCCGTCTGCAGCCGGCCGGCGTCGACCAGCTGGTGCCAGGTGGCCAGCACGGCCGACCCGTCGGGCACGGCCGGAGGCTGCGCGGCGTCGACGGCGGGGGCCGGGACCCGGGCGCCGTCCCAGCCGCCGAGCTGGTCCAGCTCCGCGTGCACGGCGGCGACGGTCTGCAGCCCGAGCGGCTCGCCGAGCGCGTCGGCCAGCAGGTCGAGCACGCGGTGGTCGGCCATCTGGTGGCTGGCCAGCGCCTGCGGGAACGGCCGCGGACGGCCCTCCCACGTGACGAACGTGCCGGCCTTCTCCACCGGCGGGGCGACCGGCAGGACCACGTCCGCCAGCGCCGTCACCTCGGAGGCGCGCACCTCGAGCGACACGACGAACGGGACCGCCTCCAGCGCCCTGCGCGCCTGCGCCGGGTCGGGCAGGTCCGCGAGCTCGAGACCCCCGACGACGAGGCCGCCGAGCAGCCCGGCCTCGGCCGCAGCGAGGATCTCCGTCAGCGACCGGCCGCGCTCGGCGGGCAGGCTGTCGACGCCCCAGACGGCGGCGAGGTCGACGCGGGCCGCCGAGTCGTCCACCGGACGTCCGCCGGGCAGCAGACCCGGCAGCGTGCCGGCCTCGACCGCGCCGCGCTCACCGGCACGGCGCGGCACCCACGCGAGCTTCGCGCCGGTCCGCTCGGCCAGCCGCAGGGCGGCCGACAGGGCTCCGGGTGCACCGGCGAGCCGCTCACCGACCAGCACCACGGCTCCCGGGGCGGTCAGCGCGGCAGCCGCGTCCGACAGCAGGGAGTCGGACGAGCCGGCGACCAGACCGTCCAGCACCTCGGCCTCGGTGCCGGGCGCGGCCGGCAGCAGCGTGCCGGACAGCCGCTCGAGACCGCGAGTCGCGAAGGGCGCCACCGACAGCACGCGCTGCTTGCGGGCCCGGACGGCCTGGCGGAGGCGGACGAACAGGATGCCGCCCTCCTCCTCCGCCTCGAGACCGGCCAGCAGCACCGCGGGGGCCGACGCCAGGTCGGAGAAGGTCACCTGGAGCGTCCGGCCCGCGACGGCGTGGCCGAGGAACTGCTCCTCCTCCGGCGAGTGCGGACGGGCCCGGTGGTCCACGTCGTTGGTGCCCAGCACGGTGCGCGCGAACTTCGAGTAGGCGTACGCGTCCTCGAGCGTGACGCGGCCACCGGGGAGCACGGCGACACCGTGGGCGGTGCCGTCGGCACGCTGCGCGGCGGCCAGCCCGTCGGCGGCGACGTCGAGCGCCTCCTGCCAGCTGACCGGCTCCAGCTCGCCGTCACGGCGCACCAGCGGGGTGGTCAGCCGGTCGGCGGCCACCTGCCAGGTGAACGCGAAACGGTCCTTGTCGGTGATGAACTCCTGGTTCACCGCCGGGTCGTCCCCGGCCTGCCGGCGCAGCACCACGCCGCGGCGGTGGTCGATGCGGATCGCCGACCCGTTGGAGTCGTGCTCGGCGATGCTCGGCGTCGACACCAGGTCGAACGGGCGGGAGCGGAACCGGTACGCCGCCGAGGTCAGGGCGCCGACCGGGCAGATCTGCACCGTGTTGCCCGAGAAGTACGACGAGAACGGCTTGCCGCTGACGTCCAGGGTGGCCGGTCCCGCCGGCGCCTCGCCGGCGAAGTCGAGCACGTGCGTGTCGAACGTACCGATCTGCTGCACGGCACCGCGCATCTGCAGGTCGATGAACGGGTCGCCCGCGACCTCCTCGGAGAACCGCGTGCAGCGCTGGCACAGGATGCAGCGCTCGCGGTCCAGCAGGATCTGCGTCGAGACGTTGATCGGCTTGGGGTACGTCCGCTTGACGTCGATGAACCGGCTGGTCGCGCGACCGTTGCTCATCGCCTGGTTCTGGAGGGGGCACTCGCCGCCCTTGTCGCAGACCGGGCAGTCCAGCGGGTGGTTGATCAGCAAGAACTCCATCACCCCGTGCTGGGCCTTGTCGGCCTCGGCGGAGGTGTGCTGCGTCTTGACCTGCATGCCCGGCGTCGCCTCGAGCGCGCACGACGGCTGCGGCTTCGGCATCTTGGACAGGTTGCCGTCACGGCCGGGTGCCCAGACCTCGACCAGGCACTGCCGGCAGGCGCCGACGGGCGCGAGCAGCGGGTGGTCGCAGAACCGCGGGATCGCGATGCCCAGCTCCTCGGCGGCGCGGATCACCAGGGTGCCCTTGGGCACGGTGGTCTCGATGCCGTCGATGCTGAACGTCACGGTCGCCGCGGGGACGGCCGGCACGGCGGCCGGTGCCTGCGGCACCAGCGGCGTCGCCGCATCCGTACGGGATGAGGTCACGGTCATCAGTGCACTCCCGCCAGCTGCGCCTTGCGGGGACGCGGCGTGTACGCGAACAGGGAGCTGCGCTCCGGGGGGAACAGGACGTCGGCCGGGGTGTGCATGCCGGCCTCGAACTCCTCGCGGAAGTACTTCACGGCGCTGGTGATCGGGCTGGTCGCACCGTCACCGAGCGCGCAGAAGGCGCGGCCGAGGATGTTGTCGCACTGGTCGAGCAGCAGCTCGATGTCGCCCTCGGCACCCTGGCCGGCCTCGAGGCGCTGGAGCACCTGGAGCAGCCAGTAGGTGCCCTCGCGGCACGGCGTGCACTTGCCGCAGGACTCGTGCTTGTAGAACGCGGTCCACCGCGTGACCGCGCGCACCACCGAGGTGGTCTCGTCGAAGATCTGCAGCGCACGGGTGCCGAGCATCGAGCCGGCCTTGCCGACCGACTCGTAGTCGAGCGGGACGTCGAGGTGCTCGGCGGTGAAGATCGGCGTCGACGAGCCGCCCGGCGTCCAGAACTTCAGCTGGTGACCCTCGCGGACGCCACCGGCCAGGTCGAGCAGCTCGCGCAGGGTGATGCCGAGCGGCGCCTCGTACTGCCCGGGCCGCTGCACGTGCCCCGAGAGGCTGAACAGGCCGTGACCGGTGCTCCGCTCGGTACCCATCGCGGTGAACCACGACGCACCGCCGCGCAGGATGCCCGGCACCGACGCGATCGTCTCGACGTTGTTCACCACCGTCGGGCGGGCGTACAGACCGGCGACCGCGGGGAACGGTGGCTTCAGCCGCGGCTGACCGCGCAGGCCCTCGAGCGAGTCGAGCAGGGCCGTCTCCTCGCCGCAGATGTACGCGCCGGCGCCGGAGTGCACCGTGACCTCGAGGTCGAAGCCGGTGCCCATGACGTTCTTGCCGAGGTAGCCCTTGGCGTAGGCCTCGGCGACGGCCTGGTGCAGCCGACGGGCGACGTGCAGCACCTCGCCGCGCACGTAGACGAACGCGTGGTGGCAGCCGATGGCGTACGACGTGATCGCGATGCCCTCGATCAGCTCCTGCGGGCTGGCGAGCATCAGCGGGATGTCCTTGCAGGTGCCCGGCTCGGACTCGTCGGCGTTGACGACGAGGTAGCGGGGGCCGCCGTCCGGCGCCGGCAGGAAGCTCCACTTCATGCCGGTGGGGAAGCCGGCGCCGCCGCGGCCGCGCAGGCCTGAGTCCTTCACCGCGGCGATCACCGCGGACGGCTCCATCGCCAGCGCGGCGCGCAGGCCCTTGTAGCCGCCGTTCTTCTCGTAGGTGGCCATGGTCCAGGACTTGTCCGCGTCCCAGTGGGCGCTGAGCACGGGGGTCAGGGTGGTCATCAGGACTCCTTCGCCTCGGACGGGCGGCGTGCGCCCTTCTCGTCGCCGAACGGCGCCGCGGCCCAGCCGTGCTCGTGCGCGACCTCGAGGCCGACCAGGGTGGCGGGTCCGGCACCGACGCCCTCGTCCGCACGCCCGTCCGGGAAGCCGGCGAGCACGCGGCTCATGTCGCGGAACGGCACCACGGTGTCGGCACCGCGGGTCGGGTGCACCGGGCGGCCCGCCTGCAGCGTGTCCACCAGCTCCACCGCGGAGGCCGGCGTCTGGTTGTCGAAGAACTCCCAGTTGACCATCACCACGGGGGCGTAGTCGCAGGCCGCGTTGCACTCGATGCGCTCGAGCGTGATGGCGCCGTCGTCCGTCGTCTCGTCGTGCCCGACGCCGAGGTGCTCCTCGAGCTCCTCCCAGATCGCGTCGCCACCCATCACCGCGCACAGCGTGTTGGTGCAGACGCCGACGGTGTAGTCGCCGTTCGGGTGCCGCTTGTACTGGGTGTAGAAGGTCGCCACGGCTGAGACCTCGGCGGTGCTGATCCCCAGCTGCTGCGCGCAGAACGCGATGCCGCGGGGGCTGACGTACCCGTCCTCGGCCTGCACCAGGTGCAGCATCGGCAGCAGCGCCGAGCGCTGCTGCGGGTAGCGGGCCATGATCTGCGCCGACTCGGCGGCGAGCCGGGCGCGGGTCTCCTCGTCGTACCCGGCGCGGTGCGCCTGGCCGTGGACGCGGCCTGTGACCTGGCCTGTCACGTGGCCCGGCACAGGACCGGTCGTGTCTGCGGACATCAGCGGTCCACCCCTCCCAGCACGGGGTCGAGCGAGGCGACGGAGACGACGACGTCGGCCAGGTTGCCGCCCTCGCACATCACCGAGACCGCCTGCAGGTTGTTGAACGACGGGTCCCGGAAGTGGGCCCGGTACGGCCGCGTGGACCCGGAAGCCCTCGGTGACCAGCTTGAAGTGGTGGATCAGGGCCTCCATCGAGGTGCCCATGATCTCCTTGATGTGGTCCAGCGAGTTGCCCATGCCGTCGGTGCCGATGGCGAGCTGCGCGGGCCACGCGATCTTCTTGTCGGCGACCATCACCGGTGCCTGGCCCAGCTTCTGCAGCCGCTCGAGCGTCTGCTCGACGATGTGGATCGACTGCCAGCACTCCTCGAACCGGACGATCATCCGGTCCCAGGCGTCGGCGCCCGTGCCGGTCGGCACGTCGAACTCGTACGTCTCGTACCCGCTGTACGGGGCCGCCTTGCGGACGTCGTACGGCAGGCCGGCGGACCGCAGCACCGGGCCGGTCAGCGCCAGAGCCGTGCAGCCGGCGAGGTTCAGGTAGCCGACGCCGACGAGCCGCGCCTTGAGGATCGGGTTGGCCAGCATCAGCTTCTGCAGCTGACCGAGGTAGTGCCGCACGCCGACCAGCGCCTCGCGGATGGTGTCGATCGACCCCGGCGGGACGTCCTGCACCACACCGCCCGGACGGATGTACGCGTGGTTCATCCGCAGGCCCGTGATCAGCTCGAAGATCTGCAGGATCTCCTCGCGGGCCTGGAAGCCCAGCGTCATGATCGTGGTGGCGCCGAGCTCGTTGCCGCCGGTGCCGAGGCAGACCAGGTGGGACGCGATCCGGTTCAGCTCCATCATCATCACGCGGATGACGGAGGCCTTCTCCGGCACGTCGTCCGTGATGCCGAGCAGCTTCTCGGTGGCCAGGCAGAACGCGGCCTCCTGGAACAGGGGCGCGAGGTAGTCCATCCGGGTGCAGAAGGTCACGCCCTGGGTCCAGGTGCGGAACTCCATGTTCTTCTCGATGCCCGTGTGGAGGTAGCCGATGCCCGCACGGGCCTCGGTGACCGTCTCGCCCTCGATCTCGAGCATGAGCCGGAGCACGCCGTGGGTCGACGGGTGCTGGGGGCCCATGTTGACGACGATGCGCTCCTCGCCGAGGCGAGCAGCCTCCTCGGCGATGTCCGACCAGTCGCCGCCGGACGCCTCGAAGGTGGGGATGCCGGCGGTCTGGTCGTCGACGATGTGGCCGGTGGCGTGCGGGACGCCCGGCCGGTGCGGTGCCTGCGTGCTCACGTGTACGACCTCCGCTGGTCCGGGGGCGGGGTTGTCGCGCCCTTGTACTCGACCGGGATGCCACCGAGCGGGTAGTCCTTGCGCTGCGGGTGGCCCGGCCAGTCGTCCGGCATCTCGATGCGTGCGAGCGCCGGGTGGCCGTCGAAGACGATGCCGAAGAAGTCGAACGTCTCGCGCTCGTGCCAGTCGTTGGCCGGGTACACGTCGACGACCGACGGGATGTGCGGGTCGGCGTCCGGGGCGGCGACCTCGAAGCGGAGGCGGCGGCCGTGGGTCACCGACACCACGTGGTACACGGCGTGCAGCTCGCGGCCCTCGTCGTGCGGGTAGTGCACGCCGCTGACGCCGAGGCTGATCTCGAACCGCAGGTCGGGGTCGTCGCGGAGCGCCTGGGCCACCTCGTGCACGTGCTCGCGGGCGACGTTCAGCGTCAGCTCGCCGCGGTCGACGACGACGCTCTGCACCGCGTTCGCGAACCCGGTGCCCGACTCGTCCAGCACCTCGGCCAGCACGTCGACGACCTCGTCGAACCAGCCGCCGTACGGCCGCTCGCTCGGGCCGGGGAGCGCCACCGTGGCGACCAGGCCGCCGTAGCCGGAGGTGTCGCCCGAGCCGTGCACGCCGAACATGCCGTGCCGCACGTCGACCACCTCGAGGGTGGGGGTGCCGGCGGGGACGGCGACCGCGGTGGCCGGGATGTTGGCGGCACCGACCTCGGCGGCCGCGGCGGAGGTCGACTGCGCGGCGGCAGCCGCCGGGGTGGTGGCCTCCCCCGGCTTCGCAGCGTTCGCTGCGTCCGCCTTCTCACCCGTCGGCGCGGAGCTCGCGGGCTCGTCGCGCGTCGCGTCCTTCGGCGTCTCGACGGGTGCGCGGGTGTCCGGCGGGGTCGTGCCGACCTCGGACTGACCGGTGGCGTCCTTCTTCTTCGGGGGCGTCATCGCAGCAGGCCCGTCATGTGGGAGGTGGGCGTGGCCTCCAGCGCGGCGCGCTCGGCGGCGGCGGCCGCCTGCTTGCGGTCCACGCCGAGCGGCGAGTTCTGGATCTGCTCGTGCAGCGCCAGGATCGAGTGGATCAGCATCTCCGGGCGCGGCGGGCAGCCGGGCAGGTAGATGTCCACGGGGACGATGTGGTCGACACCCTGCACGATCGCGTAGTTGTTGAACATGCCGCCCGACGAGGCGCACACGCCCATCGACAGCACCCACTTCGGCTCGGGCATCTGGTCGTAGACCTGCCGCACCACCGGGGCCATCTTCTGGCTGACCCGGCCGGCGACGATCATCAGGTCCGACTGCCGCGGCGAGGCCCGGAACACCTCCATGCCGAACCGGGAGATGTCGAACCGCGGACCGCCGGTCGCCATCATCTCGATCGCGCAGCAGGCCAGGCCGAACGTCACCGGCCACAGCGACGCCTTGCGGAAGTACCCGACGAGCGTCTCGACGGACGTCAGCAGGAACCCCTGGGGTGCGCCCTCCTCCAGACCCATCTCAGGCCTCCGTTCTCGTTGAGCTCGTCGTCGTCCGCATGCCTCGCGTACCCGCCGGGGCGGCCGTCAGTCCCACTCGAACCCGCCCCGCCGCCACTCGTAGACGAACGGCACCGTGATCAGGGCGAGGAAGCCGAGCATCGCGATCAGCCCGAACATCGCGAGCTCGGTGAACGTCACGGCCCACGGGTAGAGGAACACCACCTCGATGTCGAAGATGATGAACGTCATCGCGACCAGGTAGTACTTCACCGGGAACCGGCCGCCGCCGACCGCGTGCGGGGTGGGCTGGATGCCGCACTCGTAGGCCTCGAGCTTCGCGCGGTTGTACCGCTTGGGACCCAGGATCGCGGAGGCTCCGACGCCGCCGAGCGCCATGACGGCGGCGATCGCCATCATCCACAGCAGCGGGACGTAGGGGTTGTTCATCGGTGAGCCCTCCTCGACCGGGGCCGTACGAGATGCCGTGCGGGATGTGCGGAAAGACGGTGGTTCATGCTGCCGGGGCCATCCTCGCCAGCCCGGCGATGACGCGGTCCACCACGTCGCCGCCGTGCGGCTCGTAGCAGTCCGAGAGGAGCTTGAGCGTGAAGCGCATGACGAGCGGCCGGGGCAGACCGTAACGCGTGCAGACGCGCATGACCTCGGGGTGCTCGATCAGCCGGACGAACGTACGCCCCAGCGTGTAGTACCCGCCCAGGTCGTCCTTCATGCGGGACTGGTACGAGGCGAGCGCGCGCTCGCGCCCCGCGGCCGAGCCGCGGGCGAGCCCCTGCGCGATCGCGTCGGCCGCCACGCGACCCGCCTGCAGGCCGTAGGCGATGCCCTCGCCGTTGAACGGGCTGACCATGCCGGCGGCGTCGCCGGCCAGCAGCACGCCGTTGCCGTACAGCGGCCCGCGGTTGAAGCCCATCGGCAGCGCGGCGCCGCGCACGGGACCGATCTGGTTCTCCGGCGTGAACCCCCACTCCGCGGGGGTGTTGGCCATCCAGGTGGCGAACAGCGCCTTGTAGTCCACCTTGGTGGCGGCGTTGGTGGAGCTGACCGAGCCGAGCCCGACGTTCACGGTCCCGTCACCGAGGGCGAAGATCCAGCCGTAGCCCGGCATGAGGTTGCTGCGACCGGGCTCGCCGTCCCACAGCTCGAGGTGGGACTCCATCCACGGGTCGTCGTGGCGGGGGGAGCGGAAGTAGGTGCGGACGGCCACCCCCATGGGGCGGTCCGGTCGGGTGGTGCGGCCGAGCGCGGTGGCCAGGCGGGACGAGACGCCGTCGGCGGCGACGACGACCGGCGCACGGTACGTGGTCTCGCTCCCGTCCGCGGTACGGGCGGTGACGCCGACGACGCGACCGGTCCGCTCGTCGTGCAGCGGGCCCGTGACCCGCGTGCCCTCGAGGACCTTGGCACCGGCGGCGCGGGCGTGGTCGACCAAGAGCGCGTCGAGGCTGGTGCGCGCCTTGGCGAGGCCGTAGGACGGGTAGCTGGACAGCTCCGGCCACGGCAGCTCGATGGTGTGGCCGCCGCCGTGCACGCGCAGGCCGCGGTTGCGGATCCAGCCGTCCTGCTCGCGCAGCGGCACGCCCATGCGCACCAGCTCCGCGACGGCGCGGGGCGTCAGGCCGTCGCCGCAGACCTTGTCGCGGGGGAAGGTCGCCTTGTCGACGAGCAGCACGTCGAGGCCGGCCGAGGCCGCCCAGAAGGCCGTCGAGGAACCCGCTGGACCGGCGCCGACGACGACGACGTCTGCGTCATCGTGTGCTGCGTCCACCACGAAGTCCCCATCTTGTGACGATGTTCACGTGCGACCCCCGGCGAGTGTAACCAGCGCCTCTGGGCATGTCTGCGAAGGCTTGGCTTAGTTGAGGGTCCGGAGCGGGACGGTGGTCCCGGATACCAGCCTCTACCTGCGGTGACGCGGCCTGGATGCGGTCGGCCTCGAGGCTCCGTCCGCGGCCGGAACGGTCACGATGCGTCCTCCGGCCGCGTCGCCCGGTGCAGCGCCACGATGCCCCCCGAGAGGTTGCGGTACGCCACCTTCGACCACCCGGCACGCTTGATCTGCCGGCCGAGGGCCGCCTGGTCCGGCCACGCCTGGATCGTGTCGGCCAGGTACGTGTAGGCGTCGGACTCCTTGGCGACGGCCGCCGCGACCCGGGGCAGCGCCCGGACCAGGTACTGCGTGTAGACCGTCCGGAACACCGGGTTGGTCGGACGGCTGAACTCGCAGACCACCAGGCGGCCGCCCGGCCGGGTGACGCGCAGCAGCTCCGCGAGCGCCGTGTCGACGTCCGGGACGTTGCGCAGCCCGAACGACATCGTCACCGCGTCGAACGAGCCGTCCGCGAACGGCAGGGCCAGGGCGTCACCATTGACGAACGCGAGGTCGGGACGTCGGCGGCGACCCTCGGTGAGCATGCCGAGCGACAGGTCGCACGCCACCACGCGCACCCCGCGGTCGGCGAGCGGCTCCGCGGAGGTGCCGGTGCCGGCGGCCAGGTCGAGCACCGTGTCGCCCCGCTGCGCCCCGACCGCGTCGAGCGTCGCGCGCCGCCACAGCCGGTCCTGACCCATCGACAGCACGTCGTTGGTCAGGTCGTAGCGGTGCGCGACGGCGTCGAACATCGCCGCGACGTCGTGGGTCTGCTTGTCCAGGCTGGCACGAGGCATGGGGACATCGTCGCAGGTCCGGCTGACGGGACCGGCGGTGCGAGGCGTGGTGGTCGTGGCCCGACCTCAGCCTCGGGCCCCCGTGCGCGGGTGCGGTGCGCCAGCACCTACGCTGACGGGCGATGAGCATCACGTCCTCGGCGCCGTCCGCGCCGTCCCTCCCGCTGGTGGTGCGGACCGTCCCGCTCGACGACCTGGCGCAGCCGCCCGGGTCCGCGCTCGCGGCGCCGTCCGCCGCCGCCGACCTCGCCGATCGCGCGGCCGACCTGCTGGGGCTGCTGCCCGCCGAGGCCCCGCTCGCCTGGGTGCGGCGCGGAGACGGGCTGGTCGCGTGGGGCGAGGCGATGCGCCTGGAGGTGCACGGGCCCGACCGGTTCGCCGCCGCCGAGCGCGCCTGGCACCAGGTGCTGGCGCACGCCGTGGTGCGGGACGAGGTACGGCTGCCGGGGACCGGTCCGGTGGCGTTCGGCTCGTTCGCCTTCGACGACGACTCCCCCGCCGGCGGCGTGGTGGTGGTGCCGCAGGTGGTGGTGGGCCGACGGGACGGTCGGGCGTGGCTGACCACGCTGACGACCGGCGGGCACCTCGGCGCGGCACCACGGTTGGCCGACGTCGCGGCGGAGGGTGCCGATGAGGCACCGCGGTCCCCCGGGACGGTGACGTACGCCGAGGGTGCGGTGCCGGCACAGGAGTGGCCGGACGTCGTCAGCGCCGGTGTCGCCGCGATCCGCGCCGGCGAGGTGGACAAGGTGGTGCTCGCGCGGGACGTCGAGGCGACCGCCGAGGAGCCGGTGGACGTGCGCTGGCTGCTGCAGCGGCTGGCCCGCCGCTACACCTCGTGCTGGACGTTCAGCGTGGACGGCATGGTGGGGGCGACGCCCGAGCTGCTGGTGCGCTCCGACCAGGGGCTGGTCACCTCCCGCGTGCTGGCCGGGACCATCCGGCGGACCGGGGACGACGCGGCCGACATGGCCCGCGCGGCGATCCTCGCGCACTCCTCGAAGGACCTCGAGGAGCACGAGTACGCCGTGGCCTCGGTGGCCCGGGCGCTGGCACCGTTCTGCTCGTCGAGCAACGTGCCGGACGTGCCGTTCGTGCTGTCGCTGCCGAACGTGCTGCATCTCGCCTCGGACGTGACGGGCGTGCTGGCGACACCGGCCGACGGCCGTCCGCACCCCTCGTCCTTGGCACTGGCCGCGGCCCTGCACCCGACGGCTGCCGTGTGCGGCACGCCGACGCAGGCGGCGCGTGCGCTGATCACCCGCATCGAGGGGATGGACCGGGGGCGGTACGCCGGTCCGGTCGGGTGGTTCGGCGCCGACGGCGACGGCGAGTGGGGCATCGCGCTGCGGTCCGGGCGGGTGGACCCGGACGACCCGCGGCGCGTGCGGCTGTTCGCCGGGTGCGGTGTGGTGGCGGCGTCCGACCCGGCGGCGGAGCTCGCCGAGTCGGAGGCGAAGCTGGTGCCGATGCGCTGGGCGCTCGGCTCGGACTGACCACCGCCAGGGCGGACGAGGATCGGACGACGACGGGCCGGCCACGGGTGCTGAACCCCGGGGCCGGCCCGTCCGCCGTGCTGGGCGCTCGTCAGCCCTGGTTGGGGCTGCTGCCGCCGTTGCCACCGCCCTGCTGCTGCAGCCACTGCCACAGCTGCTCGGGGCTGAGGTTGCCCGGGGCGGTCTGGCCGTTGGAGCCGTTCGAGCCGTTCGAGCCGTTGGAGCCGTTGGAGCCCGAGCCGGACCCGTTCTGAGTAGCGGTCTCCTGCTTGGTGGCAAGGGTGACCTTGACGTCCATCGCCTTGCCGCTGCGGACCACCATCAGCGTGGCCTGCTGGCCGGAGGTCATCGCCCGCACGAAGGCCGTCAGCGACTCCGCTCCCCCGGTCGGGTTGTTGTCGATGGCGACGATCACGTCACCGTTCTGGATGCCGGCCGACGCGGCGGGCGAACCGGGGCTGACCGACTGGACCGCGGCACCGCGCCGGGTGACGCCGTCGGCCGTGGCCGTACCGTCCTTGAGGGACACCCCGAGGTAGGCGTGCTTGGCGGAGCCCGAGTCGATCAGCTGCGCCGCGATGTTCTTCATCAGGTTCACCGGGATGGCGAAGCCCAGACCGATCGAGCCGGACTGGCTGGACGTGGTGGCGATGGACGAGGTGATGCCGATCACCTGGCCCTGCGCGTCGAACAGCGGTCCGCCGGAGTTGCCCGGGTTGATCGCGGCGTCGATCTGGATGGCGTTGGTCACCACCGGCTGGCCGCCGGACTCCGAGGTGGACACCGGACGGTCGACGGCGGACACGATGCCCGTGGTGACGGTGTTGGCGAGGCCGAGCGGGTTGCCGACCGCCATCACCGCCTGGCCGACGGCCACCTTGCCCGAGTCGCCGAACTGGGCGACGGTCAGGTCGTTCGGCGCGTTCTTCAGCTGCACGACGGCCAGGTCGGTGGTCGGGTCGGTGCCGACGACCGTGGCCTCGAACAGCCGACCGTCGTCGAGCGTCACCTGGACGGTGTTGTTCTGGGCTCCGGAGACGACGTGGTCGTTGGTGAGGACGTGCGCCTTGGAGTCGATGATCACGCCCGACCCCTCGGCCTGGCCCGAGGCGGTGGTGACGGAGATCGCCACCACGGACGAGTGCACCGCCTGCACCACGGCCGGCCAGTTCGGGTTCTGGGAGCTGGAGCCGGACACCGGCACGGAGCTCGAGCCCGAGTGCCCGATGGTCGCCAGCGAGGCCGGGTGCGATCCGCCGCCCGCCGTGCTGCGCGAACCGCTGCGCGACGCCACGGCGACCGCGCCGATGGCGAGGAGCAGCACCACGACCAGCGTCGCGACCAGGGGCAGCCACCGCCGCCGCGGCGCGCTGCCGCGAGGGGCGTTCGGGTCGACCTCGGCCGCCTCGGCCGTGCCGGTCGGCTGACCGGGACCGGCGTACGGGTCGTAGCCGGCGTACGGCTGGCCCTGGGTGCCCTGCGGCGGGTACGCCTGGCCGGGGTACGCCTGGCCGGCGTACGCCTGACCGGGGTAGGGCTGGCCCGGGTACGGCTGGCCCCCGTAGGGCTGGCCCGACGCCTGGCCCGGGTACGGCTGGGCGTAGGGCCTGCCTGCCACGGGCGGGTACGGCTGCTGGCCGGGCTGACCGGTGCCGCCGTACGGCTGCTGGCCCGGCTGGCCGGGGTACCCGCCGTAGCTGCGGATCGGGTAGGTGTGGCCGGCCTGCGGCGGTACCGGCGCCTGCGGCGCCGTGGGCTGCTGCGCCGTGGGCTGCTGCGGCGAGGTGGGCAGCGGCTGCGTGGGGTGCTCGACGGGCAGCGCCTGCGTGTCCGCGGCCTGCGGGTGCTCCGGCTGGGTCGCGGGCTCCTGGCCTGCGTCGGCCGTCCCCTGCGGTCCCTGGTCCGCCGGCGGCTGCTGCGCACCCTCGGGGCGGTCGGTCCCGTCGGGTCCGGGCGAATCAGTGGTGGTCATGGGTCCCCTCCTTGTCACGACCATGAGACGTCCTCGCGCTGGAGAGAGCCTCCACCGAACCTGGGAATCCGCTGCGAGTTCGGCATGTGTCCGGCGACGATCCTGCCGCACGGCACCCACAGCTCAGCTGGAGAGCAGCTCCCGGACGGCCTCGGCCACCTCGGCGGCGATGCGCTCGCCGAGCGCCCGACGGCCGGCGCGGTCGACCCGCACCTCCACGACGCTGAGCCCGGTCCCCGGCGCCGCCAGCGCCGGGAGCAGGCCGTCCAGGTCGCTCACCCGCGTGTGCCGCACCCCGTACCCGGCGCACAGCGCCGCGAGGTCGGCGCCGTGCGGCGTGCCGAACACGCGCTCGAACACCGCCGCATGCGCCGGCGCACCCGGCTCGAGGGTGCTGAACACCGATCCGCCGTCGTCGTTCGCCACCACCACCTGCAGGTCCAGCGACGGCTCTCCGGGTCCCCTGAGCAGGCCGCCGACGTCGTGCAGGAACGTCAGGTCGCCCACGTACGCGCGCACGCGGCGCGCGGGCAGCGCGAGCGCTGTCCCCGCCGCGGTGGAGATGGTGCCGTCGATGCCCGCGAGCCCGCGGTTGGCGAGCACCAGCGGGGCCGTCTCCCAGCGCGCGACCAGGTCGAGGTCACGCACCGGGTTCGACGAGCCGGCGACCAGCACGTCCGCCGGAGAGCTCGCGGCCGCGACGGCCCTCGCCACCGCGGGACCGCTGAGCCGGGCCGACGAACGACCTCGCCGGCCCGCCGTCGCCGCGTCGTCCACCCCGAGCAGACGGTCCAGCACCGCGAGCGCCGCCTGGTCGGCCGCGCGCCACGCGTCCCACCAGCCCTGGGGTGCACCGGAGCGACGCCACCGCGCCGGGACCTCGGGCAGCACCGCCGCGGCGTTGCGGGCGGCGTCCGGCCAGGGCGCCCCGCGCGGGGCGATGACGGCCACCTCGACGTCCGGGTCCGCGAGCAGCCGCTGCACCGGCCGCGACAGCGTCGGCCGGCCGAGCACCACCACGCGGCGCACCTCGCCACCCAGCCGCTCGTCGTCCAGCAGCAGGCGGTACGTGGTCAGCGCGCGCGAGCCGGCACGCGCACCGGACGACGGCTCGGCGAGCAGCGGCCAGCCGGCGGCCTCCGCGAGCTGGCGTGCGGCCGGGCCGGCGCCGTCGCCGGCCACGACGACGGTCGGCACCGGGCCACGGGAGCGCCGGCGGCGCGCGGCAGCGGGGTCGACGACGGCCGGGATCGCGGCGGTCAGCGCGGGCAGCGGCGCACCGGCCGCCGCGGACCACCCGCCGACGGGCTCGACGACGCTGAGGCCTGCGGTGGACGGCGTCGGCCAGCCCTCGTCGTCCGGCGACGGCACCAGGGGCTCGCGGAAGGCCAGGTCGAGGTGCACCGGCCCGGGCGTACCCGTCCGGGCACCCGTGGCAGCCGCGACCGCCCTGGCCGCGAGCGCGCGCAGGTCGCGGTCCTCGTCCGGACGTCCGGTCGGCGCGGGAACGTCCGCCGCGAGCCGGACGGCCGAGCCGAACATCCCGGGCTGCTCGGTGGTCTGGTTGGCGCCGGTGCCTCGCAGCTCGTGCGGGCGGTCGGCCGTCAGCAGCAGCAGCGGGACGCCGGCGTGGTGCGCCTCGAGGACCGCGGGGTGCAGGTTCGCGACGGCGGTGCCGGACGTGGTGACCACCGCCACGGGCCGCGCCATCGCCGGACGGCCGTCGCCGGGCCCCGTCGGCACGTCGCTCCAGGGCGAGGCCTTGGCCATCCCGAGGGCGAGGAACGCCGCGTCCCGCTCGTCGACCCGCACGTGCAGCCGCAGCGCCGGGGCGTGCTGCGGCCGCTCGTCGTCCGGCAGGGCAGCCGCGGCGAGCGCGAAGGCGAGCGGCGCGCTCCGCGAGCCGGGCGCCAGCACGACGTCGCGCACGCCGAGCGCCGCCAGCGCCTGGACGAGCACGCGGGCGGCGGCGGTCGACGGGTTGGTCGACGGGGTGGTCACGGCCGCCATCATGCCCGAGGAGCCCGGACCGCTCCTGCCACGCGGGCGACCCGCTCCCGCCACCGGGCGTCGAGGTCGGGCGCCGCCGCGGCGGCCGTCAGCAGGTCCGGCTCGGGCAACGGCCGGCGCACGTCGATCGCCCCGTCGCGCGGCAGCAGCGGTTCCGTGACCAGGTCGTGCGTGAGCAGCGCCGCCGTCGCCAGGCCGCAGGCGTACGGCAGCTCCGGCAGGGCCGCCGCCAGCGCGAGGCCGGCGGCGAGCCCGACGGAGGACTCCAGCGCGGAGGACACCACCACCGGCAGGTCCAGCTGCTCGGCCAGCTGCAGGCACGCCCGCACGCCGCCGAGGGGCTGCACCTTGAGCACCACCACGTCGGCGGCGTGCCGACGGGCGACCTCCAGCGGGTCGGCCGCCCGGCGCACCGACTCGTCGGCCGCCACCGGCACCTGGGTCCGGCGGCGCAGCGCCGCGAGCTCGTCCACCGTGCGCACCGGCTGCTCGGCGTACTGCAGGCCGCCGGCGGCACGGTCCAGCGCGGTCAGCCGAGCGGCGGCGGTGTCCACGTCCCAGGCGGTGTTGGCGTCCACCCGGATGGCGCCGTCCGGACCGAGCGCGTCGCGCACCGCCTCGAGCCGCGCCTCGTCGTCGGCGGGCGACTGCCCCGGCTCGGCGACCTTCACCTTGGCGGTCGTGCAGCCGCCGGACTCGCGGACGATGCGGTGGGCCGTGGCCGCGTCCACCGCCGGGACGGTGACGTTCACCGGGATGCGGTCGCGCAGCGGTGCCGGCCAGCCCTGGTCGGCCGCCTCCCGCGCCGCGAGCCACCAGCGGCGGGACTCGTCGTCGTCGTAGTCCCAGAAGGGGCTGAACTCCCCCCAGCCCGCGTCGCCGCGCACCAGCGTGCCGTCCCGGGACGTCAGCCCGCGGAACCGGGTGCGCATGGGGACGGACCAGACGACGAGGTCTCCAGGGACGGGCACGTCCGCCACCTTAGGCACCCGCGCTCGAGCCCTTCCGTACGGCCGACGCGGTCAGGGCGCCCGGCGGCCAGGCGCCGCCGGTCCGGGTCGGCAGCAGGTGGCCGCACCGCCCGGCCTAAGGTGACGGGCGTGACCCCCGCCGTCGCCCTGCAGCCCCTGACACCCGAGCCTGCCGCCGTCTCGGCGACCTTCGACCCGTCCCGGTGGCGCGCCGTGCCGGGCTTCGAGCAGCTGACCGACATCACGTACCACCGCGGGGTGGCGCGCCAGGCCGACGGTCAGCGGGACCTGCCGGTGGTGCGGGTGGCGTTCCACCGGCCGGAGGTGCGCAACGCCTTCCGCCCGCACACGGTGGACGAGCTGTACGCGGTGCTCGACCACGCCCGCACGACGTCCGACGTGGGCGCGGTGCTGCTGACCGGCAACGGGCCGAGCCCCAAGGACGGTGGCTGGGCGTTCTGCTCCGGCGGCGACCAGCGGGTGCGCGGCCGCGACGGGTACCGGTACGCCGACGGCGACACCGCGGCGACCGTGGACCCCGCGCGGGCCGGGCGGCTGCACATCCTCGAGGTGCAGCGCCTGATCCGCACGATGCCCAAGGTGGTGGTCGCCCTGGTCAACGGCTGGGCGGCCGGCGGCGGGCACTCGCTGCACGTGGTGGCCGACCTGACGATCGCCAGCCGCGAGCACGCCCGGTTCATGCAGACGGATGCGAACGTCGGCTCGTTCGACGCCGGCTACGGCTCGGCGCTGCTGGCGCGGCAGGTCGGGCAGAAGCGCGCCCGGGAGATCTTCTTCCTCGCCCGGGAGTACTCGGCGCAGCAGGCCTACGAGTGGGGTGCGGTGAACGATGTCGTCGCGCACGACGACATCGAGGCGGCGGGCCTGGAGTACGCGCGGATCATCGCCACCAAGTCGCCGCAGGCGATCCGGATGCTGAAGTTCGCGTTCAACCTGGCCGACGACGGGCTGGCCGGTCAGCAGGTGTTCGCCGGCGAGGCGACCCGGTTGGCGTACGGCAGCGACGAGGCCGTCGAGGGCCGTGACGCGTTCCTGCAGCACCGTGACCCCGACTGGTCCGGGTTCCCGTACGCGTTCTGAGGGAGGCCTCCACCGGTCGCCGACCCTCGGCGGGCGCCGCCCCGCGGGGCGTGCTGCCCGGCGGGGCGGCCCCGGACCTCAGCGCCGTGCCGCCGAGCGCGCCGCCAGGTGGTCGGCGAACGTGACGCGGCCGTAGGGCGTACCCGGCACGAGCCCTGCGCCGGAGCGGTAGCCGGCGAACGTCTTCCCGGGCAGCACGAAGGGCAGCACGGGACGACGGCCGCCCACGGCGCCGCGCCACAGCCGCGCCAGCTCCGGCACGGTGCGCTGCTCGGGACCGCCGATGTCCGGGACCCGTCCGGCCGGCCGGTCGGACGCGAGCTCCACGAGCCGGTCCGCGACCTCCTCGGCCGCGATCGGCTGCACGGTGAACGCCGGGGCGACGACGACGGGCAGCGCACGCTGACCCGTGAACAGGGCCTCGACGAAACCGTGGAACTGGGTGGCCCGCAGGATGGTGAACGGCACCCCGGACTGGCGCACCAGCCGCTCGATCACCACCTTGTCCCGGTAGTAGGCCAGCGGGATGCCGTCGATCCCCACGATCGAGATCAGCACCAGGTGCTGCACGTGCGCATCGGCCGCCGCCGTCAGCAGCGTCCGCGCCGCCTCGACGTCGCCCTTCGCGCGCGGGGCGGTCGCCAGGTGCACCACGGTGTCGACCCCCGCGAGCGCCCGGTCCAAACCGGCACCGGTGACCAGGTCGCCGGTGGTGAGCCCCGGGCCGGTGCGCCGGCTGAGGGCGCGGACGTCGTGCCCGGCGGCGCGCAGCCGGAGGACGGTGGGGGTGCCGAGCGTGCCGGTCGCGCCGGTGACCAGGGTGGTCGTCATGGGTGTGCTCCTCTCGTCACCCCTCACGACCAGGCAGCGCCCCGATCCGTGACAGCTGCCGCTCGGCGTGGGCGAGCTTGTCCGGGTTCAGCACCAGGTCCAGCGCCGACACGCGGCCGTCGCGCGTCTGCACCACCAGCACGGCCCGGAGGCTCGTGCCGTCGGTGAAGGCCGCCGCCGGCACGCCGTTGACCTCGACGAGCACCCGCTGCAGCCCGGCGGCGAAGCGGTCCACCACACCGGTGACGTAGCGGGCCACCTTCTCGCGGCCCTCCACCGGCCGGCGGCCGGCGCTGACGACGCCGCCGCCGTCGGCACGCGCGACGACGTCCTCGCTGAGCAGCGCCTCGAGCGCGGCCAGGTCGCCGCCACGGGACGCGTCGAGGAACGTCTCGACCAGCTCGCGCAGGCGAGCCGGATCCGCCTCGCGCGGCGCCGCACCCGCGCCTGCCCCGGAGACGCGGCGCCGGGCCCTCGCGTGCAGCTGGCGCACGTTGGCCTCCGACGTGCCGATCAGCTCCGCGACCTCGGCCGCGCTGTAGGCGAAGGCCTCCCGGAGCACGTAGGCCGCCCGCTCCGGCGGGGACAGCCGCTCGAGCACCGTGAGCAGGGCGAACGACACGCTGTCCCGCTGCTCGGCGTGGTCGAGCGGGCCGAGGTCCGTGCCGGCCGGACCGGTCAGCACCGGCTCGGGCAGCCTCGGACCCACGTAGACCTCACGACGGGCCCGGGCCGACGTCAGCGCCGTGAGGCAGAGGTTCGTCACCGTCCGGGCGAGGAAGGCCGCGGGGGCCTGCACCGCCGACCGGTCCACCGCCTGCCAGCGCAGCCAGGCGTCCTGCAGCACGTCGTCGGCATCGGCGGCCGAGCCCAGCATCCGGTAGGCGATGCCGAACAGCCGAGCGCGGTGCGCCTCGAACTCCTCGAGCGCGGGATCGGCGGCCACGTGCCTCGACCCGGCTCAGCCCGCGTTTACCGACCCGTTGGTCGGCACCATCTCGACCCAGGTGTTGCCCGGGGCGAGGGACACGGGCTGGCCGTCCGTACCGGTCAGCTTGAGGACCTCCGGCTTGGCGCCCTTGGTCCACGTCGCCTTGACGGTCTTGCCGCCGGTCGCGACGAGCGCCTCGCCGGACCCCGTCAGCACCGTCTCCGGCACGGGGTTGCCGGCCGGGTCCTTGGTGCCGGTGTCCACCAACGTCACGCGCAGCACCACCACGTTGGTGGCCGCCAGGCGTGCACCGGACCGCACCACCGCCGGCGTGCCGCCCTCGGACCGCAGCCACGTGCCGCTGCCGCCGTCCCAGGTCCACGACGGCTGCGAGTAGCCGCTCATGGTGATGTTCACCGCGCCGGCCGGTGCACCCGCCACCACGGCGGACGCCGCGGACGCCTGCCGCGCGACGACGAACTGCGGGGCCGGCGGCGCCTGGTGCTGCGCGTCGGCGTTGGACCACCACGTCGACGGTGTGCCGTACACGTTGTGCGGTGCCGGTGCGACGCCGGACTTGCGGGCGAAACCCGGTGCGCCCTGGTCCTGCGAGAAGATCTGCAGCCCGGCGTCGGAGAGCAGCTGCACGAAGCCCGGCTGACCGCCGGAGAACGCGATGAGGCCGTGCATCGGCGCGAGGATCGTCGAGTCCATCGGCCGCACGGACCGCACCGGTCCCACCTCGGCCGGCACCTGCGAGTCGAACACCGCCGCGAAGCGGGTGATGCCGCCCTCGACGACCTCCTCCCACACCATGTCGGCCTGGTCGAGGCCGGTCTGCGGACGGGCCTCGCGGGAGTTCTCGATCTTGACGGCGAGCGCCGGCCGGTTCGCCACCGTGCCGGCGACGCCGGTCAGCGGCCAGCGCGCCGGCACGGCGGCCGTGGGGGCCGCCTGCTTCTGCACGCCGACGCTCGGTCCGACCGTGACGTCCCCCGGCGTGCTCCGTGACGGTCCGGGGCCGCCGTTGGAGCAGGCGGCCAGGGCCGCCAGCACGGCGACGGTCGAGGCGGCGGCGAGCAGCCGGGGCAACGTGCCGGTGCGCCGCGCGAGCGGGCGTGCGGCGTCGCCGCTCCGGACGGGCACGGCGTGGACGGCGTCAGGCACGGCAGCTCCTCGGGACGGGACGGCCGACACTCTACGGTGGACGACCGCCCCGGCGGGTCGGTCCGCGGTCGCGTCGCACCAGGTTTCCGCCGACGGGGTGGCCCCCAGGGCGGACCTACAGTGGCGGCATGTCCCGAGCCGTCCGCGCGCTGCCAGCGCGAGCGGACGTCCTGGTGGGAGCGCTGCGGGCGGCGCTCGAGGGCGACGGGCCGGCGGTCCTGCCCGTCGCCGAGGGGTCCGACGGCGGCAGCTCCGACGGCGGCGAGCCCGACGGCACCGACGACGCGCGCTCCGCCGGCCGGCTGCCCGAGGACGGCGTGCCCGACGACGTCGTCCTCGTGGTGCGGACCTCCGGCTCCACCGGCGTCCCGCGCGGCGTGCTGCTGTCGGCGACGGCGCTGCGCGCCTCGGCGGATTCGACCGCCGAGCGGCTCGCCGGCCCAGGTCGTTGGCTGCTCGCCCTGCCGGTCGACCACATCGCCGGCCTGCAGGTGCTGGTGCGCTCCGTGCTCGCAGGAACCGGACCCACGGTGCTGCCGCCGGGCCCGTTCCGGGCCGACCGCTTCGCCGCCGCGGTGACCGCCGGCGTCGGGACGGCCCCCGGCGGCCCCTGGTACACGTCGCTGGTCCCCACGCAGCTGGTGCGGCTGCTGGACGACGCCGCCGGCACCGCGGCGCTGCGCCGGTTCGACGCCGTGCTGGTCGGCGGCGCGGCCGCGGCCGGCAGCCTGCTGGACCGCGCGCGCGAGGCCGGTGTGCGGGTGGTGACCACCTACGGCATGACGGAGACGTGCGGCGGCTGCGTGTACGACGGCCGCCCGCTGGACGGCGTGGACGTCCGGCTGGACGCGACCGGGCGCGTGTGGCTGGCCGGTCCCGTGCTGGCCGTCGGCTACCGCGGCCGGCCCGACCTGGACGCCGTGACGTTCACGGTGGACGCCGACGGCCGGCGGTGGCTGCGCACCGGCGACCTCGGCCGGCTCGCCGGCGGCGTGCTCACCGTGACCGGCCGCGCCGACGACGTGCTGGTCACCGGGGGTGTGAACGTGGCGCCCGGTCCGGTGGAGGACCTGCTGACCGGCCTGCCGGGCATCCGCGAGGCCTGCGTCGTCGGGGTGCCGGACGCCGAGTGGGGGCAGGCGGTCGTCGCCGTGCTGGTCGTCGGGCCGGACGGTCCCCCGCCGCTCGCCGACCTCAGACGGCACGTGGCCGACCGGCTCGGCGCGGCGGCTGCGCCACGGCGGGTCGTCGTCGTCCCCGCCCTGCCGCTGCGGGGGCCGGGGAAGCCCGACCGCCGGGCCGCCGCCGCGCTCGCCTCGACCTCGGCAGGGGCCGAGAACCGCACCGACCCGCGCTGACCCGACCCGACCGGTCCCGCCCGGCAGCGGCCAGCGCCGGCCAGCCCTGACCGGCCCCGCCCAGCCCCCGACAGGGGCGCCCCGGGCGGCACCGTAGGCTCGGCGCATGGCCACCTGGACGGAATGGGTCGCCGGCGCGCGCCCACGCACGCTGCCCGCGGCGGTCGCACCGGTGCTCGTCGGCACCGGGGCCGCGGCCCAGAGCCACTCTGCCTCGCTGGTCCGCGCGCTGCTGGCGGCGGGCGTCGCGCTCGCGCTCCAGGTGGGCGTCAACTACGCCAACGACTACTCCGACGGCGTGCGGGGCACCGACGTCGACCGGGTGGGACCGATGCGCCTGACCGCCTCGGGAGCGGCCCGGCCGGGACACGTGAAGCTGGCGGCGTTCGGGTCATTCGGCGTCGCCGGCGTGCTGGGTCTGGCGCTGGTCGCCCTGAGCGGTCACTGGTGGCTGCTGGCCGTCGGCGTGCTGTGCGTGCTCGCGGCATGGGGCTACACCGGTGGGCGGCGACCGTACGGCTACCGAGGCCTCGGCGAGGTCGGCGTGTTCGTCTTCTTCGGCCTGGTGGCCACGCTGGGCACGACCTACACGCAGGCCGACGGGCTGACCTGGCCCTCCTGGCTCGGCGCGGTCGGCGTCGGGCTGCTGGCGTGCGCGCTGCTGATGGTGAACAACCTGCGGGACATCCCCACCGACGCCGTGTCCGGCAAGCGGACGCTGGCCGTTCGGCTGGGCGACCACCGTGCCCGCCGCGCGTACGCCCTGCTGGTGATGCTGCCGGTGCTGCTCGGGGCGGGCTGCGCGTTCGCCTCGGGCTGGGCGCTGATGGTGCTGGCCCTGTTCCCGGCCGCCGTCGCGCTGGCGGTCACCGTGCTGGTCGGCGCGCGCGGACGCGCGCTGGTGCCGGTGCTGGCCGGCACCGGTCTGCTGCAGCTCGGCTACGGCATGCTGCTGGGGCTCGCGCTGGCGCTCTGAGCGCTGCTCGGCCCGGCGCGTCGGTCCCCGTCGGCCGGCCGCTCGTCGGCGTCGTCATCGGGGGCGGTCCGGGGTGCGGCGGCGTCACCGGCCGCGTCCCCGACCACCGCGTCACCGATCACCGCGTGACCAAGCGCCGTGTCGCCGAGCGCCGTGTCGCCGAGCGCCGCGTCCACCGCGGCGTCCTCCACGTCCGCGTCCTCCCGCGCGTGCTGCGAGAGCACCGGCCGCCCGGCGTGCGCGGCACGCACCGCGGCGCGCTCGGCGAGGTACCGAGCCGCGGCGTCGCGGGGGCCGCCGAGCGCCACGTAGGACAGCCCCCACGCGACGAAGGCCGCGACCAGCATCGCCGCGAGCGGGTGCAGGCCGGCCCAGGTCAGCAGCACCCAGGTGAGCACCAGCAGGGTGACGCGCAGGACGGAGTAGACGACGACGGGCACGGATCCAGCGTAGGTGGCGCTACTTGAGCCCGGAGTAGGAGTGCAGGCCGGAGACGAAGAGGTTCACCAGCGTGAAGTTGGCGATCACCACCGCGTACCCGGCGAACACCAGGTACGCCGCCCGCCGGCCGTTCCAGCCGCGGGTGGTGCGGGCGTGCAGGTAGGCCGCGTACACCACCCAGGCGACGAAGGTGCCGATCTCCTTGGGGTCCCAGTTCCAGTACCGGCCCCAGGCGTGCTCGGCCCAGATCGCGCCGCCGATCAGGGTGAACGTCCACAGCACGAAGCCGACGGCGTTCAGCCGGAAGGACAGCGCCTCGAGGTTGCGCGGACCCGGCACCTGCTTCAGCCACGCGAACCGCGGGCCGGTGACGCGCCAGCCGGCGAGCGGCCGGCGCAGCCCGTCCGCCGCACCCCACGAGCCGGTCAGGTGCGAGCGTCCCTCCTCACGGGCTGCGGAGAGCAGCTGCAGGGCGGAGGCGGCGAAGGCGACGGTGAACACACCGGTCGCGGAGATCGCGACGCCGACGTGGATCACCAGCCAGTAGCTCTGCAGCGCCGGCTGCACCGCCTCGGCCTTGACGTAGAACAGCAGCAGGTCGGCGGCGAGCGCCAGCACGGTGATGCCCAGCACGACGACGCCGACGAACGCGATCACGCGGCGCCGCTGCACCAACGTCAGCACGACGGAGGCGACCAGCACGCCGACCAGCGTGAACTCGTACATGTTGGCGGTGGGCCAGCGGCCGGCCGCGACGCCACGCATCACGATGCCGGCGATCAGCAGGGCCGTGCCCAGGTACGTCGTCGAGCGGGCGATTCCCTCGCTGCGCGCCGACCGTCCGTCGGGGCCGTCGGCAGCGCCACCGTCGGCCGCAGCCGTCACGCGGTTGTCGTCCGGCCCGCCGGCTGCGACCGTCGCGGGCCGCACCGCGTCCGCGCTCGCACCGCTGACCAGCCCGGCCGCCCCGACGGCGACCGGCGCACCGGCCGTGACGGCGACGCCGGCCGGGACCGCACGAGCGCGGCTCGTCGAGGCACGCCGCTGACCGGCCCGCCGCTGCCCCGCCTCGACGATGCCGGCCAGGTCCACCGTGTAGGCGATCCACGCGATGGTGAAGGCGGTCGTCGCCGCCCACACCAGCAGCGTGCTCAGGTCCCCGGTCGTCATGGCGTGTCCTCTCCGGGCCCCTCGCGACGGCCCAGCGTCGCGGCGAGCACGCGGTCCAGCTCCGGCTGCAGCCCGATGTCGTCACCCCGGGCAAGACCCGCGGCGCTGACCACTGTAGTAGGACCTTGGTCCCGTGCAGCACGCAGCCAGATGCGGCGCCGGGGCGCGAACAGGGAGGCCGCGAGGCCCGCGAGCGCCAGGAGGGCGAACGTCAGCACGAACGCCAGCGCGGGGTCGTGCCGCAGGTCGAGCGCGACGTACCGCGGCAGGCCGTTGAACGTGAACGAGCCCAGGCCGTCGGGCAGCTGCACCGTCTGGCCCGGGTGCACGTACAAGGTCACGGGCTTGCCCGCGCTGTCCACCGACTGCGTCATGCGGCTCTGGTCCAGCAGGTACACGTTCTGCGGCACCCCGGTGTCCAGCCCGAGGTTGCCCGACCAGACGGACAGCACCAGCACCGGGTCGTCCGACTGGGGGCTGACCGACCGCCACACCCCCGGGGCGACCTCCTTGCCGGTCGGCAGCAGGAACCCGACCAGGCCGATCTGCTTCTGCCCGCCGGACACGTCCGGCACCTTGATCACGCCGCGCGAGGTGTAGACGGTGTCCTGCGGCAGGAACGGCACCGGCCCCGCGAAGGCCACCGAGCCGGACGCGTCCTTCACCGTGACGTCCGGCGCGTAGCCGTTGCCCATCAGGTACACGTTCGCCCCGCCGACCATCAGCGGGTGGTTCACCTTGATCGTGTCGGTGGACGACCCGCCGCCCGGCGCCGTGACGGTGACGTGCGCGGTGAAGTCACGGGCGGCGTCCGTCTCCGGGTCGAAGCGGGCGTCCAGCTGGTCCAGCTTGAGGGTGAACGGCACGAGGGACGACGACGAGTAGAACCGCCCGTGCTCGAACGGTGAGTACGCCACCTCGGCGTTGGCGAAGCCGTGGCCCTGCACCACCAGCACCTGGCCGCGGTAGTGCAGCACCTGGCCGGTCGCCACCGAGACGAGCAGCCCGACGAGGGCGAGGTGGAACAGCAGGTTGCCCGTCTCGCGGAGGTAGCCGCGCTCGGCGGACACCGACCACGTGCCGGCGCCCTCGTCGTGCAGGTCCACGCGGTAGGCCGGCCAGAACGGCAGCCACCTGCCGCGGCGCAGCACGCGCGCGGCACGCTCGACGACCACCTGCGGCTGGTCGCCGCTGGTGCCGGTGCCCTGCGCCGGGAACCGCGTCAGCCGCCGGGGGGTGCGCGGCGGCCGACCGCGCAGCGCCGCCACGTGGGCGCGCGTCCGCGGCAGGATGCAGCCGACCAGCGAGATGAACAGCAGCAGGTAGATCGCCGAGAACCACACCGACGTGTAGGTGTCGAACATCCCGATGCGGTCGAGGAACGGGCCGAGCGCGGGGTGGTTGGTGAGGAACGAGGCCACCTTCTCGGGGCTCTGCGCCCGCTGCGGGATCAGCGTCCCGGGGACGGCCGCCACCGCCAGCAGCACCAGGAGCAGCAGCGCGACCCGCATGCTGATCAGCTGACGCCACGCCCAGCGCAGCCAGCCGACCGGACCCAGGCTCGGGAGGGTGGGCGAGCCCGGCGCCGGCAGCTCCCCCGCGCCGTCCTGCGCGGGCAGCACCGGCTCGGCCGCGTCCGCGTCGTGCTCCGGCACGAACGTGTCGTGCAGGCCTTCCGGCCGGTACCCGCTCATCGCCACCTCTCGTCCGGCCCGCCGGTTCGTCGTCCGAACCCGCGGGGCCGCTCGAACCCTGCCCGAACCCTCCGCCGCACACCTGTGCGGCGCACACCCGACCGTGCCTGACCGTGCCTCAGACCACCGGCACGAACCCGTTCGTCCCGGTCAGCAGACCCTGCAGCCAGCCCGCCCACGTGCTCCACACGCCGGTGACCATCGCCAGGCCCAGCACCACCAGCAGCCCACCGCCGATGCGGGTCACCGCCACCCGGTGCCGGCGCACCAGCGCCATCGCCCGGCTCATCCGCTCGACGCCCAGCGCGACCAGGAGGAACGGCAGCCCGAGCCCCGCGCAGAACACCGCCGCCAGCACCGCGCCGCGCGCGGCCGAGCCGTCGCCGAGGGACAGGGCGAGGATCGCCGCGAGCGTCGGCCCGATGCACGGCGTCCAGCCCAGGCCGAACGTCAGGCCGAGGATCGGCGCGGCCCAGATGCCGGCCCGCGGAGCGAGGTGCATCCGCCGCTCCTGCTGCAGGAACGGCACGAAGCCCAGGAAGGCGAGCCCGAGCAGCGCGACGACGACGCCGAGCACGCGCGAGATCGGCCCCTGCCAGTGCAGCAGCGCCGCACCGACCGTGCCGGCCAGCGCACCGAAGGCGACGAACACCACGGTGAACCCCGCGACGAACAGCCCGACGCCGGCCAGCAGCCGCCGCCGGCCGGCCCGTGCTTCCGCCCGCTCGGCGGCCCGCTCGTCGGCTCGCCCGTCGACAGTGGCCGACGCCGCCCCGCCGGCGCCGGGCACGCCCGGCACACCGGCGAGCAGGGCCGTCGGCCGCGTCGTCACCCCGAGGGCGCTGCCGAGGTAGCCGAGGTACCCCGGCACCAGCGGCAGCACGCACGGCGACGCGAAGCTCACCACCCCCGCCAGCAGCGCCACCGGCACCGCGAGCAGCAGCGACCCGCTGGCGACCGCCTGGCCGAACGCGTTGCCGATGCCGGCAGCCACGCTCATCCCGCCGCCCCGGCGGTCGTCGAGGCACTCGGTCCCGAGGTCGCGCCGGAGGTGGCGGCAGACCCACCCGGCTCCGCCAGCAGCGAGTCGACCAGCGTGCGCAGCGTCGAGGGGTCGGCCAGCCCCAGGATGCGGGCCGCCACCTTCCCCTGCCGGTCGAGCAGCACGGTGGTCGGTACCGCGTTCACCGGCACCACGCCCTGCAGGGCCGCGATCGCCGAGCCGCCCGTGTCCTGGATCGTCGGGTACGGGACCGCGAACTGGCGGACGAAGGCATCGGCCGCCCCTGCGGCATCCGTGCCGTTGATGCCGAGCACCTTCAGTCCCTTGGCGGCGTCCTCGTTCGCCAGCGCGACGAGGGTCGGTGCCTCGGCACGGCACGGCGGGCAGGCCGCGTACCAGGTGTTCAGCAGCACGACGTCACCCCGCCACGCGCTCACGTCCTGCGTGGCGCCGCTGTAGTCCGTCCCGGACAGCGTCACCGGCCCCTTGCGCTGGCCGACGGGCCAGGTCGTCGTGCTGCCGTCCCCGGACCGGTAGCCCTGGTCGACCACGTCGGACGGGTGGCCGGCGGGACGTGCCGCTCCCCCGCACGCTGCGGTGCCCAGGACGACGGCCAGCCCCAGCGCAGCCGCCAGGGGCGCGCGCCACCGGTGTCCGTACAGCCGCGCCATCACGCCCCCGCCACCGTGGAGGCACCGGCCAGCAGCGCCGCCGCGGGCTCGCAGTACCCGATGCCGACCAGCGTGTCGCCCTCGAACCGCAACGAGGTCAACGAGCCGAGGGCGCACTGCCGCCGACGGGGGTCGTGCCACAGCCGCCGGCCCTCGAGCGCCATCCGGGTGATCCAGATCGGCAGCTGGTGGCTGACCAGCACCGCCTCGTGCCCACGAGCGGCCGCCCGTGCGTCGGCGACCGCCCCGAGCATCCGCTCGACCTGCTGCGTGTACGGCTCCCCCCACGACGGGCGGAACGGGTTGCGCAGGTAGGGCCAGTGCCGCACGTGCCGCAGCGACCCGTCGCCGACGCCGAACGTCAGGCCCTGGAAGTGGTTCTCCGCCTCGAGCAGACGGGGGTCGCTGCCGATCGGGAGCCCGAACGCCGCGGCGACGGGCGCCGCCGTCTCCTGCGCCCGCTGCAGCGGGGAGGCGATCACCACCGTCACGTCGCGCCGCACGCCGCCGGCCTCGAGCGCCGGGTCCGCGTCGGGCCCGCTGCCCGCCTCGACACCGGCCAGGTAGTCGGCCACCACCTGCGCCATCCGCGCGCCCGCGTCGGACAGGCGGTAGCCCGGCAGACGGCCGTAGAGGACCCCCTCGGGGTTGTGCACCTCGCCGTGGCGCAGCAGATGGACCGTGGTCGCGACCATGGGCCCAGTGTCGCAGCCCGCGCTGGGGGTATTGCGCCGCCTCGGTGCGCCGCTCAGCGCTCGGGCGTCTCCCGCAGCCGGTGCTCGACGACCGCCATCGCCTCCCCGAGCGCGGCGAGCTGCTCGTCGCTCAGCACGTCGACCAGGTGCGCCCGCACGCTCTCCACGTGGCCCGGTGCGGCCTCCACGAGCCGCTGGAACCCGGTGTCGGTCAGCGCGCAGTCCACGCCCCGCAGGTCGGAGGAGCACGTCCGCCGCTGCACCAGGCCGGCCGCCTCCATCCGTGCGATGGTGTGGGTGAGGCGGCTGCGGGAGTGGCCGATGCCGCTGGCCAGCTCGGACATCCGCATCCGGCGGTCCGGCGCCTCCGACAGTCGGACCAGCACCTCGTACTCGTGCAGAGAGAAGCCGCTCTCGTCCTCGAGCTCGCGGCCCAGGGTGTCCATCAGCAGGGCGACACCGTTGCGGAACGCGCGCCAGTGCCGCTGCTGCTCCGTCGACAGCCACCGTGTGGCCCGCTCCGTCTGCTCGCCGCTCGACGTCACCGTCCCGCTCCCGTCCTGTGCTGCTCGCCCACCGGGGTCCACCTGTCGGTGCGCCCCTTGCATCCGACGTCCGAGTGTAGTAGAAAGTTCAACGAATCAGTTGACCGTTCAACCAACCCGGCCGGACACGGCCACGGAGGACTCCCATGACCACCACCGCCATCCCGCAGGGTCTCGCCACCGGCACCTGGACCATCGACCCGTCGCACAGCGAGGCGAGCTTCACCGTGCGCCACGCCGGCATCTCCAAGGTCCGCGGCACCGTCGCGATCGTGTCCGGCGAGATCGTGCTCGGCGACTCCCTGGCCGAGTCGCGCGTGACGGCCACGCTGGACCCGACCACTGTCAGCACCGGCGACGCGAACCGCGACGGCCACCTCAAGAGCGGCGACTTCTTCGACGTGGAGAAGTTCGGCCAGTGGACCTTCGTCTCCACCGAGATCCGCCAGGCCGGCGGCAGCACCTACGAGATCGCGGGCGACCTCACCATCCACGGCGTGACGCAGCGCGTCGAGCTCGCCACCGAGTTCAACGGCACCGCGACGGACCCGTTCGGCAACCTCCGCGCCGGCGGCGAGGCGACCACCACCATCTCCCGCAAGGACTTCGGCCTCACCTGGAACGCGGCCCTCGAGGCCGGCGGCGTGCTGGTGGCCGACAAGGTGCGCGTCGACCTCGACGTGTCGGTGATCAAGCAGGCCTGAGCCTCGGCTCGAGCCCGCGTCAGCGTCAGCGTCGGGGGCCGCGCCCCGGCGCCACGACCCGGCCCGGTCCGCCACGTGCGGGCCGGGCCTCGTCGTACCCCGGCTCACGCCCCCTCGCCGTCGACCGCCCGGCGCCGCCCGTGCCCGTGGAACGCGAGGATCTGCAGCTCCGAGGCGACGTCCACGGACCGCACGTCCACGTCGTCGGGGACGTGCAGCACCGCGGGGGCGAAGGTGAGGATGCCGGTCACACCGGCGGCCACCAGCAGGTCGGCGACGTGCTGGGCGGCCGACGGCGGGGTGGTGATCACGCCGATCGTCGCGCCCTGCACCGCGACCAGCTCGGCCAACGCCTCGAGCGGCCGTACCGGCAGCCCCGCCACCACCGTGCCGACCACGTCCGGTGCGACGTCGACCAGCCCGACCAGCGTGAAGCCGCGTTGCGCGATCCCGGCGTAGCCGGCCAGGGCGCGTCCGAGGTTCCCGACGCCGACCACGACGAGCCGCTGCGGCACCGCCATGCCCAGCACGCGTCCGATCTGCTCCCGCAGGTGCGGCACGTCGTACCCGACGCCTCGGCGACCGTAGGTGCCGAGGAACGACAGGTCCTTGCGCAGCAGCGCGGGCTGCACGCCGGCGCGGGTGGCCAGCTCCTCCGACGACGTCAGCAGGTGCCCCTCGGCCGCCAGCACGTCGAGCGTGCGCAGGTAGGCAGGGAGCCGGGCGACGGTGGCCGGCGGCACCTGGGGGCGGGCGCGCACCGGTGTCACCGGACCGAGGCTAGGGCGCCGACCAGGCGCTGACCAGGGCCAGCACCGGGGGAGCCGCCGCCGACCGCCTCAGCGTCCGACGAGCGCCCGTCGCAGCGCCTCGCCGTCCACGTGCCACCACGCGTGCCGGACGCCGTCCACCTCGACCACCGGCACCAGCTCGCCGTACTCCTCGAGCAGGTCGCGGCCGCCCGCCGGCGGCGCGTCGTCCACGTCCACCTCGGTCCACTCGGTGCCGGTGCGTGCGCAGACGTCCGCCACTACCGCACGCGCCTCGACGCACAGGTGGCACCCGACACGTCCGTACAGCACCACCCGGGGAGAGCTCACGGACCCACCGTAGGCGGCGCACCGGTCGAGGTGCCGCCCACGGGCGCGCGGGCGGGGGCGACGGGCGGACGCCATCTCGGCCACGTGCGGACGCCGTGTCGGCGACGGACCGCGGCGGCCCCTGCGCCCCGGCGGCCCCCTGACGGGCGGCACCGACCGCCTGGCTACAGTGGCGGGGTGGCCCCGACGACCGAACCGTCCGACGTGACGGCGCCGGACGAGGGCCGCACGCCCGTCACCCCGTCGAGCGATGGGCGTGCCGCTCGGGGAGGCGGTGCGCCCGGCGGCGCCGTCCCCGGCGTCCCCAGCCCGACCCTCCCCGGCTCGACCGTCCCTGCCGCAGCCGTCCCCGAGGACGACGAACGAGCGGGACGCGCAGCGGTGCGGGAGGCGGTCGTCGGCCCCGGTGCACCGCCGCACGGTTGCGTCGGGGCGTTCTTCGACGTCGACAACACGATCATCCGGGGTGCGAGCGCCTTCCATCTCGCGGTCGGCCTGTACCGGCGCGGGTTCTTCCGGCGGTTCGACATCGTCCGGTTCGCCCTGCACCAGGCGCGCTACCTCGTGTTCGGCGAGAACAAGCAGCAGATCGACGAGCTGCGCTCCGAGGCGCTCGCGATCATGCGGGGGCACTCCGTCGCCGAGGTCGCGGTGATCGCGGAGGACGTCTACGACGAGGTGCTGACCCTCCGCATCTACCCCGGCACCCGACGTCTGCTCGACGAGCACGTCGCGGCCGGGCACGCCGTCTGGCTCGTCACCGCCACCCCCGTCGAGGTCGGTGAGCTGATCGCCCGTCGCCTCGACGCGACCGGGGCGCTGGGCACGGTCGCCGAGCACCGCGACGGCTTCTACACCGGCCGGCTGGTGGGTGACCTGCTGCACGGTGAGGCGAAGGCGGCCGCCGTGCGGGCCCTCGCCGAGCGGGAGGGCATCGACCTCGCGTCGTCGTACGCCTACGGCGACTCGGCGCACGACGTGCCGATCCTGTCGCTGGTGGGCCATCCGTTCGCCATCAACCCGGACCGCCGGCTGCGCCGCCACGCCGCGGAGGTCGGCTGGCCGGTCCGCGAGTTCCGCGCCCGTCGCCGGGCCACCCGCCGCAGCATCAACGCCGCCAGCCTCGCCGGGCTGGCGTGGGTCGCCGGGCTGGTCGCCCGAGCCGTCCGCCGGTCGCTGGCGGACCGGCCGTGACCGCCGGGCAGCCGGCCGGGCGGCCGGCCGGGCGGACTGAGGAGGGAGCGCAAGACGAGGAGGCCCGCGGCCCACGGTGGGACGGGCAGTGCTCGCCGGGGGCGCCCGTCCGCGTGCGCACCGCGCAGGCCGAGGACGCCGGCGCACTCGCCGAGCTCGCGGCCGTCACGTTCCCGCTCGCGTGCCCGCCGGGCTCCACCCCCGCCGACCAGCAGACCTTCCTCGCGCAGCACCTGTCCGCCGAGCGGTTCGCCGGATACGCCGCCGACCCCTCGCGGGTGCTGCTGGTGGCCGACGACCCCACCGGCGCCCTGCTGGGCTACACGATGCTGGTGCACGCGACGCCTGCCGACCCCGACGTGCGCGCCGCACTGACCCTGTCCCCCACCGTCGAGCTGTCCAAGTGCTACGTGCACCCGGACCACCACGGCTCCGGGGTGTCGAGCCGGCTGATGGCGGTGACCCTCGAGGCGGCCCGCGGCACCGGCGCGGCCGGCGTGTGGCTCGGCGTGAACCAGCTCAACGACCGGGCCCAGCGGTTCTACGCCCGGCACGGGTTCGCCGTGGTGGGCACCAAGCACTTCCAGGTCGGCAGCCGGGTCGAGGACGACTACGTGCTGGAGCGCCCGCTCTAGCGGCAGGAACGACGAAGGCCCGGTCGCGAGACCGGGCCTGTCGTATGCGGCGCCACCCGGACGGGCGGCGCGGCGGTCACTTCTTGTTGCGACGCTGGTGGCGCGTCTTGCGCAGCAGCTTGCGGTGCTTCTTCTTGGCCATCCGCTTGCGGCGCTTCTTGATGACGGAGCCCATGTGGTCCTCACTCGCTTCGGTCGGCCCGCACGGGGCCTCGGTTTGGTCGATCGGCGCGGGACGGACGCACTGGATCAACCGAGGCGCCCACGCAGGAAAGTCCGGTCGCCTACCTTACGCCCTCGGCGCGGGGCGGCGCGACGCGCGGACCGACCTGCAGACAGGGCCGGCCGGCAGGTCCGGCTGACAGGGCCGACCGGGCCGTCCGACAGGCCGGCCGACCGGCGCTACCGACGACGGCGCCGGGCCGTTCAGGAGGACCGGCGGTCCTCGCGCCTGGCCGAGCCCTCGTCGTCCACGAACGCCGTGGCGGAGGAGCGCAGGTAGGCGTCCAGCGCGTCCTGCGGCACGCGGAAGGAGCGTCCGACGCGCACCCCGGGCAGCTCGCCCGAGTGCAGCAGCCGGTACACCGTCATCTTCGACACCCGCATGACCTCGGCGACCTCGAGCACCGTGAGGAACCGCACCCGGCCGGACTGCTCGCTCATGTCTGCTCTCTCTCGGGCGCGCGCCCGGGGAACGGTCGCGGCCGGGTGTCGCCGCGGGACGAGCCCGACGACGCCGGGTGCTCGGCGCACAGCGTAGTGGCTGGTGGGACGGGTGGGAAAGGGGTGACCGAAGGGTCTGATGTGACCGAAATCATGCGTAGTCCACGTCCAGCCCGAGGTGCGGGAACACCTCCGCCCGCGTCGCCCGGATGGCGCGGTCGACGTCGTCCGCCGGGTCGTAGCCGGCCGACCACGGGCGGAACGTCGCGGGCTGACCGTCCGTCATCCGGTGGGTCGACAGAGGGCCGTAGCGAGCCTCCACGATGGTCACCCAGTCCTCCGGCAGCGCGGTGTCCGGAGGGACCGACCGATGCGTCGCCGTGGCGATCAGGTGCGACCAGACCCGCGGCACCACGTCGGCCATCGCGTAACCCCCACCCCCCAGGGCGAGCCACCGGCCGTCCACCAGCTCGTGCGCCAGGTCGTGCAGCAGCTCCGCGGCGCGCCGCTGACCGTCCACCGAGGTGCGCAGGGTGGTCAGCGGGTCGGACACGTGCGTGTCGCACCCGTGCTGGGTCACCAGAACGTCCGGCGCGAACTCCCGCACCACCGGCGGCACCACCGCGTCGATCGCCCGCAGCCAGCCCGCGTCGCCCGTGCGGGACGGCAGCGCGACGTTGACGGCCGTGCCGAGCGCGTGGGGCCCGCCGATCTCGCTCGCCCAGCCGGTGCCCGGGAACAGGGCGTGGCCGGTCTCGTGCAGCGAGATGGTCAGCACCCGCGGGTCGTCCCAGAAGGCGGCCTGCACGCCGTCCCCGTGGTGGGCGTCGATGTCGACGTAGGCCACGCGGGCCGCCCCGGCGTCCAGCAGCGCCCGGATCGCCAGCGCGGCGTCGTTGTACACGCAGAAGCCCGACGCGGCACCGGGCATCGCGTGGTGCAGGCCGCCGCCCACGTTGACCGCGTGCTGCACGTCACCCGTCCACAGCGCCAGCGCTGCGTCGACCGACCCCGTGACCACGCTGGCGGCGGCCGTGTGCATCAGCGGGAAGATCGGGTCGTCGGACGTCCCCAGACCCCGGGCGAGGTCGGGCAGCCCCTGCTCGGCGGCGGCGTGCACCGCGGCGACGTATGCCGGCTCGTGCACCGTGGTCAGCAGCGCGTCGGAGGCGGGCTCGGCACCGACCACCTCGACGTCCGGCTGGTCGAGCAGGCCCAGGCCGGCCGCGAGCGCGATGGTCAGGTCGATCCGCTCGCTGGTCATCGGGTGGCCGGGGCCGAAGTCGTACGCCAGCAGCTCGGTGGACCACACCACCCGAGCGACCGTCGTGGTGCGGGACAGCGAGGTCATGGGTTCACGGTTGCACCGCGGGGCGCCGGTGTCGATCCAGCGTCCACGCATCCGGGGCGGACCGGTCGCGCCACCGGCGGCGCAGGACGAGGATCCGTGCCACGTGACGACGGTCCGAGGCACGCGCGGCACCACCGCGACGGCCCGGGCCCGCGCGGCAGACCACACGGAAGGGGACGGCGATGGTGGCGGACGGCTGGTCGACCAAGGCGGCGGAGGCCCTGGCGGTGCACCCGGGGTTCCGGCTGGCGGACCTCGACACGCGGGGCACACCCGGGTTCGGCGACGGCAAGAAGACCGGCGCCGCGATCACCCGCGCCATCGGCGAGCGGATGTCCGACCTGCAGGAGCGGCTGTTCGCCGAGGGGCGCACCGGCGGCACCCGCTCGATCCTGCTGGTGCTGCAGGGCCTGGACACCGCCGGCAAGGGCGGGATCGTGCGGCACGTGATGGGGATGGTCGACCCGCAGGGCGTCGCGCTGCACTCGTTCGGCGTCCCGACGGCCGAGGAGCGCCGGCACGACTACCTGTGGCGCATCCGCCGGGCGCTCCCGCCGGCCGGGAAGATCGGCGTGTTCGACCGGTCGCAGTACGAGGACGTGCTGGTCGCCCGGGTGAACGAGCTCGCGCCACGGGACGTGATCGACAGGCGGTACGACGAGATCGTCGACTTCGAGGCCGAGCTCGCCAAGGCCGGCACCCGCGTGATCAAGGTGGCGCTGATGATCTCCCGCGGGGAGCAGTACCGGCGGCTGCACGAGCGCCTGGAGCGGTCCGACAAGCACTGGAAGTTCAACCCGGGCGACGTGGACACCCGGGCGCGCTGGGACGACTACCAGGAGGCCTACCAGGTGATGTTCGACCGGACGTCGACCCCGGACTGCCCCTGGCACGTCGTGCCGGCCGACCGCAAGTGGTTCGCGCGGCTGGCGGTGTCGCAGCTGGTGCTGGACGCGCTCGAGGACCTGGACCTGCACTGGCCGTCGGCGGACTACGACGTGGCGGAGCAGCTCGCCCGGTTGGAGGCGACCCGGTAGGCGCAGCCGTCGTCGGGCCGGCGCGTCGTCCGGCCGGCGCTCAGGCCGTGCGCCGGCGCAGCGTGCTGATGCCCAGCAGCAGCGAGCCGACGATGAACAGGGCGATCACGCCGACGTCCCCGCTCACCTTCGACCACCCGTCGCCGAAGGCGATCCGCTGCATCGCCTCGACGCCGTAGGTCAGCGGCAGCACGCGGGACAGCCACTCGAGCAGGGTCGGCATGTGCGCGCGCGGCATCAGCAGGCCGGCCGTGATCAGCTGCGGGAAGATGATCGCCGGCATCAGCTGCACCGCCTGGAACTCGGTGCGGGCCACGGCAGAGGCGGCCAGGCCGAGCGCGCAGCCCAGCACCGCGTCGAGCACCGCCACCAGCACCATCAGCAGGAACGGACCCTTGACGTCCATCCCGAACACCCACACGGCGAACCCGGTGACCACCAGCGACTGCACCAGGGCGAGCACGGCGAACGCGATCGCGTACCCGATGACGAAGTCGCCGCGGCCGATCGGCAGGGTCATCAGCCGCTCGAGGGTGCCGGAGGTCCGCTCGCGCAGCGTCGCCACGGACGTGACCAGGAACATCACGATCAGCGGGAACAGGCCCACCAGCATCGGCCCGAACCTGTCGAGCACGTCCGTGCCGTGGAACATCCAGGCGATCAGCCCCAGCAGCAGGCAGGGCAGCACGAGGATCAGCGCGATCGTCCGGGGGTCGTGCCGCAGCTGGCGCAGCACGCGGCCGGTCGTCGCGGCCGTCAGGCGCGGGCTCATGCGGCCACCCACCCGTCCCCGGCGTTCGCCCGGTCGACGAGGCTGAGGAAGGCGCCCTCGGCGTCCACCGCACCCGTCGCGGCGAGCAGCTCGGCGAGCGTGCCGTCGGCCAGCACCGCACCGTTGCGCATCAGCACCAGCCGGTCGCAACGGGCCGCCTCGTCCATCACGTGGCTGGACACCAGCAGGGAACGCCCCGCGTCCCGCAACCGCCCGAACAGGTTCCACAGGTCCCGCCGCAGCACCGGGTCCAGGCCGACCGTCGGCTCGTCGAGCACCAGCAGCGCCGGGGTGTTCAGCAGCGCGACCGCCAGCGAGACCCGGGACAGCTCCCCGCCGGACAGCGTTCCGGTCAGGCGCCGCTCGAACCCGGTCAGCCCCACCTCGTCGAGCACCCGCGCGGGGTCGGACGCCGGCGCCCCCAGCAGCGAGCCGGCGTAGTGGAGGTTCTCCCCCACCGTCAGGTCCGCGTACACGCTGGGCGCCTGGGTGACGTAGGCGACCTCGCGGCGCAGCGGCGGGGACCCGGCGGGCCGTCCGAGCACCGTGACGGTGCCGCCTGCGACGACCTGCGCACCGACGATCGAGCGCATCAGCGTCGTCTTGCCGCTGCCGCTGGGTCCGAGCAGCCCCACGACCTCACCGGCCGGGACGGTGAGGTCCAGGCCGTCGAGCACCACGTTGCCGCCCCGGACCACCCGGAGCCCGCGCACCTCGACGGCGACGGGCCGTCCGCCGCCGTCCTCGTTATTCCTCATGTGAGGAATAGTCCTCCTCCGTGTGCGCGCCCGCAAGGGGCGCCGTGGGCCGATCGGGTGACCGGACATCCGCGAGGGGTCCGGTCAGGTAGCCCTGCAGCGCCGGTCCGACGAGCGCCGCCAGCCGGTCGGTGCCCATCCCGGCGATCTCCGGGAGCTGCAGCACGTGGCGAGCGATGAGCACGCCGACCACATGAGAGGCGGCCAGCGCCATCCGCAGGTCGGCGTCCGGCGTCGGCAGCTCGGCCACGACGCGCGCGAACACCTGCCGGCCGAGGAACTGCGCCATCGCCTGCACGTGCGGCTCGCTGGAGCCCAGGGCACCGAACAGGACCCGGAACCGCTCGCCGTGCTCGTCCTCCCACACCTCGAGCACCGCCCGGGCAAGCCGTTCGCCGAGCCCGTCGAGCCCGCCCTCCAGCAGCTGCCCGACCACCTGCGCCGGCTCGACCCCCGTCGGCACCATCGCCGCGGCGAACAGCTCGGCCTTGTCCTCGAAGTAGTGCCGCACCAGCGCCGGGTCCACCCCGGCGCGGCGCGCCACCGACCGGACCGACGCGCCGTCGTACCCGCGCTGCGCCAGCTCCGCCCGGGCCGCGGCGACGATGTCGCCCCGGGTGTCCGAGCCCGCGGGCCGGCGGCCCCGCGGCCGGGCCTGGTCCTCGCCGCCCCCCGCTGCGCCCGCGGCGCCGTCGGCCACCCGCGCTCGTCCCGCCACGGCCCCAGCGTAGGGACTGCGGACAGCCGACGACCCGCCCTCCGAGGTGCCGGAGAGCGGGTCGTCGGCGCCGGGCGGGCTGTGCCCGGCGGTGGAGCTGTGCAGGTCAGCGGCTGACGCCGGCCCGCCGCTTGTTGTACACGTCGAACGCGACGGCCATCAGCAGCACCAGGCCCTTGATGGCCTGCTGGTAGTCGATGCCCACGCCCATGATCGACATGCCGTTGTTCATCACACCGATGATCAGGCCACCGGCGATGGTGCCGACCACGGTGCCGACACCGCCGGTGACCGCCGCACCGCCGATGAACGCGGCGGCGATGGCGTCCAGCTCGAAGCCGGTACCGGCCTTCGGGTTGGCCAGGTTCAGTCGGGCCGTGAACACCAGGCCGGCGAGCGCGGACAGCACGCCCATGTTGACGAAGATCCAGAAGTTGACCCACTTGACCTTGATGCCGGACAGGGTGGCCGCGTTCAGGTTGCCGCCGATCATGAACACGTGGCGGCCGAAGACGCTGTTCTTGGTGACGGCCGCGTACACGAGGATCAGCGCCGCCAGGATGATCAGCACGATCGGCAGGCCCTTGTAGTTGGCCAGCTCCCAGGCGAACGCCATGACGACCGCGCCCATGATGACGATCTGGCCGATGAACAGCGGCATCGACTCGACGTCCTGCTGGTACGCGATGCGGGCACGACGCTTGCGCCACTGGCTGAAGGCGTAGCCGATCACGCCGAGGGCGCCGAGCAGCAGCGTGAACGCGTCGAACCCGTTGCCGCCCATCACCCCGTTGAGGTAGCCGGACGCGATGTTGCGGAAGTCGTCCGGGAACGGCGAGATCTGCGTGTTGCCCAGCGTCACCATCGTGGCGCCGCGGAACAGGAGCATGCCGGCCAGCGTGACGATGAACGCCGGGATGCCGACGAACGCCACCCAGTAGCCCTGCCACGCACCGACCAGCGCACCCACCAGCAGGGCGGCGACCACGCCGATCCACCACGGCAGGCCGTGCCGGACGGTGACCACACCGGCGACGGCACCGGTGAACGCGACCACCGAGCCGACCGACAGGTCGATGTGCCCGGCGATGATCACGATGACCATGCCGATGGCCAGGATCAGGATGTAGGAGTTCTGGACGACGATGTTCGTGACGTTCTGGGGCGTCAGCAGAACGCCCTTCGTCAGGAAGTAGAACAGGATGATGATCGCAACGAATGCGAGATAGATCCCGCTCTGGCGAAAGTTCTTGGTGAAGGCGTCCTTCACCCCGGCGAGCGCGCCCATCGGCGTCAGTCCTTTACCTTGGTCATGAGCTGCATGAGGGATTCCTGGGTCGCCTGCTCGCGCGGCACCACACCGGTGATCCGGCCGGCGCTCATCGCATAGATGCGATCGCACATGCCCAGGAGCTCGGGCAGCTCGGAGGAGATGAACAGCACCGCCTTCCCGGCGTCCGCGAGGCGATTGATGATCGTGTAGATCTCGTACTTGGCACCCACGTCGATGCCGCGGGTCGGCTCGTCGAGGATCAGCACGTCAGGGTCGGCGAAGATCCACTTGCTCAGCACGACCTTCTGCTGGTTGCCGCCGGACAGCTTGCCGGCGAGCGCCAGGACCGAGGGGGCCTTGATGTTCATCGAGACGCGCGAGTCCTGCGCGACCTTGGTCTCCTCGTTGTCGTTGACCCAGCCGCGGCGGGACACCTTGCCGAGGGCGGCGACCGAGATGTTCTGCTTGATCGTCTCGATCAGGTTGAGGCCGTAGCGCTTGCGGTCCTCCGTGGCGTACGCGATGCCGGCGGCGATCGCGTCCGGCACGGTGTGCAGGCGCAGCTCCTTGCCGTCCTTGATCACCCGGCCCGAGATGTCGGCGCCGTAGGCCCGGCCGAACACGCTCATGGCCAGCTCGGTGCGGCCCGCACCCATCAGACCCGCGAGTCCGACGATCTCGCCGCGCCGCACGTTCAGGGAGGCGTGGTCGACAACGACGCGCTCGTGCTGGATCGGGTGGTGCACGGTCCAGTCCTCGATCCGGATGATCTCCTCGCCGATGGTCGGCGTGTGCTCCGGGAACCGGTGCTCGAGGTCGCGACCCACCATGCCGCGGATGATCCGGTCCTCCGTGACCTCGTCGCGCTTCATGTCGAGCGTCTCGATGGTCCGGCCGTCCCGGATGACCGTCGTGGAGTCAGCGATCTCGGCGATCTCGTTGAGCTTGTGGGAGATCATGATCGAGGTGATGCCCTGCTCCTTGAGCTGCCGGAGCAGGTTGAGCAGGTGCTCGGAGTCCGCGTCGTTCAGCGCCGACGTGGGCTCGTCCAGGATGAGGAGCTTGACCTCCTTGGAGAGCGCCTTGGCGATCTCCACCAGCTGCTGCTTGCCGACCCCGATGTCCGCGATGCGGGTGGTCGGGTTCTCGGTCAGGCCGACTCGCGCCATGAGGCGCGCGGCCTCGGCGTTCGTCTTGTTCCAGTCGATGAAGCCACGCTGCGACAGCTCGTTGCCGACGAAGATGTTCTCTGCGATCGACAGCAGCGGGTTGAGCGCGAGCTCCTGGTGGATGATGACGATCCCGCGCTGCTCGCTCGCGCGGATGCTGTTGAACTTGCACAGCTCGCCGTCGAAGTAGATCTCGCCCTCGTAGTCCCCGTACGGGTAGACGCCCGAGAGCACCTTCATCAGCGTCGACTTGCCGGCGCCGTTCTCTCCGCAGATCGCGTGGATCTCGGCCCGCGCGACCGTGAGGTTCACGTCCTGGAGCGCCTTGACTCCGGGGAACGTCTTGGTGATGCCACGCATCTGGAGGATGTCGTCACTCATGTGCCCAACCGATCCTGCTGTCTCGGGGCGGCGCCCCGCCGGAACTACCGGCGGGGCGCCGCGCTGCTGATCGTGGCGGGACGTCAGCTCAGCTGCGCCTCGGTGTAGTAGCCACCGTCGACGAGGACCTTCTTGTAGTTGTCCTTCGTGATGATCTGCGACTCGAGCAGGTAGGACGGGACCACCTTGACGCCGTTGTCGTAGGTCTTGGTGTCGGTGACCTTCGGCTGCTGACCCTTCAGGATCGCGTCGGTCATGGCAACCGTGACCTTGGCCAGCTCACGGGTGTCCTTGTAGATGGTCGAGTACTGCTCGCCCTTGATGATCGACTTGACCGAGGCCGCCTCGGCGTCCTGGCCGGTCACGGTCGGGTACGGCTGGCTCGCCGTGCCGTAGCCGACGCCCTTGAGGGCGCCGAGGATGCCGATCGACAGACCGTCGTACGGGGACAGCACGCCGGCGACCTTCGAGCCGTCCGCGTACGTGGACGTCAGCAGGTTCTCCATGCGGGACTGCGCCGTAGCCGGGTCCCACCGCAGCGTGGCGATGGTCTTGAAGTCGGTCTGGCCGGACTTGACGACCAGGACCTTCTTGTCGATGTACGGCTTGAGGACGCTCATCGCGCCGTTGTAGAAGAACGTCGCGTTGTTGTCGTCCGGCGAGCCGGCGAACAGCTCGATGTTGAGCGGGCCGGTCTTGCCGGCGTCCTTGCCCGAGGCGTCGAGGACGCCCAGGCCGGTCAGCAGCGAGGTGGCCTGCTGCACGCCGACCTTGAAGTTGTCGAACGTCGTGTAGTAGTCCACGTTCGCCGAGTTGCGGATCAGGCGGTCGTAGGCGATGACCTTGATGCCGTTGGAGTGCGCCTGCTCGAGCTGGCTGGTCAGGGCCGTGCCGTCGATCGAGGCGACGATCAGGACCTTCGCGCCCTTGGTGATCATCGTGTCGATCTGGTTGACCTGGGTGGGGATGTCGTCCTCGGCGTACTGCAGGTCGACCTTGTAGCCCAGGGCCTCGAGCTGGCTCTTGACGTTGTTGCCGTCGTTGATCCAGCGCTCGGAGGACTTGGTCGGCATGGCGACGCCGATGAGGGCGCCCTTGGCGGCGGAGTCGCCACCGGCAGTGCTGCCGGAGGTCGAGCCGGAGGTGGAGCCCGCGCCGCCGCCGCTGCACGCGGCCATCGTCAGGGACAGGGTGAATGCTGCCGCAATGGCAGCGATGCGCTTGACGTGCATCGATGATCTCCTCGTTGAGATTCACGGCCATACGACGATATGGCCGCGGGTACTGCGTCTGTGGTGCTCAGACGGACGAAGGTAAACCTCCGGCGTCACGTGTTCTCGTGGTCCAGGTTAGCGCTCACATCTGCGTTTTCCCAAGGCCGTGGAGTCACATTTGGGTAACAGCTAGATTCGCTGCGCCAGGCGGTAATAGGCGGCGTTGAAGCGCACCTGGTCGCGGAACCCGCGGGCCGTGGTGGCCTCGTCGATGACGAGCAGCTCGGTGCGCGCGATGGTGGCGAACACCTCGAAGGCGTCGACACCGGCGGCCGTGGACAGCACCGTGTGGTGCGCCCCGCCGGCGGTCAGCCAGGCCTCCGCCGACGTGGTGAAGTCCGGGCGCGGCTTCCAGACGGCCCGGGCGACGGGCAGGTTCGGCAGCGCCGGGTGCTCCACCAGGTCGACGACGTTGGCGGTCAGCCGGAACCGGTCCCGCATGTCCGCCAGCGACACCACGACGCCGACGCCGGGGTCGGCGTCGAACACCATGCGGACCGGGTCCTCCTTGCCGCCGATGCCGAGCGGGTGGATCTCGACCTTCGGCGTCGAGGTGGTCAGGGACGGGCAGACCTCGAGCATGTGCGCACCGAGGATGCGCTCGTCGCCCGGGGTCAGGTCGTAGGTGTAGTCCTCCATCAGCGACGCGCCACCGGGCAGGCCGGCGCCCATCACCTTGGCGGCCCGGACCAGGACCGCCGTCTTCCAGTCGCCCTCGGCGCCGAAGCCGTAGCCCTTGGCCATCAGGCGCTGCACGGCGATGCCCGGGAGCTGGCGCAGCGCACCGAGGTCCTCGAAGTTCGTCGTGAACGCCTTGGCGCCCAGCTCCCCGAGGAACGCCTCGAGCGCCGCCTCCTGGCGCGCCGCGTACCGCAGGGACTCGTGCCGCTCGCCGCCCTTGCGCAGCTCCGGGACCACGTCGTACAGGTCCTCGTACTCGCCGACCAGCGCGTCGACGGCCGAGTCCTCGACCGCGTCCACCGCGGCGACGAGGTCGTTCACGCCCCACGTGTTCACGCTGACGCCGAAGACGTGCTCCGCCTCGGTCTTGTCGCCCTCGGTGACGGCGACGTTGCGCATGTTGTCGCCGAAGCGCGCCAGGCGCAGCTCGTGCGTGGCGGCCCAGCCGGCGGCACCGCGGACCCAGGTGCCGACGCGCGCGGTGACGGCCGGGTTCGACGCGTGGCCGACGACGGTGGTGCGGGCCACGCCGAGGCGGGCCAGCGCGTAGCCGTACTCGCGGTCGCCGTGCGCGGCCTGGTTGAGGTTCATGAAGTCGAAGTCGATGCCGTCCCACGGCAGCTCGACGTTCGCCTGGGTGTGCAGGTGCAGCAGGGGCTTGCTCAGCACGTCCAGACCGGCGATCCACATCTTGGCCGGGGAGAACGTGTGCATCCAGGTGATGACGCCGAGGACGTCGTCACGGCTGTTCGCGTCGAGCATCGCCCGGCGGATCGCGGCGGAGTCGGTCAGCACCGGCTTCCAGACGATCTTGGCCGGCACGTCGTCGCTCGCGTCGAGGGTGCGGGCGACCTCCTGCGACTGCTCCGCCACCTGGCGCAGCGTCTCCTCGCCGTACAGGCCCTGGCTCCCGGTCAGGAACCAGACCTCGCGGTCGGCGTACGGCTTGCTCATGCTCGGGACTCCTCGTCGAGTGCGGAACCGGTGGAGACCGGGGCGCTGTCGCCCTGGCCGTAGACGTTCTGGTAGCGGGCGTACAGCGCGTCGATGTGGCGCTGGTCGATGGGGATCAGGTCGCCCAGCTGGCGGGACAGGTGCACCGTGCGGGCGACCTCCTCGACCATGACGGCCGCCTTGACGGCGTCCTTGGCGTCGCGGCCGATGGTGAAGGGGCCGTGGTTCTGCATCAGCACGGCGCGGCTGCGGGAGCCGGACAGGGTGTCGACGATGCCGCGGCCGATCGAGTCGTCCCCGATCAGGGCGAACGGGCCGACCGGGATGGGGCCGCCGAACTCGTCGGCCATCATCGTCAGCACGCACGGCACCGCCTCGCCGCGCGCCGCCCACGCCGTCGCGTACGTCGAGTGCGTGTGCACCACGCCGCCGACGTTCGGCATGTGCCGGTACACGTAGGCGTGCGCCGCGGTGTCCGACGAGGGGCTGCGGGTGCCGTCGACGAGGTTGCCGTCCAGGTCGCAGACGACCATCGACCCCGGCGTCAGCTCGTCGTAGGTGACGCCGGAGGGCTTGATCACCAGCAGGTCCTCGCCGTCCTCCACCGGGACGCGCTGCGAGACGTTGCCCGCGGTCCACACGACCAGCTCCCAGCGCGGCAGCTCGGCGTGCAGCCGGGCGACCACCTCACGGGTGCGCTCGACCTCGGCGCGCACGGCGGCCGAGTACTCGGACAGGGGTCGGACGGTCATCGGTGACGGCTCCTGGGTCGCGGGGGGTCAGAGGGCCAGCGTCGCGGCGCGCTCGACGGCGAGCCCGGCCTGGTAGCGGTCGAGGTAGGCGGCGAACCCGGCCACGTCGGCCGCGTCCGGCTCGACGACGTCGAGGTCCGCACCGGCGAACACGCGGGTGCGCAGGTACTCGCCGAGGTCCTGCTCCGCTCCGGAGGTCAGGTAGGCGGCCAGCACGGCGATCCCCCACGCGCCGCCCTCACCGGCGGTGCGACCGACGGCCACCGGCGCGCCGATCGCCGCGGCGAGGAACCGCTGGGCGACGCCGGCGGTGCGGAACACGCCCCCGTGGGCGAACATCGCGTCGAGGCCGACGCCCTCAGCCGTGAGCACGCGCATGCCGAGGCTGAGCGTGGCGAAGGCGCCGTAGATGCTGGCGCGCATGAACGTCGGCAGCGTCAGGCTGCTGCCCGGCGTGCGCACGACGAGCGGCCGGCCGGACTCCAGGCCGGTGACCGGCTCGCCGGCGAGGTAGTTGTAGGCCAGCAGGCCGCCGCCGTCCGCCTCGCCCTCGAGCGCGGCGCGGAACAGGGTGCCGAACACCTCGTCGGACGAGGACCCGTGCCCGGAGCGCAGCGCGAACTCGCGGAACAGGCCCACCCAGGCGTCCAGCTCGCTGGCGCCGTTGTTGCAGTGCACCATCGCCACCGGGTCGCCGGCGGGCGTGGTGACCACGTCGAGCTCGTGGTGCACGTGCGCCAGCGGCCGCTCGAGCACCACCATCGCGAAGATCGAGGTGCCGGCGCTGACGTTGCCGGTGCGCGGTGCGACGGAGCTGGTGGCGACCATGCCGGTGCCGGCGTCGCCCTCCGGCGGGCACAGCGGGATGCCTGCGCGCAGGCTGCCGGTCGGGTCGAGCAGCGCGGCACCCTCCGGGGTCAGGTTGCCGGCCTCCTCGCCGGCGCAGAGCACCTGCGGCAGCAGGGCGTCGAGGGCCAGGCCGGGCTCGAGCCGGCGGTGCGTGGCGAGCAGCCCGTCGACCGCCGCCAGCATCTCCTTGTCGTAGCCCCGGGTGGCGGGGTCGATGGGGAACATGCCGGAGGCGTCGCCGACGCCGAGCACGCGGCGGCCGGTCAGCTGCCAGTGCACGTAGCCGGCGAGCGTGGTGACGAAGCGGACGTCGGGGACGTGGGGCTCGTCGTCGAGCACCGCCTGGTACAGGTGGGCGATCGACCAGCGCAGCGGGATGTTGTGGCCCAGCAGCTCGGTCAGCTCGGCGGCGGCGCGGCCGGTCGACGTGTTGCGCCACGTCCGGAACGGCACCAGCAGCCGGTCCTCGGAGTCGAACGCCAGGTAGCCGTGCATCATCGCGGAGACGCCGATGGCCCCGAACGTCGTCGGGCGCACGCCGTACTGGCGCTGCACGTCCGCGAACAGGTCCGCCACCGCCGACTGCAGGCCGGCCCAGACGTCCTCGAGCGAGTACGTCCACACGCCGTCGACCAGCTGGTTCTCCCAGTCGTGGCTGCCGTTGGCGATCGGCGTGTGGTCCGGGCCGATCAGACACGCCTTGATGCGGGTGGAGCCGAGCTCGATGCCGAGCGAGGTACGTCCTGAGGTGACGGCCTCACGGGAGGCGCTCGTCACGTCGGTCTCGGGGCCTGCGGCGTGGGCACGCGCGGCGTTGGGCACGACCACCATTGGTCCGCTCCTTCACGATCGGTCGTGGAGGATGTTAGCGCTCACATGGTCTGGTGCCAAGCCGCCTGGTGAGGAGGGCTTTCCGGCCTCAGGGCCGGCGCAGGGAGGAGGCGCGCACGACGAGGTGCGCGGGGATGATGCCCACGGTCGGCGGGCTGCCCGCCGTCGCGCCCATCAGCACGCGGACCGCGCGGGCGCCGAGGGCCGCCAGGTCCTGCCGGACGGTGGTCAGGGCCGGGATCGTGTACGCGGCGCCCGCCTCGTCGTCGAAACCCGCCACGGCCACGTCGTCGGGCACCCGGACGCCCGCCTCCCAGAACGCGTGCAGCAGCCCGATGGCCAGCTGGTCGTTGGCAGCGAAGACGGCCCGCGGCAGCCCCTCCTTGACCAGCCGTCGGCCCACCGCCGCTCCGTGCGCGGCCGACCACCCGGACTCCATCGGCGCCGGCGGCTCGATCGGCGCACCCGGTTCGATCCCCGCCGACCGGCACGCGTCGCGCCAGCCCGCGAGCCGCTCCTGGGCGTCGAACCAGTCCTGCGGCCCCGCGACGTGCACCACCTCGCCATAGCCCTGCGCGAGCAGGTGCGACGTGGCCATACGACCGCCCCCGCGCTGGTCGACGGCCACCTGGTGCAGGTGCTCCGCCTCCGTGCCGAGGTCGCCGGAGGAGACGATCACCACGGGAAGCGAGGTCGGCGCCTGCTCGAGGACCTGCATCACCTCGGTGTTGGGCGCGATCACCGCGAGACCCTCGACGCCCTGGGTGAGGAACTGCTCGACTGCCTGGTGCATCGAGTCGGCGTCGAAGCTGCGCAGCATCGCCACGGCCACCACGGCACCGACCAGTCGGGCGGACTCCTGCAGGCCGACCAGCGTGCTGGTGGGGCCGAACAGCGTGCTGGCGGGCGCGACGACGCCCAGGACACCGGTGCGCCGGGTGACCAGCGCGCGCGCGGCGCTGTTGCGGCGGTAGCCGAGCTCGGCGATGGCGGCCAGCACCCGGGCGCGGGTCTCGGGCCGGACGCTCGGGTGGTCGTTGAGCACGCGCGAGACGGTCTGGTGGGAGACCCCCGCGACCACAGCCACGTCGCTCATCGCGGGCGGGCGGGGGTTGGTGGCGCGGGACGTCGGCACGGCGGCGGGGACGTTCGGCACGGGGGGCGCCGTCAGTGCCGCGGCGACGCGGACTGGGCCGAACCCAGCTCGCGGGAGCGCTCGTACGCCGCCCGGGCGGCTGCGACCACACCGGCACGTACCCCGTGGGCGTCCAGCTGCGCGACGGCGGCGACCGTGGTGCCGCCCGGTGACGAGACGCGCTCGCGCAGCACCACCGGGTGGTCGCCGCTCTGCGCGGCGAGCGCGGCGGACCCCTCGACGGTCGCGACCGCGAGGCGGGTCGCCAGGTCACGGGGCAGGCCGAGCAGCACCCCGGCCTCCGCCATCGCGTCGATCAGGTAGAAGGCGTACGCAGGGCCGGAGCCGGAGATCGCCGTGACGGCGTCGAGCTGCTTCTCGGGCACCCGCACCACCAGACCGGTGGGACGCAGGATCGTCTCGGCGAGCGCCAGGTGCCGCTCGGTGGCCGCCGAACCGGCGGCGAGCGCCGCGGCACCCTTGCCGACCACCGCCGGCGTGTTGGGCATCACGCGGATCACCGGGGTGCCGGCGGGCAGCCGCTGCTCGTAGAACGCGAGCGGCAGTCCGGCGGCGACGCTGATCACGGGGGCACCGCCGCGCAGCGCCGGGCCGATGGTGGTGAGCACGTCGCCCACGACATCGGGCTTGACGGCGACCAGGACGACGTCGGCACGGGCGGCCGCGTGCTCCGTGGAGGCTGCGGTCAGGACGCCGAGCCGACGGCGCAGGTCCTCGGAGCGGGCGACGTCCCGCTCCGCCACCTCGACGTCGCGCGGGGACCAGCCCGCCGCGAGCAGCGCCTCCACCAGCGTGCCGCCCATCACGCCGCCGCCGACGACCAGCACGTGGGCGCGCTGCGCCCGCTCGTCGTCCGCCCGGTCGGTGCCCTCGCTCATGCCCGGCCTCCCCCGTCGCGGCCGGGTGCTCCGGCCGTCCGCGCCGAGCCTAGTTGGGCCCGCCGATGGTCGGTGCCGACCGCGCGTCGGGGGAACGCGCGATCGGCACCGGGACGACGACGGCGCCGACAAGTCGCCGCGTCGTCAGGCAGGGTCGGCCCGCAGACCCGGGCCGACCCGGATCAGCCGCCCGGCCGGACGCCGGCGGGCGGGCCGTTGAAGGTGCCGCCGAGCTGCCGGTTGGCGCCTCCGTTGCCGCCGGACAGCAGGCCGGTGGACGACGAGGAGCGGGTGCTGCTCACCATGGGCACCGACAGGTCCGCGAGCACCACCTTCTGGCCCTCGGTCAGGCCCGAGGTGATCTGCGTCAGCTCCGAGCCCACCGCACCGCGCTGCACGGTCACGGTCTTGGCGACGCCGTTGTCCAGCACCTGCACCGTCGCCGTCTGGCCGTCGACGTGCACCGCGGAGGTGGGGACGGTGAGCACCTGGCCGGTGCCGGCCACCGTGATCACCAGCTGGGCGGACGAGCCGCCGTACAGCTTCTCGGTGGTCGGGGTGACGGCGACGGTGACGGCGTAGGACGGTGTCGAGGTCGACGAGACGTCCAGCACCCCGATGCTGCTGACCGTGCCGGCCAGCGTCGCCGTGGTGGACGGCACGGTGATCGCGACCTTCTGCCCCACCTTGACCGCGTCGATCGAGCCGAGCGGGATGGTGGTGCTCACCAGGAACCCGTCGGTGCCGACCACCGTGACCACGGCGGACGTGGACTGCGCCGCGACGCTGCTGCCGACCGACAGGCTCACGGCCGCCACCGTGCCGGCGATCGGCGACGTCAGCGTGACCAGGGACAGGTTCTGGTTGGCGATGTCGAGCTTGGACTGCGCCGAGTCGATCGCCGCCCGGTCGGAGAGGATGTCCGCCGCGCTCGCGACGGTGGTGGTCCCCGCGCCGGACGCGCCGGTGGACGTGCGGGCGGCCGACGAGGTGCCGGACGTGCCGGCGGTGGACGAGCCGGTGCCGGACGACGTGCGGGTGCTGCTGCCGGTCGAGCCGGTGCCGGCCGACGGGCTCGACGTACCGGAACCGGACGTGCCGGCCGAGGCGGTGACCGCCTTCTGCAGCGCGCCGACCGCCTTGTCCAGGGCCTGGGCCGCCGTGTCGACGGCCGTCTGTGCGGTGCCGGTGGTGGTCTGTGCGGTGCCGACCGCGACGAGGGCCGTCTGGCACGCCTGCAGCTGCGCCGCCGTGGGCGGCGTGCCGCTGGTGACCAGGGACGTGGTCGTGGCGGTCGGGCTCGGCGTGGGCGTCGGGGTGACGGTCGGGGTGGGCGTCGGGGTCGGCGTGGCCGTCGCGCTCGGGCTCGCGGTGGGGCTGGGCGTCGCGGTGGGCTTCGGGGAGGCCGATGCCGTCGGGCTGGGCGTCGCGCTGGCGGTGGGCGTCGGGGACGGCGTGACCGCGGCGCAGGCCGTCTGGGCGTTCTGCAGCGCGGTGGTGCTCGCCTTCAGCGCCGTGTCGGCGGCGTCGTACGCGGTGAGCAGGGCCTGCTGGGCCTTCTGCACGCCGGCGAGGGCCGTGGCGACGGCCGACGACGCACCGGACGAGCCGGTCCCGGAGCCGGAGGTGGAACCGGGGGCCGAGCCTGTCGCGGCTCCCGACGACGCACCGGCTGCGGCGGACGAGGTCCCGGTGGCGGCACCGGTCGAGCTGCCGCCGGACGAGGCCGAGGAGGTCGTCGTGGCCGCGCTGGTCTGCGAGTCCAGGTCGGTCTGCAGCTGCTGCTGGGCCGTCTGGAGCGAGGTGGTCGCCGCGTCCACGGCGTTCTGCAGCGCCGTCGGGTCAAGGGTGGCCAACGTCTGACCGGCCGTCACCGTCTGGCCGACGCCCACCGCCACGGACGCGACCGTCCCCGCGACGGGGAATGCGACGTCGCGGCGGGTGGCCGAGGCGACGGTCCCGACGGCCGAGACCGTCTGCGTGACAGAGCCCAGCTTGGCCGTCGCGGTGGTGTAGCGGGTCTCCGACTGCCGGGACATGGCCAGGGCCACTCCCCCGCCGGCGATCGTGAGCACCACGGCGCCGGCCGCCGCGAGCGCCGCGACCCGGCGCCCACGAGCGCGGCGCCGTCGCACGGTGGTCCGCTCAGGCATTGGAGCCCGCCGCCGGAGCGCCCTGCTGGGGCTGGCCGTTCTGGCCGCCGCGGCTGCCGCCGAAGCCGCGGTTGGCGGTCACGCACGTGCCGTTGGTCGGCGGGGACACGACGATGCTGGTCGCCGTCACCTTGCCGGAGGTGTCCGCCTGGCCGCGGGCCGTGGCGCACTGGCCGACGACGATGGCCGACGCGTCCGCCGTCTTGGTGGTGCGGTACGTCGTCGCGGAGTCGACCGTCACGGTCGCGGTGCCGGTCGTCGTGCCGGGGGTGGCCGTGCCGGGGGTCGCGGTGCCGGAGGTGCCGGCGGCACGCGTGGTCGTCTGCACCGTGATCGTGCTCCCGGACACGGCCGTGACCAGGCCGTCGACCGGTCGGGCGAAGCCGCCCGCGCCGCCGGTCGGGGCACCGCTGGGGCGGGCACCGGAGCGCGGGGCGCCGGTCGGCATGCCACCACCGGGCGCCCCCGCCGCCCCGCCGAAGCCCGCAGCGCACGCGCCGTTGACCGGCTGGGTGATGGTGACGAAGGTCGCCGCGCCGGACGGCGACGCCGTGGCGGTCCCCGACGCGGTGGTCGCCAGGATGCAGACCCCCGGCGTCACGTCCGCCAGGCTGCCGGCGACCTGCTGGCTGATCGCGGTGCTGGAGGTCCACGCGACGGCCGTCTGGTTCGACGTGTCCTGCAGCTGCATCACCTGGCCGGTGACGGCCGCGATGGTGCCGCGCACCCCGCCCCGGTCCTGCTGGTTGGCGCCGGCGCCTGCCCCGGCCCGAGCGCCCGCCGAGGCGGACGCCGCGGGCGCCGCGGGGGCCTTCGCGTTGGCGGCACCGCCGCCGCAGGCGGCAAGGGTGAGGACCACGACGGCGCCGAGCGGGAGGGCCCAGGCGCGGTTCAGCCGGGCGGCCGTGGGACGGGACGACGACATGGCAGTGCTCCTCAAGACGTGGCTGGTGCTGGTGCGGGCGCGCTGCACGGCGATCACTCCGAGCGCAGTGCGTCGATGGGTGCGAGCCGGGCGGCCCGCGTGGCGGGGTAGACCCCGAAGACGAGGCCGATGGCGACGGCGACCACCACCGAGCCGGCGACCGCGGCGCCGGACACGACGATGGTGCTGTTCAGCAGCTTGGGCAGGGTCCGTGCGGACACCACACCGAGCAGGCAGCCGAGCAGACCGCCGGCCAGGCCGAGGATCGACGCCTCGACCAGGAACTGCCGGCGGATGGCCCACGGCGGGGCGCCGAGCGCCTTGCGCAGGCCGATCTCCCGGGTCCGCTCGGTGACCGACACCAGCATGATGTTCATCACGCCGATGCCGCCGACCAGCAGGGACAGTGCCGCGATGCCGGTCAGCAGCACCGTCAGGGTGCGGGCCACCGCGGTGGCGGTCGACACCAGCGACTCCTGGGACGAGACCGTGAAGTCCGCGCTGGACGCGGTGGTGATCGAGTGCAGGTTGAGCAGCAGCTGGGTCGCCTCCTGCGAGGCACCGGACAGCTGCTGGGCCGACGCCGCCTCGATGTAGATGCGGGAGACGGCGTCGCGGGTGCTGCCGCCGACCAGCTGCTCCGCAGCGGTGGACAGGGGCACGACCGCGAGGTCGTCGAGGCTGGTGTTCCCGCTCGACCCGGCGGTGGACAGCACCCCGATCACGGTGAACTCGACGTTGTTGATGGTCACCGTGCGGCCCACCGCGTTGGTGGTGCCGTACAGCTGCGTGGCGGTGTCGGCGCCGAGGACCACCACGTCGGCGCGGGCGGTGTCCTGCGCGACGGTGATGAACTGCCCGGCGGACAGCTGCCGCGCCCGGACCCCCAGCCACGACGCCGTGGTGCCGGTGACTGTGGTGGTCCAGTTGGTGGTGCCGTTGACCAGCGACAGCTGGGTCGACTTCTCCGGGGCGACCGCGGCGATGTCCGGGGCGTTGTCCTTCGACGTCAGGGCGACGGCGTCCGACCGCTTCAGCGTGGTGTTGGAGCCGAAGCCGCCGCGGACGCCGGTGGTGCTGGTGCTGCTGCCCGGCGTGACGATCAGCAGGTTGGAGCCGAGGGAGTTGATCCGCGCCGACACGTCTTTCTGCGAGCCGAGGCCCAGGCCGACGGTGAGGATCACCGCGGCGATGCCGATGAGGATGCCCAGGATGGTCAGCGTCGAGCGCAGGGTGTGCGAGCGGACCGCCGACCAGGCGGTGTGCAGCGTCTGGGTCCAGGTCATCGCGCCGCCCCCTCGCCGTCGGCCACGTGGGCGGCCGCGTGATCGTCGGGATCGGTGTCGGACAGCACTCGACCGTCGCGCACCCGCACCATGCGGCGGGCGTGCTCGGCGACCTCGAGCTCGTGGGTGATCAGCACCACCGTGCGGCCGGCGGCGTGCAGCTCGTCGAACAGGCCCAGCACGTCGGCGGTGGAGACGGAGTCGAGGTTGCCCGTCGGCTCGTCGGCCAGGATCAGGTCCGGGTCGCTGACCAGGGCACGTGCGACCGCGACCCGCTGCTGCTGGCCGCCGGACAGCTCGCCGGGCCGGTTGGCCGTGCGGTCGGCGAGGCCGACGCGGGCGAGCGCGTCCATCGCCCGGGCCTTGCGCTCCGCGGAGGGCACCCCGGCGTACATCAGCGGCAGCTCGACGTTGCGCCACGCGGACAACGCCGGCAGCAGGTTGAACTGCTGGAAGACGAAGCCGATCCGGCGGTTGCGGATGTGCGCCAGCTCCACCTCGTCGAGCTCGGAGACGTCCTCGCCGGCCAGCCGGTAGGCACCGGTGGTGAGCACGTCCAGGCAGCCGAGGATGTTCATCAACGTCGACTTGCCGGAGCCGGACGGGCCCATGATCGCCACGTACTCGCCCTGGTCGATCCGCAGGTCGACCCCGCGCAGCGCCTCGAACGTGATGCTGCCGGTGGTGTACGTCTTGCTCACGCCCGCCAGCTCGATCACCGGGGTCGCAGCGTGCTCGGCGAACCGCTCCTGCACCGCCGTCGGCGCGCCGATCGGGAGCACGCCGTCCAGCGGAGCCGTGCCGCCGTGCCGCGGGCTGTTGTCAGCCATTGGTCCGGCTCCCCGTCGTGCCGGCCTGCTGGCCGCCCTGACCGCCCTGGCCCGCCTGACCGCCCTGGCCGGTGAAGCCACCGGGCAACTGACCCGTGCCACCGGTGCCGGAGCCCCGCGTGCCGCCGTTCCCGCCGAAGCCGCCGTACCCGCGCTGGGTGCCCGTGCCGGACCCCGTGGTGCTGCGGGTGTACACGACCTCGCGCACCAGGTCGCCCTCGGACAGCCCCGACGTGATCTCGGTCAGCTGCCCGGACGCCTCGCCCACCTGCACCTCGACGGTCTGCACGGCGCCCTCGGCGTCCACCTTCTGCACGGTGCTCTTGCCGTTGGCGGTGGTGATGGCGGCGGTCGGGACGGCGAGCACGTTCGCACGCCGCTCGTAGACGATCGCGGCCGTCACCGAGATGCCGTCGTGCAGCTTGCTGACGTCGCCGGTCACGTCGACCACCACGGGATAGCTCGCGACACCCGCGGAGGTGGACAGCAGCCCGATGGACGACACCGTGCCGAACACCGTGCCGGACAGGCTGGTCGACGTCATCTCGACCTGGTCGCCGACGGCCACCTTGGCGATGTCGCTGTCGCTGACGCCGACGGACACCTGGTACGCGTCCGTGCCGACGATGGTGAACTGCGCGCTCGACGAGGAGGCGGAGGACCCGGACGACGAGGAGCTCCCGGCCGACCCGGTGCCGCCCTGCCCGCCGCCGGCCGAACCGGCCGAACCGGATGAGCCGGAGGAGCCCGACGTGCCGGTCGACCCGGTGCCGCTGGTGCTCGTCGTGCCGGACGACGAGCCGGTCACCTTCTGCCCGACGACCACGTTCACGCTGGTCACCAGGCCGGCGACCGGCGCGGTGAGGGTCGCCTGGCCCAGCGCCGTCGTCGCGCTGTCCACCTGCGACTGGGCGACGGCCACCTGGGCCGACGCGGCCGCGATCTGCGCCACCTGCGCGGCGGTGCCGGTCGAGGCGGCCTGGAGGTCGGCCAGCTTGGCCTGGTCGCTGGCGAGCGTCGCCTTCGCGGACAGCAGGTCGGCGTTGAGCTGCAGGGTGTCGACGGTGGCCAGCGCCTGCCCGGCGGTGACGGTCGCCCCGGCGGCCACGTCCACGGCGGTCACCGTGCCGCTGACCGCGAAGTTCACCGTTTGGTTCACCTTGGGCGTCAACGTGCCGGTGCCGGAGACCGACTTCTGCATCGTGGTCAGGCTCGCCGCCACGTCGCGCGTGGTGGTGGTCGCCGTCGTCGCTGCCGAGGCGGAGTCGCGTCCCGCGAACCACCAGATGCCCGTACCGCCGGCCGCCAGCACGACGGCCAGCAGCACCACCGCGATCACCCGACCAGCCGGGCGCGCCGACCTCCACCGCTTGCGCATGTCGTCCTCACGTCGTGTGTCGATGTTCACGAGCGACGCTAGGGAGGGCTGCTGGACGCGCTGCGGATCCCGGCTGTGACCAGCCTGTGAATGCTGCGTGGGCGGTGCCCGGTGGACGCGGCAGAGCCCGGCGTGAGGGGGGTCGTGCTCACGCCGGGCTCTGGGCCCGGGGCGGCGTCGGGGGTCCGCCGCCCGCGGTGGTCAGGCCGAACGGCCTTGGTCGGAGCCGGGGCCGGGGCCGGGTCGAGGGGTCAGTCGAGCGACAGCTCCGCGCGCCCGTCGGCGGAGTCGACGACCAGGTCAGCGACCTGCAGCCGCCACGCGACGTCCGCGGGCCCCTCGGCCAGCAGCCGGTCGCCCTCGCGGCGCACGACGAAGGTGGTCGCCGCCCCGTCTGTCGAGGACGGGACCACCACCTCGCGCCGGTCGCCGTCGGCCAGCTCGAAGGCGCGCAGCGTGACGCCGTCCGTCCAGTCGTAGTCCGGCCGGTCGGTGACCGCACCGATCGGCAGCACGGTCCCGGGCCGCACCAGCACGGGCAGCGAGTCCAGCCCGTGCACCTGGTTCACCCAGCGCGGGCCGGTCACGGTGGAGCCGTCCAGGAGCGAGGTCCAGGTGCCCTCCGGCACGTACACCTCCGCGACGCCGTCCGGGGACAGCACCGGCGCGACCAGCAGGCTGTCGCCGAGCATGTACTGCGTCTCGGCGGTGAACGCCGACCGGTCGTCGCCGAACTCGAGCAGCATGTGCCGCAGCATCGGGATGCCGTCGGTGTGCGCCTCCTCGGCCACCCGGCCGAGGTACGGCATCAGCGAGAGCTTGAGGTGCGTGAACCGCCGCGTGATGTCGACGGCCTCGTCGTCGAACGCCCACGGCACGCGGACCGAGCCGGAGCCGTGCAGGCGGGAGTGCGACGACAGCAGGCCGAACGCCAGCCACCGCTTGAACACCAGCGGGTCGGGCGTGCCCTCGAACCCGCCGATGTCGTGCGACCAGTACCCGAAGCCGGACAGGCCGAGCGACAGGCCGCCGCGCAGCGTCTCCGCCATCGAGGCGAGCGAGGAGTCGTTGTCGCCGCCCCAGTGCACCGGGTACTGCTGCCCGCCGACGGTCGCCGACCGGGCGAACAGCACCGCGTCACCCTCGCCGCGCACGTCGCGCAGCACGTCGAACACCGTCTGGTTGTAGAGGTGCGTGTAGTAGTTGTGCATCCGGTCCGGCTCGGAGCCGTCGAACCACGCGACGCCCTCGGTGGGGATGCGCTCGCCGAAGTCCGTCTTGAAGCAGTCGACGCCCTGGCCCAGCAGGGTGCGCAGCTCGCCGGCGTACCAGTCGGCCGCCGCCGGGTTGGTGAAGTCGACCAGCGCCATGCCGGCCTGCCACAGGTCCCACTGCCAGACGCTGCCGTCGGTGTTGCGCAGCAGGTAGCCCTTGGCCTTGCCCTCCTCGAACAGCCGGGAGCGCTGGGCGATGTACGGGTTGATCCAGACGCAGATCCGCAGGCCCTTCGCCTTGAGGCGGGTGAGCATCCCCTCGGGGTCCGGGAACGTCGCCGGGTCCCACACGAAGTCGGTCCAGTGGAACTCGCGCATCCAGAAGCAGTCGAAGTGGAACACCGACAGCGGCAGGTCGCGCTCGGCCATGCCGTCGATGAACGAGCTGACGGTCTTCTCGTCGTACTCGGTGGTGAACGACGTGGTGAGCCACAGGCCGAAGGACCACGCGGGCACGCGCGCCGGCCGGCCGGTCAGCGCCGTGTACCGGCGCAGCACGTCCTTGGGCGTCGGCCCGTCGATCACCAGGTACTCGAGCACCTGGCCCGGGACCGAGAACTGCGTGCGCTCCACCATCTCCGAGGCGACCTCGAACGAGACCTTCTCCGGGTGGTCCACCAGCACGCCGTACCCGCGGGACGTCAGGTAGAACGGCACGTTCTTGTACGCCTGCTCGGAGGACGTGCCGCCGTCGAGGTTCCAGATGTCGACGGTCTGACCGTTCTTCACCACCGGCCCGAACCGCTCGCCCAGGCCGTACACCAGCTCGCCGGCGGCCAGGGTCAGCTGCTCGTGCACGTAGGTCGTGCCGTCGGGCGCCGTGGCTGCGCCCACCGAGCGGTTGGCGGACGAGGTGAGCAACCGACCGCCGGACCGGAACTCGACCAGCCAGCCGGGACCGCGGCGCACCCGCACCGTCAGGTCGCCGGACACCAGCTCTGCGACCTCGTCGTCCACCCGCACCTGCGGGACGAAGCCCGGCTGACCGGCGATCGCGAAGCCGGGACGCCGCTCCGCTCCCCCGTCGAAGTGGGCGATCCGCACCCGGACCACGCCCGGGGCCGGCGCGGAGTAGGTGACGGTGATCAGCGGGAGATTGAGCGTGTCGCCGCGGGTGCGGATCCGCTTCGCGGTGCCGTACACGGTCAGCGTGCCGGCCTCCGGGTCGGCGACGACGTCCCGCACCTCGGCGGGGCGGATCAGGGTGAACCCGTCGCGGTCCATCCAGTAGCCGTTGGTGAACTTCATCGCAGGGAATTCCTTCGCGGGTCGGGTGCTACTTCACCGCGCCGGCGGTCACCCCACGGGTGAGCGTGCGCTGGAAGAACAGGAAGAACAGGAGGGTGGGGAGCAGGGACACCAGGGCGCCGGCGTTCAGCGTCGGCACGTCGAGCAGGCGGTCGCCCTGCAGCGAGCTGAGTGCGATCGGCACGGTCTGCGAGGCCGGCGTGGTGAGCATCACCAGCGGGATGAAGAACTCGTTCCACGTCCAGATGAAGAAGAAGATCATCAGCACCGCGAGCGTCGGCCGGACGATGGGGAAAACGACCCGCCACAGCACCCGCCAGCTGTTCGCGCCGTCGAGCGCCGCCGCCTCCAGCAATGCCTTGGGGAACGTGCCCAGAACGCTCGCCAGAAGGTACGTGCCGAATGCCGACTGGATCACCGTGAAGATGATGACGATCGACCAGCCGCTGTTGTTCAGGCCCACCTTCTGCGCCATCGTGTACAGCGGGTAGAGCAGCACCTCCTGCGGCAGCATGTTGGCCAGCAGGAACACCGCCACCAGCCACGCGCGGCCACGGACGCGGCCGACGCCGATCGCGTAGGCGGTCAGCAGCGACAGGCCGGTGCCGAGCACCGACACCGCGGCGGACGTCCAGATCGAGTTCCACAGCTTCACCGGGAAGTCGACGGTGTTCCAGAACTTCGTCAGGCCCGTGAAGTACAGGTTGGTGGGCAGGCTCAGCGGGCCGTGCGTCGAGTAGTCGCCCGGAGACTTGAACGCGTTGATCAGCATGAGCACGAACGGCGCCAGCATCAGCACCGCGATGACGGCGCAGCCGACCAGCACCACCCAGCGCAGGGCGCCGCGGTGGTGACGGTCGCCCGTGCGGGTGGCCTTGACGGGTGCGGCGACCTCGGTCGGCGCCTGCGCGAGCGTGGTCATCGGACACCCTCCTCGTCCCTGCGGGCGGAGCGGTTCTGCAGCAGCTGGATGACGGCGGCGACCACGACGATCACCAGCGTCAGGACGGTGGCGACGGCGGCGCCGTAGCCGACCTTGGACTTGTCGAAGAAGTTGAGGAACGAGTAGTACGACGGCACCAGCGTCGACAGCTCGGGGCCGCCGCGGGTCAGCACGTAGATCGGCGCGAACACCTTCAGCGCCGCGATGGTGCAGGTCAGCGTGATGACGAAGGTCTCGGGCTTGATCTGCGGGATGGTGATCGCGCGGAACCGGCGGAACCAGCCCGCGCCGTCCAGCTCGGCGGCCTCGTACAGCTCGGGGTCCACCCGCTGCAGGGCCGACATGAAGATCACGGTCGGGTAGCCGATCTGGATCCAGACCAGCACCAGCATCACCGCGGGCAGGGCGGTCGACGGGCTGCCCAGCCAGTTCGGTGGGTGCGCGACGCCGATGCTGTGCAGCATCGCGTTCAGCGACCCGGTCTCGGCGTTGAAGATCCAGTTCCACACGATGCCGGCGACGGCCACCGGCATGATCTGCGGCAGGTAGTACGTCGCCCGCAGGAAGCTGGCCGTCCGGTTGCCGACGTTCTTGCCGATGTAGTCGAACAGCACCGCCGCCAGGATCAGGCCGATCAGCGTCGGGACGACCACCATCGCGACGATCATCCAGACGGAGTTGCGGAACGAGCTCCAGAACGCCGCGTCGTGCAGCAGGTCGGTGTAGTTGCCGAACCCGTACCAGTGCATGGGCGACAGGCCGCCCTTCCACCGGTGCAGGCTGTAGAACACGTTGAGGCCGAACGGCACGATGATCACGGCCGTCAGCGCGATGACACCGGGCAGCAGGTAGAGCCAGTAGACCGCCTGGCGCCGGCGTGCGGCGCGGTGGACGCGGGGCGTCTGTACCGACATGAGGGATCTCCTGGTCCGGGTCGTCGGGTGTGTCAGCGCAGGTGGGCTCCTCGTCGGGCCCCGGGTTCCGTCCGGGGCCCGACGAGGTCACCTCACTTGCCGGTCAGGTCCTTGCGACCGGAGTCGTAGAACGTGCCGAGGTCCTTCAGCGCGTCGGCCGGGGCCTTCGAGCCGTTGACCACCGTCTGGCCGAAGCTGACCAGCTGGTCGTAGAAGCCGGCGACCGGCCAGTCGGGGTAGAACGCCAGACCGTCGTTCTTCACCACGGAGTCGAAGTTGTCCTGCAGGGTCTTGGTGTTCGGGTCCGTGATCACGGACGAGTCGCCAGCGACCGGCAGACCACCGAGCTTGGCCATGGTGTCCTGCGACGTCTTGCCCAGCGTGGCGTCGATGAACTTGGCTGCGAGCGCGGCGTTCTTCGAGTTCTTCGGGATCACCAGCAGGTTGCCCGACGAGCCCGGGTTCAGCTTGTTGCCGGGGAAGGTGAACTGGCCGAGCTTGAAGGAGGTGACCTCCTTGTTCAGGCGGCCGAACCACCACGAGCCGGAGACCATGATCGGGTACTTGCCGGCGATGAACGCCGTGCCCATGTCCTCGGCCTTCAGACCGGAGGAGTCCTTGGAGATGTAGCCCTTGGACACCCAGTCGGCGAGGGTGTTGGTGCCGTCCAGCAGCGGGCCGGACGTGAAGTCCACGTTGCCCTTGAACAGCTCGAAGTTGTCGACGAAGGAACGGTCGGCCTTGTTCAGCACCAGCTCGTACCACAGCTGGCCCAGCGGGTACTCGGCGCCGGCCTCGGCCAGCGGGGTCACACCGTTCTGCTTGAACGTCGCCAGGGCCTTCTCGAAGTCGGCGAAGTTCGTCGGCACGGAGATCCCGTACTTGTCGAACATGTCCTTGTTGTAGAAGACGGTGACGTACTCGCCGTAGCTGGGGACGCCGTACCACTTGCCGGAGCCCATCAGCCCGTTGTCGTCGTACTTGGCGGTGGTCTGCACGGACGACGACAGCTTGGAGTCCCAGCCGTACTTCTTGGCGTCGGCGCTCAGGTCGGTGAGCAGGCCCTGCGAGGCGAGCTGGCCCGCGGTCGCGTTGCCCTTGTTGTACTCCATGACGTCCGGCACGTCGTTGCCGGCCAGCACGATCTTGGCGTTCTTCTGCAGCTGCTCGAACGTCTGCTTCTCGACCTTGACGGTGACGCCGGGGTTGGCCGCCTCGAACTCCTTGATGGCGGCGTTCCAGCCCTGCGTCATCGCCGAGTCGTCGCCCTCGTAGTGCCAGAACGTGAGGGTGGTCGGGTTGGCGGTGCCACCGGCGGCGGCGCTCGAGCTGGAGGACGAGCTGCCCCCGGACGAGCAGGCGGCCAGGGAGAGGGCCGCGAGGGCGGTCGCGGCGACCACCTTCAGGCGGGTCGAACGGATCATGACTTTCCTTCCGTCGTGCGGCTCGGCATCGAGCAGCGGGTGGGATGGAGCGGTGCGGCTCGTCAGGGGGTGGTGAGCCGGGTGACCGGACCGGACGTCTCCCGGACCTGCAAGGAGCAGGGCAGGTTGACCCCGGCCGGGGCTGGGCGGCCGCCGAGGACCTCGAGCAGGCCGTGCACCGCACGTCGGCCCTGGTCGGGGCCGGGTGCGGCGAGATAGGTGAGCGGGTGGTCGTACATGTCGCTGATCTCGCCGGAGATCGCGATGCCCACCACGGACATGTCACGCGGGACGGAGCGCCCCGCCTCACGCAGGGCGGAGGCGACGCCGAACAGCGCGAGCTCGTTCATCACGATCACCGCGGTCAGCTCGGGGTGCTCGGCGAGCAGGGCGGTGGTGGCACGACGACCGGCGCCCGGGTTGACGTCGCACGGCGTGCTCACCGGTGTCAGCCCGCGCTGCGCCATCGACTCCTCGTACGCGCGCAGCGCGCGGACCGACGGGCCGTAGCCGGCGTCGAGGTCCGCCTGCGAGCGGTTGACGAACGCGATGTGCGTGTGGCCCTGGCCCGCCAGGTGGTCCACCGCCACCTCGAGGCTCTCCTCGAAGTCGATGTCGACCCAGACCCGGTCGGCCGGGTCGGCCGAGCGACCGATCAGCGCGCACGCGAGGCCCTGGCTCTCGACGGCCTCGATACGAGGGTCGTCCAGGGCGACCTCCATCAGCAGCACGCCGTCGGCGGTGCGGCCCGCCGCGAGCTCCCGCAGCACCTCGGGCTCGCTGCTGCTGACCGGCCACAGCACCAGCTCGTACTCCGCCTCGCGGGCCGCCTCGACGGCCCCCTGGACGATCTCGTTCAGGGTGGCGCCGAGCGAGACGCCGTACACCGGGTAGGCGAGGGCGAGCACGTGGGTGCGGCGCGAGGCGAGCGCGCGGGCGACGGGGTCACGGCGGAAGTCGAGCTGGGCCATCGCCTGCTCGACGCGGGCCCGGGTGGCAGCCGAGACCGGGCGCTTGCCCGTGAGCGTGTACGACACGGTGCTCAGCGAGACATGGGCCAGATCGGCCACGTCCTGCATCGTCGCCACGGCGAACCCCTTCGTTCGAAGCGCTTCCGCGAAGCGCTTCGACAAGAATGCGCGGCGAGGCAGATAACGTCAAGCGCGCGAACAAACCCGTGACCTGATCGAGACCGTCGGTGACTGGACGAGCGTCCAGACGGCGCTCGAGTGACCGGACGGCCCGGGCCTGGTGTGCGAGCTCGGCGGGCGTCGGGACGCGGAGCCGCGCCGGCGCACTGCCGCTCAGGAAGGCAGCAGGAACCCGTCGGCCACCAGGCCCCGAGCGGTCGGCAGCACCTCGCGAGCGACGTCGTCCGCCGACCGATCCAGCAGCGCTCCCAGCGCTCCGACCAGCGTGCCGACGCTGAGCTCGCCGTCGCACGCCCCCACCAGCCCGGCCACGGCCGTGCCCACCTGCACCGCGCGACCGAACCCGCCGCCCTGCCGCAGCAGCACCACGCGGGGGTCGGACTCCCCCGGCACCAGGTGCCGCTCCTCGGTGACGTCGGGGGCGACGACGAGGTGCTCCGCGACGAACGCCTCGTCGTCGCGGGCGGCGAGCCAGTCGTGGGCGGCCAGGCCGGCGGCGATGGCCGGACCGACGGGGCCGGGCAGAGGGTTGGTCAGCTCCTCGAGCCGGCGCAGCCGCGGTCGGTGCTCGTCGGCCACCGACGGTCGGCGCAGGGTCACGATGCCGAAGCCGATCGCGGTGACGTCCCGGGACGCCAGGTCGTCCAGCCAGGCGCCGTACAGCGACCGCCACGCGGTCCGGTCGGCCGCGGCCGTGGTGCCGGCGTCGCGGATCCAGGTCTCGGCGTACTGGGCCGGGTCGAGCAGCTCGCGCTGCACCACCCACGCGTCCAGGCCCGAGGCGTCCACCCAGGCACCGATCCGCTCGGTCCAGTCGGCCTGCCCGTGCACCTCCCAGTTGGCCAGCAGCTGGGCGACGCCGCCGGGCGCCAGCACGTCACCGACCCCGGTGACCAGCTCCTCGACCAGCGAGTCGCCGGCGCGACCGCCGTCGCGGTACTCGTACACCGGCACATCCGGCATGCGCGGCGTGATGACGAACGGCGGGTTGCTCACCACCAGGTCGAACACCTCGCCGGCGACCGGCTCGAGCAGCGAGCCGCGGCGCAGGTCCACCCGGGACGGGTCGAGACCGGCCAGCGAGAGGTTGAACGCCGCGAACGCCAGCGCCCGGTCGGACACGTCCGTCGCGGTCACGTGCCGCGCGTGCCGCGAGGCGTGCAGCGCCTGCACGCCGCAGCCGGTACCGAGGTCCAGCACCCGGTCGACCCGCGTGGGGACCGTGGCGGCGGCGAGCGTCACCGACGCACCGCCGATGCCCAGAACGTGGTCGGTGCCCAGCGGACCGCCGGTCGCCAGCTCACCGAGGTCGGAGGCGACCCACCACGTCGTCTCGTCGGCACCGTCGACCGCCGTCCACGGGCGCAGGTCGACGAGCGGGCGGAGCCCTTCCGGCCGGGACGAGCCGTGCGCTGACGCCGGCGGCGCCGCGTCCGACGGTGCCGACTCGCGGCTGTCACGGCCGAGCGCCGCCGCTTCGCGCTCGTCCACGTCGTCGGCCCGGGCGACGAGCCCGAGCGCCAGCGCACCGGCCGCGCCTGCAGTCGGCAGGGCGCGCTCGAGGTCTGCCCTGGTCACGACCTCGCCGAGGAGGAAGGCCCGCACCAGCGTCGCGACGGGTGGGACGTCGGGGCCGGCGGTCGCCCGCAGTGCTGGGGTCGGCTCACCGCGCTGCAGCGCCGCCGAGGCGACGGGACGGAGCAGCGCCTCGACGGCGTCGACGGTGAAGGCGGCAAGGTCCGCACGGAGGGCGGCGACCTCGGCCTCGTCGACAACGGGGACGCGCCGCGGAGTGCGGTCGTCCGGAGTCGTGGCAGACGACGTCACCGCTCCTCCCCCGCAGCGAGGTCGACGACCACCGGCAGGTGGTCGCTGGCGACGCGGGCCGCCGGGACGTCGAGCACACGGGCGGCTGTCACGCGCAGACCGTAGCCGACCAGCACGGCGTCGATCCGCTGGGCCGGAGCGGACGCCGGGAACGTCGGACCGGCGTGCGCGGCCGCATCCGTCAGCCCCTGGGCGAGCAGCGTGCGCCACGACGGCTGGTCCGGCACCTCGTTGACGTCCCCCAGCACCACCAGCGGCTCGGTGCGGGGCAACCGGTCGAGCAGCAGGCGCAGGTGCCGTTCCCGCTCGCCCGCGTCCAGACCGAGGTGGACGACGACCACGCGGACCTTCTCGCCGCCCGCCAGCACGCGCGCGGTGCTGGCACCACGGCGGGTGCGCGGCAGCTCCCAGGGCAGCCGGTACGCCGCCGCCTGGTCGGACGCCAGGTCGCGCGCACCAGCAGGGCGGTGGTCCGGGAGGCGCCACCGCCGACGACCACGCGGAGCCCTGCACGCCGGGCGACGCGGCGCAGGCGCCACCGGCCCAGCGGGCCGAGCGGACGTTCCTGGACGCCGACGACGTCCGGAGCCGTGTCTCGCAGCACGCCGACGACGGCGTCGACGCACCGTCGGGTGGTCAGCCAGGGCGTGCCGAGCGCGTGCAGGTTCCACGTCATCACCCGCAGCGGCTGGTGTGCCTCGGCGGGCTGGGGCGCCTCCGCGGGTCTCGGCAGTGCTGCGGGTCTCGGCAGTGCTGCGGGTTCCGGCAGTGCTGCGGGTTCCGGCAGTGCTGCGGGTTCCGTCACTCCGGCGGGCTCCGTGGTTCCGGAGGACTCCCTCACTCCCGCGGGCGCGGTCCCCGCGGTGCCGAGTCGGCGAGGCTGTCGTCGTCCAGGTCCTGGTCAGGCAGGTCGGCGGCGAGCTCGGCGTCCGAGAACTCGTCCGTCTCGTCGAACTCGAGCTCCGCCTCGAGCACCTCCGGGGCCGGCGACCCGCCGGACGCGCGCCGTCCCTCCGCCGACGCCGCGGCGACCGACTGGCGGTCCACCCGCGCCGCCCGGAGCCGGGACACGATCACGGCCCCGAACGCGACCCCCGCGGCCAGCACGGCGATCACCAGGCGCAGCGCGTGGTTGGCGCCGGCACCGGCCGACACGGACACGACCGCCGGTGCGACCAGCAGCGCCACCAGGTTCATCACCTTGATCAGCGGGTTGATCGCCGGCCCGGCGGTGTCCTTGAACGGGTCGCCGACGGTGTCGCCGATCACGGCCGCGGCGTGCGCCGCCGACCCCTTGCCGCCGTAGTGCCCGTCCTCGACGATCTTCTTCGCGTTGTCCCAGGTGCCACCGCTGTTGGCGAGGAACACGGCCATCAGCACGCCGGCGCCGATCGCCCCGGCGAGGAACCCGGCGAGCGGGCCGATGCCCAGCCCGAACCCGACGGCGATCGGCGCGAACGCCGCCAGCAGGCCCGGGGTGGCGAGCTCCCGCAGCGAGTCGCGCGTGCAGATGTCCACCACCCGGCCGTACTCCGGCCGCTCGGTGCCGCTCATGATGCCGGGGTGCTCCCGGAACTGGCGGCGCACCTCGAACACGATGGCGCCGGCCGCGCGAGTGACGGCGTCGATCGCCAGCCCGGAGAACAGGAACACCGTGGCGCCGCCGAGGATCAGGCCGACCAGCGTGACCGGGCTGATGATCTGGTAGTCCATCATCGCGGTGACCAGGTCGTCGCCGATCCGGCCGCTGACCCCCGCCAGCGACGTGCGCACCGCGTCGGCGTAGGAGCCGAACAGGGCGGTCGCCGCCAGCACGGCGGTGGCGATGGCGATGCCCTTGGTCACGGCCTTGGTGGTGTTCCCGACGGCGTCGAGGTCGGTGAGGATGCGCGCACCCTCCTCGGTGACGTCGCCCGACATCTCCGCGATGCCCTGGGCGTTGTCGCTGACCGGCCCGAAGGTGTCCATCGCGACGATCACGCCGACGGTCGTCAGCAGGCCGCAGCCCGCCAGCGCGATGAGGAACAGGGCCAGCGGGATCGACCCGCCCGCCACCAGGAACACGGCGCAGATCGCCGCGGCGATGATGCCCGCGGTGTAGACGGCGGACTCGAAACCGACGCCGATGCCCGACAGCACCACGGTGGCGGCACCGGTCAGCGTGGTCCGGGCGACGTGCAGGGTCGGGTTGCTGGTGGTGTTGGTGAAGTAGCCGGTCACCCAGAGGATCACTCCGGCCAGCACCACGCCGACCAGCACCGCGACCGAGGCGATCAGGCGTGGGTCGCCGTGGTGGGTCTGCAGCCCGGCGGTGCCGTCGGTGAAGGCCGCGAACGACGACGGCAGGTAGACGAAGGCCGCGACGGTGGCCAGCACCACGCCGAGCAGCGCTGCCGTGTAGAAGCCGCGGTTGATCGCCTGCAGCCCGGACTCCTGGCCACGGACGCGCGTGATGAACACGCCGAGGGCCGCGACGAGGGCACCGACCGCGGTGACCAGCAGGGGGAACACCATGCCGTGCTCGCCGAACGCCGCCTTGCCGAGGATCAGCGCGGCGACCAGCGTCACGGCGTACGACTCGAACAGGTCGGCCGCCATGCCGGCGCAGTCGCCGACGTTGTCGCCCACGTTGTCGGCGATGGTCGCGGCGTTGCGGGGGTCGTCCTCCGGGATGCCCTGCTCCACCTTGCCGACCAGGTCGGCGCCGACGTCGGCCGCCTTGGTGAAGATGCCGCCGCCCACCCGCATGAACATCGCGAGCAGCGCGGCGCCGAAGCCGAACCCCTCGAGCACCGCGGGTGCGTTGCCCCGGTAGACGAGGACGACGGCGGACGCGCCGAGCAGCCCGAGCCCGACGACCGACATGCCCACCACGCCGCCCGTCCGGAAGGCGATCCGGGCACCCGCCGCGCGTCCGTCGGGGCCGGAGGCCGCCGCCGCGACGCGCAGGTTGGCGCGGGTGGCCAGCCACATGCCGAGGAACCCGATCGATGCGGAGAAACCGGCTCCGAACAGGAAGAAGATGCTGCGTCCCAGCTTGACGCCACCGTCTCCGGGGAGCAGCAGCAGCAGCGCGACGACCACCACGGCGAACAGGCCGAGCGTGCGGAACTGCCGACGGAGGAACGCCGAGGCACCCTCCTGCACCGCGTGCGCGATGTCCTGCATGCGGACGGTTCCCTCGCCCGCGGCCAGCACCTGACGGGCCAGCACCGCAGCGACCGCCAGGGCAGCCACCGCCACGGCGGCGATGCATCCGACGATCACCAGGCTCGTGGTGCCGAGCTGCAGCATGGATCCTCCCCCAAGGACGTCGCACGGCTCTCGGCCGAGTCGTTCCTCGGCACCGTCGCCGGGAATCCGGGCAGTCTAGCCAGGGAGTGTGACCTTGGTCCTACCGAGGGCCGAACGAGAGGTGTCCGGGCTTTGGTCCTTCAGCACGGCACGGTGCCGTCGACCGGGCCATCTCATGGCCTCGGCCGCGCGACGGGCAGCGGCCGACCACCGACGTCAGTGCGTCGGCTCCTCGACCAGCGCGTCTTCAAGGGAGGGGCGGATGGTGAACACCTGCTCCAGCGCCGTGATGCGGAACACCATGAGCAACCGCTCCGAGTCGACGACCAGCTGCAGCCGGCCACCTGCGGTTCGCACCCGCTTGAGCGTGCCCACCAGCAGGCCCAGACCGGTCGAGTCCATGAAGCTGACGCCCCGCAGGTCGACCACCAGGTCGACCTGCTGCCGGTCGATCAGGGCGTTCAGGCGCTCCCGCAGGGTGTCGGCGGTGGCGACGTCGATCTCGCCGTCGACCTCGACCACCGTCTGCTGGCCGACCTCACGGCTCACCACACGCAGCGCCACGGCCTGCCCCTCCACGTCCGCTCGGCACGACACCGGAATTGAAGCATCCGCGCCGGCCAGGAGCCACAACAGCGACCGTGGCGCTCGTCACCAGGCGCCTCGGGCACCGCACATCGCCGCTCGCAGCTGCGGGGCACGTCGCACGCCCTCCCAAAGCGTCGCTCGCCTTCGCACCGCCACCTACAGCTGCGCGGCACCGCGCACAGCATCGCAGCGCGTCGCACCGCCTCCACAGGGCGCGGCACAGCCTCGCAGCGCCCGGAGGCGCGTCGGAACACCGGGAGCGCGCGGTCAGAAGGGTGGGACCAGTGGGTAGGCAGCAGCAGCACGATGCCCAGCAGGAACTGCCGAACGAACGGCGCGACCAGCGGAGGCATCCGCTGGCGCACGGGCGGCGGTTGACGGCGGCGGCCCGATGTCGAGACGGACAGCCGGCTCGTCGCGATACCGGCGCCCGGACGGCGTCTGCCAGACGAGCTCACCACCACGCCGATGCGTCACGTGCCATCGACCCAGGTGCTTGAGCCGGTGGTGCTTGCGGCACAGATGGGCGAGGTTGTCGGCTGCCGTCGCGCCGCCGGCCGCCCATGCCGTCGAGTGGTCGACGTCGCAGCGCGCCGCCCGCCGCGCGCAGCCGGGGAACCGGCAGGTGACGTCCCGCACCGCCAACGCGGTACGGAGATCCGCCGGAACCGCGTACCGGCGGCGACCGACGGAGAGCACCGCCCCGGTGTGCGGGTCGGTGAGCACCCTGATGAACGACGGCGCGTCCGCCGCCAGACGACGAGCCGTCTCGATGTCGATCGGCCCGTGGCCCTCGAGCACCGCCGGCTCGTCATCGTGTCCGAGCAGCGTCAGAACCGGCACCGTGAGCACCACGGTCGCCCGGATTCCCCGAGCTCCGTCGGGGAGAGACCTGCCGAGCCCACTCAGGTCGGCGTCCACGTGGTCGGCGTCCACGTGGTCGGCGTCGCTCGGATCGTCGCGTCCGTCGGCCCGGCTGGGGTGCCGCTCGTCCTGCTCCGACAGCCGTCGCGGAACGGCCGTGACCGGCCGGACGGCGTCCGAAGCGTCCGGGTCGATGAGGAGCGCGGACATCACGTCCGCGCGCAGCTGCGGGAGCGAGCGCTCGTCATCGGGACCCTGGACCTCCGCGGCGAGGTCGGAGATGCGGTGGAACGCCGCATAGGCCTGCTCGGCGGGCAGCAGAGCGCTGAGCCACGCGAGGTGGTCGTCAGCCGGTGTCACGGTGACGTGCCGGTCCGCAACGGCGGCGCGGCGCGCCTCCGGAGTCACCGGACCGGCGTGCCGCGCACGCCACCGACGGGCCACGGAGCGGAACCGGGACGGGTCCAGCACCAGGGCCCGCGGGGTCAGCGCCTCGTCCGCCGCTGAGCGCACCTCCTCGGGATACCGCTCGAACAGCTCGAGCATCACGTCGACGTGCCACCGGGAGACCTCACCGTCGGCGTGCGCCTCCGCGAGACGCGGGAAGCACCTGGTCAGCACAGCCGTACGGCGCACCCGCGACGAGACGGTCGACTCCGGCAGACGAAGAGCGAGCGCAAGCTCCGCGATCATGTCGGTCCGGGCCCACTCCCAGGCGACGTTGTCGGACAGGCCGGCCGGCAGCTCGGCCCCACGCATGGCAGCGCCGCTCCGGAACGCCTCGACGACGAGACCGTCACGCCAGGCGGAGATGCGGTTCACCAGGCGGTCCGCAGCGGAGACGGCCGAGATCACGTCGTCGACGGGATCGCGATCGTCCCCGTCCGCGAGCACGGTGGCGCCGGCCGTGGCTGCCGGACGGACCTGCCGATCGCCCTGAGACAACGCAGCGCCACGCACGGCGGGCGTGGCCAGCACGGCGGGCACCGCGGGCACCGCGGGCACGGCGGGCACGGCGAGGAGCGTCCCTACCGGTGCCGACCGCGCGTCATCCATGGGGAGACCCCACCACCGACCACCGACATAGCGTCTCAAACCGGGCACTGCACGCTGGCGGCAGAGGCGCCGAGCGAACGGGCCGAGCCGACCACAACCCCGTCAGCCAGCAGCCCGGACCGCCGCCAGCGCAGCCCGGTACTCCTCCGTGGTGCCGTCCGCTCGTACGGTCTGCAGCACGTGCTCGCGGACCCCCCGCTCCGCGAGCACGGCAGTCAGCTCGGCGACGTCGTCGTCGGACATCACCGTCGGATCAACCGTGGTGCGCACCTGCACGTCCACACCGGACGCGAGCACCAGTTCGAGAGAGGAGAACGCCTGGTCGGCGCTCGTCGTCGGCCCGCCGGTCCGCGTGATCTCGCGGTACAGGCGCGCCGGCGCCTTGATGTCGAGCCCCACCCAGTCCACCAGGGGCAGCAGCTGCCGGAGCCGACGTGGGTAGGCGCCGCCCGTGTGGAGTCCGACGAGGAAGCCTGCTTCCTTCACCTCACGCATCGCGGCCACCAGCCCGGCCTGCCGGGTGGGCTCGCCGCCCGAGAAGACCACGCCGTCCAGGAGCCCCCGGCGTCGCGCGAGCAGGTCGCGGACGGCCTGCCACGGGACCACTCCGGGTGTCCGGGGATCGAGGATCGCGCTGTTGTGGCAGTAGGTGCACCGCCACGGGCAGCCCTGCAGGAACGCGGTGGCGACCAGGTGCCCCGGCCAGTCGACCGTGGAGAGCGACACGAGACCGGCGATCTGCAGGTCGTCGGCGGCGGCGGCGCCACGGGCCGACGACGAGACAGCGCGCCCCGTCGTCGGCCCGGTCGTCGTCATCGTCATGCACCCACCGCGACGGGCTCGCCCGCGCCGACGATCTCGTCGTGCGCGTACGCGTGCATGCCGGGGTCCGCACCGAACGCGACGCGCTCCTCGAACGAGACCCGCTCTGCCTGCTCACCCTTCTTGCCGACGTTGAACGAGCTCACGGGCCGGAAGTACCCCATGACGCGCGTCCACACCTCGCACTCCACCGGCGCGGCGTCCGGGTGCGCCTCCGCGCAGCGCGGGCACGTGTGGTGCTCGCCGGCGAGGTAGCCGTGGTTCGGGCAGATGGAGAAGGTCGGAGTGATGGTCAGATAAGGCAGGCGGAAGCTCGACAGCGACCGCTTCACCAGCTCCCGGCAGGCGTCCGCCGTGCTGATCCGCTCCGACATGTACAGGTGCAGCACCGTGCCGCCCGTGTAACGGGTCTGCAGCTCGTCCTGCCGGGCCAGCGCCTCGAACGGGTCGTCGGTGAAGCCCACCGGCAGCTGGGAGGAGTTGGTGTAGTACGGGTTGGCGTCCGTGCCGGCCTGCAGGATGCCCTCGAACCGCTTGCGGTCCTCCTTGGCGAACCGGTACGTCGTCCCCTCGGCGGGCGTCGCCTCGAGGTTGTACAGGTGGCCCGTCTCCTCCTGGAACTCGACCATCCGGCCGCGCACGTGGTCCAGGATGCGCAGCGCCAGCTGGTGGCCTCGAGGGTCGGTGATGTCGTACTCGTCACCGGTGAAGTTGCGGATCATCTCGTTGATCCCGTTGACGCCGATCGTGGAGAAGTGGTTCTCCAGCGAGCCGAGGTACCGCTTGGTGTACGGGAACAGGCCCTCCTCGAGCAGCCGCCCGATCACGTCGCGCTTGAGCTCGAGCGACGTGCGAGCCAGCTCCAGCAGCCGGTCGAGCGCCGTCGTCAGGCCCGCCTCGTCGCCCGGGAAGAGGAAGCCCAGGCGCGCCATGTTGACCGTCACGACGCCGACGGAGCCGGTCTGCTCCGCGGAGCCGAACAGGCCGTTGCCCCGCTTGAGCAGCTCGCGCAGGTCCAGCTGCAGGCGGCAGCACATGGACCGGACGTCGCCGGGGTTCATGTCCGAGTTGATGAAGTTCTGGAAGTAGGGCAGCCCGTACTTCGCCGTCATGGCGAACAGCCGCTCGGCGTTCTCCGACTCCCACGGGAAGTCCTTGGTGATGTTGTACGTGGGGATCGGGAACGTGAACACGCGGCCCGACGCGTCGCCGGCGGTCATCACCTCCATGTACGCCCGGTTGATCATGTCCATCTCGACCTGCAGCTCGCCGTACGTGAAGTCGCACGGCTCGTCGCCGACGAACGGCACCTGCTCCTTCAGGTCCTCCGGGCACGTCCAGTCGAACGTCAGGTTGGTGAAGGGCGTCTGCGTGCCCCACCGGCTCGGCACGTTGAGGTTGTAGATCAGCTCCTGGATCCCCTGCCGCACCTGCTCGTAGGTCAGCTGGTCCAGCCGCACGAACGGCGCCATGTACGTGTCGAACGAGCTGAAGGCCTGGGCGCCGGCCCACTCGTTCTGCATGGTGCCGAGGAAGTTGACAATCTGGCCGATGGCCGACGAGAAGTGCTTGGGGCCGGTCGCCTCGACCTTGCCCGGCACGCCGTTGAGACCCTCCTGCAGCAGCGTGCGCAGGGACCAGCCGGCGCAGTAGCCGCTCAGCATGTCGAGGTCGTGGATGTGGATGTCGCCCTCGCGGTGGGCCGTGCCGATCTCGGCCGGGTACACGTGGGACAGCCAGTAGTTGGCCACCATCTTGCCGGCGGTGTTGAGGATCAGACCGCCCAGGGAGTACCCCTGGTTCGCGTTGGCGTTGACCCGCCAGTCGCTGCGGTCCAGGTACTCCTCGATGGACGAGCCGACCTCGACCATCACCGGCGCGGCCGGCTGCTGCGGCACGGTGGACGTCGTCGTCCCACGCTGCGCCTCGACCTGCTGCTGAAGCTCTGCACCGAGCTTCGACCCCTGCGTCGCGTGCTGCGACGACTCCTGCACCGACATCTGCGCCCTCCTGAGCCTTGCGTCACCCGCGGTCCGGGTGGAGCCCTATCCGAGCGCACCCGACACAAGATGTTGTGGTCCGACTCGCCCGACACGCCCACATGTGCCACAACGACATTCCGTTCAACGCCCGGCGCGCGCCGCAGGCCCGGGACCAACGTCCCGGAATGCGGGTGATCTTGGCGTCCGACGAGAGCACCACGCGCGGGTGCGACCATGAACAGGTGGGGACCGGCGAGCTGCTCGACGTGCTGCTCGCGGGAGGCCGCCGAGCGGACCGGATGACGCATGTCCGGCACCTGCCGAGCCGGCCCGGCCGCACCGTCGACTGGCCGGCCTGGGCCGACCCGGCGCTGGTCACCGGCTACCGGCGGCTCGGGGTCGAGGCGCCGTGGGCGCACCAGGCGGAGGCGGCGGACGCCGCGTGGTCCGGCACCCACACCGTGCTCGCGACGTCCACCGGCTCGGGCAAGTCCCTGGCGTTCTGGCTGCCCGCGCTCAGCGCCGTGCGCCGCGCGGGCACGGACGCCGCGACGGGTGCCGGCCGGGGCCGGATCGAGACCGTCCGCCGACGCGCCACGACCCTCTACCTGTGCCCGACCAAGGCGCTGGCCGCCGACCAGCTCGCCGGGCTCGAACGGCTGCTGAACGCAGCCGAGCTGCGCGACGTCCGCGTCGCGACGTGCGACGGCGACACCTCCCGCGAGGAGCGTCGCTGGGTGCGCGAGTACGCCGACGTGGTGCTGACCAACCCCGACCTGCTGCACGTCACCCTGCTGCCGCAGCACCAGCGGTGGTCGCGCCTGCTCTCCTCGCTGCAGTACGTGGTGCTCGACGAGTGCCACGCGTTCCGCGGCGTGTTCGGCGCGCACGTGGGGCTGGTGCTGCGCCGGCTGCGACGGGTCGCCGCGGCGTACGGGGCGTACCCGACCTTCGTCATGGCGTCCGCCACCACCGCGGACCCGGCGGCGAGCGCCGCACGGTTGATCGGGGTGGGTCCCGACGAGGTACGGGCGATCACGGACGACGCGTCGCCGGCCGGCACCAAGACGGTGGTGCTGTGGGAACCGCCCGAGCTGCCGGGGTCCGATGCACCGTGGTCGGCGCTGCTGCCGGAGGACGACCCCTGGGCGCAGGTTTCGGTGGTGCCGGCTCCCGTGCCGGTGGCGGTGGCGGCGCAGGGGGTCGTGGTGCAGGGGGTTGCGGCGGCGCCGGGGGTCGTGGCGGCCCAGGTTTCGGTGGTGGCGCAGGCGGCGCGCGCGCCGGAGACGCCGCTCGCGGGCCTGCCGTCGGGCCCGCTCGGCACCGGCGAGCAACTGGTGGTGGAGCGCACCGACGCCCCTCGGCGCACGGCGACCGCCGAGGTGGCGGAGCTCCTGGCGGACCTCGTCGCCGCCGGTGCCCGCAGCCTCGCGTTCACCCGCTCACGCCGAGGGGCCGAGTCGGTGGCCGCCACGGCGCGCGCCCACCTGGAGCGCAGCGTGCCGGAGCTGGCCGGACGGGTCTCGGCGTACCGCGGCGGCTACCTCCCCGAGGAGCGGCGCGCGCTGGAGCGGGCGATCGGCACGGGCCAGCTGCGGGGGCTCGCCACGACCAACGCCCTGGAGCTGGGCGTGGACATCTCCGGCCTCGACGCCGTGCTGATCGCCGGCTGGCCCGGCACCCGCGTGTCGTTGTGGCAGCAGGCCGGCCGCGCCGGCCGGGCCGGCGCCGACGGGCTCGTCGCCTTCGTCGCCCGCGAGGACCCGCTCGACACCTATCTGGTGCACCATCCGGAGGCGGTGCTGGATGCACCTGTCGAAGCCACCGTCTTCGACCCGGGCAACCCCTACGTGCTCGCGCCGCACCTGTGCGCCGCGGCGGCCGAGGTGCCGCTGCGCACGGACGAGCTCGCGATGTTCGGACCGGCCGCGCCGGCGCTGCTGGACGAGCTGGTGGAGCGGGGCGCCCTGCGCCGCCGAGCCTCCGGGTGGTACTGGACGCACGCCGAGCCGGCGAGCGGGCTGACCGACCTGCGCGGCACCGGTGGTGACCCCGTACGCGTGGTCGAGTCCGGCACTGGCCGACTGCTGGGCACGGTGGACGCCGCGTCCGCCGACTCCACGGTGCACGAGGGCGCGGTCTACGTGCACCAGGGTGCGACCTTCGTCGTCGACGAGCTGTCCCTGGACGACGGCATCGCCCTGGTGACGCGCCGCGACGTGGACTACGGCACGTGGGCCCGCTGGGTCACCACGACGCAGATCCGCGAGGTCCGTCAGGAGCTGGCGTGGGGCCCGGTGACGTGGGGCTTCGGGGACGTGGACGTGACCAGCCAGGTGCTCGGCTACCAACGCAAGCGCGTCCCGGACCTGCAGGTGCTCGGCTCGTCGGAGCTGGACCTGCCCGCGCGGACCCTGCGCACCACCGCCGTCTGGTGGACCGCACCGCCGGAGGTCCTCGAGGCCGCCGGAGTGACGCTGGAGCAGACTCCGGGCGCCCTGCACGCCGCCGAGCACGCCTCGATCGGCCTGCTGCCCCTGCTGGCGACGTGCGACCGCTGGGACCTCGGCGGCCTGTCGACGGCCGTGCACGTCGACACCGGCACCGCCACCGTCTTCGTGCACGACGCGTACCCCGGGGGCGCCGGGTTCGCCGAGCGGGGGTTCGGTCTCGGCGCCGTCTGGCTGCGGGCCACCCGTGACGCGATCGCGTCGTGCCCGTGCAGCTACGGGTGCCCCGCCTGCGTCCAGTCGCCCAAGTGCGGCAACGGCAACGACCCCCTCGACAAGGCGGCTGCGATCCGGCTGCTCGACGTGGTCCTGGCGCATGCACCGAGCTCGACGGCCGGTCCAGGGGCGCAGGCACCGAGCTCGACGGCCGATCGAACGCCATCCGAGCTGAGGCCGACGGTCGATCGAGCGGGGTCCCAGCCGAGCTGACCGCACGGTCACGTCGCCCGCGGGCCGACCGCAACCGGGCTCGGCCCCGCGCGGGCGCTCGCTCGCGCGGCGCCGGCAGGCCCGTCCACCGTCACCTGCACGGTCACCGTTCCGAAGCCTGCCGTCCCGGACGCGCCCGTCTCGCACCCCGTCGTGCGGCCGCCGTTGCGCTCGGCGACAGCAGCGGCGAGGACGCACGGGCCCCCGGCCGGTGCGGACGCGGGTTCGGCGGCGTCGGGGAAGACGGACTGCCGCTGCAGCCGTTCCGCAGCCGCGAGCGCCGCGAGGTCGGCAGCCGCCTGCGCACGCGCGTGCGCGAGGAACGAGGCCGCCAGCACGCCGAGCAGGCCCCCGACCAGGACGACCACCGCGGCCACGCCGAGGACCAGGACGGTTCCGGACCCACGGTCACCGCGCGGAAGCCGTCGCCGCGCGCGCGCCACTCGGCTCGGTGGCGTGCTCACGGCTCCGCCGGCGTGCTGCTGCTCGCCCGCGCCTCGAGACCCCCGAGACCCCATGCGCCCGTCACAGGCCGGTCGACCGTCACCGTCACCCACCCGTCAGCGCGGACCACGGCAACGCCGGCACCGTCCCCGGCTGAGCGTCTGACAACGCCCAGAACGGCGGCGTCGTCCTCACCGAGCGCGGCGCTGCGCGCACCGGCACGCGCCGCCTCGGTGCACCGCAGCTGGGTGGTGGCCGCCGTGGTGAGCAGCAGCACCAGCCCGAGGAGCACCACCACACCGACCAAGCCCACAGCGAGCTCCACGGTGACCGACCCACGATCGGTGACTGCCCCACGATCGGCGACTGCCCCACGACCGCCGGCGGCGTGCGGACGTCGCACCGCACGGTCGTGCCGCCGCACCGGAGTCTCGGCGACAGCACGCGCCGTCGTGGCGAGAGCGCGGGCCGGTCCGACGACAGCAGGCACGGTCACGTCGACAGCAGGCACCGTCACGACAGCCGCACGCGCCGTCACGACGAGAGCGCACGCCGCACGATGCCGAGCAGCAGTCCGCGCACCTCGTCGCTGCGCAGGATCGCCACCAGCAGCCCGGCGAACCCGACCGCCGCCAGCGTGGCGATCGCGTACTCCGCGGTCGCCATCCCAGCGTCCCGCGCACCCGACCGCAGTGCGCGCACCCTCGCGACGACCCACCGTGCGAAGCCGCTGAGCGGCCCGACGCCGAGGCGGTCCCCCGCGCCCGCGCTCGTCGCGCCGGCGCGTGCCGACCCCGCGCGCGTCACGTCAGTACCGGTCGCCCCGGCATCGGCCGCACCTACACCGATCACATCCGCACCCATCCACGTCTCCTTCCGACCAGGCCGGTCCCGTCCCGGCGGGCCCGAGCCTGGTGGTCCTCCGCCGGGCGACTCCCCACCCGCCGAAGGCCCGGATCGCCCACGGGATCGCCCCGGGCTGTGGACGGATGACGTCCGCGGTCACCCGAGCACCCGGCCGGCGATGGACAGCACCACCGGCACCACGCCGAGCAGCAGGAAGGCCGGCAGGAAGCACAGGCCGAGGGGCAGCACCAGCCAGACGCCGAGCCGTCCGGCAGCAGCTCGACCGGCAGCCCGGCGACGGCGACGTGACGCCGCAGCGGCGGCACGCAGGAGCGGCACCGGTGACGCTCCGGCCGCGGCCGTGGGCTCCAGCGCGTCCGCCACCGCACGGGCTGCCGGTGGCGCGTCCGCCCACGCGGCGTGCCACGACGAGCCGAGTGCCAGCGCGCCCGCTGCGCGGCGCAGCGGAGCACCGACACGTCCGGGAAGCGCGTCGGCGACGGTCGACAGTGCTCTCGGCATCGGCGCACCCGCCGCCAGCGCGGCTGCGACCAGGTCGAGCAGCAACGCAGGGTCCGGATCGACATCCAGCGCCCACCCGCGCGGTGCACCCACCGGCCCCCACCGAGCCCACCCGGACCCGCGCCCCGGGCGTCGCCGGGCAGCGTGGGCGTCGGCGTCGTGGCCCCGCACCACGCCCGACCCGCGAGCGACCGACCGCACCCGGTCAGCAGCGCACCACCACCACGGGACGCTGCCGAGCACCACGAGCATCACGAGCACCACGGGACCGCCGCTCACGGGGCTGCCGCTCTCCGCGCCCGGGCGACGAGGAGCCTGGTCCAGCCCCATCCCCCGGCGGCGAGGCCGCAGCCCAGCACCCCGGACGCCGTGCCGAGGCGGCCGTCGAGCAGCACGGCGACGGGGTCCGCGCCGGCAGCGGCGCCCAGCAGCACGCCGAGCACGGGCAGCCCGAGCAGCACGCGCACCGATGCACGCGGGCCCGCGAGCGCCGCGTCGAGCTCCGCCTCGGCCTCCGCATCGGCCACCACCGCAGCGGCGACCTCGTCCAGCACGGCGGCGAGCGGAGCTCCCAGCTGCTGCGCGACGATGGCAGCCGCGACGACCGCCTGGGCGCGCGCACGTTCACCGGGCGGCACCCGGTGACGTCGTCGACCACGGGTCTCGGGCTCAGCACCCTGCAGGAGCTGGTCCACCGTCGGCACGGCACCGCAGGCGGAGAGGCGGAGCGCCCGGGCCCACGCGTCGGCGGGTCGCGCACCGGCACGCAGCAAGGTGCTGACGGTGGTGACGACTGCCGCCAGGTCCCCCGTACGGGTCTGGGCACGGCGGCGGGACGCGAGCCGTGCCGTCCAGCCGACGGGCGCCGCTCGCGCCTGCGACGACCCCGGAGGAGGCGGTGGCCGCCACTCCCGGCCGGCAGTCAGCGGCCTCGCCCCGGCCCCCTGCAGCACGGCTCCGGTGCTCGCCGAGACCCTCCTCCTCTGCTCGGCTCCGGTGCTCGCCGAGACCCTCCTCCGCTGCTCGGCACCGGACCCCAGCCCTCGCCGCCCCCGCGGTCCCGCGACCAGCAGCGCCGCCAGTGCGACGAGCAGCCCGAGGACGGCCGTCACGATGCGGTCCGGTCGAGGCGTGCCGCGAGGCGGTCCCACGCCGGGCCGCGCTCCACGGCTCCCCCATCGCCGCAGCGCACGGCGGTCTCGACGGCCAGCGACCCGTCGTCGGCCCGGCGCACCACACCGATCTCGCTCAGCCGGCGCTGCGCGCGGTCGGGGCCGGCGCGGCGCAGGTGCAGCACCGCATCGACGGCGCTGACGGCCTGGGCGGCAAGGGCGTCCCGCGACATCCCGGCGAGGGCCGCCAGCGCCTCGAGCCGCGCCGGGACGTCGGCCGCCGTGTTGGCGTGCAGCGTCGCGCAACCGCCCTCGTGCCCGGTGTTCAGGGCCGCGAGCACCTCCCGGATCTCGGCGCCGCGAGCTTCTCCCAGGACGAGCCGGTCGGGACGCATCCGCAGCGCCTCCCGGACGAGCCGTGCGAGGTCCACCGCGCCGGCCCCGTCGACGTTGGCGTTGCGGGTGGTGAGGTGGACGACGTGCGGGTGGTCCGGCCACAGCTCGCCGGCCTCCTCCACGACCACGATCCGCTGGTCCGGCGGGACGGCTGTCAGGAGCGCTGCGAGCAGCGTCGTCTTGCCGGATCCCGTCGGGCCGGACAGCAGCAGGTTGGCCCGGCGGTGCACCAGCGCCCGCAGCAGCGGTGCGACTGCGGGCGCGAGTGTGCCGCGGTCGACCAGCTCGTCCAGCGTGAACGGCTGCCGACGCAGCACCCGCAGGCTCAGCACCGTGCACGGCCCCGCCAGCGGAGGCAGCACGGCGTGCAGCCGGGTCCCGTCGGGCAGACGGGCGTCGACCGTCGCCGTCGCGTCGTCGAGCCGCTGGCCGCCCGATGCCGCCAGGCGGACGGCCAGGTCCCGCACGTCGGCCACCGAGCCGAGGTCCACGTCGGTGCGCACCAGCCGCCCGGCGCGCTCCACCCACACGTCGGCCGGTCCGTTGACCAGCACGTCGGTGACCAGCGGGTCGTCGAGCCACCGCTGCAGCGGCCCGGCGCCGAACAGCACCGCACGGACCTCCCGCACGGCCGTGGCCAGGGCGGACGGGCCGAGCAGGGTGCCCTCCTGGTGCACCGCGTCCCCGACCAGCGCGGCCAGGAGCTCGTCCGACGGCACCGTCCCGACGCCGCCGTCGGCACCGCGACCGGACGCGGCAGAGGTCGAGGACGCCGGCGGTGCTCCGAGCCCGTCCTGCAGCCGCGCACGCACCCGCTCGGCGAGAGCCGTCAGGCCGTTGCCCGACAGCACCGCCGCACCACGGGCCGCCGAGTCGGGCAGCACGTCCCGAGCCACCAGCCGCCCGGCACTCATCCGCTCACCGCCGCGCCGTCATCCGAGCAGCCACGACGCCTCGACCTGCGCCGCGACCGCGCGCGCCGCGCGCACGGCCGTCCCCCTGCTCGGCAGCACGCCCCGCTCCGCCGCGCGCGCGAGCCGCCGCGTCGTGCCGCCGGCCCAGAGCACGGGGAGGTCGACCGCGGCCGACAGCTCCGCCACGGAGAGCCCGCCGGGACCGCGCCCGAGGACGACCAGCCCCGCCGACGTGCCCGCCGCGGCCAGCCGGGGCCGAACCGCGAGGGTGCCCGCCACCGACCTGAGGTCCCGCCGCGCCACCACGACCACCACGTCGCACGCCCCCAGCACGGCGGCACCGGCCGACGCGCCGCCCCGCGGCAGGTCCAGCACGATCGCGCCGACGACGCCGGTCAGCGCGTGCAGCACGTCGGTCACCAGACCGGGGTCGGGGTCCGAACCGTCCCGGTCGGCGCTGAGCACCGCGCAGCCGCCCCACCGGGGCAGCAGCGCGAGCACGTCCTCACCCGGCACGTCGCCACGCGCGCCCGCCAGCTCCGGCCACCGCGCGCCGTCGGCGTCCTCCACCCCGACGGTGACGTCCAGGCCGCCCCCCCGGCAGTCGAGGTCGGCCAGCACCGTGCTGGTGCGGCGGGCCAGCCGGGCCGCGGTCAGCGCCGCCAGCGTGGACGTGCCGGCACCGCCACGGGCTCCCACCACGCCGACGACGGCGGCGCGCCGCCCAGGCCCCGCGCCGGCGACGGCTCCGCCCGGTCCGGGCGGCAGCAGCACCCTGCTCGACGACATGCCCCACCTCCTCAGCGGCCGCCCAGCCTGCCGTTGCGCGCCGCAAGCGGCGGGCCCGGTGCGACGCCCCGCCGGGGGCCGACGTGCGGAGCCGGGCTGTGGGTGGGTGGCCGCCGATACGCTCGCGTGAGCCGGCGCCCGTCGGGTGCCGCCGCAGCACGTGGTCCCAGGCCGCCGAGGAGGCTGATCGATGAGCGACGCCGCCGCAGCGGAGCCCACAGCCGGCCCCACAGCCGACCCCTCCGCCGACCCCTCCGCCGACCCCTCCGCCGACCGGGCACCGGCCGACCCGCACCGGGCGGCGGCCTTCTTCGACCTCGACAAGACGATCATCGCCACCTCGTCGGCCACGGCCTTCTCGCGCCCTTTCCTCGCCGGCGGCCTGCTGACCAGGCGCGCGATGCTGCGCGCCGCGTACGCCCAGTTCCTCTACCAGGTGGGCGGCGCGGACGAGGTGCAGACGGAGCGCATGCGCGCCCAGCTGTCCCGGATGGTGACGGGCTGGGACGTGGACCAGGTGACGGCCATCGTCGAGCGGACGCTGCACGAGTCGATCGACCCGGCGGTGTACGCGGAGGCCGTGGTGCTGATCGACGAGCACCACCGCGCCGGGCGGGACGTGATCGTGGTGTCGGCGTCGGGCCGGGAGCTGGTGGAGCCGATCGCCCGGCTGCTCGGCGCGGACGGCGTCATCGCCACGCACATGCGCGTCGCGGACGGGCGCTACACGGGGCTGATCGACTTCTACGCGTACGGGCCGACCAAGGCGGAGGCGATGGCCAACCTCGCGCACCGCAGGGGGTACAGCCTGCAGGCCAGCTACGCGTACTCCGACTCGATCACCGACGAGCCGATGCTCGCGGCCGTGGGCCACGCCGCGGTGGTCAACCCCGACCGGGCCCTGCGCCGGCTCGCCGAGGAGCGGGGCTGGGAGACGCTGCGGTTCGTCCGGCCGGTGTCGCTCCGGCTGATGTCGCGCCGCGACTCCCGGACCGCGGCGGCCGCCGTGCTGCTGCTCCTGGCGGCGGGCGCCGTGGTGTGGGTCCTTGCGGCCCGGCGACGCCGGGGCGGCGGACGGGTCGGCCACTGACGGCAGCCCCGTCCACATGCCGGTCCGTCGTCCCGCCATGTGACCGCCGGCACGCCCTGACCTCGTCGGACGCCGCCAGGGGTAGGCAGACGGCGCCGCAGGAGGTACCAAGGGTTCACAACTGAACGTGCGGGGGCACCCACGCGCAGGAGTGCCCACCTACAGGGCAGGTCGACCGGGCTGGACCCGTAGCGACCGAAGCGATGCACGCCATGTTCACCCCCGCACCTCGGTACCGACGGCGGCGTCCTGCGGGGCGCCGTCGCTGGCGTCACCGCGGCCCCGGCTCCCCGGCCGACCGGGGTCCCCTCGAACGGCACGACGGGCGCCCGTCCCGCGCGCCGACGAGCGCATCGGCCTCACGTCGTGACAATGACCGCATGGTGGCAGCCCCCAGCGTCTCGTCGTCCATCACCGCGCGCCTGAAGGTGACCGCGCGCCCGACGGCGGTCAGCGAGCTGACCACCGCGATCGAAACCGCAGGCGGGATCGTCACGGCGCTCGACGTGCAGTCCTCCGGCCACGAGCAGATGACGGTCGACGTCACGTGCGCGACGCGCGGCGAGGAGCACGCGGCGACCATCGTCGCCGCCCTGGAGCAGCTGCACGGCGTCGTCGTCGAGCGGGTGTCCGACCGGACGTTCCTCATGCACCTGGGCGGCAAGCTGTCGATCGAGTCCAAGGTGCCGCTGCGCACCCGCGACGACCTGTCGATGGCGTACACGCCGGGCGTGGCCCGGGTGTGCGAGGCGATCGCGGCGCATCCGGAGGACGCCCGACGGCTCACGATCAAGCGCAACACCATCGCCGTGGTGACGGATGGCACCGCCGTGCTGGGCCTCGGTGACATCGGCCCGCTGGCGGCGCTGCCCGTGATGGAGGGCAAGGCGGTGCTGTTCAAGCGGTTCGCCGACATCGACGCGTTCCCGATCGCGCTGGACACCACCGACGTCGACCAGATCGTCGAGACGGTGGTGGCGATCGCGCCGGTGTTCGCCGGCATCAACCTCGAGGACATCAGCGCGCCGCGGTGCTTCGAGGTGGAGCGCCGGCTGCGCGAGCGCCTGGACATCCCGGTGTTCCACGACGACCAGCACGGCACGGCGATCGTGGTGGTCGCGGCGCTGACCAACGCGCTGAAGGTGGTCGAGAAGGCGATCGGCGACGTGCGGATCGTGCTGTCCGGCGCGGGGGCTGCCGGGACCGCGGTGCTGAGGCTGCTGCTCGCGGCGGGGGCTCGCGACGTGGTCGTGGCCGACATCGAGGGCGTGGTGCACCCCGCGCGGCCCGGGCTGGCACCGTCGTTGCGCTGGACGGCCGAGAGCACCAACCCGCGCGGCGTCACGGGCACGATCGCGCAGGCGCTGGTCGGGGCCGACGTGTTCATCGGCGTCAGCGCACCGGACGTGATCACGGGCGACGACGTGGCGACGATGGCTGACGACGCCATCGTCTTCGCGCTGGCGAACCCGCGACCCGAGGTGGACCCGGACGACGCCGCCCAGCACGCCGCGGTGGTGGGCACCGGCCGGTCCGACTTCGCCAACCAGATCAACAACGTGCTGGCCTTCCCCGGGGTGTTCCGGGGGCTGCTCGACGCGCAGTCGCACAAGGTGACCGAGCACATGCTGCTCGCGGCGGCGAACGCCCTCGCGTCCGTGGTGCGCGACGACGAGCTCAACCCGACGTACATCGTCCCCAGCGTGTTCAACCCGGAGGTCACCCGCGTGGTCGCCGCCGCTGTGGCGAACGCCGCACGCCTCGCCGAGTGGGGCTGATCACAACGGGCGGTCCTCGCACTGGTCAGCGTCCCGCACCGGACCATTCGTCCCAGGACTGACCCTCGGCGAGCCGTCACCCTGGTCGGGTGCTGACCATCCCGCAGACCGTGGACCTCGAGGCGGACGCCGCGCATCACAAGGTGGACCTCACGCACCGGCCGGGGGTGTTCCTGGTGCGGACCATGCTCGCCGGCGCGTACATCGGCATCGGCGTGCTGATCATGGTCACCGCCGGCGGGCCGCTGGTGCAGGCCGGGTCCCCGTGGGCGCCCCTGATCCAGGGCCTCGTCTTCGGGGTGGCGCTGACGATCGTGGTGGTCGCCGGGGGTGAGCTGGCCACCTCGGCGATGATGATCCTGACCCAGGGCGTGCTCCGGCGGTCCGTGCGGCCGGGGCGGGCGGCGCTGACGCTGCTCGCCGTGTTCGTCGGCAACCTGGTCGGTGCCGCGGTGTTCGCGGCCCTGCTGCGCGGCTCCGGCGTGCTGGCGCCGACGACGGCGGCGGGCAAGACGATCGCCGCGATGATCGAGCACAAGGCGGCCGAGACCACCGGTCAGCTGTTCGTCCGCGGCATCCTGTGCAACCTGCTGGTCTGCCTGGCGATCTGGTGCGCCGGCCGCCTGGAGAATGAGGGCGCGAAGATCGCCGTCATCTTCGCCTGCGTCATGGTGTTCATCACGTCGGGCTTCGAGCACGTGGTCGCCAACATGACCACCTTCTCGTTCGGCCTGATCGCGGGGCTGCCGCACGCGACCGTCGGCGAGTTCGCGCGGAACCTGCTCGCCGTCGGGCTCGGCAACCTGGTCGGCGGCGGGTTGCTGGTGGGCGCGTCGTACGCCTACGGCGTGCACGGACCGCGCGGTGCGGCGTCGGACGCGAAGCCGGGTGCCGTCGAGCCGGCGTCGGCAACCCCGACCGTGGCGGACGCTGAGCTGGACGAGCAGCTCGCTCAGGTCGCCGCCGTCCGCTGACCCCTCGGCGTCCTGCGCGGTGCCCTCACCTGCGCGGTCGCATCGCGGCGCGCCTGGCCGTGCGAGCGCGCACCGGGCCGGAGAGCAATAGCGTGACCTCGACGCGCCCGCGCAGGGCGCCGACGACCAGCCGAGGAGCATGCGCGCGATGAGCACCAGCGACCCCCAGGACCGCCCCGCTCCGACCGAGCCCGTGGCCCCGGCACCGGACGCCGCGGACGCCGGCGCCGCAGCGGGCACGACGCCGACCCGCCCCGCCGGCAGCGCGCCCACCAGCGAGCCCCGCCCGGTGCCCGGCACAGCGCCCGGCAGCGAGCCCGCCGCCGCGCACGAGAGCGCGGCACCGGCGGACCTGCCGCCGTCGGGCGAGGGCCTGACCGTCAGCGACGAGACCGCGCACCGGCACGCGCAGGCGCGGCCGCTGCCGACCCCGCCCGACCCGGAGGCTGCCGACCGCCGCCTCCCGCCGCCGCGGTTCACCGCCGCCCGCTCGGAACGCCAGGAGCCGACACCGGACTCGCGCACCACGACGGCGCTCCCCGCAGCGGGCGCACCCGGCTCCGGCCCGGCCCGCGACGTGCCACCCGCGCCGATGCCCGGCCCGGCGGTCGCCGCCGGCGCCGTCGCCGGCGAACCAGGTTCGGCAGGTCGGCCCGGCGAGCGCACCGGCGCCCCGCCGCTCGCCACCCCGGCCACCGTCGCGTCGACGCCGGGCACCGCGGAGGACGGGACGCTGTTCCCGGACCCCAACGCACCGCGCACCATCGGGGCCGGCACGCACGTGCTCGGTCTGATCGTGGGACTGCTGCTGCCGGCCGTGGCCGCCGTGGTCACGCTGCTCGGGGTGTCCCGCATCCTGTCCGTCGAGGCGGACGGCTGGGTGGCACGGGTCGAGGTGCTCGGCATCGTGCTGGTGGCACTGGGCGCGCTGCTGCTGGCCGCGGTGGCGCTGCTGTCGCTGTGGACGCCGTGGGTCGGCTACACGGGCGGGGTGCTGCTGACGCTGGCCGGGGCGCTGGCGCTGTTCGCGCCGGGCGTCAGCCGCAACGCGATGCTGCAGGTGGTCAGCGCCGAGGGGTGGCAGCCCACCGTGGTGCAGACGTCGGTCGCGGCGACCTCAGGCACGTTGCTGGTGATCGGCGTGATGGTGCTGGCCAGCGGCATCGTGTCGCACGTCGCCCGCCGGCACGGGATCCATCTCGGTGCCTTCCGGGAGCGCAACGCCCACTGAGGCGAGCACCGGAGCCGAGCACTGGAGGCGAGCACGGAGCTGAGCACGGCGCTGAGCACCGGAGCCGAGCACGGAGCCGCCCACGGCCCTGACCACGGCACATGCGGGTCTAAAGTCCCAGGTGGCACCATCTGTGACTCGACCGATCGCATCATCGTCGCTGCGGAGGAGACACCGTGACCGAGCCGGACACCGGGGACAACGGACTGGAGAACCTGCTGACGGAGGACCGCCGGTTCCCGCCGTCCCCGGAGTTCGCCGCCCAGGCGAACGCCACCCGGGACCTGTACGCGTGGGCCAACGCCGACCCGGAGGGGTCATGGGCGGAGCAGGCGCGCCTGCTGCTGAGCTGGAGCACGCCGTTCACGCAGACGCTCGACTGGTCCGACGCCCCGTTCGCCAAGTGGTTCGCCGACGGGACGCTGAACGCCTGCGTCAACGCGGTGGACCGGCACGTCGAGGCGGGCAACGGCGACCGCGTCGCGCTGCACTTCGAGGGTGAGCCGGGCGACACCCGCACGCTGACCTACGCCGACCTGCTGCGCGAGGTGTCCCGCGCCGCGAACGCCCTGGAGTCCCTCGGCGTGCGCACCGGCGACCGCGTGGCGATCTACATGCCGCTGATCCCCGAGGCCGTGATCACCATGCTGGCGTGCGCCCGGATCGGCGCCCCGCACTCGGTGGTGTTCGGCGGCTTCTCGGCAGAGGCGCTGCACTCGCGGATCCTCGACGCCGAGGCGACCCTCGTCGTCACCGCCGACGGCGGCTACCGCCGCGGCCACCCGAGCGCGCTGAAGCCCGCGGTGGACGAGGCCCTGGCCAAGGGCGCGCCGACCGTGCGCCACGTCCTGGTGGTGCGCCGCACCGGTCAGGACGTCGAGTGGACCGACGGGCGCGACGTGTGGTGGCACGACGTGGTCGACGGCGCCTCCGACCAGCACACGGCAGTGGACCTGCCGGCGGAGCACCCGCTGTTCATCCTCTACACGTCCGGCACCACCGGGAAGCCGAAGGGCATCTTCCACACCACCGGTGGGTACCTGACCCAGGCCGCGTTCACGCACCTGAACGTGTTCGACCTCAAGCCCGACACGGACGTGTACTGGTGCACCGCCGACATCGGCTGGATCACCGGGCACACCTACGTGGTCTACGGGCCGCTGGTGAACGGTGCCACGCAGGTGATCTACGAGGGCACGCCGGACACCCCGGACCGCGGCCGCTGGTGGGACATCGTCGAGAAGTACAAGGTGTCGATCCTGTACACGGCGCCGACGGCGATCCGCACCTGCATGAAGTGGGGCGACGACATCCCGGCGGCTCGGGACCTGAGCAGCCTGCGCGTGCTGGGCTCGGTCGGTGAGCCCATCAACCCCGAGGCGTGGATGTGGTACCGCCGCGTGATCGGCGGCGACCGCACCCCCGTGGTCGACACGTGGTGGCAGACCGAGACCGGCGCGATCATGATCACCCCGCTCCCGGGCGTCACCGCGGCGAAGCCCGGCTCGGCGCAGGTTCCGCTGCCCGGCATCGCGGCAGAGGTGGTGGACGACGAGGGCCACCCGGTGCCCAACGGCGCGGGCGGCTACCTGGTGGTGACCAAGCCGTGGCCGTCCATGCTGCGCGGCATCTGGGGCGACCCCGACCGTTACCGGGACACCTACTGGTCCCGGTTCCGCGACCTGTACTTCGCCGGTGACGGCGCCAAGAAGGACGAGGACGGCGACATCTGGCTGCTCGGTCGCGTGGACGACGTGATGAACGTGTCCGGCCACCGCCTGTCCACCACCGAGATCGAGTCCGCGCTGGTCTCGCACCCGTGGGTCGCCGAGGCCGCGGTGGTCGGGGCGCACGACGAGACGACCGGCCAGGCCGTCGTCGCCTTCGTCATCCTGCGCGCCGGCTCGGAGGGGCTCGACAAGGACGCCCACGACGTGGAGACGGAGCTGCGCAACCACGTCGCCACGCAGATCGGCCCGATCGCCAAGCCGCGGCAGATCCTGGTGGTGCCCGAGCTGCCGAAGACGCGCTCCGGCAAGATCATGCGACGGCTGCTCCGGGACGTCGCCGAGCACCGGCAGGTCGGTGACTCCACCACGCTGGCGGACGCCTCGGTGATGGAGCTGATCTCCCAGGGCCTCGCGGGCGGCGGGGCGAGCTAGCCGCCGGCGGCCGCGTTGGCGGGGCTGCGCGCGAGCACCACGCAGCCCGCCAGCGCGACGCCGACCGCGAGCACCACCCCGGGCAGCCAGCCCGCCCGCACGGTGTCGCCGAGGAACGCTGCGCCGACCAGGCCGGGGACCAGCACCTCCACCACGGACACCGTGGCGGCGGCCAGCCCGACCGGGCCGCGCTCGAGCGCGCGCACGTAGGCGACCACGGCGATCACCCCGCAGCCGACGACGACGGCGGCCATCGGCTGCAGCACCACGTGCAGCAGCGGGCCGTCGGTGCGGGCGCCGCGGGCGCCGATCGCCACCCCGGCGTAGCCGAGCGCGCTGACCAGGCCGAGCAGCCACGCCGGCCCCTTGGCGTAGGACGCCGCGAGCAGCACCACGAGCGCGCCGGCGCCGGCCACGGTCGCGACCAGGAACGTGCCGTGCGCCTGCACCGGCGGCTGGTCGCCGGACGCGGCCGCGAGCACCACGAGCGACAGCACCACACCGACGGCCGCGGCGAGGTCGACGGGCCGCAGCGGCGCTCCGAGGAACGGCCGTGCCAGCAGCACCACCACGACCACCGAGGCGGCGATCACCGTCTCGACGGCGAACAGCGGCAGCCGCGCGAACGCCAGCAGGGACAGCAGGAAGCACGCCCCGTCCAGCGCCAGACCGCCGAGCACCAGCGGGTTGCCGAACGCCGCCATGCCGTGCGCGCGGCGGGTGCCGACTGCCTGCATGATCGTCGCCACCCCGTACCCGATGCTGGCGCCGATCGCCGCCAGGAGCCCGACGATCATGCGGTGGTCCGGCCGAGGAACCGGCCGATCACCGGGATCTCCGTGACGCCCTCGGCACCTGCCATCACCAGCGCCTGCGTGCCGACGAACTCGGCGGCGTCCAGCACCACGTACCGGGGCTGCCACGACGGCCCGAACTTCTCGTTGAAGCTGGCCAGCGAGCTCATCTGGGTCTGCTGCGACAGCCGCTGCAGCATCGGCCGCACCAGGTCCTCCCACCGCGAGTCGCCGCGGCCACCGAGCACGTCCCGCATCACCGCGAAGTTCAGGCCGACCGCCCGCTGACCGCGCGCCGCCACCTCCTCGATGGTGCGCACCACCGTGAAGTCGATCAGCCCGTTGGGCAGGTCCGGCACGTCGAGCCGGCGGCGCATCACGTCCAGGGACCACCCGTCGATGCCGGGAGCCGGCGCCCACTGGCAGAAGGCGTCCACCCGGCCCTCCGGCGACGTCGTCACCGAGAGCATCAGGCCGGCGTCGTGCGGGTCGAACAGGCGGGACAGCGTCATGGAGAAGCCACGCTCGGCCTCGCCGCGCCGCGACTGGTCGGCGACCTCCTCGATCTGCTGCCGAAGCGCGGGGTCCACCGCCGTCGACTCGACGAACGTGGTGGTGTAGCCCGCCTTGCCCACCCGGTTCACGGCCTGCCGCAGCGACTTGCGCGCGTGCCCCTCGAGGCTGAAGCCCGGGCAGTCGACGATCGCCTCGTCGCCCAGGTACACCGAGCGCAGCCCGCTGGCCTCGTAGATCGGCAGCCAGTCGGCCGAGGCGCCCAGCACCGCGACGGACCAGCCGCAGTCGACGGCGTAGTCCAGGAACTCCGCCCACGCGTCGGCCTGCTCCCCCGGCGGCCCGATCGGGTCGGGCGACACCAGGCAGACGCCGCCGCGCACCGCGTGGGCCACCACCGACTCACCGACGAAGAACCAGTCCTTGTCGTCCCGCAGCGCGAAGTAGTCCAGGGTGCCGCGGCCCCACCGCTCGATCACCCGGCGGGCGCGCTCCCGCTCGTTCAGGTGCGCCGCGGTGTGCAGCCGCCCGGGCCGCTGCGGGGACATGACGAACCAGACGAGCGCGACGACGAAGACGACGACCAGGGCCAGGTCGATGTCGGCGGACAGGTCCCGCAGCGCCGACCGGTGCTCCGGCTCGGAGCGCAGCACGAGCCGGAACAGCACCTCCGCCGCACCGGTCAGCAGCAGCCACGTGCCGGCGATCAGGGCCACCCGCCGTGCCTCGCGGCGAGTGGCCCGCACCGGGAACGACCGGCGCTGCAGGGCCAGCCAGATCGCGGCACCCAGCACCAGCACGGTCGGGACCACGTCCACGCGGTGCGCCAGGTGCAGCACCGCGGAGACGGCCAGCACGGCGAGCGTGCCGGCCCACGCGATCGAGTGCCCGCGGCGCAGGCCGCGCGACGTGCCGAGCATCACCACCGCCGCGAGCACCAGCGACGGACGTGCCACGTGCGGCCGGGCGTTCCAGGCCACCTGACCCAGCACCGCGACCGGCTGCCACAGGTGCGGACGCGCGGCGGAGATCAGGGTGATCACCGCGAGCGCGAGGATCGCGCGGGACGCGACCGTGCGGACGCGCACCTGACGACGGTGCCGCGCGAGGGCCTCCATCCGGTCGTCGGTGGCCACCCGCCCGGCCCCTCGAGAGCCTGCTGTCGCCGCCGTCGCCACGGCCCCAGTCTCGCACCGACCCGGCCGTCGCATGCGGCAGGATCGGCCCGGTGAGGAGCGACGCCGACCCCGTGCTGCCGCCGGAGGTGCTGCACGAGCTCGGTCAGGGCGGCGACTTCCTCGGGTCCTGGTGGACCGCGGTGGGGCTCGCCCTGCTGACGGCGGTGCTGGTCACGGTCGCGGTCCGCCGTCGGCGCCCGCGTCCCGGGCGGCGGCGTCGGCGGGCCTGGCCCGCCTGGACGGCGGCGGTGACCGCCCTGGTGCTGTGCCTGGCGATCGCCACCAACGTGGTGGTCGGGTACATGCCGAGCGTGGCGGCGGCTCGCGTGACCTTGGCGGGCTGGGGCATCGGGCACGCGCACGCCCTGCGGCACGGCATCCCCGTCGCCAACGCGGCGTCGGTGGCGACCGGAGCCACCCAGCCGGTCACCATCCCCGCACCGCCGGAGCTGCGGATGGGCACCGCACCGAGCTGGGTGTACACGCCGCCGGGGTACGCGGAGAGCGCCGACCGGTACCCGGTGGTCTACCTGGTCCACGGCAGCCCCGGGCACGCCGGCGACTGGTTCGCGGCGGGCAACGTCGGGCACGCGATGGACACGCTGCTGGCGCACGGGCTGGTGCAGCCGATGATCGTCGTCTCGGTCGACGTCAACGGCACCGGCCCCGGCGCCCGGGACACCGAGTGCCTCGACTCGACCACCGGCGGGGCGCTCGTCGAGACGTACCTGACCACCGTCGTGATCCCGTACGTCGACACCCACCTGCGCACGGTGGCCGACCGCACCGGCCGGGCCTTCGGCGGCTTCTCCTCGGGCGGCTACTGCGCCCTCGACCAGGTGCTGCGCCACACCGGGCTGTACAGCACGCTGCTGGCGATGGCGCCCTACGGCGACCCGGGCACCGGCGGCACGGCGATGCTGGCCACCGGTGCCGAGTGGGCGACGCACCACGTGACGGCGTACGCGCCCACCATCCCGCTGCCCCACCCGGTCGCCGCCTTCGTCGCCGTCGCGGGCGCGGACCACGGCCAGGACTCCCGGGACGCCCGCACGATCGCCGCCACGCTGCGCGAGCGCGGCCAGGACGTGGTGCTCCACGTCGCCCGCGGGGACGTGCACACCTGGAACATGGCCCGCGCGACGCTGCCGTACGCGCTGGTGTTCGCCTCGCACCACCTGAGCGCCGCCTGAGCTCTCATGGCGCCCGCACAGGATCCGTGCGCACCATGAGGCGGTGAACCCCGGCCGGGCCCCGTCCGTGGTGAGCTCCGTGCGGTCCCCGATCAGCCGGCTCGCCGACCCGCCGAGGCTGCTGCGCGCCCGCTGGCCGGTGGCCGTGGCGGCGGGGCTCACCGCCGCAGGGGTGGTGCTGGGCCGCCGGTCGGGCACCGGGGGCCGGCGCTGGACGATCGGTGCCGGCGGCGCGCTGGCGCTGACCACGGCGCTCGCGGTCAACCGGTACGTCGGCTACGTGCCGACCCCGGGCGCCGTCGGCATGTACCTGGCCAGCTGGTCGGCGCGGGTGCGCCGGAGCACGCCGCCGCCGGGCAGCGTCCGCACGTGGCGGCAGGCCGAGGACGGCTCCGGACAGGTGCTCGCGGTGCAGGTGCCGGTACCGCGCGAGCTGCGTCTGCCCGCCTCGATCACGTGGGTGTGGACCCCGCCGGGCTACGACGACGAGCCGGAGCGCCGGTACCCGCTGCTGCTGATGCTGCACGGCACCCCGGGGTCGTCCGCCGACTGGTTCGCGGCGGCGGAGGTCCCCCGGCTGCTCGACGAGCTGGTGTCGTCCGGGGCGATCCCGCCGGTGGTCGCCGTCGCGCCGGACCTCAACGGCACCGGCCTCTCGTGGCTCGACACGGAGGGCCTGGACTCGACCACCGGCGGCGCCCAGATCGAGACCTTCCTGTGGCAGGTGCTGCTGCCGTGGGTGCAGCAGCGGTTCCGGGTGAGCGACGACCGGCGGCGCCGGATGCTGGCTGGGTTCTCGGCGGGCGGCTTCGCCGCCCTCGACCAGGGGCTGCGGCACCCGGAGCTGTTCGCCACGCTGCTGACCTTCGAGCCGTACGGCGACCCCGGCCTGGGCGGGCGGCTGATGCTGCGGACGCCGCAGGAGTGGGCGGAGCACGACGTGTCGTCGTACGTCGGCGACGTGCCGCTCCCGCCGGACCTCGGCGTGTTCGTCGACATCGCGGGCCACGCCCGCGGACGCACCAACGGTCAGGTCGCCCGCTCGATCGCCGGGGTGCTGCGGGCGCGCGGCGCCCAGGTGCTGGTGCGCAACGAGCCGGGGCACGACCACACCTGGGTGATGGCGAGGCACGGGCTGCCGCACGCCCTGGCGTTCGCCGCCTCCCGGCTGCCGTCCGACGAGCGCCGGCTCGCCCCCGACCCGGCGCCGCGCCCTCGACGAGGGTCGGTGCGGCCGGCCCGCGAGCCCGTACCCCCGCCGACGAGCGCGCCCGACGCGGCCTGAGCCCGCCCGCGAGCGCCGCAGCCGCGTCGCGGTCGGCTACAGCGCGAGCGTCCGCCGCAGGTTGCGCACCGCCTCCCGGCCGGCGCGGTTGGCCCCCACCGTCGACGCGCTCGGCCCGTACCCGACCAGCTGGACGCGCGGGTCCGCCACCACCTGCGTGCCGTCCATCACGATCCCGCCGCCCGGCGCCCGCAGCCCCAGCGGCGCCAGGTGGTCCAGCGACGCGCGGAACCCGGTCGCCCACAGCAGCGTGCGGGCGGGCACGTGGGCCGGGCCGGTGACCCAGCCGTCGGCGGCGTCGTCGGGGTGGTCCCACTCGACGCCGTCCGGGACGATCCGGTCGAACATCGGCCGGGCGCGCAGCACCCCGGCCTCGATGCCGGCGCGGTACGCGGCCGTCAGCGGCAGCCCGGTGACGCTGACCACGCTCGCCGGCGGCAGCCCCGCCCGGGTGCGGGCGTCCACCTGGGACACCGACTCGCGACCGTGCTCCGGGGTGAAGTCCGCGTCGATCCACTGCGGGGGCCGCCGGGTGACCCACGTCGTCGGGGTGAGCGGGGCGATCAGCAGCAGCAGCTGCACCGCCGAGGTGCCGGCGCCGACCACCACCACCGGCCCGTCGGCCAGCTCCTCCGGCGTGCGGAAGTCGTGGGTGTGCAGCTGTCGTCCGGCGAACGTCGACCGCCCGGGGTACGCCGGCCAGAACGGCTTCTGCCACGTCCCGGAGGCGTTGACCAGGCCGCGGGCGCGCCAGACGACCTCGGCGTCCGACCCGTCGAGCACCCGGCTGCGGACCAGCAGCCGGCCGCCGCCGTCGTCGGCCACCCGCTCCACCCGCACGGGACGCTGCACCTGCAGGTCGTACGCGTCCTCGTACTGCGCGAAGTAGTACGGCACCGCCTGTGCCGCCGGCTCGGACTCGTCCGGCACGTGCAGCGGCATGCCGGGCAGCTCGTGCACCCGGTGCGCCGCCGCCATGGTCAGCGCCGGCCAGCGGTGCTGCCAGGCCCCGCCGGCCCGCGGGTTGTCGTCGAGCACCACGAACGTCGCCCGCGCCTGCTCCCAGCCGCGCGAGCCGACCGCGACCAGACCGGTGCGGCGCAGGTGGTAGGCCGCCGACAGCCCCGCCTGCCCGGCACCCACCACCACGACGTCCACGTCGACGGTGCGGGGTCCCGCAGGCGGCCCGGGACGCCGTGACCGGCGCGACCCGGACGGCGGGGCGGGCGTGGACTCCATCGCCCGCCCACGGTAACCCAGCGCCCGGCGCCCCTGCCGTCCGCGCACACCCCGTGATGGGATCGCCCCATGCACCCCGAGCAGCTGACCGGTCCCCTGCCGGCGGCCACCGCCGCTCGGGTGCGCGCGCTCGCGGCCCGTGCCGAGGCGGCGGACGGCATCGCGCCGCTGTCCGAGGAGCCCCTGCTGCGCCTGACCGACCCCGAGGCGCCCGTGCGGCACCTGCTGGTGCACGAGCCCGGCATCCCCGAGCTCCACGGGTACGCGCAGCTGGCGCTGGACGACCCCGCCGCGCCGCTGGTCGAGGTGGTGGTGGACCCGCCGTCCCGCGGCCACGGGGTGGGCCGCGAGCTGCTCGCCGCCGCGCATCGCATCGCCGGTCGGCCGCCGCTGGTGTGGGCGCACGGGGACCTGCCCGCGGCGCGGGCCCTGGCGACGGCCGCGGGACTGGTGCCGGTCGAGCAGCTGTGGCGGATGCGCGCGGCGCTGCCCGTCCCGCCGCCCGCGCCGGCGCTGCCGGACGGTGTCCGGGTGCGGGCGTTCGTGCCCGGTCACGACGAGGACGCCCTGGTCAGGCTCAACGCGCGGGCCTTCGCCGACCACCCCGACCAGGGCCGCTGGACGCGTCACGACGTGCTGGCCCGGGAGGCGGAGCCGTGGTTCGACCCGGCCGGGCTGCTGCTGCTCGAACGTGCCGGGGCGCCGGTCGGCTTCGTCTGGACCAAGGTGCACCCCGCCGGTGACCTCGAGCAGGGACCGGTCGGGGAGCTCTACGTGGTGGGCGTCGACCCGGACGCGCAGGGTGCGGGCCTCGGCGGCATGCTCACGGCGCTGGGCCTGCGGGTGCTGGCCGAGCGCGGGCTGACCGCCGTGGTGCTGTGGACGTCCGGGGACAACGACCGGGCGGTGCGCACCTACCAACGCGCCGGTTTCGAGCCGGTGGTGGTCGACGTGCGGTACGGACCGAGCCCGACGGCCGACGACGCCGCACCGGACGTCACGGAACCCGCCGCACCCCTGGCCTAGCCGAGCCCACCGGACCGGACCCGCGCGAGGGTGCCACGATGGGCGCATGAGCGACGCGACCGTGCTCCAGAACTCCTTGGCGGCCACCATCGCCGAGCACCTGGACACCTCCGCCATGCCGGTGGTCCCGGTGGACGCCACCCCGCTGCCGGAGGGCCGGTTCCTCGACCGGGAGCTGTCCTGGCTGGCGTTCAACCAGCGCGTGCTGGAGCTGGCCGAGGACCCGACGGTCCCGCTGCTGGAGCGGGTGCGGTACCTGGCGATCTTCGCGTCGAACCTCGACGAGTTCTTCATGGTGCGGGTGGCTGGCCTCAAGCGCCGCATCGCCACCGGCATCGCCGTCACGGCCGCCTCCGGCCTGTCCCCGCGGCAGGTGCTCGAGGCGATCAGCGAGCGCGCGCACACGTTGATGACCCGGCACGCGCAGGTGTTCGTGCAGCAGGTGCAGCCGGCGCTGGCCGCCGAGGGCATCACCATCGTCCGCTGGGACGACCTGGGCGAGGCCGAGCAGGACCGGCTGCACAAGTACTTCCGCCGGCAGATCTTCCCCGTGCTGACCCCGCTGGCCGTCGACCCGGCGCACCCCTTCCCGTACATCTCGGGGCTGTCGCTGAACCTGGCCGTCTCGGTGGTGAACCCGACCAGCGGCAAGGAGCACTTCGCCCGCGTCAAGGTGCCGCCGCTGCTGCCCCGGTACGTCGCGGTGGACGCCTCCGGCCGGCCGAGCGCCCCGGACCTGCAGACCGCCGCGGTGGAGAAGGGCCCGACCAGCTTCGTCCCCGTCGAGGACGTGATCGCCCAGCACCTGGACTACCTGTTCCCGGGCATGGAGATCCAGGAGTTCCACACCTTCCGCGTCACCCGCAACGAGGACGTCGAGGTCGAGGAGGACGACGCCGAGAACCTGCTGAAGGCGATGGAGAAGGAGCTGCTGCGGCGCCGGTTCGGCCCGCCGGTGCGGCTCGAGCTCGCCGCCGGCACCAGCGCACGCGTGCGCAAGCTCCTGGTGCGCGAGCTGGCGATGTCCGAGGAGGACGTCTACGAGCTGCCCGCCCCGCTGGACGCGACGGGCCTGAACCTGATCGCGGACCTGGACCGGTCGTCCCTGCACTTCCCGACGTACGTGCCGACCACCCACCGGCACCTGGCGGAGGTCGAGTCGGCGACGCCGACGGACATCTTCGCGGCCATCCGCGCGCGGGACATCCTGCTGCACCACCCGTACGACTCGTTCTCCACGTCGGTGCAGGCCTTCCTCGAGCAGGCGGCCGCCGACCCGCAGGTGCTGGCGATCAAGCAGACGCTGTACCGGACGTCGGGCGACTCGCCGATCGTCGACGCGCTGATCGACGCCGCCGAGGCCGGCAAGCAGGTGCTGGCCCTGGTGGAGATCAAGGCCCGGTTCGACGAGCAGAACAACATCTCCTGGGCGCGCAAGCTCGAGCAGGCCGGCGTGCACGTGGTGTACGGCATCGTCGGGCTGAAGACGCACTGCAAGCTGTCGCTGGTGGTCCGGCAGGAGAGCGACGGCTTGCGCCGGTACAGCCACGTCGGCACCGGCAACTACCACCCCAAGACGGCACGCCTGTACACCGACCTGGGCCTGCTGACCTGCGACCCGGAGGTGGGCCAGGACCTGACCCGCCTGTTCAACCAGCTGTCCGGGTACGCCCCGAAGTCGCGGTTCCACCGGCTGCTGGTCGCACCCCGCTCGGTGCGCGCCGGGCTGATCGAGCGGATCGAGCGCGAGGCCGCCTCGGCCCGTGCCGGCCGCACGGCGTGGATCAAGATCAAGGTCAACTCGATGGTGGACGAGGCGACGATCGACGCCCTGTACCGCGCCTCGATGGCCGGCGTGCCGATCGACATCAGCGTCCGCGGCATCTGCGCGCTGCGGCCGGGCGTGCCGGGGCTGTCCGAGACGATCCGGGTGCGCTCGATCCTCGGCCGGTTCCTCGAGCACTCGCGCGTCTTCGCGTTCGCGCACGCCGACGGCACCCCCGAGGACGGGTTCGACTTCGCCGGTCCCGAGGTGTTCATCGGCTCCGCCGACCTGATGCACCGCAACCTCGACCGCCGGGTCGAGGCCCTGGTGCGGGTGGCCGACCCGGACCACGTCGTGGAGCTGCTCGACCTGATCGACCTGCAGATGGACGACGGCGTCTCGTCCTGGCACCTGCTGCCGGACGGCGCGTGGGAACGGCACTCGAGCGGTCCCGAGGGGCCGTTGGCGGACGTGCAGGCCGTGCTGATCGCCCGGCAGCGGCGCCGGCCCGGGCTCGGCCAGTGAAGGCAGTCGCTGCGCCGGTCGTCGTCGAGGCGGCCGGCGCGCTCGTGTGGCGAGTGCGACGCGGCACGCTGCAGGTGGCGCTGGTGCACCGGCCCCGGTACCGGGACTGGTCGTGGCCCAAGGGCAAGCTGGAGGCCGACGAGACGGCGGTGGAGGCCGCCGCCCGCGAGGTGGCCGAGGAGATCGCGCAGGACGTGGTGCTCGGCATGCCGCTGCCGTCGCAGGAGTACAAGCTGCGCGACGGCCGCATCAAGCGGGTGCACTACTGGGCGGCGCAGGTGGCCGGGCGCTCCGACGCCCCGGCGGTGCACGCGCGGGAGCCGGTGCCGCCGGCCGCCCGCACGGAGATCAACGACGTGCGGTGGTTCGACGCCCCGGACGCGGCTCGCCAGCTGACGCGCTCGTCCAACATGGCGCCCCTCGACGCCCTGATCGACTCCTACGCCAAGCGCCGGCTCGACACGCGCGCGGTGGTGGTGGTGCGGCACGGGTCGGCCCGCAAGCGGGCCGGGTGGACCGGGACGGAGGCCGACCGGCCCCTGACGCCCGACGGCGTACGCCAGTCGGAGCACCTGGTGCCGCTGCTGTCCGCCTTCGGGGTGACCGGCATCGTGTCCAGCGAGTGGCTGCGCTGCGCAGCCACCGTGCGGCCGTACGCGCAGGCCGCCGGCATCCCGGTGCGGACGTCGCCGGTGCTCACCGAGGCGGGCCACCACACCAGCCCCGGCCTGGCGGCTGCCGAGGTGGCCGACCTGGTGCGTGGCCGCCACGACGTCGCGCTGTGCACCCACCGGCCGGTGCTCGCCACGGTGATGGACGTGATCGCCGAGCACTCGCGGCGCGAGGTGGCCGACGGCCTGCCGGCGCAGGACCCCTTCCTGCACCCCGGGGAGATCCTGGTCGCACACGTGGCGGACACGGCGCCGGGGCCGCGCGTGGTGGCGACGGAGCGGCACCGGCACGTCTGACACGGAGCCGGCCGGGCCTCCCCTGAAGGCGCGGGCCGGCAGGGCCGTCCTACGGCCGGATCAGCCGATCAGCGGCCGCAGCAGCACGTAGCAGAGGGCCGCCACGGCGGCGGCGGCGGGGATGGTCAGCACCCACGCGACGGCGATGTTCCCGGCGACGCCCCAGCGCACGGCGGACAGCCGCTTGGTGGCGCCGACGCCCATGATCGCCGAGGTGATGGTGTGGGTCGTGGACACCGGGGCGTGCAGCGCGAACGCGTTGACGTAGAGCACCACGGCCGAGACGGACTCGGCGACGAACCCGCGCGCGGGGTCGAGCTCGATGATCCGCCGACCGAGCGTCCGCATGATGCGCCAGCCACCGGAGTACGTGCCGGCCGAGATCGCACCGGCCGCCGCGAGCTTGACCCACACCGGGATGCCCGTGTGCGGGTTGGCCCACCCGACGCTGATCAGCGCCAGGTAGATCACACCCATCGTCTTCTGCGCGTCCTGCAGGCCGTGGCCCAGGGCCATCGCCGCCGCCGAGATCGTCTGCGCCAGCCGGAACCGGCGCAGCGTGCGCGCCGGGGGACGCCGCCGGACCGCCCACAGCACGCCGACCATCACCGCGAAGCCGAGCACGAAGCCCAGCACGGGCGACACGATCATCGGCAGCACGACCTTGTTCTCGATCGCCTTGCCGTAGACGCCGAACCCGGCCGCCAGCCCGGCGCCGACGAGCCCGCCGATGATCGAGTGGGTCGACGACGACGGCAGCCCCAGCCACCACGTGATCAGGTTCCAGGCGATCGCCCCGATCAGGGCGCACACCACCACCACGAGCGCGTCGTGCGAGGACGCGTCCTTGAGGTCGACGATCGACTTGGCGATCGTCTCCGCGACGCCGGTACCCAGCAGGGCGCCCGCGAAGTTCATCACCGCCGCCATGATCAGCGCGACGCGTGGCGTCAGCGCCCGGGTGGACACCGACGTGGCGATCGCGTTCGCAGCGTCGTGGAAGCCGTTGGTGAAGTCGAACCCCAGGGCGAACGCGACGACGACGACGACGAGCACGGCCTCCACGGCGGCTCAGGACTCCTTGACGGCGATGGTCTCGATGGTGTTCGCCACCCGCTCGAACGCGTCGGCCGCTTCCTCGAGCTTCTCGACGATCTCCTTGAGCTTCATCAGCAGGATCGGGTCGGAGATCTCCTCGAACATCTGCGCCAGCAGCTTGCGGTGCGCCTTGTCCGCCTGGTTCTCCAGCCGGTTGATCTCCACGACGTACTCCGACAGGGAGCTCATGGACCGCAGCCGCGGCATCGCCTCGGCGGTGAGCTCGGCGGCGCGCTGCAGCGCCTGCACCTGGTCGGCCACGCGGGGCGGCAGGCCCTCGATCTTGTAGAGGACGACGAGGTCGGCGGCCTCCTCCATGAAGTCCATGCAGTCGTCCAGGCCGGAGGCGAGCGTGTAGATGTCGTCCCGGTCGAACGGCGTGATGAACGTGAGGTTCAGCTGCCGCATGATCGTGTGCGTCGCCTCGTCGGCCTGGTGCTCCGCCTCGGCGAAGCGCTTGCCGATCTCCTTGCGGGTGGCACGGTCCGCACCGAGCATCTCGCCCAGCAGGTTCGCACCCGTCACCAGGTGCTGGGCCTGGGCGGCGAAGAGGTCGTAGTACGAGTTCTCGCGCGGTGTCAGGCGCAGGCGCACGGCAGGCTCCGGTCGAGGAATGGGGTGCCCGGGCGAGCCGCTCGGACGTCCGACAGCCTAACGGCACCCGACCGGGACATGGACGCCGGGTGTCTGCTACGTGCAGGTGATGCGCGCGGGCGAGCGGCCGTGGGCGCGGCAGGTGGGCCTGCCGGAGGATTGTGTGCGTCGGGCCGCAGAGCGCCTCTCGGCGCGTGGCCGCTCGAAGCGGCGAAAAGTGGAGCCCGGGGCTACCGCGACCCGACGCCCTTCCAGTGTAGGCACGCGTCCCGACGGGTCGCCGGGCCGGCCCGTCAGTCGAGCGTGCCGGCCCGCCAGGAGCGGGCGTCGTCGGCCAGCTCGTCGGCCGTCCGGAGCAGGGCGGACGCGCCGTGCGTCTGCCGTGCGGCGGCATCCGGATCGGCCAGGTCCAGGTGGTCGGCGTCCAGGGCGGCGCCCGCGGCGAGCACCCGGCAGAACGCCGCGGCCCGCTCCAGCGCCACCGCGAGATCGCCGGAGTACACGCCGCCGAGCACCTCGTCGGCCGCGCGCCGCACGTCGTCCGGCCCGGGCGGCGTCACCACGCCGGCCACCGCGTCCTGCACCGGCGCCACCGCCATGCCCTGCCGGTACCGGTCGGCGACCGTCCCGGGGTCCCGGCGCACCCACTCGCGCAGCACGTAGAGCCGCCACAGCGCCCCCGGCAGCGTCCCCGCCGGGCTGTGCGACCACAGGTCGGCCACCACGTCGAGGCCCTCGGTCTCCACCAGCGCGGTCAGCCGGGCCAGCACCTGCGGGTCCTCGCTGGCGCGGCCGCGGTGCACCAGCAGCTGCGCCGTGGTGTGGGCCACCTCCTCGCGCAGGCGCGCGTCCGACGGGTCGGCCAGCCCGTCGGTGGAGGCGGGGTCGACCAGCACCGGCCGGTGGTGGCGGGGGGGCACCGGGGCCGGTCGGTCCGTTGCGGTTGTCGTCGGGCACGGCGCCGATCATCCCTCGCGCGGACCCGCCCTGCCCGCGCCGGTCGCCGTCGCCCGACGCCGCGGCTCGGCGTGCGCATGCGCAGATGCGGACGGAAGGTGAAGGTCACAACGCCACGACCGCAGGGGGTCCCCACATGTCCAGCCCGAGCGACCGCCCACGTCCTGCCCACCACAAGGCCGCCATCGGGCTGGCCGTCGCGGCGGCGATCGGCGGCTTCCTGTTCGGGTTCGACAGCTCGGTGATCAACGGCGCCGTGCAGTCCATCACCGCGCACTTCCACCTCGGCGGGGTGGTGACCGGCCTCGTCGTGGCCGTGGCGCTGCTCGGCTCGGCGCTCGGCGCGTGGCTCGGTGGGCGGCTGTCCGACCACTGGGGCCGCACCCGCGTGATGCTGCTGGGCGCGGTGCTGTTCTTCGCCTCCTCGATCCTGTCGGGGCTGGCCGTCACCCCCTGGGACCTGGCGCTGTGGCGGGTGCTGGCCGGCGTCGGCATCGGCATCACGTCGGTGATCGCCCCCGCGTACATCGCCGAGATCTCCCCGGCGGGCGTCCGCGGGCGGCTCGGCTCGCTGCAGCAGCTCGCCATCACGCTCGGCATCTTCGCCGCGCTGCTGTCCGACCAGCTGCTGGCCACGTCGGCCGGTGGCGCGTCGCACGACCTGTGGCTCGGGTTCCCCGCCTGGCGCTGGATGTTCGGCGTCTGCGCCATCCCGGCGGCCGTGTACGGCTTCCTCGCGCTGCGGCTGCCGGAGTCGCCGCGCTACCTGGTGGCGCAGGGCCGGCACGACGAGGCGCGCGAGGTGCTCGCCAGCGTGCTGGGTCCGGACGAGGACGCCGGCCGCCGGGTGGACCTGATCCGCGAGACGATCCGGGCGGACCGGAAGGCCGAGCAGCGTGTCACCCTGCGCGGGCCGGTGCTGGGCCTGCTCGGCGTGGTGTGGGTGGGCATCCTGCTGTCGGTGTTCCAGCAGTTCGTCGGGATCAACGTGATCTTCTACTACTCGACGACGCTGTGGCAGGCGGTCGGGTTCGGCGAGCAGCAGTCGTTCCTGTTCTCCACGCTCACCTCGGTGACCAACGTGCTGGTCACCCTGATCGCCATCGCGCTGGTGGACCGGCTCGGCCGGCGTCCGCTGCTGCTGGTCGGGTCCGCCGGCATGGCGGCGATGCTCGGCCTGATGGCCCTGGCGTTCGCGCACTCCGGAGGCAGCGCCCAGCACGTCACGCTGTCCCACGGCTGGGGCGTGACGGCGCTGGTGGCCGCGAACGCCTTCGTCGTCTTCTTCGGCGCGACGTGGGGCCCGCTGGTGTGGGTGCTGCTCGGCGAGATGTTCCCCAACCGCATCCGCGCGGCGGCCCTCGGCGTGGCCGCCTCGGCGCAGTGGCTGGCCAACTTCGCCATCACGGTCAGCTTCCCGCAGCTGCTGTCGCAGTTCGGTCCCAGCGTGCCGTACGTGCTCTACGCGGTGTTCGCGGCCGTGTCGTTCGTGTTCGTGCTGGTGCGCGTCCCGGAGACGAAGGGCGTGCAGCTGGAGGACATGGAGTCGCTGCACACGTCGCGGCAGGAGTCGCGTGCGCACGGCGCGGCAGCCCGGGCGTAGGGCAGCCGTCGCGGGCGGTCGGGCCGGTCAGCCCATCCAGGTGGTGCGGCGGCGGGCGACCTTGGCCAGCGCGGCGACCCGCGCCTCGTCCAGCACCGGCTCCATCCGCCGGAAGACGGCGGGGACGTCGCTGCGCGGCACGGCGAGCGGGTCGCTGGGGCTGGTGGCGACGACGTCGAGGTCCAGCTCGCCCTGCAGCACCAGCACGCCGCGCACGTGGATCTGCGCGCAGCCGGCCGCCATCAGCCGGTCCTGCGTGCGGGCCGCCTCGAGCCGGCAGTCGCGCAGGTAGCTGACGGGCTGACCGGACACGGTCACCGTGCGGCCGCGGGCGCGGACACGCTCGCCCGGGTGCCGGCGCTCGGTGACGGTGAACAGGCCGCCGGGGCCGATCAGCAGGTGCTCGACGAGGCTGCCCTGGCGGCCCAGCGGCACGTCGTGCACCGTCTCCCAGCCCTCCTCGGCCAGCCGGTCCAGACGCTGCGCGACGGAGCTGCCGCGCTGCGCGGCCGAACCGGTGGCGAGCACGCTCTTGCCGAGCCACTCCTCGATCGCGGCGTCCAGCCGGCGCAGGTCCTCCTGCGCGCGGACGGTGGTCGCGGGGAGCACCAGCTCGGTGACGTCGGCCCGCAGGAACTCCTGGGCGGCCCGGCGCAGCTCGTTCTCCATGCCCGGGTCCGCGGCGACGACCTCGCCGGACTGCAGGTCGACCGATCCGACCGGACGGCCGCTGTCCTGGGTGACGTACAGACGGTCCGCGCCGTAGCGGCGCCAGCGGCGCACGGTCAGCAGATCATCCACGACCTGATTATCGGCATCGCGCGGCCTGTGCGTGAGGTGGGAGGACCGGCGCGTCCGGCACCGGATGTGCTGTTCTGCACACCCGGTACCGGCTCACCCGGGACCTCAGCCCTGCGTGGGCTCGAACGTCAGGCTGACCGAGTTCATGCAGTAGCGGTCACCAGTCGGCGTCTGGGGCGCGTCGTCGAACACGTGACCCAGGTGCGAGCCGCACCGCGCGCACCGCACCTCGGTCCGCACCATCCCGAGCGTCCGGTCCGTCAGCAGCTCCACGCGGTCACCGGCGAGCGGCGAGAAGAAGCTCGGCCAGCCGCAGTGCGAGTCGAACTTGGTGTCGGAGCGGAACAGCTCCGCACCGCACGCCCGGCACCGGTACACACCTTCGCGGTGCTCGTCGAGCAGGGCGCCGGTCCACGGCCGCTCGGTCGCGGCCTGCCGCAGCACGGCGAACTCCTGGGGCTCCAGCTCCAGCCGCCACTCCTGCTCGCTCTTGTCCACCTGGTAGGTCATCACGCCTCCTTCGCGTCAGCCCGTGCAACACCAGGCCGCACCGTGACGTTCCCCGCCGCGGGTCGGCGCGGGTGTCCGCGGTTATCGCCCGGTGGCGGGACCACGCCATACCCTGTCCACAGGTGCCCCGCCGGGCGCCCCCCGCCGTCCCGCGAGGTCCCCGTGCCACGAGCAGCCCGACGACGCTCGAGCCTGACCCGATACTTCGTCGTGGTCAGCCTCGTCGCCACCACGCTGCTGGGCTGTGCCCTCGTGTGGGTGTCCTCGTCCGTGATGCGGCACCAGGCGGTGCGGCTCGGCACGGTGACGGCCTCGTCCGTCGGCTCGTACGCGGTCGCACCGCTCAACGCTGAGATGTTCCGCACCGGCATCCTCGACGACACCCAGCGCGCCGCCGTCACCGCCGCGACCTCGGGGTTCAAGGACAAGCTGGTCGAGCTGCGGCTGTGGAGCATCGACGGCCGGCTGATGTACTCGACGGCCCGCAACACCACCACGGGGCTGCCGGACAACACCCGGTTCGAGCGGATGCGGGCCTCCGGCGAGCCGGACGCGCAGATCGTCACCGACGTGCGACGGGTGCCCGGGGGCTCGGCGCTCGCCTCGACCGAGCAGCCCGTGCTGGACGTGTACGTCCCCGTGCGCGCCGGCGACACCAGCGACCCCACCACCAGCGTCGGCGTGCAGCCCAAGGACGCGATCATCGGCGCGGCCGAGGTGATGATCGACCAGACGGTGTCGCAGCAGTCGCTCGCCGACGCCGTGCGCACGGTCACCTACGTCGTCGTCGGCGGTCTGGTGCTGCTGTGGCTGCTGCTGTTCCGCACCGTGCACTCGACGTCGAAGCGGCTGCACAACACCGCGCTGGAGAACGCCCGCCTGGCGCTGCTCGACTCGCTGACCGGCCTGCCGAACCGGCGGCTGCTGGCGGACCGGATGCGCCGCGGCATCCAGCAGGCCCGTGACGAGGGCACCCGCGTCGGCCTGGTGCTGCTGGACATCGACCGGTTCAAGGAGATCAACGACACCCTGGGCCACGACCGCGGCGACGAGCTGCTCGAGCTGGTGGCCGAGCGGCTGCGCCACTCCCTGCGCGACGAGGACGTGGTGGCCCGGCTGGGCGGCGACGAGTTCGCGATCCTGCTGCCGGACGTGCGGACGATCGAGAACGCGGCACGTCTGGCCCACCGCGTCCGCGACGTCTTCGGCGCCCCGTTCCGGCTGGGCGGGATGGAGCTGCACGTCGAGACGTCGATCGGCGTCGCGTGCCTGCCGGACCACGCCGACGACGCGTCGTCCCTGATGCGGACCGCCGACGTGGCCATGTACGCCGCCAAGACGCACCGCACCGGCGTCGAGGTGTACGACGCCGACGACGACCACTCGTCCCCCGCCCGGCTGATCCTGCTCGGCGACCTGCACCGGGCCCTCGAGCAGGCCGAGTCCGGGGCGTCCACCGAGCTCGAGATGCACTACCAGCCGAAGATCGACCTCGCGTCCGGCCGGACGGTCGGCCTGGAGGCGCTGATCCGCTGGCGGCACCCGGAGCACGGGCTGCTGCTGCCGAGCTCGTTCATCCCGCTCGCCGAGCAGTCGGGGCTGATCCACGTGGTCACCCGGTTCGCCCTCGAGGAGTCGATCCGGCAGCTGGCCGCCTGGAACGGGCAGGGCTCCACCACGCCGGTCGCGGTCAACCTGTCGGCGCACGACGTCGCGACGGACCACGTCGTGGACCTGATCGAGACGCTGCTGCAGCGGTACCACGTGCCGGTCGGACAGCTCGAGGTGGAGATCACCGAGACGGCCCTGGTCTCCGACCGGTCCCGGGTGATCCCGGTGCTGCAGCGGCTGGCCGGGATGGGCGTTCGGGTGGCGATCGACGACTTCGGCATCGGCAACACGTCGATCTCCCAGCTGCGGGACCTGCCGGTGGACCAGCTGAAGATCGACCGCCTGTTCATCGCGGACCTGCGGGACGACACCCGCGAGGGCTCGCAGGTGGTGGTGCAGGCGATGGTGGACCTGGCCCACTCCTTCGGCCTGCGGGTGGTCGCGGAGGGTGTGGAGGACGAGTCGACGTCGACGATCCTCGCGCGCCTCGGCGTGGACGAGGCGCAGGGCTTCTTCTACGCCAGGCCCGCGGCGCCGACCGAGCTGCCCGTGCAGGTGCGGCTGCCGGGCCAGCGCGTCCGGAGCGGCCGGGGCCGACGGCCCGCCGCCTCCCGGCCTGCCTGACCCCGCTGCGCGGACGCCGCGGCCGGGTCGACCGCCTCGGCCGTCCGGCCGGTAGGCCGAGCCGCGCCTGCGGTCGATCTGCGACGGTTATGACCCTTTTGACCAGTGCCGGAGCGCCGTCGACCGCCCGATAGAGTGAAACCCCGGCCGAAGTACTCAAGAACCGCGCAGCGCGCGTCGATAGGGATCGACGACCGGACGTGTCGCACGTCGATGCCCGCCTTCGAGGAGACCCGCTCGCGATGGACGAACTGCTCCAGGAGATGATCGACCCCGAGCCGCCGCGCCGTGACGGTGCGCGCAGGTGGCGGCTCTGGACGACCATCGGGGTCTTCACCCTGGTCGGCGTCGGGGTCACGTCGCTCACCACGAGCGCGGTGTTCACGGACACCGACTCCGTCGCGGGCGACCTGCTCTCCGGGACCGTCGTCGTCACCCTGGACCCGACGGACCCCACCTCGACGCTGGCCCTCAACGCCGGCAACGTGGCGCCCGGCGACGTCGTCAACGCACCGCTCGTCGTGACGAACTCCGGCTCGCTGGCCCTGCGGTACGCCGTCTCCTACTGGTCCGAGAACACGACGCAGAACCCGCCGACCGGGGCCGGTGACCTGCGCAACATGCTGTCGCTCTCGATCCTGCCCCTGGGCGCCAACGCGAGCTGTGCCGCGGTGCCGGCGAACACGACGCCGCTGGGCTCCGTCACCACCCTCGGCACCGTCGCGATCAGCGACGCCACGGCGGCGAAGATCGTCGGCGACCCCGCCACCGGTGCGCAGACCGGCGACCGGGACCTGTCGGCCGGCACGCAGGGCGGCAACAGCGAGACGCTCTGCGTCCGCCTGACCTTCGACAAGAACGCCACCAACATCTACCAGGCGACCAGCGCCAAGCTGCACCTTCGGATCGACTCCGAGCAGACCGTCAACAACTGATCTGGATGACCCAGCTCACCGGCGCGGAGGAGTCGGCGTTCGTCGATCGACGAGTGCCCACCCCTGTTGCGATCCGGCGGCGGCGGCGGTCCCACCGACCGCGCTGGCGGGTGGCGGTCTCGGCGGTCCTGTGGACGGTGGTGGCGCTCGGCACGTTGGCGTACGCGACCACCCTGGCGGTGCCGCTGTCGTTCCAGCTGCAGGGTCAGCGACTGCTCATCGTCACCTCGGGCTCCATGGCGCCGACGTTCGTGGCCGGTGACGTCGTGGTGCTCAAGGCGATCACCGACGAGTCGCAGCTCAAGGTCGACCAGGTGGTGACGTTCCGACCGGTGGGCAGCCAGACGCTGGTGACCCACCGGATCGTCGAGCTGCACAAGCTGCCGGCGATGACGCAGACGGCGGGTGGTCGAGCGGTCCCCCGGTTGGACTCCAACGGCAACCCGATCCTGCAGCCCTACATCATCACGCAGGGCGATGCGAACAAGAGCCCGGACCCCGACGCGACGCCGGTCAGCCGCGTACGAGGCGTGGTGCTGGGCTGGCACCACGGGTGGGGCCGGGTGCTGCTCTGGGCCGGGTCGCCGCAGGGACGTGCGACCATGCTGGTGCCGCCGCTCGTGGCGCTCGGCGTGCTCGAGCTGCTCAGCATCCTCGAGTCCAGGGGTCACGACGGGCACCGCCGTTCCCGAGCGAGAGGGCCGCACGATGAGCTCCTCCTCGACTGAGCCCACGCCGCCGTCGCCGAGCGGGACCACCCCGCCGGGACGCGCTCCTGGCGAGCCCCGTTTCCTCCCGACGGGCCGGACGGGCTGGCTGCGGCTGGTCGTCGTCCTCGCCCTCGCGCTCGCGGCGATCCTCGGACCGCGAGTCATCGCCACGACGGGCGCGATCTACACGGACAGCGGCAGCGTGAGCGGGGACATCACCGCCACGCCCACCATCCCCTAGCGCAGGTTGCGGGTCCCGCCCGGACCGCGTCTGCGCCTCACCCGGGCGGCAGACGACGGAGGGCGGGACACCGGCCCTCCACCGGCATCCCGCCCTCCCCGCGCAGCCCCAAAGGCTCACGCCCCCAGCACCAGCTCCTCCTCGACCGTGGCGACGGTCGCGGCGCCCACCGGCAGGTCCCGCACGTTGCGGCTGCCGAGCAGCACACCGTCCGGGTCGTAGCGCAGCGACACCTCGCGCAGGCGCCTGGCGCCGTCCTCCCCGAACACCCGAAGGGCCCAGTCCGGACCGCTGCCGGCATGGAAGTTCGGCAGCGCGCCGGGGCGACGCCACGGCGCGAGGCCGTCGACGATGCGCCGGGCGTCGGCGCGGACCAGGTCGGCGATCTCGGGGATGCCGAGGCCGATGGCCAGCACGGTCCACTGCGCGTCACGGTGGCCGAGCACAGACTCCCCGCGCAACGGGGTGGTGACGGCACCGCCGAGGCGGCGCACCTCGACCATCAGCTGCGTGGTGGCCGCCTGCGGTCCGACGAGGTCCAGCAGCTGGTCGGCAGCGGCGGCGTCGAACGCCTCCAGCAGCAGGTGCGTCTCGACGGCCGGCATCGGGTCCTCGGGGTCGCTGTGCACGATGCCGATCTCGGCGTAGGGCCGCACGGCGACCAGGTCGACCAGAGGTGCAGCCACCGAGCGGATCGCGCGCAGCAGCTCCTCGCCGACCGCCGGGTCGCCGGTCCAGGCGAAGCGGACGGACACGCTGGTGCGGCCGGCGAGCATCGGGGGGACGCCCGGCATGGCGGGCAGCCGCATGACGGCGATCGACGTGGTGCCCTGGTCGGGAAGCAGCTGCGACCACTGCGCCCACGTGCGCACCACCGCCGGGACGTCCGGGGCGTCGAACCACACCGCGCCGGCGTAGACCTCCGGCTGGTGCACCAGCTCGAGCTCGAGGGCCGTGACGATGCCGAGCGTGCCCTTGCCGCCGCGCAGCCCCCAGTACAGGTCCGGGTTCTCGGTGGCCGACGCCCGGCGGAGCACGCCGTCGCCGGTGACCACGTCGAACGAGAGCACGCGGTCGGCGGACAGGCCGTACGTGCGGGCGAGCGGACCGTGGCCGCCACCGGTGAGCAGACCGACGACGCCCACGGACGGTGACGACCCGCACAGCGGCGCGAGGCCGTGCGGCGCGGCGGCCTCGATGACGGCGGACCAGCGGACCCCGGCGCCGATGCGGGCGACGCGGCTGACCGGGTCCACCATCAGCCCGTCGAGGCCGCAGGTGGCGACGAGCAGCGCGCCGGCCATCGTGGCCCACGGCCCGTGGCCGGTGCTCTGCACGCCGACCGGCACGCCGTGCTCCCCGGCGACGCGCACGGCCGCGGCCACGTCCTGCGCGGTCTGCGCCTCGACGACGGCGAGCGGGGTGAGCCGCGTGCACAGGTTGTAGGTGGCGGTCAGCTCGGCGTACCCGGCCGACCCGGGCAGGTGGACGCGCGAGACGGCAGCGCCCAGCGCGTGGGCGAACGCGGTGGTGTCGGGGGCGACGGACATCGCGGGGACTCTCCTGGGCATCGTGGACGCCGGTCGTTCGGACCGGGTCGCGGTGGACGGGGGCACCGGTTCTCGGTGCACGAGTCGTCAGGAGTCGGCGCGCGCGTGTCTGATACGTCCGATTCCGATCCAGATACGGACCTTGGTCCCGGGAAGCGGAATACGGTGGCCGGGCACGGCGTTCAGCGCGATGTTCATGCAAACGCATAGATCGTGAGGCGACCTGACATGCAGTTCGGCATCTTCTCCGTCGGCGACGTCACCACCGACCCGCTCACCCGGCACACGCCCGACGACACCGAGCGCGTGCGGAACATGCTGACGATCGCGAAGCACGCCGACGAGGTCGGCCTGGACGTCTTCGCCACGGGCGAGCACCACAACCCGCCGTTCGTGCCGTCGTCCCCCACGACGATGCTCGGCTACCTGGCCGGCGTGACCAAGCACATCACCCTGTCCACGGCGACCACGCTGATCACCACCAACGACCCGGTCCGGCTGGCCGAGGAGTACGCGATGCTCCAGGTGATCAGCGACGGGCGGATGGACCTGATGCTCGGCCGCGGCAACACCGGCCCGGTGTACCCGTGGTTCGGCAAGGACATCCGCCAGGGCATCAACCTCGCGGTGGAGAACTACGCGCTGCTGCGCCGGCTGTGGACCGAGGACGTCGTCGACTGGTCCGGCAAGTTCCGCACCCCGCTGCAGGGGTTCACCTCCACGCCGCGGCCCCTGGACGGGGTGCCCCCGTTCGTCTGGCACGCGTCCATCCGCTCCCCCGAGATCGCCGAGCAGGCCGCGTACTACGGCGACGGGTTCCTGCACAACGCGATCTTCTGGCCCATGGAGCACACCGCCGCGATGGTGAACTACTACCGGCAGCGGTTCGAGCACTACGGCCACGGCCGTGCCGACCAGGCGATCGTCGGCCTCGGCGGGCAGGTGTTCGTGCGGCACGACTCGCAGAAGGCCTGGGACGAGTTCCTGCCGTACTTCAACGAGGCGCCGGTGTACGGGCACGGGCCGTCGATGGAGGAGTTCACGCGTGACACCCCGCTGACGGTCGGCAGCCCGCAGCAGGTGATCGACCGGTACGGCGCCTTCTGGGAGCAGGTGGGCCACTACCAGCGTCAGCTGTTCCTGGTGGACCACGCCGGCCTGCCGCTGAAGACGGTGCTCGAGCAGATCGACCTGCTCGCGGGCGAGATCGTGCCCGCGCTGCGGCACGAGGCCGAGCTGCGCCGTCCGGCGGACGTGCCGTCGGACCCGCCGTCGCACGCCGAGCTGGTGGCCGCAGCCCGGGCCGCCGGTCAGGTGCACGAGCAGCAGGTCGCCGCGGGCGACCACTGGACCGGGAAGACGGCCGAGGACGACATCGACGCGGCGGACGAGGTGACGGCATGAGCACCCGCTCGATCGTCGTGATCTCCGCCGGCGTCTCGCAGCCGTCGTCGACCCGCCTGCTGGCGGACCGCCTGGCCGAGGCGACCGTCACGGCGCTGGCCGACCTCGGCCAGCAGTCGCAGGTCACCGTCGTCGAGGTGCGTGAGCTGGCGCACGACGTGGTGAACATGACGCTGACCGGCTTCGCGGCCGCACCGCTCGCCGCGGCCCAGCAGGCGATCGCCGACGCCGACGGTGTCATCGCCGTCACGCCCGTGTACACGGCCGGGCCGGCCGGGCTGTTCAAGTCGTTCGTCGACGTGCTGGGCACGGACGCCCTGACCGGGACGCCGGTGCTGCTGGGTGCCACGGGCGGCACGGCCCGGCACTCGCTGGTGCCGGAGGTGGCGATCCGCCCGCTGTTCACCTACCTGCACGCCGACGTGGTGCCGACCTCGGTGTTCGCCGCGACGGACGACTGGGCCGACGAGGGTGGCGACGACGTCAAGCCGCTGCCGTCCCGGATCACCCGGGCGGCCACCGAGCTGGCGGAGCGGGTGGCCCGACGCCCGACCACCGCCCGTCCCGGGCTGTACGACGCGGTGCCGGACTTCAGCGAGCTGCTCGGCGGCGCCTGAGCCGGCGCAGGGCGGGCGCGTAGCCGCCCGGGTCGCGGCTGGACGACGGTGCCGAACCGGCGCCCTGCCGCTCCCGGCCGGCGTCCCGCCGGACGGTCCCGGTCGGTTGCTGCGCACCCGCCGACCCGGCGTGCGCCGCACCGGCACGAGCGGCCGCCGCACCGATCCGCACGTCCACGACCAGGGCACGGTGGTCGGACAGGCCCAGGTCCACCGCCTCGGCCGGACGGACGGCCGCCACCGCACCCTCCCCCAGGATGTGGTCGAGCTGCCGCACCGGGCGGCCGACCGGGTAGGTCGGCGCGGTGGCGAGGGGCGTCATCCGGGCGAGCTGCGCCGGCTGACCGTCCTCGAGGTTGAGGTCGCCCAGCACCACCAGCGGCCGCGGCAGCTCCTCCACCGCCGCGGTCAGGCGCCGCAGCTGCAGCCCGTTCCAGCGCGGGATGAACGTCAGGTGCGTGCACACCACCGTCAGCGTGCCGCCGGGCGCGTCGAGCACCGCGGCGATCGCCGCGCGCGGCTCGTCGCGCACCAGCTCCGGCCACCGACGTCCCGGGAACCGGACCGGAGCCCGGCGGTTCAGCACCGGGAGGGTCAGCACGCGCCACTCGCGCACCGGGTGCCTGCTGAGCAGCGCGATCCCGTAGGCGGCGCCCCGAGGCTGATGGGCGCCGGTCGCCGCGACCCAGAGCCCCGGCTCGCCGTGCAGCGTCGCGGCGAACCGGTGGGCGTGCGCCCCCATCGCCTCGGCGGCGATCGAGGTCAGGTCCGCACCGTGGGACCGCGCCTGGTCGCGGTCCACCTCCTGCAGGCCCAGCACGTCGGCGTCCAGGCGCCGCACCGCGGCGGCGAACCGGTCCAGGTCCACGCGGCCGTCGGCAGGCGAGCGCGCGTGCAGAATGTTGAACGTGGCCAGCCGCACCCGTCGAGTGTCGCCCGACAGGCCGCTCACGTCCTGCTGAGGGCCTCCGCAGCGCCGTCCCCCGGACCGCCGCGCGGCGACCCACGCTGCGGGTCGAGGCGCCGGGGTGTAGACAACCGAAGATGACGGACCACGTGACGACGCCGGCAGACGAGCGCGCCGCCCTGCAGGACGGCCTGCGCCGCACCGCCGTGGCTCTGCTGGAGGCCGGCATCCCGTTCGCCCTGGTGGGCGGCTATGCGGCCTGGGCGCGCGGTGCGCCGGAACCGAGCCACGACGCGGACTTCGCGGTGACGGAGGAGGACGTGGGCCGCGCCAAGGAGGCGCTGACCGCGGCCGGCCTGGACGTGGTGCAGCCCGCGGAGAACTGGCTGTTCAAGGCGTACCACCACGGTCAGCTGATCGACGTGCTGTTCCGGATGGTCGGTGAGCCGATCACGCACCAGATGCTGGCCAGCGCCGAGGAGCTCGAGGTGCTCGCGGTGCGGATGCCCGTGCTGCAGGCCACCGAGATCGTCTCGGCGAAGATGCGCGTGCTCGGGGAGCACTACTGCGACTTCACGTGGCTGCTGCCCACGGCGCGGGCCCTGCGGGAGCAGATCGACTGGGACCGCGTGCGCGAGGAGGTCGGCGAGCACCCGTACGGGCGGGCGTTCCTGTTCCTGGTGGACGAGCTGGGGATCACGGGCGCGGGGCCGCGGTCCACGTCGTCACCGGGACGCGCGGACCTGCCCGACGACGACTGACACCTCCGCCCGGCAGGGCGAAGGGCGTCGTGGCGGCGCGGTCAGCCCGCGCCGGGAGGTGCCGCGGTCAGGCGGCGACGGGGCGGGAGGCCGAGCGCCGGACGAGCGCGCCCGCCGGGATCGTCTGGTCGGAGTGCACGACGACACCGGGCTCCACCCGTGCGCCGGCGCCGACGGTCACCCGCGTGCCGAGGCGCGCACCCGCACCCACCACCGCGTCCGCCTCCACGTGCACGTGGCTGCCGAGCCGCGCACCGGCGTGCACCACCGCGCCGCGCTCCAGCCACACGTGGTCGCCCAGGTGGGCGCCCGCGTTCACGTGCGCGCCCGGGTCCACCCACGCGGTGGCCGCCACGTAGGCGTCCGGTGCCGCGTGCGCGCCCGCGCCGATGAGACCGCCGCCGTTGTCGTGGCGCCGGTACCGGACGACGGTGCCGTCGTCGTTCTCGAGGTCTTCGTATCGCTTCATCTCGGCTGGCACAACGATGCGCGACACGCCGGTGTTCCCGGCTGTGCACAGGCTGTGCTACGGCCTGCGCGACGGTACATCCGGGCGTCGTCACGCCCTCCAGGTGCGGCTCGACGGGGGTGGCGGCGAGGATGGCCGCATGACGTCCTCCCCCACCCTGGCCCTGCCCGGCGGCACCATCCCGATGCTCGGCCTGGGCACCTGGCAGTCCACCGGTGACGAGGCGGTGCGTGCCGTCAGCGGCGCCCTGGAGCTGGGCTACCGGCACCTGGACACCGCCACCGGCTACGGGAACGAGGGGCAGGTGGGACGTGCCCTGTCGCTGGTGGACATCGACCGGGACGACGTGTTCCTCACCACCAAGCTGCCGCCCGAGCACGCCGGCCGGGAGCGCCGGACAATCCTCGAGTCGCTCGCCGCGCTGGGCACGGACCACGTCGACCTGTGGCTGATCCACTGGCCGCCCGGCGGCAAGGCGGCGCCCGAGGTGTGGCAGGAGCTGCGCCGCGCCCGCGACGAGGGCCTGACCAGGTCGATCGGGGTGTCCAACTACTCGATCCCGCAGATCGACCAGCTGATCGAGGCGACCGGTGAGGCACCGGCGGTCAACCAGATCCCGTACAGCCCGGCCGACCACGACCCCGAGCTGCTGGACGCGCACCGCGAGCGCGGCATCGCCGTCGAGGGCTACTCGCCCTTGAAGCGGACCGACCTGGCGTCGGAGGCGATCACCAAGGCGGCCGCGGTGCACGACGCGACGCCGGCCCAGGTGGTGCTGGCCTGGCACCTGGCGCACGACGTGGTGGTGATCCCCAAGACGACGCACCTGGCCCGCCTCGAGGAGAACCTCGCGGCGCTCGACCTGCAGCTGACGGCCGAGGAGGTCGCGGCGATCGACGCCCTGGGCTGGTGAGCGGCCGGGGCCCGGCGGACCAGGGCCGGCGGATCATGGCCGCGGATCAGGCCCGCGGATAGTCCCGGTCGGAATCCGCGGTCAGGAGACGGGCGCCCAGGACGCGGCGGTGACCAGCACGTCGCCGACCACGGACCTGTCGATCCGGTCGATCACGCCGCGCTCCAGCGGCCGCACCTCCCGGCGGACCACGGTGCCACCGCTGGAGTACGTGATCGCCACGGGCCGCCCGACGCAGGCGGCCGGGACGTCGTCCACCCGGATGCCCTCGATCGAGAAGCCCCCGTCGGCCCCCGGGACGAGCCCCGCCTCGTACCCCCAGCGCACCTGGTTGCCGTCGCACCCGGACGGCACGGCAGCGGCCGCGGACTGCGGGGCCTGCGCCATCGCCTGGGACGAGGCGTAGAGACCCGCGACGGAGAACGCCGTGAGCACCGCGGCCAACTTGAGCCGGAACGCGCGCGAGCGCAGGGACCGGATCGGCGCCCAGGGCGCGGTGCGAGCAGAACCTGCGGACACCTGTGTCACGGTCGCCTCCCCTCCGTGGGCGGCGGATCGTCGGCGGACCGACGTGTCAGCGTCGTGCTGACAGCACAGAGGCTAGGTGCTAACACCCAGAGGTCGCGAGCCGGGAGACCCGTTAGGGGCAGAACTTCACCCCTCTGACCAGGTGCGACGCATCAGACACAACTCAGACCGATCCATCGGTCGGGCGTCCCCGATGCTGAGGGATCCGACCGGACGTCACCCGTTCGGAGCAGCGACCTGTCGGGTCAGGAGCAGACGAGTCCGGAGGCGCCGGTGCGGTTCTCGAGCGCGTCGAAGTACACCTGGGCACCGTTGGCGGCCCAGCCGGGCGCGTAGGCCTGGAGCATCGGGAGCGCCGAGCAGCGGTCGCCGGGATAGGGCGTGAGGTTGCCCGTCGTGACCCCGGCGTTGCCCCACTGCCAGTTGTTGGGCAGGCCGGACGCGGCGCCCAGGTTGAGCACCAGGTACGCCTTCTCCGTCCCGTCCGTGACCATGGTCGGCGCGGACAGCACCAGGTACATGTGGTCGGTCCGGTAGCCGCGACCGGCGCCGTCCCCGTTGCTCACCGCCGTGAGGCTGGTGATCGAGCACGGCTTGGTGGTGGTCGCTCCCGTCGCCGCGACGACGACGACGCAACCGCCGTAGATGGACGGCATCCACGTCGCCTTGATCGGCCAGGTGTTGCCGGAGACGAAGATCCGCGCGTTCGCCGTGCTGGGCGGCGTGTACTGGCCGCTGCTGGTGGACACGGAGAAGACACCGCCGGAGATGGTGCCCGTGCCGGAGATCAGGGTGGTGCCGTAGTTGTCCCGCAGCTCGAGGTAGCCGGTGGAGCACGAGCCCGACAGCCCGGTGACGGCGGCCTGCGAGTACTTCCCCGCGCCGTTGGGGTTGCCCATCGGCGTGACCAGCACCGGGCCGGCGCACGGCCGGGAGAAGGTGGCGGAGTGCCACACCGCCCCGACCGAGCTGAGCGGGATCTTGGAGGCGGACGCCTCGGCAACGCCGAGCAGGCCGAGCACCAGGACGGTGAGCGCGGCGATCAGCCGGAACCGCGGGCGTCGCGTCATCGGGCGTTGTCCACGGCCATGGGTCGGCGGTCCACCGAGACGTCGCCCGAGACGTCGCCCGAGACGTCCCCCGCGCCTACGGTCACCACCTCCGCGACGTCGTCGGCCACCCCGGACGGCGCGGCGTCGGCGCGCGTGTCGTCGTCGTGCGGCTCGTCCTCCGCGGACGGCCAGATCAGCAGGACCATCGCCGCCAGCACGGCGAACGCCCAGAGCCAGGGGTTGAGGAGCAGCACGGACAGCCGGCCGAGCTTCGGGATGTGCAGCACCGCGACGCCGACCACGTCGGCGTTCGTCGGGGAGAACGGGTCGGCGTACGTGTTGTTGTCGCCCTTCAGCTGCCACCCCGTGGCACCGTCGCCGCCGACCACCCGGTGGATGATGCGGGCCGAGCGGTCCACCGCGGTGGGCCGGTAGACGGCCACGTCCCCGACCTTCGGGGTGCCGCACCGCGCCACCACCAGGTCGCCGGTGTAGTAGGTCGGCTCCATCGAGTGCCCGGAGACCACCGTCAGAGTGGTGCAACCGCCGAGCGACGACGGCCAGACGAGCCACAGACCTGCGGCGAGCAGCACCCAGCCGAGGACGCCGCGCACCACTCGCAGCACACGCGGCGCGGACGACGCCGGTGCGCTGGTGCGGTGCGCGGCTTCCTGCACGGCCGAACCCCCTGGTTCGAAGGGTGTGCGCGAGGGTGGCCGCCTCGAGTCGGCCGCCCTCGCCTGGGTCATCAGCTGTGGATGGTCAGCGCCCAGCCGGTGATCGTGCTGGGGTCGGTCACGCCGCTCGGCAGCGTGACGGCGATGGAGCCGGTGGTGTCGACCTTGGCGCTGGTCGTGGTCAGGCCGGTCTGCACCCAGCCGTTGCTCGACGACGTGGAGTAGGCGACCTCGTAGGTCTTGCCCTGGCAGGCGGCGTCGATGGACGAGAACGTCACGTTGGAGACGGTCCAGCCGGTGGAGGAGAACGCCGGCGTGCCGTACGCGACGCCGACGGTGCTCTTCTGGCAGTCGCTCATGACGGTCGGGACCGAGCCGGACTGGAAGCTCTGCGTGTTCCAGTTGAAGTTGATCTGCGACGCGGAGGCCAGGGAGAGGCCGGCCACGCCGACGACGGCCAGGCCGATGGCCAGGGACTTGCGACGGGTGGACCACTTGCTGCGAGACATGGACTTGCTCCTCTGGTTCCGGGGGTTCTGACGACGATCCGCCCGGAACGTAGGGCTTCACATAACCAAGTTGGACAAGCGTCTAGGTGGCAGCACCTACGGCTGTCTTAATTGTCCGATTCTTTCACCCAGCCGCAGGTCAGCGGCTCACTCCGGCGGGTGAAGCGGTATACCGGGGAATCGCTTGGGCGCCTTATAGCGCGCCTAATCCGCGCCATTTTTCACGGCGCTGACGACGACGCTCACGACAGTGCTGCCGCAGCCGGATGCGGCCGCCCCTCAGCGACCGCGGAGCGCGTCCACAGGGAGCGTCGCGACCACCTCGGTACCGACGCCGAGCACTCCCTTGACGTCGAGCCGGCCGCCGACGATCGACAGCCGCTCGGCCAGCCGCTTGGTGCCGGAGCGGGTCACCGTCGCCGGGTCGAAGCCGCCGCCGTCGTCCCGCACCCGCAGCGCGATGCCCGTGCGGTTCACGCCGAGCCGCACGTCCACCTCGGTCGGAGTGCCGTGGCGGAGCGCGTTGCTCACGGCCTCCTCGACCACGCGAACGGCCAGCAGCCGTTCCGCCTGGGAGAGCTCCGGGGCGGCCGGGTCGTCCAGCGCGCGCAGCTCCTCGTCGACCTCCAGGTGCGTCGCGATCGCCGGCGGGACGCGGCGCAGCAGCGCACGGACCGCCGGGACCATCCCGATCTCCAGCTGGTCCGGGTAGAGCAGCCGGCTCATCTGCCGCACGTCCTGCTCGCGCACGTTCTCGATCTCGGTGCGCACCTCACGCAGGGTGGCGAGGTCCCGCGCCGGAGCACCGGCGGCGGCGAGCCGGGCCAGCGCGCCGTCCAGCCGCGCCGTCACCAGCACCAGGCGCTGCTGCATCGACGAGTGCAGCCCGTCGGCCACCTCCCGCCGCACGCGGATCTCCTCGTCCTCGAGGGCTTGCACCGCCGTCTGGACCGCGTGCGTCGTGCGCACCCGCTCGCGAACCTCGGCCCGCAGCCTGCGCCGCGACATCATCACCCAGGTGCCGAGCACCGCCGAGCCGACGCCGATCATCGCGCCCGTCACCGCCTCGGCGACCACCGTCTTCGGCCCGAACGCGGGGTACACCCCCAGCAGCACCTGCAGTGCCACTCGCGCGAGCGCGGCGATCAGCCCGGCGAGCACCGCCCCGACCATCTTGCCGAGCCGGGTGATCCGGTGCGGCTGGCGCCACAGCGCCAGCACCGCGATGAGCACCAGGACGGTCAGGGCGTTGACGACCACGCGCGAGACGACGGAGACGGCCTGCCAGCCCGGCACGAACGCGGCGAAGATGTAGGTGGACTGGGCGACGGCGCCGATCGCGAACATCGAGGCGACGGCCCCGGTGGTCACCCAGAGGGTGCGCCAGTCCGACGCCTCGTCCGCGGGGTCCGCACGGTCGTCCGGCGCGCTCTGGGCGGGCACGCTCACCTCAGCTCTCGTCGGCCGGTGCGACGTTGCGCCACAGCATCCGGTCGGCACAGACGATACTGAGCAGTGATGCCCAACCAATCCCCCGCCGCGCTGCGCGTCGCAGTGGTCGAGGACCAGCCGCTGTTCCGCTCGATGCTCGAGCGGACCCTCGGCGAGCAGCCGGGGCTGCAGGTGGTGGCCAGCGTCGGGACCGTCGCCGCGGCTCGGAACGTCATCACACCCGGCCTGGCGAACGTGGTGGTGCTGGACATCGACCTGCCGGACGGCAACGGCATCGCGCTCGGCGTCCAGCTGCGCCGCAGCCAGCCGTCGCTCGGCATCCTGCTGCTGTCCGCGCACGACGCGATGGAGCTGCTGCTGGACCTGCCGGCCGACGTGGCGGTGGGCTGGGGCTACCTGTCCAAGACATCGGCGACCACCGTGGAGGCCCTGGTCGGGGCGCTGCACGCCGCCGCCCGCGGCGAGACGGTGCTGGACCCGGCGCTGCTGGCGAAGATGCGGCCGCGACGCGGCTCGGCGGTGGCGGCACTGACGGACCGGCAGTTCGAGGTGCTGCAGCTGCTGGCGCAGGGCCTGAGCAACTCCGGCATCGGCGAACGGCTGGGCATCGCCGAGAAGTCGGTGCAGAACCACGTGAACGCGATCTACAACACCCTGGGGATCGACTCCGACCCGGAGCGGAACCCGCGGGTCAGCGCGGCGCTGCGGCTGATCGAGGAGACCGGCCCGCTGGCCTGAACGGGCGCAGCTGCATCGGTCGGTGCGGGTCGGTCGGCGCGGGTCGGTCGGTCGCCGGCGGCGAGCCGGCGTCAGTCGGTGGCCGGCAGGGAGCCGGCGTCGTGCTCGATCGACGGCAGCCGCAGCATCCGGGTGCGACGCTGGGCCGGCGCAGGCGCGGGCGCAGGCGCAGGGTCGGCGTCCTGCGCCTCGGCGGCGCCGCGGTCGGCGTCCTGGATCACCCGGTAGACGGTGGCGCGGGACGTGCCCAGCGCCTCGGCGATCTCCCGCACCGTCGCGCCCTGGTCGCGCAGCATCAGCACGCGCTCGACGTTGGTCGAGGACAGCGCCCGGGGCCGGCCGCCGACCCGGCCGCGGGAGCGTGCGGCGTAGACGCCGACGATGGTCCGCTCGCGGTGCAGCCGCCGGTCCAGGTCCGTGAAGGCGGCGACGAACCGCAGCAGCGCGGCGCCGTCGGGACCCGTGGTGTCGAGCTTGTCGGCGACGCTGACCACGCCGACCTGTCGTCGGCCGAGCAGGTCGAGCAGGGAGACGACGGCGGAGGTGGTCGCACCGAGCCGGTCGAGGCGCCAGACCAGGAGGGTGTCCCCGGCGTGCAGCTCGTCGAGCGCATCGGTCAGGTGCTCGCGCATCTGGGTGGACGTGTGGGCGCTGACGTCCTCGAACAGCCGCTCCGCGCCGCGCTCGCGCAGCAGCGCCCGCTGGTAGTCGGCGTTGTGCTCCAGCGGGCCCACCCAGACGTAGCCGACGGTGGTCATGACCCGGGGCCCTTCGGACGGCACTTCGGACGGCGCGCGGCGGTGGACCGCCTGGCGGACGCGGCGAGCGTACTACCGCCGACCGTGCGGGGACGGGCGAACCCTCGACTTATGGACAGGTTTTCGGAACACTGTCCGTTGCCGGTCCGGGGAGGGCCGCCCGGGGGCACCGCCCTCGGTTCCAACGAGGAGGTTGGGCCACATGCACGTACCCAGACCACGGCGCGCACCCGGTGCGCTCCTGGCGTTGGCCGCAGTCTTGACCCTCACGCTCCCGGCCGCGACCGCAGACGCCGCGACCGGCACCACCACCACAGCATCCGCCTCCACGACCGTCGCCTCGACCGCGGCGTGGACCAAGGGGACGCCACCGCTGAGCACGCCGTGGACGGCCGACGTCTCGCCGACCAACGCGCTGCCCGACTACCCGCGTCCGCAGCTCGCCCGGCCGAGCGCCGCGGCTCCCGAGTGGGCCAACCTCAACGGCCTGTGGCAGTACCAGCCGTGGGACGGGTTCAGCCCGCTGCCGTTCGGCACCAACCTGGCCAAGCAGATCCTGGTGCCCTACCCCACCGAGTCGGCCCTCTCGGGCATCCAGGCGCACTCGGACTACATGGTCTACCGGACCACCACCACGGTCCCGGCCTCGTGGAAGAACGGCGACCGCCGCATCCACCTGAACTTCGGCGCCGTCGACTACGAGGCGACCGTGTACGTCAACGGGCGCGAGGTGGCCCACCACACCGGCGGGTACACCGCCTTCACCGCGGACATCACCGACGCGCTGGTCGCCAAGGGGCCGCAGGAGATCCTGGTGGCGGTGCACGCACCCGCGAACAGCGAGAACATCCCGGTGGGCAAGCAGAGCCTGACGCCGGGCGGCATCTTCTACACCGCGTCGTCGGGCATCTGGCAGACGGTGTGGATGGAGCCCGTCTCGACGACGAGCATCTCCGCCCTGACCGCCACGCCGACCTCCGACCTGACGGGCTTCGACGTCAGCGCCACGACCCTCGGCGACGCGGCCGACGCCCGGCTGAGGGTCACGGCCTTCGCCGACGGGCAGCAGGTCGGCAGCGCCGAGGGCCCGGTCGGTCAGCCGCTGCACATCGGCGTCGACCACCCGCACCTGTGGACGCCCGACGACCCGTTCCTCTACACGTTCACCGCGACCCTCACGGGGGCCGGCCGTGCGGACCAGGTCGAGAGCTACGCCGGCCTGCGGACCATCGCCGTCGCGAACGTCAACGGCAAGCAGCGGATCACGCTCAACGGCAAGCAGCAGTACCTGCTGGCCACGCTCGACCAGGGCTTCTGGCCGGACGGCATCTACACCGCCCCCACGGACGCGGCGCTGAAGTCGGACATCCAGCACACCAAGGACCTGGGCTTCAACACCATCCGCAAGCACATCAAGGTGGAGCCGGCCCGCTGGTACTACTGGGCCGACCGCCTCGGGATGATGGTGTGGCAGGACGCGCCGTCGATGCCGGCCGGCAGCACGCCGCGGCTGAACACGGCCGACAAGGCGACGTTCCGCTCGCAGGTGTCGGACATCGTCACGCAGCTGCGCGGCGAGACCTCGGTGATCGGCTGGATCCCGTTCAACGAGGGCTGGGGCCAGTGGAGCATCCAGGCGGCCGCCGACCTGACGACGCAGATCAAGTCCCTCGACCCGACCCGTCTGGTCGACTCTCGCAGCGGCTCCAACTGCTGCGACATGGGCGGCGACCCCGGCAGCGGCAACATCATCGACTGGCACCAGTACCAGGGCCCGGCGCTGCCGTCGCCCGACGCGAACCGTGCGGCGATCGACGGTGAGCACGGCGGGCTGACCCTGCCCGTCGCCGGTCACGCGTGGCCGGGCGCCGACGTCAACCCCTACGGCGCCGTCAAAGACTCGGCCGCCCTCACCCAGGGCTACGTGGACAACACCACGGTGCTGAAGGACTACGCCCCCTGGGGCCTGTCGGGGAGCGTGTACACGCAGATCGCCGACGTCGAGGGTGAGCAGAACGGCTTCTGGACGTACGACCGTCAGGTGCTGAAGGTCGACCCCGCCCCGGTGCGGGCGATCAACCTGGCGACCATCGCCACGGGCTCGTCGTCGTCGGCACCCCAGCCGCCGGCCGGGACCCCGGGGCTCAACGGCATCGGCCACTGGCCGCTCGACGACGGCAGCGGCACCACCGCCACCGACGTCTCCGGCAGCCACCCGCTGACCGTGGTCAACGGCGCGTGGAGCACCGACGGCCTGACGTTCACCGGCAACGGCTACGCGCACAGCAGCGGCCCGGTGATCGCCACCCAGGGCACCGACTACGCGGTGTCCGCCTGGGTCAAGCTGTCGCAGGCCGGCGGCGGGTTCCAGACGGTGGTCAGCGAGGACGGCGTGAACAACAGCGCCTTCTTCCTGCAGTACTCCGGCGCGGACCACCTGTGGGCGTTCTCGTTCGCCGGGACCCGCGCGCTGGCGACCGCGGTGGGCACCCCGGTGATCGGGCGCTGGTACCACCTGGTCGGCGTCCGGGACGTCGCGGCGTCGACCCTGACGCTGTACGTGGACGGTCAGCAGGCCGGCGTGGCGCACGTGCTCGGCTCGGTCGACGCCGGGACGGGTGACTTCACCGTCGGTCGTGGGCGGTACGGCGGCAACCCCGTCGACTACCTGACCGGCACCGTGGACGACGTGCGGGCCTACGACCGGGCGCTCTCGTCCGACGAGGTCGCACAGCTGTTCGCCGCGGGTCGCGTCTGAGGTGCGTGGGGTGGCCGGGTCGCTTCGGCCCGGCCACCCCACGGCGGCCTCCGGCCGACCGGCCCACCTCAAGGCCCGGACGTCGGCGACCGATTCCCGAGCGGGGGTGACGGATGACGACCAGGACGGGCGACGACGGCAACGGCGCCACGACCGCGGAGCACCGCGCTCCCGCGGCCGTGCTGGCAGCAGCCGTGCTGACCGGCCTCTTCACCATCGGGTTCCTGGTGGAGGCAGGCATCACGGCGGACATCCTGTTCGGGCAGAAGGCGGGGTTGGCTCACGCCGGCGCCATGGCCGATCGCGGTGCGGCGACCGTCCTCGTGCTGTTCCTGGTGGCGGCGGGATGGTCCGTCGTCGGGACGGCCCGCCTGCTCCGCGGGCAGGACGTGAAGGCGGTGGCCATCCCGCTCGGCGCCGTCGTCCTCGTCGGTGTCCCCGGAGAGATCGCCGACGCGATCGGCACGGCGAGCGGCAGCAGCCTCGCCATCGGCGCGGGGATCGTCGCGGCGGCGGGCCTCACGCTGGCACTGCTGCTCACACCTGCCGCGCGCGCGTGGCGACGCACCTCGGCGCCTCGCCCACCGGACGCGCCGACCGGGTTCTGACCGCGGCCTCGGCGCCGACGGACGGTCCCCCATCGGGAACGTCACTCGGGTGCTGGTGCTCCGCCCGGAAGCGCGGGCCACATGAACCGGCCGAGCGCGAAGGCTGCCAGGTACGGGAGGACCACGGCAGCCTCGTCGTGGTGCAGTGCCATCACCGCGGCGAGGAGAAGGACGGCGAGGAAGTCCAGCCCGCGTGATGCCCCGTTCCGCCGTCGAGCTCGCAGGTAGCGAGATGCCAGGCCGAGGCCGAACCCCAGGGCCGCCGCAGCGACGGCGAGGGCGACGATGATCACCTGGACGACCTTCCAGCAGGTCCGCTCAACTGGGTCAGCCGCCGCAGACGGCGGACGCCTGCGCCTGGACCTGGTCCACGCTGGTCACGTCCTTCGGCAGCGGGGCCGCGCGCTGCGACGCGGAGGGTGATGGCACCGTCGCGGTGGGCGCAGGGGCGCTGCTCTGCGAGGTGGTCGACGGCACGGGCGTGGACGGCGGTGCGAGCGCGTCGGTGATCGGCCGGTCGGCCGCCATCGCGGCCCACAGCCGGCCGGCGGCCTCCGTCCAGACCACGCGGTAGCGGTCCTGCGGTGCCGGACCGTTGGGGACGGTGGTGAAGACGACCTGTGCCGGGTCGATGCCCCGGAGGCTGTAGGCCAGACCGGTGGCGGTCGACGACGTCAGGCCCGAGTCGGTGGTGAGTGCGCTGGTGGCGGCGTTGGCGAACGACATGAGCTTCACCGGGTCGGTGAGGACGGCCTTGCTGAGCACCTTGTGGGCCAGGGCGGCGAGCAGCTGCTGCTGATGGCCGATCCGCGTGAGGTCCGACCCGTCGCTGCCCGTCTCGTAACGGGCGCGGGCGAACTGCAGGGCCGTCTGGCCGTCGAGCGCGTTGAGCCCCGCCGGGAGGTTCAGGCCCGTCTTGTCGTCGCTCATCGCCTTCGGCACGCAGATCTGCACGCCCCCGACCGCGTCGACCATCTTCTGGAACCCGGCGAAGTCGACGACGGCGACGTGGTCCACGGGCACGCCCGTCGTGGCCTGGACGGTGGTCACGGTGCACGCCGCGGCGGACGCGATGTCGCCCCCGTTGTCCCAGCCGAGCGCGAATGCCGAGTTGAACATGGCGGCTCGCTGCGGCTTCGTCGTCTTCTGGTTGGTGAGCCTGCACGCGGGGATGTCGACCAGCGAGTCACGGGGGATGGAGACAAGCTCGACGCGGCGCCGATCCGCCGACACGTGCATCACGATCGCGGTGTCGGAACGCATTCCTCCGTTCGCGCCGCCGATCTCGGCGTTCTCCCCCGAGCGGTCGTCCGAGCCGAGGAGCAGGACGTTCACCGGTCTCGCGGCGTGCGCGTCGGCCACCTCGGTGGCGCCTGACGTCGACGTCGGCGTCGGGCGGTCCACCAGGGCCGCGATGTCCACGTGCTTGACGTTCCCCTGCAGACGCTGCGCGACAGCGCCCGCCAGCGAGACCGCGCCGAGCAGCACCGCGACGAGCCCGACGGCGAGCACCCGCAGCGCGGGGTGCTGCTTGCGTGGACGCGCGTGCCGTGGGACCGGGGACGACCGCCGCGTCGACTGGGGCACGGCCGGAGCCTAGGGAGACACCGGCATCGCGCGGGCCGGTTCAGGGAAACGGGATGTGGGAATCCGGTGCACGGATCGTCCCGGCGCCGCCCGCCGACACGAGCGCCGCCTCCCGACGCAGCTGAGCCGCACTGGCGAACAGGCCCTCGAACAACGCCAGCAGGCCGATGCCCAGGAGCGCCGCGACCTCGACGGCGCACCAGGTCAGGACGAGCGTGACGTGCATCAACCCGGTGCCGACCCAGAACCCGACGAAGCCCACGGCGAACCACCCGGCGACGACCACGAGGAGCATGCGCGTCCGCCGGAGAAGCTGCACCGTCCGGTCCGAGAACGCCTCGCCGAGGTCGACCAGCGCGAGGAACCGGAACCCGCAGAGCACCACGGCCAGCGCCGGAGGAGAGAGCGGTTGTCCACGCAGGTCAGAAGCCATTTCCCGTAAACGCCCAGGGGTTCATCGTCGAAGCTCCAGGGGTTCGCCGTTCCGAATGGCGGCAGTTCGGGGCGACCTTCTGACCTGCATGTTTACCCGGGCGCCCGCAGAATGCCGCGTGTCGCGACGTGGACGTATTGTCCCTTTTGCCTGTCTGCGCTCCAGGGGTTCACCGTCGGCGTGTCTGCCTATCCGCCGCTCTCGATGGACGTTGGGCGACCGAGTCAGCGTTCCCTGTTGCGTGCGGCTTTCGAAGTGCGGAGCCGACGGGCGAGTCGGCGGGCGCGCGCGCGTCGGAGGTGGAACCGACGCGTGTACGGCATGTTGTGGACCGAGCCGTAGTCCTCGATGTATCCCTCAATGCGGATCATGCTCTGCATCGCAGCGGTGCAGGCGGCGAGGAAACCGATCCGGGCCCGGCCCACCGTCTGAAGTGCTGGACCGTTCAAGTTTGCGGTGTCGAATCGTTTGATGTCTGAGTTGATTCGTTCGATCGCGGAACGCAGCGCGAAGCGGTCGGTGTGCTCGAACGAACCGCGCAGGTCGACATCGACATGCTTCATCAACCGGACGGGAATGTGGACCCTCGTGTACGCCTGGCGGCACACCGGGTACGGCGCGTCGGGTGTCATGTGGGCGATCGGACGAGGCTGAGGCGACCGGATACCCGAGTCTGGCTGAAGGGGGCAGTTCACGAGACCCGCCAGCGCAGGGCACAGGACTTCGTAGGTGGCCCAACCTTGGAGGCGCCCAGCGCGCACGACTCGGCGGGGCAGGCCGTTCGTTGGCATCGTGTAAAGCCGAAGCTGGTCGATGATCTCCTGTCGGTGCTGCAAGTCGGCGTCGGTCGCCTTGCTTTCGTTGAGAGGGCGCAGGTCGCGGAACGGGCGAAGGTGCGCGCCAGCCGGGCAGATGAAGCGTCCGGCGAACATGTACACGCCCAGTTCGACCAGCGGAAGGCGCGGTTCGCGTGCCGGCTCGGTCAGGACGTAGTCGACCTCGTTCACCGGTTGGGGCTGATCCGCTGAAGCGGTCACGTGGTACCCCTCCTCTGCCATGCGGATCGCGAAGTCGTCCTGCTCAGCGGTGTACCCGCGGTCGGCGATGACGATGCCGAACCCGCGCGTAGCGCCGAAGCCTGACGCGACGTGGGAGCGTAATGTGGCGATTGCGGAGTCCGTGATGCTGTCGCCGCGCTTTCGAATGTAGAAGCCTGTGACGATTTCCGGCACACTGCGGCCGTTCGGCTTCGGGGCAGGACCGGCGAACACGAGCATGTGAACGTACCCCCAGCCCTTCTTGGGACCCTTCTTCGGCCTGAGGAACACGTCCGGATCGGCAGGCGCCTTCAGATGGGGCTGCCTGTAGCCTCGGCCGACGGTTGCGCCGTGCGAGTCAAGCCACGTCTCATCCAGGATGGCGTCCCCGGTGTAGTGGTCCGGTCTGCCTCCGGCACAGCCAGCGCTGATGACCAAGTCGATCACCTTGAGGAACCGGTCTTCACGAAGCCTGAGATCGTGCCGTTCCGCGTGTGTCAGGCGTGCCGCGCGCAACCGTCGAGCTTGGACAGTTTCGGGGGTGTTGCGTGGGTGCGGGCTTGAGTCGATGGTGTTCATCATGGTGTTGAAGGTGCGGAAGATGCTGTAGTACTCCTTCGTGAGGAGTGCTATCCGGTTCTTCCCCTCCGCAGGTGTGATCCGCCGCATCTGCGCCTTCTTCTCCGGGGTGATGACGCTTTCGAGTCCGAGTTCGGCGACTCGATCTGGAGGTAGGGACCACAGGACGCGCAGCGCTGTAGCCAAGTTCGGGATGTCTTGGGCTGCGATGACCAGCAGCAGTGCGGTCAGTACAGCGTTGACGGTGTAGCGGTCCTGGTTCGGTGGGCGGCCCGTTCGCGGACCGGTTGGCGCCATCGCCTGCTCGAAGAACGGAACGAGTCCGGACCGGTCGCGAAGGGTCGTTGCCCGGCGCCACTGCGTGTCGGTGACCGTCTTCTCTTCGAATCGCTTGAGCGTCATGGCAGCTCCTTGTAGTCGCCGAGCATCCTCATGAGGATCGCCTCACGTTCCCGCGGGTCGCTTCTGGGGCATTCGTCGGCCAGACGCATGACGGTGTGACCTTTGGCACCAATGCCAAGAATGTCGAAGGGGGCGCGGATGCCCGCTGCTTGAACCATGCGCAACTCCCAACTGGCGGCTGCACGCCCGATTTGGAAGCGAACACCGGTTGCCTTCTGCAGTTGCTCGAGGACTCGTTGGATCGCATGGGGCCGGTCCCCTCGGCCGTCCGGTCGGAACAGGTACGCGCTTCCGCGTTGGCGTGCGAAGGCGAGGGTTCGCTCTGCGGGCCTCCCGCCCAGAGGGCGGTGTTGAACCTCCCCCTTGACCGTCATTGTCACGCGGACGAGCCCACGGGTTTCGCTGATGTCCGTGCCGCGGATTCGTTCCAGCTGTGGCCGGCGTGCACCGGCCGCGAAGCACAGGTCGATGAGCGCGCAGGTTTCCTCTGCGTGGGTTTCGCGGCGCATGCGGTTGGCCCGGTCGATGAATGCCTGCCAGTCCGACAGGTCGTATGGCAGGTTCCACACGCTCGCCGGGTATCCGGGGAACTTCGGGGGGTATTCGGCCAGGTGAAGGGCACGGCCGAGCTGGCCTGCTGCTTGGACGACGTTCTTGCGGACATCTGGGGTGTGACGTCGCCCCTCACCGGCCAGGTACTCCTCGATCGTTGCGCGACTGAGGAGCCGGTCGGGGCTCAGTTCCAGTCCGACTCGCTGGTAGTGAACGACCACGGGCAGCAGCAAGATGAGGACGTTTCGCGTCGCCCGTGGGCGTAGCCGAGCTTGCAGCAGCATCGGTGCCAGGTACCGGAGGGCAGCCCAGTGTTCGGCTGTGCTCATCGGGGTCAGCGGGTGGTAGCCGACGATGATGCGCGCGTTCTCACGGTCAAGTTGGTCCTTCAGTTCCGCTCCGAACGCCTCTTCCCCGGGGACGCGCCGAGTCGGACTCGTGGTGCTTGCCTGGCCTCGAGCCATGGAGGGTCTCCTTCACTTGCGCTGGGCGATACGGCAGGCGCACCGGTCACAGGACCGGGCACGGGAGGGTCGTATACGGCGCCGCCGACGGGCGCGGTGTCGCCGACGGTCGGCGTTTCGCTACTACGCCTGCTCCTCGTGTGCCGGTCTGAGATCGGGCGGAATGAGGAGCTGTGGGCTGAACCGGCTACTCCTGGGGTCCCAACCGACGGCCACTGCGACCTGGATCGACCGTTCGGCGAGAAGGTGGAGTTCGATCTCCCGGTCGACGAGGACATTCCGCCGCCGGTCGCCGGTGAGGTACCAAGCCATTCCGAGCAGCGCTGCTTCGGTCGAGCCCAAGGCCCACGTCATCGTGAGGAGCTGGTGCAAAGTCAGCGCAGGAGAGAACCCGATCCACTGGACGCGTGGCCCCTGCCGCAAGGCGCCCGCGTGCATGCACGCCATGACGATCGGGGTGGCCACGGTGTAGGGGTTCGGGGCGAGGCGCGCCTCGTCGTCGTCACGCAGGGCGTTCTCGGCCCGCTGGATATAGGCAGCGACCGAGAGGTCACTCATCGCGGAGAGGAACAGTTCGCCGTGGAGGGCACTGAAGGTGCGGGTGGCGACGCTCATCGCGTTCGCCCTCCCCGATCTCTGCCGAGGTGAGGGTCGGCGGGCTGGTCGAAGGCACGTACGGCGTTGCTGAGGTTGAAGGACATCGGGCTTCCCGTCTGACATGGACGACGCGGTCGCGGGTGCAACTCGTCGCCTGGTGTGCCGTGGCACGCGGGGGGTCTGGCTTTTGAGCGCGCGAGGGCTACAAGTGGGTGACGTGGCGCGCGGGGCCCTTGGCGGGGCCTGGGCTCGTGCCCGGTTCGTCCGCGCGCCTCGTCGTTGAGGAGGCGTTCGGAAGAGCTATCGCGTCCGACCCGAGGTTGGCGCGGTGGTGCCGTCGCTCCCGGTGGCGTGGCCGACTGGAACCGTGTCAGTGATGTCGGGGATGATCGTCACGCTTCCTCCTGATACGTGCAGGGGTAAGTAGGTCGCGTCTGGTGGCTGCCAGGCGCGACCGGACAGCCGCCTCTCCTGCGCCCACGTCACGACGTGGACGCGGAGGGGCGGTTGTGTCTGCGATCGAAACCGACGGTACACCTGGGCTGCTCTGTTAGATAGCGGCACGCCGCGCGCGTCGGCGGAGCCAGCGATCGACCGGTGGCTGGTTGTGCGGTTCCTCCAACGGTGTCTTGGCGCGCGTCGGAAGTGCTCGCACGCTAGCGTGCTGATCTGCGGCTTTGCACGCTAGCGTGCAACGCTTCGGAACGAGTGGGCTCTCGGTGCCGTCTATACCTGAACGTGGTGACGACTCTGGTCGCTATCTTGTTTTCCAGATAGTGCTCACACTGCTATACCGGTGCCATGGCGACAGAGCACCGCTTGCGGCCGCGCGACTACTTCCCGGCTGGCGCCTGGCCGCACGGAGCACCCGCACCCGGCTCACCGCCCTCGGTGCTCTACGCCGCAGAGTTCGCGAACTTCCTGCGTAACCGGGCCATCGAACGAGCGCAGGAGCGTCGGCGCCAACGTGAGGAGGCGCAGCCGGGGGCCACGGTGAGGGCTCGCGCGAGGCGGTCTCCCGGTCCTGGTGCCAAACCCGAGGTACTCGAGTCGCTTCGTGACGGGCTCATCGGGCTGTCCGAGGACCTCCGCATCCCGCTATCGACCCTGCGGTACGCCGCCGATGGCGACGGATGGCCGAGCCTGTACGTCGTGGCCACCGTGGAGATGCACTTCGAACGCCCGTCGGTTGACTACGCGACGGTGATCACGCGCCAGTCGAGAGGTGGCCGGACGCTCTACCCGGCCCCGCCGGTGGAGCGTCGCCGTCGGCGCACGAGCCCGTCGTCCCCGCCGCACGAGTAGCGCAGGCGACTCGTGTAGCCCACTGTCACCGGCGGCACGGACCTTCGAGGTGCCCCCCGAACCCAATGCGTCCAACGATGGTTCACAGGCCAGAACCGGGCTCACTCCATCCGTGCGGGATACCCGAGGACACGAACCGGTATCGGGAGTCTGCGTTGCGGGACGACACAGGGCGCCCTCGGTCGGGTCGCCGGTAGGCTGGCGGCGTCGGGCAGGTTGGTTTGAAGCTAACCCAGCGGCACCTATCCACCTCCTTTTGCGCTGCGTTCGCGCCCCGAACGGTGGTGTCCTTCAACTCGCGAGGCGAGCAATGACTGCCGTCCAGGTGTCGACCCCTTGGTTCGTGGCGGCCTCGACGGAGGCGCGCTCCCGTCTCTTCCTTCTGACCGCCGACGGTCCGGCTGGGGAGCCAGCGTTAACGCAGGTGACGACAGTGCCGTGGGTACCGGCACGTGCAGCGCGACTGGTCGCCGCGTTGAACGGAGCGGTGGGTACCGGTGACCGGTCAGAGGTTGATGCTCTGCTCGCAGGGCTGCCTGAACCGGTTGCGGTCGCGTGCCGCCATGCACTCGACGTTGCTTCTGCAGGGCGTGCAGAAGACGTGGCGGACAGCGGACGGCAGATTCGCGAGTACTGGTCGGGCCCCGGGGACCTGGCCGAAGAGTTCCGAAGCGCCATCACCTTGGGGCTCATGCTCGTGGTGACGAACCAGGCCAGCGACGGCGAGGTCGAGTTCCGGTCGGCGCTGTACGACCAGGACGTTGAGGTGCCCTACTCGCCGGCGCCACAGTGGTTGCCGGTTCCGGACGGCATGGCGTTGGTAGACCGGTCGTACCCGACCGAAGAGGAGCTTTCCGCCGCGTTCGCTGATCCCCGGTGGACAACCCTGCATTCGAGGGCCTTCTGGGTGTGGGTGCAGGAGGAAGGCCATCCCGACTCGGCGAGCGTGGAGATCGTCGTCGAGCATTTCGATCGAGCGCTCGACGTCCGCGAGGCGTTCCGCCAGTTCCAGGTTGACGACGACGGCGACCCCGAGTCTCGGGGCCCGCTGACGGTCCGGAACCGGTTCGACCTGTACTGCACTTTGCTGGCGATGACCGCCGACCTTGACACTCTCGTATCAGACTGGAAACACTCCCCTGACTCTGTGGTTCGCGACGACATGCCACTGGTCGTCCACGATCAGCCGCGCAAATGGTGGGCAGAGGTCGCCGCGTCGACTGACCGGCTGCTAGAAGCGTCACGAACTGGCTCCCTGGTAGAGCTCGAGCCTCGTAGCGTCGCCGAAGAGGTGCTCCTCGCGCTGGCAACTCGAACCAGCTACGTTGCGTGGGGACATGACACCGCGGAACTCGTCGGCGTTTACCCGCCGGTCGAGACACTGCCCCGTGACGTCGAATGGGACGGCCGGCACGAGGAGATCCTGCCGCACCTTGTCGGCGACGTTGACGTGGAGATGCTGTGGGACCGCCGTCTCGACGGCATTGGCGATCCCAGTGACACTGTCAACGTCATTCTCAGGATTGGGGACCTGCGACCTGCTGCGTGGCACCACGCAAGGAACGCCTAGGCGGGTCAGTTGACCCGATCGGTTCGCCGGGTCTACCGGTGGCGTGCCGTCCCATCGCGGAGTTATCCCGGCCTGGGCACTACTCCGCTCTGGTCGGTTCAGTGGGCCGCCTCGTTAGCCTTGAGGACATCCGCTGCGATTCGGCCGCGCTCGCCGATCTCCAGACCCTTTGCCTTCGCCCCCTGGCGAATCGTTGTCGCTTCGCACCTGCGCGCGTGCTCGAGCCTGCGGTGGCACCGCGCCGGGCTTCCCCGCCGGTGTGGATCGACCAGCGGAAACGAAGGGCCCCAGCGCTTTGGCGAGCCCCTCCTTGTTCTTCCCGGCAAGATCGCTCTCATCGGACTTGCCGGCAAAAGCGAACGAGACGGTCTTCGCGTTGGACGTTCCGTCGATGTCGTCGGCGATGCGCTCAATGATCTGCTTCGCCGTGGCGGAAGCCAACCGCGGCGGCCCCACCTACGCGCGGCTCCAACAGCACCGCACAACTAGCGCACGAGTTCGGGCGTTGCAGCCCAACTCGTCGGGAAGGAATCCTCTTTACATCCCGGTTGCGGACGGTGCAGTTCTACCAGCACGCCCTGCGAGGCGCTTTCGCGTTGACCTCAATACACGGTTCTCCAGGGACACGTCGTGGTACATGCCTCGACGGTCGACTTGACGACCCATCGGGAATCAGGATCTTCGGACGCCACCACGAGCCGGGCGGGAGGGCCAGCAAGCATCGAGCGGAGTGCCTTACTGGGATGATGCGCGTTTGTCGAACGAGCGCCCACCACGCACGTCGGACCAGGCGCGGGGACCTCCGCGAAAGCGCCTAGCAGACTTCCATCCAAGGATCGTGCCGCACCGTGATGCGGTACGGCGAAGACACCGACGTGCTGAAGAACCGGATTGAAGAGCTGGACGAACTCACGCACCTTTGCGGGGTCGCTGAGATCGCAGTCTCCTGCACCCAGCCAACCCGGCGCGGGCACCGTGACTGCACCGTACCGACCAGGGTTTCGCCGGTGAGACGAACTGTGAAAGAAGTGGTACTGAACGTCCGCCGGTGGCCCGGAGTAGATGCACAGTGACGTTCGGTTGCGCGACTGCGCGTTTCCCGCGTGGTACGCGGCCTTCAGGTCATTCCAGTGCTCGCGCACCAGTTCTCTGATGGGCATCCTGTCCACCGACGGTCCCAGCCGACTGCGAAGATCATTAGCGAAAGCTTGAAGGTCCGAATCGCTTCCGGGCATCGTGGCTCCGACACAGATCCACAGATCCGCCTCGGCACTCATGTTGTCGCCCGCGCGTCGTCGCGGTCCGACCGTGGCCAGAACGGCGCCGCTCGGGGTCGGGCCGCCCTGGGCAATCAAGAGGACGGGGTCCGTGAACGTGTCGGGCACACCCAGCGGGTCAAGTTCGGCTGGTTCTGTCTCTCCCTCTCCGTTGGCGGGGAGGACCTCGATGACCCGCGGTGTGCCGGGAAGGCCGGCAAACCATCGGCGCGGGTCTTCGAGCAGATCCGCGTGCTCCCCCGTTGGCGGTCGTCGCGTGCGGACGGTGATCGAGGCGGCGAGGAAGACCCGCTCAAGGCGCGGCACCTGCGGGATCACGTAGGCCCTCGGACGCAGCCGTTTGTGGAGTCGCCTGATGCCGCTGACGTGGTCCTTGTCGAAGTGAGAGATGAAGACCATGTCGAGCTCGCGACGGTGTTCCGGCTGGCGGGCACATTCGTCGATTTCATCGGTGACAAGTCGTTGCGAACTGACCGTGCCGCAGTCGTACGCGTACGTGAACAGCGGGTTCCGACGCGTGTAGGGGAAGTCACGGCTGACCGCACCCGTGTGGAAGAAGCCTTGCCCGACGGCCCACTGAGTTTGGGACACTGCTATGCGCATGAAACTCGCTTGCTTTGAAGGTATTGGGAACGCGGCACCGCGCGTGGCCTGCTAGTTGCCAAGCTTTTTCGGCGAGGTGACGCTCCACGACCTGAGCGCAGCCTCGACCTTGGCGGCTTGTCCCCATGGACGGACTGGAACGGTGTCTGCGATCCCTTCGGTCGTGAGGGCGTCCAGGACTGGGCGGTACACGCGCTCGACGTCGCCGCCATGCGTCACGCCGGCGCAAGCGATGAACCGCTGCCAGGAAGCAAAGAACGTGGCGATCCGGTCAAGATGCGTCGCGGCGTTGCAACTGCCGAGAAGTACGAGGCCGAATGCCGGTCGGTCCTCCGGGTTGGCGTCGTGAACGGGTCGCCAGTTTGATTCCTGGGTTCCGATGGCGTATTCGGGCAACGGATCAATGCACGAGACATGGCCGGTGAGGCATCCGCCGTGCCCTTCGACGATTACGAGATCTGCGCGCCCGGACCACTTGCGCAGCAGCCTCGACCACGTTGCGGGGTCGGTATCCCTTCGCGGGCCGACCAAGATCGCGCCGTGAACTTCTCCGTCTTCGATCTCGTCACGCAGACGGGCGGCGCGCACTAGGTCGATCCGTTCCCGGGCTCGAGCGGTGTTCGCGATGAGAAACAGTACCCGCAGCGGGCCACCGCGCCTCTCACGCTCACTCATGCTTGGTAGATCGACAACGACGGGCGAGATGTGAGGAATGCGGTCGCCTCTTCGGCGGCGCGCCCGAACGTGCCCGCATCATGACCTTCGGCGCGTCCGGTGCGGACGCCGCGGCGATCGCCCGTGTGGACGGCGAGCTGCCGGGGTGGTTTGGACCTGAAGACTGCGGAGCCGTCGCCGGGCCGGCGGTGCGCCGTTCGTCGATGCAGGGACTGTGCCCGTCCACCTAGTGAAGGGGGCACGCGAGGTCGCGAAGCCCGCCAGGGCCCGGGGTGCGCGGCTTCGCGGAGAACGCCCAGATGCCGGGGCGGCTCGCGCACAGCCGTCCGCCGCGCACGTCGGTCTGCGCGTACGACACCTTCGGCGAGACGGGTGGAGCAAGCCTACGGAGCGGATAACCCCGACAAGTAGGTGGAACGTGCCGCGGGGCCCCCTGGATGATGGCCGCTCATCGCCGGCTTCGCCGAAGGCGGAGCCTGGCGAGCTGGAGCCGCAGGATCGCACAGAGCGGGTTCGGCTGCGTTGCGGCGGGTTCGACCTGCACCGTCTCGACGGCCGCCCGGTCGCGCGCGGCGGACGCAGCCACCTCCGCCGGCGACCACTGGCCAGCCCAGATGACATGGTTTTCACGGATGATGTAGTGCGATCGGCACGGTAGGGCCCAGTTTCCAACTGAAGGCCAGAGGGATATCGACTCGCCGTCGAACGTGAGGGACCACTGAGCCTTCCCCAAGGGTGTCGAGATCCGCTCCCCGCACCCGTCGCAGCATAGGTGGATGACAGCCCCGAACTCCGCGGCGATGTAGACCACGCCTTCGTCAAGTTCGCGGGGAATGTAGTCGACGAAACGCCACGCCACAGTGCTGCGCCGTTGGCTCTTCAACTGCCTTGCCCATCGTCGGGGTGATCCTCGTTTAGCAGGTGGTTGCCATCGAGGGTGTACGCGCTGTAATGCTCTTGTTCGAGGTCCAGGTAGACGCCGTACAGTTTCTTCCATCGGATCACCGCCAGGGTGGCGTTGAGCGCGTTGAGGTCCGCGATCTGGATGTTCTGGGCGTAAACGCCTTCCTCGTCGGAGTCCGTGAAGTCGATTCGCCTTCCGACGTGAACATGGTCCCGTCGCCCGTTCGTACTTGTCGTGACAGCGAGAACACCAGCAAGCGACTCTCGGACGCGGTAGACACCCATACCCACGTCGATGAACGGGATGCCGGCGTCCTCGAGCGTTTGCACGACGAGACGCTTGGTGGTGCCACCTTCGGCCGCGAGGAAGACGAAGTCCATGGTGGCGAGCTCGTCGCGGTTGTAGTTGTCGATGTCGTACGGGTGCGGGACGATGCCCGTCCGCATCATCGCGTAGCGGTCGGCGTGGTAGTTCACCTTGCGCGGCGTATTCGCGAAGTCTTCCTTCCGCGCAGCGCCTGGTGCACGGAACGCGTTGTGTTGCAGGAACTTGTCGCCGTCGAACAGATGTATCTCACGGACCGGTGTCTTCGCGACCAGGTCGAGGATGTATGAGCCGGTGCCGCCGACGCCGACGATTGCGATCTTGTTCAGCTTCAGCTTGGCGTTGATCGCCGCGATCTCAGCGCGGGTGGACGCTGAGTCTGCGTATAGGAACGGGGAGTCATCGTCCTCGTCCTCGTGAACGACGTAGGTCTTCGGTGTCGCCTCCGGGTCGAGCTGAAGGGCGTGGCCCCACAGGATGTTGGCGTACGACGTCATCTTGTCGAAGTAGTTCGAGAACCCTTGTTCGGGCTTGTTCGAGAAGCTGAAATCGACAGTGATCGCCTCTGTCAGACGCGTGGTACCGCTCGAGTGGAGCAGGTTCGGGACAACGGCGCCGTCCGCCCGCGATGGGCGCTCGCCGTGGAAGTACACAACATGCGTATCCGGCGTCATGACGGCGTCGCCGTTGAGGTTCAAGGTCGAGACAAGCGTGCCGTACGCCACGATCCGCGCGGGCGTGACGTATGGCACGTGAAGGAGCAGTAGGTGGTTGTCCTTGACCTGGATCTCGAAGCCCTCGTCACGGAGCCGCTTGAGGTCAGCGTTACGAGAGACGAGTGAAGGTGACATTGAAGACCGTCCCACGGTGCTTGATCTCGACCCGACCGCCTTCGGCCAGGCTCCCCTCACGTGGCGCCGCAGCCTTGCGGTACGTGACGACGAACGTGTAGCCGGGGTCGGACTCCTTGTCCGGATACGCGAAGGTGACCACCTGCTCGAAGCTGACCGTTGCGTCCGGCACGTCGAACCGCTCGCCGTTGACGACGACCTCGTAGCGACTGGCGTCGCCGGGGTGCTCGGAGTGTTGCTGCTCAGTCATCTTGACTCCTTGGTTACGATTGAGAGCGCTGGTTGCTAGATCGCAACTACACTCTAGGCGCTCACTTGCGATCTAGCAATCACCGGGAGGGAGACTCATGGACAAGGCCGGTTCGTTCGACGCGGCAGCGTTCTACGAGGCGCTCGACGCCGAGCGGCAGGCGCGGCGGCTCAACTGGAAGCTCGTCGCCGAGGCGTCGGGCGTCAGTGCCTCGACGCTGACGCGGATGGCTCAAGGCAAGCGACCGGACGTCGACGGGCTCGCCGCGTTGGCTGCGTGGTCCGGCCTCGCGGTCGATGATTTCGTACGCACGGGGGATGCTCGCCGCGAGCCCGAGCCGCTGGCGAAGATCACGACCTACCTGAGGTCAGACCGGAACCTGTCCCCCGCCGCGGCGACTGCGCTCGACGCGATGATCAAGGCCGCCTACGAGCAACTGCGCGACGATAGGTAGACGCGTGGGGTTTCAACGTGGCTTCAAGACGTGGGCGAAGTCCGTCGCCCTCGACGCGCGGCGCGAACTCGGCCTCGGCGTGTACGACGCACTGGACCCGCGAGCACTTGCGCGATCCCTGGAGATCCCAGTGATCGATCTGTCACACCTCAGTCGCACCACACCTGAGGTCACGCATCTTCTCGGCCCAGAGAAGGAAGCCTTCTCCGCCGTCACCGTCTTCGACGGTCCGCGCCGTGCCATCGTCCACAACGACAGCCATGCACCTGCACGGCAGAACAGCAACATCAGCCACGAACTGAGCCACGGGCTGCTCGGCCACCCCCCAACGCCCGCTCTCGACGACACTGGCTGCCGGGTTTGGAATCAGGACATCGAAGACGAAGCATCGTGGCTGAGCGGTTGCCTCCTGGTGACGGAGGAGGCGGCTCTGGCGATCGCGCGTGGCCGCGTACCTGCTGAGCAGGCTGCGCACCGCTACGGCATCAGCGTGGCGATGGTGAACTACCGCCTCAATGCGACGGGAGCGCGAGCACGCGCACGCAGAGAAGCACTTCGCCGCTGACCCCGCTCGAGTGTGCAAGGCGCTAGCCGGCGTCCACGGCGAGCCTCACTGGGGCCGTCCGGACCGACGGCTGGACAGAGGCTTCAACGCCTTCTCCAACGCCACCATGTAGGCATCCGCACCGTGACGAAGGCGACCGTGCACGCTGATGGCCCGGCCGAGGACGCGCCGTAGTCCCGGCTGGCGTGGGTTCCCCGCCTGGTGATCTCCCCGTCGTACCGCTCAGCGAATGGCGCGGGGCGTGGCATGGAGCGCCGTTGACAGAACCGAGCCTGCCAAATACTGCTGCGGGCCGCAGTCCAGCTCGCCGGTAGGAGGCGGCGGAACGCAAGAGAGCGCGACGGCTGGAGCCCTCGGACGGTCGTCGACGTCAGGCAGGTCCTCGGCGCGCCTGCATCGCGGCCACGTACCGCAACGTCTAGACGCGTGATGGCAGCAGTCTGCTGCGACACGGTCGAGCGGCTCGATCGTGCAGTGCGGCTGCCGTACGGTCCGTGTGTGCCCCCGACGGACCTCGACCTTGCACGGCGCAAGGCTCTGGGGCGCCGCATCCGAGAGACGCGCGAGGCGCTGAATCTGTCGCAGGTAGAGCTCGCGGCTCGTTCTGGTGTGGATCGCAGCTATCTGGGCGGCATTGAACGCGGGACGCGCCGGCCGACGGTCGACATGCTGTGGCAGCTCGCCGACGTGCTGCAAGTGACGCCTGCCGTGTTCTTCACGAAGTCTCTGTAGACCCCTCCCCTCCGCGCGTCGGACTCCCGCCAGTTCATGTCTCATGATGCCTGACGTTGCATGGTACGTCTAGCCCTCTACTCAACTGAGACGGCCGCGCCTACGAAGTAGGCATTACGCTGCACAGCAGGGTTGTTTCCTCGGTCCTTGAGTGCTCTGATGGTACACCTAGTCATCAGACCTAAGGAGCGGCCCATGGTGACGGTCAGGCATGCTGCCGTTCCCGCGAGCCTGACGGGCGGGCTCGTCGTGCTTCCGCTCGCCAGCTCAGGTGCATGTCGCGAGCCCTCTGATCCGCGCGTGCCGCACAGCTCGAGTGCGCTCCCGTGGTAGTCGACCCCTTCGACACTCCAGGGCGGTGGCTCATAACCACCGCCTCGGGAGCGAAGCACCTGATCGATTCATCCGACCCAGATGCCCCGGTCACCGTCGTCCGCATCGCACCGGGGGGTGTGATCCCTGCTGCGGGCTTCGAACTCGGCCCTCTGCGGCGCGACGGGTCCCCAATCAACGTCAGCGCGCTTGGGCATCCGACGAACGACGGCCCCAGACGGGGGCTGGCCCTCGGCGCCGACATGATCCTGACGCTCGAGTCACTGGACCCGCTGCTTGCCTACCTGACGGTGCGACACACGACGCCGGTGGTCAGCATCGAGCGCCTGGACGCGACTGCGATCGACGAAGGGGTGCCTGATGCGGAATGACGAGAACCCGGCCGAGGTCGGGCAGGCCCATGAGCGGCTCCTCGGCTCGGATGCGCCTAGGGCGCTCAAGCCGGCCCGTGGCTCTCCACTCGAGGGTCGCGGTCGCTCCCTGGAGCGCCTGGTGCTCGGGTCAGCCACTGGAGTGTGGAAAGTGTCGAGTGCGTCAGCCACGAGGTACTTCCTGGACTTGGACGCGGGGCTGTTGTTGCGGCAGCCGGGTGAGCTGTCTGCGACTGGTCCGTATGACGGGGTCTGGGTGCAGCTGCTCAATGTGAGCAACCTGCAGGAGACCGGGGTCATTCAGGTCGGCTTGCGGCACCGGTACGACCTCGACCCCGACCCGGGCGGTCCCGCTGACTTCCGGTGGTGGGTCCAGCGCACAGCCACCGGCATCGACCCTGCCGCTCCCGAGGACCGCCCAGTGGGGCGTGCGCCGGATCCTGACGAGGACTGGCACCCCTACCTGCACCACCGCACCGAAACGTCACGGCCGTCCACGCCACCCGAGGAGGGTGCGGATGGCCGGGCTTGAGGTGTGGTTCATGGCGGCGGTCGCCGGGGCCTGCGCGGGCACCTGGGTGTGGATCGACGACCGGGCAGAGCTCCGACAGGCACGTCGGGCGCACCGGTTCCTTGACCTGGCCGATTGGGCCCGCGACGGCGGCCTCGAAGCGGACCTTCAGGTCTTGGCTCGAATGCACGTCGCGCTCTTGGTGCGCACCCACCGGCGCCCGCATCGAGTCGTCGGCCTGATCGTGGCCATCGGACTGACCGGCTTCGTCCTCGCCGCTCCCCTGTGGTGGCACCTGCACCCCGAGGCGCTTGTCGGCTGGGTCGGTGGGTTGTGGGCGGTGGTGGTCCTGGTGCTGGCGGTGGAGGCGCCGGCGGCGTGGGGCTACGTCGCCAGCCTGACCCGGGAACCGGCCGTCGCCGATGAGGACCTGTGATCGGCGACTCATAGGGAGGAGCGAGTTGGTGTGAACAGGACTCACACGGCGCGCGGGCGGGCGTCCTACCCATGGCACCTGCCGTTCGAGGAAGCCGTGACACACCTGCGACCCGGCGACTGGGATGTGCGCGTGCTGGACCAGGACCGCCTCTGGGTGGACTCCGCCGCGGTGGTCCGTCCTTTGGCGGGGCTGGACGACGTGCACCTGGTCAACATCGCCACGATGCTGCGGCGCGAGGCGTTGCGGCTCGTCGTCGAGCATGAAGCCATCACCGACCCCGCCGGCACCAGTAGGGCCCGGTTCATGGAGGCGCTCGGTACTGCCCGCGCCGTAGTTCCGCTGTGGCAGGCGGCCGTCGACTGGTTGCAGCACACGATGTTCTGGGCCGGGCTGCAGGCCGAGCTGGGCCGCCGCGGGCTGACCGGCCCGACCGTCTTCGCCCGGATCGACCAGGAGAACGGGGTGTGGGCCGTCCGCACCCGCGACCGAGTGCAGGTCCTGGACCTGAACCAGCACCGCACGATCCGCCTGCCCGTCCCCGAGGCCGCCCGTTCACGCAACCGTGCCCAGTGGGCACGGCTCGACGGGCTAGGTCCCGTGCAGGTCGGGCGATCGATGCGGATGGCCGTCCTCAACCGGTCCGGAACCGCGACCAACCGGACCCTCGGCCCGGTCACCGGCATCCGCCAGCTGCCGACCGGCCTGTCCGACGACGACCTGCTGGAGCACGCCCACCATTCCTGGCCGGCCGAGACCAGCGTGTGGGACCTGACGGAGTACCGGACCGAGGCCTTCGTCGCCGCTGCGGCCGTGGTGTGCGACTACTGGGCCGGTCTGACCCTGATCCTGACCGAAGCGGGCGTAAGCCAGCCGATCCTGCTCGCGCCGTACCGGTTGCGACTGCCGAGTGCGGATCCGGGTGCGGTCGAACTGTGCCTGACGGGCCGACTGCCCGACGACGTGCTCACGCTGCAGATGCGGGTCGACGAGCTGGTCGGGTTCCACCTTCCCGTGGCCCACGCCAGCGTCTACGACCCGGGCGACCTGGCCACCCACGCCATCCCCTTCGCCCCCAGCCCCTGACCCACCACCCGAAGGGATAACGCGATGACCGAGAACACACTCACGTCCCTCAACGAGGGTGTAGGCGACCAACCGGCGGGCACCGTGCGGACCCGGTTGGTCGCGCGGCGGCGTGCCCTGCTGGCGGTCGACCCCGGAAGGGTGCGGGACCTGGACCGCGCCGCGGATTGCGACTGCGCCTGCCATCCCCAACCCGGGAGCAACGTCCACGGGGACGAGCTCTGTCCGTGCCAGCTCACTCCGGTCGAGCGACGCGCCGGCACACAGCGCCTCACCCATGCGCTACGGGCAGCGCCGGTGCATTCGACCCCTTCCCTGTTCAGCAATGGCGAACGTTCGGGAATGGTGAACACCGCGCCCGCGGCGACGGTCGTCCAGTCATCATGTGGCCGTGGCAGAGCAAACCCGCATCACGTTGACCGACGACCTGGATGGGTCCGAGCCGGCGCGGACCTACCGGTTCGCCTGGCAGGACACCGTCTACGAGATCGACCTGACCGACGCCCACCGCGACGAGCTCCTACGCGCCCTGCAGCCCTACACGACCGCCGCACGCAAGGCCTCGACCGGAGCCAACCGCAGGGGACGAGCCAGCTCCGCGTCATAGGAACCGAGAGGCGCGAGCCAGCACGCGCATCAGGAATCGCCGCTTGGGTCCGACAAGTCAGAGACGCTGGCGCCGCTGACGGGCGTGACGAGCCAGGGTGGCGTTCAGCGTGACGCGCTGCAGACCGGCCGGATCCGAGAGACCGGAAGCCCCCAGTTCAGCTCCCGCCGGCGTGCACCCGTACCGCAAGCAGCTCGGCCCAGTGACCGACACCCGTGGTGTCGACGACGCGTTGAGACTGACCCTCTGACGACGGGGTGGTTTCCAGTCGTCGTCGCAACACGTCCTTGAGAATCGGGGTTCGTGTTGGCGTCGTCTC
>MKTI01000002.1 GCA_001898185.1 Cellulomonas sp. 73-145 | reverse complement strand
CGCGCGACGATCGGCGAGGTCGGCAACGCCGAGCAGTCGAACATCAACTGGGGCAAGGCCGGCCGCATGCGCTGGAAGGGCAAGCGCCCGACCGTCCGTGGTGTCGCGATGAACCCGATCGACCACCCGCACGGTGGTGGAGAGGGCAAGACGTCCGGTGGCCGTCACCCGGTCAGCCCCTGGGGCCAGCCCGAGGGTCGTACCCGTCGTCCGAACAAGCCGAGCGACAAGCTCATCGTGCGCCGTCGGCGCACCGGCAAGAAGCGCTGATAGGAGCCTGAGATGCCACGCAGCCTGAAGAAGGGCCCGTTCGTCGACGGCCACCTGCAGAAGAAGGTCGACGTCCAGAACACGGCGGGCACGAAGAACGTCATCAAGACGTGGTCGCGCCGCTCGGTCATCACGCCCGAGTTCCTCGGCCACACCTTCGCCGTGCACGACGGCCGCAAGCACACGCCGGTGTTCGTCACCGAGTCGATGGTCGGCCACAAGCTCGGCGAGTTCGCCCCCACGCGGACGTTCCGCGGCCACGAGAAGGACGACCGGAAGGGCCGTCGCCGCTGACCCCCGGGTCGGTGACGACGCCCTGACGGCGCAGACAGAAGGCAGGACAGCGATGGAAGCCATGGCGAAGGCGCGGTTCGTCCGCGTCACGCCCCAGAAGGCCCGGCGCGTCGTGGACCTCGTCCGTGGCAAGCAGGCCAGCGAGGCGGTGGCCGTGCTGCGGTTCGCCCCGCAGGTCGCGGCACAGCCGGTCCTCAAGACCGTGGAGTCGGCGATCGCGAACGCGGTCGAGGGCGCCAAGCGAGCGAGCACGCGGCTCGACGAGGCGAACCTCTACGTCTCCGAGATCTTCGTGGACGAGGGCCCGACGATGAAGCGGTTCCGGCCGCGCGCGCAGGGTCGTGCCGGCCGCATCCTCAAGCGCACGAGCCACATCACCGTGGTGGTCGCCGAGCGCGAGCAGGCGACGGCACAGAGCACGAAGGGACGGGCCCGATAGTGGGACAGAAGGTCAACCCGCTCGGGTACCGCCTGGGCATCACGACCGACCACCGCTCGCGGTGGTTCGCCGACTCGACCAAGACCGGTCAGCGCTACCGCGACTACGTGCGCGAGGACGTGCAGATCCGCAAGCTGATGTCGACGGGCCTCGAGCGCGCCGGTATCGCCAAGGTCGAGATCGAGCGCACCCGTGACCGGGTTCGCGTCGACATCCACACCGCCCGCCCGGGCATCGTCATCGGGCGTCGTGGCGCGGAGGCCGACCGCATCCGCGGCGAGCTGGAGAAGCTCACCGGCAAGCAGGTGCAGCTCAACATCCTCGAGGTCAAGAACGCCGAGATCGAGGCGCAGCTCGTCGCGCAGGGCATCGCCGAGCAGCTCGCCAGCCGCGTGTCGTTCCGTCGTGCCATGCGCAAGGGCATCCAGTCCGCCCAGCGCGCCGGTGCGAAGGGCATCCGCGTGCAGGTCTCCGGCCGCCTCGGCGGTGCGGAGATGAGCCGCACGGAGTTCTACCGCGAGGGTCGGGTGCCGCTGCACACGCTGCGCGCCAACATCGACTACGGCTTCCACGAGGCCCGCACCACCTTCGGCCGCATCGGCGTGAAGGTCTGGGTCTACAAGGGCGACATGACCGAGAAGGAGTTCGCCCGCGAGCAGGCGACGGCGGCTCCCCGCCCGTCGCGCGGCCCGCGCGGCGATCGGGGCGACCGTCCCGAGCGCGGCCCGCGTGCCGGCGCTCGTCGGCCGGAGCGCTCGGAGCAGTCGGACGCCCCGTCGTCGGACACCCCCACCGAGACCGGAACGGAGGCCTGAGCCGTGCTCGTCCCGCGCAGGCTGAAGCACCGCAAGCAGCACCACCCGGGGCGCTCCGGCGCCGCGACGGGTGGCACCTCCATCGCCTTCGGCGACTTCGGCATCCAGGCTCTCGAGCCGGCCTACGTCACCAACCGGCAGATCGAGGCTGCTCGTATCGCCATGACCCGCCACATCAAGCGTGGCGGCAAGGTCTGGATCAACGTGTACCCGGACCGGCCGCTCACCAAGAAGCCCGCCGAGACCCGCATGGGTTCCGGCAAGGGCTCGCCCGAGTGGTGGATCGCCAACGTCAAGCCCGGCCGCGTGCTCTTCGAGCTGGCCGGGGTCCCCGAGGAGCTCGCTCGTGAGGCCATGCGCCGCGCGCAGCACAAGCTCCCGATGAAGACCCGTTTCCTGGTCCGCGAGGGAGGTGCCAGCTGATGGCCGTCGGAACCAAGGACCTCGCGCCGAGCGAGCTGGACGGCTACGACGACGAGCGACTCGTCGCCGAGCTGAAGAAGGCCAAGGAGGAGCTGTTCAACCTCCGCTTCCAGTCGGCCACCGGCCAGCTGGAGAGCCACGGTCGGCTCAAGGCCGTCCGCCGCGACATCGCCCGGATCTACACGATCCTGCGCGAGCGCGAGCTCGGCATCCGGACCGCCCCGAGCCCGAGCGAGTGAGGATCGCATGAGCACCAAGAACGAGTCGACGACGGCGACGTCCGAGCACCGCGCGTACCGCAAGACGCGCCGGGGCTACGTCGTCAGCGACAAGATGGAGAAGACCGTCGTGGTCGAGGTCGAGGACCGGGTCAAGCACCCGCTCTACGGCAAGGTCATGCGGCGTACGAGCAAGGTGAAGGCGCACGACGAGCTCAGCTCGGCGGGCATCGGCGACCTCGTGCTCATCATGGAGACGCGTCCGCTGTCGGCCACCAAGCGGTGGCGCGTGGTCGAGGTCCTCGAGAAGGCCAAGTAAGCAGACAGGCAGTTGCCCACGGGCGGACCCCGGTCCGCGACGTGTGCACCACGGCAACTATCCGTTCGGCCAGGCTCGTCCGTCCGGGAGACCGGGCGGCGAGAACCCGCCAGACGACAGGAGCAGGTAGATGATCCAGCAGGAGACGCGGCTGCGCGTCGCCGACAACACGGGTGCCAAGGAGATCTTGTGCATCCGTGTGCTCGGCGGGTCCGGTCGCCGCTACGCCGGCATCGGTGACGTCATCGTCGCCACGGTGAAGGACGCGATCCCGGGCGGGAACGTGAAGAAGGGCGACGTCGTCAAGGCGGTCGTCGTCCGCACCCGCAAGGAGCGCCGTCGCGCCGACGGCTCGTACATCAAGTTCGACGAGAACGCGGCGGTGATCCTGAAGAACGACGGGGAGCCCCGCGGCACCCGCATCTTCGGTCCGGTCGGTCGCGAGCTCCGCGACAAGAAGTTCATGAAGATCATCTCGCTGGCGCCGGAGGTGCTCTGACCATGGCCAAGATCAAGAAGGGCGACCTCGTCGTCGTCATCTCGGGCCGGGACAAGGGCCAGCAGGGACGCGTGCTGGAGGTTCTCGTCGAGACCCAGCGCGTGGTCGTCGAGGGCGTGCAGCGGGTGACCAAGCACGTCAAGGCGGGCCAGACCCAGCGCGGCACCCGGACCGGTGGCATCGAGACCGTCGAGGCTCCCATCCACATCAGCAACGTGATGCTGGTCGACCCGGAGACCAAGAAGGGCACCCGGGTGGGCTACCGCACCGAGCAGGTCGAGCGTGACGGTCGCACCCGTACGGTCCGCGTCCGCGTGGCCAAGCGCTCCGGTAAGGACATCTGATGACGCAGACCACCATCGACGCGCCGGCACAGCCGCGGCTGAAGGCGCGCTACAACGCCGAGATCCGTGACGCGCTGCTCAAGCAGTTCGGCCACGAGAACGTCAACCAGGTCGCGCGCCTCGTCAAGGTCGTCGTGAACATGGGCGTCGGCGAGGCCGCGCGGGACTCCAAGCTGATCGACGGAGCCGTCCGCGACCTCACCGCCATCACCGGCCAGAAGCCGCAGGTGACCAAGTCCCGCACCTCGATCGCGCAGTTCAAGCTGCGCGAGGGGATGCCGATCGGCGCGCACGTCACGCTGCGCGGCGACCGGGCCTGGGAGTTCCTGGACCGCCTGCTGTCGATCGCGCTGCCGCGCATCCGCGACTTCCGCGGGTTGTCGGCCAAGCAGTTCGACGGCCACGGCAACTACACGTTCGGTCTGACCGAGCAGTCGGTGTTCCACGAGATCGACCAGGACAACATCGACCGCGTGCGCGGCATGGACATCACGGTCGTCACCACGGCCACCACGGACGACGAGGGACGCGCGTTCCTCAAGGCCCTCGGCTTCCCGTTCAAGGAGGACTGACATGGCGAAGACCGCCCTCGTCAACAAGGCGAACGCCACGCCGAAGTTCGGTGTGCGTGGCTACAACCGCTGCCAGCGCTGCGGTCGCCCCCGCTCGGTGTACCGCAAGTTCGGCCTGTGCCGGATCTGCGTGCGCGAGATGGCGCACCGCGGCGAGCTGCCCGGCGTCACCAAGAGCAGCTGGTAACGAACCCTGTAGGAGACAGACGTCGGTAGGTCCCGGTCCCGCAACGTCGGGACCGGGATACCCCGGCGAGAGAGGGGCGACGCCCCATGACCATGACCGACCCGATCGCCGACTTCCTGACGCGGCTGCGCAACGCCAACTCCGCGCACCACGACTCGGTGAGCATCCCGTTCTCGAAGCTGAAGTCGCACATCGCCGAGATCCTGCAGGCCGAGGGCTACATCGCCGGCTGGACCGTCGAGGACGCCGAGGTGGGCAAGAACCTCGTCGTGACCCTGAAGTACGGCCCGCACCGCGAGCGTGCGCTGGCCGGCGTCAAGCGCGTGTCCAAGCCGGGCCTGCGCGTGTACGCCAAGTCGACCAACCTGCCGAAGGTGCTCGGCGGCCTGGGCGTGGCGATCCTGTCCACGTCGTCCGGGCTGCTGACGGACAAGCAGGCCGCCAAGAAGGGCGTGGGTGGGGAAGTCCTCGCCTACGTCTGGTAACGACAGAGACGGAGAGGAGAAGCCCATGTCTCGTATCGGCAGGATCCCCGTCCCGGTCCCGGCCGGCGTCCAGGTCGACATCGACGGCGCCGTGGTGACCGTCAACGGTCCCAAGGGTTCGCTGGTCCACACCGTCGCGGCGCCCATCCAGGTGGCGCGCGACGACGCCGGCGCCCTCGTGGTGTCCCGGCCTGACGACGAGCGCGCGTCGCGCTCGCTGCACGGCCTCACCCGCACGCTGCTGGCCAACATGGTCGTCGGCGTGACGGACGGCTACAGCAAGAAGCTCGAGATCGTCGGTACCGGGTACCGCGTGCAGGCCAAGGGCTCGAACCTCGAGTTCGCCCTGGGCTTCAGCCACCCGGTCACTGTCGAGCCTCCGGATGGCATCACCTTCTCGGTCGAGACCCCCACCAAGTTCACGGTGACGGGCATCGACAAGCAGCAGGTGGGCGAGGTCGCCGCGAACATCCGCAAGATCCGCAAGCCCGAGCCGTACAAGGGCAAGGGCGTCAAGTACGCGGACGAGGTCGTGCGGCGCAAGGTCGGAAAGGCTGGGAAGTAAGCCATGGCGATCAGCATCAAGGGCAAGGGCAAGGCGATCGCGCGCAAGCGTCGTCACCTGCGCCTGCGCAAGAAGGTCGTCGGCACGGCCGCACGTCCGCGCCTCGTCGTCACCCGCTCCACGCGTCACATCACGGCCCAGGTCGTGGACGACGCCGTGGGCCGGACGCTCGTCTCCGCGTCGACCCTCGAGGTCGACCTCCGCGGCGCCGAGGGCGACAAGTCGGCCAAGGCCCGCAAGGTCGGCGAGCTCATCGCCGAGCGCGCGAAGGCCGCCGGCATCGAGGCCGTCGTGTTCGACCGCGGCGGCAACAAGTACCACGGTCGCGTGGCCGCGGTCGCCGACGGTGCCCGCGAGGGAGGCCTGACGCTGTGACCACGACGCACGTCCAGACGAAGAAGAGGATCCACTGATGGCTGCACCTGCACGCAGCAACACCGGTGCCCAGGGCGGCGCCGGCGGCGACCGCCGCGATGGTGGCCGCCGGGACGGCGGCCGTCGGCAGGACGCCGCTGAGAAGAGCGCGTTCGTCGAGCGCGTCGTGACGATCAACCGTGTGGCCAAGGTCGTCAAGGGTGGTCGTCGCTTCAGCTTCACCGCGCTCGTCGTGGTGGGCGACGGCGACGGCACCGTCGGCGTCGGCTACGGCAAGGCCAAGGAGGTGCCCGCGGCGATCGCCAAGGGTGTCGAGGAGGCGAAGAAGAACTTCTTCCGCGTCCCGCGCATCCAGGGCACCATCCCGCACCCCGTCCAGGGTGAGGCCGCTGCCGGTGTCGTCTTCCTGCGTCCCGCTTCGCCGGGTACCGGTGTGATCGCCGGTGGTCCGGTGCGCGCGGTGCTGGAGTGCGCCGGCATCCACGACGTGCTGAGCAAGTCGCTCGGGTCGTCCAACTCCATCAACATCGTGCACGCGACCGTTGCCGCCCTGCGCGGCCTCGAGGAGCCGGCCGCCGTGGCAGCACGCCGCGGGCTCCCCCTCGAGCACGTCGTGCCGGCCCCGCTCCTGCGGGCGCAGGCCGCCGGTCGTGCCGCTGCGACGGCTGCGAAGGTCGGTGCGTGATGGCACGACTCAAGGTGACCCAGACCAGGTCCGCCATCGGCGGCAAGCAGAACCAGCGCGACACGCTGCGCACCCTGGGCCTGAAGCGGATCGGTGATGTGGTCGTCAAGGAGGACCGTCCCGAGATCCGCGGCATGGTCCGCACGGTGACGCACCTCGTCGCGGTCGAGGAGGTCGAGTGACCATGGCCGACGAGAAGAAGGCTGACGAGACGACCGAGGCGAAGGCCCCGGCGAAGAAGGCTGCGGCGGCGAAGGCCGCCCCTGCCAAGGCGTCGAAGGCTGCGGCTGAGAAGCCCGCTGCCGAGAAGCCGGCCGCTGCCAAGGCGGAGAAGGCGACCAAGGCCGAGAAGACCGAGAAGGCCGCCAAGGCTCCGGCGAAGGCCAAGGCCACGCCTGCGGTCTCGGCCGCGGCGAAGGAGGCGGCCGAGGCCGCCGCCGTCCCCGGTGCCGGTGGCACGCTGCGCGTGCACCACCTGCGGCCGGCCCCGGGCGCGAGGACCGCCAAGACCCGTGTGGGTCGCGGTGAGGCGTCCAAGGGCAAGTCTGCCGGTCGCGGCACCAAGGGCACGAAGGCCCGGTACCAGGTGCCCGAGCGGTTCGAGGGTGGCCAGATGCCGATGCACATGCGCCTGCCCAAGCTGCGCGGGTTCACCAACCCGTTCCGTGTCGAGTACCAGGTGGTCAACCTCGACCGCCTCTCGGAGCTCTACCCGGATGGGGGCGACGTCACCGTCGCGGACCTGGTGGCCAAGGGCGCTGTCCGCAAGGGCAAGCCGGTCAAGGTGCTCGGCGACGGCGAGCTGACGGTCAAGGTCTCCGTGGCCGTGGACGCTCTGTCCACGTCCGCGAAGGACAAGATCGTCGCTGCCGGCGGGACCGTCGCGCAGGACTGATTCGATCCGGAACGGGGCCGGTGGCGAGACCCTCGCTCACCGGCCCCGTTCCGGCACCCTGGGCCATCCGTTAGGGTTCCCCAGGTGCCTGCGACGCGTCGCAGGCGGCCCGGCCGGAGTGCTCCGGCCGGACGAGATGCCGCCGACGGGCGGTGCCAGGAGGACAGGTGCTCAGCGCATTCGTGCGGGCGTTCCGTACGCCCGACCTGCGGCGCAAGCTGCTCTTCACCATCGCGATCATGGTGGTGTTCCGGATCGGGTCGTTCCTCCCGACGCCCGGGGTGTCGTACCCCAACGTCCAGGCCTGCATCAAGCAGACGGCCAGCAACGACCTGCTCGGCATCGTCAACCTGTTCAGCGGCGGAGCCCTGCTCCAGCTGTCGGTGTTCTCGCTCGGGATCATGCCCTACATCACCGCGAGCATCATCGTGCAGCTGCTGCGCGTGGTGATCCCCAAGTTCGAGGAGCTGTACCAGGAGGGCCAGGCGGGTCAGTCGCGGCTCACCCAGTACACCCGGTACCTCACCATCGGCCTGGCGATCCTGCAGTCGACGACGATCATCGCGGTCGCCCGGTCCGGCAACCTGTTCCAGGGCTGCACGCAGAGCGTGATCCCCAACAGCAGCTGGGTGACCATGCTCGTCATGGTCATCACGATGACCGCCGGTACCGGCCTGATCATGTGGCTCGGCGAGCTCATCACGGAGCGTGGCGTCGGCAACGGCATGTCCCTGCTGATCTTCACCTCGATCGCCGCGCGGTTCCCCTCGAACATGTGGTCGATCGCCGGCGGCAACGGCGGCGTGAGCAAGTTCATCGTGGTGCTCGCGATCATCGTGCTGGTCATCGCGCTCGTCGTCTTCGTCGAGCAGTCCCAGCGGCGCATCCCGGTGCAGTACGCCAAGCGGATGGTCGGCCGGAAGATGTACGGCGGCTCCAGCACGTACATCCCGATCAAGATCAACATGTCCGGCGTGATCCCGATCATCTTCGCGTCGTCGCTGCTGCAGGTGCCGGTGCTGCTGGCCCAGTTCGGCAACCAGACGACCGGCTGGGTGAAGTGGGTCGGCAAGTACCTCGCCAGCTCCAGCGCCCCGCTGCACATGGTGATCTACACGCTGCTGATCATCTTCTTCTGCTACTTCTACACGGCCATCACGTTCAACCCGGACGAGGTCGCGGACAACATGAAGAAGTACGGCGGCTTCATCCCCGGCATCCGTGCGGGACGTCCGACGGCCGAGTACCTCGACTACGTGATCACCCGCATCACGGCTCCCGGCTCGATCTACCTGGCGTTCGTGGCGCTGGTGCCGACCGTGGCGTTCGCCCTGATGAAGGTCGGCGGCAACATCCCCTTCGGCGGGTCGTCGATCCTGATCATCGTGGGCGTCGGTCTGGAGACGGTGAAGCAGATCGAGTCCCAGCTGCAGCAGCGGCACTACGAAGGGTTCCTGCGGTGAGCGTCCGCCTGGTCCTGTTCGGTCCTCCCGGTGCCGGCAAGGGCACCCAGGCAGCGCGCATCTGCGACAAGCTCGGCGTCCCCGCGATCTCCACGGGCGACATCTTCCGCAGCAACATCAAGGGCGGGACCGAGCTCGGGCGGCGCGTCGTGGAGTACACCTCCGTGGGCGCGCTGGTCCCGGACGAGCTGACCGACGAGCTGGTCCGCGCACGCCTCGCAGAGCCCGACGCGGCCGAGGGCTTCCTGCTCGACGGGTACCCGCGGAACCTCGCCCAGGTGGACGCGCTCGACGCGATCCTCGCCGACGCCGGCCGGGCCCTCGACGTCGTCGTGGAGATCACGGCCGATGCCGAGGTCGTTGTGGAGCGTCTGCTGAAGCGCGCCGAGATCGAGGGTCGGGTGGACGACACGGAGGACGTGATCCGCCACAGGCTCGACGTCTACGCCGACCAGACCGCGCCGCTGTCGGGCGTCTACGCCGAGCGTGGGCTGCTGGTGCGGGTCGACGGGCTCGGCGAGATCGACGAGGTGACCGACCGCCTGCTCGCGGCGATCGAGCCCGCGCTGCATCACTGACCGGCGTGGCCGGCCGGGAGCGGATCGAGCTGAAGTCGCTCGACGAGGTGCGCGCCATGCGGCGCGCGGGGCTCGTCGTCGCGGCGGCGCTGGCGGAGGTGCGGGCCGCGCTCGTACCCGGTGCGACCACCGCCCAGCTCGACGCCGTGGCGGCACGGGTGATCGCCTCGTCGGGTGCCACACCCTCCTTCCTCGGGTACGAGGGGTACCCGGCGACGATCTGCGTCTCGGTGAACGACGAGGTGGTCCACGGCATCCCGGGGGAGCGGGTGGTCCGCGCGGGCGACCTCGTGTCGGTCGACTGCGGCGCGATCGTGGACGGATGGCACGGCGACAGCGCCTTCAGCACGGTCGTCGGCGAGGGCGATCCTGCCGACGAGGCGCTGGTCGCGACGACCGAGGCGGCGATGTGGGCCGGCGTCGCCGCTCTTGCCGGCGGGGATCGCATCGGTGTGGTCGGGGAGGCCGTGGAGGACCTCGTCGACTCGGGTCCGGTGCGCTACGGGATCGTGCAGGACTACGTCGGGCACGGCATCGGCACCGCGATGCACCAGCCGCCCGACGTGCCGAACTATCGGTTGCGACCGAGGGGGCACCGGGTGACGCCCGGCATGGTGCTGGCGGTCGAGCCGATGCTGACGCGCGGTTCGGGGGATACCCACGAGCTGGCCGACGGGTGGACGGTGGTGACGGACGACGGCTCCCGGGCGGCGCACTGGGAGCACACCGTCGCGGTGCTGGAGGGCGCGCTCTGGGTGCTCACGGCCGAGGACGGCGGCGCGGCGCGTCTCGGCGAGCGGGGAGTGCGGACCGCGACGCCGGTCTGAGAGCGCCCGGGCTGGTCACCTGATCGAGTGGCATTCCTGTTGGTGCAGGTCAGGGTTGTGGATTGCCCACATCGGTCCGTTATGTCCGATATGGTCGCTCGCGCGGGAAGGATCCCGCCACGGGCCAGGGGGCGCGAGCGCGTGCGTCACGCACGCAGCGGCACTGGTGCTCGCGTTCCCCGGCAGGTGCCTCAGCGCTGACGCCTGCCCGCATCGATGGGTGGACCATGCTGCGCAGTTCTCGTCTTGGAAGCTCTGTTCCCCGCCGCGGCCTCAGGGCTGCGGCGGCCGTGCTCACCGGGACGGTGATGATGATCGGCCTCGCCACGGGTGCCTCGGCCGCGGCCAGCTGTGTGGACGCGGGCGGTGGGGGTCAGGACGAGTCCCAGGGTGTCCCTGCGCATCCGTTCCCCCAGCGTGGTGGCACGCATGCCGCACCCGCGACCGCGACCGGCGCCTACGTGTACCGCAAGCGCGACGCCAGCCGGCCCGCGTCCTGGCAGAACTCGACGCAGCAGTACCTGGTGGCGACCTGGTCGGGCGCCGAGTACCGCCCGGTGACGCTGGACCAGGTTCGGACCGCGCTGGCCGTGGCGGGTGTCGAGCTGTGCGGCTCCGGCTGGGCGGTGCAGGAGGACCAGGGATATGGCACGGAGTCGCTGTTCACCGACACTCCCGCGCCGAGCTACCCGAAGATGACCATCGGCTGGCCACCGATCTTCGCCGCGCAGCACTGGACCCTGGACAAGCTCGTCGAGGTCCCCGCGTGCGCCTCGGCCACAGTCGCCCCGACCCCGACGTCGACCGCCACGCCGAAGGCGCCCGCCGCACCCGTCGTCGCCCCGACCGAGACGCCCGGACCGGTCGAGACGACCCCCGCCGTCGGCCCGAGCCATGCGGCCACGACCGTGCCCACGGCGTCCCCGAGAGCGACGGTCGCTGCTGCGGCGACCCCGAGTGCCACGGCTGCACCGGTCGCGACGCCGAAGCCGAGCGCTTCTCCCTCGCGCGACGTCGTCGACGTCGTGCTGTCCGCGCCGGACTCCACCCAGAGCGCCAGCCCGCAGGTCGTCAGCGCCGTGCTGGCAGCCGAGGACCGCACGGGTTCGTTGGCGCAGACCGGTGCGGCGCCGATCGGCGCCGCAGCCGCAGCGGTCGTGCTCGTTGCGGCCGGCGTGCTTCTGCTGCTGCTCCGTCGTCGCGGCGCGATGCGATGAGTCCGGCGGCGCCGCACCTCTCCTGACCGAGGTGCGCGGCGCGCCACCGGTCCGTGCCCGACGGTGCCCCTGGGGACCCCTCCTCCCCGGGGGCACCGTCGTGTCCGGGTGACCTGCTGCAGCCTGTGCGCGACAGCCGTGGCGCGCCGCCGACGTACCTGGCACCGGATGTCGGGGAGGGTGTGCCGGGGCTCTCACCGGGCCGGTTTCCCGGGGTGCGGCCGATGGCGTAGGATCGCCCGTTGGGTGTGCGTCATCCTGCGCTGCGGCGTGGGCGGGCAAGGTCGTCATCCCCCGCCCTGTGTGGATGGGGAGACCGGCAGCACCCTCCACGATGGCACGAGTCGCCGGGGCGTCAGCTCTGGCGGGTCGCGTGTCGTGGGTCGACACGTACGGACCGACAGGCAGCGGAGGACATGGCAAAGAAGGACGGTGTCATCGAGATCGAGGGCTCGGTGGTCGAGGCTCTGCCGAACGCGATGTTCCGCGTCGAGCTGAGCAACGGGCACAAGGTTCTCGCCCACATCTCGGGCAAGATGCGTCAGCACTACATCCGGATCCTCCCCGAGGACCGGGTCGTGGTGGAGCTGAGCCCGTACGACCTGTCCCGCGGGCGCATCGTCTACCGCTACAAGTAATCACCACTCGACCACGCCGTCTCACCCGCGAGGGTGCCCGGCGGCGGAGGGAACCATGAAGGTCAAGCCGAGCGTCAAGAAGATCTGCGACAAGTGCAAGGTGATCCGCCGGCACGGTCGCGTCATGGTGATCTGCGAGAACCAGCGCCACAAGCAGCGCCAGGGCTGAGCAGCCACCAGCACCACCCCGGGTCCCGGTGACGGGACCCGATCAGCGCACCGCCGCACCGGTCGCCGTCGTGCAGACGTCGGCACCGGTGACACCCCCGGCTCGGAGGCCGGGGCCCGCAGGCTCGCGGGAGGACGGTGCGGCAGACCTCCGACGAAGTTGCAGGAGCCACCAGGCACATGGCACGTCTCATCGGCGTCGACCTCCCCCGCGAGAAGCGGCTCGAGGTTGCGCTCACCTACATCTACGGGGTCGGCCGCACGCGTGCGACCGAGACCCTGAAGGCGACCGGGATCAGCCCGGACGTCCGCGTCAAGGACCTCGGGGACGCCGAGCTCGTCGCCCTGCGCGACTACCTCGAGGGCAACTACAAGCTCGAGGGTGACCTGCGGCGCGAGGTCGCCGCCGACATCCGCCGCAAGGTCGAGATCGGCTGCTACCAGGGGCTGCGCCACCGCCGCGGCCTGCCGGTGCGTGGTCAGCGCACCAAGACCAACGCCCGCACCCGCAAGGGCCCCAAGCGCACCGTCGCCGGCAAGAAGAAGGCCGGGCGCAAGTAGCCCGCCCGTCGCCGGACGACCCGCAGACCCCGAGAGAAGAAGCAGATGCCCCCCAAGACCCGCACCAGCTCCGTGCGCAAGCCTCGCCGCAAGGAGAAGAAGAACGTCTCCCACGGCCAGGCGCACATCAAGAGCACTTTCAACAACACGATCGTCTCCATCACCGACCCGTCCGGCGCCGTGATCGCCTGGGCGTCGGGCGGCGACGTCGGCTTCAAGGGCTCGCGCAAGTCGACCCCGTTCGCCGCGGGCCTGGCGGCCGAGGCCGCCGCGCGCAAGGCGCAGGAGCACGGCATGCGCAAGGTCGACGTGTTCGTCAAGGGCCCCGGCTCCGGCCGTGAGACCGCGATCCGCTCGCTGCAGTCGGCGGGCCTCGAGGTCGGCTCGATCCAGGACGTGACGCCGCAGGCCCACAACGGCTGCCGTCCGCCGAAGCGCCGTCGCGTCTGAGCTCGATCGCACCGGTCCGTGCCCCGTCGCACGGACCGGTGCGCCGACCGCGCCGGTGGACCGAGACCGCGCGCGGTCATTGCACGTCACTGCGGAGCGTCATATGGCGGACGCCCGCTGAGAGGAACCCCACCGTGCTGATCGCACAGCGCCCCACCCTGACCGAAGAGGTCATCTCGGAGCACCGCTCGCGGTTCTCCATCGAGCCGCTGGAGCCGGGCTTCGGCTACACGCTCGGCAACTCCCTGCGCCGGACGCTCCTGTCGTCCATCCCGGGTGCGGCCGTCACCAGCATCCGCATCGACGGCGTGCTGCACGAGTTCTCCACCGTGCCGGGGGTCAAGGAGGACGTCACCGAGCTGATCCTCAACATCAAGAACCTGGTCGTCTCCTCCGAGAACGACGAGCCGGTGGTCATGTACCTGCGCAAGCAGGGTGCCGGCCAGGTGACCGCGGCGGACATCGTCCCGCCGGCCGGTGTCGAGGTGCACAACCCCGAGCTGCACCTGGCGACGCTGAACGACAAGGGCAAGCTCGAGATCGAGCTGACCGTCGAGCGTGGCCGTGGCTACGTCTCCGCCAGCCAGAACAAGTCGTTCGACACCGAGATCGGCCGGATCCCGGTCGACTCGATCTACTCGCCGGTGCTCAAGGTGACCTACAAGGTCGAGGCGACCCGCGTCGAGCAGCGCACCGACTTCGACAAGCTGATCGTGGACGTCGAGACCAAGCCGGCGATCAGCCCGCGCGACGCGCTGGCCTCCGCCGGCAAGACGCTGGTCGAGCTGTTCGGGCTGGCCCGCGAGCTCAACGTCGAGGCCGAGGGCATCGAGATCGGCCCGTCGCCGACGGACGCCGCGCTCGCCGCCGACCTGGCGCTGCCGATCGAGGACCTGCAGCTGACCATCCGGTCGTACAACTGCCTCAAGCGCGAGGGCATCCACACGGTGGGCGAGCTCGTCGCACGGTCCGAGGCCGACCTGCTCGACATCCGCAACTTCGGTGCGAAGTCCATCACCGAGGTCAAGGAGAAGCTGGCCGAGCTGGGACTGAGCCTGAAGGACAGCCCGATCGACTTCGACGCGACGGCCGGTGCCGGCTACTACGCCGACGACGAGGTCGACTTCAGCGAGGACGAGCAGTACTGACGCCGGGGAACGCGCCGGCCCGTCGCTCGACGGGCCGCGCGCGTCGACCATCACCAGAACTCAAGGAGTAGAGACCATGCCCACGCCCACCAAGGGACCCCGGCTCGGTGGCGGACCGGCTCACGAGCGGCTGATCCTCGCGAACCTCGCGACCCAGCTGTTCGAGCACCAGCGTGTCACGACGACGGAGGCCAAGGCCAAGCGCCTGCGTCCCCTCGCCGAGCGGCTCATCACGTTCGCCAAGCGCGGCGACCTGCACGCCCGTCGTCGGGTGATGACGGTCGTCAAGGACAAGGGTGTCGTGCACGTCCTGTTCACGGAGATCGCACCCGCGGTCGCCGAGCGTCAGGGTGGCTACACGCGCATCACCAAGATCGGCGCCCGCAAGGGTGACAACGCGCCGATGGCGGTCATCGAGCTGGTGCTCGAGCCGCTCTCGCCGAAGCAGGCCGTCGTGAAGGAGGCGACTCGCGCGACCGCCAAGGCGGCACCCGCGGCCGCCCCGGTCGCCGCCGCTCCGGTCGAGGAGAGCGAGACCCCGGTCGAGGAGTCCGCGGCTGTCGCCGAGGAGACCCCGACCGAGCCTGCCGCCGAGACGGCCGCCGACGACGCCCCCGAGGGCGACGCCGACAAGGCCTGATCCGCAGCACCGCAGCACCACACGAGAGCCCGGGACATCCGCAGAGGGGATGTCCCGGGCTCTCGTGCGTCCGCCGGCCGAACCTGGGCACCGCGGTGACGGACGGCCTAGCGTCGACCTGTGACCGAGAGGGACCGGGAGGGGTGGGCGTCGGCCGGGCCCGAGCCGTGGCGGTCGAGGGTCCCGGTCGTGCTGGTGCACGGGCTGCGCACGTCGCGCACCATGTGGCGGGTCCAGGTCGAGGCGCTGGAGCGGTCGGGTCGCACGGCGGTGGCGGTCGACCTGCCCGGGCACGGCGTGCGGCGCGGGGAGCGGTTCAGCCTCGAGGCGGCCGACGAGACGCTGGTGCGCGCCGTGGACGACGTCGGAGGCCGGGCGCTCGTGGTCGGGCTGTCGCTCGGCGGCTACGTGGCGATCGCGCACGCCGCGCGACACCCGGAGCAGGTGGTCGGCCTGGTCGCCGCGTCCTGCTGCACGCGCCCGTGGCGGCCGCTGGTGGACGGCTGGGCGGTTGCGGCGAGCGTGATCGCCCGACTGCCGGACGCGGGCGCGCGCCTGAACCAGTTGCTCGTCGAGCGGATGCTGCCGCCGGCGGGCGTGGCCGACTCGGGTGCCGGCGGGTTCGCCCTCGAGGTGATGGTCGACGTCCTGCGCGCGATTCGGTCGGCGCGGCCGCTGGAGGACCTGGCTCGGGTCGACGCACCCGTCTGGCTGGTCAACGGACGGTTCGACCACTTCCGCGGTGAGGAGCGCGCCTTCCTCCGGGCGTGCCGGCACGGTCGGCTGGTGGTCGTTCCCGGCGCGACGCACCTGGTCAGCCTGGTGCGTCCGACGCGGTTCACCCGGGTGCTGCTCGAGGCGGTCGCCGAGGTCGAGGGCGTCGTCGAGGGAGCGGTGCCGCTGGGCGTCGGACCGACGTCAGAGGGTCAGCGACCAGGCGCGGACACCGCCGACGATGCCGGCCTGGTTGGGCACCACGACGACGTCGTCGCCGAGCCGGTCCAGCACCTGCGGTGAGATGTGGCGGGAGTTGCCGCCACCGAGGTAGAGCCGGTCCCACCAGAACACCGGCCGGAAGCCCTCGACGACGTGCCGCACACGGCGCGACCACAGCGCGTCGCCGAGCCGGGCCCGTTCCGGCTGACCGATGTACGAGTCGTACGTGGTGCTGCGGCGCAGCGGCGCATGGGACAGCTCGAGGTGGGGTGCCAGTCTGCCGCCGTCGAACAGCGCGGAGCCGAGCCCGGTGCCGAGGGTGAGCACGAGCTCCACGCCGGTGCCGGACACCACGCCCGCGCCGTGCACCTCCGCGTCGTTCAGCACCAGCGCCGGCACACCGAGGCGGTCCTCGATCAGGGCGCGGATGTCGCAGCCCGCCCAGGCGTCGACCAGCTCGGGCAGCACGGTGCTGCGCGGACCCGACCGGGTGACGTAGTGCGGCGTGGCCACGACGACGCCGTGCCGGATCATGCCGGGCATGCCGACGGTCGCACGGCTGAACGGGGGAAGGGCGGCACCGAGCTCCGCGACCGTCTGCACCAGCCGGTCCGGGGGGAGGGGGTAGGGCGTCGGCACCCGCACCGGCGGCGCGTGGAGCGTGCCGGCGCCGTCCAGCACTGACGCCTTGATGCCGCCTCCGCCGCAGTCCACGGCGAGGGTGAACGGGTCCGACGGGTTCGCCACCGGACCACGGTAGCGGGGCCCCGTGCGGCTACGGTGTCCGCCGTGACCACCGCCGCGGACCCCGTCGTCCGGCTGCGCCTCGACCTGGCCTACGACGGCGCGGGTTTCGCGGGCTGGGCGCGGCAGCCCGCGCTCCGGACGGTGCAGGGCGTGCTGGAGGACGCCCTCGCAACGGTCCTGCGCGCAGCACCTCGGGGCGAGGCCCCGCCACGGGTGTCGGTGGCCGGTCGAACCGACGCCGGGGTGCACGCCCGGGGACAGGTGGCGCACGTCGACGTCGGTGTGGCGGCGCTGCTGGCGACGCGCGGGCGGTCGGACCGGGACGGCCCGACGGCGCTCGTCGCCCGGCTCGCCGGCGTGCTGCCCGGCGACCTCGTCGTGCATCGCGTGACCGTGGCGCCGAGCGGGTTCGACGCTCGGTTCTCCGCACTGCGGCGCCGCTACGTCTACCGCGTCTGCGACGACGCGGCGCTCCGCGACCCGTTGCGCCGCGGTCACGTGCTGTGGCACCGGCGGGCGCTCGACGCCGACGCGATGGCGGCAGCGGCCCGCCCGCTCGTCGGACGCCACGACTTCGCCGCGTTCTGCAAGCCACGGCCGGAGGCCACGACCATCCGCACCCTGGAGCGCTTCGAGTGGAGTCGCGTGACCAGCGGGCCGGACGAGGGGCTGGTGGTCGCCCAGGTGCAGGCGGACGCGTTCTGCCACTCGATGGTGCGGGCGCTCGTCGGCGCGAGCCTGGTCATCGGCGAGGGGCGACGCCCGGCCGGGTGGGCGGGCGAGCTGCTCGCCGGACGTCGCCGGGACGGGGCTGCAGCCGTCGTACCGCCGCACGGCCTCACGCTCGAGGAGGTGGGCTACCCGCCGGACGCCGAGCTGGCTGAGCGTGCGGTGCAGACCCGGGCGCGGCGCCGGCCCGAGGAAGCCGCCGGTACCCCCGGCTGCGAGTGCGACTGACAACGCCCGGACGGCACACCGTCAGCGGCGGAGTCCCGTACCGCGCGGCGCGACGACCCTGCGAGGTCGCTGACGCGCCCGACCGGAGCGTGCCGCGACGCCCCGCTCACTCGTGCTCGTCGTCCGCCCGGTACAACGGTTCCTCCTGGTCGGGGTCGGGGATGACGTGCACCGCTGCCTCCTCGGCGCTGGCCGCGCCACCCGCGACGCCGACGTCGTGCGCGAAGGTGTCGGTCACGCCGGCCTCCACCGCGTCGTCGTCAGCCTCGAGGCGGCCGGCGCGGTACTCCTCGCGGTCGCCGCTCGGGCCCTCCGGCATCTCCCAGACCTCGGGCTCCTCCTGCCGTGCCCGCTGGTCGATCGTCTCCCGGTGCTCCTCCTCCCACGCCGTCTCGCCGTAGTGGGTGCTGCGGCCACGCTCGGGCGGGGAGTAGCCCTCGTCGAGCAGGTCCTCCACGCCGCGCTCGAGCAGCATGTCCTCGCGCGGGAGCTGGTCGGCGTCACCCTCGGAACCGAGTGCGGCGTCGGTGCTGGTGGCTGGGGTCTCCTCGGTCATGGCTCCACCGTGGCATCCGTCGGCCGGCGGCGCCACGGGTGCGGGGCACCAGCCCGTGCGGTGCGGGCGCACCGTGCGGCGTCGTGCGCCTGTGGTGCGCCGTCGGCTCAGTCGAGGACGAGCCGCACGGCGATCGTCGCCATGACGGCGGCGACGAGCAGGTCGAGGACCCGCCAGGCACCGGGACGGGCGAAGAGCGGCCGCAGGCGCACGGCGCCGTAGCCCAGCGCGGTGAACCAGACGACGCTGGCGACTGCGGCGCCGGCGGCGAACTGCCACCGGGCGGCTCCCGCCTGCTGGGCGAGCGCGCCGAGCAGCAGCACGGTGTCGAGGTAGACGTGGGGGTTGAGGAACGTCAGCGCGGCGCTCGTGGCGAGCACCGGGCGCAGGCCTGCGGGGCCCGAGGTGGCGGGGTCGAGGACGCCCGGCCGCACCGCACGTCGCACGGCGTCGGCGGCCAGCCACAGCAGGAAGGCGGCGCCTCCGACGCGCACGGCGGTCAGTGCGGTCGGGTGGGCCTGCACGACGGCGCCGAGCCCGGCGGTACCCAGGGCGATCAGCACGGCGTCGGCCAGGACGCAGAGGACGACGACCGCGCCGATGTGCTCACGGCGCAGGCCCTGCCGCAGCACGAAGGCGTTCTGCGCGCCGATGGCGACGATGAGGGACAAGCCGCTGAGCAGGCCGCGGAGGGCGATCACGGAGGGACGGTAGGCGGATCCGCTCCAACAGGGAAGTTCAGGTTTCTGCAGCATCTGTAGCATCGCTCATGTGTACGACGCCGAGCAGCTGACGACTCTCGCCGCGGTCGTCGCCGAGGGCACGTTCGACGCCGCCGCGCAGACGCTGCACGTGACGCCCAGCGCGGTCAGCCAGCGGGTCCGAGCGCTCGAGCAGCACGCGGGCCAGGTGCTGGTGCTCAGGACGAGGCCGTGCCGCCCGACGGCGGCCGGAGAGGTGCTGGTGCGGCTCGCCGGCCAGCGCGCCGCGCTGGACACGGAGGCGCGGCATGCGCTGGGGCAGCTGGGCGGACCCGCCGACCGGCTGCCCGTGGCCGTCAACGCCGACTCGCTCGCCACCTGGTTCGTCCAGGTGCTCTCGAGCGTCGGCGACGACGTCACGGTCGAGGTCCACCGGGAGGACCAGGACCGGACGGCTCAGCTGCTCCGGGACGGCACGGTGATGGCCGCGGTGACCGGTGACGGACGGGCCGTGCAGGGCTGCCGCTCGGTACCGCTCGGGTCGGCCCGGTACCGCGCGATGGCATCCGCGTCCTTCGTCGCACGCCACCTGGCCGACGTGCCGCTCGGCGCTTCGGGGGAGCGGCGTCGTCTCGCGCGGGCGCTCGCCACGGCGCCGGCCGTCGCGTTCACCGCGGAGGACGCCCTGCAGCACCGGTTCGTCACGATGCTGGGTGGCGGCGCCGGGCTGCGTCGGGTGCACCACGTCCCGTCCAGCTCGGCGTACGTCTCGGTGGTCGCCGCCGGCCTGGGCTGGGGGATGGTGTCCGAGCAGGAGGCCGACCAGCTCGCGCCGGCCGGTGTGCTCGTCGACCTCGCTCCCGGCTCGTGGCTGGACGTGCCGCTGTGGTGGCAGCGCTGGGCCGTCCGGACCCGGGCGCTCGACGAGCTGTCCGACCGCGTGGTCGAGGTCGCCCGCAGCGCGCTGCGGCAGGCGCCCGTCGCGGTCTGACGGGGCGCCGACGGACGGGTTTTGCCGTGGTGCCGCTCTCAGTTACCCTGGTGTGTCGTTGCGCGTCCCCTGTCGTGCGCCGGTGGCTTCTCACCACCTGGCACCGATGGCTGCACCCGGTGATCCCACTCGCCGGATCGGGATGCCTCGACATACCCGTCACGGGCTGCTCGCTCTGCGAGTCGTCCGCGGCCTCGACATGCATCACTGACCAGAAGGCTCACACCCGTGCGCACGTACACCCCGAAGCCCGGCGACGTCGAGCGGACCTGGTACGTCATCGACGCGACCGATGTCGTCCTGGGCCGCCTGGCCACCCATGTGGCCACGCTGCTGCGTGGCAAGCACAAGCCGACGTTCGCTCCTCACGTCGACGGCGGTGACTTCGTCATCGTCATCAACGCCGAGAAGGTCGCCCTCACCGGCACCAAGCGGGAGACCAAGGTTGCCTACCGGCACTCCGGTTTCCCGGGCGGTCTGACGGCCACCGGTTACACCGAGCTCCTGGCCACGCACCCGGAGCGCGCGATCGAGAAGGCCGTGCGGGGCATGCTGCCCAAGACAACGCTCGGCCGCCAGCAGCTGGGCAAGCTCAAGGTGTACACGGGTCCGGAGCACCCGCACGCCGCGCAGCAGCCGAAGCCCTTCGAGCTCATCCAGGTGGCGCAGCAGGGCTGAGGCCCGCTGCGACGAACGACGGAACGCGAGGATCCCCGTGGCGGAGACCACAGTCGACTACGACACCGAGGGCGACGACACGCCCACCAGCTACACCTCTGAGACGGCAGCCCCCACGGGGCGCGGCCAGTCCCTGACGGCACCGGGCCAGGCGCTCGGCCGCCGCAAGGAGGCCATCGCCCGCGTCCGCCTGGTGCCCGGCACCGGCACGTGGACGATCAACGGCCGGACGCTCGAGGACTACTTCCCGAACAAGCTGCACCAGCAGCTGGTCAGCTCCCCGCTGAAGGTGGTGGACGTCGAGGGTCGCTTCGACATCATCGCCCGGGTCAGCGGCGGCGGCGTCACCGGCCAGGCCGGCGCCCTGCGCCTCGGCATCGCCCGTGCGCTGAACGCGATCGACGCGGAGCACAACCGCCCGGCACTGAAGAAGGCCGGCTTCCTGACCCGCGACGCGCGCGTCGTGGAGCGCAAGAAGGCCGGTCTGAAGAAGGCCCGCAAGGCTCCGCAGTACTCGAAGCGCTGATCAGGCGCTCCGTCACGACGGCCCCGCTGCACCTCGGTGCGCGGGGCCGTCGGCATGCCGGGCCCCGGAGGGGTCCGGCCGACGTTCCGGCCCGCGGCACGATCGCGGCCGGTACCGTCCACAAGCAGATGACCGGCCGGCAGACCTCGGGGTCCCGGCACGTGGGGGACGACGACGAGGGGGTCCGCTGATGGGCCGACTGTTCGGGACCGACGGTGTGCGGGGGCTCGCCAACCGCGACGTGACGGCCGAGGTGGCGCTGGACGTCTCCGTGGCGGCCGCGCACGTGCTCGGCACCAAGGGTGCGTTCGCCGGGCACCGGCCGCGCGCGGTGGTCGGCCGGGACTCGCGGGCGTCGGGCGAGTTCCTCGCCGCGGCCGTCTCGGCCGGGCTCGCCTCCGCCGGCGTGGACGTGGACGACGTCGGCCTGCTGCCCACACCCGCGGTCGCCTTCCTGACGGCGGCGACGGGGGTCGACCTGGGCGTCGTGCTGTCCGCCTCGCACAACCCGATGCCGGACAACGGCATCAAGTTCCTCGCTCGAGGCGGCCACAAGCTGGACGACGAGCTCGAGGACGCGATCGAGACCCGGCTCGGCGAGCCGTGGGACCGGCCGGTCGGTGCGGGGGTCGGGCGCATCCGGGTGGACACCGGACGCGCCGGCGAGCTGTACGTGGAGCACCTGGTCAGCACCATCACCACCCCGCTGACCGGGTTGCGGATCGCCGTGGACTGCGCGAACGGCGCGGCCAGCGAGGTCGGTCCGGCGGCGCTGCGAGCAGCCGGCGCCGAGGTGCTGGTGATCAACGCCGCGCCCGACGGGCTGAACATCAACGACCGCTGCGGCTCCACGCACCCGGAACAGCTGCAGGCGTTCGTCGTCGCCTCCGGTGCCGACCTCGGCGTCGCGTTCGACGGGGACGCCGACCGCTGCCTGGCGGTCGACGCGAACGGGACCCTGGTCGACGGCGACCAGATCATGGCGGTCATCGCGCTGGCCCTGCGGGACCAGGGCCGCCTCGCGCACGACACCCTGGTCATCACGGTGATGAGCAACCTGGGCCTGCGGCTGGCGATGACCGAGGCGGGCGTCACCACCGTGGACACCGCCGTGGGGGACCGGTACGTGCTCGAGGCGATGCGGGCCGGCGGCTTCAGCCTGGGCGGCGAGCAGTCGGGGCACATCATCCTGGCGGAGCACGCCACCACCGGGGACGGCATCCTGACCGCCCTGCAGCTGGCGTCGCGCGTCGCCGCCTCGGGCCGGCCCCTGGCCGACCTCGCCTCCGTGGTCCAGCGCCTCCCGCAGACGCTGGTCAACGTCTCGGGCGTCGACCGGACGCGGGCAGCCGGCGACGGCCCGCTCGGCGACGCCGTCGCCCGTGCCGAGCAGCTGCTGGGCGGCACCGGCCGCGTGCTGCTGCGGCCGTCCGGCACCGAGCCGCTGGTCCGCGTGATGGTCGAGGCGGCCACGCAGGCCGAGGCCGACCGCGTCGCCGGCGAGCTGGCCGACGTGGTGCGGGAGCGGCTCGCGCTGTGACGGGTTCGGACCAGGCAGCACGCGACCACGCGCTGCGCGACCACGCCCTGCGCCTCGTCGAGGCGGCTGCTGCGCGCCCGGACGGGCTGGCTCCGATCGTCCGTGCCGGCCACCCGGCCCTGCGGGCCGTGGCGGTCCCGTTCGACGGTCAGCTGTCGGCCACGGAGCTCGCCGCCCTGCTGTCCTTGATGCGTCGGACGATGCGGGCCGCCCCCGGCGTGGGCCTCGCCGCGCCCCAGGTCGGCCTTCCGCTCGCCCTCGCCGTGCTCGAGGACCCCGGGGTCGGCAGCCCCGAGGTCGCCACGGTGCGCGAGCGCCAGCCGCTGGCCCCTCGGGTCCTGGTCAACCCGCGGTACGCGCCCCTGGACGACGAGCGCGTGTCCTTCTACGAGGGCTGCCTGTCGGTGGTGGGCTACCAGGCCGTCGTGGCGCGGCACCGTTCCGTGCGCCTGACCGGCCAGGACGAGCACGGCGAACCGCTCGACGAGGTGGTCGACGGCTGGACGGCGCGCATCGTCCAGCACGAGACCGACCACCTGGCCGGCACGTTGTACCTGGACCGCGCCGAGCTGCGCTCCCTCTCCGCCACGGACGAGCTCGGAGCCAGGTGGGCGGCGGAGCCGCGGCCGGTCACCGCGTCCCGCACGCTCGGCTTCCCGCTGGACTGAACGCTCCCGGAGGCGGTGCCCCGGCCTGTAGCGTGAAGGCGGCGGCACGCCCGCCCCGGGGCACGGGGAGTGCCGACCGTCGGCGAGGGGACGTCAGGCGTGCAGGAGTGGGCGTTGGCCCTGGTCGGGTCGCCGTGGGTGTTCGCCGCGCTCTACGCGTTCGCCACCGTGGACGGCTTCTTCCCGCCGATCCCCAGCGAGACCGTGGTGATCGCCCTCGCCTCGCTGTGGGCGTCCCGGGGGAGCCCGCCGCTGCTCCCCGTGATCCTCGTGGCGGCCCTCGGTGCGTTCACCGGCGACCAGATCGCCTACACGATCGGCACCCGGGTGAAGGTCCGCAGCCTGCGCATCTTCGCCCGGCCCAAGGCGCAGCAGGCGCTGGACTGGGCCGAGCGGTCGCTCGCGACCCGTGGGGCGTCGTTCATCATCGCGGCGCGGTACATCCCCGTCGGCCGCGTGGCCGTCAACATGACGGCCGGCGCGCTCCGCTACCGCCGTCGCCGGTTCGTCGGCATCACCGCGCTGGCGGCGGTCACCTGGGCGACCTACTCCTCGCTGATCGGCATCGCGTCCGGCGTGGTGCTGAAGAACCATCCGATGATCGGCCTGGTCGTGGGCGTGGTCGGCGGCCTGGTGATCGGAGCGCTGGTGGACTGGGTGCTGAGCGCATGGGCCCGCCGCCCCGGCGCGTCGAGGTCACGATCCGGCGCCGCCGGCTAACGATCCGGTCTCACTGCGTCAATCGGCGGGATGACCCACCTACCCTCGATCCGGGTCGGCGCCGCGGCTAGGCCTCCGGCACCGCACGTCGTCCGCGGCGGTCCTGCCGGCCGCAGGACGTAGGCAGGGGCAGGACGTGGACCGAGGACGAGGGCGCGCGCAGCGCGGTGCCGCGCGTCCGGTGGCCCTGATCGGTGCGGGCCTCGGGATCGGCACCGTGCTGCTGGTCCTGGTGCTGGGTCAGCGGTCCGACGACGACGCGCTGCGCAGCACCCGGTCGGCCGAGGTCGTGCCGGCAGCCGACTGCTTGGCGCCCGAGGTGCTCGACGCGTTCGGGCTGCGGCTCGACGCGGTTCTCGCCACGGCGGGGGCGCACGAGCCGGCACCGGCGGCCGGTCGGGTCCCGAGCTCCTTCAGCCCGGTCGGTGTGGTGGTGTGCCAGGCTGGTGGCACGCTGCGCGACGGGTCCGGCACCTGGTCGGTGGTCACGGCGACGACGAGGGAGGGCACCGCGACGGCGATCGCGGCCCTGCAGGCCGCCCTGGACGGTGCCCCGGCGCCGGTGGCGCCGAGCGGGAGGCCGTCCACGTGCTCGACGAGCCCGACCGACCGGGTGGAGCTGTGGCTGGTGGACTCGATGGGCCGGGCCGTCCGCCCGCAGACGCCGACGGACGGCTGCGGCCGCCCGACTGAGGCCGTGCGGCATGCGCTGGACGCCCTGACGGTGACGGACCAGTCCGATGCGCCGGTCAGCCTGGTCGCGCCGGCGACTCCCGCACCGACGGGTCGCTGAGCCGGACGACGGCCGGCGGCGCGGTCAGAGCTTGCGCAGCCGGACCCGCTGGACGCTGTGGTCGGCGCCCTTGGTCAGCACCAGGGTCGCCCGGCTGCGGGTGGGCAGGATGTTGTCCTCGAGGTTGGGCGCGTTGATCGCGTCCCAGATCCCCTTGGCCATGTCCGTCGCCTCGTCGTCGGACAGGGCGGCGAACCGGTGGAAGTACGAGCTCGGCTGGGTGAACGACGTCTCGCGGAGCCGCAGGAACCGGTCGATGTACCACTTGCGCACGTCGGCGGTCCGCGCGTCCACGTAGATGGAGAAGTCGAAGAAGTCGCTGACCGCGAGGTTCGAGCGGCCGCCCAGAGGGGTGCGAGCCGGCTGCAGCACGTTCAGGCCCTCGACGATCAGCACGTCCGGCCGCCGCACCACCGTCCGGGCGCCCGGCACGATGTCGTAGGTCAGGTGGTCGTACACCGGGGCGCTCACCTCGGGCCGCCCCGCCTTGACGGCGGCGACGAACCGCAGCAGCGCACGGCGGTCGTACGACTCTGGGAAGCCCTTGCGGTCGAGCAGCCGGCGCCGCTCGAGCTCGGCGTTCGGGTACAGGAAGCCGTCGGTGGTGACCAGCTCGACGCGCGGCGTGGCGGGCCAGCGGGCCATCAGCTCGCGCAGCAGGCGGGCGGTGGTGGACTTGCCGACGGCGACCGAGCCGGCGACGCCGATGACGAAGGGCGTCAGCCCGGCGTCCTCGTGCAGGAACGTGCTGGTCGCTCGGTGCAGGTGCCGGGTCGCCTCGATGTGCAGGTCCAGCAGCCGGGAGATCGGCCGGTAGATCGCGTCGACCTCTGCGAGGTCGATCGGGTCCCCGAGGCCACGCAGCCGCTGCACGTCGGCGCCGGTCAGGGGCAGCGGGGTCGACTCCGACAGGCGCACCCAGGCCGACCGGTCCAGGTCGACGTACGGCGTGGACGACGCGGCGGTGAGCGGCACGGCCCGATCCTCGCACGGGCCGTGGGCGCGGGAGGACGCCCGGCGGCGGTCCGTCGTGGCCCGGCCGTTACCATCGACGCCATGTGCGGAATCGTCGGGTACGTCGGGAGTCGAACGGCCAGCGGCCTGCCCCTCGAGGTGGTGATCGAGGGCCTGCGGCGCCTCGAGTACCGCGGCTACGACTCGGCCGGGGTCGCCGTCGTGACCGCCGACGGGGAGCTCGACACCCGCAAGAAGGCCGGCAAGCTGGCCAACCTCGTCGAGGAGCTGGACGCCCGTCCGCTGCCCGCCGCGACGGCCGCTATCGGCCACACCCGCTGGGCGACGCACGGCGGTCCGACCGACGTCAACGCCCACCCGCACGTCGCCGGGCGGCTCGCCGTGATCCACAACGGCATCGTCGAGAACTTCGCCACGCTGAAGGCCGAGCTGGTCGAGCAGGGGGTGCAGTTCGCCTCGGAGACCGACACCGAGGTGGTCGCGCACCTGCTGGCCGCCGCCTTCGACCGCACGGGCGACCTGACGACCGCCATGCAGTCGGTCGCGCTGCGCCTCGAGGGCACCTTCACGCTGCTGGCCGTGCACGCCGACCGCCCCGACCTCGTCGTCGGCGCACGGCACGACTCGCCGCTCGTCGTGGGCCTCGGCGCCGGCGAGAACTTCCTCGGCTCGGACGTCGCGGCCTTCATCGCGCACACCCGCGAGGCGCTCGAGCTCGGGCAGGACCAGGTGGTGACCATCACGCCGGACCGGGTCGAGGTGACCGACTTCGCGGGGAACGCCGCGCAGGGCCGCCGGTTCGTCGTCGACTGGGACGCCGCCGCCGCCGAGAAGGGCGGCTTCCGGTCCTTCATGGACAAGGAGATCCACGACCAGCCGCACGCCGTCGCCGACACGCTGCTCGGCCGGACCGACGTGCACGGCCGGCTGGTGCTCGACGAGATGCACATCGACGAGTCGGTGCTGCGTCAGGTGGACAAGATCGTCGTCGTCGCCTGCGGCACCGCGGCCTACGCCGGGCACGTCGCCAAGTACGCCGTCGAGCACTGGTGCCGGATCCCGGTCGAGGTGGAGCTCGCCCACGAGTTCCGCTACCGCGACCCCGTGGTCGACGAGCGGACGCTGGTCGTGGCGATCTCGCAGTCCGGCGAGACGATGGACACGCTGATGGCCGTGCGGCACGCCCGTGAGCAGGGCTCCCGCGTGCTCGCCGTGGTGAACACGCACGGCTCGACGATCCCGCGCGAGTCGGACGCGGTGCTGTACACGCATGCGGGGCCCGAGATCGCCGTCGCGTCGACCAAGGCGTTCCTCGCGCAGATCACCGCGGTGTACCTGCTGGGCCTGTACCTCGCCCAGCTGCGCGGCAACATGTTCCCCGACGAGGTCGGCACGATCCTCGCCGAGCTGCGGGCGATGCCGGACAAGATCCAGCAGGTGCTCGACCGGGCCGACCGGGTGCGGCAGGTGGCGCGGTGGATGGCCGACACGCAGAGCGTGCTGTTCCTCGGCCGGCACGTCGGCTTCCCGGTGGCCCTCGAGGGTGCGCTCAAGCTCAAGGAGATCGCCTACATCCATGCCGAGGGGTTCGCGGCCGGCGAGCTCAAGCACGGACCGATCGCCCTGATCGAGCCCGGTCAGCCCGTGTTCGTCATCGTGCCGAGCCCGCGCAGCCGGCACTCGCTGCACTCGAAGGTCGTCTCCAACATCCAGGAGATCCGGGCGCGCGGCGCCCGCACCCTGGTGATCGCCGAGGACGGCGACGAGGCCGTGCTCCCGTTCGCGGACGAGGTGTTCTCGGTCCCGCAGTGCCCGACGCTGCTGGCCCCCCTGCTGACGGTGGTGCCCCTGCAGATCTTCGCCTGCGAGCTGGCCACCGCGAAGGGGCTGGACGTGGACCAGCCGCGGAACCTGGCCAAGTCCGTCACGGTCGAGTGACCGGACGGTGATCGTCGGCGTCGGCATCGACGTGGTGGACGTGCAGCGCCTGGTCGAGGCGTTGCACCGCTCACCCCGGCTCCGCGAGCGGCTGTTCGTCGCCGACGAGCGGTCGATGCCGGAGACCTCCCTCGCGGCGCGGTTCGCCACCAAGGAGGCCCTCGCCAAGGCGCTGGGGGCACCTGCGGGGATGCACTGGCACGACGCGGTGGTGCGCCGGGTGGCGGGCGCTCAGCCCGTCATCGAGGTGACCGGGACCGTCGCGGCACGGGCCGCCGAGCTGGGGATCACGCGGTTCCACGTGTCGATCTCGCACGACGCCGGCATCGCGGCCGCCGTCGTCGTCGCCGAGCGGGACTGAGCCGCCAGGTCGTCAGGTGGGCGGTCCCGCGCTGGGCCGACCGGCAGCCGGCCCAGCGCGTCGACCGACCTCTCAGCGCAGCGCCGGCACGACCTCGCGCTCGAACAGCTCGATGCCCGAGCGGTCGTAGGCCGCCTCGGCGAAGTAGCAGATGGCGTACGTCATGCCGAGCCCCTCGAGCTCGCGCAGCTTCTCGACGATCTGCTCCGGCGTGCCGACCAGCGGGCCGCGGCGCCAGGACTCCGCCTCGTCGGCCGCCTTGGCCGGGACCGTCAGCGCGTAGTGCTCCTCGATCCAGGCGATCCGGTCGTCCACCTCGGCCTGCGTCGACCCGATCACCACGTTGTAGTTGGCCGAGCGCGTGATCTCGTCGAACGGCCGCCCGATCGCCTCGCAGTGGCCGCGCAGGATCTGAGACTTCTGCGCGAAGCCGGCCGGCGCCCCGTCGAAGTTGGTGTAGGACGCGTGCTCGGCCGCGATCCGGAGCGTCACCTTCTCGCCGCCGCCCGCGATCCACAGCGGCGGGCCGTCCAGCTGCAGGGGGAGCGGGGCCAGCATCGCGCCGTCCACCTGGTAGTGCTTCCCGTCGAGGGTCGCGGTGCCGGTGCTCCACAGCTGCTTGAAGATCTGAACGCCCTCGTCGAGCATGCCGAGCCGGTTGCCGGCCGACGGGAAGCCGTAGCCGTACGCCTTCCACTCGTGCTCGTACCAGCCGGCGCCGATGCCCATCTCCACGCGGCCGCCGCTGATCACGTCCGCGGTCGCGGCCACCTTCGCCAGGTAGGCGGGGTTCCGGTACGCCATGCAGGTGCACATCTGGCCCAGTCGGACCCGTGAGGTGCTGGCCGCGAAGGCGCTCATCAGGCTCCACGCCTCGTGCACCGCCTCGCCGTTGGGCTCGGGCACCGAGTGGAAGTGGTCGTAGACCCAGATCGACTCCCAGGTGTCGCCGTCGTCGGCGTGCTGGGCGAGGCCGTGCATCACGGACCAGTGCTCGCGGGGGTCGATGCCGGTGAGGTCCTGCCGCCAGCCCTGGGGGATGAAGAGTCCGAAGCGCATGGTTCGCACGCTACCTGGGGACCCGCGAGGATGGGCGACGTGCTGCTGGCGTGGGGGTCGGACGACGTACGGGCCGCGGAGGAGCCGCTGCTGGCGGCGAGGGTGCCGCTGATGGACCGCGCCGCCTTCGCGCTGGCCACGGTGGTCGCGGCCCGCCTGCGAGAACGGCGCGGCCGGGTCGGTGGCGCGACGGTGGTCCTGCTGGTCGGAGGTGGCAACAACGGCGGGGACGCGTTGTGGGCGGGCGTGCGGCTGCTGGGCCGTGGGGCCGAGGTCACGGCCCTGCTGGTGTCCGAGCGGGCCCACCCGGAGGGGTCGGTGGCGTTCCGGGAGGCCGGGGGCCGGATTCGGTCGCTGGACGGGTCGTCCGACGGCTCGTCCGTCCGAGATGCGGCGGCTCTGGCGGCGCAGGCCGACGTGGTGCTCGACGGGATGCTCGGCATCGGGGCGCGGGGCGGCCTGCGTGGCACGGGCGCGGCCCTGGTCACGGCGCTGCAGGAGGCCTTCGCGGCGGTGGAGCGGCCGCCCCTGGTGGTGGCGGTCGACGTGCCCTCCGGCATCGGGGTGGACGACGGCAGCGTCCCCGGTCCCGTGCTGACCGCGGACCTCACGGTGACGTTCGGCTGCGCCAAGCCGGGGCTGCTGCTGCCGCCCGCGGCGGCTCTGGCGGGGCGGGTCGACGTGGTGGACATCGGGCTGCGGAACGCCGGCACGCCGGCCGTGGTGCGGCTCGGGGCCGACGACCTCGCGGCGCTGTGGCCCGTGCCCGGCGAAGCGGCCCACAAGTACACCCGCGGGGTGCTCGGCGTGGTGGCCGGCACGCCGCGGTATCCCGGCGCTGCGGTCCTGGTGAGCAGCGCCGCGGTGCTGGCCGGCGTCGGGATGGTCCGGTACGTCGGTGAGGTCGGCGATGCCGTGCTCGCGGCGCGGCCCGAGGTGGTCGTCGGGACCGGGAGGGTGCAGGCCTGGGCGGTCGGTCCCGGCATCGACCCCGACGACGAGGTGGCAGCCGCACGCGTGCGGGACGCGCTCGGTGCGGCAGCGGCCGACGACCTCCCGGTCGTCGCGGACGCGGGCGCGCTCGGGCTGCTGCCGGACCGGCTGACCCCGCTGACGGTGCTGACCCCGCACGCCGGGGAGCTGGCGACCCTGCTGGGCGCACGAGGTGAACGGGTCCAGCGCGCGGACGTCGAGCGGGAGCCGCTGCGATGGGCGGTGCGGGCGCAGCAGCTGACCGGCGCCACGGTGCTGCTCAAGGGGGCCGTGACGGTGGTGGCGGGGCCGCACGGCGCCCGGTACGCGCAGGCCGAGGCGCCCGCGTGGCTGGCTACCGCCGGTGCGGGCGACGTGCTGACCGGACTGCTCGGCGCCCTGCTCGCCGGCCGCTCGGACGACGTCCGGGCCGACCCGACCCTGGTCGCGGCGCTCGCGGCCGCCGCCGCGTCGGTGCACGGTCGGGCGGCACGGGCGGCGAACCCCGGCGGACCCGTGGCGGCCCTGGCGGTGGCCCAGGCGCTCCCCGGCGTGCTGGCGGAGCTGGTGGCGCCGCGCGAGACGGCGGCGGCGGACGCATGACGATCCCGGAGACGTCCCCGCTGCCGTCCGCACTGGTCGACCGGGTCCGCGCGCTGCTGGACCGTCCGCCCAGAGGATCCGCCGGCGGCGCCGAACCGTCCGACGGTGCCGCGCACCGGCGGCTCCTCGGGATCACGGGTGCACCGGGTGCCGGCAAGTCCACGGTGTCCGCGCGGCTCGCCGAGGCGTTCGGTGCGGACTGCGTCGTCGTACCGATGGACGGCTTCCACCTCGCGCAGACGACGCTCGAGCGGTTGGGGCGGGCGGACCGCAAGGGAGCGCCCGACACGTTCGACGCGGCCGGCTTCGTCGCGCTGCTGCGACGGCTGCGCCGGCCGGTCGACGGCGAGACGGTGTGGGCGCCCGAGTACCGGCGCGAGGCGCACAACGCGATCGCCGGTGCGCTGGCCGTGCCGGCCGACGTCCCGCTGGTGGTCGTCGAGGGCAACTACCTGCTGGTGCGCGAGCACGGGTTCGGGCCGGTGGCCGAGCTGCTGGACGAGACCTGGTACGTCACGGTCGACGACGAGGTGCGGCTCGAACGCCTCATCGCCCGGCACGTGCGGTTCGGCAAGGCGCCGGACGCCGCACGGACGTGGTCGCTCGGTCCCGACGAGGCCAACGCGCGGCTGATCGTGGCGACGGCCGACCGCGCCGACCTGGTGGTCGACCCCGGCTGACGGGCAGCCTCGGGCCCCTCCGCGGGGCCGGTGAGACACTGACGGCCGTGAGCCGCTTCCCCGCCCGTGCCGTCGTCGACCTGGCCGCGATCCGCGGCAACGTGCGGGCCCTGGCCCAGCACGCCCCGACGGCGCAGGTGATGGCCGTGGTCAAGGCGGACGCCTACGGCCACGGGCTGCTGCCGGTCGCGACGGCCGCCGTCGAGGCCGGTGCGACCTGGCTCGGCACCGCGCAGGTGTCCGAGGCGCTCGCGCTGCGCGCCGCCGGGGTGACCACGCCCCGCGTGCTGACCTGGCTTTACGCCCCGGGAGCCCCGCTCGGCGAGGCGATCGAGGCGGACGTCGACGTGTCGGTCGCCGCGCCGTGGGCGCTCGACGAGGTGCTGCGTGCCGCCCGTGCCACCGGCCGCACCGCCCGGGTGCACCTGAAGGTCGACACCGGGCTTGGCCGCAACGGCGTGCTCCCGGACCAGCTGCCGGAGCTGACGGCGGCGGCGCTGCGAGCCGAGGCGGAGGGCGCCGTCCGCCTGGTCGGCGTGTGGTCCCACTTCGCGTTCGCCGACGAGCCCGACCACCCGACCGTCCGGGCCCAGGAGCAGGTGTTCGCCGACGCGGTGCACACCGTGGAGGCCGCCGGTGCACGGCTCGAGGTGCGGCACATCGCCAACTCGGCGGCGACGTTGACGCGACCGGCCGTGCACTACGACCTGGTCCGCCCCGGGCTGGCCGTGTACGGACTGTCCCCGGTGCCCCAGCTCGGCGGCCCGGCCGACTTCGGGCTGGTGCCGGCCATGACCCTCGAGGCGGAGCTCGCGACCGTCAAGCGCGTCCCGGCCGGCCAGGGCGTGTCGTACGGGCACCAGTACGTGACCGACCGCGAGACGACGCTCGGCGTGGTGCCGCTGGGGTACGCGGACGGGATCCCCCGGCACGCGTCCGGGTCCGGGGCGCGGCTCGGCGGGCCGGTGCAGGTCGGGCGCCGCACGCTCGGGGTGGCGGGGCGCGTGTGCATGGACCAGTTCGTGCTCGACCTCGGGCCGGAGGCGACGCAGAGAGCGGGTGACCGGGTGGTGCTGTTCGGGACGGGTGCGGACGGAGGTCCGACGGCGGAGGACTGGGCCCGGGCGGCCGGGACGATCAGCTACGAGATCACCACGCGGCTGGGCGTGCGCGTGCCGCGTGAGCACGTGGACTCCGTGGCGCGGGCCGGTGTGCCGGCGTGCGACCAGGCGGTCGTCCGATGACCGGCGAGCTGGCGGGTGTGCCCGGGGTGCCGGGCTCGGGTGGTGAGGCACCGACCGGCTCGGTGCGGCTGCCGGACGCCGAGGCGACCCGGGCCTACGGGCTCGAGCTCGCGGCCGTGCTGCGCCCGGGGGACCTCGTGGTGCTCACGGGTGACCTCGGCGCGGGGAAGACGACCCTGACCCAGGGCATTGGCGCCGGACTGCACGTCCGTGGGCAGGTCGCCTCGCCGACGTTCATCATCGCCCGTGAGCACCCGCCCGTCCCGCAGCCCGACGGCTCCGTCGGGCCCGGGCTGGTGCACGTGGACGCGTACCGGCTGCGGTCCTTCGACGAGGTCGAGGCGCTCGACCTCGACTCGAGCCTGGACGAGTCGGTGACCGTGGTGGAGTGGGGCGAGGGGTGGGTCGAGCCCCTGGCCGAGGACCGGCTGGAGCTGAGCCTGCGGCGCCCGCGCGGCGCGGTGGACCCGACGGCGGACGAGCCGGCGGACGCCGGTGAGCGGGTGCTGACGGTCCGTGCCGTGGGTCCCCGCTGGGCCGGTGTCGCGCTCCCGCGCGTCGGCGTCCTGACCGTCGTGGCAGGCTGATCGCCGTGCCGATCCTCGCCCTGGACACGTCCTCCGCCGTCGCCGTGGCCCTGCTGGCCGACGACGGCACGGTGCTGGCCACCCGGTCCGACTCCGAGCAGCGGCACCATGCCGAGCTGCTCGCGCCGATGGTGCAGCACGTGCTGGCCGATTCCGGCGTCGACCGGACGCAGCTGACCGCGGTCGTGGCCGGCACCGGCCCGGCGCCGTTCACCGGGCTGCGCGTCGGGCTGGTGACGGCCCGGACGATGGCGCTGGCGCTCGACGTCCCGGCGTGGGGAGTGCCCTCGGTCGACGCCCTGGCGGCGACCGCCGCGCGGACGGCGGAGCCCGGAGCCCGCGTGCTGGTGGTCACGGACGCACGCCGCCGCGAGGTGTACTGGGCGGAGTACCGCGTCGACGCCGACCGCGCGGCGGACCCGATCGGCGGCCCGGACATCGCCGTCCCGGCCACGCTCGTCGAGCACGGCCGCACCACCGGCTCGCTGGTCGTCGGGCGCGGCGCGTGGCTGCACCACGAGGCGCTCGGGCTGACGGACGAGCAGCCGGACGACCCCGCGCTGCTCGACCCCGACCCCGCCGAGCTGGGCCGGCTGGCGCTGGCCCGCCACGCCGCCGGTCAGCCGCTCGCGACCACCCCGCTCTACCTCCGCCGACCGGACGCCGAGCCGTCCGTCGTGCGCAAGCGGGTCCTCACGTGAGCGCCGTCCCGCCCGACGTCGTCGTGCGGGAGCTGGCCGCGAGCGACCTGCCACGGCTCGAGGTCCTGGAGCGGGACCTGTTCGGTGCGGCTGCGTGGTCGCCGGCGTCGCTCGCGGAGGAGCTGGTCACCGAGGGCAGGTGGTACATCGGCGCCGTCACGCCGACCACCGGGCTGCTGGTCGGGTACGCGGGCCTGTGGTTCGACGGCGAGGACGCGCAGGTGATGACGATCGCGGTGGACTCCCAGCACCAGGACCGCGGCATCGCCCGGACCATGCTGAACCAGCTGGTGGACCATGCCCGGGGACTGGGCGCCCTGCGCGTGCTGCTCGAGGTGCGGGTGGACAACGACCCGGCGATCCACCTCTACGAGTCGACCGGCTTCCAGCGACTGGGCCGCCGCCGGGCCTACTACCAGCCGGGCAACATCGACGCCTGGACCATGCTGCTCCCGCTGCACGTGCCAGAGGAGCAGCGATGAGCAGGGCCGACGTGCTGGTGACCGCCGAGGCGCTCGCGGCGGCGCTCGCCGACGAGGAGCCGCCCGTGCTGCTGGACGTCCGCTGGGCCCTGGGCCGGTCCGACGGGCACGAGCAGTACCTCGCGGCCCATCTGCCGGGCGCCGTCTTCGTGGACCTGGACATCGAGCTCGCCGCGCCCCCGAGCGCGGCTGCCGGCCGGCACCCGCTCCCGCCGCTGGCCGACCTGGAGGCCGCGGCGCGGCGCTGGGGCCTGCGCGACGGAGCGGCGGTCGTGGTCTACGACGCCACGGGGGGCACCGCGGCAGCGCGGGCGTGGTGGCTGCTGCGCTGGGCGGGCCTCGCCCAGGTCCGGCTGCTCGACGGCGGCCTGTCGGCGTGGACCGCAGCGGGCCTGTCACTGGAGGCCGGCGAGGTGCTCCCGGAACCGGGGGACGTGGTGCTGCACGCGGGCGGCCTGCCGACGATCGACGCGTACGGCGCGGCTGCCTGGCCCGAGGCCGGCACGCTGCTCGACGCCCGCGCGGCGGAGCGCTACGCCGGCGTTGTCGAGCCGGTCGACCCGCGAGCGGGCCACATCCCTGGCGCCCGCAGCGCACCGACCGCCGACAACCTCGCGCCGGACGGGCGGTTCCTCGACGACGACGCACTGCGCGCCCGGTTCGCCGAGGTCGGCGTCACCGGGCCCGTGGCCGTGTACTGCGGCTCGGGCGTGACGGCGGCCCACGAGGTCGCGGCGCTCGCGGCGGTCGGGATCGAGGCGGCCCTGTACCCGGGGTCGTGGTCGCAGTGGTCGTCGGACCCGTCGCGACCGGTGGCCACGTCCTCCGGAGACACCACCGCCTGACGCGCCTGACCGGGCCGACCGCTCACGTCGGCCCGATCAGGCGTGGGTGCCGTGCCGCGGTCCGCGGCCGGCGCTCCTTCAGACCGTGCGCGTCGCCTGGTCCCAGTCGAGCCGTGCGGCGCGCGGGAACGGGTACTGCGCGCCCTCGGCCTGGCCGACGTTGACGACGAACAGCGAGGCCCATCCGGTGCCGGCGAGGAGGTCGTCGTCGATCGCGGTGGCGTCCATCCCGCCCATCGGCGCCGTGGCCAGCCCGGCCGCGCGCAGGGCGACGACGAGGTAGCCGGCCTGCAGCCACGCGTTGTTGCGCGCCATCTGCTCGCGCATCTGCGGCATCGCCTCGAATGTGTCCACCATCTCGGCGCGGTGCGGCGCGAGCAGCGGCAGGTGCTGGTGGAACCGGGTGTCGGCGGCGAGCAGCAGCGTGACGGGCGCGTCGAGCACGCGCTGCCGGTTGCCCTCGTTCATGTGCGCGGCGAGGCGCGCGCGGGCCTCGGGCGTGCGGACGACCAGCATCCGCAGCGGGGTGACGTTCATCGCCGTCGGGCCCCACTTGGCGAGGTCGTAGGCCGCCTGCAGCTGCGCGTCCGTGACCTCGTCGGCTGTGAAGGCGCCGGCGGTCCGGGCCGCCCGGAACAGCAGGTCGGCGGTGGCTCCGTCGAGGAGGCCGGCGGAGTCCAGCTCGGCGTCGAGGTCCGAGGTGTCCAGGGGTGTGGTGTCGGTGCTCACAACTCGTTGAACATTCAACCGCTGGGGTCACTTCCCGCCACGGGTGTGACCTGCGCCACAGCCGGGCAGATCCCGGGCCCTCGCCTATCCTGTCCTCGTGCCGCTGCCTGGATCCACCGACCCGCTCGTCCTCGGCATCGAGACCTCCTGCGACGAGACGGGCGTGGCCCTCGTCAGCGGGTACGAGCTGCTGGTGGACTCCGTCGCGAGCTCGATGGACGAGCACGCGCGCTTCGGCGGGATCATCCCCGAGATCGCCTCGCGGGCCCACCTCGAGGCGATGATCCCCACCATCCGCCGGGCGCTCGGCACCGCCGGCGTGGGGCTCGAGCAGGTCGACGCGATCGCCGTCACCGCCGGTCCGGGTCTCGTCGGCCCGCTGACCATCGGCGCCTCCGCCGCCAAGGCCCTCGCCGTGGCCCTGGACCGTCCGCTGTACGGCGTCAACCACGTGATCGGCCACGCGGTGGTCGACGAGCTGGTCGACGGACCCTTCCCGGAGCGGGTGCTCGCCCTCGTCGTCTCCGGCGGCCACTCCTCCCTGCTCCGGATCGACGACACCGTCGAGGTGACCGAGCTCGGCTCGACGCTCGACGACGCGGCGGGGGAGGCGTTCGACAAGGTCGGCCGCCTGCTCGGCCTGCCGTACCCGGGCGGTCCGCACATCGACCGGCTGGCGCGCGAGGGCGACCCGGGGGCGATCCGGTTCCCGCGCGGCCTCACCGCGGCGAAGGACCAGGCCGCGCACGCGACCGACTTCTCCTTCTCCGGGCTCAAGACCGCCGTGGCCCGGTGGGTCGAGGCCCGCGAGGACGCCGGGCTCGAGATCCCGCTGCACGACGTGGCCGCGTCGTTCGCCGCCGCGGTCGCCGACGTGCTGACCGCCAAGGCGATCGCCGCCTGCAAGGCCCACGGCGTCGGCACGCTGGTGGTCGGCGGCGGCTTCTCGGCGAACTCGCAGCTGCGTGACATGGCCGCGCTGCGCTGCGAGGAGGCCGGCATCACGCTGCGCATCCCGCCGATCCGGTACTGCACGGACAACGGCGCGATGATCGCGGCGCTCGGCTCCGCGCTGGTGCGCCGGGGGCGGCCGGCGTCGTCGCTGGACCTGCCGGTCGACTCGTCCATGCCGCTGACCCAGGTGCTCGTTTAGCGGCGGACGGCGCGGGGCGCCACCCCGGGACCGCTACAGCGGTCGTCCGGCCCTGAACTCCTCGACCAGCGCGCGGACCACCGCGCCGAGGTCGCCGGCGTTGCGGCGCGCGACCGCCCGCTGCCGCTGGTACGACGCGCCGCGGCGGAGGATGGTGCGGACCTGCTCCAGCTCGGCGCCGCAGCCCAGCCGCTCGGCGACGGGCGCGAGGACCTCCAGCCACCGGGTGACCGAGTCGGTCACCAGCTCCTCGTCGCCGGCGGCGTCGGTGATCAGGATCGCGTCCATGCCGTAGCGCGCCGAGCGCCACTTGTTCTCCTGCACGAACCAGGGCTGCAAGGTCGGCAGGGGCTCGCCGCGGTCGAGCAGCTCGGAGAAGTGCTCGACGAAGCAGTGGGTCAGCGCGGAGATCGCGGTGACCTCCAGGAGGTTCGCGGCGCCGTCGGCGATGCGCATCTCGAGGGTGCCGAAGCGCGGGGAGGGCCGGATGTCCCAGCGCACCTCGTCCACCTGGTCGATCACGCCGGTGTGCACCATGTCGCCGACGTACTGCTCGAGCTGCGACCACTGGTCGAACTGCGGCGGCAGGCCGGCCGTCGGCAGCTGCTGGAAGATCAGCGCGCGGTTCGAGGCGTAGCCGGTGTCGGCGCCGGCCCAGAACGGCGACGACGCGGACAGCGACTGGATGGTGCCGAACACGGTGAGCATCGCGCGGGACAGCGGCAGCACCTTGGCGCGGTCCTCGATGCCGACGTGCACGTGCACGCCGTAGATCAGCATCTGCCGGCCCCACCACTGGGTGCGGTCGATCAGCGTGGCGTAGCGCTGCTTGTCCGTCACCTTCTGGGTGGCCCAGTGGGCGAACGGGTGCGTGCCGCTGCCCATCAGCTCGATCCGCAGCGGTTCGGCGACGCGCCGCACCTGGTCCAGCGCGACCTGGAGATCCGCCGCGGCCTCCGCGACGGTCCGGCACTTGCCGCTCTGCACCTCGATGGTGTTGAGCAGCAGCTCCTGGCTGATGTTCGGGTGGTCGCTGCCGTCCTCGGCGCGCACCGCCTGCAGGATGGTCTGGGCGGCCTGCCGCAGGTCACCGGAGTCGGCGTCGACCAGGGCGACCTCCCACTCGATGCCGATGGTCGACCGCTCGGACACGGCGAACGGCAGGGGCACGGGTGCCGCCATCAGGGCTCCTCGGGCTCGCCGCCGGAGGCGGCAGGGTCGGACCGGCCGGTGGTCGCCGCGGTCGGGCCGGCGACCGGCTCGACGAGCAGCACCCGCTGCGAACCGCCGACGCGGGTGAGCACCACGGTGGCCTCGGCGTCGCCGCGCAGGTCCAGCTGCCCGCGCAGCTGCTCGGGCGTCACGGCGGTGCCGCGCTTCTTGACGGTGAGCCGACCCACCCCGCGCTCGCGGAGGTAGGTGCGCAGCCGCTTGACGCCGAAGGGCAGGTCGTCCAGGACGCGGTAGGTCGTGGCGACGTCGCTCGGCACCAGCCGGTCGGCGGTGACGTACGCGATGGTGGGGTCCAGCAGCCGGCCGCTCAGGTCCTGCGCGACGGTGCCGACCAGGCCGGCGCGGATCACCGCGCCGTCCGGCTCGTACAGGTAGGTGCCGACGGCGCCGACCGGCGGCCGCTCGTCGTCGTCCGTCCCGCCGGTCAGCGTGTGCGCGCGGCCGTCGCGCAGCACCAGCGCGGACCGTCCGGGGCCCTCGGGTGCCAGGGGGCCGAACCACAGACCCACCTCGACGACGTCACCGTCGACGGACACCCACTGGGCGAGCGCGCCGTCGGGCACGAGCCGGTGGGGGAGCCCTGGTCCGAGCTTGAGGCCGACGGCGGGCACCCGGTCGCGAAGCGCGAGCAGCGCGTCCAGCGGCGGGGTCCAGTCCGTCGGCTCCCAGCTGCGCCGTCCAGCGGCGCTGCGCCGGGCCGGGTCGGCGTAGACGCCGTCGACGCCCTCCGCCGCGAGGTCCAGCTGCAGACCGTCGCCGTGGCGCACCTGTGCCTCGGGGAAGTGCCGCAGGTTGACCGTCGCGACCGCCGCGGTCACCTCGTCGAGGTCCACCGCCAGCACCTGGATGCCGACGCCCGCCAGCGCCATCGCGTCGGCGCCGATCCCGGTCGTCAGGTCCGCCACCCGGGTCAGCCCGGCGGCGAGGTAGCGCCGCGCATGGTGCGCCGCGACCGGCAGGCGGGTCGCCTGCTCCAGACCGGCCGGTGTGAACAGCATCCCGTCCGCGAAGTCCCCGAACTTGGTGCGCGCCCGCGCGCGCAGGCGTGACTGCGTCAGTGCCGCGGCGACGAGTGCCGGGTCCAGGCCCTCGGCCTGGAGCCGGGTGGACAGGGCCATCACCCGCTGCTCGTCGTACGGTGGCAGCGCGGTCAGCAACGCCCAGCCCTGCTCGCTGAGCAGGAGCGAGAGGCTGGCGGCGTCCATGCGGCGATCCTCGCACGGCGACCGGCGGCGACGCCGCCCGGTGCTGGCACTCGCCTTGACCGAGTGCTAAGGCGTTCCTAGAGTGAGGAGCTGGCACTCTCCCGGTGAGTGTGCCAACCGCACCCAGGTCCCGGCACCGCGACGACGGCGGCTGACGGTGCGGCACTGACCTGCTGAACTACTCACATGCGAAGGGGAGGTCCGCTGTGTCGGTCTCCATCAAGCCCCTCGAGGACCGGATCGTGGTGAAGGCCCTCGAGGCCGAGACCACGACCGCGTCCGGTCTGGTCATCCCGGACAGCGCCAAGGAGAAGCCGCAGGAGGGCGAGGTCCTCGCCGTCGGCCCGGGTCGCATCGACGACAAGGGCAACCGCGTGCCGCTCGACGTCGCGGTGGGTGACAAGGTCATCTACTCCAAGTACGGCGGCACCGAGGTCAAGTACGCGGGCGAGGAGTTCCTCATCCTGTCCGCGCGTGACGTGCTGGCGGTCGTGGGCTGATCCTCGCCCCCCGTCATGAACGAGGGCCCCTCTCCCGGTCGGGAGAGGGGCCCTCGTCGTTCGGGTCCGTGGCGCGGTCGTTCGGGTCCGTGGAGCGCTGAGCTCTCTCAGCCGACGTGCCGGTGGCCCGCCCGCTCGGCCAGCACAGCAGCCCGCTCGTCCTCGGACAGGCCGCCCCACACGCCGTAGGGCTCGCGCACGGCGAGCGACTGCTCGCGGCACTCCTTGATCACCGGGCACGTGGCGCAGATCGCCTTGGCCGCCTCGGCACGCCGGCGGCGGGCGGCGCCACGCTCGCCCTCAGGGTGGAAGAAGAGGTTCTCGTCGGCGTCGCGGCACGCTCCCTGGAACTGCCACTCCCACAGGTCCATCACCGGACCGGGCAAGCGCGAGATCTCGGCCATCTGGTCGTCCTCCTCGTGTCCTCGGCCTCGTCGGCCGCTGCGTGCGGACCGCCCTGGCGCCGCAACGGGCGGTGCCGGTCGATCGGGTGGTGCGTGGTCACCGTAGCAACCGCGCCACAGGTTGTTCAAGACCCGGTCGGAAGTTCAGCCTCGCTGAAACGATATGGACGCCTGCCCAGATCCGGTCCGGGTGTCGGTGCAGGCCACGGCATCAGGCGCGGGAGCGCGACCACTGCAGTGCTCAGGCTCCTGCGGCCTGGCACAATCGCGTCATGGCCGAAGACGAGCAGGCCGCGCACCTGGCGCCGGCGCTCACGGTCGCTGCGGTCGCCCGTCGCCTCGGCGTCGCACCGGCGACGCTGCGGACCTGGGACCGCCGTTACGGTCTCGGGCCGTCCGAGCACCCCGCGGGCTCCCACCGTCGGTACGGCGCCGAGGACCTCGCCCGCCTGCTGGTGATGCGGCGGCTGACCATCGACGGCGTCGCGCCCGGCGAGGCGGCGCGCATCGCGCTCGCCACCGAGGTCTCCGGCGGTTCGCTCCTCGACGCGGTGCCCGACCGGGTCGCCGTACCGGCGCCGAGCGCGTCCCGGACGCCGGGTCCCGTGGTGGACGCGGCTCTCGCCGGTGACGGCGACGGGTGCGCGGCTCTGCTGCGGATCGGCGCCGGCGGTGACGTGGTCAGCTGGTGGACCGCCCTGGTCGAGCCGGCGCTCGAGGCGCTGAGCCGCCGGACCGTGATCGACCGCCCCGGCGCCGACGCCGAGACGGTGCTGCGGGCAGCCGCCCTGGGCGCCCTCCGGGACGTGACGCCGGACCACGAGACGACGGGCCAGCCCGTCGTCCTCGTCCTGGTGCCGTCCGGTGCCCCGCGGCCGCTGCTGGCGCACGCGCTGGCGGCGGCGCTCGTCCAGCACGGCGTGGACGCTCGCGTGGTGGGCGGCCCCTTGTCGGGTCGGCACGCCGTGGAGCTGGTCGCGATGACGCGGGCCGGCGCGCTGGTCACCGTGTCTCAGCAGCAGGTGCCGGACCTGGCGCCCGTCGCGCGGCTCGCCGAGGACCGGCCCGAGGTACCGCACTTCGTGATGGTCCCGGACTCGGCGGCCGAGCTGCTCCCGCTGGGTCGCTCCGTGCACCGTGCGCGGACCTTCACCGGGCTGCTGCACGAGGTGCTGGCGGCGCTCGGCGAGTCGGGGGGAACCTCGAGTCACGGCGGGCGATTTCTCGGGTGATGCCCCGGAGATCCACTCGAACGGGTCACGGACAATTCCGGTTGTCCGCCCTCCACGGGGCAATTCGGCACCGCGCAGTCAAGCAGTTCCTCCGGTGCCGCTAACGTCCTGGTCCAGCGGGCCGATGTATCGGTAAACGCCCAGATGGGTGTCCGTTGCAGGGGAGGGTTAGCCGAATGGCTGGCGTGGTGGTGTGCCATGCGTCGGCGGCGGTGCGTGAGCGCCTCGTCGTCGCCTCGATCGGCGTGCCCGTGCTCGCGCCGGTCCGCGCCGCCGCCACCGCGGAGGAGCTGCTGGCGCTCGCCCGCCGGGTACCGCCCTCGATCGCACTGATCGACGCGCACCTGCCCGGCGCGGGCACCGTCGAGGTCGTCCGGCGGCTCCGGGCGGTCGCCCCCACCACTGCGGTGGTGCTGCTCGCCGGCCCGGACGACGGCGTGGCTCTCGACCGCGCGCTGGCGCTGGGCGCTCGCGGGTTCCTCGCGCCGGAGGTCGGTCGCGCCGAGCTCGCCGCGGTCGCGGCGCACGTGCAGGCCGGGCTCGCCGGTGGTGGCCGGTCCGCCACCGTCCCGCAGCCCGTCTCCGCGAGCCAGATCGAGTCCGTGCACGACGTGCGCTCGCTGCCGCTGGCCCCGGAGGCGCTGGCGTCGGTCGGCGCGCACTCCTCGGGCGACCTGGAGCTGACCCGGCGGGAGGTGCAGGTGCTGGTCGGCATGAGCAACGGCCAGTCCAACGCGCAGATCGGCGCGGAGCTGTTCCTGTCGGAGGACACGGTCAAGACCCACGCCCGGCGGCTGTTCCGCAAGCTCGGCGCCCGGGACCGCGCCCAGGCCGTCGCCATCGGGCTGCGCCGCGGCATCATCCGCTGACCGCTCGGCACCCGGCTCCGCGGGCCGCGACCGGACCGTCCCGGCGGCCCGGACCGCTGCCGGGGCGCCCGTCCCGGCCCCGTACCATGGACCGATGAGCCGGACAGACGAGCACGACCCGTTCGGCCGCACAGGACTGACGTACGACGACGTCCTGCTGCTGCCCGGGGAGACCGACGTCATCCCCAGCGAGGTCGACACGACCTCGCGTCTCACGCGCCAGATCTCCGTGCGCGTCCCCCTCCTGTCCGCCGCGATGGACACCGTCACCGAGTCGCGGATGGCCGTGGCCATGGCCCGGCAGGGCGGCATCGGGGTGCTGCACCGCAACCTGTCGATCGCCGACCAGGCGCACCAGGTGGACCTGGTCAAGCGCTCCGAGTCGGGCATGGTCTCCGACCCCGTGACGGTGGGGCCGGACGCCACGCTCGCCGAGCTGGACCGGCTGTGCGCCACGTACCGGGTGTCCGGTCTGCCGGTGGTGGACGACGAGCGGCACCTGCTGGGCATCATCACCAACCGCGACCTGCGGTTCGTCCCCGCCGCCGAGTTCGAGCAGCGCCGCGTGCGCGAGACCATGACGTCGATGCCGCTGGTCACCGCACCGGTGGGGATCGCGCGCGAGGACGCCGCAGCGCTGCTGGCCAAGCACAAGGTCGAGAAGCTGCCGCTGGTCGACGAGCGGGGCGTGCTGCAGGGCCTGATCACCGTCAAGGACTTCGTGAAGTCCGAGCAGTACCCGGACGCGACCAAGGACGCCGAGGGGCGGCTGGTGGTCGGTGCGGCCATCGGGTTCTTCGGCGACGCGTGGGAGCGGGCGACCGCCCTGGTCGATGCCGGCGTCGACGTGCTGGTGGTGGACACCGCCAACGGGCACGCGCGCCTGATGCTCGACATGGTGCGCCGGCTCAAGGCCGACCCGGCGACGGCGCACGTGCAGGTGATCGGCGGCAACATCGCGACGTACGAGGGGGCGAAGGCCCTGGTCGACGCCGGTGCCGACGCGGTGAAGGTCGGCGTGGGCCCGGGCTCGATCTGCACCACGCGCGTGGTGGCGGGCGTCGGCGTGCCGCAGATCACCGCGATCTACGACGCGGCACGGGCGTGCAAGCCGGCCGGGGTGCCGGTGATCGGCGACGGTGGCCTGCAGTACTCGGGCGACATCGCCAAGGCGCTGGTGGCCGGGGCGGACACGGTGATGCTGGGCTCGCTGCTCGCCGGGTGTGACGAGTCGCCGGGCGACCTGGTGTTCGTCAACGGCAAGCAGTACAAGCACTACCGCGGCATGGGCTCGCTGGGTGCGATGGCTTCCCGCGGCCGGGTCAGCTACTCCAAGGACCGGTACTTCCAGGCGGACGTGCCGTCCGACGAGAAGATCGTCCCGGAGGGCATCGAGGGCCAGGTGCCCTACCGGGGGCCGCTCGGCGCCGTCGCGCACCAGCTGGTCGGCGGGCTGCACCAGTCGATGTTCTACGTCGGCGCGCACACGATCCCGGAGCTGCAGGCCCGCGGGAAGTTCATCCGGATCACGCCGGCGGGGCTGAAGGAGTCGCACCCGCACGACATCCAGATGACGGTCGAGGCGCCGAACTACACCTCGCACTGATCTGCTCGACCCGAACCGGCCGGCGCCCTACCAGAGGGTGCCGGCCGGTTCGCGTGTCGGCCAGACCAGCTCGGCACCCGGGCCGTCGAGGCCCTGCTCGGCGCGCCAGGCGTTGAACCCCTCGGCCCAGGCCCGGTGGGCGGACACCTGGTACTCGTGCAGCGTGTCCAGGTCGAGCTCCGCCAGGTGCGGGAAGCGGCCGAGGATCCGCTCGAGCACGTCCAGCGTGGCGACGACGTCCACGTCGGCGCTGTGGAGCGAGCCGGACTCGATGACGCGGTAGAAGCCGCACAGGTCGACCAGCTTGCGCTTCCCCCGCCGGAACCGGTCCTCCGCCCGGTCCAGCACCAGCGGGTCGATCACCGGGCGGGCGGCCTGGTAGAGCCGGTCCGGCAGCGTCGGCAGGCGGTGCCGGCGCAGCTCCGCGTCCAGCAGCCGCAGGTCGAACGACGCGTTGTACGCGACCACCGGCACACCGGTCCGGAACGCCTCCGCCAGCTCGACGGCGATCTCCTCCAGCGCGTCCCGCGGCGGCCTGCCGTGCTCACGGGCGTGCTCGGTGGTGATGCCGTGGATCGCGGCCGCCTCGGCCGGGATGGGCACGCCGGGGTCGATCAGCCACGTGGTGATGCTGGTGCTGGTCGCGTCCCGGCGGACCAGCGCGGCGGTGACGATGCGGTCGCTGTCCACGTCCACACCGGTGGTCTCGGTGTCGAAGCCGAGCAGCGGCCCTTCGCTCCAGCTCGTCGTCATCGTGCCCTCACTGCCTGCCCTCACTGCCTGGCCTCACTGCCTGACCTCGGTGCTGCACCGACCGCGTCGTACCCCCGCTGCGGCGCCAGGATGGCACCGGGCACCGACACGGCCGTGCTCGGCACGCCGGTAGCCTGGGCCGGTGAGCGAGGTCGAGATCGGACGTGGCAAGCGCGGTCGCCGCGCGTACTCCTTCGACGACGTCGCGGTGGTGCCCTCCCGGCGCACCCGCGACCCGGAGGAGGTCAACGTCGGCTGGCAGATCGACGCCTACCACGTCGACCTGCCGGTGCTCGCCGCGCCGATGGACTCGGTGATGAGCCCCGCGACCGCCGTCGAGCTGGGCCGCCTCGGCGGTCTCGGCGTGCTCGACCTCGAGGGCCTGTGGACGCGCTACGACGACCCCGAGCCGCCGCTCGCCGAGATCGCCACGCTGGACCCGTCCCGGGCGACCGAGCGCATGCAGGAGATCTACTCCCAGCCGATCAAGCCCGAGCTGATCACCGCCCGCCTGCAGGAGGTGCGCGCCGCCGGGGTCACGGTGGCCGGCGCGCTGTCCCCGCAGCGGACCCAGGAGCACTGGCGCACCGTGGTCGACGCGGGCGTCGACCTGTTCGTCATCCGCGGCACGACCGTCTCGGCCGAGCACGTGTCCGGCCGTGCGGAGCCGCTCAACCTCAAGCGGTTCATCTACGAGCTCGACGTGCCGGTGATCGTCGGCGGCGCGTCGACGTACACCGCCGCGCTGCACCTGATGCGCACGGGTGCCGCGGGCGTGCTGGTGGGATTCGGCGGGGGAGCGGCGCACACGACGCGCGTGTCGCTGGGCATCCACGCCCCGATGGCGACGGCAGTGGCGGACGTCGCCGCCGCCCGGCGCGACTACCTCGACGAGTCCGGCGGTCGGTACGTGCACGTGATCGCCGACGGCGGCGTCGGCCGCTCCGGCGACCTCGTGAAGGCGATCGCCTGCGGTGCGGACGCGGTGATGCTCGGTGCCGCGCTGGCCCGCGCCACGCAGGCGCCGGGCCGCGGCTGGCACTGGGGGCCGGAGGCGCACCACCCGGACCTGCCGCGCGGTGAGCGGGTCGAGGTCGGCACCGCCGGCACCCTGGAGCAGATCCTGTTCGGCCCGGGCCGGACGGCCGACGGCACGCTGAACCTGATCGGCGCCCTGCGCCGGGCGATGGCCACCACCGGCTACTCGGACCTCAAGGAGTTCCAGCGCGTGGAGGTCGTCGTCTCCCCGTACCAGCCCCGCTGAGCGGGTCCACGAGACCTCCCGGCAGAGCCCGGTGCGCACCTGCTGCGCACCGGGCTCTGCCGCGTTCGGGCGTGGACCGCCGGGGTGCGGCGGCACGTGCCCGGTTGGGTGGGAACAGGGGCCTCACCTGCGAACATGACCGTTCTGATGCCCGTTTCACACATGAACCGATGTGGTGATGCCGCCGATTGGGTCCGGATGTGCTTGACATCTGTCCGAGTGGACATCATGCTCTGACGTCGCGGGCACTGCAGCCCGGTCGAGTCGACGGAGACCGATGTACGCACCAGAACGTCACCAGCAGATCCTCACGCGTGCGCGGACCGAGGGTCGGGTCGACGTGGCCTCGCTGGCTGTCGAGCTGGACGTCACACCGGAGACCGTCCGGCGGGACCTCACGGCGATCGAGCGGCTGGGCCTGCTGCGTCGGGTGCACGGTGGCGCGGTGGCCGTCGAGCGGCTCGGGATCGAACCGGGCATCGCCGACCGCGAGCGCGTGATGTCCGCCCAGAAGGAGCGGATCGCCAAGGCGGCGCTCGACGAGCTGCCCGACGGCGGCGCGATCATCCTCGATGCGGGCACCACCACCATCCGGCTCGCGTCGATGCTGCCGACCGACCGCGACCTGACGGTGGTGACCCACGGCCTGCCGATCGTGACCATGCTGGCCGGGCGGCCCAACATCACGCTGCACCTGGTGGGCGGCACCGTCCGCGGCCGCACGCTCGCCGCGGTCGGCTCCTGGGCCCTGGCGGCCCTCACCCAGATCCACGCCGACGTCGTGTTCCTCGGCACCAACGGCGTGACCGTCGAGCGCGGCCTGACCACGCCGGACCTGGCGGAGGCCCAGGTCAAGCGTGCGCTCGTGGCCGCCGCCCGACGTGTCGTGGTCCTCGCGGACCACACCAAGCTCGGCGTCTCCGACTTCGCCCTGGTCGCTCCCCTGTCCGCGGTGGACGTGCTCGTCACGGACACCGACGCGGCACCCGAGCTGGTGGACGAGATCGAGGCAGCCGGACCTCGGGTGGTGCGCGCATGACCGCGCTGCCCGTCCGCCCGCACCCCGCCCGGAGCGTGGGCACCACGAACGAAGGAGAACGATGAAGGTCTTCCGCTTCTACGCCCCGGGCGACGTGCGCATCGAGGAGTCGCCGGAGCCGCAGGTCGCCGCCGGCGAGGTGAAGATCCGGGTGCGCGCCTGCTCGATGTGCGGCACGGACGTGAAGATCGCGACGGCCGGCCACCAGCGCATGCAGCCGCCGCGGGTGATGGGCCACGAGATCGCCGGCGAGATCGTCGAGGTCGGCGAGGGCGTCACCGGCTGGGCCGCGGGTGACCGCGTGCAGGTGATCGCCGCCATCCCGTGCGGCAAGTGCGAGTTCTGCACGGCGGGCCTGATGACCATCTGCCCGAACCAGCTGTCGATGGGCTACGACTTCGACGGCGGGTTCGCGCCGTACATGATCGTGCCGCCGCAGGTGCTCGCGGTGGACGGCCTCAACCGCATCCCGGATGGCGTCTCGTTCGCCGAGGCCTCGGTCAGCGAGCCGTTCGCCTGCGCGATCAACGCGCAGGAGCTCGCGGACACGCACGAGGGCGACGTGGTCGTCGTCGTCGGCTCGGGCCCCATCGGCTGCCTGCACGTGCGGCTCGCCCGAGCGCGCGGCGCCGCCAAGGTGTTCCTCGTCGAGCTCAGCCGCGAGCGCCTCGACCTCGCCGCGGAGATCGTCAAGCCGGACGCCGCGATCTGCTCGGCCGAGACCGACCCGGTGCAGGCCGTCCTCGACCTGACCGACGGCAAGGGCGCGAGCCTCGTCATCACGGCCGCCGCCTCCGGTGCGGCGCAGGAGCAGGGTCTGCGCATGCTGGCCCCGCGCGGCCGGATCAGCCTGTTCGGCGGCCTGCCCAAGGACAAGCCGACGATCACCCTGGACTCCAACCTCGTGCACTACCGCGAGCTGACGATCTGGGGCGCCAACGGGTCGAGCCCTGCGCACAACAAGCAGGCCCTCGCCCACATCGCCGACGGCAGCGTGCCGGTGGCGGACCTCATCACCCACCGGCTGCCGCTGGACCAGATCCGCGACGGCCTCGACGTCGTCCGGAACGGGACGGGCATCAAGGTCACGATCGAGCCGTGAGGCCGTGACCGCCGGGCGGTCGGCCGACGGCCGCCCGGCACCAGTCCCGGGGTGCAGGGGCCCCGGGGAGCAGGGCGCGATCAATGAAGATCCCACAGTGCCGGACCCGGGCGAGAGCCCGACCGACCGTCACACCGAACGGAGAGTGAGCGGGATGTCCGCTAGTGCGGCAGCCGTCCCCACCGTGCGCCGGGGCAAGAGCGCACAGGTCAGGGTCCAGCGGTTCGGGGCCTTCCTGACCTCCATGATCATGCCGAACCTCCCGGCGTTCCTCGCCTGGGGCCTGATCACCACCCTCTTCATCGCCGCCGGGTGGACGCCCAACGGCATCCTCGGCGGGTTCGGCAACGCCGACGCGATGAGCTGGCAGGGTGCCGCCACGGCGCTGGCCCAGGCCAAGGACGGCACGACGTTCCACCAGTACGTCGGCCTGGTCGGCCCGATGATCACCTACCTGCTCCCGCTGCTGATCGCGAACGCGGGCGGCCGGATCGTCTACAAGGACCGCGGTGCCGTGGTCGCCTCGATCGTCGCCGTCGGCATGATCGTGGGCTCCACCGTGCCGATGTTCCTCGGCGCCATGATCGTCGGCCCGGCCTCCGCCTGGGTGATGAAGAAGATCGACTCCATCTGGGCCGGCAAGATCCGTCCCGGCTTCGAGATGCTGGTCGACATGTTCTCCGCCGGCATCGCCGGCGCGGCCATGGCAGTCGGTGCGTTCTTCCTGTTCGCGCCGGTGATCACCTCGGTCAGCAAGGCCCTGGGTCACGTCGTCGACGCGATGGCGTCCCACCAGCTGCTCCCGCTGATGAGCCTGATCGTCGAGCCGGCCAAGGTGCTGTTCCTCAACAACGCGATCGGCAACGGCGTGCTGGTGCCGCTCGGTGCGCAGCAGGTCACCCAGCACGGTCAGTCGCTGCTGTTCCTGGTCGAGGCGAACCCCGGCCCGGGCTTCGGCATCCTGCTCGCCTACACGCTGCTCGGTGTCGGCGTCGCCAAGAGCTCGGCTCCCGGCGCGATCATCATCCAGTTCTTCGGCGGCATCCACGAGGTGTACTTCCCGTTCGTGCTGATGAAGCCGATGCTGATCATCGCCGCGATCCTCGGCGGTGCGACCGGCGTGGCGACCAACGTGGTGTTCGGCTCCGGCCTGCGCGGTCCGGCAGCGCCCGGGTCGATCATCGCGGTGCTCGCGGCGACCCCGCGGGGCAGCTACCTCGGCGTCATCCTGTCCGTGGTCCTGTCCGCCGCGGTGTCCTTCGTGGTGGCGGCCGTGATCCTGCGGGCGCAGCGGCGCCGCGACCTCGAGCTCGGTGAGAGCGGCGACCTGTCCGCCGCGATCGCCCAGACCGAGGCGAACAAGGGCAAGTCCAGCAGCGCGCTGGGCTCCCTGTCCGGTGCGGCCACGGCGGACGCCGCCGGGTCCACCCTGGTCGGCACCCGGCCGATCCACTCGATCATCTTCGCGTGCGACGCCGGCATGGGCTCGAGCGCGATGGGGGCGAGCATCCTGCGCGACAAGCTGCGCAAGGCCGGGCTGAGCGACATCTCCGTGGTCAACAAGGCCGTGGCGAACCTGGAGGACGGCGCCGACATCGTGATCAGCCAGAGCGAGCTGACCGACCGCGCACGTCGGCACGCGCCGACCTCCCGGCACCTGTCCGTCGACAACTTCCTGGCCAGCCCCGTCTACGACGACGTGGTGGCGGAGGCGAGGGCGGCGGCCGCCACGGCCGGCGACAGGAGCGCCTCGTGACGGACGTCCTGACCCGGGACCTCGTGGTGGTGCCGGGCACGGCCCGGACCAAGGACGAGGCCATCCGGGAGGCCGGTGAGCTCCTGGTCAGCGCCGGAGCCGTCACACCGGCCTACGTGGAGGCGATGGCCGAGCGGGAGAGGTCCATGTCGACGTACATGGGCAGCTTCCTGGCCATCCCGCACGGGACGGACGAGAGCAAGGGGCAGATCGTCCGGTCGGCCCTGTGCCTGGTCCGGTACGACGAGCCGATCGAGTGGGGCCCGGACAAGCCCGTGCGGGTCGTGGTGGGCATCGCCGGCGTCGGCGACGAGCACCTGGCGATCCTGTCGAAGATCGCGCTGGTGTTCGCCGACCCCGAGCAGGCGGCACGCGTGCTCGAGGTGAAGGACGCCGACGAGCTGTACGAGCTCATCTCCTCGGTGAACGAGGCCTGACAGGCCCCTGCCGTCGGTTCCCGGGCTGGTGACGCGGCCCGGGAGCCGAGGGACGAAGGGCGTCGCGGTCGTGGTGCGGAGATCACTCCAGAAGGTCTCCGCACCGCGCCCACGGCGCCCTTCGCCATGCCCGGTCGCGGTGGCGGCACGGCCGGAGCCGGTGGCGCGCTCGTCTGGCGCGAGCGCCGTCCGCGCGGGACGCTCGGCGTGTGCCGGGACGTGCGCGGACGCACGGCGTGGATGCGATCCCACAGCCCCGGACATCGGGGGCGTGGCCAATGTCCGATCAGCGCGACCGAATGGGACCAAGGTCCCGTTATCGGGCCAACCGGTGCCCGATCGGACCCGGCTATGTCCGAGTCTGCTTGCTTAGGGTTGACATCCGGCGCCGTGGGCGGGAGTCTCACTGGCACGGACGCGGCGCAGGGCCCGTCCGGCCTGAGGACGACGGAGTCACTGTGTACGCACCGGAGCGGCACCAGCAGATCCTGGCGCGGGCGCGCAGCGAGGGGCGGGTCGACGTCGCCTCGCTCGCGATCGAGCTCGACGTCACGCCCGAGACCGTGCGCCGCGACCTGACCGCGCTCGAGCGGCACGGCCTGGTGCGCCGGGTGCACGGCGGCGCGATCCCGGTCGAGCGCCTCGGCTTCGAGCCTGGCATCGCCGACCGCGAGGGCGTCCTCTCCGGAGAGAAGGAGCGCATCGCCAAGGCGGCGCTCGACGAGCTGCCCGACGGGGGCGCGATCATCCTCGACGCCGGCACCACCACGGTGCGGCTGGCCGAGCTGCTGCCGAGCGACCGGGAGCTGACGGTGGTGACGCACGCGCTGCCGGTCGCCACGGTGCTCGCCACGCGGCAGGGCATCACGTTGCACCTGGTCGGCGGCACGGTGCGGGGCCGCACGCTCGCCGCCGTCGGCACCTGGGCGCTGCGGGACCTGGGCGACATCCACGCCGACGTCGCCTTCCTCGGCACCAACGGGATCAGCGTCGAGCACGGGTTGACCACCCCGGACCTGGCCGAGGCGTCCGTGAAGCGGGCGCTGGTGGCCGCCGCGCGGCGGACGGTGGTGCTGGCCGACCACACCAAGGTGGGCCGGGCCGACTTCGTCCACGTCGCCCCGATCGGTGCCGTCGACACGCTGATCACCGACGCCGGCGTGGACGCCGAGCTCGCCGAGGAGCTGGAGTCGGCCGGACTGAGGGTGGTGCGCGCATGATCGTCACGCTGACCCCCAACCCGAGCCTGGACCGGGCTCTGGACGTCGACCGCCTGGAGGTCGGCGAGGTCAACCGCGCGCACGCCGCGCACGTGCACCCCGGCGGCAAGGGCATCAACGTGTCGCGGGTGCTCGCCCGTCAGGGCGTCGAGACCCGCGCGGTGCTGCCGGTGGGCGGTGCCGACGGCGACTACCTGGTGCGCCTGCTGCACGAGCACCAGGTGCCGGCCGTGCCGGTGCCGATCGCCGGGGACACCCGCACCAACCTGACGCTGGTCGACTCCCGCGGCACCACCACCAAGGTCAACGCGCCCGGTCCGCAGCTGTCAGCCGCAGAGGTGGACGCGCTGCTCGCGGCGGTCGAGGCGCAGCTGGCCACCCGGCCGGCCGCCCTGGTCGCCGCCGGCAGCCTGCCGGCCGGTGCGGGGGAGTCGTTCTTCGTCCGGCTGGCGGGCCTGGCCGCCCGGTACAGCGTGCCGCTGGTGCTCGACACCTCCGGCACCCCGTTCACCAGGGCCGTCCGGGCCGGTGGCCTGTGCCTGGTCAAGCCGAACGACGAGGAGCTGGCCGACCTGGTCGGCCGCGAGCTGAGCACGGTCGGCGACGTCGTCGAGGCTGCGCGCGAGGTGATGTCCGCCGGCACCAAGGCCGTGCTGGTCAGCCTCGGCGCCCACGGCGCGCTGCTGGTGCTGGCGGACGGCACGTGGTGGGCCGGTGGGCCCGCCCTGGTGCCGCTGTCCACCGTCGGCGCGGGCGACACCACCCTCGCCGGCTACCTGGGTGCCACCGGCACCCCGGCCGAGCGGCTGCGTGCCGCGGTGGCCTGGGGACGGGCCGCCGTGATGATGCCGGGCACCGCGGTCCCGGACCCCGCCGACGTCGACGTGGAGGCCGTCCACGTCATCGAGAACCCCGATCCCCGCCTCGCACTGAAGGAGCTGTGACGTGAGCACCTCGTTGATCACCCCCGACCTCGTCGCCGTCGACGTGGTCGCCACCGACCGGGACGACGTCGTCCGCCAGCTCATCGACAAGCTGGTGGCGGCCGGCCGCGTGACCGACGCCGACGGCTTCGCCGCCGACGTCAAGGCACGTGAGGCGCAGATGGCCACCGGCATGCCCGGCGGCATCGGCCTGCCGCACGCCCGGTCCCAGTACGTCACCACCCCCAGCCTCGCGCTGGGCAAGGTGCCGGGCGGCGTGGACTTCGGTGCCCCCGACGGGCCCGCGACCCTGGTCTTCCTCATCGCGGCGCCCGCGTCCGGTGACGCCGACCACCTGAAGATCCTGGCGGCGCTCGCGCGCCGCCTGGTGCACCCGGAGTTCCGGCAGTCGCTGACCGACGCGCCGGACGCCGCCACCGTTGCCGAGATCATCACCCGAGAGGTGGTTCCCGCATGAAGTTCGTCGCCGTGTCGTCATGCCCCACGGGCATCGCGCACACCTACATGGCCGCTGAGGCCCTCGAGCAGGCCGGCAAGGCGGCCGGCCACGAGGTCCACGTCGAGACGCAGGGTGCCGCGGGTTCCGTCCCGCTGGACCCGGCGCTCATCGCCGAGGCGGACGGCGTGATCTACGCCGCCGACCTCGACGTGCAGGGCAAGGAGCGGTTCGCCGGCAAGCCGATCACGGACGTCGGCGTGAAGAAGGCCGTGCACGACGCGCCCGGTGTGATCGCGCAGGCTGTCGCCGCGGTCGAGGCGGCGCGTGCCGCCGGTACGGCTCCCGCCGCCGGTGCCGCCCCGGTGCCGGTCGCGGTCACCCCCGCGCGGACCGTCGGGGTGGGTCACCGCATCCGGCAGTACCTGATGACCGGCGTGTCGTACATGATCCCGTTCGTCGCCGCCGGCGGCATCCTCATCGCGATCGGCTTCCTGATCGCGACCGTGGCGTGGCCGTCCAACGGCGCCATCGAGGTCACCAAGGTGGTGGACGGCACCAACGGTGCGGCCTTCGCCAAGTGGATCGCCGACGGGTTCTCGTTCACCTCCGGGCAGTCGTGGGCCGTCCTGCTGTTCTGGATCGGGAAGTGGGCCTTCGCCTTCCTGGTCCCGGCGCTGTCGGCGTACATCGCCTACGGCATCGCCGACCGTCCGGGCATCGTGCCCGGCATGGTGGGCGGCTTCGCGGCCGGCCTGGTCGGCGCCGGGTTCCTCGGCGGCATCGTCACCGGCTTCCTCGGCGGCTTCCTCGCGCTGTGGATCTCCCGCTGGAAGGTGCCCAAGGGCGTGCGCGGCGTGATGCCGGTCGTGGTGATCCCGCTGCTGTCCGTCGCTGTGGTCGGCGTGCTGACCGCCCTGGTGATCGGTCCGCCGATGAAGGCGCTGAACGACGGGCTCTCGAGCTGGCTGTCCAGCCTGTCCGGCGGCAGCGCGGTGCTGCTCGGTGTGATCCTGGGCCTGATGATGTGCTTCGACCTCGGCGGACCGCTGAACAAGGTGGCCTACGTCTTCGCCACCACGGGTCTTGCCAACGCCGCTAGCACGTCGGCCGCCCCGGCCAAGGTGATGGCGGCCGTGATGGCCGCGGGCATGGTCCCGCCGCTGGCCGTCGCGCTGGCCACCGCCGTCCGTCCGGCGCTGTGGACGGAGAACGAGCGGGAGTCCGGCAAGTCCGCCTGGCTCCTCGGCCTGTCCTTCATCTCCGAGGGCGCCATCCCGTTCGCCGCGGCCGACCCGCTGCGGATGATCCCGTCGTTCATGCTCGGCGGCGCCGTGACCGGTGGCCTGGTGATGGCCTTCGGCAGCGGTCAGCTGGCCCCGCACGGCGGCATCTGGGTGCTGGCCCTGATCAGCAAGCCGCTGCTGTTCCTGCTGGCGCTGGTGGTCGGCACCGTGGTGTCCGCTCTGGCGGTGATGGCGATGAAGCGGCTCGGACAGGGCTCCGACGCGGAGATCGCCGACGAGGCGGTCACCCGTCCGACGGTCGCCCGGGCGGCGTGAGCAGAATCGCAGTGACGACGACGACGTTGGCCTACCTGATGAAAGGCGATTGACGACATGGCAGAACGAACTGTCACCGTGGCGTCCCGGGTGGGGCTGCACGCCCGTCCCGCGATGCTCTTCACGCAGGCGGTGGCCGCCGGCGGCACGCCCGTCACCATCGCCACCGAGGGCGGGCTGCCGGTGGACGCGTCGAGCATCCTGCTGGTGATGTCGCTCGGCGTGCCGTGCGGTGCCCAGGTGATCCTGGCAGCCGAGGGACCGAAGGCGGACGAGGTGCTCGACGGCCTCGTCGACCTGCTCTCCCGCGACCTGGACGCACCCGAGGCGACGTCGTGACCGCGGCGGTGGGGGCCGCGCCGGGTGCCGTGCTGCACGGCGTCGGCGTCGGCCGTCGGACCGCCGTCGGCCCCGTCGTGCAGGTGCGCCCGGCACCGGCCCCCGCCGCCGACGCGCCGCTGCTGGTGGACGGTGCACCGGCCGGCCCGGAGCAGGTGCGTGCCGCGGTGGGGCAGGCGTTCACGGACGTCGCGGACGCCCTGCAGGCCCAGTCCGACCGCTCGTCCGGCACCGTCAAGGAGGTGCTGGCCGCCACCGCGCAGATGGCGGCCGACCCGGCGCTGCGCACCGGCGTGCTCGCCCGGCTCGACGCCGGCGAGCCGCCGGTCGCGGCGATCGACGCCGTGGTGGACAAGTTCGCCGCGATGTTCGAGCAGGCGGGCGGGTACCTCGCCGAGCGCGTCACCGACCTGCGGTCGGTGCGTGACCGGGTTGTGGCCCGCGCGATGGGGCTGCCGGCACCCGGCGTCCCCGAGCTGACCAGGCCGTCCGTGGTGGTCGCCCGCGACCTCGCACCGGCGGACACGGCGGCGCTCGACCTGGCCAACGTGCTGGCGATCGTCACCGAGCTCGGCGGCCCGACCGGCCACACCGCGATCATCGCGGGGCAGCTGGGCCTGCCGTGCCTGGTCCGCGTCACCGGTGCGACGGACCTGCCCGAGGGCGTCGAGGTCGCCGTCGACTCGGCGACGTCCACCGTGACGGTCGACCCGGACGACGAGCTGCGGGCGGCGCTGGCGCGCCGGGCGGCGACCGAGCGCGTGTTCGAGGAGGACACCGCACCGGGTGCCACGGCCGACGGCCATCCCGTGCAGCTGCTCGCCAACATCGGCACCGCCGAGGACGCCCAGCGCGTGGCCCCGCAGCCGGTGCAGGGCGTCGGCCTGTTCCGCACCGAGGTGCTGTTCCTCGAGCGGTCCACGGCGCCGACCCGCAAGGAGCAGGCGGAGACCTACGCCGTCGTCCTGCGGGCGCTCGGCGAGCGCAAGGTGGTGGTCCGCACGCTCGACGCCGGTGCGGACAAGCCGCTGACCTTCGCCACCCAGCCCGACGAGGAGAACCCGGCGCTCGGCGTGCGGGGCTACCGCCAGGTGCGCACGCACCCGGAGCTGCTCGACACCCAGCTGGCGGCGCTCGCCGATGCACAGCGGGAGACGGGCACCACCCCCTGGGTGATGGCCCCGATGATCGCCACGGTGGACGAGGCCCGGGAGTTCGCGGCGCGCGCCCGTGCCGCGGGGGTCGCGACGGTCGGCGTGATGGTGGAGGTGCCCTCGGCCGCGCTGCGGGCCGAGCAGCTGCTCGCGGAGGTGGACTTCGTCTCCCTCGGCACCAACGACCTCGCGCAGTACACGATGGCCACCGACCGGCTGCGCGGTGAGCTGGCCGACCTGCTCGACCCGTGGCAGCCGGCCGTGCTCGACCTGGTCGCCGTCACGGCTCGGGCCGGGGTGACGCTCGGCAAGCCGGTCGGGGTGTGCGGCGAGTCGGCGGCGGACCCGTTGATGGCGCTGGTCCTGGTCGGTCTTGGCGTCACCAGCCTGTCGATGTCGGCCGGCGCCGTGGCGGCCGTGCGGTACGCCGTGCGGCACCACACGCTGGAGCGGTGCCGCGAGATGGCGGCGGCGGCGCTCGCGGCGCGGTCGGCCGAGGAGGGCCGGGCGGCCGTGGTCGGGCTGCTGGTCGACGAGGTGCGCGCGACGCTGGGCTGAGCGCACGACGGGTGGGGGCGGTCGCCGGACGGCGGCCGCCCCCACCCGCGTGCTGCCCCCGACTGCGCCCGACCGGGCTCGACTGACCGCGCTGAACTGCGCCCCACTGCTCTCGCATGGGCTCCGACAGGCGGCGGACGTACTCTGACGCGATGGCGCACGACGCAGGGCAGCCGGACCCGGCACACGCCCAGCTGCACGACCCGGAGACGGACCCGCTCGCCACCTACGTGCTCGAGCCGGACGACCTGCGCACGCTGCTGGCCAGGGTGGTCGCCGGCCCCGGCCACGCCGTCCACGTCGCGCACGCGCCGTTCACCGGCGCACCGATCGCCGCCGTCCCGCTGTCCCGGCCGGAGGACGTGGTGCAGGCCGTCCGGACCGCCCGTGCCGCCCAGCGGCTGTGGTCCGCCACCCCGCTCCGGGAGCGCACCGCGGTGCTGCTGCGGTTGCACGACCTGCTGCTCGAACGGCAGAGCGACGTGCTCGACCTGATCCAGGTGGAGACGGGCAAGGCGCGGACCCACGCCTTCGAGGAGGTCGCGGACGTCGCCAACGTGGCGCGGCACTACGCCGTCCGCGCCCGCTCGTACCTGGCCACCCGGCACGCCGCCGGCCTGCTGCCCGGGCTGACGTCCACCCGGGTGGTGCGGCACCCGATCGGGGTGGTCGGCGTGGTGGCGCCGTGGAACGTGCCGCTGACCATGGCCCTCGGCGATGCGCTGCCGGCGCTGGTCGCGGGCAACGCCGTGGTCCTGCGCCCCGACCCGCAGACGACGCTGACGGCGCTGTGGGCCGCGGAGCTGCTGGAGGACGCGGGCCTGCCGGTCGGCGTGCTGCAGGTGGTCACCGGCGGGCCGGACATCGGCTCGGCGGTGGTCGACGCGGCGGATGCCGTCGTCTTCACCGGCTCCACCGGCGCCGGTCGCACCGTGGCCGCGCAGGCCGGGCGGCGGCTGGTGCCTGCGACGCTCGAGCTCGGCGGCAAGAACGCCCTCTACGTCGCCGAGGACGTGCACGTGGACGTCACAGCCGCCGGGGTGGTGCGCGCCGCCTTCGCGGGCACGGGCCAGATCTGCGTGAGCGTCGAGCGCGTGTACGTGCACCGCGCCGTGTGGGACGAGCTCGTGCCGGCGTTCGTCGCCCGGACGCGTGCGCTGCGGCTGGGTGCGGGGCTGGACTACCGGTCGGACGTCGGGTCGCTGACGTCGGCGAGCCAGCTCGCGCGGGTGGTCGAGCACGTCGAGGACGCCGTCGGCCAGGGTGCACGGGTGCTGACCGGCGGGCACGAGCGACCGGACCTCGGCCCCTACTTCTACGAGCCGACGGTGCTGACCGACGTCCCGGCCACGGCCCTGCTGTGCCGCGAGGAGACCTTCGGTCCGGTGGTGGCGCTCAGCCCGGTGTCGTCGGACGACGAGGCAGTCGCCGCGATGAACGACAGCGAGTACGGCCTGAACGCGAGCATCTGGACCGCGTCGGCGCGGCGCGGCGCCGCACTGGCTCGGCGCGTCCGCGCCGGGTCGGTGAACGTCAACGAGGGGTACGTCGCCAGCTGGGCGTCGATGGGGGCGCCGCAGTCCGGCTGGGGACCGTCCGGGCTCGGCGGCCGGCACGGGCCGGAGGGGCTGTGGCTGCACACGCGGCAGCAGACCATCGCGCTGCAGCGGGGGACCCACGGCGTGCTGGGTCCGTGGGGCGGTCCGACGGTGGGGCTCGAGCGGCTGTTCGGGCTGGGGCACGAGCTCTGGCCGGTCGTCTACACGCAGGCGCTGCGGGCCATGCGGACGGTGCGGCTGCCGTGAGCGCCGCCTGACCCACGGGTGCCCCGGTCCGACGAGCGGACCGGGGCACCCGTGGGTCGCAGGCCTCAGCGGGCCTCGACCACCGCCAGCGACTGGCGGGCGATCGCCAGCTCCTCGTTGGTGGGGATCACCAGCACGGTGACGGGCGAGCCCTCCGCCGAGATGACCTTCGGGCCACCGCGGCCGGCGTTGCGCTCCGGGTCGAGCACGATGCCGAGCGGCTCGAGCCCCTCGCACACCCGCGCGCGCACCACGTCGTCGTTCTCACCGACACCGGCGGTGAACGTCAGCACGTCGAGCCGGCCGAGGATCGCGTAGTAGGCGCCGACGTACTTCTTCAGCCGGTGCACGTACACGTCCAGGGCGAGCGCCGCATCGGCGTTCCCCGCCGCGATCAGCTCGTGCAGCGCGCGGAAGTCGTTCTCCCCGGAGAGGCCCTTGATCCCCGAGCGCCGGTTGAGCAGGTCGTCGATGTCGTCGATCGACATGCCGGCGTTCCGGTACAGGTGGAAGACGACGGCCGGGTCGATGTCGCCGGACCGCGTGCCCATCACCAGGCCCTCGAGCGGCGTCAGCCCCATCGAGGTGTCCACCGCGTGCCCGCCCTTGACGGCCGACGCCGAGGCGCCGTTGCCCAGGTGCAGCACGATCTGGTTCAGCTCTCCGACCGGGCGGTCGAGGTACCGGGCCACCTCCTGCGACACGTACTGGTGCGACGTGCCGTGGGCGCCGTAGCGGCGCACCTGGTGCGCGGCGGCGACCTTCTTGTCGATCGCGTACGTGGCGGCCTCGGCGGGCAGCTTCTCGAAGAACGCCGTGTCGAACACCGCGACCTGCGGCTCGTCCGGCAGCAGCTGCCGGGCGACCTTGATCCCGGTGATGTGCGCCGGGTTGTGCAGCGGCGCCAGCGGGGACAGGGCGTCGATCTTCTCCACCACGTCGTCGTCGATCAGGGCCGGCGCGTCGAACACCGAGCCGCCCTGCACCACGCGGTGGCCGACGGCCACGACGTTGGACGTGTGGATCGAGGGGCCGACCTCCTCGAACAGGTCGAGGACGATCCGCATGCCGACCGCGTGGTCCGGCACGGGCAGCTCGCGCTTGACCGTCTGGTCGCCGTAGGTGTGCTTGACGTTGCCGGAGCTCTCGCCGATCCGCTCGACGAGGCCCGAGGCGATCGCCGTGCCGGCGTCGGGGTCGACCAGCTGGTACTTGATCGACGACGAGCCGGAGTTGACCACCAGGACTGTGCGGGTGCTCATCGGGTTGCTGCCTCCACGGGGTCGGCTGCCGCGGGCAGCTCGGTGCGGGTGGTGGCCCCGGCGAGCGCCTGGGCCTGGATCGCGGTGATCGCGACGGTGTTGACGATGTCCTGGACCAGGGCGCCGCGGGACAGGTCGTTGACCGGGGCGCGCAGCCCCTGCAGCACCGGGCCGATCGCCACGGCGCCGGCGGACCGCTGCACGGCCTTGTACGTGTTGTTGCCGGTGTTCAGGTCGGGGAAGACGAACACCGTCGCCCGCCCGGCCACCGCGGAGTCGGGCAGCTTGGTCTTGGCGACCGAGGCGTCCACGGCGGCGTCGTACTGGATGGGGCCCTCCACCGACAGGTCGGGGCGGCGCTCGCGGACCAGCGCCGTGGCGGTGCGGACCTTGTCCACGTCCGCCCCGGTGCCGGACTCGCCGGTCGAGTAGGACAGCATCGCGATGCGCGGCTCGATGCCGAACTGCTCGGCGGTCGCCGCCGACGAGATCGCGATGTCCGCCAGCTGCTCGGCCGTCGGGTCCGGGATCACCGCGCAGTCGGCGTACACCAGCACGCGGTCCTCGAGGCACATCAGGAAGCAGCTGGACACGTTGCTGACGCCCGGGGCCGTCTTGATGATCTCGAACGAGGGCTTGATGGTGTGCGCCGTCGTGTGGATCGCACCGGACACCATGCCGTCGGCCAGGCCGAGCTTGACCATCATCGTGCCGAAGTAGGACACCGAGGAGACGATCTCCCGCGCGCGCTCCACCGTCATGCCCTTGTGCTTGCGCAGCTCGGTGTACTCCGCGGCGAACCGCTCGAGCAGCTCGCCGTCCTTGGGGTCGATCACCTGGGCAGCGTCGAGCACGAGTCCCAGCTCGGTGGCCCGGGTCCGGATCGACTGCTCGTCGCCGAGGATCGTCAGGTCCGCGACACCGCGCTGGAGCAGGGTCGAGGCGGCGCGCAGGATGCGGTCGTCGCCACCCTCGGGCAGCACGATGTGCTTGCGGTCGTTGCGGGCCCGGTCCAGCAGCTCGTACTCGAACATCAGCGGGGTGACCACGGCGACGCGCGGGACGTCCAGCGCCGCGAGCAGGGCCCTGCCGTCGACGTGCTGCTCGAACAGCGCGAGCGCGGAGTCGACCTTCCGCTGCGAGTCGCGGCTGAGCCGCCCACGGGTCGCCGCCGCCGCGGAGGCGGACCGGAAGGTGCCGAGGTCGGTGCTGATGATCGGCAGCCGGGAGTTCAGGCCGTCCAGCAGCCGGGCGATCACGGGGGCCGGGGTGAGGCCGCCGGTCAGCACGATGCCGGCCAGGTTGGGGAAGCCGTCCGCCTGGTGCGCCAGCTGCAGGCCCAGCAGCACGTCGTGCCGGTCGCCGGAGGTGATCACCACGGCACTCGGCTGCAGCCGGTCGAGCAGGTGCTCCACGCTCATCGCGCCGACCAGCAGGTCCAGCACCTCGCGGGACAGGAGCTCCTCGTCGCCGCGGATCAGCGAGCCGCCGACCGCGTCCACCAGCTCACGCAGCGTCGGGGCCGTCAGCATCGGGTCGTCCGGGATGGCCCAGATCGGCAGCTCGTCCTTGAACTCAGCCCGCACCCCGTCGACGCACGTGGCGGCGCACCGGTTGGCCACCACGGCGACCACCTGGGCGTGGTTCGCCTTCATCTCGGCGATCGCCACCTCCGCGATCTGGTGGATCGCGTCCGGCGCCCGGTTCTTGCCGCTGACCACCAGCACCGCCGGCGCGCCGAGGTTCGCGGCGATGCGGGCGTTGTACGCCAGCTCGGTCGGTCCGGCGACGTCCGTGTAGTCCGTGCCGACGACGACGATCGCGTCGCAGCGGCGCTCCACGTCGTGGTACCGCTGCACGATCTTCGCCAGCGAGCCCTCGGCGTCGTCGAGCACCTGCTCGTACGTGACGCCGATCGCGTCGTCGTACGTCATGTCGATGCCGTCGTGCGCGAGCAGCAGCTCGAGCACGTAGTCCCGCTCCTCGGTGGACCGGGCTACCGGACGGAACACGCCCACCCGCTGCACGGTTCGCGTGAGCAGGTCGACGAGGCCGAGAGCCACCGTGGACTTTCCGGTGTCACCCTCGGGTGAGGCGATGTAGATGCTGCGGGCCACGGTGGGCGTCTCCTGTTTCTTGCGGTTCGTCATGCGACGAGGGGGCCGGAGCGGTCACCCGCTCCGGCCCCCTCACCGACTACTCGTTGTCGCCACCCGTGGACAAGGTCGCGGCGACCTCGCCCTCGGCGGCGGCGTCGCCGGCATCCGGCCACACCCAGTCGCGCACCTCCGGGATGTCCTCGCCGTGCTCCCGGGTGTACTGGCGGGCGCGCAGGCGGGCGTCGACCATGCGCTGGCGCAGGCCGGCCTGCGACGCGCGCAGCCAGTGCACCTGGTCGATCACGTCGATCACCAGGTGGTAACGGTCCAGGTCGTTCAGCATCACCATGTCGAAGGGCGTGGTGGTGGTGCCCTCCTCCTTGTACCCGCGCACGTGGATGTTGGCGTGCCCGTTGCGGCGGTACGTGAGGCGGTGGATCAGCCACGGGTAGCCGTGGTAGGCGAAGACGACCGGCCGGTCCGCCGTGAACAGCGTGTCGAAGTCCCGGTCGGACATGCCGTGCGGGTGCTCCCGCTCGTCCTGCAGCCGCATCAGGTCGACGACGTTGACCACGCGCACCTTCAGCACCGGCAGCTCGCGGCGCAGGATGTCCGCCGCCGCCAGCACCTCCAGGGTCGGCACGTCGCCGGCGCAGGCCAGCACGACGTCCGGCTCCTCACCGGCGACCTCGGTACCGGCCCACTCCCAGATGCCCAGGCCACGAGTGGTGTGCTCGATCGCCTCCTGCATCGTGAGGAAGTTGGGCGCGGGCTGCTTGCCGGACACCACCACGTTGACGTACTGCCGGCTCTTGAGGCAGTGGTCGTAGGTGGACAGCAGGGTGTTCGCGTCCGGCGGCAGGTAGACGCGGACGACCTCGGCCTTCTTGTTGACCACGTGGTCGATGAACCCCGGGTCCTGGTGCGAGAAGCCGTTGTGGTCCTGCCTCCAGACGTGGCTGGACAGCAGGTAGTTCAGGCTGGCGATCGGCCGGCGCCACGGGATGTCGTTGGTGACCTTCAGCCACTTCGCGTGCTGGTTGAACATCGAGTCGACGATGTGGATGAACGCCTCGTAGGAGGTGAACAGGCCGTGCCGCCCGGTCAGGAGGTAGCCCTCGAGCCAGCCCTGGCACTGGTGCTCGGACAGCATCTCCATCACACGACCCGCGCGGGCCATGTGCTCGTCCACGTCGGGGGAGATGTACTCGGCGTTCCACTGCTTGTCCGTCACGCCGAACACGGACTGCAGCCGGTTGGACGCCGTCTCGTCCGGGCCGAAGATCCGGAAGTTGTCCGGGTTCCGGCGGATCACCTCGGTGAGGTAGTCGCCGAGCACCCGGGGCGCCTCGGAGAAGGAGCCGGCGGGGTGGGGCACGTCGACCGCGAAGTCACGGAAGTCGGGCAGCCGCAGGTCCTTGAGCAGCACACCGCCGTTCGCGTTCGGGTTGGCGCTCATCCGCAGGTCGCCCTTCGGCGCCAGCGCGCGGATGTTCGCCTCGAGGCGGCCGGTCGCGTCGAACAGCTCCTCGGCGCGGTACGACTTCAGCCACTCCTGGAGCACCTGCAGGTGCTCCGGGGTGTCCCGGGCGCTGGCGAGCGGCACCTGGTGGGCCCGCCACGAGCCGGTGGTCTTCTTGCCGTCGATCTCCGCCGGGCCGGTCCAGCCCTTGGGGGTGCGGAAGACGATCATCGGCCACATCGGGCGGCTGGTGTCGCCGGCGGCGGCACGTGCCTTGATGTCGGCGATCTCGTCGAGCACCTCGTCCAGCAGGGCGGCGAAGCGGCGGTGCACGTCCACCATCGACTCGTCCGCGTCGTAGCCGCCGGTGAACACGTACGGGTGGTGGCCGTAGCCGACCATCAGGTCGTGCAGCTCGTCGTCGCTGATGCGGGCGAGCACGGTGGGGTTGGCGATCTTGTACCCGTTGAGGTGCAGGATCGGCAGCACGACGCCGTCCTGCGCCGGGTTGACGAACTTGTTCGAGTGCCAGCTGGTGGCCAGCGGGCCGGTCTCCGCCTCGCCGTCGCCGACGACCGCAGCGACCAGCAGGTCGGGGTTGTCGAAGGCCGCGCCGTACGCATGGGAGAGCGCGTAGCCGAGCTCGCCGCCCTCGTGGATCGAGCCCGGCGTCTCCGGGGCGACGTGCGACGGGATGCCGCCCGGGAAGGAGAACTGGCGGAACAGCTTGCGCAGCCCGTCCTCGTCCTCGGTGATGTTCGTGTAGATCTCGGAGTACGTGCCGTCCAGGTACGCGCTCGCGACGAGGCCGGGGCCCCCGTGGCCCGGGCCGGTGACGTAGATGGTCGACTGCGAGCGCTCCGCGATGGCGCGGTTGAGGTGCGCGTACAGGAAGTTCAGGCCCGGCGTGGTGCCCCAGTGGCCCAGCAGGCGCGGCTTGACGTCGTCCCGGCTGAGCGGCTCGCGCAGCAGCGGGTTGTTCAGCAGGTAGATCTGGCCGACCGACAGGTAGTTGGCGGCACGCCACCACTGGTCGATGCGCTCGAGGGTCGATGCCTCGATCTGGGCGCCCGCCCCGCGGCGCCAGGCCGCAGGCTTCTCCGTCGTCGTGCTCATCGGTGTCTTCCCCTCGTCGACGGCCGGTCTAGGCCGGTCCCGGACCCTAGCCTTGCGTGAGCCACGGCTCCGAATCCGGGACATGAGGCCCAGGGAGCGCTGTGACAAGGCTCATAGCGCCATACAACCCCATGGCGACGGGCAGCGCACCGGTGCGAGCCGCATCGGTTCCGCAGGTACCGCCGAGCGCACGTCTGCCCTGGTCACGGTGCTGCTCCCGAGCGCCGAGGTACCGTGGCACGTGCCCATGAGCCCCCTGCCGAGCGCACCGCCCGGCCCGTCGTCGGACCGCGGTCCGGGACGTGCCGAGCAGGCGTCCGGGGACGCGTCTGCACCGGTCACAGAGCCGACTGGGACGCAGGTCCCAGACGCGGAGGGGACCGACGTCCCGGCACCGTCCGGTGGGGCGGCGCGCTGGTTCCGGGCTGCGGTGACGCCGCGGATGCTCGGGATGCTCGCGCTGCTGCTCCTGGCGGCGGCGGTGTGCGCCCGGCTCGGGGTCTGGCAGCTGGACCGTGCGCAGGTCCGCGGGGCCGCCGCCGAGCAGCAGCACCAGGCGGAGCTGACCACGGCCGCACCCGTCCCCCTCGACCAGGTGATCGCACCGCAGCAGCCGTTCACGGGCGGCATGGTGGGGCGGAAGGTGCAGGTCTCGGGCACCTACGACCCGGCGGGGCAGCTGCAGGTGACCGGACGGGTGGTCGGTGGCCGGCACGGGTCGCTGGTGCTGACGCCGCTGCACGTCAGCACCCCGCAGGGCGCCGCCGTGCTCGCCGTCGTCCGAGGGTTCGTGCCCGACGGTGAGCCGCTGCCCGCGGCACCCGGCGGCACCGTCTCCGTGATCGGGTACCTGCAGGCGGGGGAGGCTCCCGGAGCCGGGGTGTCCGACGGGCGCACCGAGGCGATCAGCCCGGCGGAGCTCGTCGGGGTGTGGGGCGGACCCACGTGGACCGGGTACGTGGTGCTCGCCTCGTCCGACCCGGCGCAGGGCGACCCGCCGACGGTGCTGCCGCCGCCGACCAGGCGCGGCACCGGGCTGAACCTGCAGAACCTGTCCTACGCCGCGCAGTGGTGGATCTTCGCGGGGTTCGCGCTGCTGCTGTGGTGGCGCATGGTGCGGGACGAGGCGCGCGGCAACCCGTTCGAGGACGGCAACCCGTTCGAGGGCGAGGCGTCGGACGTGCCCGGCGCCACGGGAGGACAGGGCGGCCGCCCTTCCTGACGTCGGCGGTCCGGTGACGCCCAGGCCTCCGGCTCGGGACCGCGGACCTGGTCAGGCCTCGTGCTGCCACGAGCGCCACAGCGCGGCGTAGTCGCCGCCGGCGGCGACCAGGTCGTCGTGGGCACCGATCTCGCTGACCATCCCGTCCTGCACCACGGCGACCCGGTCCGCGTCGTGCGCGGTGTGCAGGCGGTGCGCGATCGCCACGACCGTCCGCCCGGCGAGGACCGCCGACAGCGACCGCTCCAGGTGCCGTGCGGCCCTCGGGTCCAGCAGCGACGTGGCCTCGTCGAGCACCAGGGTGTGCGGGTCGAGCAGCACGAGCCGCGCCAGGGCGAGCTGCTGCGCCTGGGCCGGGGTCAGCGCTGCCCCGCCCGAGCCGACCGCGGTGCCGAGACCCTCGGGGAGGGCCTGGACCCAGTCCCACGCGTCGACCGCCCGCAGCGCGTGCTCCAGGGCGTGGTCGTCGGCGTGCTCGGCCGCCAGCCGGAGGTTGTCGGCGACCGAGCCGACGAAGACGTGGTGCTCCTGGGTGACCAGGGCGACGTGCCCGCGCAGCTCGTCGAGCGGGAGGTCGACCAGCGGGACACCGCCCACGGTCACCCGTCCGCCCGTCGGCGGGTGGATGCCGGCGAGCAGGCGTCCCAGGGTCGACTTGCCGGCGCCGGAGGGTCCGACGACGGCCAGCCGTTCGCCCGGCACCAGGTCGAGGTCGATCCCGTGGAGCACGTCGTGGCCCTCGCGGTACGCGTACCGCAGGCCCTCGGCGGCGATCCGCTCGTCCACCGGCCGATCCGTGCCGGCGGTCCGGTCCGGCGCCACCAGCTGCACGCCGACGATCCGGGCCAGCGCCGTCATCGCGACCTGGATCTCGTCCACCCAGAAGATGAGCTCCCACACGGGCCCGGCCATCTGGTACCCGTACAGGACGATGGACGTGACGGCGCCGAGGCTGACCCGGCCGTCCGCGGCGAGCCAGCCGCCCCACAGCAGCACGGCGGCGGGCGCGAGCACGAACGCGAGGTCGACGCCGGGGAACAGCACGGTCCGCAGGTTCAGCGTCGCGCGCTCCGCACGGAACGCCTCGTGCAGGTCGGAGCGCACCCGGCGGTGCCGACGGGGCCCGAGGCTCAGGGCGTCGACCGTCCGGGCACCCTCCACCGACTCGGTGATGGTGCCGTTGAGCGTGGCGTAGGCCGCGGCCTCGCGGACGTAGGCCGGGGTCGCGCGGCGCAGGTACCAGCGCACCACGGTGACCATCCCGGGCACCCCGACGAACAGCGCGAGCGCCACCAGGGGTGACACGAGGACGCAGGCGACCACCGTGAGGGTGATCGACACGACCGCGACGATCACCCGCGGCACCCCGAACCGGACGGCGTGCTGCAGGCGGTTGACGTCGTTGGTGGTCCGGGCGACCAGGTCGCCCGTGCCCGCGCGTTCCACCGTGGACAGCGGCAGCGTGGTGACCGTCTCGACGAACTCCTCGCGGAGCCGGGCGAACACCTGCTCGCCGAACACGATCGAGGCGCGGGTGGCGTACCGGGTCAGGGCCGCCTGGGTAAGCACGGCGACCAGACCGACGGCGACCATCCGGTCGATGAACCCGCCCGTGGTGCCGTGGGTGATCCCGTCGACCACCCGCCCGAGCAGCCACGGTCCGGCGAGTCCGGCCGTGGCGGCCAGGCCGTGCAGCACGGCGATGCGCGTCAGCGCGGAGCGGTGCGCGCGCAGCAGCCCGAGGGCGTACGCCCGCACCGTCGGCCCGTCGGCGATGGGCAGCCTCACGACGCACCTCCCGTCCGCTCCGCACCGCCGGCGGCGGTGGTGCGTTCCTCGTCCAGCCGGCGGCCGACGATCCGTCCGTACCGGTCCGCGACGTCGGCGCCCGCCGCACCCGCGAGCAGGTCGTCGTGCCGTCCGCGGGCGACCAGGCGGCCGTCCTCGACCAGCTGCACCTCGTCGACGTGCTCGAGCACCACGGGACTGGCGCTGACGACGAGGGTGGACCGGCCCCGTCTGGCGTCCGCCAGCCGTGCCGCGATCCGCGCCTCCGTGTGGGCGTCGACCGCCGAGGTCGGCTCGACGAGCACCAGGAACTCGGGGTCGGTGAGCAGCGCTCGTGCCAGGGCGACCCGCTGCCGTTGCCCCCCGGACAGCGACCGGCCGCGCTCGGTCAGCTCGCCGTCCAGCCCGCCGGGCAGCGACTCCAGCACGTCGTGGGCGTCGGCGAGCGCCAGCGCGTGGCTCACGTGCGTCCGGTCGGCGACCCCCCGGACGTCCAGCTCGTCGACCAGCGGTCCGGAGAAGAGGTGGGGCGTCGCCTCGGCGACGACGATCCGACGGCGCACCTCCTCCTTGGGCAGGTCGGCCAGTGCGACACCGCCGAGCAGCACCGGTGTCGTGGCCTCCGCCTCGTCGTCGAACCGGCCCATCCGCGTCGCGATCGCCGCGGACTCGTCCGGGTCCGCGCTGACCAGGCCGACCACCCGGCCGGTGTCCACCCGCACGCCGCTCGTCTCGTCCACCAGCGCCACGCCCGGCGCCGGGGCGGCCGCGCTCGCAGGCCGGGCGCCGGAGGCCGGCACCACGCGGAGCACGGCGACCACCTTGGCGGCACCGACGTGCGCCCGGGTCGCGGCCTGCAGCATCATCGTCGCGTTCTGCACCGGCCACGCGAGGAAGGCCGCGAACCCGTAGGTCGACACCAGCTGGCCGGGCGTGACCGTGCCCGTCAGGGCCAGGTGCGCGCCGAGCCACACCAGCGCCACCACGAACGCTCCCGGGAGCAGCACCTGCAGCCCGTCGAGCCAGGACTGCGTCCCGGCGACGTCCACACCGGCGGCACGGACCTTCTGGGACTGCTCGCGGTACCGCGCGGTGAACACGTGCTCGCCGCCGATGCCCCGCAGGATGCGCAGACCGGACACCGTGTCGGCACCCAACGTGGTCAGCCGGCCGGACGCCTCGCGCTGCGCGGCCTGCTTGCGCTGCAGGGGCTTGACGAGCAGCCCGAGCACCGCGGCGACGGTCGGCAGCCCGAGGACCACCACCAGGCCGAGCGGGACGGACACCCGCAGCATCAGCACCGCCACGACCGCGTACGCCACCAGGCTCCCGACGAACCGCCCGGCGTTCGCGTACATCTCCCCGATCCGCAGCGAGTCGTTCGCCACCGCTGAGACCACCTCGCCGGTGGGCAGCTCGGCCGTGATCGTGTGGCCCGAGCGCGCCGCGGTGCGTCCGACGAGCTCGGAGGAGGTGAACGCCGCACGCATCCAGCACGTCACGTCGAACCGGTGGCCGATCGCGCTGGCCGCCGCGCTGACCAGGCCGAGCGCGACCAGGCCCGTCACCGCGCGGAACAGGTCCCGCCCGAACCCGTGCGTCAGCCCGCCGTCCACCGCTCGCCCGGTCAGCCAGGGCAGCACCGCCTGGCAGGCGAACGTGAGGATGCCGAGCAGCACGGCGGCGGTCAGGGGACCCGCCTGCTTGCGCGCCAACCAGCCCAGCAGCGGCCAGGGGCCGCTGGTGGGTGGGGTGCCGGGATCGGCGAGGGGCAGCGAGCGCACGGGCGTCCACGTTACGGACAGGTACCGACACGGCTCACGGTGTTTTCGCTCGTCCGTACGGTGGCCGCGGGGCCGTGGGGAGCCGGCGGGCCGACCTGGCAGCGCCCGCCGGGCCGGGACGCCCGCGACGCGCACCTATCCTGGTCGGGTGACGCAGCCCCCGGCCTCCGCGCAGCGCCCGGTCCTCGTCGTCGACTTCGGTGCCCAGTACGCCCAGCTCATCGCGCGTCGCGTCCGTGAGGCGCACGTGTACTCCGAGATCGTGCCGCACACGGCGTCGGTCGAGGCGATGCTGGCCAAGCACCCTGCGGCGATCATCCTGTCCGGCGGTCCCGCCTCGGTGTACGAGCCGGGCGCCCCGTCCGTCGACCCCGCGCTGTTCGAGGCCGGTGTGCCCGTGCTGGGCATCTGCTACGGCTTCCAGGCGATGGCCCACGCCCTCGGCGGGACGGTCGACGCGGGCGCGACGGGCGAGTACGGCCAGACGCGGGCCGACGTGTCCGACGACGGCGTGCTGCTCGACGGCTCGCCCGACGAGCAGCGGGTGTGGATGAGCCACGGCGTCGCGGTGCAGGCGCCACCGGCCGGGTTCCGCGTGCTGGCCAGCACCGCGGCGGCACCAGTCGCGGCGTTCGAGGACACCGACCGTCGGCTGTTCGGCGTGCAGTGGCACCCCGAGGTGCACCACACGCCGCTCGGCCAGTCGACGCTGGAGAACTTCCTGTACCGCGGTGCCGGCCTGGCCGCCGACTGGAACCCCGAGAACGTGGTCACCGAGCAGGTCGCGGCGATCCGCGCCCAGGTGGGCGACGCGCGCGTGATCTGCGGGCTGTCCGGCGGCGTGGACTCCTCGGTCGCGGCGGCGCTGGTGCAGAAGGCCGTCGGTGACCAGCTGACCTGCGTGTTCGTCGACCACGGGCTGCTGCGCTCCGGCGAGGCCGAGCAGGTCGAGAAGGACTTCGTCGCCGCCACGGGCGTGCGGCTCAAGGTCGTCGACGCGCGCGAGCGGTTCCTGACGGCGCTCGCGGGGGTGTCCGACCCGGAGACCAAGCGCAAGATCATCGGTCGCGAGTTCATCCGCGTGTTCGAGGACGCCGCCCGCGAGGTGGTCGAGGAGGCCGGCGAGTCCGGCGAGCAGGTCCGGTTCCTCGTCCAGGGCACGCTCTACCCCGACGTCGTCGAGTCCGGCGGCGGCGAGGGTGCTGCCAACATCAAGAGCCACCACAACGTCGGGGGCCTGCCGGACGACCTGCAGTTCGAGCTCGTCGAGCCGCTGCGCACGCTGTTCAAGGACGAGGTGCGGGCCGTCGGCCTGGAGCTGGGCGTGCCCGAGGCCATCGTCTGGCGCCAGCCCTTCCCGGGCCCCGGCCTCGGCATCCGCATCGTCGGCGAGGTCACGGCCGAGCGCCTCGACGTGCTCCGCGCCGCCGACGCCATCGCCCGTGAGGAGCTCACGCGCGCGGGCCTCGACCGGGACATCTGGCAGTGCCCCGTGGTGCTGCTGGCCGACGTCCGCTCGGTCGGTGTGCAGGGCGACGGGCGCACGTACGGTCACCCGATCGTGCTGCGGCCGGTGTCCAGCGAGGACGCGATGACGGCCGACTGGACGCGGCTGCCCTACGAGGTGCTCGCGACGATCTCCACCCGGATCACCAACGAGGTCCCGGAGGTCAACCGCGTGGTGCTGGACGTGACGAGCAAGCCGCCGGGGACGATCGAGTGGGAGTGAGACGGTGACAGGGACGACGGACTCGACGGGACCGCGCACGGAGCCGACGCCTGACCCGACGGCCGCTGCAGCGGTGGACCCGCGGGTGCGGCGCGCGTCCGGTGCGCTGGCCCGGTACCGGGTGATGGCCTACGTCACCGGCACGATGCTGCTGGTGCTCTGCCTGGAGATGGTGCTCAAGTACGGCTTCCACGTGAACGCGCTGGACTGGGTGCCGCGGCTGCACGGCTTCGTGTACATCGTGTACCTGGTCACCGTGTTCGACCTGTGGTCGGTGATGCGGTGGAAGCTCGGCCGGTTCGTCACCATGGCGGCAGCCGGCGTGGTGCCGGTGATGTCGTTCGTCCTCGAGCGGCGGGTGCACGCCGACGGTCAGGAGCGTCTGGCGACGCTCGGCCGCCGGTGAGCGCGGCAGGCCGTCAGGCACCTCTCGGTTAGCGGGCCCGCGTGCGGATCGTCCACGTCTCCGACTGCTTCCCGCCCCGCACGGGTGGCATCGAGACCCAGGTCAGCGACCTGGCGACCTACCAGGTCGCCGCAGGGCACGAGGTCCACGTGCTGACCGGGACGTTGGGCCCCGACGGCGAGCGGGGCGGCGCGCTGCAGGACGTCCGGGGCGTGCAGGTGCACCGCCTCGGTGCGCGCATGCCCTTCGAGCTGCCGGTGAACCCGCGCGGACCGCACCTGATCACGCAGGCGCTGCGCGCGGTGCAGCCCGACGTCGTGCACGTGCACGCGGGCGTCGTGTCCCCGTTCGCGTACGACGGTGCCCGCCTGGCGATCGCCGCCGGTCTGCCGACGGCGATCACGTGGCACTGCATGCTCGACGGCATCGCGCCCGTGCTGCACCGCGCCGTGCAGCTGTCGCACTGGCGCACGGTGCCGGCGGCGCTGTCGGCGGTGAGCTCGGCGGCCGCCGAGCGCGTCTCGGCGGTGTTCGAGGGACAGCGCGTCGACGTGCTGCCCAACGGTGTCGACCTGGACCGGTGGGCGCCGCGCGGCGACCCCGACCGGGCCGACCGACCGGGGGAGCGCGGGCCGCTGCGGCTGGTCGCCACCATGCGGCTCGCGCCGCGCAAACGTGCGGTCCCGCTGGTCAGAGCGGTGGCGGAGGCTGCACGGCGGCTGCCGCCGGACCGGCTCCGGCTCACCGTCCTCGGCTCGGGGCCGGCCCGGGGGGCCGTGCAGGCCGCCGTCGAGGACAGCGGTCTGGAGCACCTGGTGGACCTGCGCGGACAGGTGCCGCGGGAGCAGGTGCGGGCGACCTACGAGGACGCGGACGTGTTCCTCGCCCCCGCCCAGCTCGAGGCGTTCGGCATCGCCGCACTCGAGGCGCGGGCCGCCGGCCTGGTGGTGGTGGCACGCCGGGGGACGGGGATCGCGGAGTTCGTCGTCGACGGCGTGGACGGGCTGCTGGTGGAGGACGACGACGACATGGCGATGGCGATCGTGCGGCTCGCCCGGGACGGCGCCCTGCTGGACCGGATGGCGGCCCACAACCGGTCCCGGCGACCCGATTTCGGATGGCAGCGGGTGCTCCGCGCCGCCGAGGTGGAGTACGAGCGCGCGCGTTCGCTCGTCGGCACGCACTGACGCTCCGTCGCCCCGTCTGGGGCCGCACGACCCCCGTGCAAGGGGGGTCATGGGACGAGATCTGTCGACAAAGGGTGCCCTGACCTGCGGCGCTACATTCCGCGGGACCTGGGTCCCAGCCAGGTGCCTCCACCAGCAGCGACGCTTTCTCTCGAGCACAGACGCTCACCGAGGGCCGGATCTCGCCGGGCCTCGCCAGCTGCAGAGATTCATCAAGGAATCGGGGAGACCATGTCCACCACCCTCAGCGAGCGCACCGGGACCGCCAGGGTCCTGGGCCTCATCGTTCTGATCTTCGGCGCGATCTTCATCGTCGCCGGCGGCGTCACGTGGGGCGCCGTGTCGGCGAACCTGGCCGACGAGAAGATCACCGTCGCGCCCGACGCCTCGGCCTTCGGTGGCCAGGACGTCAACTCGCCGTGGACGGCGTTCTCGCAGGCGATGATCATCCGCCACCACGCCCTGACGGCCAGCAACGACAAGACGTACGCCGAACTCGGCGCCATGATCTCGGCCAAGCAGGCCGACCTCAAGGCCGCCGGCAAGTCCGCTGACGAGATCGCCAAGGACGCGGACGTCGTCAAGCTGCAGGGCCAGCGCACCACCGTGATGAACGGCTCGTTCCTCCGCGCCTCGCTCTTCACCTCGGTGATCGCCTTCGGTGTCGCGCTCTTCGCGGTCGGCGTCGGCGCGGTGTTCGCCCTGATCGGCTGGACCCTGATGAAGCTGTCGCGGCCCGCCGCGGTGGCCACGGCGGCTGCTCGCGAGCCCGTCGCCGTCTGACCTGCTCAGCACGCACGGTCCCACAGAACGAGGGACGGTCGACCAACCGGTCGACCGTCCCTCGTCCTTTCGTCCCTCATCACCCTGCTGACCTGCTGCTCGGCCGGGTCGGCCCACCGTCTCCGGCCCTCCGGGCCGACCCGACCGCCTCGCGGTGCACGTCCGCGGCGCGCCCTCCTGCGCGCCGGCTCAGGCCCGCCCGTCCCGCCGGTGCGGTCGGCGGAGCGCCACGACGAGCGAGCCGACCAGCAGCGCGACTCCTGCGCCGGCGAGCAGCACGATCAGCGCGAGCCCGCCGTCGATCCGGGCGCCCCAGGCGAACGAGACGATCCCGATGCCGACCACCGCCACCACCAGGCCCCACACCACCGTCCCGACCCGCAGCTCCGGCCCGGCCGGTGTGGCGGGAGCGGGTGCCGGAGCGGGCGCGGGTGCCGGCGTGGGTGCCGCCGTGGGTGCTGGTGCCGCGGTCGCCCGTGGGGGTGCCGCCGTCTCGGTCGCTGCGGCCGGCCGCGGCGCGTCCGCGCTCTCGCGGGACCCCGCGACCGTCTCCTCGGCGACCGGCAGCGGCCGCGTGGCCCCTGCGCTGTCCTGGCCCAGGGCGGCGGTGTCGACCGCCGGCTCGGCCTCGTCCGCCGCGACCGGCTCGATCGCCCGGGTGGGGGTCTCGTCGTCCGCCGCGGGCAGCGGGCGGGTGTCGTCGGTGCTCATCACTGCTCCTCGATGGTCAGGTCGCCGGTGCCCATGCTGATCCGCAGGTGCAGCTGCGACGTGCCGCTGGACGCGGCCTGGTTGGCGAAGTTGCGCTGGGAGATGCCGACGCCGTTCGCCTGGTCGTTGCCGCCGTCGAGCCGCCAGCTGACGGAGCCGGCGCCGAGGTCGACAGTCGCCGTGACGGCGGTGCCGTGCGGCACCACCACGGTGTAGTTGCCCACCGCGAGCCACAGCGGCACCTCGAGGGTGCTGGCGTCCATCGGCACCGAGCTCAGGTCGATGCGCGTGTTCCCGACGCCGGCGCGCACACCGCGTGCGGCCTCGGCGCGGTCGGACACCGTGACGGTGGACGACCCGTTGACCTGCTGGGCCTGCGACAGACCCGGGGAGGTCCAGTCGCTGCGCTCGCCGAGCGCGGCCGGTCCGGCGATCAGGACCGCGATGATCGCGACGGCGGTCAGCCCGCCGCTGCGACGTCCCCGCAGCCCGACCGCGATGGTCGCCAGGCCGGCGAGCACCACGGTGACCCCCGCCGCCGTGGCGACGACCGGTCCCGTGAAGTCGGTGGTGCGCTGCGCGATCAGCAAGCCGGCGAGCGTCAGCAGGCCGAGTGCCACCACGCTGCCCACCCACGGCAGGCCGGCGGAGCGCCGGACCGGCGAGGGGTACACGGGCGTGGCCGTCGCGACGGGGCGCGGCGGGACGGGCCCGGGGGAGTACGGAGCCGGCGGCGGGTAGCCGGCACGGCCGGACGGCGCAGAGCCGGGGTACGGCCCGTAGGGGCCGGGCGGCGGGTAGGCGCCGGGGCCACCGGGCTGGCCGGTCGTCGGGGTCTGGGGTGCGGCGCCGTAGGCAGCGGGTGCCGGCATCTGCGCGGCCGGGCGGTAGCCGGCTGCGGCCGCAGAGGTGGTCGACGCCGTGCCGGGCGCCGGGGGCACGGGCGCTCCGGGCGGCACCGGGCCGCCGGGGAACGGGCCGTAGGGCGTCGGCGGGCGTGGCGTGGTGCTCCGGTGGGATGCGGCGGTCGCGACCAGCACGACGGCGCCCACCACGGCGGCCACCCAGAACAGGCCCTGGATCCAGCCGGGGACGTGGCCGTCGAAGCCGAAGTAGGAGCCGCGTCCCAGCCCGACGAGCAGCATCACCAGTGCGCCGAGCAGTGCGATGTCCGGGTGCCCGAGCGTCAGGCCCTCGAGGTGGATGCGGCCGTCCCGCTGCTCCGGCAGCAGGGCCCAGCCGATGGCGTAGAGCACCAGGCCGAAGCCGCCCAGCAGCACGGTGACGGCGACGATGCCGCGCACCAGCAGCGGGTCGACGCCGAACCGGGCGGCCAGGCCGCCGCACACGCCGCCGATCCAGCGCTCGTCGGAACGGTAGAGCCCGGTGCGGCGGATCGCCGCGAAGAACCCCGCCGGCGGGGCGGGTGCCGGCCCGGGTGCCGGCGTGGGGGAGGTCGGGTTGTCCATGTCCCGATCGTCCGCCGGGGCGTCCCGCCGCCACCATCGGGTGACCCCCTGAGCGCACCCTGAACCGCCCCTGATCCTGCCCCGGCGGCTGCCCTCACCTGCACCCGGACGTGTCACGATCGACCTGTGTGGACCGCTCCCGTGCCGCCTCCCGCGCCGCCGCGCCTGCCGTGGCGGCGCCCGGCCCAGGGTCGCCGGCTGGCCGGGGTCGCCATCGGGCTGGCCGTGCACCTCGGCATCTCGGTCCGCCTGGTGCGGGTCCTCTTCGTGGTGCTGACGCCCGTGCTCGGCGTCGGGCCGCTGCTCTACGTGTTCTGGTGGCTGACGGTCCCGGAGGGCGACCCCGCCGAGGCGGCCGAGGCCGCGCGGCCCGCGGCGTTCGCCCGGCTGGCCCGCCGGCAGGGCACCGACGGCACGCCCAGCCGCCTCCCGGTGACGGACGTGGCCGTCGGCGTGCTGCTGATGGCGGGCGCGGCCGCGCTGCTGCTCGCCCGGCAGCAGGGGTCGCTCGGGCTGCAGTGGGTGCTGCCGGCGATGCTCGTCGCGGCCGGTCTGGTGCTCGCGTGGAGCCAGCTGGACGCCGTGCAGCGCGGACGGCTGCGGGAGCGCGCCGGTGGCCGCGTGCCCGTCAGCGTGCTGCGCCTGGTCGGTGGCGTGGTGCTGGCCGGTGTCGGGGTGCTGCTGCTGGTGGGTGGCGCCACGGGGCAGGGCATCGCGCCCGCCGTGCTGCTGCAGGCGGTGGTCGCGGCGGTCGCCGTGCTGGCCGGCGTCGGGCTGGTGCTGGCGCCGTGGTGGCTGCGGCTGTGGCGCGAGCTGGGGGACGAGCGCACCGCCCGGGCTCGTGAGGCGGAGCGGGCGGACATGGCCGCGCACCTGCACGACTCCGTGCTGCAGACCCTCGCGCTGATCCGGGCTCGGTCGGACGAGCCTGCCGAGGTCGCCCGCATGGCCCGCGCCCAGGAGCGGGAGCTTCGCGAGTGGCTCTACGACGACCGACCGGCCCCCGGCACGTCGCTGGCGGCGGCCCTGCGCGCGGTGGTCGCCGAGGTGGAGGACTCCCGCTCGGGGCCGGGTGGGGAGGCCGTCGCGGTCGACACCGTCGTGGTCGGCGACCGGGTGCCCGACGAGGGGACCGACGCCCTGCTCGCCGCGAGCCGCGAGGCCCTGGTCAACGCCGTGGTGCACGGCCGCCCGCCGGTCTCGCTGTACCTCGAGGTCCGTCCGGACGAGGTCGAGGTGTTCGTCCGCGACCACGGCGACGGGTTCGACGTGGACGCGATCGGTCCCGACCGGTTCGGCGTGCGCGAGTCCATCATGGGGCGCGTGCACCGGCGCGGCGGCAGGGCGACGGTGACCAGCCGGCCGGACCGCGGCACGGAGGTGCACCTGCTGCTCCCCGTCGGCGTGGCGGTCGTCCCGCCCGTGGTGGCGCGGCCGGCGGCGGACGGTGACGGACGGGCGGAGAGGACGGAGGTGGCCCGATGACGACGAGCGCGGTGCGTCCGCCGGTGGACGTGGTGCTGGTGGACGACCACCACATGTTCCGCACCGGCGTGCGTGCGTCCCTGGACGAGCGTGTCGACGTGGTGGGCGAGGCCGACTGCGTCGACGAGGCCGTCGAGGTGATCCACCGGCTGCGGCCGCCCGTGGTGCTGCTCGACGTGCACCTGCCGGGGGGTGACGGCGGTGGCGGTGCCGAGGTGATCCGCCGGTGCGCGGACCTGCTCGCGGGCACGCGCTTCCTCGCGCTGTCGGTGTCCGACGCCGCCGAGGACGTCGTCGGTGTCATCCGCGTCGGTGCGCGCGGCTACGTCACCAAGGCGATCAGCGGTCCGGACCTGACCGACGCCGTGCTGCGCGTGGCCGGCGGCGACGCCGTGTTCTCCCCGCGGCTGGCCGGCTTCGTGCTCGACGCGTTCGGCACGGCGGCGGGCGACGTGGCCACGGGCGACGACGAGCTCGACCGCCTGTCGGCACGCGAGCGCGAGGTGATGCGGCTGATCGCGCGCGGCTACTCCTACCGGGAGGTGGCCGGCGAGCTGTTCATCTCGGTGAAGACGGTCGAGACCCACGTCTCGGCGGTGCTGCGCAAGCTGCAGCTGTCCAGCCGCTACGAGCTGACCCGGTGGGCGGCGGCGCGTCGGCTGCTCTGAGACGCGCCGCACGGGGCGGTCTCGTAGGGTCGCGCCATGACCGTCGTCGCTGGTGTCCTCATCGTGCTGCACCTGATCGGCTGGGCCATCGTGCTCGGCGGCGCCCTGGTGAGCCTCCGGCCGCCGCGCATCCCCACCGGGATGCTGCACGGCGCATTGACCGCCCTGGTCACCGGTCTGATCCTCGCGTTCCTGCTCACGTCCGGCGCATGGAAGCCCGACGAGCACTTCAGCAACACCAAGCTGGGCGTCAAGCTGGTCGTCGCACTGATCGTCACCGGGCTGGTGGCGTGGGGTGGCCGGCGCAAGGACAAGGGCGTGCCGCGCTGGCTGGTGCTGACCATCGGCGGCCTGACGGCGTTCAACGTCGCGGTGGCGGTGCTCTGGCCGTAGCCCCGACGGGATGACGATCGGCGCGGCCGGGGAGCTGACCTGGCTCGTCGGCGCGCTGGTCGCGGTCGGCCTGGTCGGCACCGTGGTGCAGGTGCTGCCCGGCGCCCTGCTGGTCGGTGCGGCGGTCGCGGGATGGGGTGCGCTGACCGGCGGGCCGCGCGGCTGGACGGTCACCGTGGTCGCGGTGCTGCTCACCGCTGCCGGACAGGTGCTGAAGTACCTGCTCGCCGGGCGGCAGCTGCGGCGCGGGGGAGTGCCGCGATCGGCCCTCGTGTGGGGCGGGGTGCTCGGCGTGGTCGGGTTCGTCGTCGTGCCGGTCGTCGGGGTGGTGCTCGGGTTCGTGCTCGGCGTCTACCTGGCGGAGCGGCTGCGGCTGCGGTCGCACGCAGCGGCCTGGCGCGCGACCGGCGTCGCCCTGCGCGCGGCGGGGCTGACCGTGCTGGTGGAGCTGACGGCGGCGCTCCTCGTCGCGGGCGTCTGGGTGGTGGCGCTGGTCACCCGCTGAGGAGGCCCGCCACGCCCAGGGGTGTGGGTCCGCTCGCCTACCCTGGTAGGGCCATGACGTCGCTGTTCGAGAACCTGTCCCTGCCCCTGCCCGGGTCGGTCCGCGGCACCCCCGCGTCCGGCTCCGTCCGGCCCACGCACGTCGGGGAGTCCTCGGGCCTGCCGGTGGTGCTGCCGCCCCGGGAGGACGAGCGCGCCGGGGCGCCGACGGGCGCGGGGGCGACCGAGGGCCCGGACGACGACCGTGCGCGTGCGCGCGAGGAGGCGCAGGCGCGCGACGAGGCCCGCGCCCACGAGCTGCTCGAGGGCCTGAACCCGCAGCAGCGCGCGGCCGTGCTGCACGAGGGCGGTCCGCTGCTGATCGTCGCGGGCGCCGGCTCCGGCAAGACGCGGGTGCTGACCCACCGGATCGCGCACCTGCTGGCCACGCACCGCGCCCGCCCGGGGGAGATCCTCGCGATCACCTTCACCAACAAGGCCGCCGCCGAGATGCGCGAGCGCGTCGAGGCCCTGGTCGGCCCCTCAGCGCAGCGGATGTGGGTGTCCACCTTCCACTCGGCGTGCGTGCGCATCCTGCGCCGCGAGGCCACCACGCTCGGCCTGCGCTCCTCGTTCTCCATCTACGACTCGGCGGACTCGCAGCGCCTGCTGACGCTGGTCGCGCGCGAGCTCGACCTGGATCCCAAGCGCTACCCGGCCAAGGCGCTCGCGGCCAAGATCAGCAACCTCAAGGACGAGTTGATCGACCCCGAGATGTTCGCGGCGACCAGCGGGCAGGGCGCCGCCAACGACTTCGACACCGCGCTCGCGCAGGTGTACAGCCGCTACCAGCAGCGCCTCCGGCAGGCCAGCGCGCTGGACTTCGACGACCTGATCATGACCACGGTGAACCTGCTGCAGGCGTTCCCGGCGGTCGCCGAGCACTACCGCCGCCGGTTCCGGCACGTGCTGGTGGACGAGTACCAGGACACCAACCACGCGCAGTACGTGCTGGTCAAGGAGCTGGTGGGCGACGGCTCGGACGGCGTGCCGCGCGGCGAGCTGACGGTGGTGGGCGACGCCGACCAGTCGATCTACGCGTTCCGTGGCGCCAACATCCGCAACATCCTCGAGTTCGAGGCGGACTACCCGGACGCGAGCACCATCCTGCTCGAGCAGAACTACCGCTCCACGCAGACGATCCTCTCCGCCGCCAACGCGGTGATCTCCCGCAACCCCGGCCGCAAGCCCAAGCGGCTGTGGACGGACGCCGGTGCCGGCCCGCAGATCGTCGCGTACGTCGCGGACGACGAGCGCGAGGAGGCCCGGTTCGTCGCCGAGGAGATCGACCGCCTCGGCGACACCGCCGACGTGCGGCCCGGTGACGTCGCGATCTTCTACCGGGCCAACGCGCAGTCCCGTGCGATCGAGGAGGTGCTGGTCCGCGTCGGCCTGCCCTACAAGGTGGTCGGCGGCACGCGGTTCTACGAGCGCCGCGAGATCAAGGACGCCATCGCCTACCTGCGCGCCATCGCCAACCCGGACGACGACGTGAACACCCGCCGCATCCTCAACGTGCCCAAGCGGGGGCTGGGGGAGCGGTCCGAGGCGATGGTCGCGGCGTTCGCGGAGCGGGAGCGGATCAGCTTCGGCGCCGCGCTCGAGCGGCTCGACGAGGTGCCGGGGCTCGGCACCCGGGCGGTCACCGGCCTCACGGCCTTCCGCGAGCTGCTGGGCGGACTGCGCGAGCTGGCGGCCGACGCCGGTCCGGCGACCGTGCTCGGTGCGGTGCTGGACCGCAGCGGGTACCTGGCCGAGCTGCGGGCGTCCGACGACCCGCAGGACGGCTCGCGGGTGGACAACCTCGCCGAGCTGCACGCGGTGGCCACGGAGTTCGAGCAGGGGGACCCCGACGGGGACCTCGCCGACTTCCTCGAGCGCGTGTCGCTGGTGGCGGACTCCGACCAGATCCCGACGCCGGACGGCGGCGACGAGGCGACGGGCCCCGACCAGGGCGTCGTCACCCTGATGACGCTGCACACCGCCAAGGGGCTGGAGTTCCCGGTGGTGTTCCTCACCGGCCTCGAGGACGGCACGTTCCCGCACCTGCGGTCGCTGTCCGACCCGGACCAGCTCGCGGAGGAGCGTCGGCTCGCGTACGTGGGGCTGACGCGTGCCCGGCAGCGCCTGTACATCTCGCGCGCCGCGGTCCGCACCGCGTGGGGCGTGCCGAACGAGTTCCCGCCGAGCCGGTTCCTCGAGGACCTCCCGGACGAGCTGATCGACTGGCGGCGGCGCGAGTCGTCGACGTCGCGGATCCGCGGCGGCTGGGGGTCCGGTTTCGGCAGCGGGGGCGGACGGGGCTCGTCCTGGTCCGACGGCCCACGGGGCTCCTCGGGCGGCGGGTCGGGATCGCGCACCGAGCGCGCCCCGCTGCCGTCCACCGGTGCGTCCTTCGGGTCGGCCAAGCCGCGGCCTGAAGGGGCGATCCCGACTCTTGCCGTCGGCGACCGCGTGACGCACGACGCCTACGGCCTCGGCTCCGTCGTGGCGCTCGAGGGCGCCGGTCCCAACGCGGTGGTCAAGGTCGACTTCGGCTCGGCCGGCACCAAGCGGCTGCTGCTCCGGTTCTCGCCCGTCACCAAGCTGTAGCGGTCAGGCGCCGGCCGGGCGGTCGGTGTACGGCAGCACCACCTCGGTCCGTGGCTCGGGGACCCCCGGCTCGTCGAGGTAGGACTCCCACGGCGCTCCCGCGGGTTCCGCGCCCGCCTCGCTCACGGACCGCAGCAGCAGCTCGTACGCCGCGGCGACCGTGTCGTAGCTGCCGCGGTGCACCACGCTCACCGCCGGTCCGCCGGGCAGCGTGCTCGGTGCCACCCGGCCCTGCGCCACCACCGGCGCGTCCACCGGGAAGCCGGCCTCGACGTCGAACGTCCCGTCACCGGCGGGCACGTACCGGCCGAACGGCATGCCGGCGACGTGCCGGCCCTGCGCCGCGACGGTCGCCATCACCTCGCCGAACGCACCACCCAGGAACCCCGGCAGCTGTTCGGTCGTCATCCGCCCGCACACCACCGCCACCTGCTGCTCCGCGCGCACCTCGCGCGCGATCTCCTCGGTCGTCATGCGTCCAGCGTCCCGCTGGTGCCGGGCCACGTCGATACCCTGACGGAGCAGCGGCAAGGTCCTGATCCGCTCGCTATACAACGATGTACGATCTGAGCGCGCGGCGTCGCGCGGCCGGGCGGTCGAGGCGTCTGCCACGCTGTGGCGCACGGGCAGCGTGCCGACGAGAGGGAGGGCCGGATGGGCCGCGCAGGTCGTACGGGCGGTGTGACGATGCACGACGTCGCGGCCCGGGCCGGCGTCTCGATCAAGACGGTCTCGAACGTGCTCAACGAGTACCCGTACATCCGCCCGGCCACGCGGGAGCGTGTCGAGCAGGCGATCGCCGAGCTCGGCTACCAGGTCAACCTCAGCGCCCGGAACCTGCGGCGGGGCTCGACCGGCATCATCGGCCTGGCCCTCCCCGAGCTGCGCCTGCCGTACTTCGCCGAGCTCGCTGACTCCGTGATCGGCGCGGCCGAGCGCGAGGGCCTCACGGTGCTCATCGAGCAGACGGGCGCCGAGCGCACCCGGGAGCTCGCCGTGCTGACCAGCGCCCAGCGGCAGCTGACCGACGGGCTGCTCTACTCGCCGCTGGCGCTCGACCTCGCCGACCTGACGTCGTTGCGTCTCGACTTCCCGATGGTGCTGCTCGGGGAACGCATCTTCGGTGCGGACGCCGACCACGTGACGATGGCGAACGTCGACGCGGCGCGCGCCGCGACGGAGCACCTGCTGGCACGGGGACGGCGCCGGGTCGCGACGGTCGGCGCGCATCCGGGGGAGGCGTCCGGCTCGGCGGTGCTGCGGCTCCAGGGCTACCGGGAGGCGCTGGAGGCGGCCGGGCTGCCGTTCGAGCCCGCGCTCGTGGCGGAGGCCTGGTTCTGGAACCGGGCCGCCGGCGCCGCCGCGATGGATCGGCTGCTGGACTCCGGGGTCGGCGTGGACGCGGTGTTCGCGATGAACGATGCGCTGGCCCTGGGCGTGCTGCACGCGCTGCACCGCCGCGGCGTGGCGGTGCCGGAGCAGGTGGCGGTGATCGGCTTCGACGACATCGAGGAGGCGCAGTACTCGGCGCCGACGCTCTCCTCGATCTCGCCCGGGCGGGACCAGATCGCGCAGACGGCGGTCCGGCTGCTGCGCGAGCGGATCGACCGTGGGGACGCCGCCGGGCCGCCCCGCACCGTGGTCGCGGAGTTCACGGTGGTGGCGCGGGAGTCGACGGCGACGTCGTAGCGCCGCCGCGCCCGGCGGCCGCCCCGCTCGTCAGGCCGCTCGTCAGGTCCGCTCGTCGCGTCCGCTTGTCAGGTGCGGCGGACGTTCTCTATCGTTGTACTACAACGTTCCAGAACGATGGTCGCCCAGCGGCGCCGCGCTCGGGAGCCGCAACCGTCCGAGCAGCGCCGCCCGCACCCCAGGAGCTCCACCGCCATGTTCACCGCGACCCTCACCCTCGACCCGGCGTTCCGCGTCGGCCCCGTCCGCCGCCGCACCTTCGGCTCGTTCGTCGAGCACCTCGGTCGCTGCGTCTACACCGGCATCCACGACCCGTCGCACCCGAGCGCCGACGCGGACGGCTTCCGCCAGGACGTCATCGAGCTGACGCGCCAGCTCGGCGTCTCGACCGTGCGCTACCCGGGCGGCAACTTCGTGTCCGGGTACCGGTGGGAGGACGGGATCGGTCCGGTGGACCGGCGGCCGCGACGGCTGGACCTCGCGTGGCACTCGACCGAGCCCAACCTCGTCGGTGTCGACGAGTTCATGCGGTGGGCCGCCGCGGCGCAGGTCGAGCCGATGATGGCGGTCAACCTCGGCACCCGCGGTGTGCAGGAGGCACTCGACCTGCTCGAGTACTGCAACGTCCCCGGCGGCACGGCGTTGTCGGACCTGCGCCGGGCCAACGGGGCGCAGGCGCCCTACAAGGTCACGATGTGGTGCCTGGGGAACGAGATGGACGGCCCCTGGCAGATCGGTCACAAGACCGCGCACGAGTACGGACGGCTGGCGGCCGAGACCGCGCGCGCGATGCGAATGATCGACCCGGACCTCGAGCTGGTGGCCAGCGGGTCGTCGGGGGTCGGGATGCCGACCTTCGGCGAGTGGGAGCAGACGGTGCTCACCGAGGCCTACGAGCAGGTCGACATGATCTCGGCCCACGCGTACTACTGCGAGCAGGACGGCGACCTCGGCTCGTTCCTCGCGTCGGCGCTCGACATGGACCACTTCATCACGTCGGTCGCGGCAACGGCGGACGCCGTCCGCGCCCACAAGAAGCTGTCCAAGCGCATCGCGATCTCGTTCGACGAGTGGAACGTCTGGTACCAGCACCGTGCCGAGTCCCAGCCGCCGACCGGCGACGACTGGCCGGTGGCGCCCGTCCTGCTGGAGGACCGCTACAACGTGGCGGACGCCGTGGTGGTCGGCAGCCTGCTGATCAGCCTGCTGCGGCACACCGACCGCGTCGCCGCGGCGAGCCTGGCCCAGCTGGTCAACGTGATCGCGCCGATCATGACCGAGCCGAGCGGCCGGTCGTGGAAGCAGACGATCTTCCACCCGTTCGCGCAGGCGTCGTCCGCCGCCGTCGGCGACGTGCTGGAGGTGGCGATCGACGTGCCGACGTACGAGACGACGAAGTTCGGGGACGCGCCCCTGGTCGATGCGGTCGCGACCCACGATCCCGAGACCGGTGCCGTGGCCCTGTTCGCCGTCAACCGCTCGACCGCCCAGGAGGCACGCCTCGAGGTGGACCTGCGCTCGATCCCGGCGCTGCGCCTCACCTCGGCGAGCACGCTGTCGAACCCGGACCACACCTGGCAGGCGACGGTGGACGACGACAGCAGCGTGGCGCCCCGCTCCAACGCGACCGCCACCGTCGAGGACGGGCGGCTCAGCCTCACCGTCCCGCCCGTGTCCTGGAACGTGGTCCGGCTGGGTCTCTGACGCCGGGGCGGCGTCAGCCGACCAGCACGCCGGCCGGCCCGTCGTCCGGCTCGGCCCACGCCCGTCGGACCGCCCGGCGGACCTCCTCCGGTGCCAGCCCGAGGCCGAGCAGCACCTGGTGCGCCGGCACGTCGTCGAGACGCACGGCCGCGAGCAGCAGGTGGCCGGTGTCGATCCGCCGGTGCCCGGCTGCGACGGCCTCGCGCAGGGTGGTCTCGAGCAGCTTCTTGGCGGTGGTGTCGAAGGGGATGTGGGTGCCTCGTCGGCCGCCCCGGCCGGGCGCCGGCCGGTCGAGCGCACCGACGCCGAACAGCCGTTCGGCCCGGGCACGGACGGCCTCGAGGTCGATGCCGAGCGCCGCGAGGGCGTCCGCGTCGAGCCCGGTGCTGCTGCGGCGCCGCACCGCGGCGTCGACGTCGGCCGGCCGGATGCCGAGCGACGCGAGCGCGCGGGCGGCGGCCGACCCCTCGGTCCGCACCGCGCCGGCCAGCACGTGCTCGGTGCCGATCCGGTCGGCGTGCAGCTCGCGCGCGAGCTCCTGCGCCCGCACCACGGCGGTGCGGGCGTCCTGCGTGAACCTCTCGAACATCAGCCCAACCTCTTCCCGTACTTCTGGTGGACGGCCTGCCGGGACACGCCAAGGGCGGCGGCGACCTGCTGCCACGACCAGCCGAGCCGCCGCGCACGCTCCACCTGCAGCGCCTCGAGGCGGTCGGCGAGCTCACGCAGCGCCCCGACGGCGGCCAGGCCGCTCGCCGGGTCGTCGGAGGTCGCTCTGTCGAGCAACGTGTCGGTCATGGCCGTCAACCTAGATTGACGTCCATCACGCTGTCAAGACGACTTGACGCCCTCTGGAGGCAGATGCAGCTCGGCCGCCACCGCCCCGCCGCTCGGCGCGTCGACGGAATCTCTCGATGTCGAGAAATCGCCGGTCCCCGGCTAGAGTCGCCACCGGTGCGCACGTCGCCTACACCGACGTGCGGGACGAGCGAGAGGACGCGCCGGCGTGGACCTGTTCGAGTACCAGGCACGGGACCTGTTCGAGAAGCACGGGGTACCGGTCCTGCCGGGCATCGTCGCGACGACCCCCGCGGAGGCGCGGGCCGCGGCCGAGCGGCTGCTCGGCGAGAGCGGCGGCGTCGTCGTCGTGAAGGCCCAGGTGAAGGTGGGTGGCCGCGGCAAGGCCGGTGGCGTCAAGCTCGCCCGCTCGGCCGACGAGGCCGAGCAGGTCGCCGGCCAGATCCTCGGCATGGACATCAAGGGCCACACCGTCCGCCGCGTGATGGTGGCCGCGGGAGCCCGCATCGCCAGCGAGTACTACGTGTCGCTGCTGCTGGACCGGGCCAACCGCCGGTACCTGGCGATGGCGTCCGTCGAGGGCGGCATGGAGATCGAGCAGCTCGCCGTCGAGCGCCCGCAGGCCCTCGCCCGCGTCGCCGTCGACCCGCGCACCGGCATCGACCGCACCAAGGCCGAGGAGATCGTCCGGGCCGCCGACTTCGACCAGCAGGTGGCCGGTCAGGTCGTGGACGTGCTCGAGCGGCTGTGGGCGGTCTACCGCGACGAGGACGCGACGCTGGTCGAGGTCAACCCGCTGGTGCTGACCGAGGACGGCGACGTGATCGCGCTCGACGGCAAGGTGTCGCTGGACGCCAACGCCGACTTCCGGCACCCGGACCACGCCGAGCTCGAGGACAAGGCCGCGGCGGACCCGCTCGAGGCGCGCGCCAAGGAGAAAGGCCTGAACTACGTCAAGCTCGACGGTCAGGTCGGCATCATCGGCAACGGCGCCGGCCTGGTGATGAGCACGCTCGACGTGGTCGCCTACGCCGGTGAGGGCCACGGCGGCGTCAAGCCCGCCAACTTCCTCGACATCGGCGGCGGCGCCTCGGCGCAGGTGATGGCCGACGGGCTGGACATCATCCTGTCCGACCCGCAGGTCAAGGCGGTGTTCGTCAACGTGTTCGGCGGCATCACCGCGTGCGACGAGGTCGCGCGAGGCATCGTCGCGGCCCTGGGCATCCTCGGCGACGAGGCGTCCAAGCCGCTGGTGGTCCGCCTCGACGGCAACAACGTCGCCGAGGGCCGCCGGATCCTCACCGAGGCGGCGCACCCGCTGGTGACGCTGGCCGACACGATGGACGGCGGCGCGGACGACGCGGCCCGCCTGGCCTCGACGGCCGCCTGAGCCACCCGACGACGAGAGAGACGAACAGCCATGGCCATCTTCCTCACCGCTGCGTCGCGGGTGATCGTGCAGGGCATGACCGGGTCCGAGGGGACCAAGCACACCACCCGGATGCTCGCGTCCGGCACCCAGGTGGTCGGCGGCGTGAACCCGCGCAAGGCCGGCACCACCGTCACGTTCCCCACCGGTGACGTCCCCGTCTTCGGGACGGTCGCCGAGGCGGTCGCCGAGACGGGTGCGGACGTGTCCGTCGTCTTCGTCCCGCCGGCCTTCACCAAGGACGCGGTGATCGAGGCGGTCGACGCGCGGGTGCCGTTGGTCGTCGTCATCACCGAGGGCGTCCCGGTGGCGGACACCGCCGCGTTCTTCGCCTACGCGCAGGACAACGGCGTGCGGGTGATCGGCCCCAACTGCCCGGGCCTGATCAGCCCCGGGCAGTCGAACGTCGGCATCATCCCGGCGGACATCACGGGCCCCGGCCGCATCGGGCTGGTGTCGAAGTCCGGCACGCTCACCTACCAGATGATGTACGAGCTGCGTGACCTGGGCTTCTCCACGGCGATCGGCATCGGCGGCGACCCCATCATCGGGACCACGCACATCGACGCGCTCGCCGCGTTCGAGGAGGACCCGGACACCGAGGCGATCGTGATGATCGGCGAGATCGGCGGCGACGCCGAGGAGCGTGCGGCGGCGTACATCCGCGACCACGTCACCAAGCCGGTGGTCGGCTACGTCGCGGGGTTCACCGCGCCGGAGGGCCGCACCATGGGCCACGCCGGTGCCATCGTCTCCGGCTCGTCGGGCACCGCGCAGGCCAAGAAGGAGGCCCTCGAGGCCGCCGGCGTCCGCGTGGGCAAGACGCCGTCCGAGACCGCCGCGCTGGTCCGCGCGCTGCTGTCCTGAGCCCGCGGAGCCGTCGCGCGCGCTGCGGCGGGCGCGACGGGGCCGGGTCGCGCCGTGAGCGACTCGCCGGACGTGCCTGCCGGACGGCAGGTGGCGGTCGGCCGACCATGGGCGCGTGAGCCTGCGCACCGACCCCGCCACCCGCCGCCGCACCCCGCGGACGACCCGCGGACGTGCCGGTGACCTGGCGCTCGCGGTCGATCTCGGCAGTGCGCTCGACGGCGCCCCGCGGTGGGTCGCGGGCGTCCTCGCCGCCCTGCAGGGCGCCCTGCTGTCGTGGCTGGTCATCGTGGTCCCGTCGGTCGCCGCGTTCGTGGCGACCTCCGCCGACCCGGCGAACGACGGCGTGCCATGGGTGCGCGCCGTCGGGGTCGGCACCGCGGTCTGGCTGCTCGGGCACGGCGTCACGGTCAGCGTCGGGGCGATCACGGTCGGCCTGGTGCCGCTGGGCGTGACCGCGCTCGCCGTGTACACCTGCCACGCCTCGGCCCGGCGGTCGGGCGCGGCGAGCTGGTCCTCCTCGCTGTCCGGGATGGCGACCTACGTCGTGGTGGTGGCCGGGATGGCCGCGCTGACGCCCGCGGCGCGCGGTGGGCTACCGCGCGCCCTGCTGGGCGGGGCGGTGGTCGCGCTGCTCGGGCTCGGCACGGGGGTGATGCGCAAGAGCGACGCACCGACCTGGGCGCGGCTCGCGCAGCCGCTGACCAGTCGGCTGCCACCCGTGCTGCGCGCCGCGCTCGGCACGGGCCTGCTCACGGTCGCGCTGCTCGCGGTGGTGTCCAGCCTGGTGACGTGCGGGTGGCTGCTGGACGGGCGGGCCCAGGTGGCGTCCGTCGTCGGCGGGCTGAACCTCGACGTGATCGGCGGCGTCGTGCTCGCGGTTGTCCAGCTCGGCTACCTGCCGAACGTGGTGGTCTGGGCGCTGACGTGGGTCTCCGGGGTCGGCTTCTCCGTCGGTGCGGGGTCCCGGTTCGCGCCCGACGCCGTCGTGCCCGGGTCGCTCCCGGCGGTACCGCTGCTCGGCATGCTGCCCGCCGAGACGGTGCACGGAGTCGTGGCCGCGGTGCTGCCGCTGGTGCTCACCCTGGTCGGCGTGCTGGCCGGACTGGTGCTGCACCGCCGCTGGTCCGCGCGGCGGTGGTGGCACCCGGCCGCAGCGGCGGGGCTGCTCGCCGGGGTGGTCGCGGTGCTGGTCGCGCTCGTGGTGACGGCCGCGAGCGGGGCGGCGGGCCCGGGCCGGATGGCCGTCGTCGGAGCGGAGGGCTGGCTGGTCGGCCTGCGGGTCGGACTCTGGGTGTGGGTCGGTGCCGCGGTCACGACGACGCTGAGCGCCCCTGTGGTCAGCGCCGCCGTGCGACACCTGGTGCACAGGCGGGCGGTCGACCCGTGGGTGCCGGACGACACCGAGCTCGGCGGGGTCTGAGCGCTCGCGCTCGGTCGTCGGCCGTCAGGGGAGGTGCATCGACCCCTGCTGCGGCAGGAGCGCCGCGCACGAGTAGTGGGCCTGCACGGTGAGCGCCGACTGCTCGCACCGGTACGAGTCGGCACCGGCGGCCCAGTAGGCGGCCAGCATCAGCGAGACCGCCACGCTGCCGACGCCCACCACCAGCAGCAGGGTGGTCAGCACCGAGGCTGGCCCCCGCACCCGGGCCCGGGACATCAGCAGCATGGTCCGTCCCACCACGCCCGTGCCGAGCAGCGCGAACGGCAGCGCGAGCAGCCCCCAGGGCAGCGGCAGCAGCTGGACCAGGAGCGCCGCGAGCACCAGGGCGGCGCCGAAGCGCATGCCCGCGGCGATCCGCGACAGCTGCGCCGGGTTGACCGGCGGCGGCACCTCCTGCTGACCGGGACCCTGCCCCACGCCAGGCCGGTCGGCGGGACGGACGCCGGGCCACGGTGCCGGTGCCTGCCCGTCCAGCGGACCGTGGAACGGTCCGCTGGACGGGCCGTGCCCGGGGCCGGTCACGCCGTGCTGCCCGTCGGCAGCGCCGCGGTCGGCCGGCGCCTCGTCGCCGCGGGGCCGGTCGTCCGGCGGGGCGTACGGGTTGCTCACACCTCATTGTCCCCCGGGCCGTGGACGGGGACGTCGGGCGTCCGTCGGCGCCCGGTTAGGGTTCCCCCGTGACCGCCGCTCCCGGCCCCACCCCCCTCGGCCCGACCCCGCCCGGCCCGACCCCTCCCGCACCGTCCACCCGCACCGCGGGACGCGTTGTCGTGCTGGTCTCCGGCACCGGCTCGACGCTCGACGCCCTGCTGTCCGCCCACTCCGACCCGGCGTACGGCGCGCGCGTCGTCGCCGTGGTCTCCGACCGGCACGGCGTGAGGGCGCTCGAGCGCGCGCGGGAGGCCGGGGTGGCCACGGCCGTGGTGGCCCCGGCGGACTTCGCGGACCGTGCGGCGTGGGACCGCGCCCTCGCCGAGACGGTCCGGGTGTTCACCCCGGACCTGGTGGTCCTCGCCGGGTTCATGCGGCTGGTCGGCCGGGCGTTCCTGGCCGAGCACGGTGGCCGGACGCTCAACACGCACCCCGCGCTGCTGCCGGCCTTCCCCGGTGCGCACGCGGTCCGGGACGCCCTCGCGCACGGCGTCAAGGTCAGCGGCTGCTCGGTGATCGTGGTCGACGAGGGCGTCGACTCGGGCCCGATCGTCGCGCAGTCGGCGGTGCCGGTGCTCGAGGGGGACGACGAGGCGACGCTGCACGAGCGCATCAAGACCGTCGAGCGGGAGCTGCTGGTCGACGTCGTGGGGCGGGTGGTCCGGGAGGGACTCAGCGTCGAGGGCCGTCACGTGCGGCTCGGCGGTGCCCCGGTCGCCGGATAGCATGGCCTCGGCCGTGACTGGCGAACCGAGGTGGATCACCACCGGGGAGCGGCCGCACCACCGTCGTCCGTGCACCGTCCGCCTGGGTGCCCGGGTCCGCCCCGCGCCGTGACCGCGGCGCCCTGACCCGGGAGAGTGCTCGATGTCCCAGCAGCCCAGCCAGTCCACCCCCGCAACGCCGACCGGGGACGGTCGCCGCGCAGTCCGCCGCGCGCTCGTCTCCGTCTACGACAAGACGGGCCTCGTCGACCTCGCCACCGCACTGCACGCGGCCGGGGTCGAGCTGGTGTCCACCGGCTCGACGGCCGCGACGATCGCCGGCGCCGGCGTCCCGGTCACCCGCGTCGAGGAGCTGACGGGCTTCCCCGAGTGCCTCGACGGCCGCGTCAAGACCCTGCACCCGCGGGTGCACGCCGGGATCCTCGCCGACACCCGCCGGCCGGAGCACCTGGCCCAGCTCGAGGACCTCGGCGTGGCCCCGTTCGAGCTGGTGGTCGTCAACCTGTACCCGTTCACCGCGACCGTCGCCTCGGGTGCGTCCGTCGACGAGTGCGTCGAGCAGATCGACATCGGCGGCCCGTCGATGGTCCGGGCCGCCGCGAAGAACCACCCGAGCGTCGCCGTCGTCGTCGACCCGTCCGGCTACCCCGCGGTGGTCGAGGCCGTCGCGGCCGGCGGTTTCACGCTGGCGCAGCGCACCCGGCTCGCGGCGGAGGCGTTCGTGCACACCGCGACCTACGACGTGGCGGTCGCCTCCTGGATGGGCAACGTCGCCACCAGCACCGACGAGGTCGAGGGTGAGCACACCGGCTTCCCGGCATGGGTCGGCGGCACGTGGACGCGCTCGGCGGTGCTCCGGTACGGCGAGAACCCGCACCAGGCCGCGGCGCTGTACACCGCCGGCGACGGTGCGCGGGGGCTGGCCCAGGCGACCCAGCTGCACGGCAAGGCGATGAGCTACAACAACTACGTCGACGCCGACGCGGCCTGGCGTGCGGCGCACGACCACGGCGACCAGCCCACCGTCGCGATCATCAAGCACGCCAACCCGTGCGGCATCGCCGTCGGCACCGACGTGGCGGACGCCCACGCCAAGGCCCACGCGTGCGACCCGGTGTCGGCGTTCGGCGGTGTGATCGCCGCGAACGTGCCGATCACCCTGGCGGCGGCTCGGCAGATCGCGCCGGTGTTCACCGAGGTGGTGCTGGCGCCGGCCTTCGACGACGACGCCCTCGAGCTGCTGTCCCAGAAGAAGAACGTGCGCCTCCTGGTCGTGGACACCCCGCCGGCCGCCCGCCTCGAGCAGCGCTCGATCAGCGGTGGCCTGCTCGTGCAGCAGGCGGACCGGATCGACGCCGTGGGCGACGACCCGACCACGTGGACGCTCGCCGCGGGCGACGCCGCCGACGACGCCACGCTGGCCGACCTGGCCTTCGCCTGGCGGGCCGTCCGGGCGGTGAAGTCGAACGCGATCCTGCTCGCCGCCGACGGCGCCTCGGTCGGGGTCGGGATGGGGCAGGTCAACCGCGTGGACTCGTGCCGGCTGGCCGTCGAGCGCGCCGACGCGGACGGTCAGGCGCGGGCGCGCGGTTCGGTCGCTGCGTCGGACGCCTTCTTCCCGTTCGCCGACGGCCTCCAGGTGCTGCTGGACGCCGGGGTGCGCGCCGTCGTGCAGCCGGGCGGCTCCGTGCGTGACCCCGAGGTGATCGAGGCGGCGAAGGCGGCCGGCGTCACCCTGTACCTGACCGGGACGCGGCACTTCGCCCACTGACGGGCACCGTCCGGGACCGTGCAGACGGCGGTCCCGGACGAGCCCGTCCCGCGACGGTGCCTGCCGCGGCTGTCGCGGCAGCCGTCAGCGCGCGCTGGGGACGATCGCCGCCAGCACGCCCAGGACTAGGGCGAACGCAGTCAGGGTCAGCACGTCGAGAGCGCGTGAGCGCACGGCCAACGCGTTCGGTCCGGGGGCCGGGCGGACGGCCCGCACGACGGCGCACACCAGCAGCTGCAGCGCGAGCAGACCCGCCGCCGCGCGGGTGCCGAGCAGCAGGGCGCCGACCACCACGAGGACGACCCCGAGCACCACCAGCAGGACCGAACGCGGCAGACGAGGCCGGCGCCGGGCGACCAGCGGGACGGCTCCCGTTGCGGGCGACGGCGAGGACGCAGCCATCGGTGGCACGGCGCCGGGGTTGCTCGTCGAGGTGCCGTCTGCGTCGATCCGGGGCCACGTGGACGCGGTGGCGGACGGTGTGCGGGGTGCGCCACCGGAGGTCGGTGCGCCCGTCGGCGCACGACCGACCGCATGCTCAGCGCCCATCCGTGCCTCCCTCTCGGCAGACTACCGTGGCCCGGTGCGCACCAACCCGGCCGCCCGTGACGTCCTGGTGGTCGGCGCCGGGCTGGCGGCCACGCGCACCGTTGCCGAGCTGCGCACGGCCGGGTTCGACGGCCACATCCACGTGCTCGGTGCCGAGGGCGTGCCGCCGTACGACCGGCCGCCGCTGTCGAAGCACCTGCTCGACCGCACCGCACCCGCCTGGCTGACCGACGAGCTGGGGGTGGACGTCGATGCCCTCGCCGACCGCGTCGAGCTGGACCGACCCGCCCGCGCCCTGCTTCTCGACGAGCCCGGACGGCCCGGCGTCGCCACGGACACCGGCGCGGTGCACGCCGACCACGTCGTGCTCGCGACCGGCGCCCATGCCGTCCGCCCTCCGGCCTGGCCCTCCGCCCGCACGCTGCACACCACAGCGGACGCCGACCAGCTGCGTGCCGCGCTCGCGGCCGGTGGGCCGCTGGTGGTGATCGGCGCGGGCTGGATCGGTGCCGAGGTGGCCGGTGTGGTCGCGGCGAGCGGCAGCGCCGTGACCGTCGTCGAGGCGGCGAACGCCCCGCTGAGCACCGCGCTGGGCAGCCGGGTCGGTGCGCTGACCGCGCCCTGGTACGCGGCGGCCGGCGTCGAGCTGCTGACCGGCGCGCCCGTCGCTGCCGTGGAGGACGGCGGCGTCCGGCTGGCTGACGGTCGACGGCTGCCTGCGGCCACGGTGCTGGCCGCTGTGGGCGCCCGACCGGCGACGGGCTGGCTGGGGGACACCCTGCCGCGGGACGCGTCCGGTGCCGTCCGGGTCGACGAGCGGTACCGGGTGCTGGCGGGTCACCGACCCGTCCCGGGCGTATGGGCCGTCGGCGACGTGGCGGTGCGTCGGTCGGCCCGGCACGGCTGGGTCCCGGGCGGGCACTGGGAGGCGGCGCTGCGCGGACCAGAGGCGCTGGCGCGCCACCTGGTCACGCTGGACGACCCCGTGCTGGACGACCCCGCGCTGGCCGACCCCGCGCCCGAAGTGTTCTCCACCCAGCTGGGCCACGACCTGGTGCTGCTCGGCCAGCCCGGCGCCGCGGACGAGGTCGTCGTCCGCGGCGACCCCACGGCGTCCGCCGGCTGGAGCGTCCTCTGGCTCGCCGGCGACCGCGTCACCGCGGTCCTGGTCGTCGACCGGCACCGAGAGGTCGGTCCGGCACGGCGTGCGTTCGGCGGCGCCGAGCTGCCCCGGGTCGACGTCGCGGCCGCCGCGGACCAGGGCGTGCCGCTGCGCACCCTGCTCAGCGCGACGCCCGCCGGCTGAGCTCCCGGAGCGGGAGGCAGACGGCGGGCGTCGACGGAGTGCGAAGGTGCCTTACTGCACGACGAGGATCTCCTCCTCGTCCTCCTCGCCGAACAGGTCGTCCTCGATCGGCTCGCGCGCGAAGGCCCGGTACAGCAGGCCGGACACGGCGGCGCCGAGCAGCGGAGCCACCCAGAACAGCCAGACCTGCTTGAGCGCCCAGCCCTCGGAGAAGATCGCCGTCGCGAGCGACCGCGCCGGGTTCACCGACGCGTTGGTGATCGGCAGCAGCACCAGGATGACGGCGGACAGCGTCAGGCCCACCGCGAACGGGACGTGCTGCAGGTTGGCGCGACGGTCCGTGGCGCCGAGGATCACCGCGACGAAGATCGCCGTGCCGACCGCCTCGGCCAGCAGCGCGGCGCCGACGCCGAACGTGACGTCGGACGTGATCTGGTTCTGCGCCAGCACGTGCGCCAGCGGGGAGTGGGTGCCGTAGCCGGTGGAGACCGTGCTGAACAGGGCGCGGACGCCGCCGGTCTGGTGCCCCAGGATCTGCGGCAGACCGCTCGGCACCGTCAGGAACAGCACGGCCGCACCGAGCGCGCCGCCGACCACCTGGGCCAGCCAGTAGGGCAGCACGTCGGCCCAGCGGGTGCGGCCGGCCACCGCCGCGCCGAGGGTCACCGCGGGGTTGAAGTGCCCGCCGGAGACCCGGCCGAACGCGATGATGCCCGCCAGCACGGCGATGCCGAAGGCGAGCGCGACCGCCAGGGTGCCGCCGACGCCGCTGAAGGCGGAGTACAGGGCGACGCCGACGCCGGCGAACACCAGCACGAACGTGCCGAGCGCCTCGGCGCCGAGCTTGGCGGCCAGCGAGGGCCCCTCGACGTAGGTCTCGACGTCCTCGTCGAGCACCAGCTCGCCCTCGGCGGTGACGTCGGCCAGCTCCTCGGGCTCCGACACCGGCTCGGGGTGGGTGCCGGCCGGGACGGCCTCGGTCTCGACGGGTGCGTCGGACGCGGTCGCCGCCGTGATGTCGGCGGGGTCGGGCTTCTGCTGGGACATGGTCGTCCTGTCGTGAGTACGGGTGGAGATCGGGGATCGGCCCCCAGCATGCCAGCCGGTGCTGTGGCGCGTCAGAGCCCGGCGCCGGGACCCGCGCCGCGAGATCTCTCGATGTCGAGTAATCTAGCGCGCGGCACCCAGCCGTGCCGGCCCCGGCCCACAGGAGAGCCCGCATCATGGCGAAGATCAGCGTCGTCGGTCCGGTCGTCGAGCTCGACGGCGACGAGATGACCCGGATCATCTGGCAGTTCATCAAGGACCGTCTGATCCACCCGTACCTCGACGTCGACCTCCTCTACTACGACCTGTCGATCCAGCACCGGGACGCGACGGACGACCAGGTGACCATCGACGCGGCGCACGCGATCGCGGAGCACGGCGTCGGCGTCAAGTGCGCGACGATCACGCCCGACGAGGCCCGCGTCGCAGAGTTCGGCCTGAAGAAGATGTGGAAGAGCCCCAACGGGACCATCCGCAACATCCTCGGCGGCGTCGTGTTCCGCGAGCCGATCATCATCAGCAACATCCCGCGCCTGGTGCCGGGCTGGACCAAGCCGATCGTCATCGGCCGCCACGCCTTCGGTGACCAGTACCGCGCCACCGACTTCGTCGTCCCGGGCGCCGGCACGCTGACGCTGACCTTCACCCCGGCGGACGGCTCCGCGCCGATCAGCCAGGACGTCGTGGTCTACCCCGAGGCCGGCGGCGTCGCGATGGGCATGTACAACTTCACGGAGTCGATCAAGGACTTCGCGCGCGCCTCGTTCGCCTACGGTCTGCAGCGCGGCTACCCGGTGTACCTGTCGACCAAGAACACGATCCTCAAGGCGTACGACGGCCAGTTCAAGGACCTGTTCGCCGAGGTGTTCGAGACCGAGTACAAGGCGCAGTTCGACGCCGCCGGCCTCACCTACGAGCACCGCCTGATCGACGACATGGTCGCCTCGGCCCTGAAGTGGGAGGGCGGCTACGTCTGGGCCTGCAAGAACTACGACGGCGACGTGCAGTCCGACACGGTGGCGCAGGGCTTCGGCTCCCTCGGCCTGATGACGTCCGTGCTGATGACGCCCGACGGCAAGACGGTCGAGGCGGAGGCCGCCCACGGCACCGTCACGCGGCACTACCGCCAGCACCAGGCCGGCAAGCCGACGTCCACCAACCCGATCGCCTCGATCTACGCGTGGACCGGCGGCCTCAAGCACCGCGGCTCGCTCGACGGCACGCCCGAGGTGACGCGCTTCGCGGAGACCCTCGAGGACGTCGTCATCAAGACCGTCGAGTCGGGTGCGATGACCAAGGACCTCGCCTCGCTCGTCGGGCCGAAGCAGCCCTGGCTGACCACCGAGGAGTTCCTCGCCCAGCTCGACGAGAACCTCGCCGCCCGCCTCGCCTGAGGCGCCCGGCACCAGCAGCACCACCCGGCGGCCGGCCGCCGCGCGATCGATTCGAAGGAGAACGAACGTGTCCGCACCCACCCCCGTGCACGTGACGGTGACCGGCGCGGCCGGCCAGATCGGCTACGCGCTGCTGTTCCGGATCGCCTCCGGCCAGCTGCTCGGCCCCGACACCCCGGTCCGGCTGCACCTGCTCGAGATCCCGCAGGCCGTCAAGGCGGCCGAGGGCGTCGCGCTCGAGCTGGAGGACTGCGCGTTCCCGCTGCTCGCCGGCACGGACATCCACGACGACGCGACGGCCGCGTTCGACGGCGTCCAGGTGGCGCTGCTCGTCGGCGCCCGCCCCCGCACGGCCGGGATGGAGCGCGGCGACCTGCTGACGGCGAACGGCGGGATCTTCGCGCCGCAGGGTGCGGCGATCAACGCCGGTGCGGCGGACGACGTGCGCGTCCTCGTCGTCGGCAACCCCGCGAACACCAACGCGTACATCGCGCAGCAGCACGCGCCCGACGTCCCGGCCGACCGCTTCACCGCGATGACGCGTCTGGACCACAACCGCGCGGTCGCGCAGCTCGCCGCCCGCACCGGCGCAGCGGTGTCCGACGTCACTCGGCTGACCATCTGGGGCAACCACTCCGCCACCCAGTACCCGGACATCACCCAGGCGACCATCGGCGGCCGCCCGGCTCCCGAGGTGGTCGGCGACGAGACCTGGGTCCGCGAGACATTCATCCCGACGGTGGCCAAGCGCGGTGCGGCGATCATCGAGGCGCGCGGCGCCTCGTCGGCGGCGTCGGCCGCGAACGCCGCGATCGACCACGTCCACACCTGGGTGCACGGCACCCCAGCGGGGGACTGGACGTCGGCCGGCGTGGTGTCCGACGGCTCCTACGGCGTCCCCGAGGGGCTGGTCTCCTCGTTCCCCGTCACGGCGGCCGACGGACGCTTCACCATCGTGCCTGACCTGCAGCTCGACGCCTTCTCGCGGGAGCGGCTCGCCGCCTCGGTCGCCGAGCTCGAGGAGGAGCGGGCCCAGGTCCGCGCCCTCGGCCTGGTCTGATCCGCACCGTCCTCGTCCCCACCTCGCCCCGGTCGGCCGCCGCGCCTGCCGGGGCAAGGTCTTGACGATCGGTGGTTTGATTCACCCAGAAACCGCCCGGGCAGGCCCGGTGCGCCGACGAACCGGCGCCGCCTCCGGCGCGGCGCGGCGCGGCGGGAGGGCGAGGACGATGTCGGGGTCGCAGTCCGCCCTGCGAGGGGCGAACCGCGCGCTGATCGTCGACGCCGTCCGCCGTTTCGGCGGCCTGACCCAGGTGGAGCTCGCCGGCACCACCGGCCTGTCAGCGGCCACGGTGTCCAACATCGTCAAGGAGCTGCTCGGCGCCGGAGTGGTCGAGGTCCGCACCACGGTCCGCAGCGGTCGCCGTGCCCAGCTCGTCACGCTCGCGCACCGCACCGGGGTGGCTGTCGGCGTCCACATCGGCCTGCGGCACCTGCGCATCTCGCTGGCGGACGCCTCCCACGAGGTGCTGGCGGACCAGACGTTGCCGCTGCCGCCCGACCACCGTGCGGACACCAGCCTGGACCGCGCCGCCCTGCTGATCGTCGACCTGCTCGAGCGCGTCGGGTCCGCCCTGGACGAGGTGCTCGGCATCGGCATCGCGCTCCCGGCGCCGGTCGACGTCGCCACCGGCACCATCTCGGTGCCCGGCATCATGCGCGGCTGGGACGACGTGTCCGTGGGCTACGTGATGTCCAAGCGGCTGAACCGGCCGGTGTTCGTCGACAACGACGCCAACCTCGGCGCCCTGGCCGAGAGCCGCATCGGCGCCTCCCGCGGCTACCAGGACTCGGTGTACGTGCGTGCCTCGTACGGCGTCGGCGGCGGCATCGTCATCGGCGGCCAGGTCCACCGCGGTTTCGCCGGCACCGCGGGGGAGATCGGCCACGTGCAGGTCGACGCCGGCGGCGACATCTGCCTGTGCGGCAGCCGCGGGTGCCTCAACACGGTGGTCGGTGCGCAGGCACTGCTCGCCCCGCTGCGCGCCAGCCACGGCACGCTGGCGCTCCGCGACGTGATCGCCCAGGCGCTGAGCGGTGACCCCGGCTGCCGCCAGATCGTCGCCGACGCCGGTGCCACCATCGGCGCCGTCGTCGCCGGCCTCGGCATGGCCGTCAACCCGCAGTGCGTCGTGGTCGGCGGCGAGCTGGCCGAGACGGGGGAGATCCTGCTCGGACCCATGCGCGAGGCGATCCGCCGCCGGGTGCTGCTGAACCAGATCGCACCCCTCGAGGTGGTCCCTGCCGACCTCGGCGCCAACGCCGAGGTGATGGGTGCCCTCCTGCTCGTGCTGTCGTCGACCGATCTGTTGGTGAGGGCCGTCGACGACGAGCCGGTCGGGCGCTGGGGGGTTGGTTGACTGTGGACGTCCGCACCGATTCACTGACGGGACCTATGACCGACGAGGAGCAGGAGAGCATGACGGCGACGACGCCCGACATCCGCCCGCCCCTGCTGTCGATGCAGGGAGTGACCAAGCGGTTCGGTGCCGTCGAGGCCCTGATCGGCGTCGACTTCGAGGTGCACGCGCACGAGGTCGTCGCGCTCGTCGGCGACAACGGTGCGGGCAAGTCCACCCTGGCGAAGATCATCGCGGGCGTGCTGCGCCCCGACGCCGGCCTGGTCGAGCTCGACGGCGAGCCGGCCAGCATCACGTCCGCCAAGGCGGCTCGCGAGCTCGGGATCGCCACCGTGTTCCAGGACCTCGCGCTGTGCGAGAACCTCGACGTGACGGCCAACATCTTCCTCGGCCAGGAGGTCCGCGCGTCCGGTGGCTGGCTGGCCGAGGAGCGCATGGAGCAGACGGCTCGGCGCATCCTGCAGCAGATCACGGCCGGCATCCCGTCGGTGCACTCGCCGCTGCGCACGCTGTCGGGCGGCCAGCGCCAGGCCGTCGCTATCGCGCGGACGCTGGTCGGCCAACCTCGGCTCGTCGTGCTCGACGAGCCGACCGCGGCGCTGTCCGTCGCCCAGACCGCCGAGGTACTCACGCACATCGAGCGCCTGCGCGACCTCGGCCTCGGCGTCGTGCTCATCAGCCACAACATGACGGACGTCCGTTCGGTGTCGGACCGCATCGAGGTCCTGCGCCACGGGCGCAACAACGGCTCCTTCGACACGGCCACCACCAGCTACGAGGCGATCATCGCCGCGATCACCGGTGCCTCGTCGAACCGGCCGGTGTCTCACCTGCGCTCCGTCATCTAGCCGTCGTCGAGCCGCAAGCCGTCCCCCGGGGGCTGAACGGTCAGCGAGGCGACCGCAGCCGGTCGACGAGCTCGAGCAGGTCGGCCTCCTCCTGCGTGTCGTGGGTCTCGACCTCCACGAGCTTGTCGCGGCTCGTGGCCCCGCGCACCAGGCGCACCCTGCGGGTGGGGACGCCCAGGGCGTCGGCGACGGCGCCGAGGGCGGCATCCGTCGCCTTGCCGTCGACCGCGCGCTCGTGCACGGCCACCACGAGGCGACCCGCGTGCTCGCCTCCGACGCCCGCCCGGGACGAGCCAGGGCGCACGCGGATCTCCAGACGCATGACCCAGATCGTGCCGCACCGAGGCCGCGGCGGGTGAACTTCCCGGTCCCGTTCCTAGCGTTCAAGAAGTGATGACAAGAAGCGGGCCGGCCCCTGTACTGCGTGAAGTCGGGCGGATCCGGACGCGAAAACTCGGGCGGAGTCGGGGCGAGCCGATGGCAACGGATGCCAATGTCACGGCAAGGTCACGATGCGGTGAGGGTACGGACACGGCCTTGCGTTCATGAGTTGACGCGATGGGGTGCCCTGCCTAGTGTCTGTCCGGACCCGCGGGGTCGCGGTGTGCAGTGTGGCACGAGGAGCGTGAAATGACGGACGGCCCAGTCATCCTGGAGATGCGGTCGATCACCAAGGTGTTCCCGGGGGTCCGGGCCCTGGACCGGGTGAGCATGCAGGTTCGTGCCGGGGAGATCCACGCGATCTGCGGGGAGAACGGTGCGGGCAAGTCGACACTGATGAAGGTGCTCTCGGGGGTGTACCCCTACGGCACCTACGAGGGTGAGATCAACTACCTCGGCGAAGAGGTCCGCTTCAAGGACATCAAGTCCAGCGAGCACGCCGGGATCGTGATCATCCACCAGGAGCTCGCGCTCATCCCCGAGCTCTCGATCACCGAGAACATCTTCCTGGGCAACGAGGTCAAGGGCTCGCTCGGCATCGACTGGGCCGAGGCCCGTCGCCGCGCGGTCGACCTGCTGGCGCGCGTCGGCCTGGACGAGTCGCCCGACGAGGTGATCAAGAACATCGGCGTGGGCAAGCAGCAGCTCGTGGAGATCGCCAAGGCGCTCTCCAAGAACGTGAAGCTGCTCATCCTCGACGAGCCGACGTCGGCACTGAACGAGGACGACTCGGCGCACCTGCTGGACCTGCTCCGGGGCCTGCGCTCCCGTGGCCTGACCAGCATCATGATCTCCCACAAGCTCAACGAGATCGCCGCGATCGCCGACTCGATCACGATCATCCGTGACGGCAAGTCGGTCGAGACGCTGGACGTCGGTGCCGGTGGCGTCGACGAGGACCGCATCATCCGCGGGATGGTCGGTCGGTCCCTCGAGGCGCGGTTCCCGGAGCACACGCCGAACATCGGCTCCACCTTCTTCGAGGTGCGCGACTGGACGGTCGAGCACCCGCAGGTGCCCGGCCGGCTGGTCTGCAAGGGCTCGAACTTCCACGTCCGTCGCGGGGAGATCGTCGGCTTCGCCGGCATCATGGGCGCCGGCCGCACCGAGCTCGCTCGGTCGCTGTTCGGCCGTTCCTACGGGCGCTACCTCGGCGGTCAGATCTTCATCGAGGGCCGTCCCGTGACGATCCACACGGTGCAGCAGGCGATCGACCACAAGGTCGCCTACGTCCCGGAGGACCGCAAGGCGCTCGGCCTCAACCTGCTCGACACCATCCAGGACACCGTCGTGGCGGCGGACCTGCGGCGCATCTCCAAGCGCTCGGTGATCGACCCGGACGCGGCGTACCTGGCGGCGGAGCGGTACCGCAAGGCGCTGAACGTCAAGGCGAACTCCGTGACGGAGGGTGTGGTCAAGCTCTCCGGCGGCAACCAGCAGAAGGTGCTGCTCGGCAAGTGGATGTTCCCGGAGCCGGACCTGCTGATCCTGGACGAGCCGACCCGAGGCATCGACGTCGGTGCGAAGTTCGAGATCTACGGCCTGATCAACCGCCTCGCCGACGCAGGCAAGGGCGTGGTCGTCATCTCGTCCGAGCTGCCTGAGCTGCTCGGCCTCTGCGACCGCATCTACACGATCTTCGAGGGCGCCATCACCGGTGTCGTCGACCGGGCGGATGCCACGCAGGAGTCCCTCATGCGCCTCATGACCGGCGCGGCTTCGGCCGCCACCCACTGAAGCCCTACCGGCACGAAGGAATCTCGACGATGAAGTCTCTCAAGCAGCTGTTCAGCGGCGGCGCGCGCCAGTTCGGAATGGTGTTCGCGCTCGCGGCGCTGATCGCGATCTTCCAGTTCACGACGGGTGGCAAGGTCCTCACGTCGACCAACGCCCAGAACATCATCAACGGCAACGCCTACGTGCTGATCCTGGCCATCGGCATGGTGCTGGTGATCATCGCCGGGCACATCGACCTGTCGGTCGGGTCGGTCGCGGCGGTCGTGGGCATCGTGGTGGCGCTCGCGATCCGCGACTGGGGCATCCCGTGGTGGCTCGGGGTGATCCTCGGCCTGGTGGTCGGCGCCCTGATCGGTGCCTGGCAGGGCGCCTGGGTCGCCTACGTCGGCATCCCCGGCTTCATCACCACGCTGGCCGGCATGATGCTGTTCCGCGGCGCCAACCAGTACATCGGAAAGTCGAACACCATCCCGGTGCCCAGCCAGATCCAGTACCTCGGCGCGGGCTACCTGCCCGAGTGGGGCCCCAACACCGGTCTGAACAACTCGACGCTGCTGCTCGGCGTGCTCGCGATCGTGTTCACCGTCTGGGTGGAGTTCCGTCGGCGCAGCAAGGCCGCCAAGCTCAACGGCGCCCAGATGCCGGTCATGGTGTCGGTAATCCGGACCGTGCTCATCGTGGCTCTGCTCGGCTACGTGACCTGGCTGTTCGGCTCCGGCCGCCCCGGCACGTCCTTCCCGGTCTCCGGCGTCATCCTCGTGGTGCTCGTCATCGTCTACCACTTCATCTCGGCGCGGACCATCACCGGTCGCCACGTGTACGCAGTCGGTGGCAACCGGGCCGCAGCGGCCCTGTCCGGCGTCAACATCAAGCGGACCAACTTCGTCGTCATGCTGAACATGTCCCTGCTGTCCGCCCTGGCCGGCATCGTGTTCATCGGTCGTTCCACCGCGTCGGGCCCGTTCGACGGCACCGGCTGGGAGCTCGACGCGATCGCCGCCGTGTTCATCGGCGGTGCGGCGGTCTCCGGCGGTGTCGGCACCGTCGTCGGGTCGATGATCGGTGGTCTTGTGATGGCCGTGCTGAACAACGGCCTTCAGCTGATGGGTGTCGGTTCCGACCGCACGCAGATCATCAAGGGCCTGGTGCTGCTCGCCGCTGTGGCGTTCGACGTCTACAACAAGGTCCAGGGTCGCCCGTCGATCATCGGCACCCTCTTCCGCAACCGGCGCAACGACATCGTCTCGCCCGGAACCTCCGAGCAGCCCTCTGTGCCGGTCAGCGCCGGCGAGACCGCGGCCCGGGGCTAGTCCTCCACAGATTTCCGCTGTTACACCCGCACCCAAAGACGGGTGCCCGACAAGAAAGCGATATCCCATGAAGAAGTTCGCAGCCGCGGCCATCGCGGTCGGCGCCGCCGGGGCCCTGGTGCTCACCGGTTGCTCGTCCAACTCGCGTTCCACTGCGGCCTCCTCGGCCGGCTCCAGCGCCGCCGCCAAGGGCTTCGCTGCAGACGCGACGATCGGCGTCGCCCTGCCGCAGAAGACCTCGGAGAACTGGGTCCTCGCGGAGAGCCTGTTCAACGACGGCCTCAAGTCCGCCGGCTTCAAGCCGCTGGTCCAGTTCGCCAACGGTGGCGTGACCGAGCAGCAGAACCAGATCTCCTCGATGGTGGAGCAGAAGGCCAAGGTCATCGTCGTCGGCGCCATCGACGGTTCGCAGCTCGGCAGCCAGCTGAAGGACGCCAAGTCCTCCGGCGCGACGATCATCGCCTACGACCGCCTGCTGAAGAACACGGACGCGGTGGACCTGTACATCGCGTTCGACAACTACAAGGTCGGCCAGCTGCAGGGCCAGGCCCTGCTGGACGGCCTCAAGGCGCGCAAGGGCAACGGCCCCTACAACATCGAGCTCATCGCCGGTTCGCCCGACGACGCGAACTCCGCCCCGTTCTTCAACGGCGCGATGTCCGTGCTCGAGCCGAAGATCAAGGACGGCACGCTCGTCGTCCCGTCCGGCCAGACCACGATCGAGCAGGTCTCGACCCAGGGCTGGAAGGCTGAGAACGCCCAGAAGCGCATGGACACGATCCTGGCGGGCACCTACACCGACAAGAAGCTCGACGGCATCCTGTCGCCGAACGACACCCTCGGCCGCGCTGCGATGACCTCGGTCAAGCAGGCCGGCAAGGACGTCCCGGTCGTCACCGGCCAGGACTCCGAGGTCGAGTCTGTGAAGTCCATCATGGCTGGTGAGCAGTACTCCACCATCTACAAGGACACCCGCGAGCTCGTCAAGCAGGTCATCGCGACCATCAAGGACCTGCAGGCCGGCAAGGACGCTCAGGTGAACGACACCAAGTCCTACAACAACGGTGTCAAGGTCGTCCCGGCCTACCTGCTGACCCCGGTCATCGTGACCAAGGCCAACGCGGCTCAGGTCTACGCGAACGACCCGACGCTGGCCCCGCTGACCAAGTAGTTCGTCAGCACAGCACGCACGAGGGCCCTGCACCGGAAGGTGCGGGGCCCTCGTGGCGTGTCGGAGCAGCTTGGGCCGACGCGGGCAGCTCGGGCGAGCGCGGGCAGCTCGGGCCGGCGCGGGCAGTGCGGGCGAGCGGAAGGCTCAGCGGAAGACGATGGTGCGGCCGCCGTCCAGCAGCACCCGGTGCTCGGCGTGCCAGCGGACGGCACGGGCCAGCGCACGACGTTCGACGTCCTGGCCGAGGCGCACCATGTCGGTGATCGTGCGGTTGTGGTCCACCCGCTCGACGTCCTGCTCGATGATCGGCCCCTCGTCGAGCGCCGCGGTCACGTAGTGCGCCGTCGCTCCGATCAGCTTGACGCCGCGGGCGTGCGCCTGGGCGTACGGGCGGGCGCCCTTGAACGACGGCAGGAACGAGTGGTGGATGTTGATCACCCGGCCGGGCAGCCGTCGGCACAGGTCGTCGGACAGCACCTGCATGTAGCGGGCCAGCACGACCAGCTCGACGTCGAGCTGGTCGACCAGCTCGAGCAGCCGCGCCTCGGCCTGCGCCTTGGTGTCGGGGCTGACCGGCAGGTGATGGAAGGCGATGTCGTAGAACTCGGCCAGCGGGCGCAGCACCTCGTGGTTGGACACGACGGCCACGATGTCGATCGGCAGGCTCTCCGACCGCTGGCGGAAGGCGAGGTCGTTCAGGCAGTGCGCCGCGGTGGAGACCATCACCAGGGTCCGGACCGGTCGACCGGCGACGTCGAGCTCCCAGGTGAGGTCGAACCGCTCCGCCAACGCGGCCAGCGCCGTCTCCAGCGACTCCCGCGACGCCGCTGCCGTCACCTGCACGCGCATGAAGAACAGACCCGAGTCGGCGTCCCCGAACTGCTGCGACTCGGTGATGTTCCCCCCGTGCTCGGCCAGCAGGCCGGCGACCGCGGCGACGATGCCGGGACGGTCGGGGCAGGACAGGGTCAGCACCCACGCGGTGGCGTCGGCGTCTGTGGTGGGGGACACGAGGCCCGAGAGTAGTGCGGTCGGTGCCGGGCCTGGGACGATGGCCGCATGACGGCCGACGACATCGAGATCCGCCTCGTCACCGCGGAGGACGCCGGCGAGCTGCTGACGCTGCGCCGGGCTGCGTTCGTGACGGAGGCGCAGCTCGCCAACGACCCCTTCATCCCGCCGCTGACGCAGACGCTCAAGGAGCTGCGAGCGGACCTGTCCGCACCGGGTGTGATCACCGTCGGCATGTGGCAGCGGCACCGGCTGGTCGGCTCGATCCGGGTGCTGGTCGAGGGGTCGAAGGCGACGCTCGGCCGGTTCGCGGTCGCGCCCGACCAGCAGGGCAAGGGCGTCGGCACGCACCTGCTCGACGCCGTGGCGACGTTCCTGCCGGACGGCATCAGCGAGGTGTGGATCTTCACCGCGCGGGACTCCGTGCAGAACATCGCGATGTACACGCGGCGGGGCTACGAGTACCAGCACGACCGGACGGCCGGGGACCTGACCTACGCCTACCTGCGCCGGTTCCTGGGTCGGGACCCCGGCGAGGAGCTGGAGCCCGCCGACGACGGTGCCGCTACCGAGGACTGACGCCGCACGGTTCGGCGAGCCGCGGAGACTCGTCGGCTGAGCCCGGGACGGGCGCACTGCCCCGGACGAGCGGTGCCCGCAGGCGCGCGACGACGGCGGCGGTCGACGGCTGACCGACCAGCACGGCGGCCAGCACGGTGATCGTGCCGACGACCTGGAGCGGGCCGAGCCGCTCGCCGCCGAGCAGCAGCCCGAGCGTGACGCCGGTGACCGGGTTCAGGAGTCCCAGCAGGCCCACCGCCGAGGCGGGCAGTCGGCGCAGGCCGGAGAACCAGGCCAGGTAGGCGACCGCGGTGGCGACCAGCGTCACGTAGGCGACGGCGAGGAGCGCCTCCGGTCCGAGGTGCGGCGGCGGCCCCTCCACGAGCAGGGCTGCCGGGGTCAGCAGCAGGCCGCCGCCCACCAGCTGCCAGGCGGTGGAGCTGATGACGTCGATGTCGTCGCGCCATCGCGTCGCCAGGCCGTAGCCGACCGACGACATCACCATCGCGCTGACCGAGGCCGCGATGCCGAGCGGGTCGGGGTGCGCGGCGCCCGTGGTCAGCATCGCCACGACGCCCGCCACGCCGAGGGCGGCGCCGACCAGGGCGGCGCGGGTCGGGTGCTGGCCGAGCAGCGGCCGGGCGACCAGCATGAGCACGAAGGGCGACGTCGCCATGACGGTCGAGGCGGTGCTGGTCTCCAGCCGCTGCGAGGCGACGTACACGAGAACGAAGAACACGCTGGTGTTGAGCAGGCCCAGCACGGCGGAGCGCCACCACCACCGACCGCGCGGCAGCCGTCGGGCGACGAGGAGCAGCAGCAGGCCGGCGGGGAGTGCGCGCAGCGCCGAGCCCCACAGCGGGAGCTGGGCCGGCAGGGCGTGCCGCGTGACGAAGTAGGTGGCGCCCCACGCGACGGGTGCGATCGCGGTGGTGGCGGAGGCGCGCCAGTTACCTTCCATGGAAGGGATAGTACCTGACCGGGAAGATATACGCTGCGGGCATGACGGACGACGGGGTGCCGGGCCCGGACCGCATCGACCTGCTGCGGTCCGCCTGGGAGCGGGAGCGGCCGGACCTCGACGTCAGCCCCCAGGGTGTTGTCACCCGCCTGCACCGGGTGGCGAACCACCTGACGGACCGGCTCGTGGAGGTCTACCGGAGGCACGGCCTGGGCGAGGGCGACTTCGACGTGCTCGCCACGTTGCGGCGCGGAGGAGAGCCGTTCGAGCGGAGCGCCGGCGACCTCGCGGAGCACACGCTGGTGACCACCGGCGGGATGACCAAGCGGATCGACCGGCTGGAGCGGGCCGGGCTCGTCGAACGTCGTCGCGACGCGCACGACGGCCGCGGCAGGGTGGTCGCGCTGACCGCGCGGGGCCGCGAGGTGATCGACGCCGCCTACACCGAGCACATCGCGAACGAGCACCGGCTGGTGGCGATGATCGGCGAGGAGCGGGCCGGGCAGCTGGAGGAGATCCTGCGGGTGTGGCTGGCGGCGCTCGAGGAGCCGCCCGCGCACGACTGACGGGGACGGTCCGATCAGGGCCGCGGGCGGTGGTCCTGAGACGGGCGGTGGTCCTGAGACAGGCTGGCGGCGGGCGACGGACCCGTTGGTAGTCTTGGCGGGTCGCGACTGGCGCAACGGGTGGGTCACCACCGGGGAGCGACGCAGCAGCAGGACCAGCGGGTCGGACGCCTGGGCCCCCGGTCACCCACCACCACGGTGCGGGGTGCCCGTCGCCGGCCGCCGCCCACCGCTGACTGCGAACGGAGCGCCACCATGACCGATCTGATGGATCAGTCCATCGCCGAGCTCGACCCCGACATCGCCGCCGTCCTGGACGGTGAGCTCGCCCGGCAGCAGGGCACGCTGGAGATGATCGCCAGCGAGAACTTCGTCCCCCGCGCGGTGCTCCAGGCGCAGGGGTCGGTGCTGACCAACAAGTACGCCGAGGGCTACCCCGGCAAGCGGTACTACGGCGGCTGCGAGCAGGTCGACATCGCCGAGACCATCGCGATCGACCGCGCCAAGGCGCTGTTCGGTGCCGAGCACGCCAACGTGCAGCCGCACTCGGGCGCGACGGCCAACGCGGCCGTGCTGCACGCGCTGGCCACCCCGGGTGACCGGATCCTCGGCCTCCAGCTGGCCCACGGCGGTCACCTGACCCACGGCATGAAGATCAACTTCTCCGGCCGGCTGTACGACGTCGCGGCGTACGGGGTGGACCCCGAGTCGTTCCTGATCACCCCTGAGGCGGTGCGTGAGGCCGCGCTCAAGCACCGTCCGGCCGTCATCATCGGCGGCTGGTCGGCGTACCCGCGGCACCTGGACTTCGCGGCGTTCCGCGAGATCGCGGACGAGGTGGGCGCCAAGCTCTGGGTGGACATGGCGCACTTCGCCGGCCTCGTCGCCGCCGGGCTGCACCCGTCGCCCGTGCCGTACTCCGACGTCGTCTCGTCGACCGTGCACAAGACGATCGGCGGCCCGCGCTCGGGCTTCATCCTGTCGCGCGAGGAGTACGCGAAGAAGATCGACTCGGCCGTCTTCCCCGGTCAGCAGGGTGGCCCGCTGATGCACGTGGTCGCCGCGAAGGCCGTCGCGTTCAAGATCGCCGGCACCCCGGAGTTCGTCGACCGCCAGCGCCGCACGCTGGAGGGCGCCAAGATCATCGCGGAGCGCCTGTCGGCGGCTGACGTCAAGGACGCGGGGGTCTCGGTGCTCACCGGCGGCACGGACGTGCACCTGGTGCTGGTGGACCTGCGGAACTCGCCGCTGGACGGCCAGCAGGCCGAGGACCTCCTGCACGACGCAGGCATCACGGTGAACCGCAACGCCGTGCCGTTCGACCCGCGCCCTCCGCGCGTCACCTCCGGCCTGCGCATCGGCACCCCGGCGCTCGCCACGCGCGGTTTCGGTGCGGCCGAGTTCACCGAGGTGGCGGACGTGATCGCGACCGCGCTGGTGGACGGCGCCGCCGCGGACATCGACGCGCTGCGCGCCCGGGTCGCCAAGCTGACCGAGGCGTTCCCGCTGTACGCCGGCCTGAAGCAGTACTGATGACGGCACGGCTGCTGGACGGCACCGCGACAGCGGCTGCCATCAAGGACGAGCTCACCTCCCGGGTCGCCGCGCTGGCGGCCCGGGGGCTGCGTCCCGGGCTCGGCACGCTGCTGGTCGGGGACGACCCCGGGTCGCGGCTCTACGTCGAGGGCAAGCACCGCGACTGTGCGCAGGTCGGCATCGCGTCGATCCGTGAGGACCTGCCGGCGGACGCCACGCAGGAGCAGATCGAGGCGGCGGTCACGCGGCTGAACGAGGACCCGGACTGCACCGGGTTCATCGTGCAGCTGCCGCTGCCCAAGGGCATCGACACGCACCGCGTGCTGGAGCTGATCGACCCGGCGAAGGACGCCGACGGGCTGCACCCCACCAACCTCGGCCGGCTGGTGCTGCGCGTGAACGAGCCGGTGACGTCACCCCTGCCGTGCACGCCGCGCGGCATCGTCGAGCTGCTGACCCGGCACGGGGTCGACCTGCGCGGGGCGGACGTGGTGGTCGTCGGCCGCGGGGTGACCGTCGGGCGGTCGATCGGGCTGCTGCTCACGCGCAGGGAGCTCAACGCCACGGTGACGCTGACCCACACCGGGACGGCGGACCTGGCGGCGCACACGCGCAACGCCGACGTCGTGGTCGCCGCGGCGGGGGTGCCGGGCATCGTGACGGCGGACATGGTGCGGCCCGGTGCCGTCGTCGTGGACGTCGGGGTCTCGCGGGTGACCGACCCGGCGACGGGCCGGTCGCGTGTGGTGGGCGACGTGGACCCGGCGGTGCGCGAGGTGGCGGCGTGGGTGTCGCCCAACCCGGGCGGCGTCGGGCCGATGACGCGGGCGATGCTGCTCACCAACGTCGTCGAGGCCGCGGAGCGCATCCTCGCCTGAGCGCGTGGCCGGCCGTGGGCGGGTGCCGCGTCCCACCCAGGCGCGGCACCCGGCCCGCCCCGCGATGAGATCGCGTGGTGCGGACGGTCGGTACGGCTGACGGTGCCCGCAGGGGGCGCCGGGGACGGGGTCGGTCATGACGACGGTTCGCTCGCACCTGTGGTTCGACGACCAGGCGCTGCCGGCGGCGCAGCACTACGCCGCGCTGCTGCCGGACACGAGGGTCACCTCGGTGGTGCAGGCGCCGGCGGGCACACCCGGTGTGGCGGACGGTGCGCCGTTCATCGTCGAGCTCGAGCTGGTCGGCGTGCCGTTCACGTTCCTGAACGGCGGCCCCGCCCTCCGGCTGGACGCGGCCTTCTCCGTGCTCCTGCAGGTGGACACGCAGGAGGAGGTCGACCGGTACTGGGACGCGTTGACCGCCGACGGCGGGCAGCCGGGTCAGTGCGGATGGCTCGTCGACCGGTTCGGCGTGTCGTGGCAGGTGGTGCCCGCCGGGCTGACGCGCGTGATGAGCGGGTCGGATCCCGCCGGCGTCGCCCGTGCGATGGCCGTCATGCTCACGATGACGAAGCTCGAGGTGGCTCCGCTCGAGGCCGCCTACGCCGGTCGCTGACCTGGGGGATGTCGGCGGCGTCGGGCACGATGTCCCGGTGCTGAGCGTCGCCACCGTCAACGTCAACGGCATCCGTGCCGCCTTCCGCCGCGGCATGGGTCAGTGGCTGGACAAGCGTCAGCCGGACGTGCTGCTGCTGCAGGAGGTCCGCGGGTCGGACGAGATCCTCGCGGACCACCTCGACCCGGCCGAGTGGGACCTCGCCCACGAGGCGGGGGCCGCGAAGGGCCGGGCCGGCGTGGCGATCGCGTCGCGGTTGCCGATGACGGCCGTCCGCGTCGGGCTCGGGACGGGGGCGACGGGCGACGCCGGGCGGTGGGTCGAGGCGGACGTCACGCTGCCGGACGGCCGGACGCTGACGGTCGTCTCGGTGTACCTGCACTCCGCGACGGTGGGCACGCCGTCGCTGGAGGAGAAGTACGCGTTCTGCGAGCACGTCGGTGCGCGGCTGCGGGAGCTGGCGCAGGTGGGCGGGCTCGCCGTGGTCGGAGGCGACCTGAACATCGCCCACCGCGAGGTGGACATCAAGAACTGGAAGGGCAACCTGGCGAACGCCGGCTTCCTGCCGCAGGAGCGGGCGTACCTGGACCACTGGTTCGACGAGCTCGGCTGGCACGACCTGGGCCGTGAGCTGGGCGGCGACGGTCCCGGGCCGTACACCTGGTGGTCCTGGCGGGGCAAGGCGTTCGACAACGACGCCGGGTGGCGGATCGACTACCAGCTCGCGTCGGCCCCGCTGGCTCCGCTCGCCGTCGGGGCGACGGTGGACCGCGCGCCGTCGTACGCCGAGCGGTTCAGCGACCACGCCCCCCTGGTCGTCGAGTTCGACGCCTGACCGCTCGGCTGCGCGTCCCCGATGGCCGTCGGGGGACCGGCGCGCCCCGTGGGACTCGCGTCAGTGGCCGACGGGGGAGAGCCCGAGCGAGCGGCCTGCCAGGCCGCGGGGCCGCACCGCCAGCCGCTTGGCGATGTCGGTGAGCACCTGGGCGGCGGCCGTCTCGGGGTTCGCTGCGACCACCGGGGTCCCGCCGTCGCCCGCCTCGCGCAGCGACACGTCGAGCGGCACCTGACCCAGCAGGGGCACGTCCGTGCCCGTGAGGCGGGACAGGCTCTCGGCGACCCGGGCGCCGCCGCCGGCGCCGAACAGCTCGAACCGGGTGCCGTCCGGCTGCTCCAGCCAGGACATGTTCTCCACGACGCCGATCACCCGCTGCCGCGTCTGCACCGCGACGGCACCGGCACGCTCGGCGACCTCGGCCGCGGCGACCTGCGGGGTGGTGACCACCACCAGCTCGGAGGCGGGCAGCAGCTGGGCCACGGAGATGGCGATGTCGCCCGTCCCGGGCGGGAGGTCCAGCAGCAGCACGTCGAGGTCGCCCCAGAACACGTCGGCGAGGAACTGCTGCAAGGCCCGGTGCAGCATCGGTCCGCGCCACACCACGGGCTGGCCGGGGGCGACGAACTGGCCGATCGACACCACCTTGACGCCGTTCGCCTCGGGCGGCAGGAGCATGTCGTCCACCTGCGTGGGCGGGCGGTCGGCACCGAGCATGCGCGGCAGCGAGAAGCCGTAGATGTCCGCGTCGACCACGCCGACGGACAGGCCCTGGCTGGCCATCGCCACCGCGAGGTTGGCCGTGACGGAGGACTTGCCGACGCCACCCTTGCCGGACGCCACGGCGATCACCCTGGTCAGCGAACCGGGCTGGGCGAACGGGATGACGGGCTCGCCGGCGCCGCCGCGCAGCCGGGAGCGCAGCTCGGCACGCTGCTCGGCCGTCATCGACCCGAGCTGGACCACCACCTCGTCGACGCCCGGTACCGCGGCGACCGCGGCCGTGACGTCCCGCTGCAGCGTGTCCTTCAGCGGGCAGCCCGGCACGGTGAGGTCGATGCCGACCACGGCGCGGCCGCCGTCGAGCTCGATGGAGCGCACCATGCCGAGCTCGGTGATCGGCCGGTGGATCTCCGGGTCCTGCACCCGTGCCAGCGCTGCCCGGATCGCCTCTTCGAGACCGCCGGGGGCGGGAGACGTGGCGGTGGGCGGGGTGTCGGTCGGCATGGGGCAATCGTAGGTGCGGCGGCCGGGCCTCCATCTGTGACCCTCGTCGCCTCCTGGGTCTGCGAAGGCCCGGGCGTCAGGCGCTGGGTGGCGCGCTCCGGTCGGTGCCGCCGCTGGTGGTCGGCACGACGTCGGCGTCGCGGTCCTCGGTCAGGTCCTCCAGCAGGGCCCGGAGCTCGGAGCGCACGAAGTCTCGGGTGGCGACCTCCGACAGCGCGATGCGCAGCGCCGCCATCTCGCGGGCCAGGAACTCGGTGTCCGCCAGGCTCCGCTCCGCCTGCTGCCGGTCCTGCTCGAGCGCGACGCGGTCGCGGTCGTCCTGCCGGTTCTGGGCGAGCAGGATCAGCGGCGCCGCGTACGACGCCTGAACCGAGAAGCAGAGGTTGAGCAGGATGAACGGGTACGGGTCCCAGTGGCCGACCAGCCCGACGACGTTGAGGAAGATCCAGACGATGATGAAGCCGGTCATGTAGAGCAGGAAGCGCCCGGTGCCCATGAACCGGGCGAACGCCTCGGCGCCGCGGCCGATGGCATCCGGGTCCAGGGCGGGCCGCCACGTCCGGCCCTGCTCGCGCGGTGTGTCCAGCCGGCGCTCAGCCACGTACCGCACCCGTCGTCTCGTCGTCGGCCTCGCGCCAGTCCTCCGGCAGCAGATGGTCGAGCACGTCGTCCACGGACACGGCCCCGAGCAACCGGCGCTCGGCGTCGACCACCGGGAGCGCCAGCAGGTTGTACGTCGCCAGCTCGCGGGTCACGCTCAGCAGCGGGGCGTCGGCGGTCACCGGTTCGAGGTCGGTGTCGACGATCGCCCCGATCGGCTGGTGCGGTGGCTCGCGCAGCATCCGCTGCAGGTGCACCACCCCGATGAAGCGGCCCGTCGGCGTCTCGAGCGGGGGCCGGGCGACGAACACGATCGAGGCGAGCGCCGGGTTCAGGTCCTGCCGGCGCACGTGCGCCAGCGCGGCGGCGATCGACGTCTCGGGACCGAGGATCACCGGTTCGGTGGTCATGAGGCCGCCCGCGGTGTTGTCCTCGTACGCGAGGAGCCGCCGGACGTCCCGCGCCTCCTCCGGCTCCATCAGGCCGAGCAGCTCAGCCTGCTCGGCGTCGGGCAGCTCGCCGAGCAGGTCCGCCGCGTCGTCCGGCTGCATCGTCTCGAGGACGTCGGCCGCACGCGTCAGGTCGAGCCCCTGCAGGATCTCCACCTGGTCGTCCTCCGGCAGCTCCTCCAGGACGTCGGCGAGGCGTTCGTTGTCCAGGGCCACCGCCACCTCGATGCGGCGTTCGGTGCTGAGGTCGTGCAGCACGTCCGCCAGGTCCGCGGGCTTGAGGTCGGCGTACTGGGCGAGCAGCAGCGCGGCGCCCTGACCGTCGGTGGAGCGCGCGAGGCCGGTGACCTCGTCGGCGCCGACCAGCAACGTCTCGCCGCGGCGGCGCAGCAACCCGCCACCGACCCGATGACGCCGGACGAAGAGCTTGGTGGCGAGCCAGTCGCCGTTGCGCTGCCGCTCGATGGCGACGTCCTCGATCAGCACGGAGCCCGTGCCGTCGGCCAGCTCGACCGTCCGGTCCAGCAGCTCCCCGACGACCAGGGTCTCGGCGGCGCGCTGCTCGAAGCGGCGCATGTTGAGCAGGCCGGTGGAGATCACCTGTCCGGGGTCGATCGCCGTGACCCGGGTCATCGGCAGGAAGATCCGCCGTCGCCCGGGTACCTCGACCACTAGGCCGACCGCGCGTGCCGCTCCCTTGGGGCGCACGAGCACCACGACGTCGCGGACGCGGCCGACCTGGTCCCCGATGGGGTCGAACACCATGGTGCCCGCGAGCCGTGCGACGAAGACGCGGGTCCCGGCGGCGCTCACGCAGGTGAGCCTAAGCGGTGCGCCTCCGCACGGCACCGGGTGTGCCGGGGCTGCCCTAGGCACATCACAGCAGCGTGGGCCAGGATCGACGCATGTCGTTCACCCGTCCGAACCGGCCCCCGAGCACACCGACGCTGCCCAAGGGCGAGACCGTCGCCTCCTACGGCACCTACCTCGAGGCGCAGCGGGCGGTGGACCACCTCGCCGACTCGCAGTTCCCCGTGCAGAACGTGACGATCGTCGGCACCGACCTACAGATGGTGGAGCGGGTGCTGCGGCGGCTGTCGTACCCGTCGGTGGCGCTCGGCGGGTTCGCCTCCGGCGCCTGGTTCGGGCTGTTCGTCGGGCTGATCTTCACGCTCTTCTCGTCCAACGCGACCAGCCTGTTCCTGCCGGCGATCCTGTTCGGCGGGGCGTTCGGGCTGCTGTTCTCGGTGATCACGTACTCGTTCTCGCGCGGCCGCCGCGACTTCACCTCGTCGAGCCAGATCGTCGCCACGTCGTACTCGGTGCTGTGCGCTGCGGAGCACGCCGGCAAGGCGCGCCAGCTGCTCGCGTCGATCGGCGGGGTCCGCTCCGGCTGGCCGGGCGGCACCCCGGAGCCCAGCCGGCCGATGGGACCCCCGCCGTCGGACCCCGCCGCCGCCTACCCGGGACCGGCGCGTCCCGACGTGCCGCCGGTCGCGCCCCCCGCACCGCCGGTGCCTCCCGCCTCGCCGACGGGTCCGTCGGCTCCGCCGCGTGCGGGTGAGCCGACTGGACCGGCCGGCCCGGGTGGACCGGCCGGACCGGGTGGGCCGACGGCCTGACCGGCCGGCTCAGGCCAGCAGGCCGGCCATCCACGCCTCCACGGCGTCGGGGTCGCGGGGCAGGGCCGCGGACAGGTTCTCGGCACCGTCCGCGGTCACCAGCACGTCGTCCTCGATGCGGACGCCGATGCCGCGCAGCTCCTCGGGGACGAGCAGGTCGTCCGACTTGAAGTACAGGCCCGGCTCGATGGTGAACACCATCCCGGCCCGGACGACGCCGTCGAGGTACATCTCGACGCGCGCCTGCGCGCAGTCGTGGACGTCGATCCCGAGGTGGTGGCTGGTGCCGTGCACCATCCAGCGGCGGTGGAACTGGGCGTCCGGCCGCAGCGACTCGGCGGCGCTGACCGGCAGCAGCCCCCAGGAGGCGAGCCGGTCGGCGATCACGTCCATCGCGGCGCCGTGCACCTCCCGGAACCGGATGCCCGGTCGCACGACGGCGAACGCGGCATCGGCCGCATCGAGCACCGCCTGGTAGACCTTGCGCTGCGCGTCCGTGAAGCGGCCGTCGACCGGCAGCGTGCGGGTGACGTCGGCGGTGTAGAGCGAGTCGATCTCGACGCCGGCGTCGAGCAGCAGCAGCTGGCCGGGGCGCACCGTGCCGTCGTTGTCGGTCCAGTGCAGCGTGGTCGCGTGCTCGCCGGCGGCGGCGATCGTCGCGTAGCCGACGTCGTTGCCCTCCTGCCGCGCGTGCCCGATGAACGTGCCCTCGACCACGCGCTCGCCGCGCCGGTGCGTGGTGGCCGCCGGCAGCTGCCGCACCACCTTCTCGAACCCGGCGATCGTCGTGGCGACGGCCTCGCGCATCTGCTCGACCTCGTGCGCGTCCTTGACCAGCCGCAGCTCGGACAGCGCCTCGGCCAGCCGCTCGTCGCGCCGCTTGCCCGCCGCCTCGTCGGCGCGGATCTCCTCGACGATCTGCGACACGGCCTCGTCGACGTCCGGGACCACGGCCAGCAGCACGCCGTCGGCGCCGGCGTCCTTGGCGAGCGCGTCGCGCAGGTCGTCGAGGTGGGCCGTGGGGATGCCGGTCAGCGTGGCCATGTCCTCGAGGGTCGGCCGGGCGCCCACCCAGAACTCGCCGCGCGCACTGTCGGCGAAGAACTCCTCGCTGTCCCGGCCGGACAGGGGGCGCAGGTACAGCACGGGCCGGTGGCTCCCGCCGCTCTCCCCGGTGCCGTCCTCGACCGGGTGCAGCACGAGCACGGCCTCCGGCTCCTGCTCCATGCCGAGCCCGGTCAGGTGGGCGAACGCGGCGTGCGGGCGGAAGCGGAAGTCGGTGTCGTTCGACCGGACCTGGGGGCGGCCCGCGGGGACGACGAGGCGCTGGCCGGCGAAGTCGGCGGCCAGCGCCGTGCGGCGCGCCGGGGTGAGGTCCGCGACGGCGGAGCGAGTCACCGTGCCGGCCGGGCGGGGAGCCCAGCCGGACGTGACGAACCGGAGGAACTCCGCCGACGACGGCCGCAGCGAACGGTTGCCGCCGCGGTCCTGGAGCGGCTGGTCGGCGGGGTGGTCAGCGGGAGTCGTCGTCTCTGGGGTCAGGTCCTCGGTCACCCGACCAGTTTCCCACCGGAGTCCCACCGACCGTGTCGTCCGACGACCCTGCACGGAGGCGTGCGACCAGCTCGCACGCGTCGTCGGGCGTCACCCGGCCGATCGCCTGCCTGTCCAGCAGGATCGCCGGCGGGCGGTCGCACATGCCGATGCAGTTGGCCCAGGCGAGGGTGACCAGGCCGTCGTCCGTCGTCTCGCCGAACCGGATGCCGAGCTCGTTCTCCAGGCGCTCGGCGATCGCCCCCATGCCTGCCATCGCGCAGGAGATCGTCCGGCACAGGTGGACGACGTGCCGGCCCGTCGGCTCGGTGCCGAGGAAGTGGTAGAAGGTCACCACGCCCTGGACCTCCACGGGGGGCAGGCCGAGGCGGTCGGCGACCACCTGCATGGCGACGTCGCTGATCTGGCGTCGCTGCTCGCGCAGCGCCTCCAGGATCGGCAGCAGGGAGCTGCGTCGGGCGCCGTGCTGCGCCACCAGCCGGTCGATCGCGCCGACCAGGTCGGCCTCACGCTCCAGCACGTCGGCCGGGATGCCGGTCATCGGGAGGCCTCCCTCGTCGCGCTCCGCTTGCCCGTGCCGCCCACGGTGATGAAGCTGCCGCGCGGCGTGTACGTGGTGTGCAGCAGGTGGTGGGCCGTCGGCCCGTTGGGGCCGTCGGTGAGCAGCTCGTCGTACAGCCGCAGCACCGCGGGGTTCTCGTGGCTCTTGCGCGCGCGGCCCGTCTCCCCGTAGTGGGCGTCCTCCGCGTAGATGGCCCTGGCGCGCGCGGCCCGGATCGTCGCATCGGTGGGCACGGGCTGCCCGCCGCCGCCCAGGCAGCCGCCCGGGCAGCCCATGAACTCGATGAAGTGGCATTGGCTGAACAGCCCGCCGGCGGCGATGTCCTCCATCACCTTCCGGGCGTTGCCCGTCCCGTGCACCACGCCCAGCCGCAGCGTCGCACCGCGCAGCCAGTCGAGGTCCGGGATCTTCCCCGCGAGGATCGCCGGGACCGGTCCCAGCTGGTCCGGGAGCGTGATCTCGGTGTAGCGCGTGTCCTCGAAGCCACGCACCGGCGTGATGTCGGCGTGGTCGAACAGCTCCTCGACCGGCCGACCCGTGACCAGCTCGACGACGGTGCGCAGCGCGGCCTCCATCACGCCGCCGGTCGCCCCGAAGATGACGCCGGACCCCGACGCGGTGCCGAACGGGTCGTCGAAGTCCGACTCCGGCAGGTCGGGCAGCCGGATGCCGCACTCGCGGATCATCCGGGCCAGCTCCCGCGTGGTCAGCGAGACGTCGACGTCGCGGTAGCCCGAGTCGGCCATCTCCGGCCGGGCCGCCTCGAACTTCTTCGCGGTGCACGGCATCAGCGACACCGAGACGACGTCGGCCGGGTCCACCCCCGCGCGCTGCGCGTAGAAGCCCTTGATCACCGCGCCGAACATCTGCTGGGGGCTCTTGCAGCTGGACAGGTTGCCGATCGCCTCGGGGTACCGGTGCTCGAGGTACTTGATCCAGCCCGGGCTGCACGAGGTGAACTGGGGCAGCGGCCGGCTGTGGTCGTCGAGGACGAGGTTCTCGTACAGGCGGAGCAGCAGCTCCGTGCCCTCCTCGATGATGGTCAGGTCGGCGGCGAAGTTGGTGTCGAACACCTTGTCGAAGCCGATGCCACGCAGCGCCGTGTTCAGCTGCCACGTCACGGGCGTCCCCGGCGGCAGCCCGAACTCCTCACCCATCGCGGCGCGCGGCGCCGGTGCCGTCTGGATCACGACGTGCTTGGTCGGGTCCTCGATCGCCCGCCACACGAGCTCGGTGTCGTCGTGCTCCTGCAGGGCGCCCGTGGGGCAGCGGTCGATGCACTGGCCGCAGTTGATGCAGACCACGTCGGAGATCGGCAGCGTCAGGTACGGCGACATGGTCGTCGAGCTGCCGCGGCCGATCACGCCGAGGGCACCGACGCCCTGCACCTGCGCGCACGTGCGGATGCAGCGGGTGCAGTGCACGCACTTGTTCATGTCGCGGACGATCGACGGACCGACCAGGTCGAACGGTCGCGTCGGCTCGGTCTGCCGGCCGAACCGGTAGTGGTCCGAGCCGTACTCGGCGGCCAGGTCCTGCAGCTCGCAGGCGCCGTTGCGGCCGCACGTCTGGCAGGAGCCGTAGTGCTCGGCGAGCATCAGGTCGACCACCGTCTGGCGGGCCTGGCGCACGCGGCGGCTGTAGGTGCGGATCTCGACGGGTTCGGTGATCGGGTACGCGCACGACGCCTGCAGCGCGCGCTGGCCGACCACCTCGACGAGGCAGACGCGGCAGATGCCCACGTCCGGCAGGTCCGGGTGGTGGCACAGGGTGGGGATGCGGCGGCCCGCGAGGTGGGCGGCGTCGAGGATCGACGAGCCGACGGGGACGTCGACGGGGACTCCGTCGACGACGACCCGCACGGTGTCCGTGCTCGTCGCGGTGCCGGGTGCCGTGGTGGTGGTCATCGTCGTCCCCTCACCGTGCGCCGGCCGGGATGTGGCTGAGCATCTCCTGCTCCAGGCTTCTGACCAGGGACAGGAACACGTTCGGTGCGGCCTGCCCCAGCCCGCACTTGGACGCGATCTGCATGGTGCCGCCCAGGCTGACCAGGTCCGCCAGCTCCTGCCGCGTGCACTCGCCACGGCGCAACCGACGGATGCCCTCGAGGAGCTTGAGGCTGCCGACCCGGCACGGGGTGCACTGGCCGCACGACTCGTTGACGAAGAACCACTGCAGGTTCTCGGCCACCTCGAGCAGGTCGCGCCAGGGTCCGAGGACGATGACGGCGCCGCCGGTGGACACGTCCTCGTAGCTGATCGCCCGGCCGAAGTCGCGACGCGGCACGCACGTGCCGGCCGCGCCGCCGACGATCACCGCCTTGGCGTCCGCACCACCCGCCGCCTCCAGGACGGTGGCGATCGGCACGCCGAGCGGGAACTCGTAGATGCCGGGGTGCTGCACGTCGCCGGACACGCTGAGCAGCTTGGGGCCGGTGGACCGGTCGGTGCCGATCGCCGCGAACCAGTCGGCGCCGCGCGCGAGGATCGCCGCCGTCCAGGCGAAGGTCTCGACGTTGTTCACCACGGTGGGCGCCCCGTTGTACCCGCGCACCACCGGGAACGGCGGGCGGCTGCGCGCCTCGCCGCGACGGCCCTCGAGGCTCTCGATCAGCGCCGTCTCCTCGCCGCAGACGTACGCGCCGGCGCCGAGGAACACCCGCACGTCGAAGGAGAAGCCGGAGCCCAGCACGTCGTCGCCGAGCAGCCCGGCCTCCCGCCGTCGGGCGAGGCACGCCTCGAGTGCGTCGAGCAGGTAGACGTACTCGCCGCGCAGGTAGCAGATGCCCTCGTGCGCGCCGATCGCGTAGGCCGCGATCGTCATGCCCTCGAACACCAGGTCCGGCAGCTCGTCCAGCAGCACGCGGTCCTTGAACGTGGACGGCTCGCCCTCGTCGGCGTTGCACACGACGTAGCGCACGCCGTCCGGCGCCGGCGCACCCGCGGCGAGGGCCCACTTGCGACCGGTGGGGAAACCGGCACCGCCGCGACCCTTGATGCCTGAGTCCGTGACGGTGGCCACCACCCCCGCCGGGTCGAGCGCCAGGGCGGCTCGCAGGCCGGCGTCGGGCTCGATCGACGCCAGGGTCAGGGGGGTGCGGATGCTCACAGGTGCTACCGCCTCGCGCTCGGAGCGCCAGGCGCACCGCGCGGCTACCTCGGCGCGCCTCACGCTGTGACGTCCTCAGTCCACGCCCCATCGCGCGCGGTGCGCGTGGTCCGAACGTCCCTTGTGGGACGGCGGAGCAGCGGCGTCCCGGCCGATCAGCACCACGAGAGGGCGGAGGCATCGGATCCGGGCACTACCGTGTCCGGGTGACCCCGTCCGACGTGCGCATCGACCTCCACACGCACTCGTCGGCATCGGACGGGACGGGCTCTCCGTCGCAGGTGGTCCGCGACGCGCGGGCGGCGGGCCTGGACGTGGTGGGCCTGACGGACCACGACACGACGAGCGGCTGGGCCGAGGCGGCGCACGAGGCGGAGCGCGCGGGCGTCGCGCTGGTGCGGGGCACCGAGGTGTCGGCGCTCGCGGGCGGTGTCAGCGTGCACCTGCTCAGCTACCTGCAGGACCCGACGGCGCCGGTGCTCGCCGACGTGCTGGCCCGCACGCGGGACTCCCGGGAGCACCGGGCGGAGCGGATGGTGGCGCGGCTCGCCGCCGGCGGCGTGCCGGTGACCTGGGCCGACGTGCTGCTGCAGGCGAAGGACGCGGTGGCCGTCGGCCGGCCGCACATCGCCGACGCGCTGGTGGAGCTGGGCGTCGTGCCCGACCGGTCCGCCGCCTTCGTCGACCTGCTCTCCGCGCGGGGCCCGTACTACGTCGGCTACGCCGCGCCGACCGCGGTCGACGCGGTGCGGGCGGTCGTCGCCGCCGGTGGGGTGCCGGTGTTCGCGCACCCCGGTGCCGACGGCCGCGGCCGGGTGGTGGCGGACGACGTCATCGAGGAGATGGCCGAGGCGGGCCTGGTGGCGCTCGAGGTGGACCACCGGGACCACAGCCCGGCGCAGCGTGACCGCCTGCGGGTGCTGGCGAACCGACTCGGCCTGCTGGTCACCGGGTCGAGCGACTACCACGGTGCCGGCAAGCCGAACGTGCTGGGGGAGAACCTCACCGACCCGGCGGTGCTGGCCGCGATCGAGGAGCGGGGGAGCATGCCGGTGGTCCGGCCGTGAGGGCCGTGCTGAACGTCCAGCTGCTGCTGTCGGCGTTCGTCACGCTGTTCGTGATCATGGACCCGCCCGGGACCGTGCCGATCTTCCTGGTGCTGACCGGGGCGATGAACCGCGCGCAGCGCGTGCGGGCGGCCCGGCAGGCGATCCTCGTCGCGTTCGGCGTGATCGTCGGGTTCGCGCTCTTCGGCCAGCAGCTGCTGACGTACCTGCACGTCTCGCTGCCGGCCCTGCAGGCGGCGGGCGGCCTGCTGCTGCTGGTGGTGGCGATGGAGCTGCTCACCGGGAAGATGGACGACGAGCCGGCGCCGGACGTCGCCCGCGGCAACATCGCCATGGTGCCGCTGGGCACCCCGCTGCTGGCCGGTCCCGGTGCGATCGTCGCGACGATGGTGTTCGCGCAGCAGGCGCGCACCGCCGGCGACTGGATTGCCATCGCGCTGGCCGTGGTCGGCGTGCACATCTGCCTCTACCTGGCGATGCGGTTCGCCAACGCGATCCACCGGGTGCTCGGTGACTCGGGGACCATGCTGGTCAGCCGGATCGCCGGTCTGCTGCTCGCGGCGATCGCGGCGCAGCTGCTCGCGGACGCCGTGCTCACGTTCGCCCGGCAGGTCTGACCGGACACTGCGTCCGACCGGACGGGGCGCGTCCCGCTGCAGCCCTGACGACGACGGGCCGCCGCCGCACCCGAAGGTGCGAGCGACGGCCCGTTCGTCGTTCCGGATGCGGTTCCGGGCTCAGCCCTCGGAGCCGGCCTCCGCCGTGCCGCCCGCGGCGCCCTCGACCGGGCGGCCGCCACGCGTGCGCCGACGGTTGCGCGACCGACGCTTGCGCGTCTCGTCGGCGGACGTCGCCTCGCCGCTCACCGGGGCTGCGCCCTCAGCGGTGGGTGCGGCGTCCGACGTGCGGGTGCGCTCGTCGTCACCCCGTCCCTGTGACCGGCCCTCGGACCGGCCCTCGGACCGGCCGCCGGAGCGCTGCCGGCTCCGCTCGCCGCGACCACCTTCGCCGCGACCACCCTCGCCGCGAGGACCGTCGCCACGGCCACCGCGCCCGCGAGGTCCGTCGTGCTTCGGCGCACCGCCGTGCTTGCCGGTCTCACCCAGGTCCTCGAGCACCTCCGCCGCCAGGCCCTCGCGGGTCTGCTGCGACTTCGGCAGCCGTCCGGTGATGCCCTCGGGGACGTCGAGGTCCTCGCGCACGTGCGCCGAGGAGGAGTAGGTCTCCACCGGCTGGGGGATGCCGAGCTCGAGCGCCTTGTCGATCAGGCCCCAGCGCGGCACGTCGTCCCAGTCGACGAAGGTCACCGCCGTGCCCTTGTGCCCCGCGCGGCCGGTGCGGCCGGTGCGGTGCAGGTAGATCTTCTCGTCCTCGGGGCACTGGTAGTTGATGACGTGCGTGACGTCCTCGACGTCGATGCCACGGGCGGCGACGTCGGTGGCCACAAGGACGTCGACCTTGCCGTGGCGGAAGGCGCGCAGCGCCTGCTCCCGGGCACCCTGGCCGAGGTCCCCGTGGATGGCGCCGGCGGCGAAGCCGCGCTCGTTCAGCTCGTCCGCCACCTTGGCGGCGGTCCGCTTGGTCCGCGCGAAGACGATGGTCAGGCCACGGCCGCGGGCCTGCAGGATCCGCGCGAGCAGCTCCACCTTGTCCAGCGCGTGGGCGCGGTAGGCGACCTGGTGGATGTTCTTGACGGTCTTGGAGTCGTCGTCCGGGTCGCTGGCGCGGATGTGCGTCGGCTGGCTCATGTACCGGCGGGCCATCGCGACGACCGCGCCCGGCATGGTGGCCGAGAACAGCATGGTGTGGCGGCTCGCGGAGGTGGCGCCGAGCAGCCGCTCGACGTCGGGGAGGAAGCCGAGGTCCAGCATCTCGTCGGCCTCGTCCAGCACCACCGTGCGGGCGTGGGACAGGATCAGGCTGCGCTGCGTGAGCAGGTCGATCATGCGGCCGGGGGTGCCGACCACCACCTCGGCACCGCGGGCGAGCGCCTCGACCTGCGGCTCGTAGGCACGGCCGCCGTACACCTGCACGATGCGGACCTTGCGGGTCGCGGCCGCCATCGCGAGGTCGCCGGCCACCTGGACGGCCAGCTCGCGGGTGGGGACGACGACGAGCGCCTGCGGCTTGCCGGGCGCGGTCAGGTCGGCGTAACCGTCCTCGTCGGGCGCGATCACGTGCTCGAGGAGCGGGATGCCGAAGCCGAGGGTCTTGCCGGTGCCCGTCTTGGCCTGGCCGATGATGTCGTGGCCTGCCAGCGCGACCGGCAGCGTCATCGCCTGGATCGGGAACGGGTGCGTGATGCCGTGCGACGCGAGCGCGGCGACGGTCTCGGGGCGGATGTCGAAGTCGGCGAACGAGGCGTCGACGGCCTGCACGGAGGAGGACGCGCGGGAGTAGGCGCCGACGGGCGTCGCCACGGCGTCCGCGGCGGTGAGCATGGTGTCAGCCGGCTGCTGATCGGTGGTGGTCACGTGGACTCTTCACTGCGAAGGGTGGCGGCGGGCGGCGGCCAGGGCGGCCACGGCGTGTCGCCTGGCACCCCGGACGCGGCGGCGGCGCCACGCGGGTTGGCCGGCAGCCGATCGTGAATTCCGCCTCACGCACGACGTCCGGTCCAAGCGGACCGGTGCCGGGGAGGTGGGCCACCTCGCAGGGGTGGACCCGAGATGCAAGACGACCGGGCAACCGATGTACGGGCGCGAGTCTACCGGACCTCGGTGGCGCCGCCCGGTGCGCCGGGCGTTACCCTCCAAGGATGACCGCCGACGCAGCCGTCCCCGCCCCGCAGACGTCCGCCCCGGCGTCCGCCGCGACCCAGGCCGCCGACGCCGGGACCCAGGCCGCCGACGCGGTGGAGCTGCTGGGCCTCGTCGCGCAGGTGGCGCACACCGAGTTCGTCCGCCTCGCCGCCGACTCCCAGGCTGCGCCCTCGATCGAGCAGCGCCTGGCGCTGAGCCGGTGCGCCGCCGAGTGCGTCCAGGGGCGTGACCGGGTGCTCGACCGGATCGCCGAGCTCGGTGCCGACCCGGTGGCGGCGATGGCGCGGCACGAGCACGTGATGGACGACTTCGACGCCCGGACGGCGCCAGGGTCGTGGTGGGAGCGACTGCTGACCGCGTACGTCGGCTACGGCGTCGCCGACGACTTCTGCCGGCTCGCCGCCGAGGGGCTGGACGAGCGCTCGCGCACCCTCGTCCTCGAGGTGCTCGGTGCGGGGTCGCCCGCCGAGCTGGCGGCCGCGGAGCTGGACGCCGCGTCCGCGCAGGACACGGTGCTGGCTGCTCGGCTGGCGCTGTGGGGCCGGCGTCTGGTCGGCGAGTCCCTCAGCGTGGTGCAGCGGCTGCTGGCGCAGCGGCCCGCGCTGGAGCGGCTGCTGCACGCGGCGCGCAGCCGGCACGGGGCGGAGTCCGCGGATGCGGAGCCGACGACGACGAACGCACGGCCCCGGGCGGGCGAGAGCGCCGCGGTGCTCGGTGAGCTGACGGCCGAGCACACCCGGCGGATGAACCGGCTGCGCCTCACCGCCTGAGCGGGTCGGCGCAGCCGTCGTGCGCTGCCGTCAGATGGTGCCGAAGCCGACCCGCGGCCGGGTCTCCGCGCCGATCTCGACGTAGCCGAGGGTCGCGGTCGGCACGATGACCCGTCGTCCCTTGCTGTCCACCAGCTCCAGCGCCGCCTTGCCGGCGAGCGCGGCGGCGACGGCGGCGGCGACCTCGTCCGACGTCTGGTCGGACTCGAGCGTGATCTCCCGGGGCAGGTTCTGCACGCCGATCGTGATGTCCACCGTTCCTCCTCCTGTCCGGTGCGGGAGCCCACCGTCGTCGTCCCCGTCGTCGTCCCCTCGCGGGGTGGGACGGGCGGGGTGGCCTCCCAGGGCGCTGACGCGCCACCACCGGTCGATCCTAGGTGGTGGCGGGCGAGGGGCCCGGGTCGGCGGCCTCGGCCGCCTCGGCGCCGTGGGTCGCCGCGTCCGTCGTCCCGGCCCTGGTCGGCGCCGTGCTCCCGGCGGGCCGCGACACGTCCGTGATCAGGCCGCCCACCCCGCCCCACGCCAGCCGGGAGACGAGGTCCGTGGTCGCCTCCGCCGTCAGCGTGCCGGCATGGCGCAGGCGGTGCACCGCCGCTCCCTGCGCCATGGTCACCAGGGCGGCGGACACGGTCGCGGCCTCCGCAGGCCCGAGGCCGGCGGCCTGCTGCAGCGCCTCGGCGATGCGCGTCCCGGTGGAGACGGAGGCCCGCTCGACCCGGGCCCGGACGCCGGGGTCGCGGGTGACGTCGGACTCGAACAGCAGGCTGGACGCCTCGCCCGCGACCTCGACGAAGGAGATGTACGCCCGCACGATGGCGGCGACGACCTCGCGACCGTCCGTCGCCTGGCCGTGCTGCACCGGTTCGAGGGCGCGGTCCATGGTGGTCAGCAGGTCCTCGCCGCAGGCGTCCACCACCGCCAGGTAGAGGTCGAGCTTGGACGGGAAGTGCCGGTACAGCACCGGCTTGCTGACCAGCGCGCGGTCGGCGATGTCGTCCATCGACACGTGGTGGTAGCCCTCGCTGGCGAACAGCTGCTGCGCGATGGTCAGCAGCTGGTCCCGGCGCTGGTCGCGGCGCATCCGCGGACCCGCGGCGCGGCCCGCCGGCGGTGCCGGTACGGAGGCGGCCGAGTCCCCGTCGACGGGCGGGACGGCGCTCATCCGGTGATGGTAGCCAGCGCACGGCCGGGCGACCCGGTGGGCGCCGGGTGAGCGTGCCGGTGGGAGGTGCTCGGCGCCGGTCGGCGCGGCCGACCCAGGTCGGCTGCGGCGGTGGTGCGTCGGCATGTCGGTGGGACGTGGTGGGATCTGGCCGTGCCCGACAGCCCACCCCCTCCGGTGCTCCGCGCACCGGCGGACGTCGGAAGGTCGGGCGCCCGTGGGACGTCCGGCACGGCGGCCGGTCGATCGAGCACGTCCGGTGCGGGTCCGGTGCTGGCGCGGCCGACGCTGGCCGACGTGCCGCAGGACGGTCCCGGCAGGCCGGTCGCTCTCGACGACGCCCAGCGTGCCGCGGTCGAGGCGGTGGCGGGCGGCGAGCGTGCCCTGCTCGTGCTCGGCGCACCCGGTACCGGCAAGACGACCGTCGCGCTGGAGGCGGTGGTCGAGGCGGCTCGGCGCGGGGCCCGGGCCGACGACGTGCTGGTGCTGGCCGCGAGCCGCCGGCTCGCGGGTGACCTGCGGGACCGGCTCGCCGCCCGCTGGCCGCACACCGCGGGACGTCCGCTGGTGCAGACGCCGGCCGCGGTGGCGTTCGCGGTGCTGCGGGCACGCGCCGTGGCGCTCGGCGAGCCGCCGCCCGCGCTGGTGTCCGGGGCCGAGCAGGACCTGGTCCTCGCCGAGCTGCTCGCCGGCCATGCCGAGGGCGACGGGGCCGAGGTCGGGTGGCCGGCCGACGTACCCGTCGAGGCGCTCGGGCGGCGGGCGTTCCGCGACGAGCTGCGCGACCTGCTGATGCGTGCCGCGGAGTGCGGGCTGGCGCCCGAGGAGCTTGCCGCGCTCGGCAGGCGGCACGAACGGCCGGAGTGGTGCGCCGCGGCGCGGGTCTACGAGGAGTACCTCGCGGTGATGGCGCTGCGCACGTCGACGCCGGACGTCGGTGCCCGGCTCGACCCTGCCGTCGTCGTCGACGAGGCGGTGCGCGCGCTCGAGTCGTGGGCGGAGGAGGTGCCCCGCGTGCCACGGCCGCGGTGGGGTCTCGTCGTCGTCGACGACCACCAGGAGTCGACCGCCGCCACCGCACGGCTGCTGCGCGTGCTGGCGGAGGACGGTGCCCGGCTGCTGCTGCTCGCCGACCCCGACGCCGCGGTGCAGACGTTCAGGGGTGCCGACCCGGCGCTGGTGTCCCGAGCCGCGGTCGCCGGTGACGGCCCGGGCGAGCTGGACGCGCGCGTGCTGGCCCTGACGACGGCATGGCGGCAGGGGGGTGCCCTTCGCGCGGTGACGGCCCGGGTCGCCGAGCGGGTCGGCACGGTCGGCACCGCGCAGCACCGACGCGCGGCCGCCCCGCCGGCGGCGCCGGTCGGCTCGGTGCGGGTGGCGGTGCTGCCGAGCGAGGCGCAGGAGGCGGCGCTGGTGGCCCACGCGCTGCGCAGCGCGCGGCTGGAGGAGGGCCTCGGCTGGGACCGGATGACGGTGGTGGCGCGGTCCGGGGACGGTGTCACGCGGCTGCGTCGGGCGCTGGCGGCGGCCGGCGTTCCGGTCAGCGTGCTCGGGTCGCAGGTCGCGCTGCGCGACGAGCCCGCCGTGCGCCCCCTGCTCGACGCGATGGGGGTCGCCTGCGGCGTGACAACGCTCGACGCGCCGCTGGCCGCTCGACTGCTGTGCTCGCCTCTGATCGGCCTCGATGCCGTGGGTCTGCGACGGGTCCGGCGGGCCCTGCGCGCCGTCGAGCTGGCCGGCGGTGGCGGCCGCAGCAGCGACGCGCTGCTGGTCGAGGCCGCGGCGGAGCAGGCGAGGACCGCGGGGCTGCCCCCGACGGCCGCCGGCCCGTTGCGGCGGCTGGCCTCCGTGCTGGCCGCGGGTCGCGACGCGGCGCTGCGCGACGGCGCGGATGCGCAGGGGGTGCTGTGGGCGGTGTGGGACGCCGCGCGGGTCGCCGAGACGTGGCGGCGGGCGGCCCTGTCAGGTGGCGCCTCGGGACAGCGGGCGGACCGGGATCTCGACGCCGTGCTGGCCCTGTTCCGCGCGGCCGAGACGTTCGTCGACCGGAACCCGCAGGCGCCGCCGGGGGCGTTCGTCACGTGGCTGGAGGGGCAGGACCTGCCCGTCGACTCGCTGGCGGCGCGCGCCCGGCACCAGGCGGTCAGCGTGCTGACCCCCGCGGGCGCGGCCGGCCGCGAGTGGGACGTGGTGGCGGTGACGGGCGTGCAGGAGGGCGTGTGGCCCGACCTGCGGCTGCGGGACAGCATGCTCGGCGCCGCGGCGCTGGTGGACCTGCTCGACGGGCGGGCCGGGGCGTCGGACGGTCGTGGCGACCCGGTGCAGGCACGGGCGGCGGTGCTGGCGGACGAGCTGCGCTCGTTCACGGTCGCGTGCTCGCGCGCGCGCCGACGGCTGCTGGTCACGGCCGTCGCGGACACGGACCAGCAGCCGTCGCCCTTCCTCGACCTGGTCCAGCCGCCCGAGCAGGAGGACGGGGCCGAGCGCCGTACCACGGCGCCGGCGCCGCTGGACCTGCGCGGCCTGGTGGCGTCGCTGCGGGCGTCGCTCGTCGCCTCGGTCGCGGACGGGCACCCGGACCGGGCCGCGGCACGCACGCTCGCGCGTCTGGCGGCCGCTGGCGTCGAGGGTGCCGACCCGGCGGAGTGGTCGGGGCTCGCGCAGCCGTCGTCGGACACGCCGCTGTGGGACGAGGACACCCGCGTGCCTGTGTCGCCGTCGCGCATCGAGGCGGCGCAACGCTGCACGCTGCGCTGGGCGCTGGAGTCGGCGGGCGGCACACCCGCCGACTCGGGTCAGCAGACGCTCGGCACGCTGGTGCACGCCATCGCGCAGGAGCTGCCCCGCGGCACCAGGACCGAGCTGCGGGAGGCGCTCGACCGCCGGTGGTCCGAGCTGGGGCTCGGTGACGGCTGGCCGGCGCGTGCGGCGCGACGGCGTGCCGAGCAGATGGTGGACCGGCTGGCCGACTACGTGCAGACGGCGGGGGAGCCGCTGCTGGTCGAGGCGGAGTTCACCCTGACCACCGAGCGGGCCCTGGTGCGTGGTTCGGCCGACCGGGTGGAGCGGGCCGCCGACGGCGCGGTGCGGGTGATCGACCTCAAGACGGGTCGTACGCCGCCGCCGCAGTCCGAGGCCGAGGCGAACCCCCAGCTGGCCGCCTACCAGCTGGCGGTGGAGGGCGGCGCGTTCGAGGAGCTGGCCCCCGGCACCTCCAGCGCCGACGCCCGGCTGGTGTACCTGGGCAGCGGCAAGAAGGCGGCCCAGCGGGTGCAGCCGCCGATCGGCCCGGAGGTGGACGGCCCGAGCTGGGCCCGGACGATGATCGACGAGGTGGCCGGTGCGATGGCGGCCGCGCGGTTCCCCGCGACGCACAACGCGATGTGCGACCGGTGCCCGGTGCGCCGCTCGTGCCCGCTGCGCGACGAGGGTCAGCAGGTGGTGGCCGGATGAGCGCGCTGTCCGCGGTGCAGATCGCCGCGCTGCTGAACAAGGAACCGCCGACGCCGGAGCAGCAGCGGGTGATCGAGTCGCCGTTGCGCCCGGCGCTGGTCGTGGCCGGGGCGGGGTCCGGCAAGACGGAGACGATGGCGGCGCGCGTCGTCTGGCTGCTGGCCAACGGCCTGGTCGCGCCCGAGCAGGTCCTCGGGCTCACCTTCACCCGGAAGGCGGCCGGTGAGCTCGAGGACCGCGTCCGTCGGCGGCTGCGGGCGCTGGTGCGCAGCGCCCGGTCGGCCCGGCTGGAGCTGCCCGGTGCGGAGCTCCTCGGCCTGCACGACCCCGACGACCCCCTCGGTGCCCTCAGCCGGCCGACCGTCTCGACGTACCACGCCTACGCCGCGGGGCTGGTCGGCGAGCACGCCCTTCGGCTCGGCCTCGAGCCAGGCGCCCGGCTGCTGGGCGAGGCGGCGCAGTGGCAGCTGGCGGCCGACGTCGTCGAGTCGTGGTCCGGCGACCTCGACACGGACAAGGCGACGTCCACCGTGGTGGACGCGGTGCTCGAGCTGTCCGGCGCGCTCGACGAGCACCTGGTGACGGTGGCGGACGCCCGGCGCGGGATCGAGCGGATCGTCGACGGCCTGACGTCGACACCCTCGGGGGATCCGCCGCGGCCGCTGAAGCAGGAGCTCCGCACCCTGATCGGCTCGCTGCAGGAGCGGCTGCGGCTGCTCGACGTGGTGGCCGCCTACCGGGACCGCAAGCGCGCCGGAGACGTCATCGACTTCGGCGACCAGGTCGCGCTGGCGGCCAGGCTGGCCGGCGAGGTGCCGGCCGTCGCGAGCGCCGAACGGGACCGGTACCGCGTGGTGCTGCTCGACGAGTACCAGGACACGTCCCACGCCCAGCTGGAGCTGCTGCGAGCCCTCTTCGGCGACGGCCACCCCGTGATGGCGGTCGGTGACCCGCACCAGTCCATCTACGGCTGGCGCGGGGCCAGTGCGGGCGGTCTGGAACGGTTCCCGACCTCGTTCCCGGCGGTGGACGACGACGGCCGGCGGCCGGCCGACGTGCACCAGCTCTCCACGTCGTGGCGCAACGACCGGGCGATCCTCGACGCGGCGAACCTCGTGGCGGGTCCGCTGCGGGCTGCCGCCGCGGCTCGCGTGCACCCCGTGGAGGTCCCGGTGCTCGGCGCCCGGCCCGGCGCGGGGCCCGGTCACGTGGCGGCGCTGATGTGCGCCACGGTGGAGGAGGAGGCGTCGGCGGTCGCACGGTTCGTCGCCGAGCGGTGGCGTCCGGCGAGCGAGGACGGCCGCCGCGTCAGCGCCGCCGTGCTGTGCCGGAAGCGGTCGCAGTTCGAGGTGCTGGCACCTGCCCTGCGGGCGGCAGGGCTGCCGGTCGAGGTGGTCGGCCTCGGGGGGCTGCTCTCCACACCCGAGGTGGTCGACCTGGTCGCGGCGCTGCAGGCGGCCCACGACCCGTCGCGCGGAGACGCGCTGATGCGGCTGCTCACCGGGGCGCGCACCCGACTCGGCGCCGCGGACCTGCACGCGCTCGCGGCCTGGGCGCGCGAGCTCGCCGCCCGCGGTCCGGGCAGGTCGCGGTCGACCGACGACGGCTCTCGCGAGCACGACGTGGTGGACGAGCGCAGCATCGTCGACGCGCTCGACGACCTACCCGCTCCGGGCTGGCGCAGCCATGACGGGCGCGTGCTGACCGAGGTCGGCCGGACCCGCCTGGCACGCCTCGCCGCCGTGCTGCGTGACGTCCGCCGGCACACCTACCTGCCGCTGCCGGAGCTGGTGGCGGAGACGGAACGCCTGCTCGGCCTCGACATCGAGGTCGCGTCCCGACCGGGCGTCGGCGCCGCCCGTGCCCGCCTGCACCTCGACTCGTTCGCCCGGGTGGCCGGCGAGTTCGCGCGCTCCGCGGAGCTGCCCACGCTCGGCGGCTTCCTCGCCTGGCTGGAGGCGGCCGACGCGCGCGAGGACGGTCTCGAGCTGCCCGTGAGCGAGCCGGACCCGGACGCCGTCCAGCTGATCACCGTGCACGCCGCCAAGGGGCTGGAGTGGGACGTGGTCGCCGTGCCCGGCCTGGTGGACGGCGTGCTTCCCGTGCTGGCGAGCGGGGCCGACGGGCCGACGAGCTCCGGCTGGCTGACGGGCCTCGGCACGCTGCCGTATCCGCTGCGAGGCGACCGGGACGACCTCCCCGCCTTCCGCTACGCGGGCGCCGCGAGCCCGCAGGACCTGGACCGACGGCGGCTGGAGTTCCGGCTGGACGCGGGCCGGCACGAGCTGGCCGAGGAGCGGCGGCTCGCCTACGTCGCGCTGACCCGTGCACGGACGGACCTGCTGCTGACGGGTGCCTGGTGGGGCACCGCGACCCGACCACGGGCCGTGTCCCCGTTCCTCGCCGAGCTGCTCGAGGCGGGGGCGGTCTCGGAGGCCGGCTGGGAGGCGCCGCCCGAGGTGGGCGCGGCCAACCCGCGTGACGACGTGGTGGCCACCACGCAGTGGCCGGGCGACCCGTTCGGGGACGACGGTCGGCGACGCGCTGCGCTGGAGGAGGCGGCGGGCGCCGTGCGCGCCGCCGCCCAGGGCGCCGGCGGGCCCGACGGTGCCGGCACCGCCTGGGACGTGCTCGCCGACCGGCTGCTCGCCGAGCGGTCCGCCGCTCGGGAGCCGGACGGGCCCGTGGAGCTGCCGTCGCACCTGTCCGCGTCGGCGCTGGTGCGCCTCGACGCCGACGCGACCGGCTTCGCCGCCGAGCTGCGCCGCCCGGTCCCGTCGGCCCCCGCCCCGCAGGCCCGCCGCGGCACGGCCTTCCACGCCTGGGTCGAGGGCTGGTTCGGGGCTGCCTCGCTGGTGGATCTCGATGCGCTACCCGGTGCCGACGACGACTCGGTCGCGGTCGACGCCGACCTCGCGGGGCTGCGTGCGGCGTTCCTGCGCTCCCCGTGGGCGTACCGGACGCCGCTGGCGGTCGAGGTGGACGTGCAGACGTCGGTGGACGGCTACGTGCTGCGCAGCCGCATCGACGCGGTGTTCCCGGACCCGGACGCGCCCGGTGACCCGCACGCCGTGGTGGTGGTCGACTGGAAGACGGGAGCGCCACCGACCGACCCGGCCGAGCGGGCGCACCGCGAGCTGCAGCTGGCGGTGTACCGGCTCGCGTGGTCGCGGTGGACGGGAATGCCGCTGGAGTCGGTGCGTGCAGCGTTCTGCTACGTCGGTGCGGAGCAGACGGTGTGGCCGGAACGACTGATGGACGAGGAGCAGATCGCCGCGATGCTCCGCGGCGTCACCGTGTGACGCGCCGGGCGGCCCTAGACCGCCTCGGCGGCCTGCTCCTGCTCCTCCTGCATGCGGAGGTGCTCCTCGAGGTCCAGGAGCATCGCGACCGCATCGGCCACCACCTCGTCGTCGTGCGAGCGCACGCCCACCAGCAGCCAGCGTGCCAGCGCCAGCTCGCCGGCCAGCAGCGCACGCTCGGCGAGGTGCGGGTCGATCAGCTCGGTGCGCCGCAGCTGGTAGGCCTCGAGGATCGAGTCCACCGCGTCCTGGGGTGCGGCGACCAGCAGCCACGCGAGGTCGTCGGCCGGGTCGGCCACCATCGCCTCGCCCCAGTCGAGGACCCCGCTGACGTCGTCGTCGGCGACCAGGACGTGCTCGCTGGTCAGGTCGCCGTGGACCACGGTCGGCCGGAACCGCCACAGCGACACGTCCTCGAGCTTCGCCTCCCACCGGCGCAGCAGGCTCGCGGGGACCTTGCCCGTGCGTGCTGCCTCGTCGACCTCCGCCTGGCGTCGCTCCCGGTACGCCCCCGCCTCGTAGACGGGCATGCCGGCGTCCTCGACCACCGAGGTCGGCAGCTCGTGCAGCGCGCCGATCGCCCGGCCCAGCGAGGCGGCGAGACCGGGACCGGGCCGCAGCGACTCCAGGCGCAGCGGGCGGCCCTTGACCAGCGGGTGCACGCAGGCGCGGCCGCCCTCGGGCAGGTGCGCGAAGCCTTCCGGACGGGGCACGTCGAACGGCAGCGCACCCGCGTCGACCTGCGCACCGAGGCGCTCGAGCAGCGCGACCTCGGCCTCGAGCGCCGCCCCGGACGCGGCCCCGACGGGGCAGCGCACCACCCAGCGGCGCGCGGCGGAGTCGATCACCATCGCCACGTCGAACTCGGAGCCGCCGCTCAGCGGTCGTCGCACGTCGACCGCGTCGAGGCCGGGGACCGCGACGGTCGCGAGGGCTGCGAGGGCGAGGGGCGAGCGAGGCACGTGGTCAGAGTAGGTCGGGTTCGTGGTGGTCCCGGGTGCCTGACCCGGCGTGTCCGGCGTCGGCGGCACGCGAGGTCGTGCGACCCGGCGGTGGGCCGGGGGACCGCAGCCGGCAGCCCGGGCGCGGACCGACCGCCGCGTACGGTCGGCGCATGATCTCCGACGACCTGCCCCTCTCGCGCGCCTCGGTCGACCGCACCGCCGTCGCCCGTGCCGACGACGAGCTGATCCGGCGAGCCCGGGCGGACGGCCGCACCCGGGTGCTCCTGGTCCGGGACGGCTCGGTGGTGATGCGCACGCCTGCCGGGGATGCGGACCCCCTGGTCGGTGAGGGGTGGGGCCGTCGCGCAGGCGGCACGGTGCGGGTGGCGTTCCTGGACCCCGGCACGGCCGAGGCGGTGGCCCGAGCGGCCGATGCGGCACCGCACGATACCGAGCCGGCTGACGCGGCGCCGCGCGGCACCGCACCCGCTGACGCGGCGCCGGCTGACCCGGAGCCGGCGGACGCCGAGCCCGGCGACGGCGGCTGGCTGTTCCTCGGCCGCGACGACGACGGCGACGTCCTGGCCCGCCGCGTCCGCCCGGAGCACAGCGCCCCGCGGTCCGGAGCGCCCTCCGACGTGCTGGTGCACCGGCCCCGCCGGGACAGCGGTGCGGCCGCGGACGCCGCGATCGCGGCGAGCACGGGCCTGACGAACGGCACCTCCTCGTCGCCGTCCTCGTCCTCGGGTTCGACGTCGTCGACGGTCTCGTCGTCCGCCGCCGACACGGCACCCACCTCCCCGTCGGACGTCGACGCCGAACCCGTGCCCGAGCCCCTCCCGAGCCTGCGCTGGGTCGCCCTGCGCGCGATCGGTGCCGAGCTGTCCGACGCGGATGCCGGCCTGGCGACCACCGCCGTCGCGCTCGACGCGTGGCACGCCCGGCACCCGCGCTGCCCGCGCTGCGGGGCGCCGACGACGAGCACGGCGGCCGGCTGGACCCGCCGGTGCACGGTCGACGGCTCGGAGCACTACCCGCGCACGGACCCCGCCGTGATCATGGCGGTGGTGGACGACTCGGATCGGCTGCTCCTGGGCCACGCCGCCGCCTGGGCACCGCACCGGTTCTCCACGCTCGCCGGCTTCGTCGAGGCGGGCGAGTCGATCGAGCACGCGGTCCGTCGCGAGGTGGCGGAGGAGACGAGCGTCCTGGTGGGCGACGTGGCGTACGCCGGCAGCCAGCCGTGGCCGTTCCCCGCGTCGCTGATGCTGGGCTTCCGCGCCCGCGCCCTGAGCACCGACGTGGTGGTCGACGGGGTCGAGCTGACGGAGGCCCGCTGGTTCAGCCGCGACGAGCTCGCGGCCGCCGTCGCCACCGGTGACCTGGTGCTGCCCAGCCCGGCGTCCATCGCGCACGCCCTGATCGAGGACTGGTACGGCGCCCCGGTGCCGACCTCGGACTGAGGGCCGCCCCGGCCGTCAGACGCCTAGCCGCTCCCGCACCTGAGCCAGCGACGGGTTGGTGGCGGCGGAGCCATCGGGGAAGACGACGGTCGGCACCGTCCGGTTGCCCTCGTTGACCGACTCGACGAAGGCGGCGGCGTCGGGCACCTGCTCGACGTCCACCTCGGAGTAGTCGATCCCGGCAGCGTCGAGCTGGCTCTTGAGCCGGCGGCAGTACCCGCACCACGTGGTGGTGTACATGGTCAGCGGCTGCTGCGGGATCTCGGACGTCCGGGTGTCGCTCATGGGTCCTCTGGGTCCTCGTCGGTTCGTCGTGCTGCGTCTCGTGCTGCGTCGTGGTCCGTGCAGCCGCCGAGCGTGGTCGCTCTGCCGCGGTCACTCTGCCGGCCGTCCGGCGCAACGCCGCACCGCGGTGCCGTGTTCCCGCCGTCCACCGGTCGGCCGCCACGGTGTCGGTGCCGGCTGGGAGGATGTGCCCGATGTCCGCCGACGACCTGCTGGCCGCGCTCGACCCCGAGCAGCGTGCCGTCGCCACCGCCCTGACGGGGCCGGTGTGCGTGCTCGCGGGCGCCGGCACGGGCAAGACCAGGGCGATCACGCACCGCATCGCCTACGGCGTGCGCACCGGCCAGTACCGGCCGGCCGGCGTGCTCGCCGTGACGTTCACCGCGCGCGCCGCCGGGGAGATGCGGCTGCGGCTGCGCGCCCTCGGCGCTGGCGGCGTGCAGGCGCGCACGTTCCACTCGGCGGCGCTGCGGCAGCTCGGCTTCTTCTGGCCCCGCGTGGTGGGGGGTGCCCCGCCCCGGCTGCTCGAGCAGAAGGCGCCCGTGGTGGCGGAGGCGGCCCGCCGGGCCGAGCTCGAGGGTGTCGACCGGCTCGCGATCCGTGACCTCGCCGCGGAGATCGAGTGGGCGAAGGTCAGCCTGGTCCCGTCCGACGACTACGTCGCCGCGGCGCGTGCCGCCCGGCGGCCGGCCCCCGGCGGGGTCGACCAGCAGGACGTGCCGCGCCTGATGTCCGCCTACGAGGACGCCAAGGAGGCGCGGGGCGTCATCGACTTCGAGGACGTGCTGCTGCTCACCGCCGCCATGCTGGCCCAGCGTGGCGAGGTCGCCGAGCAGGTGCGCGCCCAGTACCGGCACTTCGTGGTCGACGAGTACCAGGACGTCAGCCCGCTGCAGCAGTACCTGCTGGACCAGTGGCTCGGCGGTCGGCACGACGTGTGCGTCGTCGGCGACCCGAGCCAGACGATCTACTCCTTCGCCGGGGCGAGCCCGCGGCACCTGCTCGAGTTCGCCCAGACGCACCCGGGGACCACGCAGATCGACCTGGTCCGGGACTACCGCTCCACCCCGCAGGTGGTACGGCTGGCCAACGCCGTGCTGGCCACCGCTCCGAAGCGACCCGGTCACGCCCCGCTGCACCTGGTCGCGCAGCGTCCCGACGGTCCCGCGGTGCAGTGGACGACGTACGCGGACGACGAGGCGGAGGCGGCCGGCGTCGCGCAACGGGTGGCCCGCCTGGTGGCGGCCGGCACGCCGGCGTCCCGCATGGCGGTCCTGTTCCGGACCAACGTGCAGTCGGAGGCCTTCGAGGACGCGCTGTCCCGGCTGGGCCTCGGCTACCAGCTGCGCGGCGGCGACCGGTTCTTCTCCCGGCAGGACGTGCGCCAGGCGGTGCTGCTGCTGCGCGGCGCCGCGCGGTCGGCCGACGCGGACGAGCCGATGCCGCAGCTGGTGCGCGACGTGCTGCTCTCCGCCGGCTGGGCGCCGGCACCACCGGCCGAGCGCGGTCAGGTCCGCGAGCGGTGGGACGCGATGCAGGCGCTCGTCGGCCTGGCCGACGAGGTGGCGGCCGGAGCCGAGGGCAGGCCGGCCACCCTGGCCGACCTGGTGGCCGAGCTCGACGAGCGTGCGGCTGCCCAGCAGGCGCCGACCACCGACGGCGTGACGCTGGCGTCCCTGCACGCGGCGAAGGGCCTGGAGTGGGACGTCGTGTTCCTCGTCGGGCTCAGCGAGGGGCTGCTGCCGATCTCCTTGGCCGAGACGGACGCGGCTCGCGAGGAGGAGCGTCGGCTGCTGTACGTCGGGGTGACCCGCGCCCGGGACCGCCTCGAGCTGTCCTGGGCCAAGGCCCGCACCCCGGGGTCGCGGGCGACCCGTACCCGCTCGCAGTTCCTCGACGCCCTCTGGCCCGCCGGTCGCGAGGCCGGGGCGTCGGACGGCACAGCGTCCGACGAGGATCCCGCGGCGGCCCGTGCCCTCGCACGGCTCCAGCGCTGGCGTGCCGACCGGGCGGCGGCGGACGGCAAGGAGCCGTCGAAGGTGCTGACGGACCGCGTCCTGGGGGAGCTGGCGCGGCACCGCCCGGCCAGCCCCGAGGCACTGACCCGCATCGCCGGCTTCGGTCAGAACCAGCTGGTGCGCTACGGCCGGGACGTGCTCGCCGTGATCGCGGACGCCCTCGCCGAGGGTGCGGCCGGCGACCCCTCGGCGGCCCCTTCAAGAATGTCTGGCACGAAGCCCGGAAAAAGGGTTGTGACGTCCACGAAGGCCCCCCTAAGGTGAACGGGTCCTTGTCGGAGGGCGCGACCGTGCAGGTCGCAGCCCGGATCGTGGGAGGAGGTGGCCACTGATGAAGCTGATGCTCGATGCATCCGAGCGTTGCGAGCGCCTGCGCGTGCGCATCCCCGCGGCCACGTCCCGCACGTTCCAGGGGCGCACTGTGCCCGCCGGCCTCTCGACGTACGTCGGCGTCGTCCGTGGCGCCACCACCGATCCCCGTCCCGGGACTCGTATGACCTGATCCGACCGTGAGGTCGGCACAGGCCGCGGAGTCCGGAACTCGGACCCGCGGCCTTTCTCGTCTCTCCGGACGTCCGGTGAGCGCACGGCGCAGGTCCGCACCGTCGCAGCACAACGCTCACCAGCAAGGACGTAGGAGGACATCGTGCGGCTCACCACGCTGCTCGACACCGTGAACAACGGGGGTTCCGGCCCGTGGCCGCCCGGCGCAACCGCGCCCGACACCCTCGACCAGCTCGTCGCCGAGCTGATCCCCTGCCGCTCGAACGACCCGGAGCTGTGGTTCGCCGAGCGGACGGCGGAGGTGGAGCGCGCCAAGGCGCTCTGCCGGACCTGCCCGCTGCTGGACGGCTGCCTCGCCGGTGCGATCGAACGCGCCGAGCCGTGGGGCGTCTGGGGCGGCGAGGTCTTCGTCGCCGGCCAGGTCGTCGCCGTGAAGCGCGGGCGGGGCCGTCCGCGCAAGGAGGCGAAGCCGGCAGCCTGACCCCGGCTCCGCGTGCCGGCCTCGCACCGGGCTTCTCGCGGACGGGATGGCTGGGGGCGCAGGGGGCGCTCAGCCGGCGACGGCAGCAGCACCGTGGGAGGTGCACCCGCAGTCCGGGTGCACCTCCCACGTGCGTGTCCGGGGCAGGACGTCCGGGAGACCGACCTCGAACGTCGCGCCGGTCCGCAGCCGCGTGCGTGCCGGCGGGTCGTCGACCGCACGGAGCACCGCGGCGGCGGCGAGCCCGGCGCAGACGACGGCCATCGCACCGACCTCGGCGGCGGGCGGTGCACCGACCAGCTGGGCGACGATCCGCGGCCAGCAGGGGTCGGCGTCGGCGCGGTGCAGGTCCAGGCACCGCAGGCAGGGTCCGGTACCCGGCACGACGAGGGGCCCGACGACGGCGTCCGCCTCGCGCACCAGCACGGGCAGGTGCACCGTGCCAGTGCCGAGCAGCAGCTCGGTGCGGGCGGGATCCGCGGCGCCGTGCTCGACGACGACCACCACGTCCGGCTCGGCGGAGGAGTCGGTGCGGACGTCCGGCGCGATGTCCCGCAGCACGCGGGCCGCGGCCCGCTCCCGCACCGACCCGACGTCGGACCACCGGTAGCCGCACACGCCGACGTCCACCGAGCGCACCGGGCTCGCGTCGTCGACCAGGACGGTCCCGACCCCGGCGGCCGCCAGCGTCCCTGCCGTCGCCAGGCCGATCGGCCCCAGCCCGACCACGCCGACGACGGCGGCCCGCCTCGCGTCGACCACCCGGGCGCCGTCGCCGTCCGGTCGCAGCAGCCCGCACACGGTCGCATCGGCTGCGGCGGGGCCGAGGACGGCGGGCGAGCGGCGGTCCGGCGCCGCCAGGCCGGCGTCGCGCAGCAGCGTCGCGAGCTGGGCGAGCCGCGCTCCCGTGCCTGCGGCCAGCTGGTCGGAGTCGGCGCCGGCGCCGAGCGCCAGCACGGCGGCGGTCTCCCGCTCGGTCAACCCGTCGAGGCGAACCGCCCACCGCGGGTCGGTACCGACCTGGACCTCACCGTTCGTGCGGGTCAGCACGCGCAGCCCGGGCCGCAGCCTCATGGTCCCTCCTCGTCCGCCGTCGGGCGGCCACTGTGCCAGGCGGGGCCGGCACCGGACCGCGGACCGTCCACAGGGCCGACGGCCGTCCGCAGGGCCGGGGACGACGAAGGGGCCGAGGACGACGAAGGGGCCGGGGACGACGAAGGGCACCGTCACCCGGTGGTGACGGTGCCCTTCGCTCGGGACGTGAGGGTCAGGCCTTGCCCAGGATCCGGTTCAGCTTGGTGCCGCAGACCGGGCAGATGGCCTTGGCCATCTTGCGACCGGACTCGGAGACGACGACGTCGCCCTCCGCCTGCCGCTTCTCCTTGCACTTCACGCAGTAGAACTCACCCGCGTACGTCTCGGCCATTCAGGTCCCTCCTCGGTGTGGTTCGCCCGACCGGAGCATGCCGGCCGGCGACAGGGTCGGCGCCGTGCCGGCGCGCCCGCGCTCACAGTAGTGGCCAGGCGCTCCGTGCGTGCGGAGCCTGCGCGGCCGCCTGTCGCACCTGGGATCTGCCGTGGTGTCGCCGCGCCGCGCTACGGTGCGGCCTGTGCCGCCCGCGCACGACCCGTCGGTCGAGGTCCGCCGCTCGCGCCGCCGTGCCCGGACGGTGACGGCGTGGCGGGAGGACGGCCGCACCATCGTCGCCATCCCGGCCCGGTTCACCCGGGCGCAGGAGGCCGAGTGGGTGGGCCGGATGGTGGCCCGGCTGGCGGCGCAGGAGAAGCGGCGCCGGCCGTCCGACGACGAGCTGCTGTCCCGCGCGGCGGACCTGTCGGCGCGGTACCTCGGCGGCCGCGCGGTGCCGTCGTCGGTCCGGTGGTCCACCCAGCAGGGGCGCCGCTGGGGGTCGTGCACGCCGACAGACGGCACCATCCGCATCTCGGACCGCATCCGCGGCATGCCGCGGTGGGTGACGGACTACGTGCTGCTGCACGAGCTGACGCACCTGCTGCACCCCGGGCACGGTCCCGAGTTCTGGGCCGAGCTGGAGCGCTACCCGCACACCGAGAGGGCGCGCGGCTTCCTCGAGGGGTACGCGCACGCCGTGGACCGGGAGGGCGTGCGGCCCGCGGCCGTGCCGTCGCCGACCGGGCCGTGGTCGCACGACGATGCGCCGGACGACGGGCCGGACGGGGTGGACGACGACGTCGAGGAGGACGGTCGACCGGCCTGAACCGGGACCGCCGACCCGGCGGACGTCCTGACGTGGCGCCGCCCAGCCAGGGGTGCCGCCCGGTCGGTGACGCCGTGCGAGCAGGTCAGCTCTGCTCGTCGTCCTTCGGCGGCTCCTCACCCAGGATCTCGGCCAGCGCCCGGTCCAGCTCCGCGCCCTCGTCGATCGCGGCCTGCCGGCGGGCGGCGTAGCCGGACGGGTCGTCCAGGTCCGCCGTGGTGGGCATCAGGTCGGGGTGCTGCCAGACGGCGTCGCGCCCCGACTGGCCGCGCTCTGCGTCGATGGCCGCCCACAGGGTGGCGGCGTCGCGCAGCCGTCGGGGGCGCAGCTCGAGGCCGACGAGGCTGGCGAACGTCTGCTCGGCCGGTCCGCCGGACGCGCGTCGGCGACGCAGCATCTCCCGCAGCGGGACCGCGTGCGGCAGGTGGGGGAGGGCGGCCTGGGCCGTCACCTCGTCGACCCAGCCCTCGACCAGCGCCAGCGAGGTCTCGAGGCGCTCGAGGGCGGCGGCCTGCTCGGGGGTGTTCTGCGGGACGAAGATGCCGCCGGTCAGCGCCTCCTGCAGCGCCTGCGGGTCGGTCGGGTCCACCGAACGGACCGCCTCGCCGAGCTCGTCGGCGTCGATGGCGATGCCGCGCGCATAGGCCTCGACCAGGCCGAACAGGTGCGCGCGCAGCCAGGGGACGTGCGTGAACAGGCGCGTCGCCGCCGCCTCGCGCAGCGCCAGGAACAGGCGTACCTCGTCGGCCGGCACCTCGAGGCCCTCACCGAACTCCGCCACGTTGTGCGGCACCAGCACGGGCACGGGCTGCTCGAGCAGGGGCAGGCCGATGTCCGTGGCGCCGAACACCTCGCGGGACAGGGTGCCGGAGGCCTGACCGACCTGGAGGCCGAACACCGCCGACCCGAGGCGCCGCAGCAGCTGACCCATGTCGATCGGCCCACCGGTGCCGTCGCCGAGCAGGCCGCTCAGCGCGGCCGGGGGCAGGCCGCCGAACGCCCCGCCGGGTCCGCCCGGCGCCCCGAGCTCCTCGGCGAAACCCTCCGGCAGCGACGAGCCGAGCGCCTGCACCAGCGCGGTGGACAGGGAGGACGCGACGGGTTCCGTCAGGGTGCGCCACGTCGGCAGCGTCGCCTCGACCCACTCCGCGCGGCTCCACGCGCGGCCCGTCGCCCCCGTGGGCGGCAGGTCGGTGGCGGCATCGAGCCACAGCTCGGCCACCGAGAACGCCTGGGCGACCTGGTCGGTCTCGGCACGGCTGACGGACGGGTCGCCGCCCAGGGAGGCCTGCTGGCGGGCCAGCTCGTGGGCCATCGACCAGTTGACCGGCTCGTCACCGGACTCGGCGAACATCCGCTGCACCTGGCTGAACACCTGCTGCAGGGCGGCGGGGTCCTGGGGCAGGCCCGCCCCCGAGGCCATCGCGGCGGGGTCGATACCCGCCGCGCGCAGCTGGGCGATCGCCTCGTCGGCGGCCGGGCCCAGCATCGAGCGGAGCACCTGCTCCCAGTCGGGCTGCTCACCGGGCACGGCGGGGTCCGGCGTCTGCGGGCTCATGGGTCCTCCTGGACGGTCGGCGGCCGACGCGTCGCGCGCACCTGCGTCCGCCGGTCGCGGTCGGTGCGGCCGCCGTCGTGGGGTCGCGGCTCCACGGTAACCGCCGCCGTCGCGGCCGAACGAGGGCCGGCACCGCCTGGAGCAGCGGGTTCGCTCACGGCGCAGCGCCGCGTCACCGGCGCCCGTCCCGCGGTCGGGCGGTGGCGCCCGTCGGTACGCGCGGTCCCAGACGCGTGCGCGATGATCGGCGGGTGTTCGCCAGCCCCGAGCCCCGTCCCGACGAGATCGCGCCGGCACCCGACGAGGGTGCGGCGGCGGCCGTCGAGCCGCGCCGACCGGTCGACCCGCGCTCCGTGCTGCTGTCCGGCGGCATGCTGCTGACGGCCGTGCTGATCGCCGTCGCCGTGGTGATCCCGGTCCCGTACGCCGTGACCAGCCCGGGACCGACGCGCGACGTGCTGGGCTCCCAGAACGGCACGCCGCTGATCCGGATCTCCGGCGCCCAGACGTACCCGTCCACCGGTCAGCTGCGGCTGACCACCGTGTCCGGCACTGGGGGGCCGGGGTACCCGTCGTCCCTGGCAGGAGTGCTGCGCGGCTGGTTCGACCCGACCTCCGTCGTCGACCCGGCCGAGGCGGTGGTCCCCAAGGGGCAGACGCAGCAGCAGATCGACGCGGCCAACTCCCAGGAGATGACCAGCTCGCAGGAGAACGCGACGGTCGCGGCGCTGACGCAGCTGGGCTACACCGTCCCGGCGACGCTGACCGTCGCCGGCACGCAGGACGGCACCGACGCCGCGACCAAGCTGCACAAGGGCGACGTGCTGGAGCAGCTGGACAGCACGACGCTGCCGGACTACCAGACGCTGGTGCGCAAGCTCGAGGCCGTGACACCCGGGAGCACGGTCACGCTGACGGTGCGGCGCGACGGTGCCGACCAGCAGGTGCCGATCGTGACGTCGAAGCGCCCCGACGGCCGCGCGCTGATCGGGGTGATGATCGACCCGACGTTCACGTTCCCCGTCAAGGTGGACATCAGCATCGACGGGATCGGCGGGCCGAGCGCGGGGACGATGTTCGCCCTCGGCATCGTCGACAAGCTGACCCCGGCCGACGAGGCGAACGGCGCCAAGATCGCCGGCACCGGGACGATGGACGTCACCGGGGAGGTCGGGCCGATCGGCGGCATCCAGCAGAAGCTGGTGGGCGCCCGGCGCGACGGTGCCGACTGGTTCCTGGCACCGGCGTCGAACTGCGACGAGGTGGTGGGTCACGTCCCCGCAGGCCTGCACGTGGTCAAGGTGGCGACGCTGTCGGACGCGGTGGCGGCGATGACCGCGATCGGCAAGGGCGCGGGCGGCTCGTTGCCCACCTGCACGCGCTGACGCGTCAGTCGAGCGTCGAGCGCAGCGCCGCGACCAGGCCGGGGACCACGTCGGGACCGCCGCCCACCTGGTCGTCGGAGTCGTGCGCGCGGGTGCGGACGGCGCACCATGCGGCACCGTCGCGCAGCACGCCGACGGCGATCCGCACGTCCTGCCGGTCCGGGTGGCTCATCAGGTAGGCGACCGCCGCGTCCGGGTCGGCCGGCATCTGCGCCTCGGCGGCCGGCGGGAGCACCACGCGCTCCACCGTGAGCGCCGCACCGTCCACCGTCGACGGCCAGGACAGCTGGCCCAGCAGCTGCTCGACGTCCTCCGCGGCCGGCAGGCCCTCCTGCTCGACGGAGGTCAGGTGCCAGGGGTTGGTGCGGGCGGCGGCGAGCACGTCCGGCTCCAGCTGCTCGGCGAGCGTCGGTTCGGTGGCGAGCGCCTGCTGGGTGCGCACCAGGGCGAACACCCGGACGGGTGCGTCCCAGCCCGCGCGGGCGACGTGCAGCTCGATCTCCCGGACCGCGGCGGTCAGCGCGGTACGGGCCGCGACGGAGCCTGCGCCGCTCGTCGTGGCGTCGTCGTCTCCTGCCGTTGCGTCGGTCGCGGGAGCGCCGCTCGGGGCCGGTGTCTCGTCGGGCGCGTCGCCCGCTGCCTGGTGTGCGTCCGCCATGGCCTCATCGTCGCATCGGTGTGGGAACCTGGGCCCCGACCGGCGCGTTCACCGGCTGGCCCCTTCGTGGGCCACCCGGCCAGGAGGCCGGACCGCTCACACGACGAGGACCCACCGCCGGATGTTCGCCTCACCGCCCCGCCCCCGCCCCCGTCCCGCCCGGCGTCGACGCGGGCCGCTGCTGCCGACCATCGCGATCCTCGCCGGCATCGCGATCGTCGTCGTGATCCTGTCGCACGTGTGGACCGAGGCGCTGTGGTTCAACCAGCTCGGCTACCTGCAGGTGCTGTGGACCGAGTGGGGCACCCGGGCCGTGCTGTTCGTCGTCGGGTTCGCCGTCATGGCCGTCGCGGTGGCGGGCAGCCTGCGGTTCGCCTACCACTCGCGTCCGGTGTACGCGCCGTCGACGCCCGAGCAGACCAGCCTCGACCAGTACCGCGAGGCGATCGAGCCGCTGCGCCGGCTGGTGATGCTGGTCGGACCGGTGCTGCTGGGGCTGTTCGCCGGCGGTGCCGCGGCGCAGCGCTGGGACACGGTGCAGCTGGCGATGCACGCGCAGCGCGTCGGCACGACCGACCCGCAGTTCCACCTGGACCTCGGCTTCTACATGTTCACGCTGCCGATGCTGCGGTTCACGGTGTCGTTCCTGATGGCAGTGGTGATCCTGTCCGGCATCGGCGCGCTGGCGACCCACTACCTGTACGGCGGCCTGCGGCTGGGCCCCGCCGCCAAGGGCAACCGGACCACCCGCGCCGCGCGCGTGCACCTGTCGGTGCTGGCCGCGGTCCTGCTGGTGCTGATCGCCGCGAGCTACTGGCTGGACCGGTACTCGCTGCTGATGAAGAACAGCGCCGGGCAGAAGTTCGCCGGCGCGACCTTCACCGACGTGCACGCGGTGATGCCGTCCAAGGCGATCCTCACCGTCGCCGCCCTCGTCGTCGCCGCGGCGTTCGTCTACTCGGCGATCACCGGCAACTGGCGGCTGCCGGGCATCGGCGTCGCGCTGATGCTCCTGTCTGCCATCGTCGTCGGCGGCATCTACCCGGCGATCGTGCAGCGCTTCCAGGTGCAGCCCAACCAGCAGGACGCCGAGAAGGAGTACATCCAGCGCAACATCGACTCGACGCGGCAGGCGTACGGGCTGACGGACGTCAAGACGAGCGAGTACCCGGCCAAGGTGACCGCGGAGGCGGGCGCGCTGCGCTCCGACGCCGAGACGACCAACTCGATCCGCCTGCTCGACCCGCAGCTCGTGTCGCCGTCGTTCAAGCAGCTGCAGCAGATCCGCGGGTTCTACGACTTCCCGCAGACGCTGTCGGTGGACCGGTACACGGTCAACGGTCAGAGCCGCGACACCGTGATCGCCGTCCGCGAGCTCGATCTGGCCGGGCTGAGCGACTCGCAGAAGAACTGGGTGAACAACACCACCGTGTACACCCACGGGTACGGCGTGGTGGCGGCCTACGGCAACACGCGCGGCGCCAACGGTCAGCCGGCGTTCTGGGAGGGCGGCATCCCGTCGAGCGGTGACATCGGCACCTACGAGCCGCGCATCTACTTCGGCGAGACGTCCCCGCCGTACTCGATCGTCGGCGGTCCCGACGGCTCCGCGGGGTGGGAGTTCGACTACCCGGACGACACGGGCGGCTCCGGGTCGCTGAACACGCGGTTCCCGACGCAGACGGTCTCCGCGGGGCCGAGCATCGGCAACCTGTGGAACAAGATCATGTACTCGATCAAGTTCGGGGACGAGCAGATCCTGTTCTCCAACCGCGTCACCCCGCAGTCGCAGATCCTCTACGACCGCAACCCGCGGGACCGCGTGGCCAAGGTGGCGCCCTACCTCGAGCTGGACGGCCGGGTGTACCCGGCGGTGATCGACGGCCGCGTGAAGTGGATCATCGACGGCTACACCACCTCGGACCAGTACCCGTACAGCGCCAGCCAGTCGCTCTCGGACGCGACCACCGACTCGGTCACCCAGACCAGCTCCAACGTGCAGGCGCTGCAGCCGAAGACGGTGAACTACATCCGCAACTCGGTGAAGGCGACGGTCGACGCGTACGACGGGTCGGTGGACCTGTACACCTGGGACACGCAGGACCCGGTGCTCAAGGCGTGGTCGAAGGTGTTCCCCACGTCGGTCAAGCCGATGTCGGACATCAGCGGTGCGCTGATGAGCCACATCCGGTACCCGGAGGACCTGTTCAAGGTGCAGCGCACGCTGCTGGCCAAGTACCACGTCACGGACGCCGGGCAGTTCTTCTCCGGCAACGACTTCTGGGCCAACCCGCTGGACCCGACCACCACCACCGAGAAGGTCGACCAGCCGCCGTACTACCTGACCCTGCAGATGCCGGACCAGAAGTCGGCGAACTTCTCGCTGATGTCGACGTTCATCCCGGCCGGCTCCACCGCGCGTGAGGTGCTGACGGGATACCTGGCGGCGGACGCCGAGGCAGGCAACGTCGCCGGCAAACCGTCGCCGGACTACGGCACGTTGCGGCTGCTGACGCTGCCGCGCGACTCGACGGTGCCCGGACCGGGACAGGCCAACTCGGCCTTCACGGCGGACGCCACCGTGTCGAACGAGCTGAACATCCTGGGCCGCGGCGACTCGTCGGTGCTGCGCGGCAACCTGCTGACGCTGCCGGTGGGCGGGGGACTGCTCTACGTGCAGCCCGTGTACGTGCAGGCGTCGAGCGGCACCACGTTCCCGCTGCTGCAGCGCGTGCTGGTGTCGTTCGGCAACAAGATCGGGTTCGCCGAGACGCTGGACGAGGCGCTGAACCAGGTGTTCGGCGGCAACTCCGGCGCCCAGGCCGGTGACGCCGGGTCCGGTGGGGCGCCGAGCCTGTCGCCGATCCCCAGCGGCACCCCGTCGCCGGCTCCGTCCGGCACGCCGACGCCGAGCGCCAGCCCGACGCCGTCGCCGAGCGGCTCCTCCACGGGTGGTGACGCCTCGGCGCGCGCCGACCTGCAGTCGGCGCTGCAGGCGGCCAGCCAGGCGATGAAGGACGGTCAGGCGGCGCTCGCGGCGAACGACTTCGCGGCGTACGGCGCAGCGCAGTCCCGGCTGGACGCGGCGATCCAGGCCGCGATCGACGCGCAGGCGCGGCTGGGCAGCTGACGCGGGTGGCTGACGGGTGAGGGTGGGTGCGCCAGGTGCGCACCCACCCTCACCTCGTTCAGGAAGCGCCCGGCTGCACCGCCTGGACCGAGAGGAGGTGCTGCACGTCGGACCGGCACGCCGTCAGGCCGCTGGCCGAGACGAACAGCGAGTCCTTCTGGCCCGACGGGTAGACGCGCAGCCCGTCCGCCGGTGCGGGGTTGCACGCCGCGGCGTCGTAGTTCTGCGCGTTGGCGATCCGCATCGGGACGTGCGCGGCCGCGCCGGGCGCCAGGGTGACGAGGGTGTGCGAGCCGGTGTCGTCCCGGTCCGCCGCGGCACCGAGCTGGGTGCCGTTGCCGCCGCCGACGAACGAGACGCCCGGCCAGCCCTGCAGGGTGCAGGTGTCGCTGCCGGTGTTGGTCAGCACCAGCACGGGCATGGTGCTGCCCGCGGCGGCACCACCCGGTACCAGCGACGCCGACAGGTGCGCGGACGTGCAGCCGCCGGGGGCTGACCCGGTACCCGACGCCGCTGGCGTCGAGGCGGTCGGGGTCGACGGTGTCGTGCCGCTGGTCGCGCTGCTCGGGACGGGCGTGCTGCTGCTCCCGCTGCCCGCCGGCGTTCCCGGTGTGGTGCCGGTGGGGCCGGCTGATCCCGGCGTGGCGCCGCCGCTGCACCCGGCCAGGGCGATCGCGAGAGCAGCCGGGGCGAGGCTCGCGAGCAGACGGCGGCCGCCCGGCCGCCGGCGGGGAGATGTCATGGTGCGAGTCTGGGCGCCCGGGGACGGCCCTTCAACGGTGGCGCGCCCGCAGCCGGTGCGGCCGCCGGAGAGGACCCACGGCTTCCCTCGGTGGTCCGCTCCGGCGGCCTCCGGTGAGCGTTCGTGCAGTGTTCACCCGCGTGCCTGCGCGGCCGCGGGGCGGTGGTCGTCGTGCCGCCGTACCATCCGGCCGTGACCGACGACTGCAGCCGGCCGTGATCGACGACGATCTCGGCCCCGGCCGGACCTCCACGCCGCCCGCACGTGCCGCGCGCCTGACCACCGGCCGGGTGCTCGCCTGGGCCGCCTGGGACTGGGGGTCGGCGGCGTTCAACGCCGTGGTGACCACGTTCGTGTTCACCGTCTGGCTGACCTCGAAGGTGTTCGTCGAGCCGGGGGCCGACGTGACCGCCACCACGGCGCTGCACTCGCAGTGGCTGGGCTGGGGGCTGACCGTCGCGGGCATCCTGGTGGCGCTGCTCGCACCGGCGCTCGGCGCGCTCTCGGACGCGTCCGGCCGGCGCAAGGTGTGGCTCGGCGCGAACACGGCGGTGACGGTGGCCGCGATGGCGGCCATGGTGCTGGTGCACCCGCACGACGGCGCCCGGTCCCACGCCGTGCTGCTCGGCGTGGTGCTGCTGGCGGCCGGCAACGTGTTCTTCGAGCTGGCGTCCGTGGCGTACAACGCCCTGCTGCTGCAGATCACCACGCCCGCCACGGTGGGCCGGGTCAGCGGCATCGGCTGGGGCTCGGGGTACGTCGGCGGGATCGTGCTGCTGATCGTGCTGTTCGTGGGGTTCATCAACCCCGAAGTCGGCTGGTTCGGCGTGACGTCGGCCGACGGCTGGAACATCCGTGCCGCGGTCGCGGTGTCCGCCGTCTGGATGGCGGTGTTCGCCGTCCCCGTGCTGGTCGCGGTGCCGGAGCGCGCCCGCCCGGACCCGCGTGCGATCGGCGCGCTCGGCGCGTACCGCAAGCTCGGTCACGACGTGGCGCACCTGTGGCGCACCCGCCGGTCGACGCTGGGGTACCTGGTGGCCAGCGCGGTGTACCGGGACGGGCTCGCCGGGGTGTTCACGTTCGGTGCCGTGCTGGCCTCCGGCACGTTCGGGTTCACCTCGTCGCAGGTGATCGTGTTCGCCATCGCCGCCAACGTGGTGGCCGGGATCAGCACCATCGGCGCCGGCTGGTTGGACGACCGGTTCGGGCCGCGGCGCGTGATCACGGTGTCCCTCGTCGTGCTGGTGCTGGCGGCCGTCGCGGTGTTCGTGCTGCACGACCAGGGGCAGTCGGCGTTCTGGGTGGCCGGTCTGGTCCTGTCGTCGTGCGTCGGCCCCACGCAGTCCGCCAGCCGCGGGTTGCTGGCGCGCCTGACGGACGCGGGTCGCGAGGCCGAGGCGTTCGGGCTGTACGCCACCACCGGCCGGGCGGCGAGCTTCCTGGCGCCGATGGCGTTCTCGCTGGCCATCGCCTGGGGCGGCGCGCAGTACTGGGGCATCCTCGGCATCGTGGTGGTGCTGGCGCTCGGCCTCGGGCTGCTGCTGCTGGTGCGGTTCCCGCGCGGACGCGGGGTGGACGGCCGGCACGACGTCGCGGTGCGCGACGTCCCGACTGCCGGCGAGCGGGCGTGACATGAGGCTGCGGACGCTGCTGTGGTCGCCGGCGGTCGACGCGGCGGCGGGCGGCCTGCACTGGGTGGACGACGAGCAGCTGGACGGCTTCGTCGCCACCCGGCTGCCCGCCGGTCCGCCCGCGCCGGGGCGGCCGCTCGCCTCCGCGGCCGCGGGCCGGACCGACCCCGTGCTGACCGTCGTCCGGCGCGCTCCGGCCGGCCGGCTGCGCCGTGGGCGACCGCCGCGCGGCGTGGTGGTGCACCTTCACGGCTACAACGACTACTTCTTCGCCGAGCACCTCGCCGCCGCCGTCGAGGACGCCGGCTGGGCGTTCCTCGCGGTGGACGTGCGGCGTGCGGGCCGGTCGTGGCGGCCGGAGGAGGTGCCGCACTACCTCGACGACGTGCGGGAGCAGGCCGACGACCTCGGCGCCGCCGTCGCGGTGGCCCGCGGGCTGCACCCCGCGGTGCCGGTGGCGGTGCACGCGCACTCGATGGGTGGCCTGGTCGCGGCGCTGTGGGCGCACGCGCACCGGGTGCACGGCGGTCCGGACGCGCTGGTGCTGAACAGCCCGTTCCTCGCGCTGGGACGGTCGTGGGTGCCGCGCGTGACCGACCGGGTGCTGCGCGTGCTGGCGCGCACGGCGCCGCTGACCGTCGTCTCCTCGGGGCCGTCGGTGTACGCGAGCCACCTGCTGGCGGCCAACGGCGGGCGGTGGGAGTTCGACACCACCCTCAAGCGGCCGGACGGCGTGCCGGTCCGGGCGGGCTGGCTCGCGGCCGTGCTGTCGGCGCAGGCGCGCGTGTCGCGGGGGCTGGAGATCGGCTGCCCGGTGCTGGTGGGGCACGCCGCGATGTCCGGCCCCGACCGCGCCGACAACCCGGCGCTGGACGAGCAGGACACCGTGCTGGACGTGCGGGCGATCAGCCGCCGGGCGCCCGGTCTGGGTCGGGACGTCACGGTGCGGTCGTTCCCCGGCGCGGTGCACGACCTGGCGCTCTCGGCGGAGGCGCCGCGGGCGGCCTACCTCGCCGCGATGACCCGGTTCCTCGACGAACGGGCGCGCCGGTGACGGCGACCGGCTACCTCGCGGACCCCAGCGGGTTCGTCGCGCTGGCGCACCGTGGGTTCTCCCGGGAGGGGCTGGAGAACTCGCTGGCGGCCTTCGCGGCAGCCGTCGCCCTGGGGTTCCGCTACGTGGAGACGGACGCGCACGCGACGAGCGACGGCGTGGCGGTCGCGCTGCACGACGAGACGCTGGACCGCACCACCGACGCGCACGGGCGCGTGCGGGACCTGCCGTGGTCCCGCGTGCGAGAGGCGCGGATCGGCGGTGCCGAACCGGTGCCGCTGCTCGAGGACGTGCTGGGGCTGAGCCCCGACCTGCGGGTGAACATCGACGTGAAGGCGGCGTCGGCCGTGGCGCCCGTCGTCGCGGCGGTGGAGCGCACGGCATCGCACGACCGCGTGTGCATCGCGTCGTTCTCGGTGCGGCGCCGGCTGGCGACGCTGGCCGGGCTGTCCCGGCCGGTGGCGACGTCCGCGGCGACCAGCGAGGTGGCGGCGTTCGTGGTCGGCGCGCGCACCGGGCTGCCGGCCGGCGGGCTGCGGCGCGCGGTGCGGTCGGTGGACTGCCTGCAGGTGCCGGTGGCGCAGGGGCGCGTGACGGTGGTGGACCGGCGGACGGTCGCCGCTGCGCACCGGGCCGGGCTGCAGGTGCACGTGTGGACGGTGAACGAGCCGGAGGAGATGCGGCGGCTGCTCGAGCTGGGGGTGGACGGCCTGGTCAGCGACCGGGCGGACCTGCTGGCGCAGGTGCTGCGGGAGCGAGGGGTGTGGGCATGAGGGTGATCGGGCACCGGGGCAACAGCTCCGTGGCGCCGCAGAACACGCTGGCGGCGTTCGAGGCGGCCTGCGCGGCGGGGGTCGACGCGATCGAGCTGGACGTGCAGCTCACGGCCGACGGGCACGCCGTGGTGATCCACGACGACGAGGTGGACGCCACCACCGACGGCTCCGGCCGGGTGGACACGCTGACCCTGGACCAGGTGCGCACCCTGGACGCCGGCTCGTGGTTCGCCCCTGCCTACGCCGGTCAGCGGGTGCCGGTGCTGGACGAGGTGGTCGACCTGCTGGTCCGCCACCCCCGCACCGACCTGCTGCTGGAGCTCAAGGGCGTGTGGACGGCCGACCGCGTGCGGCTGCTGCTCGGCCCGCTCGCCGAAGCGGGGCTGCTGCCGCGCGTCGTCGGACAGAGCTTCGAGCCCGACAGCGTCGCCGCCCTGCGCGAGGTGGCCCCGCAGCTGCACCGCGGGCTGCTGGTGGAGGACCTGCCGCTGGGCCCCGACGGCGCACCGCACCTGGCGGCGCTCGACGCGCTCTGCTCGCGGCTCGGGGTGATGACGTGCAACCCCGACGGCCGGCTGCTGCAGACGCACCCCGACCTGGTGGAGGCGCAGCACGCCGCCGGTCGGCAGGTGATGGCGTGGACGCTCGACGAGCCGTGGATGTGGGCCGAGGCCCAGGCGCTGGGGGTGGACGCCGTGATCACCAACCGCCCGGACCGGCTGCGCGGGTGGCTGGCCGCCCGGGCGGGGGAGCGCTGATGGCCCGCAGCATCCGCTACGACGTCTACGGCGGACCGGAGGTGCTCCGCCTGGTCGAGGGCCCGGACCCGGTGGCCGGTCCGGGTCAGCTGCGTGTCCGGGTGACGGCCGCCGGCCTGAACCCGGCCGACTGGAAGGCGTTCGGGGGCCTGTTCGCGCGCGGGCCGGCTCCGGACGGCTCCCGCGGCGTGGGGCACGACGTGTCGGGGGTGGTGGACCAGGTCGGTGCGGGGGTCGACCGGTTCGCGGTCGGCGACACCGTGTGCGCGCAGGTGCCCGAGGGTGCGCTGGCGGACGTGCTGGTGGTGGACGTGACCGACGCGGTGCTGCCGGTGCCCGAGGGGGTCGACCCGGTGGTGGCCGGGACGCTGCAGGTGGCGAGCCGGGCGGCGGTGGCCGGCCTCGCCGCAGTGGGCGTGGGACCCGGCGACGTGCTGCTGCTCAGTGCCGCCGCCGGCGGCGTGGGGCTGATCGCCGCCCAGCTGGCGGTGGACCTCGGCGTGCAGGTGGTCGGCGTGGCCGGCGAGGCGAACCACCCGCTGCTGCGCGACCTCGGCGTGGTGCCCGTGACGCACGGCGACGGGCTCGTCGACCGGGTGCGCGCCGCGGCACCGGGGCCGGTGACCGCCGTGCTGGACCTGCACGGGCCGGAGTACGTGACGGCCGGCATCGAGCTCGGCGTGCCGGTGGAGCGGATCGCCTCGATCGCCGCACCGCCGGACCGGCTCCAGGGCGCGGTGTCCACCGGGGGTGCGCACGCGACGTCGCAGGACGTGGCGCACGTGCTCGACCTGGTGGCCGCTGGACGGGTGCGCGTGCCGATCGCGGGCCGCTACTCGCTGGAGCTCGACGCGGTGCGCGAGGCGTACGCGCGGCTGCGCGACGGTCACGTGCAGGGCAAGCTCGTCGTCACGCCCGCGGCCTGACCCCCAGCTGCCGGGCCTGCGACGCCTGCAGCGCGCCGTGCAGCACGTGCGGCGGGATGTTCGGGTTGGCGATCGCCAGCATCGTCAGCCCGTGCACCTCGCCCCACAGCGCGAGCGCCTGGATGAACGGGTCGGTGTCGGTGGACAGCTTGCCCGCGAGCCGGCACCGCACCACGTTGTCGACCAGCTCCGCGAGGCCGTTGCTGGCGTCCGACTGCCGCTGCTCCCCGGCGACCGCCCAGCTCGGGCGGTCGAACAGCACGCGGTACTCGCCCGGGTTGGCCAGCCCCCATTCCAGGTAGGCGGTGCCGCGGGCGGCGAGCTCCTCGAGCGGGTCGGTGATGGTGCGGACCTGCAGCTGCAACCCGGACATGAACTCGCGCATCACGCCGTCGCAGACCTCGCTGAGCAGCTCGTCTTTGGTGGCGAAGTAGTGGTACAGCGACGGCGGCGTGCACGCCGCCCGTGCGCAGACACGCGCGATGCTGACGACGCGGGGGTCGCGGCCCTCGATCAGCAGCTGTCGCGTGGCCTCGAGGATGCGGCTCCGCAGCCCTCCGGAGTCCTGACCCGTGCCCACCACCCGAGCAGGGTAGCCGTGCGCACGGGCCCCTCCGACCCCATGCGGTCGCTCAGCGTGGCGGCGCCTCGAAGTGCACGGCCTTGTGCCTGGTCATCGCCGCGAGCAGGCGACGTGAAGGTGTGGTGACGGGCCGCGGCTCCACCCACCGGCCTCCGCGTCCGACGACGCGCTGTGCGTGGACGCCCCCTCCACGGCTGCGGTCCAGGCGGTGCACCTCGTCGCGGCGCACGCCCTTTGCGCTGCCCTCGGCGCGGTGCTGGCCCTGCGTGACGACCGGCCCGAGCTGGAGCCGGAACCGGCCCCGAACCGGCAGATCGGGATGAGGGCATGGCGCGACGCCCGCACGTGGTGGTGGTCGGCGACGTGATGCTGGACCGCGACGTCGACGGCACGGTGGAGCGCCTGTCCCCGGACGGACCCGCGCCGGTGCTCGACGTGACGGGTACCCGGGAGAGCCCCGGCGGTGCCGGTCTCGCGGCGCTGCTCTGCGCCGGCTCCGGTGCTCGTGCCACGCTGGTGGCACCGGTGGCCGTCGACGAGGCCGGTCACCGGCTCACCGCAGGGCTCACCGGCCGGGTGGACCTGCTCGCCCTGCCGCACCGGGGCGCGACTTGCACCAAGACCCGCGTCCGCAGCCAGGCGCAACCTGGGTCGTGACTCAGGCCCGCCCACAACTCACGGGGGCTGCGGCACCGGCGAGTCACCTCATCGAGAGCCGCGCGGGCACGCTCACCATCCCGGCCCTAGCCGACGTCGTCGCCCACGCCGCCGTGCTGACTTGCGGTGACACCGGCGTAGCCCACCTCGCGACGGCCCTCGGCACTCCGTCGGTCCTCCTCTTCGGCCCCACCCCGCCACAACTGGGGCCCGGCCATCGACGAGGACATCCACACAGTCCTTGGGCACGGCGACCCAACTCACCCGGGCGACCCCCACGACAACGGAATTGACCGCGCATTAGCGGACGTCAAGGCCTAAGAGGTGTAGCTCGGAATGCGTCTGTCGCCGATATCGGGCTTGAGCATGATCGGATTGCCGACCAGTTGCTAATCGTGCCCGCATGACGAACCGGGCCGCGGGTGCGGCCATCCACTCTGCTCGACCGATCTGCCCGTCGGCGAACATCACCGCCAGGTCGGTCAGGCGGCGATCGTCCTGCTCGATGCTGTCCGCCAGGGCGATCGCGCACGAGGGCTCCACACGAGCGGCACCAACAGGGACCGCCGAGCGCCTTTCTGAGCGAGCAGCACAGACGGGGCTCAGCATCCGGTCACGAACCGGAGGGCCTCAGTCGTCTTTGCCTTCGAGCGTTCTCTGGGCGCTGGCCTTCTGCGCTGCTCAGCCCCCCCAAGCAGGGCTACCGAATCGATCTCATGGGCCTTGGGTGGTCTGCCCGATCGCCTAACACCTACCACACGCCGCAGCGCGGGTCCCGCGACACGCAGGCTGCCGCGGGACCCGTTCGTCCTCGCCCGCTGCGCGGGCTCCGGGCGCTGCGTCCCTTGCCACCAGAAGCCCCTGGGTTGGTTCCGAGTTGTGTTGCTACTTCAAGTCAAGAGCGCCGCCTGCGGCGGCGCCCCGCGGCTAGCCTCTGCGTGTGGTCGCCGTCGCACGCCCGATACCCCAGTGGTCATACACTCTCGCCACTCCCTCCTTCGCGCAGGCTCAAGTGTTCGTCGAGCCCGCGGGCGCCAAATCACTTTGGCTACTTCTACAGCAGTACGCCGATGTGCCAGATAAGGGCCGACGGCTATTTCGCGGCACCCTGGCACAAAAGAACGAACGCTACCGGGAGTTCCGGAACTTCGTGCGACAAGCGCGCGCCTATTGGGACGCAGGCGAGCGAGTCAGCGGATCCGCATCGGCACTGCTCTACTACTACTGTTTTCTGAACTTGGCGAAGGCAGAAATACTGGCTCAATCAGCCGCGCCAATGCCGGTTAAGATCCGCCACGGACTCACGCACGATCCGCGTGGCACGGATTCCGTCCGAAGCGACCACCTAACGGTAAGGCCAGGGGTATTTCAAGAGCTCTTGAAAGCGCGCACGGGCTCCCGGCTTCCGGATGCGACTCGCATTCCAGTAATGAGCCTCCTATCACAGATCCCCGAGATAGGGATGGAGATGGACGAGTTTGGCCTGACGAGACCGCGGACAACGCCTGCGTATCACGTGGTGGCCCAGAATCCGGACGAGGCCTGGGTTCTGCTCGCACTTCCGGAAGGAGGGATGCACCAGAGGGAGCCCCTCCAGCGACTCCTGAATCGCCATTTTGACGACATCAGACTCGATAACTGGTGGAGCCTCTTCGCTCTGAGCGCCCGTGTATCTACAGCCGAACTCCGGATCTTGCAGTCCAAGAGGACCTTCTTCACAACAAGCGCATCTGGCCAGCGCAGCCCGGACGCTGACTCGGCAAGCCATTTCGCCCGCGACATCCTCGCTTCACACGCTTCCGATGCCATCGGATTCAACTGCGACCTCATGCTTTCGCACAGTCTTATGAAGTCGAAGCCCTTCGCAATGCCGCTCGGCCTGGCTCGTTACGCGGCGATGTTCTACATCTCGTCCCTCGTTCGATACAAGCCTTCAGCCCTTGATCCCGTGCGCAAGGGGCCCAGGCGTGGCTCATGGACTCATTCACGCGTGAAGTACCACTGAACCTCCTCGCCTCGGCACTCGGGGAAATCTCGAACACGACCATTGCGTTTGAACCGAACGGCTTTCGCCTCTAGGTGGCTCCTCCGGGTGGGTTGCTGCCTTGTCGCGTTGCCCGTTTGTGTCTCTCCACCTGTGATGTTGGTGGTGTCCGCCCCGTGCGTAGCGCGAGGTTGGTTGGTCGGGGCCGTCGCGATGCTCGACCTCGTGGCACACGGCGGCGGCCTCCGGAACGTCTGCTCCGGAGGCCGCCGCATCGATCAGTACCGAGCGATCACCTGGCTCACGGGAAGCTGACCACCTGGCTGGCCACGTCCTTGTTGGCGTTGCTGACCGGCCCGCCGGTGTCGTTCACCACGTGGTCGATGGTCCCCGGCCCGCTGAGGTTGATGGTCAGCAGGTCGTGCAGCCGCACGCCGTCGTTCACGGGCACCTCGAACGCGTGCGACACGTGGATGTCGGGGTTCACGTTCGTGTAGATGTAGCTGCCCATGCCGTAGCCCTCGAAGGTCCGAACCGAGTCGGCCACCTTGAACGCGGCATATCCCAGAACGCCGTCGTGCTGGTAGTCGGCCTGCGTCGGCGGGTCGTAGGGCAGCTCGTTCTGGAAGAAGAGCACCTTTCCGCCGTTGCCGTTCCAGATCACGTTGTACTTCTGGAAGTGCTCGACGAACAGGCCGGTCGCCGTGACGTCGTCACCATTCACCACCAGGCCGGTGTCCGAGGTGTTGACGGTCCAGCCCACCGAGCCGGGCACGCCGTGGTCGGCGCGCCACACCCACAGGTCGTCGAGGATCGCGTGGTCGGTGTTGACCTCGAGCGCCAGGTCAGCCTTGCCGACGTGCGGGCCGCCGATGCGGAAGAAGACGTCCTGCAGGGCGACGGGGTTGGACGCCCCGTCGTGCGGGCGGCCGTTGTTGCCGTTCTTCGAGCCGATCTGCACCAGCACCGGCGAGCTGACCGGGCCGGCGTCCACGGTGATCCCCGCGATGTCGATGCCGGGCACGTCGCCGGTGGTCAGCACGGTGTTGCCGTTGGTGGCGGTCAGCGTCGCCATGCCCAGGCCGAGCACCACGGTGTCGGGCCGCTTCACCTTGATGGGGGAGGCGACGTCGTAGACGCCGGGCGTCAGCAGCAGGTTCAGGCCCCGGGCGAGGGCGGCGTTGATGGTGGCGACGGAGTCCGACGGGGTCGCGACGAAGAACTTCGACAGCGGGATCGACGTCCCCGGCGTGTGCCCGTTGGCCCACGTCGTGCCGACGGAGTCGTGCTGCACGGACGGCACGAAGACGTTCCAGCTGCCCGCGGTGTCGGTGTAGACGTACGGCTTCTCCTTGCTCACCGGCGTCTGCGTCAGCGTGGTGTACGCGGCGCCGTTGCCGAAGTCCTGCGCGGGGGCGTTGACGTCACCGGAGAACACCTGGTTCCACACGTAGTTGGTCCAGCCGCCGCCCAGGTTGGTGTTGCGCACGTAGAACTGCTGCTGGGAGCCGTTGAGCGCGCCGCCCTCCAGGAACGAGTCGGCGACGAAGCCGCCGGACGCGTAGTTGGGGCTCTCGCAGTACGGCATGAAGGTGGTGAAGTCCTTCACGTCGACGCGCCGCATGGGTGCGGCCTGCGAGACGGCCCACATCTCGTTGCCGGTGTGGCAGCCGTCGGAGGTGGGCACCACGTGGATGGTCAGGTTGGAGACGGACCGCCAGAAGATGTCCAGCGAGCCGCTGCCGTTCTTGCCGATGGCGGTGACGCCGCCGTTGATGGTGACGGCCGACGGGTCCTGGCCCAGGCCGGCCACCTCGGTGTAGTAGCCGACCGGGATGTCCAGCGGGTCGGTCGCCGAGCCGTAGGTGCCGGGCTCGAACAGCAGGGCGTACCGGCCGGTGCCCATCTCGCTGTCGGACTGCTGGGCGTAGATCGCGTCCACGCGGGCCCGGATGTCCGCCGTCGACATCGACGGCGTGAAGACGACGACGTTCGCCCCGAGGTCTGTCGCGCTGCCGCCCTGGTGCGGGTCGGCCGCGACTGCCGGCGCCGCGGCCAGTCCGGTGCTCAGCGCCAGACCGAGGAACGTCACCCCCACGACTGCGACTCGGCGCCTGGGAGCGCTCTCTTGACGCAGGTTCTCACCACGTGATCGCACGTGCGACCGCCTTTCCGGCTGGTAAGTAGCAACCATCTGCATTGATGGTGCCGCGGCGCGCGAAGCGCCTCGTGCCAGTATCAGAAAGGCCTCGACCGGTGTCAACGGAAGCGCTCCCATGAGGGAGTCACGTCAAATCGGCCGACGATTAGTTCGCCGGACTGGCAATTCAGGCGGTGCGGCTCAGCGCGGTGGTCAACCAAGGAAGCTGTCCAGGCAGACCTCCTCGATCGGCCGACCCGACGACCACCGCACCCCACGACCGCCGGGCGGCCGGGGGACCCGCAGACCCGTCCGGCCGCCGCGCAGTCAGAACACGGGCTTGCCGCCGGTGACGCCCAGCACCGTCCCGGACACGTACGACCCGGTGGAGTCCGCCGCCAGGAACACGTACGCCGGCGCCACCTCGGCCGGCATCCCGGCCCTGCCGAGCGGGGTGTCGCTGCCGAACTTCTCCAGCTTCTCGACGGGCTGCGTCGCCGGCTGCAGAGGCGTCCAGATGGGCCCGGGGGCCACCGCGTTCACGCGGATGCCCTTCGGGCCGACCTCCGCCGCGAGGTTCACCGTGAAGTTGGTGATGGCGGCCTTGGTCGAGGCGTAGTCCAGCAGCGACGTCGACGGCTGGTACGCCTGGATCGACGTCGTGTTGATGATCGAGGCGCCGCTGCCCAGGTGCTCCAGAGCCGTCTGCGTCACCCAGAACATCGCGTAGAGGTTGGTCCGCATCGTGCGGTCCAGGTCCTCCGTGGTGATGTCGGCCATCGACTCGCGGCGCGCCATCTGGAACCCGGCGTTGTTCACCAGGATGTCCAGCCCGCCCAGGCCCTCGACGGCGTCGCGCACCGACTCGCGCGCCTGCTGCTCGTCCATGAGGTCCGCCGGCACCAGCACGCACGTGCGGCCGGCCTTCTGCACCCAGTCGCGGGTCTCCTCGGCGTCCTTCTGCTCCTCGGGCAGGTACCCGATCGCCACGTCGGCACCCTCGCGGGCGAAGGCAATCGCTACGGCCCGCCCGATGCCGGAGTCGCCGCCGGTGATGAAGGCCCGCTTGCCGACCAGCTTGTCCGAGCCGGTGTAGCTCTGCTCGCCGTGGTCCGGGTCGGGGACCATCGGGTCGGTGTGGCCCGGCGGCTGCTGCTGCTGTGCGGGGAAGCCCTCAGCCATCGTCCGACACCCCCTCGCGCAGGTCCCGCGGGTTCAGGTTGTTCGGGTCCGCATCGGTGTCCTCGTACTCGCCCGACGACTCGTCGCGAGCCGCCGCGCCGGAGCGCGGGTTCAGCGTGCCGGGGTCGGCGTCGGTGTCGTCAGGGCCGCGCGTCGAGCCCGGGTCTGCGGAGGTGGTCATGCCTCCACCATCACTCGGCCCGCAGGTCCCCGCATCTGGGGACGAGGGCCCGCGCCAGCACCTCGGGCGGCCCGTGCGAACCGTCAGAAGGCGTCCCCGCAGACCCCGGGCGCCGGCGGTCCGAATCGTTCCGGATGCGAACCTGTGAAAGCCGGGTGACGATCTTTCCCAGGTGGCTTACCGCCGCCGTCCGCTCAGCGAAGGGAGCTGTCCCATGGCTCTGTGGCTCATTCTCATCATCGTCGGCGTCGTGATGATCGTCCTCGGCGTCGCAGTCACCGCAGCGAAGATCCTGCTGTGGATCGGAATCGCCCTGCTGGTCATCAGCCTGATCGGTTGGCTGGTGGGTCGCGGTCGCTCGACCGTGTAAGCCGGTAGGCCCAATGTGGCGCGCCAGGGGGCGCGACTGCAGAAGGGCGGCGGTGGAGACGTGAACACGTCCCGCCGCCGCCCTTTCACTTGTGCGCGTGCTCACAATGTGGGCGCGCGTCTTTCCCGCGGCCCGCTCGACCGGTTCAGGCGACCGGCGCCGAGCCCTCCCACCCGCGCGGGGTGATGTCGGGCCGGTTCGCGTTCCAGTCGGTGGCCAGCAGCGGCGACGAGATCAGCATGTCCGCCGTGGCGACGTTGCAGGCCATCGGCACGTTCCACACGGCGCCGATGCGCAGCAGCGCCTTGACGTCGGGGTCGTGCGGCTGCGGCTCCAGCGGGTCCCAGAAGAAGACGAGCATGTCGATGGCGCCCTCGGCGATCTTGGCGCCGATCTGCTGGTCGCCACCCACCGGGCCGGACAGCAGCCGGGTCACCGGCAGCCCCAGCTCGAACTCGAGCATGGTGCCCGTGGTGCCGGTGGCGTAGAGGTGGTGGTGGGACAGCGTGCCGCGGTTGAACTCCGCCCAGCGCAGCAGCTCCACCTTCTTGTTGTCGTGGGCAACCAGGGCGATGTTGTGCGCGTACCCGGCCATCGTCGTCCTCCTTCGCGTCGCTCCGACCGCCCGCGGGCCGTCCGTCCGTGCGGGCGTGGCCCAACCTAGCGGGCGGGTCGCGGGCCGTCCCCGGTCGCCCCTTCCACGGGTTGCCACGCGATACTGCTCGGTGGCCGGTGCCGGTCGGCACTGCGACGGGTTGCGGAAGGGCTGAGATGAGCGACGAGGGTCTGCGGCTGGCCGTGGAGAAGATGCGTGCGGCTGGCGTCGCACCCGCGGCGGTCGAGGTGTTCGCCGGGTACTACCGCGACCTCGAGGCAGGGGCGACGGGCCTGATCCGCGAGGACGACATCACCCCGCTCCTGGACCCGCCGAGCCTGGACGCCGTCGAGGTGCCGCCGACGGACGCCCGTGACGCCCTGGCCCGCACCGCGATCATCAAGCTCAACGGCGGCCTGGGCACCTCGATGGGCATGGACCGCGCCAAGTCGCTGCTGCCGGTGCGCGAGGGGCTGAGCTTCCTCGACGTGATCGCCCGGCAGGTGCGCACCGCCCGGACCCGGTACGGCGCCCGCCTGCCGCTGATCCTGATGAACTCGTTCCGCACCCAGCAGGACAGCCTGGACGCGCTCGCGGCCTACCCGGACCTCAAGGTGGGCGAGCTGCCGCTCGACTTCCTGCAGAACCGCGAGCCCAAGCTGCGGGCCGACGACCTGACGCCCGTCTCGTGGCCCGCCGACCCGTCGCTCGAGTGGTGCCCGCCCGGCCACGGCGACCTGTACACGGCGATCGAGGCGTCCGGCGTCCTCGACGCCCTGCTCGACGCCGGTTTCGCCTACGCCTCCGTCTCCAACTCCGACAACCTCGGTGCCGCGCCGGACCCGCGCATCGCCGGCTGGTTCGCCGAGTCGGGCGCCCCCTATGCCGCCGAGCTGTGCCGGCGCACCGCCGCCGACCGCAAGGGCGGCCACCTGGCGATCCGCCGCTCCGACGGCCGGCTGGTGCTGCGCGACACCGCCCAGACGGCGCCGGAGGAGATGGACTACTTCACCGACGAGCACCGGCACCCGTACTTCCACACCAACAACCTGTGGTTCGACCTGGCGGCGCTGCGTCGCACGCTCAACGAGCGGCACGGGGTGCTCGGCCTGCCGATGATCCGCAACTCCAAGACGGTGGACCCGACGGACCCGTCGTCCCCGCAGGTGATCCAGGTCGAGTCCGCCATGGGCGCCGCGATCGAGGTGTTCGAGGGCGCCACCGCCATCGTCGTCCCGCGTTCCCGCTTCCTGCCGGTGAAGACGACCAACGACCTGCTGCTGCTGCGGTCCGACGCCTACCAGCTGTCCGAGACGGCGACGCTCGACCTGGTCACCGAGCCGGCACCGCTGGTCGACCTCGACTCGAAGCACTACAAGACGATCACCGCGTTCGACGCCCACTTCCCGGCCGGTGCGCCGTCCCTGCGCGACGCGCGGTCCCTGACGGTGCACGGCGACTGGACGTTCGCCCGCGGCGTCGTCGCCACCGGCGACGTCACGCTGGCCGACGAGGGCGCCCCGCGGTACGTGCCGGAGGGCACCCACCTCGGCGGCTGACACTCGGTACCCCTAGGGGTATACGGTGAGGATCGTGGCGACCGTCGACCTCACCGCTGACACGTTCCAGCCCACCGTCGACGCCGAGGGCATCGTCCTCGTCGACTGCTGGGCCTCCTGGTGCGCACCGTGCCGCATGTTCGCACCCGTGTTCAGCAAGGCCTCCGAGAAGAACCCGGACATCACGTTCGCGAAGCTGGACACCGAGGCCGAGCACGCGCTCGCCGGTCGTCTGGGCATCAGCGCGATCCCCACGCTGATGATCTACCGCGACGGCGTGCTGCTGTTCGAGGACGCGGGCGCGCTGCCCGGTCCGGCCCTCGACGACCTGATCGCCCAGGCGCGCGCGCTCGACATGGACGAGGTGCGCCGGAAGGCGGCCGAGCAGGCCCACTGACGTCCGTCCGGTGACGAGGCCCCGGGCCGCACAGCGGCACCGGGGCCCCGTGCTGCCCTAGGTCCGAAGTCCGACGACCTCGGCAGCGGCCCGCCGTACCGTCGCAGCAGAACCCGAACCGGCACCGGAGCCGGTCCGGAAACAGGCGACGGCGGGCAGCGCGACGACGCGGTGCACGCAGGTCCTGGCCAACGGAGGTCACGGCATGCGCGAGCTCTCGGACGACGACCGCATCACCATCACGGTCAACGGGCGCGAGACCCAGGTGTTCGGCGGGCTGACCATCCTGCAGGCCCTGGACAAGGAGAACATCGAGGTCCCGTCGCTCTGCCACGACATCCGCCTCAAGCGGTCCAACGGCAGCTGCGGCCTGTGCGTCGTCGAGGTGGGGGAGACCAACCCCCGCGACGTGAAGGCCTGCCTGACGCCCGTGCGTCCCGGCATGGTGATCACCACGCACACCCCGCGCCTCGAGGCGTACCGGAAGGTCCGGCTCCAGCAGCTGCTGTGCGACCACAACGCCGACTGCGTCGCCCCGTGCGTGCAGACCTGTCCGGCGAACGTGGACATCCAGACGTACCTGGCGCACGTCGCCGACGGCAACTACGAGGCCGCCGTCCGGGTGATCAAGGACCGCAACCCGTTCCCGTCGGTGTGCGGCCGCGTGTGCCCCCACCCCTGCGAGGCCGAGTGCCGCCGCAGCCTGGTGGACGAGCCCGTCGCGATCAACAACGTCAAGCGGTTCGCCGCCGACTGGGACATGAGCCGCAGCCTGCCGTGGGTGCCGCGGGTCGCCGAGCCGACCGGCAAGCGGATCGCCGTCATCGGCGCCGGTCCGTCGGGCCTGTCCGCCGCGTACTACGCGGCGATCGCGGGCCACGCGGTCACCGTGTTCGAGAAGCAGGACCGGGCCGGCGGCATGATGCGCTACGGCATCCCGGAGTACCGCCTGCCCAAGCGCACGCTCGACCGTGAGATCGGCGTGATCGAGGCGCTGGGCGTCAGCATCGTCACCGGCAAGGCGCTGGGCGCCCAGCTGCTGCTGGAGGACCTCAAGCGCGACTTCGACGCGGTGTACCTGGCCATCGGCTCGTGGCGGGCCACCCCGCTGCGCCTGGACGGCGAGAACCTCGACGGGGTCTGGCTCGGCATCCAGTACCTCGAGGAGCTCACCAAGGGCGTCGACGTGCCGCTGGGCCGCACCGTCGTGGTGATCGGCGGCGGCAACACCGCGATCGACTGCGCCCGCACCGCACTGCGTGCCGGTGCCGAGAAGGTGCGGCTGCTCTACCGGCGCACCCGGGACGAGATGCCGGCCGAGGCGGCGGAGGTCGAGGCGGCGATCGACGAGGGCGTCGAGATGACGTTCCTCGCCGCACCGACCCGCATCACGGCCGCCGGTGGGGTCAAGCAGCTGCACTGCCTGCGCATGGAGCTCGGCGAGCCGGACCGTTCCGGCCGGCGCCGTCCCGTGCCGGTCGAGGGCAGCGACACGATCATCGAGGCCGACACCGTGATCGGTGCCATCGGCCAGAGCACCGACACCGGCTTCCTCTACAACGACCTGCCGGTGCGCCTGAACGCCTGGGGCGACATCGACATCGACGGCCGCACCATGGAGTCGTCCGAGTCGAAGATCTTCGCCGGCGGCGACTGCGCCACCGGCCCCGCCACGGTGATCCAGGCCGTCGCCGCCGGTCGGCGTGCCGCCACCGCGATCGACGAGTTCCTCACCCGGGGCTACGTGCGCCCCAGCCAGGACGACTACTCCTGCAGCCGCGGCTCGCTCGAGGACCTGCCGCGCGACGAGTTCGAGGTCCGTGAGCGCCGCGTGCGCGTGCACCCCGACGAGCTGCCGGTGGCCAGCCGCGTCCGCACCTTCGAGGAGGTCGAGCAGACCCTCACCGAGGAGCAGGCCCGTGCCGAGGCGGCGCGCTGCCTGAGCTGCGGCTGCGGCAAGCAGAACGACTGCGACCTGCGCCGTCAGGCGACCGCCCACTCCGTCACGTTCGCCGCGCCGTTGCACGTGCGGCCCTACGAACCGGTGGTGCGCGACCACCCGTTCATCGTCCGGGACAACAACAAGTGCATCAGCTGCGGCCGCTGCGTCGCCGCCTGCGCCGAGATCGAGGGCCCCGGCGTTCTGGCGTTCCAGTTCGAGAACGGACGACTGACCGTCGGCACCCACAACGGGCTGCCGCTGAACCAGACGGACTGCGTGTCCTGCGGCCAGTGCGTGCGGGCGTGCCCGTGCGGCGCCCTGGACTACGTGCGCGAGCGCGGCGGGGTGTTCACGGCGATCAACGACCCGACCAAGACGGTGGTCGGCTTCGTCGCCCCCGCCGTCCGCAGCGTCATCGCCGCCGAGTTCGGCATCCCGTTCGACCAGGCGTCGGCGTTCATCGCCGGGATGATGCGCAAGATCGGCTTCGACAAGGCGTTCGACTTCGCCTTCGCCGCCGACCTCACGATCATGGAGGAGACCACCGAGCTGCTCGGTCGGCTCACCGGCGGCGGCGTCACCCCGCTGTTCACGTCGTGCTGCCCGGGCTGGGTGAACCTGGTCGAGCGGCGCTGGCCGGAGATGATCCCGCATCTGTCCAGCTGCAAGTCCCCGCAGCAGATGATGGGCGCGACGGTGAAGCGGCACTACGCGTTCCGCGCCGGGATCGACCTGGACGACCTCTACGTCGTCTCGATCGTGCCGTGCCTGGCCAAGAAGTACGAGGCCGCGCGTCCGGAGTTCGCCCCCGAGGGCATCCGCGACGTGGACGCCGTGCTGACCACCACGGAGTTCCTCGAGATGGCCAAGATGCTCCGGCTGGAGAAGCAGGACATCGTCCCGGGCGAGTTCGACGCGCCGTACTCCCTGGTCAGCGGCGCCGGCGTGCTGTTCGGCGCGTCTGGCGGCGTCGCCGAGGCGGCCCTGCGGATGGCCGTGGAGAAGCTGACCGGCGAACCGCTGGTGGAGGGCCTGGAGTTCGAGGAGGTCCGCGGGTTCGAGGGCTTCAAGGAGGCCACCGTGCAGGCCGGCGACGCCACCGTGCGCGTCGCGGTGATCAGCGGCCTGAACAACGCCGAACCGCTGGTCCGCCGCATCGTCGCGGGAGAGGACACCGGCTACGACATGGTCGAGGTCATGGCCTGCCCGGGCGGCTGCATCAACGGCGCCGGGCACCCGGTCCCGTCCGAGGTCGGCGTGATGGCGGCCCGGCAGCAGGTGCTGGTGAACATCGACCAGACGTCCCGCTACCGCAAGTCGCAGGAGAACCCGGACGTGCTGCGCCTGTACGAGGAGACCTACGGCGAACCGAACTCCCCGGCGGCGCACCACGCGCTGCACACCACCTACGAACCGTTCCGGCGCGAGCCGGTGACCACCCCGACCCGGAAGGGCTGAGGCCATGCGCCGCACGTCGCTCATCGTCCCGCTGCTCGCCGTCGCCGCGCTGCTCGCCGGCTGTGCCGGCGGCACCCAGGCGGCGGCCTCCACCCCGGCCACCACGGTGGCCTCGGCGTCGGCGACGCCGGCGGAGCGCACCACCGTCCGGATCGCCTCGCTCAAGGGCCCCACCACCATGGGCCTGGTCAAGCTGATGAGCGACGCGACCGCCGGCACCACCGCCGAGGACTACAAGGTCACCATGTACAGCACCCCGGACCAGGTGGTGCCGCTGGTGGCGCAGGGGTCGGTGGACGTCGCGCTGCTGCCGTCGAACCTGGCGGCGGTGCTCTACGCCAAGACGAAGGGCGCCGTCCAGGTCGCGGCGGTGAACACGCTCGGCGTGCTGGACGTGGTGGAGAACGGGACGGCGGTGCACGGCCTGGCCGACCTGCGGGGCAAGACCGTGGTGACGTCCGGCAAGGGTGCCTCGCCGGAGTACGTGCTGGACTACCTGCTGCGGCAGGACGGTCTGGTCCCGGGCACCGACGTGAAGGTCGACTACCGGTCGGAGCCGACCGAGGTGGCCGCGGTGCTGGCCGCCACGCCGGGCGCCGTCGGGATGCTGCCGCAGCCCTTCGCCACGGTGCTGACGTCGAGCCACCCGGGCATCCGCACCGTGGTGCAGCTGTCCGACGAGTGGAACAAGGTCACCAGCGGCACGTCGCAGCTGGTCACGGGCGTCCTGGTGGTCCGCAAGGCGTTCGCCACCGAGCACGCCGCGGCGCTCAAGCAGTTCCTGGACGACTACAAGCTGTCCACCACGTTCACCAACGAGCACCCCGACCAGGCGGCGCCGCTGATCGTGCAGGCCGGCATCGTGCCGTCCGCCCCGGTGGCGGTCGCCGCGATCCCCGCCAGCCACGTCGTCGACCTGGAAGGTGTCGACCTGCGCAACGCGCTGAGCGGCTACCTCAAGGTCCTGTTCGACGCCGACCCCGCCTCGGTGGGCGGCGCGCTGCCGGGTGATGACTTCTACTACCAGCGCTGAGCGGCCGGTCGCAGCGCGCCCCCGGCGGTCCGGGCGCGCGCTGCGCACCGTCGGCGTGCTGGTGTTCTGGCTCGCCGTGTGGCAGCTGGTCGCCCAGGCGGTGGGCCAGCAGATCGTGCTGGCCTCACCGGTCGAGGTGGTGGGCCGGCTGGCCGAGCTGGTGCGGACCACGGGGTTCTGGACGACGGCCGGGCACTCGCTGCTGCGGATCGGCGCGGGCTTCGCGATCGGGGCGCTGGTCGCGGTGTGCCTCGCGGCGGTCGCGGCGGCGATGCCCCTGGTCGCGGCGCTGCTCGCACCGCTGATCAGCACCGTGCGGGCCACGCCGGTGGTCAGCTTCATCATCCTGGTGATCCTGGTGACGGGCACCGGGCGGCTGGCGCTGGTGATCTCGGCGCTGATGGTGGTGCCGGTGGTCTACACCAACACCCTCGAGGGGATCGCCCACCGGGACACCGCGCTGCTGGAGATGGCGACGGTGTACCGGGTGCCCCGGCTGCGGCGCGTACGGGCTATCGACGTGCCGGCCGTGCTGCCGTTCGTGGTCGCCGGCTGCGAGACGGGCGTCGGCCTGGCGTGGAAGAGCGGCATCGCCGCCGAGGTGATCGGGCTGCCGACGGGCAGCATCGGCGAGCGGATGTACCAGGCGAAGATCTTCCTCTCGACCCCGGACCTGTTCGCCTGGACGCTGGTGGTCGTGGCGCTGAGCGTCGCCTTCGAGCGGCTGGTGCGGCTGGGGCTGACCGCCGCGCAGCGGCGCTGGGGTGGTGCGGCGTGAGCGGGACCGGCGGGATCGGGCTCCGCGGCGTGACGCGGCGGTTCGGCGAGCACGTGGTGCTCGACGGGCTGGACCTGTCGCTGACGCCCGGCGGGGTGACGGCCCTGATGGGGCCCAACGGGTCGGGCAAGACGACCGTCGCCCGGCTGCTGCTGGGGCTGGACCGACCGGACGGCGGGGCGGTGGAGGGTCTGGACGGTCGGCCGCGGTCGGCGGTGTTCCAGGAGGACCGGCTGTGCCCGCAGCTGTCGGCGGTGGACAACGTGCGGCTGGTGCTGGGGCGGGGGGCGGACCGCGGTGCGGTGCTCGAGGCGCTCGCGGCGGTGGGGCTCGACGACGCGACGGTGCACGCACCCGTGCGCGAGCTGTCAGGCGGTCAGCGCCGGCGGGTCGCGATCGTGCGGGCCGTGCTCGCCGACGCCGAGCTGGTGGTGCTGGACGAGCCGTTCACCGGCCTGGACCAGGCCGTGAAGCCGGTGACCATGGCGTGGGTCCGCGACCGGTGCGCCGGGCGGACCGTGCTGCTGGTGACGCACGACGAGCGCGAGGCGGCATGGTTCGAGGCGCGGGTGGTGCACCTGGAGGGTTCCGTCGGATCGGTGTCCGCCGCGCGCGGCTGATCGGACCGCCGGCCGCTGCGCGTCATCCGTCGGCTGCGTCGTCATACGCCCCGGGGTACCGTGCCACACGCCTCGCGGAGTGCGTGGCATCACCGATCGAGGGGTCGTGCCGATGTCCGGAGTCGTGCTGCACCTGTCCGAGGGCTCGCCGGACAAGCACCGTGCCGTGCTGCGCAACGCGCTGAACCTGCTGCGCGAGCTGGAGCCCGGCACGCCGGTGGAGGTGGTGGTGCACGGGGAGGCGGCGCGGCTGGGCCTGCCGGGGCAGGAGACGGCGCCTGCGCTCGCGGAGGCGTTCGAGGCGGGCATCGGGCTCGCGGTGTGCCGCAACTCGCTGCGCAGCATGGGGCTGGACGACGACGCGGTGACGCCCGGTGCCGTGGTGGTCCCGTCGGGGGTGGCGCACCTGGTGGCCCGGCAGCGGCAGGGCTGGGCGTACCTGCGGCCCTGACGCGCGGCGGGGTCGGCGGCGGGGTCAGTAACCCCTGCCGCCGTGGGTGAAGAACCACAGCGACGACGTGAGCCACAGGCCGACGAACGCGAGCACCAGCGAGCCGCCGAGCCAGGGGATCAGCCAGCCCGGCGGGCGTCGCAGGCGCAGCGCGAGCATCTTCGCCACGAACACGCCGTAGAGCAGGCACCCGAGCACCGAGTGCACCAGCACCCGCGCGCTGTACGTGCCGAAGCCGAGCGACCACGCGCACTGGAACGCCACCGGCAGGGTCAGCAGCACGGCGAGCGCGCCGCCCGACCGGTGCAGCCGGTGCACCCAGACCGGTGCCGGCTCGGCTCGCTGTCCTGACGAGGCTCGTTGTCCTGACGAGCCCCGCTGCCGACCACCGAGCCGGCCGTAGAGGCGCAGGGCGCTGAGCACCTGACCCGCGGCCAGCACCAGCGCGGCGGTGGTCAGCCACGCCTTCATGTGCACCAGGTCGGTGAACCCGAGCGTCGTCAGCGTCCGGCCGGTCGGCACGTGCAGGCGGGCGTAGAGGCCCAGCGCCGACGACACGGCGGCGCCGGCGACGAGGGTGCCGAGCAGCGCCCGCGTCGCGCCACGGCTCGGCGCACCCGTCGTCGCGACCCCGCGGCGGCCCGGTGCGTCGGTCGTCGCCGCGGCGCGGCCCGGCGCGCGTCTCGTCGTCACCGCCGCGGCGTCACTTGGTGGTGATCGGCGTGCCCTGCGGGCTGACCACCCACCACACGCCTTGCACACCCTGGCCGCTCGTCTGGCCGGGCGCGGAGTCCTGGGCCCAGTAGTACAACGGCATGCCCTTGTACGAGACCTGCGTCTTGCCGTCGGGCCGCGTCAGCGTGCCGAGCATCGAGGCGTCGACGCCCGTGCCGGCCGTGGGGGTGCCGAGGAGCGGGGGCCATACGGCGAGGCAGCCGCCGGTGCACGTCGACGTGCCCGGCGAGTCCTTGGTGAACAGGTAGAGGGTGCGGCCGCTGCCGTCCACCAGGATGGTGCCGAGGCTCGAGCTCGCCGTCATCACCGTCGCCGCGGCGGCGGAGGCGGACCCACCGGCCGCCGGTGCGCTCGACGAGGACCCGCCCGAGGCAGCGCCGCCGCCGTACGCGCCGGCACCGCCGCCGGAACCACCTCCGGAGGTCGAACCACTGCCGGTGCTCGAGCTCCCGCAGGCGGCCAGCGTCGCCGTCAGCAGCAGGCTCGCCCCGAGCGTCCAGACGCGGGATCGTGCAGTCATGGCTCCTCCAGGTGGTCGCAGCGGGCCGCCCCTCGGTGGGTGGCCGTCGAGGGTGATACGTGCGCCGTGGGCCCGGGGATTGCGCCGCGGGGCCGCCGCCGTCCCTCCCGCCGCAATCCCTCCCGCCGCAATCCCTCCCGCCGCAATCCCTCGAGGCCCCGGCGACGTACCAGAGGACGTGCAGCTCTTCTCCGGTGCCGACCGCACGGCGGACGCCGCGCTGGTCGCCGGTCTCGCGGTGGACGACGACGCCGCCGCCGTCGCGTTCGTGCGGCGCTTCCAGTCCGCCGTGTTCGGCCTGGCCGTGTCGATCACCCACGACCCGGGGCTCGCGCAGGACGTCAGCCAGGAGGTCTTCGTCCGGGCCTGGCGGGCCGCCGGCACCTACGACGTGCGGCGCGGCTCGGTGCTGACCTGGCTGTTGACCATCACCCGCAACGCGGCGATCGACGCGATGCGGGCCCGCCGGCCGATGCCCGTCGACGGCGCGGTGCTCGAGGAGATGATCACGGCGACCTTGCAGGTGCCCGGGCCGGAGGACGAGGTGGTGCGCTCCACCGAGCGGGACGCCGCCGTCGCGCGGCTGCGGGCGCTGCCGCCCGAGCAGGCGCGTGCCGTGGTGCTCGCCGTGATCGGCGGGCGGACGGCCAACGAGATCAGCGTGTCCGAGGGCATCCCCCTCGGCACGGCGAAGACGCGCATCCGGACCGGCCTGCGTCGGGTGCGCGAGGCGATGGAGGCGGACCGTGACTGAGCAGCAGCCGCACCTGGGTGACGAGGCGCTGACGGACCTCGCCCTCGGGCAGGTCGACGAGCGGCTCCGGGACGGCCTGACGCGCCACCTCGGCGGGTGCGAGACGTGCCGCAGCCGGTACGCGGAGATCGCCGATGCCGTGGAGCACGTGCTGGTCGCCGCGCCGCGGGTCGAGCCGCCGGCCGGGTTCTCGCAGCGGGTGCTGGTGGCGACCGGGCTCGGCGGCAGCGTGCAGACCATGCGACCCGCGCGGGTCCGCCGGCATCACGGCCCCTCGCGGCGGACCGCGCTGCTGGTCGCTGCCGCGCTGGTGGTGGGCATCGGCGTCGGCGCCGCCGGCTCGGCGGTGGTCGGACGGGGGACGAGCACGCAGCAGGTGGCGGTCGGCGCCCCGCTGCGGACGGCCGCGGGCGATGCCGTCGGGTCGGTGCAGCGCAGCTGGTCGGACGCCGGGCAGGTGCTGGTCGTCAGCGTGAGCGGCGGCCGCGCGGGAGAGCGGTACTCGTGCTGGCTGGTGCTCGCCGACGGCTCGCGGCAGGCGGCCGGCACGTGGGCGCTCGACGGGTCCGGCGGCGGGAGCTGGGTGGTGCCGTGGCCGCCGACGGGCCAGGTGAGGTCGGTGGAGATGGTGTCCGACTCCGGGGTGCGCTGGGCGACCGCGCAGGTCTAGGGGCCGCAGGTGCAGGACGTAGCCTGTGCCCGCCACGACCGGCACTGGACGGCCACGACGCAGGCGTAGGACGGCCCGGCAGCGGTCAGACCTTGCGAGGCACGCGCCCGGTCAGCGTGAACAGCCGGCACATGAACCGGTGCCCCGGGTCGGACGCCGCGCCGTACATCAGCGGGCAGCCGCCGTCGATCACCGTGATGCCGTGCGACCGCCCCAGTGCCGTCGCGGTGGCCGAGACGCTGCCCTTGTCCACCGACCGGTGCATCCACACGTGCCCGACGCCGGCGTCCATCGCCTGCTGCATGGTCTCGTCCGCGTGGTCCGGACCCGTGGCGATCACCACCGCGTCAACCCCGCCCGGCACCGAGGCTAGGTCCGGGTAGCAGGGGTCACCCTCCACCGTGGTGGCGTTCGGGTTGACCGCGACGACCTCGTAGCCCTTGTCGCGCAACGTCTTGTAGACGACGTTCGCGCCGTGGCTGGCCGGCGTCCGCGACACCCCGGTCACCGCGATGCGGCGCTGGGAGAGGAACTCGGCGGCGGCGTCGGCGGTCTTCATCGTGCGCTCCTCGGCAGGGTTCGACGCTGCTGGTGCAGCGGGTTCCCGACCAGCGGACCGCCGGGGCCGGCTCGCGTCCAGGGCCGAAGGGCCCGGTGGGGACCTTCGGTCCGTGGTGCTGACGAGTGCGCGGTGGGACGCTCGAACCAGACAGTGGCCCCGCGGCGGGCCCCGTCGCAGGGCCCGGGGTCGCTGCAGGAGCGCGCCATGTCGACGCTGACGAGGCCCTCGTCGTTCCCCTTCCTCGCGGCCGGTGCGGTGGTCGCCGTCGTCGGCGCGCTGCTGGCCGGGTGCCAGAACCAGACCGCCGGTCCCGGTTCGTCGCCGTCGACCGTCCCGGCTCCCACCGTCACGACGTCCCCCTCGACGCCGAGCATCCCGCCGAGCCCCACGCCGACATCCACGCCGACCGTCACCGCGGCTGACGTGCCCGTCTACTTCATGATCGACACCCGCACGGGCCTGCGGCTGATCCCCGAGCGGCACGACCTCACCGGTGAGCCGGTGCGCAGCGCCGTCGAGCGGATGATCGCCGGACCGGACGACCCGGACTACACCAGCCCGTGGAACAAGGCGACCACCGTGCTCGGGGTCACGCCCGGTGACCCCACCGTCGTCGACCTCAGCGCCGACGCCCGGACCGCGTCGATCGGCTCGGCGGGGGCGGCGCTGATGATCCAGCAGCTGGTGCACACGGTGACGGCGGCGACCGGCAACCCGTCCGGCTCGGTGCTGCTGACCATCGCCGGTCAGCCCGCCGGCGAGCTGTGGGGTGCCGTGGCGTGGACCAGCCCGCAGGTGCGGGAGCCGGCGCTCGACGTGCAGGCCTGGGTGCAGATCGACACGCCGCGGCAGGGTGCGACGACGACGTCGCCCGTGACGGTCAGCGGTCAGGCGGCCGTGTTCGAGGCGACCCTGCCGTGGCAGGTGCTCGGCGCGACGGGCGCGGTGGTGCAGCAGGGCGTGGCGCACACGGCCGAGGGCCAGACGTTCGCGCCGTACTCGTTCACCGTCCAGCTTCCGCCGGGGACGTACACGGTGGTGGCCACGGAGGACGACCCGTCCGGTGGCGAGGCGCCGGGGCCGCGGATGAGCGACAGCAAGGCGTTCACGGTGCACTGACCGGTGGCGTCGCCGCCCGTCGGCCCCGGCGCACCCGGTGGGTGACGGCGGCGACGGCCGCCACCAGGAGCGGGATCGCCAGACCGCGTCCGGCGTAGGGCACGGCGAGCAGCAGCAGGACCAGCGCGAGCACCGCGACCAGGCGGCGCGCGCCGGTCAGCAGGCGGACGGCCGCCGCCGACGCCACCAGGTACGTGGCCAGCACCAGCACCGAAGGGATCACCACGATGCCGTCGGTGCCCCAGCCGAGCAGCGCGGCACCGACGAGGCCGACGGCGCCGATGGCGGACACCGTGAGCACCGCGGTGACCGGTGCGCCGTGCCGGTTGCGCCGGGCGAGCGCGGCCGGTGCCCACCCGTCGCGTCCGAGGGCGTACCCGAGGCGCGACACCGACGCGACGTAGGCGTTGGTGGTGCCGACGCAGATCACCACGGCGGCGACCGCGACGACGTGCAGCGCCGACAGGCCCAGGCCCCGCTGCACGACGGTGCCGAGGGCGATGCGGTCGAGCGCGGGCGTGCCGTAGGCGCGGGTGCCGACGACGGCGAGGGCGACGCCGAGGTACAGGACCGTGACCACCACGACGGTGATCAGCGTCGCGGCGGGCAGGGTGCGGCGGACGTCGCGGAACTCCCCGGACAGGTGCGCGACGGCCTCCCAGCCGGCGAAGGCGAAGAAGAGCACCACGACGGCGCGGCCGATGCCGCCGACCCCCGCGGGCGCGAAGGGGGCCAGCTCGGCGCGGTGCACCTGCGGCAGCGCCACCAGCACCACCGTGACCAGGATCGCCGCGACGCCGAGCGCCAGCGCCACCTGGACCCGCGCACCGGTCCGCAGCCCGCGCAGGTTGGCCAGCACGGCGCAGGCGAGCACGGCGGCGGCGACCGCCGGCGACCAGCGCTGGGCGACCCCGGCCGCGGCCGTCACGTAGTACCCGGCGGTCAGCGCCACGACGGTCTGCCCGACCGACCCCGCGACGAGGTACCACCACCCCGTGATCCCACCGAGCGTGGGCCCGAACGCGGCGGCGGTGAACGTCGCCACCCCGCCGGCGTCGGGATGGCGGACCGCGAGGGCGGCGAAGGTGAACGCCAGCGCGAGGCCCAGCAGGGCACTGAACCCCCACGCCACCAGGGACGCCGGGCCGGCGAGCGAGGCGGCCTGCCCGGGCAGCACCAGGACGCCGGCACCGAGCACGGCGCAGGCGTACAGAGCGACGCCGTGGGCAAGGCCGATGGTGGCGGTGGTGGTGCCGGTGCTGGTGCCGGTCGAGGCGTCCGGCGCCGCGAGCGGACGCGCGAGCCCCGCAGGAGCGGTGGCGGGCGGCACCGCCGTGTCGTCGGTCATGACGTCATCGCACCGCGCCGCCGAGCCGACCGAGAAGTGGCACCATCGCCGTCATGCGCAACAGAACGGACACGCACCGCGTGGCGCTCGCGGTGATGCCGGGCGCGCCGATCTTCGAGGTCGCGGTGCCGTGCGAGGTGTTCGGCATCCCGCGTCCGGACCTGGTCGACCCCTGGTACCGGCTGCAGGTCTGCGCCACCGAGCCGGGCGCGGCGGTCGGTCCCGGCTTCGTCGTCGGCGGCGACGCCGGGCTGGAGGAGCTGGTGACAGCCGACACGGTGATCGTGCCGGCGTGCACCGACGTCCACGAGCAGCAGCCGGCGGCCCTGGTCGAGGCCGTGCGCGAGGCGCACCGTCGGGGCGCCCGCATCGCGTCGATCTGCTCGGGCGCCTTCGTGCTGGCGCAGGCCGGTCTGCTCGACGGGCGCCGGGCGACCACGCACTGGATGCACGCCGACGAGCTGGCGCGCCGCTACCCGCGCGTGCGGGTCGACGCGAGCGTGCTCTACACGCAGGACGACCGCATCCACACCTCGGCCGGCACCGCCGCCGGGATCGACCTGTGCATCGAGCTGGTCCGGCAGGACCACGGCACGGCGGTGGCCAACGAGCTCGCCCGCCGGATGGTCACCCCGCCGCACCGGGCCGCCGACCAGGCGCAGTACATGCTGGGCCCGGTGACGGACGTGGCGGCGTCGACGGTCGCCGACGTCGCGGACTGGGCGCTGCGCCACCTCGGCGAGCCGATCCGGGTGCGCGACCTCGCGGCACGTGCCCACCTGAGCGAGCGGCAGCTGACCCGCCGGTTCCTCGACGTCTACGGGCGCAACCCGGGGCAGTGGCTGGTGCGGGAGCGGCTGCGCCGGGCCCAGGAGCTGCTGGAGCGCACCGAGCTGACGGTCGACGCGGTGGCGGCCCGCTGCGGGTTCGGCACCGGCGCCGGCCTGCGGGCGGCGTTCAGCCGGCACCTGCACACGTCGCCGAGCGAGTACCGCGCCACCTGGGCGGCATGAGCCGCGCGGGCGGTGCACGGAACCGGGAGCGGGATCAGCCCAGCTCGGCGAGCGGTTCCACCGCGGGCACCACGGCGTCGCGCACCCAGGCGTGCAGCGACGTGGCCGGCGGCCGCAGGATGACCGTCTCCACCCCGAGGTCCGCGAACGGCCGCATCGTGTCGACGAACCCGGCGACGTCGCCGTTCAGCAGCTCGTCGCCACCGTTGAGCACCGTCACCCGGATCTCGGCCGGGTCGCGGCCCACGTCGGCGCAGTGCGCACGGAGCACCTCGAGCTTGTGGGCGACCTCGTCGGGCGTGGCGCCGAACAGGTTGCAGGCGTCGCCGTACTGCGCGACCAGGCGCAGGGTCTTCTTCTCTCCGGAGCCGCCGATCATGATCTCCGGCCGGTGCAGGGGCAGCGGGGAGCACAGCGTGCGGTCCAGCTGGTAGTACCGACCGGTGTACGGGCCCTCGTCGGACGGGTCCCACATCTGCCGGGCGATCTGCACCGTCTCCTCGAGGCGCTCGAACCGCTCGGACAGCGGCGGGAACGGCACCCCGAGGGCGGCGTGCTCCTCCTCGTACCAGGCCGCGCCGATGCCGAGCGCGGCGCGCCCGCCGCTGAGCACGTCGAGGGTGGCGACGATCTTCGCCAGCAGCCCCGGGTACCGGTAGGTCACCCCGGTGACCAGCACGCCCAGCTCCGCGCGCTCGGTGTGCCCCGCGAGGTAGCCCAGCGTCGTGTACGCCTCGAGCATCGGGTCCTCGGCTGGGAACCCGGCGCGCATCATCTGGAAGTAGTGGTCCATCACCGAGATCCAGGCGACGCCGGCCGCGTCCGCCGTCTCGACCGTCCGCGCGAGCTCGCCGCGCAGGTCGGCGGGGGTGACGCTGTCGAACCGCATGAGGTGGATGCCGACGCGCATGGGTGCTCCTCGAGGTACGAGCGGGAGACGGCGAGAGCCGCCAGCAGCACTCTGCACACGGGGCCCCGTCCGGCGTCAAGCGGAAGGGACCTCCGTTTGCTGCACCCGGTCAGTCCGTCTCGACGCGCTCCCAGGTGCGGCCCTGCGCGGACCGCTCCACGGCCGCGAGCACCCGCTGCACCTGCAGCCCGTCCGCGAAGGTCGGCTCCGGCTGCTGCCCGGCCGCGATGCCCCGCACCAGGTCGACCACCTGGTGGGTGAACGCGTGCTCGTACCCCAGCCCGTGCCCGGCCGGCCACCAGCTGCCGGTGTACGGGTGCACCGGCTGGGTGACCTGGATGCGCCGGAACCCGGCGGTGCGTGGATCCTCGTGCGCGTCGAAGACCTGCAGGACGTTCATGTCCTCGAAGTCGAACGCCAGCGCGCCGTCCGTGCCGTCGATGTCCAGGCGGATCGAGTTGCGTCGTCCCCACGCGAAGCGCGTCGCCTCGAACGTGGCGAGGGCGCCGTTGCCGAGGCGCCCCATGAACACCGCGGCGTCGTCCACCGTGACGGGTCCCCGCTCGGTGCCGGGGGTCCCGCCCAGCCCGGAGGAGCCGACGGCCACGGGACGCTCGCTGACGAACGTCTCGAGCATCGCCGTCAGCTCGGTCAGCCGGTCACCGGTGATGAACTGCGTCAGGTCCACGATGTGCGCGCCGATGTCCCCGAGCGCACCCGATCCGGCCTTCTGCCGGTCGAGCCGCCACGACAGGGGCGCCTCCGGGTCTGCGAGCCAGTCCTGCAGGTACTGGGCGCGCACGTGCCGCACGGTCCCGATGCGCCCCTCGGCCACGAGCTGGCGGGCGAGCTGGATCGCGGGCACGCGCCGGTAGCTGTAGCCGACCATCGCCACGACCCCGCGCTCGGCGGCGCGTGCGGCGGCCGCCGTCATCGCCTCCGCCTCCGCCACCGAGTTGGCCAGCGGCTTCTCGCACAGCACGTGCTTGCCGGCCTCGAGCGCCGCGATCGCGATCTCCGCGTGCGTGTCGCCCGGGGTGCAGACGTCCACGAGGTCGACGTCGTCGCGCGCGACGAGCGCCCGCCAGTCCGTCTCGACGTCCGTCCACCCCAGCGTGTCCGCTGCCGCGCGTGCGGCCGCGGCGTCGCGGCCGGCCAGGACCGTCAGCTCCGGCAGCATCGGCAGCTCGAAGAACCGCGGTGCCGTGCGCCAGGCGTGCGAGTGCGCCCGGCCCATGAACGCGTAGCCCACCATCCCGATGCGCAGGCGGGGTCGCTGGGCAGGGGCAGGGGAGTTGTCCGGGTCCATGCGCACATCCTGACCCGGGCGGCGCTCCACCAGGCGCAGCCGGCACCCGTACGCGGCGTGGCGGGACGCCCCTGCCGTCGGCGGCGGCCCGGGGTGACCATGGGCGCATGACGAACCTCGAGCAGGCGCCGACCGAGACGGTGTGCGACGGCTCCGGTGCCACGGAGGCCGTGCAGGTCCTCGAGCCGCGCGACGTCCCGCTCGGCGGCATCCGCGCCATGACCGTGCGGCGCACGCTGCCGCAGCGCGCCCGCTCGCTGATCGGCGCGTGGTGCTTCCTCGACCACTACGGGCCGGACGACGTGTCGGTGACCGGCGGCATGCGCGTGCCCCCGCACCCGCACACCGGGCTGCAGACGGTCAGCTGGCTGTTCTCCGGCGAGATCGAGCACCGCGACAGCCTCGGCACGCACGTCCTGGTCAGGCCCGGTCAGCTCAACCTGATGACGGCCGGGCACGGCATCAGCCACTCCGAGGACTCGACCGCGCGCACCACCCTGCTGCACGGCGTGCAGCTGTGGACCGCCCTGCCGGCGGTGCACCGCGACACGGCGCCGGCGTTCCAGCACTATGCGCCGCCGGCCCTGCGGCTGGAGGGGGTGACCGTGCGGGTGTTCCTCGGGGCGCTGGCCGGCGCGGTGTCACCGGTGCCGACGTTCTCCCCGTTGCTCGGTGCCGAGCTGCTGCTCGACGCCGGCTCGCAGCACACGTTCGTCGTCGACCCCGACTTCGAGCACGGCGTGCTGGTGGACCGGGGCGAGGTGCAGGTGGCCGGGACGCACGGGGTGGCCGAGCAGCTGCTCTACCTGGCGCCCGGCCGCACGCAGCTGACCGTGGTGGCCGGTGACACGCCGGTGCGGCTGCTGCTGCTGGGCGGCCGGCCGCTGGGGGAGCGCATCGTCATGTGGTGGAACTTCGTCGGGCGCTCGCACGAGGACGTGGTGCAGGCGCGGGCGCAGTGGCAGGCGGAGATCGGTGCCGAACCGGACGGGGGTGCGCAGGTGCTCGGCGGCGACGACGGGTCCCGGTTCGGCCGCGTCGCGGACCATCCGCACGCACCGCTGCCGGCGCCGGTGCTGCCGCCCCTGCGGCTCGCGCCGCGCGGCTGACCCGCCCACGGGGTCAGAGCGGGGCGTCCAGCCAGACGCGCGACGGCGGCAGCAGGGCCTCCAGCTCGTCCCAGATCGCCTCCGGCAGCTGCTGCTGCGCCGCGGACACCGTCGCCGCCACCCGCTCGGGGCGGCTCATGCCGACGACGGTGGTGGCGAACCGCGGGTCCCGCAACGAGAACTGCAGCGCGGCCGTCCGCAGGTCGGTGCCGTGCCGCTCGCACACCTGACGCATCGCGTCGACCGCCTGCAGGATCTCCGGCGGCGCCGGCCGGTACCCGTACCGGGCCGGACCGGTGCCGCCCGACCCACCTGACCTGCCGCCGGCCAGGATGCCGCCGCCGTACACCGCGGCGTTGATCAGCCCCATCCCGCGCCGCTCGGCCTCGGCCAGCAGGTCCGCGGCGCTGCGGTCCAAGAGCGTCCAGCGGTTGTGCACCAGCAGCACGTCGAACACCCCGAGGGCCAGGTACCGCGCCATCTCCTGCACCCGCCCGCCGGCCAGGCCGATCGAGCCGACCACGCCGGACTCCCTCAGGCTGACCAGGGCGTCCACCGCACCGCCCGGTGCGGTCAGCTCCGCGAACTCGAAGGCCTCCGGGTCGTGCAGGTGCACCAGCGGCAGGTGGTCCAGGCCGAGGCGCTGCATGCTCTCGGCCACCGAGGCGCGCACCCGGTCGCCCGAGTAGTCCCGGCCGTCGGCGTCGACCTTGGTGATCACCACCACGTCGGCCGGCTTGCCGCCCACCTGGGCCAGCGCGGCGCCGATGCGCCGCTCGCTCTCGCCGTCGCTGTACCCGTTGGACGTGTCGATGGTGCGGATCGGGCTGTCCAGCAGCGCCCGCACGGTCGCGATGCCCTCGTCCCGGCTGACGTCCCGGCCGTACAGCGCCGGCATGCTGCCGAGCGGGCTGCCGCCGGCGCACACCGCAGAGACGGTGATGCCCGTGCGGCCCAGAGGGCGCATCCAGTCGGGCGACCCCGGACGCGGGAGGCCTGACGGCGACGCTGCCGGTGCCGGGCTCTGCGTGGGATCCTGCATGACCGCTCCCGTCCGTGCCTGGCGACCACCGCGGACGCCTGTCCGACCTTCCCATGCGCGACTGCGCCGTGCCTGCCCGGTTCCGTCGCCCAGCGCCGCGATACTCGCGCCATGCCGGACCTCTTCGAGTACATCCCGCACCCGCACATCGCCCGCCGCCAGCAGGCCGGGCCGCCGAAGGTCGCCGCGGCGGCCGCCCAGGTGCACGGCAGCGGACTCGTGGGGCGGTTCAACGCCCGGGTCGGTCTGCGGATCACGCTGATCGTCGGCACCATGTGGACCGCGTACGTGTTCACGGTGCTGGCCCTGGTCAGCGCGCCTGCGGCGTTCAAGTCCGGCGACCGGCTGGTGATCGTCGCGTGGATCGCCCAGACGTTCCTGCAGCTGGTGCTGCTGCCCATCATCATCGTGGGCCAGAACGTGCAGGCCGCGGCGGCCGACGAGCGCTCGCTCGCCACCTACAACGACGCGTCGGCGGTGCTGGAGGAGGCGCGGCAGATCCAGGCGCACCTGCTGGCTCAGGACGCGGCGATCCAGCAGATCCTCGCGTCGCTCGCCGCGGGCGAGAAGCCGACCACGGACGTGCCGGCCCTCGACGCGAAGCCGACCCTGGACGCGAAGCCGACCGCGGACGTGCCCGGACCCGATCCGGCGTAGCGCCGCGCGGCGGGAGCTCCTACAACAGCAGCAGCGTGCGGGCGGTGGCCAGCGCCTCGCTGCGGCGTCCGGCGCCGAGCTTGGCGTAGAGGCTCGCGACGTGGGTCTTCACCGTGTTGGTGCTCACCACCAGGTCGGCGGCGATGTCCGCGTAGCTGGCGCCGCGGGCCAGGCGGTCGAGGACGTCACGCTCACGGGGCGTGAGCGACGCCACCACGTCGCGGCGCGCGAGCCGGGACTCGGCCGGGGTGGGGCTGGCGTGCGAGACGAGCGCGGCCAATGACCGGTGGGTGCGGGCCTGGTCCAGCAGGTGCGCCGTCCAGCGGGAGCGGCTGCGGGCGCTCGAACGGTCGAGCAACGCGTGCACCGGCGTCACGTGCCCCAGCCAGCCGACCATGGACAGGGCGTCGCGCCTGCTCTCGGCGCGCTGCAGGCCCTCCTCCAGCAGGAGGTCGGCGAAGGGCCCGTCGCCGAGGGTGTCGGCCACCTGGGCTGCCGCGACCAGGGCGATGCCCACGGTGTCCGGCTGCGCGAGCGCCGGCGTCGTCGCCGCTCTCCGCAACGCGGCGAGGCCGCCGTTCAGGTCCCCGTTCCGCGCGGCGAGCAGCCCGGCGGCCAGCTCGGCCTCGGCACCGGCACCCAATGACGCGAGCCGCTCGGCGGAGACGGTCAGTGCCGCGACGTCGTCGGCTGCGGTGCTGATGAGAACCCGCAGGGCGTGCCGGGCCACGTCGAGCGAGCGCGGCAAGGGCGGCAGCTCGATGGGTGAGTCGAGCAGCTCAAGCGCAGCCGTGCAGCGTCCCTGGATCGCCAGCCGCAGAGCCTGGCCCGCGTGCGACCAGAACCGCCCGGGCGGTCGGCCACCCGACCGTCGGGGGACGACCTCGTCGGCGGCCGCCGCCCACGGGTCGGCGTGCAGGGCGGCGAGGGACAGGACCGCCTCGGCCAGGGTCGTACGCGTCTCCGCCGGCCACGCGCGCTGCCCGCGCCGGGCCAGCTCCGCGGCGGCGCCCGGCCAGCCGAGCGCGTAGCGGGCGAGCGCCAGGTGCGCGAGCACCTCGGAGAGCAGGCGGTCGCTGGCGTCGGACCGCGCCGCCGCCGCGGCGTTCCCGAGCGTGGCCTCCGCCGCTGCCAGGTCGTCGAGCCACAGCTGACCCTCGCCGACCAGGGCGAGCAGGAGCGCTCGCCGCCCCGGGCGCTGCCCGGCGGTCGTGACGGCGAGAGCCTGGACGGCCGCCGAGCACGCCGGCGCGAGCGGCTCGAGTCCGAGAAGCGCCTTCAGCAGTCGGGCGATCTCGACGTCTCGACCGTCCGTCACAGGAGCCGCGGGACACACGTCGGCCAGCCCCGCCACAGCCCCGGACTCGTCCCCGGACATCCAGCGGTCGACGGCCAGCGCCAGGCGCGCACTGGTCCGGGTGCCGAGCGCGTCGGTGCAGCGCGCGGCCACCGCACGGAAACGAGCCGGATCGGTTCCGAGCACCATCGAGAGCCCGTGGCTGGCGAGCAGCGCTGCCGCACGGTCCGGCCCGGCACCGACGAGCGTGCGGGTCGCGGCGGCGCCGAGGTCCCCGCCGGCGAGGTCGATCCGGGCGGCGCGCGCGATCGTCGCCCGCGCCCGGGCTGCGTCCGCTCCACCGGCGGCGAGCCGGCGCCGGGCGGTCTCGGCCAGCACCGGGTGCACCCGGTAGAGGTCCGCGCCCGCCGGGCCCGGCTCGTGCGTCACGAGGAGCCCGGTGGCCTCCAGCTCCTCGAGCAGGCGCCCTGCGCCCGCGTCGTGCGCGAGGTGAGCCGCCGTGCCGGCGGTGACGGCCGGCTCGTGCGCGAGCGACATCAGGAGGTGCCGCTGTCGTGGGCCCAGGCCGGCCAGCACCTCGTGCGCCACGAAGTCGGAGACCACCGGGCCGGGCACGGTGGGCCACGACTCCAGCCCCGCCGGTGCTGCCGTCCGGGCGGCCCGCGCTGCGAGCACCAGCGCCGCGCACCAGCCGGCGGCCTGCTGCACGATCCGCTCCAGCACGTCGGGTGGGCAGTCCGGCGCATGCCGCCGCACGAGGGCCCGCGCGTGCTCGGGGTCGAGCCGCAGCGCGTCGCCGCGGATCACGCAGAGCGTGCCGAGCAGCTGGGGGACCACCCTGCTCAGGGGCAGGTCCCAGCGGGTGAGCAGCAGCACGCGGCCGCCGTCCCAGCCGGTCTCGAGCACCTCCTCGAGGACCGCGAGGCACGACGGGGCCAGGTGCTCGGCGTCGTCCACCACCAGCAGTGCGCTGTGCCCCGACGAGACGGGTCCGCCGCGCGCCGGCCGGCGGGAGCGGACGGCTGCCCGCAGGTCCTCACCGTCGAGCTGTCCGCCCCGCACCCACCGCACGCTCGACGGCGGCCGCCCTCCGGCCGAACCCGGTCGGCGCAGCCAGCCGGCGGTGCCGAGCGTCTTGCCCGCGCCCGCGGGCGCCACCACGACCGTGACCGCGGCGTCGGCAGATCGGTCCAGCCGGTCCCACAGCTGGCCCGGCGGCACGTACGTGCGGGGGAGCACCGGCACGCCGTCCAGCGTCTGAGGAGCCTCACGCGGCGCGACAACAGCCGGCTTCCGAGGAGCCGGGCGTGTGGCTACCAAGCGCGCAGTGCCGGCGTACACGTCCCGTCGTCGGTCCGTGGCCATGGCCGCCCCCGTCTCGGCCACGGACCTCGTCAGGTCCCCGGCCCACCGCCACCGGGGCATCCCGGTCCGGTGCAGGTGCACCGCGCCGCCCCCCGGCGCTCGAGCGAGGCCCACGAGCCTGCTCCGGGCCATGATCACCACGCCAGCGGGCAATGGGCAACGGTCAGCGACTCGGAAGTTCCGGGGCTCGCCCGGTTCGGGGGAGGCCGGTGGCGCCCCGGCGCGGCAGCGTTGCGCTCCGGACGTGAGGGAGGCGGACGTGGTTCGGCTGATGATCCGGGTCGACTCCGAGCTGCCTGAAGGCGCGCTCGCGGGGTTCCCCGGGCTGAGTCCCGTGCAGCACCCGGCGCAGACCAGCCTGGTGGGCCCCGTCCAGGATCCCGAGGAGCTGCAGGGCATCCTCAACCGCCTCGCCGAGCTCGGGGTCGCGATCGTCGAGGTGGTGACGATCCCGGACTGAGCCGGCGGGCACCGGACCACCCGTAACGGGTGGTCTGCCCGAGCCCCCCCGATGCGACGGTGCAGCGACGGCTGCGCCCGGTGGCACGGCCCTACCGAAGGAGGAGCGATGTCCGAGCTGATCATCCTGGGCTACGAGGACCACGCGACCGCGGAGAAGGCGTACCAGGCGGTGCTGGGCCTGCAGTCCGACTTCGTCGTCGAGCTCACCGGTCTCGCGGTGGTGCGGATCGACCCCGACGGGAAGAAGCACGTCGACACCCCGGCGCGCATCGTCGGCGCATCGGCAGCGTCCGGTGCGCTGTGGGGCTGGCTCTTCGGGCTGCTGTTCCTGGTGCCCGCGTTCGGGTTCCTCGTCGGCGGTGCGCTCGGTGCGCTGACGGGCAGGCTGAGCAAGTCCGGCATCGACCGGGCGTTCCGTGACCGCGTCGAGGACCTGCTGGCACCGGGCCACGCCGCGGTGGTGGTGATGGCCAGGAAGGTGACCGAGGACAAGTTCGGTGCCGCACTGGCCCCCTTCGGCGGGACGGTGCTCAAGACCTCGCTGTCCGAGCAGGACGAGAAGGAGCTCGCGGAGGAGCTGGCCGGGCCGACCGCCTGACCAGCTCGCGACCGACATGGACCCGGCGATCATCAGCCTCGTCGTCCTGGCGGCGACGGTCGGCCTGTTCCTGTGGAACAAGCTGTCGGTCGGTGTCGTCGCGATCCTCACGACCCTGGCCCTCTACGCGACCGGCGTGCTGGACGCGCGACAGGCGCTGGCGGGCTTCGGCGACCCCGTGGTGGTCTTCGTCGCCTCGTTGTTCGTGGTCAGCGAGGCGTTGGACGCCACGGGCGTGACCGCGTGGGCCGGCCAGGCGATCGCCGCACGGACCGGGTCGGGGCGGCGCCAGCTGCTGGTGGCGGTGATGCTGCTCGCCGGGCTGCTCACCGCTGTGGTCAGCCCCAACGGCTCCGTCGCGGCCCTGCTGCCGATGGTGGTGGTGCTGGCCGTGCGCAACGGGCACGCGCCGTCGCAGCTGGCGCTGCCGCTCGCGTTCGCCGCCCACGCCGGGTCGCTGCTGGCGCTGTCCGGCAGCCCCGTGAACGTGATCGTCAGCGAGGCGGCCGCCGCGGACGGGCACGGGTCGTTCGGCTTCTTCGAGTTCGCCGTGCTCGGTGTGCCGCTCCTCGCGGTGACGATCGCGATCAGCGCGTACCTCGGGCCACGGCTGCTGCCCGCGGCGTCTGCCGGATCGCCGCTGGCGGACCTCAGTCGGCACGCCGGCGCGCTCGCCGGGCACTACGCCCTGCAGGACGGCTTCTACCGGTTGGCGGTGCCGCCCCGTTCGCCCCTGGTCGGGACCCCGGTGCCGGCGCACGACCCGCCGGCGGTCCGGGTGCTCGGGGTGCAGACGGTCGACGGTGCTGCGGCAGCGGTGGGCCGGACCGTGGAGGCGGGTGACGCGATCGTGGTGAACGGACCGGCGGAGGCCGTCATCGGGTTCGCCGCCCGCTGGCAGCTGGACGTACGGCAGCGGCCGGTCGGCGGTGACGAGCTGCTCACGCGGGAGAGCGGCGTGGTCGAGGTGGTGGTCCCGCCGCGGTCCGAGCTCGTGGGCGAGCGGGTGTTCCCGGGCATGGTGCGCGTGGGCTCGCTGGTGATCCTCGCGGTGCGGCACCTGGGCAAGGAGTCAGGGGCGCGGGGCACCGTGCTGACCGAGGGTGACAGCCTGCTGCTGCACGGTCCGTGGGCCGTGGTCGACTCCCTCGTGGACCACCGCGACGTCCTCGTGGTCGACGCGCCCGACCAGGTGCGCCGCCAGGCGGTGCCGATGGGGGCGCGCTCCGCCGAGGCGCTGGTGGTGCTCGGGGTGATGGTGGTGCTGCTGGCCACCGGCGTGGTGCCGCCGGCGGTCGCCGGGCTGGGTGCCGCGGTCGCGATGGTGGCCCTTCGGGTGGTGACTCCCCAGCACGCGTACCGGGCGGTCTCCTGGCAGACGGTGGTGCTGCTCGGCGGGCTGATCCCGCTGTCCACCGCCATCTCGAGCTCGGGAGCGGCGGACCTGCTGGCGCGCGGCCTGCTGCGCGTGGTCGGTGACCTGTCGCCGTACCTGCTGCTGGTCGCGATCTTCCTGGTCACCGCCGCACTGGGCCAGGTGGTGAGCAACACCGCCACGGCGCTGATCGTGGTGCCCATCGCCGTGGCCGCCGCGCAGGCCGCCGGCACGGGGGTCGAGCCCGTGCTGATGACGGTGGCGGTCGCCGGTGCCGCGTCCTTCCTCACCCCGATCGCGACCCCGTCCAACATGATGGTGATGGGCCCCGGCGGGTACCGGTTCGGCGACTACTGGCGGCTCGGGCTGGTCACCATGCTGGCCTGGCTGGTCGTCGCCCTGGTGGTGATCCCGCTCGTCTGGCCGCTGCGCTGACGCTGCCCGGGAACCCGTGCCGCACACGTGCGCTGCTCCCGTGTCCCTTCCCCCGGGACGTGCAGGTCGTCCGGAACGGGTGATGTCGGGCTCTCCGCCGCGTCCGAGGGTGGGCATGGCGCCGCACGCGCGCCCGGAGGAGGGATCGCCATGGCACGCCGCCCCAACAAGCTCATCCCGGACTCCTTCACCGCGGTGCCGTCCCAGGTGGCACCGCCGACGGCGCGCGTGGTCGGTGCCGCGGACGACCTCGAGGGTGTCGACGCCCTCGGCGTGCTGGTGCACAGGGACGCTCCCGTCGACCCCGCGCTCGGCCTGACCAGGCCGGCCCTGGAGCGGGCGGGCTTCAGCGGAGAGGTCGGCAGCGCGCTCGTCGTCCCGCGTGCCGACGGCCCGCTGCTGGTGGCGGTCGGCGCCGGGGCTCTCGCCGACCAGGACGCCGCCTCGCTGCGGGACGCCGCGGCGGCGTTCGCCCGTGCCGCGGCATCGGCGCCGCGCCTCCGGCTGCACGTGCCGGCGCTCGGCGACGTCGCACCGGCGGCCGCAGCACGCGCGTCGACCGAGGGGGCCGTGCTCGCCCGCTACCGGTACTCCGAGCTCCAGAGCGCGCCCAAGCGCGTCGCGCTGACGGACCTGCAGCTGGTGCTCCCCGGCGTCGACCAGAGCGAGGCGGCGAGGGGTGCCCGTGAGGGTCTGGTGACCGCCCGGGCCGCCCTGGTGGCCCGCGACCTGGTCAACACCCCGGCGGCGCACCTGACGGCGGCCGACCTGGCGGACGCCACGGTGGAGCTGGGCCGCGCGCACGGGTTCGACGTCGAGGTGTTCGGGCCCGACCAGCTGGTGCAGATGGGGTGCGGCGGGCTGCTGGGCGTCAACCGCGGCAGCGTGGAGGAGCCCCGGATGGTCAGGCTCGTCTACACCCCGGACGGCGAGCCGGCCGGACACCTCGCCCTGGTCGGCAAGGGGATCACGTACGACTCCGGCGGGATCAGCCTGAAGCCGTCCGACCCGATGCACCTGCTGATGAAGATGGACATGGGCGGCGCCGGCGCCATCGTGGGCGCGTTCACCGGCCTGCGTGACCTGCACGTACCGAGCCGCGTCACCGCGTTCCTCGCCTGCACCGACAACGTGCCCTCCGGGAGCGCCTACGTGCTCGGCGACGTGCTGCACACCCGGTCGGGCACCACCGTGGAGGTGCGCAACACCGACGCCGAGGGGCGGCTGGTGATGAGCGACGCCTTCGCGTTGGTCGTCGAGGAGCAGCCGCAGGCCGTGGTCAGCATCGCGACCCTGACAGGTGCGGCGCTGGCGGCGCTCGGCCCGGCGATGGCCGCCACGCTCGGCAACGACCAGGCGGTGGTGGAGCAGGTGAAGGCGGCGGCGGCGGCCACCGCGGAGCGCGTGTGGCAGCTGCCGCTGGAGCGGAGCTACCGCAAGCAGCTGGACTCCGACATCGCCGACATCGCCAACCTCGGCGGTCCGCACGCCGGCACCATCACGGCGGCGCTGTTCCTCGACGAGTTCGTCGGCGGGCTGCCGTGGGCGCACCTCGACATGTGCGGGCCCATGCAGGCCGACGCCGACGAGTCGTGGCGGTCCAAGGGCGCCACCGGCTACGGCGCACGGCTGCTGCTGGAGCTCGCCCGCACGTTCACACCCCCAGCGGGGACGGCACCGGCCGGCGCGAGGGCCCGCGCATGAACCCGGTGCTCGCGTTCGTCTCCGTGATGGCGATCTGGACGGTCAGCGACCTGATCGCGAAGCGGACCCGGTCCTTGCTGTCGTCCCTGTTCGTGGCCTCGCTGATCTTCCTGGTCGGGTTCCTCACCGACCTGTTCCCGCACGACATGCTGGGCAGCTCCGCGCTGCTGGCGCTGGGCGGCGTCGTGGTGGGGCTGATCGTCGTGCACCTGGGCACGCTGATCAGCCTCGACGACTTCAAGCGGCAGTGGCGCACCCTGCTGATCGGCATCGCGACGGTGGTCGGCATCGGCCTGGCGCTGCTGCTGGCGGCGGTGATCTTCCACGGCCGCGCCCCCGGCGGCTACCCGGGCGTGGCCAGCGCCCGGGACTTCGCCATCGCCGGTACCGGGGCCCTGAGCGGCGGCACCATCTCGGTGCTGATCGTGCAGGAGGCGGCCCTCGGCTACGGCCTCACCGCGGTGGCCGTCTTCCCCGTGCTGATCGCGGCCCTGCAGGGGCTGCTCGGCTTCCCGCTCACGTCCGTGATCCTGCGGCGGGAGGCGCAGCGGCTGCGCGGCGAGTACCGCGCCGGCCGGTTGGCCCCGGCCGCCACCGTCGAGTCGCAGGAGGCCCGCACCAGCCGGCTGCCGGCGGCGCTGCAGACGACGGCCGGCACGCTGCTGGTGGTCGGCGCCGCCGTGCTCGTCTCCATCCTGATGAACAACCTGACGGACGGGGTGCTCAACACGTTCGTCGTCGCCCTGCTGCTCGGCATCACGCTGCGCGCCACCGGGGTGCTCAAGCCGTCCGTGCTGGTGGGCATCGACTCCCTGGGCCTGATGATGATCTCGATCATGATCCTGGTGTTCGCCCCCCTGGCCGGGGTGGTGCCGGCGGACGTGAAGGCGCTGGCCCTGCCGCTGCTCCTGGCGTTCGCGTTCGGCCTGGTCGGGATCGTGCTGTTCGCCGGGGTGACCGGCAAGCTGCTGGGCTACACGGTGCCCATGTCGGTCGGCATCGGCCTGACCGCGCTGTACGGCTTCCCCGGCACGATGATCCTCAGCCAGGAGGCAGCCCGCGGTGCGGGTGAGACGCCGGAGGAGGTCGCCGCCATCGAGGGGGACATCCTGCCGAAGATGATCGTCGCGGGCTTCTCCACCGTGACCATCACGTCGGTGGTGGTGACCAGCATCATCGCGGGCCATATCGGCGGGTAGCGAGGTACTCGCGCAGCACCTCGGCCTGGTTCAGGTGCGGGTCGCGCGCGGAGTAGACGAGGGTGACCACCGGGTGGTCGTGCAGCAGCCGGTGCAGCTCGTCGAGCGCGGGGTTCGCGTCCAGCTCCGCGCGGTAGCGGGCGGTGAACTGGTCGAGGCGGGCGGGGTCGTGGTCCCACCAGGTGCGCAGCTCGGCACTCGGGGCGACCTGCTTGAGCCAGGTGCCGACGGCGGCGCGCTCGCGGCTGACGCCGCGCGGCCAGAGGCGGTCGACCAGCACGCGGTAGCCGTCCTCGGGCGCCGGGTCGTCGTAGACCCGCTTGATCCGTACGACGCCGCTCATGCCTGCCTCCTTCGAGGGCCTCCTTCGGGGGCCTCCTTCGAGGGCCTCGTTCGCTGACGACGGGTGCCGGGCCGGCTCGGGGAGGGCCGGCCCGGCACCTGGCGCCTCAGACGGCGGCGGTGGCCAGCCGGGTGAGACGGACGTGCCACTCGGTGGGGCCCTCGACGAGGAACTCCACGTCGATCGGCGCGCGCTCGGACAGCTGCCACAGCATCGGCAGCGGCGCGTGCGGGGCGACGATCACCATCGAGCCGCCCGGGGCGATCGCGTCGAAGGCGCCGAACACCGCGGCGTGGCGGATGGCGTGCGGGATGGTGCGCACGTCGAGCACCGGGACGGCCTCGTCGTGGCCGCCGCAGCCGCAGGAGTGGCCGGAGGCCGCGGGGGCGCTGGGCAGGATCTCGATGGGCTCGCTCACGTGGTGCTCCTCGGTGACGTCGCGCCGGGCGCTCCGCCCGGGACAGGGCCGTGTCTCGCCCTGAATAGAGAGGACTCTACTCCGGCTTATTCGTCGAACGGACCCGTGTCCCGCCACGGTGACGTGGCGCTCTCGCAGGGCTCTCGGGGGGTCTCAGGCGGTGTGGCGCCCCGCCCGGCGCACCCGGACGAAGAGCCGCGTGAAGCCGCTGGCGGGGTAGACGGCCAGCTCCGGCTGCTGCTCGGTGTCCAGCTCGATCGAGCGCGTGCGGCGCAGCAGCTCCTCGGTCAGCACGCGCAGCTCGAGCCGGGCCAGCGGGGCACCCGGGCAGACGTGGATCCCCGCGCCGTACAGCAGGTTGTCCGCCGGCGGCCGGTCCAGCCGCAGCTCGTCGGGATCGCCGAACACGGCCTCGTCCCGATCTGCCGACGCCCACATCACGGTCAGCCGGTCGCCCGGTGCGAAGTCGTGGCCACCCACGGTGACGTCCCGGGTCACCACGCGGCGGTTGGCCACCAGCGGCGGGTGGATCCGCAGCATCTCGTCCATCGCGGCGGGGATCAGCGACGGGTCGTCGCGCAGCGCCTGCTGCGTCTCCGGTCGGGTGGCGAGCAGGTGCACGACGATGCCGACGGACGCCGCGATGGTGCTCAGCTCGCCGACGGTCCAGTTGCGCAGCGTGGAGACGAGCTCCGGGCCGGTCAGCGGCCGCCCGTCCACCTGGTCGGCCAGCAGGCGCGTCGTCAGGTCGTCCGGCGCCGCGTCCCCGAGCGCCCGTCGCTCGTCCAGCAGACCGGTGATGTAGCCGTCGAAGTCCTCCGCCACGTCCGCCATCGCGCCGCGGTCCCGCGCCAGGGTGGCCGCGCGGTTGCGGGCGGTCCAGGCGCGCAGCGGCTCGTGCAGCCGCTCCGGCCAGCCGAGGTACGCGGACTGGGTGCGCAGGGCCACCTGCTCCGAAAGCTCCGCGACGTCCCACGGCGACCCGTCCCGCGGCAGCTGGCCCAGCAGCTCGGTCACCACCCGGCGGCACTCCGGCTCGAAGGCGTCCACCAGCTCGTCGGTGAAGTACCGGTCGACCATCTGCCGGTACACGGTGTGCTCGGGCGGGTCCATGCCGTCCGGGACGTTCAGGTGCGTGGACACCGCGTTGGAGAAGGTCTGGTGGTCCTGCACCACCTGCAGCACGTCGGCGTGGCGGAACAGCGACCAGCCGAGGTACTCGCTGTGCGCGACGGGGCAGCGGCCGCGCATCTCGTCGTACGCGGCGAGCTGGTCCTGCAGGACGGCGGGAGAGCGCGGGTCCCAGTCGTCCTGGGAGCTCGGTTCAGCGGACAAGGGCGTCATCCGTTCGCGGGGCCAGGCGGAGCACGCAGAGCTCCGGTTCGACGAAGGGGGTGAGGCGTACCTGCACACGTTCCCCGTCGAAGGCCCGTTCCGCCAGTCTTTGCGCCAACCCGGTGTGCACCTGGCAGACGATCTCGGGGTAGCGGGACGCGGTCTCGCGGAACGGGCAGGACCTCAGCCGGATCGTGTCGTCGTGCGCCTCGGGGTCGAAGCCGAGCCGCCCGAACACCTCGGAGATGGCGGCGGTGGCCTCGGCAGCCTGACCGGCGGGGTCGGTGCGCGTGGCGGGGTCGATGTGCGTGTCGGGGTCGGTGTCGGCTCGCGCCGCGAGCTGGTCCGCCCACCGCCGGCCCGCCGCCGCCGACTCCCGGTGCGCGGCGGCTCCGCTCGCGGCAAGGGCCTCGGCGAGCGCCTCGATCATCTGGTCCCTCGCGACGTCCGCCGCCGGGCCCACCGCGCGGTAGTGCACGCTGGGCCGCCCGCGCCGGCCGGCATGGCGGGTCACCCGCTCCACGAGACCCGACTGCTCCAGCAGGTCCAGGTGGAAGCGGACCGTGGTGACGTGCAGGTCCAGCTCGACGGCGAGCTGCTGGGCCGTCGGGGGCTCCGCTGCCGCGCGGACCGCGTCGAGCACCCGGCGGCGTGCCGGGGAGGCCAGCGCGGCGCTGGTGCTCGCGTCGTCCGCTGCCGTCACGGCTTAGAAACTACCATCGTCCGTTATATTGACCGGATGCCGCGACCGGACCCGACGGACGCCGCTGCGCACGGCGTGGACACCGCCGGCCAGCACCGCCACGAGGTCGACCGCAACCCCTCCGCCGACGCCCACGTCCACGTCCACACCGACCAGGTGCCGCGTCGCCGCGCCGTGGTGATCACCGTCTCGGACCGGTCCGCAGCCGGGCTGCGCGAGGACCTGTCCGGACCCGCAGCCGTAGAGGCGCTGACGCAGGCCGGCTGGTCGGTGGACGCGCCCCGCGTGGTCCCGGACGGGGCCGAGCCGGTTCGCCTCGCTCTCGAGGAGGCGGTCGCGGAGGGTCCCGACCTGGTGCTGACCCTCGGTGGGACCGGTGTCGGACCGCGGGACCGCACACCGGAGGGGACCCGCGCCGTGCTCGACCTGGAGCTGCCGGGTGTCGCCGAGGTGATCCGCGCCCGAGGTCTGCAGAAGACTCCGACGGCGGCCCTGTCGCGCGCGGTCGCCGGAACGGCCGGACACTCGGTGGTGGTGAACTTGCCCGGTTCGCCCGCCGCCGTCCGCGAGTCCCTGGAGGTGCTGGTGCCCCTGGTGCCCCACGTGCTCGACCAGCTGCGCGGCGGCGACCACTGATGGCGGCGCTCGCGCGCGTCAGCAGCGCACCGCTGGACCTCGCCGAGCACCTGGCCGCCGTGCAGGACCCGGCCTGCGGTGCCGTCGTCACCTTCGTCGGGCAGGTGCGCGACCACGACCCGGGCGCCGACGGCGAGGTGACCGGCATCGAGTACAGCGCGCACCCCGACGCCGAGCGGATCCTGGTGGAGCTCGCGGCGCGAGCCGAGGCAGGCGGGGCCCGGGTGGCCGTCAGCCACCGCATCGGTGCACTGGCCGTGGGTGACCTGGCCCTGGTCGCGTGCGTGGCGACGGCGCACCGCGCGGAGGCGTACGAGGTGTCGCGCGAGCTCGTCGAGCGGATCAAGGCCGAGCTGCCCGTGTGGAAGCGGCAGTCGCAGGCGGACGGTCGCTCCACCTGGGTGGGGATCTGACGTGACGGGCCCGCTGCGGACGGCGGTCCCGGTCACCATCGGTGGCCCCCGACCCGCATCCGAGCCGATCGGCGGGACGCCGCTCGGCCACCGCGGCGACCCGCTGGTGGACACCTTCGGCCGGGTGCACCGCGACCTGCGCATCTCGTTGACCGACCGGTGCTCGCTGCGCTGCACGTACTGCATGCCGGCCGAGGGCATGGCCTGGCTGGCCACACCAAGCATCCTGTCCGCCGACGAGATCGTCCGGGTCGCCCGCGTGTGCGCGCAGGACGGCGTCACCACGTTCCGGCTGACCGGGGGCGAACCCCTGCTGCGGCCCGACCTGGTGGACCTGGTGCGGCGGCTGTCGGCGTTGCGCGGGCCGGCCGGAGACCCGGTCCAGGTAGCGATGACCACCAACGGCATCCGGCTCGGCGCGGTGCTCGACGACCTGGTCGCGGCCGGTCTGCACCGGCTGAACATCAGCCTGGACACCCTGCGCCCCGACCGGTTCCACGCCCTGACCAGGCGCGACAGGCTCGACGACGTGCTCGAGGGGATCGCGGCGGCGGCCGCGTCGCCGCTGCGGCCGCTGAAGCTCAACGCAGTGGCGATGCGCGGCGTGAACGACGACGAGCTGGTGGACCTGGTCGAGTTCGCCGTGGCTCACGGCGCGCAGATGCGGTTCATCGAGCAGATGCCGCTGGACGCCGGGCACACCTGGGACCGCGGCCGCATGGTGACGCGCGACGAGATGCTGGCGGCGCTGGGGGAGCGGTGGACGCTCACTCCGCTGCCGGGGCGTGGCGGCGCGCCGGCGGAGACGTTCCTGCTCGACGGCGGGCCCGACCGGGTCGGCGTGATCGCGGCCGTGACGGCGCCGTTCTGCGGCGCGTGCGACCGGCTGCGGCTGACGGCCGACGGCCAGCTGCGCAGCTGCCTGTTCGCCACCTCCGAGCTGGACCTGCGGGCGGTGCTGCGGGATCAGCCGGGCCCGGACGGGCTCGACGACGAGCGGACGGACGACGCGCTCGACGTCGTGCTCCGCCGGTGCGTGCACGGCAAGCTGCCCGGCCACGGCATCAACGACCCGGGCTTCCTCCAGCCGGCCCGCGGCATGAACGCCATCGGCGGCTGACCGCGCGCCGGCCCGCCGATCAGCGCGGCTCTCGGGGCAGCAGGACGACGGCCCGGCCGTCCTCCCCGCGCCAGATCCCGACGGGGTGGCCGACGGCCGGTCGGCGCGTCTGCCAGCCGGTCCACGAGCCCGTCCACGGGCCCTCGGTGCCGCCCGACGCCTCGACCGTCAGCTGCCGGCCCCAGGGCGGACCGTCGACTCGCACCACCCAGCCGTCGATGCGCGTGCCGCGGCGTGCAGCGACGACGCGGTCGCGTTCCGCGTGCGCTTGCCGTCGAAGACGCTCTGCGCCGATCACCTCCCCGAGGATGCCGAGCGTCAGGAATCCGAGCAGCAGACGCTCGTCCGGCAAGGCCCCACCGAGCAGGGCCGCACCGGTCGCGACCCACACCACCGTTGTGACGGCCATCGCGACCGTGACACCGCGGGCGCCTCCGAGCTCCATGCCCGTCGCCGCAACACCCACCACGACGAGCAGAACTCCGAGAGACGCGAAGGGGGACGGCGGTCCGGGTCTGATGAGGAGGGCCGCGAGGAGCAGACCGAGCGCACCTGCGGCGGGCACCATCCAGCGCGGCCCCGGTTCGAAACGTGCCTCTGCGCCCGCTGGTACGTGAAACGTCCCCGCCCAGTCCTCGATGGTGAGCACGACGGCGGAGGCGGCCGACGGCTGCGAGCCAGGACTGCGCATGGTCGTTTGTCGTCACCCGGGGCTGTCGGCTTGAGCCGAAGCTTCGCGGACCGCGGTCAGCCGCCGGTGAACGACGCAGTGGCGGCGCCTGCCAGCTCGACCAGCATCCGCTGACCCTCCGCTCAGGATCCGGCGAGGAACGCCTTCACGAGCGGCACGTCGACCGTCGGCACGGCCATCTCAAGCACCCCACCGGGGGTGCGAGCGATGATCACCCGGAACAGGTCGCTCTTGACGTTCCACTCGGCAGGGTCCGGCTCGCGGACGTCCATGACCGTCGCGTCGTTGGGCAGCTGAAGTCCTCGACGGCGGACCGACCAGAACGGCCGCCACGTCGCCGCAGGCCGCTGGAGCCACAAGAGACCCTGCCGTGACCGACGCGGGTAGCCATCGAAGTCTGCACGCAGGAAGCAGCTCACCGTGCGCGCCTCTCCCGCCGCAACGGCCGCTCGGTCCGAGTGAGCTCGCTCCACGGAAGGCCCGTTCCGCAGCTCCCGCATGTGGAGGGCGAGGAACCAGGCCGACCTGGTGCCTGCGGAAGGCGGAGGGACGCGGGGCACCGATGCAGTATCTGGCGTGATCTCAGGGAACGGTGTCACCCGGTGGGGTGTCCGCAGCGGCAGCTGTCAGCCGCCGGCAAACGGCGGCATGACGTCGACGACGGCACCAGCTGGCACCGCGACCTGCGCCGTGTCCGCGCGCAGGCCGCCGACCAGGAACGAGCAGCGGCCGAGGACCGAGGCGGTGTCCGGGCCGCCCGCCGCGACCAGCGCGTCGACGACGTCCTGCACGATGGCGGCCGGCAGCTCCAGCTGCTCGGCACCGACCGCCTCGGCTGCGGCGGCGAACAGCCGCACCGTCACGGTGGCCGTGGTGGTGCTCACGCGGTGCCCTGCTCTGTGGCGGCCTGCTCTGTGGCGGCCTGCTCCGGCATCGGCGTGCCTGCGTCGTCGTCGGTGCCGGCGTGCTCCAGCGCGCGCCGCTGCACCAGCGCCGCCAGGCGCTCCAGCTCCTCCTCGACCGGCACCCCGGCAGCGGCCGAGCGGCCCACGGCCAGGCCGAGCGCGAACGTGCTCAGCGGCGCCGCCGGACGCGCCACCCCGTGCGCCACGTCGCGCGCGACGTCCAGCACGGTGTCGACGTCGATCCGGTCCTCGATGCCGAGCAGCCCCTGCAGCTCGGCGAGCCAGTCGCCGAGCGCCCCCGCCGGAACCCGTCCGGCCTTGCCGCTGTGCTCCACGGTCGTCCTCCCGCTCGTCGTCCCTCGTTGCTCCCGCGCCGCCCGCCACCACGCCAGGTCGTCCGGGGTGTCCACGTCCCGCGAGACGCCGGCCGCGTCCGTCACCGGTGCCAGCTCCAGCTGTCCCACCACGTCGCCCATCCGCACGCCGCGCCGTCCTCCGAGCGTCGCGGCCGAGGCGGCCGACCGCAACGCCTGCGCGAGCGGCTCCCGCGCGTAGATCCCGGCGAGCCACTGCGGGTGCTGCTCGCCGTCCACCAGCACCACGCCGTCGCCGGCGGTGCCGGACGCGTCGCCCCAGCGGTCCAGCAGCAGGCGCACGACGTCGGCGGCGCGCGGCAGGTCGCACGCGAGCAGCAGCACCCAGGGGGCCTCGACCAGGGGCATCGCCGCCTGCACGGCCGCGGCCGGACCGCCGAAAGGCGGGTCCTCGCGGGTGACGCGCACGCGGACGGAGTCCGGCACGTGGGAGGGTGGCGGCCCGACGACGACGGCGTCGGCGATGCCGGCCGCGCCGAGCGCGTCGAGCAGCCGGGCGATCAGCGGTCCGTCGCCGAGATCCAGCTCCGCCTTGGCCGCACCGCCGAGCCGCGACCCGCGCCCGCCCGTCAGAACCACCGCCTGGACGTCAGCGGCGCGAGCGCCGACGCTGACCCGCGCGGTGACCCCGGCTGGGTCGCCAGCCGCGCCGCCCGCCGTGCCCCCGGCGGTCACGGCTCGCGGCGCCACTCGCCGGACTTCCCGCCGGTCTTCGCCTCGAGCCGCACGTCGCCGAACCACACGCCCCGGTCCAGCGCCTTGACCATGTCGACCAGCGCGAGCGCCGCCACCGACACCGCGGTGAACGCCTCCATCTCCACACCCGTGCGGTCGGCCGTGCGCACCGTCGCGCTGATCCGCACGCCCTCGTCGGTCAGCTCGAGGTCGACGCTGGCGCCGTGCACGCCGATCACGTGCGCGAGCGGCAGCAGCTCGGCGCACCGCTTGGCGCCGGCGATCCCGGCGATGCGGGCGACGGCGAACGCGTCGCCCTTCGGCACCGCGTCGTCACGCAGCGCGGCGACCACCGTGGGGCTGCAGTGCACGAATCCGCTGGCCGTCGCCGAGCGGACCGTCGGCGTCTTCTCGGTCACGTCGACCATCCGGGCGTGGCCGGCACCGTCGAGGTGGGTCAGTGCGTCCATGGCTCCTTCTTCGTCCTCAGCGCCGGTCCGTCAGCACGACGTCCACCAGGTCGCCGGCCTGAACCTCGTCAGTCTCCGCGGGCACGATCGCATACCCGTCGGCCGCCGCGAGGCTGCCGACCAGGTGCGATGCCGACCCACGCCGGGCTGCCGGTTCGACGGACCAGCCCTCCGCGGCCGGCGACAGGCGGACGGGCAGGTACTGGGTGCGGCCGGCCGGCGTGCGCCACGACGATGCGGCGCGGGCGCGCACCGGCTCCGGCTGCACGGCCGACGGCTCCGCACCCTGCATGGTCAGCAGCGCCGGACGGACGAACACGTGGAACGACACCCACACGCTGACCGGGTTGCCCGGCAGCGCCAGCAGCAGCGCCCCGCCCGGCAGCGTGCCGAACGCCTGCGGCTTGCCGGGCTGCATGGCGACCTTGGTGAACGTGACGTCCGAGGAGCCGGTGAACAGCTGCTTGACCGGGTCGAACGCCCCCGCGCTCACCCCACCGGTCAGGATCACCGCATCGGGCTCCAGGGCGACCGCCCGTTCGAGGGCGGACGCGAGCGCCGCGGGATCGTCGTGCACCCGTTCGGCCGTGAGCACCTCGCCACCCGCCTCGGCCACCAGCCCGGACACCAGAAGGCTGTTCGAGTCGGGGATGTGCCCGCGCGGGAGCGGCTCTCCCGGTGCCACCAGCTCGCTGCCGGTGGCGATCACGGCGACCCGCGGCGCCCGGGTGACCAGCACGCTGCCGTGGCCGGTGGACGCCAGCGCTGACAGCACGGTGGCCCGCGCCAGCGTGCCGGCGGGGACCACCAGGTCGCCGACGGCCTTGTCCTCGCCAGTGCGCCGCACGTGCATGCCGGCCGTCGGTACGCGCAGCACGGTGACGGTGGGCGGCAGGGCGGCGAGTGTGTCCGTGCGGTCGGTGTGCTCCAGCTGCACGACGGTGTCGGCGTCGGTGGGCAGCGTCGCACCGGTCATGATGCGGACCGCCTGGCCGGCGGTCAGGTGCGGGTCGAGGTCCGAGCCGGCCGGCACGTCGGCGACGACGTCGAGCGTCACGCCGTCGTCGTCTGCGCCGCCGGCCTCGCCCTGGGTCGCCACGCCGGCGAGGTCGACGTGGCGCAGCGCGTAGCCGTCCATCGCCGAGGCGTCCCACGGCGGGACCGGCACCAGGGCGTGCACGTCCTCGGCGATCCGCCGCCCCGCCGCCTGCGCGAGGGGCACGCGCTCGGCCGGCAGCGTCGGGGTGGCGGCCAGCACGCGCGCCAGGTGCTCGGCGACCGGGACCAGACCGCTCACCGGGCACTCCGCCCGGCAGCCGCGACCTCGGCGCGGATCGCCGTCACCGCCGTCGGCGCCAGCGTCCGGGCCCGGTGGTCGGTGGCCACCAGCAGCTGCACGGCACGCGCCGACCGTGCACCGACCGCGCAGTAGGCGACCAGCAGCCCGGCGGGGTCGGCACCGGCCTCGGTCAGCAGCGCCCGCACCACGTCCGGCCCGTGCCGCGAGGCCTGCACCAGGGCGGACACCGGCACGTTGACCGCACCCGGCAGCGCGTCGAGAGCGAACTCGGACGGCTCCCGCACGTCGAGCAGCACCGGGGCCGGGTCGGCGCCGGCCAGCGCCCGGTACTCGTCCAGCGACAGGTCGCCGGACGCCGTGGCCGCTCGCGCGGGCCCACGCGGATCCCCGGTCGCCCGAGCGGTGAACGGCACAGGGTGCGTCCCGACGGCGAGCCGCTCGGTCGCCACCTGCGGCGACGCGCCCGCAGCCTCCGCCGGTGCGCCCGCGACGTCCGTCGGCGCGCTCGCCGCCCGCGGCAGCAGCGGCACCTCACGCACCCGCATGCCCAGCGCGTCCACCACCGCGACGCGGCCCAGCAGCACCTGCCCGGCGCCGATGATCAGCTTGAGCGCCTCGGTGGCCATCATCGAGCCGACCATCCCGCACAGCGCCCCCAGCACGCCCGCCTCGGCGCAGGACGGCACCGACCCCGGCGCAGGCGGCTCGGGGAACAGGTCGCGCAACGTCACGGGCGCCACCCCGGCCGGCGGCCGGGACCAGAACACCGAGACCTGGGCGTCGAACCGGAGCACCGACGCCCACACCAGCGGTACCCCGAGCTCGGCGCAGGTGTCCGAGATCAGGTACCGGGTGGCGAAGGTGTCCGTGCCGTCCAGCACCAGGTCGTAGCCCTGCAGCACGGCGGCGGCGTTGGACTCGTCGAGCCGGAGGCGGTGCGTCTCCACGACGACGTCCGGCGCCAGCTCGGCCAGCCGGCGGGCGGCGCTGTCCACCTTGGGCTCACCGACTGCCGCGCCGTGGATCACCTGGCGGTGCAGGTCGGTGAGCGACACGACGTCGTCATCGACGATGCCGATGGTGCCGACCCCCGCCGCCGCGAGGTACAGCAGCGCGGGCGCGCCCAGGCCGCCGGCGCCGATCACCAGCACACGGGCGGCGGCGAGCCGCCGCTGACCGAGCTCGCCGAGCTCCGGCAGCCGGGTCTGCCGAGCAGTGCGCTGCGCCTCGGCGCCGTCGAGCGGCGGGCCGGGCTCGACCAGCGGGGGGAGCGCCACGGCCGGCTGGGATGTGAGCATCGCCTCAGTCTCCTAGCCGTGGGCGCGGTACTCGGCGGGTCGCCAACTTACTACGGTTAGATCCGTGACAAAGAGCCGGCCGGACGCGCGGGCGACGGGCGTCCCCACAGGGCGCGTGCCCCGCGGTCGGCTCGCCGTGCTGGTGCTCGTCCTGGTCGCGGCGCTGTCCGGGCTGGACGCCGCCCTGCTGCGCCTGGGCGTGTCCGCGCCGGTGCACTCGCAAGCGCTGGCGTCGTCCCACGGCATCCTCATGATCTACGGGTTCCTCGGCACCGCCATCATGCTGGAGCGGGCCGTCGCCCTGCAGTCCCGGCCGCGCTCCGGCTGGGCCTACGCCGCCCCGGTCGCCGGCGGGTTGGGCGCCCTGCTCCTCGTGGCCCAGTCGACCCCGCTGCACGTCCCGTGGGGCCGCGCGCTGCCGGGCGGGGCGTGGGTCGCCTCGATGGCGCTGTTCGTGGCGATCTACCTGACCGTGTGGCGCCGGCAGCAGTCGGTCGCGGTGCTGGTGCAGCTGCTCGGCGCGGCCGCCGGGCTTGGTGGCGTCGCCCTGTGGGCGCGCGGGTACGAGGTGGCGACGATCGTGCCGTGGTGGGCCGCCCTGATGGTGCTCACCATCGTCGGCGAACGGCTGGAGCTGGCCCGGGTGGCGTTCATGACCTCGGCCACCGAGCCACGGATCCTCGCCGAGTCGTGCCTGCTGCTGGTCGCGCTGGTCGCCACCGTCGTGACCCCCGCCTGGGGGTACCCGCTGCTGGGGCTTGCGCTCGGCGTGCTGATGGTGGACGTCGGGCTGCACGACGTCGCCCGGCGCACCGTCCGCAGCAGCGGTCTGACCAGGTTCATGGGTGCCTGCATGCTGGCCGGCTACGTGTGGGCGATGGTGCCGGCGCTCGTCTGGATGGTGCACGGACCGGTGTTCTCCGGCTTCGGGTACGACGCGGTGGTGCACGCGCTGACCATCGGGTTCGTCATGTCGATGGTGGTGGCGCACGCCCCGGTCATCGTGCCGGCGGTCGCCCGGCGGCCGCTGCCGTACCACCCGGTGATGTGGGCCGTGTGGGCGATGCTGCACGTCGGGCTGGCGATCCGGCTGGTGGCGGACGCGCGGACGTCGGTCGGGGCGTGGCAGCTCGGCGGCTCCCTCAGTGTGGTGGCGCTGCTCGCGTTCCTGGGCAGCACCGTGGTGCTGGTGACCGTGGGCGGACGACGAGCGCGGGTCCCGGCCCGCACCGATGCGGCCGGAGACGACCGCGAGGTGGTGGCATGACGGGGCTGGGCGGGCTGTCACGGCCGGCAACCCCGGCGCGGCGGCCGACGCGACGGCCCCGGACGGACCGGTGGACCACCGGCTGGCTGCTGGCCACGCTGGCGGTGACCGCCGTCGGGCTGCTGCACCCCGCGGCGCTGCCGCAGCCGCTGTGGAGCATGATCCACGTCGGCGCCCTCGGCGTGCTGACCAACGGGATCCTGCAGTGGTCCTGGTACTTCACGCGGGCACTGCTGCACCTGGCGCCCGACGACCTCCGGTCCGGCCGGGACGCCACCGCGCGCAGCGTGGCGTTCAACGTGGTGCTGATCGGCCTGGTCGCGGCGATGTGGACGGCCAGCACGTGGGGCACCGTCACGGCCGCGGGGCTGGTCGGCGTGGTGATCGGCTGGCACGGGCTGGCCCTGCTGCGTGCGGGCCGCACCGCCCTGGCGTCCCGGTTCGCGGTGGTGATCCGGTACTACGTGGTGGCGGCCGGCTTCCTGGTGGTCGGCTGCGTGCTGGCCGGCTTCCTCACCGTCTCGATGTTCGCCCGCACCGCGCCGGCCTGGCTGCTGCACGCCCGCGACGACCTGACGCTGGCGCACGCCCTGGTCAACGTGGGCGGCTGGCTGGGCCTGTCGATCGCCGGGACGCTGGTCACCCTCGGTCCCACGATGCTGCGCACGCGCATGGACCCGCGGGCGGTGGACGACGCGATCGGCGTCCTGCCGTGGGTGGCCGGCGGCGTGCTGCTGGCAGCGACGGCGGCGACGGCCGGGCTGATGCCGGGCATCGGCATCGGCCTGCTGGTGGTGGTGGTCGGTCTGCTGCTCGGCGTGGCGCTCCCGCTGGTGCGTGCCGCGCTGGGCAAGGCGCCCCGCGCCTACGCGACCTGGACCATGACCGCCGGCATCGGCTGGGCGCTGGTCGCCGTGCTGGCCATCGCCGTCAACGCCTTCCGTGCGGCCGACGCGTCGGCCCTGCGCGACGCCGACCTGCCCTGGTTGGCGGTGCTCGGGGCCGGCGGCCTGGCGCAGGTGTTCGTCGGCGCGCTGACCTACCTGATGCCCGTGGTGGTGGGTGGCGGTCCGGAGGCCGTCCGCCGGGGCATGGGGGTGCTGGAGACCGTCTGGCCGCTGCGCGTGGTGCTGCGCAGCACCGCCCTGCTGCTGATCGCCGTGACCGGCACCGGGTCCGGTGCGCTGCGCACGGCGTGGTGGCTGCTGGTGCTGGGCGCGTACGCGTTCGACGTTGTCCTGTTCGCGCTCTCCGGGGTGCGGCAGGCCAAGGCGCGACGGGCCGCGGTGGAGAGTCTCGGAGGAGCCGATGTCTGAGCAGTCCCGCCCGACCGGACCCCGGCAGCTGCCGGGCCGCGAGGGCACGCCGACGTCCCGGGCGGCGATGGCCGTGGTCGGCGTGGTGGTCGTGGTCGGTGTCGCGCTGGGCGTGCTGCTCGCGCGCCCCGCGACGGGCCTGGCCGGCGGTGGGATGACGATGACGCCGGCGGCGACGGCAGGCGGGGGCGCGGGCACGACGACGGTCACCCCGACCGGGCACACGACGGAGGTGACGCTGCACGTCAGCGGCATGTCGTTCACCCCGTCCACCATCCAGGTGCCCGTCGGCGACCGGCTGCGCGTCACCCTGGTCAACAGCGGGGACCAGCGGCACGACCTGGTGTTCGCCAACGGCGCGACCCTGGAGCCTCTGGCGCCCGGTGCCACGGCGGTGCTGGACGTCGGGGTGATCAGCGGCAACCTCGAGGGCTGGTGCTCGCTGCCGGGCCATCGGCAGCTGGGCATGGTGGTGCACGTCGTCGCGATCGGGGCGCCGGCGGCATCTTCCTCGTCGGGTTCGTCGTCCGGCTCGGCGTCCGGCTCAGCCATGCCCGGGATGGGGACCACCGGCGGCACCACCGCCGCCCCCACCATGGCCGACCTGCAGGCCGAGGCCGCCGCGCTCCCGGCCTACCCGGCGCAGCTGCCGCCGCTCGACTCGTCGACCGACCACTCGTACACGTTCACCATCACCCAGCAGCAGGATCCGGTGACCGCCGGCCTGACGCGCGAGGTGTGGACCTACAACGGCACGACGCCGGGCCCGATCCTGCACGGCCGCGTGGGCGACACGTTCCACATCACGCTGGTGAACCACGGGACGATGGGCCACTCGATCGACTTCCACGCCGGCGAGGTGGCCCCGGACCAGCCGATGCGGACCATCGAGCCTGGTCAGAGCCTCGACTACACGTTCACGGCCGGCCGTGCCGGCATCTGGATGTACCACTGCGCGACCATGCCGATGTCCAGCCACATCGCCAACGGCATGTTCGGGGCGGTCGTCATCGAGCCGGACGGGCTGGAGCAGGTGGACCGCTCCTACGTCGTGATCCAGTCCGAGCTCTACCTCGGCGCGAACGGCCAGCCGGCGGACGCCACCAAGATCGCCGGGCTGGTGCCCGACGTCGTGGCGTTCAACGGCCGCGCCTTCCAGTACGACGCGCACCCTCTGACGGCGGCCGTCGGCCAGCGCGTGCGCCTGTGGGTGCTCGACGCGGGGCCGAACGCGGCGCTGTCGTTCCACGTCGTCGGCACCCAGTTCGACACCGTCTGGACGGAGGGCGCGTACCGGATCCACCACGGCACGGCGACCGACGGGGCCACCACCGGCAGCACGGGCGCGCAGGTGCTGTCCCTGCTGCCGGCCGAGGGCGGGTTCGTCGAGCTGGTGCCGCCGGCCGCGGGCCGCTACGCCCTGGTGAACCACGAGATGAGCCTGGCCGAGAAGGGCGCCCACGGCGTCCTGCAGGTGACGGGCTGACGGCTCGTCGCCTGACGACCCGCCACCGCGCGGCCACCGCCACGGCCGGCGAACCCGTCCTCAGGCGGTGGCGGCGTCCCGCTTGGTCAGGTGCAGCGCGACCGTGCAGTGGTCCGGCCCCGCGAACGGCGTCAGCTCGGCCTCCACGTTGCCGTGGGACACCCGCTGCAGCACCTCGTCGATCAGCCCGCGGTGCATCTGGCACACCAGGGGGCTGGGCACCTGGCCCTCGATGCGCAGCGGGCACTGGTGCAGCGTCAGCCGCCCGGGGGTCTCCTCGGACAGGGCGCCGTAGCCCAGCGAGCTGAGCAGCAGCCGAAGCCGGCCGCCGTGCACGTCGATCCGCTGCGGCTCGTCGAGCGGCTGACCGTTCTTGCCGGCGGGCGGCCCGGCCACGTCGACCATGCGCCGGGCCCACCGCGAGCCGATGTCCCGCGCCGCCGCCTCCGGGTCCGGCACCGTGTCGGCCAGGTGGTCCGCGACGGCGGCGCAGACGTCCGCGAACTCGCGGGCCAGCGCGGACGGCTGCGCGGGGGCGACCGACCGGTAGGTCCACGACGGCCGGCCGCGACCGACCGCGGGCCGACGGCCCCGGGCCACCAGGCCGGCGTCGAGCAGGGCCGCCATGGACTCGCGCACGGAGTTCGGGTGCAGGCCCATGCCGACGGCGAGCTCGGTGACGGTGACCGGCTCGGTGTACCGGGCGACCTCGCGCAGCAAGGTGTGCTGGGCGGGGGACAGCGCCTCGAGGGCGCGCATCAGCGTCTGCGGGGTGGCGGGCCCGTCCGGAGCACCGGGCTGGTCGTGCGTGGCGAGGCTGCTCATGTCGGCCGTGATCCTGTCATGCGAGGCGTCCGATCCAAGGATGCGCCCTTTCGCGCCGGGCGCCGGCACGGCGCTCATGCGCCCCGGGACCGAGCGCCGTCGCGGTCGGCGGAGCGCTGCACGGGCGCCCAGCCGCGGCGACCGGCGGCTGCGGACACCGAGGCGCGCCGGGCGCGGTAGACGATGTACGGGCGCGTCGGGTACTGCACCGGGATGGTGACGGCGTGCACCAGGCGCGTGAAGGGCCAGATCGCGAACAGCGCGAACCCAGCCAGGACGTGCAGCCGGAACGACAGCGGGACCGCCGTCATCAGCTGCGGGTGCGGGGAGAACGTCAGCACCGAGCGGAGCCAGGGGCTGATCGTCTCGCGGTAGTCGTAGCCCTCCGGGCCGCCGAGCACCTGGTTGGCGACGGTCGCCCACGTGCCGAGGGCCACCGGCAGCACCAGCAGGACGTACATCACCTTGTCCCGCGTGGTGGTGGCCAGCGTGACCGACCGCACGGCGAACCGCCGGTACAGCAGCCCGGCCAGGCCGAGCACGGTCGCCAACGCCGCCACCGACCCACCGATGGTCGCCGTCAGGTGGTAGACGTGCTGCGGGATGCCGACCGCCGCGGTCCACGTCTTCGGCACCAGCAGGCCGACGAAGTGCCCGCCGATCACCGCGAGGAACCCGAGGTGGAACGTCGGCGAGGCCGCCCGCAGGATCGGCTTCTCGTACAGCTGCGAGGAGCGGGTGGTCCAGCCGAACTGGTCGGTGCGCCACCGCCACACCATGCCGCCGACCAGGAGCGTCAGGCAGATGTAGGGGTACGCGACCCAGAGCAGGACGTCGGCGGTGGTCACGAGCGGGAGCTCCCGTCAGCGAGGGCGAATGCGGGTGCGAATGGCATCGCGTCGGCGAAGGCCGACGTGGTGCCGACCATCTCGGCCGGCGGCCCCTGGGTGACCAGGCGCTGGTACCGCTCGTGCGTGGCGGCGTCCACCGGCGGGAGCGTGCGGCAGAGCGCGTCGAGCAGGTGTGCGTAGGGCGAGCGGTACCCGCGCAGCGCCGAGCGCATCACCTCGATGCCCTCCCGGTGCGAGGCGAGCAGCTCCAGCACCAGCCGGTCGCCCGTCAGGCCCGACAGCTCCAGCACCAGCGGCAGGTAGTCCGCCAGCTCGTCGCGCACCTGCTCGAAGCCGAGGGCGCGCAGCACCGCCTTGAACCCGAGGATCGCGGCACCCCGCTGCCGGGTGTCGCCCACCGCGTAGTAGCTGAGGTACAGCGCACAGCGACGGCGCTGGTCGAACGTGTCGACGTAGTGCTCCGCCATGGCGCGCAGCCCGCTGCGGCCGGCCCACTCGCAGAAGGCCTCCACGTCCTGCTGCACCAGCGGCGGCAGCCCCGCCATCGACTCGCGCGCGGCGCCCAGCGCGGCACCTGTCCGCTCGCCGGGGTAGTCCAGCAGCACGGACACCGTCATGTGCACGGTCCGCAGCTGCTCGGGGGTGCAGACGACCCGCGCGAGCTCCGGCAGCCGCGGGGCGTGCACCATGCGGGCGACCATCAGGCGTCCACCCCCGCGGCGGCCGGCGGGAACAGCCCGGCCTGGGCGGAGTCACCGCTCCAGTCGAGCAGGTTGACGCGGCCCGGGGTCGGTGCGAGGCCCTCCGCCGCCGTCTTGGCCCGACCGCGGGAGGTGATCCGCAGACCCGTGCCGCCGCCGTGGAACGTGGAGACCGAGCACGCCTCCGGTGCACCCTCACCGGCGCCGACCAGCTCCTCGACCATGCCGGTCACGTCCTCGCCCAGCTCGGCGATGCCGCGCGGCGTCTCCGGGTGCGTGGTGGGGATGACGTACCGGTCGTCGTACTTGGCGATCGCGAGCAGCCGGTACATCGCCTGCACCTGCTCGCCGGTCATGCCGACGGCACCGGCGATCTCCTCGTTCCCCCCGCGTCCCAGGTCCAAGTCGCGCATGTACGACCGCATCGCGGCCAACCGCCGCAGCGACCGCTCCACCGGTCGGGTGTCCCCGGCCGTCAGCAGCCCGGCGAGGTACTCCAGCGGGATCCGCATCGTCGACAGCGCCGTGAGCAGGATCTTGTGGTCCTCGCCGTCGTTGCCGGCAGCGGTCACGCGGTCCACCACCGGGGACAGCGGCGGGACGTACCAGACCATCGGCAGCGTGCGGTACTCCGGGTGCAGCGGCAGCGCGACCTCGTAGGTGTCGATCAGCGCCCAGATCGGGGAGTCCTGGGCGGCCTTGACCCACGAGTCCGGCACGCCGCCGGCCCGCGCGCCCGCGATCACCTCGGGGTCGAACGGGTCGAGCAGGATCGAGCGCTGGGCCATGTAGAGGTCCTGCGGGTCCTCGACCGAGGCGGCCTCGGTGACGCGGTCCGCGTCGTAGAGCAGCACGCCCAGGTAGCGCAGGCGGCCGACGCAGGTCTCGGAGCACACCGTCGGCTGACCGACCTCCAGGCGCGGGTAGCACAGCGTGCACTTCTCGGCCTTGCCGGTGGTGTGGTTGAAGTAGACCTTCTTGTACGGGCACGACGAGACGCACATCCGCCAGCCGCGGCACCGGTCCTGGTCCACCAGCACGATGCCGTCCTCGGCCCGCTTGTACATCGCGCCGGACGGGCAGGCCGCGACGCAGCTCGGGTTCAGGCAGTGCTCGCAGATCCGCGGCAGGTAGAACATGAACGTCTGCTCGATCTCGGCGCGGACCTCGGTGTTGATCTTCGCCAGCACCGGGTCCTGCTGCATCGTCTCCGTGGAGCCGCCCAGGTCGTCGTCCCAGTTGGGGCCCCAGCCGATGGTGTCCATCGGCTTGCCGGTCAGCTGGCTGACCGGACGCGCCACCGGGAAGTCCTTCGAGTCCTTGGGCGCCGAGAGCAGCTTGTCGTACTCGTACGTCCACGGCTCGTAGTAGTCGACGATCTCGGGCAGGTCCGGGTTGGCGAACAGGTTGGCGAACCGGGCCACCCGGCCGCCGGACCGCGGCTTGAGCCGGCCCGAGCGGGTGCGCGTCCAGCCGCCCTTCCAGCGGTCCTGGTCCTCCCAGGTGTGCGGGTAGCCGACGCCCGGGCGCGTCTCGACGTTGTTGAACCACATGTACTCGGTGCCGGTGCGGTTGGTCCACGTCTGCTTGCACGTGACCGAGCAGGTGTGGCAGCCGATGCACTTGTCGAGGTTCATCACCATGGCGATCTGGGCCATGACCTTCATCAGAACTGCACCTCCTGCGACCGGCGCCGGATCAGCGTGACCTCGTCGCGCTGGTTGCCCGTCGGGCCGATGTAGTTGAACGCGTAGCTCTGCTGCGCGTAGCCGCCGATCAGGTGCGTCGGCTTGATCAGCACGCGGGTCAGGGAGTTGTGGATGCCGCCGCGCTTGCCGGAGGTCTCCGAGAGCGGGGTGCCCATGGTCCGTTCCTGTGCGTGGTACATGAACACGGTGCCCTCGGGCATGCGGTGGGAGACGACGGCACGGGCGACGACGACGCCGTTGCGGTTGGTCGCCTCGATCCAGTCGTTGTCCCGGACCCCGACCTTCTCGGCGTCCGCCGGGCTCATCCACACCACCTGGCCGCCGCGGCCCAGCGTGAGCATGTGCAGGTTGTCGAAGTACTGGGAGTGGATCGACCACTTGTTGTGCGGGGTCAGGTAGCGCACCGCCACCTGCGCCTCGCCGCCGGCAGCCGTCCCCAGGTCACCGACGGCGCTCTCCCCGTACAGGTGGTGCAGGTCCAGCGGCGGCCGGAAGATCGGCAGCTGCTCGCCCAGGTCACGCATCCAGTCGTGGTCCAGGTAGAAGTGCTGCCGGCCGGTGAGCGTATGGAACGGCCGGGACCGCTCGATGTTCATCACGAAGGCGCTGTACCGCCGCCCGCCGTGCTCGGAGCCGGACCACTCGGGCGAGGTGACCACCGGCTGCGGTCCGCCGCGCTGCAGGTCGGCGAACGTGGTGCGCCGGTCCTTGGACCCGTCGGCCAGGTCGGCGAACGCCGTCCCGGTGCGCCGCTCGAGGTCCGCGAAGCCCTCCGCCGCCAGCCGTCCGTTGGTGGTGCCGGACAGCGCCAGGATCATGTCCGCCGCCTTCGCGTCGGTGTCGACCAGCGGTCGGCCGGCCGCCACCCCGCCGGCCGCGGTGCCGTTGCGGCGGCCCAGCTCGGCGATCTCCTGGTCCGGGTGGTACTGCACGCCCTTGGTCACCATGCCGACGCCGTCGGCGAGCGGCCCGATCGCGTCGAACTTGTGCCGGATCGCGGTGTAGTCGCGCTCGATGGTGACCAGCTTGGGCATCGTCACGCCCGGCACCAGGCCCACCACCGAGACGTCCGGGACGACGCCGCCGGGGTTGGCGAGCTCGTCCGGGGTGTCGTGCGAGATGGGTGCCGCGACGACGTCCGTCTGCGTGCCCAGGTGGCGCACGGCCATCTGGGAGACCAGGCCCGCCAGCGTCTGGAAGGCCTGGTAGTCGGTCCGGGCCTCCCACGGCGGGTCGATCGCCGCGTCGAACGAGTGCACGAAGGGGTGCATGTCGGTGGACGAGAGGTCGTTCTTCTCGTACCAGGTGGCCGCCGGGAACACGATGTCGGAGTAGAGCGTCGTGGACGTGTTGCGGAAGTCCATCGTCAGCAACAGGTCGACCTTGCCGACGGCGGCCGCGTCCCGCCACACCATCTGCGCAGGACGCCGGTCCCCCGGCACCTCGGCGGCCGTGACCGCGCTGTCCGAACCGATCACGTGCCGGTAGAAGAACTCGGCGCCCTTGGCCGACGAGCCGAGCAGGTTGGTCCGCCACGACGTCAGCACCCGTGGGAAGTTCTCCGGGTCGTCCGGGTCCTCGCACGCGAACCGCAGGTCGCCGGACTCGAGCTGGGACACCACCCAGTCCTTGGGGTCGACGCCCGCCTGGCGGGCCTCCTGCCCGAGCAGCAGCGGGGACCGCGAGAACGTCGGGAAGGACGGCATCCAGCCGCGCTTCATCGACTCGACCAGGGTGTCCGCCGTCGTGAGCCCGTCGAGCGAGCCCTCCGCCAGCGGCGACCCGATGCGCGCCACCGGCGTCCCGTCGTACCGCCACTGGTCGGTCAGCAGGTAGAAGAAGCCGGCGGAGATCATCTGCCGGGCCGGCCGCTGCCAGTCCAGGGCGAACGCGTACTGGGCGAACCCGGTGATCGGGCGGACCTTCTCCTGGCCGACGTAGTGCGCCCAGCCGCCGCCGTTGACCCCTTGCGTCGCGCACATCGTGGTGAGCGCCAGGAACGTCCGGTAGATCTCGTCGGAGTGGAAGAAGTGGTTGGTGCCGGCGCCCATCACGATCATCGAGCGGCCGCCCGTGTCGATCGCGTTCTGCGCGAACTCCCGGCCGATCCGCTCGGCGGCCGCCGCCGGGACGCCGGTCAGCTCCGCCTGCCAGGCGGGGGTGCCGGGAGTGGAGGCGTCGTCGTAGCCCGTCGGCCACTCGCCCGGCAGCCCGTCGCGGCGCACCGCGTACTGCGCCAGCAGCAGGTCGTAGACGGTGGTGACGTACTCGCCGTCGGCGACGCGCACCGCCGGGACGCCGCGGCGCACCACGCCCGCGCCGACCGACCCCTCGCCCGGCCCGCCCGGCAGGTCGAACCGCGGCAGCAGCAGCTCCACCGGCTCGGCGCCCGGCAGGTCCTGCGCCGACAGCACCGGGTCGACCCCGGACAGGTCGAGGTTCCAGCGACCGGCGCCCTCGGGGCCGTAGTGGTCCGCCAGCGTGCCGCCCGGGTCGGCGATGCCGCCCTCGCGGTCCCACACCAGCGGCCGGAAGGCGGCGTTGGCCGCGCCCGCCACGTCGGAGTCCCGCACCAACGGGGACGTCGGGTCGAGGACCCCGTCGGCCGCGACGTCCGCCGCGACCAGGAACTTCCCGGGCACGAACGCGCCGTCCCGCTGCTTCAGCCGCACCAGGAACGGGCTGTCGGTGAACCGCCGCAGGTAGTCCAGGAAGAACGGCGTGCGCTGCCCGACGTGGAACTCCGACAGGATCACGTGCCCCATCGCGGCCGCCAGCGCACCGTCGGTGCCGGGGGCGATCCGCAGCCACTCGTCGGCGAACTTGGTGTTGTCCGCGTAGTCGGGGGAGACGGCCACCACCTTCTGGCCGTGGTACCGCGCCTCCGTCATGAAGTGCGCGTCCGGCGTGCGGGTGACCGGGATGTTGGAGCCCCACATCACCAGGTAGCCCGCGTTGAACCAGTCGCCGGACTCCGGCACGTCGGTCTGGTCGCCGAACACCTGCGGCGAGGCCATCGGCAGGTCCGCGTACCAGTCGTAGAACGACAGCATGGTGGCGCCGAGCAGCTCGTAGAACCGCGCGCCGGCGCCGTAGGACACCATCGACATCGCGGGGATCACCGAGAAGCCGGCCAGCCGGTCCGGCCCGTACCGCTTGATCGTGTAGACGTGCGCGGCGGCCGCCATCTCGGCCGCCTCGTCCCAGCTCGCCCGGACCAGGCCGCCCTTGCCGCGCGCCGACTTGTACGCCCGCGCCTTCTCCGGGTCCTCGACGACGTCGCGCCACGCCAGCACCGGGTCGCCCAGCCGGGCCTTCGCCTCGCGGTAGAGGTCGAGCAGCACGCCGCGCACGTAGGGGTACCGGATGCGGGTGGGGGAGTACGTGTACCAGGAGAAGGACGCGCCGCGCGGGCAGCCGCGGGGCTCGTACTCCGGCAGGTCGGGGCCGGTGCTGGGGTAGTCGGTGGCCTGCGACTCCCAGGTGATCACGCCGTCCTTGACGTACACGTTCCACGAGCAGGAGCCCGTGCAGTTCACGCCGTGCGTGGAGCGCACCACCTTGTCGTGGCTCCAGCGGTCCCGGTAGAACCGATCGGCCTCGCGGCCGCCGGTGAGGAACAGCTGCCGGGCGTCGGGCGACGCCTCGCCGCGGCGCAGGAACGAGCCGAAGCGGTAGATCGGCGCGGCCGGGTCGGCGGTGGCGGCTGTCTCCGGTGCGGGGATGGCACGGCCTGCGGGCATGACGGGTCTCCGGTCTGGCGTCGGGCCGGAGCCGGACGCCTGTTCACGGTCGGTGGGGTACGCGGGTGGACCCGGACTGGGTCGTGGGGGGTCAGCCCGGGTACGGCGCCCTCGGCCGTGCGTAGTTGACCCACACCAGGACGGTGCAGATCGCGAAGTAGACGGTCGCGCCGATGAAGAACGACTTCGGCGTGACGGCGGTGAGCGAGACGCCGACGAAGAACGGTCCGAAGGACGCGATCGCGGCGGTCCACCCGATCACGCCGCCCGCCTGGCGGGGCGGCAGGATCATCGGCATCTGCTTGAACGTGCCGGCGTTGGCGATCCCGGTGAAGAAGAACATCACCAGCATCGCGAACAGGAACGGCCAGAAGTCGTGCGGCGACCGCGGTGAGAGGTAGACCGCGGCCACAGCCGCCGAGATCACCATCCCGACGCCGCCGACGAAGGTCCAGATCGCCCCGCCGAACCGGTCGCACAGCGGTCCCCACATCGCCCGCACCAGCGAGCCGATCAGCGGTGCGAGGAAGGCGAACGTGCCGCCCAGCGGCAGGGTCGAGGTGGCGTAGTGCCCGCCGGTGGCGAACGGCGAGTCCTTGCCGAACGTGTTGTTGATGATCAGGGCCAGCTGGGCGGCGAACCCGGAGAACGCCCCGAAGGTCATGATGTAGACGGCGGTCAGCACCCAGGTGTTGCGGTTGCCGAAGATGTCGATCTGCTGGCGGAAGTTCGCCTTGATCGGCACGTCCTTGAGCAGCCAGAACGCCAGGATCGAGGCCAGCACCGTCCACGGGACCAGCACGATCGCCGCGTTGTAGACGTTGAGCACGTGGCCGCTGCGCGCGTGCTGCGTGCCCACCATCTGCAGCCCGAACAGCCCGAAGCCCATCACCCACGGGCCGAGGAACTGGATGAGCGAGACGCCGAAGTTGCCGAGCCCCGCCTGCAGGCCGAGGGCGGTGCCGGCCAGCCGCTTGGGGAAGAAGTACCCGGTGGACGGCATGTAGCCGGAGAAGCACCCGCCGCCGATGCCGGTCAGCGCGGCGAGCACCAGCAGCCACCAGTACGGCGTCTTGGGGTTGCCCACCGCGGAGAACCAGCCGAGCATCGGGACCACCAGCAGGAGCGAGGTGATGCCCACCAGCTTGCGCGTGCCCAGCACCGGCGGCAGGAACATGTAGACGAGGCGGATCAGGCCGCCGGACAGGCCGGGGATCGCGACCAGCCAGTACAGCTGCGGCTTGGTCAGCGTGAAGCCGACCTCGTTCAGCTTGGGGGCGACCGCGCTGACCAGGTACCAGACGCAGAAGGCGATCAGCAGCGAGTACGTGGTCACCGCCAGCGTCCGCCACGCGATCTTGCTGTCCCAGTGCTTCTCGTCCTCGGGGTTCCAGCCCTCGAGAACCCTGCCTGAGGTGGCCAGCTGAGCCACGCGATCCTCCTCGATCCGCCGCGATCCGTGCGGGGGGAACTTACTACGGGTGTGGCTGTGAAAATATCCTGCCCGTAGGTCGTCGCGCCACGTCCGGCGTGTCGCGGTGCCGACCGACCGTGCGCCCGTCGCCGGCGGACCTCGTCGTCCGCGGCACGGGTGCTCCGTCCAGCCCGTCGCAGAGCCAGTGGGAGAGACATGGTCTACGTGATCGCCGAGCCGTGCATCGACGTGAAGGACCGCGCGTGCGTCGCGGAGTGTCCCGTCGACTGCATCTACGAAGGTGGCCGGTCGCTGTACATCCACCCCGACGAGTGCGTGGACTGCGGCGCCTGCGAACCCGTCTGCCCCGTGCTCGCGATCTACTACGAGGACGACCTGCCGGCCGACTGGCAGGTCTACCAGGACGACAACGCCCGGTTCTTCGCCGAGCCGCTGCCCGGACGGGCCGCGCCGCTCGGGTCGCCCGGCGGTGCGTCGCGGACGGGTCCCACCGGGGTGGACACCCCGCTGGTGACGGGTTTCGAGAGGCGGCGGGGATGAGTGCACGACGAGGGACGACGGGCCGCGGCACGACGGCGCGCGCCCGGTCCGGACGGGCCGCCGCACGCGCCGTCCCGGTGGCCACCGCGGTCGGCCTTCTGCTGACGGCCTGCGCCACGGGTCCCGGCACCGGGGCCGGCACCTCCTCGAGCGCGCCCACCGGGTCGGCGTCGAGCCGGGCCCCGCTGACCGGCCAGCTCGTCGTGTTCGCGGCCGCCTCGCTGCAGCAGACGTTCACCGCCCTCGGTGACCGGCTGATGGCCCAGAACCCCGGTCTGCACATCACCTTCAGCTTCGGCGCGTCGTCCACGCTGGCGCAGCAGCTGGAGCAGGGCGCCCCGGCCGACGTCTTCGCCTCCGCCAACCCCGCGACGATGAAGGCGGCCTCCGCCGTCACCGACCGGCCCGTCACCTTCGCGCACAACTCGCTGGAGATCGTCGTGCCGGCCGGGAACCCCGGTCACGTCACCGGGCTCGCCGACTTCGCCAAGCCGCAGCTGAAGATCGCGCTGTGCGCCGTCGAGGTGCCGTGCGGGTCGGCCGCCGCGACCGCGTTCGCCGCCGCGGGTGTCACCCCGGCGCCGGACACCTACGAGAAGGACGTCACGGCGACGCTCACCAAGGCGGTCCTCGGCGAGGTCGACGCGGCGCTCGTGTACCGGACCGACGTGCGGTCCGCGGGCGACAAGGTGCAGGGCATCGACTTCCCCCAGGCGTCCGCCGCCCGCAACGACTACCCGATCGCCACGGTGGCAGGGGCCCGCAACCATGCGGCGGCGCAGGCGTTCGTCGACCTGGTGCTGTCCGCCCAGGGCCAGAAGGTGCTCACCGACGCGGGGTTCGACGCGGCCTGAGAGAGTTCAGGCAGGTCGGCGCCGCCGGCCGGGCACCGCCGGAGAGAGGGGACCCGTGGTGGGGCGCGTCCGACCTCGCCGACGCAGCCGTCCGCCCGTGCTGCTGCTGGCGCTCGCCGCCGTCGCGGTGCTGTTCCTCGTCGGACCCTTCGTCGCCCTGCTGGTCACCGCCCCGTGGAGCCGGCTCGGCGGCCTGATCGCCTCCGGCCCGGTGCTGCAGGCGTTGTGGCTGTCGTTGCGCACCGCGACGGCCGCCACGGTGCTGTGCCTGCTGCTCGGCGTGCCGCTCGCCTGGGTGCTCGCCCGCACCGCGCTGCCGGGCCGCGGACTGCTGCGTGCCGTGACCACCATGCCGCTGGTGCTCCCGCCGGTGGTCGGCGGCGTGGCGCTGCTGACGCTGCTGGGCCGCCGCGGCCTGCTGGGGCGGCACCTGGACACCTGGTTCGGCGTCACGGTGCCGTTCACGTCCACCGCGGTGGTGATCGCCGAGGCGTTCGTCGCGCTGCCGTTCCTGGTGCTGGCGGTGGACGGCGCCCTGCGCAGCGCCGACGAGCAGTACGAGCAGGCGGCCGCGACGCTCGGCGCTACCCGCTGGTACACGTTCCGGCGCATCACGCTGCCGCTGGTGGCGCCCGGCGTGCTGGCGGGTGCGGTGCTGTGCTTCGCCCGGGCGCTCGGCGAGTTCGGCGCCACCATCACCTTCGCCGGCAACTACCCGGGCACCACCCGCACCATGCCGCTGGCGATCTACCTGGCGATGGAGCAGGACCCCGCGCAGGCCGTCGCCCTGTCGCTGGTGCTGATCGGCGTCTCGCTCGCGGTGCTGATCGGCCTGCGCACGCGGTGGCTCTCGGCGCTCACCGGCGGTCCTTCATGAGGCTGGACGCACGCGTGGTGGTGCGCCGGCCGGCGTTCACCCTCGACCTGGAGCTGACCGTGCAGCCGGGGGAGACGGTCGCGCTGGTCGGCCCCAACGGTGCCGGCAAGTCGACGTTCCTGCAGGCGGTCGCCGGCCTGATCGGGCTCGACGACGGGAAGGTCGTCCTGGGCCCGCACGTGCTCGACGACGTGGCCGACGGCGTGCACGTGCCCACCGAGCTGCGCCGCTGCGGCCTGGTGTTCCAGCACCACCGGGTGTTCCCGCACCTGTCGGCGCTGGAGAACGTCGCCTTCGGGCTGCGTGCCCAGGGCGTGCCGCGTCCGGAGGCCCACGAGCAGGCGCGGCAGTGGCTCGACCGGGTCGGCATGCTGCCCCACGCCGGCCGGAGCGCGGCCCGGCTGTCCGGTGGGCAGGCGCAGGCCGTCGCCCTCGCTCGGACCCTGGCCGCCGAACCGGACGTGCTGCTGCTGGACGAGCCGTTCGCGGCGCTCGACGAGGCCGCGCGGCCGCTGCTGCAGGAGGTGGTCCGACGGCACGCGTTCGACGGTGAGCGTCCGGTGGTGCTGGTGACCCACGAGCCGGCGGACGCCCGCGCACTGGCGGACCGGGTGGTGCCGATGGTCGCAGGACGGGTCGCTGCGACGACCTGACGGGTCCGCACGCGCCCCCGTCGGGGCCCGTCTTGGTCGAGCGTCCAACTTCACCCGCGATTACCTGGGCACATGTCCAAGATCACATGGGCGACTCCTATACCGGCCCAGGTACCGGCCGATCGGTGGACCAAGTGTCGGAAGGTCCGCCGCCCGAAGGGAGCTCGCCATGTCCACCGTCGTGCCTCCGGCGCCCCGCTCGCTGCTCAAGCGGCTGACCGCCGACTCGTCGATCGCGCTGAAGATCGGCCTGTGCCTCGCGCTGCTGGTGCTCGTCGCGGCGGGGCTGACCGGCCTGTCGGTACAGCGCATGAACTCCCTGAACGTGGAGTCCGGGCGGCTGTACGACAGCACCACGGTGCCGCTGACGGCGATGATCGACATCCAGCAGCAGTTCGCCGGGGACCGGGTCCGCAACGCGGAGGTGCCCGCCCTGAGCGGCGCTGATCTGACCGGGGTGATCTCGGAGCTGCAGGGCCGGTTCAAGGACACCCAGGCGCTGCTGACCAAGTACGAGCCGATGGCGTCGAGCCCCCAGAGCATCAAGGCCATCGAGACCGAGATGGCCGCCTACCAGGCCGACTCCCAGAAGATGTTCGACCTGATGACCACCGGTGACCGCGCCGGCGCGCTCACCTACACGATGGGCGGGCTGCGTGACCAGGCCACAGCCGCGAACACGGCGATCGCGGCGGAGGCGGCTGCACTGACCAAGCTGGCCAAGTCCCTGCACGACACGGGTGCGGCGCAGGCGGTGTCGGCGATCCGGATCATGTGGATCGTCCTGGCGGTGGCGTCGGTGCTGGCGATCGTGCTGGGGATGGCGGTGCTGCGCGGGGTGCTGACGAAGGTCAACGCGGTCAAGGGCGCGCTGGAGGCGATGGCGGCCGGGGACCTGACCCGAGAGCTGCACCTGGACTCGCATGACGAGCTGGGCCGGATGGCCGGGGCGTTGTCGGCGGCGCAGGGGTCGTTGCGGGGGACGTTGAGCGTGGTCAGTGAGACTGCGGCTGCGGTGGCGGCGGCGGCGGAGGAGCTGTCGGCGGCCTCGGGTCAGGTGGCGTCGGGCTCGGAGGAGACGTCGG
>MKTI01000001.1 GCA_001898185.1 Cellulomonas sp. 73-145 | reverse complement strand
CGAGACGACGCCAACACGAACCCCGATTCTCAAGGACGTGTTGCGACGACGACTGGAAACCACCCCGTCGCCACGGGGTCAGTTTTCAGGCGTCGCCGACAGCGACTCCACGTTCTCGCATCGGACGCTCGGTGGGCGCGATCGCGGGCGCAGGCGAACACGAGTCCAGGTGGGTTCAGGCGCGCGTCTGCAGGCTCGAGGGCCAGGCTACGCACAAGACTGGGCGTCGTGATCGTTGTCGATGGACGGACCGACGAAGAGAAGCTCTTCGAACTGCTTGCTACCGGCACCGAAGACACGGAGCTCGACTTCAAGGCGACGGTCGACCTGTCACGCGGCTCGTCCCGGTCGGTTCTCGAGTTCGTAAAGGACGCCATCTCGATGGGCAACCTGCCAAACGGTGGGTACCTCATCATCGGCGTGGACAACCGTGGAAACCCGGCGCACGACGAGCAGCCAGTCGAGGTCGGTCAGTTCGACTCCGCGACGCTGCGCGCCCGCATCGCAAGGTACGTCGACGCCCCCATGCACGTGGCCGCCCAGGCCCACGTCGTGGATGGCCGGGACGTCGTGTTGGTCTACGTGCGCCCCAACGAGTCCGGCCTGCCGGTGCCAATCAAGGCCATCGGGCAGTACGACGACGGCACGGGCGCCATGAAGACGGTGTTCAGCGAGGGTGAGGTGCTGATCCGGGAGGGAACGTCGAACGTGCGTCTGCGGTACGCGCACTGGGACGGTCTGCTGAGCCGGTACCGAGATCGCGTCCGTGCCGAGACGCGCACCGACGTCGATCAGCTGCTCGCCAGGTTGGCCGCTCAGATGGACTCACGCGAGCAGCCCGCTGCGGTGGTGCTACTCGACGTCGGGATGGACGACAACGCACTCATTGGTGCTATCCCAGCCGCGTTCGAGGCGACCACCCCCGTGGCGCTGAGCCGGTTCCTGAACGCCGCGACGCACGTGGTCGCCGGCGAGTCGGAGATCGTCATGAGCAAGGACCGAGCGCTCGACCTCATGGCGGCCGTCGCTTGCCAGGCGGCTCTGTTCGACAGGCCGACCGAGTTCGCCGCCGCTGTGGAGGCGCTGTGGAACGCCTACCAAGTGACGCCGGTCCCCGCCGACGGGATCCGGCTGAGCGGGCAGGACGCGGAACGTGCCGCGCACGAGCTCGATGTCATCCTTCGAGTGTTCGCGGTCGGCGCGGCCGTGGTCCGCACGCGGCGATGGTCGATGCTGCGCACACTGGTCGACCATCCGGTTCCCGTCGCCGCGCACTACACCTACGGGACATGGTTACGGCACGCGCTCGTGCAGGCTTCCCGCGCAAGCCTGCTGCTCGACGAGAAGGGCGCCGAACGTGGCGGGCAGGTGCTGTCGCTCGTGCGTCGACTCATCGCGGGCGTGCCACTGCTGCGGCCCGATCGTGGCCCGGCGGCCGCGGTAACCGCGTGGGAGGACCTGGCCGTCGACGACTGGATCTTGAACTCACTGTGCCAGTTCGACGTGCTGTGGTGTGTCCTGGCCCGCGCGCTGGGTCGCGGTAGCGACAGCGCGCAGTTCTACCCCAGCTGTGCCGCGTTCCATCAGTACCGAGCGCAGCCGGCACTCGAAACGATCGCGAGCGACACCGAGGCGCGCCGCGACACGTTCGGGTCGCTCTCGGACGCCGAGATCGCTCATGCCGTCGCGACCGTGCTCGACCTGGCGGTCCGCCAGTCGCATCACTACGGCGGTTGGTGGGTTGGCGTGGATGAGTCGCCGAAGGTCGCACGGTTCGTTGCCGAGGAGGGAGCTGCACCGTCGAGGTAGCTTGCGAGCGAACCGCGGTCATCAGGGTGGCTAGAGGCCGCTCCGCGGGTTCCCGGCCTCGTAGATGACGCTGGGCTCATCCCGGCTCTCGCCCGCGCTGCGGGCCTAGCGGCGCGGTGGAGCAGCTAGAGCGCTCGGCGTTGGGGCATCTGGTCCCAGAACTCGCCGTCAAGTTCCCTTCCTAGCGACTTCGGGGTCCGGCCGCCCCACTGCTTGAAGAAGAACGACACCTCGGCAGCGATGCACGCGTCTCGAATGCCACGTGCCCAGCGAGTGTCCATGGGACGGTAGTTCGGTCCAGACTCGCCGCCGGCGATCACCCAATCGATGCCGGTGAGGTCGAGTCCTCCCAAAGGGCCGAGCAGCGGTTCGCATGACAAGAACCGCACCGCGGAGGGCACGCGGCGCAGGTGGTCGACCCGGTGCGCAACATCCATGTTCTCGACGGATGCGCCGAGCCACACATTGGGTGGCCATGGTAGGTGCTTAGCCAGTCGTGCCGCCCGCAGGGGGCGCTTGGTGAGTACCTGGTAGGTGTGCCGTGGTGTTTCCACCATGACCTGGAACACCTGCTGAATGAACTCCAACGGCACCTTGGCGTGGAAGAGGTCGCTCATCGAGTTGACGAAGACGGTGCGAGGTGCCTGCCAGCGCCGGGGCTGGTCGAGGCTCGCCGGATGGACCGTTACCGCGAACCCGGGACCGGACGTGCGGGGGTCGCCGTCGTGTTGGTACTTATCCGCCCCCATGGCCTTGAGTCGTCTTGCCAACGTCAGCGCATAGCAGTTGTCACACCCGGACGAGACACGATCGCACCCGGTAACCGGGTTCCAAGTCGCTTCGGTCCACTCGATACGCGACCGGTCCGCCATGGCCACCTCCAAGGGTTGCGGTGTACGCATCATGCAGCAGTGTCGGACCGGCTCCTACTCGGCCGCCGGGCCGCAGAGTGACCATGGGGCACCTGACCCGTACATCACGAAGTCAACGCTGTCATCGACCCTGGGCGTGCACAGGCGTGGCGTACCGGGTGGTGAACTGCCTTCCGTTGAATCCCCAGTGGGCCAGTTGCTGCTGGACTGCATCCTCTTGCTGGTAGGCGTCGTTGGCCGCCAGGGCAGTCGCATACGCGCGCACGGCGGCGATCAGCTTGGCCCTGTGATCGGTGTCGATCACTCGCATGCCGGGCGGCGGAGTGCTCGTGGCGTGAGCCACTGCGCTCGGGTGCATCATCAGCGGGATGACCTCGCCGCTCGGGCGGAGCCTCTCTTGGACCCAGCGCACAGTGCCGCCCAGTTGGTCGACGTCCTTCTTGGCGATGAAGTCGGTCTCCGCTCCAGTCTTCGCCTCGATCGGCTGGTAGTGATTGTCACCTAGGCACCACAGGACGTCACCACCGCTTCCGGTCTCCTTCTCGGGCCGCCGGCTGGCGAACCCCAGGTGCTCGCCAAGGTCGCAGAGAGCCTGCTCGGCCTCGTCGGTGTGCTCGGGGTCCCAGGCCAGGTCAGCCAGGAGCGCTTCCACTCCGATACACAGGTCGTTCCCGGTGGGGTACTTGTGTGTCAGGTAGTCAACGGCGGCGTCCGCCTGCCTGCGCGTGGGCCGTTGCGCGGTGAATGCGATGCCCCCAACGGGCCGTAGCGTGGAGGAGTTGAGTGCTGTCGCTGACGCCAGGATCTTCTGAGCCTCGACGGGGTCAACCGGGTTCCGATACGCCGCAGCCTTCTCCATCAGCCAGCCGGCCAGCCTCTTGTCTGTGGTTCGCGCTACGTTCACAGCCACGTCAGCCGCTGCCGCCGCTGCCAGGTTGTCGCCGCGTACCGCCGCCGCGTAGGCGTCACGCAAAGGCCTCGCGGTGGCTGCCAGCGGGGCCGTCTCGTAGGTGACACCAATCAATGCCTCGCGAGCGGCGGTCTTGAACTGCTCGCTCCCATCGATCACCTCGTGCACCGTGTCGATGATGCGCTCCAGGGTCACACCACCGCCCAACGCTGCGGCGACCTGACGAGAGAGTTCAAGCTGTGCTCGCGTTCCCGCCGACAGTCGGGCAGGCGTGTCCGGGTCGGCCATCAACTCGACGAGCCGGCGATCCAAGACGAGCACAGCGCATCGGTCCTCGCGTGACCGCACGCCCCGACCGAGACCCTGCTCGAAGCGTTGGACCTGGCGGGTAAGCGTGGTTGTCGAGTCCCTGAGGGCATCGGCCTCCCTGCGCTCCGAACCCGAGGTCACCTGCGGTAGACCGTCGAGGACCAGGACCCGGCATGCGTCGTCCGGCAGGTTGATGCCGTCGTAGCGGTTGACGATGACGACGAGCGCTCCTGGCCTTTCCTGCCGCAAGCGCCCGACCACGGTCGTGATTTCGGCCATCGACGACACGGTGTCGTCTGCGACGTCGTGCCACCGTTCGGCACGTGCCAACGAAGGCACGAGGACAACGACGTTGTGGGTCACAGCCAACCCGGCAACCGCTGTGCGGACCTCATCGTCGGTCAGGCTTGGTAGCAGCTCCTGCGGCGCCAGGACGAGCCGGTCTCCCAGGTCTGCCGCGGAGTCCGGGAAGATCGGGTCGGCGATCGAGGTGTCGTCAGCGTCGAAGTGCGTGACCAAGACAGAGTCGTTGGCCAGAGTGGCGGTCAGGTACACCCTGCGTTTGGCGTCCACGAAGCTCGCGAACTTGTGGATGGGAGGCAATGGAGGGGCGATCTCGATGCCACGGCTCGTCACTGTCGCCTCGCACAGGGACAGGTGGTCGCCGATCAAGGGCCATGTCCACTCGAGGAACTGCTCGTCGCGTCGTGGGTGGAGGATGCGTAGTACGTCGTCAGCCTTCTCCTGCCACGACCAGAATGGGATGCGCATGACCGCGCCGTACTCATCTGCCTGGATGTCCAGGAGCTTGGAAGCGCTCTGGCGTCGCAGGTCGTCCTCGAAAAGAGCCATCAGGTCGGAGTGCGCAGGATCGGCGACAGGGACGACGACCCGGCTGAGCTCGTCGAGTCGGGCGACCGCAGAGTGTGCGTCGTCTACGACGATCGTGCCGACCTTGATGGGGGTGCTCGCCCCGGCGAGGCCGAACGCTGATCGGCCGTTGAACATCTTCTGCAACGACACAACGCATATCGCCGTGCCGGCCCGGAACTTCGGATCCTTGGGGTCGTTGACGATGTCCAAACCGAGACGTCGACCCTCGTTCGCGACCTCGTCCGCTAGGTGCGGGTCGGGTGCCACGTAGAGTGCTGGGGCGACCCCGTCGTGCAGGCTCGACTGCAGGATGAGTAGACCGACGATCGTCTTGCCGGTGCCGGTATTCATCTTGACGACCAAGTCTGTCTCGTCACGGCGTGCCGACCACTTGTCCAAGACGACGCCCTGCGCCTGTCGCAGGTAGCCAAGGCCCGGGCCCTTGTTCGGCAGCGTGTCGAAGAGCTGGACCGGTTCGCGGATTGCCCGCAAGTCGCGATTTCGTCCGAGGTTGTCAAAGACGCTCATTCGTGCCCCCTGGTGCTCTGGCTGCTGTCGCTCAGCAGTCGGACGCTGCCGCCGAGCCGTGCCTGACCTGCGGGACCGTCACCGACGGCCCTACCCCGCTCGATCATCCGGTCGAGCACTGGTTTGACCTGGCTCTCCTTGTAGACGGTCTGGTACAAAGCGAAGCGACGCAGGTCACCGACCGTCGCGGTGTTATCGTCCTGGCCGCGCAGGTACTGGGCTAGCTCCCGTTCCAGCGGCCCGGTCACCGGTACCGGCTCGATGTCCAGGAGTTGCTGGTTCGGGTCTGCTGGGTCGCGGTACTGCACGCCACGGGTCGGGTCTACCTCCCACATCGCTTCCTTCATCTTCTGAAGGCCGCGCACATGCGTGGTGCCAAAGACCAGAAAGAGGGACTGGCCCCCGGCATTGACCAGCTCGAACGTCAAGACGAAGGGAAAACCCGCGTCGACGAGTACCTCCCGGTACTTCTCGACCAACCACTTCGCCTTTTCTTCGGGCGGCTGCCCGGCAACCTCGCGCCAGTGACGGTCACCGAACACAGTGTCGGCGTGCTTCTCGGTCGGAGAGGTGGCGAACCGACTGAAGTGCTGCGGTTCGAAGGTGATAATCACCTCGCTCGACGGGTTCTGCGCGATGCGCCGCACGAGGTCGAGCCTGACCGACGCCCCCCAAGTGTCTAGGACCACGAGCATGGGCCGACCCCACGCGTTGTGGGCTGCGAGCAGCTCGAGCAGAGTCGGATCGCACTCGCCAGTCCTCACAGCGAGGTCGATGCCGTACCGGTCGAGCGCATCGAGAGCTACCGGACGGGCAGCCTTGGCTAGCTCAGTGCGCAGCCGATCTGCTCGAGGCGCTTCCTTCTCGACGAAAAGGAACCGCACATCATGCGCCTTGGTGCGGATGAGGGGGTCGCCGACCAGGGAACGCAAGGCAATCACAGGCGAACCGGGCTCGCCCCCGGTGTATACGCCGGGACCCGCGAAGCCCTCGGCGTAAGTGACGTTGCCCTTCCAGCTGTGGATCATGATCGGCATCCACTTGCTCAGATACCGTTCGTAGATCCGGTGCTTGGCGAGCGTGTGCAGCGCTGCGGGCCACAAGATATTGTCGGCCCGCGCTTCGCCCCCCGGCATCCGCTCCTCCTTCGACGCGCGGCGTACACCACCCTATCTGGGCGCCGAACCCAAAGGGGCCATTCGCGTGACGCACGTCAGCACTGCACATCTGTGAGCGCCACGACGCCTGTGAGCCCGCCGCCCGTGCTTAGGCATCGAAGGCGTGACAGGGGTCGAGGCGGTCCCGCCTGTCAGGAAGCCGAGGAGGTCACTCAGCCTGGGCGGAGTCCGACGCCCGCCAACCGTGCCGCGTCTTCCAAGGCCGCGCTGAGACGCTCTCAGATCACGCGTAACAGCCCGACGCGTGCCCGTACGGTGAGCCCGTGTCAACACCGATCCCATTCCCGGGCTCTGCATCCGGGCCGTCCCCCTGGCTGAGCCTGATCATCGACGCCGTCGGCGCGTTGGGTGCAGCGGGAGCGGCCATCGTCGCGGTTCGCATCGCTAACCGCGCCCGTCAGGACGCCCACGAGCAGCGCAAGCTCTCCGAGTCCCTCGACGGGAAGCGGCAGGCCGTCGCCGTCACCGCCAAGGTGTGGGTCGACGACGTAATCGAAGTCCTCGACCAGGTCTCCCGGGTTGTCGGCCGGGCGTGGAAGTACCGCGTGCAGAACGGCAGCACGTGGCCGGTGACGAACCTCCAGATGGTGATCCAGACCGCTTGTCACGCCGAGACCGAATCGATCCAGTACCGCGACGTGCTGGTGCCTGGCGAAAGGTGGGAAGACGCGACAAAGGCGCACGCGCTAACCGGACCCCGTTCGGAGGCCGTGTGGACCCTGTTCTTTACCGACTCCAACGGCACGGTGTGGCGTCGGACCCACGAGGGAGTGCTCGTCCAGGCATCCTGACCGCCGAGACTGCGCTTTACCTCCCTGGACTCCGCCGCACCGCGAGGCGGCCGAGACGCCTGATTCGTCTCTCACTGCAAGCCTCGGCGCGGTTGCCGGCACGGAGGTCGAGCCTCGACGCGGACCTGCCCATCGCTGGGCGTCGCGTGTTGCGCCCGTGGGTGCACTCCCGCTAGTAGAGGCTCCCCGACCTTGGGCGCCCTGAACTGGCATGGGGTGCGCCATGACGTCGTCCGCGAAACTGCTGCTCCTGCTCCCGGCCGCTGACCCGGGGATCACGCCCAACGACAACGGGCTCCCGGGCCTAGTGGTCCTGCGCCAGATCGTCGGGGCACTGCTGACCTGGGGTCTGGTCGCGTGCGTCGCGGGTCTGGTGATCTCGGTGATCACCTGGGCGGTTGCCCGCCAACAGGGCAACTACGGCTACGCCTCCGGTGCCAAGACGGGCGTGCTCGTCTCGGCAGGCGGGGCGCTGCTGATCGGTGGGGCGAACGCGATCGTGGCGTTCTTCTCCGCCATGGGCGGGCGGATCTGACGTGGCCGCCGCGGTGACGAGCGTGTGCTCTGGTCCGCTGGATCTGGTCTGCCAGGTCACGGACGCCGTGCAGGGCGCGGCATCCGACTACGTGCTGGGCGGTCTCGGCTCCGCCTTCGTCGGCGGTTCGGCCCAGGTGGGCCAGCTGGCGCTGACCGCTCTGGACACCACCACGGCAATCGATCTCGGCGCGACGTGGTTCCGGGCCAACGTCGCGGTGATCGCGTCGATCGCGCTGCCTGCGATTGTCGGCCTGTTCGTGATTCAGGTGCTCACGTCGGTGTTGCGCCGTGAGCCGGGCGGCCTCGTGCGTGGGGTCATCCGCGTGGGCCGCGCTCTACTGGGCGCCGCGCTGGCATTGGCCGTCACGCAGGTCGCGCTCACCTTGGTTGATGCCCTCTGCCAGTACATCGCCGGCTCGGCCGGCTACACCGTCGGCTCGGCCGCGGCGCGGTTCTTCCGGTTCAGCTTCCTGACCGGGCTGTCGCCGGCGTTGCAGCTGCTGCTCGGGCTGCTGCTGATGGTCGGGTTCGTGCTGCTGTGGGGCGTGCTGCTGTTCCGCAAGGCGGCACTGATCTTGGTGGCGGTGTTCGCGCCGATCGCGTTCGCGGGGTCGGCGTGGGACCAGACGCGGGTGTGGACGCGCCGGTGGGTGGAGATCGTCACCGCGCTGGTGTTCTGCAAGGTCGTCATCGTCGTCACCTTCGTCGTCGGCGCCTCAGCGTTCTCGGGCACCGGCCCGGCTGTCGGCAGCGCGCCGGCCGGCAGTGACAGCACCGGCCTGTCAGACCTGCTCGTCGGGGTCCTGCTGCTGGCGATCGCCATCTGGGCGCCGTGGTTGACGTGGCGGTTCGTGCACTGGTCGGGGCTGGAGGCCGCGACCGTGATGCATGCCAACGTGGCCGCCAACCCGATCAGCCGGGTCGGGCAGTCCGCGGCGAACACCACCAAGTTCGCGGCTCAGCACGTGGCGTTGTCCGCGGTCACCGGTGGTGCAGGCGCGGGCGCGGCCGCGGCTCGAGGCGCTGGGACAGCGGCCGGTGCAGCGAGCGCCGTACGTCCGCCCGGGCAGCCCCCCGCGGCGCCGCGACCCGCGGCTGGCGGTGAGGGTCGATGAGCGCGCCGCAGTCCGGGTCGACGACGGTGTTTGGTCGGCTCGAGCGGCGCGGGGTCCTGCTCGGCTTGTCGGCTGCCCAGCTGGTCGTCGTCGGTGTCGCGGCGGCAGTCGCGGTGGCGGCGGTTTACTCCGCCGGTAGCGGGGGCCTGCTCGTGTCGGCCCCGTTGTGGGTGGTGCTGCTGGTCGTGGGCACCGTCACCGTCGGGGGCCGTCCGCTGGTGGGCTGGCTCCCGCTGATGACCGCGTGGCGGGGCCGCCGGCTGCTCGGGACGACCAGCGTCGCGCGGAGCACCCGAGTTGAGCATCAGCCCCGCGCGCTCACGTTGCCCGGTGTGGCCGGGCGTCTTGAGCTCGTCGAGGAGCCTGCCCTCGGTGGCGTCCTGGTCGTCGACCGCAGGGCCGGCACGGCCACAGCGCTTCTGGCGGTGAACGCGTCGGGGTTCTTGCTGGACGACGGTTCTGTGCAGGAGCACAAGGTCGGCGCGTGGGGGCGGGTCCTGGCCGGTGTCTGCCAGCAGTCGACGATCGTCCGGGTCCAGATCCTGGTTCGGACCGTGCCGGGTGGTCTGAGCCGGGCACGGCAGTGGTGGCGTGAGCACCGCGGGGCAACCGGCAGCCGGATCGCAGAGGCCGTCTCCGCGATGCTGGACGACGGCTTCGTGTCCGCCCATCGACGCGAGACGTTGCTCGTTGTGGCGGCGCGTCTGCCCCGCGGCTACCGGGGCGGGCACCTTGAACGTCTGCAGGCGGTCGTCGCGCAGCTCGACGCCGTGGCCTCGTCCCTGCGGGCCGCCGACCTGAACCCGTCGGGATGGCTCGACACGGCTCGGTTGGCCGAGGTGCTCACCAGTGCCTACGACCCAGCCGCGGCCGCACGACGCGAGGGCCTTCCCGCCCGGCCGATGCCGCCAGCAGACGGCGTCAACGAGCGTTGGGCGTCCATCATCATCGGGACGGCGTTCCACGCGACGTACTGGGTGAGTGAGTGGCCCCGCTCAGCGGCGCACCCGGGGTTCTTGCAGCCGTTGCTGCTCGGGGACACCGGCACCCGGGTTCTGAGCGTGATCGCCGAACCGCTGCCGACGGCCCGTGCCTTGCGGGAGATCCGCAAGGCGAAGGTCGAGCACGCCGCCGATGCCGCGCAGCGGCAGCGGATCGGGCAGATCGAGGACGAGGCGACCCGTGCTGAGGTCGCCGACCTGCAACGCCGCGAGGCCGAGCTCGTCGCCGGACACGGTGACCTTCGCTTCACCGGCTTGGTGACCGTCTCCGCGGGCAGCGAGACGCAGCTGCAGGACCGGTGCGTGGCGCTGGAGACCGCCGCTGCGCAGGCGATGTGCGAGGTGCGACGTCTGGTCGGCCAGCAAGGTGTCGCGTTCCTGGCTGGTGCCCTTCCTCTGGCGCGAGGTGTGCTGTGAGCGCCCGGTTCCGCACCCGGACCGGTCACTACTCGGCCGGGCCGGTGCTGCGGCTGCCCGCGCACCGCGCATCCTCGGCGGTCCTGGCGGGGGCGTACCCGTTCCTGGCCCCGCCCACCCTGGTTCAGGGCGTGCCGGTGGGGGTGGACCTGTTCAGCGGGGGCGCGTTCTGCTTCGACCCCTGGACCCAGTACGCCGACGGCACCCTCACCAACCCCAACGTGCTGCTCGCCGGGGTGATCGGGCAGGGCAAGTCCGCCCTGGCCAAGTCCCTGGCGCTCCGCTCGATCGCCGCCGGCCGGGCCGTGTACGTGCCGGGGGACCCGAAAGGGGAGTGGGCCGTGGTTGCCGACGCGGTCGGCGGCACGGTCCTTCGCCTCGGACCCGGGTCGCCGACCCGGCTGAACCCGCTGGACGTCGTGGGCGAGGACCGGCAGACGCTGCGGTCGCAGCTGCTGGCCGGGGTGGCCTCCGCGACCTTGCGCCGGGACCTGACCGCTGCCGAGCACAGCGCCCTGGACGCCGCCCTCGCTCACCTCTCGGGTCGAGGCCAGATCACAGTCCGTGAGGTCATCGAGGCCCTGGTGACCCCGGATACCTGCCTGGCGCGAGCGGACGGGCTGCGGGTGCAGGACCGGGCGGCCGACGGCCGCGATCTGGTGCACGGCCTGCGTCGCCTGGTCTCCGGGGACCTGGCCGGCCTGTTCGACGCCCCGACCACCGACGCCCTGAATCCGATGGCGCCGATCGTGGTGCTCGACCTGTCGGCGTTGGGGTCCGACGACGACGCCCTGGCGATCGCCTCCACGTGCGCTGCCGCCTGGGTCGAGGGTGCCCTGGCCTCGTCGACGAACCCACGGTGGGTGATCTACGACGAGGCGTGGCGCCTGCTGCGCCACCCCGGGCTGATCCGGCGCATGCAAGCCCAGTGGAAGCTGTCCCGGGCATACGGGATCGCCAACCTCCTCGTGCTGCACCGCCTGTCCGACCTGGACGCGGTCGGCCACCGCGGATCCGAGACCCGGGCCCTGGCCGACGGGTTGCTCGCCGACTGCTCGACCCGGGTGATCTACCGGCAGGAGGCCGACCAGCTGTCGGCCGCGACGGCATCCCTCGGGCTGAGCGAGCCGGAGCGGGACCTGCTGCCGCTGCTGTCCCGCGGCACCGGGCTGTGGAAGCTGCCCAGGCGCAGCCACGTCGTGCAGCACGTGCTGCTGCCCATCGAAGAACCGTTGATCGACACCGACGCCGCCATGCGCGCCGGGGGGTGGTCGTGATGCTGCGATCCGACGTCGAGCAGCTCGCCGAGCGGTCGCTGCTGCGTGCCCTGATGGACGACCCCACACCGGTCGGTGAGGTACGGGGCTGGTTGCGGCCGGGGGACTTCACGGACACCTGGCACCGTGCCCTGTACACCGGCGTGATCGAACGGCACGTCGCAGGGGAGTCCGTTGACCCGCAGGCGATGGCCGACGCGCTCACCGACCGGCTCGGCGCACGGCTGGCGGACCGGCCGCGGTTCGCGGCGCTGATCACCGCAACGCCCTACACGCCGAACGCCCTGGCGTACGCGCGGATGGTGCTCGACACCGGGCTGCGCCGCGAGCTCGTCGGGTTGGGGGTGCTGCTGCGGGCCGGCGCGGTGCAGTCCGCGGTCGACCGGACCAGCGTCCCGCTGACCACCACGTGCAACCTCGTCGACGTCGGCCTGGACGCCGCCGCCAGCCGCTGGGCCGCCGCCACCGGAGTCGCCCAGCCACAGGAGAACGTCGTGCCCCTGGCGCTGCGAGCCGCGTTCCGCAACGGCGAGGCGCAGGAGGGGGCAGCGCGGTACGTGGAGGCGCACGCAGGGCGTGACGTGGAGGCCGAGCGTAGCCACGTCGTCGCGCTCGTCGGCGCGCTGATCGCCCACCCCGAGGCGGTCGGCGAGGTCGCCTCGTGGTTGCCGATCGCCGCGATCGGTGACCCTGGGTGGCGGCTGATCTACGGGACGACGATCGAGCTGACCGAGCTGGGCGAACCGGTCGACCTGGTCACCGTCGCGTGGACGGCCCGCCAGCACGCCCAGCACGGCCCCGCGCTGCCCTCCCTGGAGGAGCTGGGCCAGGCGGTCGAGGCCGGTTGGTACGCCTTCCCGACGGTCACGGCCCGCACGGTCGCCACCGACCAGGCCCGCCGCCTGGCCGACACCGGTGCCCGCCAGCTGCAGCAAGCCGCCGCCAACCCCGGTGTCCTCATCGGCGATCTGGTCGACACCGGGCACACGATCACCGACGCCCTGCGCCGCACCGCAGCCGTCCTGCCCGTCGACCACGACACGACCGCCCGGGTCATTGCGCTGCCCAGCGTCTCCCGCGCTCAGGAGCTCGCCCGATGAACGGCCGACCGCCCGTGAACCGGCAGCCTGCGGCCGCCGGGGGCGGTGACCTGACGGGTTGGGCGCTGGCCGCCCTCGGTGGCCTGCTCGCCCTCGCTGGGCTCCTCTGGGCCGGTGCCCTGGTCGGCTGCATCCTGACCGGACGCCGAGCGCCCGCCGGGGGACTGCTGCCTGCGATGGTGTCCTTGGCCCACGCCGGCAATCCAGCCGCGGCCTGGCCGAACCGCAGTCAGCTGCCGGGACCGATCGCCTATTGGTCTGGCACCGCCATCGTGCTCGCCCTCGTTGTCGTCCTCACCCTCGCCGGGCGGAGGCTCTACCTGCGGCTGTCCGGCGCAGGCTCGGAGGCGAACCGGCTGCGGCACCTGCCGGGCACCGCCCACCCCGCCGAGGTGCACCGAGCCGCCGACGCCCGCGCCCTGCGGGTACGCGCCCCCGTCGTGCGACCCTCACTCGACAAGCGGGCCGAACCGTCGCAGATCGGCTACCGACTCGGGGCGCTGCGCGGCCACGACCTGTGGTGCACGGTCGAGGACTCGGTGCTGCTGGTCGGCCCGCCCCGGATGGGCAAGGGCCTGCACCTGGTCATCCCGTGGGTGCTGGACGCCCCTGGCCCGGTCGTGACGACCTCCACCCGACCCGACACCCTCGCCGTCACCTTGCGCGCCCGCGGGCGGCAGTCTCGACCGGTCGCGATCTTCGACCCCCAACGCCTCGCCGGCATGGCCGGTGGACTGGCCTGGTCGCCGATCCGCGGGTGCGAGGCACCGCACACCGCGATGGTCCGCGCCCGCGGCCTGGCCGCCGGCGCCGGCCTGGGCAAGTCCGTCACCGACGCGGACTTCTGGGCCGGGCAGACCGAAACCGCACTGCGGTGCCTGCTGCACGCCGCGGCGCTGGACGGGCGCCGCACCATCGATTTGTACCGGTGGTCCCTGAACCCGGCGCTCGCCGAAGACGCCATCACCATCCTGAACCGGTCCTCCCCGGCCGAAGGCTGGGCAGACGCCCTCGACACGGTCGTCCATTCCGACCCGCGCACCCGCGACTCCATCTGGCTCGCCGTCCGGCAGGCGCTGGGAGCGATGGCCGACCCCGACGTCCTCGCAGCCCTCGACCCCGAACCCGGGACCGAGTTCGACCCGACGGCCTTCCTGCGTGAGTCCGGCACCCTCTACCTGCTTGCGTCGTCGGTCGCCGCCGCCTCCTGCGCCCCTCTGATCGCGGCGTTCGTCGAGGACATCACCGAGACCGCCCGCACCCTGGCCGCCCGCGCGCCCGGCGCCCGCCTGGATCCGCCGCTGATGCTCGCGCTGGACGAGATCGCCAACCTCACGCCCCTGCCGTCCCTGCCGTCTCTGATGTCCGAAGGCGGCGGGTCCGGGATCACCACCCTGGCGGTGCTGCAGTCCCTCGCCCAAGCCCGCAACCGATGGGGCGAGCACGCCGCCGACACCATCTGGGATGCCGCCACCGTCAAGGTCGTCCTCGGCGGGCTGGGCAAGTACCGGGACCTGGACGAGGTCGCCCAGCTGCTCGGCCACATCGACGAGCTCGTCGAAACCCGCACCGCCGGCCGCGGCGGTGACCGGTCCTCGTCCACCTCTGTGCGATCCGTGCCGGTCATGCCCCCCGCAGTGCTGCGCACCCTCCCATTCGGCACCGGAGTGCTCCTCCTGCGGCAGACCAAACCCACCGTCATCGACCTGCACCCATGGACCGCCCGCCGCGACGCCACCCAGCTGGAGGCCGACCGGACGCTCGTCGAGCACGCCACCGCTACCGGAACGCAGGTGCCCGCATGATCGGCAAACTCATGACCGGCGCCCTGCTCGTCCTCACCGTGCTGGCACTAGCCACCGTGACCGCGCTGTCCGTCGGCTCCAGCACACAACGCTGCATCACCTCGGGCAGCACGACCCCCGCTCCGGAGGCGACGTTCACTGCTGAGGCACTCCTGCCGGACTCCGGGCCCACCCCCACCCCCACGCCCGGGGCGACGAGTGTCGGGTGCGTGCCGGGCCTGGGCGCCAGCCCCACCGCGTCGGCCATCCCCGCCGGAACGTCGGCCGATGTGGCCGCCGCGGTCAGCACCGGGCTGGCATACGTCGGGGTGACCAGCGGCTGGTACCAACGCTGCGACCAGCTCGCCTGCCGCGCCTACGGCTACGCCAACTCCGGGTACGTCTCCGCGCGCACCCACTGGCTGGCCATGCTGGCCACCGGCCACGCCCATCCCGGCGACCCGTGCCCACCATTGGGATCGTTCGTCTTCTTCAACACCGGCCGACCCGACGGGCACGTCTCCCTCGTCGTCCAAGCCGACCCCTCAGGCTGCGACCCGAACGTCATCCAGGTCACCGCGAACGAAATCTTCGACCGGGCCACCGGCAACCACGGCGGTGTCTATCAGCTGTCCCTGGGCCGGCTCGAAGGCATGTACCTGGGCGGGCACGGGTACCTCGGCTGGTCCGACCCCGTCTGCGCCGGCGCCCTCCTGCCCGCCGGCGCCCGACCCGTCGTGACCGGGAGCTGACATGCGCCCCACCGGCGGTCCCTCCACGGATGAGAAGCTCACCGCCCTGCACGCCCAGCTGGTCGACGCCGTCGCCGAGCTCGTCCACTCCGACAAGTGGGCCCAGATGCTCACCGTCGCAGCCCGGTTCACCACCTACTCAGGTGGCGGAGTTGCGATGTTCGAACACCGTGAATTGGAACCCGTCGGTCGCGGCCTGGTGAAGATGAGCCGGGGGCGAGACCATGGACCGAAGCCTGCCGCTCCGAGGAACAGGTCGAACTCGCCGCGGTGGCGTCCTGGCACGGGCAGGGGGCTGGTCGTCGAGCGCGCACGGTCGTTGTCGAGTGTGTGCGGGGCGCTATGGGGTCTGCCGCTGGTGTTGATGACCTGTTACCTGCGCCGCTGCTTGACAACTCCTCGACTACTGGTCGGCGGCGTCTCGTGGCGCTGCGGACACCTGGGGGTCGACGAGACGTGCCGCGCGAACAAGATGCGCCTGCCACGCTAGCGTCAGTGAACATCCGGCTCCCACGACGAGCGGCACCAATGCCATCGGCCCGCCGAGTGACCCCGATCTGGTCACGGTGAATACAACGTCAGCGAATGCCACCACCCCGGCCGCGACGGTTGCCGATCGCGACCCAACACGCTTTGACGTGGAAGACATGCGCACCCGTTCAGTGAAACTGCCACGTGCCTTCAAAAATGCACCACAGGCTGCGCGAACTCACCGATTGGGTCAGGCTGCTTGCTGATCGGTGGTCCGGGTTCAGGTCGATGATACGTGTGACTGTGGTTCCCTGCGGCGCCAGTCATCCGGGATGGCGCCCTCGAGTGCGTCGTCGACGGTGACGACCCCGAGGATGCGGCCTCGGTCGTCGAGGACGGGCAGCACCAGAAGGTTGAAGTCGGCCATCCGGGTCGTCACGTCGACGATGTCGTCCTGGGGTGCCGCGTGCACGGGGTCGGACTCCGCGACATCGCTGAGGAGCGATCCCGGGGCGACCTGCAGCGCGTGGACGAGGCTGATCGCCCCGACGAGCCGCTTGTCGTCGTCGATGCTGAAGATCATGGTGAGGGCTTCGGGTTGCTGTCCGGTGGCGACCCTGACCAGGTTGACGGCGTGCTCGATGGTCTCGTCCTCGGAGACGGCGAGGTACTCCACGCCCATGAGGCCGCCCGCGGTGGCGTTTTGGTAGCCGAGCAGACTCATGACCTTGATGCGTTGCGGGGTGTTCATCAAGTCCAGGACTGCCTGACGGCGGTCCTGGGGCAGGTCCGTGACGGCATCGGCCGCGTCGTCGGCGCGCATGCGGTTCAGGACCGACGCGACCTCGGTGAGGCTGCGGGTCCTCAGCAGCTGGGCGAGCCGGTCCTCTTCTAGCTCCTCGAAGACGTCGGCCTCGAGCTCGGGGTCCTCATGGACCTGGGTCAGGAGCTCGTCCTGCTCCTTCACTGAGGCCGTCTCGATCAGGTCGGCGATCTGGGCGGCCTTGAGGCGCTGCAGCTGACCGAACGTGGATCGCACGAGTACCGAAGGCTCATGTCCGATCAAGGCCTCGAACGAGCGCCAGTCACGCGAGTGGTGACTTCCGTTCTTCTTCGCCCCGCCCCACCAGGTCCTCCCGCGTACGTCGAGACCCGTGACGACCCACTGATCCTGGACCCGGGTCAGCAGAATGTCGTTGGCCCGCACCAGAGCGGCGTGCTCGACGTCGATCAACCGGTGGCCGAGCACATCCGCTCGCAAGAGGACCTCACCGGCCCGGCGCTCGAACGGGCGCACGTCCAACCGCGCCGTGGCGAGCTGGATCTGCTCCCCGCTCATCGCCGAGACATCGGCGATCGGAACGAAGACAACGCCCGAAGAGACCTGCACGGCCAGCGCGCTGACCTGGGGGTACTCACCGGCCCTGAGTCTGACGATCGCATCGGCAAGCTTGCCGAGCGGCTTGCCCTTTATGTCGACGACCGGGTGCTTGAGCAAAGACGACAGGTAGACGATGGGAGACTCAGCGTTCTCCTCAACGGTGGTGTTCACGACCAGACCCTTTCCGGAAACGTGGCGAGCTCTGGCGACACATGACTTGAGAGTAGGGGGAGACGGTTCACTGTCCGAGAGCCAGCTGGACGACCCGGACTACCACCAGCGCCATCGCAATCAGAAGATAGGTGCGCAGCACGGTGAGCCCGACGCGCCTGCTTGCCGAGATCTCGGGGCGAGCGAGCAGGGCCAGGGGCGGCATCCGCCAGCCCGCCCGAAGGCTGCGGTCGACCGGCGCCGCCACGTCGGTCGGTGGATGGTGACGCCGGTGGATCGCGAGGCCCGTGCCGACCGCAACGGTGATCGCGCTGCCACCACCGAGGATCCCCAGGATGGTCCCGGCAGTGATGGCCGGGTACAGGACGCTTGCGGTGAGCACGATGGACATCATCACGAGCACGGCGATGACCAGCGCGGTGAACAGGTTCAGCCACCGGCCGTTGACCCACGGCCCGAGGACCTGGTTGTCGTTGCACAGCAGCAGCAGGAACACCGTCGCCGAGGGAAGCAGCACCCCGGCGAGGGTCTGGACACCCACGGTGAGCAGGCCAAGCGGGCTGCCCGGGATCAGCACGACCGCGGCGGCGACGACGAGCAACCCGGCGAAGACCGCATAGAAGCCCTTGGCCTCGCGTGGCTTGCGGTGCAAGGAGTGCCGAAGGCCGAGCACGTCACCGATCGCGTACGACGTCGAGAGACCGACCGCTGATGCTCCGATGATCGAGGCGTCGATCAGCGCGATCGCGAAAAGGACACCGGCCACGGGGCTCACGTAGGCGCCCAGTCCCTTCGCGACCCCGAGCGCGTCGGTGAAGGCGCCGAACTCGGGATGCCCCACGAACGTCGTGTAGGTGAACGTCATGATCGCGCCGGCGCCGACGATGACCATGACGATCCCGATCCACAGATCGACCTTCTCATAGCTCATGAACCGGGGGGTGATGCGCTTGTCGATGACGTAGGACTGCTGGAAGAACAGCTGCCACGGCGCAACCGTGGTGCCGACGATCCCGATGATGAGCAGCATCACGGTCGACAGCTGGGCCCCCGGTGGCATGCCGGGGATCAGGATGTTGTGAGCGATCTGACCCATGCCCGGGTGCACCATGAAGAAGATCGGTATCAGCAGCAGCGATCCGGCGACCAAGACCATGCTCACGCGCTCGAACCGCTTGAACGACCCGGTGCTCACCGCCGCGATGACCACGACAGCAGCCATGATCACCCCCGGGACCTGGGCGATCCCCAGATAGCGCAGACCCAGGCTGATGCCGATGAACTCGGTGACGATCGTGAGCGCGTTGAGGATGAACAGGTCGATGACGCTGAATGCGCCCCAGAACTTGCCGAACCGCTCCAGGATCAGCCGTGCATGGCCAACCCCGGTGACCGCGCCCAGGCGCAGCACCATCTCCTGGTTGACGTAGAGCACCGGTACGAGCAGGAGCAGAGTCCACAGCAGCCGTGTGCCGTAGTTCTGTCCGGCTTCGGTGTAGGTGCCGAAAGCTCCGGCGTCGTTGTCACCGACCATGACGATCAGCCCGGGGCCGACGATGGCGAGCAGCGTGCGCATCTTCATCGAGAGCCGAGGACGCGGAGCGTCGTCACCTTGGCGGATCGTACCGAACGCGCCTTCGATGTCGCCGAGGTGCGCGGAGTCAAGAACCGCGGTCTCCCGCTGCGCTGGTGTGGGGCTCGTGTAGCTAGTCATCTCAACCTGCCCTCCGCGCTGATTCGCGGATTGGTCTACGGAAGTGAAGCGGGCCGGCGGTTCTCCTGCGTTCGTGCGCGAACAGGTCCACGCGACCTCGACGTGGTCGAGCGTCGCAGCGGCAACCCAGGGGCGAAAGGCCCGGCACACCTAGCGGGCGGCTGGACTCAGCAGGAGACGCGGACTATGGCCTTCGTTCATCGGCGTGCTCCTCTCGCTTCGCAGGGCGCGCACGCGAGGTCCGACCGAACGGTCTGGGGTTCCTCGTCCTCGTAAGACTTTTGGCACTTCGCGGCGTCAACCCGCAGTGGCGGGAGCCAATCGGGGCTACCCCTTAGGTCGGGGAAGCCTGTCCTGACCCGGGGCGTCTCTGGACGTTCGGGGTCGCTGGCTTGTTTCCGCGAAGGAGCCTCAGCTAACGACTGGCACCTTGCGCGCACAGGCTACCCGAGTTTCGCACCGGGCGACCACTCTCAACGTCGGCTGAATCCTGACCATCCGACGGGCGGATCCTGGGGCCGCCAGGGGGTTCGTTCAGCCGTCGTTGACAACCACGGCATCCACCCGGTTGGCCATCCCGGCGGCACACATCGACACCGCCTGGCTCCGCATGTGGAACTCGTGACCACCCCCAACTCACCCGTGACGGTTCAGGTTGCTCGGTCGGCCGCGTACTGCGCCCAGTCGCCGCCGGCGCGTGTGGTGTGCCGGACCACCTGGGAGGCTTTCAGGCCCAGGACCCCGGCGAGCATGGCTGGTGGGATCTCGGCGCTGAGCTGGCCGAGGGCGGCCAGCCGGGTCCGGCGCGGTTCGATGCCGATGGTACGCAGCCGGCGTCCCAGGCTCGCGGCCGCGAGGTGGCGACCGGCCCGCTGACCCGGGAACAGCCAACACCCAGGGAGCTGCTCGGCGACGCCTTTGCGTCGAGGTGACGGTAGTCCTTGGATCAGAGCCGCGAAGGGTTCGGGGAGCTGGAGCAGGTCGCCGCCGAGACGAACTGTCACGACATCCCCGTCCCCGGCGACGTCGTCCGTGGTCAGAGCGCAGACACGGACGAGGGGTTGGGCATAGAGGACGACGAGGGCACCGGCGACGCGGTCGACGGTGTCGAGGGTGACGTCCTGGACCAGACGGCGGGCTACGTTCCACCGCCGTTCGGTGTCGGTGTGCCGATCGTTTCGCCCACTGGCCGATGGCGGCAGCATCGTCGACGGTGGGAGCACTCGGGTGCGCCGGGCCCAAGCCAGGAACGGCCGCACCTGGTGGGCTCGGGCGCTGGGACTGGCGAACCAGTGGTCAATGTCGCTCTGCCTTACGCTGGTCAGCGTGCCCTGAGCGGCTTCGATGGTGCTCAAGAACGCGATGACCGAGCGCAGGGTGCGACGTGCGTTGGTGACCGCTGCGCCGATGTCCGCGGTCCCGTCATGATGGCGACGCAGGCGCGGCAGGACCTGCCAGCGCATCCAGGCGCGCACGATCCGGGCATCGTGGGCGTCCAGTTCCACCAGCATCTGGTTAATGTCGTGCGCGAACCGGTCGATGAGCCGGCCCGGGTCGGAGCCCAGCGCGCTGGTGGCGACCAGCAGGTCGCGCAGATGCTCGACCGCTCTGCTGGCGGGCTCGGCGTCCAGGGAGGTGTGGGTCAGCGCCAGGCGTCCCGAATCGAGCGAGGTGAGCAGCGCGGTGATCGCCGGTCGGCGCAGCCAGCGGCGGGTAGTCATAGGCTCGGCGGCCAGGATCGGCGCCCGCAGGGCGTGCAGGGCTCCGGGCGGATCGTCGGCCAGCAACCCGTCGACGGTGCGTCGCAGCGAGCATGGGCCGCACAGTCGCTCGCCATCGACCGTGGTCAGGGTGCGGCTGTGGTGGCAGTGCGCGCAGCGGCGCTCCCCCCGCTCCCGACACCACCGGCACAACCCCCTGTCGTCGAGGAGCCGGTCGGGTTCCCGGCATGTCGCGCAAGCCGCGCGCAGCCGATGAAGGTCCCGACGACACCGCCCACAAACGCGTTCATCCTCCCCGCGGGCCGGCCTGGCGCATCCGGGGCAGTAACGCACGCAGGCCTGACACCGCACGCGCTGTCCGTACAGGCTGGCGCCGGTCCCGGCGGGCTGCTGACAGGACCCGCAGGGCGGGCAAGGCAGGTTCGCCCCTGCGGCGCGCAGCGCGATGACGAGGCGCGCCACGACGAACGGGGCCCGCGGGTCGGTCAGGCGGTGGTCGCCGAGTAGTCCGGCCAGGACCTGCAGGTCGTGCCGGCGGGGCGCAAGACTCGTCACGACGTCGATGATCTGCGCGGGATCCAGCGCCACCTGCGCGGACAGCACCGACGTGAGCCGCTCGACCTGCTCGAGGCGCTGCACGTCGTTGCGGGCCCGCTGCGTGCAGGCGTGGCAGCGTGGGTGACCGGCTTCGTCGCGCGCGTACGGGCGCCGGGGGCGACCGCACCCGGCGCACAGCCGCGTACTGGTCCGTCGGGCGGAGCAGGCGGAGCAGATCACCGCCCCGCCGGGGAGCTCCCTGCGAGCGGCACGCGTCCGACCGCAGTCCAGGCAGGTCGGGTCGATCGCCTTAATGGTCTGCGCACCTGCCGCGACCAGGGCCTCAACGAACCGGTCCAGGACCGGCGGCCGACTGGTCGGCCCGATGACTAGGACGTCGGGATGGGCACGCAGGTGGTCGGCGAGCTGCCCGAACCGGCGCCCCTCAGACATCTGGTCGATGACCCGCAGGACGGCGGCTTCGCCCAACGTCGGTTCGGCCGCCGCGACGGCGGCCAAGATCACGGTCCGGCGGTCGGCGGCCAGCCGGGCCGCGCCCGCCGTGCTGTAGCAGGCGTCGCACCACGGCGCGCCGTCTGGATTGCGGCCCACGAGCTTGCGGTGCCGACCGCACGAGGCGCACAGGCCCTGGTGGGCGCGCGCCATGCACGCGGTGCAGATGCGCCCTCGCGGTCCGGTGCCCCTGAGCGTGACGTGGCGACCGCACCCAGCGCAGGCCGGATCGCTCACCGGTCGCGGTGGATCTCGGCTCGCCGCGGTATGCGCCCCCGCACACCGTCCCCGGTCGCGGGGGCTGCCGGACCGCCGGTGCCCGTGGCCCGGGACCGGCGGGTCGCCGCGACCGGTTCGATCAGATCATTGGGACCGCACGCCAAGATGTCACACAGGGCCATGAGCGTGCGCAGGCTCAGACGTTCGGGGGTCTGGGTGACCAGACGGTAGACCTGCGCGGCTGACAGGATCACGCCACGCTCGGCCAGCAGCGGCACCAGGTCGGTCGTGGCGAACATGCCCTGTTCGGCCATCAGCAGTCTCAGGTGCCAGGCGTATCCCAGCTTGCGGGCGGGTGCCATTCCGATTGTCCTGTCTGTCACGGCGTAGCCGGACCGGTGAACGCCGGGCTCAGGGCCCGACGCAGCGCCCGGTTCTTGTAGTCCGAGCCGACTGACGTGTACCCGGCTGTGGTTGACCCCCAGGAGTGGCCGACCTGCTGCTGGACGAACAGGTGATCGAACCCGTCCTCGATCAGGTGCGTGATGTACGAGTGGCGCAGGCAGTGCGGTCCCAGCTCGCGCGGCAAACCGCACTGGTCGCGGTAAGCGGCGAACCGGGCGTTGATGTGATCGGTCGAAATGGCTGCGCCCCGCTCAGTTGGCCACAACGTCGTCGACGCGGAGGCGTAACCCGGGCGGATCTCCTCGACCCATTCCGCGAGGGTGCCGGCGGCCCAGCCCATCGTGGTCAGTACGGTGCGCCGGCGCGGCGTGCCGCCCTTCATCGCCTTGCCGTAACGCACCGAGACCGCGCCGTACCGGCCGAACTGCTCGGCGTGCGCGTTCGGCGACAGGTCGGCCAGGTCCAGCATCGCCGCCTCGCGTCGGCGCAGCCCGAAGGCGTACACCGTCTTGAACAACGCCGCGTCACGGAACGCCGCCAGCCAGCCCTTGCGCCCGGACCTACCCACCGTCACCACCCGCTCGTCGCAGTAGTCGAAGAACCGCTGCAGCTCCGGGCGACTCAACGGACGATTCCCCGGCCGCGCCTCGCTCTGGTCGCGGTGCACGGCGGTGTTCCACTCGTGGAAGACCTGCACCGGATGCGTGCCGAACCGCTGCTCGCACACCTCGTCCCAGCCGTAGCGGCGATCGGTGACGTACCCGCAGAACAACTGCACCGCCATCTGGTAGTTGCGCAGCGTCGAGTGCGCCAGACCCCGACTGACCAGCGCGGTCGTCCACTCCTCGACATCGCCCGGGGTCCACGTCCACGGGTAGGCGTTGGTGAATGCGACCAGCCGACGCACCAACAACAACCGCTGCTCGATCGTCGTCGCCGCCAAGAGGCGCGACGTCTGCTGCGCGACCCAGCCCGCCAGCATCGCCTCCAAAACCGCCTCCTCCGGGGCGAGGAACGACACCTCGGACGCCAACACCGACACCGCCGAGCCTGCCACCACCTCCCGAACCGATCGATCAGTTCGCATCCAACTCCGCCCCAGACCGTCGTGGTCCGATGACCGTATCACTCATCAGATGCAGGATTGCGGGGGCCGTCCGTCTTCCAACGCCCCGGTCCGGCCCACATCGCGGCCTTCGCCGTCCGCCGCTGCCACCCCGGTCACGACGCCCGAAGCGCAGTGCAAGGACCGTGAATCACGCAGTCGATGCGATTGGCCATAGTCGCCCTCGAACGTCCTGCTCATCGCAGCCCAGCGCCCCGATGCGACTCGTGTCGCCGGGATCCGCACCTGGAACGGACTGAACCGGCACATCGTCAAGGGCGAGCACGGCATCGCGATCATTGCGCCCTGCGTGTACCGAAGCCGCGAGGAAGTTCCGCCCGAGGCGGACCGGCCGGAGACCACCCCGCGGAGAGCGTCGGGTGACGAGGAGGCCATGCCGCGACGAGAGCTGCAGGGGTTCCGGGTCGTGCACGTCTTCGACGTCACCCAGACCGACGGCGCCCCGCTGCCGGATGTCCAGCCGCAACTACTCGCAGGACAGGCACCTCGCGAGGTCTGGGACGGGCTTGTCGCCCTCACTACGAGCGCTGGATACCGGCTCGAACGGCGCACCTGCCCTACAGGCGTGAACGGCTGGACCGCGCCCGAGGACGGACTCGTCGTCGTCGCCGACGACCTCGAGCCAGCGCAGGCCACCAAGACCCTCGCCCACGAGCTCGGACACATCCGCGCCAACCACGCCGGACGATTCCCCGACTACGGCATCGACCGCACGTGCCGCGGCGCCGCCGAGGTCGAAGCCGAGTCGATCGCCTACATCGTCACCAGCCACCTCGGCATGGACCCCACCGCGTACTCCGTCCCCTACATCGCCGGATGGGCCGATGACCTCGACGTCTTGCGCCACCACATGAGCACCGTCGTCACTGTCGCCCAAGGACTTCTCGAAGGTCTCGACCAAGTTAGCGAACGGGCGCCGCGCACGGGCCCGAGCCTTGAGCGGACCGTTCCGGTCAACGCTCCTACTCCGGCGCAACATATGCCTGCGCCGATCGCCCTTCTTCAGGTAGAGAAGTGAGAGCGACCCGACCAATAGCTCCGACGACCGCCGGTGTCACACGTGCCCACCATGCTGGGTACGTGCACGATGCGACGCCGCTGAGGTCACAGCGTGAGCGAGGGCTTCGGGTACCGCGCCATCCCGCTGCCGGGGCACCCAGGGCCTCGTCGGCGACGGGGTGGCGCGGACGCGCAACGATGCGGCAGGTCGGACGTTCCCTGAGGGCGCGTCGGTGGTCTACACAGTCGGTCGGAGGAGATGGTGGGAACGGCCAGCAGCAATCCAGTGTTCGAGGTCGCGTTCACCGAGGCGGTGTGCAATGTGCTCGGAGCGACCGATCCACCGGCGTTGTCATCGTCCGAGTTGATCTCCGCGCTGCGGGTCGTCAGGATCGAGTCGCTCGACGAAGGAGCGAACAAGCGCACCCGCCTCCTGACGACTCTGCACAACGCCCAGGTCCTTCGCGGCACGGGCAACACGCTGATCCTGTTCATCAATGCGGCGATGAGCCCGGCGCGATACGTGACCGACCCGTTGCGCTGGGAGGCACTGCGCGGACAGCTCAACGCCGTACTGGTCCTGTATGGGCTGCGTGTGAACGAGGAAGGGAAGCTGGCGCGCGGCCACGCGGCCACGACGCTGTCCGAGGCGGCCCAATTCTCCGGGGAGCTGTTGACCGAGCTCCGACGTCGCGGATGCCACGCCGTCCTGCTCAAGTACTGCTCTGAGGAGTTGATCCAGCAGTCCCTCTTTCACGCCGTGAGCGAGGCGTCCAAGACGATCCCCGACCGCATTCGGCGGCACACCGGCTTGGCCGGCGACGGCGCAGCGCTATACGACCAGGCGCTCGGATCGCAGAACATGACGCCGCTCATCCAGATCAACTCCCTGGCGAGCGACTCAGAGGTCAGCGAGCACCGCGGGTTCAAGAACATCCTGGTCGGCGTCCACGGCCACTACCGCAACCCTCGCGCGCATCGCGCGGCTGGGCTCGACCGAAGCGCGTGACGACTTCCTGGATGCCTTCTCGCTCTTCTCCTACATCCACCGGCGGCTCGACCAGGCCGGCGTCGGCGCGTAGCTGACGAGTCTTGCCGGGGAGGGCCGGTCGAGCGTCCGATCTGTTCCTGGATCGCCGGGCTGGACGCCTGGCCCGATGGCCTTCGGCCTGGCGGCTGATGCGACGGTAGGACCGCCGCTAGGTTGCGAGTCATGGACGGAGGGACCTGGGTCGCGCTCGTACTCGGCGTCGGTGGTGCTGCCTGGGCGATCACGCAGTTCTTCATGACCCGCAAGGACACAAGGGAGCGCGACGAGCGGGGCCGCCTCGATGCGCAGGCCAGCACCCAGCAGGAGAGGGACCTCGAACTTGAGCGGCGCTGGGTACAGGAGAAGCGGTTGATCTACGTCCGAGCACAGGCAACGCTGACCGACCTGCTCGATGCCGAGACCGACATGCTCACCAGGCCCGTCGGCTCTACTGAGCGCGGGGCCGCGATCGACGCGGATAGCGCGGCGTGGATGCGCATGAACGACGTCCACGCCGAGCTCGATCTGCTCGCTCCTGACACCGTTCGTGATGCCGTCTTCGCGGCAGACGAGTCCCTGGCGGAGATCGGCGGGACGGTGTTCTTCGATGGTGTGCCCATGCACCCTGACCCCATTGGGGACGCGACGGAGGCGTGCCGAGCTGCTCTCAATGCGATGCGCGCCGATCTCGGCATCGGCCCCGTGCGTGAGTGGCGCACGCCTAGCGAGGGCTAGCGGAGGTCGCGTCGGCCTCGTCCAGCGGGGACTCGACCGCCTCTCATCGCGTTCATCGCCAAGCTCCCCACGCCTGGGCGCCTCGCATGGTCCTGGGACAGGGGCTGCGCAGTGCCAATGCTGTCAACGGCGGCTAAAGGTGTGGACCCCGTGGCGACGTCCGAACCTGTGAACCCCTCTCGTGGTGTGGTCAGTCGGTGTTGGCCGCGGGTGGGCAGCCGAGATCGCGATTCTTGAGCCGGTGGGAGTCGCCGGTAAACGTCATCACAGGTGCTGGCGCACAACTTGCAGCCTTGCGGCCACTCCGCGAGTGCCGCGTAGGTCACGACCGCGCGTAGCCCGACGGCGCACCGGATGTTCCTCTGTCCGACGGTAGGCGCACGTCTCAATAACGGGGAACGTTGTCCGGCTGCACGAGGTCGTGGGCGAAGGCCCAGATTGCGATCTGCAGTCGATCCCGAGTACCAATCTTCGCGTTGATTCGCGTCAGGTGTGTTTTCACTGTCCCGGGGACGAGATGGAGGTGCCTGGCGATCTCGGCGTTGTTCATGCCACGCGCCAGTGCCCGGATTATCTCCTGCTCCCTGGCCGTCAGGCCGGCGGCGGCGACGTCTGCGGCTCGGTCGGCGCTCCCGCCACGTTCGCCTGTCTGCCGGCGCGCAAACTCAGCAATGACGCGGGGAGTCACCGTCGGGGAGACCACTGCATCGCCGCGAGCAGCAGCTCGCACGGCCTCCGTGAGGACGGCTCGGCCCGCATCTTTGAGCAGGAACCCTGATGCGCCGGCATCGAGTGCTCCGAAGATGTACTCGTCAAGATCGAACGCGGTCACGACGATGACCGCGACCGGATCCAAGACGCCTGGGCCCGCGAGAGTTCGGGTCGCCTCGATCCCGTCTCCTCCAGGCATGCGCACGTCCATGAGCACGACGTCCGCCCTGAGCTCGTGCGCCTCTTGACCGCTTGCAGCCCGTCGGGTGCGTCACCGACCACCTCGATGTCGTGCGCCGGTTTAAGGAACAGTCTGAAGCCGCGTCGTATGACCTCTTGATCGTCAGCTATCAGGACTCGGATCACAGCATCAGCCCCCTGTGGCGCCGGCGCCGTCTTCGGGCCCGGCGCCAGCACCGTAGACGGTCCCCGGTCATCAGCGTTGCTCGTTTGGCTATGAATCTGCGCACATCACGAGCAGGCCATCGCGGCTCCCGTGAGCCCGGGCACGCCGGCCGCCGCCTCCGGGTGGCGGCCGGCGCGACAGTCCCGAACCGACGGTATTACGTCTTAGCGTAGAGTGATGGCGTGGCGAGCGATGACATCGAGACGCGCATGGCCGCACTCGAGAGGACGGTGGCGGACCTGGTCGCGCGTCGGATGAGCGAGTTGCCTTCCAGCGACTCGTCGGCGGCCGACCCGTTGTGGGCCCTGAACGGCATCGAGGTTCGAGCCCCGCACGGTGCGGTCTTGTACGCGGGCAGCGTGCGAACGCCCCACGGCAAGACCTTGCGCTGGCAGTACGGGGAGGCGGCCGCGGACATCTTCGACCGCGAGTGGGCCGACCTCGCCGGTCAACTGACTGCCTTGGGTAGCCCTGTGCGACTGCGCATGCTGCAGGCCGTGTTGCGAGGAGTCACGACCGCAACTGCACTTGTAGATGAACTCGACGCCGGAACTTCGGGACAGATCTACCACCACCTGAAGGAACTTACGACGGCCGGGTGGTTGTTCTCGCCGCGGCGCGGGGCATTCGACGTTCCTCCAGCGCGAGTGGTTCCGCTGCTCGCGATCCTCGTCGCCGCAGGGACACCGGCATCATGACCGCGGCGGTCGTCGCGGAGGATGTCGGCGTCACGGTCGGCGATGTCAGCCTCCTGCCTCCGGTGAGCTTTGAGCTTGAGGCCGGCCGCACGCTGGCCGTCGTCGGGCCGAACGGCTCGGGCAAGACCACGCTCTTGCGCGTTCTCGCGGGACTGACTTCACCCTCGTCGGGAACCGTCACCGTCGGAGGCGGCACGCCCGACGAGCGCCGTCCGGGTTTCCGTTCGACCGTGGCGGCGTTGCTTGGCGTGCCGCCTCTCGCCCGGAACCTCACCCTGCGCGAGTACCTGACGCTCATCGGGATCTCCTGGGGCGTCGACCAGCCGCTCGCGGAAAGGGACGCAGGCAATCTCCTCGACGAACTGGGAATCGCCCGGCTCGAGTCCCGGTTTCCGCACGAGTTGTCGTCTGGTCAGACCCAGCTATACGTCCTGGCCGTCACTCTCGCGCGACCGTTCCGCATCCTGCTGTTGGACGAGCCGGAGCAGCGCCTGGACGCCGACCGGCTCAGCCTGGTCGGCGACGCGCTCAGCCGCCGCCAGGCCGCTGGCGCCACCGTCGTGCTCGCGAGCCACAGCCAACACCTCGTTAAGCGACTCACCGACCAGACGCTGACGCTTGATGACCGGAGCGACGGCTACGGTGGCTGAGCGACTCGTCATCTTGCGGCGCGCGTACCACTCCCGCGGTGACCGGGGGAGCCGGTCAGACGTGGCATATAACGTGTACCTGGCCGCGCTACTGGCACCACTGGTTGTCTTCCCGGTCGTCCGAACGATCGTGCTAGCACTCAGCGGTTCGCGCGTACTGGCAGCGTTGGTCGGCCCCAGCAGTGTCCCCACGGTGGGCATGGTGCTCGGGCTGCTCATGGCAGCTCTCATGTGGCTCGGCGTGCTGTACGGCCCGGTCACCCTCGAGCCCGCGTTTGTGCGCCTGCTGGCAGACACCGACCTTCCGCGGCACCGGACGCTGAGCCGCCCGTTCGCCATCAAGGCAGCGGCTGTCGTAGGCGTTGCGCTGATGGCGGCAGCGCTGTTCGGCGGTGTGCTTGTGAACGGCGGGTTCGCAAGCCTGGCGGGTGCGGCGCGATTCACGGCTTTGTGCGCGATGTTCGCGGTTATGGCTGCGGTTGCCTGGCTCGCCGGCCAAGCGACCTCTCAGCGAGTTGCCGGGCTCGCCGGAGCGCTGACGACAGCGCTGGCACTACTCGGCCTAGCGCTCCCTGGGTTCGGCCGATGGCTTCCGTGGGGTTGGGTCGCAGCCGCGTGGCCACCCATTGCAGGGCCGCCCGCAACCACCGATCTGGCCCTAGGTGTGGTGGCTGCTCTCGCCGTCGTGGCAACGCGGCCCCTGTTGGACCGCCTGCGGAGCTCACGGCTTACGGACGACGCGACGCGATGGCGAGCAGCCACCACTGCCGCTCTCTCCGGTGACGTCGCGCACGCGCTAGGAAGCTTGCGGGCACGCCCGTCGGTCGGTCGTCGGTGGTCAGCCGTCCGTGGTGGGCCGTCCATAGCTGTGTTCCTGGTGCGGGACATGGTCGGTGCGGCGCGCACGCCCGTGCGGCTGCTCGTCGGGATCGTCACTCTCGTCGCAGCGGTCATCACGCTGGCCCTCGCCTCGAGCCTGCCGGCCGGGTGGGTCCTGGCCTCGGTGGGCGCGACGGGGGCATACCTAGCAGTGGGAGTGCTCGCCGACGGGTTTCGTCACGCCACCGACGCAGCCGTGGCCCCAGCGCTTTACGGCTACGGAACCCCGGCGCTGTTCTCCCGCCACGGCGTGGCCCCCTTGGCCGGTGCTGCCGTCGCGGCTGCGTTGGGCGCGGTCAGCGCGTCCGCTCTCGGCATCGGCATGCGACTGCTGCCGGTATGCGTGGTGCTGATCCTTGTGGTGCTGGCCCGTGCCTACGACAGCGCCAAGGGGCCTCTTCCTGTCGTTCTTCTGACGCCTATGCCAAGCCCGATCGGCGATCTATCCTCTGTCAATGTCTCCCTCTGGGAGGCCGATGCGCTCATCATCGCCATGGTGGCCGGGGCACTCGCCGTCGCGGCGGCGGGGTCACCAGTGCGCCTCTTGGTCTTCGCCCTGGTCGTCGTTGCGCTGCTCGTCCTTGGCCTGCGCCGTCGCCTTCGCCGGCTCTAGAGCCCCCGTCCGCGTATAGCGGCCTCGCGCTGGTCGGGAGACAGATCGGGAACCCGCTGGCTGAAGCGGCGAAGCAGGCTTCGGGCAGCTCCCAGGCCACCCATGCCGTGCACGCCGGGACCCGGCGGGGTGGAGGCGGAGCAGAGATAGACCCCATCTAGTCCGCTCACCGCGTAGGGGTCCCAGGACGCGGCCGGACGAGCGGCGACCTGTCGCAGCGACATCGCTCCGCCTGCGATGTCGCCACCGACGTAGTTCGCGTTGTGTTGGGCCATCTGAGCCGCTGGAATGCATCGGGATGCCAAGACGACGTCTCGGAATCCGGGCGCGAAGCGCTCGATCTGCGCGGTGACGTCTGCGGTCACGTCGCCTGGGGATCCGGCCGGGACGTGGGCGTAACTCCACAGCGGCCGGAGGCCGCCCACCGCACGGGAAGGATCTGCCACCGCAGGGTCGCTCACCAGGCACACCGGCCGCTCGGCGTGGCGGCCACGGGCCACATCTGCTTCGGCAGCGGCCATCTGCGCAGGTGTGCCGGCGACGTGCACGGTTCCAGCACGAGCGACGTCTGCGTGCGTCCAGGGCACCGGGCCTGACAGGACGAAGTCGACCTTTGCCACACCGGCGCCGTGCCGGAATGCGAGAAGCCGGCGGCGGCTCCGCGGCCTGAGCTGGTCCTCGAACACTCGCGCCACATGCGACGGGGTCGTGTCGAACACGTACGCATCAGCCGGGGGTAGATCGCGATGGGTCTCGACCCGCGTCTCGGTGAAGAGTCTGCCGCCGTGTGTCTCCAGATCCCAGATCATGGCCGCGACGATCGTCCCCGACCCGCCGTGCGGAATCGGCCACCCACCCGGAGTGTGTCCCAGGGTGGCGAGCATCAGCCCGACGCCCGCCGCGGGAAGGGACGGCAAACGACCCATCGAGTGCGCCGCCACTCCTCCGAACAAGGCCGCCGCTTCCTCGCGCAGTGCCGGCAGGACCCCGCCCTGGCGAACGGCGCCGATGCCGAACCGGGCCAGCGTCGCGAGCGTCCCGGGCCTCAACGGCCCATGAAGCCGCCGCATGTCACTGAGCAAGTTGCCTACGAGCAAGGGCCAGCGCTCTACCAGTGGCGCGAACAAGCGCATCCAGGCTCGACCGCTCGGCCCCAGACCGGCCGCTGTTTCACTCAGATCCCGATATGCCACAGCGGCGCGCCCGCCGTCCAGAGGATGCGCAAAGGAAACCTCGGGGGCCAGCAGTTGCACACCACGGGCCGGGAGGTCGAACTCAGCAAAGAACGGCGAAGCCCACGCCAGGGGGTGCACCGCTGAGCAAAGATCGTGACGCAGCCCCTCCGCGAGGTGGAGGTCGAGCGTGCGAACGCCCCCACCCGGGACAGCTTCGGCCTCGAGAACGACGACTTCGGCACCAGCACGAGCCAGCGTGATGGCCGCAGCCAGCCCATTCGGCCCTGAACCGACGACGACGACCTTCACAGCGCCTCCCTCTTCCGAGACCTAGGACGCCCGCTCGCTCACGAGCTGTTGGAGTGTCTGCAGCAACGCGGGTAGGTGGAAGCCGGTGCTTCCGGCCCAGGCACCCTTACCGAGGCTGAACGCCGGCATCGTCTCGACGAATCTCAGGTTCGGGCGGTTGCGTAGGAGCGCTAGCTGGGCTTCGATCACCGGGTTTGTGCCCGGGAAGGTACTGGCGATGCCGATCGGCTTCTCGGTGCACTGCAGGGTCATCAGCATCGGTGTGTTGGTGAACCCCGAAGCCAGCCTCATCGCGAAGTCCAGCGTTGCTGGGAAGACCCCGAACGCGTCCGCCTCTGTCTCCAGACCCATGTACGACCCGCCGGGCAGCTCTTCGTCCCACGAGTCGCGCCAGACACTTCCCGTGGTGATTGCACGCAGCGCGTCGAGGGTGACGAACCGTTCGGCCGAGCGGGTCACGACGATGCTGGACACCACGTCGGGGTAGAGGTGCCGCAGCCATGTCAGCCAGTGTGGTACGAGCGCGGCGTTGATCGATCCCGTGACAAAGAGCATCAGCCGACGCGGCGTGAAGTCCGGTCGAGCGGTGGCTGCGGTCAACAGTTCGTCAGCCACGGGCTGGCACCGGTGCAGCGGGAGAGACCAGGATCGGGCGTAGGCCGGCTTTGCCCTCTGCGGGCATCGAGGCGACGATCATGAACTGGTACTCGCCTCGATCCTTGCTCGCGACGCATGTCGCGCGAACGACGTCGGACACCAGGTGAAACCCGTCGCTGGACACCATCCACTCGAACGACGAGCCGTAGCCAGCAAGGATGCGCAGCTGCTGGGTCGCGTCGAACAGGGCCTTCGCCTTGCGCGTGCCGGGGTTCCAGATCATCGCGGTCGTTGAGCTCTTCGACTGCAGTGGCAGGTCCTGCCAGGGACTCCACGCGATCTGCTCGCCCTCACGCGTGCGGTACATCAGGTAGATATCCTCGACACCAGGATTCGGCGCGAAGAACCGCCATTGGGGAATCTTCTTGAACACCGGAAGCCGCATGCCGAGCGAGACCTGATTCGGTGGCAGGTTCTCGAAAGCAGTCACGACGATGTGGGCGACCAGCGCGGACTGAGCGAGTGTGAGGAGGGCAACTCGAAGTCGGCTCACAGCATCCTCCCGACAGCTTCGCAGACGTCATGCGCACAAGCGGGTCGGCCGATAATCGAGCGGTGGCTGCTGGCCTCGATCACCTCGAACTTCGCGCCGAGCTTGGTGGCCAGCTCCCGCTGCTGCTCTATGTTGTCGGCCGCTGCCAGCACCGTCGCTGGGAGACCGGAGGCCGCCAGCGCGGCTTGTCCGCTCGTCGGCTCTGTCCGGTACTCGCGATGGGCCGCCAGGAGCGTCGTCGGCGCTGAACCGGTCGTCAGGAATGCGCGCTGCACGTCCGGGACGTACTCCACATCGCGCTCGGTCGGGGACTGGACCCACCGATTCAGACCGGTGACGCTGCCGAGGATCTCCAGGACTGTGCTCTGACGAAAGCGGCCCAGTCGTTGAGGGGAACGCCGGTCCTCCGCCAGCAAGTCGGCATCGGTGCCGTCAACGACCACCGCGCCAGCGGCGCGATCTCGTAGATAGGCCGACTCGGCGAGAGCGTTCGCGGTGATCAGCGCGCCGATCGAGTGCGAGACGAAGAGGACCGGACCCTCTGGGGCGCACTGGCGCAGGAGCTGCTCAAGCAGCTGGGCCGGCCGCTTCTGGCTCTTGGTGCGGGCGTAACCGCGCCGATGGTAGGTCAGGACTCCGATGCCTTGCTTCCTGAGTTCTCGGGTGACCCAGTCCCACCCTTCGAGTGCGGCGCCCAGCCCGTTCTCGAGCACCGCAACGGCCCGCGTCGGTCCGTCGGGCGCCACGTACTTGTACTCGATTGCGCGCCCCTCCGGATCGGTGATGACCGAGGTGCCTTTGAGGCCGGCGCGACGGGCGAAGTCCTCCTCTTGACGGATCTGAGCGACAGCTGCACTGACGCCGAGCGCGGTGAAGAATACGGCGGCGGCCTGCCTTTCAACGGTCATGGCCGCCCCGCTTCTGTGCGATCACGTACTCGACTGCCGCGTGCGCTGACGAGAAGCCCCAGAAGAACCGGGGAAGACCCATGGTGGCGGCGATACCCAGATGGAATGCCTTCACGCCGGTCAGCGCTAGGCGCGCCCGGTTCGGCGGCAGGAGGTAGACCACTGGGAACCCGGTCTCCCAGGCGATCGTGAACCAGGTCAGCAGCCTGGCGAGCGGCGGGTGCTCACGGATGAGACGCGCCGCGGGGCTTTGCCCGTACTGCCGGGTCTGCAGCACCTGATCCAACGCTTCTCCGGACTGCCAGCTGCTTCCGACGAGCTTGGCCAGACCTGAGGCCAGGTATGAGACGAACGTCTGGGCGCTGACCGCACGAAGAAACAGGTCGTCGGACGCTTCGGCGTTCGGGACCGCAGCGGTGACCAGCCGGTAGCCGGCGATCAGCCCGCTCATCTGGTCGGACCCATCGCGACCGTAGGGATTCCGTAGGTCGCCGAGCCACCGCGAAGAGAAGATCAGGCCGGCGCCCGCTATCTGAGCTGTGCGGCTCCGCCGTCCCAGGAGCACCGAACCGGCTCCTGCCAGGCTCGCGAGCTTGAGCACGACCAGTCCGCCAGTTGTGTCTAGTGCGCGGCGCACCGCCACCGGGAGGAAGTGCGAGGGAACCATCGCGGCCCGTCCCCGCAGGATGGTGTCCGGCCCGTAGTCAGTGATGTGGGTCAGCGCCTCAAGTGCGTCGATTACTTCTCCGACGGCAGCGGGCGCCATCGCCCAGTACCGAGCATCTTCCGTCCGAACCTCACCTAGGACGGCATGCCGCGACGTCAACGTTCCAGTACTCACGTGGTCCCCCTTGGCGAAGCCGACTACAACGACGGACAGCTCCGGAACGATCTGGAAGCCCGTCACAAACCGTGGGTCGTATGCCAGATGTGCAAGACGCCCCTCCGCGCCGGCGGCACTCACGCGACAGGTACGTCGGGAGAGGCACGCCGACGCGGAGGGTGGTGTCGCCAACCGCCGAGGACTCAGCAGATCAGGCAGATGGTGCTGCCGGCGACCACCGTGACGGCCGCCTCGTAGACGATGGCGGGCGTGGTCATCGCCGGTTCGTTGTGCCGGTTGACGAAGCCGGCCTGGACGTCAGCGAACACTTCGTTGACCGCCTGGGCGATCGAGGAGTCCGGCGCCAGAGTGTTGGCCTGAGCCATGGTGTTCCCCCTTCACTGTGCCTCGCAGCAGCCACATCGGCTGATGTAGCTGGCGTTCGCCGGTGAGATCCACTGTTCGGCGAGTCGCCTCGTCCACCGTCTCCCGGGACCTAGGTCCCAGACATCGGTCGTGAGACAGAACTTCTTCTGCGGCCTGCGCCGGACCGCCCACTCCGACTTTCGTCGTTTCGCTCTCCAGCCAGACTCATACCAACGGCATGGGTGTTGCCCCATTGGTCACGGTGGCCCAAGATCGCCGGCAAGCGGTGCGGGAACGCACTGGTTCGCGAGCAGTCAAGGACGCGGTGCCCGGTGGCTGTCCGGTCGGCATCCGAGTCGGGCGACCCAGTCGCCGATGCGGACGCGGGCGATGGCGAACCGTTCGTGCCACAGCAGGGGTGCGTCGTGGGAGGCGGTGGTGGCGAAGGAGCCTTTCCAGGACAGGTGGAGGGCGGAGAGTTCTTCGATGAGTTCGGGGTGTTGGTGCCAGCATTCGGGGACTGTGCGGTGGTCGAGTTGGTAGCGGTCGGCGAGCCAGAGCACCCACAGGTCGAGGCTCTCGAGGAAGAGGTGTTCGTCGTCGGGTGTCTGGGCGGACCAGGCGAAGACGACGGGTGGTTGGCGTGGCTGCTTCAGTCGTGGCGGCGGGTAGAAGCCGTCGGGTTGGGTCATGACGTGTTCCTCCTAGCGTGAGATGGGCGGGCTTGAGTTGGCGCCGGTACCCCGGGTGGTGGCTCCGGTGGGCAGCCGGTCGTGGTGGGCGGTGGTGGTGGTGATCTCGGCGAGCCAGGCGGCGTGAGCGGCTGGGTTCACGGGTTCGGGCCCGAGTCTGTCCAGCCAGTGCGGGTGGGTCTGGAGGGCTGCGTGGGTCAGTGCCTGCTGCCGTTCGTCGATGAGCTGGTTGACCTGGGCGAGTAGGTCCCGCCCGGCCGGGTCGAGTCCGGTGGCGTCCGGGACTGCGCAGATGTCGTGGGCTTCGTCGCCGTGCCGGTCCAGGTACGCCCGAGCGCCAGACAGCAGCGCGGGCGCGGGCTCCGTTTGGGGATCGAGGGCCGTGATGAGGCTGACGAGAATTGCTTCTGGGTCCGGCGCAAGCGTCGTGAGGACGTCGAGGGTCGTGAACACGCGTCCGGCGTCGGGGGAGCGCGTCAGTCGGTCGATGGCCGGTTCCGTCATCCCGAGGTCGGCCAGGGCGTGGGTCCATCGGGTTTGGGCGGCGTCCGCGTACAGGGTGCGGGCGATTGGTTCGAGCCGTCGCAGGGATGTGGCCTGGTCTTGCCGGGCGGCGATGGTGGTGGTGGCGGACTGTTCGGCGCCGGTGGTGGCCAGGACGCGGGTGAGGATGTCGTGGGCGTCGAGGCCGGCGTGTGGGTCGGGCAGGGTGTCGCAGTCGGTGTCGAGGGTGTCGGTGGCGACGTAGAGGTGGTTGGCCTCGCGGCCGCGGGTCATGGCGACGTAGAGGTTCTCGCGGGTCATGCCGGCGTGGGTGAGCACGTGAGCCCGGTCGACGGTGATGCCTTGGGCGCGGTGCGTGGTGGTGGCGTAGGCCAGCTCGACGTGGTCGGCGACGTACGCCGCGGGCAGCACGACCGGGTCGCTGTCTTGTGAGCCGGGGGTGCCGACGACGCCGCGGCGGGCCAGCCGGGTTCGTGCGGGGGCGACGGTGAGGGACCCGTCGGGGTCGATGTGGTGCACGTCCCAAAGGTCCCCGTTGCGCACGTACCCGCGGGCGGTCTTCAGGTGTCGGTCGTTGAGGCGGGTGACGATCCGGTCTCCGACGCCGATGGTGGTCCCGGTGCGGGTGGTCAGGCCGCTGGGGGCGACGAGCCCGTCTTGGACGCGGTCGTTGTGGGCGCGGGTGTTCAGGGCGGTGACGGTGGTGGTGTCGGGGGCGAGCAGGACGGTGGTGTAGCCGGCGGTCACGTCGGTCGACCAGGCGGTGTAGGCCTCCTCGAGCATCGATTCCCCGGGCCCGGCGTGGATCCGCCCGGCCTCCTGGTAGGTGTCGAGGACACGGGGGTTGCCGTCGCGCAGGGCGGTGGTGGCGGCTGCTTCCCAGGGGTGGGTGAATCGCCACAGGCTGCGTAGCCGGGCTCCGCCGGTGCGGGTGGCGAGCAGTCCGAATGCGCCGCCGGCGTCGACGGCGGACAGCTGGGCGTGGTCCCCGACGAGCAGCATCTTGGCCCCCGCCGCGGTGGCTTGGCGGGTCAGCTCGTCCAGGGCGAGGGTCCCGGCCAGGGATGCCTCGTCCACGATGAGCAGCTGGTCCGGTTGCAGGGTCCAGTGCTGCTGCTGGCGGTGGTAGTCGGCCAGGGCGGTGTCGATGGTCCGCAGCCGGGTCAGGTCCGTCCCGCCGGTGTGTTCCCGCAGCGTGGTCAGCTGGTCGATGACGGCGGCCCGGGTTGTGGCGCCGGGGCCGGTGGACTCGTGCAGCCACTTGGCGGTGTTCTCACAGCTGATGCCCAACGCTCCGGCGAGGTTGGCCGCCGCGGTCGAGGACGGCGCGAGCCCGATCACGGACCCGTGCCCGTGGGTCCGTTCCCAGATCGTGCGGACGGTAGCCAGCGTGGTGGTCTTGCCCGACCCGGCGGGGCCGACCAGCAGGTCGACCAACCGGCCGGATCCCGCGATCGAACGGACCGCCTCGACCTGGTCGTCCGCGAGCAAGTCGTCGGTGTCGCCGGGGAGGGCCAGGGCATCGTCGAACACAGGAGCGGTGGGGGCCGTGAGGTCGGTGGCGGCGTCCAGGAGGCGGGTTTCGGCGTCGAGGATGACGGCGTCGGTGAACGTGTGCTCGTCGGGCCGGTCGAACACTGTGCCCCCGTCGGGGCGGGCGTACCGGCCGGTCGCTTGAAGCACGGCCGGGGCCTCCAGGCTGATGCACCGGCCCAACGCTGCGTCGGTGATCGCGTCCAGAAGCTGGAGCCGGTCGGCCGGGGAGGTAGTGATCAGCGCGCGGGTGACGCGTGCGGCTTCGGAGAACACGTTCCACCGGGTCCAGGTCGAGCGTCGTTCGCGCACCCCGGCCAGCACCTGATCGGCCAGGTCGTTGATGACCACGCCCGGAACGGCCCGCGCCTGGACCGGTCGCACCTGCGAGTGACGAAGGACCGCGGCGGTGATCTCGTGCGGTGACATTCCGGTGACATCCGCGGCCCGCCGCCGCCACCTGGTGAGCAGCTCGCGTAGTGGTGACACCCGTTTGGCGGGGCGGGTGGCGCGGGTGACCTGCTGACGCAGGCGGGTGATCTCGATCCGGTTCGGCGCCCGCCCGTGCCCGGCGGCGAACCCGGCCACGGCGGCGGTCATGGCCTCGTCGATCTGGCTGGTGCGCTGGGAGAACGCCGTCATCAGCTCATCGCTGATCCCGTCCAGCTCGAACGCCAACGACCGGTGCGCCCCCCGGGACCGCCACCCCCACCCCACGGGCAGCCGGCGGGACAGCTCATCGACCAGGAACCCGTTGTAGGCCTCGGAGACCGCGACGACCGCGTGGTGCAAGGCGCGGGAGTCCACCGACCGCCACGCACCGTCGCGACCCTGGACCTTGTTGGCGAGCACCACGTGGGTGTGCAGGTTCGGGTCACCCGCCCGGGAGTCCCAGTGGTCGAACCCCACCGCGACCGCCCCCAGCGTCGACTCCTGCCGACACCCCGAGTGCCCGGTCCGGGTGTATAGGGCGCGGCCCTGCAGGACGTCCATCGCCTGCGCGACCGCCGCGGCGTGCGCGTCGGTGACGGCCTGCCGGGTCGTCTCGTCGGCCACGGCCCACAGGGTGGAGACGGACTTCATCGCGGTGAACGTCAGGTCGAACCCGGCGACCACCGGCGAGGTGTCCCGGCCCAGCTCCACCCGGGTGATCGCCTCGATCGCCGCCTGCCGGGCCGGCGGTGACATGTCCGCAGGTAGGGCCTTGACCTGGGCGGCAACGCGGTCGGCGGGCGAGATCACAGCGGGGTAGGCGCGCCCCAGCGGGACACCGGTGAGCGGGTTCAGTCCGTGGGCGAACAGCCGCGACATCCCCACTTCCTCGACGACGGCGCCCGCAGAGAGCACCGAGGGGTCGGTGGTGGGGTCGGTCAGGCCGGCTAGGCCGCGGCCGAGCCAACGGCCGGGCGGGTTGCCCGACTCCAGGTAATACGCCGTCACCGGTGCCGGTCCGGTGCGTTGGCAGTCACCGGTGGCGACCTGCCGCAGCAGGTACCGGTACCCCGCCCCAGCGGATAGCCGGTGCATCGTCATCACCACTGCCGACCACCCCACCTCGGCCCGCCGTGCGCGCATGTCCCCACATCAGCGGGAGCGCGGATCCGCCGAAACACGCGACGGCGACGGCCGGACCGAGAGCCCGGGTGCCAGAGGTGTCTAGCGGGTTGATGGCAGGTGGGCCGGGTAGGTCGATGGCGGCGGGGCGGGTCGGCAGGTGCTGTGGGGGGCGGGGGAGTGGGAGGGGTCGGGTGCGGAGGGGTCGGGTGCGGAAGGGCCGGGTGGATGGCCGGCGGGGGAGGGAGGTGGCGCGCCGGGAGGGCCCGGTGATCACGCGGCGCAGCGGACTTCGGCGTCGCGTCTTTCGCCGATTCCGCACACCCGCTTATGAGGGGCCGTGTCGTCCACAGAACATCGGCTGCCGGCCCCCTGGACGCTGGCGCCGCTCGACCCTGGGACCAATGGGGGATCGGAGGTCACCATGAGCTACACGTGGTCGACGGGCGCCGCGGCGGTGCTCGAGCACGTCGGTAACGACTGGGCAGGGGTGTGGTCGCTGCTGTTCGCCGCGACCAAGGCCACCTTCCGCCTGTCCCTGCTCGTGCCGCTCGACCTCGGCGCCGAGCTGGCCTACGCCGCGATGGACTCCGGCGAGGCGCGCGACGAGGTCGGCTGGGCGCACCCCGACGTGCCGCTGGCAGCCCTCGCCGTCGACCTGGGACCTGCGAGCCAAAGCCTCGACGTGTCGGCCACCCGCGCGGTGATCGTCAGCCTGCTGGACGGCGCACTGCACCGGCTGACTCCGCTCGGGGCCGCCGGCCGCGCGCCCAGCGACCGGCAGCTCGCGCGAAGGGTCGGCTCGAAGGTCTTGGCGGCTCGCGACGTGCTGATGGACCTGCGGCCATGAGGGCGACCTACGGTGACCTCGTCGGGCGCGCCGGGGTCGACATCCACACCGGCCTCCTGCAGGTGATGCGCCGGGGTTTCCACGACCCCACGCAGGCCCAGAACACCGTCGGCACGTACTACGACCTGCTGGCAGCCCTACGCAACCACGCCTGGTGGCTGCTCGACCCGGCAAAGGCTCGCAGCGCAGACCTGCCGCCCCAGGGCCGGGGCCGGCCCGACCACGATGACCTTGACCGCGTCGCGGCGAACCTCTTCGCCAGCCTGGGTCCTCTCACGCAGCGACCCGTGCAGATGCCGTACCCCGAACCGACGTTCGACCACCCGTGGCGCGACGCAGCCGACAAGCTCGGCGCGGCCACCGACCTGCTCGCCACGCACGTTGGCCCCCGCTACGAACCGCGCTCCGAGCAAGCAGCCCTGGTGCTGGACCTGGAGCAACGCCACGGCGCTCTCGCGTTCATCGCGGCACTGACGGACCTGACGCTGAACGCCGACTCGGCCATCGGAGCCGCATGCCGACACCGCGACATCCCCTGGGAGCAGGTCAACCAGTGGCTACCGGACCGGTCGACCACCAAAGCCCTGACCCACCGAATGCACCAGCTCGCGTCCCAGCACGACCAAGGACGCGGACTCCGTGACGTCACCACGAACATCTACCCCGTGCGTGAGGGCGACCCGGTCGTCGAGCTCGGTGATCGCATGCTGCGCCTGCGGCACGCCGCCTGGCAGCTCGCAGCCGCGACCCCGGACTACTCCGTCGTCACCCTGCACGACCTGGCGGGCCTGGGCATGGCAGCGCATATGCACACCGCCCACGCCCACGGCATCGACTATCGCGAGCCCAGCACGTCGCCGAACCGCCTCGTCGCTACCGCCCGGGCGTTCCAGCGCCTCATGGTCGACCTGGACGACTACCTTGCGCCGGGTCCGCCGAACCCAGCCATCCGCGTCGACATCCTCGCGGTGCGACAGATCGTCGCCGAGATCGTGCCGCTGCACCGACCGGCGCGCGCGCTGACGATCTCGGACCCGCAGACCCGCAACACACTCGAGGCGCTGCACGGCACGTGCGAGGCCCTTGGCCAGATCGCGCACATGAACCAGACGGTGTTCGCGACGCTCTCGCGCTCCGAGCTCCTTCACGTCCCAACCCGACTTCTCGACGGCGAGACCCTGAGCGAAGACCCGATCGCCACTGCCGCCAAGTTGACCGGCGCGCGCAGGATCCTCGCGCCGATGGCCCGTGTCAGGGAAACGGTGCAGCGCTACGAGGCTGTAGACGCGGCAACCGGCCACATAGCGCCGTACGTTGCGCCGGTGGCGCGAGCCACCGCGTATGAACCTCCGGCCCTCTACCGGCCCGCGGAATTCGAAGGTCGACCCTGACTGTCGACGGCGCGCGCCAAGCTGTGATCGTCAGCCTGGCCGAGGCTCCCCTGTCCTAAAGGCTGATGCCGCCGACGCAGTCCTTCATCGGTTGCTCATCATTCCTTAGGCGCGACTTTGTGCGAGCGTCAGATCGTTGATGTATGACGCACAACGCATTCGGGCACGTCACGCGATGACCGCCCGTTCGGGGCCTGTCCGCTCTGTACCGACTCCTCCAGGGCCGGAGCGGACGCAGAACGGGCCGGGCGCCTCCTTCTTCCGCCAGGGTGCCCCGAAGGCGTCGCCCGATCGCGGCCCGACTGGTGGGTCCGCGCCCCGGGTCAGCACGCTCCAGAAGGTCTCGGTCCCACCTCCGCGCACGATGCCGGAACCAGCAGCTGCGACCCGGCTGGTGCACCCGCCGCGGCTTGCAGGTCGAAGGCCTCGACTGCCCGCGGAGGTCTCTTCTGCCAGCTGCGCCGCCCTCGACGGGCTCGACCCGACCGCCCTCGGCGTGACGTACTGGTTCGAGGCGCCCAACGAGGGCGAACGGCGGCCACAGTCGGTGTTGGTGAAGGGACGTCTGGTCGAGCCGGAGCAGAACCAGCCCAAGGAGCCGACGGTCTTCGAGGTCGTGACCACGGTGCACGACGTGCGGGAGGTCAACGTGACTCCGCTCACCGGGCCGGAAGGGGGTGCCGCGCAGCGCGCGGCGGCCAAGCGTCCCGGGCTTGTGCGCGGTGTGGCCTCCGGGCGGACGGGTTTCGGGATGCTCGTCGATGCTCTGGCTCCGGGTGTGTGGGCAGGCTCGTGGTCAGCGTTCGTCCTTCTCGGCTTCGTCCTCGGGCTGACACTGCAGGCCGTCTTGGCCGGAGTGCTCGGCGTGCCGTGGCCACCTCTGACCGCTGTCACGCTCGTGGCCGGTGTGCTGGGGTTGGTCGGCGCCAAGGGCTACTACCTGGTCACGCATCCGGTGGAACGCCGCCGATCGATCCGGTCGCCTGGGATGTCCGTCCAGGGGTTCGTCATCGTCGCGCTGGGCACGCTGACGGTCGGCGCATTACTCCTTCGCATGCCCGTGGGCGCCGTGCTCGACGTCACCGCACCGGGGTTGTTCCTCGGGATGACCGTCGGTCGGCTCGGGTGCCTGTTTGCCGGCTGCTGCGTCGGGCGTCCGACGGCATCGCGGTGGGGCGTCTGGTCCTCCGACCGGCATCTCGGCGTGCGCCGCATCCCCGTCCAGATCATGGAGTCGTCGCTGTGCTCGGTGCTGGCTGCGCTCTCGGCAGTCGCGGTCGTCACGTCACACGCCGCCGGGTCCGGGCTCGTGCTGATCGTCGGCTTCGCCGCCTACCTGGTAGGCCGCCAGCTGCTGTTCCCCATGCGGGCGGTCGCTCGCGTGACACGGAACGGTCGGATGGTGACGTTGGTTGTGGCCTCTGCCGTGCTCGCAACAGGCCTAGTCGTCATGTGGTCGGCGTGAACCCCGTCCCCTCGTCCGGTCGAGCACTGCGCCGCCGAGCAGGACGGCACCAACCAGGTCGACCAGCAGACCGGGCCACGACCCGAGCCGGTCGGCCACGGTCAAGGAGGTGCGAAGCGGCACCTCGTCGATCATTTGCTCCGCGGTGAACAGTCCGGTCTGCCGGCGTACGGCGCCGTCCGGGGCGATGAACGCGCTGACTCCGACCGTCGAGATCTGCACCACCGCGCGGTTGTGCTCAGCCGCACGGAAACGCGACATCGCCAGCTGCTGAGCCGACTCCTGGGTTCGACCGAAGGACGCGTTGTTCGTCGGGACGATGATCGCCTCGCTGCCTGCCAGCACCGAGGACCGGACAAGGTCGTCATACGCGACCTCGAAGCAGATCACCGTGGTGAGGGGCACCGAGCGGCCAAGGCGCGTGATCGGCACCTTGACCAGCGCCGTGCCGCGGCCGGCTGCCATGTCCGTGCCGACCTGGTCGACCGTGGGGGTCAGACGACGGAAGAACGACCGGTAAGGGATGTACTCCCCGAACGGCACCGGGTGCTGCTTGGTGTACGACGCCAGACTGCCTGCACCTGGCTCCCACACGATGTAGTCGTTGAACCTCCGTCGGACGTCGAACCGTTGGGTTCCGAGCAGGATCGGCGCCCGGGCCGCCCGCGCCGCGTCGTCCACGATTGCAGCGGCCACGGCGTCGGACCGTGGGTCGACGTCGGCAGCGCTCTCCGGCCACACCACCAGATCCAGCGCTTCAGGGGCTGCTGATTCGAGGAGCGCGCTGGTCCCGGCAGCATGGTTGGCCGTGACCTGCAGTGCGCGGCTGCGAAAGTCGAGCGGACCCGACGGCACGTTGCCCTGGACGGCCCCGATCTGGAGCGTGCCGGCTTCGGGTGTCACCTGCAGGGGCAGGAACCGGACCCCGGCCACCACGCCGAGCACAGCGGCCAGCCCGAGGACGGCTTGCCGCCGTGGGCGACCGGTCCCGTGGAGCGTCGTCGCCATCAGCGCGCCGCTCATGACGACGACGACACTGACGAGCGCGGTTCCACCAAGGGGAGCGAGTCGCAGGAGGGGGCCGTCGGTCTGGGAGAACGCCAGGCCTCCCCACGGGAACCCCCCGAAAGGCCATCGGCCCCGGAGGCGTTCGATGGCGACCCATGTGACCGTCACGGCGAGGACCTGCCGGCCGCGTCGATGGTGCAGCCATCGGGCACGGCGCAACCAGACCCAGATGCCGCCGAAGGCCGAGACGAACGCGGCTTGACTGGCGGCGAGGGCGATCCAGCCGATCGGTTCACCGACGGCGGCGTCGGCCCACCACACGTGCAGCAGGAAGAATGTCAATCCGAAAGTCGCGCCCGTGACCAGGCCGGCCGGTATCGAGTCGTGACGCAGCGCCAGCAGCAGGACGGCGATGGCGACAGGCGCAGCCCACCACCACGACAAGCCTGGGAAGGCGGCCTCCAGAAGCGTGCCGCCGAGCGCCGCCAGAGCCGCCGACACCCAGGCGGCAGGGCCTCGCCCAGGGCGGCCCATCCGCGCTGGTTCGCGGGCACGGCCGACCGGACGTTCAGCGGCGATAGCCGAGGTCCACCTCACTGCGACCGGAACATACGCAAGGGCGCGGCCGCGTCGGGAAGTGCACGGACGTTCTCGCCGCGCGTAGTCGCCTGTGCTCTCGCCGCACGGCGTTGCCCCGCGACTGCACCCCCGTCAGCCTTCGAGCAGAACCCACAGGTGCGTTCACGCCCGGACTCGCCCCCGGGAGCCTTCGTCCTGCCGACGCCCGTGCCCCGTACAAGCTCGACGGCACCGTCAGTGTCAAGCTGCATGCCCTGACCTTTCGCCTCAAGCACGGACGGAGACCTCGGGTCATTCCAGGGCCCGTTCGATCAACGCAGCGTCGAGACCCGATGAAGATTCGACGCACTTGTGTCGGAAGGGCCGCCGGCCTCTGGCGCTTGGCTATCGGTACTCGCACTCTCGTTCTGTGCAGTCCGCCAACGGCGACGGACGCCAACGGCGAGGAGCACGCCATGTCCAATACGGGAACTCGTTCCGACGGGCGGAGCCTGGCAGGCAGCCATTGGCCGCGAACCGTTCTTCGTGTCGGCTTTGGCGTGGTCTGGCTCGTTGACGCAGTGATGAAGTGGTTGCCCGGGTTCCGCGCCGCGTACATGGACGCGGTCATGGGTGAAGGCGACGGTCAGCCCGGCTGGCTCGAGCCCTGGTTCCGGTTCTGGAGCGCGGTGCAGCACCCGCGCGTCACGGCCTTCGAGTACCTGGTTGCCGTCGTCGAGACCCTGATCGCCCTCGCGGTGATCCTCGGCTTTGCCCGCAAGCTCACCTACAGCGCCGCGATCATCTTCAGCCTGCTGATCTGGGGCGTGGCCGAAGGCTTCGGCGGTCCGTACACCGCCGGCGCCGCCGACGTCGGCACGGCACTGATCTACGCCATAGTCTTCGCCGCCCTGCTGCTCTTCAGCTACTACGACGGACCCGCCCCGTGGAGCGTCGACCGCCTGCTCGAACGCAAGATCAGCTGGTGGCACCGCATCGCCGAGGTCGGTCGCCGCGCCTCGACAAGGGACTCCTCGCCGACGGATCCGGTGAACACCTCACAGGCTCACCAGACCATCGCAGCCTAGAAGTCGCGTCGCATCACGAGCAGGGGTCCGCTCCTGAAGGCGGGGTAGGACCGTCGGGACGGGATCACGCTCGGGTACCCGACGACGAGGTAGGTGCACTCGCCGCCGGGTACGCCGCTCACGCGACGTGGGTCGAGACCCGCACGGGCCGCGAGCCCGGTTCGCTGTCTGTCCAGGCCGACGCCAAGTGGCTGCTGACGCGACGACGCAAGAGGCGTCCGCGACCGATGCCACCGCCGAGGGCGCCGTGAAGGCGCGCCAGGTACGGAATGCGATCGGGCAGATGGCCCGGCGGGCGCCCAGGACCCGCAGGACTTCATCTCGCGCTTCGTGCTCGCGTCTGCGGCGCAGCGCACGCAGCGGCAGGCTCTTGGACAGCTCGAGGAGCTCGCTGCGCAGGATCGGAACGCCGCTACACGACTGGCAGCCGTGCGTGGGCGGATCGACGTGCTGAAGAAGGACGCCGATCAGAACGCACTGGTGGCTAACCAAGCCTCGCAGGGTGCGGCGGCAGCCAAGGCCCAGGTGGACGAGCTGATCGCCGACCAATCCTCGAAGCAGGCGGCCATTCAGGGCCAGATCGCCCAAGCCCAAGCCGACCAGGCGAAGGTGGACGCCGCGCAGGTCGAGCTCGGCAAGGAGCTTGCGAGCATCATCGCCCAGCAGGCCGCCCAGGCTGCCGCTGCGCGACCTACGAGTTCGGCGCCGTCGGGCGGCGCGAACGCCGGAGCATGGTTCGTCAACCCCACAGCGAACAACCCGATCGTCGTGACGTCGCCCTACGGGATGCGCCTGCAGCCGATCCTGAAGATCTGGCGGCTGCATGCTGGGATCGACCTGGTCGACCGGTGCAACCAGCCGGTCTACGCGGGCCGCGACGGGACGGTGCTGAAGCGCCAGACGATCGAGGGCGATGGCAACCGCGTGGTGATCGACCACGGCTGGGTCAACGGCCAATCGCTCATGACCGCCTACAACCACCTGAACACGTTCGCCGCGTCGACGGGGCAGGCGGTGCGAGCCGGGCAGCTCATCGGGTACGCGGGGATGACCGGAGGAGTGTCGACAGGGTGCCACCTCGACTTCCAGGTCTACATCAACGGCACCACGGTCAACCCGGCTCCCTACTTGGGTCTTTGATCGCCGGCCTCGGGTGACCGCTGGATCGACCCGCGCGCATGTCGCGAGCGGCTCAGGACCGCCGTGCATCGGGTCTCTCGAGCGCATCCCGAGTGCCCTCGGTGCGTCAGGGTCGGCCGCGCAACGCAACCCGCATCTTCGTCAGATCTTCATCAGTACCATCACCGCGACATACCCATACGGGGTATACCTATCGGAGTGGGTCCGAGACGGCACGCGGCGCTCTGCTCCCGGGCGGCGGGCGGTTCGGACCCTGGTGTGTCGTCCCTGGGTGGCCGCAGTCCGGGTCGTCGAGTCGGACGCAACGAAGAGAACGAGTAGACCTGACGAGAAGGAGGAAGCGATGTTCGGCAAGTCTCAGAAGGCCGTCGACCCCGTGTGCGGCATGAGTGTCGACCCGGCCACGGCCACCAGTGTTGAGCACGAGGGCGTGCCGTACTACTTCTGCTCCTCGCACTGTGCGAGGAGCTTCGAGGCAGACCCGGCCAAGTTCGTCACGAAGTAGGTCGCCTGGGCAGGCCGCGCGCCTCGCACCGCGTGGCCTGCCCAGCTCGGGGCGCCTGATGACGAGGGCGCTGCGGACAAACCCACCCGCGAGCCTGCCGAACACGCGATCTGCGCTCTCGGCGAGCCGGCGTCGAACCAACGAAGAGACGTTCCTACCTCACGGAAGGTTCATCGGTCATGACGAAGCAGCGGACAACTGTCCTCGCCCTGGAAGGCCTGCACTGGGCCACGTCCGAGCCGATCGTGCAGAAGACTTTGCTTCGGCAGCCTGGCGTGCTCGCAGTGCAGGCTCATGCCTTGTCGCAGACGGCTACGGTCACGTTCGACCCCGATGTCACGTCGCTGGCCCAGCTCGTCGGATGGGTGAACGCGTGCGGGTACCACTGCGAGGGACGGTCGGTGCCCGGGCACGTCTGCTTGCCGATGGCCGAACCGGCCGATGACATGCACGCGGGGCACGAGGCTCGCGCCGGGCGTGACATGCCCGTGGGGCGCGAGGCTCACGCCGGGCACCACATGCCTGCGGGGCACCAGGCTCACGCCGCGCACGACATGCCTGCGGAGCACCAAGCTCACGCCGGGCACGACATGCCTGCGGGGCACCAGGCTCACGCCGGGCACCACATGCCTGCGGAGCACCAGGCTCACGCCGGGCACGACATACCAGCGGCGCACGAGGAGTCGTCGTCGCCCTCGCCGCACGACCTGATGGGGCACGGCGGCCACCATGGCGGCGGGTCGATGGCGGACATGGTGCGCGACATGCGCAACCGGTTCCTGGTCGCGCTGGTGTTCTCGGTGCCGATCACCCTGTGGTCGCCGATCGGGCGGGACTTCCTCGGGTTCACCGCGCGGGCGCCCTTCGGGCTGCGCGACGACGTGTTCATGCTGCTGCTGTCGCTGCCGGTGGTGTTCTACGCCGCCTGGATCTTCTTCGACGGTGCCTACCGGGCGTTGCGGGCTAGGACGCTGGACATGATGGTGCTGGTCGCCGTCGCGGTGGGCACCGGGTGGCTCTACAGCCTGGGCGTCACTCTGACCGGCGGTGGCGACGTCTTCTACGAGGCAGCCACGGTGCTGGCGACCTTCGTGCTCCTGGGCCACTGGTTCGAGATGCGCGCCCGCGGCGGGGCGAACGACGCGGTGCGCACACTCCTCGAGCTGGCGCCGCCGAAGGCCGTCGTGCTCCGAGACGGCGTCGAGAGCGAGATCCCGACCGCCGAGGTCAGGGTCGGGGACCTGCTGCTGGTCCGCCCCGGCGCGAAGATCCCGGTCGACGCCGTCGTGGAGGACGGCGAGTCGGAGGTCGACGAGTCGATGGTGACCGGGGAGTCGCTGCCCGTCAGCAAGGCTCCAGGTGCCGCGATCATCGGCGCCTCGATCAACGTCTCGGGCACGCTGCGGGCCCGCGCGACGAAGGTCGGCGAGGACACCGCGCTCGCGCAGATCGTCAAGATGGTCCAGGAGGCGCAGAACTCCAAGGCGCCCGGGCAGCGGCTCGCGGACCGGGCCGCGTTCTGGCTCGTGTTCGTCGCCCTGCTGGGGGGCAGTGCGACCTTCCTGGCGTGGTGGCTGGTCGGGGCGCCGGTTGCGACCGCGGTGCTGTACGCGATCACCGTGGTGGTCATCACCTGCCCCGACGCTCTGGGGCTCGCCACACCGACGGCGATCATGGTCGGGACCGGCCTCGGTGCCAAGCGCGGCGTGCTGTTCAAGAACGCGACCGCCCTGGAGACCTCCGCCCGCATCGACACGGTCGTGATGGACAAGACCGGCACCCTGACCAAGGGGCAGCCGGAGGTCACGAACGTCGTCGCCCGCGGCATGGCCGAGGACGAGGCGCTGGCCCTGGTCGCTGCGGTGGAGCGCGAGTCGGAGCACCCGCTCGCCCGGGCCGTGGTGCTCCACGCCGCCGACAAGGGACTGCCGGTGCTGACCGCTTCGGGGTTCCGGAACGTCGCCGGGCACGGCGCGACCGCGACGGTAGAGGGGCACCGGGTCGTGGTCGGCAACCGCAGGCTGATGGACGCCCAAGGCGTCGAGCTCGGCGACCTCGCCGCCGTGCGCGACGAGCTGGCCGACACCGGTCGCACCGCGGTCCTCGGCGCGGTCGACGGACGGGCAGTCGCGGTCGTCGGCCTCGCCGATGCGGCCCGCGAGACCGCCCCGCTGGCCGTGGCCTCGCTGCACCAGCTCGGCATCGAGGTCGTCATGCTCACCGGCGACAACGAGGCCACCGCACGCCGCATCGCCGCCCAGCTGGGCATCGACACCGTGATCGCCGAGGTGCTGCCCGGTGACAAGGCTGCCAAGGTCACCGAGCTGCAGCGCGCCGGCAAGCGGGTCGCGATGGTAGGCGACGGTGTGAACGACGCCCCCGCGTTGGCGACGGCCGACATCGGCATCGCGATCGGCGCCGGCACGGACGTGGCGATCGAGACCGCGGACATCGTGTTGATGCGGTCCGACCCGTTGGACGTGCCGGTGGCGTTGCGCGTCGGGCGGGGGACGCTGCGCAAGATGCGCCAGAACCTCGGCTGGGCCGTCGGCTACAACACCGTCGCCCTGCCGATCGCGGCCGGGGTGTTCGCTTCCTCGCTCGGGCTGTCGCTCAGCCCCGAGATCGCGGCGCTGTCCATGTCCGGGTCCTCGGTGATCGTCGCCGCGAACGCGTTGATGCTCAAGCGACTGCGCCTACCCGCGCAGCAGCCGCCGGCCGCGACGCCGCATGCCGTGGCCGAGCATCGCCCGCTGACGCCAGCTCCCGCCGGCGGCCACTGATCAGTCGACACATGGACGCCGCGCGCGGTACCTCGCCGGAGGCGGGTGCGGTGCTGCGGCCACCAAAGCCGGGGCGCATGCTCTGGATCACTGCAGTACTGGGTGGGTGCTTCGTCGCCATCCAGTGGGGGTTGCGCGACGCCCCGGTGCTTTGGTTCGCCGCCCTGCGGGCGATCGTCGCAGGGGTTGTGCTGCTGGCTCTCGGCGCGGTGCAACGCCGGCCACTCCCGGCAGGTGCGCGCGCCTGGGGGCGGATCGCGATCCTCGGTCTGGTCAACGTGACCTTGGCGTTTGCCGCCATGTTCGCCGGAGCGGCCGCAGGGGCGACCGGGACGGCGGCGGTCCTGGCGAATGCACAACCCTTGCTGATCTTGCTGCCTGCGTGGTGGCTCTACGGTGAATCGCTTTGCGCGCGGACCACGACGGCGCTGCTCGTCGGCTTCGCCGGGCTCCTGCTCGTGGCGCTGCCCGGCGGGGGTGGCAAAGGCGCTGCGCTTTCGCTTCTCGCCGCGGCGGCAGTGACCGCCGGCACGCTGCTGGCCCGAAGGCTCGGCCCCATCGATGTCGTCGTCGCCACGGGCTGGCACCTGCTGATCGGCGGGATCGTGCTCGCCGGGGCCGCGGGCGCGATCGAGGGGGCCCCCGCGATCGCCTGGACGCCACGCTTCATCGGCTCGCTGAGCTTCCTCGCCGTGGTCGGCACCGCCGCCACGACCGTCGCCTGGTTCACCGAAGCGCGCCGTTCACGCATGGACGACTTGACCGCCTGGACATTCCTGACACCGGTGTTCGGCATCCTTCTGTCGCTTGTCCTGCTCGGTGAGCGGCCGCGCAGCTGGACCCTGGCTGGGCTGCTCGTGGTGCTGGTTTCACTCCGCCTTGCCACCCGACCCACCCGACGGGACGCGACAGTCGCAGACCAGACCGACGACCGTGCGCGGTGATGCGGAGCGACGAATAGCCGCAGCCTTCCCGCGGAACGAAGCGCGCTCATCCGGACCGAGGTCGCACCGGCTCGGCCCCTACAGACCCGAGCCGGTGCGACCTCCTTCACCGGCGGCTTCGGTCAGTTGACGGTGAGCTCGGCGTACATGCCCGCGGCGTAGTGACCAGGCAGGTTGCAGACCAGCTCGTATCGTCCCGCGGGGAGGTCGAACGTGGTCCAGCCTGCAGTTCCGGGCTGAACTCCCTCGCCCGTTCCCGAGCCGCCGGTCTGCGATGCCTCGCCGAGGCTGCCCGTCTCGTCGACCTTTCGGTCCGAGCCGACGGAACGGGTGCCGGCCTGCTGGCCGGCCGCCAACGGAAGCACCACCAGCTCGTGCGTCCGGAATCCCGAGTTGCCCAGGACGAGCGACACGGTTCCAGCCGGGACGGTGGTGCGGTCGACCGCCAGGCGCATGCCGGCGCGGCCGCCCATCATCGCGCCCATGTCGAGGGCGGTGACCTGCACCGTCGTCCCGGGCAGGGTGGGCACGCGAGTCGACACGCGACCGCCCATCATGCCGCCGCCCGAGCGCGACCACGACGAGCCGGTCGAGGTGCTGACGCCGCCATTGCGGCTCCAGGCGATGGTGCCCGCGATCGACCCGGCGAGCAGCGCCACGGCTGTCACCAGGGCCGCGACGAGCCAGGCACGCCCGCCTGGTCGCCGCCCACCGGCCGGCGGGCTGGCCGGGGCGCTGGGACCTGCGCCCGGGCCCCGCACGTCAGTGGTCACGGCAGCCCACCACGGGTGTCCAGCAGAGCGGCGCGGGTCTGCTGGTAGGTCGCGACGTCGATCTCACCGGCTGCGAGCCGGTGGTCGAGCAGCTCGAGCGCGGACGGCGTCCTCGGTGCGGCAGCCGCGCGGCCCACGCCGTCGTCCCACGGGCCGTAGCCCCCGGGGGTCCGTCCGGCTCCACGGCCCGAGGTCGTCAGCTGTGCCACCAGCCACACGATCGCACCGATCAGCAGCACCCAGAAGAGGCCCATCATGATCCAGGCGCCGACACCCATGCCGCCGCCGTACCAACCCATCATCGTGACCTCCGGTATCCCATCGGCCGCGCTTCGGGGCGGGCCGCTGAGATCCAGCGTGCGCCCGCCGTGCGAAGGGACACGCACCGAGATGATTGAGATCCGATGAAGAGGGAGTGGGTCGGAACTCGTCGGGTCGCGCGCTGGGTCTCCCGGGCCGCTCGGTTCGGGCTACTGCGCCTCGGGCGTACCGGTCCCACCGGAGCACGACGCGCCCGGTTCGGGCGTCTGGGCGCCGTTGGCGTACTTGGTGACGAACGCTGCCAGTCGCGGGTCGTCAGCGGAGGCCAGCTGCAGCTGGACGCCCCAGGCGGACGCGACCACGGGGGCCGGTAGGCCGGTACGAGGCGTGACCAGGACATAGGCGCTCTTGCCTGCGAAGCCGCGCAGCGTCGCCAGCTGGGCCGTCGGCAGGTCTGCCTGGTGGGTGATCCACACGGCGCCGTGCTCCATGGAGTGCACGGCGTTCTCGTCGGCCACCGGCGCGGAGTAGTAGCCGCAGTTCTGATCGATCTCGGAGTGGTCGCCGCCCACAGGCGGGTTCTGGGCGTACGCGACCGTCCCGGTTACGTGGTTCCGCGACAAGTTAGTGAACGTCTGCACGCCGGAGATCGGCGCCTTTGCAGCGGCCTGGACGCTGGCCTGGTGCCGGGCCTGGCGGACAAGCACGGTCGTGGTCGTCCCGACCAGCGCAAGGACGATGACTCCGATGATCGTGGCGATCAAGGTGGTTCGCCGGCGTTCGGCCCGCTTCTGGGTCGCCTTGATCTCTGCCAGGCGGGCCTGACGTTCGGTCAGCTCGGACTTGCGCTTGCTGTTCACGGGTGAGGACGCCTCTCGCGACGGGGCCTTGGCACGTCGAGACGACCGTGCCGGAATGTGGTGCTCGCACCGAGTCGGACCCACGTGGGTCGACAACCGTCCCAGGATGGCAGACACAACTGGGTACCTTCGTCGGCCACTCGGCCGCCCGCGGCGGTCTCGTCGTCGGACCCCTCGCGCTCCGCGCCGTCGCTTGCGGGATCCTTGATGTCGGCGGTCAGGGCTTGGCGAGCGGGAGCTGCAAGCGGAAGGTGGAGCCGGTGCCCGGACCGGGAGATGTCGCGTCGAGCGTCCCGCCATGGGCATGGGCGATGCCCCGCGCGATGGTGAGCCCGATGCCGCTACCGGCGGCCGTCGGGCCGCTCGCGACACGAGGGACGCGGTAGAACCGCTCGAAGACCCTCTCGGCGTCCGCCGGGCTGAGGCCGATGCCGGTGTCCGTGACTTCGATGACGGCGTTGGTGGAGGTCCGCCGGCACATCAAGCTGACGTGTCGTCCGGGCTCCGTCGCCGCGAGGGCGTTGCCGACCAGGTTGGTCACCACCTGGGCGATCCGGTCGGGGTCTCCCTCGATCAGCAGCGGGCCGTGGACGTCCTCGATCTTCAGCTCCAGGCCGGCGTCGTGCAGCTGCGGGCGCAGCCGCTCGGCCGCCGTGATCGCGATCGCCGCCGCGTCCACGCGGTCGAGCTGAAGTCCGAGCCGTCCTTCCTCCGCACGGGAGAGGGCGCCGAGGTCCTCCGAGAGGCGGCGCAGCCGGCGCAGCTCGCCGGACAGCTCGGCGTAAAGCTCCGGCTCGGGGGTGAACACCCCGTCCTGCAGACCTTCGACGTACCCGTCCAGCACGGTGAGCGGGGTGCGCATCTCGTGGGCCACCTCACCGAGCAGCCGCATGCGACGGGCCTCCGTTTCGGCGAGCCGGGCGGCCAGGGCGTTGACGTCGTTCGCGACCCGGGCCAGCTCCGCCTCGCGGGGCGGGGGGACCGGCTGGTTGTACCGGCCGGCCGCGATGCGGTGCGCCGCCGCGGACAGGTCCCCGAGCGGTCGCAAGAGCCGCCACGACGACCAGGCTCCGGCGGCGATCGCCACGGCGAGGGCGACGAGCACGCCGATCGCCAGGCCGCGGTTGGCGGCGCTGACGGCATAGGTGCGGGTCAGCTGTTCCCCGAAGGGCATCATCTGGCCGGCCATCATCGCCATGCGTGAGTCGTAGAAGTGCGGCGTCAGAGTGCGGGTGACCACGTAGGCGGTCGCCGCACCCGTGATCGCCACGAGCGTGTGGCTGACGAGGGCACGGGTGGACAGACGGCTCATGACGGCCTCCCGACGAACTTGTACCCCACACCCCGCACCGTCGCGATGAACCGCGGTGAGCTGACGTTGTCGGCCAGCAACCGCCGCAGGCTGCGCACATGCACGTCGACCACCCTCTCGTCCCCGTAGAAGTCGTCACCCCACACCCGCTCCAGCAACTGGCGACGCGAGAACAACCGGCCGGGGGAGCGGGCCAGCGCGCCGAGCACGTCGAACTCGAGGGCCGACGGTGTGACCGGACGCTCGTCCACGGTCACCTCGCGGGCCGCGAGGTCCACGGTCAGCCCGTCGAAGCGGATGCGCTCCGGGTCCGCCTCGTCGTCCCGCACCCGTCGCAGGACGGCCTTGACGCGGGCCACCACCTCGCGGGGGCTGAACGGCTTGGTGACGTAGTCGTCGGCGCCGACGGCGAGGCCGACCAGTGTGTCGGCCTCCTCGGCACGTGCCGTCACCAGCACCACCCCGAGGCCGGAGGTCGCACGGATGCGCCGCAGCACCTCGAGGCCGTCCACGTCGGGCAGCATCACGTCCAGCAGCACCACGTCCGGCCGATCCCGGCGCAGCTCGGCCAGCGCGTCGGTGCCCGTCCCGGCCTCGGCCACGGTGAACCCGTCCGCCTCGAGGTAGGCGCGCAGCACGCGGCGGATGCCCGCCTCGTCGTCCACCACCAGCACGCGCCTGGCCACGTCACCCTCCTTGCACCGCCAGTTCCAGTGCTCGCGCACGAATTGCACGCACGTCACAGGACCGGGGTATTGGTCACTGTATTCCTGCTGACTGGACGGCGATTTCCTCCGTTCGTCCCGCCCAGGCTGCCGGGCAGCGGCAAGCAACGAGCGCCCCGCTGCCGTAGAGCGTCCGGACGTCGCCCTCCCAGTGGGCCCTGCCGTGCCTCGTCCCTCGGTCAAGATCACATGAATGTTCGGTTCATATTCACTTGTGTCGTGCTCGGTGAGCGTTCCCGGCGATCTGATCGCCCTATTTTGGCCATGCGAGCGGCGGTATCGCGTCCGGTTGCATGCGACAACCATTCGGTGTCAAACAGCGGTCGGCGCGAACGTTCCAGCCACACCAGCACACCGGAGCGAAGGAGAGAGTATGTGTGACCATCACGCGGCGGGCCAGGGTGGGCGCGGTCAGGGTCACGGGCACGGCCACCGTCACGATGCGGTCGCCGGCCCCGGCGAGGAGCTCGTCGTCTGCGCGGTCCGGGGAAACATGACGGTCCGCTCGGAAGCGGAGCGCGACGGTCGCGTCCGCGATGTCGACGGACGGCGGTACTACTTCTGCTGCGCGCACTGCGTCGACCTGTTCGACGCCGATCCTGCGGCCTACGCCGCGACTGTGTAGCCGGGTGCGGTGACCGTGGCAGTCAGCCCCGTCGCAGTTGGTCCCCTCGGCGACGTCAGTCGTACGCGCAGGCGTCGTGCCGGCGGGTGGATGCGCTCGGGCCTGGCGGCAACGCTGTCCATCGCCTTCGTCCTCGTGGCGGGACAGACTGCTCCGGCCACCGCGGACGATCTGGCGAACCGGCGGAAGCAGACGCAGGCCCAGATCGAGGCGAACACGGCGACACGGGCTCAGCTGGACGCGTCGTTGGAAGACCTGTCCGCAGACCTGGCCGACGCCGTGGCGGCCGTGCAGACGACACAGGCGCAGCTCCCTGCGGCCCAGCAGAAGGTGGACGACGCGAATGCGGCCCTGGCGGCCGCGCAGCGCGAGTCCGAAAGGGTCGGTGCGGAGCTGGCCGATGCCCGCGCCGAGGAACGAACGCTCGCCGTCGCCGCCGCCTCCACGACCGCGCGCGCGTCGGAGGTTCGGGCGGCCATCGGCACGATGGCTCGGCGGGCCTACCAGACAGGTGCGGCCGCCGACGCGTCCGCGCTCTCTGCGGTCCTGGACGCAAGTGACTCCCAGGACTTCGTGAACCGCTTCGTTCTCGCCTCTGCGGCTCAGCGAACGCAGCAACAGGTGCTCGACCAGCTGCAGTCTGCGTCCGCTGAGGACCGCAACGCGCAGGTGCGGCTGGCAGCCGTGCGCACCCGGATCGACGGGCTCAAGGCAGACGCCGACCAGACCGTGCTCGTGGCGGACCAGGCCGCCACTGAGGCCGGGTCGGCGAAGGCCCAGCTGGACCGGCTCGTCGCGGTGCAGGCCGCTCAGCAGTCGGCCGTCGAGGGTCGGATCGAGCAGGCGAAGGCGGAGCAGGCGCAGGTCGACGCTGCCCAGGCCCAGCTGGGCAAGGAGCTGGCCAGCATCGTCGCGCAGCAGGCGGCGCAGGCGGCGTCGAGCCGTCCGACGAGCCCTCGGCCACCTGCTCCTGCGAGCGCGGGCGCGTGGTTCGTCAACCCGACCGCGAACAGCCCGATCGTCGTCACCTCGCCCTACGGGATGCGCCTGCAGCCGATCCTGAAGATCTGGCGATTGCACGCGGGCATCGACCTCGAAGACCGCTGCAACCAGCCGGTGTATGCGGGTCGGGATGGCACGGTCCTGAAGCTGCAGACCATCTACGGGGACGGCAACCGTGTCGTGGTGGACCACGGCTGGGTCAACGGCGCGTCGTTCATGACGGCGTACAACCACCTCAACACCTTCGCGGTGTCCGCCGGGCAGGCGGTGAAAGCGGGCCAAGTGCTGGGCTATGCCGGCATGACCGGCGGTGTCTCGACCGGATGCCACCTGGACTTCCAGGTGTTCATCAACGGTGCGACCACCGATCCGGCGCCGTACCTCGGGCTGTGACCTGCATCAAACCTTGATCGGTCCGCAACGAAGGCAGCGCCCTACCGCCCTAGCGTGGAAGCGTGTCCGGCACACCGTGCGGGACAGAAAGGTCCTGATGGTGGTCACGCACTTCGAAGTAACGGGCCTGACATGCGCGACGTGCCTGGCCGAGCTGCTCGAACGGGTCCGGTCCCTCGACACCGTCGAACAGGCGGCAGCCGACCTCACGGTCGGAGGGGCGACGCGCCTGGTTCTCGTCAGCGAGAACGGAGTCGATGCCGTCGCCGTTCGTTCCGCGGTCGAGAGCGCCGGCTTCGCCCTGACCGTCGGCACCACTCTGAGCGCACCGCACGTCGGTACGGCGCACCTGCTGGCCGCCACGATCGCCTCGGGCCGCGACGCCTGAACCAGTCAGTGGACGAGTCCCGAGCCGTAGACCTGCTGTCGTCGCACCGTGTAGGGCACCGCGGGGCCCGCGCCGAGCCGCGCACGGGCGCTGCACCGACTGGTGCGGCGCCCCGTGCGCGGATGGGGCACCCCTCAGGCCGGGCCGAGTGCGGCGAGCATGCCGCGCATCTGCTCGATCTCGGCTGTCTGTGATGTGGTGATGGCTGCCGCAAGGTTGCGGGCGTCCGCGCTCTGACCATGTGCCTGCTCGCTGGCGGCCATCTGCAACGCACCCTCGTGGTGGCTGATCATCAAGGTCAGGAACTCCCGGTCGAAGGCTGTCCCGGTGCTCCCTGAGAGCTGGTCGGTCGCGTTCGACTGCGACATCCCGCCGACCTCCATCCCGGGCATCGCACTGTGATCCGATGCCGTGGGCGACGGCACGCCCCACTGGGCCAGCCAGCCCGACATCAGCTCGATCTCCGGGCCCTGTGCTGCCACGATCCGCTGTCCGAGAGCTCGCACGTCAGGTGTCGAGCCCTTCGAGGCCGCAAGCTCGCCCATCTCGATGGCACCCTGATGGTGCACGATCATCATCTGCGCGAACTGGGTGTCGGCGTCGCTGTGCCGCGAGGCGGCGGTGGCTGAAGCGCTGGTCGTCGCACCGGCCCGCAGGGTGCTCGCGTCCCGACCACAGGCGGCGATGGACGCGGCGAGTGCGACCGTGCCGAGGACTGCTGCGCCGCAGCGACGGAATCGGGATGTTGGACGCACGTGACGACCCTTTCGATTGGGACTTTGGTCCCATCGAGTCTCTCGGACGTCCAGCGCGCGCTTCTCGGTGGATCGATGAAGTTCCGATCAAGATCGCCGTTGGGTAGCGGCGGCCGGGTCGGATGACCCGCTTGAGGGCGGCGGCCCGGACGACCAACACGAAGGGATGCCGCGCCGCCCGTCGATCGCCGTTCACGGACGCGTGGGAGAGTCCATGACGCCCGGCGTCAGCCGTGGTGCGAAGCGTGCCGGGCCGGTTCAGAGACGGCAGGTGCTGGGTCCGGTGCGACCCCGGGGGACCGCGATCCGCTGATCATCGGGCCGATCACGAGCGTCGAGACAGCGAAGGCCACCCCGAACAGGGCCAGTGCCAGCGCGGGTGCGCGCCAGGTGCGGAACCGTCGATGCAGGCGCACGAGCATCGGGACCGAGGCTGCCAGCCCGAGGAGCCCGAAGAGGATCGTGCCCCCGGTGCCTGCGATGAGCGCGACACCGAGGAGTGGTCCGATGTGGTGCAGGACGTGGGGTGCGAGTCCGACGATCGCCCCGACGGTTGCTGTTGCCGCTGTGACCAGTCGTCCCCGCAGGGTTCGGGGACGGCTCGAGGTGGCCTGCGGGGGTGTTCCGGTGGTCGTCATCAGTCCACCGAGCTCGCATCCACCGTGAGAGCCGCGGGCGCCGTGGCCGGCCGCGGGCCTCCGTCGCGGCGCAGGCCTGCCCGTGCGATCAGCGCGCCGCCGATGCCGATTCCGAGCAACGCCCACAGCTGCGGCTGGGTCAGGCCGCCGAGCACGGGGGTGTTGATCCGCAGGAACTCCACGAGGAACCGGGAGATGCCGGACAGCACGAGGTAGGCCCCGAACACCCCGACGGGGGCGAGGTGCCGCTCGAGCCGCCAGAGGACGAGCGTGATGAACACGGCGGCGAGGGTCTCGTACAACGGTGTGGGATGCACCGGCACGGTGGTCGGCACGATGCCGTTGGTGAACGTCACGCCCCACGGCAGCGTGGTGGGTGTGCCGTAGGTGCCGTCACCGGACAGGAAGCAGCCGATGCGGCCGATTCCGTAGGCGAGGGCGAGGGGTGCCGCGGCGGCGCCGACGACCTCGGCCATGGGCAGACCGTGCCGTCGGATGATCACCAGCCCGGCGATGATGCCGCCGATCAGGCCGCCGTACCAGGTGAAGCCCATGCCACCCAGGTGGTGCAGGCTGAAGTCGGACAGGTGCTCCAGGACGTAGTAGATCTTCGCGCCGACGAACCCCCAGATCGTCGCCCAGAGCACGAGCGAGGTCGCCGAGTCCTTCGGCAGGCCACGGCGGGTGAACGCATGTCCGAGCAGCCACATCGCCACGAGTGCGGCGGCCGCCTTGCTGACGCCATAGCTCTGCACGTGGAAGCTGCCGATCGAGAACAGCACCGGTAGCACGTGAATCTCCCCTCCTGGGTCCGACGTCGGTGGCGTCGGCTGATGGCGCGACGAGGCGCCCGACGACCACGGTGAGGCCCGATCCCCTCGGGTCCGGCTGGCGTCCGATCAACGTTCGATGAAGATCCGGTGCACTCGCTGGATACCGATACCGGGGAGGGGTATACCGGAAGACGTGCAGGTCCGGCCGTCGGTCGGAGTCACGATGCAGGTCGAAGGGTGGAGAGATGAGCACGACGACGTACCAGGTGCAGGGCATGACGTGCGGGCACTGCGTCGGGTCGGTGTCCCGCGAGGTGGGCCGGCTCGAGGGCGTCACCCGGGTGGAGATCGAGCTTGTGCCGGACGGCGTCTCGACCGTCACGGTCACCTCAGCAGCACCGTTGGAAACGACCCAGGTCGCCCTTGCGGTAGCCGAGGTCGGGTACGAGCTGACCGGCGCGCTGTCATGAGCGACGCGGGCCGACTGGCGGCCTTCGCCCTGGTGCTGGCGCTCGCCCTGCTCGCCGGCCTCGGGATCGGTGCGGCGGTCGGCCCGCTTCGCGCCGACTCCGGGACGTACCCGGTCGGCACGACGATCGGTCCGGTCGTCGTGCAGGTGGACACAACGGAGGTGGCGCGGTGAGCACGGCGGTCCAGCTGGAGATCGAGGGCATGACGTGCACGTCGTGCGCGGCCCGCATCGAGAAGAGGCTCAACCGCCTCGACGGGGTGCAGGCGAGCGTGAACTTCGCGACGGAGCGAGCCACCGTTGAGCTGCCGGACGGTACGAGCGTGGAGCAGGCCATCGCCGCGGTGGAGGAGACCGGCTACGCGGCGCGCATCCACGACCCGGCGCCGGTCCCTGGTCCGGTGGTCACTACGGACGCGACGGAGGCGGACGCGCCCCGCGAAGCGGACCCGTTGTTCCGGCGACTGGTGATCAGCGCGGCGCTGGCCGCGCCGGTGCTGGTGCTCGCCACGGTCGAGCCGTTGCAGTTCAACCACTGGCAGTGGCTGTCCCTCACACTGGCCGCACCGGTGGTGGTCTGGGGCGGCTGGCCGTTCCACCGGGGGGCGTGGAAGAACCTGCGTCATGGTGCCGCGACCATGGACACGCTGATCAGCACGGGAGTGCTGGCCGCGCTGCTGTGGTCTTTGTACGCGCTGTTCTTCGGTACGGCCGGCGACCCGGGCATGCGGATGGGCTTCAGCCTGATCCCGCGGCGCGGGGGCGCCTCGAACGAGATCTACCTCGAGGTCGCCTCGGTCGTGACGGTGTTCATCCTGCTCGGCCGCTACTTCGAAGCTCGCGCCAAGCGGCAGTCCGGCGCGGCGTTGCGCGCCCTGCTGGCCATGGGCGCCCGGGACGTCGCGGTGCTCCGCGACGGCGTCGAGGAGCGGATCCCCGTCGAGCAACTGGCGGTCGGCGACCTGTTCGTGGTCCGGCCCGGGGAGAAGGTCGCGACCGACGGGATCGTGACCGAAGGCGCCTCGGCGGTGGACGCGTCCATGCTGACGGGCGAACCCGTGCCGGTCGAGGTGGGACCCGGCGACGAGGTGGTCGGCGCCACGATCAACGCCGGCGGGCGGCTCGTGGTCCGCGCCACCCGGATCGGGGCGGACACCCAGCTGGCGCAGATGGCACGGCTGGTCGAGGAGGCGCAGAGCGGCAAGGCACCGGTGCAACGGCTGGCGGACCGCATCTCCGGGGTGTTCGTCCCCGTGGTGATCACCCTCGCGGTCGCCACGCTGGGCTTCTGGATCGGCGCAGGTGGCGGCGTGGAGCTGGCGTTCACCGCCGCGGTCGCGGTGCTGATCATCGCCTGCCCGTGCGCGCTCGGCCTGGCCACGCCGACCGCCCTCATGGTCGGTACCGGCCGCGGGGCTCAGCTCGGCATCTTGATCAAGGGCCCGCAGGTGCTGGAGTCCACCCGGCGGGTGGACACAGTGGTGCTGGACAAGACCGGGACGATCACCACCGGCCGGATGGTCCTGGTCGCGGCAGTGCCGGCAGCCGGGGTCGACGAGGACGAGCTGGTGTCGCTGGCCGGTGCGCTCGAGGACGCGTCCGAGCACCCGATCGGCGCGGCGATCGCGACCGGAGCGCGAGCTCGCGGCGCGGCCTTGCCAGCAGTGACAGCGTTCGTCAGCACCCAAGGTCTCGGGGTCTCCGGGACGGTCTCGGGTCACTTCGTCGCGGCCGGAAGGCCGGCCTGGTTGGCGTCGGAGTGGGCCCTGACCATGGACGAGGCGCTGCGCACCCAGCTGGACCTGGCCGAGGACGCCGGGCGGACGGTTGTGGCCGTCGCCTGGGACGGTCAGGTGCGCGGTCTGCTGGTGGTGACCGACACGGTCAAGCCGACCAGCGCGGAGGCCGTCGCCGAGCTCAAGGGTCTAGGCCTGCACCCGGTGCTGCTCACCGGCGACAACGAGCGCGCGGCCCGGGCGATCGCGGCCGAGGTCGGCATCACCGATGTCATCGCCCAGGTGCTCCCGCAGGACAAGGTGGCAGTCATCCGTGACCTGCAGGCACAGGGCCGTGTGGTCGCGATGGTCGGAGACGGCGTCAACGACGCCGCGGCACTGGCCCAGTCGGATCTCGGCATCGCGATGGGCACCGGGACGGACGTGGCGATCGAGGCCAGCGACCTGACCGCGGTCCGTGGCGACCTGCGCGCCGCCGTCGACGCGGTGCGGTTGGCCCGGCGGACCCTCGCGACGATCAAGGGCAACATGTTCTGGGCCTTCGCCTACAACGTCGCGGCGATCCCCCTGGCGGTCGCGGCCGTCCTCAACCCGCTCATCGCGGGGGCCGCGATGGCCTTCTCCTCGGTGTTCGTCGTCAGCAACAGCCTGCGGCTGCGACGGTTCCGCGCGGTGTCCACCCAGGTCGCCGTGCACGTGGCCAAGGCGGTGTGAGGTGAACGCCGAGGTCGCCCAGGAGCAGCTGCGCCGCCTGCGGCGGATCGAGGGTCAGGTGCGCGGGATCGCCGGGATGGTGGAGGCCGACGCCTACTGCATCGACATCCTCACCCAGGTGGCCGCCGCCTCCCGGGCGCTGCAGGCGGTCGCGCTCGGGCTGCTGGACGACCACATGAGCCATTGCCTGGTCGAGGCCGCCCGGCACGGTGGCGAGCTGCAGGACACGCGGTTGCGGGAGGCGTCGGCGGCGATCGCTCGGCTCGTCCGTAGCTGAGCCGGGCGACCCCGCTTGAAGGAAAGGCTCGAGAGGAAGGAAGGAGCGGCGATCGAGATGGGAACCCACAGCGGGCCGCGGGCAGGTCCTGTGCTCGCGGCGACAGGCGTGGAGAAGTCGTACCGGACGGGGGTCTGGCCGGTCCGCCGGTCGGTCCGGGTGCTGCAGGGGGCTGACCTGGCGCTGTCCGGTGGGGAGGTCGTGGGCCTGGTCGGGGAGAACGGCTCCGGCAAGTCCACGCTGATGCGGGTGCTCGTCGGCGCACTGGCGCCGGACGCCGGGTCGGTGACGTGGACGGGCCGGCTGGGCTACTGCCCGCAGCAGCCGCAGCTGTACGAGAGGCTGACCTGCGACGAGCACTTCGAGGTCTTCGGCCGGGCGTACGGGATGCCGTCAGCGCAGGTGCTTTCCGCGCGATCGGCCCTGTACGAGTCCTTGGGCTTCCAGCGTTATGCGTCGATGCAGGCGGCGAGCCTGTCCGGCGGCACCGCGGCCAAGCTCAACCTGGCGTTGGCCCTGCTCGCCGACCCGCCCGTGCTGTTGCTGGACGAGCCGTACGCCGGCTTCGACTGGGACACGTACCTGAAGTTCTGGCAGATCGTGGGGCAGCGCCGCGCCGCCGGTCGCACCACCTTGCTGATCAGCCACTTCGTGGCGGACGAGGAGCGGTTCGACCGCATCCTTGAGCTGCGCGACGGGGTCACGGTGCCGAGATGACACCCATTCTGGTGCGCCGGTTCCTGCTGGACCACGCCCGCAACCGCACCACGGCCGTGGTCCTCGTGCTCGTACCGGTGGCCTTCGTCCTGGTGGCCGCACCGACGCTGGCCGACGCCGCACGGCTGCTGGGGGGCCGGGGCGGTGGACCCGCCGTCGAGGTCGCGACGGCGGGCTGGGCTGCCGCCTTCGTCACGGGGATGGCGATGTACCTGCAGGTCACCGACTCGCGCGAGGCGGACCGGAGGCTGGTGCTGGCCGGGGCCAAAGCGGTGAAGCTCGCCGCGGCCCGGGTACTGGTCGGGTTGGTGCTGGCCGCAGTATCGGCGGCGGCGGCGCTCGGAGCGCTCGTCCTTCGTGTGCGGGTGGACCAGCCACTGCGAGTCGCCCTGGGCGCGTTCCTCGCGGCGGTGGCCTACCTCGTGGTGGGTGCGGTGGTCGGCACTCTGGTCCGGGTACCGGTGAACGGCGCGGTCCTCATCCTCTTCATCTGGATCGTCGACGTGTTCTTCGGACCGAACCTCAGCGGAACGGCGACACCGGCGCTGCGGCTGATGCCGCTGCACTACGTGTCCCTGTGGACGACCAGGGTCGCCTCCGGGCACGCCGGTCGCGCCGGCGATCTCGGCCTCGCTCTCGGATGGGCGGCCGGCTCCTTGCTGGTGACGGCGATGGTGATCGCGCTCGGCGCGCGCCCCCACCGCCGCCGCACCGGCACATCACGACCCGGATCCGCACGCGACCAGCTCGGCGCAGCCCTCGGGGTCGGGTGGCGCGAGCTGCGCCGCAACCCGGTGCTGTGGGTGCTGCTCGCCCTGGTCCCGGCCGTCTTCGTGCTGCTCTCGGCCGCCATCACGCCCTCCGGTGCGACCCCGGTCGCCGTCGTGGAGCACGGGGTCCGACTCACGCAGGTGTTCGACCCCGCCAAGATCCATGCCGGCACGATGGCGCCGATCGCCGTCGCCTCGCTGGCGGCCCTTGTCGGCGTCTTCCTCTCCGTGGACTCCGGCCCGGCTGATCGCCGCCTCGTGCTGGCAGGTCTGCGCCCGGGTGCGCTGGCCGGGGCGCGTGGCCTTGTGGTCGCGGCAGCCGCGCTGGGGGTCACGGCGGTGACTGCCGGGGTGACGGCAACGGTGTTCGATGCGCAGCAGTGGCCCGCGTACGTGCTGGCGAACACGCTCCTCGCCTTGATCTACGCGGCGCTGGGAGCTCTTGCCGCACCGCTGCTGGGACGGGTCACCGGCGTCTTCGTCGCGTTCCTCGGGCCGTTCCTCGACGTGGGCCTGGCACAGAGCCCGATGCTGCGCGCGGAGCCTGCTCAGTGGGCGCGCGTGCTGCCGGGATACGGCCCCGTCCGTATGGTCGTCGACGCGGGTCTGACCGGGTCGTTCGACGCCACGGCCGAGCTGTTGCTCACCGTCGCGTGGGTCCTCGCCCTGGGTGCCGTCTCCGCGGTCGCCATGCGGCACCAGCTCAGGTCACGGGCGCGGGTCAACTTCATCACGTCTTGATCAAACGTCCAGAAGATCTTCGGACGAGCCCGACCAGCATGGCGTGATGCGCGCCCCGACCCCCGCCTGCCCCTCCGAGCGCCCGCGCCCCCGACGACGCGCTCCAGGCCCGGGTCGGGGCCGCACCGAACGGCGGCCGGCAGCCGAGTCGTGAGCGCCGCCTCCCTTCCGGGTTCGCTCACCACAACCAGTCGTCGACAGCGCCCCAAGCAGGCGAGCCCCGGGGCTGCTCCCGGCCTCAGTGTCCGACGCCGCGAGCTCAGGGCAACTGCCCAGGCACGGTCGCGGCCGACCAGTCTGGTGCGCCTCCTAGCTCGTGCGCTCCTGATCGTCGCCATGGTGGCCGCTCCGACCTGGGTGGCAACCTCTGCGACCGCCGGACTACGGCACAACGCTGACCTGCCCACCACGATCGAAGCTCTCGCCGGCCCGGTAGACCTGACGCCGCCGGTCGCGCTGAGTGCGCCAGCCGGGAGCGCGATCGAGCACGTGTCCCGCAGCGCCCTGCGCGACAGCCAAGGGGCCCCCACCTCTGCGGCAACGTCCACGTCCGAGGCGGTGGCGGCCGCCGAGTGCTCCGGTGTCGTATCCGGGGCGATGTCCAACGGGCGTCTGACGGCGGCGAACCTGTGCGACCTGTGGCAGAAGCCGTACAAGGACCGGGCCGACGCCGTGGTGACCGCGTTCGCGATGAACGACGCGTTCACCGCCAAGTTCGGCCGGCCGATGTGCCTGACGTCCGGCTACCGCACGTACGAGGAACAGGCGGCCTTGCGGGCGGCGGAGCCTGGCATCGCGGCAGCAGCCGGGACCAGCAACCACGGGTGGGGCCTGGCGATCGACTTCTGCCCGAACACGTACGGCGGGGCGGCCGGGGTGTGGCTGCGGGTCAACGGCCCGAAGTTCGGGTGGGACAACCCGTCGTGGGCGCGACCCGGTGGTTCGGGTGCCTTCGAGCCGTGGCACTGGGAGTACGTCGCGGGCGTGAAGGCGCTGGCCAAGTGACGGGCTCGGGCAAACCTTGAGCGGATCTTCATCATCCGAGCCGGCCCGGCCCCGGTGCCATCCGCGAAGCTGAACGGGACCTAAGTCCCACGACAAGGAGCTGTCCCGTGGCCGCACCCTCTCCGCGTACCCCCGGCCGATCCAGCCGCTGGGCGCGCCCCGTGACCACCCTCGGCGTTGCGGTCGGCGTCGCGCTCGCGCTCACCGCATGCGGGAGCACGAGCAGCAGCACCTCCGTGCCGCCCATCGTTCAGATGACCGGCAACTCTGTCGCCGAGCCGACGCCCATGAGCACGTCCATCCACAACTCCACGGACACCCAGTTCAGCCAGATGATGATCGTGCACCACCAGGGCGCCGTGCAGATGGCGCAGCAGGCGGCCGACCGGGCCGTGACCTACGAGATCCGGGCCCTCGGCAAGCGGATCGTCGCGGATCAGGCGCCCGAGATCGAGCTCATGTCGGGGTGGTTGACGACCTGGGGTGAGAGCGCCCCCTCGGGGCTGGACGGAGCCCGCGATACCGGGATGACGCACTCGAGCATGCAGGTCGACGGGATGGATCAGTCCGCCGCGACCGCCAACCTCAACCTACGTAGCGGCAAGGACTTCGATCGGCAGTTCCTTACGTTGATGATCGCCCACCACCAGAGCGCGCTGGACATGGCCAAGATCGAACAGGCGCGAGGCCTGAACGCCGACGCTGTCAAGCTGTCGGGCAACATCGCCACCTCCCAGACCGCCGAGATGGACGAGATGCGCTCCATGATCGACCGGCTCGCCCGTCCTTGACCTCACTCGCCTCGACCGGTGGGCCTTCACCAACTCTTGATCGGGCCTGAGGCCAGCGTTGATGCGCGACCGCAACTCTGAGACCAGGGACGTCATCCGGCGTCTCGTCGAGCGGCTCGCACGCCAGGAGGTCGGGCATGGCTCCGTGGTGCACCACCTTGTCGGGGTTGAGCTGGGTCGCGATGGTCGCCGGCTGGGTCTTGGTGGTCGGGCTCGCGGTGTGGGCGGTCTGCCGGTTGTTCCCCGGTCAGGCGCGCCTGGACGCGCGCACCCTGCTGGAGCAGCGTCTGGCGGCCGGGGAGCTCGACGCCGAGCAGTACCGGGAGCTGCGGGACACCCTCGACGACCGGTCAGCAGCGAAGGGCACACCGTGAAGTCGCACGCGAAGCACATGGTCATCGGGGGCGCGGTCATCCTCGTCGCCTTGATGGCCTTCGGGGTCAGCTGGCGCCAGGCTGCGCAGTGGGCGGTGCTGCTGGCGTGCCCCGTGATGATGATGTTCATGATGGCCGGCGGTCACGGGCACGGCGGCCACGGCGGCCATGCCGGCCACGGTGACGCTGCTGGTGGGACGACCGACGCCTCTGGCCGCGATCAGGTCGGCCCGGATCGTGAGCGGATCGACGGCCCGCCGACCGCAGCCCCGCACGACCACGGGTCGCACTGACCCCGTCGCGCGCACAGCTGGAACGCCCGGGAGGTCCCCTGCCGTCCGGGCGTTCCGTCTGTGATCAAGCGCAGCAGGACGTCGGCAATCGGCCACGGAACAGGCCGGCCGCCAGGCGCAGCCCCTCGGCCATCGTCAGGTAGGGCGCCCACGTGTCGATCAGGTCGTCGACGGTCAGGCCGGCCTTGATGGCGTAGGTCGCGGCCAGCATCATCTCTCCGGCGCCGTCGGCCACGGCGTGCACACCCAGGACCCGGCCGGTGGCGGCGTCGGCGACGATCTTGATCGCGCCGCGCGTGTCGTTGTTCACCAGGGCGCGCGGCACGTCGGCCAGCGCCAGGGTGCGGCACGCGCAGTCGTAGCCCTGCCGGCGGGCCTGCGCGTCGGTCAGTCCGGCGGAGGCGAGCTGGGGTCGGGTGAAGACGACGGACGGCAGCCCGGTGCGGTCGACCGTGGCGAGGTGGTCGCCGGGTTCGGTCAGGGCGTTGGTCGCGGCCGCCCGCCCGGCTGCGGCCGCGACGTAGACGAACTGCGGGGCCGCCGTGACGTCGCCGGCGGCGAACACCCTCGGGTTGCTGGTGGCCTGGTGCTCATCGACGACGACGAACCCATGCGCATCCGTCGTGACGCCCGCTGCCGCCAGGTTCAGCCCAGAGGTGTCGGGTCGCCGACCGGTAGCGACCAGGAGCTGGTGCCCGCGCACGGTCTGCCCCGCGCTGGTGGTGATCTCGACGAGCCCGTCGGCGTGCCGGACACCCGCGGCACGCTGGGCCAGGACCGCGATGCCGTCGTCGGCGAAGACGTCAGCCATGACCCGACGCAGTTCGGGCTCGGCGTGCGGGGCCAGGCGGCCGACGAGGGTGACCGGGACGCCGAGGTGGGCGAACAGCTGCGCCTGTTCCATCCCCACGTACCCGCCGCCGATCACCACGAGCGACTCCGGCAGCTCGGTCAGCTCCATCGCCGTGGTCGAGGTCAGGCACTCCACGGAGTCGATGCCCTCGATGTCGCCCACGTACGGCAACGCACCCGTGGCGAGCACGTAGGCATGGGCGCGCAGCGGGCGCTCGTCGACCAGCAGCGTGTCGGCGTCGGCGAACCGGGCGTGGCCGGCTACCACCCGGAAGCCCCACGCGTCCGCGACGTCGGCGTACTTGTGCTGGCGCAAGCCGTCCGTCAGCTCCGCCTTCTGGTGGATCAGCGCCGCCAGGTCCACGGGCCCGGCGGAGGTCGGCACGCCGGCGAACGGGTTCGTCAACGCCTGACGCCGCGCGCCGGCCGCCGCCAGCAGCCGCTTCGACGGCACGCAGCCCACGTTCACGCAGGTCCCGCCGAGCACGCCGTGCTCCACCAGGACCACCCGGGCCCCGGACCCGGCTGCCTGGATCCCGGCGGCCATCGCGGCCCCGCCCGACCCGACCACGGCCAGGTCGACGACCTCCTCCTCGTTCATCGCGCTCCCGTCCGCTGTCGTGGTGTTGACTGAGCCCAGCGTCGACCTTCCAGTGCACTGGAAGGTCAAGTGGTCGAGAGGGTGGTCCGTGTGCGCATCGGTGAGCTGGCGCGGTTGACGGGCGCGTCGCCCCGGACGCTGCGGTTCTACGAGGACGCCGGGGTACTGGCGCCCTCGGGACGCAGCGACGGCGGCTACCGCGAGTACGGCCCGGAGGCGGCCGAGCGCCTCGACTTCGTCCGTCGGGGCCAGGCGGCCAGCCTGACGCTGGCGCAGATCCGCGAGGTGATGGAGGTCCGCGACGGGGGCTCAGCGCCGTGCCGCCACGTCCGCGACCTGCTGGACCGTCGGCTCGTCGACCTGGACCGCCAGCTCGCCGACCTCGAGCAGCTGCGCCGGACCGTGGCTGGGCTGCGCGACGCCGCGCACCACGCTGATCCGGCCGAGTGCTCTGCGGAGAGCGTCTGCCGATACCTGTGAGGCCCTGCTCGTCGGCAGTTGGCCGTCACCCGGCGAGCGCCCGCACCTTCCTCGGCCAGAGCGTCGCCGCCGCGCCGGTAGCCACCGCCGCGACCGCCGCGAGCAGGAGTGCGGCCCCGTCGAGCCCGGCCGCGCCGAGCCAGCCGGCGAGTGGGTAGGTGAGCAGCCAGCAGGCGTGGGACAGGGAGAACTGGGCAGCGAAGACCGCGTGGCGTTCGCCGTCGGGGACATGGCGCACGATCAGCCGGGCGATCGGCACCTCCGCCGCGGCCCAGCCGGCACCGACGGCCAGCCAGAGGGCCCCGATGGCGATCAGCCCGGCCGTAGGGGCGTGGATGCCGAGCGCGAGCGGCACGGCGAACGTCGCGACGGTGAGCAGTGCCGCGCCGCCGAGCATGACCGTTCGCTCCGGGTGTCGCCGAAGGATGGTCGGCAGGGCCAGGGCGGTGCCCATGGACCCGAGGCCGTTGACCGCGAGCATCAGTGCGACCACGTCGTTGTTCTGGCCGAACGTGTCACGGGCGATGACCACGGTCTGGACCAGGACGAAGGCGCCGCCGTCCGCGACCGCGAGGTTGAGAGCCAGCGCCGGACGCAGGGCCGGGGTGCGGGCCATGGCGACGGCGCCGTGCCGGACCCGCGCTCCGAGCGGCAGCTCCTCGAAGGGCGTGCCGTCTCCGGTAGCTGCGGCCCGGGGGATGACGACGGTGACGATCAGCACTGCGGACGCCGCGAAGCCGAGCGCGGTACCGACGAACAGCGTGTGCGTGGACACCACCAGAAGCAGGGCGGCGGCCAGCACGGGGGACAGCACCATCTCCAGGTCGTCGGCCAGCCGGGAGAAGGACAGCGCCTGGGTGTACTCGTCCTCGTCGGTCACCACGTCGGGGAGCGTGGAATGGAACGTCGGCGTGTGCACGGCCGACGCGGCCTGCAGGACGAACACCAGCGCGTAGATCTGCCACACCTGCCCGGCGAACGGCAGTGCCAGCGCGACGACGGCCCGCAGCACGTCGGCGCCGACCATCACCGCTCGCCGCGGCAACCGCGCGACCAGGGCAGTAGCCACCGGTGCGAGCACGACGTAGGCGATCATCTTGATCGCGAACACGGTGCCCAGCACCGCTCCGGCACGTCGGCCGGCCAGGTCGTAGGCGAGCAGACCCAGTGCGACGGTCGCGAGGCCGGTCCCGACGAGGGACACGACCTGCGCGCCCAGCAGCCGCCGGTAGGCGCCGTTGCGCAGGACGGGGCCGATCACGGGCGGGACCCGTGGTGGCTGGGGTGCTCATCGACGATGTGCTGCGCCTGGTAGACCGCCTGCGTCACGAGCTGGGCGGCGTGCTCGTCGACCAGGGCGTAGAACACCCGGTTCCCGTCGTGCCGCGCCCGCACGACTTGTCCCCAGCGCAGCTTTGCCAGGTGCTGGGACACCACTGTCGGGGACTTGGCGACGGCCTGCGCCAACGCGCCGACGGACAGCTCGCCGCCCTGCAACGCAAGGATGATCCGGATCCGGGTCGGTTCAGCCAGCAGGCCGAACACCTCCGCGGCGATCGTCACCTCCTGCTCGTCGTCACGAGCCGGATGTCCCTCGGTGCCTGCGTGCATGCGCAGATGCTAAGGGAGGTGGACCTCGATCCGCGTGCCGTGCCCGGGTCCGTCGCTGAGCGCGGTGACCCGTCCGCCGTGGGCGTCGACGAGCGCCTTGACGATGGCGAGCCCGATCCCTGAGCCGCCGTCGGTGCGGGACCGTGCGGTGTCGACGCGGTAGAACCGCTCGAAGACCCTCGGCAGGTGCTCGGCCGGGATCCCGGAACCGGTGTCGGTGACCGACAGCGTGACGCCACCGGCATGCGGCTCGCCTCTGAGGGTCACCGAACCGCCCGCCGGGGTGTGTCGAAGGGCGTTGTCCAGCAGGTTGCCCAGCACCTGCCCCATCCGCTCGCGGTCGACCGCCACCGTCGGCAGATCGGCACCGCACTCGACGTGAAGCTCGACACCCGCTGCCGTCGCCCTGTCGTTCGCGGCCGCTGCGGCAGCCGTGAGCAGATCGCACGGCGCCGTGGGTGCCAGGGCCAGCGAGGTGGTGGGCGCCTCGGCTCGGGTGACGGCGGCGAGGTCGTCGGCGAGACGGGTGAGCCGCGCGCCCTGGGCGCGGAGCACGGCGATGGTCTGGGGCTCAAGGTCGACCACGCCGTCCTCGAGACCGTCCAGGTAGGCGCCGAGCGTGGCCACCGGGGTGCGCAGCTCGTGGGCGACGTCGCCCAGCAGGCGCCGGCGCAGCTCCTCGCTCTCAGCGAGGCGCCCGGCCATCGCATTGAAGGAGTCGGCCAGAGCGTCGAACTCGACTCCGAGGCGAGGCTGGGGCACGCGGGCGTCGAACCGGCCCGATGCCAGCAGCGCGGCCGCCGAAGAGACCGCATGGAGCGACCCTCCGACTCGGCGAGCCAGGAGCGCCGCCACGCCCAGCGACGTCGCGAGGCCCGCTGCCAGGGCGATGCTCAAGGCGATGGCACTGGCTGAGCGGAACGCCTCTTCCGCGTGTGTCACCGCGGCGGGGTCGGCCACGCCGGTGCCCACCAGGTGTCGGTGGAACAGCGCCGGTCCCGCGACACCGGCCACCAGCCACGCGGTGACTCCCGCGACGGCGACCACCAGGACGAACGCGAGCAGGAGACGCGCGGCCAGCCCGGACCGGTTCGCGGTGCTTCTCGCGGGGTGGTCGTTCACTCGCCGGTGCCCATGCGGTAGCCGACGCCGCGGACGGTGCGCACGAACCGCTGGGCGTCGGCGGTGTCGCCGAGCTTCTGCCGCACGTGCAGCACGTGCACGTCGACGAGGTGCTCGTCACCGACCCACCGCTCGCCCCACACCGCCTCGATCAGCTGGCGACGGGTGAGCACCGCCAACGGCCGGCGAGCCAGCGCAGCCAGGACGTCGAACTCGGTCCGGGTCAGTCCGACCGGGTCGCCGTCGAGCTCGACCTCGCGGCCGACCAGGTCGATCCGCAGCGGCCCGACCAGGATCGGCGGGACCGTCTCGTCGGCGACAGAGCCCGCGACGGTGGCCGTGGCGGCGCGACGGGGTCGGCGCTGCATCGCGGTGATCCGCGCCATGAGCTCGCGGGGGCGGAAGGGCTTGGTCACGTAGTCGTCGGCGCCCACCGACAGGCCGATGAGCGTGTCGATCTCGTCCGTGCGGGCCGTCAGCATCACGACGTAGCAGTCGGAGAACGTGCGCACCCGCCGGCACACCTCGACACCGTCCAGGCCGGGCAGACCCAGATCGAGCACGATCACGTCCGGGTCGACCTCCCGTGCGGACGCCACACCGGTCGGACCGTCGAAGGCGAGGTGCACCTCGTACCCGTCGCGTCGAAGGTAGCCGGCGACCAGCTCGGCCAAAGGACGCTCGTCGTCGACGATGAGCGCACGACGAGCGGGCGACGAGGGGTTCACACAGCCATTCTGGCCAGTACCCCTAGACGGTTGCGATCACCGCCGACGCCCTGGGCTGGGTCTTCATCGAATCTTGATCGGACCCTGACGGTCGCTGCAGGACAGCCCGGCCAACCTGGACCCGCCCGGTCGACCGGCCGGGAGCGCCGCGCGCCGCGGCAACGGTCCGGCGCTGCACGTGGAGGTTGCGTTGACCGCCCTGCCCGCACTGCCCGTGGTCGTGGTCACCGCGCCCGCGTGCCACTTCTGCGAGGAGGCCACCGAGCACCTGGCCGAGGTGGCCGCCCGCCACCCGCTGGACCTCCGCGAGGTGGAGATCACCTCCCCGGAGGGCGCCCGGCTCGTCGCCGAGCACCGTCCGGCCCTCAACCCGCTGGTGCTGGTCGACGGGCAGTTCTTCAGCGCCGGCCGGCTACCGCGGCGCAAGCTCGACGCCCTGCTGCGCCAGCGGGAGGCGCAGGCCGGCGCCGGCGGAGCCGAGGCGGTGGTCACTCGTGGGCGGTGAGCTGCTCACCACCGGCAGCGTCGTCGCGGCGTTCTTCGCCGGCGGCGTGGCGCTGTTCGCCCCGTGCTGCATCGTCTTTCTCGCACCCAGCTACCTGGCAGGGGCGGTGAAGAGCGCGCGGTGGCGACTGCTGCCGCTGACGTTCATCTTCGCCGCCGGCCTCGCTCTCGTCATGGTGCCGCTCACCCTGGGTGCGAGCCTGCTGTCCGGGGCGATCGCCCGCTACCACCAGCCGCTGTACTACGCCGGCGGCACCCTCATGCTCGCCCTCGCCGTGCTGGCGCTGTCCGGCCGGATGTGGTCGCTGCCGTCGGCCCTGCGCGCACCCGACACCACCCGGGGCGACAGCGCCAGCTTCTTCGCCCTCGGGGTGTTCTCCGGCATCGCGTCCTCCTGCTGCGCCCCCGTCCTCGCCGGGGTGATGACCCTCTCGGTGCTGTCCGGGTCGGTCGCCGGCGGCCTCGCGCTCGGCCTGGCGTACGTGTTCGGGATGGTGTTCCCGCTGTTCGTCATGGCCCTGCTCTGGGACCGTGCCCGGCTCGGTGAACGCCGCTGGCTGCGCACCCGTACCGTGCGGTTCACCGTGGCCGGCCGCCGGTACGTCACCACCACGCTCAACATCGGCGTGGCCGTCGCCTTCGCCGTCATGGGCGGTTTCGTCATCGCCCTGGCCAGCAGCCAGAGCATGACCGGCGGCACCGCCGCACAGGACGCCGCCGCCCGCGGCCTGACCAGGATCTTCCTCACCATCGAAGGCTGGCTCGGCCCGGTCCCCGAGGCCGTCCTCGGGCTGGCGCTGCTCGCGGTGGCCGCAGGCTTCGTGTGGTTCACGCTCGCGGATCGGCGCAAGCGACCGGGGGCTCCGGCGCCGCTCGACGGTGATGTGGCAACCGCTCCTGATGACGGCGCCCCCTCTTGCCACGACGAGTCCGCCGTCTCCGGTCACGACGGTCACGAGAACCACACCGAGCAGAACAGGACGTCCCGATGACCTCAGGATCTGCCGTCAAGCGAGACCAGCACCGCCAGGAGGTCGTCGCTGCGGCACTCAAGGCGCGTGTCGCCGCCGAGCGGCGCCACCGCATCACCCGCATCGCAGCCGGGGTGGTCGGGGTGCTCGTCGTGGCCGGCCTGGTCACCGCCGGTCTGCTGTCGGGTCGGCCCACCCAGGACGTCGCCACGCGCATGGCACCCGACTTCACTTTGACCGCCACGGACGGGACGTCCGCCACGCTGTCCGCGCTGCGCGGCAAGCCCGTGCTCCTCTACTTCAGCGAAGGCGCCGGCTGCGACGCGTGCCTCGTGCAGATGCAGAAGATCGAGCAGGACCCGGCATTCGCGACCGCGGGCATCACCATCTTGCCGATCGTGATGAACACCGCCGACCAGATCAATCCTGATCGCGAGCGCATCGGCGTCAAGTCCGCCTTCTACCTCGATGACGGCAAGGTCTCCAAGGCCTACAACGTGCTCGGCAAGGGAATGCACGCCGGCTTGCCCGGCCACGGCTTCGTCCTGATCAACACGGCCGGCAAGCAGGTCTGGTCCGCCGAGTACCCGTCCATGTACCTCGCGCCCGACGCGCTGCTCAAGGAAGTCACCTCTCACCTGTAAGCCCACGCTGAAGCGGTTGTCGATGCGGGGGGTGTAATGGCGCTGGCCCGATCATCTCCGCACATCCGGGGTCGCGAGACCTGGATCGCGCTTGCCGTCCGTAGCGCTATCATCGCTAGGTGACGATGCGAGATGAGGGATCGGATGCGCTCGGTTCCGGCCCGGGGGCGGAGGTCGGGCTTGCTGCTGCGGCGTGCTTGTTCCATGGCTTTTCGGAGCCGGCACGGTTGTCGATCGTGCGGCACCTGTCCCTCGGTGAGCACCGCGTCGTCGAGCTGACCGAGCACCTGGGTCTCGCGCAGTCGACGGTCTCCAAGCACCTGGCCTGTCTGCGGGACTGCGGGCTGGTCGAGTCCCGGCCACGTGGGCGGGCGTCGATCTTCTCGCTGACCCATCCCGAGGCGACGCTGGAGCTGCTCGCGGCTGCGGAGCGTCTCCTGAGCCTGACCGGCGATGCAGTGGCGTTGTGCCCGGTCTACGGAATGGACGGGACTGCGTCCCTCGGGCATGCGAGCGGGCCTGCCTCGTGACGGCTCACGATCACTCCGACGCCATCCACGCCTCGTCGGGTGCGGACGATCACCGTCGTCGGCTGGGCCTGGCGCTCGCGATCACTGCGGCGATCCTCCTGGCGCAGGGATTCGGCGCATTCTTCACCGGGTCACTGGCCCTGCTCGTCGACACCGCGCACATGCTGACCGACGTCGCGGGGCTCGCGATCGCGCTGACTGCTGCGTCGTTGAGCCTGCGGCCGGCGACCTCACGCCGGACGTGGGGGTTGCGCCGGGTCGAGGTGCTGGCCGCAGGCGGCCAGGCCGCGGTGCTGCTGGCCGTCGGGGTGTTCGTGCTCGTCGAGGGCGTCCAGCGGCTGGTCCGTCCGCCGGAGGTGGCATCCGTCGAGCTCGTGGTCTTCGGGGTGATCGGACTGGTGGGGAACCTGGCGTCGATGCTGGTGCTGTCTGCTGGGCGGTCCGCCAGCTTCAACATGCGCGCGGCGTTCCTCGAGGTGCTCAACGACGCGCTGGGGTCGGTCGGGGTGATCGCTGCCGCGGTCGTGATCGCCACCACGGGGTGGCAGCGGGCGGATGCGGTGGCCGGTCTGCTGATCGGTGCGCTGATCGTGCCGCGGGCGCTGAAGCTGCTGATCGAAACCGGCAACGTGCTCCTCGAAGCGACCCCGCCCGGGCTGGACCTCGACGCCGTCCGGGCTCGGATCTTGCAGGTGGACCACGTCGTGTCCGTGCACGACCTTCACGCCTCCCTGGTCGCTACCGGACTGCCAACCCTGTCCGCGCACGTCGTGGTCAGCGACGACTGCTTCGACTACGGGCACGCCCCCCGGATTCTCGACGACCTCCAACAGTGCGTGGCCGGCCGGTTCGACGTCAGCGTCGAACACTCCACCTTCCAGCTGGAACCCGGCGGCCACGCGACCCACGAAGCCCCGACACACTCCTAGAACGGACTCCTGATGACGACGCCGAACACCCTGGCGCCCGCCCGCCGACAGGTGCTGCACCGGCGCGTGCGATGGATCGTGGGGTTCACGATCACCTACAACGTCATCGAGGCGGCCGTGGCCATCACGGCCGGGTCGATGGCCTCGTCGGCTGCGCTGATCGGGTTCGGCCTGGACTCGGTGATCGAGGTCGCCTCGGCGGTCGCGGTCGCCTGGCAGTTCACCCGCAAGGACCCCGAGCGGTGGGAGCGGGTGACCGTCAAGGCCATCGCGGTCGCGTTCTTCGCCCTTGCCGCCTACATCACGGTCGATGCCGCGCTGTCGCTGGCGGGTCACGGAGCGGTCGAGCACAGCCCGCTGGGGATCGCCATCTCGACCGCGAGCCTGGTCGTCATGCCGGTGCTGGCGTGGGTCGAGACCCGCACGGGCCGCGAGCTCGGTTCGCTGTCCGTGCAGGCCGATGCCAAGCAGCTGCTGCTGTGCGTGTACCTGTCCGGCACGGTGCTGATCGGCCTGCTGGCCAACACGCTCTTCGGCTGGACCTGGGCGGACTCGCTCGCGGCGCTGGTCGTCGCGTTCCTCGCGTTCCGCGAGGGGAGGGAAGCCTGGGGCGGTGAGCTGGAGTCACCCTTCGAGGTCCTGGAGAGCCTCGACGACGAACACGAGGACGATGACGAGAACGGCTCGTGACTGACTAGGCGGGACGCCGGTCGGCGGGGAGCGAGGCCCAAGGTGAGCAGGTCCGAGCAACCGGTGTCGCTGACTGCCCGACATCCTCACGCTTGTGGGAACGGTCGAGAGCTGACAGGAACGGGCGACGGGTGCGCCCGACGCGCTCCGTCACCGGGTCTGGCACGCACCGTCCACCCGCGCGAGGGCGACGCGGGTGGACACAGCGAGCTGTGCGCGCCGACGCCGAGCTGGTCGAGGATTTGGTGGACGCGCCGCTCGATCTCGTCGCGCACGCGCCGTACGCCGTCCAGGTCCAGGTCGGCGGGGTCGTCGAGTACCCAGTCCTCGTAGCGCTTGCCTTGGAAGATCGGGCAGGCGTCCCCGCACCCCATGGTGATGACGACGTCCGCGGCGCGCACGACCTCATCGGTCCGGGGCTTGGGGAACTCGTGGGAGATGTCTACGCCGCAGCCTTGTTCCATGACATGCCGGTCGACGCGATCAGCGAGCTCGACATGTCCTACACACCGCCGCTCGGGTCTCCGTGGGACGCGGTGCAGGTCGCAGCCCAGGCATGGGTAACCGAGTACGACCGCCCGCGCGTCTGAACGCCGTCGGGGGGTCGGGGATCGACGGGCTGGGCTCGGACCCGGCCCAGCCCATCGGCCGTCCGCTGTCAGCAGACGGCCGCGACGAAGACGGTCGTTCGATGCCGCGCGAGTAGAGGCGTGCAGGACCCGGCGCCTCTCGTCAGCAGCCCATGGTGGTCGGTCGCTGCTGTGTCCAAGACCGCCAGCAGCAGCGTGGCCTCGAGAAATGATCTTCCACGTATCTTCCACGAAGGTGCATCGTCGCAGGTCAGGGGGTGCCCCGAGTGGGATTCGAACCCACACTGGATCGGGTTTGAGCCGAACGCCTCTGCCGGTTGGGCTATCGGGGCCGTGCTGCGAAGGATAGTGCCAGTGGCGAGGCCCACAGCGGCGGTCGTGAGCGGCACGGAGGCCCTGGCCACGACGCCGACTAGGCTGTGCCCGTGAGCCCGAAGGACACGCCCGGCGCGGCAGCCGACCTCGACCTGACCACCCCGACCCGCACCGAGGCCGAGCGCCCGGCGCCGGCGGCCCGGCCCGCGCGACGCGCGGTGGTCGCCGAGGACGAGGCGCTGATCCGCATGGACGTCGTCGAGACGCTGCGGGACGCCGGTTTCGAGGTCGTCGGCGAGGCGGGGAACGGCGAGGAGGCCTTCGCGCTCGCCACAGAGCTCAAGCCGGACGTCGTCGTGATGGACGTGAAGATGCCCGTCCTCGACGGCATCTCCGCGGCCGAGAAGATCGGCAAGGCGCACCTCGCGCCGGTCGTGCTGCTGACGGCGTTCTCCCAGACCGACCTGGTCGAGCGGGCTCGTGACGCCGGCGCGATGGCGTACGTCGTCAAGCCGTTCAGCCCGGCGGACCTGCTGCCGGCGGTCGAGATCGCGATCTCCCGCTACGCGCAGATCACGGCGCTCGAGTCGGAGGTCGCCGACCTTGCGGAGCGGTTCGAGACCCGCAAGCGCGTGGACCGTGCCAAGGGTCTGCTGATGACCAAGATGGGCCTGACGGAGCCGGAGTCGTTCCGCTGGATCCAGAAGACGTCGATGGACCGGCGGCTGACGATGCGCGAGGTCGCCGACGCCGTCATCGAGCAGGTCGGCGGGGGCAGCGCCTCCTGAGCTCGTGCGGCCTTGTGCCGCGCGTCCCCCCGAAGTGGGACTGGCCCTCGAGGTGGACAGTGGTCCATGATCGTCGAGGCGCACCGCGGGGGCACAGTGAGCCGCGGCCAGAGCCGGTCCCTGCGAGGAGGTACGAGCAGCCGTGCGTCCAGGTGTCCTGACCAGAACAGCCCGCGTCGAGGACGTCACCGAGCTCGTCAGCCTGTGCCTGGAGGCGCGGGCGGAGCTCATGGTCGGCGCGCAGCTCTGCACGGATGACCCGGTTCGGCTGCGCGAGCAGCTGTTGATGCTGCTCAACGCCCCCGGCGGCGTGATCGTCGTCGCGACGCTCGACGAGAGGGTCGACGGCCTCCTGCTGGCGCGCATCGTCGGCCCCGGACCGTTCACCGACGCCGTCGTCCTCACCCTGGAGTCCCTGTACGTGCGCCAGAGCGCTCGTCGTCGCGGACTGGGCCACGCCCTGCTGCTGGCTGCTGTCGACATCGCCGACCAGGCCGGCGCGCTCGAGGTGTTCGCGTCCCCGCTGCCGGGAGCCCGGGGCATGCACAGGTTCCTGGCGCAGGCGGGGTTCGCGCCGGCCGCCGCCCATCGCGTCGTCACGACGGCCGCGCTCGCGCGGCGCCTGACCCAGGACCCGGTCACGTCGGCCGGCGCCGGCCGGCGATCCTCGCGGCACGGTCTCGAGGACCTGATCGCCCGTCGCCGCCAGGCCCGTGCGCGGGAGGAGGACCCGCTCGCCCCCGTGGCGGCGACCGGGACCCACGGCGCCCGTCAGGCGCGGATGTCGATCAGCATGCAGGTCACCCGGGCGGTGCAGAGCCGTCGTCCGCCGTCGTCGTCCACCGTCACCTCGTAGGTCGCCAGCGAACGACCCAGGTGCACGGCGGTCGCCACCGCGTGCACCCAGCCCTCACGGGCCAAGCGGTGGTGGGTGGCGTTCAGCTCGATCCCCACGGTCGCGCGGCCTTCCCCGGCGTGCCGCTGCGCGGCGAACGACGCGAGCGTCTCGGCGAGCACCGCGGAGGCGCCACCGTGCAGCAGCCCGAACGGCTGGGTGTTGCCGGCGACGGGCATGCGTCCCTCGGCGCGCTCCGCGGTCACCAGGGTCACCTCGATGCCCATGCGTTCGAGGAGGGTTCCGGCGGTCGAGGCGGTGTCGGACATGGCAGATAGGTTGGCACCCGTGAGCCAGACGCAGCCAGCGACCGTGACCGCTCCAGGCCCCGGGCAGCGTCCCCGGCTCCTGCTGATCGACGGTCACTCGATGGCCTACCGGGCCTTCTTCGCGCTCCCCGTGGACAAGTTCGCCACGTCGACCGGTCAGCCGACCAACGCGGTGTTCGGGTTCACGTCGATGCTGGCCAACCTGCTGCGCGACGAGGTCCCCACGCACGTCGCCGTCGCGTTCGACGTCGGTCGGACCACGTTCCGCTCCGAGACGTACGAGCAGTACAAGGCGAACCGCGACGCGAGCCCCGAGCCGTTCCGCGGTCAGGTGGACATCATCCGCAGGCTCCTCGACACGCTGCACATCCAGGTCCTGGAGAAGGCCGGTTTCGAGGCGGACGACGTGCTGGCCACCCTGGCCTCCCAGGGTCGTGACCAGGACATGGACGTGCTGATCTGCTCCGGCGACCGGGACTCGTTCCAGCTGGTCGGCCCGCACGTCACGGTGCTGTACCCGGTGCGCGGAGTCTCCGAGCTGAGCCGCATGACGCCCGAGGCCGTGGAGGAGCGGTACGGCCTGCCGCCGCACCTCTACCCGGACCTCGCGGCGCTGGTGGGGGAGACGAGCGACAACCTGCCCGGCGTGCCGGGGGTGGGCCCCAAGACGGCGGCCAAGTGGGTGCTCGGCTACGGCGGTCTGGACGGGGTCGTCGCCGCCGCGGACACCATCCCGGGCAAGGCCGGTGAGTCGCTGCGCGCCAACCTCGAGCAGGTGCAGCTGAACCGGCGCCTGAACCGGCTGGTGGACGACCTCGACCTGCCGCTCGGCCCCGAGGACCTCGCCGTACGCCCCTGGGACCGTCAGGCGCTCCACACGATCCTCGACGAGCTCGAGTTCCGGACTCTGCGCGACCGCCTGTTCGCGATGCTCCCGGACGAGCGCCCGGAGCAGGCGCCGGTCGCCGGTGGAGCGCTGGACCTCGTGTCGGTCGGGGCGGGCGGTCTGGGGACCTGGCTGACGGACCGCGCCGGCCAGGTGCTCGGGGTCGACGTCCGCGGCTCCGGTGCGCCGTCGGGGGGTGACGCCTGGGGCGTCGCACTGGCCGACGCGGCGGGGGAGGCGGTCGCGTTCGACCTCGCAGAGATCGACCCCGCGGACGAAGCCGCGCTGGCGACCTGGCTGGCGGACCCGGAGGCGCCCAAGTCCCTGCACGGCGCCAAGGAATCGTGGCACGCGCTGATGGGTCGGGGTCTGCCTCTGGCCGGGGTGGTGTTCGACACCGAGCTGGCGGCGTACCTGTGCCAGCCGGACCGGCGCGCCTACGACCTCCCGGACCTCGCGATCGGCTACCTGCGGCGCGAGCTCGGTGCCGACGACGGGGCGTCCGGCGCCCAGGGGGCGCTGGACCTGGCCCTCGACGGTGCCGGCGAGGGCCGCCGGGCAGCCGTGCGGGCCGCCGCCGTGCGCGACCTGACCGACGTGCTCGGAGCCGAGCTGGTGGACCGCGGTGCGCGTCGACTGCTCGACGACGTGGAGCTGCCGCTGCAGGCGGTGCTCAGCCGGATGGAGCGGACCGGCATCGGCGTGGACGGCGAGTACCTGTCCGGCCTCGAGCGCGAGTTCGACCACCAGGTGCAGGCCGCGGCCGCGGACGCGTACGCGGTGATCGGCCGCGAGGTGAACCTCGGCTCGCCGAAGCAGCTGCAGGAGGTGCTGTTCGACCAGCTCGGCATGCCGCGGACCAAGAAGATCAAGACCGGGTACACCACCGACGCGGCGGCGCTGACCGACCTGTTCGCGCGGACCCAGCACCCGTTCCTCGAGCACCTGCTGGCGCACCGCGATGCCATCCGGCTGCGTCAGACGGTCGAGGGGCTGCTGCGGTCGGTCGCACCCGACTCACGCATCCACACGACGTTCCAGCAGACCATCGCCGCGACCGGCCGGCTGTCCTCCGCGGACCCGAACCTGCAGAACATCCCCATCCGCACCGAGGCGGGACGGCAGATCCGCCGGGCCTTCGTGGTGACGGACCCGTTCGCCACGCTCCTGACGGCGGACTACTCGCAGATCGAGATGCGGATCATGGCGCACCTCTCGGGTGACGAGGGGCTGATCGAGGCGTTCCGCAGCGGTGAGGACCTGCACAGCTACGTCGCCTCGCACGTGTTCTCGGTTCCCACCGACCAGGTGACGCCGGCGATGCGGTCCAAGATCAAGGCGATGAGCTACGGCCTGGCGTACGGGCTCTCCTCGTACGGCCTGTCGCAGCAGCTGTCGATCGACGTGTCGGAGGCGTCGGCGCTGATGGCCGACTACTTCTCCCGGTTCGGTGGGGTCCGTGACTACCTGACCGGCGTGGTCGACGAGGCTCGCGCCACCGGGTACACGGCCACGATCCTCGGGCGGCGTCGGTACCTGCCCGACCTGTCGAGCGACAACCGAGCCAGGCGGGACGCCGCGGAACGGATGGCCCTGAACGCACCGATCCAGGGCAGCGCGGCCGACCTGATCAAGATCGCCATGCTCGGTGTGGACCGGGAGCTCACCCGCCGCGGGCTGCGGTCCCGTCTGCTGCTCCAGGTCCACGATGAGCTGGTGCTGGAGGTCGCACCGGGCGAGGAGCAGGACCTGGAGTCCCTCGTCCGCGAGCAGATGGGCGCGGCAGGGGACCGGGTGCCGGGCGGGCCTCTCGAGGTGCCGCTCGACGTCTCGGTCGGTACGGGTTCCAGCTGGCACGAGGCCGGTCACTGACGCGTCGGCAGGCCGGGGCACGCGGTGCCACGGCCACTCGGCCGCACCACCCGTCGAGCGGAGTCAGTCCGGTCGGTGGGCGCTGACGATCAGGGTCCCGGGAAGCTGGGCGCCCCGTACCGGTCCCCAACCGCCCCACGTGCGGGTGTGCCCGGCCGGCCACTCCGGTTCGAGCAGCCCGTCCAGCACGAGCCCGGCAGCCAGGACGTCGGCGACCAGCTCGGCCAAAGTCCGGTGGTACTCGGCGTAGAGCACGCGGCCGCTGGAAGCCGTCTCGACGTACGGCCGGCGGTCGAAGTACGACCGCGTGGCCGTGAGCCCGCCGACTCCGGGGTCGTCGGGGAAGGGCCACCGCAGCGGGTGCGTGGTGCTGAACACCCACCGCCCGCCCGGTCGCAGCACGCGCGCCACCTCGGCGTGCACCCTGCCGGGGTCGGGGACGAAGGGCAGCGCCCCGAACGACGTGAAGGCGACGTCGAAGCTCGCGTCGGGGAAGGGCACGGCCCGGGCGTCCGCCTGGGCGGTCGGGACCCGAATGCCGCAGGCGCGGTCCAGCGCCGCCGCGGCCTGCAGCATCCCGGCCGACACGTCGGTCGCCAGCACCTCGACCCCTCGGCTCGCGAGCCACCGGGAGCACTGCGCGGCTCCGGCACCGACCTCGAGCACGCGCGACGACGCCGGCTCGAGCTCCCCCAGCAGGTGGCGGTCGGCCTCGCGCAGGCCCTCCGGGCACCAGACGAAGTCCGCGGCGCCCAGGAAGTCGCCGTGCTCCTGGAGGTACTCCTCGGCGTTCGCGTCCCACCAGCGGCGCGACGCCCGGCCGCCCTCCTCGTCGGGGACGTCTCGGTACCCGGCCTCCGCGAGCTCGTCGTCCTCCGTCGCCGCCATGGCCCCATCTTGCCGGGCGCGCCTGGGACGACGGTCCGGCCGGTGCCGTCCCACCTCTGACTACGCTGGACGCGCGGCGAGCCCGACGGCGTGCCCCGCAGATCAGCTGGGGTGGACCCGACAACGAAGGAGTACGTCAGGTGCGAGTCGGACTGCTGACCGGGGGCGGCGACGTCCCGGGCCTCAACGCCGCGATCCGCGCGGTCGTCAAGCGTGGCGAGGGGGAGCACGGCCACACGATCGTGGGCTTCCGCAACGGCTGGAAGGGCGTGGCGGACGGCGACGTGCAACCGCTCGGCCGCCAGGACATCAGGAACGTGCTGGCGACGGGCGGCACGCTGCTCGGCACCGCACGCTTCCACCCGCACCGCAACGAGGGCGGCGTCGAGGCGGTGCTCACCACCCTCGAGGCGGAGCGCATCGACGCGCTGATCTGCATCGGTGGCGACGGCACGCTGGACGCCGCGAGCAAGATCTCCGAGGCCGGCATCAACGTGATCGGCATCCCCAAGACGATCGACAACGACGTCTGGGGAACCGACTACTCGATCGGCTTCGACACCGCCGTGACGATCGCGACCGAGGCGGTCGACCGCATCCACACCACCGCGGAGAGCCACAACCGCGTGATGATCGTCGAGGTGATGGGTCGGCACGCCGGGTGGATCGCCGTGACCTCGGGCATCGCGGGTGGCGCCGAGCTGGTGCTGGCCCCGGAGGAACCCTTCGACATCGAGAAGGTCACCCGCTTCCTCAAGCACCGGCACCGGGCGCACGCCAGCTTCTCCATCGTCGTCGCAGCCGAGGGTGCGGTCCCCGCGCCGGGGACGGCCATGCACTACGAGACCGAGGTCGGCAAGTTCGGCGAGATCGTCGCCGGCGCCATCGGTGAGCGACTGAAGTCCGAGATCGAGACGCGCACGGGCTTCGACACGCGTGTGACGGTGCTCGGGCACGTGCAGCGCGGGGGCATCCCGACGGCGTTCGACCGGATCCTCGCGTCCCGCTTCGGTGTGGCAGCGATCGACGCCGCCACCGAGGGACGGTCCGACGTGATGACGGCCATCCACGGCGAGCGGGTGGACCTCGTGCCGATCGCCGACATCGCAGGCAAGGTCAAGTACGTGCCCGACCAGATGCTGGCGGTGGCGCGGGCGCTCGCCTGAACGGCCGAGCCGCGTCACGCGGCACCGACCGCGACTTGGCCGGCACCGCCGTGCACCGATAAGGTGGACGGCGGTGCCGCGCGCCCACGTGCCCTCCGATCGGTTCAACCGGTGCGGGGGAAGGTTCGGTGGCGGTCGGCGGTTACCACCACATCACCATCCATCTGTCCGAACTACTCCCTGTCCGCATCGGAGCCCACCCCTACATGAGCATCTCCACCCCCGCGAAGCCCACCTCGCAGCAGGTCGCGGTCAACGACATCGGCACGGCCGAGGACTTCATGGCGGCGATCGACGCCACCATCAAGTACTTCAACGACGGCGACATCGTCGAAGGCGTGATCGTCAAGGTCGACCGTGACGAGGTTCTTCTCGACATCGGCTACAAGACCGAGGGCGTCATCCCCTCCCGCGAGCTGTCCATCAAGCACGACGTGGACCCCGGTGAGGTCGTCAAGGTCGGCGACGAGGTCGAGGCCCTGGTCCTCCAGAAGGAGGACAAGGAGGGTCGTCTGATCCTGTCCAAGAAGCGCGCCCAGTACGAGCGCGCCTGGGGCACGATCGAGAAGATCAAGGAGGAGGACGGCGTCGTCACCGGCACCGTCATCGAGGTGGTCAAGGGTGGCCTGATCCTCGACATCGGCCTGCGCGGCTTCCTGCCCGCGTCGCTCGTCGAGATGCGCCGGGTCCGCGACCTCCAGCCGTACGTCGGCAAGGAGATCGAGGCCAAGATCATCGAGCTCGACAAGAACCGCAACAACGTGGTCCTGTCGCGCCGCGCGTGGCTCGAGCAGACGCAGTCCGAGGTCCGCTCCACCTTCCTGCAGACGCTGCAGAAGGGCCAGGTCCGGCCGGGTGTCGTGTCCTCGATCGTCAACTTCGGTGCGTTCGTCGACCTGGGCGGCGTGGACGGTCTCGTGCACGTCTCCGAGCTGTCGTGGAAGCACATCGACCACCCGTCCGAGGTCGTCGAGGTGGGCCAGGAGGTCACGGTCGAGGTTCTCGACGTCGACTTCGACCGCGAGCGTGTCTCTCTGTCGCTGAAGGCGACGCAGGAGGACCCGTGGCAGGCCTTCGCCCGCACGCACGCCATCGGCCAGGTCGTGCCCGGCAAGGTCACCAAGCTCGTCCCGTTCGGTGCGTTCGTGCGCGTCGAGGACGGCATCGAGGGTCTGGTGCACATCTCCGAGCTGGCCGTGCGCCACGTGGAGATCCCGGAGCAGGTCGTGCAGGTCGGCGACGACGTGTTCGTCAAGGTCATCGACATCGACCTGGAGCGCCGCCGGATCTCCCTGTCGCTCAAGCAGGCGAACGAGGGCTTCGACCCGACCTCGGAGGACTTCGACCCTGCGCTGTACGGCATGGCGGCGGAGTACGACGAGCAGGGCAACTACAAGTACCCCGAGGGCTTCGACCCCACCACCTCCGAGTGGCTCGAGGGCTACGAGGCTCAGCGCGAGGCGTGGGAGGCCCAGTACGCGGCCGCTCACGACCGCTGGGAGGCCCACCGCAAGCAGGTCGCGGCCGCTGCTGCGGCCGACGCCGAGGCGGCCACCGGTGGCGAGTCGTCGTCCGGCTCGGCGCCGACGTCCTACTCGTCGGCCTCCGACGAGGCGACCGGCACGCTGGCCTCGGACGAGGCGCTCGCCGCTCTGCGGGAGAAGCTGACCGGCAACTGACCCGGTCCGCGGTCGATCGACGGCCGGTCACCTCTCGGGGTGGCCGGCCGTCGGCGTCTCCGCAGTTCGGCTTCGCCGGCAGGCTCCGCTCAGTGGAGAGCACGCCGAGCGGGCGCATGGAGCGCTGTGGCAGGGCACGATGGGCTGATGCAGAGGATCGGGCTGACCGGTGGGATCGCGGCAGGCAAGTCCGTCGCGGCGCGGCGCTTCATCGAGCTCGGCGCGGTGCTGATCGACGCCGATGCCCTGGCGCGCGAGGTGGTCGCGCCAGGGACGCTCGGTCTGGAGCAGGTCGTCGAGACGTTCGGCCCGGAGGTGCTCGCGGCGGACGGCAGCCTGGACCGGGCCGCTCTGGCGGCGCGAGTCTTCGGTGACGCGGAGGCTCGGCGACGGCTCGAGGCGCTGCTGCACCCTCAGGTACGGCGGCTCGCGGCCGAGCGTGAGGCGGCTGCGGCGGCGATCGACCCGGACGCGGTCGTCGTCCACGACATCCCGCTCCTGGTGGAGACAGGCCAGGCGGAGACCTTCGGCATGGTCGTCGTGGTGCATGCGCCGCAGGAGCAGCGGGTCAGCCGACTCGTCGACGGCCGAGGCATGCCGGAGGCGGAGGCGCGGGCACGGGTTGCTGCGCAGGCCGAGGACGACGCGCGCCTCGCTGCCGCCGACGTCGTTCTGGACGGGACGGGTACCGACGACGAGCTGCGACACCAGGTGGACGTCCTGTGGTCCCGTCTCGCACAGGAGCGCTCCGCCGAACGGGACGCGGACCTGGCGTCCGCCGAGGAGCACCGCCGGCGCTAGACGCCGCCCACGGCTGCCTCGGCGGCGGCGCCCGACACGCGCACGACGGGTCCACCGGCGCGACCACGCGCACCGCTAGCGTCACCCCGGACATCGGCGGGACGTGGGGTGGTGCAGGATGCGGCGGGGCGCAGCGCTCGCGACGGCTTCGCTGTCCGTGCTCCTCTCGCTGGCCCTCGGCACGTCCGCCGTGGCGCTGCGCGAGGAGCCTCAGGCGCGCGTCGAACGTGCCGCGGTCGAGGCGCACGACGTCCCGTCGGGTGCGCTCGGGGCCGAGCGGCTGACCGCCCTGCCACGCCCCGCGACCACCGTTCCGACGGCGGTCGTGGACGAGCCGCAAGCGATCGTGGACGACGGGCGCGGGGCCGGCGGGTCGCCGAGCGACACGTCGTCACCTCCCGAGGCGCAGCCCGCGCCGGCACCCACGGCGGCACCGGCACCACCGCCACCGCCGGCGGCCGACGCGGCAGCGCCGGACTGCGCAGCGCTGGCATGCGTCGCCCTCACGTTCGACGACGGGCCGGGGCCGGACACGGGGAGGCTGCTGGACGAGCTGGCGGCCCGCGGCGTGCACGCCACCTTCTTCGTCGTCGGCCGGCAGATCGCGAAGCAGCCTGGCGCCGTGGCGCGCGAGGTCGCCGCGGGACACGTGGTCGGCAACCACACCTGGGACCACGCGATGCTCCCCGGTCTGAGTGACGAGGCTGTCGCCGCGGAGCTCGACAGCACGTCCCAGGCCATCGTCGCGGAGGGTGCAGCCGCTCCGACCCTGGCGCGGCCTCCCTACGGCTCCCTGTCGCCGTCGGTCACGCAGGTCTTCGGGAGCCGCGGGATGGCGGGAGTGCTCTGGGACGTCGACACGGAGGACTGGAAGAACCGTGACGCCGGTGTCACCACCGAGCGGGCTCTTGCCGGTGCGCACCCGGGGGCGATCATCCTGATGCACGACATCCGCCCGTCGACGGTCGACGCGGTGCCCGGCCTCGTGGATGCGCTTCGCGCGCGCGGGTTCACCCTGGTCACCGTCCCGCAGCTGCTCGGCGCCCCCGCCGCCGGAGCCGTGTACGACCACCGATGAACGGGCCTTGGCGCGGACGGGTCGATCTGCCAATCTGATGCGCGATCGGGCGCAAGTCTTCGGACCGAACGTCCGATAAGAAGTCGAGGAGGCGAGGACGCCTCTCCGGCCCGCAACGGGCCGCACGTGAACGGAAGGCGGTGTGGCCTTGTCGTCGGTGGGGACCAGAGGCTGGGCGGCTCGGCCGTGGCAGTCCAAGGCATCGGTGTCCGTCGCCTCCGCGTCGATCGACGTCCCGCGCATGCTGGAGCTGGCGACCGCCGGTGCGCGTGGCATCGAGGACGACCGGGGCTGGGTGACGGTCGGGCCGCGGACCCCGGTCCGCGTCGACTTCCTGATGCGCGACCTGGCCCGGCCGGAGGCCGGCGAGATCATGCGGTTCCGGGTCGAGGCCGAGCGTGCGGCGGGCCGGGTGACGGCTCGGTCGGCGATCGAGTCCTTCACGGTGAAGGACTCCGGCGTCGGGGGGCTGGTGCCCGTGGCCAACCGACGGCTGATCGGGTTCTCCGCGTACCAGGCGTTCATGGAGCGCTTCGCGGCGATGGTGCAGGCGGACGACATCTACTCGGTGGTCTCGTTCACCAGCGGCCGCTGACACCGCGGGCCGCTCGGGCCGGCGGTCCCGGTCGGGGCCGTCGGCGACCGTGTCGGTGGCGCGACGTACGGTGGGCGCATGCGTCCCGTCACCGACCTGCAGCGGACGGTCGCGCCGTTCGAGGTGATCTCCGAGTACACCCCTAGCGGCGACCAGCCGACCGCGATCGCCGAGCTGACCCGCCGCCTCAAGGCGGGGGAGAAGGACGTGGTGCTGCTCGGCGCCACCGGCACCGGCAAGTCCGCCACGACGGCGTGGCTGATCGAGCAGGTGCAGCGGCCGACGCTGGTGATGGCGCCCAACAAGACCCTCGCGGCACAGCTGGCCACGGAGTTTCGCGAGCTGCTGCCCAACAACGCCGTCGAGTACTTCGTCTCGTACTACGACTACTACCAGCCCGAGGCGTACATCGCGCAGACGGACACCTACATCGAGAAGGACTCGTCGATCAACGACGAGGTGGAACGGCTGCGGCACTCGGCGACCAGCTCCCTGCTCACGCGCCGTGACGTCGTCGTGGTGGCGACCGTCAGCTGCATCTACGGGCTCGGTACGCCGCAGGAGTACGTCGACCGCATGGTGACGCTCAACGTCGGCGACCAGGTGGACCGGGACCAGCTGCTGCGCCGGTTCGTCACCATGCAGTACACGCGCAACGACATGGCGTTCACCCGAGGGACGTTCCGGGTGCGGGGCGACACCGTGGAGATCATCCCGGTGTACGAGGAGCTCGCGGTCCGCATCGAGTTCTTCGGGGACGAGATCGAGGCGATCGCCACGCTGCACCCTCTGACCGGCGACGTGGTCCGTTCCGAGCAGCAGGTGCACGTGTTCCCCGCGACGCACTACGTCGCCGGTCCGGAGCGCATGGAGCGCGCCATCACCGGCATCGAGTCCGAGCTCGAGCACCGTCTTGCCGAGCTGGAGCGGCAGAGCAAGCTCCTCGAGGCGCAGCGGCTTCGGATGCGCACCACCTACGACCTGGAGATGATGCGCCAGATCGGCTCCTGCTCCGGGATCGAGAACTACTCCCGGCACATCGACGGCCGGGCACCCGGCTCTGCGCCTAACACGCTCCTCGACTACTTCCCGGAGGACTTCCTCCTGGTGATCGACGAGTCGCACGTGACGGTGCCGCAGATCGGCGCGATGTTCGAGGGCGACATGTCGCGCAAGCGCGCACTGGTGGACTTCGGGTTCCGCCTGCCGTCCGCGGTGGACAACCGGCCGCTGCGCTGGGAGGAGTTCGTCGAGCGCATCGGGCAGACGGTCTACCTCTCCGCGACGCCGGGCAGCTACGAGCTGTCGATGTCCGACGGCGTGGTGGAGCAGATCATCCGGCCCACCGGCCTGGTGGATCCGCAGGTGGTGGTCAAGCCCACCAAGGGGCAGATCGACGACCTGCTCGCGGAGATCCGTGACCGGGTCGACCGCGACGAGCGCGTCCTGGTCACCACGCTGACCAAGAAGATGGCGGAGGACCTGACCGACTACCTCCTGGAGAAGGGCGTACGGGTGCGCTACCTGCACTCGGAGGTCGACACCCTGCGCCGCGTGGAGCTGCTGCGCGAGCTGCGGCTGGGGGAGTTCGACGTGCTGGTCGGGATCAACCTGCTGCGCGAGGGCCTCGACCTGCCGGAGGTGTCGCTGGTCGCGATCCTCGACGCGGACAAGGAGGGCTTCCTGCGCTCGGCCACCTCGTTGATCCAGACGATCGGCCGTGCCGCGCGCAACGTGTCCGGCGAGGTGCACATGTACGCCGACCGCATCACAGCCGGGATGGCCACCGCGATCGACGAGACGAACCGCCGGCGCGAGAAGCAGGTGGCCTACAACCGGGAGCACGGGATCGACCCGACCCCGCTCCGCAAGCGCATCAACGACATCACCGACCTGCTCGCGCGCGAGGACGCCGACACCGCGGAGCTGCTGGGCGGGGCCGGACGGCAGGCCAGTCGCGGCAAGGCGCCGGTGCCGGGCTTCGGGTCCCGACGCGGACCTCAGGACGAGCGCACGAAGCTCGTCGGTGCGGCAGCCGGGGAGCTGGCGGAGCTCATCCAGGACCTCACCGACCAGATGCACGCGGCCGCCGCCGAGCTGCAGTTCGAGCTCGCGGCCCGGCTGCGCGACGAGATCTCCGGACTGAAGAAGGAGCTGCGGCAGATGCAGGCCGCCACCGCCTGACCCCCGGCCGGCGCCGGAGTGCAGCGCCGGGTCGACCGGCGCGGCGCCGGCGGCCGGCGGTCCGCGGAGCGCGTCCCGGAAAGGGTCGCCTACACTGGGCGGCGGAGGGGAGTACTCCCTTACGACGTCATCGTCATCACGGTCGCCAACGAAGCCGGCCCGGTGACGTCGGTCCGGGCACGCTGAGATGGACCGCCCGCGGCAGAGAAGACCTCCGGTGATCTCGTCATGTGCACCGGAGGTAGTTCCATGGATGTTCCAGGCTGGGTGTGGGCGCTGACCGTCGGCGTCGTCCTCGCGATGCTCGTCGCCGACTACCTAGGCCACGTGCGGGCGGTGCACGAGCCGTCCTTGCGGGAGGCGGCGCGCTGGTCGGCCGTCTACGTCGGGATCGCCGTCGCGTTCGGCGTGCTGGTGTGGGCCGTGTGGGGGTCGGGCCCGGGCGGGGAGTACTTCGCGGGGTACGTGACGGAGAAGAGCCTGTCCGTCGACAACCTCTTCGTCTTCGTCCTGATCATGTCCAGCTTCCGCGTCCCGCGGAGGTACCAGCAGAAGGTGCTGCTGACCGGCATCACCGTCGCCCTGGCGCTGCGGACCGCGTTCATCTTCCTCGGCGCCGCGCTGATCGCCCATGCGACCTGGGTGTTCTACGTCTTCGGCGCCTTCCTGCTCTACGCGGCATGGACTCAGCTACGTGCGGGGGAGGACGAGGGCGAGTACCACGAGAACGCGGTGCTCCGGCTGACGCGTCGGCTGTTCCGGGTCACCGACGACTACGCGGGCGACCACCTGGTCGTCCGTCGGGACGGCCGCAGCTGGATCACGCCGATGCTGGTGGTGATGATCGCGATCGGCTCGGCGGACGTGATGTTCGCCGTCGACTCGATCCCGGCGATCTTCGGGCTGACCCAGGAGACGTACCTCGTCTTCGCGGCCAACGCGTTCTCGCTCCTGGGGCTGCGGCAGCTGTACTTCCTGGTCGACGGGCTCCTCGACAAGCTCGTCTACCTGTCCTACGGCCTCGCCGTGATCCTCGCGTTCATCGGCGCGAAGCTGGTGCTGCACGCGCTGCACACCAACGAGCTGCCGTTCGTCAACGGCGGGGAGCACGTCGCCGTCCCGGAGATCCCGACCGCTGCCTCCCTCGTGGTGATCGTCGCCGTCCTGGCCGTGACCACCGCCGCCTCCCTGCTGAGCACCCGGCACCGCCCCGCGGGTGACCGGAGCACCGTCAGCGCCGCCGACACCGAAGGGGACCCCACCCGATGACCCACGAGATGCCGGTGCTCTTCCAGGTCGTGTCGCTCATCGCCGTCGTCGGTCTGCTCATGGCAGACCTGGCGGTGATCGGCCGCCGGCCACACGTGCCGTCCACCCGCGAGAGCCTCCGGTGGGTGGCCGTGTACGTCGTGCTCGCCCTGGTGTTCGCGGCGCTGGTCGGCGTCGTGGGCGGTGCGGTCCCGGCGGGGGAGTTCATCGCGGGCTGGTTGACCGAGTACAGCCTGTCCGTGGACAACCTGTTCGTGTTCGTCCTGATCATGTCGGCGTTCGCCGTGCCGCGGGACCACCAGCAGAAGGTGCTCCTGGTCGGCATCATCATCGCGCTGGTGCTGCGCGGCGGGTTCATCCTCGCGGGTGCCGCGGTGGTGACGCGGTACAGCTGGGTGTTCTACGTGTTCGGCGCGTTCCTGGTGTACACGGCGGTGCACCTGCTGCGGGGCGGCGAGAGCGGTGACGACGAGTACCACGAGAACGTCCTCGTCCGGGCGGCACGCCGGTTCTGGCCGATCTCCCGCGAGTACGACGGCGGTGCGGTCCGCACGGTGGTCGACGGGCGTCGCATGTTCACCCCGCTGCTGGTGGTCTTCCTGGCCATCGGCACCACGGACGTGCTGTTCGCCTTCGACTCCATCCCGGCGATCTTCGGCCTGACCCACGACCCGTTCATCGTCTTCACGTCGAACGTCTTCGCGCTGATGGGTCTGCGCCAGCTGTTCTTCCTGCTCGGCGGCGTGCTGGACCGCATCGTGTACCTGCCGTACGGGCTGGCCGCCATCCTCGGCTTCATCGGTCTGAAGCTGGTCTCGGAGGCGCTCCGGAGCAACACCGTGCCGTTCGTCAATGGCGGCCGTGCGGTCGGCTGGGCGCCGGAGGTGCCGACCTGGGTGTCGCTGGTGGTGATCGCCGGCTCCTTGGGAGCGGCGACCGCCGCGAGCGTCGTGCACGCGAACCGGCACCGTCTGCCGGGCCGGCTCGGGCGGCCGATCGGCGACCGGGCCGACGGGCCGGCGGCCGACGAGACCGGAGCGCTGGAGCGCTGACCGCTGTTGCGAGACGGTCGGACCGCAGCCGCGTCCGCGTCCGGCCGCCCGAGCGCCGAGTGGCCTCAGAGGCTCGTGGACCAGGGACCGAGGATGACGTCCCAGGCCCGCACGTCCGTCGTGCGGACCAGGCCTTCACGGGCGAACGGGTCCTGGGCGAGCAGCTGGGCCAGCGCCTCCGCGTCGGTGGCACGGAACACCAGCAGGGCGCCGGGCTCGCCGTCGGCGAAGGGCCCGGAGCCGAGCAGGGCGCCGCGGTCGGCCTGACCGGCCAGCCATGCGCGGTGCTCCGGGCGGACCTGGTCGCGCACGTCGGCGCGCTCGTCGTACGTGTAGCGAACGGCGTAGGTGGTCATCGTCCTATCGTGCCCGAGCCGGTGCGGTGGCCCCAGCCGGAACGGTGACCCGAGCCGGGGCCGTGGTCGGTGGCCGGGACGATGGCAGAGTGACGTGCATGCCTCGTCATCACCGCACGTTGCTCACCGACGACCTGATCGCCCGGGTCCACGACCGTGCTCCGGTGCACGACCGCGACAACACGTTCCCGCACGACGACCTCGCCGACCTGCATGCCGCGGGGTACCTGACGGCGTTCGTCCCTGCGGAGCTCGGCGGTGCCGGGCTGACCCTCGAGGAGGTCGCCCGGGAGCAGGTCCGTCTCGCGGCCGCCGCGCCGGCCACCGCTCTGGCGGTGAACATGCACCTGGTGGTGACCGGGATGGCCGCCCTCCTCGCGGCCGACGGTGACGACTCGATGCGGTTCGTGCTGCAGGACGCGGCGGCCGGGGAGGTGTTCGCGTTCGGCAACTCCGAGGCGGGGAACGACCTGGTGATGTTCGGTTCACGTACCCGTGCCGAGCGCGCGGCCGACGGCGGCTACCGGTACGTCGGCACCAAGATCTTCACGTCGCTGTCGCCGGTCTGGACGCGCCTCGCGACCTTCGGCCTCGACGACGCGGACCCCTCGGACCCCCGTCTGGTCCACGGGGTCGTGGCCCGCGAGCAGGGCGGCGTGACCGTCGGCGAGGACTGGGACACCCTGGGGATGCGCGCGACCCAGTCGGCGACGACGCACCTGGAGGGCGCCTACGCGCCGCCGGACCGCATCGTCCGGCGGCTGCCGCTCGGGCCCAGCGCCGACCCCTACATCGTCGCGCTCTTCTCCGTCTTCGAGATCCTGCTCGCCGCCGTGTACACGGGCATCGGACGGCGGGCCCTGGAGCTCGGCGCGGCCAACGCCCGGCGACGCACGTCGATGAAGTACGACGGGCGCAGCTACGCCGACGACCCGGACATCCGGTGGAAGATCGCCGATGCCGCCCTGGCTCAGGACGGTGCCGAGCTCCAGGTGTTCGCCCTCGCGCGGGACGTGGACGAGCGGGTGGACCACGGAGCACGGCTGTTCGCCCAGCTCGTGGGGCTCAAGGTGCGTGCCACCGAGTCGGCCCGGGTCGTCGTCGACCTCGCGCTGCGCGTCAGCGGCGGAGCCGCCTACTACGCCGGCAACGAGCTGAACCGCCTCTATCGCGACGTGCTCGCGGGGATCTACCACCCGTCGGACGACGAGTCCGCCCACGCGACCGTCGCGCAGTCCGTCCTGGGCGCGGTGAACGCTCGGTGAAGGTGCGCGCCACGGGACCTACGGACGCGTAACTTACGCGGCCGTAGGTTACGCTGGAAGCGTGCCGACGACGTCAGGACCGACCACTCACAGCTCGCCCACGACGTCGGTCCCGCGAGAGGTCGACGTCGCCGACGAGCCGCTGAGCGCGGCGCTCGACCGTGCCGCCACGTCGTTCCCGGACCGTGTCGCCGTCGACTTCCTCGGTGCGACCACGACCTACCGCCGGCTCGCCGACCGCGTCTCCCGTGCGGCGGCGGTGCTCGTAGAGCTCGGCGTCCGCCGAGGGGACCGGGTCGCGCTGGTCCTGCCGAACAGCACCTCGCACGTCGTCGCGGTGCACGCGGTGCTCCGGATCGGCGCGGTCGTCGTCGAGCACAACCCGACGTACGCGGTCGAGTCGCTGCGGCACCAGCTCGCGGACAGCGGTGCCTGCGTGGCGCTCGTCTGGCGCAAGGCGGTGCCGTCGGTGCTGGCGGCCCGCGGGCCGGCGCTGCGCACCGTCGTGTCGGTGGACCTGGCGCAGGACCTGCCGCTGCACTCGCGCCTCGCTCTGCACCTCCCCGTGCCCAAGGCGCGCACGATGCGTGCCGCCCTCTGCGGACCGGCGGTCCCGAGCGGCGTCCCGTCGTGGCACCGCCTCGTCGCGGCGGCGGCCCCGCTGCCGGCCGACCATCCGGCGGCGGACGCGTCGGACGTCGCGCTGCTGCAGTACACGGGCGGCACCACGGGCACCCCGAAGGGTGCCGTGCTCACGCACCGCAACCTGGTGGCCAACGTGACGCAGGGCCGCGCGTGGACCGGTGCGCAGGACGGCGTCGAGGTGGTGTACTCCGTGCTGCCCTACTTCCACGCGTTCGGGATGACCCTGTGCCTCCTCTACGGCACGGGTATCGCAGCCACCCAGGTGGTCTTCCCGTCGTTCGACCCCGCGACCGTGCTCGCCGCGCAGCGTCGCCGCCCCGGCACCTTCCTGCCCGCCGTGCCGCCGATGCTCGAACGGCTCGGGGTCGCGGCCGAACGGACGGGCGCCGACCTGACGTCCTTCCGGTGCGCCCTCAGCGGCGCGATGGCGCTGCCCCGGTCGACCGCCGAGCGGTGGGAGCGGCTGACCGGAGGCCTCGCGGTGGAGGGCTATGGCATGACCGAGACGTCGCCGGTCGCGCTCGGCAACCCCCTGAGCCCGGCACGGCGCCCGGGCGCGCTGGGCATGCCGTTCCCGTCGACGCGGATCCGCGTCGTCTCGCAGGACGACCCCGAGCGCGACGTGCTGCCCGGTGAGCAGGGTGAGCTTCTGGTGGCCGGTCCGCAGGTGTTCGCCGGCTACTGGAACCGGCCGGACGAGACCGCGCACCAGCTCCTGGCCGGCGGCTGGCTGCGCACGGGCGACATCGTGCACGTCGACCCCGACGGCTTCGTCGTCCTGGTCGACCGGCTCAAGGAGATGATCGTCAGCGGCGGGTTCAAGGTGTACCCGTCGCAGGTGGAGGACCATCTGCGGACGATGCCGGGCATCGCGGACGTGGCCGTGGTCGGCGAGCCGGCGGGGGAGCACGGGGAGAGCGTGGTCGCCGCGGTGGTGCTGGAGGAGGGCGCGCACGGCATCGACCTCGACGCGGTGCGCCACTGGTGCGAGGCTCGGCTGGCCCGCTACGCGGTCCCACGTCGACTCGTGGTGCTGCCGGACCTCCCGAGGTCGCAGGTCGGCAAGGTGCTCCGGCGTGTGGTCCGGGACAACCTCGCCAAGGCCCAGGTGGTCCTGCCCGCCGAGCAGTGAGGCCCTTCCCGGCGCGAGCCGCGGCTCACCAGCCGCGCGCCCGCCAGGCGTCCAGCTGAGGTCGCTCGGCACCCAGGGTCGTGTCGGGCCCGTGCCCGGGATAGACCCAGGCGGTGTCGTCGAACCGGTCGAAGATCCGTTCCGTCACGTCGAGGAACAGCTGGTCGAACCGCGCCCTGTCGTTGCCGGTCGCGCCGACCCCGCCGGGGAACAGGCTGTCGCCGGTGAACAGGTGCGCCCTCCCTGCGACGGCGTCCGCCTCGTCCGCGTGCTCCGGCTCGCGGTAGACGAGGGCGATGGAGCCCGGCGTGTGGCCGCGCAGCGCGATCACCTCGAGGACGGCGTGACCGACCGCGATCGTGTCGCCGTCCTGCAGCCGACGCTGTACCGGCCGGTCCGCGGCCGCCGCGACCGCGTCGGCGTCCGGCGCTCCGGCCAGCAGGGGCGCTCCCGTGACCGCCACCACCGACGCCAGTGCCGACAGGTGGTCCGGGTGACGGTGGGTCGTGACGATCCCGTCCAGCCGAGCCGACGCCGCGCCCTCGCGCACCAGCGCGAGCAGGCGCTCCGGGTCGGCGGCCGCGTCGACCAGGAGCTGTGCGCCCGTCCTGCGGCACGTGACCAGGTAGGCGTTGTTGTCCATCGGACCCACCGACGCCTTGCGGATCTCGACCTCGTCCAGCACTCGCACGTCGCTGGGGCCGCCCGGCCGGACGTCACCGCTGTAGGTCATGGCGTGCGCCGGCGCTGGGCGAGCTCGTACTGGTGCACCGCCCGGACCAGCGCCAGGTGCGACAGCGCCTGCGGGGTGTTGCCGGCCATCCGCCGGTGCTCCGGGTCGTACTGCTCGGCGAGCAGCCCGACGTCGTTGGTCAGCCCGACCAGGACGTCGAGGACCTCGCGCGCCTCGTCCACCCGGTCCGCCCGAGCGAGCGCGTCCGCCAGCCAGAACGAGCAGGCGAGGAACGGGTTCTCCTGTCCGCCCACGCCGTCGTCCGTCTTGTCGGCGCGGTAGCGCAGCAGCAGGCCGGGGGAGACCTCCAGCTCCTTGCGGATCGCGTCGAGCGTGGCCAGCATGCGGGGGTCGGTCGGCGGCAGGAAGTCCACCTGGAACATCTGCAGCAGCGACGCGTCCGTGTGGGTGGCGCCCGGGTACTGCACGAAGCTGCCGGCCGCGTCGGACCACCCGTGCGCCAGGACGTCGGCGTGCGCTGCGTCCCGCTCGGCCCGCCACCGGTCCACGTCGCCGGGGACCCCGAGGGCCTCGACCGCCTTGACCGCGCGGTCCAGCGCGGCCCACGTCATGGCCCGCGAGTGCGTGAAGGCACGCGGACGGCCGCGCGACTCCCAGATGCCGGCGTCGGGTTCCCGCCACGTCTCCACGAGATGGTCGATGAGGTTGCGCTGGAGGGCCCACGAGGTGGGCGTCTCCTCGATCCCGGCGGCCCGGGCCATCTCGAGGGCGCACATCACCTCGCCCAGCACGTCGTGCTGCACCTGCCCCGAGGCGGCGTTGCCGATCCGGACCGGCTTGGAGTCCGCATAGCCGGGCAGGTGGTCCAGCGTCCGCTCGCTCAGCTCCCGCGCCCCGTCGAGGCGGTACATGATCTGCATGTCCACGGCGTCCCCGGCCACGGCGCGCAGCAGCCAGCTGCGCCAGTGCTCGGTCTCGTGCAGGTAGCCGTGCTCCAGCAGCGCCTCGAGGGTCAGGGCCGCGTCGCGCAGCCACGTGAACCGGTAGTCCCAGTTGCGCCCGCCGCCGAAGGTCTCCGGCAGCGACGTGGTGACGGCAGCGACGATGCCGCCCGTCTCCGCGTGGGTGAGCAGCCGCAGGACGAGCAGCGAGCGCACCACGGCCTGCCGGTACGGCCCCGGCACGTCCGCCTGGGCAGCCCAGGATCGCCAGAGCCGTGCGCTCGCAGCCAGTCCCTCGGCGACGTCGCCGATGCAGGCGACCGGCTGCCACGACGGCGACCACGTCAGGGTCAGGGTGACCGACTCGCCGGAGTGCATCGTGAAGCGGTCCTCGTGCCGGTTGCGCACCGCCTTGGGCAGGCGGTCGCCGTGGAGCACCAGTGAGTCCGGTCCGGCGATCGCGTGGATGGCCGGCCTGCCGTCGGAGTCGGTCACGCGCTGGACCCACGGCCGGTACTGCCCGTAGCCGAACCGCACGACCCACTCGTGCAGGACGTCCACGTGACCGCGCGTGCACGTGATGCGCCGGACGAGGTCCGCACGGCCGTCGCCGAGCGGCATCGACTCCTGCACCACGGCGGTGCCGGTCGGGCACTCGTACGTCGTCTCCAGGACGAACGAGTCGTCCAGGTAGCACCGGGTCACGCTCTCGGCGTCGGGGACCGTGAGGACCCAGCGGCCGTTGTCCGCGTCGCCGAGAAGGGCGGCGAAGCAGGCGCGCGAGTCGAACCGTGGCAGGCACAACCAGTCCACGGACCCCCGGCGGGAGACGAGGGCGGCCGTACGGCCGTCCCCGAGCACGGCGTACTCGTCGATCGGAAGCTGGTTGCTCATCGAGCCCATCGTCGCGCCCCAGGCCAGGGCCCGCACGTTCGCCGCGATCGAACATGTGTGCGAGATGTCGGTGGTGGCACGTACACTCGACCACCGTGAACGACCGCCTGGTGGTCCGGGGAGCCCGCGAGCACAACCTCCGCAACGTCGACCTCGACCTGCCTCGGGACCGGCTGATCGTCTTCACGGGCCTCTCAGGCTCCGGCAAGTCGTCGCTGGCGTTCGACACGATCTTCGCCGAGGGGCAGCGCCGGTACGTGGAGTCGCTGTCGGCCTACGCCCGCCAGTTCCTCGGTCAGATGGACAAGCCGGACGTCGACTTCATCGAGGGTCTGTCGCCGGCGGTGTCGATCGACCAGAAGTCCACCAACCGCAACCCGCGGTCGACGGTGGGCACCATCACCGAGGTCTACGACTATCTGCGGCTGCTGTTCGCGCGGGCCGGCGTGCAGCACTGCCCGGTCTGCGGTGAGCGCGTCACCGCTCAGACCCCGCAGCAGATCGTCGACCGGCTGCTGGAGCTGCCGGAGGGCACGCGCTACCAGGTGCTCGCGCCCGTCGTGCGTGGTCGCAAGGGCGAGTACGCGGACCTGTTCGCGGAGCTGCAGTCGAAGGGGTTCGCGCGCGCCCGCGTCGACGGCGAGGTGGTCCAGCTGACCAGCCCGCCGACCCTGGAGAAGAAGCTCAAGCACGACATCGAGGTCGTGGTGGACCGGCTCGTGGCGCGGGAGGGCGTGCAGCGCCGGCTCACCGACTCCGTCGAGACGGCGCTCGGTCTGGCCGGCGGTCTCCTCGTCGTCGAGCTGGTCGATGCGGACCCGAACGACCCGGAGCGTGAGCGGCGCTTCTCGGAGCGTCGGGCATGCCCGAACGACCACGTGCTCACCCTCGACGAGGTGGAACCGCGCACGTTCTCGTTCAACGCCCCGTACGGCGCGTGCCCGGAGTGCACGGGCATCGGGTCGCGGCTCGAGGTCGACCCCGAGCTGGTCGTCCCGGACGAGGACCTGTCCCTCGCGGACGGTGCGGTCGCGCCGTGGGCGCAGATCTCGGGGGAGTACTTCACCCGGGTGCTGACAGCGCTGGCGGACGACCTCGGCTTCTCGATGACGACGCCGTGGCGGGCGCTGCCGCAGCGGGCGAAGGACGCCGTGCTGCACGGCGAGAACCACGAGGTGAAGGTCCGCTACCGGAACCGCTGGGGCCGTGAGCGGCAGTACTCCACGGGCTTCGAGGGGGTGCTGACCTTCCTCGAGCGGCGTCACTCGGAGACCGACTCCGAATGGAGCAAGGAGAAGTACGAGGCCTTCATGCGGGAGGTGCCGTGCCCCGTGTGCCAGGGTGCGCGCCTGAAGCCTGAGGTGCTGGCGGTCAAGGTGGGCGGCCGGTCGATCTTCGACGTGTGCCAGCTCCCGATCCGCGAGGCGCGTGCCTTCCTCGACGGCCTCGAGCTCGGCGCTCGTGAGCGCGCGATCGCCGCGCAGGTGCTCAAGGAGATCCAGGCGCGCCTCGGCTTCCTGCTCGACGTCGGGCTGGACTACCTCAGCCTCTCCCGGCCGGCAGCGACGCTCTCCGGCGGTGAGGCGCAGCGGATCAGGCTGGCCACCCAGATCGGTTCGGGGCTGGTCGGCGTGCTGTACGTGCTCGACGAGCCGTCGATCGGTCTGCACCAGCGGGACAACCGACGCCTGATCGAGACGCTGACCCGGCTGCGGGACCTCGGCAACACGCTGATCGTCGTCGAGCACGACGAGGACACCATCCGCACGGCCGACTGGATCGTCGACATCGGACCCGGTGCGGGTGAGCACGGCGGCTACGTGGTCCACTCCGGCGACCTGGCGGGGTTGCTCGCCTCGCCGGACTCGATCACCGGCGCCTACCTCTCGGGCCGCCGGTCGATCCCGATGCCGACCACGCGCCGGCCCGTCGACCCCGGGCGCATGCTGCGGGTGGTCGGAGCCCGCGAGCACAACCTCCGCGGTGTCGACGTGGCGTTCCCCCTCGGCGTGTTCACCGCCGTGACCGGCGTGTCCGGGTCCGGGAAGTCCACGCTGGTCAACTCGATCCTGTACACGGTGCTCGCCAACGAGCTGAACGGCGCCCGCCAGGTCCCCGGTCGGCACAAGCAGGTGACGGGCCTCGAGCACCTCGACAAGGTGGTGCACGTCGACCAGGGCCCGATCGGTCGCACGCCGCGGTCGAACCCGGCGACGTACACCGGCGTGTGGGACCACGTCCGCCGCCTGTTCGCCGAGACCTCCGAGGCGAAGGTCCGCGGCTACACGCCCGGTCGCTTCTCCTTCAACGTCAAGGGCGGTCGGTGCGAGGCCTGCGCGGGTGACGGCACCCTGAAGATCGAGATGAACTTCCTGCCGGACGTCTACGTGCCGTGCGAGGTGTGCCACGGTGCCCGGTACAACCGCGAGACGCTCGAGGTGCACTTCAAGGGCAAGACGGTGGCCGACGTCCTGGCGATGCCGATCGAGGAGGCGGCCGAGTTCTTCGCCGCCGTGCCGGCGATCGCGCGGCACCTGCGCACGCTCGTCGACGTCGGTCTCGGCTACGTCAGGCTCGGGCAGCCCGCGCCGACGCTCTCCGGTGGCGAGGCGCAGCGCGTCAAGCTCGCGGCGGAGCTGCAGCGCCGGTCGAGCGGCCGCACGGTGTACGTGCTGGACGAGCCGACCACGGGGCTGCACTTCGAGGACATCCGCAAGCTGCTCGGCGTGCTGCAGTCGCTGGTGGACAAGGGCAACTCGGTGATCGTGATCGAGCACAACCTCGACGTGATCAAGAACGCGGACTGGGTGATCGACCTCGGGCCCGAGGGCGGCAGCGGCGGCGGTCTGGTGGTCGCCGAGGGCACGCCCGAGCACGTCGCCGGCGTCCCCGCGAGCCACACCGGGCGGTTCCTCGCCGAGGTGCTGGAGCCCGAACGGGAGCGCGCGACCGCCTGACGCCCGAGGGGGCCTGGGCGGCGGCCCTCCGGGCACCGCCTGTCGGACCCTCCGGGGTCCTGGGGAGACCGCGTCAGGCGCGCACGAGCGGTGTCGGCTGCACGCGCACGGCGAAGTTGACGCTCCGCATGATGAAGCAGTGCTCGGCCGCCTCGCGGTGCAGGCGTGCCAGGACCTCGTCGTCCACGGGAGTCCCGTCAGGCAGCGTGGCATCCGCGGCGACGACGACGCGCGGGTGCAGCACGACCTCCTGGAACTGGCCCTGCGATGCGCCCGACACCCGCATCGTGCCCGTCGCGCGGTCGCTGTAGCCGAGCACGGCCACGCCGTCGCGCGCCGCGAGGTGCAGCAGCCACATCATCTGGCACTGGGACAGGGAGGTGACCAGCAGGTCCTCCGGCGACCACCGGTCCGGGCTCCCGCGGAAGTGGGGGTCGGACGTGCCGAGCAGCACGGGCCGCTCACCGGCGCGCACCTCGTGGTCCCGGCCGTAGGAGGTGTACGAGGTCGTCCCGTGCCCGCGGGCACCGGTCCAGGTCAGGTCCACGGTGTACGTGTGCAGCTGCGGCATCCGCCCACGCTAGCCGGGCCGGCCGTCGACGGGGATGTCGGCGCCGCGAACTACCCTCGAACTCATGGCCGATCCCGCCTCCTACCGTCCCGCGCCGGGCGAGATCCCGGACCAGCCGGGCGTGTACCGCTTCCGGGACGAGCACGGTCGCGTCATCTACGTCGGCAAGGCCAAGAGCCTGCGGCAGCGGCTGAACAGCTACTTCCAGGACCCGTACAACCTGCACCCGCGGACGTACCAGATGGTCACCACGGCCGCCTCGGTGCAGTGGACCGTCGTCGGCACCGAGGTCGAGGCACTGGCCCTGGAGTACTCCTGGATCAAGGAGTTCGACCCGCGGTTCAACATCAAGTACCGGGACGACAAGTCGTACCCGTACCTGGCGGTGACCATGGCGGACGCGGTGCCTCGGGTCCAGGTGATGCGCGGCGCGAAGCGCAAGGGCACCCGGTACTTCGGGCCGTACGCGCATGCCTGGGCGATCAGGGAGACCGTCGACCTGCTGCTGCGCGTGTTCCCGGTGCGCACCTGCTCCGCCGGCGTGTTCAAGCGGGCGCACCAGCAGGGGAGGCCGTGCCTGCTGGGCTACATCGACAAGTGCTCGGCACCGTGCGTCGGCCGCATCTCCGAGGACGACCACCGGAGGCTGGCCCAGGACTTCTGCGACTTCATGGCGGGGGACACCGCGCGCTTCACCCGTCGCCTGACCGCGGCGATGAAGGCCGCCGCCGCGGAGCTCGACTTCGAGCGCGCCGCACGGCTGCGCGACGACATCGCCACGCTCGAGCGGGCGACCGAGCGGAACGCCGTCGTGCTGCCGGACGGGACGGACTGCGACATCTTCGCCCTGGTCGGCGACGAGCTCGAGGCCGCGGTCCAGGTGTTCCACGTCCGCGACGGCCGCATCCGCGGCCAGCGCGGCTGGGTCGTCGAGAAGGTGGAGGAGGCGGACGACGCCGACCTCGTCGAGCGTCTCCTGCAACAGGTGTACGGCACCGCGGACGCCGAGCTGGACGGCGGCACGGCCGCGGTGCCGCGTGAGGTGCTCGTACCGGCGTTGCCGACCAACCTCGACCAGGTCCAGACGTGGCTGACCGGTCTGCGCGGCGCGCGGGTCAGCGTGCGGGTGCCTCAGCGTGGCGAGAAGCGGGAGCTCGCCGAGACGGTCCGTCGCAACGCCGAGCACGCTCTGGCCCTGCACCGCACCCGCCGGGCGGGCGACCTCACCACCCGCAGCCAGGCGCTCCGCGAGATCCAGGAGGCGCTGGACCTGCCGTCGGCGCCGCTGCGGATCGAGTGCTACGACGTGTCCCACAACCAGGGCACGTACCAGTCGGCGTCGATGGTGGTGTTCGAGGACGGGTTGGCACGCAAGAGCGAGTACCGCCTGTTCACGGTGCGCGGGCCCGAGGGCGACGGTGCCAGGGACGACACGGCGGCGATGCACGAGGTGATCACCCGGCGGTTCCGGCGGTACCTCGCCGAGCGCTCCCAGTCCGGGGACGTGGACCTGGGCGACGGGTCGTCGGACGACGACGAGGACGCCCCGACGCGGTCGGGCCCGATCGACGAGCGCACCGGCCGACCGGCGCGGTTCGCCTACCCGCCGAACCTCGTCGTCGTCGACGGGGGGCCGCCACAGGTCGCCGCGGCGGCCGCCGCGATGGCGGAGCTCGGGGTCGACGACGTGGCGCTCTGCGGGCTGGCCAAGCGGCTCGAGGAGGTGTGGCTGCCGGGCGAGGAGTACCCCGTGATCCTGCAGCGCTCCTCCGAGGGGCTCTACCTGCTGCAGCGGCTGCGGGACGAGGCGCACCGGTTCGCGATCACGGCGCACCGGCGCCGGCGCAGCAAGGGCATGACGGTGTCCGTGCTGGACGACGTCCCGGGTCTGGGCCCCGCGCGCCGCGCGGCGCTGCTCAAGCACTTCGGCTCGGTGCGCCGGCTTCGAGCGGCGACCGTCGAGGAGATCGCGAGCGTGCCGGGCATGGGTGACCGGACGGCGCGGGCGGTGGTCGACGCGCTGGCGGGTGGCTCGGCGCCGTCGGCAGCGGTCGAGGCGCCCTCGCCTCCCGGCGCGTCGACAGACCTCACCCCGCCGCCCTCGGAGCCCGCTGGCATCCTGGGTCCATGACGGACGAGCCCTCGCCCCTGACGGTGCCGCACGGGATCCCCGCCATCGAGGCCACCACGGCGGCCCCGATGCTGGAGCAGCCGCAGGTGCTGGTGATCACCGGGATGTCCGGCGCGGGCCGCAGCCGAGCGGCCGCCGTGCTGGAGGACCTCGACTGGTACGTCGTCGACAACCTCCCGGCGCAGATGCTGGTGCACCTCGTCGGGATGCTGACGTCCGGCACCGCGGGGCAGCACGCGCAGCGGCTCGCCGCGGTGATCGACGTGCGCGGGGGTGAGTTCTTCGGCCACCTCGACACGGCGCTGGAGAACCTCCGCGCCACCGGTGTCGACCTCCGGATCCTCTTCCTCGACGCGTCGGACGAGGCGCTGGTGCGGAGGTTCGAGCAGGTACGACGGCCGCACCCCCTGCAGGGCGGCGGCCGCATCCTCGACGCGATCGGCGCCGAACGTCGCCTGCTGACCAGCCTGCGCGAGCGTGCCGACTGGGTGATCGACACGACGGAGCTGAACGTCCACGACCTCGCCCGCACCGTGCGGGAGGCGGTGCACGGCGAGGAGGAGGCCGACCTCCGCATCTCGATCGTGTCCTTCGGGTTCAAGTACGGGCTGCCGCTCGACGCGGACCACGTCGTGGACGTGCGGTTCCTCGCCAACCCGTACTGGATCAGCGAGCTGCGCCACCTGTCCGGCCGTGACGAGCCGGTGCGCGACTACGTCCTCGGGCTGCCCGGCGCCCTGGAGTTCGTCGACCGGTACGTCGCCGCTCTCGAGCCCGTGCTCGAGGGCTACCGGCACGAGGACAAGCACTACGTGACGATCGCGGTGGGGTGCACGGGCGGCAAGCACAGGTCGGTGGCGATCAGCGACGCTCTCGCGGCACGTCTGCGGGACCGGGGCCTGCGGGTCAGCGTGACGGCTCGCGACCTCGGCAAGGAATGACGTCCGGCCCGTCGGCAGGCCGCGGCCGTGCGGTCGCGGGGACCGCCCGACGTCACCACCGCGGCCCCTCGATGGTGGCGCTCGGCGGCGGTCACGGGCTCTCGGCGAGCCTGTCGGCCCTCCGACTGCTCACCGACCGCCTGACCGCCGTCGTGACGGTGGCGGACGACGGCGGCTCCTCGGGCCGGCTCCGCGACGAGCTGGGTGTGCTGCCGCCCGGCGACCTGCGGATGGCGCTCTCCGCCCTCTGCGACGACTCCGACTGGGGTCGTACCTGGCGTGATGTGCTCCAGCACCGGTACTCCTCGGACGGTCCGCTGGACCAGCACGCCGTCGGCAACCTGCTGATCGTGGCCCTCTGGGAGCTGCTCGGTGACCCGGTGCAGGGCCTGGACTGGGTCGGCAGGCTGCTCAACGCCAGCGGCCGGGTGCTGCCCATGGCCGCCGTGCCGTTGCGCATCGCCGCCGACGTCGTCGGTCCGGACGGTGTGCGGCGGGTCGTCGAGGGACAGAGCGCCGTCGCGACGAGCGTGGGCCGGATCGAGCAGGTGCGTCTGGAGCCGGAGGCGCCGCCGGCGTGCGCCGAGGCGGTGGCCGCCGTCCGTGACGCCCACTGGGTGGTGCTCGGGCCGGGCTCCTGGTACACCTCCGTGCTCCCGCACCTGCTGGTACCGGAGCTGCACGACGCGCTCGTCGCGCATCGTGGTCGGACCATCGTCACCCTGAACCTGCAGCGCGAGGAGGCCGGCGAGACGGCGGACCTGCCGGTCCAGGAGCACGTGGCCGTGCTCCGCGAGCACGCGCCCGACCTGCGGATCGATGCGGTCGTCGCGGACCCGGCGGCCGTGGACGACGTCGCCGGGCTGTCGCAGGTCTGCGCGGAGATGGGCGCGCGGCTGCTGGTGCGACAGGTGCGTCGTGGCGACGGCACCGCGCGGCACGACCCGTTGCGGCTCGCGGCCGCCTATCGCGACATCCTCGAGGGCTCTTTCGGCGACGTCGGCGTCCGCAGCTGAGCTCGGCCGACCGTCGTGGCGTCGAGGCGCCCGGCCACGGGGGCCGATGCCTGCCGGGCGGCGGGAGCGGCGGTGATGGCAGGATGACCCGCATGGCGTTGACGGCACAGGTGAAGGACGAGCTGGCCCGGCTGAAGGTGGACCGGACGTCCTGCCGGAAGGCCGAGGTCGCCGCCACGCTGCGCTTCGCCGGCGGGCTGCACATCATCTCCGGTCGCATCGTCATCGAGGCCGAGCTGGACACCGGGGTGGCTGCGCGGCGCCTGAAGCAGGCCATCTCGGAGGTCTACGGCCACGAGAGCGAGATCATCGTCGTGTCCGGTGGCGGTCTTCGCCGCGGGAGCCGGTACGTGGTGCGCGTCGTGAAGGAGGGCGAGTCCCTCGCACGGCAGACCGGTCTGCTCGACAACCGAGGACGCCCCGTGCGCGGCCTTCCGCCGCAGGTGGTGTCGTCCGGCGTGGGAGAGGCCGAGGCCGCCTGGCGTGGCGCCTTCCTCGCGCACGGGTCGCTGACCGAGCCGGGGCGGTCGTCGTCGCTGGAGGTGACGTGCCCCGGGCCGGAGGCCGCTCTCGCGCTGGTCGGCGCCGCACGCCGGCTCGGCATCGGCGCCAAGGCCCGGGAGGTGCGGGGCATCGACCGTGTGGTGATCCGTGACGGTGACGCGATCAGCGCCATGCTGACGCGGCTGGGCGCGCACGAGACGATGCTGGTCTGGGAGGAGCGGCGCGTCCGCCGCGAGGTCCGTGGCACGGCGAACCGCCTGGCGAACTTCGACGACGCCAACCTGCGTCGGTCGGCGCGCGCGGCCGTCGCCGCGGGGGCGCGGGTCGAGAGGGCCTTCGAGATCCTCGGCGAGGAGCTGCCCGAGCACCTGCGTGAGGCCGGGGAGCTGCGGCTCGCCCACAAGGAGGCCTCGCTGGAGGAGCTGGGCAAGCTGGCCGACCCGCCGCTGACCAAGGACGCGGTCGCCGGTCGGATCCGCCGTCTGCTGGCGACGGCGGACAAGCGGGCTGCCGAGCTCGGCGTCCCGGACACGGAGGCGGGCCTCAGCCCCGAGCTGCTGGACCTCTAGACCCTCTGCCGGGCCCCCCACCGGGGAGTGCCTGTGCAGGCCGGGCGTCCGGACCTTCGTCACACGCGTCCGGAGGCGCACGGTATAGGGTCGTGTCATCCGATCGTCACACGACCGTCACGTGCTGGGCACGTTCCTCTCCAGTAACCATCCTCGAGGGACGCAGCGCATGGGCCTGGGTGGACGGCCGGGCCGCACACCGGCGTGCGAGTGTTCCCACCACCAATTGTGTGCGCCGACGCGATCGGCGCGTGCCGAGGAGGGCAAGTGACCATCAAGGTCGGCATCAACGGCTTCGGCCGGATCGGGCGCAACTTCTACCGGGCGATCATCGCCTCGGGCGCCGACATCGAGATCGTGGGCGTCAACGACCTGACGGACAACAAGACGCTGGCGCACCTGCTCAAGTACGACACCGTGCTGGGCCGTTTCCCGCTGAGCGTGGACTTCGACGACGAGAACATCATCGTCGACGGCAAGAAGATCCGGGCGCTCGCCGAGCGGAACCCGGCCGACCTGCCCTGGGCCGAGCTGGGTGCCGACATCGTCATCGAGTCCACCGGCTTCTTCACGGACGCCACCAAGGCCAAGGCCCACCTCGAGGCCGGCGCCAAGAAGGTCATCATCTCCGCCCCGGCGAAGAACGAGGACGGCACCTTCGTCGTCGGTGTGAACCACACCTCGTACGACCCGGCGACGCAGCACATCATCTCGAACGCGTCGTGCACCACGAACTGCCTGGCGCCCGTCGCCAAGGCGCTCAACGACGCCATCGGCATCGAGCGTGGCCTCATGACCACGATCCACGCCTACACCGGTGACCAGAACCTGCAGGACGGCCCGCACCGCGACCTTCGTCGTGCCCGCGCCGCCGCGCAGAACATCGTCCCGACCTCGACCGGTGCCGCCAAGGCTGTCGCCCTGGTGCTCCCCGAGCTCAAGGGCAAGCTCGACGGCTTCGCGCTGCGCGTGCCCGTCATCACCGGCTCCGCCACCGACCTGACCTTCACGGCCTCGCGCGAGGTCACGGTCGACGAGGTCAACGCCGCGGTGAAGGCCGCTGCCGAGGGCCCGCTCAAGGGCGTCCTGGAGTACGTCGAGGACGAGATCGTCTCGACGGACATCGTGACGAACCCGCACCAGAGCATCTTCGACTCGAAGCTGACGAAGGTGAGCGGTGACCTGGTGAAGATCATCGCCTGGTACGACAACGAGTGGGGCTACTCGAACAGCCTCGTCGCGCTGACCTCGTACGTGGGCGAGCGGCTCTGACCTCGCCGCACCCCCGGTAGCACAGTCATGCGTCCGCGTGCGCCCCGGCCCAGTGGCCTCGGCGCACGCGGACGCTGCTGTGTCCAGCCTCTGCAGTACTCCCCGGCGGCCGGCCCGGCCGCCTCAGCGAGGTAGGTAGGAGACCATGAAGACCATCGACGACCTGGGCGACCTGCGCGGCAAGCGCGTTCTCGTCCGCTCCGACTTCAACGTGCCGCTCGACGGCACGACGATCACCGACGACGGCCGTATCCGTGCCGCGCTGCCGACGCTGCAGGCGCTGCTCGCGAAGGGCGCCCGCGTCATCGTGATGGCGCACCTCGGCCGCCCGAAGGGTGCGCCGGACCCCAAGTACTCCCTGGCGCCGGTCGCCGCTCGCCTCGGCGAGCTGCTCGGTCAGCCGGTCGCCCTGGCCGAGGACCTGGTCGGCCCGTCCGCCAAGGCCACCGTCGCCGCCCTCGAGGACGGTCAGGTCGCGCTGCTGGAGAACGTGCGCTTCGACGCCCGCGAGACGAGCAAGGACGAGGCCGAGCGCGGTGCGCTGGCCGACGAGCTCGCCGCCCTGGCGGACGCGTTCGTGTCCGACGGGTTCGGTGTGGTGCACCGCAAGCAGGCGTCGGTGTACGACGTCGCGCTGCGCCTGCCGCACGCGGTCGGCAAGCTGGTGCTCAAGGAGGTCGAGTCGCTGCGCAAGGCGACCGACGACCCGGCTCGTCCGTACGTGGTGGTGCTGGGCGGTGCCAAGGTGTCGGACAAGCTCGGTGTCATCGAGAACCTGCTCGCCAAGGCCGACCGCCTGGTGATCGGCGGCGGCATGGCGTACACGTTCCTCGTCGCCCAGGGCCACCAGGTCGGCACCTCGCTGCTCGAGGCGGACCAGGTCGAGACGGTCAAGGGCTACCTGGCCCAGGCGGAGAAGTCCGGCGTCGAGATCGTCCTGCCCGTCGACACGATCGTCGCCCCGATGTTCGCGGCCGACGCCCCCGCCACCGTGGTCGACTCGGACGCCATCCCGGCCGACCAGATGGGCCTCGACATCGGCCCGAAGAGCCGTGAGCTGTTCGCCTCCAAGATCGTCGACGCCAAGACGGTGGTCTGGAACGGCCCCGCCGGCGTCTTCGAGTTCGAGGCCTTCGCCGCGGGCACGCGCGCCGTGGCGCAGGCGCTGGTGGACGCCGGCAAGAACGGTGCCTTCACCATCGTCGGTGGCGGGGACTCCGCCGCGGCCGTGCGTCAGCTCGGCTTCGACGAGGCCGCCTTCGGCCACATCTCGACCGGTGGCGGCGCCTCCCTCGAGTTCCTCGAGGGCAAGTCCCTCCCTGGCATCGCCGTCCTGGAGGACTGACCCATGGCTGACCGCACCCCGCTGATGGCGGGCAACTGGAAGATGAACCTGGACCACCAGCAGGCGATCCAGACCGTCCAGAAGCTCGCCTGGCTGCTCCAGGACGCCAAGCACGACTACACCGCCGTCGAGGTGGCCGTCCTGCCGCCGTTCACCGACCTGCGTTCCGTGCAGACCCTGGTCGACGCCGACAAGCTCGACATCGTCTACGGCGCGCAGGACGTGTCGGCGCACACGTCCGGCGCCTACACCGGTGAGATCTCGTCGGTGTTCCTCACCAAGCTCGGCTGCACCTACGTGGCCGTCGGCCACTCGGAGCGGCGGCAGTACCACGCCGAGGACGACGCCCTGGTCAACGCCAAGGTGAAGGCGTCCCTGGCGGCGGGCCTGGTGCCGATCCTGTGCATCGGCGAGGAGCTCGAGATCCGGAAGGCCGGGACGCACGTGGCGCACACGCTGTCCCAGCTCGACGGCGCGCTCGAGGGCCTGACGACCGAGCAGGTGGCGACGATCGTCGTGGCCTACGAGCCGGTCTGGGCCATCGGCACCGGCGAGACGGCGACCCCGGAGGACGCCCAGGAGATGGCCGGCGCCATCCGCGCGCGGCTGGTCGAGCTGTACGACCAGGCGACCGCGGACGCGGTGCGCGTGCTCTACGGCGGTTCCGTGAAGTCCGGCAACGTCGCCTCGATCATGGCGAAGCCGGACGTCGACGGTGCCCTCGTCGGAGGCGCGAGCCTCGACCCGGAGGAGTTCGCGGCCATCGCCCGCTACCGGTCGCACGCCGTCGGCGCCTGACCTGCGCACGCGACCGGCCCGGGTCCTAAGGCCCGGGCCGGTCGTCGTCCTGCGATGCGATGGTGGATCAGGGCCGCCGCGTCGCCTAACCTGTACGCGGCCTCGCCCCGCGGCCCCGTCTTCGTCCTACGAGTGAGGATCGACCCCACACCGTGAATGCCCTGCGCATCGCTCTTCAGGTGGCACTGGTGCTGACCAGCCTGCTGCTCGTGCCGCTCGTCCTGCTCCACAAGGGCAAGGGCGGCGGCCTCTCCGACATGTTCGGTGGCGGCATCACCAGCAGCGCCGGCTCCTCCGGCGTCGCGGAGCGGAACCTGAACCGCATCACGATCGGTGTCGCCGTCGTGTGGTCGCTCGTCATCGTCGGGCTCGGGCTCGTCCAGCGCTGGTCCTGAGGGGGCTGAGTAGCCATGGCAAGCGGAAGTGCTATCCGGGGTTCGCGCGTCGGCGCCGGCCCGATGGGTGAGGCGGAGCGCGGCGACGCCGCACCGCGCGTGTGGATCTCCTACTGGTGCGCCAACGGGCACGAGACCAGGCCGAGCTTCGCGGAGGAGGCGGTCGCCGAGGCGCCCGTGACGTGGGACTGCCCACGGTGCGGGTTCCCGGCCGGTCAGGACCAGGCGAACCCGCCGTCGCCCGTGCGCAACGAGCCGTACAAGACCCACCTCGCCTACGTGAAGGAGCGTCGCTCCGACGAGGACGGGGCCGCGATCCTCGACGAGGCTCTCGCGGCGCTCCACGCCCGCCGCGGTCGCTGACCGCCGCGGGCGGGGCTCAGCTCAGCGCACGACCAGGATCGCCATCCCGTCGTACCCCTTGCGGCCGACGGTCTGGATCACGGTGCCCTCGACGTCGGCGCGCTGCGCGGCGCGCTCGAGGAACTGCCGGGTGCCCTGGACACGATCGTCGGGGTGGTCGGCCTCGAGCACCGCGCCGCCGCGCACGACGTTGTCCACGACGATGACGGTCCCCGGCCGCGAGAGCGCGACGACGAGCTCGAGGTAGCGCGCCAACGACTGCTTGTCGGCATCGACGAAGACGAGGTCGAACGGCTCCGTGCCGTCGTCGATCATTCGCTGGAGCGTGCTGGCTGCCGGCCCGACCTCGATCTGCACCCGGTGGCCGATGTCCGTCGCATCGAGCGAGTGCCGGGCGACGGCGGCATGGTCGGCGGAGAGCTCGAGCGACACGACGATGCCCTCCGGGCCCGCTCCGCGTGCGAGCCACCACGTCGAGTAGCCGCCGAGCGTTCCCAGCTCCAGCACGCGGCGCGAGCCTGTGGCACGGGCCAGCAGCTCGAGCAGTCGCCCTTGCGGCGCGGTGACCGCGATCTCGGGCAGAGCGGCCGTCGCCGCCGCCTTGGCGATCCCGTCGGGGACCGTGAGGTCGCCGAGCAGCGGCGCGACGAGGTCGTCGACCTCGGCCCAGGTGGATCCGGGACCGTCCGCCGCGGGCCGCGCCGGGTGGACGGGTGTGTCGCCGGGGTCGACGGTCACGTGTGACGCCGCCGCGACGTCCAGCAGCCAGAGGGTCCGGGCGACGCCGACGGCGCCCGCGGCCGGCACCTCGGTCGCCGGTGCCCCGCGCAGGGCGGCGGCAACGGCGTCGGCCTTGCCGTCGCCGGCCGCGACGACCCACACCTCGGCGGCCGCCTGGATGGCCGGGAAGGTCAAGGACACGCGCGGCGGCGGAGGCTTGGGGGAGTCCTCCTCGCCGACGACGGTGCGGTCGGAGACGGACAGGGTTGCATGGCCGGGGAACAACGACGCGACGTGGCCGTCCGGGCCCATCCCGAGCAGCAGCACGTCGAACGACGGCACCGCGAGGGCGGCATCCGCAGGTGCGTGTCGAGCGAGCTCGGCGGCGTACAGCCGAGCCGCCGCGTCGGTGTCCGGCACCTGCGCCGTGCGCGCCGGCATGGCGTGGACGTGATCGGCCGGGAGGGCGTCGCCGAGCGCGTCCAGCAGCGCCTCGCGGGCCTGGACCTCGTTGCGATCCGGGTCGCCGTCGGGCAGGAACCGCTCGTCGCCCCACCAGACGTGCACGTCGGACCAGTCGACCGCGCCCCGAACCGGGCTGGCGGCGACGGCCCGGAGCACGGCGATGCCGACGGTGCCGCCGGTCAGCACGACGTGGACCGGGCTGTGGTCCGACTGCAGATCGACCAGCCGGGTCAGCAGCCGTGCGGCGGTCGCCTCGGCCAGGACGTCCGCATCCGGGTGGACGACGACGTGCGGTGCACGGTTCACCTGGTCAGCCCTCGATCCTGGCGAGGCCCTTCGTCAGCACCTCGCCGTACACCTCGTCCGGGTCCAGCCGGCGCAGCTCCTCGACCAGGCACTCGCCGAGCTGGCGGATCGGCAGGGCGATGCGGTGGTCGGGCTGATCCGGCTGGTGCAGGGCAGCGGTCTTGCCGTCGGGACGGTCGAGCACGATCGGCCCGCTGCTGCGCTCGAGGCGGACCTGGGTGATGGCCGGTGCGCCCTTCACGCGCTCGACGTGCACCGGGCAGCGCAGTGCCCAGGCGAGCCAGGCGGCCATCAGGTCCACCGACGGGTGCGTGCTCTCGCCGACGACGACGGCCCGGTGCACGGGCTCGTACGGCGGCTGCTCGAGGGTCGCGGCGATCAGCCCGCGCCACAGCGTCGCGCGCGCCCACGCGAGGTCTGTGTCGCCGTCCTGGTAGACGGAGGCCAGTCGCTCGAGGGTCTTCGACGGCGACGTGCACTGGGTGGTGTCCGTGATGCGACGGCGCCCCATCCGCCCCAGTGGCGCCGCTGAGGGGTTCTCCGGGACCTCGTTGGGCCACCAGACGACCGTGGGCGCGTCCGGCAGCAGCAGGGGCGTGATCAGGGTGTCCATCTCCTGGTCCATGTCCCCGGCGGGCCACAGGAGGATCACCTCGCTGGCGCCGGCGTCGCCGCCGAGCCGGATCTGCGCGTCCAGGTTGGGCCGCCGCTTCCGGCTGGTGGTGGACAGCACGATGATCCGGCAGGGGTGCTCGCGGCTGGCCAGGTTGGCCGCGGCGATCGCGTCCTCCGGGTCGTGGTCACCGGTGTCGATCAGCAGGTTCATCACGCGGCCGAGAGCGACCACACCGCCCTCGTCGCGCTCGCGCACCAGGCGGCGGTTGATCTCGCGCGTGGTGGTGCTGGGCAGGTCGATGATCATGGCCGCCTCCAGGCCCTGCCGTCGCGGGCCATCATCGCGTCGGCTGACTCGGGTCCCCAGGTGCCGGCGCGGTACGGGTCGGGACGGCCCTTGCCGGCCCAGTAGTCGATGATCGGGTCGAGGATCTTCCAGGAGAGCTCGACCTCCTCGTGCTGCGGGAAGAGCGGCGGGTCGCCGAGCAGCACGTCGAGGATCAGCCGCTCGTAGGCCTCGGGCGACGACTCGGTGAAGGCGTGACCGTAGCCGAAGTCCATCGTCACGTCTCGCACCTCCATCGCGGTGCCCGGGACCTTGGCGCCGAACCGCACGGTGACGCCCTCGTCGGGCTGCACCCGGATCACCACGGCGTTCTTGCCGAGCTCCTCGGTGGCGGTGGAGTCGAACGGCAGGTGCGGCGCCTTCTTGAAGACGACGGCGATCTCCGTCACCCGTCGGCCGAGCCGCTTGCCGGTGCGCAGGTAGAACGGCACCCCGGCCCACCGGCGGGTGTCGATGTCCACCCGGATGGCGGCGTAGGTCTCGGTGGTGGAGTCCGGGTTGAAGCCCTCCTCCTCCAGGTAGCCGACGACCTTCTCGCCGCCCTGCCAGCCGCCCGTGTACTGGCCCCGGGCGGTGTGCTTGCCGAGGTCACGCGGCAGCCGCAGCGCCGAGAGCACCTTCGTCTTCTCCGCCCGCAGCTCAGCGGCATCGAAGGAGACCGGCTCCTCCATGGCGGTCAGCGCGAGCAGCTGCATGAGGTGGTTCTGGATGACGTCGCGCGCAGCGCCGATGCCGTCGTAGTAGCCCGCGCGGCCGGCGATGCCGATGTCCTCGGCCATCGTGATCTGCACGTGGTCGACGTAGTTGTTGTTCCAGATCGGCTCGAACAGCTGGTTCGCGAACCGCAGCGCCAGCAGGTTCTGCACCGTCTCCTTGCCGAGGTAGTGGTCGATCCGGAAGATGTCGTCCGGCCGGAACGCCTGGGAGACGATGTCGTTCAGCTCACGCGCGGACTGCAGGTCGTGGCCGAACGGCTTCTCGATCACCACCCGTCGCCAGGTGCCCTCCTTCGGCTGCGACAGACCCGATCGGGCCAGCTGCTCGCAGACCAGGGGGAACGCGCTGGGCGGCACCGAGAGGTAGAACGCGTGGTTACCGCCCGTGCCGCGCGTGACGTCCAGGTCTTCGACCGTCTCGCGCAGGTGGTCGAAGGCGACCGGGTCGTCGAACGTGCCCTGGACGAAGCGGATGCCCTCGGACAGCTGTCGCCAGGTCGCCTCCCGGAACGGGGTCCGGGCGTACTGCTTGACCGAGTCGTGCACGATCTGGGCGAAGTCCTGCGTCTCCCAGTCGCGCCGGGCGAAGCCGGTGAGCGCGAAGCCGGGAGGCAGCAGGCCGCGGTTCGTCAGGTCGTACACCGCAGGCATGAGCTTCTTGCGGGCGAGGTCGCCCGTCACCCCGAAGATCACCAGGCCCGACGGGCCCGCGATGCGGCGAAGCCGTCGGTCCCGCGGGTCGCGCAGGGGGTTGACGCCCTCAGCGATCTTGGCGGGGCTCACCGCACCGCCTCGCCGTCGCTGTCCGTCGGTTCACCTGCGGCGGCGTCCAGGCCCTGCTGCACGCTGCCGAGCAGCTCCGTCCAGGCTGTCACGAACTTCTGCACCCCTTCCGTCTCGAGGCGAGCGGTCACCTCGTCGAGGGACACCCCGAGCTTCTCGAGGCGCTCGACCGTGTCGGCGGCCTCCTGCAGGGCGCCGGTCACCGTGTCCGGCGTGATGGTGCCGTGGTCCGCCACCGCGTCCAGCGTCTTGCCGGGCATGGTGTTGACCGTGTCGGGTGCGACGAGCTCCTCGACGTACATCGTGTCGCGGTACGCGGGGTCCTTGACGCCGGTCGAGGCCCACAGCGGCCGCTGCGGGTGGGCGCCGGCGGCCGCCAGCGCCTGCCAGCGCGGACCCGCGCTCACCTCGGAGAAGACCCCGTACGCGAGCCGGGCGTTGGCGATGCCCGCGAGGCCGCGCAGGGCGGCCGCCTCGGGCGTGCCGAGGGCGTCGAGCTGGGCGTCCACCGCGGTGTCCACGCGGGAGACGAAGAACGAGGCGACCGAGGCGATCGGCGCGAGGTCCAGGCCTGCGGCCTTCGCCTGCTCGAGCCCGCTGAGGAACGCGTCGATGACCGCCCGGTAGCGGTCGAGGGAGAAGATCAGCGTCACGTTGACGCTGATGCCCTCGGCGAGGGCGCGGGTGATCGCCGGGAGCCCCTCGGGGGTCGCCGGGATCTTGATGAACAGGTTGGGTCGCTCGATCTCGGACCAGAGGGTCCGTGCCGACGCGACCGTCCCCTCGGTGTCGCGCGCCAGGCGCGGGTCCACCTCGATGGACACCCGCCCGTCGACCCCGCCGGTCCGCTCGTACGCCGGCCGGAGCACGTCGCACGCCGACCGGACGTCGTCGGTGGTGATGCGGAGCACCGCCTCCTCCACGGCGGCGCCGTCCGCAGCCAGCTCGGCGAGCTGGTCGCGGTAGGCGTCGCCGTGGGACAGGGCGGTGGCGAAGATCGTCGGGTTGCTCGTCACGCCGACCACGCCGCGGGCGGCGAGCTCGGCGAGCCCACCGCTGCGGAGCAGCTCCCGCGACAGGTCGTCGAGCCAGACGGCCACTCCGGCGTCGGCCAGCTCCTGCAGAGCGGCGTCCTGGTGAGTGTCGTTGGATGCCATGGTCGTTCCCCTTCCGGTGGTACGCGTCAGGCGGTGGCGCGCGAGCCTCGCCCCAGGATCACGCAGGCAGGTCTCCCGTGCCCTGCGCAGTGGGAGCACCCGAGATGGATGCGGGTGCTGCGTCCCTGCGGGCAGCCGCGAGGGAGGCACGAGCCGCCTCCACGACGGCCTCGGCGGTGATGCCGAACTCGCGGTAGAGCGTCTCCGCGTCCGCGGACGCGCCGTAGTGCTCCAGCGAGACGGCCCGGCCGGCGTCGCCCAGGATCTTGTACCAGGACATGGCGATGCCCGCCTCGACGGAGACCCGTGCCCGCACGCCCGACGGCAGCACCGACTCGCGGTACTCCTCGTCCTGCTCGGCGAACCACTCGAGGCACGGAGCCGAGACGACCCGTGTCGCGACGCCGTCCGCCTCCAGCTGCTCGCGGGCCGCGACGGCGAGCTGCACCTCGGAGCCGGTGCCGATCAGCACCACCTCCGGGGTGCCGGTCGACGCCTCGAGGAGCGTGTACGCACCACGCGTCACACCGTCGGTCGTGGCGAAGCCCTGCTCGCCACGCGGGAACGTCGGCACGTTCTGGCGAGTGAGGATCAGGCCGACCGGCCCGTCGGTGCGCTCGAGGGTGGCCCGCCAGGCGGCGGCCGTCTCGTTCGCGTCCGCGGGGCGGACGACAGCGAGGCCCGGGATGGCGCGCAGCGCGGTCAGGTGCTCCACGGGCTGGTGGGTGGGCCCGTCCTCGCCGAGGCCGATCGAGTCGTGGGTCCACACGTAGGTGGTCGGGATGCCCATCAGGGAGGCCAGCCTGACGGAGCCGCGCATGTAGTCCGAGAACTGCAGGAACGTGCCGCCGTACGCGCGGGTCAGACCGTGGAGCACGATGCCGGACACGATCGCGCCCATCGCGTGCTCGCGGATGCCGAAGTGCAGGGTCCGGCCGTACTCGTCGCCGGCGAACTCGTTCGTGGAGCGCTTGGCCGGGATGAAGCTCGGCTCGCCCTTCATCGTCGTGTTGTTCGAGCCGGCAAGGTCGGCCGAGCCGCCCCACAGCTCCGGCAGCACCGGGGCGAGCGCGGACAGCACGTCGCCGGAGGCGGCACGCGTGGCGACCGCCTTGCCCGCGGGGAACACCGGCAGCGCGTCGGTCCAGCCCTCGGGCAGCTCGTGGGCCGAGAGGCGGTCGAGCAGAGCGGCGCGGTCAGGGTTCGCGGCGCGCCAGGCGTCCATCTTCTGCTGCCACTCGGCACGCAGCGCGGCGGCCTTGGCCGCGAGCGACCCGCGGGTGTGCTCGATGACCTCGGGCGCGACGGCGAAGCTGGCATCCGGGTCGAAGCCGAGCTCCTCCTTCAGGCCGCGGACGGCGTCGCCGCCCAGCTTCGAGCCGTGCGCGGAGTGCGAGTTCGTCTTGCCCGGCGTCGGCCAGGCGATCAGCGTGCGCAGCGCGATGAACGACGGCCGGTCGGTGACGGCCTTCGCCGCCTCGATCGCGGCGGCCAGGGCGTCGACGTCCTCGACATAGCCGTCGGCGCCGCCGACGGTCCAGTCCACCAGCTGGGTGTGCCAGCCATAGGCGGCGTACCGGGCCAGCACGTCCTCGTTGAACGCGATCTGCGTGTCGCCCTCGATGGAGATGTGGTTGTCGTCCCAGATGACGACGAGGTTGCCCAGGTCCTGCGTGCCGGCGATCGAGGACGCCTCGCCGCTGATGCCCTCCTCGAGGTCACCGTCGGACGCGATCACGTAGACCATGTGGTCGAACGGGCTGGTGCCGGGTGCGGCGTCGGGGTCGAGCAGGCCGCGCTCGCGGCGTGCCGCCATCGCGAAGCCGACGGAGGACGCGATGCCCTGACCGAGCGGCCCGGTGGTGATCTCTACGCCCTTGGTGTGCCGGAACTCGGGGTGGCCGGGCGTCTTGGAGCCCCACGTGCGCAGGGCCTCGATGTCGGACAGCTCGAGGCCGAAACCGCCCAGGTAGAGCTGGATGTACTGCGTCAGGCTCGAGTGCCCGGCGGAGAGGATGAACCGGTCCCGACCGAGCCAGTGGGTGTCCGCCGGGTCGTGCCGCATCACGTCGTGGTAGAGCAGGTAGGCGGCGGGAGCCAGGCTGATCGCCGTCCCGGGGTGCCCGTTGCCGACCTTCTCGACCGCATCCGCTGCGAGCACCCGGACGGTGTCGACAGCCTTCCGGTCCAGGTCGGTCCAGCCGACGGTGGCGGCCAGGGGAGCCTTCGCGTTCACCACACCTCATTCCCGCCCGGGCAGGGCCGGACGACGACGTCGAGCGGCCCGCGGAGACCCGCGTCGGGGACGTTCGGACCGGCAGGCACCCGGCGCGCGTCGCGCCGGCGGATGCTGCGCCACGAGCCTATCGCCCACCTCTGAGCACTCGCTGGGCGGGCACCAGGCGTGGGACGGCACCTCGGAGGCTGCGGCACCCGGGACTCAGGTCCCAATCACGACGGGCGATGCGTAGCATGACAACGCCCTAGGACGACGAGCCGACGATCGGACAGCACCGCGTGCGACTGACCAGCCCAGCGGAACAGGCGGGTGCGCCCGCGACGTCCGGAGCGCCCCACCACCCGTCCGCGGGCGGTGCCGGCCTGCGGCGGCCGCCGTCGGGACCGGGAGCCGCCGGGGCCGTCGTGGGACCCGCAGGTCCGCACGGGCTGGTCGCCCTGCCGCCGGAGCCGGTGGGCTCGGGGCGCTGGACGCGGCTGCGGCACCGCATCGGGCTCTACGTGGCGCTGACGAAGCCGCGCGTGATCGAGCTGCTGCTGGTCACCACCGTGCCGACGATGCTGCTGGCGCAGCGCGGGCTGCCGCCGCTGTGGCTGATCGCCGCCACGCTGGCGGGCGGTGCGGGCGGGGCCGGCGCCGCGAACGTCCTGAACTGCTACATCGACCGGGACATCGACCGGGTGATGAACCGGACCCGTCGGCGGGCGACGGCCACCGGGGTGGTCAGCCCCCGGGCGGCGCTGACGTTCGGCCTGGTGCTCGCCGCGGCGTCGCTGACGTTCCTGTGGCTGGTGGTGAACCCGGCGTCGGCCGTGCTCACCGCCGCCGCGATCCTGATCTACGTCGTCGGGTACACACTGCTGCTGAAGCGGCGTACCCCGCAGAACATCGTGTGGGGCGGCGCCGCCGGCTGCTTCCCGGTGCTCATCGGCTGGTCCGCGGTCACGGGCGGGGTGTCGTGGGCCGCGGCGCTGCTGTTCGGCGTGGTGTTCTTCTGGACGCCGCCGCACTACTGGCCGCTGTCGATGAAGTTCCGCCGGGACTACGCCGCCGCGGGCGTCCCGATGCTGCCGGTCGTGGCACCGGACCTGAAGGTCGCGCGCCAGATGCTGGGCTACGCGGTCGCGATGGTGGCGTGCAGCCTGCTGCTCGGCCCGGTGGCGCACCTGACCTGGGTGTACACGGTGGTGGCGGCGGTGCTGGGGCTGTGGTTCGTCGGCTCGTGCCTGACGCTGCTGCGGGCGGCCCGGGACCCCGAGCACCACCGGATGCGCGCCATGCGGGTGTTCCACCACTCGATCACGTACCTGACCCTGCTGTCCGTCGCCGTCTCGGTCGACGTGTTCCTGCCGTTCTAGCGGTCACCGGACCGCCCAGATGAGCGAGGGTCCGCTGGCCGGGTCGCTCGACGCGTACCTGGCGCACCTGACGGTCGAGCGAGGCCTGTCCCGCAACACCCTCGCGGCGTACCGGCGGGACCTGAGCCGGTACCTCGCGTTCCTGACCGGGCGCGGGCGCACGGGACCGGAGGACGTGACCGAACGCGACGTGGAGGACTACGTCCTGGCGGCGCGGACCGGTACCGACGGCGGCGCCGCCCTCTCTGCCGCATCGGCAGCGCGTGCCGTGGTCGCGGCCCGCGGCCTGCACCGCTTCTGGCTGCTCGAGGGACTCGTGCCGGCGGACGTGGCGCGCGACGTCCGTCCACCGGCGCAGCCGCGGCGGCTGCCCAAGGCGCTGTCGGTCGACGAGGTGGAGCGGCTGCTCGGCGCCGCGGGGCTCGGTGACGGCCCGGCCGCGCTGCGCGACCGGGCGCTCCTGGAGCTGCTCTACGCCACCGGGGCACGCATCTCCGAGGCCGTCGGTGCGGACGTCGACGACCTCGAGCTGGACGTCGGCCGTGCCTGGATCCGGGTGCTCGGCAAGGGTTCCAAGGAGCGGGTGGTGCCCGTCGGGCGCTTCGCGGCCGCGGCCCTCGAGGCGTACCTCGTGCGGGGAAGGCCGGCGCTGGCGGCCGCGGGGCGCGGGACGCCGGCGATCTTCCTCAACACGCGGGGCAGCCGGCTGTCCCGGCAGAGCGCCTGGTCAGCGCTCCGGACTGCGGCCGAGCGCGCGGGGCTGCCCGCCTCAGCCCACGTGTCGCCACACACGCTGCGGCACTCGTTCGCGACGCACCTGCTGGCGGGCGGTGCCGACGTGCGCGTCGTCCAGGAGCTGCTGGGCCACGCCTCGGTGACCACCACGCAGATCTACACGCTGGTCACGCCGGAGACTCTGCGCGAGGTCTACGCGGCGAGCCATCCGCGTGCGCGCTGAGCAGGTGCACGGTGGCCGGTCTGTCGCAGGCTGCCGCGGCAGGGGCTCCGGTACGTTGTCCGCGTGGTGAACGCACGGTGAGCCAGACGACCGACACGCAACGGGACGCCGTCGGGCGTCCGCTGCCGGACTTCCCGGTCCCCACGACCTTGGCCTCGCACGGTCCCGCTCGCGTCATCGCGATGTGCAACCAGAAGGGTGGCGTCGGCAAGACGACCACCACGATCAACCTGGCCGCGGCGCTCGCCGAGTACGGCCGCACGGTGCTGGTGGTGGACTTCGACCCGCAGGGTGCGGCGTCCGTGGGGCTGGGCATCAGCCCGCACGAGCTGGACCACACCGTCTACAACCTGCTGATGGACCGGGGCGTCGGCTACGAGGACATCCTGCGGACCACGTCGGTCCCCGGCCTCGACCTGCTCCCCGCGAACATCGACCTGTCCGCTGCCGAGGTGCAGCTGGTCGGCGAGGTGGCCCGTGAGTCGGCGCTGGCCCGCGCGCTGCGTCCCGCGCTCGACTCGTACGACGTGATCCTGGTCGACTGCCAGCCGTCCCTCGGCCTGCTCACGGTCAACGCCCTGACGGCGGCGCACGGCGTGCTGATCCCGCTCGAGTGCGAGTTCTTCGCGCTGCGCGGTGTCGCGCTGCTGGTGGAGACGATCGAGAAGGTGCGCGACCGTCTCAACCCCCGCCTGCAGGTCGACGGCATCCTCGCGACGATGTACGACTCGCGGACGCTGCACGCCCGTGAGGTCGTGGCGCGGGTGCACGAGGCGTTCGGCGACACCCTGCTGCAGACCGTGATCGGTCGCACCGTCAAGTTCCCGGACGCGACCGTCGCGGCCGAGCCGATCACCACGTACGCCCCGACCCACTCCGGTGCGGCGGCCTACCGACAGCTGGCGCGCGAGCTCGTCGCCCGTGGCGACGCGGCCTGAGGGCGCAGCCGCTCCGACGCAGCCCGTCGGCGATGTCGGCGCGCCCGTGGTCGACGGACCGGTGGTCCCGGCCGGCCGCGGTGCGTTCGAGGTGCACCTCGACGTCTTCTCCGGCCCGTTCGACCTGCTCCTCGGCCTGATCGCGAAGCACCGGCTCGACATCACCGAGGTGGCGCTCGCGCAGGTGACCGACGAGTTCATCGCGCACATCCGCGAGGCGGGGCGCGACTGGGACCTGGGCCAGGCGTCGGAGTTCCTCGTCGTCGCTGCGACCCTCCTGGACCTCAAGGCCGCCCGGCTGCTGCCCACGGGTGAGGTCGAGGACGCGGAGGACCTGGAGCTGCTCGAGGCCCGGGACCTGCTGTTCGCGCGTCTGCTCCAGTACCGCGCGTACAAGGAGGTGGCGGCCGACATCGGCCAGCGGCTGCTGACCGAGGGGCGGAGGTTCCCACGGGCCGTCCAGCTGGAGCCGCACCTGGCGGCGCTGCTGCCCGAGCTCGTGTGGCAGCTGGGCGCCGAGCAGCTCGCCGCCCTGGCGGCCAAGGCGCAGGCCCCGCGTGCGGTCCCCCAGGTGGACCTGTCGCACCTGCACGCCCCACCGGTCAGCGTGCGGGAGCAGGCCGCGGTGCTGGTGGACCGGCTGCGGCGGCACAGCACGGCGACGTTCCGCTCGCTGGTGCAGGACGCGGAGTCGACGCTCGTCGTCGTCGCGCGGTTCCTCGGGCTCCTCGAGCTGTTCCGCGAGTCGGCGGTCGCCTTCGAGCAGGTGGTCCCGCTGGGCGAGCTGACGGTGCGGTGGACCGGTGCCGACGAGGGCGAGATCGCGGTGGCCGGCGACTTCGACCAGCTCGAGGCGGACGACGAACCGGAGCAGGGCTCCGCGGAGGAGGGCACGGCATGAGCGAGGACCACCTCGACGGTGCGGAGGCGGACGACGAGACCGAGGGGCAGACGCTCGGAGTGACGGCCGACGGACCCGTCGCCGGCGCCGTCGATCCGTCGGGCTCGCCCTCGAGCACCCCGCAGCCGGCGGCGGACGAGCTCGCGTTCGACGTCGACCAGCTGCCCGGCGGCGCGATGGCGACGCTCGAGGCCGTCCTGATGGTGGCCGACGAGCCGGTGCCGGCCGTCCGTCTCGCCACCGTGCTGGCGCTGCCGGTCGACCAGGTCGAGCGGCTGCTGCACGAGCTCGCCGACGAGTACGCCGGGCGGGACGGTGGCCGGCCCCGCGGGTTCGAGCTGCGCTCGGCAGCGGGCGGCTGGCGCATCTACTCGGCGCCCGCCTACGCCGACGTGGTGGGCCGGTTCGTGCTCGACGGGCAGTCCGCGCGGCTGACCCAGGCGGCGCTCGAGACCCTCGCCGTGATCGCGTACCGCCAACCGGTCACCCGGGGGCAGGTGTCTGCCGTGCGGGGAGTGAACGTCGACAGCGTGGTGCGCACCCTCACGGCGCGCGGTCTGGTCGCCGAGGTGGGCACGGACCCGTCGAGCGGTGCGCTGCTGTACGCGACCACGGGATACTTCCTGGAGCGGATGGGCCTGTCGAGCCTCGACGAGCTGCCCCCGCTGGCGCCCTACCTGCCGGACATCGACGCGCTGGAGGGCCTCGACGGCAACGGAGGAACGGCATGAGCGACAACGGGACGACCGGAGGTGGTCGTGCACGGCGGTCGCCGCAGCCGGGACGCCGGGGCGGATCGGGCGGCAGTGGCAGTGGCGCTGCCGGCGGTGGCGCACCTCGTGGCCGGGGCGGTGCGCCACGAGGGGCAGCGCCAGGTGAGCGGCGGGGAGCATCCGCAGCCGGTCGACGCAGCGCGCCGGCCAGGGGCGGCGCCCGGCGCCCCGCGGCACCCGCGGTGCCCGAGCGGGACGTGCACGACCCCGAGGGCATCCGGCTGCAGAAGGTGCTCGCAGGCGCGGGCCTCGGCTCCCGGCGCGCGTGCGAGGAGCTGATCGCCGACGGACGGGTCAGCGTCGACGGTGTCGTCGTGCGCGAGCTCGGCGTGCGGATCGACCCGACGAAGGCCGTGGTGCACGTCGACGGCGAGCGCCTGCAGCTCGATGCGACGCTGGTCACCATCGCGCTGAACAAGCCGCGCGGCGTCGTCTCCACCATGCACGATCCGCAGGGTCGTCCGTCGCTGTCGGAGCTGGTGGCCGACCGCCCCGAGCGGCTGTTCCACGTCGGCCGGCTCGACGCCGACAGCGAGGGTCTGATCCTGCTGACCAACGACGGCGAGCTCGCGCAGCGGCTGGCCCACCCGTCGTACGAGGTCGCCAAGACGCACGTCGCCGAGGTCGAGGGTGAGGTGCGGCCCTCGCTGGGCGGGGTGCTGCTGCGCGGGGTCGAGCTCGAGGACGGGCCCGTGCAGGTGGACCGGTTCCAGATCCTGCAGACGACCTCGCGCGCCAGCCTGGTGGAGGTCGAGCTGCACGAGGGCCGCAACCGCGTGGTGCGCCGGATGTTCGACGAGGTGGGGCACCCGGTCGTCCGGCTGGTCCGCACGAGGATCGGCCCGATCCGGCTGGGCGACCTGCCTCCGGGCCGCACGCGTGTGCTGGGGCGGGTGGAGCTCGGCACGCTGATGACGGCGGTGGGGATGTGAGCATCGCGACCCGGGGTCCGGTGCGGGTGGTCGGCACCGGACTGCTCGGTGCGTCCGTCGGCCTGGGCTTGCGACGGCACGGCGTCGAGGTGCAGCTGTCCGACCCGTCGCGCACCGCCCTCGCGCTCGCCCGCGACGTCGGCGCCGGGACGCCGGCGGGTCCGGACGACCCGGAGCCCGTGCTGATCGTCGTCGCCGCGCCCCCGGACGTGACCGCGGACGTGGTGCGAGCCGAGCTGGCGGCGCACCCGACGGCGGTGGTCACCGACGTGGCGAGCGTCAAGGGCTACGTGCTGGCCGAGCTGCGGGGCGCTCGGGCCGACCTGCGCCGGTACGTCGGCTCGCACCCGATGGCCGGCCGCGAGCGTTCCGGACCGTCCGCCGCCGTCCCGGACCTGTTCCTGGGACGGCCGTGGGTGATCGCCGACTCCGGCGTCTCGCACCCCGACGCCGTGCTCGCCGTGCGGGCGCTGGCGGTGGACCTGGGCGCGTTGCCGGTCGCCATGGACGCCGCGGAGCACGACGCCGCCGTCGCGAGCGTGTCGCACCTGCCGCAGCTGGCGGCCAGCCTGGTCGCGGCGCGGCTGCGCGACCTGGACGACGCGGCGCTCGGGCTGGCCGGTCCCGGCGTCCGGGACGTCACCCGGATCGCCGCGAGCGACCCCGCGCTGTGGACCTCGATCCTGGCGGCGAACGCCCTGGCGGTCCGGTCCGTGCTGATGGAGGTCCGGTCGGACCTCGACGGCGTGATCGCGGCGCTGACCGACGCCGCTCTGGCCACCGGGCCGGAGGACGTGGCACCGGGCGCCCTCAGCACGATCGCACGCGCGATCTCCGCCGGGAACGCCGGCGTCGCCCGGATCCCGGGCAAGCACGGTGGCGCGCAGCGTGCCTATTCGGTGGTCAGCGTGCTGGTCCCGGACAGCCCGGGCGAGCTGGCCCGGCTGCTGGGCGACGTGGGGGCCGCCGGTGTCAACCTCGAGGACCTGCAGATCGAGCACGCCGCGGGCCGTCCGGTCGGCGTGGCGGAGATCTCGGTGCTGCCCGGCAGCGCCGAGCACCTGCACACCGAGCTGACCGCCCGGGGCTGGAGGGTGGTGCGGTGAACGCGCCGTTGGTGGTGGCGATCGACGGACCGTCCGGGTCCGGCAAGTCGAGCGTGTCCCGGTTGGTGGCCCGGCACCTGCAGCTCGGGTACCTGGACACCGGGGCGATGTACCGAGCGGCGACGTGGTGGTGCCTGCAGGAGGGTGTCCGGCTGGAGGACCAGGGTGCGGTGGCGGACCTGGTCCGCCGGATGCCGCTGGTGATGGGGATGGATCCGACGGCTCCCGGCGTGCACGTCGGCGGGGTCGACGTGGCCGGACCGATTCGCGAGACGTGGGTCTCGGAGGCGGTCAGCAAGGTGGCGACCAACCTGGCGGTGCGGGCCGAGCTGAACCGCCGTCAGCGGGACCTGATCGACGCGGAGCGCGCCGTCGGTGGGTTCGCGCAGGGCCGCGGGGTGGTCGCGGAGGGCCGGGACATCACCACGGTGGTGGCGCCGGACGCCGACGTCCGGGTTCTGCTGACGGCCAGTGCCGAGGCACGGCTCGCCCGCCGCGCACGTGAGGTGCACGGCAGCGCGTCGGCTGCGGCCGTCGAGGCGACCCGCGACCAGGTGCTGCGCCGGGACGCCGACGACTCGACGGTGGTGGAGTTCCAGACGGCTGCGGACGGTGTGGTGACGGTGGACTCCTCGGACCTGGACCTGCCGGGAACCGTCGCGGCCGTCCTGGCGGTGGTGGCGCGCGTCTGCGGACGGACGGTGTGACCGCGTCCGTCCCCGCGGACCTCGCCCCCTGGGCCGGTGGGCCGGCGTGGGGCCGATGGGTCGGACGGTTCCTCGGCCGCGTCGTCTGGGACACCCACCTGATCGGGGCCGAGCGTGTGCCACGCACCGGACCCGTCGTGCTGGCCGCGAACCACACCGGGGTGATCGACGGGCCGCTGCTGATCGGCATGGCACCGCGGCCGCTGCACATCCTGGTGAAGCAGGAGATGTTCCACGGGCCCGTCGGTGCGGTGCTGCGGGCGGCCGGCCAGATCCCCGTGGACCGTGCCAACGGTCGGTCGGCGCTCCAGGCGGGTCTCGCCGTGCTGCGGCGAGGCGGGGCGGTCGGCATCTTCCCGGAGGGAAACCGGGGTCGGGGCGCCGTGGAGGACACCCGCGCCGGTGCGGCGTGGCTGGCCGTGCACGGGGGAGCGGTCGTCGTGCCGATCGCCATCCTGGGCACCCGTCGGACGGGTGAGACGTTCGGTCACGTCCCCGGCCTGCGGCGTCACCTGGTGATGGAGGCGGGCGAGCCGATCGCGGTGGAGCCGGCCGGGTCGCGCCGGGAGCAGATCGACCGCACCTCGACGCAGGTCCGCCTGGCCCTCGCGGCCCTGGTCGCGGACCTGCAGGAACGCTCCGGGATGCGGCTGCCGGCCGACGACCCGCGCCGGGACACGCTCGCACCCTGACGGCAGCGGCGCGCGGACCCTCGCGAGGCGGGCCGGGCTGACGCTGAGACGTCCTGGTCCCTGCCGGGCAGCCGGGCAGGGACAATGGTGCGGTGAGCCCCATCGATCCGACGCCCGACCTCGAGCTGCCCGACGAGTCGACGACCGTGCCGACCACGCTGCCGTCCGCCGAGCAGGTCGCCGCGGCAGTCGCACCGCAGCCCGAGGACGCTGCCCGTGAGCGGGCGCTCCGCGCCGGTCTCGAGGAGTACGAGCTCGAGGACGAGGACCTGCAGCTGCTCGAGGGCGAGGAGGGTGGCGAGGGCGCCACGGTCGCACCCCTGGCGCTGCCCGTCCTCGCGGTGGTCGGTCGTCCGAACGTCGGCAAGTCGACCCTGGTCAACCGCATCCTGGGACGCCGGGAGGCCGTCGTCGAGGACACGCCCGGCGTGACGCGGGACCGGGTGACGTATCCCGCCGAGTGGTCGGGACGGGACTTCCTGCTGGTGGACACCGGCGGCTGGGAGGTGGACGTCGCCGGGATCGACAAGCGGGTCGCCGAGCAGGCGGAGGTCGCGATCGACCTGGCCGACGCGGTGGTCTTCGTTGTCGACGCGACGGTGGGCGCCACGGACACCGACGAGCGCGTGGTGCGCCTGCTGCGGCGTTCCGGCAAGCCGGTGGTGCTCGCGGCGAACAAGGTCGACGGTCCCTCGATGGAGCCCGAGGCCGCCGCGCTGTGGGCCCTGGGCCTCGGCGAGCCGCACCCGATCTCCGCCCTGCACGGCCGTGGCACGGGTGACCTGCTCGATGCCGCCATGGACGTGCTGCCCACCCAGTCGGCGCGCGACACGGCGATCCCGGACGGGCCCCGGCGGGTCGCGCTGGTCGGACGGCCCAACGTCGGCAAGTCCTCGCTGCTGAACAAGGTGGCCGGGTCGGAGCGGGTGGTGGTGGACTCCGTCGCCGGCACCACGCGCGACCCGGTCGACGAGCTGGTCCTGCTCAAGGGGGTGCCGTACGTGTTCGTCGACACCGCGGGGATCCGGCGCCGCGTGCACCAGACGAGCGGCGCCGACTTCTACGCGTCGCTGCGCACCCAGGCCGCGATCGAGAAGGCGGAGGTCGCCGTCGTCCTCGTCGACGCGTCGGAGCCGCTGACCGAGCAGGACACCCGCGTGATCTCGCAGGTGGTCGACGCCGGGCGCGCCCTGGTGATCGCCTACAACAAGTGGGACCTGATGGACGACGACCGTCGTCCTTACCTGGAGCGGGAGATCGAGCAGGACCTGGTGCAGGTCCAGTGGGCACCGCGCGTCAACGTCTCGGCGAAGACGGGCTGGCACGCCGAGCGGCTGGTGCCTGCCCTGGAGACGTCGCTCGCGTCGTGGGACACGCGCATCCCGACCGGTCGGCTGAACGCGTTCCTCGGCGAGCTCGTGGCGGCCCACCCGCACCCGTTGCGGGGCGGCAAGCAGCCGCGGATCCTGTTCGCCACCCAGGCGTCGTCCCGCCCGCCGCGGTTCGTCATCTTCGCGACGGGCTTCCTCGAGGCCGGCTACCGCCGGTACATCGAGCGCCGCCTGCGTGAGACGTTCGGCTTCGAGGGTTCGCCGATCGCGATCTCGGTGCGGGTGCGCGAGAAGCGCCGGCGCTGACCGACCCGGTCCGGCGTACCGCGGACGGATGCCCGGTGACGGGTGCCCGGTGACGGGTCAGTCGAGGGCGATGCGACCGCGCAGCAGCTCGGGGTCGGGCAGCGACCCGGCCTCGTGCAGCTCGTCCAGCAAGGCGCTCGCCTCGTCGACCTTGCCGTACACGTCCCAGAGCAGCACGCCCTGCAGCCCTTCGTCCTTGACGTAGTAGACGATGCCGTGCTCGTCCTCGCGGCCGGGTGCCCAGTCCTCGACCAGCTGCATCGACGCGTCCAGCCGGCCGACCGCCTCGTAACCGAGGTCGAAGATGTCGGACCAGAAGAAGGGCGTGTGGTCGTACACCGGCAGCTCACCGCCGGTCAGCGTCGCGGCCATGGCCCGGCCGGCGCATGCACCGGAGCTCTGCGCATGGTCGACGTGCTCGACGCGCCGGCGGCCCAGCCGCACGTCCGGGTAGTCCACGATGTCGCCGGCGGCGAAGACGAACGGGTCGAGCGTGCGCAGGTGCTGGTCGACGCGCACCCCGGTGTCGTCGACGACGAGCCCCGCCGCCCGTGCGAGCTCCGCGTTCACCTCGATGCCGAGGGCCAGCACGACACCGGCCGCCGCGAACGCCATCGGGTGGTCGTCCGTCCCGGCGTGCACCGCCACGCGACCCGCAGCCGGACGCTCGAGCCACCTTGCGCGGGCCCGGGTGACCACCTGCACCCCGTGCTGGTCGAACGCCGCCCGGATGCGGCGGACGACGCCCGGGGGATAGGCGCCCGCGCCGATCTCCGCGTCCGGCGTCAGCAGCGTGACCGCGGCACCCGCGGTGGCCAGACCGGCGGCGATCTCGGTTCCCAGGAACCCACCACCCACCACGATGACGGGGCCGCCCGTCAGCGCCCGCGCCCGGTGGTAGTCGCCGAGGGTCCGGAAGTAGACGACCTCCCGGGACGGGCCGAGGTTGAGCTCGCGGGGCCGGCCCCCGGTCGCCAGGAGCAGCGCGCGGTACCCGTACTCGTCGTCGTCGTTGGCGACGACCACGCGCTGCGCCCGACGGACGGCGGTCACCCGCGTGGACGTGTGCACCTGCGCACCCGTTGCGGCCGCGGTGTCGAGGAACGGCTCCGCGCCCTCCGGCTCGCGCCACAGGTCCTTGGAGAGCGGAGGCCGCTCGTACGGCGGCTCCGCGTCGTCCCCGAGGATCGCGATGGACCCCGTGGCGTCGAGCTCCCGGATGCCGCGGGCGGCGGCGTCAGCCGCCATCCCGCCGCCGACGATCACGTAGTCGTAGTCGAATCGCATGGGGGGCCTCCTCGCGATGCTCCTGCAGGTCACGCTAGGCCCTCCGATGGTGCGGAGCGCGCCGAGACATGCCGCCGACCCGCACCCGGGCACCGGCCGGCGGGGGAGGGCGGCCGACCGCGTGGGGTAGCATTGCGCGCGGTCCTGCGGGGCCAGCGGGCTGTGGCGCAGCTTGGTAGCGCACTTGACTGGGGGTCAAGGGGTCGCAGGTTCAAATCCTGTCAGCCCGACCGGCGGGGCCTGGCCTGAGCGATCAGGTCAGGCCCCTTCTTCGTGCCCGTACCGCCACCGGCCACGAGCTGGTCCGTCGGTTCTTGCGCCGTGGCGAGGCGGGTAGACGGGACACCGGTCACCGTTCGGAGATGCCGACCCGGACCCCGGTCACGGTGTCGTTCGGCATCGGGGGCAGCCCGTAGCCCGCCAACGAGCGTGGCGTCACGACCGTCGGGTCGACGCCGTACACCTCGATCTCAAGACTCGACGCCGACGTCTGGCCGCCCACCGAGCACATGAACTGGGACTCGGCCGGAACAGTGACCATGCAGGTGATGCCGAACGGAATCGTGTACCCGGCGCGGTGCGCGGTCGTCTCCGCCTCTGAGAGGACCTGACCGACCGTGCTGGCCGGTGGGACGGTGAACGAGCGTGTGAGCACGCTGCACGAGTCCAGGCACGCGATGTTGCCCGAGCTGACCCAGTCGGGGCCTGTTCTGACCGCCCCGGCGATCGGTGGCCCGAAGGCGTCCAGCGCCCGCGCGTCGACGTTGGTGGGCCACCAGGCCTCCCATGCGGCGAACGACGTTCCGACCACCACGAGCACCCCTGCGACGACCACAAGTGCGAGCCGCCGACGACGAGGCACCGTCCGGCCCTGCTGAAGCGGGAGCTGCTCACCCATGTACCGCAGTATCGGCCGGCCTTCGGCTGTCGGAGGGGGCGCCGGGCCGGGGGAGACTTGGGGCCGGCAACATCCGTTCGAGAAGGAGTCAACCGTGCCCCAGGCGACTGTCCGGTGGTTCGATGCGGAGCGGGGCTTCGGCTTCCTCGCGCTCGGTGACGAGGCCGACGACCTGTTCGTCCACGCCTCCGAGGTGGTGACCGACGGCGGGCCGAGCATCCTGCGCGAGGGCCAGGTCGTCGAGTTCGAGGTGGGTCAGGGCGACCGCGGCCCGCAGGCACGTCGTGTCCGCGTGATCGGTGACCTCGCTGCCGATGCGCCGGTGGGCCTGCTCGGCACCGTCTCCTGGTACGAGCCGGGCAAGGGATACGGCTTCGTCGCGCCCGACGGCGGTGGCCCGGAGATCTTCGTGCACAGCTCTGCGATCGTGACCGGTGGCGTGATCTCGCAGGGGCAGCGGGTGGCGTTCCTGGTGGTCGAGGGGGAGAAGGGGCCGCAGGCGGACCACCTGCTGCCGCTGGGGGCCGAGGCGGCCCAGCGCGTCGTGGCGTCCGACGGGGCAGACGGCACCGTGACCTGGTACGACGCGGACAAGGGCTTCGGGTTCGTCACCCCCGACTCCGGGGGTGAGGACGCCTTCGTGCACGTCCGGGCGCTCGCCGGTGGCCTGGCCGAGCTGTCCGAGGGTGATCGCGTCACCTTCGACGTCGCCGAGAGCGAGAAGGGGCCGCAGGCCCGCAACGTCCGGCTCGTGCGCGGCACCGCACAGCGCGGTGCCCCCGCCGCAGCGGCGCGCGGTCGGTCGGCCGCGCCGGCGACACCGGGCCGATCGAGGGGGTCGGACGGCCCGGCGCGCGGCGGCGAGGGCGTCGTGGCGCGCTACGACGCCGATCGGGGGTTCGGTTTCATCACGCCCGACTCCGGTGGTGCGGACCTCTTCGTGCACGTGTCGGTGGTCAGGGGCGCCGAGGCGCTGCAGGAGGGCGACCGCGTCCGGTACAAGGTCCGACAGAGCGACCGGGGACCGCAGGCCGACGGCGTCGAGCGGGTGTGAGCCCCACCCGGCTCACTCGGCCGGGGCGACGTAGTACCAGCGTCCGTCCTCGCGGACGAACCGGGACCGCTCGTGCATGACCTCGACGCCCCCGGAGGGCAGGACGTACGTCGCCCGGAACTCGACGATGCCGGCGTCGTCCTCCGGTCCGCCGCCGACCACGTCGACGACCTGCAGACCGCGCCACACCGGGTTGTCGGTCAGGTCGAGGGACGTCGGGCGCGTCGACGGATGCCATGAGTCGAGCAGCCAGGCCGCATCGCCGTCGCGGAACGCGGTGAACCGCGACCGCATCAGGGCCTCGGCCGTCTCGGGCGCCGGACCGCTCCACGACCTGGTCACCGCCACCTCCGTGCGAACGCTCCGCCGCCGCGGAGACACCGCAAGCCTCCCATCCCCGCGGCGGCCGGCACCCGGGGTGACCCGTCGGGCCGCCGGTTCCTACGCTGGTGCCGTGAGCCCGTCGCAGATGCCGGCGACCGGTACGTGCGTCCTGGAGACCGTCGGGCGGCGCACGGGTCGGTGGCGCTCGGTCGAGCTGTGGTACGTGGTGGCCGACGCCGAGCTGGTGCTGACCGGTACGCCGGGCCCGCGGGCATGGGTGGCGAACCTGCGGGTGAACCCGGCGGCAGTGGTCCGGCTGCGGGATCCGCAGCGGCAGCGGGCAGTCGTCGCGCGGGAGGTCACCGACCCCGACCGACGACGACGGATCATCGTGGAGGCGTGGCGGCTCCAGCCCTGGTATGCCGAGCAGCCGTACTCGGTCGAGGAGTGGGTGGCGAGCTCGCCGGTGGTGGTGCTCGACCCGCGTGGACCGTCGATTGGGACGAGCGAGGCGGTCCGGGTGGTTCGCCACGGTCTTTAGGCCCTGTACCAGGACCGGAGATCGGCACCAGGGTGGAAGGAGCCGAGAGCCGTCCTGGAGGGAGGCTCGGGATGCCACGCATTCCCGGTCCGCTGCGGAGGTTCCTCCCAGCGGGTGCTCCGGGCCCGGCCGCCGTCGCGGGCGTGCCGCAGGACCGCGTCGCGGACGCGATCGCCGAGCTGGAGGCCGTGTTCGCCCGGCTGGCACCGACGGAGGCGCTGTGCGACGGGATCGTCGAGCAGGGTCGGCACGATGCCGACGAGCTGCGCAGGCGTGCGGCGGACGAGGTCCGGAGCATCGCCGCCACGGCGGAGCAGCGGGCGGCCGGTGAGCGTGCCGACGCCATGGCACGCGCCCAGCAGGTCGGCCGGCAGGTGTCCGATGCCGATCTCGCGGCCGCGCGAGCGCGGGCCGCACGGCTGCGTGCGCAGGCCGAGCGGCGCATGGGGGACTACGTCGCTCGGGTCGCCGCCGCCGTCACCGAGCTGGTCGACGCGGCCGAGGACGGCCCGCGATGAGCACGGGGTGGGTCGCCGTCGGGGTCCGGTCCACGGCGATGCGGCGGCGACGGCTCGGCCCGGAGGCTGCTCGCGCGCTGGCGGCCCGGCCCTCGTTGACCGCGGCGCTGTCGGAGCTCGCCAGCGGGCCGTACGCCCACGACGTGCGTCCGGACCAGACGCTCGCCGAGGCGCAGCGCGCCGTCGTGGCGACCTTCGTCTGGAACGTGCGGGTTCTGGCGGGGTGGGCACCGCGGGACGGTGTCGTGATGCTGCGCGCCCTGGCGGCACCGGTCGAGGCCCTCAACATCGACGAGCACCTGCGGCGTCGGGCCGACCCGGCGCCGCCCGCGCCGTACCAGCTCGGCGCGCTCGCGACCGCCTGGCCACGCCTCGCGGCCACGACCGATGTGCAGGGCCTGAGACGCGTGCTGGAGCAGTCCCGCTGGGACGACCCCGGCACCGACGACCTGCACGACGTCTCCGTGGCGATCCGGCTCTCGGCGGCCGGCCGGATCGTCGTCGACGTCCCGAATGCACGTGCCTGGGCATCGGCTGCGGCCGCCCTCGTCCTTGCTCGCGAGCTGGCGTACCGGGCCGCTCCGCCGGGCGCCCGCGTGCGCTTCCTCGCCTCGCGGGCGCTGGGGCCCGCCGCCGGCAACGCGCTCACGCTGCAGGAGCTGGCCGGCGCGCTGCCGCGGACGGCACGGTGGGCCCTGGCCGACGTCAGCGCGCCGGAGCAGCTGTGGCGTGCGGAGGCCGGCTGGTGGGCGCGGGTCGACCGGGAAGCGGCTGCGATGGCCGGGCGAGATGCCGCCGGTGCGGGGGCGCTCGTCGCGACCGTCGCGCGGCTCGCGGTCGACGCGTGGCGGGTGCGAGCGGCGTTGGAGCTCGCAGCACGGGGTGGCCACGTCACGGAGGACTTCGGTGCGGTGGCATGACGCCCTGAACCCCGTGGGGATGCAGCGGGTGGCGCTGCTCGCACCCGCCGATCAGCTGCGGGACCTGCTGGTGACGGTCGCCGACCAGGGCTGTGTGGAGCTGGACGAGCTGGGCGACCGGAGGCCCGGCGCGGCGGAGTCGGGTGCCGCGGCCGCGCTCCGGCGCCTGGGCCGCGGCGGCCAGGTGACGCCGCTCCTCGGCCGCCGGCCCGACCTCCCCGCCTGGGAGCAGGACGGCCGCGCGGACCTGCTGGCCGGCGAGGCCGAGCTCGATGCGCGCGCCGCGGACGCCATCACGAGGGGACGCGTGTCGGCGCTGGCCGGTTGGGCGCCGGCAGACGCCGTGCGCGGGCTGACCGCCGCGCTGGCAGCGGTCGACGCCTCGGTCCTCGTGCTGCCGGCGCCTCGCGGTGTCGACCCGCCCACGCTGCTGTCCGATCGTGGGCCCGGCCGTGACTTCGCCGGGCTGGTCCGCACGTACGCGACGGTGCCGTACCGCGACGTCGACCCGTCGCTGCTCGCCGGCATCGCCTACGTGGTGATGTTCGGGATGATGTTCGCGGACGCCGGTCACGGTGCCCTGCTGCTGATCGCGGCCCTGGCCGTCCGGTCCGGGCGGTGGCAGCGCCTCGCGCGGCTGGCTCCGTACTGGCTGTTCCTGGCCGGCGCCGGGCTGGCCAGCACGGTGTTCGGCGTCCTCTACGGCGAGTTCTTCGGGCCGACGGGCGTGGTCCCCGTGATCTGGCTGTCTCCGCTGGAGAACGCCGTGACCCTGCTGCTGGTCGCGATCGCGGTCGGTGCGCTCCTGCTGGCCGGGGCGTACGCGCTGGGCTCGGTCAACCGGTTCCGGGAGGGCGGCTGGCGACGCGCGGTGTACGCCCCGTCCGGGCTGGCGGGTGCGTCGCTGTTCCTCGGGCTCGGCACGCTGGCCGGAGGCCTGTACCTGCACCTGGCCGCCGTGACCGTCGCCGGAGCGGTCGTCGCGGTGGCGGCGCTGGTGGTCGGCTATGCCGGACTGCTCGCCGCGGCGGGAGGCGGTGCCGCCGGTGCCAGCCAGGCGATGGTGGAGCTGGTCGACCTGGTCGTCCGCCTCGGCTCGAACCTCGTCAGCTTCGCCCGGCTCGCCGCCTTCGGGCTCACCCATGCCGCGCTGGGCCTGGTGGTCTGGCAGGGAGTGACGGCACTGGCCCACCGCGGGGTGCCCGGAGTCGCCGCGGCGGTGCTCGTCTTCGTGGTCGGCAACGCGCTGACGTTCGCCCTCGAAGGCCTGGTCGCCGGCATCCAGGCGCTGCGGCTGGAGTACTACGAGCTGTTCTCCCGGATCTTCGAGGGCGAGGGCCGGCCCTTCCGGCCCTGGCACGTCCCGCTCGCACCGACGGAGGCCTGATGATCATCTGGACGATCTGCCTGCCCGCGATCCTCGTCGTCGGGCTCGCCACGAGCTGGGCGCTGCGACGTCGGGGCAGACCCGCGCTGCGCGTCGTCCTGGCCGCCAACGGGCTGCTGCTGGTCGCGGCGCTCGTCGTGGTGGCGATGGTGGCCGGTGCGGGGCCGTCCGCCGCGGCCACCGCGCCCCAGGCCGTGACCGCGGCGGCCTCGACCGCCGCCAACGGCTCCGCGCTGATCGGGGCGGCCATCGCGGTGGCCGGGTCCTCCATCGGCGCCGCGATCGCGGTCGCCTACACCGGTGCCGCCGCGCTCGCCGCGATCAGCGAGCGGCCCGAGCTGTTCGGGCGCGCGATGGTGATCGTCGGGCTCGCCGAGGGCATCGCGATCTACGGGCTGATCGTGTCGATCATCCTGATCGGCAAGGCATGAGCGACGTCGCGGTCATCGGGGCGCCGGAGCTGGTGAGCGGCTTCGCGCTCGCCGGTGCGCGCACCTACGAGGTCCGGGACGCCGAGGACGCGCGGGCCACCTGGCAGCACCTGCCGCCGACCGTCGCGATCGTGCTCCTGTCCGCGGCGGCCGCGGACGCCATCGGCGACGCCACCCGCGCACGCGGCGCACCCCTCACCATGCTGCTGCCGTCATGACCGCCAGCACGGCGACCCCTCCCGGTGAGATCAGGGCCGCGAACCCTCTCGAGCCGCTCGAGCAGGCGCTGCTGCGCCGGGCGCAGGCCGATGCCGACGCGGCTCGGGCGGACGCCGAGCTCTCGGCGCGCACCCAGACGGACGCGGCACGCGCCCAGGCGGCCGAGGTCCTGGACCAGGCACGTGCCGCCGGTGAGGCGGATGCCGAGCGACGGCAGGCCCTGGACCAGGCCCGAGCCCGTCGCGAGGCGCGACGCATCGTCCTCGCGGCGGAGCGCACGGCGTACGAGCAGCTGTGCACCGCGGCGCGTGCGGCGGTGCTGGAGCTGCTGGCCGAGCCCGATCGGCCGGCGCGGCTCGGTGCGCTGGTGGTCGCCCGGCTGGGTACCGAGGCGCGGCTGGAGCCGCACCCGTCCGGCGGGGTGGTCGGCGTGGCGCCGGACGGACGCCGGGTCGACGCCTCGGTCGACGCGCTGGTCGCGCACGCTCTCGACCGGCTCGACCTCGCGGCGTTGTGGGACGACCGATGAGCGGCCGGGTGACCCGGGTCAGCGGTCCGCTGGTCGAGGTGGACGGGCTGGAGGGCGTCGCGATGGCCGAGGTGGTCGCGCTGGGAGCGGCGCGGCTGCCCGGAGAGGTCGTGGCGATCGAGGACCAGGTCGTCTCGGTGCAGGCCTACGAGTACACCGGCGGCCTCGCGGTCGGGGACCCGGTCGAGGCGTTGGGGCACCCGTTGTCGGCCACCCTCGGTCCGCAGCTGCTGGGTGGCGTCTTCGACGGCCTGCTCCGTCCGCTGTCCGACGCGCCGACGTGGCTCGGTCCGCTCACCCGCCACGACACGGGGCGGAGCGAACGGGAGTGGCGTCCAGCGATCGCGGTCGGCGAGCACGTCGGCGACGGCGCCCTGCTGGGCACGGTGCCGGCGGGTGGGATCGAGTACCGGGTCCTGGCACCGCCGGGGGTGGCGGGCACGGTCGAGCACGTCGCCGTCGCCGGTGCCCACGGCACGGAGGACGTGGTCGCGGTGGTCGGCGGCGTCGAGGTCACGATGAGCCAGCGGTGGCCGGTCCGCCGCCCTCGACCGGTGCGCGAGCGCCTGCCCGCAGCAGCTCCGCTGGTCACCGGCCAGCGCGTGCTGGACGCGGTCTTCCCCCTCGCGCAGGGGAGCAGTGCGGCGGTGCCCGGCGGCTTCGGCACGGGCAAGACGATGCTGCTGCAGCAGATCGCCAAGTGGTGCGACGCCGACGTGATCGTCTACATCGGCTGCGGCGAGCGCGGCAACGAGATGGCGGACGTGCTCGACGAGCTCGGCGAGCTGACCGACCCGCGGACGGGTCGGCTGCTCGCCGACCGCACGGTGATCATCGCCAACACCTCGAACATGCCGATGATGGCCCGCGAGGCGAGCATCTACAGCGGGGTCACCGTCGCCGAGCACTTCCGCGACATGGGCTACCACGCGGTGGTCATCGCCGACTCGACGTCCCGCTGGGCGGAGGCCCTGCGCGAGCTCGGCTCCCGCTCGGGCGCGTTGCCGGCGGAGGAGGGCTACCCGGCCTCGCTGTCGTCCGCACTGGCCGCCTTCTACGAACGAGCGGGTCGCGCGGTGACGCTCGGTGGCGCCACCGCGTCCGTGACGATCATCGGCGCCGTGTCTCCCGCGGGTGGGGACACCACCGAACCGGTGACCGCCCAGACCGAGCGCTTCGTCCGAACCCTGTGGAGCCTCGACCGCGGCCTCGCCTACGCCCGGCACTACCCCGCTGTGGCGTGGTCGGGGTCCTTCTCGCGCGACGCCGAGGGGCTGGCTGCCTGGTACGCCGGCAACGGTGACCCGGGCTGGGGCGCTCGACGCGCCCGCGTCACCACCCTCCTTGCGGAGGCCGACCGCCTGGGCGAGCTCGCGGAGCTGGTCGGCGCGGGGTCGCTGCCCGGCCACGAGCGCGTCGTCCTGCTGGCGGGTCGCCTGCTGCGCGAAGGGGTGCTGCAGCAGAACGCGCTGTCGGACAACGACGCACGCTGCGCACCGGCGAAGACGGCTGCGCTCATCGATGCGGTGCTCGACGTCGTCGACCGGTGCGAGGCGGCGATCGAAGGCGGCAGCACCGCGACGGAGATCGAGGAGCTCGACTTCTCGCCGTTGCTGCGCGCGGCCCAGGACACGCCGCCCGACGGGGCCGCCGGCATCGCGAGCCGTCGCCAGCAGCAGCTCGACCGGTTGGCGGCGCTGCCATGAGCACCACCGACTGGTTCCCGGTCCGCTACGCCGGTGTGCGGGACCTGCGCGGCCCGCTCCTCGTGGTGCGCGGCGTGGAGCGGGTCGGCTGGGACGAGTTCGCCGTCGTCCGGATCGTCGGTTCGGCCGGTGAGCCGGAGCGCCACGGCCTGGTGCTCGAGGTCGACCACGATCTCGCGGTGGTGCAGGTGCTCGAGGGCACCGACGGGCTGGTGCCCGGCAGGACCGAGGTGGCGTTCGCCGGTGCACCGCTCCGGGTGCCGATCGGCCCCGGGTGGCTCGGTCGGGTGTGCAACGGGCGCGGGGAGCCGGTCGACGGTGGTCCGCCGATCGTGGCGACCAGGACGGCGCCCGTCGCCGGCAGCCCGCTGAACCCGGTGCACCGCCGACCGCCGGCCGAGCCGGTGCTCACCGGGATCTCGGCGATCGACGCGCTGATGACGCTGGTCCGCGGCCAGAAGCTGCCGATCTTCTCGGCCGCCGGCCTGCCGCACCTCGAGCTGGCGGCGCAGATCGCCGCCCAGTCCACGTCCGGTGACGAGCCGTTCTGCGTCGTCTTCGCCGCGATGGGGGTCACGCACCCCGACGCCGACGCCGTCCGGGCCCGCCTGGAGGAGCGATCGGCGGCCGGTGAGCTGGTGCTGCTGCTCAACACCGCCGACGACCCCGTGATCGAGCGGATCCTGACCCCGCGCATCGCGTTGACCGTCGCCGAGGACCTCGCCTTCGAGCAGCACCGCCACGTGCTCGTCGTGCTGGCCGACATGACGAGCTATGCCGAGGCGCTTCGTGAGGTCGCCGCGGCTCGCGGCGAGATGCCCGGGCGCCGGGCGTATCCCGGCTACCTGTACAGCGACCTGGCCTCGCTGTACGAGCGCTGCGGCCAGATCCGCGGCGTCGCCGGCTCGCTGACCGTGGTGCCGGTGCTGACCATGCCCGGTGGCGACATCACCCACCCGGTGCCCGACCTGACCGGCTACATCACCGAGGGTCAGATCGTCCTCACCTCCGACGTGCACGCCCGTGGCATCTACCCGCCGGTGGACCCGTTGTCGTCCCTGTCGCGGCTGATGCGCAGCGGTGCCGGCGCAGGGCGCACGCGCGAGGACCACCTGGAGGTCGCCGCCCAGCTGCTCGCAGCCCTGGCCCGCGCCCGCCAGGTGCAGCAGCTGGCGGAGATCGTGGGGGAGGCCGCCCTCAACGGCACCGACCAGCTGTACCTGGAGTTCGCCACCACCTTCGAGCGCGTGCTGGCCGACCAGGGCCAGGGCGAACGGCGCACGCTGGACGAGACCCTGGAACGGTGCTGGCAGGTCCTCACTGTGCTGCCGGCCCGGGAGCTCACGATGCTGTCCCGGCGGTTCCTCGCGCAGCATCCCCGGCCCGAGGGGTAGCCCGTGCCGGTCGCCCGCTCCGTCCCGCCCGGCCGCGCCGGTCGCCTGTGGCTGCGCGCGCGCCTCAGCACCGCGCAGAAGGGTCGCGACCAGCTCGACCGCAAGCTGCGCATCCTCCTGCCCGAGCAGCAGCGGCTGCAGACCCGGCTGGAGCGACGCGAGGCCACCTGGTCGCAGGCGTACGCCGAGGCGCAGACGTGGCTGCTGCGAGCCGTGCTCCTCGGCGGGGAGGACGTGGTGCGGTGCGCCGCACCGTCGGGGACGGCCGAGGTCGAGGTGGTCTGGACCTCGGCGATGGGCCTGAGCTACCCGGAGGACGTGCTGGTCCGCACCGGCCCCGCCGACGGGGCGGTCCTGGCGGGGAACGCCGCCGTGGTCCCGGCGACCGCGGCGTTCCAGGCGGCCCTGGTCGCCGGTGCGCGCGCCGCCGCCGCCCGCGAGGCGGTGGCCCGGCTCGCCGCCGAGATCGCGGTCACCCGCCGCCGGATGCGGGCCCTGGACAAGCGCTGGCTGCCGTGGCTGCGCGAGCGCCTCGCAGCCCTGGAGCTCACGCTCGAGCAGACGGAGCAGGAGGACGGCATGCGGCTGCGCCGAGCCGTCAGCGGCACGGTCGACAGGAGGTCGCAGCCATGATCGAACGGATCCTGGTCGCCATCGACGACACACCCGACTCGCTGGCTGCCGCCCGGTTGGCCATCGAGCTGGCCACCGCCCTGCACGCCGAGCTTCGCGCCGTGCACGTCGAGGTCGACCACGGCCTCCCCAAGGTGGTCCAGGCCGCGAGCGGTGAACCGGGTGCCGGCGCGCGTCTCGCCGAGGCGGGCGTCGCGATGCTGCACCGGGTGAGCGCCCTCGCGGCGGCTGCACGCCTCGAGCTGCAGACCCAGGTGCTCACCGGCGAGATCGCTCCGGCGATCCTGCACGACGCCCGGCAGTGGCATGCCGACCTGGTGGTGCTGGGCAAGTCCTCCCGGTCGGCGAGCGGCGAGCCCTACATCGGGGCGCGGTCACGACACGTCCTGGAGTTCGCCGACCAGCCGGTGGTGATCGTGCCGCCGCCCGAGGCTGCGGCTCGCTAGGTGTGCTCGGTGCCGTGCCGCGACGGCGTACCGGTCCCGGTGCGGGCCTCGCCGCGGCGACGGAGGAACCCGGCGACGGCCGGGTCCGCGGCGAGGTCGGCCGCACGGCGGTACGCCTCGGTCGCGTCGCGACCGGCACGCGCGAGGAGGTCGGCGCGGGCCGCCCAGTACGGCTGGAAGTCGTCGACCGCGGTGGGCAGGGCGGCGAGGCCGGCGTCCGGGCCGTCGATCCGTCCGGTGACGACGGCGGAGGCGACCTGCGCGCCGAGCGTCGGGGCCGTCGCCAGGAGCGCGGCGTACAGCGTCCGCAGCGACGCCCAGCTCGTCGCGCCCGTCCGGCGGCGTTCGCAGTGCACCGCCTGGATCGCCGCCTCGAGCTGGAAGCGGCCGGGACGTGCTGCCGACCGCGCGCGGCGCAGGTAGCTCTCACCCTCGGCGATCAGGTCCTCGTCCCAGCCGGTCGCGTCCTGCTCGTCGAGCGGGACGAACCCGCCGTCGGCCCGTCGGGCGAGCGTCAAGGTGGTGAGGGCAGCGAGGGACCACGCCTCGGGCTCGTCGCCCAGCAGCGTGGCCAGCGTCACCGCGAGGTAGCGCGCCTCGCCTGCGAGCGTGTCGCGCCCGCCGCGCCAGGACAGGGCGGCGCAGCCGTAGACCGCCTCGAGGACGGCCGGAAGGCGCTCGGGCATCAGCCGACGGTCCGGGACGGCGAACGGGATGCCGGCGTCCCGGATCCGCCTCTTGGCGCGGACCAGCCGCTGCGCCATCGTGGCCGCAGGCACCGCGAACGCCCGGCCGATCTGGGCGGCGTCGAACCCGAGCACCGTCTGCAGCATGAGGGGCGCACGGACGGACTCGTCGATCGCGGGATGGGCGCACACGAAGAGCAGCTCGAGGCGCCGGTCGCCGATGGTGAGGGCGTCGAGGTCCGCGAACGGGTCGACGGCGGCGCCGTGGTCCTCGAGCGGCACCGAGCGGCGGGTCGCGGCCGACCGCCACACGTCGCGCTGCCGGTTGCGGGCCACGGTGAGCAGCCACCCCTCAGGGTTCGTCGGGACCCCGACCTCAGGCCAGCGGCGCAAGGCCTCCTCGAAGGCGCCGGACAAGGCGTCCTCCGCCGACGCGAGGTCGCGGGTCGGGGCCGCGAGCAAGGAGATCAGCCGCCCGTAGGACGCCCGGGCGGCTCGCTCGGCGGCCGCCTGGGCGTCCGGGTGGCTCACCCGTTCGCGACCCACACGCCCTCGACCGTGTGGGTCGCGCCGGGACGGATCTCGACGGCACCCCACTGGACGGGCGGTGCCTGCCTGGCCCACTCGATCGCCGCGTCGAGGTCGGGCACGTCGATCACGATCGTCCCGCCGAGCTGGTCCTTGGTGTCCGCGAAGGGCCCGTCCTGCACGCGCAGGACGCCGTCGCGTACCCGCACGGTCGTGCTCGACACCGACGGTTGCAGCACCTCGGCCGCGACCAGGACCCGCGCGGCCTGCAACGTCGCCGCGTAGCTGGCGAACGCCTCCATGCCCTGCGCGATCGCGTCCGCGCCGATCGTCTCGGCGGACTCCTCCGGGTAGTGCAGCAGCAGCGTGTAGCGCATGTGACTCTCCGCTCGGCTCAACGAACAGCGTATTCGGCGATGACGACGCCGGTCGTGGTGGAGATCGTCCGCCCCAGCGTCAGGTCGACCCGCTCCCCGTCCCCGAACAGCCGGGTGCCGGCGCCGAGCACGATCGGGTGCACCTGCAGCGTGAACCGGTCGACCAGGTGAGCGGCGTGCAGGGCTCGGACCAGCTCTCCGCTGCCCATCACCATCAGGTCGGGTCCGCCGGCAGCCTTCAGCTCACGCACCCGCTCGACGCCGTCCCCGGCCAGCAGGGTGGAGGCCGGGTGGCGCAGCACCGTGCCCGGGTCACGTGAGACGACGTACTTGGGCGTCGAGAGGAGGACCTGGGCGAACGGGTTCGGTTCCGGCCTGGTGGTCCAGTGGTCGAGCACGTCGCGGTAGGTGCGGTGACCGAACAGCAGCGCCCCGGGCGTCCGCATGCCCTCGGCGGCGTACGCCATCGACACCTCGTCCCGGTAGCCGGTCGCCCAGCCGCCTGCGTGAAAGGCGCCGCGGGTGTCCTCGTCCGGCCGACCGGGGCCCTGCATCACCCCGTCGAGGGTGATGTTCTGGAAGGCGGTGATCGTCGTCATGCTCGTTCCTCTCGGCCAGCCGTCGCGTGGTGCCCTGTCAGGGGCATGACGAAGGAACCGGCTCCGGATCGACAGCCGGCGGCCACCGGCGCGCCCGCGGGACGTGCGCTGCGACCGCGACACGCGCAAATGCGGGCGCTCCGGGCACCCGGTGCGAAAGGATCGCTCACGGCTGCGCCCTGCCAGCCGATAAGACGACGGACGACGCGCGTACCCACGGCCGGCACCTTGCACGTCACGCCGCCCGTGGGCACGGCAGGGGGGCTGCGGCCACAGGCGTCGTCCCCAGCCGAAAGGGACCCGCACATGGGCAAGTGGAAGATCACCCAGAACAGCACCGTCGTCCGCATCGCCGCGAGCGCTGGCACGCTCGTGGCCGTGGCAGTGCTGGTCGGCGCCGGGTACAAGTGGTAGCAGCCCCTCCGGTCGTCGGTGGTGCCGGGCGCAAGCGTCTGGCACCACCGACGCCGCTCGGCGTCTACGTCACGGCGGTGACGAGCCTCGGCCTGGTCGGCCTGGTGGTCACCGTGGTGGCGAGCTCCTGGCCGGACACCGTCTCGCGGATCCTCGTCTGGCCCAGCGTCGTGCTGGCCGTGGCCGCGCTGGCCGGCGAGGTGCGGCCGATCCGGCTCTCGGGGGAGGACGACGCCGGCACCCTGTCGACGTCGGCGCCGTTCGTCCTGGCCCTGACCGCCATCGGCGGTGTCGCCGTCGCGGTCATCGTGCAGGCGGTCGCCAGCCTGCTCGACGACCTGCTGCACCGCCGCGAGGCACGCAAGTCCCTGTTCAACACCGCCCAGTACGCGCTGAGCGTCCTGACGGCCCGCGCGGTCTTCAGCTGGCTGACGCACGTGCCGTTCCTGGGCGGACCGAAGCTGGTCGAGGTGCGGGACGTGGTCCCGCTGCTCGTCGCGGGTCTGGTGATGATCACCGTCAACCGCGTCCTGGTCGCCGGCGTCGTGTCCCTGGCGACGCGCCAGCCCTTCATCGCCGTGGTGACCGAGGACGGCGTCGCCCACGCCGTCACCAACCTGGTGCTCATCTCCGTCGGCTGCCTGGCCGGCGTGCTCGCCGCGGACGGAGCGGGCGTCCTGGTGCTCCTCGTGCCGTTCGTCGTCGCGGCGCACCTGCTCGCCGGGGCCGCCGCTCGGCACGCGCACCTGGCCTCGCACGACTCGCTGACCGGTCTGGCCAACCGCGACCAGCTGCGGCGGTCGCTCGACGAGGGCTTCACAGCCGCTGCGCGGACCGACGGGAACGGGCCCGGTCTGGTGCTCGTGGACCTGGACCACTTCAAGGACATCAACGACACCCTGGGCCACCCGGTGGGTGACCAGCTGCTGCGGCAGGTCGCGCGCCGGCTGGTGTCCGACCTGCCGGAGGACGTCGCGGTGCACCGGCTCGGCGGCGACGAGTTCGCGGTGGTGGTCGCGGGCAACCTCGCCGACGCACAGCACGTCGCGCGGGTGCTGCTGCGTTCGCTCGACGAACCGATCCGTGTGGAGGGCCTGGACCTGCTGATCCGCGCGAGCGCTGGCGTCGCGGTCGCGCCGGAGCACGGCACCGACCCGCAGGAGCTGATGAAGCGGGCCGACATCGCGCTGTACTACGCCAAGCTCGAGCGGGACCGCATCAGCACCTACGCGCCCGAGTTCGACATCAACACCCTCGAACGGCTCCACCTGCTCGCCGACCTGCGTGCCGCGCTCGAGGCGGGTGACCTCTTCGTCGACTACCAGCCGCAGGTGGACCTGGCCGACTCCCGGATCGTGGGCGTCGAGGCACTGGTCCGCTGGGAGCACCCCGCCCGCGGTCTGGTGGCCCCGGACGACTTCGTCCCTCTCGCGGAGAGCTCGGGCCTGATCACGGCTCTGACGGAGTTCGTGCTGGAGACGGCGCTGGCGGACCTGGCGCGGTGGCGTGCGGCGGGCCACGACGTCCGCGTCGCGGTCAACCTCTCCGCCCGGCACCTGTCCGACCTCTCGCTGCCGCCCCGGATCGCCGCGACGCTCGCGAGGCACCAGATGCCTGCGACGGCGCTCGTCCTCGAGGTGACGGAGACCGGCATCCTCTCCGACCCCGCGCGCGCCGACCTGGTGATCAGCGCCCTGCGCGCGCTCGGCGTCGGCATCGCCGTGGACGACTACGGCACCGGGAACGCGTCGCTCAGCTACCTCAAGCGGCTGGAGGTGGACGAGCTCAAGGTGGACCGGTCGTTCGTCAGTGACATCGCCACCGACACCCAGGACCTGATCATCGTGCGGTCCACCATCGCCCTGGCCCTGGCGCTCGGCCTGCGCGTGGTGGCGGAAGGGGTGGAGGACGAGCCGACAGCCGCGGCGCTGCGAGAGCTCGGCGAGGTGATCGGGCAGGGCTTCCACCTCGGTCGTCCCACCACGCCGGCGCTCCTGGCCGAGCAGCTGGAGCGGCAGGGCGGCCACTCCGTCGCCGTCGGTGCCCGAGGTCTCTGAGCGATGCTCGTGCTCGCCGCGTGCCTCCTCGCGCTCGCGTCGCCCCTCGTCGTCGGCCGCTGGCCGGCCGGTCTGCTGCTGCACCGGTGGCGCGCCCCCCTGCTGATCTGGGCGACCCTCGCCGTGCAGGTCGTCGTCGTCGAGGTCCGACTGCCGCACGGGCTCGCACCCGTCGCGCACGTGCTGACGTACGTGCTCGCGCTCGGGTTCCTGTGGCTGAACCGACGGCTGCCGGGGGCCGTGCTGGTCGGCCTCGGCGCGGCGTCGAACGGTCTGACGATCGCCCTCAACGGGGGAGTCCTGCCGGCGTCACGCTGGGCGACGTCCGCCGCCGGCATCGACCCGCACCTCGCCTTCGCCAACAGCGCGGTGGTGGACCACCCGGTGCTGCCGTGGCTCGGCGACGTCTTCGCATGGCCGGTCCCGCTCCCGCTGGCGAACACGTTCAGCGTGGGCGACGCGCTGGTCGTCGCCGGCGTGGCGGTGGCGGCGTGGACCGGTGCCCGACCGGTGCGCCGCGCGGCCTGACGGTCCCTCGGGTCTCGGCAGCTCCGCGCCCGCAGCCCAACCGGACCCGCCCGGGCGCTTACGCGGTCTCCGTCGCCGCGGCCCGTCCCGCCGTCCGCCCCGAGAACAGGCAGCCGCCGAGGAAGGTGCCCTCGAGCGCGTTGTAGCCGTGCATCCCGCCGCCGCCGAAGCCGCTGACCTCGCCCGCGGCGTAGAGGCCGGAGATCGGGACGCCGTCGCCGTCGAGCACCCGGCCGCTCAGGTCCGTGTGCAGCCCGCCAAGGGTCTTGCGGGTCAGGATGCTCAGGCGGACGGCGATCAGGGGACCGGCGGCCGGGTCGAGCAACCGGTGCGGGGCGGCGACCCGGATCAGCCGGTCGCCGCGGTAGCGCCGCGCGGCGCGGATCGCCGTGACCTGCGCGTCCTTGGAGAACGGGTTGTCGAGCTCGCGGTCGCGCGCCTCGACCAGGGTCTGCAGGCGGTCGGGGTCGATCAGCGGGGCGCCGACGAGGCGGTTCATCCCCGCGACGAGCCGCGGCAGGGTGTCGGCCACGACGAAGTCCTCGCCGTGCCGCAGGAACGCCTCGACCGGGCCGGGCGTGCCGCGCCCCACGCGGGACAGGAGCAGGGGCAGGTCCTTGCCGGTCAGGTCCGGGTTCTGCTCCGATCCGGAGAGGGCGAGCTCCTTCTCGATGATCTTCCGGGTGAGGACGAACCACGAGTGGTCGTGGCCCGTGCTCCGCAGGTGCCGGAGCGTGGCCAAGGTGTCGAAACCGGGGAAGCACGGCGCCGGCAGGCGGTTGCCCTCGGCGTCGAGCCACAGCGAGGAGGGTCCCGGCAGGATGCGGATGCCGTGGTCGGCCCAGACGGGGTCCCAGTTGTGCAGGCCCTCGGTGTAGTGCCACATGCGGTCGGCGTTGATCACTGCGGCACCTGCGGTCGCACCGATCTGCAGCATCCGGCCGTCGACGTGCGCCGGCACGCCCGCGACCAGCTCGCGCGGCGGTGCGCCGAGGCGCTCCGGCCACATCCGGCGCACCAGGTCGAGGTTTCCGCCGATGCCGCCGGAGGCGACCACCACCACCTGCGCCTCGTACGAGAAGCCGCCGACCTCGACTCGGGAGGACGGCCTGCCACGGCCGACGGACGAGTCCTCCAGGACCGCGCCGCTGACCCCCGTCACCGCACCGTCGTGCGTCACCAGGGCGTCGACCCGGTGCCGGAAGCGCAGCTCCACCCGTCCCGCCGCGACGTGCGAGCCCACCCGCCTCTCGAACGGGGCCAGCACGCCCGGGCCCGTGCCCCAGGTGATGTGGAAGCGCGGGACGGAGTTGCCGTGGCCCTCCGCCCGGCCGTCGCCGCGTTCCGCCCAGCCCACCACCGGGAAGAACCGCACGCCCATCGCCCGCAGCCAGGCCCGCTGCTCCCCGGCGGCGAACTGCAGGTAGGCCTCCGCCCACCGGCGGGGCCAGTGGTCCTCGGGACGGTCGAACCCGGCGGACCCGAACCAGTCCTGCTGGGCCAGCTCCAGCCGGTCCCGGACGCCCATCCTGCGCTGCTCCGGGGTGTCCACCAGGAACAGCCCGCCGAGCGACCAGAACGCCTGACCGCCCAGCGACTGCTCCGGCTCCTGGTCCAGCACCAGCACGCGCCTGCCGGCATCGGCCAGCTCGGCGGCGGCCACGAGCCCGGCGAGGCCGGCCCCCACGACGACGGCGTCGGCGTCCACATCGCTCCCGGGTGATCGACCGGTGTCCCGCCGCAAGGGTCGCCCGTGGCGGCGCAGCAGGCAACCGTCGCGCGTCCGTCTGCGTCGGCGGCTGGCGGCATGATGGGCGCCGCACGCGCCCGCGTACCGTTCCACGGCCGCCGTCCCATCAGCAGGGGAGCCCACCATCACCGACAGCCAGCCGCGCGCGCCGCGGCCCGCCGCCGTCCCGGTGGTCCCCCGGCGCAGCATCCCGCACCCGTTCCGGGCCCTCCCGGCAGAGGTCGCCGTGCTGACGGCGGTCGCGTTCTCGGTCGCCCTGGGCTTCGGGATCGTCGCGCCCGCCATCCCGTTGTTCGCCAAGGGGTTCGGGGTCAGCAACGCCGCCGCCGGTGCCGTGGTCTCGGTGTTCGCCCTGGTGCGCTTCGTGTCCGCCCCGGCCGCCGGCAGGCTGGTGGACCACCTGGGGGAACGGTCGGTGCTGGCGGCGGGCATCGGCATCGTGGGCGTCTCGAGCCTGCTGGCGGGGCTCTCGGGCAGCTACCTGCAGCTGCTGGTGCTGCGCGGGGTCGGCGGCTTCGGCTCCGCCATGTTCACCGTCTCGTCCTTCGCGCTCCTGCTGCGGGTGGTCGCCCCGGACCAGCGGGGCCGCGCCACCGGCGTCTACCAGACGGGGTTCCTGCTCGGCGGCATCGCCGGTCCCGCCTTCGGCGGCCCGCTGACCGCCTGGTCGCTGCGTGCGCCCTTCTTCGTCTACGCCGGGACCCTGCTGATCGCCGGGGGAGTGGCCACCGCCTTCCTGGCGCGCACCCCGTTGCGTGCGCACGAGGCAGCCGCGGGAACGGCGGAGCACGTGCCCACCGGTCTCGGCACCGCGCTGCGCAGCTCGGCCTACCGGGCCGCGGTCGTGAACAACTTCGCCGTCGGCTGGGCCGTCTTCGGTGTGCGGGCGTCGCTGGTCCCGGTGTTCGTCGTCGAGGGGCTGCGGCTCGGTGCCTCCTGGACCGGCGCCGGCCTGGTGGTGTCGGCGGTGGTGCAGGCGATCGTGCTGGTGCCGGCCGGTCGCCTGGTCGACAGCGGAGGGCGGCGGCCCTTCCTGCGCGCCGGTGCCGCGCTCGCGCTGGCTGCCGGGGTGGCGATGGCGTTCGCCGGTGGCGCGCCGCTGTTCCTGGCCGGGATGGCCCTGTACGGCGCGGGGTCGGCGATGCTGGGCGTGTCGACCGCCGCCGTGGTGGGCGACGTGATCGGCGGTCGGGGCGGCACGCCGGTCGCCGCGTTCCAGATGGCCTCGGACGCCGGGGCGTTCGTCGGACCTCTCGCGGCCGGGGCGCTGGCGGACGCCGCCTCGTTCCGGGTCGCGTTCCTCGCCACGGCCGGCGTCTCCGCCCTGGCGCTGGTGGCCGGTCTCGTCATGCCCGAGACGCGCCGCGCTCGGCCACCGACGGACGCCCCTGCCTGACGGGCACAGGTGCCACGTCGGCGTCGGTCATCGGCCGGTGGCGGCCCGGCTCCCTGCGGCGTCGGTCGCGGGGTCCCGCAGGTAGCGCAGCAGCAGCATGTCGTCGGCCTGGAGGACGCTCGCCAGGTGCATGCGGCGCGGTGTCTCCTCGGGGCCCACCGCGATGCGGCCGGCGTGCCCGCCCTCCAGGACGGGGCTGAGGGTGAGGCACAGCTCGTCGACGGCGTCCGCCGCCAGGAAGGTGCCGAACAGGTGCGGGCCGCCCTCGCAGAGCACCTGCAGCAGCCCGCGCTGCTCGAGCGCCCCGCGCAGCAGCCAGGGGTCGACCGCGCCGGAGCCGACCAGCACCACGTCGGCGACGGACGCCAGCTCGTCGCGCGCGTCCGGCGGCGCCGCGTCGTGGGTCAGCACCAGCGGGCGCACCGGCGCGTCGGCGAACACCGGGTGGGTGGCTGGTAGGCCGAGGCGCGAGCTGACCAGGGCGAACGTCGGCTGCGGCGCCAGCCCGTGCTGCACCCGCCAGCGGACGGCCTCGTCGTCGAGACGCATCGCGCCGTAGCCCTCGTCGCGCAGCGTGCCTGCGCCGAGCAGGATCACGTCGGACAGCATCCGAAGCGTGTCGAACACCAGCTTGTCGTCGGCGTTGTTCAACCCGCCGGACAGACCGCCCTGGGTCGCCGACCCGTCGAGGCTCGAGATGAAGTTCATCCGCAGGTGCGGCAGGGTGCGGTCCGCGACGGCGTAGCGGGCGAGGACGTCGTCACGGTGCAGCATCCGAGCGCCTCAGCGGTTGTGCCGGTGCTCCACCGGCTCCCGTCGGCCGAGCACCGCCTCGACCATGCGCACCGCGTCGACGGTGGCACGCACGTCGTGCGCCCGCACCACCCGCGCGCCGTGCTCGACGCACCAGGCCGCGACGGCGAGCGATCCCGCCAGGCGCTCGTCCGCCGGGCGACCGAGCGTCTCGCCGACGAAGTCCTTGCGGGACAGCGCGACGAGCGTCGGGCCGATCGCCGTGATCTCGTCCAGCCGCCGGGTCAGCTCCAGGGAGTGGCTGGTGTTCTTGTTCAGGTCGTGCCCGGGGTCGACGACGATCCGGTCCCGTGCCACGCCGTGCGCCACGGCGTGCGCGACGCGCTCCCGGAGGAAGGCAGCGACCTCGGCCACCACGTCCCCGTACTGCGGCCGTGGCAGGTGCATGTGGGGCGCGGCCAGCGAGTGCGCAACGACGACGGTCGCACCGGTGCGGGCCACGACGTCGAGCATCGCGTCGTCCCGCAGGCCGTTGGTGTCGTTGACCACGTCGGCACCGGCCTCGATCGAGGCGGCGGCGACCTCCGCCTGGGTGGTGTCGACGGAGATCACCACGTCGGACACCGCGCGGATCGCGGCGACGACGGGCACGACGCGGTCGAGCTCCTCCGCGACGCCCACGGCAGGGGTGTCCGGCGAGAACGGGACGCCGCCGACGTCCACCCACTCCGCGCCCTCGGCCACCGCCCGCAGCGCCGCCTCCACGGCGGCCTCCAGGGCGAACGTCCGGCCGCGGTCGTAGAAGGAGTCCGGAGTGCGGTTGACGATGCCCATCACCGCGACGTGCGAGAGGTCCGGCGCTCGAGGCGTCCGCCGTCCTGGCGCAGGGGAGGCCGTCGGCTCGTCGGAGCTGTGGGTGGCCGTCGTCGTGGTCATCTCACCTGCACCTTAAGCCGCCGGTGGAGAGGAGCCCCGGAGCGCGAGGTGACGTCCCGAGGCATGGACGCCGCGCGAGCGCTCGTTCGAACACCTGTTCGGGTACGCTGACGGCATGACGGATCCGGAGGCGCACCCCGCACCCGTGTCCGGCTCGCCGCGGAACCTCACCGCCTCGCGGGCGCCGCAGCAGCTGCCGGCACGCCTGGTCGCCAACCGTGACCTGCCGACCGCCGTCCCCGTGCGGCCGCAGGGGAACGTGCCGGTGATCGTGCGGGTCGTGTGGTCGGACGGTGCCGAGGAGTGGCGCCCGGCGCGCGCGGTCCGATGGACGGCGACGCACGTGATGGTCGCCTGGCGCGACGACGAGGCGAACCCCCGTTCCGAGCGGCACGAGTGGCTGAAGGCGGGTGACGTCGCGCGCTCGGTGAGCTGGTTGGTGCCGCCGGGCCGTCCGTCCTGACCCTCCTCGGAGCATCTGGCGGCGGGTACCGGTTGCGCGGGCCAGGCCAACAGAACAGGGTCAGCCTGGTGCGAATCGGACATTGACCCCCGGCGCTACCGACCTAGGCTCTGCTGTGCCGGCCGCCCGAGGGTCGGACGGCCCGCACGGGAGGCGTCATGCTCGGCGAGTTCCCCGCAATGCCGGTCCTCGCGGTACGCGACATGGACCGGGCGCGGAAGTTCTACCAGGACGACCTCGGCTTCAGCGTGCTGTCGGAGGGCCCCGAGGGGGTTGTGTACCGCGCCGGTTCGGGCGGGTTCTTGGTGTACTCCTCGCAGTATGCCGGCACCAACCAGGCCACCGCGGTCAGCTTCATGGTCGGCGACGCCGGGTTCGCCGACGAGGTGGCCGCGCTGCGGCGGCACGGGATCGAGCTGATGACGTTCGACGCGCCCGAGGGCTCCTGGACCGACGGCGTCCTCGACGACGGCCGGATGCGCTCGGCCTGGTTCAGCGATCCGGACGGCAACATCCTGAACATCGAGACGATGTCGATCATGGCAACGGCCTGACCGACGTCCAGCGCACGGGCGACGACGAGGGGGCCCGCACCGCAGCGGCCGAGCCTCGTCGTCGTCCGTAAGGCCCCGGATGTCGTGTCTGCCCCGCTCTTGCGCACACGCGCGTACGGGGTTCGGATGTACCCACTTCTCGTCCCGATGGTGGGACGGGTCCGTGTCGACTCTGATCGGGGAGACGTCGTGCGCAGACTCTTGGCCTCATCCACAGCAACCCTCCTGGGCCTGGCGACCGCCGGTGCCGCGGTCCCGGCCGCCGGGCTGGCCGCCGTCGCCGGACCGGCGGTCGCACCGTTCGCCGTCGAGGCGCCGGACACGCCGGACTCGGCGACCGCTGCCGGCACCCCGCCGGCGTGCGTCTCGCCGGCACCCGTCAAGAAGTACGCCTACTACCACTGCAACACACCGGACCAGGTCCGGGCCGCGCACGGGCTCCCGCCGCTGACGGCATCGAGCACCGAGGGCGCCGGCCAGACGATCGTCCTGGTGGACGCCTACGGCAGCCCCACCGCGCAGCAGGACCTGACCACCTTCGCCTCCACGTTCGGCGGTCCGACGCCGAAGTTCGAGCAGTGGTTCCCGCAGGGCCAGCCGGGGTTCCCGACCACGACGGTGAACGGCAACGGCAACTCGCAGTCGGGCCCGGCAGCGGCGTCCGGCTGGGCCGGTGAGGCCACCCTCGACATCGAGTGGGCGTACGCACTGGCGCCCGCGGCGAACATCGTGCTGCTGGCGACGCCGCCGGCGGAGACGCAGGGCGTGCCCGGCCTGCCCAACCTGATGAAGGCGATCGACGCCGCGGTCGACCGCTTCCCGGCCGGCACGGTGTTCTCGATGTCGTTCGGCACCGACGAGTCCGCCTTCGGCAGCGCCGCTGCCGCCCAGACGCAGTTCGCCCGGTTCGACGCGACGTTCGCGCGCGGTGAGGCCAAGGGCGACTCTTTCTTCGCGTCCGCCGGTGACGGCGGCTCCGTCGGCTACACGCGGGCGCACCGACAGACCGCCACGAGCCCCGACCCGCAGGTCTCGTACCCCAACGTCTCCCCGTACGTCACCTCGGTCGGCGGCACGCAGCTGCAGAACGGGTGGACGTGGAACCCCACGACCGACGTGCCGTACCTGGCCGACGGCAGCCAGAACCCGGCGTACTTCGGCTGGACCACCGGCGGGAGCACCGAGCCCGTCGACAACGAGAGCGCGACCGGCATGATCACGGGCGGCGGTCTGTCGACGGTGTACGCGCGGCCGGACTACCAGGCCGGGGTCGCGGGCGTCGTCGGCACCCACCGCGGTGTGCCGGACCTCGCCTGGAACTCGTCCGTCAACGGCGGTGTGCTGGTCTACACGTCGTTCTTCCCGGGCGTGAACCGCGTCGGCTGGCACGTGTACGGCGGCACCTCGGCGTCGTCGCCGCAGGCGGCGGCACTGACGGCCCTCGCCAACCAGCAGCGCATCGCGGCGAACAAGGCGCCGCTGGGCAACCTCAACCCGGTGATCTACGCGACGTCCTTCCCGCGGGCCACGGCCTTCGCCGACGTGGTCGCGCACACCTACGGGACCACCCCGAGCGGTGTCCTGGACTCGAACCGGGTGTGGGACATCGGCGCCGACGGCGTCATCACGCCTGGCCCGGTGCCGGGCTACTCCACGACGCCCGGGTACGACCTGACCACCGGCTGGGGCGTGCCGGCCGGCCCGTCGTACGTGTCCGCACTGGTCGCAGCGCCGTAGCAGCACCACCGGCTCCCGGCCGGATCGCATGAGACCGCCGCGGGCGGCGTCGAGGAACGACTCGGTGCCGCCCGCGGCGTCGTGCGCCAGCCGCCCGCCGATCCGCGCGCTGCCCGCCGTGAGCGTGCCCGAGATCCTGTCCGCCGGCCGGTCTGGCGACGCGTGGCCGGCGGGGGCAGGCTCGGAGCGTCGGCACTGGGAGCGGAGGCGCGACGTGCAGGCGTGGGTGGTGCAGCGACCGGGCCCGATGTCGTCCGGACCCCTGGTGCGTGCAACCGTGCCGGACCCGGAGCCGGGCGAGGGGCAGCTGCGGGTCCGGGTCGAGGCCTGCGGCGTGTGCCGGACCGACCTGCACCTCGCGGAGGGCGATCTGGCGCCGCGCCGGCCGAGGACGGTCCCGGGCCACGAGGTGGTCGGCCTCGTCGACGCCCTCGGTCCCGGTGCCCGTCGGTTCGCCGTCGGCGACCGCGTGGGCATCGCGTGGTTGCGGGCCACGTGCGGCCGGTGCCGCTGGTGCCGGTCCGGCCGCGAGAACCTCTGCCCGGACGCACGCTTCACCGGTTGGGACGAGGACGGGGGGTTCGCCTCGCGCGCCCTGGTCGGCGAGGACTTCGCCTACCGGCTCCCGCAGGACGTGCCCGCACCGGACCTCGCGCCGCTGCTCTGCTCCGGGATCGTCGGCTACCGCGCCCTGCGCCGGGCCACGTTGCCACCCGGCGGACGCCTGGGCCTCTACGGGTTCGGCGCCTCGGCGCACCTGGTCGCGCAGCTGGCCCTCGCACAGGGCGCCGAGGTCCACGTGATGACGAGGTCGGAACCGGACCGCGAGCTCGCGCGGCAGCTCGGCGCGACCTCGGTGCAGGGCGCCGCCGACGCCGCGCCCGTGCCGCTGGACGCGGCGATCCTGTTCGCCCCGGTCGGCACGCTCGTCCCGCCCGCGCTCCGGGCGCTCGACCGCGGCGGTGTGCTGGTGCTCGCGGGCATCCATCTCAGCGACGTCCCCGGCCTGGTGTACGAGCGCGAGCTGTTCTACGAGAAGGAGGTCCGTTCCGTCACCGCGAACACCCGGGCCGACGGCGAGGAGCTGCTGCGCCTGGCGCACGCCCTCGGCATCCGGCCTCGCACCGCGGTGCGGCCCATGGACGAGGCGGCCGACGTGCTGGCCGATCTCGCGGCCGACCGGTACGCCGGCGCGGCGGTGCTGGTGCCGTGAGCGCCGACCGCCGCGCAGCCCACCGCCCGGCCGCCGACCGGTCCGTCGCAGACCGGCCCACCGCCGAGGCTGGCACGGTCCGGGAACCCACCGTGACCCGGGAGCTGGTGCTGACGGAGGACGTCGACCTGCCGCACCTCGCCGCCCTGGTCCCGGGCGCGGTCCAGGAGGTGCGCGACGACGCCGTGACGTTCCGTCAGCTGCAGCACGACACCGCCGACCTGCGCCTGGCTCGTTGGGGCGCCGAGCTGCGGGTCCGGCTGGACGGCCCGGATGCAGGATGGCGGCTCACCCTGCCGCTCGCCGACGGTGCCGGCCAGGACGGGACGGCCCTGGACGTCGTCGTCCACGAGCTGGTGGACGGCGACTCCGGCGAGCACGCGCCGGTGGACCTGCTCGACCTGGTGACGGCTCTGGTGCGAGAGGCCGAGGTCCGGCCCGTCGCGCAGCTGCGCACGACCCGTACCTCCGTGCACCTGCTGGACCCGGCCGGGGCGGAGCTCGCGGCGGTCCACGACGACCGCATCGTGGCGGAGGTGCGGGCGCGTGGCACCCAGCGCCAGCGGCGGGTGCGGATCACGGCGTTCGGCCCGTCGCCGGACGCGGAGCGGGCGGTCACGCGCCTGGTCGACGCGGTCCAGGCGGTCGCCGGCGACGTCGAGCCCGACGACGCCCGGCCGGGCGGCATGCCGACGGCCCGCCTGCCCGACGTCGTGGTCCCGCCCCGTCCCGGCCGCCACAGCACGGCGGGTGAGGTGCTGCGGTTCGCGATCGCCCTGCACGTACGGGCCTTCCTCGCGGCGGACGTGGGGGTCCGTCGGGACCGGCCCGACGCGGTGCACCAGCTCCGCGTGGCGGCGCGCACCCTGCGCAGCGCGCTGCGGACGTTCACCCCCGTGTGCGACAAGACCTGGGCGACGGACCTGCGCGACGAGCTGGCCGTGGCGGCCGACGCCCTCGGAGCCGTCCGCGACACGGAGGTCCTGTACGACCGCCTGGAGCGCGACGTCCGGACGCTCGCCGTCGAGGATCGCGTGCGTGCGCTCGCCGCGCTCGATGCGCTGCTGCGACCGCGTCTGCTCGAGGCACGCCGCGCCGCGCTGGACGAGCTGGGGAGCGACCGCTACCTGCAGCTGCTGGTCGACCTCGTCGAGGCGGCCGGCCGCCCCCTCCTCGTGGACGCGGCCGACGACCAGGCCGCGGACGTCCTGCCCGCACTGGTGGTGCACGACTGGACGCGTCTGCGACACGCCGTGCGGACCCTGCGGCAGGAGCACCCGGACCCGCACGACCCGGCGTGGCACCGGGTCCGGATCCTGGCCAAACGTGCTCGGTACGGAGCGCAGGCCACCGTGCCGAGCCTCGGCGCGCGCGCGCGGCGGTGCGCCGAGGAGCTGTCCGGCGTGACGGACCTGCTCGGCGAGCTGCACGACGGCGTGGTCGCCACGCAGGTGCTCCAGGACGCCGCCCACACCGCCGACGGCGCCACCGGCTTCGCGCTCGGACGCCTCCTGGCGGTGGAGGACGCGGCGGTCGACCGCGCTGCGGCCGAGTTCCTCGCACGCTGGCCGAGGGTCCGGCACCGGCTGGGACGCCGACCGGTCGGCTGACCAGAGCTGCCGGCCGAGCTGTTCAGGGCACGCGCGGCTCAGGGCATGCCGGACTCAGGGCACGCGGGACTCGGCTCACGCGGGGATCAGAGCACGCGCGAGAGGAAGTCGCGCGTCCGCGCCTCGCGGGGGGAGCCCAGCACCTCGTCGGGCGTGCCCTGCTCGACGACGACGCCGTCGGCCATGAACACCACCTGGTCGGCGACCTCACGGGCGAACCCGATCTCGTGCGTCACCACGATCATCGTCATGCCCGACGCGGCGAGGTCCCGCATCACGGCGAGCACCTCGCCGACCAGCTCGGGGTCCAGGGCCGACGTCGGCTCGTCGAACAGCATCAGCTCGGGGTCCATCGCCAGCGCCCGCGCGATCGCCACGCGCTGCTGCTGGCCACCGGACAGCTGTGCCGGGTAGTGCTCCATCCGGTCGTCGAGACCGACCCGACGCAGCATGTCCACCGCCCGCGACCGCGCCTCGTCCTTGCCGCGGCGGAGCACCTGCACCTGCGCCTCGACGACGTTGCCGAGCGCCGTCATGTGCGGGAACAGGTTGAACCGCTGGAACACCATGCCGACCTCGGCACGCTGGTGCGCGATCGCCTTGGGGTGCAGCCGGTACAGCGTCGGCCGTCCGCCCCGGACGCCCTCGCGGTAGCCCATCAGCTCACCGTTGAGGATCACCCGGCCGGCGCCGATCTCCTCGAGCTGGTTGATGCACCGCAGCGCGGTCGACTTGCCGGATCCGGACGGCCCGAGCACCACGCAGACGGTGCCCTTGGGCACCACCAGGTCGATGCCGCGCAGCACGTGCGCGTCGCCGAACCACTTGTGCACGCCGCGAAGCTCGACCATCGGCACCGTGGCGTCGGTCGTCGTGCTCACTGGACACCCCCGGGGTTGTGCAGGCCGCCGCCCATCTCGTCCAGCGGGGTCGGCTCCGGCGTCGTGTGCGCGGCGTTGATGGCCGCCTGCCGTGCGGCTCGACCGCGGCGCGGTCCCTGCGGGCCGGCGTTCACCTTGTGCACGTCGAAGCCGCGGCCGTAGTACCGCTCCAGGTAGTACTGACCCACCATCAGGACGCTGGTGACCAGCAGGTACCAGAACGCCGCGACGATCAGCAGCGGCACCGGCTGGAAGATCCGGTTGCCGACGGCGCTCGTCGCGTAGTTCAGGTCGAGCGTGAAGGGCACCGCCAGCACCAGCGACGTGGTCTTGAGCATGGAGATCGTCTCGTTGCCCGTCGGCGGCACGATCACGCGCATCGCCTGGGGCAGCACCACCCGGCGCAGGATGGTGCCCTCCTTCATGCCGAGCGCCCGTGCCGCCTCGTGCTGACCGCGGTCGACGCTCTGCAGGCCGGCGCGGACGATCTCCGCCAGGTAGGCCGCCTCGTTCAGCGCCAGGCCGAGCAGGGCACCTCGGAAGGCCGTCACCAGGTCCTTGGTGGTGAAGCTCAACCACTCGGGGCCGAAGGGGACACCGAGCGAGATCTTCGGGTAGAGCACCGAGATCAGACCCCAGAACACCAGCTGGGTGTAGATCGGGGTCCCGCGGAACACCCAGATGTAGAACCACGAGACGGCGCGGGTCACCGGGTTGTCCGAGCCCCGCATCACGGCGAGCAGCACCGCGAGGACGACGGCGATCACCATCGACCCGACGGTCAGCGCGAGCGTCCACAGCACGCCCTGCAGCACCGGGGTGGCGAACAGGTACTTGCCGACCGTCGGCCACGCGAACCGGGGGTTGGTGATCAGTCCGTGCACCGCCATCGCGGCGATCACCGCGACGACGGCGGCGGCCACCCACCGGCCGGGGTAGCGCACGGGCACCGCGTGGATGCGCTCGGGCTCCCGGCCGGGGGTGGTCGCGTCGGACCCCGTGGGGCTGCTCACCGTCGCGGTCTCAGCTGACGGTCGGGTTGAGCTCGGCCGTCTTCACCGCGCCGGCCTGGTTGCCCCAGGCGGCGAGGATCTTGCCGTAGGTGCCGTCGTCGATCAGCTTCTGCACGGCCTTCTGGATCGCGGTCGTCAGGGCCGTGTCGTCCTTGGAGACGACGATGCCCTGCGGCGCGCTCGAGAACACGTCGCCGAGCTGCTCGAGCTGGCCGTTGGTCTGCGCGATCGCGTAGGCGATGATCGGCGAGTCGGCGTACATCACGTCGGCCTTGCCGCCCACCAGTGCGGTGGTGACGTCGCTCTGCTTGGCGTACTTCAGCGGGTTCGGCGCCTTCTTGCCGTCGGTCTTGCACTTGGCGATCACGGCGTTGAACTCGTCGTCCTCGACCGTGCCGGTCTGGATGCCCACCGTCAGGCCGCACAGGTTGGTCGGGTCGACCTTGTTCGGGTTGCCCTTCTGCACGGCGTACGCCTCACCGGCCTGGAAGTAGGCGATCATGTTCGCCTTCTGCTCCCGGTCGGAGTTGATGGTGAACGACGAGATGCCGACGTCGTACTTCGAGCCGATCGCCGGGATGATGCCGGTGAAGTCGGCCGACTGCACAGTCGTCTTCAGGCCCAGCACCGCGCCGATCGCCTTCGCGAGGTCGACGTCGTAGCCGACGGGCGTCTTGCCGTCCTCGGCGATGTACTCGGCGGGGGCGTAGGAGGTGTCCGCGCCGACCGTCAGCGTGCCCGCGCTCTTCACCTTGTCCGGCAGCAGCGCCGCCAGCGTGTCGTCCTTCTTCACCGACGACGGGTCGAAGGTCGCCGCGGCACTCGCTCCGGCGGCCGAGCCCGAGGAGGAGGCGGCCGGCGTACCGCTGCCACCCCCGCAGGCGGTCAGGCTGAGGGTCACCGCGGCGACGGCGACGAGGGCGAGGGGCGTAGTGCGCACGGAAGGCCTCCAGGCGGCTCGCATCCCGCCGGCGGTCGCTGGCGGGAGTCGGCAGGATCAGGCACCGGAACTCGGTCGGCGCCCGGGGCGGAACTTAGCGGGCACATGTTACGGCGCCGTGTCGCACCGGTGCGCTGCCGTCCGCGGGAGGATCGCACCATGACCCCCGCTTCGAACCCGTCCGATGCCGTGCCTGCCACCGAAGAGCCCCCGACCGGGCAGCGTCCCGGCACCCTCGGGACCCCGGGGACGCCGACCGCGACCCGGGTGCTCCTGCTGGGGTCCGGTGAGCTCGGCAAGGAGGTGGCGATCGAGCTGGTGCGGCTCGCCGTCGAGGTGGTCGCCGTCGACCGCTACGCCGGCGCCCCCGCGATGGCGGTCGCCGCACGGTCGCACGTCGTCGACATGCTCGACCCCGAGGCGCTGCGAGCGGTGCTGGCCGTCGAGCGACCCCACGTCGTCGTGCCGGAGATCGAGGCGATCGCGACGGCCGTGCTCGCCGAGGTGGAGGCGACCGGGGTGCGCGTGGTGCCGACCGCACGGGCGACCCGGCTGACGATGGACCGCGAGGGCATCCGGCGCCTCGCCGCCGAGGAGCTCGGCGTCCCGACCTCGCCGTACCGGTTCACGGACTCGCTGGAGGGGTTGCGCGCGGCGGTCGAGGACCTCGGGCTGCCCGTGGTGGTCAAGCCGGTGATGTCGTCGTCGGGGCACGGGCAGTCGCTGGTGCGGTCGGCCGACGGTCTCGAGGAGGCCTGGCGGGTCGCGCGGACCGGCGGTCGGGCAGCTGCCGCGGACGACGACGCCCCCGTCCGGGTCATCGTCGAGGGCTTCGTGCCCTTCGACACCGAGATCACGCTGCTCACCGTGCGGCACGTCGACGGCGTGACGTTCTGCGAGCCCGTCGGGCACACCCAGGTCGACGGCGACTACCGCGAGTCGTGGCAGCCGGCGGCCCTGGACCCGCAGGTGCTGGCGGAGGCGCGGCGCATCGCCGAGCAGGTCACGGGGGCGCTCGGTGGCTTCGGCCTGTTCGGCGTCGAGCTGTTCGTCGTCGGGGACCGCGTCCTCTTCTCCGAGGTGTCCCCGCGCCCGCACGACACCGGGTTGGTCACCTTGGTGTCGCAGGACGTGTCGGAGTTCGCCCTGCACGCACGTGCGGTGCTCGGTCTCCCCGCGCCCGAGCCGCTGCGCCTCGGGGCCGGTTCCGACCAGGCGGCGGCCGCTTCCTGCGCGGTGCTGGCGTCCGGCGACGGCGTCCCGGTGTTCAGGGGTGTCGACGAGGCGCTGCGGGTGCCGACGGCCCAGGTGCGACTGTTCGGCAAGCCGGTCGTGCACGGGCACCGGCGGGTCGCGGTCACGCTGGCGCGCGGGACCGACGTGGCGCAGGCGCGCGAGCGGGCGCGCGCGGCGGCGGAGGCCCTGCGAGTCGAGCTGCACTGACGCCGGGCGGGGCGCCGACCGGATGCGCCTCCCGGACCACCGCGTGACAGTGGAGTAGCGCTCGGCCGAGCGCATCGGTGCTCAGGCGCACCCGCCACGTGCGCTGCCGGAGGAGAGGACGGCCACCATGCCTGGACGCAACCCTGGACCCAGCGTCAAGGACAAGGAGCTGTACGAGAAGCTCCGCGACGAGGGCAACTCGAAGGAGAAGAGCGCGCGGATCGCGAACGCGGCGGCCGCCACCTCCCGTTCCGCGGTCGGCCGCAAGGGCGGCCGCAGCGAGCAGTACGAGGAGTGGTCGGTGGACGAGCTGCGCAAGAGGGCCGCGCAGATCGGCATCGAGGGCAGGTCGCACATGCGGAAGGCCCAGCTGGTCGACGCGCTCCGGCACCACTGACGCCGGCGCAACCGGGCGCCGCCTCGCGGGCGGCGTCGCAGGTGTCGGTTACCCTCGCCCGGCGGGACGGTCCGCGCTGACGACTCCGGCGGACGGCACCCTGTCCCACCCCGCCGGCCGACGTGGTCGGACGAGGGGAGTAGGACATGCTGCTCGCTGCGGTGCTCGGTGTGGCCGCCGGGGCGCTGCTGCCCGTCCAGACGGCGGTCAACACCCGTCTGTCGGCATCGCTGCGCTCGACGTTCCTGGCGTCGCTGGTGTCCTTCGGCATCGGGACCGTCTTCCTCGCCGTCGTGGTCCTCGTGCTGCGGCCGTCCCTCGCCGTGGGTGCGACGCTGGCGCACCGGCCGTGGTGGATCTGGATCGGTGGCCTGTGCGGCGTCGTCTTCCTCACGCTCAACATGGTGCTGATGCGCCGGCTCGGCGCCTCGGTGACCGTCGTGCTGCCGGTGCTCGGTCAGGTTCTCGGCGGGCTGCTGATCGACGTGACGGGCGCGTTCGGCGTGGCGGTCAGGACGCTGACGGTCTGGCGGGTGCTCGGCACGCTGCTGGTGGTCGTCGGGGCCGTCCTGGTCAACTTGCGCCGCCGCCCGGGCCCGCGGACCGGTGGAGCGACCGTGCCGGGCGCCGCAGCGTCGCGCGCCCTGCCGCTGCTCGCCGCGGCGGCGGTGCTGGCGGGGGGCCTGAGCGCCGTCCAGACCACCGTGAACGGTGAGCTGGGGAAGGCGCTCGGCTCGTCGATCGGTGCGTCCCTCGCGTCGTTCCTGGTCGGCACCGTCGCGCTCGTCGTGCTGAACGCCGTGCTGGCGGCGCGCGGCCGCCTGGTCGGGGCCGGCGCGTGGGCGCGTCCGCCGTGGTGGGGCTGGAGCGGTGGGCTGCTCGGTGCGACCTTCGTCGCGGTCAACGCCCTCGACGCACCCCTGCTCGGGACGTCCCTGACGGTCAGCGTCGTGCTCCTGGGTCAGATCGTCGCCGGGCTCGTCGTCGACCACACCGGCGCCCTGGGCGCGATGCGGCGACCGCTGACGGCGCCCCGGCTCGGCGGCGCCGTCCTGGTGCTGGCCGGGATCCTCGCCGTGCGGCTGGGCGGCTGACCGTCAGCCTGCGACCGGTGCGGTCGTGCCCGTCTCGTGGAGCGGGGCGCGGAGCGCCGTGACCAGGCTCGCCGCGTCGTAGGGGCCGACGTGCCGCTTGCCGTTCACGAAGAACGTCGGGGTGGAGAGCAGGTCCATCAGGTCGGCGTCGTCCACGTCGTCCTGCACGCGTCGGGACACGTCGCCGTCCTCGAGGTCCTGGGCGAAGCGGTCGACGTCCATCCCCAGCTCGTCGGCGTAGGCGAGCAGGTCCTCGCGCTCCAGGTGGTCCTGCCGGGCGAACATCACCTGCGCGAGGTCGAGGAACCGACCCTGGCGGTCGGCTGCCTCGGCCGCCTCGGCCGCCTCGCGCGCATGGGGGTGCACCCGGACGAGCGGCAGGTGCCGCCACACCCACACCACGTCGTCGCCGAGCTCGGCGAGGACCTCGTCGACCGACCCGGTGGCCCGGCTGCAGAAGGGGCACTCGAAGTCGCCGTACTCGACGATCACCATCGGGGCGTCGGGCCGGCCGCGGTAGTGGTCGCGGTGGGCGTCGAAGGGGCGCAGCAGCGTCTTGCCCACGGCCACCGGCGGCGACCATCGGTCGACGACGGCGAGCAGTGCCCACCCGAGGCCGGCCGCGAGCACGGAGGCCACCAGCACCCCGACCCGTGCCTGGGCGGCAGCGACCGGCTCCGGGATCGCGATGTCGGCGATCAGCAGGGCGATGGTGAAGCCGATGCCCGAGAGGGCCGCGCCGCCCGCCACCCGGCGGAGGCGGAGGCCCGGTGCGAGGCGGCCCCAGCTGCTGCGGTCCACCAGCGCGGTCGCACCGGTGATGCCGACCAGCTTGCCGACCACCAGGCCGAGCACGACCCCCCAGAAGAGCGGGGCGCGCAGCGCGCCGCGCAACGTGCCGGCGTCCAGGGGCACACCGGCGTTGGACAGCGCGAAGACGGGCAGGACGACGAACGACACGAAGGGCGCGACGGCGACCTGCAGCCGCTCGTTGATGGAGATCGACTCCCGCAGGCCGCGGGTCGCGGCGGCGGCGTAGCGGGGGTTGGGCGACTGCCGGAACGCCCGGGTCAGCGCCTCGACGTTCTCCACGTCCCGGCGCCGCGGCGCGAACACCGGGATCAGCAGCGCGACGGCGACGCCGGTCAAGGTCGGGTGCACCCCGGCCGCGTGCAGCGCGAACCACAGCACCACGGCGAGCACCCCGTAGACCGGCCCTCGGCCGGACGGCAGGAACCGCACCAGCGCGATGAGCCCGACCGTGACGGCGGCGACCAGCAGCGCGCCGAGCCGCAGGTGGGCGGTGTAGAAGAGCGCGATCACCGTCAGCGCGCCCACGTCGTCGACCACCGCCATGGTCAGCAGGAACACCCGCAGCCGCGCGGGGTGCCGCGGGCGGATCAGGGCCAGCGCGCCGATCAGGAAGGCCGTGTCGGTGGAGATCACCACGCCCCACGCGTGGGCGTCTCCCGACCGGCCGGCGACCAGCAGGAAGATCAGCGCCGGTACGGCGAGGCCGCCGAGCGCGGCCGCCGCGGGGACGACGGCGCGCGCACGCTCGGACAGCTGCCCGATGGTGACCTCGTCCTTGACCTCGAGGCCGACGGCGAAGAAGAAGACCGCCATCAGGGCGTCGTTCACCACCGAGTGCAGGGTCAGCTGGATCGAGGCCGACCCGAGCGACAGGCCCACGGGGGTTCCCCAGAAGGCGCCGTAGCTGTGCCCGACGGGGGAGTTGACCCACACGACCGCCGCGACCGTCGCGGCGACGAGCAGGGCGGCCGACGCGCGGTCCCGGTCCATCCGCGGCGCGCGCGGCACCGGCGGTGGCGCGCTGGTCAGCTGCAGGTCCGTGCTCATGGGGCCTCCCGTCGACCGTGGGCGTCTGGTCGTGCCAACTGCGGGCACCCGGTCGATCTTCCCCGTCGGTGGTCAGCGCCGACAGGCCCACGGACGAGGGCGCCGGGCGGTCGCGTCGCCCCGGCGCCCTCGCCGTGCTCCGCGGCGCTCAGGACGCCGCGGCAGCCACGCGGGCCTCGTCGTCCTCGTCGCCGTCGCCCTTGCCTGTCGGCGGCAGCAGGTCCACGTCCGTCACGGACACCCCGGGCCCACGGGTGACGACGAAGAACACCGTCTGCCCGACGACGAGGTCCACCTCGGCCGGTTCGGCCACGGCGTCGGTGATGGTGACGAGCGTGCCGGCCGACAGCCGGGACTGCCACGCCTCCACGTCCTTGGCCGATCCGAGCCGCGGCTGACGCACCCGCACCGTCCCCCGCAGCCCGGAGCCGTAGGCGTCACCCCACTCGTGCGTGCCGGCGGCGGTGAACGCGTGCGAGAAGCCCGACTCGTTCACCAGCCGGTCGCTGCCGAAGAACTCCTTCTCGCCGGCGATCGCGAACGGCCACGAGGCGTCGGTGCCGTGCCACATCACCATGTCGCCGGTCCGGATGCGCACGGTCGGCTGGTCGACGACGAAGCGCGTGCCCTCGCGGCGGACCGTGAGCACCGTCTGCGCCATCGCGCCGGCCTCGCCCTCCTCGACCTGCACCGTGAAGGGCGCCGCCGCCGAACCGCGGTGCAACGACCGCACCGCCTCGACGGGCACCGCCTTCGCCGGGTGCGCACCGGCGGCGACCACCCCGTACCGGTACGTGCCCGGCCTCATGAACCGTTGCGCGTAGCTGTCGGTGAACCGCAGCACGCGGCTGTCCAGCTGGTCCGTGATCATCTCGCCCTCCTCACGCGCTGATGTCCGCGGAGAGCACCAGCTCGTCCTCGGGCGGGTTGTGCTGGACCTCGGCAGCGATCGTGTCGAGGGTGATGGTCACTGCCGGGTCGTTGGCTCCGGCCGCCGGCAGGACCGTGAACAGCTGCGGCTGGGCGTACACCGGGAAGCGCGTGCCGCTGATGAACGGCGTGAGGATCGGGTCCAGCAGGCCCGTCAGCCCCGCGACCCCGATGGCGGCGACCACCGCGGCGACGAGCACCGCGAGGAACGGCCCGATGAGCGGCACCCACGCGACGGCTGCCGCCACCGCGGCGCCCACCACGGCGAGCATCGCGGCCGTCGTCAGGCCGAACTGCAGGTTGGGCACCCCCTGCACCACGCCCTCGACCTTCCACGTCCCGGCAACCAGGGTGACGGCGATGCCGAGGTCGACCGTGGTCTTGACGTAGTCGGAGAGGTCGATCGGCACGGTGACCGTGGGCCAGACGATGTCGATCTTCGGGGTGCACACGTCCCCGACGCACGGGATGTGCACGCACACCTGCGGGATGTGGATGTCCGGCAGGAAGTCGCCGATGTCCAGCGACAACGACAGGTGCAGGTGCCAGTCCATCCGCAGGTCGGCGACGCGGATGGTCCCCGGGGGGATCAGGTCCACCGTGCCGGGCGACGAGAGCGTCGCGGTGGCGGCGTAGGCCGCCGTGAACGGGCCGAACGAGCTGCTGCCGGAGGACGACTGGGGCGGCAGCCCGGCGGCGAGCGTGGTGAAGATCGTGGTGGCCGCGCCTTCGTCGATCGCGGCGATGATCTCGGGCATCGGTTCCTCCTAGAGGCTTCCGCGGGCCAGCACGGCGTCCGCCTCGATCAGCGGGCCCTGCGCCGGTGTCAGGGTGAAGGCGCCGACCCGGATGGCCGACAGCGGGATGGCGAGCGTGGCCAGCACCGCGCGCAGCACGGTGCCGAGCAGGCACTCCAGCACGGACTCGAGCGAGTCCGGGGTGACGTCGACCAGCTCGATGGCGTCCAGCGCGAAGCCGACGGCGGGCTCACCGCCCGACGAGGTGGGCACGAGGTGGCCGATGGCCGCGACGCCCAGCTCCGTGCAGATCGGGTTGCGCGCCTTGCCGCGGGACTCGTCCCACCGCTCGCGCTCGGCCTTGGCCGCCTCGCGGGCAGCGCGCTCGTCGGCGCCCTGCGCACGGTCCCCGTGCGTCGGGTCGCCCTTGCCGCCGCGACTGGTGCAGTCGACGCACAGCTGCACGGTGGTCGTCAGCGAGAACTCGCCCGGGCCGAGGGTCAGCTCCGGCGGGAGCGGGTCCTCCTGCTTGTACAGGTCCAGGTGCGGCGTGGTGAAGCGGACGTGCCAGTCGATGCCGCCCGTGCCCGGGAACGGGATCGCCGCCATGGCGGTGTCGAACCGGGTGGACACGGGGGTGAACGCCGGCGACCCGTACGACAGGAAGTGCGGTCGTGCGGTGGTCAGCGCTGTGACCAGGTCGTTCAGGGCCGACTCGTGTGCGGAGACGAAGACGGCCCACCCTTCGGTGAGACTCATGGTGCCCCTCCTTCTCGCGGTCCGGCTGGTCCGCGACACGAAGGAGGAGGGCGCTCGACACCGGCTAGATACGCCGCTGCCGGTGCCACCGAGGTCGGCAGCACCGGCAGGGCGTCCCCCCGGACCAGAGCTCAGATGAAGAGCAGCTGCGCACCTTCCGTCATCTCGATGAAGTCGGAGGCGCTGATGATCGCCTCCACGTCGTCGCGCAGGTCCTCCTTGTCGACGTGGAACATGTCTGCCGACATCCGGCAGGCCCACAACCGGCCGCCGGAGGCGACGATCTGGTCGAGGAACTCCGGCACGGTCGGCACGCCGATGTCGGCGATGGACCGCTTGAGCATCCGGGTGGCCAGCGCCGTCATGCCGGGGGCCGGGGCGAGCGACTGCGGCATCCGCAGGTTGCCCACGGGCAGCCGCATCGCGGCGTTGCCCGCCGGGCTGAACGCCATGTCGTCGGCACGCTCCGTCATGATCATGTCGAAGCCCCAGAAGGTGAAGAAGAGGTCGACCTGCACCCCTTCACCGAGGGCCGCGTTGCCCAGGATCAGCCCGGGGTACGCCATGTCGAGGTTGCCCTTGGAGCAGATGATCGCCAGCTTGCGGCCGGTGGGCTCGTCGGACCCGAAGTCCGGCGCGATGAAGGTCTCGTCGGACATCACACGCATCCCTTCGGCTTGGGCAGGCCGGCGATGTACGCCATCTTCTTGCCGGGCTTGGCGGGGAAGAGCGTGAACTGCTCCTTCACCGGGATGCCGCCGACGGCCTGCACGCGGCGGGTGGTCGCCGTCTCCTTCTGGTCGAGGTAGTCCTTGCGCAGGAAGCGGACCACCTCCATGTGACGGTCGGTCAGCTCGATGCCGATGGCCTTGGCCAGGACGGGCGCGAGCGACTCGTCCCACTCGTCGTACTCGGTGAGGAAGCCCTCCGCGTCGACGTGCACCTGACGGCCGGCGATGGTCGTGACGGGCACGGTGTCTCCGTTCTCTTCGGTGGTGCGTGGTGGTGACCGGGCCCCGGTCGGGGAGATCCGGGGCCCGGGGCGTCAGGCGGCGTGCTTGCCGAGCATGGACATCCGCGAGCTGATGGGCAGCGGCCGGTCGGGCAGCAGGAAGTTCCAGTACAGGTGGCGGAACGCGAGCTTGCCCCAGTGGTTCAGCCGGCTCTCGGCGAGCAGCGGCATCCCGACGACGGGCAGCGGGTACGTGCCCGTCAGGGGTTCGGTGTCGTAGTTGAAGTCGATGAGCAGCGCCTTGCCGTCACCGCTCTCGATGAAGCAGTTCGCGTGCCCGTCGAAGGAGGCGGACGGAGCTCGGCCCGCGATCACGTCCGTCACGTTGGTGACCAGGACCGGCATGGAGAAGTGCGCCACCGAGCCCGCCTTGGACGTCGGCAGGTTGGCGGCGTCGCCGACGGCCCAGACGTTCCCGTGGTCCACCGACCGCAGGGTGTGCGCGTCGACCCGCACGTGGTTCAGCTCGTCCCCGAGCCCGGACCGCGCGACGAAGTCGGCGCCCATGTTCACCGGGACGACCACCAGCAGGTCGAAGCCGACCTCGCGCTCGTCGTAGGAGACGATCCGCCCGGCGTCGGCGTCGACGTGCTCCAGGAGGAAGTCCGGCTCCAGATGGATCTTGCGGTCGTCGAGCATGCTGCCGAGGTGCGCCGCCGCCACGGGTTTGGTGAAGGCACCGTCCAGGGGCGTGACGTAGGTGAGGTCGGTCCGGTCCCGCAGACCACGCTGCCGCAGGAACGACTCCGCGAGGAAGGTGAACTCGAGCGGTGCGACCGGGCACTTGACCGGCGTGTCCGCGATGTCCACCACCAGCCGGCCGCCGTCGAAGCGGGCGAGCGCCTCACGCAGGGCGATCGACCCCTCCAGCGTGTAGAACTCGTGGACGCCGCGGGCCAGGTGGTCGCCGTCGAGCAGCCCCGGTGTCTGGTCCGGCCGCGGGCTGGTGCCGGTGGCGATGACCAGCTGGTCGTAGCCGAGCTCGGTGCCGTCGGTCAGGCGGACGGTGCTGGCGGCGGCGTCCACCGCGTCCACCTCACCGGTGACCAGGTCGACGCCGCGCGGCAGCACCGCCCGGCGCGACCTGACGAGCTGGGACTCGCGGTACGTGCCGAACGGCAGCAGCAGCTGGCCGGGCTGGTACACGTGCCGGTCGTCCACGTCGACGACGGTGATCCGATCGCCGTCGTCGAGGTGGTGCCGCAGGCCCGCGGCTGCCATGGTGCCCGCGGTACCGGCACCGAGGATGAGAACGTGCATGGGTGCGCCCCTTCTCGCGGCGCGCCGTCCTCGTCGACGGCGTCCTGAGTCGACGTTAGGCGCCGTGACGGGGGGCGCCTGGGCCGAAGGACCCAGTTACCCCCGGGGGTACCATGGGACCAGGAACGACGTAGGAGAGGATGGCCTCATGCAGCTCGATGTCGACCAGCTGGGGACGGCGATCCACCGGCTCAAGCGCGCCCAGGGCCAGATCGGGGCCGTCGTGCGGATGATCGAGGAGGGCCGGGACTGCGAGGACGTCGTCACGCAGCTCGCCGCGGTCAGCCGCGCCCTCGACCGCGCCGGCTTCGCCATCATCGCGACGGGCATGAAGCAGTGCCTCACTCCGGCCGCGGACGGGGCGGACGACGAGGGCGAGGCCGAGCAGCTGGACGTGGCGAAGCTCGAGCGGCTGTTCCTCTCGCTCGCCTGAGCCGCGAGCGGCGCAGCGGCGGCTCCGAGCTCGACGGAGCACACCTCCGGGGACCCTGGCGAGCCGCCGCCGACCCGCCTACCGTGGGCGGTGAGGGCGAGGTGAGTGGGATGCATGCATCCGTCGGTGACAGCGTCGTCGTCCACGGCCGCACGGTCGGCAGCCACGACCGCAAGGGCGAGATCCTCGAGGTGCACGGCCCGGGCGGGACGGAACCGTTCCTGGTCCGGTTCGACGACGGGCACGAGGCGTTGATCTTCCCGGGACCCGACCTGTCGCTCGTGCACCACGAGCACGGCCAGGCGCCGCGCGCCGATCTCGCCCCCAGCTCCTGACCGGAGGACGGCGATGGCAGGCAACCGCGGCGCCACGGTGAGGGGCGGCGGCGGGGCCGTCTACGGCCTCGGCATGGTCGGCGCGCTCGTGTGGTTCTGGCAGCAGGTCGACGGGTTCTGGCCGCACGTGGTGGGCATCCTCAAGGCCCTCGTGTGGCCGGCCTTCCTCGTGTACCAGGCGTTCGGCGCGCTGCACCACTGAGGGACCTGCGGCTCGGCCCTGGCTGTCCAGGGCTGTCGCGGCACCCGATGCCTCGACGCGCCGTAGCCCACGCGGCCGACACAGGGGCCGGCACGGGGCCTGCGTCAGGAGCCGTGGCGCGACGCGGCGGCGAGGACGACGGCACCCGCCACCGCGGCAGCACCGGCCAGCACGCCCTTGTGCAACGTCGCCCAGACCTGGGCGCTCGAGTCCTTGGAGCGGCCGTCGAAGTCGCCGTGCGCCCCGTGGTCGCCGGGCACCGGCTCGTACAGGTTGACGCCGAGCGGGGGCGTGGTGTCGGTGGTGGTCTGCTGCGCGTCGTAGCCCGTCCTGGCGAGGTACCGGTCGAGCAGCGGGGCGATCACCCGGTTGCCGAGGATCGTGCCGACCGTCGGGTAGCCCACCCACGTGGTGCGGCTCGGGTGCAGCGCGACGCGGGCCACCGCCTCCGCGCCGACCTCCGGCTGGTAGATCGGCGGCACGGGCTGGGAGTGGTGGGGGAGCAGGTTCTTCAGCCAGCTGAACTGGACGGTGTTCAGCGCCGGCATGTGCACCATGCACACCGTGATGCCGCTCTTGCGGTGCAGCAGCTCGGTGATCACCGACTCCGTGAAGCCGACCATCGCGTGCTTGGCCCCGCAGTACGCGGACTGCAGCGGGATGCCGCGGAACGCCAGGGCGCTGCCGACCTGGACGATCACGCCGCTGTCCCGCGCGCCCATGTGCCGCAGCGCCGCTCGGGTCCCGTTCACCACCCCGAGGTACGTCACGGCGGTGACGCGCTCGAAGTCGTCGGGCGCGACGTCGACGAACTGGCCGAAGACGCCGGTCATCGCGTTGTTCACCCAGAGGGTGATGGGGCCAAGCGTCTGCTCGACTCGGTCGGCCGCTCGGTCGACGTCCTCGTGCACCGCGACGTCCGTCGGCACGCCGACCGCCCGTCGTCCCGCCTGCGCCACGTCGGCGACCGCGCCGGCCAGCCCGTCGGCCCCGCGTGCCAGCACGGCGACGTCCCACCCCTCGGCGGCCAGCGCGCGCACGATGGCACGCCCAAGGCCTGCGGACCCCCCGGTGACGACGGCGACCCCGCGGGGTCCCGGCTCGGCGCCGAGAGACTCCAGGGCCGGGTTCTGCTGCGTGCCGGACGACGTGCCGTGCTGCGTCGTGCTGTCCATCGGTGCCTCCTTGGCGCTCATCAGCGGCCCAGCTGCGAGAGCTTGTCCTTGAACAGGGTGGTGGCGATCGCCGCCTTGTGCGGCTGCCCGCGCAGGAACGCGGTGGCGAACTTGCGCGCCTGCTCGTAGCTGACCTTGCCGGGCATCGGCGGCTCGTTGGGGTCCACGACGACGTCCACGAGGGAGGGCCCGTCGAACGACAGCGCCTCGTCCAGCGCCCCGCGCAGGGCTCCGGGGTCCTGCACCCGGACGCCGAACCCGCCGCACGAGCGCGCCCAGCCTGCGAAGTCCCCGGGCGGGTTGCCGAACCGCACGCCGTGCTCCGGGTAGCCGAGCACCATCTGCTCCCAGAGGATCTGGCCGAGGGAGTTGTTGTTGTTGATCACCACGGTGATCGGCAGCTGGTGCTGGGCCGCGGTGAGGAACTCGGCCATGAGCATCGCGAAGCCACCGTCGCCGACGTAGGCGATCACCTGCCGGTCCGGGTAGGCCACTTGCAGCGCGTTGGCGTAGGGCAGGCCCGGCGCCATCGTGGCGAGGTTGCCGGAGAGGAAGAACTCCCGCCCGGCGCGGATGGTCCAGTGCCGGGCGGCCCAGGTCGCGATCGTGCCCGAGTCGCACGTGAGCACGGCGTCGTCGGACGCGAGCTCGTCGATCAGGCCGACGACGTACTGCGGGGCGATCGGGCTGCGCCCGGCGTCCTCGAGTGCCGTCATGTCGTCGCGCCACGACGCCATCGCCTTCTGGTAGCTCTCGAGGTGGTCCGTGGCCGGCCCGCCGTCCAGCAGCGGGAGCAGCGCCGCGAGCGACTCCTTGGCGTCGCCCACGATCGGGACCTCGGTGGGCAGGCGCACGCCGGCACGGGTCGGGTCGGCCTCGATCTGCACCACCCGAGCGGCGCCCGGTGAGGGCAGGTGCTTGGTGTACGGGAAGTTGGTGCCGACCATCAGGAGCGTGTCGCAGCTCTCCATCAGCTCCTCGCCGGGGCGGGTGCCGAGGAGCCCGATGCCGCCGACCGCGTACGGGGAGTCGTCCGGGATGACCGCCTTCCCGGGCAGCGTCTTGACCACCGGCGCGCCCAGGGCGGCGGCGACCGCCAGCACCTCCTCGCGCGCGCCGCGGGCTCCGGCGCCCACGAGCATCGCCGGCTTCTGCGCGCCCTTGAGCACGGCTGCCGCCGCTCGCAGGTCCTCCTCGCGCGGCCGCCCCGGGGGAGTGAGGTAGATCGGCGACGTGGCCGGCGGGCGGGCGGGTGCGACGTGGGCGTACGGGTCCTCGTCGGCGTCGGCGATCTGCAGGTCGTTGGGCACCGTCAGGTGGGCCACGCCGCGGCGGGCCAAGGCGGTGCGGATGGCGATGTCGACGACACCCGGCAGCTGCGTCGGGTTGGTGACCATCAGGTTGTACTCGGTGACGTCCTCGAACAGCTTGTCGAGGTCAACCTCCTGCTGGTAGCCGGTGCCCAGCACGCTGGTCTCCTGCATGCCGGTGATCGCCAGCACGGGCGCGTGGTCGAGCTTCGCGTCGTACAGACCGTTCAGCAGGTGGATCCCGCCCGGACCGGACGTGGCGAGGCAGACGCCGATCCGACCGGTCGCCTTGCCGTGCGCCGCGGCCATGAACGCCGCCGCCTCCTCGTGATGGACGAGGACGAACCGGATCTTGTCCTGCTGCCGTCGCAGGCCCTCCATGATCCCGTTGATGCCGTCCCCGGGGAGGCCGAACACGGTGTCGACCCCCCAGGCCGCCAGTCGTTCGATGAGGACCTCGGACGCGATCTTCGCCACGCTGGTGCACCGCCTCTCGGCCCCCACGGACCGTCGCCGTCCGTTCGACGCTAAGTCGGCCTTCCACGGGCTGCCACCTGGCGACCGCGCGGCAGTCCGGATGTGGCGTCGCTCACGAGGCCGGTTCTCGATTTGACCAGGTAGGTAAGCCTGACCTAACTTCGCACCGTCGTCGGATGGAGATGAGGGACTCGTGGGGATCGGTCGCACGCTGCTGCTGGGCTTCGTCGCCGGCGTCACGATCCTGCTCGGGCTGCCGGTCGGGCGGCTGCGCCGGCCCGCGCCGACGTTGCGCGCCGTGCTGAACGCCACCGCGGTCGGCGTGCTCCTGTTCCTGGTGTGGGACGTGCTGAGCCACGCGTGGGAGCCGATGGACTCGGCCCTCGGCGCGGTGCACGACGGGACCGGTGGGATCGGCCCGGTGCTCGGCCTCGGCGGCCTCTTCGTCGCCGGCCTCGCGGTCGGTCTTGGCTCGCTCGTGGTCTACGAGCGCTGGATGGCGCGCAACGCCGCGGTCCGGCCGGCCGGTGGGGGCACCGGTCCGGCCGCCGACGTCAGCGGCGACCCGGGCCGTCCGCCCGTGGGTGCCCCCACCGGTCGCGTCTCCTCGGCACCGGCGCCGGCGGCAGGGCTCGGAACGGCGACCCTCGCACCGAGCCGAACGACGACGGCCGCCCCGCTGGGTGCCACGCCCGTGGCCGTGGGTGAGCACCTCTCGTCGTGGTCACCCGCGAGGCGGCTCGCGCTGCTGATCGCCATCGGCATCGGCCTGCACAACTTCGCCGAGGGCCTGGCGATCGGGCAGTCCGCCGGGCGCGGCGAGGTGGGCCTCGCCACGCTCCTGGTGATCGGGTTCGCGCTGCACAACGGGACGGAGGGGTTCGGCATCACGGCACCGCTCGCCGGTGACGTGGACGCCGACGGCAACCGGCGCCGGCCGTCGTGGGCGTTCCTGCTGACCCTCGGGCTGATCGGGGGCGGTCCCACGTTCGTCGGCACCGCGCTCGGCCACGGGTTCACCAGCGAGCCGGTCAGCGTGCTGTTCCTCACGCTGGCCGCCGGCTCGATCCTCTACGTCGTCACCCAGCTGCTCGGCGTGGCCGCCAAGGCGAAGCGTGCGGACCTGCTGGCGATCGGCCTGCTGATCGGCCTGGTGGCGGGCTTCGCCACGGACGCGATCGTCACCGCCGCGGGCGCCTGACCAGGCCAAAGCCCTCGCCGCTGCCGTCGCGGCCTGCGCGATACTGGTCGCCGTCACGGGTATCCGTGTTCGAGAAATGCGCTGAGGGCATCCGATGGCACGCCGCGTCACCATCGCCGACGTCGCCGAACGGCTCGGCCTCTCCAAGGCGTCGGTCTCCTACGCCCTGAACGACCAGCCGGGCGTCAGCCCCGAGACGCGCCGCCAGGTCCGGGAGATGGCCGCGCAGCTGGGCTGGTACCCCAGCTCGTCGGCACGTGCCCTGTCCCGGGCGAAGACAGGGGCCATCGGGCTGGTGCTGTCGCGCGACCCCGACGTGATCGGCACCGAGCCGTACTACATGCGCGCGATGGCCGGCATCGAGTCGGTCCTGGTCGCGGCCGACATGGGCCTGATGCTGCGGATAGTCGGCACCGACCCCGGCCGTGACCTCGCCATCTACGAGCGCTGGGCGGGGGAGCGGCGCGTGGACGGCGTCATCCTGTTCGACCAGCGGGAGGACGACCCTCGCCTGCCTCTGGTCACCCGGCTGGGCCTGCCCGCCGTGCTCAACGGCGGCCCCGCCACGGGCAGCGCCGTGCCGTCGGTCACGTCGGACGCCCGGGCGGACGCCGCCCAGGTGGTCGCTCACCTGCGAGCGCTGGGGCACCGGCAGGTGCTGCACGTCACCGGCCCGACGCGGTTCATGCACGAGCGCCGCCGCGCGGCAGCCCTGCGCGAGAGCGCCGCGGAGCAGGGCATGGAGGTGGAGTCGCTCGAGTCCGACTACACCTTCGAGGCGGCCGCGCTGACGGTCGCCCGCCGGCTGGGCGACGGACCCGCTCCGACGGCGATGGTGTTCGGCAACGACCTCATGGCGCTCGGCGGTCTGGACGCGGCCGTCGACGCCGGCCTGGCCGTGCCGGCCGACCTGTCGGTGGTCAGCTGGGACGACTCGATGCTGTGCCGGGTGGCGAACCCCCCGGTGACGGCCCTCGACCGGGACGCGTTCGAGTTCGGGCGGCTGGCGGCGACCATGCTGCTGCAGGTGATGGCCGGCGCCGCGCCCGAGGACGTCGTCACCCCGCCGAGCCGGCTGGTGGTCCGCGCGAGCACCTCGACCGCGCGCGCAGCGACCGTCTAGCGCCCACCGACCCGGCCGGCGACACCGCCCCGGTCGGGCCTCACCCTCGCCGCGCGGGCGCCGAGCTCCTCGAGACCCGTCTCGTGGTGCGCGCCGACCATTGCACGCCCGGGGTCGCCGGCGCATACTGCCGGGACCGCACTGAACCGGTTAGGTAACGAGTTCTGCACGCAGAGACAAAGGAGTCGTCTGGTGAGGGTACGTACCGCATTTGCCCTGGTGGCAGTTCCCGCCCTGCTGCTCGCGACGTCGGCATGCTCCGGGAAGTCCGGCTCCGCGTCCGGCAGCGGGACCGCGGGGGGCAGCGACGTGACGCTGACCTACTGGGCCAGCAACCAGGGCACCAGCCTCGACAACGACAAGGAGGTGCTGACGCCGGTGCTGGACGCGTTCACCCAGCAGACCGGCATCAAGGTCAAGCTCGAGGTGATCGGCTGGCACGACCTCCAGACGCGCATCCAGACCGCCGTCACCTCCGGGCAGGGCCCGGACGTGGTGAACATCGGGAACACCTGGGCGGTGTCGTTGCAGGCGACCAAGGCGTTCCTGCCGTTGGACGCCTCGGCGATGAAGACGATCGGCGGTTCCGACAAGTTCGTGAAGACGGCGCTGGACACGGGCGGCGCGGCAGGCACCGACCCCACCTCGGTGCCGCTCTACGGCCTGGCCTACGGCATGTACTACAACAAGGCGATGTTCGCGGCCGCCGGCCTGCAGCCCCCGACCACCTGGGAGGACATGGTCGCGGACGCCAAGAAGCTGACCGACCCGTCGAAGGGTCAGTACGGCATGGCGCTGGCCGCCGGCAGCTACACGGAGAACAACCACTTCGCCTTCATCGACGCCGCGCAGAACGGCGCCGACCTGTTCGACTCGAGCGGCAAGCCGACGTTCACGTCCGACGGCGTGGTCAACGGGATCGTCCGGTACCTGGACCTGATGCAGACCGACAAGGTGGTCAACCCGTCCAACGCCCAGTACGACAACGGCACCAAGGCTGTGGCCGACTTCGCGACCGGAAAGGTGGCGATGATCCTCAACCAGAACAACGCCGACGCGACCATCAAGAAGAACGGGATGACGAGCGACAAGTACGGCGTCGTCGCGTTCCCGGCACCGAAGGACGCGAAGTCGCAGGTCGCCAGCCACGTCGCTGGGATCAACATCTCGGTCTTCAAGAACACCAAGCACAAGGACCAGGCCCTGCAGTTCCTCAAGTACATGACCAGCGCCGACGTCCAGGGGCAGCTGGACAAGCCGTTCTCCGCCCTGCCGGTGCTCAAGGACGCCAAGGCGGTGTTCACGGACAACGCGCAGGAGGCGGCGACCTTCACCGACATCTACAACAAGCGGGCCAAGCCGCTGCCCCTGGTGCCCGCCGAGGACCAGTACGAGAGCACCGTCGGCAAGGCGATGAACGCGATGTTCGCCTCGATCGCGACCGGCGGGACGGTGTCCGCCGCGGACGTGAAGGCCGCGCTGCAGACGGCGCAGGACCAGGTGGCCGCGTCGGTCGGGTAGTGCGCCGCACGGGTGGTGCGGGCGAGCACCGCACCACCCGTGGACCGGCTCGGGGCTGGCCGGCGTTCGTCCGGCAGCTCCCGGCCCTCCCGCTCCCGGCCACCTCGAGAGGACTTCCCCTGTGACGACGACCCTGCAGCGTCCGCGGAAGGCGCCGCCGGCATCCCCGGGCCCGCACGACCGACGTCGGCGTGCGAGGTGGTGGCTGCCCTACGCGCTCCTGGCCCCGGCCGTGCTGATGGAGCTGCTGATCCACCTGGTCCCGATGCTCACCGGCATCTGGATGAGCTTCACGCAGCTGACCAAGTTCTTCATCAGCAGCTGGACCGAGGCGCCCTTCGTCGGCCTGAAGAACTACCGCGTGGCGCTCGACGTGCACGGTGCCGTCGGCTCGTCCCTGCTGCGGTCCTTCGGCATCACGTGCGCGTACACGATGCTGGTGGTCGTCATCTCCTGGGTGCTGGGGATGGCGGCCGCGGTGGTGCTCCAGCGACCGTTCCGCGGCCGGTCCGGTGTCCGCACGCTGTTCCTGGTGCCGTACGCGGTGCCGATGTACGCCGGCGTGATCACCTGGAACTTCATGCTCCAGCGGGACACCGGCGTGATCAACCACCTGCTGGTGGACGACCTCGGCATCGGCAGCGGCAAGCCGTTCTGGCTCATCGGCTCGCGCGCGTTCACCTCGATCGTCATCGTCGCGATCTGGCGCCTGTGGCCCTTCGCCTTCCTGATGCTGATGGCCGGGTTGCAGTCCGTCCCGAGCGACGTCTACGAGGCGTCCGCGATGGACGGCGCGCACGCCTTCCGGCAGTGGCGCTCCATCACGCTGCCGATGCTGCGGCCGGTGAACGTGGTGCTGGTGCTGGTGATGTCGCTGTGGGTGTTCAACGACTTCAACACCCCGTACGTGCTGTTCGGCACGGCGCAGCCCGCGGCCGGGGACCTGATCTCGTTCCACATCTACAACGCCTCGTTCCTCACCTGGAACTTCGGTGCGGGATCGGCGATGTCGGTGCTGCTGCTGCTGTTCCTGCTGCTGGTCACCGGGGTGTACCTCACCGTCGTCAACAGGAGGTCGCAGCGTGCATGACACCCGCGCGTTCAAGGCGTTCCGCGCCGTCGTCGTCACCGTGCTGGCGCTGTTCACGCTGCTGCCGCTGTACGTGATGGCCACGTCGGCGATGAAGCCGCTGCGGGACGTCCAGGGCCCGTTCACCTGGTGGCCCAGCACGGTGACGCTCGAGCCGTTCGTCGACATGTGGACGACCGTGCCGCTGGCCCGCTACTTCGTGAACTCGGCCGTGGTGGCGACGAGCGCGACGCTGGCCAGCCTGGTGGTGGCGATCTTCGCGGCGTTCGCGGTGTCGCGGTACCGCTTCCCGGGCCGAGCCGCGTTCACCACGACGGTGCTCTCGACGCAGATGTTCCCCGGCGTGCTGTTCCTGCTGCCGCTGTTCATCATCTTCGTCAACCTCGACCAGTCGGCGGGCATCCAGCTGGTCGGCACCCGGGCCGGGCTGGTCATCACGTACCTGACGTTCTCGCTGCCGTTCTCGATCTGGATGCTGGCGGGCTACTTCGACGGGATACCGCGGGAGCTGGACGAGGCGGCGCGGGTGGACGGCTGCTCGCCGATGGGTGCGCTGGTCCGCGTGGTGCTGCCGGCCGCGCGGCCGGGGGTGATCGCGGTGGCGATCTACGGGTTCATGACCGCCTGGGGCGAGGTGCTGTTCGCGTCGGTGATGACGACCGACGTGAACCGCACGCTGGCCGTGGGCCTGCGCGAGTACTCGACGCAGACCAACGTCTACTGGAACGAGATCATGGCCGCGTCCCTGGTGGTCAGCGTGCCGGTGGTGGTCGGCTTCCTCTTGCTGCAGCGGTACTTCGTCGCCGGCCTGACCGCCGGTGCGGTGAAGTAGCGCAGGACGGGAGGACGAGGACACCATGCGGCGCACCCTGCACGAGGGCTGGACGCTCCGGCCGGCCGGAGGCGACGTCCCGGCGCACGTCGCGGCGGCCGGGGCGATCCCGGCGACGGTCCCGGGAACGGTCCACACGGACCTGCTGGCAGCCGGACTGATCCCGGACCCGTACCTGGACGCCAACGAGCGGTTGCTGGCATGGATCGGCACCGCCGACTGGCGGTACGAGACCACGTTCACGTGGGTGCCGGGCGACGAGGACCGGGTGGACCTCCTGTTCGAGGGTCTCGAGACGGTGGCGCGCGTCGAGCTGAACGGCAGGACCCTCGGCGCGACGGCGAACATGCACCGCACCTACCGGTTCGACGTCGCCGACGCGCTGCGCGCCGGGGACAACGTGCTGACCGTCACGTTCTCCTCGGCGGTGCGTCACGCCGACGCCGCCAGCCTGGAGCTCGGCGCGCGCCCGCACACGAACGACCACCCGTACAACGCCATCCGGACCATGGCGTGCAGCTTCGGCTGGGACTGGGGACCCGACCTGGTGACGGCCGGCATCTGGCGACCGGTCGGGCTGCACGCGTGGCGGGTTGCGCGGCTGAGCAGCGTCCGCCCGGTCGTCGACGTCGACGGCACGACCGGCACGGTGCGGCTGCACGTCGACGTGGAGCGGGCGGGGCAGCCCGGAGCGTTGACCGTCACGGCCGAGCTCGCCGGACGGACCGCGGTGCTGCACCTCGACCCGGCGGAGAGCTCGGGCGTGGTCGAGCTGCGGGTCGAGGACGTCGCCCGCTGGTGGCCCCGGGGCCACGGCGACCAGCCCCTGTACGACCTCGCCGTCACGCTCCGCGGGGACGAGACCGACGCCGAGCCGCTCGATGCGTGGGAGCGCCGGATCGGCTTCCGCACGGTCCGCGTGGACACGGAGCCGGACGCCGCAGGGACGCCGTTCCGCTTCGTGGTGAACGACCGACCCGTCCTGGTCAAGGGCGCCAACTGGATCCCGGACGACGCGTTCCCGCACCGCGTCGGCGCGGAGCGCTACGCGCAGCGGCTGGCCCAGGCCGAGGAGGCGGGGTTCAACCTGGTCCGCGTCTGGGGCGGCGGCGTGTTCGAGTCTGACGCGTTCTACGACGAGTGCGACCGCCGGGGCCTCATGGTCTGGCAGGACTTCCTGTTCGCGTGCGCCGCCTACAGCGAGGAGGAGCCGCTGCGCTCCGAGGTCGCGGCGGAGGTGGAGGACAACGTCCGCCGCCTGATGTCGCACCCGAGCCTCGTGCTGTGGAACGGCGGCAACGAGAACCTGTGGGGCTTCGCCGACTGGGGCTGGCAGCCACGGCTCGACGGCAGGAGCTGGGGCCTCCGCTACTACACGGACCTGCTGCCCGGCATCGTCGCGGCGCTGGACCCGGGTCGGCCGTACTCGGCGGGCTCGCCGTGGTCGGTGCAGCCGGACCGGCACCCGAACGACCCCCGGCACGGGACCACGCACATCTGGGACGTGTGGAACGAGGTCGACTACACCACCTACCTCGCCTACCGGCCCCGCTTCGTCGCCGAGTTCGGCTGGGAGGGGCCCCCGACGTGGTCGACGCTGCGGCGGGCCGTCTCCGACGAGCCCCTCACCCCCGAGTCGCCCGGCATGCTCGCGCACCAGAAGGCCGCCAAGGGCAACGACAAGCTGACCGCGGGCCTGGTGCCGCACCTTCGCGTGCCCGACGACATGGACGACTGGCACTGGGCGATGAGCCTGAACCAGGCGCGCGCCGTCCAGCTCGGCGTCGAGCACTTCCGTGCGCTGGCCCCGCACTGCTCGGGCAGCATCGTGTGGCAGCTGAACGACTGCTGGCCGGTGACGTCGTGGGCGGCGGTCGACGGCGACGGACGGCGCAAGCCCGTCTTCTACGCCCTGGTGCACGCGAACGCGGACCGCCTGGTGACGGTCCAGCCCGAGGGCGACGGCCTGGTCGCGGCCCTGGTCAACGACGCCGACGAGGCGTGGGCCGGTGCGCTGTCCGCCCGGCGGCAGACCTTGGCGGGTCAGGTGCTCGCGAGCGAGCAGGTGACGGTTCTCGTCCCGCCCCGGTCGGTGGCGACGGTGCCGCTGCCGCCCGCAGTGGTCGCCCCGGACGAGCCGTCGCTGGAGGTGCTCGTCGTCGAGGTCGGCGCCCGGCGGGCGCTGTGGTTCTACGTCGAGGACCGCGACTCGGCGCTGACGCTGCCGGCCTTCGACGCGTCGGTGACGGCGACGGGCACGGGTCACCGGGTCGAGGTGACCGCGACGTCGACGGTGCGGGACCTCGCGCTTCTGGTCGACAAGGTCGATGCGGGCGCGACGGTCGACGACATGCTGGTGACGCTGCTGCCGGGGGAGACCGTCTCGTGGCACGTCACCGGGACCAGGGACGATGCGGCTGCGCGCCTGCTCGATCCCTCGGTGCTCCGGAGCGCCAACCAGCTGGTCATCGGGGCGCGCTGACCGGGTCGGCTCCCGACCGGCATGCCACGATGCCGTTGTGACCAATGCGGAGATGCCGGTCGGCGCGGCCGAGCCGGGGAGCGGCACGCCGGCGGCGACGGCCCCGACGGGCCCGACGGACGCTCCCGAACCTCACGGGTCGCACCGCGGGGGTGCGACTGCGCTGGCGCTGGGTGCGCTCGGGGTGGTGTTCGGCGACATCGGCACCAGCCCGCTCTACGCGCTGCAGACCGTGTTCAGCATCGACCACAACGACGTGCAGCCCACGCCCGCTGACGTGCTGGGCGTGGTGTCGATGGTGTTCTGGTCCATCGCCGTCATCGTCTCCGTCAAGTACGTCGCGCTGATCATGCGGGCCGACAACGAGGGGGAGGGCGGCATCCTCGCCCTCGTCGCGCTGCTGCGGGACCGGCTGGGCGACCCCCGGCGGCTCGCTGCGGCGACGCTGCTGGGCATCCTCGGTGCGGCGCTGTTCTACGGGGACAGCGTGATCACGCCGGCGATCTCGGTGATGTCCGCGGTCGAGGGCGTGGTGGTCTCGGACCCCGCGCTGGTGCGGCTCGTGCTGCCGGTCTCGGTGGTGATCCTGACCGTCCTGTTCACCGTGCAGCGGTGGGGGACGGGGGCGGTGAGCCGGGCGTTCGCGCCCGTGATGGTCCTGTGGTTCGGGGTGCTGGCCCTTCTCGGGGTGCCGCAGATCGTGCAGAACCCGACCGTCCTGCGCGCCCTGTCGCCGACCTACGCGCTCACGTTCGCCGTCCACCGACCCTTCGTCGCCTTCATCGCGCTGGGCGCGGTGGTGCTGACCATCACAGGCGCCGAGGCGCTCTACGCGGACATGGGCCACTTCGGGCCGCACGCGATCCGGCGGGCCTGGTACCTGGTGGTGTTCCCGGCGCTGGTGATCAACTACTTCGGTCAGGGCGCGATGATCCTGCGCGACCCGAGCACCACGGCGAACCCCTTCTTCCGGCTCGCCCCGACGTGGGCCACCCTGCCGCTGGTCGTCCTGGCCACCCTGGCCACCGTCATCGCGTCCCAGGCGGTCATCTCGGGCGCCTACTCGGTGTCCCGGCAGGCCGTGCGCCTCGGTCTGTTCCCGCGGCTCGCCGTGCGGCACACCTCCAAGGAGGAGGGTGGCCAGATCTACGTGCCGTCGATCAACTGGATCCTCTTCTTCGGCGTCCTGGTGCTGATCGCGGTGTTCCGCAGCTCGGGCCGGCTGGCCACCGCGTACGGACTGGCGGTCACCGGCACCCTGTTCCTCACCTCGCTGCTGTACCTCCTGCTCGCCAAGCGGGTGTGGCACTGGGCGCTGTGGAAGGTGGTCGCCTACAGCGTCGTCGTCGGCGGTCTCGAGGTGCTGTTCTTCGGCGCGAACCTGCTGAAGATCGTCAGCGGCGGCTGGCTGCCCCTGCTGATCGCCGCGATCGTCGTGACGCTGATGACCACCTGGCGCAAGGGTGCGGCCACGCTGACGGCACAGCGGACGCGCCTCGAGGGACCGCTCGACGAGTTCATCGCCATGGTGCGCGAGAAGGACGTCCAGCGCGTGCCCGGGTTCGCCGTGTTCCCGCACCCGAACAAGACGACCACCCCGCTGGCCCTGCGCTCGCACGTCACCTTCAACCGGGTGCTGCACCAGCACGTCGCGATCGTGCAGATCGTCAACGAGAACGTGCCGCACATCCGCCACGTCGACCGCGTGGAGATCGACGGCCTCGGCTACGGGGACGACGGGATCGTGCACGTGACCATCCACGTCGGGTTCAACGACAGCCAGGACATCCCCCGCGGGCTGGCGCTGGCGATCGGGAAGTCACCCGAGCTGGACGTCGACATAGCCGACGCCCACTACTTCCTCTCGGTGCTCACCGTGCACGCCACCGGGGCACCGCGCATGACCGGGTGGCGCGAGCGGCTGTTCGTCTGGATGGCGCACAACGCCGCCAACCGCACGGAGGTGTTCCACCTGCCGCCCGAGCGCACCGTGGTGATGGGCGCGAACCTCGAGCTGTAGCGCGCGAGGTCAGCGGTCGAGGATCACCTGGAGCAGCCGCGCCGCCGCCGCACCGGGTGCTCCCGGACCCTGCCACACCGCGCGGATGCGTCGGCGCAACGGGCCGCCGTCGGACCGTCGAGGCTGCTCCCCGGTGGCGAGCGGGACCGGCACCAGCCGGCCCTGGGCCAGCTCCGCCTGCACGGCCAGGCCGGAGATCACGGTCGGCGCGACGCCGGACAGCGCCGCTGCGACCAGGGCCGTCGTCGAGGCGACCTCCACCGCGGCGGTCGGCGTCACGCCGTCCCGCGCGAGCCAGCGCTCCAGGACGTCGCGGGTGCCCGACCCCGGCTCCCGCAGGGCGAGCGGCACGCCCGCCAGGTCCCTGGGCCGCAGGGGAGCGCTGCGGCCGGCCCACGGGTGCGCCGCGCGCACCAGCAGCATCAGCTCGTCCGTGCAGATCGTCGTGCTGCGCAGACCACGAGGGGCGGACGCACCCTCGACGAAGCCGAGCGCGACGGCGCCCGACCGCACCTGCTCCGCCACGTCGGCCGAGTTGGCCATCCGCACCGCGATGCTGATCTCCGGCGCCTCGCGGGACATCCGCACCAGCCACTGCGGCACCAGGTGCTCCGCCACCGTCAGGCTCGCGCACACGGTCAGGTGAGAGTCCTGCTCACGGCGCAACGCCCGGGCCGCATCCGTCAGGTCGGTCGTCGCGGTCAGGACGCGGCGCGCCAGCTCGACGACCAGCAGCCCCTCGTCGGTCAGCCCGGAGCCGGAGCGCCCACGGCGGACGAGCGCCAGGCCCAGTCGTCGCTCGAGGGCCCGGACACCCTCGCTGGCCGAGGGCTGGCTGATGCCGCTCGCTCGGGCCGCGGCGCCGATGCCACCCGTGTCCGCGACGGCGACCAGGAGTGCGAGGCCGCGCAGGTCAGGGAGCGCGGACGGGAGCGAGGTCATAGCCTCAGCCTATGACGGCATCGCGAACAGCCTGCTAGCGGCCCTCGGGGCGCGGCGCGACCCTGATGGGGTGACGACATCTGAGACGGACGTCCCGGCGCTGCCCACCCCGCGCGTGGGCTCGATCCGTGCCGGCGGGCCGGGCCTCGTCGTCGCCGTGCTGCTCGGGGCGGCGGCGACGTGGGTCGGCACGCTGGTGCCGGTCGTCGGCGGACCGGTCGTGGGCATCGTCCTCGGCGTGCTGTGCCGGGAGCTGCTGGTGCAGCGCGCACCCTGGTCGGTGGACCTGGAGACCGGAGCACGGATCGCCTCGAAGCAGGTGCTGCAGGCCGCCGTGGTGCTGCTGGGCCTCGGGCTGTCGCTGACCCAGGTGCTGGCGACCGGCCGGTCGGCGCTCCCCGTGATGCTCGGCACCCTGGCGGTCGGGCTGGCCGGGGCGGCGGTCCTCGGCCGGCGCCTCGGGCTCGACCGGGAGACGCGCACGCTCGTCGGGGTCGGAACCGCCATCTGCGGTGCCTCCGCGATCGCGGCGACCAGCGCCGTCATCGGTGCGTCCGAGGTGGCCGTCGCGACCTCCGTGACCACGATCTTCCTGTTCAACGCCGTGGCCGCGGTGCTCTTCCCCGTGGTCGGCCACCTGCTCGGGCTGTCGCAGGCGTCGTTCGGCCTGTGGGCAGGCACGGCGATCAACGACGCCTCGTCGGTGGTCGCCGCCGGCACGGTGTTCGGCGCCAGCGCGCTGGCGACCGCGGTGGTGGTCAAGCTGACCCGGACGCTGATGATCGTCCCGATCACCCTCACGTTGGCCGTGGGGGCCCACCGACGTGCCCGTGCCGCTGCCGGGGCGGCGGGGCAGCGTGGGCCGACGGTCCGCTGGACCCGGCTGGTGCCGCCCTTCCTCGTGCTGTTCCTCCTCGCCACCGCCGTGAACTCGGCGCACGCCGTGCCGACCTCCTGGCAGCCCGGTCTTGCGTGGACCGCACGGCTGCTGACGGCCGTCGCGCTCGCCGGCGTCGGCCTGCTGACGCCGGTCGAGGGCCTGCGCCGGGCCGGCTGGCGGCCGCTCGCGCTGGGCGGCGGTCTGTGGCTGGCCGTCGCGAGCAGCAGCCTCGCGCTGCAGGGGCTGACCGGGCGCCTGTGAGGGTCCGGGTGCGCTCAGCCCTCCGCAGGGGGCGGTGCGAGCCCCGGGCCCGACGTGTCGGAGACGTCGGCGACGTCGGGGTGCTGCCCGAGGGACCGCGCCGCCACGGCGGCACCCGCGGAGGCGGCTCCGATGGTGACCAGCGCCCCGAGCACCAGGGCCGCGGGGACCCCAGGCCCGAGCAGACCCGACTGGGTGCCCAGCGTCGCGGCGGCGACGGGGACACCCAGCTGCGCGGCCGCCAGGGCACCGAGGGACACGGGCTGCCCGACGGCTCGGGTCGCGAGGTGGGCCAGCACCGCCCCGAGACCGAGGGCGATGCCGAGCCCGACCAGCGCAGGCCGCCGGCCCAGCGCGTGCAGGTCGAGCGACGCACCGAGCCAGACGAAGAAGACGGGGCCGAGGAACCCCTCGGTGACCGCGAACAGCTGCCGGGCCAGGCGCCGCGGCTCCCCGATGGCGGCGACCACCAGTCCGAAGGTGAACCCGGCGAGCATGACCGAGACGTGGCCGAGCTGGGCGACGGCGGCGAGCGCGAACAGGATCGTCAGGTTGCTCCGCAGCTCGAGGGCGAGCTTGCGACGTTCCGACACCCGGTGCAGGTGGTGCCGCCAGCCGCGCCGCTCGGCGGCCCGCAGCACCACGTACAGCACCGCCGCCGAGGCGAGGACCGCCGCGGCGCCCAGCGCCGCGCGTGGGGCACCGGCCGGGTCGACGGCCAGAGGGACCGCGACGATGCAGGCGGCGTCGGCGACGGCGACCTGCGGCAGCAGCCGCAGCACCGGCGGCCCGTCGAGCCGCAGGTTCTGCACGGACGGCAGGATCACCGCCGCGGACGACGACGCCATCAGGACCGCGTACAGCGCCGCGTGCCCGGTCCCGGTGAGCGCTGCGACGCCGAGCGCCAGCGGGACCGCTGCGACGACCACCACCCCGAACCGCAGGAGTCCCACCGGCAGGGCGTCGCGCAAACGCCGGTCGGCGACCGGCACGTGCGATCCGGCCACGAACATCACCAGCGCGAACCCGACGTTGGCCAGGAACGCGAAGGTCGGCTGCGACGCGTGCAGCGCACCGACGCCCATCGGTCCGAGCAGGATGCCGGCGAGCAGCTCGCCCACCACGACGGGCACGCCCCAGCGGCGCGGTGCGGCCAGAGCCGGACCGAGCAGGCCGGCGAGGCAGATCAGTGCGAGGGCGGCGAAGCTCATGCGACGCCCTCCCTGTCGGGCGACGGTCGGCAGCACGGGCTGTCGGTCGCGGTCGACGCGTGCCGGCCGGGCTGGCGGGGGCGCGGCGGTTCGCCCTTCGCCACCATCCGCGCCACCGCCCCAGTCTGGCGGGCTTCGCGCCCACGGTGGAGGGGGTACGGCTGCGTGTCGTGGGAGGGGCCGCGCGGGAGTGTGCGGCGCCGGGGAGCGCGGAGGCACCGGGGGTGCTCGTTCAGCGGGCGAGCCGCTCCACGATGGTGCCGAACAGCCATGGCGCCGCCTCGGCGACCGGCACGACGGCGCGTCGCGCGGGCGACGCCGCCCACGTGACGAGCCCCGTGGTCAGCAGCCGGTAGTCGCGCGTGGCGTGCAGCCAGGCGTGCTCGTAGGCGGTCGGGTCGTCGAGGTGCGCGATCGCCGCGTGCGCCTGCGCCAGCCCCACCCGCAGACCCTCGCCGGTCAGCGCGTCCACGTAGCCGGACGCGTCGCCGACCAACCGGACGCGGCCGGCGGTACGGGCCCTCGTCCGCTGCAGCAGCGGTCCGGCACCGCGCACCGTGCTGGTGGGCGCGGCGCCGTCGAGCCGCCGTCGCAGGGACGGGAAGGACCCGAGCACGGTGTCGAAGTCCGCACCGCGCGGGCCGAGCAGCGCCACGCCGACCTCCTCGCGGCTCACGGGCGTGACGTACGCCTCCGCGTCGGGGCCCCAGTGGACCTCGACGCGGTCGGTCCACGGGGCGACCGCGAAGTGCCGACGCAGCCCGAAGCGCGGGGGCGTGGTGCGGCGCCGCGGTGGGTCGGCCTCCAGACCGACCAGACCCCGCACCGTCGAGTGCAGCCCGTCGCAACCGAGCAGCCACCGACCTCGCACACCCGCCGCCTCGACGCTCGTCGGCCCGAGCCGGAGCTCGGTGACGCGCGCGGCGAGGTGCTCGACGCCCAGGGCCGCCGAGCGGGCGAGGAGGGTCTCGTGCAGCACGGTCCGCCGCACGCCCCTGCCGCGCCCGTCCCGGAACGCGTGCTCCGCCCGCCGGCGCTCGTCCCGGTAGGTGATGCCCGTCAGCGGATGCCCCACGGGGTCGACGCCCAGGCGGGCGAGCGCCGTCAGCGTCCCGGGCATCAGCCCTTCACCGCACGCCTTGTCGATCGCGCCGACACGGGGTTCGACCACCACGACGGTCAGGCCGGCCAGCCGCGCCTCGATCGCGGCGGCGAGCCCGACGGGTCCGCCACCGACCACCAGCACGTCGGCGTCGACGTCGGCGCTCATGCGGAGGTGGCGTCGGGACGCGCCGCGCCGGGTGCGTGCCGCAGCGCCGCCTCCTCGGCCGGGATCCGGAACCGCAGCAGCAGCACGGCGTTCAGCACCGTGAAAGCCACCGCCGTGATCCAGGCGCCGTGCACCAGGGGCAGCGCGACGCCCTCCGCCACCACGGCGACGTAGTTGGGGTGTCGCAGCACCCGGTACGGGCCCGAGGTGACCAGCGGCAGGCCCGGCACCACGATGATCCGGGTGTTCCACCTCCGTCCCAGAGTGCCGATGCACCACCAGCGCAGCGCCTGGCACGCCACCGCGACGGCGAGAGCGGTCCAGCCGAGCGCGGGGACGAACGGCCGGTGCGCCGCCAGCACCTCCGCCGCGCAGGCGACCAGCAGCGCGGCGTGCAGCGCGACCATCGGGGGGAAGTGCCCGCGGCCGTGCTCGGTGCCACCCCTCGCGAAGGACCAGGCGGCGTTCCGGGTGGAGACGACCAGCTCGGCGAGACGCTCGAGCGCCACCACGCCCAGCACCACCAGGTAGGCCTCGACCGACACGGTTCAGACCTCCTCGGGACGACGCAGCACCACGACCTCCGCGCTGACCCCGGGCCCGAACGCGAAGAGCACGGCGAGCTGCCCGGCGGACGGTTCCGCGTCGGTCAGCGTGTCGGCGAGCACGTGCAGCACCGAGGACGACGACAGGTTGCCCACCGCGGCGAGGGACCGGCGGCTGCGGTCCAGCGTCCCCTCCGTCAGGCCGAGCGCCCGCTCGGCGGCGTCCAGGATCCGCGGCCCGCCGGGGTGCGCGATCCAGGTGCGGACATCGGCCACCGCCGCGCCGAGCGGCTCGAGGCAGGCCTCGACGTCCGCCCGCAGGTGCGCCTCGACGACGTCGGCGAGGCCGGGGCCGAGCACGATGCGGAACCCGCTGCCACCGATGTCCCAGCCGAGCATCCCCGCGGTGTCGGGGTAGACGCCGCTGCGCGTACCGACGACGTCCAGGCCGTCCCGGCCCTCGGCACGGCGGTCGCCGACCATCACCACCGCGGCGGCACCGTCGCCGAACAGGCCGCTGGAGACCAGGTTCGCCGGCGAGTCGTCACCATGCTGGATGGTCAGCGAGCACAGCTCCACCGAGACGACGAGCGCGACGTGGTCGGGGTGTCCCACCAGGTAGTCGTGCACGCGCGCGACCGCCGAGGCCCCGGCCACGCACCCCAGGCCGAACGACGGCAGCCGACGGATGTCCGGGCGCAGCCCGAGCCGCGCCACGAGCAGGGCGTCGAGCGACGGCGCACCGACACCCGTGACGGTGGTGAACAGCAGGAAGTCGACGTCGGCGGGGCGCAGGTCCGCCGCAGCCAGCGCCCGACGCACCGCGTCCTCCGCGAGCTCGGTGCCGATCGTCTCGAACAGGTGGTTCGCCTCGCCGAACCCGCCCAGCTCCGCATAGCGCGCCAGCGGCAGCGCGAGGTGTCGCGTCCGGACCCCGCTGGCGCCGTGGAACCGGGCGAGCGCTGCGAGGCGCCCGGCGTCCTGCGACAGCAACGGCCCGATCGACGCGGTGATCTCCGCCTGGTCGTGACGGTGCGCCGCGAGCACCGGTGCGACGGACACGACCCGCGACATCACGGCATCGTGCCACGGGTTGCCGCAGGTCACCCGGTGGCGACGTCGACGGCTCGCGCGCCCGCCTCACGCGGCTACCAGCGGACGGTTCGCCCGAGGTAGTCCAGGTACTGCAGCCCGCCGTGAGCGTGCTGGGCGGCCACGGCCTCGACCAGGTTCGGGATGCTCTCCTCGATGGTGAGCGGTGCAGCGGGACCGCCGAGGTCCGTGCGCACCCATCCGGGAGCCAGGAGCAGCAGGGTGCGCGGCTCGCCGCGATGACGGGCCGCGTAGCTGCGCATCAGCTGGTTCAGCGCCGCCTTGGACGCCCGGTAGATCTCGAACCCGCCGCGCTCGTTGTTCGCGACGCTGCCCTGGCCCGAGGACATGATCGCGATGGTGCCCCCGGGCTCCACCAGGTCCTGGAACGCCTCCACCAGCCGCATCGGGCTCAGGGCGTTGGTCACCATGAGCCGGACGAACTCGGACGTGCTGACGGTGGCGACGGTGTCGCTCTCGTCGTCCGTGACGCCGGCGTTGACCAGCAGCAGGTCGAACCGCTGCGCGGCCAGCCGGGTGCGGAGCGCGTCGACCTGGTCGGCCTCGGTGATGTCGACCGTCTCGATGGTCAGCCGGCCCTCGGTACCCGGCACCACCTGGTGCAGCGCCGTCGGGCCCGAGCCCCGCACCGTGGCGACCACCGTCGAGCCGCGGGCGAGGTACTGCTGCGCCAGCGCGAGGCCGAGCCCGCGGGAGGCGCCGATCAGCAGGACCCTTCGGTGCGGTTCCGTCGTCATGACCTCATCCTCGCCGCGGTGCACGAGAGGCCGCCCCTCAGGGCTGGTCCGGGACCAGCACGATCCGGCCGAAGACGGTTCCCCGGTCCATCTGCCGGTGCGCCTCCGCCGCCTGGTCGAGGGGCAGCACGGAGTGCACGACGGGTGCGAGGTCACCGCGGACCGCCGCGAGGAACAGCTGCTCGCGCACCCGGTTCCGCTCCGTGGCACCCACCGAGGCGAGGCTGAAGGTGGCGAACGAGCGCGACAGCTGGAAGGTCCGCAGCAGCGACGCGGCGAGCTCCGGTGGCGGGAACCCCGCCACGGCGCCGACGAGGACGTAGCGCCCGTTGGGGGACAGCCGGTCGAGGAACGCCGGGACGTCGGCGCCGCCGACGACGTCGAGGACCACGTCGACGGTGTCGGCCATGCCGGCATCGCCCGCGCCGGAGCGGTCGAGCACGTGGGTGGCGCCGAGCTCGCGCAGCCGTCGTCCGCGGTCGGCCGACGAGGTGGTGACGGCCACGGAACCGGCGCCGACGCGCGCCGCCAGCTGCACGGCCGCGATGCCGATGCTGCCCGCGGCGCCGCGCACCAGCACGGACTCGCCGGCGGAGAACCGCGCATGGGCCAGCGCGAGGTGCGCGACGGTCGCCGCGCTCCCGAGCGTCACGGCGTCCACCGACGAGAGGGCCGACGGGAGCTCCGTCACGTCGTCCACGCCGGCCACCGCGTGCTCTGCGTAGGCCCCCGAGGTCCCGGTCGCGGCCCACACACGTCGACCGAGCCAGGACCGGTCCACCCGGTCGCCGACGGCGCTCACCGAGCCGGCCACCTCGCCACCGGCCACCGTCCCGACGGCTGATGCCCCGAGGCCCCCGCGGCGGATCATCGCGTCGACACCGCCGACGCCGATCGCCTCCGTCCGCACCAGGACCTGGCCCGGGCCCGGCGACGGGGTCTCCCGCTCGACCACCCGCAACCCGCTCGCGTCCCCGACGTCCCCGATGACCACTGCCCGCACGGCCTGTCCTCCTCGCTGTGGCTGCTACCGTCCGGGAACGTTACGGACGCCCCCGTCCACTTGCAGGAAGTGGGACAGATGCCCCCGCAGATGACCCGGCTGCGTGCGGACGCGCAGGAGAACCGCGACCGGATCCTCGCCGCGGCCGCCGAGCTGTTCGCGGAGCGCGGCCTGCACGTCGGGATGCGCGAGGTCGCGCGCCGGGCAGGCGTCGGGCCCGCGACGCTGTACCGGCGGTTCCCGACGCGCCAGGCGCTGGTCGACGAGGCGTTCTCGGCGGAGGTCGAGGCGTGCCGACGGATCGTCGAGGACGGCTGTGCTCAGGCGGACCCGTGGACGGGTCTCACGGAGGCGCTGCGAGGCCTGCTGGTGCTGAACGTGCGGAACCGGGGGTTCGTCGACGCCCTGCTGTCCACCATGCCGACGGGGGCGCTCGCGCAGCATCGTCGCGAGCTGCTCGGCCTGCTCGACGGTCTCGCGGCACGAGCCCGTGATGCCGGTCGGCTCCGGGCGGACTTCGTCATCGACGACCTGGTGCTGGTCCTGTCCGCCGGTCGGGGACTGGGTGCCGCGCGTCGCGAGCTGCTCCCGTCCGCCGCGCACCGCTTCGCCGACCTGGCGATCGACGCCCTCCGTGCCGACCCGGTCACTCCCCGCTGACCTGCGAAGCTCCTCAGGGGCCAGGTGTCGAGCCGCCCGGGACGGGGCGAACGCCCTGGAGCTGCAGCTGCACGTGGCGGCGCCAGTGGCCCTCGGCGGTCATGTTGGCCATCGCCCCACGGGTGATCAGCACGAAGTCGTCGGCGTCGAAGTCGGACCGCAGCACGCCGGCCTCGACCGCACGGGCGACGATCCGCTCGACGACGGCGCCGAGCGCGGCCTTCTGCTCCGCGATGGCGTCCCAACGCGGCTCCTGCGGACCGAGCAGCGCACGCCGGAACGCGGAGTCCGCCTCCACGGACTCGAGGTAGCCGTAGAGCAGCCGTTCGAAGGCCTCCGTCGGGTCGGTCAGCTGCTCTGCCGCGAGGGCGAGCTCGGTCGCTGCGTCGAAACGACGGCCGACGATCGCCGCGACCAGCGACCGCTTGTCCGCGAAGTGCCGGTACACCGTGCCGATGCCCAGGCCGGCGTGCGACGCGATCTCCTCCATCTGCGCGTCGTCACCCCGTGCCCCGAGCAGGTCCGCGGCGGCAGCCAGGATCGCCTCGCGGTTGCGACGGGCGTCCGCGCGCAGCGGCTGGCGCTCGGTGGTCATGGCTGCCGAGCGTAGTTGACGGGGGCGCTGCGGGCAGCGTTATGCTGAAGCGGAATTCCGGTTCCGTCTATGGAGGTCGTCTCATGATCGTCGTCACCGCGCCCACGGGGCAGATCGGCAGTGCGCTGGTCCGTCGGCTCCTCGAGCAGGACGCGCAGGTGCGGGTGGTCGTCCGCGACCCCGGGCAGCTGGCGCCCGACATCCGTGACCGCGTCGAGTTGGTCGCGGGCAGCCACGCAGACCCCGCCGTCCTGGACCAGGCGCTGCCCGGGGCCGACGCGCTGCTCTGGCTGGTCCCGCCGGACCGGTCGGCGCCGGACGTGCGGGAGCACTACCGCCGCTATGCGACGGTCGGCGCCGACGCGGTCCGCCGGCACGGCACGGAGCACGTCGTCGGGATCTCCAGCGCCGGCCACGGCTGGACGGAACCGGCGGGAGTGCTGTCCGCCGCCTTCGCGATGGACGACGAGCTCGCGGGATCCGGCGCCGCCTACCGGGCGCTGTCCATGCCGTTCTACATGGAGAACCTCCTGGGTCAGCTCGACTCGATCTGCAGCGCGGGCGTGCTCAGCCTCGCCGTGCCGGCCGACCGGCCCTTCGCGACGGTCGCCACGGCCGACATCGCCGAGGCCGCGGCGACCCTGCTGACCGACCGGAGCTGGCGGGGCCACGACGACGTTCCTCTGTTCGGGCCGGACCGGCTCACGCCCGACCAGATGGCGGAGGTGATGAGCCAGGAGCTGGGCCGGCCGGTCGCCTACCGGCACGTCACCCTCGAGGAGCTCGCCGCGGGCATGCGCACCGCCGGTGCCGGCGGCCGGGCGGTGCGGGACACCACCGACGTCTTCGCGGCGCACGCCGGCGGCATCTACGACGCGGACTGGGCCGTGGCGCAGCTCGGGTCCGTCGACTTCGCCACCTGGTGCCGCACCGTGCTGAGGCCCCGGGCGCAGGCCCACCCCGCCTGGAGCTGAGCGGCCTCGGCGAGCAGCGCACCGATCGTTGCTACCGTGCAAGTGTCGGGGTGCCCCCGAGCATGGGAGGGACGATGGTGCGCAGCGCGACCGAGGAGGCGCTCCTCGAGGCGGCCCGCGGTCTGATGCGCATCTCGCTGCACGCCGCCGACGGCGTCGGGGACGTGTCCGTGGTCCAGCTGCGCGCCCTGACGGTCCTGGACCACCTGGGACAGGCTAACCTCGGCGACCTGGCCGACCGCATGGGCGTCACCCCGTCCACCACCAGCCGCCTGGTCGACCGGCTGGTCGTCGCCGGTCTGGTGGAACGGGCGACGGCCGAGCACAGCCGCCGGGAGGTCACGCTGCGGCTGACGACCCACGGCCGCGCGACGCTGCAGCGCTACGACGACCTGCGTCTGGCGGCGCTGCAGGGGCTGCTCGCCACCCTCCCGGACCCGGAGCGTGAGGTGGCACTGCGAGGACTGCTCGCGCTCGGGTCCGGTGCGGCCGCCGTCGGTCGGAGCTGAGCCGCTGCGGGTGGTCTCCGAACGGGCGGCCGGCCGGCGGTCGGAGGCCGGCTCTCCGGCTCTCACCCGACGCGCCACTGCGCGGCCTCCTCGCGGAGCGTCATCCCGTGCCCCGAGTCGGTGCCGACCACCAAGGCGCCGTCCTCCACCGGAGGCGCGCCGTCGACGAGCAACGGCTCCAGCCGCGCGTGGTCGGCGAACCACTCGAGGTGACGCAGCGCCGGCAGGGCGGCCGCCACCGGTGCGTGCAGGGACGGCGCGCAGTGCCCGGACACCTGAAGGCCGGCGGCCGCGGCCACCCCGGCACAGCGGAGCCAGCCGGTGTAGCCACCGCACCGGGTGACGTCGAGCTGCAGGCAGTCCACCGAGGGCACCATGCGCGCGGCGTCGTAGACGTCCATGAGGTACTCGCCCGCGGCGATGTCGCACCCGAGCACGCCGCGCAGCAGCGCGAGCCCCTGGAGGTCGTCGCCGCTCACCGGTTCCTCGAACCAGGTCACGCCGAGGTCGTCCAGCTCGAGACCGACCCGGCGCGCCTCGCCGGGGGAGTAGCCGCCGTTCGCGTCGACCATCAGCGTGACGTCGTCGCCGGCCAGGTCACGCAGCTGGCGCACCCGGTCCAGGTCCCGGTCGCGCCGCTGCCCCCAGGACTCGCCGATCTTGATCTTCATCGCCCGGCAACCCACGGACCGCCACCAGCCGACCTGCTCGGCGAGCTGGTCGGCGTCGAACGTGGTGAAGCCCCCCGAGCCGTACACCGGCACGCGGTCGCGCACGCGACCGAACAGGTCGGCGAGCGGCACGTCGACCAGGCGGGCCTTGAGGTCCCACAGGGCGATGTCCACCGCGCTCTGGGCCTGGGCGAACAGCCCGCGGGTCCCGAGGTTGCGGCCGGCCCGGTGCATCGCCTCCCAGGCACCGGGGACGTCCAGCGCGTCCCGGCCCCGCACCACGTCCGCCAGCTCGGCCTCCACGAGCGCGGCGGCGGCGGGGGAGCTGTACGTCCATCCGAGGCCGGTGCGACCGTCCGCCGTCACCTGGACCGTCACCGCCGTGGTGGCGTCCCAGGTGAACGTGCCGTCGGCCTCCGGCGTCGGGGTCGGGAACCGGTAGGCCGCGACGCGCACGTCCTCGACCCGCGCCGTCATCGGGTCCGCTCCGCGTCGACCAGACCCGTGCGGGCCGCGGCGATCATCCGGTCGGCGGCGCGTGCGGCCAGCGACATGATCGTCAGCGCCGGGTTGGCGGACCCCTGCGTCGGCAGCACGCTGCCGTCGGTGACGTAGAGGTTGGGTACCGCGAAGCTGCGCAGGTCGGCATCGACCACACCGTCCTCCGGCCGACGGGCCATCCGGGCGCCGCCGACCAGGTGGGCGTACCGCTGGACGGTCATCACCTCCTGCGCGCCGGCCGCCCGCAGGATCGTCTCCATGGACGCCTGCGCGGCGGCCATCAGCTGCCTGTCGTTGTCGCACCTGCTGTAGGAGAAGTGCGCGACCGGCAGCCCGTGCCGGTCCTTCTCGTCGGCCAGGGTGACCCGGTTGTCCGGCTGCGGGAGGAACTCGCACAGCGCACCCAGGGTCGACCAGTGGATGTAGTCGCGCATGTACTCGCGCAGCACCTCGCCCCAGTGGCCCTGCGCAGTGACGTGCTCGGACCAGGTGATCGGCAACGGGCTGACCGTCTGGATCGACCACCCGCGCTTGTAGGGCTTCGTCGGATCGGTCTCGTAGAAGGCCTCGCTGGAGACCTCTGGCGGCGGTGCCTTGTACATGCGGACCTCGGAGTCGAACCGGCCCGCGGTCTGCGGCGCGCCCTGCACCATCAGGTACCGGCCCACCTGGTCGTGGTCGTTGCACAGCCCCTCGGGGAACCGCCGGCTCGCGGAGAGCAGCAGCAGGCGCGGCGTCTCGATGCTGTACCCGGCGACCGCCACCGCGCGGGCACGCTGCCGGTGCTCGAGCCCGTCGTGCAGGTAGGTGACGCCCGTGGCCAGGCCGGTTGCGTCGTCGACCAGGATCTTCGAGACGTGGCACCGGGCACGGATCTCGGCGCCGTGCGCGAGGGCGTCCGGCACGTGCGTGATCAGGGGGCTCGCCTTCGCGTCGACCTTGCAGCCCTGCAGGCAGAAGCCGCGGTAGATGCAGTGCGGCCGGTTGCCGAACCGCCCGTTGGTGATGGCGACGGGTCCGACCCGAGCCTCGATGCCCGCGGCGGCGGCACCCCGCAGGAACACGTCGCCGTTCCCGCCCACCGGGTGCGCGTGGTGCGGGTAGTCGTGCGGGTCGCCCCACGGCCAGGGCTGGCCGGCGACGGGCAGCTCCTGCTCGATCTGCTCGTAGTAGGGACGCAGGTCGGTGTACGCGATGGGCCAGTCGGCGCCGACGCCGTCGGCGGTCCTGGTCCGGAAGTCCGACGGGTGGAACCGCGGCACGTAGCCGGCGAAGTGCACCATCGAGCCGCCGACGCCCCGCCCGGAGTTGTTGCTGCCGAGCGGTACCGGGTCGGTCCCGCCGATCTGCCGGGGCTCCGTCCAGTACAGCCGGTGCGAGCCGCGCTCGTCGCTGACCCAGTCGCGGTCGGGGTCCCAGAACGGTCCGGCGTCGAGGCACACGACCTTCCAGCCCGCGCGGGCCAGGCGCTGCGTCAGCACGGAGCCGCCGGCGCCCGCACCGATCACGACGAGGTCCACCTCGTCGTCCTCGTCGTGCCGCCGCATGTCGTCCCGCAGCCGGTGCTGCGCGCGGTCGCCGTCGTTCGGCAGCAGCCAGGCGGAGTCGTTGCGCGCCCGGATGCTGGCGTAGTCCGGGCCCCTCACGCCGCTGACCCGCCGCCCGGCTCGTGGTCCCCGGGCCGTTCGTCGTGACCGAGCCGCCGGCGCACCAGCTCGGCGTGACGTGCCCGGGCGCGCTCGACGCGCTGGGCGAAGGGCACGGGGTCGCGGTCGAAGCTGTCGGCCACCTCGAACCTCTCCCGAGCGTCGACACCGCGGTTCTTGTAGCCGCGCGGGTAGGCCGGTCCGGGGAAGCCCATCTCGTTCCAGGCCCACGGGTGGGAGTAGAAGGCGGTGCAGCCGTACCGGGTCCACAGGCCCCACACGTGCTCGGCACGCAGGCCCCGCCACGGCGAGCCGTCCGCGCCGAGCTGCTGCACCTGCTGCAGCAGGGCCGCCTGGTCCTCGCGCGCCAGCTCGGCGAAGGGCCGCCCCGCCAGGTCGTCCGCGTCCTCGTCGAGTGCCGCCAGGCTGCGCCGCCAGGCGTCCCGGTCCCGCGGCATGTCGTCGTAGTGCCAGCCGTCGGTCTCGTCGGCGGCCAGGCGCGCGTCGATCAGCGCGACCACCGGGACCCGCGGCTCGCAGTCCTGGCCCAGGAGGAGGTCCATCAGTGCGACGGCGCAGGCGTTCTCCGCCAGGGAGAAGAAGGACAGCTCCACCGGTGGCGCCAGCCGGGCCAGCACGACCCCCGCGGTCACCATGTCCCACCGGTGCACCTCGTCGAGCACGTCGAAGCCCGGGAACCGGCCCCGGCCCTGCGGCGTCAGCCCGTGCTGGTCGGGTGCGCGGTACGGCCCCGTCACGCGCGGTCCTCGCGCCGCAGGATCGCGGCGAGCAGCCCCATGCCGCCGACCAGGCTGGCGAGCAGAGGAGCGAACAGCGGCGGCCCCATCTCCACGTTGTAGGACGCCATCTGCCAGCCGCCGGGCTTCTGCGCGATGCCCCGCCAGTGCAGGTAGGTGCCCTGCAGGCCGTTGACCACGATGGCCGCCGACGCCAGAGGGAGCACCGTCTTGGCCGCGCGCTTGGAGAACACGCCGGCGATGGCGGCCGGGATCGCGGCGGGCAGGATCACCACCGGCCACCACATCATCTTGTTGCCGAAGCTCGCCGAGTCGTGCTCGGTGTAGATCTCCGCCGCGGTGATCGCCGCGCCGGCCGCGGTCAGCGCGGCCAGCGTCTGCTCGAACCGACCGGTGCGGACGTCTGCCAGCATCCGGTCGAGGAGGTGCTCGGCGGCGCCCGCCGGGGCGGCGCTCCCGCGCCGGTGCGTGCTGCTGCGGCCCATCCTGGGACCTCCGATCGGGCGTCCGGGAACCCGTTCATCGTTGGTCGATGGCAAATGTCCTGCAACTCGGCGACGGTGCCGGGGCTCAGGTGACCCCGATCCGCATCACCTGGCCCAGGGCACGTCGCCGGCCCACCTGCACCGCAGACGCGGCCCCGGCCACCCCGGCCAGGAGCGGCAGCAGCACCAGCACCCACGCCTTCGCGACGAGCGCGGGGTCGCCGCTCTGCCCGGTGACCAGGCGCAGGTCGAGCGGTCCCAGGCAGAACGCCCCGAGCGCCGTCCCCGTGGCGAGGCCGGCGGCGGTGGCGAGCAGCGTCCAGGGCAGCGCCTCCCCGACAGCGACCCGCCGTACCTGTCGGGTGTCCAGGCCCAGCACGCGCAGCACCGCCAGGGTCTGGTCACGGCGCGGGGCGTCGGTTGCCGTCGCCAGGACGACGACGAGCGCCGCGAGGCCGAGGAGCACCGGTACGGCCACCCGCAGGAGCAGCAGGAGGCCGGCCGTCAGCGGCTCGTGCCGCCGCTCGTCGAGCCACGCACCGCGACCCGTGACCGCCACGGCATCCGCGCCGGACCTCGCGACCGCCGCCTCGGCACCCGGACCGACCGCCCACAGCACGTCGGCGTCGACCTGCCCGCCGGCGACGGCGGAGAGCGCCGCGCGGTCGACCACCACGAGGCTCGCCCGCAGACCGGTGCCGGCCAGCGCCGAGCTGAGCGCCGGGGCAGGTCCGACGGCACGCAGCGGGACCGTCTGACCGTTCCACAGCAACGACGGGCTGGAACGGCCGTCGCGCAGCGTCGCCGCCGCCAGCACCGGCAGCGGCCGCCCGGTGGGTCCGCCCGTCGCGTCGCCGAGGGCAGCCATCTCCTGCGGCTCGGGGAGGGGGGTCGCGGCCAGCAGACGGCTGTACGCCTGGGAGTCGACCGCGAGGACGTCGACCCACTCGGTGCCGGCGACGCCGAACACCTGCACGTTCTGCTCGAGCCGTCCCAGGGCGACGGCTCGGACGCCCGCGGCCGCGTCGAGCTGCGCCGCCAGCGCGTCGAGCGGGTGGTCCGCGTCGGTGTGGACCAGGACGTCGGCGCCGACCGAGTCCCATGAGCCCTGGGTCTCGCCGGCCGTCACGGTGGCGCCGACCACCGCGCCGAACGCCGTGAGCGCCGTGCACAGCGTGAGCGCCACGAAGGGCGCCGCACCGCCAGTCGCGGCTCCGCCGGCCGACGCCAGCATGGGTCCCGCCCGCCGGAACCGCGCGGTGACGGGGACCGCGACACCGCGCAACGCGACGAGCACGCGCGCCCCGAGGATCCCGGCGGCCACCGCCCCCAGCGCCGGTCCCAGGACGAGCAGGAGGTCGGCACCGGTCGGGTCGACGGGCAGCCCGCGCCGCCGCAGCGTGACCAGCGCCGCGCCGGCGACCACCAGGAGCGCCGTCTGGGCCGCCGCGACCCGAAGCCGGCGGCTGCGCTCGCGCAGGCCCGGGTCCTCGAGCTCCGCGCGACGTGACGGTCGACCGCGGACCGTCAGCACCCCGAGGACCGGCGCCGTCGCGACCGCCAGCACGAGGACGGGCAGCACCCAGGCCCACGACGGCGGCCCGGGCACGAGCAGGCGCCCCGTGACGAGCCCCGTCGAGCCGGCCAGCACGCACAGCACCGCCTGCTCCAGCGCCAGGCCGAGAGCCGTGGAGCCGAGCGAGGCGCCGCGGGCGCGCTGCCGGCGCAGCACGGCGGCGCGGCGACGGACCAGCAGCCACGAGCCGAGGCCCAGCACCCCGATCGACGCGGCCAGCACGCCCACGAGCAGCACGGACGCCTGGGCGCCGGCCGCCAGCACCCGCGCCTGGACCCGTCGGGCGACCTGGTCGAGCTGCGTCCAGACCGTCGGCCGCGGGCCCGCCAGACCCAGGTCCGTCGGGGCCGCCTGCAGCGCCGACACGGCGCGCGCCACGGCGCCGAGGTCGGCGAACCGCAGCGCCTGCGGCCGCACCGGGAACTCGATGACGCGGCTCACGGCCTGCGGATCGAGCGCCAGACGCACGTCCGGCACCGAGTGCGCCGAGAGGAGTGCCCCGAGGGCGACGGTCCGTCCCGCACCCGCCCCCCGCACGGAGGGCTGCAGGATCCCGGGGATCCGGGTCCACAGCGCGTCGCCCGGGTCCCGCGGCTGGAAGACGCCACTGACCGTGAGCTGGACGCTCAGACCGTCGGGCGCGCTGGCGGTGAGGCGGTCACCGGGATGCGCTCCGGTCAGGGCCGCCACGGGTGCGGAGAGCCCCACCTCCACAGGCCAGGGCTGGCCCTGCGAGATGTCACCGCCGGTGGACGCGCCCGGTGCCCGCCCCTCGACCCAGTCGACACCGCCGAACCCGTCGCGCCACAGGTAGGCGAGCCGCAGCAGGGCCGGGCCGGCCGGCGTCGCCTCCGTGAGCTCGGTGGTGCTGATCTCGGCCGACGGTGGACCGAGGACGTTCGCCAGCGGCGTCGGGAGCGCGCCGCGGATGTGCCCGGCGTCCTCGGCCAGCTGGTCCGCCGTGCCGGGGTCGCGGACGGCCTCGACGACGTGCTGGTCGAACGGTGCCGTCACCGTGATACCGGCCGACGGCCCGGCGGCGACTACGACCTGCACCGCGTGGTCCGCCACGCGCCGGAGCTCACGAGGGGCGGCGTCGGCCAGGACGACGGCCAGCAGCAGCACGACGGCGAGGACGGCGAGCGGCCACGCGTCCTGGGCCGCCCGGCGTCCCAGACCGGCGAGGCCGCCTCCCGTCCAGGTGCGCCGCGCCCGCCTGCCGCGGGACACCTCGACGGACGTCACGGCTGCACGTCCATCCGCAGATGGGTGGCGCTGGCGCGCCGCACCGCAGCCCGCGCGACGGGTACCGCCACCACGGTGGAGCCGACGACGAGCAGCCCGACGAGGACGGCGAGCGACGTCCACGGCCAGACGACCAACGCCTCCGGCACAGGACGACCGCCGGTGCTGGAGACCACGAGCAGCGGGCCGAGCGCGCGGCTCACCCCGGTTCCCAGCAGCGCGCCCGCGCCGACGGCGACCACGCACACCGCGGCGTGCTGGGCGAGGAAGGTGGCGCGGACGGCCCGCCGGGACATCCCGAGCCCCAGCAGGCGGGCGACCTCGAGGTTCCGCGCGCCGATCATCGAGGCCACGTGCGCGGCCGTCCCCGACAGCGCGAGCACGCACGCGGCCGCCACCAGGGTCCACATCGCCGCGACGAACGCGATCCGCAGCGGTCCGTCACGCAGCTGCGCGATGAGACCGTCACGCGCTGTGGGCTGTCCGAGGCCCGCCGCCCTGACCGCGGCGGCGGCCGCCGCCGGGTCGGGCACACCGTCGACCCACCACCGGTCGGTCAGCGGTTCGAGATCGTGCAGCGCCAGCAGCGCGCGATCGAGGGTCGTCCGGTCCACGAGCACCGCCCGCGTCCCCACGGCGGACGGCACGTACGGCACCACGCCGACGACGCGGGCGTCGAGCGCGGCCTCGTCGACCATGAGGGACAGTCGGCCGCCCGGACCCACGCCGAGCTCGTCGGCCAGCGCCCTGCTGACCACCGCCGGTACCTCCTCGGCAGGTTCGCCCGCCACGAGCAGCAGGCTCCCGCTCGTGTACAGCAGACCGGTGAGCGACACCGACGCCGTGGCGGTGACGGCGGCTCCGTCCGCACCGTCGTGCTCGCTGACCTCGGCCCCGCGGGTGATCTGCCACCCGTTCGGGGGCGACGCGCCGAACCAGGTCGCCGACGTCCCGGCGGGCGCAGCCGGGCCCCGGAGCACGACGGAGACCGTCAAGGTCGTCGTCTGGTCGAAGCCGCCCGGCGGTGCCGCACCCGGACCGAGGGCCAGCGCGAGGTCGAGGGCGGTCACCTGGACCTGGTCGGCCGCCGGCAGCCCGCCGGCGCCGCCGAGGGGCACGTCCACCCGGTGCGGCCGCCCGTCCAGCGGGACCTGAGCGCCCGGCCGGACGGCCTGGCCGCCCCACCGGTCCCGCACCACCAGCGAGGGCGTGACCAGCACGGGCGTCCCGTCAGCCGTGGTCCCGGTGATCTCCAGCGCCGCCGGGGCGTCGCCAGGCAGCAGCGGTCCGGCGGGTCGGGCGGTCGCGAGCCCTGCGGTGACGTCGTCCCAGGTGGTGCCGGGCGGTGGGGGTGCGGCACCGAAGCCGCGTCGGACGTCGGTCGCGACGAGCTGCGGCGCGGCCCCGGTGGCGTCGAGGCCGAGGTGGGTGCCGAGGGCGACGGGCCGCTGAGCCACCGCCATCGGGACCCCGCCGGTGGCGGCCGCCAGCGCAGGGCCCTCGTCGCCGGCCGCGACGGCGCCCGGGTCGACCTGCAGCTGCATGCCGACCTGGGCATCGGCCTGAGCCCCCTGGGACCGTTCCCACGTCGTCGCGAAGGTCAACCCGAACGTCCCACCGGCGGTCGCGAGCACCAGCAGGAAGGCGCCCGCGGTGGAGTGGTGCCGACGAGCCACCTCCCAGCCGGCGAGCGGCAGCACCAGCCGTCGCGACCGCGAGGCGTGCAGCTCGGCGAGCCGGGCCACCCACGGCAGCAGCCGCAGGGCCACGACGGCTCCGCCCACCAGGCACAGCACCGGGGCCGCCACCAGCACGGGGTCGACCGCGCTGCCGTTCGCCACACCGTGCGCGCGCAGCTGCAGGTACCCGACCACCGCGAGGCCCACCAGGATCACGTCCACGCCGGACCGCGCCACCATCCCCACCCGTGAACGCCGTCCGGGAGGTCGCGTCGCACGGAGCGAAGCGACCACCAGCACCCCGCACAGCGCCACCGCTGCGCTCACGGCCGCCATGACCAGCGTCGCCGTGACGCCGGTCGCGGCCGACAGCCCCGCGTCCGCCAGCCGGGGGACCGCCGCCAACGACCGGTACGCGGTGACCGAGAGCGGGACGGCGGCACCGCCCGCCACCGCCGCCAACCCCAGAGCCTCGACCGTCGCCCGTGCTGCGAGCTGGCTCCCCGCGGCGCCACGGGCGCGCAGCAGCACCGTCTCGCCGGCCCGGCGGTCGGCCAGCAGCCGCCCCGCCAGACCGAGGGCGGTGGCACCGAGCGCGGCGGCCAGCAGGGCCGCGACCAGCACCTCGGAGTCGGTGACCCCCAGCTGCTGGCGCATCCGCCGCAGCACGTCGGGGTAGTCGTCGGTCAGCGCCAGAGCCTGGGCCCGGGCACCGAGGCCCTGCTCGAGCGCCGTCCGCAGCCCGTCGAGACCGCCGCGAGCCGCGGAGATGCCGGTCACCGTCGCGCCGTGCAGGTCGGGCGTCACCACCACGTGGAAGCGGGCGACGGGGGAGTGCCCGACCAGGGTGCCGGGCGCCACCACCAGCGGACCGTAGGTCGGCAGACTGGCACCCCGCGGTGCGTACCCGGCCGCGCCCAGCGGGTCCCGGTCCCACGTCCGGTCCCCGCGCCGCGGCGTGAACGTCCCGACCACCTGCACGGTCAGCGGGTCGGCCGGGGCCTCGCCCAGGTGCTGCGGCGCCCCGGCCAGAACCACCGTCGAGCCCGGCGCGACGCCGAGCAGTCGCGCGGTGGAGTCGAGCAGGGCGACCTGCGTGAGCGCGGTGCCGTGCGCGGGCCACGTGCCGGCGGTCAGCACGGCGTGCTCCGTCAGGTCGTCGCCCTCGAGCAGGTAGGTCGCACGCAGGTCGCCGTCCGGCATGGGGGCCAGGTACCGCGGGGTGGACGTGGCCCACACCGAGGTGCTCGTGGGGAACGGACGGAACGCCGCGGTCGCGGTCGCCGAAACCTGGGCCAGCGCCGCGGCCACCACGTCCGGCTGCGTCGCGTCGTCCGCCATCGTGACGGCCGCGGTCACGGCGACGGAGGCGGGAGCGGTGCCGCGGACGGCGGCCTCCAGCGCCTGGTCCTGAGCTGCGGTCAGCAGCAACGAGCACAGCCCCACGAGCGTCGCTCCGGCCACGGCCAGCGCGGTGACGCAGGTCAGCAGGCCTGCCTGGGCCCGGGCGCGTCGCAGCAGCAGGAACGGCGTCCGCACGGGCCGGACCACCGTCAGGTCCGCAGCCGGTCCGGCCGGCGCACCGTGCCGGGACGGCCCTTCACGCATCGACGACCCGGCCGTCGACCAGTCGCACGGCCCGGTCGGCCAGGGCGATCATCACCGGGTCGTGCGTCGAGACGATCGCGGTCATGCCCTCCGCCTCGACCACGGCCCGGATCAGCGCCATCACGGAGAGGCCGGTCTCGATGTCGAGCTGCCCCGTCGGCTCGTCCGCGATCAGCAGCCGCGGGGACACGGCCAGCGCGCGGGCGATCGCCACCCGCTGCTGCTGCCCGCCCGACAGCTCGGTGGGCCGTTGCGCGGCGTGGTCCGCGAGGCCGACCAGCTGGAGGAGGAGCCGCACGCGCCGCTCCCGGTCGGCGACCGGCAGCCCGCGCAGCCGCAGCGGGACGCCGACGTTCTCGGCCGCGGTCAGCACCGGGATCAGGCCGAACGTCTGGAAGACAAAGGCGACGGTGTCCCGCCGCAACCGCACCAGCCCGGCTTCGTCGAGCCCCGTGACGTCCACCCCGCCGACGCTCACCGATCCCGCATCGGGTCTGTCGAGCCCGCCGACCAGGTTGAGCAGCGTCGTCTTGCCCGACCCGGAACGGCCGACCAGTGCCACCAGCTCACCGGGCGCCACGTCGAACGACACGTCGTCCACCGCATGCACGGCGTAGCGGCCCGCGCCGAACGTCCGACGAACGCCGCGCACCGCGACGGCAGCCCCGGTGGTCACCGCTCCGACCCGTCGCCGTCGGAGCCCGACCCGCGCCGCCCGCCCGAGCCACCGCCGCGCCACATGCTGACGTGGTCCGCCTCGAGCACCAGCCGGACCCGGTGCGTGAGCGCGAGCGCCTCGCGGTACTCGCGAGGGACCTGCACCCGTCCCGCCCGGTCCATCACCGCGTACTCCTGCGCGGCGGCCGGGGCGGCACCGTCGTGCCCGGCCGTCGCCCGCAGCACCTCGGTGCTGGTCCGACCGTCCCGGATGGCGAGCGTGCGGGCGACCTGCTCGCTGACCGTCGGGTCGTGGGTCACCACCACCACCGTCGCCCCCGCATCCCGGTTCGCGGTCCGCAGCGCCTCGAACACCTCCTGGGACGTCGCGGTGTCCAGCTCGCCGGTCGGCTCGTCGGCGAGCAGCACGCGCGGCGAGTTCGCCAGCGCGACCGCGATCGCCACGCGCTGCTGCTCGCCGCCGGACATCTGCCGCGGCAGCCGGTCCGCGCAGTGCCGCACCCCGACCATGCCGAGCACCTCGGCGGCCCGGCGCTGGCGCTCCCGACGGCCCACGCCGGCGAAGGCCATCGGCAGCAGCACGTTCTGCACGCCCGTCAGGTACGGGACCAGGTTGTGCGCGGCCTGCTGCCACACGAACCCGACCATGGTCCGGCGGTACGCGACCCGGTCGCGGCGGGACATCGCCATCACGTCCCACGGCCCCACCCGGACGCGGCCGGCCGTCGGCTGGTCGATCCCGGAGAGCACGTGCAGCAGCGTCGACTTGCCGGAGCCGGAGGCGCCGACCACCGCGACCAGCTCACCCTCGTCCACCAGCAGGTCGAGGCCCTGCAGGGCCTGCACCTCGACCGGCCCGCTCCGGTAGATGCGCACCAGGGTGTCGCACACGATCAACGCGTCGTGGCCGAACTGGGGCGCCTGCGGCGTGCGCGCACCCAGGCCCTCCAAGGTGCTCTGGGACACCGGCCTCCCCCTGGTGCTGCGGGCACCGGCGCCCGAGCGAGGCCAGGCTATCCGGCGGAGCGCGCCACGCCGGTCGACCCGGCGGGTGAGCGCTGCGGAGCAGACACGGCGGAGCCCCGGGAGGATCGCTCCCTCCGGGGCTCCGTCGGCCGGTGCGCTACTTGTAGCTGACCGCCAGCTTGCTGCTCGTGGCCTGTGCGGGCGCCCGGACGGTCAGGGTCCGCGTCCCGGCGTCCCAGCTCCAGGCGTCCGTCCCGACGGTGTGACCGTTGACCTTGACCATCGTGGGTGCGGTGGCGTCGGTGAACCTGACGGTCCACGACCGTCGGGCGACCTGGCCGGGGTACGAGCCGGCGGCGGGCTCGACCGTGAGCCGGTGGGTGTTCCCGTCCAGCACGTAGTCGATGCGGGTCGTGGCGTGCTGCGACGGGTCCGTGGTGGTGCCGTCGTCCTCGTAGAGGGTGAAGGAGCCCGGGGCGCCCTCGGCGGCGGTGACCGTGACGGCGTCGAGCGGGTTCTGCACGTCGTTGGTCACGTCGGCCGTCCGCGTGGTGAGGATGCCGCCGGACCGCAGGAAGACGGGCATCGTGTCGAGCCCCGTCGTGATGTCGGCCGTCGTGCCGCCCTGGTACGTCGTGCCGGTGAAGTAGTCCGTCCACGAGGAGCCGGCCGGGAACCAGACCTTGGTCGTCGCCGTCGTGCCGGGTGTGGTGACCGGCGCGACCAGGACGTCGGGCCCGTACAGGTACTCGCTGTCCGAGCTCGCGTAGGCGTCCTGCTGGTCCGGGTACTGCAGGTAGAGCGGCCGGACGACGGGCGCACCGGTGGCGTTCGCCTGCTGGGCCAGCGTGTAGGTGTACGGCAGCAGGTCCTCGCGCAGGTTGAGGAACGTGGTAGCCGATGCCTGGGCGTCCGCGCCGTACTGCCACGGCAGCCGGTCGCTGTGGTTGGAGTGCAGGCGGTCGACCGGCTGGAAGGTGCCCAGCTGCACCCACCGTGCGTACAGGTCGCCGGGCAGCTGCGTGGAGCCCGGCTCGGTGCCGGGCAGCTGGAGCCCGCCGGTGTGGCCGCCGATGTCGTGGCTGATGTTGGTCAGCCCGGTCGCCATCGACTCACCCGGCGTGTACCCGATCTGGAACTTCAGCGAGTCCCACGTGGAGATGGTGTCGCCGGTGAAGTGCAGCGTGGTCCGCTTGTCGGCCCACGGTCCGGTCGGCACGGCCGAGCCGTTGCTGTACCCGCCGGCCTGGAGGGAGCCGTAGGCCCGGGAGAACGCGAACCCGCGGCCGATCCGGGACGACGCGTCGGTGGCGTACTGCTGGTTGATCCACGAGTCGGGGGTCACGCCCTGCAGGGTCGACAGCGACTGGTCGCAGCACCAGTCGAGCCACCACAGGTCGTTGCCCGCCTTCGAGATCGGCTGGTGCAGGCCGAAGTAGGCCGTCAGCTGGGCCGGGTTGCCGAAGTCGAACACGTAGCAGCCCGCGCCGCCGCCGGAGCAGCCGCCGGGCGCGAGCGTCCCGCCGGCCGTCGCCTGAGCCTGGGCGAACTGCGGGTCGGAGCTGAGGATGCTGGGGTGCACGTTGAGGCTGGTGTGCAGCCCCTGGCCGTGCGCCCAGCTGAAGAAGGCGGTCGGGTCCGGGAACTTCGTCGGGTCCATCTCCCAGCCGTTCCACCGGTTCGGGGACTTGAAGTCGGTGTCGACGACGAGCACGTCGAGCGGCACGCCGTGGGCCCGGAACGCCGGGAGGATCGTGCTCTCGTAGTCCGCCGCCGTGCGGTCGTAGTACTCCGAGTACCAGACGCCGTAGGCCCAGCGCGGCAGGAGCGTCGAGGGACCGGTGAGCCTGCCGAGGTCCGCGAGGCCTCGCGCGTAGTCGGTGCCGTACGCGAAGACGTAGCCGTCCTGGTACGGGCTGCCCGCGTGTGACGGACGCTGCGTGACGGCCTTGGTCGACGGGTCGAGCAGGGCGGAGGCGGTGTCGTCGAGAAGCGACCAGCCGTCCTGGTACATGAGGCCCGGGGCCGTGGGTGCCGACCCGTTCTGGCCGTCCAGGCTGCGCCGATACCCGCCGAGCGGGGCGTGCGGCGCGAGGAGCGGGCTGTCGGTCGCCGTGACGGCGACCGTGTCGAGGTTGACGTTGCAGCTGGCCGCGTCCGGGCAGCCGAGGGTGACCGTGTTCTGGCCGGCCGCGAGGGTGACGGGGACGGCCACGATGCGCCAGGTGTCCCAGCTGCTGGTGGGCTGCAGCGTCACCGACCCGGGATCCGCCGACCCGACGGTGACCGACATCCGGCGGGGCTGGACCGGCTGGCTGCCCGCCGCCCAGTTCGAGTAGCGCAGCTGCAGGTCGTACGTCCCCGCCGCCGGCACGCCGGTGACGGTGACGGCATCCGCGGCACCGGCCTGCTCCAGACCGGCGACGAAGCCGGCCCCGGAGTACTGGTTGTGGTCGGCGGCGAGCCTGGCACCGCCGGACAGCGCACCCGTCTCGGCCTGGCAGACGTCGCCGAAGGCGCAGGGGAGCGGTGCGGGGTTCGACGGGGCCGGGTACGCCGCCCCCTGGTCGAGCACCGCCAGGCTGTCGATGTTCACGTGCCCGGTGTCCCCGGGACCCTCCTGGACCCGCACGGTGTGCAGGCCGGTGGTCAGCGCGACGGGCACCCGGGCCAGCGCCCACGTGTCCCAGCTGCCGGTCGGTGGCAGCGAGAGCTGGGTCGGGGCACCGCCGTCGACGACCACGCTCATGGTCCGCGTGGTGTTCTGGCCGTCGCCGCCCCAGCTGTTCGCGTAACGCAGCGCCAGGTCGTAGGTGGACGCCTGGGCCGGGTCCACGGTGAAGGTCACCGAGCTGCCGGTGCTGGCGATCTCGGCGACGAAGCCCCGTCCGGTGTAGCCCGCGTGGTCGGTGGCGACGGTGACCCCGGCCAGCGACAGGTCCTCCGCCTCGCACAGCACGCCGACGGCGCACGTGGGCGGGACGGCCGAGGCCCACGGCGCGGCGTCGACCTTCTGCCGGCCCGCGTCGAGGGACAGCTGCAGGTTGTCCTTGCCGAAGGGCCCGGAGCCGACCTTGTAGCGCAGGGTGGCCGCGGCCGTCCGGATGGTCAGCCAGCCATCGCTGGTGTCGGTGGTGAAGGGCGTCCGCCCGAAGCCGTCGCGGCCGACCACGTTGAACGTGGCCGAGTCCTCGAACCGGCCGGTGCCGGAGTACTCCGTGCGGATCAGGGTGGGGGAGAGCACCTCGAACCGTGCGTCACCGGAGGTGACCGCCCCGGACGTGGCGGTGGGTGCGGCCACCGTCTCGGCGTCGGCCGGGCCGGTCGCCGTGAGGGTGACCGCGGCGACGGCCGCCACGGCGACCGCCGCGGGCAGCAGTCGTCGCCGGTGCCGAGCTCTGCGTGCTGCGAGGGGGGATGTCACCGTTGAGCTCCCTTGTTCGAGGCTTCGTCCAGGACGACTGCGAGCAGCGTTGCTAGGTCCGTGAGGCGTAGAGGGCAGCGACGTCGGCGGGCGTCAGCGCCCGGTCCCACACGTGCACGCCGTCGATGGCGCCGGGCCAGAAGTCGGTCTTCCCACCTCCGGCGAAGGCCCGGCCGATCGCCAGCGGACCGCTGGACGGATCGCCCGGCGCCTGGTGGTTGACCGCCGCCTGCGCCTGCCCGTCGACGTAGAGGGTGTAGGTGCCGGCGTTCGCGTCGTGGACGCCGACCAGGTGGTACCACCGACCGACCACGGGCGCGGCGTCCGAGAGCGCACGGCCCTCCCCGGTGGCGAACGCGAGGCGCTGGTCCGCGGCCGAGTACTGCAGGAAGAACCCGCTGGTCGTGGTGCCGTCCTGGCTCACCGCGGTGGCGAAGTGACCCGTCGAGTCCAGCCGCACCCAGGCGGCGGCGCTGAAGTTCCCGACGGTGTCGAGCACCGGACCGCTCGTCTGCCCGTACTGGCTGCTCCCGTCCAGCTGGATCGCCGAGCCGGACACCCCGCTGACCCACGCCGGCGCGCCGACGAGCGTCGCGTCGTGCCCGCCGGCGGTGTCGTGCGCGACGGTGCCGGAGCCCTCGTCGAGCGGCCACGACCCGACCGGGTCGGTCTGACCGGCGGGGAAGGCCGTGCGGACGCTCTGCCGAGCGTGCGTGCTCGAGGCGACGTGCGCCGGACCGAGATAGTCCGCGGTGGCGACGACGGCGGCGAGGGTGCCGCCCCGGTCGCCGGCCAGCGGGGTGAGGACGACGTGCACCGTTGCGGTAGCGCCACCCTCGATCGCGGGGACCGGATCCGGACGGGTCGCGGTCCACCCGGCCGGCACCGCGAGCGTGACCGCGACCTGCCGCAGGGCTTGCGCAGTCGTGTTCCGCAGCGTGATCGGCACGGTCGTCGGACCGTCGACCGGCACCGGGTCGCCCGTACCGATCCCGACGGACATCGCGTCGCTGGACGGGCTCCACGCCTGGAGCTCCGTGACGCCGACGTAGGCGCCGGGCCGGTTGGTGAACAGCAGGCGGATCCGGCTGGTCGTCAGGGCCGGGAAGGTGATCTCGTTCAGGCCGTTGCCCACCGGCGCGGCCTGGTCGCGCGTCTGACCCGGCACGTCGGCCCAGGAGGCGCCGTCCCAGTACTGCAGCTCGTGCGCCGCCGCCGGCCGCACCCCGCCGCCGTCGTCGTAGCCGTACCAGCGCACGTCGCTGACCGGCGTCGGCACCCCGAGGTCCACGCCGTACCAGTCCCGGGCGTTGGGAGAGGCGTAGTTGGTCCAGCGCGTGTTCTCGGGCACCTCGTTGAACCACACCTTGCCGTCGATCGCGTTCCACGGGTCGTCGAAGCGCCAGGTGTAGGAGGTGATCGGCATCGGGTAGCCCGTGCGCAGCGGGTTCGTCGCGTCGTCGACCAGGCGGGGCGCCGCATCGGTCGGTCGTGCGCCGAGGGTGACGGCGCCGACCTCGACGCTCAACGGCGCCAGGGTCGGAGAGGTCGTCGACAGGGCGCCGTCGACGTAGACGCGCAGGCCGGCGCCCTGGTGGTAGTGGCTGCCGTCGCGGTCCCACAGCACGGTGACCTGGTGACCGTGGTACGGGACGTTCTCGACGAGGAAGTGGTCCCAGGTCGACGGCACCAGCGGACGGATGTCGAGGTGGCTGGTGGTGCTGGGACGCAGGCCGAGCAGCCCCGACAGCACCAGGTCGTCGTAGGTGGAGTGGTTGTAGTCCTCGCTGTGGTCGTACGCGTCGTAGATCCAGCTCGGCTGGTCCGGGTCGTGGGCCTCGGCGACGTACGGGACGCCGTTGCGCATCTGCGTCGCGGCGTAGGTGTGCAGCGCGGCGGCGTAGTCGGCGCTGGTGACGGTGCTCTGCGCCGGGTAGTCGTCCAGCAGGTTCGCCAGGCCGGTCAACGTCTGCGAGGTGGCGAAGGGCCAGCTCGGCCCGTCCCACCGGCAGCAGCCCCCGGCCTGGTACATGAACAGCGGGCTGCGCCGCTCCGCCGTCGTCGGCCCGAAGTCGCTGGCGAACCCCTTCGGGTCGAGCAGCTGCGCCCAGGCGCCGGAGTCGCTCGAGTCGGCCGCGTCGAACTGCCACGGCACGAACCCGATCTCCTCGCGGGTGTCGAGCAGCTGGTGACCGGGGTTGCCGTCGCGCGCCATCGCGTAGTAGAAGCCGCGCGACGGGTCCCACAGCCAGCGCTGCATCGCGGCCTTCAGGTCGCTCGCCCGGGTCGCGTACTCGGCGGCGAGGGCGGTGTTCCCCGCGAGCTCGGCGATCTTGCTGATCGCGACCGCGTCGCCGTACTGGTACGCGTTGATCGTCGGCCGGTAGCCCGCGCCGCCGTGGTACGGGTCGCTCGACCGGTACGAGGAAGCCGAGAACTCCATCGCGTCCCACACCGGGACCGACCAGTACAGCCCCAGCGTCGGGTCGAGCTGCTTGTCCCAGCCGCGGTACTGGCGCACCAGCTCGGGCAGCATCGCGACGAGCGGCCGGAAGTCCCCGCTGACCTGCGCCTGCCCGTAGGCGGCGGAGGCCAGCCAGAAGCTGTACTCGTGGGCCCAGTCCGTCGTGTCCGCGTTGACGGCGTCGGTCGCGGGCTTGGGTCCCGCACCCGGTCCGGTGAGCCAGAACCGCACGTAGTCCTGGTCGTAGCTGGTGTCGCGCAGCCAGCGGCCCTCGGTGATCTGGTGCCCGGCTGCGGCGTCGATCGCCTGGTAGGGGGCCGCGTACCCGCAGCAGTCGAGGAACTCCGTCGAGATCCACCCGTCGGTCGGGTTCGTGTACCGCAGGTGCTCCTTGAAGGTGCGCCAGCGGTAGTAGTAGACGGACTGGATCGTCGAGTCGGGCAGGTCGACGAAGGGGATGTTCGCCTCGTACCAGGACTGGTCGTTGAAGCCGGCGAGGTAGGACGCGTCGTCGAGGAAGTGCGTCCCGGTACCTGAGGCGGCACCGGCGGGAGCGCCGGTCTGCGCGGCGGCCGCCCGGTCCCCAGCGGCTTGGGCACCGGGGGAGACGGCGACGGCCGCCACGCCCAGCGCGAGGGCGCAGAGCACTGCCTTGGTTCGCAGGAACGCCATGACCGGACCCCCGTCTGCGATGACGACGGCACCGGCTGCGGTGCCTGCGGACGCCAGTCAGTGAACAGCAGCGCATCACTTCGGTCAATACCGATCAGGTTCGAAAGATGAGACAGTCGATGGAGGTGCCGGGAGGCCGGTGCTTCGATGCAGCCCGCACCAGGTGCGCCCAGGTTGCGCACGCCTGAACGCGCAAGCGGTCCAGTATCGGCAGGATCGATCAGGCGGCCTTCAGTCGGCACGTGCTCCGACTATCGGGGAGCATCCGCTGCCGTCGCCCGATCCGTCGCCTCGCTCAGCTGCCGCGGCGGACGAAACCCTCGGTCAGCCGGCCCCCGACGCGGTCGAGCACCGTGTCGCACCCGCGGACCAGTCCGCTCACGTCGCCGCTCGCCACGGCGGAACGGTGGCCGGTGAGCAGCTGGCCGGCGAGCTCAGGGTCGTCCTCCCGCAGCCTGCGCAGCAGCCACTTGCCCGTGCCGAGCCAGGCCCCACGGGAGCCGAGCGCCAGCTCCGCGGCCATCACCAGCACCTGACCGGCCACGACGTCGCGCTCACCGGCGTCGGTCGCGCCCGCGAGGTCGTCGAGCGCATCCGTCAGCGCGAACCGGCGGTACTCGAGCAGCTCCGCGGTCCACACCGGGGGCCCGGCAGCCAGGTGCCTGCGCGCCAGCTCCTGCAGCTGCGCCACCTCGACCCCCGCCAGCGGCAGGCCGGTGGCCAGCATGTGGGCCAGCGTGCACCCGCCCTGCTCACGCTCTCGTTCGAACCAGTACGCGACCGACTCGTCCGTGTGGACGAAGAGCTCGACCGGCACGCCCTCCACGCGGACCGCCTCCCGCACGCGGTCGTCGGGGCCGGCCAGCACGACGATGTCCAGGTCACTGGTGGCGGTGGCACGCCCGGCTGCGACGCTCCCGGCCAGCACGGCCGCCCGAGCCTCCGGGAAGCGTTCTGCGACGATCCGGCGAGCGAGCGCGACGAGGTCCATGCGCCACATCCTGGAGGCAGACGCGGCGACCACGGTTGACCTGCTCGCTCGTCGGAGCGGCCAGCGCTCGAGGGTGACGAGGGGCGCGGGTCACGACGGTCGAGCCCGAGCGCCCTACCGCTCGAGCCGCTCGACCCTGGCGCGGGCGTGCTCCGCCGCCCGTCCGGCCGATCTCGAGGCGTTCGCGGCCTGGCGCAGCGCCTCTCGGGCTTCCGTGAGTCGTGCGGCCAGCTCGTCGTCCTCGTCCTGCAGGGCCTGGAGCTCGTGCCGCAGCCTCTCAGCACGCTCAGCGAGTGCCGCGCGCCGCTCGTCCAGCTCCTGCACGGCACGATGCGCTGTCGCGGCCTGCCCAGCGGCGCGTCCGTCCAGCCGTTCGGCCTCAGCCAGGTCGGCGCGCGCCTCAGCGAGCTCAGCCGCACGCCGTTCCTCCTGGCGGCGGCGACCTTCCTCCTCACGCTGCTCGGCTCGCCCCGCTCCGGTGCCTGACGCCCCTTCGTTGCGAGCGTCGCGCGCGCCGTCCACGCCGGAGTCCTCAGCGGAGCGAGGGCCGGTGTCGGCGGCCGCTCGCCGCGTGTGGGGCAGCGGTGCTGCGCCGATCACGGCCACGGCCCCGTCGACGTCGACGGGACCGAAGCCCGACGTCTCCAGCGACGTGGTCAGCACACCCGACCTGACGGCGGCGGCGGCCGCCGGGTCCGCCATGGCGGCGTGCACGGTGGCCTGCACCTGGCCGAGCACCGAGTCGCTCAGGCGCTGACCCTGAGCCTCGGCGAGAGCTCGCGCCTGCTGGCCGATCGCCGTCAGCAGCCGCCTGCGCTCCCGGTCGAGCTCGCGGAGCTGCTCACCGGCCAGCGTCCCCTGCGCCTCGCGCAGCGCAGCCCCCAGCTCGACCAGCTGCTCCACCAGGTCCCGCTCGTGCCGCACGAGCAGGTCGACGGCCCACGCCGCCACGCTCGGCTTCGGCAGGCGGGGGACCTGCGCCGCGACCGTCCGGTCACCCTCGCGGCGCAGCTCCTTGGTGCGCGCGTCGCGGGCAGCCGTGAACTGCTCCAGGGGCAGGCCGTAGAGCTCGACGGCGACCGCACCGATGGTCGTCACGCGACCCGCTCCACAGCGCTCACCGCGTCAGTGTGCCGACCCCGTCCGGTGCACGCGTCCCGGGCCGCACCAGCGGCCCTGCGGCGGCGCGCCGGGTGGGCGACCTACGGGCGCGCGGAGTGCGTCGGCCCGGGCTTGGCGTGCGCCTGCTGGGAGATCTGCCGGCCGTCCACCCCACCGTCGCGGGCGTCCGCGGCGACGCTCTGCCCGAACGCCGCGGCGGAGGGGAGGTCGCTCGGGCCCGGGTGGGCGGTGGCGTGCGGGTTGGCGTGCGCGTTCGGCGCGTGGGTGGCCGACGCGGAGGCGCTGACCGACGGCACCGGCAGGGCCGCCGAGCCGGTGAACTGCTGTGCCACCGCGGGCGCCGCCGCGACCGTGCCGACCGCCACCGCGGCGATCCCCACGCCGACCGCTGCCTTGCCGGCCACGCTCAACCCCGCGACCTTCGTCAGCAACGCGCCCGTCAAAGTGCCGCTCATGGTGACCTCCGCAACCGTGGGGCTGCGCCGTCGCAGCGCCTCTCACCGGTGATATCGGTGCCGGGCCCGCGCACGGTCACGCGGCGCAGCGAAGTTCACTCCTGCGGCGCAACGGCCGACCCACCGCGGGCCGGTCCCCGCTGCCCGGCTGCCGCCGGCCCGACTCGCGCAGACTTCTCCGCTCCCGGACCAATCCGCCGACGCGAGGGCGCCGAACCACTGCTGTCCGCAGTACCCGCACGTGTGGGCGGAGCGTTCCGCCCTGACAGGGAGTCATCATGCGCACGAGCCTCAAGCTGGCCTCCGCGGCGATCGGGGCGGCCGCCCTGCTGCCCCTCGGCGTCACCACGGCGATGGCCGCCGACGGCAGCGGCAACGCCAACCTGGCACCCGTCGCCCTCAACGGCGTCAACGGCAGCGGGACCGCCATGGTCACCGTGAAGGGTGACGTGGTGAGCGTCACGCTGGCCGCCAAGGGCTTGCTCGCCGACCAGCCGCACGCCGCCCACATCCACTTCGGCGCCGACGCACGGCACGAGTGCCCCGCCGCGGCGGACGACACGAACAAGGACGGGCACCTCACCACCACCGAGGGTGGCCCGGCCTACGGCCCGGTCGTCGTGTCGTTGACCAAGACCGGCGACACGAGCCCGTCGAGCGCCCTCGCGGTCGACCGGTTCGACACGGCGCCCGGCGGCAACCTCTCCTACCAGCGCGGCGACATCACCGTGGCACCCGAGGTCGCCACCGCGATCCTGGCCGGTCAGGCGGTCGTCGTCATCCACGGCGTGGACTACAACGGCGACGGCAAGTACGACGGCACCGCGATGTCGGACCTGGACCCGAAGCTGCCGGCCGAGGCGACGGACCCGGCGCTGTGCGGTGTGCTGAAGGCGGCCCCGGTCGGCGCCATGGCGACAGGTGGCGGTGGCGCGGCCGCTCAGCCGGAGCAGGGTCTGCTGCTCGCCGGTGGTGCGCTGCTCCTCGCGGGTCTCGGCACCGGGGCGTACGTCGTGCGTCGGGCACGCACGCAGGCGTGATGTCCTCCCTCCCTTCCCTCCACGGCCGCCGCGGCACCCTCGCCGGCGTCCTGACCCTCGTCGTGGGGCTGCGTGCGCATGCCGGGCCTCCGGCGCCGCCGCTGAGCCGGGTGGCTGCGACGTCGGTGCCCAGCCCGACCGACGCCCCGACCGACCCCCCGACGGAACTCCAGGTGGGGCAGTCGCCCTCGGCGACCGCCGCGCCGGCCGCGGAGCCCGACCTCGGCCCGATCCTGCCGGCGTCGATCCCCGTCACGCTCGACATCCCCAGCATCGGCGTGCACACGACGAACCTCGTCCCGCTCAACGTCGGCGCGGACGGCGTGCTGCCGCCGCCGACGGACTACGCGACCGCCGGCTACTACACCGGAGGCCCGACCCCGGGCCAGCTGGGAGCGGCCGTCATCGCGGCCCATGTGGACGGCAAGAGCGGGCCCGCCGTGTTCTACCGGCTCGGCGAGCTCGCCCCCGGCGCCCTGGTGCACGTCACCCGCCAGGACGGCACCGTCGCGACGTTCACGATCGACACGATCGCGCGCTACCCCAAGGCGCAGTTCCCCACGCAGCTCGTCTACGGCAGCGCCACGTCGCGGGCCGAGATCCGGCTCATCACGTGCGGCGGTGCCTACGACCGCTCGACGGGGCACTACGTGGACAACGTCATCGCCTTCGGCCACCTGGACCCGTGAGCGAACGAGCCACCCGGCAGCTCGCCGCGCCCGGCGAGCCGACGTGCCCGACACTGACGCTCATGGCCACCGCGTCGAGAGGTGCGCCCGACGAGGCGGACGTCGCACCCACCACCTCCGTCGACGACCTGCTCGAGCGCGCCGCCGGCGGCGACCAGCAGGCCTTCGCCCAGGTGTACGACGCGCTGTCGTCCGGCGTCTTCGGCACGTGCCTGGCGGTGCTGCGGGACCGCGACCACGCCGCGGAGGTGACGCAGGAGGTGATGCTCGAGCTGTGGCGCACGGCCCCACGGTTCGATCGCCTGCGCGGTTCGGCCCGGACCTGGGCGCTGACGCTGGCGCACCGCCGGGCCGTGGACAGGGTCCGTTCCGTCCAGGCGGAGCGAGCCCGCGACCAACGGGTGATGGACACGCACCTCGAGCGACCGTTCGACGTGGTGGCGGAGGAGGTGGAGGGCACCATGGACCGTGCTCGGGTGCGGCAGTGCCTGGGTGGGCTGACCCCCACCCAGCACGAGGCCGTGGTGCTGGCGTACTACGGCGGGCGCACCTACCGCGAGGTCGCCGACCATCTCGCCACCCCGGTGGCCACGGTCAAGACCCGGATCCGCGACGGGCTCATCCGCCTGCGCGACTGCTTGGGAGTGGAGCGATGACGACCCCGGACCCGCCCGACGGCACGAGCGACCCGCGCGACCTGCTCGCGGCCTACGCGCTCGACGCCGTCGACGACCTCGACCGTCGCCGGGTCGAGGACCTCGTCGCCGCCGACCCCGACGCAGCGCGCGAGCTGGAGACGCTGCGCGCGACCGCCGCCGTGCTCGGCGCGGCCACGTCCGCAGCACCGCCGCCGGAGCTGCGCCGTTCGGTCCTCGACCGGATCTCGGAGGAGCGGCAGGTCACCGCGCCGGCCCCCGTCGTGGGGGAGCGCGGCACACCGCGACGCCGCCCCCGCCGCACGTTCTGGGTGGCGGTCGCTGCCGCAGCCCTGGTGGCGGCCGCCGTGCCCAGCGTGCTCGCCTGGCGTCAGACCCAGGAGGTCCACCGCGTCCAGGCCCAGCAGCAGGAGGTCGTCGACCTGCTCGCCGACCCGCACGCCCAGGTTCGCCGAGCGGACGTGCCCGGAGGTGGCACGGTCGTCGGCGTGCTGTCCCGGGACCGAGCCCTATTCACGGCGTCCGGGCTCCAGGAGCCGGGGGCCGGCAAGGTCTACCAGCTGTGGGTCGTCCGAGACGGTGTCCCGGTCCCCGACGCGGTGATGGCCGCCGGCGCACGCATCGTGCGAGCGACCCCGGACGACTACGTCGTCCTCACCCACCGCTACGCGGCAGGAGACTCCCTCGCGGTGACCGTCGAGCCGACCGGAGGCTCCCTCAAGCCCACCACGAGCCCGATCGTGGTGCTCTCCCCGGTCTGACCCCGCCGGTTCGAGCGGTCGCCCGCCGCCGGCGTCGGCGCGCTGGTCCTGGCGGACGGCACGTTCCTCGACGTCGCGATGGTCGAGCAGGCCAGGTTCGTGCTCGCGCTTGCGTCCGCGACCGCGCACAAGTAGCGCTCCAAGGCCGAGCGGACGAAGCTGGGCGGCCATGCCGTGGAGCGTCTGGGCCCGGCGCCGGCGGGGGCGGCGACGTCCGCGCCTGGGCTACGCGACCGGGCGCCGTCGGGCTGCGAACGTCGCGCGGTAGTCCAGGGGCGGCACGCCGACCGCCGCTCGGAAGTGGTGCCGCAGCAGCGAACCTGAACCGAAGCCGCATGCGCGAGCCACCGCCTCGATGTCCTGGTCGGTCTCCTCGAGCAGCTCCCGAGCCCGCTGGACGCGTTGGGCGGTCAGCCACCGCGCCGGCGTGGTGCCCGTCTGCTCCACGAAGCGCCGGGCGAAGGTTCGGGGAGACGCCAGGGCGCGGGCCGCCAGGGACGCGACGCTGTGCGGCTCGGCGAGGTTGGCCTCGGCCCACGCCAGCACGTCGCGGAGCGCGTCGTCGTCGCACTCCGGGACGGGCGCCACGATGTACTGGCGTTGTCCGCCGTCACGTTGGGGCGGGACCACCATGCGCCGCGCGATCGTGTTGGCGACGCCGGCGCCGAGCTCCTGGCGCACCACGTGCAGGCACGCATCGATACCGGCGGCTGTGCCCGCGCTGGTCACCACCTGGCCGTCGTCCACGTAGAGCACGTCCGGGTCCACGTCGACCGTCGGGTACCGCTCGGCGAGCTCTCGGGCGTACCTCCAGTGCGTGGTGGCACGCCGACCGTCGAGGACGCCGGCCGCGGCGAGCACGAACACCCCCGAGCAGACGGACAGCAGACGGGTGCCGCGCGCGTGTGCGGCTCGAACCGTCCGGAGCGCCCGCTCGTCGTAGTGGCCGATCGTGGCGGCCGGGATCGTCAGCAGGTCGACGTCCTCGAGCTCGGCCAGGCTGTGGGTGACCTCCACCCGCACGCCGACCGCAGCGTCGACGCGGGGCCGGGCGGCGGCGATCCGCAGGTCGAACGACGGGACCCCCTCGTCGGTGCGGTCGATGCCGAAGACCTCGCAGACCACCCCGAACTCGAACATCGCCAGCCCGTCGACCAGCAGCACACCAACGGTACGGAGCATCTGGCGATGCTAATCGTTGTGGCAGGATCTTGCCGAACAGCGTCGTTTCTGCCACTGTCGCGGGCCGGGCCCCGCGACCACGCTGGAGACATGTCACTCCTCCCCGTCCTCCTGTTCCTGGCTCTCCTCGTGGCGCCGCTCGTCCCCCTGGTCCGCGGACCCGGCTGGCCGACGGCCGGCCCGAACCACCCCGACTCGGACCGGCTGCACACGGAGCGGCTCGCCGTGCAGGCGCGGTGGGGCGAGCCTCACGATGGCGACCGCACCGGTCCGGCCCGATCGTCGAAGGGCCGCGCGGGAAGCCACCACGCGGCACGTCCCTCGGCGCACGGCCGGACGCCTCGCCTCGGGCGCCCGCTCAGGCGCCGATCGGCCTGAGGCGTCCTCGGAGCCGCGGGGCCGAACCTCCGACCACGTCGGTCCTACCGACCCCCGGCGGCGAGGTCAGCCGACCTCCGGGACCACCGACCTCGGCCCGCCTTCCGCGGCGAACCGCTGCACGAGGGCCGCGGTGATCTCGAGGTGGCGCAGCAGGAAGGCGCTCTCGTCCAGCCGCTTGCGCCGCAGCCAGCCGGTGACCTCGTCGTTGCACTTGCTGGCGTTGCACGAGCGGCATGCCGGCGCGATGTTGTCCAGCGTGTAGCGCCCACCACGAGAGAGGGGGAGGACGCAGTCGCGCTGCAGCGGCGTCCCGACCGCTCCGCAGTACGCGCAGCCGCCCCAGGCGGCCTGGATCGCCGCCCACTGGGCGTCGGTCAGGTCGTGCTCGACGCTGTCCATCCGCCGCTTGCGCCGACGGGCCGCCCTCGCCCTGCGGGTGCGCGCGGCCGCCATGCGGCAAACGTAGGCGCCCGTGGGTGGCGTCACTGCGCGACACGGGCGCAGGGACGGGCGACGATGGCAGACCGGTGCGCCACCTCGGCCAGGTGGCCGGCCACGACGGGACGCGGCCTGGAGGGAGACGATGTGCCGCTGAACGAGGTGACGCGCGACTTCTTCGCCCGGCCGGTCCTGCAGGTCGCACCCGAGCTCCTGGGCTGCACCGTCTCGCACGCGGGCGTCACGGTCCGGCTGACCGAGGTGGAGGCGTACGACGGGTCGAACGACCCCGGGTCGCACGCCTTCAGGGGCGTCACCGCGCGCACGCGCGTGATGTTCGGCGAGCCCGGGCACCTGTACGTCTACTTCACCTACGGGATGCACTGGTGCGCCAACCTCGTGTGCGGTTCGTCAGGCGTCGCCAGCGGTGTGCTGATGCGGGCCGGGGAGGTGGTCGACGGGCTCGACCTCGCCCGTTCCCGCAGGGCCGGTGTCCGCGACCGGGACCTGGCCAGGGGGCCGGCGCGGCTGGCGAAGACCCTGGCGCTCGGCCGCGACGACAACGGCGTCGACGTCTGCTCGCCGAGCGGCGCCTTCGTGGTGCGGGCGCCGTTCCGTGATCCGCCGACCGGCTCGTCCGGCGCCCGCGTGAGGACGGGCCCACGCGTGGGCATCAGCGGGCTCGGCGGTGACGCGACGGCGTACCCCTGGCGATTCTGGCTCGAGGGCGAGGCCACCGTGTCGGTCTACCGGGAGGGCGCGGTCAGACGGCCACGGGCCGTTGACCAGCCGACGGGTCGGTAGGGCCGTCCACCGTTCGCGCTGTCGAGGAGCTCGGGGATGAGAGAGATCTGGACGATCGGGCACTGGACGTGCCCGGAGCAGACGTTCGTCGCCAGGCTCGCCGCCAACGGCATCGGCCTGCTCGCCGACGTCCGGGCCCACCCCGGCTCGCGGACCAGCCCGCAGTTCAGCCGCGACCTCATGCCGGGGTGGCTGGCGCAGGCCTCCGTCGGCTACGTGCACCTCGAGAAGCTCGGTGGCCGTCGCGCCAAGCAGGACGTCGACAGCCGCATCAACTCCGGCTGGCAGAACGCCAGCTTCAAGAACTACGCCGACTACACGCTGCTGCCGGCGTACCAGGAGGGGATCGACGAGCTGCTGCAGCTGGCCACCGAGCGCCACGTCGCCGTCATGTGTGCCGAGCCGATGCCGTGGCGCTGCCATCGACTGCTCATCTCCAACACCCTGACGGCCCGTGGCTGGACCGTGCGGCACATCGTCGGCGACTCCGAGCCGAGGGTGCACCGGCTCGGACAGTGGGGCGCGACGCCGGTGGTCGGCGCCGACGGTCGCGTGACGTACCCCGGTCCGAGGCGTGACGAGGCGAGCGGGGGACCCGGGACCGGTTGACGATGCCATCCTCGTCCAATCTGTGCGATGCTTAGCGATATATCGTCGAGTATCGCGATCGAGAGGAGTCGGACCATGTACCACCACAGCAGCAAGGCAGCGTTCGGTCCCGACCTGGGCAGCTTCGCCCGCAACATCGCCGGCTTCGGCATGGGCGGACCGGGCCCCCGCTTCCCGTACCCCGGGCGCGCCCGGCGCGGAGACATCCGCACCGCGGTGCTGCGGGTGCTCGCGGACGAGCCGATGCACGGCTACCAGATCATCCAGGAGCTGTCCGCGCGCAGCGGCGGCACCTGGAACCCGAGCGCGGGCTCGGTGTACCCCACCTTGCAGCTGCTCGCGGACGAGGGGCTGGTCGTGGCCGCGGAGAGCGGTGGCAAGCGGGTCTTCTCGCTCACCGATGCCGGCAGGGCGGCCGTTGCCGACCTGACCGACGAGCCCGCGCCGTGGGACGTGGCGGCCGCCCAGTCCGACGTCACCGGGTACGCCGCGCTGCGGGAGGCCGGGATGCGGCTGGCCGCGGCGGTGGTGCAGATCGGCAAGTCCGGCGACAAGACTCAGATCATGTCGACCATCGAGATCCTCAACGGCGCGCGCAAGCAGGTCTACACGCTGCTCGCCCAGGACTGAGACGTGACGGAGTCGCCCCGGCTGCGCGCCCGGTACCGGCGGATCGTCACCTTCTTCGCCGGGGTGACGGCGAGCTTCATCTTCTGGGAGATCGTCCTGCCCCGGTTGGGGCTGCAGCGGTGGTCGGACTCCAGCCGGGCGCACCGGAACCGTCGCACAGCGGTGCGGTTCCGGGCGCTCGCCCTGGCCATGGGCGGCCTGATGATCAAGGTCGGCCAGTTCCTCTCGGCACGCCTGGACGTGCTCCCGGCCGAGATCACCGAGGAGCTGGCGGGTCTGCAGGACGAGGTGCCGCCCGCGGCGTTCGCCGACATCCGGCGGTGCGCCGAGCAGGAGCTCGGGTGCACGTTGGCCGAGGCCTTCCGGACGTTCGACGAGGCGCCGCTGGCTGCCGCCTCGCTGGGCCAGGCCCACCGGGCGGTGCTCCGGGACGCCGACGCGGCCGAGGCGGGGTTCGCGCAGGTCGTCGTGAAGGTCCAGCGGCCGGACATCGACCGGATCGTCGCCGTCGACCTCGCAGCCCTGCGCCGGGTGGGTCGCTGGTTGACCCGGTACCGGCCCGTCAGCAGCCGCGCGGACGTGCCGGCACTCGTGGAGGAGTTCGCGGCCACGACGCTGGAGGAGCTGGACTACACCGCCGAGGCGCGCAACGCCGAGCACTTCCGCTGGGTCTTCGAGAACGACGACCGGGTCGGCGTGCCGCGGGTGGCATGGGAGCACTCACGGCTGCGGGTGCTGACCCTCGAGGACGTCTCGGCGATCCGGCTCGGCGACTACGACGCGATCACCGCCGCGGGGATCGACCGCGCACAGGTCGCCGAGAAGCTGGTGGAGACCTACCTGCAGCAGATCTTCGACGACGGGGTGTTCCACGCCGACCCGCATCCCGGGAACCTCTTCGTCTCGCCCGTCGACGGGCACCCCGGGCAGTTCCGCCTGACGTTCATCGACTTCGGGATGGTCGGACGGGTGCCCGACACGCTGCGCACCTCGCTGCGGGAGGCGTTGATCGCCGTCGGCATCCAGGACTCCGCCCGGCTCGTGGCCGCCTTCACGTCCATGGGCGTGCTGCTGCCCACCGCCGACACCAAGGCGATGGACCTCGCCGTGGCCCAGGTGTTCGACCGCTTCGGCGGCATGGCGATGAGCGACCTGCGCAACATCAGCCACAAGGAGATGGCGGAGATCGGCCTGCAGTTCCGTGAGCTGCTGGTCAGCATGCCGTTCCAGCTGCCGGAGAACCTCCTGCTGCTCGGCCGGACGCTGGCGGTCCTGTCGGGGATGTGCGCGGGGCTGAACCCCGACTTCAACCTGTGGACGTCGATCACGCCGTACGCCACCACGCTGGTCTCCGGAGAGGCCGGCGAGGGCGGTCTGTGGAGCACGATCACCACCGAAGGCGCCAAGATCGCGCAGTCGCTGGTGGCGCTTCCTGCGCGCGCCGACCGCATCCTGACCCTCGTCGAGCGCGGTGACCTCTCGGTGAAGACGCCGCTGCTCGAGCTGCGGGTCCGGCAGCTGGACCGCTCGGTGCGGCAGATCCCGATGGCTATCGTCTTCGCGGCCCTCCTGCTGGCGGGCGCCGTGCTCTACGGTGCCGAGCCGACCTTCGCCAAGGTGCTCATGGCCGGGTCGGTGCTGCCGCTCGTCGGCGCCCTGCGGCCTCGACGTCGGCACCGGTAGGGCGTTCTACCCGCGCACGCCGAGCACGACGACCGTCCGCCGGGAGCTTCTCCACCCGGCCTCAGCGCTCAGACCGGACCCTCGCCGGTCGATTCTCTGGTATGCACGCAGAGGTGCCTCGCCTGGCGACCGCCAGCCGGACGCCCGACGACTCCGGGGGAGCTGTGGCCGATCTGAGCTGCACCGCCGCGGCTGGCGGCCAGGCCCGGACTCGCTACGTCGGGCACCCGCCGGCCTCGGTCGCGGGGGACGCCTCGTGAAGCTCCCCGGCGGGGTGGGCGACACCGCGCAGGCCGGGATGTCGTCGCACACCCGCGAACGCCTCGGGCACCTCCTGGACACGTCGACGCGAACCGGCCCCGCATTCGCCGCAGCGCTGATCGTCCTGACGGTCGCTGCCGCCTGGCTCGGCACGTATGCAGCCGGGGGAACGAAGTCCGTGCTGCCCCAGATGTTCTACCTGCCGATCATCTTCGCGGCCGGGCGCTTCGGGTGGGTGGGTGCGGCCGCTACCGCGGGCCTCTCGGGGATCGTGACCGGTCCTCTGATGCCGCTCGACGTGGCGGCGGGACTGGCTCAGACCCCGGAGGCGTGGGTCGCACGCCTGGTCGCCTTCCTGACGGTCGGCGTCGTCGTGGCGTGGCTGACGGGGGAGTCGCGCGTCTCCGTCATCGACTTCGCTCGCGACGCTCGTGCCGCGCGAGTCCTCCTTCGCGGCCTCGAACGCGGGGACTTCACGGTCCACTACCAACCGGTGGTCGACCTGAGCACCGGCCGGACCACCGGGTTCGAGGCGCTGTGCCGGTGGGACGGGGAGGCGCTCGGTGCGGCGTCCCCCTCCGTCTTCATCCCGCTCGCCGAACGGACCGGGACCGTCGGCCCGATCGGGCGGTTCGTGCTGCGCGAGGCCCTCCGGCAAGGTGCGGCATGGCAGGGTGACGGCTGCGACGTGGTCATGGCGGTCAACGTCTCGGCGCACCAGCTCAGCGAGCCCGACCTCTTCTCCCAGGTGCGCACGACGCTCCTGGACGCGGGCCTGCGGCCGGCGAGCCTGTGCATCGAGATCACCGAGACGGCCATCGTGCGGGACCGTCCCACGGCGCTCGGCCACGTCCGCGCCCTGCACGACCTCGGGGTCACGATCGCGCTGGACGACTTCGGCAGCGGGCATGCCTCGCTGGCCTACCTGCTCGACTTCCCCATCGACATCCTGAAGATCGACGTGGCGTTCGTCAGCACGGTGGACTCGGACGCCAGGAGCGCGGCGCTCGTGAGCGGCATCGTCCAGCTGGCCCGGGCACTGGGCGCGAAGACCATCGCGGAGGGCATCGAGCGGCCCGAGCAGCTCGACACGCTGCGCGCGATGGGCTGCGACTACGGCCAGGGCTACCTCCTGGGCCGACCCGGGCCGGCGCCCTCCGGCTCGGCGCTGCTCGCCTCGGACCGCCCGGCGGCGATGTAGAGCAGGCCGAGGCACAGACGGGGCCGTCGACCCGCTCGACCGAGCTGGTGCGCTCGGTCGAGCGGGTCGGGACGGCGGTCAGCCGCGGACGAGACCGTGCTCGGCGAGCAACGTGGCGATCTGGGTGCCGCCCACCAGGCCGTTCAGCACCTGACGGCCGAGCGGGCCGCCCGGGATGTCGAGCGGCGCACCGTCGCGCAGGTCGCTGGTCGCCTGCAGCAGCGTGCGGATGTCGTAGGTGGAGCCGAACACCTCGGGGATGCCGCGATCGATGTCGAGCAGGGTGTAGACGGCCTCCATCGGGGTCCGCACGGAGTACTCGACGGTGAAGATGATGTCCCGCTGCTTGGTCTCCGCGAACTGGCCGATGAAGGCGAAGTTCACCGATCCGTCGGGCACGACGTCCGGCCGGTCGCCGGCCTGCCGAGGCATGAAGAACGCCGTGACGTACGGCATCATCACCGGGACGGTCTTGGCGCCCGTGGCGGCCAGCTCGGGGATCTCCTCCACCGGAACACCCATGTGGTACAGCCACTCCTGGGTGATCTCCTCACCGGTGCACTCCTGCATCGGCTTCTTGACGAAGTCGCCGGGCCGGTCGACGAACAGCGCGTAGACCCACGCCACGATCTCGTCCGGCTTCTGCTGCTTGAAGTGCGGCTGCCGGTTCACGGTCCACGACATCAGCCAGCTGGAGTCGCGCGCGGTGACGATGCCGCCGGTGACGACCTTCCCGGCGAACGGGTCGCGGCCGGCGATCTTCTCGATGTAGCGGGGGATCCGCTCGTCGAGCGTGGTGACGGTCGCCGACTCCCACTTGCTCTCGGGGATGTGCGAGCCGAAGACGTCCGGGTGCCCGAAGGACGGGTCCTTGGCGGCGATGCGCCGCCACAGGTCCCAGGCCGGTGCCGGCCCCTCGTCCAGCCGTGCCGGCGTGTGGTGGTCGCCGTTGTCGGAGTTCTCGGTCAGCGACCCGATGGTCATGAAGAGCAGGTCGTTCTCGGACAGGTCGACGCCGTCGCCGGGGGCACCCTTCTCGCCCGACACCCAGTGGATCCGGGTGGCCTGCTTGCGACCGGTGGCGGGGTCGATGTCGAAGTCGACGTCGGTGACCTCGGTCTCGAACCGGAACACGACCCCCTGGTCCAGCAGCCAGGTGTACAGCGGCAGCACGAAGGACTCGTACTGGTTGTACTTGCTGAACTGCAGGGCGCTCATGTCGCCCAGCCCGCCCATGTGGTGGATGAACCGGTGAAGGTACAGCTTCATCTCCAGGGCGGAGTGCCACTCCTCGAACGCGAGCATGGTCCGCCAGTACAGCCAGAAGTTGCTGGCGAAGAACTCGGGGGAGAAGACCTCGTTGATCCGCTTGTTCTCCAGCTGCTCACGGGTGGCGAGGAAGACCTTGATGAGCTCCTTCTGGGCCTTCTCCGACATGTCGAACTTCGCGTCGGTGTGGGCGTCCTGACCCTGCTTCTCGGTGACCCGCAGCAGGCTGTAGTTCGGGTCGTCCTTGTTCAGCCAGTAGAACTCGTCGAGCACGCTCGCCCCCTCGATCTCCAGCGAGGGGATCGACCGGAACAGCTCCCAGAGCAGCTCGTAGTGGCTCTCGAGCTCACGTCCGCCGCGGATCACGAAGCCCTTCTCCGGCTCCTTGATGCCGTCGAGCGCACCGCCCGGCAGCCGCAGCCGCTCGAGGATCGTGATCCGCGAGCCCGGCATCTGCCCGTCGCGGATGAGGAAGGCGGCACCGGCCAGCGAGGCGAGCCCCGCACCCACGAACCACGCCGTCTTGTCGTCCACGCCGGCAGGCTTGCGGGGACGCGCGAACGCCTCGTAGTTGCCGATGCTGTAGTACATCGCCTTGCCTTTCGCAGTAGTCGTCCCGGGGGCCGGATGGCTAGCGGGAGGTGTCCTCGACGGACGACGCCAGGAAACCCTGGACGATCTGGGCCACCTGCTCGCGCAGCTCCTCGGCGGTGTCGGCACCCGGGTGTGCACCGGTCAGCGGCTGGGCGAGCAGCAGGTTGAGCACCGCGAAGACGCTCCGGGCGGCACGGGCGGCGCCGACGGCGTGGGCGGGCTCGTGCCGGCGCCCGGCGTCGACGGCGTCGAGCAGACGGGCCGCGACGAGGTCCTCGAGGCGACCGACCAGGGCCAGCCCCTCGCCGCGGTACTTCTCCGTGGGACCGCCGAACAGCAGCTCGCGCTGGTACACCGCCGCGTTGCGCAGGTCGTGCGCACCGCTCAGCACCGTCCCGACGAGCGCGTTCACCGCCGCCGTCACGTCGGGCTCGACCGCGGCCCTGCGGTCGCCCTCGTCGATCGCGGTGCGCAGCTGCTCGTTGTAGACCATGAGGAACAGCTCGCCCTTGGTCGCCGCGTAGCGGAACAGAGTGCCGGCGCCGACGTCTGCACGTTCGGCGATCTCCTGGGTGGTCACGCCGTCGAACCCGTGCTCGGAGAAGAGCGCCGACGCGGCCTCGAAGATGCGCGAGTACTTCTCGCGGGCGTTGCGCTCACGCCGCCCGGGTGCTGGCGGGTTGGTCACGGATCCTCCGGGTGGGCGGGGTCGTCGGCGGGTGTCGTCGCCGACTGATTACGGAGCGTACTCCGTTTCGAGTGCACTCCGAAACGAATGTCGCACCGCTCACCTCTCCACGCCCGGCGCCGCGCGCAGGGCCCTGCGGGGGCTGGTCGAGCTCGGGCTCTAGCCTCGGTCGCAGACCGGCGGGATCGGCTCGCCGCGCACCGCGGAGAGAAGCCCATGAGCAGCGCTGCAGGCGCACCGGCCAGCCCCCGGAAGCACCCGATCCCGCACCTGCGGCCTCGCACGCTGCTGAAGCGAGCCGATCTGGCGCTGGTTCATCCGACCGTGCTCGCCGAGGCGGAGCATCGCGCCGCGAGCCTTCAGCTGCGGGTCGCCGACGCCATCACGTCGTTCGCCGGCTCGATGTGGTTCGTGTATCTCCACATCCTGCTGTTCGCCGTCTGGATGTCGTGGTTCGAGCAGTCACCGTGGCCGACGTTGACCCTCATCGTGTCGCTCGAGGCGATCTTCCTGTCGACCTTCGTCATGATCGGGCAGAACAGGCAGGCAGCGTTCCAGCGGGCCAAGGCCGACCACGACTACCAGGAGCAGGAGTCGCTCCTGAAGGAGAACACCGAGCTCACCCGGTTGATCCACGCCCTGTCCGAGGAGATCCACGCGCGCGTGCTCGCCGAGGTGCAGGCCGGGCTGGCGGCCAAGCCTGGCCCCGCCGAGCCTCCGCACTGACGGGCGAGAAGGTCTTAGCCGAGCTCGCCGGCGGCACGCCCCGCGACCCGGCCGGAGAAGAGGCAGCCTCCGAGGAAGGTTCCTTCGAGGGCGCTCTAGCCGTGCATCCCACCGCCGCCGAAGCGGCTGACCTCACCAGCGGCGTACAGCCCCGGGACGGGCTGCCCCGCCGCGTCGAGGACGCGACCGTGCAGGTCCGTCTGAAGGCCGCCCAAGGTCTTGCGGGTGAGCACGTTCAGCCGGACGGCGATCAGCGGGCCGGCGGTGGTGGTGGGAGCCCGGAGACGCCGGGGCTCCAGGTTCATCCCTCCGGCGGCCGGGGGCAAGGGCGTCACCCGTCGCGCAGCCGCCAGAGCGCCGGTGGGTCGAGCGGCGTTCCCGCCAGCCGCGCCGCGTAGAGCGCGGAACCGATGTCCGGGGGGTACAGCGGAAGCCGCACGTCGTACTCCGCGTCGGCCCGCAGGAGCAGTCGGACGAACTCCTCGCGCACCGACGGGGAGGCGAACACACCACCCGAGTACGACACGGGCACCGGCTCGTCCGCGGCGAACCCCAGACGTCGCCGGGCCGTGTCCACCAGTGCGACCAGCTCGGCCGCGGCTCCCGTGAGGATCGCCGCGGCCGCCTCGTCCCCGTCGGCCGCTGCGGCCGCGACGACCGTCGACAGCGCGGCGACACGGCGCCGGTCCCCGTGCCACTGCCCGAGCGTGACGTCCAGGGCGTCCAGGTCCGACTCAAGCCCGAGCCGCTCGCGCACGCGTCCCAGGAGGGGCCCGGCCGGCTGCCGGCCGTCGCTCATGCGTGAGAACACCTGCAGGCCCCGGACGGCGATCCAGTGCCCCGAGCCCTCGTCGCCGAAGAGCTCGCCCCAGCCGCCGGTGCGGACGTGCCGGCCGCCGCGCTCGCCGTAGCAGATCGACCCGGTGCCGCTGACGACGTTGATGCCGTCGACCCCGCCCAGCGAGCCCGCCCACCCGGCCACCATGTCGTTGCCGCAGGCGTACCGGTCGTGACCGAGAGCCGCTCGCGGAGCCCGGTCCAGCGCGGCAAGGTCACGGCTCACCTCGCCGTAGGCGGGGAGGGCCACGAACGCGAAGCTGATCTGCGCCGCCGTGACCCCGGCGCGGCCGCAGACCTCGACCACCGCATCGCGCAGCACGCGCTCCACGAGCGCCGGACCCTCCGTCGAGCCCAGGTAGTAGCAGCTGGGCGCCTGAGCGCGAGCGGCGATGCTGCCGTCGGGCCGGACCAGGACGAGGGCCGTCTTCGTGCCACCGCTGTCGATGCCGAGGAACATCCGCTCACCGTCCGTCGTACGGATGCACCGTCACGCCCTTGACCACGCGGTTGACCTGACCTGACGGCGACGGCGAGTCCGGGACGAGACCCAGTGCCAAGGACGAGTCCAGGGCGAACATCTGCGCGACGAGGACGTAGGGCAGTGCTACCAGGACGTCCGGTGCGTCGTCGAGCCCCGGCACCGCCCAGGCCTCGCCCACCCGTTCGCTCGATGCCGCGCGCAGCACCACGACGTTCTCGTCCGACATCTGCTGGCGCAGCTCGAGCGCGATGTCCTCGTCGTACTGCCGGGTGTACGGGTCGTTCGACAGGTAGACGACCGCCAGGCTCTGCCCGTCGATCACGGACTTCGGGCCGTGCCGGAACCCGAGGGACGAGTCGAAGTAGCTGACCACGGCGCCGGCGCTCAGCTCGAGAACCTTGAGGGCGGACTCCCGTGCCAGCCCGGTCAGGGGCCCGCTGCCGAGGTAGACCACCCGGGCGTAGCCCCGGGCCGCGAGGGCCGCCACGGCGTCGGCACGGTCGCGCAGGACCGCGGCCCCTGCCTCCGCCACGCGGTCGACGAGATCGACGCCGACCGGCTCGGGCACCAGCGCGAGCCACGTCGCGAGCGCCATCGACGTGAAGCTCGACGTCATGGCGAACCCCTCGTCGTGCGTCTGCGGGGGCATCAGCAGCACGAGCGAGCGGTCCGCGGCGCCGTGCACGCGGGCGAGCTCGCCGTCACCGTTGCACGTCACGATCAGGTGGTGCACGTGCCGCAGCACCCGGTCTGCGAGGACCGTGGCGGCCACGCTCTCCGGGCTGTCACCCGAGCGGGCGAAGGACACGAGCAGCGTCGGGACGTCCTCGCCGAACGCCTCCTGGGGGTTGGAGACGATGTCGGTGGTCGCCACGGCCTCCACGCGCCGACGCAGCTGCTTGGTCAGCGCCGGCGCGAGGAGCTCGCCGACGAAGGCCGACGTGCCGGCTCCGGTGAGCACGATGCGCAGGTCCTGCTCTGCCAGGAGGGGGCGCAGGAAGGCGCTGATGGCGTCGCGGCGGGCGACGGTGTCCGCCGCCACCTGCCGCCAGACGACAGGCTGCTGCGCGATCTCGCGCCCCGTCGCCCCGGCGCGCGGATCGCCCAGGCCGGCGAGGTCAGCGGAGGCGAGCGAGCCGCCGTCCGGTCCGGCGGTGCTCGAGGGTGCGGTCACGACAGGCTCCTGGCGGGTTCGGCGGTGCAGGCTTGGGAGTAGGCGCGCAGCACGTCACGGACGTGGTCCAGCGCCAGTGCGAGCGGATCTGCGGAGAGCTGGCCGGCGCGCACGCGCGCGTACTGGGCGGGCAGGTGGGCGGAGAGCACCGGCAGGGGAGCGGGCCGCCGCCGCAGGTTCTCGAAGAGCCGGTCGACGGCGGCCGAGACGCGCGGGTCCGGCCAGTAGTAGCGGACGCGGTCGCTGTAGCTGTAGCGGCGGGCGATGCGCTGGGCGGCCTCGTCGCCCTCGTAGTACCCCTTCCACCAGCGTGGCTGCTGCAGCATCACGTCCTCCACGACCGCGGGAAGGTCGGACCGTTCGGCCGCGGGGACCAGCTCCGCCTCCACCTCGGCCAGGGCGAAGAGCGCCTCGCGCAGCGCGAAGGTGAGCCCCGGACCGACCTTGAGCACCGCCCAGTGGTCCTCGACGAGAGCGGTGAGGTTGTCCATCGTCTGGTAGTCGGTGGAGTGCGCCTCGAAGACCAGCCGCCGGCCTTCGACCATGCGGCTCAACGGGCGTGCCCGCTCCCGGTCGTAGTCGACGACGCGCACGGAGTCGAACTCCACCCCGGGCTGGACGACGAGGGCGACGACCCGGTCCCACGCGTCGAGCAGGCCGGCTTCGGCGAACGCAGACCGGTGGGCCTCGAGGGTCGCCTCGGCGTGCGCCGGCGTGGTCGGGGTCAGCGCGGTGATCTCCTCGTGCGCCCCGCCCGGCACCGGCACCTCCGTGCCGACGACGTACCGCAGGTCGCTGCGACCGGACGCGCGTCGTGCGGTGTCCTCGGCGACCGCCGCGAGGCGAGCCGCACGGTGCGCGACGACCTCGTCCGTCAGCGGCTCCTGGTCGTCGGCGCAGGCCATGCTGCAGTCGAGGTGGATCTTGGTGTAGCCGGCCTGCACGTAGGCGCGGACGAGGTCCTCCGCGCGGCTCATCGCCAGCTCGGCCGGCGAGGTCCGCCAGACGTTCGGGCCGAGGTGGTCACCGCCGAGCACCACGAGATCTCGGGGCAGCCCGGCTCGGTCCGCGATGGCGTGCACCAGGTCACGGAAGTCGGCGGGCCGCATGCCCGTGTAGCCACCGAACTGGTCGACCTGGTTGCTGGTGGCCTCCACCAGGAGCGGTCGCCGCTCGAATGCCGCCTGGTCGCAGGCCGCCTGCAGGACCAGCGGGTTGGCGGAGCACACCGAGGTGATGCCCGCGCCGAGACCGTCACGGTGGCGGTCGAGCACGTCGTCCAGCGCGTCTCTCATGCCGGAGCTCCTTCGCAGATGGTCGTGGGTGAGGGGTCCGCCGTCGCACGCCCGCGTGCCACGGGACGGGGCGGGCGGTACGCCTCCTGGCGCGCGTCCGTGGCGCGGCGCGGCTCCGGCCTCACTTGGTGCTCCCGGCGAGCAGCCCGTTGACGATGTAGCGGTTGAACGCGAGGGCGATCACGGCGGGGACGGCGATCGCGAGGAGCCCCGCGGCACTCATCAACGTGGAGGGGACGACGTGCCGCCCCTGGAGCGCCGCGATGAGGACCGTCAACGGCTGGGTCGACAGGTCGGTCGAGAGCACCAGCGGGAACAGGAACTGCGCCCAACCGAAGAGGAAGGTGATGAGCGCGATCGAGATGATGCCCGGGACCGCGAGCGGCAGCACCAGGTGCCAGAACACCTGGAGGCGGCCGGCGCCGTCGATGAGCCCGGCCTCCTCGATGCTCTGCGGGATGCTGGTGAAGTAGTTGTGCAGCACCCACACGGCCAGCGGGAGGAACCCCGACACGTACACCAGGACGATCCCCGTGTAGGTGTTGACCAGGTCGAACGCGCTCATGATCCGGTAGAGCGGGATGAGCGTCGTGTACGGCGGGAAGGCCATCGTCGCCAGGACCGCGTAGAAGAGCACGGTGCGCCCCCGGAACCGGAAGCGGGCGAAGGCGTACGCAGCCAGGGCCGCGAGCACCACGGTGACGACCGTCGCGGCCGCGCACTCCACGACGATGTTGACCAGGGAGCGCCGGATCCCGTCGGCCACGCTGCCCTGCCCGGCCAGGAGCGCGCGGAAGTTGTTGAGCGTCGGGTGCAGGGGGACGTACTGCGCGGGGCGGGAGCGCGCGGCGCTCTCGGTCTGCAGGCTCGACTTCAGCGCCCAGTAGATCGGGACGATCGACCAGAGCACGACGAGGACGAGCCCCACCGTGCGCCACGGGTGACGGCGGGCGTTCACAGCTCGACCTTCCGGTAGACGAAGCGCACGACCAGGAGGGACAGCGCCACCGTCACCAGGGCCACGAGCAGCGACAGCGCGTAGCCCTGACCGAAGTTCAGGTTCTGGAAGCTCACGAAGTAGGTCTCCATCGTCACGGAGGACCCCGTCGAGGCCGCGCCGTTGAGCACGTAGGGCTGGTCGAAGACGTTGAGGGTCGCGATGAGCGCCTGGACCATGGCGACGGCGATGCCGGGGCGGGCCAAGGGCAGCGTGATGGACGTGAAGCGGCGCCACTGGTTCGCGCCGTCGACCACGGCCGCCTCGTAGAGCTCGCCCGGGATCAGCTGCAGCGCGGCGAAGATCAGCAGCGTCGACAGCGGGGTCATCTGCCAGACCTGGACGACGCCGATGAGCCCGACGGTCAGCAGCCGGTTGTGGCCGAGGAGCACGCCGTCCCCGGCGCCGAGGTGCAGCGTGGCGATGAGGCTGTTGATCAGGCCGGCGTTGGGGTCGAAGATGCCCGACCACAGGATGCCCTCGACGACCCCGGGCAGCGCCCACGGCAGGATGAGGATCGCGATGACCACCCCGCGCCCTCGGAAGGGGTGCTGCAGCAGCACCGCCATCGCGATGCCGAGCACGGTCGACAGGGTGACGCCGACGACGACGTAGAGCACCGTGTTGGCGGCGCTGTTCGTCACCGCGTGGTTGCGGAACAGCTCGACGAAGTTGCTCACTCCCGAGAAGCGGGTGGGCGGGTCGAGCTCGTTCACCGTGAAGAAGGACTCGACGATGGTGAAGAGGGCCGGGACGATCGCGAGGCCGACGATGAAGAGCGTCACCGGGGCGACGAGCACGTAGGGCAGCGCGTCGAAGCGCCGCACCAGCGGACGGGTGGTCCGGGCCGGCCGGTCGTCGCGACCGGCCCGGACCTCCTCGTCACGCACGGTGTCGTCCGCCCGCGGCGTCGGCGGGGCCGACCTCCGCGGGGCGGGGATCACGAATTGCCTGCCTGCTGGGTCGCGACGTCCCCGATCGCCTTGATGGCGTCGGCGACGCTCATCGAGCCGGTGGCGGCGGCGTGCAGGTTCGTGTAGACGGCG